>NZ_QEKQ01000023.1 GCF_003096655.1 Tamilnaduibacter salinus | reverse complement strand
GGAACCTCTGAATAACCGGGCTTGAACACCGATTCCCGGTCTCTATCCGGAGATGAGCCGATTTCAGCGATAAATCCCCAGTCTATTTGTTCATCTTTTGTCCGATTCCCGCCGCTTTGGCGGAAACCGGACACACTTCCCCTATGCGGGGAGATAACGTTCACCGACAAGCATGTTGCTGAACGCGGCCAACAGGTAAAGCCGATTGGCGTTCTTGGCCAGGCCGCGGTAGCGGACCTTGGCGTAACCGAACTGACGCTTGATGGTGCGAAACGGATGCTCGACCTTTGCCCGAACACTGGCTTTGATCTTTTCCGCCTTGGCGAGGTCGCTGCCTTCTGGCAGCTGTCGGGTCACACCGGGGCGCCGGGCGATGAACCAGTTGACGTCGCGATGCCGGTGTTCGGTGCGCTTTTCGATGCCGCGATAACCGGAGTCACCAAATACGCGTGCTTCATCGCCATGCAGCAGCGCTCCGGCCGCATTGAGATCGTGCTCATTAGCGGCGGTGACCTCCAGCGAGTGGATCATCCCAAAACCGTCATCCACGCCGGTGTGCATCTTCATCCCGAAATACCATTGGTTGCCTTTGCGGGTCTGGTGCATTTCCGGATCTCGCTTACCGGTGCTGTTCTTGGTCGAGCTCGGCGCAGAGATGATGCTGGCATCCACGATGCTGCCTTCGCGCAGCATCAGGCCCTGGCGCTCCAGGTGTTTGTTCACTTCCTTGAACATCGCCTTGCCCAGGTTGTGCTGCTCCAGAAAGTGACGGAAGTTGAGAATGGTGGTTTCATCCGGAATCGAACCAGCCAGGGTCAGCCCAGCGAAGCGGCGCATGGATTCAATCTCGTAGAGTTCGTCTTCCATCGCCGGATCAGACAGGTTGTAGAACAGCTGCATGCAGTGGATGCGCAGCATCACCTGCAACGGGTACGGCCGGCGGCCGTTCTCGCCCTTGGGATAGTAGCGGGCTACTTTCTTCTCCAGCTTCTTCCAAGGGATCAGCTGATCCATGCGCTCCAGGAACTTCTCGCGGCGGGTCTTGCGCTTTTTGTTCTGGTATTCGGCTTCGGCAAAGCTGATCTGGCTCATGGGGTAGCGACCTTCCCGGTTGGTGACTCTGGTGCTATTGTCGCAAATCCAAGGGCTTTTTCAGAGGTTCC
>NZ_QEKQ01000022.1 GCF_003096655.1 Tamilnaduibacter salinus | reverse complement strand
AGGTTGCTGCCATATATCCGGCCTGTTGACGAGGCGGCGTTGCCGCCTCTGGCCCTGATGAGGATTCGCCGCGCGCCTGCCTAATCACTGAAGCGGCCTTAGAGCCAGTGGATTCCACAGGTTTCAGGTGCGCCGGTTTGACCTGTTGTGTCATCAAGCGTCCGTTGCCTTCGCAACCTTGGGTAAGACTCCTTCTTTCGGATCCGTCGCTTATCCTGGTTATTCATTTCTGAGACTGATTAACTCAGGCCCCTGCCAATATCCGTTTTTCTACCGATCGATAGTGCTCTTGCCTGGCCACAATGACCCAAGCCATACGGATGATCTTGTTCGCCACGGCGACAACCGCTCGGTTGTGACCTCGCCTGGCTTCCACCGCCAGAGCCCACTGACTCAGGGCGTCTTGCTTGTTCTTGGCCGTTCGCACCACCGCGCGTGCGCCATGAACCACCAAGGACCTTAAGTAGGCATCGCCTCGCTTGGTGATCCCGTACAACGACTGCTTACCACCAGTGCTGTACTGTTTCGGCACCAGACCCAGCGCTGCCGATGCATCCCGGCCACGCCGGAATTGCTGACCGTCGCCCATCCAGCTTTTGATGGCACTGGCGACAACTGGGCCAACACCGGGGACACCGGTCAACCGACGGCAGGTGCCGTCTTCTTTGGCCTGTTGTTGCACTTGCTCGTCGTACCACGCCTGCTCTTCAAGCGAGGCTTGGAGTCGACGCCACTGCCGGTTCAACAGCATGCGGAACCGAGTGCTTAAACCGTTTTCAGCGTCTTCGAGCAACTCAGGCACTCGTCGGCGAAACGCACTGACAGACTTCGGTACAGTTAGCCCATACTCCGCAAGAAGACCGCGCATCTGGTTCACCAGCCGAGTGCTCTCGACCTTGAGACTCCGGCGGATGGCATGAAATGCCTGATCGTCTTGTTGCTCGATGCTCTTTACCTTCACCGGATTAATTGCACCGTGAAGGCAAGCCTCAGCAATGGCTTGCGCATCGTTGTAATCGTTCTTCTGCCCCCGCAAATAGCCTTTAACGTGCTGTGGAGGCAATAGAGCTGGTTTGTGACCATGCTCTTCCAGCCAGCGGCCCCAGTAATGAGCGCTTCCGCAGGCTTCCAGAGCCACAGTCGCAGGCTCATGCTTCGCCAAGAACCGTTTCAAGCCATCCCGGCGGAAAGTTTTCCGGCGTTTTACATCGCCTCCGCGCCCCAACTCAATAACCGCGAAAGAGGCCTTTGCCAGGTCGATACCAATCACCGTATTGTTAGTCATGGTCTCCTCCTTAACTCGTAGATAGATGCCTCAACACCTATCTTGGCGCATAGCGACGCCGTTATGGAGTGGGGAGGAGACCATCCCATCTC
>NZ_QEKQ01000021.1 GCF_003096655.1 Tamilnaduibacter salinus | reverse complement strand
ACATATATGGTCTCCTCCCCGTTTGCCAAGGCACAGAGGTTGATGAGGGACAGGTTGCTGCCATATATCCGGCCTGTTGATGAGGCGGCCTTGCCGCCTCTGGCCCTGATGAGGATTCGCCGCGCCTGTGCCTAATCACGGAAGCGGCCTTTTCGGCCGGAGTCCTTCGCAGGTTTCACAAGCGCCGGTTTGACCTGTTTGTCATCAAGCGTCTGTTGCCTTCGCAACCTTGGGATCAATTCCCTACGTCTATCGTGCTCCGTCTGCTTCTCTTCGCTTTCACGTTTAAGCCGACGGCGTCGGCTGATAACTCTCCTGTCGAGCGATAATCACCCAGCCGATGCGCACCAGCTTGTTGGCCAGTGCCACCACCGCCCGGTTCTGACCACGGCGCTGTTTGATCGCCAGCGCCCACTGGCTGAGCCGGTCGTTGCGAGTATGAGCGACCCTTAGCAACGCCCGGGCGCCATGCACCACCAGCGCTCGCACGTGTTTGTCCCCGCGCTTGGTGATGCCATATAGAGACTGCTTTCCTCCGGTACTGTACTGACGTGGCACGAGCCCCAGTGCGGCGGATGCATCGCGTCCGCGAGAGAACTGGCGACCATCGCCCATCCAGCTTTTTAGCGAACTGGCGACTATCGGTCCCATGCCGGGAACCGCCTTTAACCGGCGGCAGGTGTCATCGGTTCGGGCCTGATGCTGGATGCGTTCGTCGTACCAGGCCAGCTCCCCGCGCAGCTCGTAGAGCCGTTGCAGTTGGCGGTTCAGCAGCTCGCGGAACCGACCACTCAGACCGTTCTGCGCATCCTCAAGCAACTCCGGCACCCGCTTGCAGAAACTGGCCACGGTCCTGGGAACGGAGAGTCCCTGCTCAGCCAACAGCCCCCGCATCTGGTTCACCAAACGGGTACTGTCGTTCTGGATTTGAGTGCGAATCGCGTGAAACGCCTGCTCATCCTGTTGTTCCTGGGACTTGATTCGCACCGGGCGAATCGCCCCATGAAGACAGGCCTCTGCAATGGCCCGGGCATCGTTGTAGTCATTCTTCTGCCCACGCAGGTAACCTTTCACATGCTGTGGCGGCAGCAGAACCGCTTGATGGCCATGGGACTCCAGAAAACGTCCCCAATAGTGGGCACTCCCACAGGCCTCTAAAGCCACAGTGCTCGGCTGCTGACGGATCAGAAAACGCTTCAGCCCCTCCCGTCGAAACGTCTTCTTCGAATGCTCGCGCCCGCCCTGTTCCAGAACAACAACCGCAAATGACGACTTTGCCAGATCAATGCCAATCACCGTATTCTTAGTCATGGTCTCCTCCTTAACTCGTCGATAGTGTTTGCAACATCTATCTTGGCGCATAGCGACGCCGCTATGGAGTGGGGAGGAGACCATCCCATCTCGGAA
>NZ_QEKQ01000020.1 GCF_003096655.1 Tamilnaduibacter salinus | reverse complement strand
GGCGTTGAGGCTGTAGAAAAAGTCCCGCAATCGCCGATCCGGCTCTGGTAGCATCGACCCATCGCTGGCTGACAAGGACCCGTCTTCCACCATGCCCCGTTTCAAGCCCTACAACTACGACCAGGACGCCATGGTCGTGATCAACTACCAGGACCAGATCCAGCCCGGCACCTTCGAGTACGCGGTGCATTACCTCATTGAGCACAAGCTGGATTTGTCGGTCTTCCATCCCCGGTATCGCAACGACGACACCGGCCGGCTGGCCTACGACCCGGCGATCCTGCTCAAGATCATCCTCTTCGCCTACTCCAAGGGCATCACCTCCAGCCGCGAGATGCAGTGGTGCTGCGAGACCAACATCCTGTTCAAAGCGCTATCCTGCGACACGGTGCCGCACTTCACCACTCTGGCGGCCTTTGTCAGCAAGCACGCCGACGAGATCGAGGCGTTGTTTGAGCAGGTGCTGTTGGTCTGCGACGAGCAGGGTCTGCTGGGCAATGAACTCTTTGCCATCGACGGCTGCAAGATGCCCTCGAACGCAGCCAAGGAATGGTCCGGCACCTTCCGCGAGCTGGGCGAGAAACGGGGCAAGCTGCGACGGCTGATCCGCCATCATCTGCAGGAACACCACGAACGGGACGAGGCGGAAACGGAAGCCGAGCTGGACCGGGACATCCGCCAGGCGAAGACCATCCTCTCGCTGGATGAGTCTCTGGACAAAGTGGACCGTTTCCTAAAGACGAACCGCCCACGGAAGGGTCGGGGGAAGCGGAACACGGAAGTGAAGAGCAACATCACCGATAACGACAGCGCCAAGATGACCACCAGCAAGGGCACGATCCAGGGCTATAACGGCGTGGCCACGGTGGATAAGAAACACCAGATCATCATCGACGCCCAGGCCTTCGGCGAAGGGCAGGAACACCACACGCTGGCCCCGGTGCTGGAGACGGTCGAGGCCCGGTACCAAAGGCTGGGCATCAATGAGGCTATTTACGAGAACGGCACCATCGTTACTGCCGACACCGGCTTCGCCAACGAAGCGAACATGCAGTACCTGCACGAACGACGCATCAACGGCTATGTACCGGACAACCGTTTCCGAAGCCGCGACCCGAAGTTCGCCCAACAAAAGGACAAGTACGGCAAACGCCACCAGAACCGGCCTGCCACGGGGTGGAAAAAGACCATCCCGGCCAGTGAATTCCAGTTCGATCCGGTGAAGCTGACCTGCATCTGCCCGGCGGGCGAATCACTGACTTACCGAAGCCAACGGGAAGCCGAAAATGGCAAAATCCGGGTGCACTTCGAGGGGCGGTTGCTCCAGTGCCGTCACTGCCCCAAGAAGCATCGATGCATGCACAATCCCGCCTCGGCAAACCACCGTAACGGTTCCGGTCGACAGGTATCGTTTACGATAGAGAACAAGCGCCTCCCCAACTACACCGACTGGATGAAACACCGGGTGGATAGCCAACAGGGGAAAGCGGTCTACAGTCACCGCATGTCGGTGGTGGAGCCGGTGTTCGGCAACATCGGCACGACCAAGGGACTGAACCGGTTCAGTCTCCGGGGTAAGAAGAAGGTACAGGGCCAGTGGCAGCTCTACTGCCTCGTCCATAATATCGAGAAACTGGCCAATTATGGGCGGATGGCTGCCTAAGGTTGCGCCGCCAGAACAGCGGCCCGCAAGGACCTTTATGGGGCGCATCAGGGCCCGGTTGTGGTCGATCAAACGGCGGCGTGCCAAGAAAACAGGAAAAGCCCAGCCATAGGTTGGGGAACAATGAACGACACAAAAAGGCTGGGATGGGGGCTCTGGGGAGCGTTTTTCTACAGCCTCGTTAG
>NZ_QEKQ01000019.1 GCF_003096655.1 Tamilnaduibacter salinus | reverse complement strand
AACAGGAAAAGCCCAGCCATAGGTTGGGGAACAATGAACGACACAAAAAGGCTGGGATGGGGGCTCTGGGGAGCGTTTTTCTACAGCCTCGTTAGGGCAAGGACGAAATCTGATGCACGCTGAAATTTCGGAAGGATTATTTGCCGCATACCTAGATGACTTTAATATTAGATTTGAAAGGCATTACCCGGTGTCTGGAAATAGCAATGTTGATTTTCGGGTAGAAACGTCCTCTGTTGTATTGTGTGATGTAAAGGAAGTTCGGGATTCCCGTTCGAAGACCGGCAATGAGATTGATGCTTTTTCCCATATTCGAGAGGATTTGAGAGATCTTCGGAAAAAATTCAAAAAGACCAAACCAAGTGATCCAGTTGTTCTGGTGACAATGAATTTTTCAAGCAACTTTTTCACAGCCCTTACTGTGGCGAGGGCAATGCTTGGAGATGTAGGAGTAGAATTTTTTAATGGAACCCGCAGCGAGATGAATCACTTGCCACGCGGGAATGCTGCACTAACAAAGCAGGGAAACACATCAATCTCGGGTGTTGTGGTTTTTGATCCGGAGTGTGGAAACCACAGATACTTTACAAACCCTTTTGCATCGAACCCCCTACAGGAAGGCTTTTTCCCAGGAATAGATGAGATCAAGCTCTCGAGAGATGCAGGAGAAGAACAATTGGTTGGGCTGTCAAAGATCATGTGGTGGCAATATGCCGGAGCAAAATAGCCCTAACAAGGGGCCGCAGCGGACCGTGGACTTCCCCCACTTTAGTGGACACGCATCGATAACTCCGACGGAGGAGAAAACCGATGCCCGCGATGATTACGGGGAAGAAGACACAACGTTACAGCACCGAGTTTAAGGTCAAGGCGGTGGAGTGGAGTCACCAGGCCCACCGAAGCGTTCAAGGGGTGGCGCAAGCGCTGGATATTCACCCATTCATGCTGTCACGCTGGCGGAAGGAGTACCGGGAGGGAAAGTTCGCCATGAAACGGGTCAAGAAAGCGCCTGCCGAGGCCAAGGAACAGATCAGGGAGCAGGATGAAGTCACCCGCCTCAAACGCCGGATTGCGGAGCTTGAGGAGGAAAACGACGTCCTAAAAAAGTTTCAACGTTTTCAGGCCGAGGAACGACGGAAGCGTTCCGGTTCGTCTGGAAACACCGACAGCGATACAGCATAAAAGCGCTTTGCCGGCACCTGAGTGTGTCACGCGCTGGCTATTATGCCTGGGTCAACCGAAAGCCCGGCAAACGAGCGGCCGAGCGGGCTGCTCTGCTGTCCAAGGTCCGCAGGATCTACGATGACAGCGAGGGGCGGTACGGCAGCCCGCGGGTACACCAGGCGTTGCGCCGTGAGGGCATCACGGTGGGCGAAAACCGAGTCGCGAAGGTCATGCAGCAATGGGGCATGAAGGCCCGCGTCACTCGTGTTTACCGGCGCTTGGCGAGGCGCCGCCATGAGCTCAAAGCATTGCCCAATTACCGTCTGGAGGCTCCTTCACCGGGCGCTGTCGATCAACAATGGAGCAGCGACGTCACCTATATCAAGCTGGGCTCGAAGTACGTCTTCCTGGCGGTCGTGCTGGATCTGTTCTCGCGCCGAGTGCTGAGCTGGCGATTGGGTGAGAGCCTGAGTGCGGACTTCTCCAGAGCCACCCTGAGAGAGGCTTTCCAGACCCGGAAGCCTGCTGCTGGTTTATTGCTTCACACGGACCGAGGTGTCGAATACCGCGCCCATAAGACCCAACGATTGCTGAAACAGCATCGGGTGCATCACAGCATGAGCCGGCCGGGCCATTGCACTGACAATGCGGAGGTGGAGTCCTTCTTCAAGACGCTGAAGGGAGAATTGCTGCACGCCACTAGGGAACCTCTGAATAACCGGGCTTGAACACCGATTCCCGGTCTCTATCCGGAGATGAGCCGATTTCAGCGATAAATCCCCAGTCTATTTGTTCATC
>NZ_QEKQ01000018.1 GCF_003096655.1 Tamilnaduibacter salinus | reverse complement strand
GCATGGTGGAAGACGGGTCCTTGTCAGCCAGCGATGGGTCGATGCTACCAGAGCCGGATCGGCGATTGCGGGACTTTTTCTACAGCCTCAACGCCCGGCGCAGCGGGCCAATTGGAGCGACGTAAGGAGCGTAGATTGGTCCGCCTGCCGCCGTTTGTTAACTGCTGATTGCATTAATGACCATGCCTACGGTTAGTGCCAGCATACTGATACAAGCCAACAGCATACATTTATAAACAAATTTACCGGCGGAAACTACGTCCGGACTCGGGTGTAATAGGAATTTTTTCTTAAGAAAGTAAAGTTGTACTTCACGGGTACCATAAGATGGGCCAAATAAATCCGTCAAATTGTCCATTCCTAACCCAAAAAGTCTGTCATCGCTGGATCGCTTCATTGCTTTCTTAAATTTACTCAGCGCAAAAGCATAAAGAATCCCTGCTGAGAGAAGTGTTAGCAGCCCAATAATTATAAAAATACCACTTAAAATCGACATAGCAGTTAACGCCCTGAATAAGCCGCCGTTTTGAGCGCTAGCGCAAAACGGTCGGCTTGATTCATTGGTTAGCTTGTGGACTTCTGAACCAAAGCGTAGATAGACTCACCACGTGTGATTCTGCTACTCCTATCGTTACTTGCCTGTAAGGCTGCGCTGTAATATTCCTGAGCTTCCCTGTCATCCCCAGAGTCGCCGGATGGAACTCGATCTACACGTGCATAAAAGTCATCTAACAGCCCTCTCAATGTGCCAGCGTCAACAGCAAGTGCGTTTTTGATTAATGCCCTATGAAGCTCAACAAAAAGCGTAAAGAAATCAGCCTTCTTGAAGGCTCTAGAGCTACTATTGAAATTCAACCTGTCGATAAACGAGAAAACCTCAGATATTTCACTATATAGCTTGTCCCGCTCGGGAAACTCTTCGTTGTATTTTTCTAGATAATTTTCTAGCTCTTTATCTCTATTAAAATACGTGCTCATAATCGTTATTATAAGGCCCAGACAGTACCTTACATCATTCATTCGCTTTATATCGGTAGATGTAAATACGCGGTTATCTTCAAATATCTTACTTTGAGAAACCTCTTCAGCGAAATTCTTAAACTCACCACCGTAGCGCGAGTTGTGTAACTCCATAGCATTGAGGCCATAGCTCGTTGAGTTAATTCTTTTAAAGACCTCTTTAATATCGTCCATGGGCATGTTTCCCATGTCCCGAACCACTACTTTATACTCCAAAAAATCTATTTGTTTGTCTTCGTCAAGATCAACATACGCGGGCAAATTTTTACCAAGCTTTATGTCGGGGGAACCTTTAAAGTACTGGTACAGTGTTGTTATTCTTTGCTGCCCATCAACTAGAACTTCTGCGCCGTCCCCGGTCTTTGGGTCCACTTTTCCAGCAGCGATATATATTTCTGGAAATGGGTAACCTTCAAGTACTGTTTTTATGAATTCAATCTTATCTTTATTTGTCCAAACTAAGCGTCTCTGAAAATCAGGTTGTGGAATAAGAGTCTTGTTTCCGATAGCTGTCAACAGCACTCGAAGGCGCCTATTTGATGCTGAAGTGTCCATTAAAAAGCCTCCTGAATGCACTGATCAATACAAATAGTTTGGTATTCTTGCAAGAAAAAATGAGAATGATAGAGGCCGCCGCGTATTTTATAGGGGCCAAATCTATTGCTGCTAGTCAACTCATTGAAAAAGGTCCACCATTCTGCAGCAAAATCAAAGTAATTACTTGGCGGGAGTTTGTCAGGTCTTATCCAGCCATCAGCAAGATACTTGAAAAACCTTCCCGCTGACGGCCAATCTGCACCACTCTTTTTGTAGAGGTAGGCTTCTTGCCATACACGCTCAAACAATGAGGTTGAGACAATAGCGATATCAATGTCAGAGTCATCATTGAAAAGCCCAAATCTTCTTGAAGGCTTTATGCTAAATCCTAACTTACCCGAGCCAACCATTAGCACATCATTAAACTCTATTTGGAACTGCTCGCAGATCACCTCTCGCAGCTCAAATAAATCATGATTGTCTAGCAAGTGACATACGCCGCCAAGAACGTATTTTCTATAGATTTGGAGGCTATTTAAAACTTTTAGATCAGCTTTAAAGTCTTCGATCATTATAAGCCATCCGTTTCCTCTCGTATTCTCAAAGCTAACAGTGATTAGGGAACCTCTGAAAAAGCCCTTGGATTTGCGACAATAGCACCAGAGTCACCAACCGGGAAGGTCGCTACCCCATGAGCCAGATCAGCTTTGCCGAA
>NZ_QEKQ01000017.1 GCF_003096655.1 Tamilnaduibacter salinus | reverse complement strand
TTCGGCAAAGCTGATCTGGCTCATGGGGTAGCGACCTTCCCGGTTGGTGACTCTGGTGCTATTGTCGCAAATCCAAGGGCTTTTTCAGAGGTTCCTTAGCCCAATCAAAAATGAAATTTGGTCCGCTGTTCTGAGGATGCCCCCCTACCGAAAGAATTACGTCTATTTATCACCGGACATTGAGCAAGCGCACAGATTGCCACAAATTTTGTCGATCTATGCATTTGTATATTATTTGGGCTCTGTTACTCGTTATCGCCCCTATTTTTTTGACGATCTACTTAATCGTCCAGACGCTGCTCATATAGAAGAGCTAATATCTAATGTGCCACAGCAATTTCTTTTTCTAATTGCGAGTGAGTTCGCCGGACGGGAGGTGGCCCATGCACCCATCGTATAACAATCGGCTGCACTGCGACCGATTTTCCGCCGCTTCGCGGCTCCAAACCGGGGCGTGAGCCGGGCGTTATATTTTCTAGGAAGAGATCATGGGCATTTTCAGCCTCTAGAGAGGTCAGAAAGTCGGCAAACTAGTGGAGGTTGAGGCCCTACGAAAAGGACCGCTCAAACAGCGAATCGATGTAGTGAGATTGGCTCTCGAAAATGGAGAGAAAGGCGTAGGTTTAAAGGTCGTTGCCAAGAGCTTGCTTTCCTATCAAGCCCTTCCAGTCTCGCTGAACAAGGAGCAGGCCAGAGAACTCGCCCATCAGATACTTCAGGCTGTTGGTGATGACCAAATATAACCAGTCATTCCAGTTCGTTACGGCCCTGACGGGCCTCCACCGGACGGCCTTTTCTCCGCTTCGCTACGCAACGGCCGCCGCTGAATATTGGCGTTAGAAGGAAGGATATCAATCATGCATAAGCTTAAGTATACGATCGGATCAGTCCTTGCGTTGACTATGCTCGCACTGCCCTTCAGTGCTGTAGCGCAGAGCTAAGATGACCCGACAACTGATGGGATAAATGAAGGAAGCATCGGGTCCGGGTACGATGATCCAACCACGGATGCTATTAACGAGGGCGCCATTGGTTCGGGCTATGATGATCCGACAACTGACGGCGTTAATGAAGGGAACTGGTAACTCCCGGCGTTTCGCAGCCCCTGGAACGTGACGAGAATAATCAGCGCATTCTTGAACACATTGTCGTTGAACGCCCCCAGAAACTGGGTGGCAAAGAACGGGCCAAAGCGGCGCTGGCGGAGAAGTTGACCGGGCCCCTGGTGCATGAATTTTCCTGATTGGGTGACCGTAGTTGGAAGCGGGGTGTAGAGGATTAATTGTCAGCACTTCTCTCAGAGTCGAGAACCTTTATGCGATAAAAAAACTTGCACAGATTAAGAGTCCGCCAAACACAAAGAGACCGAGAGTCGGGCAGAAGCCCCACAGGAACAAATGAAGGGGAATTTTCATGTTGAGGTTCCCAAAGTTACCGGCAGCTCGACGGAAATGACCAGGAATATAGCGCATCCATAAGAAACAGAAGATGTGGGTTGCCCGCATAAGCCTCCCTATGGGGTCCCCTCCCCATATATTTCGCCCCGACGATGAAATAAGGGTGGCTGCTGAGATGATCTTTTCAATCTCTTTAATCTTTGGAAAGGCGACGGTGGTGATGATCAGAGAGCAGATCAACGAGCCGCCTATCCCCAAAACTCCTCCGTACAAAACAATCGTATTCATCAAGCTATTCCGTGTAGGTCTTTTCGTATATTGCCTCGCCAGAGAACTCTCCGACAGCACCGCCAGCGGTTCCACCGACCGCAGACCCTGTTCCGCCGAGGATGATAGCGCACGCGACTCCACCGACTCCGGCAGTGGTGATCCCGACAGCGAAGCAAGTAGCCCCGCCTACTGCCGCCCCCAAGGCTCCACCAGCGGTGCTGCCGGCTACGCGTCCTCGCTCCGTGTACTTAATCTTCGAACATTCCCGTGCGGAGCCTGATGTGCATACTTCTTTGATTCGCATTTCAGCCAACGCGACGTCGAGAGCAATTGCGACGTAGCCACCAGCTTTCGCATATTTCGCTCCGGCGGTGAGCCTATCGTAGTGGGTGGCGTAGCCAGGTATTCCTCCAACTCCGGAATGTTTCCAGTGGTGAACAATGCTTTTGGTGGAAAGGCCAAGCGATTTTTTGAGTTTGGGATTGTCATCCAACGCGAGGCCCTTCCGGGCGACCTTACCAAGAGAAAAGTCGAGTTTCCTGAAAATTGCTTTGCGCTTATCGAAGAACTCTTGGCTGTTGAGGTGGCCGTGTTTTCGGTAGCTCTCCTGATGTAGAGCTTCCAGTTCCCGAAGATTGGCTTCGATGCCCTGGACTTGTTTGGAGATCATGACCGCGCCTGCCCCCAAACCGGTTTGGGTGGTCGAGGTCAGTGTTTCGAGCAGATCGTAATGATCCGTGATGAACTGCGCCTCTTTCTCGTCCAGAGAGCGGACCTGCTGATTCACCTCTTTGGCAACGGCCATCAGGTCTGACTCTTTCTGGGTGCAGGCCTTTGCCTCGGGATCACCAAGCACGATCATTTCCCCGGGCAGTACTCGATTGCTGAGGTCCGGATTCAGACGGTCAAAGTGGTCCGGCTTCGCGGAGACGTCGCCATAGAGTATCTTGATCAGTTCAGTTTTGGTCATGGGCTGACGGACGACGTGAAAGCCGGGTTCAATCTCCGCTTCGGTTGCGTCTTCAGAATCCGAGTCGTTTGATGCTGTTCTGCCATGGCTATCCGGTGCCGATTGGAGCGCTGTGTTTGGCTCTGAGCCGTGATCATGAACAGTGCATTTCCCCTGTCCATCCTGATTGCATGCTGACGCACTGACCGCCCCGGTCGCGGCGGCCGCTTTGAGGCGGTCGATGGTGGCCGAGGGATCGCCTTCGGGTCGCTGGTCTGTTGTGGCGAGGGCCTCGGGCTCGACCTTGCCGCCTTTGGCGGTGACGCCCTGTGGGCTCCCGGGGCTTTGCGCCGAGACGCCACTGCCGGAACCGGG
>NZ_QEKQ01000016.1:2303-5945 GCF_003096655.1 Tamilnaduibacter salinus | reverse complement strand
TGACGATGACCTACTTTGCTCGCGCCTCTCGGCGCTCGGCCCTTCGGGCCCGTCGTCGCGTTGCTCCGACGTCCTGCGCCTGCCATTCGGCAGGCTTGTCGCATGGGGCCGACAGGTAGTGACAGAGACTCACCGTATCCACAATAAAAAAGCCCCGCCAGAGCACTGGCGGGGCTTTTTGATTGAGGAGCCTGACGATGACCTACTCTCGCATGGGCAGAAGCCACACTACCATCGGCGCTGGTCTGTTTCACTGCTGAGTTCGGTATGGGATCAGGTGGTTCCAGACCGCTGTGGTCGTCAGGCAAAAAGGGTGATCACTGGATCGGACAGAGGACTGAGCTGTTGGTTGATGCGCGTTGCGTTATCCGTTGTCTGTCATTGCTTTGGGCGTTATATAGTCAAGCCGCACGAGCCATTAGTACCGGTTAGCTCAACGCCTCACAGCGCTTCCACACCCGGCCTATCCACGTCCTGGTCTAGGACGGCTCTTCAGGGGCCTCGAGGGCCCGGGGAGATCTCATCTTGGAAGGGGCTTCCCGCTTAGATGCCTTCAGCGGTTATCCTGTCCGAACTTAGCTACCGGGCAATGCCACTGGCGTGACAACCCGAACACCAGAGGTTCGTCCACTCCGGTCCTCTCGTACTAGGAGCAGCTTTCCTCAAATCTCCAACGTCCACGGCAGATAGGGACCGAACTGTCTCACGACGTTCTAAACCCAGCTCGCGTACCACTTTAAATGGCGAACAGCCATACCCTTGGGACCGGCTTCAGCCCCAGGATGTGATGAGCCGACATCGAGGTGCCAAACACCGCCGTCGATGTGAACTCTTGGGCGGTATCAGCCTGTTATCCCCGGAGTACCTTTTATCCGTTGAGCGATGGCCCTTCCATACAGAACCACCGGATCACTAAGACCTGCTTTCGCACCTGCTCGACGTGTGAGTCTCGCAGTTAAGCGGGCTTGTGCCTTTACACGAACCGCACGATGTCCGACCGTGCTTAGCCCACCTTTGTGCTCCTCCGTTACGCTTTGGGAGGAGACCGCCCCAGTCAAACTACCCACCACACAGTGTCCTTATCCCCGATCAGGGGACGAAGTTAGAACCTCAAACAACCCAGGCTGGTATTTCAAGGACGGCTCCACGGCAACTGGCGTTACCGCTTCGAAGCCTCCCAGCTATCCTACACAAGACTGCTCAAAGTTCACTGTGAAGCTATAGTAAAGGTTCACGGGGTCTTTCCGTCTGGCCGCGGATACACCGCATCTTCACGGCGATTTCAATTTCACTGAGTCTCGGGTAGAGACAGCGCCCCCATCGTTACGCCATTCGTGCAGGTCGGAACTTACCCGACAAGGAATTTCGCTACCTTAGGACCGTTATAGTTACGGCCGCCGTTTACCGGGGCTTCGATCAAGGGCTTCGTCCTGAGACTAACCCCATCAATTAACCTTCCGGCACCGGGCAGGCGTCACACCCTATACATCCACTTACGTGTTGGCAGAGTGCTGTGTTTTTAGTAAACAGTCGCAGGGGCCTGGTATCTTCGACCGGCTTCGGCTCAACTCGCGAAGAGCGTCACCTACGCACCGGCGTGCCTTCTCCCGAAGTTACGGCACCATTTTGCCTAGTTCCTTTACCCGAGTTCTCTCAAGCGCCTTGGGATTCTCACCCTGACCACCTGTGTCGGTTTGGGGTACGGTCTGGCATGACCTGACGCTTAGAAGATTTTCCTGGAAGCCTGGCATCAGTGACTTCGCGCCCTTGGGCGCTCGTATTCGCCTCTCGGCATTGTGGGACCGGATTTGCCTGATCCCACTGCCTACTGGCTTGAACCGGGACAACCGCCGCCCGGCTCACCTAGCCTTCTCCGTCTCTCCATCGCAGTCATGCAAGGTACGGGAATATTAACCCGTTTCCCATCGACTACACCTTTCGGTCTCGCCTTAGGGGCCGACTCACCCTGCGCCGATTAGCGTTGCGCAGGAACCCTTGGTCTTCCGGCGAGGGGGTTTTTCACCCCCTTTATCGTTACTCATGTCAGCATTCGCACTTCTGATACCTCCAACGCACCTGACGATGCGCCTTCACAGGCTTACAGAACGCTCCCCTACCCCGCCTACACAGTAGGCAGCCGCAGCTTCGGTGACCGGTTTGAGCCCCGTTACATCTTCCGCGCAGGCCGACTCGACTAGTGAGCTATTACGCTTTCTTTAAAGGATGGCTGCTTCTAAGCCAACCTCCTAGCTGTCTGGGCCTTCCCACATCGTTTCCCACTTAACCGGTACTTGGGGACCTTAGCTGGCGGTCTGGGTTGTTTCCCTCTCCACAGTGGACGTTAGCACCCACGGTGTGTCTCCCGGACAGCGCTCACCGGTATTCGGAGTTTGCCTCGGTTTGGTAAGCCGGGATGGCCCCCTAGCCGAAACAGTGCTCTACCCCCAGTGGCGTTCATCCGAGGCGCTACCTAAATAGCTTTCGGGGAGAACCAGCTATCTCCGAGCTTGATTAGCCTTTCACTCCAATCCACAAGTCATCCCCTGGCTTTTCAACGACAGTGGGTTCGGGCCTCCAGTTGATGTTACTCAACCTTCACCCTGCTCATGGATAGATCGCTCGGTTTCGGGTCTAATCCCAGCAACTCGACGCCCTATTAAGACTCGGTTTCCCTACGGCTCCCCTAAACGGTTAACCTCGCTACTGAAATTAAGTCGCTGACCCATTATACAAAAGGTACGCCGTCACCCCCGAAGGGGCTCCGACTGATTGTACGCATACGGTTTCAGGGTCTATTTCACTCCCCTCACAGGGGTTCTTTTCGCCTTTCCCTCACGGTACTGGTTCACTATCGGTCAGTCAGGAGTATTTAGCCTTGGAGGATGGTCCCCCCGTGTTCAGACAGGATGTCACGTAACCCGTCCTACTCGATTTCACGCGGATGGGGTTTCGACTACGGGGCTATCACCCACTATGGCGACCCTTTCCAGAGTCTTCGTCTACCCGTCACCGCGCTTAAGGGCTAATCCCCGTTCGCTCGCCGCTACTAAGGGAATCTCGGTTGATTTCTTTTCCTCGGGGTACTTAGATGTTTCAGTTCCCCCGGTTCGCCTCGCCCGCCTATGTATTCAGCGGACAATACCTGGCCGAAACCAGGTGGGTTTCCCCATTCGGAAATGCCCGGATCACAGCTTGTTTGCCAGCTCCCCGAGCCTTATCGCAGGCTTCCACGTCCTTCATCGCCTCTGACTGCCAAGGCATCCACCGTATGCGCTTAGTTGCTTGACTATATAACCCCAAAGCAACGACCTGTGCCCGAAGGCACTCACCGTTGCAAGGATCAAAGCCTCACAACCCAAACGACAATATCGCCGGATAACGCTTGCATCGTTATCTCTTTGAGACGAACCCGCCCGCAGGCGAATTCATCTCCAGCTTCAATCTTGTCCACATTCTTAAAGAGCGTTTCTGATCCAGTGATCAGAAAGAAGCACTTCGTCGTCAAAAACACGAAATACTTGTTTCTGCACACTGAGCAACAACCCGACCGGCTGTCTGTAAAATGGTGGAGCCGAGGAGGATCGAACTCCTGACCTCCTGCGTGCAAGGCAGGCGCTCTCCCAGCTGAGCTACGGCCCCATC
>NZ_QEKQ01000016.1:0-2037 GCF_003096655.1 Tamilnaduibacter salinus | reverse complement strand
TTTGGTGGGTCTGGGTGGACTTGAACCACCGACCTCACCCTTATCAGGGGTGCGCTCTGACCAACTGAGCTACAGACCCATTCTGGCTTGTCTTCGCCCCACCTGATCTGCGTTGCGGCCCTCGCTCAGTCATTCACGTACTCATGCACGCTCCTTCCTTCTCTCAGCCCGCGCCTTGTCAGCTGGCGCGAATCCGGCGCCAGAATCCATACGAGGATTCCAACCACCTAACGGGCCTGCAAGACCCTTTTACGCTCTCTTCATAAGCCGACTGAGTAATTCGTGTGAGCACTGATCCGGTGTGCTGTGTCGTTTAAGGAGGTGATCCAGCCGCAGGTTCCCCTACGGCTACCTTGTTACGACTTCACCCCAGTCATGAACCACACCGTAGTGATCGTCCCCCCGAAGGTTAGACTAACCACTTCTGGTGCAATCCACTCCCATGGTGTGACGGGCGGTGTGTACAAGGCCCGGGAACGTATTCACCGCAGCATTCTGATCTGCGATTACTAGCGATTCCGACTTCACGGAGTCGAGTTGCAGACTCCGATCCGGACTACGATGCGCTTTGCAGGATTGGCGCCCCCTCGCGGGTTAGCAGCCTGTTGTACGCACCATTGTAGCACGTGTGTAGCCCTGGCCGTAAGGGCCATGATGACCTGACGTCATCCCCACCTTCCTCCGGTTTGTCACCGGCAGTCTCCCTAGAGTTCCCGGCCGGACCGCTGGCAACTAAGGATAAGGGTTGCGCTCGTTACGGGACTTAACCCAACATCTCACGACACGAGCTGACGACGGCCATGCAGCACCTGTCACTGCGCTCCCGAAGGCACCAAGGTATCTCTACCAAGTTCGCAGGATGTCAAGGCCAGGTAAGGTTCTTCGCGTTGCGTCGAATTAAACCACATGCTCCACCGCTTGTGCGGGCCCCCGTCAATTCATTTGAGTTTTAACCTTGCGGCCGTACTCCCCAGGCGGTCGACTTAGTGCGTTAACTGCGCCACTAAGGATCTAACATCCCCAACGGCTGGTCGACAGCGTTTACGGCGTGGACTACCAGGGTATCTAATCCTGTTTGCTCCCCACGCTTTCGCGCCTCAGCGTCAGTGTTGGTCCAGGTAGCCGCCTTCGCCACTGGTGTTCTTTCCAATATCTACGCATTTCACCGCTACACTGGAAATTCCACTACCCTCTACCACACTCTAGCCAGACAGTTCGAAATGCCATTCCCAGGTTAAGCCCAGGGCTTTCACATCTCGCTTATCCAACCGCCTACGCGCGCTTTACGCCCAGTAATTCCGATTAACGCTTGCACCCTCCGTATTACCGCGGCTGCTGGCACGGAGTTAGCCGGTGCTTCTTCTGCAGGTAACGTCGCCCTTGCCGGGTATTAACCGACAAGCTTTCCTCCCTGCTGAAAGTGCTTTACAACCCGAAAGCCTTCTTCACACACGCGGCATGGCTGGATCAGGGTTGCCCCCATTGTCCAATATTCCCCACTGCTGCCTCCCGTAGGAGTTCGGGCCGTGTCTCAGTCCCGATGTGGCTGATCATCCTCTCAGACCAGCTACGGATCGTCGCCTTGGTAGGCCATTACCCCACCAACTAACTAATCCGACATAGGCTCATCCGATAGCGCAAGGTCCGAAGATCCCCTGCTTTCCCCCAAAGGGCGTATGCGGTATTAATCCGGGTTTCCCCGGGCTATCCCCCACTACCGGGCAGATTCCTATGCATTACTCACCCGTCCGCCGCTCGACGCCTGGGAGCAAGCTCCCATCGTTTCCGCTCGACTTGCATGTGTTAGGCCTGCCGCCAGCGTTCAATCTGAGCCATGATCAAACTCTTCAGTTTCAATCAAGCAGAACCTCAAAAAGGTCCTAAATCGGCTCAAGACAAAACTCACAAATTGCGAGTCACTGTCTCGATATCTATTACAGACACCGAACCAGCGCCCACACGAATTACTCAGTCTGCTTTTTAAAGAGCTGGGCTTTCGCCCTTAAGAGACCGCGCATGATACGCCAAATCTCTTTG
>NZ_QEKQ01000015.1 GCF_003096655.1 Tamilnaduibacter salinus | reverse complement strand
ATCTGCGGCCCATCCATGATTGGGCGGTGCGGTGGAGTCGGTCGCCAGGGGGTGTCGCCGGGCACGGCGGTGAAGGCGTTGTGGTAGGTGGTCGGTTCCGTGCCGCCCTCTTCTTCCAGCGCCTGGGGCTGCTGGCCCGTTTGAGCCACTGGACCAGCGCCGGGTTCCGGGCGGTTGCCATGACCTGAGGCGTCAGTTTCATGCCGCAGACGAAAACCAGGGTGTCGAGTGCGATGGTTTCGGGCAGTCCTTCAAGCTCACCGATGGACGGTCCCTGCCAGCAGTTGACCGATTGACCGAGGCTCACAAAGTGAAGCCGGAAAAAGTCGCCGTGCAGCTCGTTGCTTTAGTGGATTGCCTGCACGGGGCCAGCCAGATCGAGAAGATGAACGTCCGGAAGCAGCAGGAATAACGCGTCCATGTCGGTTCCCGTTGTGATAGGTTATCGGAACAGGTTATCACGCAGTCCCATCATACCTTCCCTGGAATGGTGACCCGCTGTCTTTTGTTAGGCATGTCGGGAGTCGGTTTTCACCCGTGGTCACGCTATCCGTCACGAAGCATCACCACCTCATCACGCATACGTTTTGCCGTGGCTTCACCGGCGACGATCGACGTACCCACGACCAAGCCAATCCGGGACCAGACCCGGCGGAATGGCCGGCGCATCGGCGGACCGTCGACCCGGCTGAAGAAGCTGCCCCAGAGCCCCTGCAAAGCCATGGGAATGACCGGGACCGGGTTGCGATCAAGGATGCGTTCCACGCCGGGGCGAAATTCATCGACTTCGCCATCCGTGGTCAGCCGGCCCTCGGGAAAAATACAGACCAGTTCTCCCTGACTCAGCGCCTCGTCGATCGTATCGAAGGCCCGCTCCATGGTGTCCGGATCGTCTTTTTTTCCGGCGATCGGAATCGCACGGGCGGTGCGGAAAATAAAGCTCAGTACCGGCACCTGGAAAATGCGGTGATCCATGACGAATCGCACGGGTCGGCGAGTGCAGGCCGCCACGACGAGCGCATCGACGAAACTCACGTGATTGCACACGATCAATGCGGCGCCCGTGCGGGGGATGCGCTCCAGGTTTTCCTTGCGCACACGGTAGAGCGTGTTGACGATCAGCCATACCAGACACCGCATCATGAATTCCGGCACCAGCGTGTAGATATAGACCGCCACCAGTGCGTTGAGAACAGCGGTGAGCAGGAACAGTTCCAGGATGGTGACGCCGGCCGAGAGAAGGACGACCGCCATGATGGAGGACAGCACCATGGCGAGCGCGTTGAGAATGTTGTTGCCGGCGATGACGCGTGATCGCCGTTCCGGATGGCTGCGCTGCTGCACCAGGGCATAGAGCGGCACGATGAAGAAACCGCCGCTGACGCCAATCAGGGTCACATCCATCAGGACCCGGCCACTGCCGTGCTGTGCCCAGAAAGCCGACCAGCCCATCAGCGTGTCGCGGGCGGGAAAATCACTGGCGAAATAGAGGTCGGCACAGAACACCGTCAGCAGGAACGAGCCAATCGGCACCAGCCCGATCTCGACGACGTCCCCGGACAACCGTTCACACAGCATGGAGCCCAGCCCGACGCCCACCGAGAACATCGCCAGCAGCGCGATGTAGACGTCTTCATTCACGAACAGCACTTCACGGCTGAAGTTCGGCAGCTGGGTCAACAGTGTTGTCCCGAAAAACCAGAACCAGGAAATACCCAGAACGGACTTGAACACCGAGTCCACTTCCCGCGCGTAGCCGATGGTCCGCCAGGTCTCCTTGAACGGATTCCAGTGCAGACGCAGTCCCGGATCAGAGGGCGTGGCGGTGGGAATCTTCCAACTGAACAGGAGCCCAAGCAGACCCACACCCATCAGCGTGGTGCTGACCCAGATCGCGCCACCGTCCAGACTGATCAGCTTGCTGCCAGCGATGATGCCGAGAAGGATGGCGAGGAAGGTTCCCATCTCGACGAGCGCGTTCCCGCCAATCAACTCCTTCTCCCGAAGGTGCTGGGGCAGGATGCCGTACTTGATCGGCCCGAAGAAGGTGGACTGAACGCCCATCAGGAACAGCACACCGATCAGGAACAGGGGGCTGTCCAGCCAGAATCCCGCCACGGCCAGTCCCATCAGGCCGACTTCCAGCGCCTTGATAATCCGGATCAGCTGCGACTTCTCGAACTTGTCCGCAATCTGCCCCGCCGTTGCCGAAAACAGAAAGAACGGCAGTATGAACAGCCCGGCGCAGAGGTTCACCAAAAAATCCGAGTCCATTCCGGCGCTTCGCAGCCCCTGGAACGTGACGAGAATAATCAGCGCATTCTTGAACACATTGTCGTTGAACGCCCCCAGAAACTGGGTGGCGAAGAACGGGCCAAAGCGGCGTTGGCGGAGAAGTTGACCGGGTCCCTGGTGCATGGCATGTCCTTATCACTACTGCATTGTCGTCAGTCCCTTTGGCGTTTTCTTCCCTGGCCAAGGAGACCTGAGCTATCGGTTGGATTTCGTGGGTTGGGACGATAGCATACCCGCTCAAAACGGGAAGGCTGCCTAGGTAAAAGGATGTTTGCTCAACGGTCAGCCATAAGCAAGCAAGGACGCAAACCATGATCACAAGGACGATTCTCGTTGTTGCGGCCCTCTATGCCGCCATCCAGTTCTGCCACCTCGCGGCCCAGAGTTTATTCAGTATCACCATTCCTCCGATGGCGCAGTTCGGCTATGTCATGGCAGCTGCGTATGGCGGAGTTATGTCGTACGTGAACATTCAGCGTCGAGTGCCAACCTGGAAAGAAGCGACTGTTTTGTCGGCCGGGTCGATCCTTGCCGTCTGGATTGTCTCGGCGGTGTTCTTCCTCGTCTACCTGAACCTCGAAGAGGGAGTCCATGGCCTTCAGAATTTTCTGGGCATCTTCGCAGGACTCCCGGTTTGGCCAATTGTCGGGGTGCTGACTGGTGTTAATGTTTTGCAGTTCATAACGTTGATGTTTGTTTTCAGGTGGAGTGCCCGTCGGATCCTGGTTCGTAATCATCCGGTGAACCCCGGAGACCGTCAAAAGTGAGAATTCATCAAGGCCGCTGGCCCCTCTTGATTCAGGCTGGATTGAGGAATTGATTGGCGATGCACGCTGTAATAAAACCTATAAACATTCCGGTTGGCGGAACAATCGCCCAGAGATGCAGCGAAACAGGCATCTTGGCATCTGGATTTCCGATGTTAGCGGCTGTTCTCTGAAAGTGTCTGAGAGGGATGTGGCGTAGCAAGAGGAATAGCACAATGTGACAACTGCGGTTTAACCGACCGTAGGGCCCTTCTCCCCATACGGCCCTGATTGTCATGATTGAACGTTCCGGCCCTGCGATAAGGTCCTCTATCTGACGCAATTTCGGAAAACTGATCGTCAGAAGCACCAAAATGCTTAATGAGCTAATGCCGAAACCGCCGATGCCAATAAACATCGCCAATTCAGAAGACAAACTTACTCATCCTCTAAAATTGAATTCCGCATCATTGGGATGCTTTGTCTTCCCAGGGTGAGGGAATGACGCCACGCTCCACCAACTCTTTTGTTTGCGCTTTATGACCAATAACTTCCGGCTCGTAAGTTTTGCCTCGGGCCGCTTTGATGATTGGGGTACTAAAATCCTCGCTGTCATCATAAAGATCACATTGGCTGCACCACGCATGCCACCAGACCTGAACCTCCCCTTTGCCGGAAAAAGCGGTTACCAGATAGTGTTGGTACTCCGAAACCGGATATTTTTCATACCAGGCTTTGAGTTTGTCTTCCATGCTGTCTGGTAGAGTTAAATCAATTTTGTAATAGGTTTGGGTGCGATAAGAGAACCAACGAGCCTGAAGTGACTTGGGAGCTACAACAGAATCGCCCAGGCCAACCGTGCCTCCTCGTGGTGGCTGTTTTCCGAAACCGGACTCGTGGGAGCCTGCCGGTACTCCCCAACGGTTATCGAAAGTGAGGTTTTCAATCCAAATGGGCCAGCCTTTGGGCCCCCCAGAGGTTACCACCGAGAATCGAAACTGCTCCGGTTCGGTTTTACAACCAACGAGAAGTGTATGAATGAGTAAAAATGTACAACAAGCGATAGCTTTATATTGCACTGGAAGTTCCTTAACCGGTGATCGCCTTGGTAGGCGCATTCGCAAAAATGGTCCGCTCTCCCGAGGGCTCTGGAGCATGAGCTATGCTTCCGCTCCTTGCCGAGGTGTGAACGTAGCTGGATAGATATTGTTCTGCGGCATCCAGTGAGCCGCCAGCGGCTTCCCATTGGGTCAACGCCTGCTTGAGTTGATCGGGAATCTGATGGTTGGGGTTGCTTGGGTCCAGCCCATCAAGGGGCACCCCGGCGGTTGAGGCTGCCTCGTGCATGGCGTGCAACACATGAATGGACAGTTCCTTTCGAGTAGGCCGACGCTCTTCCACGATCACATCGATTCCCTCGACACGCATCTGGAGGTTTCTGGGGTCATTCTCGTTCCATTCTTTCACTTTCTGTTGAGCGTCCCTGATTGTACGTCCATTGGCTCCCAAACCGGCCCATGTCTCCACGTGGAAAATCTCGTGGTTCATTGTTCCAGTTGGGTTTTCGTAGCCGCCCCCAATGTCGGCATGAACGCCTGGGAATGCCGATTGTTGCATGGTGACCGGTAAGCGTCCGGACTCATCTCTCAGACTGGATAATGGGAAGTTCTCTCTAATCTCGTGGTGCGCACTGATTTGGAAAACTGTCTCGGCACTGCCCGTCGCCAGATTCAGGTTAAAGTCGAGGTTGGCATTATTCCCGGGGAGATAGAAGCTACCGACGGTATCAAAAAGACCAACAAAACCAACGGAGCCGGTGGCCTGCTGTGGAAAAGCTTCGACCCATTCCAGTCCGTTCCCGGGGAGCGGAGGTACCCAGAAGTCCCAGTCATACCTGGGCAATAGGATGTTCTGGGGCCATTGCTGGACGAGGTTCACGAAATGGCGAGCTAGCGCTGCGCCGCGGCTGAAACCAAAGATGTCGAAAACGATGTTCTTGTACTCGCTTGCAGCTAGCACGCGACGAATACCAGCTAATGCCTGCTTAATCCGGGTATGTCCTCCCTCCGGGCCGATCCCAAACGCTAACCCAACCACGCTCGTATCAGCTTCGGTGTTATTGTTCACCGAAGACTCGGGAATTGCTCCAGGCCCGGGTTGATAAATTCTGGTTATTCCCTCTCGCTCTTGATAGAGATCGTACAGCTTAGCGATGTTGGTAACGTCTCGATCATCCCGCTGACGATCCGTTTCCATATTGCAACTGGTGCCATCAAAGAAAACACCAATGCGCAAGGTTCGGTTTTGGGTACTCTTCTGGTTCTTGGCCGTTTGGGCGGCGGAGGGCGTTGCTGAGGCTGCTCCACCCGAACCAGACTGGCCTCCCGATCCGTGATCGTGCACCGTGCAGTGTCCGTTTTCATCCTGACTGCACGCCGACGCACTGACCGCCCCGGTCGCGGCGGCCGCTTTGAGGCGGTCGATGGTGGCCGAGGGATCGCCTTTGGGTCGCTGGTCGGTGGTGGCGAGGGCCTCGGGCTCGACCTTGCCGCCTTTGGCGGTGACGCCCTGTGGGCTCCCGGGGCTTTGCGCCGAGACGCCACTGCCGGAACCGGGTGCGCCGCCGGAGTTCATCTTGACCATCGGCCCGGAGACCGAGACGCCGCTGGGGTCGACTTTGACGAAGCTGCCGCCGGCAGCCAGGGTGACTTCGGCGCCGGCTTCGATCACAACCTTCATGCCCGCCTTGTGGTGGATTTCCTGGCCGGCTTCGATGAGCTGCCCCTTGCCCTGGTGGCTGTGATGGCTGCCGCCGACGGTGAGGCTGTGATCGCCGCCGATCTTCTCCCGTGTTTCCCCGTCCACAGTTCGATGGTCGTTACCTTTGACCTGCTGGACACGGTCGGTGTGCACGGTCAGGTGCTGGTTGTTCTTGACCACCTCCGTACGGTCGTTTTCAGTGAGCAGGTCCAGATCCTTCTGGGCGTGGACGTAGATCTGCTGCTGGTC
>NZ_QEKQ01000014.1 GCF_003096655.1 Tamilnaduibacter salinus | reverse complement strand
GCATGGTGGAAGACGGGTCCTTGTCAGCCAGCGATGGGTCGATGCTACCAGAGCCGGATCGGCGATTGCGGGACTTTTTCTACAGCCTCAACGCCACGCATAACGGGCCGGTTTGTGGAGCGACCAGCGGAACAAAACGGTCCCGTTGATGCGCTTGTTAACTCTAGCGGACTTTGCCTGAAAGATTGCTGGCTTCTGTTGTAGCCGATGGGTTGTATTTATCCACTAGCGAACTAACTATCATTTTCTGAGCTTCATCCATCTTTGGGCCCAGCACTATTTCCATTTTTGAAAAAGCTTCATCAGAAATATCTAGATAGAAATATTCCCTTGACACACCCTCCCCAATACTTCTTAGCCTATTTATCATCAATTCGTGGTACTCCTCTACAGGCATTTTGTCCGCCAAGCTTCGAGGAGCCGCATTAAAACAGTTAATCCGGAACCGCCATTCTTTTTGAAACGACCATACCGTGCTTTTGTACTTTGCAATCTCATGAGTGGAAATCTTGGTATTATTTTTTTCTTTGTCGTACTCTAGATATGCACGGTTTAATACACTTTCATCATCAGTATAGACAACCGAAAAAGGCCAAACATCTTCATTAAAAGAAGTCGGCATTACAAAATAGTCTTCCCCATGAAGGTCTTCATAAGGCAGATAGGAGTAGAATTTAATTTTTGCACCTGCAGGCGCTGAACTTGTATCTGCTAGTTCTAAAAAAGAGGGGATATCCTCTTTACAGAAAGAGTGTTTCTTGAACATTTCGGTTGGCAATTTTATTCTTACGCCGCACATCTCTTTGGTGTACATATGCCACAAAGGTATTGATTCCTTCGGGTCAGACGTCCAGCAACTGACAAAATAGTACTTCCTCCAATCAACCGGATCAGTGGAGCTCCCTTCTGTCATATCATCTAATAGATCCAACCTCGAGAACCGGATCTTTCTCGATGACAAGATGTGCGTAAGTCCCTCTAGGCTCGTGTAGTGATACAGTGCTTCAGGTTTATCCATATTTCTCTTTTGAGTTAACAGTGATTAGATCGCGCTCTGCGATATTGGATGAACTTGAGCGCTTGATAACTCCGCATCACGGCGCGGTTCCTCCGGAGCAAAAAGCTCAGAATAGCAACACCTTAGCTTACCTCGCTCAAGCCTGCCATGTATTCGCTTGACTTCTCGTTTTTGCTCACACAATACTACTGCACAAATAAACAGTACTGCAGAAGGAGCGAGCATGGAGGCGCGCGAACCACGGCTGCGAGATCAGTTTCGGGCCGTCATCCGGGTTAACCGGTACAGTATTCGAACGGAAAAATCCTACTGGTACTGGATTCGGTACTTCATCCGCTTCCATAGGATGACGCATCCCCGCGAGATGGGTGCTCCAGAAGTGAACGCTTTTCTGACCTGGCTCGCGGTGGAGCGAAATGTCGCGGCAGCAACCCAGGCTCAGGCCCTGAATGCACTGGTGTTTCTTTATAAACAGGTACTGGGATTGTCACTTGGTGATATCGGCGAGGTGATTCGTCCCAAAAAGCCGCGGCGTCTACCGGTGGTTCTGTCTCACCAGGAAGCCATGGGAATCATCGGTCGACTCAAGTCTCCTTACCACCTTCTTGCATCTTTGATGTACGGCGCAGGTCTTCGAGTGACGGAAGCCTGTCGATTACGGGTGAAAGACCTGGATTTCAATCAGCGCTTGATTATCGTCCGTGATGGCAAAGGGTCAAAAGACCGGACAACCTTGTTGCCCGAAACCCTGTCAGCGGAACTCCAGAACTGGGTAAAAGAGATCGAGACAGCCTGGAAGCAAAGGGAATCCCTCTATCGAAGTGCAGTGAGCCTGCCTTTTGCCCTGGCCCGCAAATATCCCAGTGCCGGCACCTCCCTGAGCTGGCAATGGCTGTTTTCCTCTTACCGACTCTGTACGGATGACCTTGGCAATGCAGTGCGTCACCACATACACCCCAGCGCCGTCCAGAGAGCAGTCAGGTTCGCGGTCAACGAATCAGGTATTGGCAAGCCTGCCGGATGCCATACATTCCGGCATACCTTTGCCACGGAACTGTTACGCCGGGGTAGCGACATCCGAACGGTTCAGGATCTTCTCGGGCATACGGATCTGCGGACAACGCAGATATACACGCACGTACTTGGTCAGGGATTTGCGGGCGTTCGTAGCCCGTTGGGGTGAGGAGCCCCGGGCAACGCAGGCCCGGAGCCGTCTGACCATTTACCCGTTAAACAACTGATCCGTCCGGGCAGCCATGATGAAGTCGTTTTTGTGGAGTCCGCCAATTTTGTGGGTCCACCAGCGGACGGTGACTTTGCCGAATTCCAGCAGGATGGCGGGATGGTGGCCTTCCGCTTCGGCGAGGTCGCCGACTTTGTTGGTGAAAGCCTGGGCCTCGGCGAAGTTCTTGAGTTTGAACACTCGTTGAAGCTGTTCCTCGCCATCCAGTGTGACGAGCTCCCAGTCCGGCACGTCCGGGTGCAGCTGCTTCTTCTCCTCTTCCGTTACGGTCGGTGCATCAGCCCGGCAGGCTTCGCAGGCCTGTTCCGTCAGTGCGCTCATTGGCGTTCTCCTATTCTGGAAGATGTCTCTGTTCACAGTGGCGCCGGATGCGGTTGAGATCAACCCCTGATCTTGCTTGCATTCCGGCTCAACCCCGAATACTGTATATTTATACAGTTTTGGTTTGAGGTAACCATCATGAGTGAACTGCTGGATCATCTGATGCAGGAGGCCAGCGTCTGGCAGGGGCGCCGGGCCGCGTCGCAACATCTGTCCGTGGAGGCCACCGGGCATCCTGAACTGGACCACTCGCTGGGTGACAGCGGTTGGCCGCGTGGGGCGTTGAGCGAATGCCTGCTGGCCCATGAGGGCATCGGGGAGCTGCAACTGGCACTACCACTGATGCGCCGGGTGACGGAACGCGGGCAGATGGTGTTCTGGGTGAACCCACCGCACACCCCCTATGCTCCGGAACTGAACCGTCAGGGCGTGGGGCTGGATCAGGTGGTGGTCGTGCGCACAGAGGATGACGGCGACCTGCTGTGGACGCTGGAGAACTGTCTTCGTTCGCCGGTGACCGGTCTGGTGATGGCCTGGCCGGGGCGACTCACCGCGCGCGCCATCCGACGGCTGCAACTGGCCGCCGAAGCCGGCGATAACGTCTGTCTGCTGTTCCGCGCTGAGAAAGAAGCGATGCAGAGCTCTCCGGCCGCCCTGCGCCTGAAGGCGTCTCCGGTCTCCGACACGGCCCTGCACCTGGACATTCTCAAGCGCCGGGGGGGCTGGCCCGGCCAGTCCTGCGCGATCCGTCTAGGTGATCGCACCGGTCTGCCGGAAGCGACAGCGGCCGAATCCGTGGTCGCCGGTCCCTGGCAGGGAGCGGGAGCCTGACGCAGTGCTGTGGCTGTACGTGCATTTCCCCCATCTGCTGCTGGATCATCTGCGCGCACACCGGTCGGACGATGCGCCGCTGGTGGTCGCCGGCTCCAATGGTGCGCTGGTGGAGCAGGCCTGCCCACAGGCTCAGGCACAGGGCATTACTCCGGGCATGCGCCTGAAAACGGCCATCAGTCTGGCGCCGGAACTGGTCCCGGTTGAGCCGGACCCGGAGCAGGCCGACCGGGTGCTGGAGCAACAGGCACGCTGGCTGTATCGCTACGCTGCGCGCATCACGCTGTATCCGCCTGATGGGTTGCTGGCCGAAGCGAGCAGCCTGGAGCGGCTGTATGGCAGTGCGGCGGCGTTCTGGCGCAGCGTGGCTCAGGCGCTGGACGAGCGGAGGCTGACCTACCAGATTGCCCTGGGTAAAACGCCGCTGGCCGCCCGGCTCTGTGCCCGCCAGGGCACCGGCGAGCGCACGACGTCCGAACCGCACCTGAACGCACTGGTGGCCGCCCTGCCCCTTCACGCACTGGAGCTGGACGCCACTACGGAAAAGCGCCTGCAACGGCTGGGGCTGTCCACCCTGCGCGAGGTGCAGCAACTGCCCCCGGCGGAGGTGGCCCGGCGGCTGACGCCGGAGACGCTTGCACACATCCAGCGCCTGCAGGGCGAGCGGCCGGACCCGCAGACGCCCTGGGAGCCGCCCCACCTGTTCCGGGAGCAGGTGGATTTTGTGCGGGAGGTGGAGCAAAGCCAGGGGCTGCTGTTTCCGTTGCAGCGCATTCTGGAAGAGCTGGAAACCGACCTGCGCTGGCGTCAGGAAGACACGGACACTCTGTCACTGATGCTGCGCCACCCCAACCAGCCCCCCACCCGTCTGCGCATCCGGACGGCCGGCCCCGAGCACCGGGCGGGCGCGTTTCTGGAGCTGATCCGGCTGCGTCTCGATCAGCAGCCGCTTTCGGCGCCGGTGCGCTCGCTCGTGCTGGTGGTGCGACGCTTCCTCTCACGACAGGCCGGCACGCCCACGGACCTGCTCGGCGACGGGGAGGATCGGGCGGAAGCCTGGCAGACGCTGGTCAGCCGGTTGCAGGCGCGACTCGGGGATCAGGCACTGCATCGGCTCTCGCCACAGGCGGATCACCGCCCGGAGCGGGCCTGGGCGGCCACGGGCATGCGTTCAGGCACCACCACCGACCGCCTGGTGTCACCGCCCCGTCCGCTCTGGCTCCTGCGACAGCCGCGCCCGCTCAGCCACGCGCCCACAGACTGGTTCAGCGGCCCGGAGCGCATCAGCGGCGGCTGGTGGGACGGCGAGCGGGTACTGCGGGATTACTACATCGCCCGGCTGGACACGGGCCAGCTGGCCTGGGTGTTCCGGGATGTGCGGGACGGCTGGTTCATTCACGGCTGGTATGGGTAGCGACCACCATGGGTTATGCGGAGCTGCACTGCTTCTCCAACTTCACGTTCCTGACCGGCGCCTCTCACCCCCATGAACTGGCCGAACGGGCGCAGACGCTCGGGTACACCGCGCTGGCGATCACTGATGTGTGTTCGGTGGCGGGCATTCCCCGGGCCTGGGCGGCATTGAAGGACAGCCCGGTGAAACTGATCACCGGCACGCACCTGAGAACCGATGATGCCCCGGAACATGGCGTCGCGCCCGAGTTCGTGCTGCTGGCCCGGGACCGCACCGGCTACGGCCAGCTCTGCCGGCTGATTACCACGGCCCGGCGCCGTGCGGAGAAGGGGCACTGGCAGCTGTGGCTGGCTGACCTGGACGACCACGACCTGACCCATTGCCTGTGCCTGTGGGCACCGCCCTCCCCGCTGGTCACGGGCACAGACGCCGCCCGGGCCACCGGGCAATCGCTCCGGGAACGGTTTACAGAGCGGTTCTGGATTCTCGCCGAACGGACGCTGGAAGCCGGTGAAGAACCGCACCTGGCGCGCATCCGCGCACTGGCGGACGCGCTGGAATGCCCCGTGACGGCGGCCGGGCAGGTGCACATGCACCATCGGGAACGCCAGCCACTACAGGATGTACTCACCGCCATCCGCCACCGCACATCGCTGGAGCAGGCCGGGTATCACCTGTTCCAGAATGGCGAGCGGTATCTACGCCCACTGTCGGTGCTGCAGCGTCTGTATCCCAGCGACTGGCTGGAGGAGACCGTCCGCATTGCCGATCAGTGCACCTTCGAGCCGGGCAGCCTGCGGTATGAGTACCCGCCGGACCTGGTACCGCCGGACGAGACGCCAGCGGATTATCTGCAGACGCTGGTCCGCGAAGGCGAGCAGTGGCGCTACCCGGAGGGCACCCCACTGTCGGTTCAGGCCGCCCTGAAAAAGGAACTTGGCCTGATCAGCGAGATGCGCTACGAGCACTATTTCCTGACCATCCACGACATCGTCACCTTCGCCCGGCGCCGGGGTATTCTCTGCCAGGGACGCGGCTCGGCGGCCAACTCCGCGGTGTGCTACTGCCTGGGCATCACCGAGGTGGACCCGAGCCGGGTGGAGCTGCTGTTTGAGCGCTTCATCTCCAAAGACCGGGACGAACCGCCGGACATTGATGTGGACTTCGAGCACCAGCGCCGTGAAGAGGTGATGCAGTACATCTACCAACGCTACTCCCGGGAACGGGCCGCGCTGTCGGCGACGGTCATCCGGTATCGCCCACGCAGCGCCATCCGGGATGTGGGCAAGGCGTTGGGGTTTGATCCGGCACTGGTGGAGCAGTTGCTGGACGGCATCGACTGGCGCGACCGGGAAACCGACTGGTGCCAGCAGATTCTCGATAAAAAACTGACCCGTCACCATCGCGTGGCCACGCAGTTCTTCATGCTGGTGAACACGCTGCTGGGCTTTCCCCGGCACCTGTCCCAGCATGTGGGGGGATTCGTGATCAGCGCCGGACCGCTGGCCGAGCTGGTGCCGGTGGAAAACGCGGCCATGGCCGACCGCACCGTCATCCAGTGGGACAAGGACGATCTGGAGAGCCTGGGCCTGATGAAGGTGGACGTGCTCGCACTGGGCATGCTCTCCACCATCCGCCGGGCGCTGGAGCAGATCAGTGAACAGCGCGGCGCGCCGTTCGGGCTGGCTGACATCCCCCAGGAGGACCCGGCCACCTACGCCATGCTTCAGCGGGGCGACAGCGTCGGTGTGTTCCAGGTGGAGTCCCGCGCCCAGATGAACATGCTGCCCCGGCTGCGCCCGGAAACCTGGTACGACCTGGTGATCGAGGTGGCCATCGTCCGGCCCGGTCCAATCCAGGGCGATATGGTGCATCCCTATCTGCGCCGCAAGCATGGGCTGGAAAAAGAGAGCTACCCCAACCCGGAGGTGGAACGGGTGCTGAAACGCACCATGGGCGTGCCGATCTTTCAGGAGCAGGTGATCAAGCTGGCGATGGTGGCCGCCAACTTCTCGGCCAGCGAAGCGGACCGGTTGCGCCGGGCCATGGCCGCCTGGAAAGCCCACGGCGACCTGACACCCTTCCGGGACAAACTGATCCGCGGCATGCGCGAAAACGGCTATGACGACGAGTACGCTGAACGCCTCTACCGGCAGATCTGTGGTTTTGGCGGTTATGGGTTCCCGGAGTCCCACGCCGCCAGTTTCGCGCTGCTGGTCTACGTGTCCGCCTGGATCAAGCAACACTATCCCACGGCGTTCTACACGGCGCTACTCAACAGCCAGCCCATGGGGTTCTACTCTCCCTCCCAACTGGTACAGGACGCCCGGCGACACGACGTCACCGTTCTGCCCGTGGATGTCAATCACAGCGACTGGGACCACCGGCCGGACCCGCTCGGCCCGTCGGACAGTCACCCGGCGTTACGACTGGGTCTGCGCCAGGTCAAAGGCCTCCGGGAATCGGCGGCCCATACACTGGTGGCACGCCGCCCGGCCGGGGGTTACCGCAGCGGGTCGGATCTGCGACACCGCACCGGGCTGGACCAGAGTGACCTCGAAGCACTGGCCGGTGCCAATGCCCTGCGGGGCATCAGCGACCATCGCCACCAGGCCTACTGGCAACTGCTGGACCGGGACACCCCCGCCGCCCTGTTTGTCCGGGACGAACCGGACGAGCCCTCCGACGACCCGGTCGCCCTCCCCACACCCACCGAGGGCCAGACCATTCTCGCGGATTACCAGAGCCAGGGCCTGTCACTGGAGCGCCACCCCATGGCATTACTGCGGGAGCAAGGGGCGCTACGCCACTGCGTCAAAGCAACGGATCTCAAACATCAGGAATCCGGCCGCCCGGTGCAGGTGGCCGGCCTGGTCACCGGCCGCCAACGCCCCGGCTCCGCTTCCGGCGTGACCTTCGTGACCCTGGAGGACGAGACCGGCAACGCCAACATCGTCGTCTGGCTCAACACCGCCCGCCAACAACGCCGCCCGCTGATCACCGCCCGGCTGTTACTCGTCAAGGGCGTGCTGGAACGCGAGGGAGAGATCACACATGTGATGGCGGGGAAGCTGATTGACATGAGTTATCTGATTGAAGAGCTGCCGGTGAGCTCGCGGGATTTTCATTAACGACAGAAAAGACGGAGTGGCCACGGAAACCACGGAAACGTCCTTCGGACGAAAAAGCATTAGAAGATCGGACATCGTTTGGCTCCCGAGATACCCCTCTAGTTTTTTCTCTTTTACTTCCGAGATGGGATGGTCTCCTCCCCACTCCATAGCGGCGTCGCTATGCGCCAAGATAGATGTTGCAAACACTATCGACGAGTTAAGGAGGAGAC
>NZ_QEKQ01000013.1 GCF_003096655.1 Tamilnaduibacter salinus | reverse complement strand
GGCAAGGCCGCCTCATCAACAGGCCGGATATATGGCAGCAACCTGTCCCTCATCAACCTCTGTGCCTTGGCAAACGGGGAGGAGACCATATATGTTCTTCCGTGGTTTCCGCGGCAAAAAACAAAAACCCCGCGCGGCCAAAGGTCGGCGGGGTTTTTCAGGGGTGTGGTGAGGATCAGCCCAGGAGCTTGATCATCACGCCCGCCGCGACGGCGGACCCGATGACGCCGGCCACGTTCGGGCCCATGGCGTGCATCAGCAGGAAGTTCTGAGGATTGTTCTCCAGACCCACCTTATTGGACACCCGGGCCGCCATTGGAACGGCCGAGACACCGGCGGAGCCGATCAGCGGGTTGATCGGTTCCTTGACGAAGCGGTTCATGGCTTTGGCCATCAACACGCCGCAGACGGTGCCGGCGGCAAACGCCGCCAGACCCAGGCCCAGAATGCCCAGCGTCTGCAGGTCGAGGAACTTGTCGGCGCTCAGCTTGGAGCCCACCGACAGACCCAGGAAGATCGTCACGGTGTTGATCAGTGCGTTCTGTGTGGTGTCGCTCAGACGCTCGACCACGCCACACTCGCGCATCAGGTTACCGAAACAGAACATGCCGAGCAGCGGCGCCGCATCCGGCAGGAAAAGCACAACCAGCAGCAGAACGACCACCGGAAAGGCGATCTTTTCCTGACGGGTCACGGCACGCAGCTGTGACATCTTGATCGCGCGTTCTTTTTTGCTGGTCAGCGCATTCATGATCGGCGGCTGGATCATCGGCACCATGGCCATATACGAGTAGGCAGCCACGGCGATGGCACCGAGCAGGTGCGGCGCCAGAACGCTGGACACGTAGATCGAGGTCGGCCCGTCGGCACCACCGATGATGCCGATGGCGGCGGCTTCCAGGATCGTGAAGTCCATAACCCCCGTCCAGCTCAGCAGCGCCGCGCCCAGTACGGTCGCGAAGATGCCGAACTGTGCCGCTGCACCCAGCAGCAACGTTTTCGGGTTGGCCAGAAGCGGACCGAAATCGGTCATCGCACCCACACCCATGAAAATCACGAGCGGTGCCACGCCACTGGCGATAGCGACGCTGTAGAAGCTGTACAGCATGCCATCGGAGTACCCGTTATCCACGGCAACCGCATTGGCAGCGGTCACCATTTCAACGCTCGCGTTCTTATACGCCTCTTTGAAGCTCTGCATGACTTCCGGCGTAATGTCCATCGCCGCGTTATACGGGACTTCCAGCGCCGATCCCATCGCGGCCAGTACTTCCGGCTTCGCCATGTGAATCGCATTTTCCGCCGCCGACAGGGCAAGCCCCGCCTCGGGAATGTTCGCCAGGATGCCGCCAAAACCAATCGGAATCAGCAGCAACGGCTCAAAGCCCTTGCGGATCGCAAGGAACAGGAGAAGCAGGCCGACCAGAATCATCACGAACTGGCCGCCAGACAGATTGGCCAGGCCGCTGCCTGTCCATAAGACGCTAAAATTTTCCATGGAATGCTGGCCCTTATGCGATTGTCAGCATTTCATCACCGGCCGCGACGGCATCACCGACTTTGACGGAGACGTCGCCGATGGTCCCGGACTTGGGTGCCTTGATTTCGGTTTCCATCTTCATGGCCTCGAGGATGATCATCACATCACCCTCTTCCACGGTGTCACCCGGTGACACGTTGACCTTGAAGATGTTGCCGCCCAGTGGCGCGGAAACCGGCTCACCACCACCCGGTGCGGGTGCGGCCGCCTGACCGCCGCCGGAAGCGGCGCCGCCGCCCTGGGCTTCGATCTGGCTGATTTCACCGCCTTCATCGACCGCGACCACGTAGTCCTTGCCGTTCACATTGACGGTATAGGTCTGCGGGCCGGAGGTCGCCGGTGCGGCTGCGGCCTGCGCATCCGCCTCGGTCGGGGCCGGTTCAAAGGCATCCGGGTTACCCCGGTTTTCCAGGAACTTCAGGCCAATCTGCGGGAACAGGGCGTAGGTCAGAACGTCGTCTTCGACGTTGTCAGCCAACTTGATGCCCTTCTCGTCCGCCGCCTTCTTCAGTTCGTCGGTCAGCTTGTCCATTTCCGGATCCAACAAATCCGCCGGACGACAGGTAACCGGCTCCTGACCGTCGAGAACCCGTTCCTGCAGTTCTTTGTTGAACGGAGCGGGTGCCGCACCGTACTCGCCCTTCAGAATCGCCGAGGTTTCTTTTGAGATGGACTTGAAACGCTCGCCGGTCAGGACGTTCAGGACCGCCTGGGTGCCGACAATCTGTGAGGTCGGTGTCACCAGCGGGATGTAACCCAGGTCTTCCCGAACGCGGGGGATTTCTTCGAGAACCTCGTCGAACCTGTCGGTCGCGTTCTGCTCTTTCAGCTGGTTCTCCATGTTGGTCAGCATGCCGCCGGGCACCTGAGCAATCAGGATGCGGGAGTCGGTGCCACGCAGGCTGCCTTCAAACTGCGCGTACTTCTTGCGCACTTTACGGAAGTAAGCCGCGATTTCCTCGAGTAGTTCGAGGTTCAACCCGGTATCGCGGTCGGTGCCTTCCAGAATGGCGACAACCGCCTCGGTGGGCGAATGTCCGTAGGTCATGCTCATGGAAGAGATGGCGGTGTCGACATTATCGATGCCCGCTTCTGCGGCCTTGATGGCCGTCGCGGTGGACATGCCAGTGGTGGCATGGCACTGCATATGAATCGGAATATCCAGCTCTTGCTTGAGGCGCGAGACCAGATCGTAAGCGACATACGGCTTCAGAATGCCAGCCATGTCCTTGATGGCGATGGAATCGGCGCCCATGCCGGCCACTTCCTTCGCCATATCGACCCACATATCGATGGTGTGGACCGGGCTGGTGGTGTAGGCAATGGTGCCCTGGGCATGCTTGCCGGTTTTCTTGACGGCTTTGATGGCGGTGTCCAGGTTGCGCGGGTCGTTCATCGCGTCAAAGATACGGAACACGTCCACGCCGTTTTCGGCAGCACGATCACAGAAACGCTCAACCACGTCATCCGCGTAATGGCGATAACCCAACAGGTTCTGCCCTCGCAGCAACATCTGCTGCTGGGTATTCGGCATGGCTTTTTTCAGTTCACGGATGCGCTCCCAGGGATCCTCCCCCAGGTAACGAATGCAGGAATCGAACGTCGCGCCGCCCCAGGATTCAACCGACCAGAAGCCGACCTGATCGAGCTTCTCAGCGATGGGCAGCATGTCGTCCAGTCGCATGCGGGTGGCCAAGAGGGACTGATGGGCGTCACGCAGGATGACGTCCGTGATCCCCAATGGTTTCTTCGTATCTGTCATCGTGTCAGCCTTCTGTTTAAAGGTTCTCTTGTTTCTTCGCGGTCATTTCTTGTGGTTCGACCGGTACTTCGCGATCGCCTGCTTGATGGCCTCGGTCGTGTCAGGGTCAACTGACGCTGGACCGGTCGGCCGGGCGCGCGGGGTGGTCTTTGCCGGGGTTGCCGGCTCCTCTGGAGCAAAACGGACCACCACCTTGGACATGAAGGTCGTTGCGAACACGAGGATGATCAGGAACGCAAAGACGAACCCCATGCCGGAGAGCATCAGATCGATGGCCATGCTCATTACGTTATCCATGAACACTCAACCTTTTTTTGCGAATGGAACCGGCGCAAGAAAACGCCACCCTGGCATCCAGGCTGGCAATCCGTAAAAACCGGCAGGTTAAAAGCCCGCTTAATTTACCGGTTTAGCACCCTATGAGCAACCGAATCGCCGCATCAAAGCCCCTTTTGACAGGTCGAACAACAACGCCAACGCACGGTTTTGGGGCCATTTTTGGGTTTTCGAACAGGCGTTTAAAATCGATTCTGGAATGGCGACGGGCGGTGTCGTATTTCGTTAATTTTTTGAGGGTCGGTTTGTCGTTGACATGGGTAGCGTCGGTTCGGCGGTGCCCAAGGTAGCCGACCATTTATGTTCGGAGGAGCCGTAGGGCTCCCGACAAACAACCGGCGGCGGAGAATTGCTCGGCGGTCTCCCGGCCACTCCGAACATAAATGGTCGGCTACGTTGGGTGGCATTCTGATGCCAGGAGCCTGTCGAAACATGAGAAGAAGACTGGGAGGATGACTGGGGCCTCTCGGCCCTGCCCTTCGGGCCGTCGTCGCATCCGCTCCGACGTTTCTCCGCAGGCTGCGCCTGCTACGGTCGAACCCCTGGGGTTCGAATCCCGTCTGACCACGTACCAACCACTGTTTTGGTGGAGTGAATGGCTTGCGGTACTGAAAAATGGCGCGGCTGGGAGGATGATTCGGGCCTTCGGCCCTCACCCCTTCGGGGCCGCCGTCATGCGATGACGGCGTTCCTCCGCGAGCGTCGCTCGCTCCGGTCGAACCCTTGGGTTCGAATCCCATCCAACTCTGTTCTACCCAACTGCTGGGCGGAGTCACAAGCCAATGGGCTGAAGAAAATGGCGCGGCTGGGAGGATTCGAACCCCCGACCCCCTGGTTCGTAGCCAGATGCTCTATCCAGCTGAGCTACAGCCGCGTTTTTTGGAAAGCGTTTTCTGGTGTGTCTGGTCCTTTCCCATTCTCGCCCGAGGTGCTCCTCGACACTTGGGATATGGACTGGGAGGCGGCTGGGAGGATGACTGAGGCCTGCCGGCCTTGCCCTTCGGGCCGTCGTCGCATCCGCTCCGACGTTCCTCCGCAGGCTACGCCTGCTACGGTCGAACCCCTGGGGTTCGAATCCCTTCTGACCACGTACCAACCACTGTTTTGGTGGAGTGACTGGCTTGCGGTACTGAAAAATGGCGCGGCTGGGAGGATTCGAACCCCCGACCCCCTGGTTCGTAGCCAGATGCTCTATCCAGCTGAGCTACAGCCGCGTTGTTCAAAATGGCGGAGAGGGAGGGATTCGAACCCTCGGTACGCGCAATGCGTACGGCTCCTTAGCAGGGAGCTGGTTTCAGCCACTCACCCACCTCTCCTTGAGAACGCGGCGTATACTACCATAATGATTTCATTTTCATAGGGTTGACAGAACTTTTTTGAAAAATCACTGCCGACCCGGCTAGTTATACGTCGCCTTGGCACCTTGGGCGGTTACTCGTTACCCGGCCCCGCGCTATCGTCATCCTGCTCGCTCTGGATGCGCTGGTAAATCTCTTCGCGGTGAACCGCCACATCCTTTGGCGCATTGACACCAATACGCACCTGATTCCCTTTTACCCCAAGCACCGTGACAGTGACTTCATCGCCAACCATCAGGGTTTCGCCAACACGGCGGGTCAAAATCAACATTGCCTCGACTCCTTTGATACCGAGCTACCTGTTCCAACATTAAAGACGTGCAGAACGTTTCCGTCACGCCAGAGCGCTCCTTCCGGTGAACACACCGAACGGAACACCAAGCTCCCCGATTCATTCATTATTATGAAAACGCCCCGCCCGAACCGTCCTGGGTGTCCGAACCGCGGACGCCACGGCGGTGCAGGACAGGAAAGACGCTCAGGCGACCGGGGTTGGCCCTCACGCTTCCTCAACCACGGGCTCGTGCAGTTCAAAGGCACTGTGCAGCGCCCGAACGGCCAGCTCGAGGTATTTCTCCGCAATCACCACCGATATCTTGATTTCGCTGGTGCTGATCATCTGAATGTTGATGCCTTCATTGGACAACGACTCAAACATGAGAGACGCCACGCCCGCGTGGGAGCGCATACCGACACCCACGATACTGACCTTGGCAATGCGATTGTCTCCCGTCACCTCCCGGGCCGACAGGTTGCTGGCAATGTCATCGAGGATGGTTTTCGCTTTCTCGTAGTCGTTGCGATGTACGGTGAACGTAAAGTCGGTGCGGTTATCCGCCCCCACGTTCTGGACAATCATGTCAATCTCGATATTGGCATCACTGACCGGCTTGAGGATGCGCGATGCACTGCCGGGCGTGTCAGGCACACCGGAGATGGTGAGCTTGGCCTCGTCACGGTTGAACGCAATGCCGGAAACGAGCGGTTGTTCCATCTCGGACTCATCCTCCAGTGTGATCAGGGTACCCTCGCCGTCCTTAAAACTGGACAGCACCCTTAATGGGACATTGTATTTGCCGGCAAATTCCACAGCGCGAATCTGCAGCACTTTGGAACCCAGGCTGGCCATCTCGATCATTTCCTCAAAGGTAATACGATCAAGACGGCGCGCCTGGTCCACTACCCGTGGATCGGTCGTGTAAACCCCATCCACGTCGGTGTATATCTGGCACTCATCGGCCTTCAGGGCCGCCGCCAGTGCGACGGCAGTTGTATCGGAACCGCCACGCCCCAGCGTGGTGATATTGCCCTCGTCGTCGACGCCCTGGAATCCGGCGACGACCACCACGCGCCCGGCGTTCAGGTCCCCCTGCATCCGCTCCTCATCAATGCGCTGGATGCGGGCCTTGGTGTGGGCGTTGTCCGTCCGGATCCCCACCTGCCCACCCGTGTAGGAACGCGCTTCCAGACCCCGCTTGTGCAGGGCCATCGACAGCAGCGCGATGGTGACCTGCTCCCCCGTGGACACCAGCACATCCATCTCCCGTGGAGACGGGGTTTCGCTGATGCTCTCCGCCAGGGCAATCAGCCGGTTAGTCTCGCCACTCATGGCGGAAACCACCACGACCACATCATCGCCATTATCACGGGCACGGCTGACCCGCTCGGCCACCGCTTCGATGCGTTCGGGGGAACCGACCGACGTTCCGCCGTATTTCTGGACCAGTAGCGCCATTCTCTCCTGAACTCTTCCTTCTGAACGGAATCGGCTGAGGCCGGCTCCCGCAACACAATCATTCACCGCCCGTGGCGGCCGCGACTGTTGCAAAGCGACCGATTATAGTCGTTTATGCAAGCACTGAACAGGCGTTCACCATCACGCGGAAGCGGTGAGCGCTTCCTCAACCCAGCCTGCGACTTTTTCCAGCGCCGATGGCAGGCCAGCCACGTCGGTGCCGCCCCCCTGGGCCATGTCCGGACGGCCGCCGCCCTTGCCGCCCACCTCGGCCGCCAGCTTTTTCATGAGATCGCCGGCACGTACGCGGCCCGTCGCGTCTTTCGTAACACCGGCCACGAGCATGACCTTGCCATCCTGCTCCGCCGCCAGCACAACCACACCGGTGCCCAACTTGTTCTTGAGCTGATCGGCAGTTTCCATCAGCGCCTTACGATCCGCGCCTTCCAGTTTTGAGGCCACGACCTTCAGGCCGCTGACGTCCACGGCGTTGTCCGCCAGATCGGAACCGGCGGAGCTGGCCAGCTTGGACTTGAGGCGTTCCAGTTCTTTCTCGAGTTCGCGATTGCGTTCGATGGCCGTCTCAACGCGCTCGACCACGGTGTCTCGGTTCCCACGCACCAGTTCGGCGACGCGATCCAGGCGCTCTTCGGTGTCGTCCGCCCACTCCAGCGCCTTCTGCCCGGTCACCGCTTCGACCCGGCGAACGCCGGAGGAAATGCCGCTTTCGGAGACGATCCGAAGCTGGCCAATATCCCCCGTCCGGCTGACGTGGGTACCGCCACAGAGTTCCACGGAGAAATCATCCGTGCCCATGCTCAACACCCGGACCTGATCGCCATACTTTTCATCGAAAAGCATGCAGGCACCCTTCTCCTTCGCCGTCTCGATATCGGTGATCTCGGTCTGCACCGGTGCATTCGCCAGGATCTGAGCGTTGACCTGCTCCTCGATGGCGTTGATTTCCTGCGGCGTCAGGGCTTCAAAGTGCGAGAAGTCGAACCGCAGCCGATCCGGCTCCACCAGCGAGCCCTTCTGGGTCACGTGATTGCCCAGCACGTTCTTGAGAGCAGCGTGCAGAAGGTGAGTCGCCGAGTGATTGAGCTTGATGGCCTGGCGGCGCTCGCTGTCGATGCGGGCCTCCACCTCCAGCCCCGGCAGGACTTCGCCCTCAAGTACGGTGCCGATATGCAGGTGGTTGTCGCCGTCCTTGCGCGTATCGGTGACATGGAAGCGGCCGCCACTCCAGGTCAACAGGCCGGTATCGCCCACCTGACCGCCGGACTCGGCATAGAATGGCGTGCGTTCAAGAACGACGATCGCCTCATCCCCGGCCTGCGCGTTGGCTTCCTCGCCATTGACCAGCACGGTGCGGATGCGGCTGCTGCCATCGACGTATTCGTAACCTGTAAACTCCGTCTCACCCTCAATGCGCACGTCGGCGTTATAGTCCACGCCAAACTTGGACGCGGCCCGCGCCCGTTCACGCTGAGCTTCCATCGCACTCTCGTAGCCCTCGTAATCCAGTGTCAGGCCACGCTCACGGGCGATGTCGTTGGTGAGATCGACCGGGAAGCCGTAAGTGTCATACAGCGTGAAGATGGTGTCGCCGGGAATTTCCGTACCGGAGAGGTTCGCGATGTCCCGCTCCAGCAGGCGCAGCCCTTTGTCGAGCGTCCGGGAAAACTGTTCTTCCTCCTGCTGAAGGACCTTTTCGATCTGTGCCTGGGTGCGTTTGAGCTCGGGATAGGCCTCACCCATCAGGTCCACCAGCGCCGCGGTCAGCTTGTGAAAGAACGGCTCGGTCGCGCCCAGCTTGTTACCGTGACGCGCCGCCCGACGGATGATCCGGCGCAGGACGAAGCCACGGCCTTCATTGGACGGCATCACACCGTCGGCGATCAGAAAGGCACAGGAACGGATGTGGTCCGCCACAACCCGGAGGCTGGCTTCGGTGGTATCCACGCCGCCCAACAGTTCGGACGCCGCCTTGAGCAGATCCTGGAACAGGTCGATCTCGTAGTTGCTGTGCACACCCTGCAGGACCGCGGCAATGCGCTCCAGGCCCATGCCGGTATCGACCGAGGGCTTGGGCAGGTCTTCCATGGTGCCGTCGGACTGACGGTTGTACTGCATGAAGACCACATTCCAGATTTCGATGAACCGGTCGCCATCCTCTTCCGGCGTGCCGGGAGGGCCGCCCGCCACGTCGGGCCCGTGATCGAAGAAAATCTCGGTACAGGGGCCACACGGACCGGTGTCGCCCATCTGCCAGAAGTTATCCGAGGCGTACGGCGCGCCTTTGTTGTCACCGATCCGGATGATGCGATCGGACGGCACGCCCATTTCGTCGTGCCAGATATCGAAGGCTTCCTGGTCCGCGTCGTAGATGGTCACCAGCAGTTTGTCTTTGGGCAGGCCCAGCCAGTCCGGACTGGTCAGGAACGTCCAGGCGAACTCGATCGCTTCACGCTTGAAGTAATCGCCAAAACTGAAGTTGCCCAGCATCTCAAAAAAGGTGTGATGCCGGGCGGTGTAGCCGACGTTCTCCAGATCGTTGTGCTTGCCCCCAGCCCGGACACAGCGCTGCGCACTGACCGCGCGGGTATAGCCGCGATCCTCCCGCCCCAGGAAGACGTCCTTGAACTGGTTCATACCGGCGTTGGTGAACAGCAGTGTCGGATCGTCGTGGGGCACCAGCGAACTGCTCGGCACCACCTCGTGGCCGCGCTGGCTGAAGAAATCAAAGAAGTTCTGGCGCAGTACTGCGGTTTTCATAGCCGTGTCCTGACTCTCATCAGACTGTGAGTGGGTAACCCCGGGGAGCGCTGCGCCCCGGCTGGGCGTTCATTCGCCCGAACCGCCCTATCAACATACGCATTGTCATTATAATAAAATATGAGGGCTTGCCCGGACTCGTTCAACATCGCGGGAGAGCGCGCTCTCAAGGGAACAGTAAGCTCGATACTCTAGCACAGCCGCATGGGGTAAAAAACGAGAAAGCGACCGCACCATTCCTTTATACTCCAGGCCTTTACCTGCAAACGGAACCGCTGCGATGTACCGACAGTTTCACGACCCAGAGGTCCTGCTCTCACCGGCCAGCCTGATCCGCCGACTGCTCGCCATGATCTACGACGGACTCATCAGCATCGCGGTGGTCATCGTGGTCACGTGGGGGTATACGATGCTGGCGGCGTGGGTGATTGGGTTTGACGAGTACCAGCAAATGGCGGAGTCCGGCCAGCTCAACACCGACCCGATGCTGAGCACCGTGCTGTTCGTAACGCTTTATTTTTTCTTCGCCTATTTCTGGACGCGTACGGGCCAGACGCTCGGCATGCAGGTCTGGCGCATCCGGATCGAGAACGATGATGGCTCATCCATTCGCTGGAGTCAGGCGCTGCTGCGCTACATGGTGGGCTGGGCCGCTTGGCTGACCATCGGCTTCGGCTATCTGTGGATGCTGTGGGACAGCGAAAAGCGGACCTGGACGGATCACGCCTCGTCCAGCCGGGTCGTACGCGTCCCGAACGAACCGAAAAACTAGTGCCTCGTCTGGCGCCTACCCGGCTTTCTTCATGAGATAGGCGCCCACCAGCCCGCTCACCAGGATGGGGGCCGTGATGGCGAGGATGGGATCGAACCCGAACACCAGGCTCATCGGCCCCAGCAGGTCCTGCATGTACTTGAACAGCAGCCCCACGATGATGCCGGTAAACACCCGAAACCCCATGGTGACCGACCGGAGCGGGCCGAAGACAAAGGAAATCGCCACCAGCACCAGCACGGCAATGGCCACCGGCGCCAGCACCTTCTTCCAGAACGACAGCCAGTAGTTGCCCGCGCTGAGGCCCTGCGCCTCCAGGTAGGTCGCGTAGGTATAGAGGCCGCTGATCGAGAGATTGTCCGGCTTGACAATCAGCACGCTCAACACCTCCGGCGACAGGTCGGTCTCCCAGCGCTCCTGCCGGAACGTCTCGCGCTCCGCGCCTTCGCGGGTCAATCGCGTCCGCGTGCCCTTCCCCAGAATCCAGTGATCCCCCTGGTGAATAGCTCGCTTGGCGAACGTGGCCGACTCCAGCCATCGCTCATCGTCGAATCGGAACAGCGACACCCCATGCAGCACGCCATTGGGCTGAACCGCATTCATATGCATAAAGGTGTTGCCCTCCCGGTGCCAGAACCCGGTCGCCGCCGCTACGTTCTCACCGGCCCCCAAAGCCACCGCCTTCTGACTCTGGGCAATCCGCTCAAAGTGCGGGGCCACGTATTCGCCAAGCAGCAGACCAAACACGATCACGATCAGCGTGGGCTTCATGGCGCTGACGACGATCCGGCGGAGGGACACGCCCGCCGCCCGGACCACGACCAGCTCGGACGAACTGGCCAGCGCGCCCAGCCCCACCAGACAGCCCATGAAGGCCCCGACCGGCAGGTAGTCGTAGATGCGTCGCGGCAGGGTCATCAGCACATAGAGCAGCGCATCGAAGGCCTGATAGTCGGCCCGCGCATCATCCAGTTCTGCAATGAACCCGAAAATGACATCAAGCGACAGCACCACCAGCATGACCAGCAATGTGGCGCCACCCACTGTCCGGGTGATGTAGCGATCGAGCTTACGCATGGCGCTGGCCCTCCCGCTGAAGTCGTCGGCGGCGCATCCACCCGGGACCAAACTGCAACCACAGCCCTAACCCGAGAAACAGCACATGCACCCAGGCCAGTCCCAGCCATTCCGGGATATCCCCGCGGGCCAGCGCATCACGCGCCACAATCAACAGCCCGAGATAGCCGATGTAGATCAGCATCGCCGGTAACAGGTGAAAGAACCGGCCCTGGCGTGGATTGACCCGGCTCAGAGGCACCGCCAGCAGCGTCACGACCGGCACCAGGAACGGCAGCGAGACGCGCCAGTGGAAGAGGGCCCGGTGGTCCGGGTTGTCTGAGCGCCACAGCTCAAGGGTGGGAATGCCCTCTTCGTCGCGATAGGTACGCACCGATTCCGGGCCGGTCACTTTCAGGCCGTAGGCATCGAATGACGTCACCTGATAATCCGGCTGGCCGGGCTTGCCCGCAAAGCGGTGCCCATCCTCCAGCACCAGGAACCGGCTGCCGGTGTCCTCGTCCACAAACTGGGAACCGGCCTCGGCGGCGATCAGCGTTGGCCCCGAGCCGTCATCCGCGTGTTCAGCAATGAACACACCACTGAGCCGCCGCTTGTTATCACTCAGTGACTCGGTGTAGGTGACACGGTCGCCCCCCGGCAGGCTCTGAAAACGCCCGGGCGTGAGCAGCTCGAACTCGGTCTTCTGCTTCTGGGCGTCGAAGATGCGGTCCACCTTCGCCATGCCCCAGGGCGCCAGATAGAGGCTGATCACACCGACCAGCATCATGACCACCACGCTGGTGACCATCGTATATCCCAGTACCTGCCGGTCACTCACGCCGCAGGCAAACAGCACCGACATTTCACTGTCGAGATACATGCGGCCATGGGCCAGCAGGATGCCGATGAACAGCCCCAGCGGCAGAATCAGCTCCAGAAAGCCAGGGAACCGGTACGCCATCACCATGAAAAGAATGTCGCCCGGGTACTTGCCGGTGGCGGCCTCACTCAGGTACTTCAGGAACCGGCCGCTCATGAACACCATCAGCAGCACGCCGGTCACTGCAAGCATGCTGACCAGGACCTGGCGGTTGAGATAGCGGAAGATGATGGACAAAACGGCTCCTGAGTGAGACGCGAGGTGTTCGGCGGGTATTCTAGTGAACCCGGCGCTGGAATGACAGGTGGTCACACCCTTGTGCAACGCCCGGACGCTTCACGTAAACTGCTGCAATAAACCCAGAAAGCGGAGCTGCTATGACCGACTACACCGTGACCAGCAAAGCACTGACGAGCACCAAATCCGATTGCCTGATCGTCAGCCTGCCGGAAAAAGGGGACCTGCCCGCCTCAACAGCCGCCGCTGATGACGCCCTCGACGGGCAGATCAGCGAACTGCGCCAATCCGGCGATCTGACCGGCAAGTCCGGCACCATGCTCCTGATGCCGCTGAAGGATCAGCCCTGGAAACGCCTGCTGGTGGTCGGCAGCGGCGACAAACAGCCGGTGCCGCTGAACGCTTACCGCACCATGGTCCGGTCTGTCATCACGCGCCTGAAGGACACGCCGGTCAAACAGGCCCTCGTCGCACTGGCGGATGTGGAGGTCGCTGACCGGGACGAGGCCTGGCGCCTGAACCTCATTGGCCGGACCGCGGAAGAACAGCTTTACCGGTTCACCGAGTTCAAAAGCAGCAAGGACAAGGCCCCGGCACTGAAAAAAATCACCGTTCAGGCCTCCTCCGCCTCAGCGGGCCATAAGAAGGCACTGGAAACCGGCGTCGCCGTCGGCGGTGGAATGTCCATGACGCGGGATCTGGGCAACACGCCGCCCAACGTCTGCCATCCGAAATGGCTCGCCAGCCAGGCCGAGAAGCTGGGCAAGGCGCACGACAACATCACCGTCCGCACGCTCGATGAAAAGGAGATGAAGAAGCTGGGCATGGACAGCCTGCTGTCTGTGTCCGCCGGCAGCACCCAGCCTGCGCGCCTGATCATCATGGAGTACAAGGGCGCGGGCGAGAAACAGAAGCCGCACGTTCTGGTCGGCAAGGGTATTACCTTTGATTCGGGCGGCATCAGCCTCAAGCCCGGCGCCGCCATGGACGAGATGAAGTACGACATGGGCGGTGCCGCGAGTGTCTTCGGCGCCATGAAGGCCATCGGTAGCCTGCAACCGAAGATGAATGTTGTGGGCATTGTCGCTGCGGCGGAAAACATGCCGGATGGCAATGCCACGCGCCCGGGCGACATCGTGAAGACCATGTCCGGCCAGACCGTGGAGATCCTCAACACGGACGCGGAAGGCCGCCTGGTGCTGTGCGATGCCCTGACCTATGCCGAGCGCTACAAGCCGGAAACCGTCGTCAACATGGCCACCCTGACGGGCGCCTGTATCATCGCACTCGGCGCCGAAGCCACCGGCCTGTTCAGCAACGACGACGCTCTTGCCGACGAGCTGCTCAACGCCGGCGAAACCGCCGGGGATCGCGCCTGGCGACTGCCCATCTGGGACGAGTACCAGAGCCTGCTAGACAGCAACTTCGCGGACATGCAGAACATCGGCGGCAAGGGCGCCGGGTCCATCACCGCCGCCTGCTTCCTGTCCCGGTTCACCAAGAACTACCGCTGGGCACACCTGGACATCGCCGGCACCGCCTGGCTGTCCGGCAAGGAGAAAGGCTCCACGGGGCGGCCGGTACCGCTGCTGATGGAATACCTCCTGTCCCATGCCAAGTGAGACCGGCGGGCGACACTGGTTCCACCTGATTCCCTCGCCTTCGGATCAGGCACGGCTGCAATACGCGGCACGCCTGACCGAAAAAGCCTGGCGCGAGGGGGATCGGGTGTGCCTGTTTTGCGGCTCCGACGATCAGGCACAACAGGCCGATGATGTGCTCTGGTCGTTCCGGCCGGACAGTTTCCTGCCCCATGCCCTGGAGGCGGACGCCGGACCCGGCGAGCGGGTCGTCATCAGCTGTCACCAGCCTGCGGCCAGCGAGTGGGACACGGTGATCGTCCTCGGCGACCAGTTGCCCGCTGATGCCGACCGGTTCAAGCGCCTGGCACTGATCGCCAACGACGACCCGCAGACCCTGTCCCGCGCGCGCTCCCATTTCCGTCAGCTTCGGGAGATGGGCATCGAACCCCAGGTCCATGACCGGCGTCGCGGAACCGGATAACAAAACGCCCCGCCCCGCATGTATAATTCGAGCTTTCACGTTGAATCAGGCACTAGCAGAGTTTCCATGGAAAAGACCTACCAGCCCGAGAAGATTGAGCGTCAGTGGTACGAAGAATGGGAAAACCGGGGCTACTTCCGCCCCAGCGGCGAAGGCGATTCCTATTGCCTGATGATTCCGCCGCCCAACGTGACCGGCAGCCTGCACATGGGGCACGCCTTCCAGCACACCATCATGGACACGCTCACGCGCTTTCGCCGCATGCAGGGCCGCAACGCGCTCTGGCAGGTGGGATCGGACCATGCGGGCATCGCCACGCAGATGGTCGTTGAGCGCAAGGTCGCCCAGGAAGAGGACAAAACCCGCCACGACCTGGGACGTGAGGCGTTCATTCAGCGCATCTGGGACTGGAAACACGAGTCCGGCAACACCATCACCCGTCAGATGCGTCGCCTGGGCAATTCCGTCGACTGGGACCACGAACGCTTCACGATGGATGACGGCTTCTATCGCGCCGTCCAGGAGGTGTTCGTCCGCCTGCACGACGAGGGCCTGATCTACCGCGGCAAGCGCCTGGTCAACTGGGACCCGAAACTGCACACCGCCATTTCCGATCTGGAAGTGGAGAACAAGGAAGAGAAAGGCCAGTTCTGGCACTACCGGTATCCGCTCGCTCACGGCGAAACCACGCAGGATGGCAAAGACTATCTGGTCGTCGCCACCACCCGTCCTGAAACCATGCTCGGTGATACCGCCGTCGCGGTGAATCCGGAGGACGAGCGCTATCAGCACCTGGTCGGCAAAACCGTCAACCTGCCTCTGGTGAACCGGGAGATTCCGATCGTCGCGGATGAGCACGCGGACCCGGAGAAAGGCAGCGGCTGCGTAAAAATTACGCCGGCCCACGACTTCAATGACTATGCCGTCGGCAAGCGCCAGAAGCTGACGCTGCTGAACGTCATGACGCCCGACGCGACCATTCGCGCCGAAGCGGAAGTGTTCGACAGCGAGGGCAACCCGAGCGATGCGCTCGACGGCACTATGCCCGAAGCCTACGCCGGGCTCTCCCGTGACGACGCGCGCGAGCGCATTGTCTCGGACCTGGACGAGCTGGGCCTGTTGCACGAGGTGGAAGACCACGTGCTCAGCATCCCGCGCGGCGACCGTTCGGGACTGGTCATTGAACCGATGCTGACGGACCAGTGGTTCGTCGACGCCAAAACGCTGGCGAAGCCGGCCATCGAGGCCGTGGAAGACGGCCGCATCGAGTTCGTGCCTAAGCAGTACGAGAACATGTACTTCTCCTGGATGCGGGAGATCCAGGATTGGTGCATTTCCCGCCAGCTCTGGTGGGGGCACCGGATTCCGGCCTGGTACGACGATAACGGCCGCGTCTATGTGGGCCGCAACGAGGACGAGATCCGCGAGAAATACGGACTCGACAGCGGCGTGAACCTGACCCAGGACGAAGACGTACTGGACACCTGGTTCAGCTCCGCACTCTGGACCTTCGCCACACTCGGCTGGCCAGAGAACACCGAGCGGCTGGCGACGTTCCATCCGACGGACGTGCTCGTTACCGGTTTTGACATCATCTTCTTCTGGGTTGCCCGGATGATCATGATGACGATGCACCTGATCAAGGACGAAAATGGCGAGCCGCATGTGCCGTTCAAGACCGTCTACGTGACCGGCCTGATCCGTGACGAGCAGGGCCAGAAGATGTCCAAGTCCAAGGGCAATGTGCTGGACCCGCTGGACATGATCGACGGCATTTCACTGGACGACCTGCTGGAAAAGCGCACCGGCAACATGATGCAGCCACAGTTGGCGCGCAAGATCGAAAAGCGCACACGCAACGAGTTCCCGGAAGGCATCAGTGCCCACGGCACCGATGCGCTGCGTTTCACCCTCTCCGCCCTTGCCTCCACCGGCCGGGACATCAATTGGGACATGAAGCGCCTGGAAGGCTACCGCAACTTCTGCAACAAGCTCTGGAATGCGGCCCGCTACGTACTGATGAACACCGAGGGCGAGGACTGCGGCGCACAGGGAGGCGAGGTGACGCTGTCGCTGGCCGACCGCTGGATCATCAGCGCCCTCCAGCGTTGCGAGCAGAACGTGACCCGCCACCTGGACCAGTTCCGCTTCGACCTGGCCGCCAACACCATCTACGAGTTCCTCTGGAACGAGTATTGCGACTGGTACCTGGAGCTGTCTAAGCCGGTGCTGACCGACGACAACGCCACCGACGCGTCACGCCGGGGTACGCGCCAGACACTGGTGCGGGTGCTGGAGGCGGTTCTGAGGCTGGCGCACCCGATCATCCCGTTCATTACCGAGGAGATCTGGCAGCGCGTGGCGCCGCTGGCCGGCACCCAGGGCGACACCATCATGACGCAGCCCTACCCGGAAGCGGACGAGGCGCGCATAGACGACGCCTCCGAGCGGGATCTGGAATGGCTCAAGGGAGTCATCCTGGCCATCCGGAACATCCGTGGCGAAATGAACATCGCACCCGCCCGGCATATCCCGGTGTACCTGCGCGGCACGGAGAGCGATCACCAGCGCATGACCGACAATCACCCATTCCTGAGTTCGCTGGCGCGACTGGAGTCACTGGAGTGGCTGGGTGACGAGGAAGCGCCGCTCTCCGCCACGCAAGTGGTCGGAGACCTGGAAGTGCTCGTACCAATGGCTGGGCTGATCGACAAAGAGGCCGAACTGGGCCGTCTCGACAAAGAGCTGGAACGGATCGGCAAAGAGATCAGTCGCCTGGAAGCCAAGCTTGGCAACGAAAACTTCACCGCCAAGGCACCGGCCGAGGTGGTGGACAAGGAGCGGAGCAAGCTGACGGATGCGGAAAGCACCCGCCAGCGCCTTCAGGAACAACGCGACACGATTGAGTCGATCTAGGAGTCTGCGCGATAGAGAGTCGCACCGCTGCGACCGCCCCACGGTGGTCCCTTTTGAGCGTTCATTGTCGTGACATAGAAAGACTATGCGCCTCAAATGACCGTCAAAATGAAGCGCCGTGGGACGATCTCGCCCGGCACAATGGCTACCGCGCAGACTTCTAACAACTCAATCAACTCACTTGAGAACCAGACGGACGACACGATATGGGCTACAGGCTGTCAAAGATCTACACCCGCACGGGCGATGATGGCTCCACCGGGCTCGCGGACGGCAGCCGAGTGGCGAAGAGTTCGGAGCGGGTCGATGTGATCGGCACGGTGGACGAGCTGAACTGCCAGCTCGGCCTCCTGATCATCACTCTAAAAGATGACGACCCACTCGTCGGGCGACTCAACCGTATCCAGCATCACCTCTTCGACCTGGGTGGCGAGTTTGCCATCCCGGGCAGCACAGTGATTCAGGAAGACCACATTCAGTGGCTGGAAGAAACGCTGGATGACTGGAACGAGGACCTGCCGCCACTGAAGAACTTCATCCTGCCGGGCGGTTCAACGCCCGCGGCCCATGCGCATCTGGCTCGTGCCATCTGTCGCCGGGCGGAACGCACGGTGGTGAGCCTGAGCCATCAGGACGCCATCAACCCGGAAAGCCGCAACTACCTCAACCGGCTGTCGGACCTGCTGTTCGTCGCGGCACGGCTGCTGGCCCGCCGGGATGGCGGGCAGGAAGTATTGTGGGAGCCGACGTCGTAGAACAATGCCCGCAAACGTGGCCGCCCTCACACCTTGAAGGCGTCCACCACCTTGCGAAGATCCGCAGTCAGATCGGACATGCGCCGGGACGATTCCAGCGTCTCGTTGGCGTTGTCGGAGGTGCTCTGCCCCAGTTCGGTGATCTGATCCACGTTGCTGTTGATGTCCTGAGCAACCGAGGACTGCTCCTCGGAGGCCTGGGCGATCTGATGGCTCATGTCCACGATGGTGGAGATGCCACCCAGAATCTTTTCGAGCGCCTGGGTCACCTCGGACGACTTATCGACCGTTGAGTTGGTCACTTCGTGGCTGTTGTTCATGGCCGTGACCGCCTGCCCCACGCCGGTCTGCAAGCGACCGATCATTTCCTCGATGTCTTCGGTCGACTTATGGGTCCGCTGCGCCAGCGAGCGCACCTCGTCCGCTACGACAGCGAAGCCACGACCCTGCTCACCCGCACGCGCCGCTTCGATTGCCGCATTCAGCGCCAGCAGATTGGTCTGCTCGGCGATGGCCTTGATTTCCACCAGTACCTGACTGATGTTTTCGCTGTCGTCACTAACCCGGTTGATGACATCCACCGCACCACGGATCTCCTCCGCCAGTCGGTTGATCGTGGCCACCGACTCGTTGACCACCTCACGTCCCTGTTCCGCGTCGTGCTCAGCACGGTTGGCCGTATCCGATGCCTGCTGGGCACTCTTGGCCACTTCCTGAACGGCATCAACCATCTGGTGCATGGCTTCGGCAATCTGACCGGTCTCGGTCATCTGTCGGGAAACCGCATCGCTGTTGGACGTGGCCACGGTGTTGACACGCGCCGCCTGCTCATCCACATCTCCGGTCGTCCCGGACACCGAACGAATCAGTTTCGCAATCCGGGCGGTCATGTTGTTGAATTCGTCGGTCAGCGTGCCCAGCTCGTCCCGGTTATCGAGCTTAATCCGTACGGTCATGTCACCGTCCGCCACATGGCGGGCGGCGTCGGTAAAGCGGCTGATCGCCGTTTTCACGGACATGAAGAAGCCCAGATAGAGGAACACGATCACCAGCAGTAATCCGCCCAAAGCCAGCAGAATAGTGAGCCGCTGGTCTGTCTCAGCGTCCAGGCGTGCGGCCAGGTTGGCGTCGACAATGCCGTAGATGGCGTCCATCAACTCATAATGCTCGCCGATCGCCTCACTCACGAACCGATCAAATGCCTGAGGCGCCATTTCCAGGCGGTAGGGCGTGATGATCTTCTGATCCAGCTCATCGCGGACAGTCAACGGTGTGTCCGTGACGGCGGAAGCCACCTCACCGGCCGTTGACTGGAATGTCGGCGAGGCACTCTTGACGACCTGGATCTGGGATTTCAGTTCGTTGTCCAGCGTTGTCAGGCGGTCATAGAGATCATTGGCGAGCCCCGCCAGCACGGAGCTCAGGCGCCCCTGAATCAGCCCATGCATACCGAACGTGCGCACCGTCCCCTGGAGCAGAATCGAATCCTGCAAAGCACCGACCGTCATCTCGAGCAGCAGCTGATTCTCAACAGACGGATCGCGGGAGAGTGCCGATACTTTGATCGTGGCATTCTGTAACGCCCGGACGTTCTGGACGAAGCTGTCGTAATACTGGAACTGGGGATCGACATTACTCTGAAGAATGTCCTCGGAGCGAAGCGTTTCCCAGGCAGCGGCCACTGACTCCAGCTGTTCTCGCCAAGTCCCTTTCTGATCCAGACGAACATCGGATTCAGTCAGGCTGTCCAGGTGCGCCTCGACCGCGTTCGCCGCCTTGTCGCTCTTGGAGAGAAAAGCTGAGTCGTTATTGCTTTTACCGAGCGTCCGATAGTCCCTGTAACGCACGGCGGCCGCCATCAACTCGTTCACTTCCTCCAACTGATCCATCGCGCGCTGTTCCGCGACAATGGTATCGATGGAGGCGTTCAGCTGGCTCACCAATAGGTAGGACAGGCCCGCGAGCGGGACCAGGAACAGCACACTGATCAGTCCAAACTTCTGAAGCATGGACAGCCGATTCATCAACGCCACGGCCGGAGACAGAATGTACTTCACGGATCCCCCTTTCTCGCAAGCAGGCAACCGGACGACCAACGACCGTCCACCGCTTCCTACTGTTCTTTTTTATTGATTATCACCGAGCACCAAATCAGGGCAATGACCTTACCCTAACCCGGTGTTCGGGAAAACAGCCACGCATCCAGCGGGAGGCTCAACAGCGCTCTCCACACTGTTTGTCGCCCTCTGGAAACAGATCTTTACTCTGATCTGTGATGTTTTGTAATGAAGAGGTCATAAGATCCCCAAGATGGCCAATATTGCAAACGCGCTGATCCAAACAAGCAAGCTACGGTTCAATAGGTCGCGAACTGCCTGCAGGCTACGGGCCCCATAATCGGGCCATCCATCCGGGTGAACCCGCTGATAACCGTCCGGGTCCAACGAGTAGCTCGAAAGCGCGCCATTGGCGCTGTCGAAGAGCAGATCCTCCACCTGCCCACCAAACCGGAACAGGTTCTGTCGCCGGTCGGACATCCAGCCCGCCAGATCCCCCGCAATGCCGAAACTCAATGCCAGTACCCGCGCCGGAATCCAGGCCAGCAGCGTCACCGGGCGCTCAAACACGGCACGACCGCCCGGGTGTGGCCAGTGATCACGCAGAGCCAGCGCGAGTCGCGACAGAATCAGCCCGGGCAGGCCCAGAACCGCAAACCAGAACAGGAGCATAAAATAGTGTTCGAACGTCTGCACCAGATACTGACGGCACAACGCCAGATGCATGACGCGCGGCTCCAGGGCGTCACCGCGGACACTGGCTGGCAGCAGCGCCTGAACCTCGCGCCAGGCCTGCGCAGCATCCCCCCGACGCCAGGCCTGGCCATAGCCGGTCAACGCCTGTTTCCAGCCAGGGCGCCCCAGCAGCAGCGCGATCATCAGCGCATCGAAGAACCATTGCAGGAATGATAGATGCCAATAACGAAAAGCGAAACCAATCAAAACGGCGAGCAGGACCGCTCCCAGCAGAATCGCCACACCCGGCCAGGCACGATGCTCGCGCCCCGCACGACTGGGCGGCATACGGGAGAACCACAAGCGGAACACGGCATCACTGCCAACGCGTCCGGACGCATCCAGCCCCCGGCGAATAAGATAGCCCAGCAGGATGGCAAAGAACGTCATTCCCTGCCCTCCGGCGCAGACATGTCATTGAGACAACGCCGGAACCAGGACCAGTTGAACGACGGCCCCGGGTCCGTTTTGCGGCCAGGCGCAATGTCGCTGTGCCCGGTCACACGCTGGAACTCCATGAACGGGTAGTGATTCACCAGGCAGGCGGTCACCGCCGCAAGCTGCCGGTATTGAGCCTCCGTGTATGGATGCTCGTCCGTCCCCTCCAGCTCAATACCGATCCCGAAATCATTGCACTCCTCCCGCCCGCGATACCACGAACGACCGGCGTGCCAGGCCCGGTCCTGGAAACCAACGAACTGCACCGGCTCACCATCCCGGCGGATAAGCATGTGCGCGGACACCGTGAGATCCAGAATGGTATCGAGAAACGGATCTTCTCCCCGTGTCAGGCGATTGCAGAAGAAGCGCTCAATGGTGTCGCCACCGAATCGTCCCGGCGGGAGGCTGATGTTATGCACGACCAGTAGCGAAATATCATCGGGATCGGGACGAGCGTTATAGTTCGGCGAGGGACAGTGCCGGACCGGGTGAAGCCAGCCCCGATCATCAATGTGAAGCCGGGAGCGGGCAACAGGGCACTCAACCTGGGGGGAATCGGGCGTCATCATGCCCCGATTGAAGCATAATCCAGCCATACGGGCCACTGGACAGGCGCGCCTGACAGCGCTAATGGGCGCCTCAGGCTGATTCAGGCGTCATCATCTCAGTCGCGCCGGTTCTGACGCAGATTGCCAATGACCGACTCAAGCGCACGGTCAAATATCAGCCCATCGTCGAGCATGCTGATGTCGCCATTGGCCAGCGACTCCGCCACGCCATCAATGCCGGATTCGGATACCTTCGCCCCGTTACGGTTCACGAAGATATACTTGCCGGTAGCCCGGATGATGGCGGCCAGCTTGCAACGCAAGCGCTGCCCCTCGTGCTCAAGCTCCACCCAGGAGCCGACACGCAGCGAGCGGGCCTGGTCGTACCAATGGGCATCAATGGCAGGGGCCTCCGGCTCCGGTGCATCGTCGGCGGCCGCATCCGGCGCTACCGTGGTGCCCTTGGGCGCGGAAGCATCCTCGCTTTCCCGCGATGCCTCCGGAACCGTCGCTTCAGAAGATACCTGCTGCGCCTCCAACGTCGGCGGCGCGACTTCAGTCAGGTCCCCGACCGGATCAGGCTCAACGTCGTCAACCGGCCCCTCTACCTCCAGGCGTTGCAGGGTGTCGACATGAGCCAACTCAAGATCCCGAATCAGGGCATCGCACTCGAACGGATCCCAGGAAATACCGTGGAGACTGTTTCGCAGCTGATCGACAATACCCGGAATCTCACGCAATAACTGGTCTCTTGTGCCGCTCTCCACCGGGCGGGGGTCCACACTCCAGGCCACACGGTTGGCCAGCGCCACACTCTCATCCCAGGCCTCGCTGTCCTCACCATCACGCAGGGCGACAAACTCCAGCACCTTGATCAAAGGACCGTCCAGCAGGCGGATCAGGACATCGGGCAACCGGTATTGCTCCCGTACCGATTGGAGGGCGTCCTCAGCCTGCTGACGCGCACGCTCCTGACGCGCACGGCCTTCCTCGGCATCCCGCAAACGCTGCTCCACCAACTCCCGACGCCGGCGGTCCAGGTCCATGAAGTGAGTGAACTCTTCCAACAGCTCGGAAAAAAGCTCGACATTATCGGTGAACTCGTTGACCAGGCGCTCCACCACGGACTCAATCTTTTCGCGCAGTGGATCACGCTGGCCTTCCGCGCGAGGGTTCCAGCCAATCCCGGCCATCGCAAGTTCGTTCAGCAACCGCCGGGCCGGGTGGCCGCCCCGGTTAAAGAAGCTCCGGTCCACAAGTGCCACTTTGAGTACAGGAATCTGCAGACGTCCGATCAACGCCTTAATGGCGTCCGGTAGTTGCCGGTCTTCAAGAATGAAATCGAACAGCATAGTCACCAGATTGATGACATCGGCATCGACTTGCTGGACCTCGTCGAGGCCACTGCTCTGCCCCGGAAGCGCCTGGGCTACCTGCTGGGCCAGCGGACGCTTGTTGTCAGCCGACTCCCCGGTCTGGAGCGCGGCGAGGTACCGCATGAGGTCTTCGGTGCCGAGCGTCATACCGGCGCCACCGGCAGCCCCCGGCCCCGACGCCTCGCCCTGATGCAGCAGGGACGTCAGCTCGGAAAAGCTGTAATCGCTACCGGACGACACCGGCGCACCACCGCCTTCCCCGGAGGAGGGGCCCTCCGATGCCGCCGGCCCCCGGCGCGGCGGCGGGGCTCCCCGAGTGGCGGACTGGCGCGGCTGGCCGGTCGGCGCTTCCTTCATCTCAGGCAGGATATTTTCTCGCACCAGCAGGTCGTTGGCGTCCCGGTACAACTGGTCCAGACCCGTCACGAGAAGGCGATCGAACAGTTTGAGAACAACCAGGCGGGCCCGGATGTCGATATCAAGATCCTCACAGGCGCCAGCCAGCCCCGAACAGATCACTTCCGGGCTCAACGGCATCTGCCGTTCTGCCAGCCGATATTCGGGGCAGACATGCTCGAAACGGGTCAGCAGTAGCCGGATGGCCTGCCGATGACGGTTGCGCAGCTTGTTGATGAGGTTATCGATCGCAACCTGCTGCTCCACTTCATCGTGGCCCACCAGGCTGAGGCTGTCCTGATCCACTTCACTGATTTCGTCCGAGGCCGGACGGGGATCGAAGCGCCCGAGTTCGTTAAACGCGCGGCCCATGTACTGGAGAATGGACAGACTCATGGACTTGCGCCGCAATCGCAGTTCCCGCATGGCGTCGAAGTACGCGGTCTGGTCATGATTCGTCCCGGCCTTGTCGGCCATATTGAAAAGGACGTCGTCTGCCCGGTCGAACAGATCGGACAGCACATCACGCATGCTCCGGCCCGACGCGTCCCGCAGGCGCACGAGCACGGACGGCAGACTATGACGGTCGGCACCGCCCTGTTTGCCAATACTGACGACTCGATTGTCTTGAGCCATTGCGCACCCCCGCTGGCGTCGGCCGATTCGCCGAACGCTTACCTACCAAGACTGGCTGCGAAGTCATTCCTGATTTCACATGAGTTTACATCCACGTTCCATCATAGGCGCGTTCAGCGTCATCTTGTGTCAGGGATTGTCACCTTTTGTGATTAACGGAATCACGTCACACTTTCCCAGCCCAAAGCCGGCGCTTGGCCGGTTCCAGCAGGGCCGGTACACTTCCACCTCTTTGTTGACCCAAGGGCCTCCGACCATGCTCAAACCTGTCGATCCTGACCTGCTCAGGCAATCCCGGATGCAGTCTGTCACTGCCAGCCTGAAGGAAGATCTCGGCGATGGCGACATTACCGCCCGACTGATTCCTGAGGATCGGGAGGCTCGGGGCCGGGTCATCACCCGCGAGACCGCCGTTCTCGCAGGACGCGACTGGGTCGACGAGGTGTTCCGGCAGGTGGATCCGGCCGTCACCATCGAATGGCTGGCGGCGGACGGCGACACGGTGTCGGCGGACCAGGTGCTCTTCCGCTGCTGTGGCTCCGCACGCAGCATCCTGACGGCCGAGCGCTGCGCGCTCAACTGGCTGCAGACTCTCTCCGGCGTCGCCACCCGCTGTCAGCAATGGAGCGAACGCATTGCCCACACCGACGCTCGCCTGCTCGATACCCGCAAGACCATCCCCGGACTGCGACTGGCGCAGAAATACGCGGTCACCTGTGGTGGTGGGCTGAACCATCGGCTGGGCCTTTACGACGCCTTTCTGATCAAGGAAAACCACATCCTGGCCTGCGGCTCCATCACCGCCGCTATTGAGCGCGCTCACGAGATCGCGCCCGGCCGACCGGTGGAAGTGGAAACGGAGACCCCCGGTGAGTTCCGGGAAGCCCTCCAGGCCGGCGCCGACATCATCATGCTGGATGAATTCAGTCTGGACGACATGCGCATGGCGGTTGCCGAGAATCGCCGGCATCCGGGGCGGGTTGTTCTGGAGGCATCGGGTGGAATTAATCCCGACACGCTGGTTCCGATTGCAGAAACCGGTGTGGATTACCTGTCACTCGGCGCGCTGACCAAGGACCTCCAGGCCATTGACCTGTCTCTGCGCCTGGAGTGATCACCGCCCGCACCCTGTTACACACTGATACAATTCTTCTCATTCTCTAAACCATGAACTGTGTGTAACCTGCTTAAAGGATGATCAAACTGGGTGACATGTTTTTCATCCGGACAGTCTGGCACGCTCTACGGAGAACGTGACCCTTTGGTCACATGGATGTTGATGGCACTCTCATCAGGGGAAGGATACCTTGAAGGACGTTCTGAATCGTCACCTCACTTTAAGGACCGGTTCGCTGCACTTATTGGCGTTCACGGTGCTCGTGCTGCCTGTGGCACTGATGACCGGGCCGGATGTGTTCCAGTGGCTCATCCTGACCCTGCCCCTGATGATCTGGATCGCCACGCGCTTTCCGCTCTCCTCCAGCCTGATTGCGGTGACGCTCATCGCCGCCCTGTCGGTGTCCGTTCTGCATTACACGGTCTCGCCGGAGAACTGGCTGCCGCTTGATGCCGCCCAGTCACTGCTGCTTATCTTTGCGGCTACGGCCGGCTACATCCGGTTTCTGCTGGCCGAACGTGAATCCGCCGAGGAACAGCTTGAGACGACGGTTGCGGAACGGACGCGGGCCCTGCTTGAAAGCAACCGCAACCTCCTCGACGAGGTGCGCTCCCGGGAAGAAGCCGAGGCCTCACTCCTGCGATCGTCGCAGTATTTCCGAACACTGTTCGAGACCACCAGCAACCCGATTATTGTCATCGACGAGCACAACGGCATCCGGCAATGGAACAGCGCCGCCGAGACCCTGTTCGGGTACAGCCGCGAGGACGCCCTGGATCTGGATCTGATCAACGCCTTTATCCCGGATGACCAGCAGGATGAAATGGCCTGGAAACTCACCAAAATGCGGCACAGCAGTCTCGACCGGGATCAGATGGAAACCCGCATCCAGGGGTTCGACGGCAGCGCCCATACGCTGTTGTGGAATCTTAACCGGCTGCCGGAGCGGGAAACCGACCGCTCGGTGCGGCTGATGCTCATTGGCCAGGACATTTCGGACATCCGCGAGACCCAGAACCAGCTGCATTACCTGGCCCATTACGATGTGCTCACCGACACCGCAAACCGCCGGCTGTTCGAGGATCGCTGCCGGCAGGCCATCACCACCGCCCTTCGCCACGGCCACTACTGTGCCCTGATTTCGCTCGACGTGGACCATTTCAAGCGCATCAATGACACCCTCGGGCACGACGCCGGCGATGAATTGCTGCAGGAGCTCTCAAGACGGCTGCGGGACAGCGTCCGCCGGGAAGATACCATTGCCCGGCTCGGTGGCGATGAGTTCGCAGTGCTGCTCAACCACGTCAACGGCGCAGAGGGTTGCGAAAAGGTCGCGCGATCCATTCTGGAGGCCATCACCGAACCGGTGCGGGTCCCCGGCGGCGAGCTGGTGATCACCTCCAGCATCGGCATCACCATCGCGCCCGAGGACGGCCGTTCCTATGAGGAACTGCTGCGGAACGCCGACATGGCCATGTACCGCGCCAAGAAGGCCGGACGCAACAACATCCAGTTCTTCAGCGAAGACATGAACGATGAGATGCAGCGTCAGCTCATCATGGAGCGGGAACTGGGCGCTGCCATCCGGAACAGCGAGCTGGATCTGTATTATCAGCCGGTTCTGGATCTCAAGACCGGCGCCATCAACGGGGTCGAAGCCCTGCTGCGCTGGCGTCACCCACGACGCGGGCTGCTGACGCCGGCCGACTTTCTGGACGTGGCGGAGCAGACCGGTCAGCTCCAGCAGCTGGGAGAATGGATCTGCCAGAATGCCTGTCTGCAGTCCCGCGCCATCCAGGCCATGAGCGGCACGCCCGTCTGGGTCAGTATCAATCTGTCATCTCGGCAGTACAATCACCCCCAGCTGACTGAGCGGTTACGGGCGGCAATTCGCGAAACGCGACTTGATCCGGGCCTGCTGGCCGTCGAGATCGATGAACGCCTGCTCAGCGACCGTCTGGAAGAGACCGCGCACACCCTGCATGAACTGCGATCCATCGGCATCGGACTGACGCTTGACCGGTTTGGCAGCGGACTGTCCTCACTCCGCCTGCTACGGGAGTTGCCTTTCGATCAGGTCAAGATCGATCATGAGCTGCTGAAAATGGCACCGGAAGATGACAACACCGCCGCCATTGTCCGGACCCTGATCAACCTGGCACGGCAGCTCTCACTGAAAGTGTCCGCAACGGGGGTGGAACGACCGGAGGAAGATGTGTTCGTGCGGGCCGCCGGCAGCCACATGGTGCAGGGCCACCGGTTCTGCGAACCCCTGCCCAGCAGCGAATTGCCCGCGCTCTTTGAGGCCGTGCGCGACGGTCGGAGGCTGTTGCCGGACGATCAGTTCAACCTGCCGTTGCGAAGCGACAGCAACCAGAGCTGATTAACGCGGTGCCATTTCCCGCGGCCGGCCGGCGCCCTATCATGGATGCATGAAACGGCTGCTGAACGAGATCCACCAGTGCCGTCTGTGCGAGAACCATCTGGAGCCACGCCCGGTCATCCAAGCGTCACCAACGGCGCGGCTTCTGATTATCGGGCAGGCGCCGGGTCGGCGTGTGCATGAGACCGGACTGCCATTCAACGACCCATCGGGCGACCGGTTAAGGGAGTGGATGGGCGTCGACCGCGACACGTTTTACGACGCCTCGCGAATCGCCATCATGCCCATGGGGCTTTGCTACCCCGGCAAAGGGCGCAGCGGTGATCGACCACCGCGGCCCGAATGCGCCCCACTATGGCATCCGCCTGTTCTGGAAGAACTCCGCCAGGTCAGCTGCATCCTGCTGATCGGCCAGTACGCCCAGAAGGCTTACCTCTCTGACTGGCCCGGATCCGTGACCGGTGCCGTCGAGAACTGGCGGGCGCACTGGCCGACCCGTATTCCGCTGGTCCACCCTTCGCCCCGGAACCGGCTGTGGCTTCGTCGCCACCCCTGGTTCGAGTCGGAGGTGGTCCCGGCTCTCCGGGCCCATGTGCAGTCGTTACTGATTTGAGAGCAACTGGTCGAGCCGGGCCAATTCGTCGATGACCTCCTGCCCCGTCACCGGCTCTGGCCGGAAGAACTCCTCGGCCATGGGCGCCATGCCCGACACCGCCGGTAGCGGTCGCTCCTGCTCCACGATCTGACGCATCTTCGGCAGGAACACAAACTGGAGCCACTGCGGAAACGTCAACGTATCCACACAGAACGGCTGACGACTCTGCAGCGCCTCCGGCTCCGGCCACTCGACTTCCCAGTAGTCGATCCGCCGGAGCGCCACCTCAATGGTTTCCAGCCCCTCGGCAATACGATCCGGGGTTGCATTGTTCGCGCTCAAGCACACCTCCTCAGAGCGGTTCGGTTTCCACGGTTTCGCCGTTCAGCAGCCGGTGAAGATCCCGGTACTGGCGCGTGAGGTTATGTTTGGGTGCCAGGTGAATCAGCGGCTGCCCGGCCTGATGGGATTCCTTCATCTTGACCGAGCTGGACAGGCGCACGTCCAGCACCGGCAGGCCCTCGTCCGTCAGTTCCTGAATCAGCTTGCGGGGCAGAGACGCCCGCGCCTGGAACTGGTTCGCGATGATGCCTTCCACCACGAGGTCGGGATTATGGTCTTCCTGCAGGTCCTGGATCTCCCCGAGAATGTTATACAGCGCCTGACGCGAAAAATCGTCGCAATCAAACGGGATCAGGCAGCGCTGAGCGGCGATCAGTGCCGAACGGGTGTAGAAGTCGAGCGCCGGTGCGGTATCGATGTATATGGCGTCAAAATGATCGCTGAGCTTTTTGAGGGCCTCACGAAGCTTGTAGATCTTGTGCTTGGCCTCCAGCTTGCGCTCCAGATAATCCAGCTCCGGGCTGGAGGGCATCACAAACAAATTGGCATGGGTCGTGGCATGGACAAACTCGTCAGGACGCCGGTTGAACATTGAGAAGGACACGGTCTGCTCCAGCAGATCGGCGACCGTGTCTTTCAGCGAAGTGATGTCACGGCCCAGCAGATACTGTGTGGAATTGCCCTGCGGATCCAGATCCACCACCAGGGTCTTCTTCCCCTCCGCCGCTGCAATTGCGGCCAGGTTGCAGGCGATACTGGACTTGCCCACACCCCCTTTCTGATTGAACACAACGCGTCTCATAGCACTTTCCCCGTCTCTTGTTATGTGGAATCGGTATCTGTGGTGCCGGTTGCGGCGGCCGTATTCCAGCCCAGCGTCTGCTTCACGAAGGGAATCGTCAGTCGCCGCTGCTCACGCAGCGACCCTTCGTCCAGCCGTTCGAGAATCGACAGCAGCTCGCCGGTATGGCGCGACGCCCGCCGCAGGATAAAACGACTGACGTCGTCCGGTAACTCCAGCCCGCGCTCGGCGGCCCGGTCTCCCAGAATCCGGAGACGGTCCTCGTCTCTCGGCAACGCCAACTGGAGGATCACACCGTGCCCCAGCCGGGAGGCCAGATCAGACAGCGCCGGAGGATGGGCTGACGGCGGCTCTGTCAGACTGACCACAAGCTGGTGCCCTTCATCGCCCATCCGGTTGAACAGGTGAAACACGGCCTCTTCCCAGTCCGGATCACCGAACACGGCCTCCAGGTTGTCCAGGCAGAGCGTTCGAGTCGCACTGAGACCTTCCAGAACGCCGGCGCCCACCTCAAGCAGCTCTCGCATATCCAGACACAGAGCCGACTCACCACGAGCCTCGCCAGCATGGCAGACCGCCTGGAGCAGATGACTCTTGCCGGTGCCGCTGTCGCCGCACAGAACAATCAGCGGCAGGGTCCGATCCTGCGTCAATGCCTGCAGGCGGGCCGCCGATTCGCCGTTGCGATCACCCAGATAGTTGCCAAACCGGGCATCGTCCCGGAGCCGGACGCCCAGTGTCAGTTGTGCGCCTTTCATCGTACCGCCTTCCATGCCCGAAGTCCCCAGACCACCCCATAGTGGATACCGCTGAACAGCGTCATCGCGGCGACCAGCCAGATCCCCCAGGGCAGAACCCATGAATGCATCGGCAACCCGGCAAGACGCATCACAATCGCGAGAATGACCAGAATCTGGACCAGTGTATTGAGTTTGCCAGGAATACTGGGCGCCATATCAAAACGCCCGACAAGAAAATGAAACGCCACGCCACCGAGGACGATCAGCAGATCCCGACCCAGAACCAGCACAAACAGCCAGACCGGGAGCACCGATGTCAGTGTCAGCATCAGGTAGGCGGTGATGAGCAGGGCCTTGTCCGCCAGCGGATCGGCAATCGCCCCTAACCGGCTGCCCCAGTCGAACTGGCGGGCAAGAAACCCGTCGACCCCATCGGTGATGGCGGCCGCCAGGAATACCACTAATGCGAACCGATAATCGCCATGATACAGGCTCATAGCGAACGGCAGGATCAGTACGATGCGCACCAGTGTCAGTGCGTTGGGTATCCAGTTCCAGGCCCTTGCCATCGTTTGGCGCTACTCTTGACCAGGCCCCGTGTCGTCAGAAGCGGTGCCGACCGGACGCCAGCGATACCGCAGCACGGGGTAGAGGGATTCAAAGGACTCGCCGTCCGCCTCGCCTTCCGCCTCAGTGACCTTCAACGGCTCATACTGCAACATATCCGCCACCTGGTCCCCTTCTCCAGAGGCACTGCTTTCCGGTTGCAGAACACCCGCACCAAGCGACGCCGGGCTCTCCGGTTCCGAACGGGACGACGACGGATCAGACGCCGCTTCGACAACGACGTATCGCTTATCGAGGGCAATGTACTCTTTCAGGACACTCAGCTCACCGGAGAACGTCGCCCGGAATGTGGCTCGATCCGCCGTCACCGAGACCGGCCGGACCTGGTCCACCGGTTCCATATCGGACAGCGACTGACTGACGGCGCCGTAGTCATCAAGCTCGCTGACATTGTCCAGTCGCAGATCAACCTTCTGCCCTTCCGACACATCACCGGCCGCGACCGCGTAGCGCTCGGCCAGCGATTCGGCCCAAAGACCGATCATGCGGGACGCCAGTTGCTCGGGCGTGTCGGCGCTGACCGTGTCTCGCCCGAACTCGCCGCCGTTCTCCAGGCGCCAGCTCGCCTCCCAGCCGGAACCGGCCCGGGAGATGTTGACGATACCCAGCAGGTTATGAGGCACATCGGCAACCCGCTCCCGTAACTTAGACAGAAACTGGCCCCGGATATCCGACAGCAGGGCGTCATCGTGATGCCACTGGGCCGAGGGCAGTCGCAGCGGCAAACCCCGCCCGGTAGCCGCTGAAATCATCGCATCACGCCAGGCGGTCGACGGACTGTCGCCGCCGACACGGCTGACCAGCCGGCGGTCCCGACCAGAATCGACGGCGATCCAGGCAAATGTCAGCGGCCGATTGGCGCCCCAAACGGCGACCCCCTGATCCGCCAATGCCCGGTTCACCCCCACGGCGCCAAACTTCAGCACCAATCGCTGCTGGCCTTCCTCATCGGTTTCATACTGATAGGACTGGACCAGATCCGGCGCCCGATCCCCAATCATGGCATTCACTCCCTCGGACGCCAGTGCCGACCGACGGCCAGCCACCCTCAGGAGCACCTGCCGAAGACCGGTCCTGTACGCTTCCTGCCGGGCCTCGCGGGTTCCGTCCGCCACCGGCACCCGGACTTCGTAGAGACCCTCGACGGTCACCGACCACGCCTGGGGCACACCCGTCAGGAACAGGAGAACAATCAGACCCAGAAATCTGCGCGGAAAAAATCGACCCACCACTGCGAGGCCATTCCGACGGTCGTTTGAGCCGCATAGTGGTTCTATGTCACGACGATGAGTGCGGACGATGGGCCTCAGAAGCGGCATTCCGAACATTGATCACCCTGATCTGGTTGGACTGGGGCTGGATCACCCGGTTAATTGGCTCCCAAGGATACACGATGGCTCGTGGTGTGAGTAGCAGCTCACCGTGACCCCATGGGCCGGGCTCTGCTAGAATCGCCGCTTTCCATCTCAGCAGGATTCAGCCGCCATGAGTGACGCGAACAAGGGCCTCACCTACCGCGACGCCGGCGTGGACATCGATGCCGGCAATGCCCTCGTCGACCGGATCAAGGACACCGCCCGGAAAACCACACGACCGGAAGTCATGGGCGGCCTCGGCGGGTTCGGTGCGCTGGTGTCCATGCCCACCGGTTATCGCGAGCCTGTGCTGGTGTCTGGCACCGACGGCGTCGGTACCAAGCTGCGCCTCGCCATTGAGCAGAACCAGCACGACACCATCGGTATCGACCTGGTCGCCATGTGCGTCAACGACCTTGTGGTCGGCGGCGCCGAGCCGCTGTTCTTTCTGGACTACTACGCCACTGGTCAACTCGATGTCGATGTGGCGTCCGACGTGGTTGTGGGAATCGGACGCGGCTGCGAACAGGCCGGTTGCGCGCTTGTCGGCGGTGAAACGGCCGAAATGCCGGGGATGTACGCTGCCGGAGACTACGATCTGGCAGGCTTCTGCGTCGGCGTGGCGGAACGCTCCGCCATCATCGATGGCACCCGGGCCGAAGCCGGCGACGTGCTGCTGGCGCTGGGGTCGTCCGGCCCCCACTCGAACGGCTATTCGCTGGTTCGCAAGATCATTGAGGTCTCCGGCGCGGACCTGAACCAGCCCATGGGCGACACCACCCTGATCCAGGCACTGATGGCGCCGACGCGCATCTACGTGAAATCGTTGCTGAACCTGATCGGTGATGTGGACGTTCGCGCCCTGTCCCACATCACCGGCGGCGGCCTGCCGGAGAATCTGCCACGGGTCCTGCCGGATGACGTCACGGCCGTTATCGACACGGACAGCTGGACGCTCCCACCGGTATTCCAGTGGCTCCAGCAGGCCGGCCAGGTCGCCGAACGGGAGATGTACCGGACGTTCAACTGTGGTGTCGGCATGGTGGTCTGTGTGCCGTCGGATCAGGCACAGAAGGCACTGGACCATCTGACACATCAGGGCGAAAACGCCTGGACGATTGGCCATCTGGCCCCCCGTAGTGACCACGACGAGGCACTGGTGTACCAACCGGGAGCGACGGCATGAGTGGAGAGGCGACCACCGACCCACTCGAAGCCCGCATCGTTGTTCTCATCTCCGGCAGCGGCACGAATCTGCAGGCACTGATCGATGAGGCCGCTTCCACCGCCTGGCCCGGCCGGATTGTGGCCGTGGGCGCCAACCGCCCGGATGCCGAAGGGCTGTTTCGTGCGCGTCAGGCCGGCATCGAGGATTTCGTCCTCGACCACCGGGACTATCAGGACCGCAAGAGCTACGATGCCGATCTGTTGCAGAAGCTCAATCGTTACAATCCGGATCTGGTGATCCTGGCGGGCTTCATGCGCATCCTGACTCCGGATTTTGTCCAGTTCTTCCGGGGGCGGCTGATCAACGTCCATCCGTCGCTGTTGCCGGCCTACCAGGGACTGAAAACACACCAACGGGCGCTTGAGAACGGCGACGCGATACACGGCACGTCGGTTCACTTCGTCACTGAAGAGCTCGACGGCGGGCCCGTAATCGCTCAGGCCCGTGTCCCCGTTTTGCCCAATGACACACCGGACACATTGGGCGCCCGCGTCAAAGCGCGGGAGCACGTGCTGCTGCCGATCATTGCCCGCTGGTTCTGCGAAGGCCGCGTTCAGCTCAGCGGCCGGGACGAGGTCCTGTTTGACGGTCAGGTACCGGAGCAGGTGCTGACACTGCCGGCCGACAGCTACCAGTAGAACCCACGTCCATGACAGGACTGTCATGGACAGACCCTCGTGGCTGATTTAGCGTTAGGGACATGCATCCAATCACCATATCCTGCTCACGGCTTCCCGGCGTCGCCAGCCTTCTCGCGGCGATGTTTATGTCGGGCCCTGTTGCGGCCTCCGACAAAGACGCCCACGTCGAGATGCTGCCGATGACGGCCCACTACACGGCCAACATCGACAAGGGTCTGTCCATTGACGGTAACGCCACAGCCTCCCTGACCCGCCAGTCCGCCAATCGCTGGCAATACCGGTTCGATGTGGATTCCTTTATCGCCGATATCCGCGAATCGGCCCGTTTCCGGTGGAGCGGTCAGACGGTCAGCCCGGACACCTACCGGTATTCTCTGGAAGGCTGGATGATCAGTGACCGGCATCGGTCATTGACATTCAACTGGGCCGATGACCGCGTCACCGGCCGCTATGAGGGCACCCCAGTGGACCTGTCGCTTCCGGAAAACGCCCTGGGCCCAATGACCTACCAGATACAGCTCAAGCAGGACCTGAAAAAGGGACTCCAAGAGATGAGCTATCAGGTCGTCGCCGAGGGGCGCATGGACGACGACCAGTTTGCGGTTCGCGGGGAAGAAGTCCTGGATTCCAGGCTCGGCGAGCTGAACACGATCAAGGTCGAGAAAGTCCGTGCCCCGGAAAAGAAGCGGGAAACCTATCTCTGGTTCGCGCCTGAATGGGACTACATGCTGGTGCGTCTTGTTCAGGTCGCCAAGGATGGCACCCGCTACGAAGTGCACCTGACCGAGGCCACGGTCAACGGCGAGACCGTTACTGCCCGGCCCACACCCTGAGCACTTCGTCGGCGATCAGGGTCAGGCCCCGCGCGACCTGCTCGTCGTCCTGCGAATAGGTCACACGCAGGCACTCATGCCGGTGTCGCCAGCCATCCTCCGGCAACCCCGGGAAGAAATAATGGCCGGAGACCACCAGAACACCACGCGATTTCAGGCGCTCATAGAGTTCAAGGCTGCTGATCGGCAGATCCGGGAACCACAGCCAGAGAAACATGGCGCCCTCGGGACGATGCACCGCCCACGGGCAGCGATCACCCAACTGGTCATGCAGAACAGCCACCGCCTTTTCCATCTTGCGCTGGTAGAAGGGGCAGACCACATCCCGGCTCAGTGACAGGATTTCCCCACTGCGCACCAGCGGCTCCGCTACCATCGCACCGAAACTGCCGGTGGCGAGATTCATGATCGCGTTGATGGACGACAGCGCCTTGATGACCGGTTTATCGGCAATCACGATCCCCGTCCGGGCGGCCGGCAGCCCCAACTTGGACAGGCTCAGGCAGAGGATGATCTGCTCGTTCCAGGTGGGGCTGGCTTCCGTGAACAGCAGGCTCGGAAATGGCGTTCCGTACGCGCCGTCGACAATCAGCGGCACATCGTTCTCCCGGGCCATCACCTCCAGACGCCGCATTTCCTCGTCGGTGATCACGTTGCCCGTCGGGTTCGTAGGCCGGGAGACGCAGATCGCGCCGGTTTCCGGACCGATATCCAGCGCGTAGAAATCCACCCGATATTTAAACTCATGGTCGCCGGTCCAGGTGATCTCCGGACGAACGGCCCGGAACAGCTCCCGGCCAATCCCGGCGTCGGCATAGCCGATGTATTCCGGGGCCAGCGGCAGGAGGATTTCGCGATGCCCGCCCTCACCGTCATCCCCCGCAAACATATTGAACAGCATGAAAAACGCCGCCTGACTGCCGTTTGTCAGGGCGACGTTTTCGGGCGTCAGCGCCCAGCCATATTCCTGGTTCAACAGCTCGGTCAGCGCGGCAATGAAGCGCTTCTCGCCCTGGGGCGGGTCATAGATGCCGATCAGGCGCTGGAAGGCATCGTAGTCCTGCACCAGATCACCCAGCACTTCCCGCAGCCGCGACTGAATGGCCGGCACATGGCCCGGGTTACCGCCGCCCATCATGATCACGTCGTCACCGGACGCCATGGCGTTACCAAGGTCGTCCATCAGGGACGTGATGCCGGATTCGGCGGTGAACTTGTGACCGAAGGCGGACAGTTTCATGCGTCAGACTCCATCGCCACGCCCAGATTACTGACGCCATCGTTGGCCGCTTCTTCCCGCAGGCTGTCAAGGAATTCGTCGGTCGGCGTGCGTTGGCGCTTAAGGCTCAGCAGGGTTTCGCGCTGGAACATCTTGTCGGCTTTCATCAGTTCGTGGCGATCCAGCAGACGAACCACCTCATTCTCATCCATGCCCTCGCCCTCGGACATTTCGATGAACTGGGCGACGGTACCGGTCGCCAGTGTCGCCGCCTCGACGGCCCGATTCCGGTCCGGATTGACCCAGGTCAGCAGGGCCTGCTCGAGGAGCTGACAGAAATCGAAGGCGGGGTAGACGCCATAGGCGTCATAGCGATCGGTGTTGGGGCTCAGCGTTTCCAGCCGGGCCAGCAGTGTCGGCGCCTTGGACTCACCACTGTGGAGATCAAATAGTTCCCAGGCTTCGTCCAGCAGGGGCCGCATTTTCGACCCGCCCCGGAGCTCAACCGCGTCGGCAAACAGCGCATAATTCGGGAAGGCTCGCTCGGCAAGCGCGAGAATGAACGCGCTTTCGCGCCATCCCCGGAGTTGCTCCAGTGCCTTGAGGTACTGATTGGCGTTCACGACGGCCTCTCCTGATCAGGTGCGCGGCAGCGTCACGCCTCGTTGGCCCTGGTACTTACCGCCCCGATCCTTGTAGCTGGTTTCACAGACCTCGTCCGACTCGAAAAAGAGCATCTGTGCCACCCCTTCGTTGGCGTAGATCTTGGCCGGCAGGTTCGTGGTGTTGGAAAACTCCAAGGTGACCTGCCCTTCCCATTCCGGCTCCAGCGGCGTCACATTGACGATGATACCGCACCGGGCGTAGGTCGACTTGCCAAGACAGACGGTCAGCACATTGCGCGGGATGCGGAAGTACTCGACCGTCTGGGCCAGGGCAAAGGAGTTGGGCGGGATAATGCAGACGTCACTGGTGACGTTGACGAAACTGTCGTCATCGAACCGCTTGGGGTCAACGGTCGCCGAGTGGACGTTGGTGAAAATCTTGAACTCGTTACTGCACCGGACGTCGTAGCCATAGCTGGACGTGCCGTAGGAAATCACACGGCCTTTTTCGGATTCGCGCACCTGGCCGGGCTCGAACGGTTCGATCATGCCGTTCTCGGCCGCCATCCGGCGAATCCACTTATCGGACTTGATGGTCATTTTGCGGTCTCACTTGGCCTGACTCGGCGGTCCACGCGCCATCCCCGACGCGCCTGTAAAGCCCGCTATGGTACCGGGTGGCACCGCTCAAAAAAAGACCGGTGGCAGGCCGGAAAACGCAAAAAAACGGTGTAGCCACGGAAAAACGCGGAAAGCACGGAAACGCCCTTCGGGCGGAAGGTAAGAGGTCTGAAAGTTTCAAGGTCTGAAGGTTTTAAAGTTATGGAAACACCGATCCCGGCCCCTGTCCGCTTTCAGCCCTTCAGACTTTCAGACCTTAAAACCTTAAAACCTTAAAACCTTAAAACCATTATTATTCCGCGTCTTTCCGAGATGGGATGGTCTCCTCCCCACTCCATAGCGGCGTCGCTATGCGCCAAGATAGATGTTGCAAACACTATCGACGAGTTAAGGAGGAGAC
>NZ_QEKQ01000012.1 GCF_003096655.1 Tamilnaduibacter salinus | reverse complement strand
GGCAAGGCCGCCTCATCAACAGGCCGGATATATGGCAGCAACCTGTCCCTCATCAACCTCTGTGCCTTGGCAAACGGGGAGGAGACCATATATGTTCTTCTGTGGCTAAAAACCTACCCCTTACTCACCGAAATCGGCGCCGTCAGGTTGCGTTCACGCTGGGACAGGCGGGCGCCCATCCGTCGGGCGATGTCGCCATAGGTGCGGGCCACTTCAGAATCCGGCTCGGCCACGACCGATGGGTTGCCCCCATCGGTCTGCTCGCGGATGGTGAGATGCAGAGGGAGCTGACCAAGCAGCTCGGTCTCGTAGTCGTCCGCCGCACGCTGACCGCCGCCCTCGCCGAACAGCGGCTCGTGATGGCCGCAGTGGCTGCAGATGTGCGTGCTCATGTTCTCGACGATGCCAAGCACGGGAATGTCCACCTTGCGGAACATCTCGATGCCCTTCTGGCAGTCCATCAGGGCAATGTCCTGCGGCGTGGTCACCATGACGGCGCCGGTCACCGGCACCTTCTGCGCCAGCGTGAGCTGGATGTCGCCGGTGCCCGGGGGCATGTCCACGATCAGGAAGTCCAGGTCGTTCCACAGCGTCTGGTTGAGAAGCTGTGTCAGGGCGCCGCTGACCATCGGGCCACGCCAGACCATGGGCGTTTTCTCTGTCACCACATACGCCATCGACATGGACTCGATGCCGTGAGCCGGCACCGGAACAAACCATTTGTTTTCCTGTGTCTCCGGGCGCTGACCGTCCGGAATGCCCAGCATCATGCCGACACTCGGACCGTAGATGTCGGCATCCAGGATCCCCACGCGGCAGCCCTCCGACTTCAGCGCCAGCGCCAGGTTAACAGCGGTCGTCGACTTCCCGACGCCCCCTTTGCCCGAGGCCACCGCGATGATATTGCGAACACCGGGAATGGACTGCAGGTCTTTCTGGGGCTGATAGGTGCGAATCACCTGATCCACGTCAATCGCAACCGACCCGACACCGGGCACGGATTCAATCGCGTTCGAGACCAGTTGCCGCAGCGCTCCGTGGATGCCGGACGACGGGTACGGCAGCTGCACCGACAGATGGACCCGGTCACCATCGATGGTCAGATCCCGGACCGCATCCAGGGCAAACAGATCCTTGCCCAGGTAGGGGTCCTGATAGTGCCGGATGGCGGTTTCTACGGCGTCGCGGGCAATTGCGGTCATTGAGGGTCTCCCGATCCTGAACGATCCGGTATTGCGCCCCATCGCGCAATACCTGACCGGTGCAGTCAACTATTAGCAGTGCTGTTATTTAACCACACCGACGGCTCTCGCCAAAGCCGTCGTGCGGGATGAAAAAAAGGCCGTGGAACGGTATCATGCCCGCCTCTGACAGCAGTCTTTCCATCCTTGACTCGATTTGACGGAAACGGACCATCAACCATGACGCAGACGACCACGCCGCGAGACATCCTGGTCACCAGCGCCCTGCCCTACGCCAACGGGCCGATCCACCTGGGGCACCTGCTGGAATACATCCAGACCGACATCTGGGTGCGCTACCAGAAGATGCGAGGCGAAAACTGCGTCTATGTGTGCGCCGACGACGCCCACGGCACCGCCATCATGCTGCGGGCCGAGCGCGAGGGCATCAGCTCCGAGGCGCTGATCGAACGTATCAGCCAGGAGCATCAGGAAGACTTCAGCGGGTTCCTGATCAACTTCGATAACTACCACAGCACGCACTCGCCCGAGAACCGGGAGCTGGCGTCAACGATCTACAATGCGCTGAAAGACAACGGCCACATCGCCACCCGGACAATCACGCAGTCCTATGATCCGGAAAAGCAGATGTTTCTGGCCGACCGGTTCATCAAGGGGACCTGTCCGAAGTGCAAGACCGAAGACCAGTACGGCGACAACTGCGAAGCCTGTGGCGCCACGTACACCCCGGCAGAGTTGATCGAACCGCGTTCGGCCGTCTCCGGCGCAACACCGGAGGAACGCGATTCCGAGCACTACTTCTTCCGGCTGCCGGAATTCGCTGACTTCCTCCAGAACTGGACCCGCAGCGGCACCCTGCAGCCGCAGGTGGCCAACAAACTGTCGGAATGGCTGGAAGCCGGCCTGCAGGAATGGGACATCAGCCGCGACGCGCCCTACTTCGGTTTCGAGATTCCCGACGCGCCGGGCAAGTATTTCTATGTCTGGCTGGACGCGCCGATTGGGTATCTCGCTAGCTTCAAAAACCTCTGCGACCGGCGCGACGACCTGGACTTTGATCATTTCTGGAAGCCGGGCAGCGATGCCGAGGTCTACCACTTCATCGGCAAGGACATTATCAACTTCCACGCGCTGTTCTGGCCCGCCATGCTGCACAGCGCCGGATTCCGGACACCGTCCGCGGTCTATGCCCACGGGTTTATCACGGTCAACGGGCAGAAGATGTCCAAGTCCCGCGGCACGTTCATCATGGCGAAGACGTATCTGGATCACCTCAATCCGGAGTACCTGCGCTACTACTTCGCCTCCAAGCTGACCGGCAGCGTCGATGACATGGACCTGAACCTGGACGATTTCACCCAGAAGGTGAACTCGGACCTGATCGGTAAGGTGGTGAACATCGCGGCGCGCAGCGCCGGATTCATCACGAAGAAGTTTGATGGCCGGCTGGGCCAGGTCACCGAAACCGACAAGCTGCAGTCGTTCATCGACGCGGGCGATGAGATTGCCGGTCATTACGAAAACCGCGAGTTTGGACGCGCTATGCGGCGTATCATGGAACTGTCGGATGAAGCGAACCAGTACGTGCACGACGAACGGCCCTGGGAGCGGATCAAGGACCCGGAGCAGGCCGATCAGGTTCAGGCGATCTCCACCAACGCCCTGAACATGTTCCGCCTGATCATGACCTACCTCGCACCGGTGCTGCCGAAGACCGCGAAGGCCGCCGAGGCGTTCCTGGATGCGCCGCTGGACTGGAATGGTCGCGCCACACTGCTGGAAGACCACCCGATCAACAAGTTCAAGCCGCTGATGCAGCGTATTGAGAGCAGCCAGATCGACCGGATGCTGGAGGCCTCAAAGGATGCCCTGCCGGCGGCAACCGGTCAGCCGTCCAAAACGGCAGAGGACAGCCATATGGAACCCATTGCCGAACAGATCGAGTTCCCGGACTTCGCGAAGGTCGACCTGCGGGTGGCCAAGATTGTCTCGGCAGAACACGTCGAAGGCGCCGATAAGCTACTGCGGCTGGTACTGGACATCGGGGACGAGCAACGCCAGGTCTTTGCGGGCATCAAGTCCGCCTATGCACCGGAGGCGCTGGAAGGTCGCCTGACCGTGATGGTCGCCAACCTCAAGCCCCGCAAGATGAAGTTCGGCGTGTCCGAGGGCATGGTCCTGGCCGCCGGACCGGGCGGCGAGGACATCCAGATCCTGTCGCCAGACGCCGGCGCCGAGCCGGGCATGCGGATCATGTAAAGCGCCCAGTGAGGGCCCGCGGATGACCGAGTATCTCCTGATCCTCGTCAGCACCATTCTGGTGAACAATTTCGTGCTGGTGCAGTTCCTGGGACTGTGCCCGTTCATGGGGGTCTCCAACAAACTGGAGACCGCCATGGGCATGTCCCTGGCCACCACCTTTGTGCTCACCCTGTCCTCGGTCTGCAGCTATCTGGTCTACACCTATCTGCTGGCGCCGCTGGAGCTGGCGTTTCTCAAGACGATCACATTCATTCTGGTGATCGCCGTGGTGGTTCAGTTCACGGAAATGGTGGTGCGCAAATCCAGCCCGCTGCTGTACCGGGTGCTGGGCATTTTCCTGCCGCTGATCACCACCAACTGCGCGGTACTGGGCGTCGCCCTGCTCAATCTCAACCGCAACAGCAACCTGATGGAATCGATCCTGTATGGCATGGGGGCGGCCGGCGGTTTCTCACTGGTACTGGTGCTGTTTGCCGCGATGCGTGAACGGATTGCCGCCGCTGACGTGCCTGTGGCCTTTCGCGGACCGGCGATTGGCATGGTCACCGCCGGCCTGATGTCGCTGGCGTTTCTGGGCTTCACCGGCATGGTCAATCTGTAGTGTTATGTGGATGAGCATTCTCATTGCCGTTGGTGCGCTGGTTTTGCTTGCGATGGTCTTCGGGGCCCTGTTGGGTTACGCCAGTGAGCGTTTCCGGGTTGAAGGCAATCCGCTGGTGGACCAGATCGACGCGCTGTTGCCGCAGACTCAGTGCGGACAATGCGGCTTCCCCGGCTGCCGACCCTATGCCCAGTCCATCGTCGATGGCGATGCCATCAACAAGTGCCCGCCCGGTGGCGAGAGCACCATTCAGGCACTGGCCGACCTGCTGGATGTGGAGCCACAACCACTGGATGCCGAGCATGGCGAGGAACACCCCCGTCGGGTGGCGGTGATTCGAGAAGACGAGTGCATCGGCTGCACCAAGTGCATCCAGGCCTGCCCGGTGGATGCCATTCTCGGTGCCGCCCGCCACATGCACACGGTCATTGAGAGCGAATGCACCGGCTGCGACCTGTGTGTCGACCCCTGCCCCGTGGATTGCATCGACATGGTCGAGTTGGCCACCGACATCCACAGCTGGCGCTGGGACCGCCCGGACGCCTCCCCGATGACCGGTCAGGTCATCGCCTCGGACCGCTCGACGGAGGCCCGGGCCTGATGCGGACGCTGTATGATTTCCCCGGTGGCATTCACCCTCCGGAGAACAAACGCCAGTCCTCAGAAACCCCGATCCGGATCGCCAACCTGCCGGAGCGGCTGATTATCCCGCTGCAACAACACATTGGCGCGCCGGCGCGGACGCGGGTATCGGAGGGGGACCGGGTTCTCAAGGGCGATGTGCTCGGCGACACCGAGGGCGCGTTCAGCGTGCCGGTACACGCGCCGACCTCCGGGCATATTGAACGCATCGGTCCCCATGCCGTGCCCCATCCCTCGGGCCTGGACGACTGGTGCGTGACGCTGATCCCGGACGGGAAAGACCACTGGGGCGCCTGTCATCCGCTCCCCGAATCCGACCAACAGGATCCGGACCGCCTGCTCGCCCATATCCACAAGGCAGGCATCGCCGGGCTGGGTGGTGCGGGTTTCCCAACCGGCATCAAGCTACGTCCGCCCGAAACCGATTCGATCCGGACGGTGATACTCAATGCTGCCGAGTGCGAGCCCTACATCACGGCCGATGACCGCCTGATCCGGGATCGGGCCGCTGAGGTCGTCAGCGGCCTCCAGATTGTGCGCCGCATCCTGAACCCGGAGCAGTGCCTGATTGGTATTGAGGACAACAAGCCCGACGCCATCCAGGCCCTGGAGTCGGCAGTGGACGGCACCGGTATCGAGGTTGTGGTGATTCCGACCCGGTATCCTTCCGGCGGGGAAAAGCAGCTCATACAGGTGCTCACCGGCGAGGAAGTCCCCCATGGTGGCATTCCCGCCGACATCGGGGTGCTCTGCCAGAACGTGGGTACCGCTGCCGCCATCCACCGCGCGGTGTACCACGGCGAGCCCCTGATCCAGCGCATCACCACGCTCACCGGAGACGCCCTCTGTGAACCGGGCAATGTGGAGACTCTGATCGGTACGCCAATCCGCCACCTGCTGGACAGCGCCGGATTCGACGAGGCCCGCGCCGGCGATGTGCTGATGGGCGGCCCCATGATGGGGTTTTCGCTTCCGGATCTCGCGATGCCCGTGGTCAAGACAACCAACTGCCTGCTGGCCGGCTCACCCGAGGAGCTGCCACCACCACCGCCGCCACAGCCCTGCATCCGCTGTGGTTACTGCGCCGACGCCTGTCCGATGGAACTGTTGCCCCAGCAGCTGTTCTGGTTCGCACAAAGCGGCGAGAACGACAAGGCGGAACAGCATAACCTGTTCGACTGCATCGAATGCGGTGCCTGCTCCTGGGTATGCCCCAGCCAGATCCCACTGGTCCAGTACTACCGGAGCACCAAGGGGGAAATCCGCGAGCAGCGTGAAGAGCAGATCCGCGCGGACCGGGCCCGGGAGCGGTTCGAAGCCCGCCAGGCCCGCCTGGAACGGGAGCAGGCCGAGAAGGAAGCGAAGCGGCAGGCCCGCAAGGAAGCGGCGGCAAAAGCCCGTCAGACGCCACCCGCGTCGAAGGCCGCTCCCGAACGAAGCGCCGCAGCCAGCGAGACGGTGGCAGCACCTTCCGAAGCGCCGGATATCGAGACGCTCGAAAAGCAGCTGCTGAAAGCGCAAGCCAAGCGCAACAACATGCGGAACATGCTCGACGACGCCCGCAAACGGGGGGCCGACAATGTCGACAAGCTGGAAAAGGCCGTCGCCAAAAATGATGACCGCGTGGATGCTGCCCAAAAGGCGTTGGAAAAGGCTCGCAGCGGCCTGACCGAAACAGGAGGCGCGACCGAATGAACCGTGGACGCACCTCCTCCCCACACCAGCCCGGGCCCAACCGGACCGGCCGTCTCATGGCCTGGGTCATGGCCGCCGCCCTGCCCGGCCTGCTGGCCCAGACCCTGTTCTTCGGCTGGGGCAACCTCATCAACACCGTGTTCTGCATCGCCCTGTCGGTAGGCACGGAAGCCGCCGTGCTGGCACTGCGCCAGCGCCCGGTGCGTTTCTTCCTGCGTGACAACACCGCCGCGCTGACGGGGCTGCTGCTGGGCTTGTCCCTGCCGCCGCTCACGCCATGGTGGGTCAGCGCCATCGCCGTCATCAGCGCCATTGTGCTGGCCAAGCAGCTGTATGGGGGGCTGGGCGCCAATCCATTCAACCCGGCGATGGTGGGCTATGCCTTGGTCCTGGTGTCGTTTCCAGTGGCCTTGACCACCCGGTGGGTGGCCCCCGCCGGCACCGAAGAAGCCGTTCTGCCCGGGCTGATCGAGACGCTGTCCATTATCTTCGGGGGCTCAACGCCAGTGGATGCCTTCACCATGGCGACGCCGCTGGACGTCTACAAGCATGGCATCGCGGGTGCGCTGGCCAGTCAGGTGACGACACACCCCACCTTTGGTGACGGGATCGCCCGGGGCTGGGAATGGGTCAACGCCGGCTTCCTGGCCGGCGGCCTGTTCCTGCTGTGGCGCCGGATCATCAGCTGGCACATTCCGGTCAGCCTGCTGGCCTCCCTGGCCCTGATGAGTCTCGTGTTCGGCTGGGATCCGGACCGGGCCACGCCCCTGTCGCTGCACCTCGTCTCCGGCGCGACCATGCTGGGCGCATTCTTCATCGCCACCGACCCGGTCTCCGCCGCCACCAGTCACCGCGGCAAACTGATCTACGGCGCGGGAATCGGCCTGCTGCTGTATGTCATCCGTACCTGGGGCACCTATCCCGATGCCATCGCATTCGCCGTGCTCCTGATGAATCTGTCGGTGCCCTTTATCGATCATTACACCCAGCCCCGGACCTATGGTCACCGCAAGGCCCGGCGGGTCGGAACAGGAGGCGCCTGAGGTGAACCCTGTCGTTCGCGCCATGACGCGCAACGCCGTCGGTCTGGCCCTGTTCGCCCTGATCACGGCGGGCACCATCGCCCTAACCCACGGCCTGACACAGGATCGGATCGCCAAACAGGAGGCTCGGGCCGAGTCCCGGGCCCTGTTCCAGATTGTTCCTGAGACCCAGCATACCAATGACCTGCTTTCGGACACGCTGACGCTGCCAGCCACGCCCGCTCTGGGGCTCGATCAGCCGGCCACGGCTCACCTCGTGCGCCGGGAGGGACGCGTCACCGGGCTGATCCTGCCCGTGATTGCTCCAGACGGTTACTCCGGGGACATCAACCTGCTGGTGGGTATCGACCGCTCGGGCGATGTGCTGGGCGTTCGCGTCACCCGCCACCAGGAAACCCCCGGCCTCGGAGACAAGATCGAAACCCGCAAATCGGACTGGGTTCGCGACTTCGCCGGCAAAGAGCTGGGCCAGCCGCCGGCGGAAGAATGGACCGTGGCCAAAGACGGCGGCGCGTTTGATCAGTTCACCGGCGCCACCATCACACCCCGGGCGGTCGTCCACGCGGTCCGGGAGGCGCTGGTATACTTCCGGTCGCATCGTGAGACGCTGCTGGCAGGCAACGCCCCCACACCGACCGAGGAGACGGACTGATGGCGACACCCCGACCCGTCGAGATCATCCGCAACGGGCTCTGGGACAATAACCCGGCCCTGGTTCAGGTGCTGGGCCTGTGCCCATTGCTGGCGGTGACCGGCACGGTAGTCAACGCCATCGGTCTGGGTCTGGCCACACTACTGGTTCTGGTGGGCTCGAACCTCGCCGTCTCCCTGATCCGCAACTTTGTGGCCGAGTCCGTTCGGCTCCCCGCTTTCGTGATGATCATTGCCTCGTTCGTGACCTGCGCCGAGCTGCTGATGAAAGCCTACACCTACGAGCTGTATCAGATTCTGGGCATTTTTATCCCACTGATCGTCACCAACTGCGCCATTCTGGGACGGGCCGATGCGTTCGCCTCCCGCAACCCGGTCCTGCCGTCCATCCTGGATGGCGCCATGATGGGCGTGGGATTCCTGCTGGTACTGATCGTACTGGGCGGGCTGAGGGAACTGGTTGGACAGGGAACGCTGTTCCGCGACATGGCACTGATCTTTGGCCCGACGGCACAGGACTGGGTCTGGCGGCCGTTTCCGGAGTACACCGATGTGCTGTTCATGGTTCTGCCGCCGGGGGCCTTTGTCGGGCTCGGGCTGCTGATCGCCCTGAAGAACGCCATTGATGGCCAGATCCAGGCACGGCGAGCGCGCCAGGCCAGTGAGGTGACGCCCGGCAGCAAACGCGTCCGTGTGACCGGTCACATTTCCTGAGGACACTCATGAACCGCGACAAACGCATCGAGATTTTTGAACGACTGAAGGCGGACAACCCCAAGCCCACCACGGAGCTGGCCTACGATACGCCGTTCGAGCTGCTGGTGGCGGTCATCCTCTCGGCCCAGGCCACAGACGTGGGAGTGAACAAGGCCACCGCGAAGCTCTTCCCGGTCGCCAATACCCCACAGGCGATCCTGGATCTGGGCGAGGACGGGCTCAAGCACTACATCAAAACCATCGGTCTGTATAACAGCAAGGCCGCCAACATCATGAAAACCTGCGCGGCGCTCGTCGAGCGGCACGGTGGCGAGGTACCCGGCACCCGAAAGGCGCTGGAGGCTCTCCCCGGTGTTGGGCGAAAGACCGCCAACGTGGTACTGAATACCGCCTTCGGTCAGCCCACCATGGCTGTCGATACCCACATCTACCGGGTCTCTAACCGAACCGGTATCGCGCCAGGGAAAACGGTGCTGGATGTGGAGAAAAAACTACTGCGGCTGGTGCCAAAGGCCTATCTTCAGGACGCCCACCACTGGCTCATTCTCCATGGGCGCTACACCTGCACCGCTCGCAAGCCCCGTTGCGGGGCCTGCATCATTGAAGACCTCTGCGAATTCCGCGACAAGCGGGATTACCTCGAAGTGACGTGAACGGGGTTCAGTCGTCCATGCCCAACATGGCTTCCCTGAGAGACGCCTGTGCCGGTTCGTCCGAGAGCCAGATGCCGAACACCTGCTCCTTGAAGGTGTGTCCGTCGATCGCGTGGAGCTTCTCGCCATTCTTGTACCCGACGATCCCCTGGCCGGGAATGGCCTTGAGGTCGAACACGTCCCCTTCCTGAATGGACTCATCGAACATCCTCAGGAACTGATCCAGCTTGGGCTGGACGCGTTCCAGATGGCCGTCCGTTGAGGCCCGGAACCCCTCAATGGTGGCCTCACGCATGCGCTCGCTGGTGATCATGTCGGAAATGATATGCAGGCGGATCATCTGTGGCTGCCCGGACTGGATCACCTGGCGGGCGTCCTCGCTCGGCTCAGGCAGGTAGAGACCGCCGACATAGAGATTCAGGAACCACTTGGAGCGGACGCCCGCCCCATTCAGCACCAGAGACTGATCGTCCACCGTCACCGACTCCGGCATCTCCACCCCCTCCACCGTCCGGGCCTGGAGCGGCGGGATCAGTGAGAGCGTGAGCATGATGGCGACGGCGACAGATTTCATCTCGACAAGTCCTCTGAATTACGATTGAAAACAACAGTCTAACAGAGGGACACTGTTTAGGGGCTGACTGGAATGACGAGGGCCGACGTAAACCCAGCCGCCCATTGACGGGACTTTGTCAGCAAGCGCGGTCGTTTTGCGGATGACTCCGACGTCGGAGACATTGGCTACAGGTTTTGGTTATTCGCGACGACTCATAAAAAAACCGGCTCCGAAGGGAGCCGGTTTTCAGTGGATTGCTCTTCCGGCGGTCACTTGAAGAGCGTTGCACCGGACAGCCCCTCCTTTTCCAGAATCTCCCGAAGGCGGCGCAAAGCCTCCACCTGAATCTGGCGGACCCGCTCCCGTGTCAGGCCAATCTCCTGGCCCACCTCTTCGAGTGTGCTGGTCTGGCATCCACGCAGGCCAAACCGACGGGCCAACACTTCCTGCTGCTTGTCGCTGAGCTGGTCCATCCAGCGCTCGATGCAGCCCCGCATGTTGGTGTCCTGGAGCTGGTCCATCGGGTCCGACGCGGATTCGTCCGCGACCGTATCCAGCAGGGACTTCTCACCGCTGTTGCCAATCGGCGTATCCACAGACGCGACACGCTCGTTCAGCCCCAGCATTCGTTTGACGTCCCGGACTGGTTTGTCCACCACCTCTGCGATTTCTTCAGCGCTGGGCTCATGGTCCAGCTTCTGCGTCAGCTCCCGGGCTGCACGAAGGTACAGATTGAGTTCCTTGACGACATGAATTGGCAGACGGATCGTTCGGGTCTGATTCATGATCGCCCGCTCAATCGTCTGACGAATCCACCAGGTGGCGTAGGTCGAGAAGCGGAAACCCCGCTCCGGATCGAATTTCTCGACAGCCCGAATGAGGCCGAGGTTACCCTCCTCAATCAGATCGAGCAGTGTCAGGCCGCGATTAACGTATCGCCGGGCGATCTTGACCACGAGTCGCAGGTTGCTCTCGATCATCCGGCGCCGGCCGGACTCATCGCCCTTGCGCGCGAGGCGGGCGAAATGCTTTTCCTCGTCCGGCGTGAGCAGTGGCGAGAAACCGATTTCATTGAGGTAGAGCTGGGTGGCGTCCAGCTGGCGGTGATTGGAATAATAGCGTGTCCCATTGCTGACCGATTGACTGGTCTGGGTTTCGCTCTGCGTGGTTTCCGTGCTTTTTTCCTCCAGTCCCTCTTCCAGCGCTTCTTCTTCCGATGCTTCGATATCCGCAACCCGATCGACGATCATTTCTTCACGGTCTGCTGACATAACTCTGGCCCCGCTTTTACCTGTCTTTATGTGCTCATTGACCGGACGGCCCGGATGAGCGTCTGTTCTTTTCCGGTTTCGGTTGTCAGGTTGTTGACTGCTCGTTTTCAGGCGATTGTTTTTCTTTTGACGGTGTTTTTTATTATCCGTACTGCGTCTCGGGCAGTTGTCTATCTCTCCGGGAGGTAACCCAGCGGATTGACAGGCTCACCGTTCTTACGAATCTCAAAGTGCAGTTTCGTACGGCTCGTCCCGCTGCTGCCCATCTCGGCAATTGTCTGACCGGCAGCGACATCCTCTCCTTCTTTCACCAGCATGGCTCGATTGTGCGCGTAGGCACTGAGGTAACGCTCGTTGTGATTGATGATGATCAGGTTACCGTATCCGAGCAGGCCGTTGCCGGCGTACACGACCTTACCGTGTGCGGCGGCCCGGACCGGGTCTCCGGCCTGTCCGTCCAGATCAATCCCTTTATTGACTTTTCCGGATGTGCTGTACCCTGCAAGCACAGTGCCAGAACCGGGCCACCGCCAGTCAATGGCCCCACCGGACTGTGACGGGGTTGGCGACGGTGATGGGCTGGAGGGTGAAGAAGCGACCGACGTCTCATCGGGCTCGGGGGATGGCGACGGTTTCGGAGCCGTCGCCGATCGGGATGCGGTGGTGGAATGATCGGGAATCTCGCCACGGACATCGAGCCGAATCACCTGCCCAACGTCCAGATGGTAGGGCGGCGAGAGGCCGTTGGCATCACCTAACTCCCTGTAATCCCTACCATAACGCATCGATATGCTGTAGAGCGTTTCGCCCTGCTGAACCACATGGCGCCCCCAGTAGACGGGTGGGTTGTAACGATCATCCTGATATATCGCCGTGGTATTACAGCCGGTGAGAATGACAGGCAGGCAAAACAGGCACCCCATCAAAAAGCGCAACGTGACGATCGTGAGTCGCGGGAAGGCCGGACGACCGACCCGGCAACGGGCCCGATTTTTAAACCTCTCCGGCATAATTCGATATTTTCTTATGATTAAATAGTCTTTGTGTATCGGGATTTGCCTAAAGAACGCCAGCTAACTGCCTGAATAATTGCGTATTTTTTGTACAGGTTAAGGTTACGTAATACGGGCGTTTGTTACCGACAGGAACATTACCGGTAACACCTGCAAGACGCTAACTTCATGACAGCGCGCGCTTTTTACACTGACGGAAGGCCCTGTAACCATCCACCGCGAAAACGAGTATCACCCCGATCAGGACAGCCATCAAGGCAGTTTTGAGAAAAACCGGCTCCCCCGTCACTGCCCCGAAATCGCCCGGCATCAGGTTTTCCTGCACCAGAGGCACCCGCTCACCGTCACGATCAAGCCGCCAACTGATCGTCTGCTTCCAGGGCCAGACGGCATTGAGGGCGCCCAGCATCACGCCCGTCAGCAGTGCCAACATCCGATCCGGGAACCGATGCATTAATGACGATAGCACACGGGCAAATGCCAGCAGGCCGGCCCCGCAGCCCAGCGCAAACACGGCCAGATCCGACACGGCGAGCCCGTCAATTGCCGAAAGAACGGGTGTATACATTCCCAAGAGCAGAAGAACAAAGCTGCCGGAGATGCCAGGCAGGATCATGGCACTGATTGCCAGCGCGCCTGCACCAAACAACGTCATGGTGTTCACCGGCGCCTGCCCGGGGGTGAGCCCCGTGACCCACCAGGCCAAGGCCGCACCAGCCAGCAACAGAGCCACACGGTCTCCCCGCCATCGCCCCACATCCCGGCCGATATGCCAGGCTGACGCGAGAATCAGACCGAAGAAAAAGCTCCATACGGGGATGGGCCAGGTCTCGAGGGCATGCTGGATGACACCCGCCAGCGTCATGACGCTGAACAGGATGCCGCTCAGCAGGGTCGCCAGAAAGGCGCCGTCCAGTGACTGCCACAAACCGGAGACCTGGCGCTGTCGGATCGCTCTCCAGAGGCGCGTCGGTGCATTTCCGAGCGCATCCAGAAGGCGTTGGTAGATACCGGTAATAAATGCAATGGTGCCGCCCGAGACACCGGGAACCACGTCGGCCGCCCCCATGGCCATCCCACGAAGTGCGACTCCAAGCAGGCGCTGGGGGGCGCCGGCCGGTTCGCTCATCGCACCACTCCACCCAGAAGAGGAACGAACCGGACCGGCTCAATGTCGGTCGTCTCGAACTCGTCACCATGTCGGACGACGCAGGTCAGCATCTGGGTCTCTTCCCCGACCGGAATGACCATGACACCACCATCCGCAAGCTGGGACAGCAGATCATCCGGCATGCCACCGGGTGCGGCGGTCACGATAATGCCATCGAAGGGGCCCTGATCGGGCCAGCCCATGGTGTCACCGGCCAACCGGAGGGTCGTGTTGTAGAGGCGCAGGCGACGCAGCCGATCCCGCGCCCGGTCCTGCAGTGGCTTGATGCGCTCCACACTGAACACCTCATCGACGAGTCGAGCGAGAACCGCTGTCTGATACCCGGAACCGGTCCCGATCTCCAGCACCCGCGACGGTTGGTGCGCCATCAGAACTTCCGTCATGCGCGCCACGACGTAGGGCTGGGACAGGGTTTGCTGGTGCCCGATCGGGAGGGCCGTATCCTCGTAGGCACGATGGGACAGCGCCTCATCAAGAAAGATGTGCCGGGGGATCTCCCCGATCTGGCGCAGCACGTCTTCGTCCTGGATACCATGGTCCCGCAAGCGATTGACCAGACGCATGCGGGTACGCCGCGATGTCATGCCAATGCCTTCCAGCTCTGCCATCATCCACCCACCCCCTCCAGCCAGCCGCGCAGGGAGTCGAGCGCTTCGTGACGCGTCATGTCCACCTGCACCGGGGTCACCGAGACAAACCCATGGCGAACGGCGTGAAAGTCCGTCCCCTCACCGGCGTCATCCCCTTCACCCGCCGAGCCAATCCAGTACCGCTGCCGGCCCCGCGGGCAGGTCACCGGAATCACTGATTCGCCCCGCTCACGGTGGCCGAGACGGGTGACCCGGAAGCCCTCGATCTCACCCCAGGGCCGATCCGGTACATTGACATTCAGCAGGCAACGCGGCCCCAGTGACAGTCCGTCACCGTGCTGAACGAGTTCGCGGATCGCCCTGGCGGCGGTTTCGTAATGGTAGTGGCCTTCGTTGGCCAGCGAGACCGCAATAGCCGGCAGCCCCAGGGTGCGCCCCTCGGTTGCCGCGGCGACCGTTCCGGAGTAGATGACATCATCGCCCAGATTGGCATGCGTGTTAATGCCGGAGATGACCCGGTCAAACGGCTCATCAAACAGACCATTCACCGCCAGGTGGACGCAGTCGGTGGGGGTGCCATCCACGGACAGAAAGCCCCCTGGGTGCTCCTCCACGGTCAGGGGCCGGTTCAGGGTCAGGGAGTTACTGGCGCCACTGTGATCACGGTCCGGGGCGACCACCCGAATCCGCCCCAGATCCGCCAGCGCCTCGTGCAGCGCGACCAGTCCCGGAGAATGCACACCGTCGTCATTCGCTAGAAGAATCCGCACCTTTAACTCCCTGATTCATGTCGTCAACGCCGAATCTTATCATGTTCATGCCGCCGGTTTGTCGTCGGTGGCGACGGCCAGCAACTCCGCCAGCACCGACGTGGCGAAGGCCCCGGGCGGCAGCGAGAACGACAGTGACAAAGTGTCCTGTGCTGGCCACTCCCAGGTGAGATCGGGCAGGAGAAGAACCAAACGCCGTCGTTCGGGCGGCATTCGGGACGTCGCGAACACCGCAGCCAGCTCCGGGCACTCTGCTACCACCGCGGTTTCCAGTGAGGCCTGCTCACCCGTGGCGTTCGTGCCCCCATCGCCCCAGAGCGGGCCGGTCACCCCATGATCATCCGGTTCGCCCGGGAGCCGGTCACGCCAATTGCCCGCCCGCACCCGGGCCGCCAGAACCGCATTGAACAGCCACGCCCGCGCCGCCGATCGGTATAACCCGCCCTTTCGGGGTCGGCGACCGGCTTCGGCCATGGCCTCATCAAGGTTGCCACCATCGTGACCAAAGCGCTGGGCGCCGAAATAATTGGGACAGCCCTGACGGGCAAGCGTGTCCAGCCGGGCGTCGATGTCGCTGACTGGCGCGGAAACATCCCGGAGTACCAGGCGGAAATGGTTGTCGGCGTGGTCACCCCGACGCAGCTTGCGCTCATGTCGCGCGACATCCAGCACCGACCATTCCGATTTGATCGCCCGGATCAGCGGCTCGCTGTCCGAGCGGGCAGGCCATGGAATGCTGAACCACTGTCGCGTCACCGCCCAGCGATCCTTGAGACCACAGTACCCGATGTCGCCGGTCCGGCAACCGGCGATTCGGGCGAGGCCGCCGGCCACATAACGGGTATTATCGCCGGTTTTCTCCAGACGGACACAGAGATGCTCTCCCTCGCCTGACAGGGGCATTACGAGCGTCTCATCAACGAAAAAGTCCGCGGGCGAGCGGCGGATGATCGCCTGGCCAAGACGGGGACCGGCGGCTGTCGGCCAGTCGAGCGTCCAGCGGCTCACGGTTCACGCCGGTCGATGAGGCAGACGGCCTGGGCCGCAATGCCCTCGCGCCGGCCGGTGAAGCCCAGTTTTTCCGTCGTCGTCGCTTTGACGCTGACGGCATCCATCGCCATCCCCAGATCCTCAGCAATGTTCTGACGCATGGCGCCCAGATAAGGAGCCATTTTAGGACGTTCGGCAATGATCGTACTGTCGATATTCACCGGCCGGTAGCCCGCCTGACGGACGGCGCCCACGACCTCGCGCAACAGCGCACGACTGTCTGCACCCGACCATGCGGAATCCGTATCCGGGAAGAAGTGGCCGATATCGCCCAATGCCGCTGCTCCGAGCAGCGCATCGCTGATGGCATGCAGCAGCACATCGCCATCCGAATGGGCACTGACCCCCTGATCGTGTGGGAGCCAAACGCCGCCCACCGGCAGACCATCGCCCGACTCAAAAGCGTGAACATCATAGCCCTGGCCTATTCTCAACGGTCTGTCTCCTCTTGTGCTTCCAGACGTGTCAGCAGCCACTCCGCCAGCGCGAGATCCTCCGGAACCGTCACTTTGAGATTGTCCGACCGACCGGGAATCAACCGGGGCTGATAGCCCGCCGCCTCCATCGCGGAGGACTCATCCGTAACCGGCGCGCGCCCTCTCAGGGCGCCTCTCAGCGCCGCCTGAAGGGGCTGATACCGAAATTGCTGGGGCGTCATGGCGCGCCAGAGGGTGGAGCGGTCCATTGTCTGCGACACGCGTTCGCCGCCCGGTAACGCCTGTTTGACCGTGTCACTCACCGGCACGGCCAGCAGCCCACCATCGGTGCCGGGGCCCAGCGTCGAGATCAGTCGTTCCAGATCCCCCCGCGCCAGGCAGGGGCGTGCGACATCGTGAACCAGCACCCAGTCATCCGGCCGTGCCCAATCGGCCAGCGCATCCAGGGCGGCCAGCACGGAGTCGGCGCGCTCGACACCCCCGACACAGGTCGCGACGCGCTCATCCGCGGCACTGTCGCACTGGGACCACCACCGGTCATCGGCGTCCAGGGCCACCATGCAGCCTTCGAACGCGAACGCATCGAGCAATCGCTGGAGAGTGACGTCCAGGAGCCGGCGGTGACCGAGGGGAAGGTACTGTTTCGGCTGCTCAGCCCCCATTCGACGGCCAGCGCCGGCCGCCGGGATCACCAGCCAATAACGCAAAGGATCGGGCATGACGATAGGGTCAGTCAGGGTTCGACGACGAGAAAGAAGGTCTCATCCTCACGAATCAGGCCGAGTTCCGTACGGGCCCGGCCTTCGATGGCGCCGTCGCCGTGACGGAGGTTGCGCACTTCGGCGTAGAGTTGTTCGTTGCGATGTGCCAATTGGCGGTTTTCCGCTTTCTGGTCATCAATCTTGTCCTGGAGCTGCCAGGCATGGGCATAGCTTCCCTCTCCCACCCACAGGCGGACCTGGAGGAGGACGATGAGTACTGCCATGACAGCCCACAAGACTTTCATTGATTCCGCCTAACACAAGTCGTGCACAGAACGCCGCCCGTCCAGCATAGACCAGCGGCGTTCTGTGTGCGATTACGATTGGCCCTTGATCTCTGACCGGCCGCGATAAATGGCCTGATCGCCCAGCGCTTCCTCGATCCGCAGGAGCTGGTTGTACTTCGCCACGCGATCGGAGCGGCACAGCGAGCCGGTCTTGATCTGCCCGGCGTTGGTAGCCACGGCCAGATCAGCGATCGTCGTGTCCTCAGTCTCACCCGAACGGTGAGAGATCACCGCTGTGTAGCCGGCGTCCTGAGCCATTCGGATCGCGTCCAGCGTCTCGGTCAGGCTGCCAATCTGATTGAACTTGATCAGAATGGAGTTGGCAATCGACTGGTCGATGCCTTTCTGCAGAATGTTGGTATTGGTCACGAACAGGTCGTCGCCAACCAGCTGAACACGATCACCCAGCCGCTCGGTCAGCACTTTCCATCCGTCCCAGTCGTTCTCGTCCATACCGTCTTCGATGGAAACAATCGGAAAACGGTCACACAGGCCGGCGAGGTAATCCGCGAAATCGGCGGCAGAGTACTGCTTGCCCTCACCGGAGAGATCGTACTGGCCGTCGCGATAGAATTCGGAGGAGGCACAGTCCAGTGCCAGGGTGATGTCTTTGCCCAGCTCGTAGCCGGCCTGCTCGACGGCATCCTTGATGACCGTCAAGGCCGCCTCGTTGGACGGCAGGTCCGGCGCGAAGCCCCCTTCGTCGCCCACCGCCGTGTTCAGCCCCTTGCCCTTGAGCACTTTCTTCAAGGCATGAAAGACTTCCGCGCCCATGCGCAACGCGTCGGTGAACGTCGGTGCGCCGACCGGCTGGATCATGAACTCCTGGATATCAACGTTGTTGTCCGCGTGCTCGCCCCCGTTGAGGATGTTCATCATGGGAACGGGCATGGCGTACTGGCCGTCACGACCATTGAGTTCGGCAATGTGCTGGTAGAGCGCAACGCCCTTGTCCTGAGCCGCCGCCTTGGCCGCGGCCAGTGAGACCGCAAGAATGGCGTTGGCGCCGAGATTGGCCTTGTTGTCGGTGCCATCCAGGTCGATCATGGCCCTGTCGAGGCCTTTCTGATCGGCCGCGTCACGCCCCTTGAGCACGTCGCGAATTCGGGCATTCACCGCTTCCACGGCGTTGGTCACGCCCTTGCCGAGATACCGGTTGGCGTCCTTGTCCCGCAGCTCCAGTGCCTCAAGGGTACCGGTGGAGGCGCCGGACGGGGCGCAGGCCCGGCCCAGAATGCCGGAATCCAGCAGCACGTCGGCTTCCACGGTCGGGTTGCCCCGGGAATCCAGGATTTCACGGGCTCGGATGTCCGCGATCTTGCTCATGGTCGATGTCTCCAGACTATTCAGTGTTCAATGATTCAATCGGTGCCGCCGGACGCCTCACGCGGTGTCCAGTGGCTCAAAACGTTTCACCAGATCGTCAACGGCTTTGACCTGCCTGAGGAACGGTTCGAGCTGACTCAGCCGCAGGGCACAGGGCCCATCGCATTTGGCCTTCTCAGGCTCGGGGTGCGCTTCCAGGAACAGACCGGCCAATCCCTGCGACATTCCCGCGAGCGCCAGGTCCGTGACCTGAGCCCGTCGGCCGCCGGCCGAATCGGCCCGGCCGCCCGGCATCTGAAGCGCGTGGGTGACGTCGAACAACACCGGACACCCCATCGACTTCATGATGCCAAATCCGAGCATGTCCACCACGAGATTGTTGTAACCGAAACTGGTTCCGCGCTCGCAGAGGATGACCCGGTCATTCCCGGCTTCGCCGCACTTGTTGATGATGTGCTCCATTTCCCGGGGCGCCAGGAACTGGGCTTTTTTGATGTTGATGATGGCGCCGGTGCGCGCCATCGCCGCCACGAGATCAGTCTGACGGCTGAGAAACGCCGGCAGCTGGATCACGTCACAGACCTCGGCGGCCGCTTCCGCCTGATCGGGCTCGTGAACATCCGTCAGGATCGGCACATTATGACGCTCACGAATTTCCCGCAGAATATCGAGACCGGCTTCCAGCCCCGGCCCGCGGAAGGAATGAATCGATGAGCGGTTGGCTTTGTCGAACGACGCCTTGAAGACATACGGGATACCCAGGCGCCGGGTGACCTCGGCATAGGTGTCGGCCACTTCAAGCGCCAGCTCCCGGGACTCAAGCACGTTCATGCCGCCAAACAGCACGAACGGGTGCTGGTTGGACAGAGTAAAATCCGACAGGGTCAGGCTGTTCTGTGTCATCGCGTCGTGCATCCCTTCGTGGGGTCCAACTAAAACGCCGGCCGGATATTACTCCGGCCGGCGCCATCGATCACTGGCTCTTGTGACGGTCCAGAGCGGCCTCCACAAACCCCTTGAACAGGGCATGCCCATCCCGGGGCGTGGACGTGAACTCGGGATGAAACTGGCACGCCACGAACCAGGGGTGGTCGGCCACTTCCACCACTTCGACCAGCGCCCCGTCCGAGGAGCGTCCTGCCACCCGCAGGCCGGCCTCTTCCAGATTCGGTACGAAATGGTTGTTGACCTCATACCGGTGCCGGTGACGCTCGCGGATGACCTTCCGACCATAACAACGGGCGATGGTGGACTCGTCATTCAGGACGCAGTCCTGTGCGCCCAGGCGCATGGTGCCCCCCAGGTCGGCATCTTCCGTACGCAGCTCGCGCTCGCCGCTCGAATCCAGCCATTCGGTGATCAGCCCGACAACCGGCGTGGTGGTCTGGTGACGGAATTCGGTGCTATGCGCGTCACTGAGTCCAGCGACATTCCGCGCAAATTCGATCACGGCCACCTGCATGCCCAGGCAGATGCCCAGGTACGGAATGTGATTTTCTCGGGCGTATCGAACGGTTTCGATCTTGCCTTCCACTCCACGCTCGCCAAACCCGCCCGGGACCAGAATGGCGTCCACGTCGGACAGAGCGCCGGTCCCCTCCTGTTCGACATCCTCCGAGTCCACGTAACGGATGTTGACCTTGGTGCGGGTCTTGATGCCGGCATGCAGCAGGGATTCAATCAGAGATTTGTAGGCGTCGAGCAGTTCCATATACTTGCCGACCATGGCCACGGTCACTTCATGATCGGGGTTGAGCTGCGCTTCAACGACGGCGTTCCACTCGGAGAGGTCAGCCGGGTTCGTTTCCAGGTTGAAGCGGTCGATGATCAGCTCGTCCAGGCCGAACCCGTGAAGCATGCGTGGGATGTCATAAATCGAGCGCGCATCTTCCAGCGGAATCACTGCCTGCTCTTCCACGTTGGTGAACAGCGCAATCTTGCGCCGCGAGCTGGCGTCTACTTCATGTTCGGAGCGGCACAGCAGAATATCCGGCTGCAGGCCGATGGAGCGCATTTCCTTCACCGAATGCTGTGTGGGCTTGGTCTTCACTTCACCGGCTGTCGCGATGTACGGGACCAGGGTCAGGTGCATAAACAGTCCCCGCTTGGGTCCCACTTCCACCTTAAGCTGACGGGTCGCTTCCAGAAACGGCAGGGATTCAATATCACCCACCGTGCCACCAATTTCCACCAGCGCGACGTCCGCCCCGGCCGCGCCTTCAACAACGCGACGTTTGATTTCATCCGTGATGTGGGGGATTACCTGGACGGTGCCGCCCAGATAGTCACCGCGACGCTCCTTGCGGATGACCTCTTCATAGACGCGCCCGGTGGTGAAGTTGTTGCGGCGGGTCATGGTGGTGCGGATAAACCGCTCATAGTGGCCCAGGTCCAGATCGGTCTCAGCGCCGTCGTCGGTGACAAACACTTCGCCGTGCTGAAACGGGCTCATGGTGCCCGGGTCCACGTTGATGTAGGGGTCCAGCTTGAGGATGGTGACCTTGAGCCCGCGCGCCTCAAGAATCGCCGCCAGTGAAGCGGAAGCGATTCCTTTGCCCAACGAGGACACAACACCGCCGGTGACGAAAATATAACGCGTCATGCAGTATCCGTATGGTTCAACTGATTCGGTGAAGGGGGGAGATTATCATCTCGAGACGGGGCGCCAGAGTACCAGAACCCCCCCGCCTTCTCAACGACAGCTCCGATCCCAGATAATCCGCCAGCCGCCGCGGGAGACGCGCTCCGACGCGTCGGCCAACTGCCAGAGATCGCCGATGGCAATCAGTGTATTCTCCTCCTCGACAAACGGCAGGATCGCGCGCTCCCACGGCGGGATTGCCTGCTCCTGAAGCCACTTCTTCACGGAGCGGCTGGGCCCGCCCGGTTGTGGTCGGAAGCGCTCTCCGGGCTGTCGGCGCCGGACCGTCAAGACCGGAAAGTCCTTATCCGGACCGGGTTCAAATCGCAATTGGCCGTCACCCCAGGGCAACGTGCGCTGCGTCTGCCACTGCACCGCATGGCCCGGTGGCTGGAGCCTGTCGGCAACCCAGTACAGCCAGCCCCGAAAACGCCGGACGGCGTACCCGTCCCCAACCAGCAAAGGCTGGCGATCGCCCGCAGCGGTGGTCAGATCAGCGAGCCCCTGCTCCAGTTGATCCGGTGGCGGCGGCGCGACGCCCTGTTCAATCATCCACCAGCGTAGCAGGTTTTTCTGCTCGGGCCGCGACAACGCCGCCAGGGCGGCGACCGACAGCCGGCCGTGGTCATCCTCCACTGCCGCGCGTTGAATCGCCCCCAGCCGGCCAAGCAGCGCGTCGGACTCGACAGTCTGGTCCGCCAGCCGGGCAAGGTTCTCCCGAACCGTCGGCCAACGCTGCTCCATCAGCGGCAGCACACGGTGTCGGAGGAAGTTGCGGTCGAGACTCGTGTCGCTGTTGGTGGGATCGTCCACCCACTCAACCCCCCAGGCCTCACCCCATGCCTCGAGCTGGGCCCGGGAGAGGGTCATCAGGGGCCGGCACAGGGTTCCGCGTCCCAGGGCGCGCCGGGATGGCATGCCGGCCGGCCCGGTACCGCCGCTGCCTCGCATCATCCGGAACAGTGCCGTTTCGGCCTGATCATCCCGGTGGTGAGCCATCAGCAACACATCGCCCTCGCCCATCAGTGACGTGAACACCTGGTATCGGGCGCGGCGGGCGTTGCCTTCCATGCCACCGCCCGACTCCGTGACCCGGACCCGCTGAACGGAAAGCGCTATGCCCAGGCGTGCACACAGCCGGCGACAGAACGCCTCCATATCGCCTGCGGCGGGCTGAAGCTGATGGTTGACGTGAATGGCTCGCACCCCGAGGCCGGGGCGGTCGAGCGCAACGGCATGCACCGCCTGCATCAGCACGACCGAATCAAGGCCGCCGCTGAGGGCGATCCAGAGACGGCCGTAATGCGGCAGGGTCTCCATGGCCCGTTGCAGCGCTTCAGGCCATGGGGAGAGAGGGGGCCGGCGTCTACCGGCCGGTGTCATAGGCGGTCAGTCGCTCGTACCGCTGTTGACGCAGATCGTCGATGGTCAGTTCGCCCAGTTCGTCGAGCCCCTGGCGGAGCTGGGCCCGGAGCGATTCCGCCATGGCATCCGCATCCCGATGGGCGCCGCCCAGCGGCTCGGGAATCACCACATCGGCAAGCCCGAGACTATGAAGCCGGTCGGCCGTGACCCCCATAGCAGCGGCGGCCTGTGAGGCGTATTCCGCGCTCTTCCACAGGATGGACGCGCAGCCCTCCGGGGAGATCACCGAATAGGTGGAATACTGAAGCATGTACAGCCGGTCGCAGACACCAATGGCCAGGGCTCCGCCGGAACCGCCCTCGCCGATAACAGTGGAAATGACCGGCGTTTTGAGCCGCGACATGGTGGCCAGATTACGGGCGATGGCTTCACTCTGACCCCGTTCTTCGGCGCCGATGCCGGGATAGGCCCCCGGCGTGTCGATGAACGTCAGGATCGGCATCCGGAAACGCTCCGCCAGCTCCATCAGGCGCAACGCCTTACGGTAGCCTTCCGGGCGCGGCATGCCGAAATTGCGGCGCACCTTGTCGCGCACCTCCCGGCCTTTCTGGTGGCCGATCACCATGACAGGCTGGCCATCGAGACGCGCCGTCCCCCCGACGATCGCCGGGTCATCCGCAAAGGCGCGATCACCATGCAGTTCGTCAAAATCATCGAAGACGCGCTCGATATAATCCAGCAGGTAGGGCCGACGGGGGTGACGCGCCAGACGGGTGATATCCCAGGGCGTCAGTTCGGAAAAAATGCTTTCGGTCAGACTGACGCTCTTGTTCCGCAGCCGGCTGATTTCTTCAGTGATGTTGATATCGCTGTCATTACCAACCAGCCGCAGTTCTTCGATCTTCGCTTCCAGGTCGGCGATGGGCTGTTCAAAATCCAGGTAATTGGGATTCATGACCTTCCATCTTTACCAGTGCGACGCCATCCCGGCGCCATCGTTCATTTGGGTGGAGCCTATCAATCAAGACCGGGCCGCGGAACCGGACCTTGGTATGACCGATATCAGTCGTACACGAGTTCCACCGCCGAGTCGCCAATCAGGTGACGTAAGTTTAGCAGCAAATTGTCATCCGGACGGACACGCCAGTTTTCACCCAGTTCGATCCGCGTTCGGGCCTGATCGCCGCAATAATCAATCCAGACCGGGCAGCCTTCGCCACGGTGCGGCGCCAGTGTTTCATCGAGGCGATCGAGCAGACCATTGGCAAGCTGCCCCGACTCCAGCGAGACACGCAATCCCCGGCTGAACTGGCGACGGGCAGTAGGGACGTCCATGACGGCGTTGGCCCGCATTTTCAGGGTCCCGGAATAGTCATCGAAGCTCACCACACCATCGACCACGACGACCTCATCGGACTGGAGCAGGTCCCGCGCTTCGTGCCAGGTCTCGGAGAACAGCGTGGCCTCGATGCGTGCGGACCGGTCGTCCAGCGTCACAAAGGCCATGGTCTGCCCCCGACGGTTCTTCATCGTGCGCATGGCCACCACCAGACCCGCCACCCGCTGCGGCGAGCGTCCCGCCTTGAGGTCGGCAATCGACTGTCGCGCAAACCGGCGCACCTCGTGCTCGTATTCGTCAAATGGATGACCCGTCAGATACAACCCGAGGGTGTCCTTTTCGGCCTTCAGCCGTTCCTTTTCCGGCCAGTCGCGCATGCCGGCCACCGCTTCAAACGGATCGCCTTCTGATCCGTCCAGCGCTTCGCCGAACATGTCCATCATACCGACAGACTCATTACGGGACTGCTGCTCGGCCTGCTGAATGGCCTTATCGATGCTCGCCATCATCTGGGCGCGCCCCGGACCCAGCCGGTCCAGCGCACCGGCCCGGATCAGCGCCTCAATGGCGCGCTTGTTGACCCGCTTGAGATCCACCCGGCGACAGAAATCAAACAGATCCTGATAGGGCCCCTCGTCGCGGTTTTCGACAATGCTCTGGATCGGTCCTTCACCCAGGCCCTTGATGGCGCCAAGCCCGTAGACCACGCGGCCGTCGTCGTCGACGGTAAAAGAGTACTCAGACCGGCTGACATCGGGCAGCACGATATCCAGTTCGAGGTTGCGGCACTCCTCGATCAGCGTCACCACCTTGTCGGTGTTCTGCATGTCCGCCGTCAGCGTGGCCGCCATGAACTCGGCGGTGTAGTGCGCCTTCAGCCACAGCGTCTGGTACGACACCAGGGCGTAGGCGGCGGAGTGCGACTTATTGAAACCGTAGCCGGCGAACTTCTCGACCAGATCGAAAATGTTCTCGCCCAACTCACGGCTGATGCCGTTCTCGTCACAGCCTTCGAGGAATTTGACCTTCTGTTTGGCCATCTCCTCCATTTTCTTCTTACCCATGGCACGGCGCAGCAGGTCGGCCCCACCCAGGCTGAAGTTGGCCATCACCTGGGCAATCTGCATCACCTGCTCCTGATACAGGATGATGCCATAGGTCGGCGCAAGTACCGGCTTGAGGCCCTCGTACTGGAAGTCCGGATGCGGGTAGGCCACCGGCTGCTTGCCGTGCTTCCGGTCGATGAAGTCATCCACCATCCCGGACTGGAGCGGACCGGGACGGAACAGCGCGACCAGGGCGATCATGTCCTCAAGCGTGTCCGGGCGAAGACGGCGGATCAGGTCCTTCATCCCCCGGGATTCAAGCTGGAACACCGCCGTCGTCTCGGCCTTGCGAAGCATTTCAAACGACGGCTTGTCATCAAGCGGGATGCGATTGATATCCAGCGGCGGCTCTCCGCGCTTTTCCAGACGCGGATTGATCATCTGAAGCGCCCAGTCGATGATGGTCAGCGTCCGCAGCCCCAGGAAGTCAAACTTCACCAGGCCCGCGTCTTCCACATCGCCTTTGTCGAACTGGGTGACCGGACTGCCGCCTTCCTCATCGCAATACAGTGCGGAGAAATCCGTAATCTTGGTCGGGGCAATGACGACGCCACCGGCGTGCTTACCGGCATTCCGGCAGACGCCTTCCAGCTTTTTGGCCATGTCCCAGATTTCCTGGGCTTCCTCGTCCTGCTCCAGGAACTCGCCAATGGCCTCTTCTTCCTCAATGGCCTTGTCCAGCGTCATGCCCGGTTCAAACGGGATCATCTTCGAGAGCTTGTCCGCCAGCCCGTAGGACTTGCCCTGCACCCGCGCCACGTCACGCACGACAGCCTTGGCGGCCATGGTGCCGAACGTAATGATCTGGGACACCGCATTACGGCCGTATTTTTCAGCCACATACTCGATCACCCGGTCCCGGTTTTCCATGCAGAAGTCGACATCAAAGTCGGGCATGGACACCCGTTCCGGATTCAGAAAGCGCTCGAACAGCAGGTCATAACCAAGCGGATCGAGATCGGTGATCAGCAGCGAGTACGCCACCAGAGAACCTGCGCCGGAGCCTCGGCCCGGACCAACCGGAATGCCGTTATTCTTGGCCCACTGGATGAAGTCCATCACGATCAGGAAGTAGCCCGGGAACCCCATCTGGATGATGATGTTCAGCTCGAAGTCCAGACGCTTGAAATAGCGCTCCCGCTGTTCCTGGTAATCCGGCTGGTCCGGGTCGAGAATCCGGGTCAGTCGGTCTTCCAGGCCCTCCTCAGACACTTTCCGGAAATACTCGTCCATGGTCATCCCCTCAGGGATGGGATAGTCCGGCAGGAAGTACTCGCCCATGCGAACCTTGACGCTGCAGCGCCGGGCGATTTCGATCGTGTTGTCGATCGCCTCGGGGATGTCCGCGAACAGTTCTTCCATCTCCTCCGGGCTGCGGAGGTATTGCTGATCACTGAAACGCCGCTCCCGCCGCGGGTCATCAAGCGTCCGGCTCTCACCGATGCAGACCCGGGCCTCATGAGCCTCGAAATCCTCTGGAGCCATGAAGTGCACGTCGTTGGTCGCCACCACCGGCAGCCCCAGTGTGTCTGCCAGCTCAACACTGGCGTGGAGGCACTCCTCGTCGTTGGGGCGCCCGGTGCGGTGCAGCTCCAGATAGTAGGCATCCGGGAAAAGTCGCTGCCAGTACTCGGCACGCTCCTGCGCCAGCTCGGTCTTGCCGGCCACCAGTGCCCGGCCAACGTCTCCCAGCTTGGCGCCGGACAGCGCCAGCAGGCCGTCGCGACGGGACTCAATCCATTGTGGCGCGATAATGGGCACACCGTTGTGCTGGCCCTCGGTGTAACCCAGCGAAATGATTTCAGTCAGGTTGAGGTAACCGGTCTGGTTGCGGGCGAACAGCGTCAGGCGGAACGGGTTTTCGGGTTCCTCCGGATTGGAAAGCCAGATGTCCGCACCGATGATCGGCTTGACGCCCTCCTCCATGGCCGCTTTGTAAAAACGGACCAGCGAACACATGTTGGACTGCTCGGTCAGTCCGACGGCCGGCATTCCCAGTTCAGCAACGCGTTTGATGAGGGGTTTGACCCGCACCAGCCCATCGGACAGGGAGTACTCTGAATGGACACGGAGGTGAACGAAGCGGCTCGACATGGCAGCGGAACCCGTTGTGCTGGGAGGTGGATCAATTCCGGCCGGATTGCCGGACCGGAAGCGGTTATTCTAAGGCAAAACCGTCGTCCCGGCCTACCGACTCATGATCGCCCGAAGGGCCTCTTCAGTCTGAGCACCAAACCGGGTCTCAACCAGTGTGCCGTCTGGCGACACGACGAAGGTGGCGGGCATGCCCACCGGTGACTTCCAGCCCAGAGCGGGACCGGGGTCCGGCGTGACAACAGTGTAGCGGATGCCCATGTCGACAATCGCCGCCTGGAGATCGCCGCCGGTCAGTCCATCGTAATTCACACCGAGCACCGTCACATTCGAATCGTCATCCAGATCGTTCAGCTCGGGGATCTCATCACGGCAGGGTTCGCACCATTCCGCCCAGTAGTTTACGAACACCCAGTCACCGCGATAATCCGACCACTGCGCCGATGTTCCATCGGCGGTCTCCATGGACACGCGCTGACATCCGGACAGTGTGACGACGGTCAGGACGGCGATTACGAGGTACTTCAACGGGGTTGCTCCTGTTAGACTGCGCTGGGCCTGTCACTCCACCGATCAGGCGACTGACGCGAGGACGATGACAGAACCGATGAACGATTTCCACAGGAGTCCGCATGAGCGATGAATCGCCGTACATTCTGGTCCTGTACTACAGCCGTGGTGGCCATACCGCCGACATGGCGATGCAGATCGCGCGGGGGGTCGCCAGAGTCACCGGTATCACCGCACGTGTGCGAACCGTGCCCCCTGTCTCACCGGACACCGACGCCTCCGTGCCCGCTGTGCCGGAGGAAGGCGCGGTCTACGCCACGGTGGACGATCTCCGTCACTGCGCCGGTCTGGCACTCGGAAGCGCGACGCGGTTCGGCAACATGGCGGCGCCACTCAAGCATTTCCTCGACCAGACCGGCGACCTGTGGCTGAACGGCGCGCTCGTCGATAAACCGGCCGGCGTTTTCACCTCGACGGGCAGCCTGCATGGCGGCCAGGAAGCAACCCTGCTCACCATGGCCGTTCCGCTGATGCACCACGGCATGCTGCTAACCGGCATCCCCTACACCGAACCGGCCCTTGGGCGCACCCAGGCCGGCGGCACACCGTACGGGCCAAGCCACTGGGCCGGCACCGACCAGCCTCACCCGGTGACCGACGATGAAAAGGCCATCTGCCAGCGGCTCGGCGAACGGCTCGCCAGTCTGGCGACCCGCCTCTCAACCACAGACTGACAGGATGACCGCCATGCTCAACCATCCCGATGCCCAGCGCACCCGAATGGCCTGCCAGGGCCTGTATGCGGCGCTGATCGTATCGCTGATCGTGACCAGCTTCTGGCCGGGGCCAGAGGCGGATGTGTCGCTAGCCCTGATTCTGACTGTCAAGCTGCTGCCGCTGCTGCCCTTCATCCCGGCGGTCTACCAGGGACACAACCGGGGGCTGATCTGGCTCAGTTTCGTTCTGATTTTCTACTTTACCCAGTTCACCGTGGACGTGTGGCTGAGCCAGGGAGAAGTGGCCCCCGTCATCAATGCCGCCCTCTCCCTGCTATTGTTCTCCGTGGCCATGATCCACCTGAAAGTGAATCGCCGAACCCGGAGTCAGTGACCCATGCCACGCGCCGCTCTTGCCGCACCACCCCGCCATACACTCACTCTCAGGGATGTGTGCAATGCTCTTGTGGACAGTGAGGAAATCGATCAGGCGGAGGCCGAGCGGATTCTCGCTGCCAACCTGGGCGCCGAGAGTCGGGAACGTCACCCGCTGGAAGTGGTGGCGATCGCCCAGCCTGACAGTCTCCGGGACGGTCGCAAGCTCGATCTGGAGCGTCTGACGCGATGGCTCGCCGAATGGGCGGGGCAGGACAGTGTGCACATCGACCCGCTCAAGATCGACGTGCCGGCCATCTGCCGGGTTATGTCCTACGCCTTCGCCCAGCGTCACGGTATTCTGGCGGTCGAGATCGGTCCCGACGAGGTGGTGATCGCCAGCGCGGAACCGTTCAAGGCGGACTGGGAAGACAATCTGCGCCATGTACTGAAAAAGGACATCCGTCGCGTCGTTGCCAACCCCGAGGACCTTCGACGCTACACCGTCGAGTTCTACCAACTGGCCAATTCCGTGCATAAGGCCAGCGACCCCAAAGCGCCCGGTAACGGCAACATCCACAACTTTGAGCAATTGCTGGATCTGGGCGACGCCAAGAATCCCGACGCCAACGACCAGCATGTGGTCAAGATTGTCGACTGGCTGCTGCAATACGCGTTCGATCAGCGCGCCAGCGACATTCACATCGAGCCGCGACGCCACATCGCCCAGGTCCGGTTCCGCATCGACGGGGTACTGCACAACGTCTACGAATTTCCGGACGAAGTTGGCACGGCGGTCGTGAGCCGCCTGAAGATCCTCGGGCGACTCAACGTGGCCGAACGCCGCAAGCCCCAGGACGGCCGCATCAAGACCCGCAAGCCCGATGACCGGGAAGTGGAACTCCGCCTGGCCACCCTGCCCACGGCCTTCGGCGAAAAGATGGTCATGCGGATCTTTGACCCGGACGTGCTGCTGAAGTCCTTCGACCAACTCGGGTTCAGCCGGGAAGACATCGAGCGCTGGGATCGCATGACCCGACAGCCTTACGGCATCGTCCTGGTCACCGGCCCAACCGGCTCCGGCAAGACCACGACACTGTATTCCACGCTAAAATCGCTGGTGACTTCCGAGGTCAACATCTGCACCATCGAAGATCCCATTGAAATGGTGGAACCATCGTTCAACCAGATGCAGGTGCAACAGGGCATCGACCTGACCTTTGCATCTGGCGTCCGGGCCCTGCTGCGCCAGGATCCGGACATCATCATGGTGGGCGAAATCCGCGATCTGGAGACGGCGGAGATGGCGGTGCAGGCTGCCCTGACCGGACATCTGGTCCTGTCCACACTGCACACCAACGATTCGCCCAGCGCCATTACCCGGCTGATTGAACTGGGCATCCCGCCCTACCTTATCCGGGCGACGGTGCTCGGTGTCATGGCGCAGCGGCTCATACGGACCCTGTGCCCCCACTGCAAACAGCAGAGCACGATCGACGAATCCGCCTGGAGAGAGCTCACCAAACCCTGGAAAGCGCCCCTCCCGGAAGGCGTCCATGCGCCGGTGGGCTGTCTGGAGTGCCGCAACACAGGCTACATGGGCCGCGCCGGGGTTTACGAAATTCTCCAGCTCACCGAGCGCCTGCGCGAGAAGGTGGACGATCAGTGCGACCTGGACCAGCTCCGGGTGGAAGCCTACCGCGACGGCATGCATTCGCTGCGCCTGAGTGGCGCCCAGAAGGTGGCCTCCGGAGAGACGACCATCGAGGAGATCCTGCGGGTCACGCCGGGCAGTCAGCGTTAAACGGCCTGCTCGGGTCTCCTGATCGATGACCCCGTTGACCACTAACCTCCCGGTCGCATGCCACACTGGGCGAGTAGTTCCTGCCACACCTGAGTGTGACGCGTTGTGGCCCGGTCGAGCGACTGCCAGAGGCTGTCACTACCCGACTCGGCAAGATATCTGGCGACATATGGACGTAGCGAATGCGGCATCACAGTCTCGTGACGCTCGGCCAGGCGCCTGACCGGCGGCAGCAATTGCCGGCGATTCCGGTCTACCGTCGCCATGTAGGACTGGACCTTCTCTGCGTAGACCGAGAAAAACATCTTGCGGACAATATCGGCCTGAGGGTTGGTTTTTTTGTTGAGACACAGAGGCGCCCCGGACAGCCGTTGCTCGACAAGGTCCGCCGCTTCGTTAAGCCGCGTCGTCAATAGGCGGGCACTCAGAAACAGCTGGCCGAGCCGGTGACTGTTCTGCCACTGTTGCTGCATCTCGCCGAGAAATGTCAGATCGACCTGCCATTGCCCGGACGCAAGCCGGTCAAGCTGCTGATGCAGACGTTCCAGATGGCCGACCAGTCTGCGCGTCTCTTCCCGGTCCGGTTGAATCGGGAGCGGCCCGCGCGTGCGTGTAAACAACGGCTCAATGGCTTCGGTTCCCCAGATGGCATTCCAGGTCGAAATCGAGAGCCCGTCGATTTTCGCGTTCCGGGCCTGACGGACCTGCGAGGCAAGCGCCGGATCATCCCCCAGCTTCGGCAGACAGTCGGCCGCCGCGCGAATAAATCGTACGTCGTAGCGAAGAACATTCACCGGCTGCATCACCCGACCCAACCCGGAATTGCGCTCGCCGACAACTTCCTGCAACCGGCACCTGTGGAGCGACAGAAAGTCGAGCATGTCCATGTCCAGCTCAGGTACCTCAAGCCGTCTGGTCCGCCGACGGGGAAAGAGCGCCACGGGGGGCACGTCGCGAAGCTCGTGATTCACGTCCAGGACACGAGCCACTCTCTCGACATAGGTATCGAGCATTGACGCCGGCTCGGAAAAGGGCTGGCAAGCGCTGGCGAGAAGGGCCAGCGCCAGGATGGCAAGGAAGCGGATCATGGCCGTTTTATTCGACCACGGGCTCCCCGTTGCTGTCATTCCAGATCCTGCGATCGCCAGAGTTCATCTTGCCGTTGCTGTCCCAGACGTCGCGGTTCTCTGTCGCCTCATCGATCCGGCCATTGTCGTTCCAGATCACGCGATCTTTACACCCGGCCAGCAGCAGAACCGAAAACAATCCGAACAGAATCCATCGCATGTGTTGCACTCTCCCATCGTTCGTTGAATGAGCTGTTTCCAGCACCGCTACTCCGTCAGTAACCGCCATGACGCTCACGGTTCCGCTGACGTTCACGCTCGCTCTTACGCAGCATGACATAAACGGCCCCCGTGCCCCCGTGATGCTTGCGAGCCGAATGGAAGGCCATGACATCGTCCAGTTCGGGCAACCACTTCGCCAGGTAGCTCTTGATACGTGCGATGCCATCCGGATTACGTTCCCCCTTGCCGTGAAGGATCAGAACACAGCGCACACTGTGTTCAACGCATTCCCGGACAAACCCGAACACTTCACGGCGGGCCTGGTCGACCGTCATTCGGTGCAGGTCCAGCCGGGCCTCGATGGGGTACTGGCCGAGGCGCAGTTTTTTATAGACACCGTGCTGGATACCGGGACGCTGGTAAGACAGCTCATCGCGGGCACCAAGGGGTTCCGCGTCTCCACCGGTCAGCGGATTTCGGTCGACCAGTGGCTGCTCGACCGCAGCCCTCTGGCGCTCAAGGTGGCCGGGCGTGACGTCGGGGGCGTGCCGAACGTCAGCCCGGTTGGGGCGCTTGATCGGGCGGACATCCCCCATGGCCTCCAGAAACTCGAGTCGATCTGCTTTGCTGGTCATGGTCGTTCCGGAAAGATCGTCTGTGGATCGCGTCCAGCTCACGATACCACACCGCTCGCAGGCCATGGCACCGGAAGACGGGAGTCGACCACCAATGGATCGATCAGGCGGGGGACCAACCATAAAAAAGCCCCCGGGACATCCCGGGGGCAGAAAAGCACAGGGGGAGTCCCCCATAAGCTTTCAGACACCACAGACAGCCGCCCGGAAGGAGATCGGTTCCGAGCGACAGTGACCATACTAGATCAGGACCCGGACGCTGTCCGTTGTACATTAGTCGAACACCCTTTACGGGCTGTTTGCCATAGACTGCCGGCAGGAGGAGATGGTTATGAATCGATCCACAGCGGAATCCCCGTCCCAGAACATCCGGTCCCTGATGCTGTTCCTGCAGGCGCATCCGCCGTTCAGCAGCATGGACGATCACCACCTGGCGTACTTTGCCGAGAACAGCCAGCTGCGGTTTTTCGCCGATGGCGACGTGGTGCTGTCTCCCGAGTCGGGCCCGGTCACGCATTTCAACGTCGTCAAACAGGGACAGATCCGCGGCGAACGCGACACCCGGGGTGATGGCCGGATCGACACAACGTTCGAGATCAGTGAGGGCGAGTGTTTTCCGGTGGCGGCCCTGCTGGGCGAACGCCCTACCCGGACATTGCACCGCGCCGCCGGGGATACGTTCTGCCTGTCCCTTGACCGCGACCATTTCGTCTCACTCTTTGCCGACAGCGACGCTTTCCGAGATTTCTGTCTGCGTGGCGTCAGCAGCCTTTTGGATCAGGTCAACCAGCGCATCCAGAGTAGTGCGATGCAGTCCATTGGCAGCGACAGCTCTCTGGACACCCCGCTGGAACGCTACGCGGTCCGCAATCCGATTGTCTGCACGCCCGATACCCCCATTCGCAAAGTCGTGGGCCGGATGCAGGACAACAATGTCGGCAGCATGATCATTACCGATGAACGCCGCTATCCCACCGGCATATTCACGCTGAGGGACCTGCGCACCATGGTCGCGTCCAGTGCCGCGTCGCTGGAGGACCCCATTTCGACGGTCATGACACCAAACCCCAAACTGTTACCGATTTCCGCGACAGCCTTTGAAGCCGCCATGCTGATGGCGGAGCATCACTTTGCCCACGTCTGCCTCACGGACGAGGACGGTCATCTCGTCGGTGTCATTTCAGAACGCGATCTGTTCTCTCTGCAGCGCGTCGATCTGGTCCATCTGGCGCGAGCCATCGGCACTGCCACTCACCTTCAAACACTGGTGGCACTGCGCTCGGAAGTCTCCCGACTGGTGGACGCCATGCTGGCCCATGGCGCCGATTCCGGTCAGGTACTACGAATCATCACCACTCTGAACGACTGCACGGTTCGACGCGTACTGGAGCTGAACCTGAAACGTGACGACCCGGGCATTTCGTTCACATGGCTGACGTTTGGCAGCGAGGGGCGCCAGGAGCAGACTCTGCTGACCGATCAGGACAATGGCATCCTGTTCGAGGTGCCCGATGGCATGACCGAAGATCAGGTGCGGGAGCGACTCCTGCCCTTCGCGGAGACGGTGAACCAGGAACTCGCCGAATGTGGATTCACCCTCTGCCCGGGTAACATCATGGCCAGCAACCCCAAACTCTGCCTCAGCGCCCGGGAGTGGGATGACTGGTTCCTACGCTTCATCGACGCGTCGACGCCCCAGAATCTGGTCTACTCATGCATTTTTCTGGACATGCGCTCGGTGTTTGGCCCGAAAGCGCCTCTGGACCGCCTGCTGGACACGGTCCTGGGGCGCATCCAGAAAAACGATCTGTTCCAGAAAATGCTGGCGGGCAATGCGGTCGAGCGGCGCCCCCCGTTGACCATGTTTCGCAATTTCCGCTACGCGCCGGACGGCGATCGGCACTCACTCGACCTCAAGCGCCAGGGGCTGGCACCGTTCGTTGAGGCGATCCGTGTGTTCGCCCTGGCCCATGGCATTGCCGCCCCCAATACGCTGGAACGGATGGATCACCTGATCGAGCGCGGCGTTTTCAGCGAACAGGACGGCGGCGCCTGGCGCGAGGCTTACAGCCTGATCCAGGCCATCCGCATGCGAGCCCATCAGGATCAGCTCGAGCGGGGCGAATCGCTGACCAACTACATCAACCCGAACCACCTGAACCCGCTGGACCGCCGTATCCTCAGGGAGTCGTTTCGACAGGCCCAGCGACTGCAGCAAAAACTGGAACTCACCTACCAACTCTGAGGTCGATATCCAATGCTGGAACGGTTCAAGGACTGGTTCAGTCGACAGCGACACCAACGCCCCTCATCGCAGACGGAGGAGTGGCCCGTTCCGGGGGACGCCAGTAGTCGGGGTCTCTCGACCATGCGCCTGATCGTGCTGGATCTCGAAACCACCGGCCTGAATCCTTCCCGGGACCAGGTCATCGCGATCGGGGCCGTCGCCATTGAGGCGCTGACCATTCCGATGCGCGATCAGGTCGATCTGATTCTACGACGACCGGAGCTGGATATCCGCGAGACCGTTCTGATCCATGGTATCGGGCCAGAAGCGCTTCGAAGCGGCCATGAGACGGAAGATGCCCTGCATCATCTACTGATGTGGATGAATGGTGACCCGATACTGGCGTTTCATTCGGCGTTCGATCAGTCATTTCTCGAGAAACTGCTGCGCCAGCAGTTGGACTACCGGCGCCGTCACACCTGGCTCGATGTCGCCGAGCTGCTACCAGCTCTCTACCCGGAGCGACGCGCCACCCGACTGGATGAGTGGATTGAGCAGCTGGGCCTGACCATTGATGCCCGCCACCACGCGGCGGCTGACGCCTTGGTCACTGCTGAGCTGACACTGATGGCCCTGCACCGTGGCCTCAAAGACGATCTGTCGACGTTTGGAGCGCTGACCGACAAACTCCGGGACAAGCGCCGCCTGAAACGCTTCCATAACAGCCACCTCACCTGATCCTGGCGCACACCGGCTCACTTAGACCATTTGCCAATACTCAGTTTTTCATTGCTGCGTAGAGTCGGGTAGTGCAAGGGATCGGAAGTAACAAGGAACAACAAGTTCCCAACAACTCAAATAATCGCCGACTGAACAACAACAACACAGGAGAGCTGTTATGTCGGGTAGCAACTACGACGCTGAGAAATACTGGAAGAAGAACCTGCGCCTCATCTTCGGATGCCTGGGTGTCTGGGCGTTCGTCTCCTATGGCTGCGCCATTCTCTTCCGTCCACTCCTCGCAGGAATCACGTTCGGAGGTACCGACCTCGGGTTCTGGTTCGCCCAACAGGGTTCCATTCTCACCTTCATCGCATTGATTTTCTTCTACGGCTGGAAGATGAACAAGATCGATCGCGAATTTGGTGTCCACGAGGAGTAAGCCCGGATGAGTCAATTTGTCATTAACCTCATATTCGTCGGTGCCTCCTTCGCCCTGTACATCGGGATCGCGATCTGGGCCAAGGCTGGCACCACCAAGGATTTCTATGTCGCCGGCGGCGGGGTTCACCCTGTTACCAATGGCATGGCAACAGCCGCTGACTGGATGTCAGCGGCCTCTTTCATCTCCATGGCGGGCCTGATTGCCGCCGGTGGTTATGCGAACTCCACCTTCCTGATGGGCTGGACCGGTGGCTACGTCCTGCTGGCAATGCTGCTGGCGCCCTACCTGCGTAAATTCGGCAAATTCACGGTGCCAGAGTTCATTGGTGACCGGTTCTACAGCCGTAACGCGCGCTTTGTGGCGGTGGCCTGCCTGATTGTGGCGTCGGTCACCTACGTCATCGGTCAGATGACCGGTGCCGGTGTGGCCTTCTCCCGCTTTCTGGAGGTGGACAACCTGACCGGCCTGCTGATTGCGGCCGTCGTGGTGTTCATGTACGCCGTCATGGGTGGCATGAAAGGCATCACCTACACGCAGGTGGCCCAGTACAGCGTGCTGATCATCGCCTACACCATCCCGGCGGTCTTCATTTCGCTGGAACTGACAGGCAACCCGATCCCACCACTGGGTCTGTTCAGTGAACACAGTGAGTCGGGTGTGCCGCTGCTGGCGAAGCTGGACCAGGTCGTTCAGGACCTGGGCTTTTCCGCCTACACGGCGGATGTGCCCAATAAGCTGAACATGGTGCTGTTCACCCTGTCACTGATGATCGGGACGGCCGGTCTGCCGCACGTCATCATCCGGTTCTTCACGGTTCCGAAGGTGGCTGACGCGCGCTGGTCCGCCGGCTGGGCACTGGTCTTCATCGCCCTGCTGTACCTGACCGCTCCGGCTGTTGCCTCCATGGCCCGCCTGAACCTGATCACGACGATCTATCCAGAAGGGCCGCAGGCCGAAGCCATCGAGTATTCGGAGCGTCCGAACTGGATCCGGACATGGCAGGAGACCGGTCTGATTCAGTACGAGGACAAGAACAACGACGGCCGCATTCAGCTGTACAACGATGACAATCAGGAGTTCCAGAGCACCGCGGAATCTCGCGGCTGGAATGGCAACGAGCTGGTGGTCAACCGAGACATTCTGGTTCTGGCCAACCCGGAAATTGCTCAACTGCCACCCTGGGTCATCGGTCTGATTGCCGCGGGCGGTCTCGCAGCAGCGCTGTCGACGGCGGCCGGTCTGTTGCTGGCCATATCGTCGGCCGTCAGTCACGACCTGATCAAGGGCGCCATTAACCCCAATATCACGGAGAAAGGCGAGTTGCTTGCCGCCCGGATCTCGATGGCGGTCGCCATCATCATCGCCACGTATCTGGGGGCGAACCCTCCAGGCTTCGCGGCGCAGGTGGTGGCACTGGCCTTCGGTATCGCCGGTGCATCGATTTTCCCGGCACTGATGATGGGCATCTTCTCCAAGCGCATTAACAACAAGGGCGCGATTGCGGGGATGCTGACCGGCCTGATCGTAACGCTGGTGTACATCTTCATGTACAAGGGCTGGTTCTTTGTCGGCGGCACCGCCAATTTCCCGGATACGGCGGAGTACTGGCTGCTGGGCGTGTCCCCGCTGTCCTTCGGGGCGATTGGCGCGGTGATCAACTTCATCGTTGCCTTCGGGGTGTCCAACGCCACCGAGGAACCGCCGGAGGAGATCCAGGAGCTGGTCGAGAGCGTGCGTTTCCCACGCGGAGCTGGCAGCGCCTCGGACCACTAAGCCATAATGCAGCCTGAGCCGGACCCGGAGGGTCCGCCGGGCTGAGTCAGGCGGGCTTTCCTCCTGTGGGGAAAGCCCGCTTTTTTTTTGAGGACAGCAGTATGTTGTGGCATTTGATTGCGACCGTGGTCGCCGGTTTTGGTGCGGCCGGGATCGCTCTGATGATAAGGGCGGCAACACGCCAGAAGGCACCCAAATGGCTGGTGCCCGTCTTCGCGGGCGCCGGAATGCTCGCGTACCAGATTCACGGCGAGTACACCTGGTTCGAGCACAAACAGGCGCAACTCCCGGAAGGGTCAGTCGTGGTCCAGAAAAGCCGCGAACCCGCGATCTGGAAGCCCTGGACCTTCATTATTCCCCGAGTGGGCGGTTTTACAGTTCTGGATACCAATAGCATCCGGACTTCTGCGACACAGGACAGCGTCGTCGGCTTCCGGCTTTACCGGTTCGAACACAGCCAGACAGACCAGGTGGCCAACAGTCGCTACCTGCTGAACTGCGAATCGCGCGAGCTGGGCCAGCTAAACGACGAAGGAGCCTTTCACGATGGGTCTCTGACGAAACTGCCCAATGGCGATCCACTGCTGACGGAAGTCTGCCGATAACCGGTTATGCCGGACCCCGGGATACCCCGGCGCTCCGGCCTTGCGATTGTGAATCAACGACGGAAGAGCCCCCCATGCTGAACGTCTGGCTGCTGGTTCTCATATCCCTGGCCTATATTTCACTGCTCTTTGGCATCGCCTGGGCCGGCGACCGGCATCCGGCACTGTATCGAAAGCGGTGGACACGAACGCACGTCTACGCGCTATCCCTGGCGGTCTACTTCACGTCGTGGACGTTTTACGGCGCTGTCGGACGTGCCACACAGGAAGGGCTGGGGTTTCTCCCCATTTATCTGGGCCCGCTGCTGGTCTTTCTGTTCGGGGCCACACTGATCCGTCGCATCATCACGATCAGTAAACGCAACAACAGCACCTCCATCGCGGATTTCATTGCGTCGCGCTATGGCAAATCCCAGTCGCTCGCTGCGCTGGTCGCGCTCATCGCGCTGGTCGGGAGCGTCCCCTACATCGCGTTGCAACTCAAAGCCATTGCGATGGGCTTCAACACGCTGTCAGCCGATAACACGGGCTCACCGTTCGTGATCCATCCGGCGTGGAACGACTCGGCCTGGTACATCACCCTGGCACTGGCGGCGTTTACGGTACTGTTCGGGACCCGGCATCTTGAATCCACCGAACACCATCGGGGGATGATCCAGGCGATTGCATTTGAGTCGATCATCAAGCTGGTCGCTTTTGTCGCCGTTGGCTTATTTGTCACCTTCTCTCTTCACGATGGCATTGGCGACCTGTTCGGCCGTATCAGTGCGGCCAATCTGACCGGAACCCTCACCACCGATGGCATTGAGGCGCCCGCGTTCATCACCCAGACGCTCATTGCCATGCTGGCCATCTTCTGTCTGCCCAGACAGTTCCACGTCATGGTGGTCGAGAACGCCGACCACCGGGACTTCAACACGGCCCGCTGGGCCATGCCGGCGTACCTGATTATCGCCAGCGCATTTGTCCTGCCCATCGCTGCGGCGGGTCTACTGGCCAATTCCGGCACAACCTCGGTCGTGGACCCGGACACTCTGATCCTGACACTCCCCATCGAGGCGGGCGCTGAGGTGCTGGCGGTCCTCGCCTATCTGGGTGGCGGGTCGGCTGCGGCCGCGATGGTCATCGTCTGCTCCGTCGCCATTGCCACCATGATCAGTAATGAGATTGTCATGCCGGCGGTCCTCAAACTCTTTCAGGACCGCATTGACCGCAAGCGGGATGTCAGCTCCCTGCTGCTCTGGATCCGCCGCGGCGCGATACTCCTGATTCTGTTCGCCTCCTATGGCTTTTATCGGCTGGCCGGCTCGGACTACAGCCTGACAGCGTTCGGGCTGCTCTCATTTGCCGCGGCCGCCCAGTTCGGGCCGTCGCTGATCGGCGGTATTGTCTGGCGGCGGGGCAACCAGACCGGTGCCTTCGCTGGCCTGGCGATTGGCTTCACCCTCTGGTGTTACACGCTGTTGTTACCAGCACTGGTATCAACAGGCTGGCTGGATACCACGATTACCCGGGATGGTCTGTTCGGGCTGGGATGGACGCGTCCCACTGCCCTCTTCGGTCTGTCACTGGACCAGACCAGCCACGGTGTTATCTGGAGCCTCGGACTCAACACACTGGCCTACGTTGTATTGTCCCTGCTGACCCGCCAACGGGTGCGGGAGACTATCCAGATCGCATCGTTTTTCCACGATCCGGAACCGCGCCCTGAAACGCCACACGAGCAGGCCTGGCAGGGCAATGTGATGACCGCCGACCTGGAGGCCCTGGCGGACCGCTTCATGGGAGAGGAGCGTGCGTCAGCCGCCTTCCGCAACTACGAACGACGCAACGCCGTGCGACTGAGCCCTCAACGTCCTGCGAGCAACCACCTGATGAAGTACGTCGAGCGCCAGCTCGCCTCCGTCATCGGGGCGTCGACGGCCCGGGTGGTGCTGGAATCGACCCTGACCGGTCGCGATATGCAGATCGAGGATGTGGTCAGCATCGTGGACGAAACGTCCAAGGCCATGACGTTCAGCCGGGAGCTGCTGCAATCGGCCATCGAGAACATCAGCCTGGGGGTGGCCATCATCAATCACCAACAGTTGCTCGTGGTCTGGAACCAGCGTTTTCTCGACATGTTCACCTACCCCCGCGGCTACGTCCGGGCCGGACGACCGGTTGAGGATCTGATTCGCTACAACCTGGTCACCACCAATATGCCGGCTCGCAAAATTGACGACATCGTCCATCAGCGACTGGAAACAATCCGCCGCGGTGATACCCTCTCCGATGAACAACACCGACCCGATGGCACCATTCTGCAGACCGAGGGAAGCCCGATACCGGGCGGCGGTTATGTGGTGACTTTTCAGGACATCACTCCCATGCGTCGCACAGAACAGGCACTCAAGGAAACGAACGTGTACCTGGAGCAACGCGTGAAGGAACGGACACAGGAGCTGCAGGTTCTCAACGATCAGCTCCTGAAAGCCAAGTCCGTTGCCGAACAGGCCAACCAGAGTAAGACACGGTTTCTGGCCTCGGCCAGTCACGACCTGCTGCAGCCACTCAATGCGGCCCGCCTGTTCACGTCCGCACTTGCCGGCAAAACCGAAACCGGAGAACTGAGCGAACTCGTTGGTCACGTGGACAGCTCACTGGAAGCGGCCGAGGAGATTATCAGCACCCTGCTGGACATCTCAAAGCTGGATGCCGGCGCCCTGGAGCCCAATATCAGCGACTTCCCCGTCATCGATATGCTCCGACACCTATCTACAGAATTCTCGGCAATTGCAGAGGAGCGAGGCCTGAGTCTGGACCTGGTCCCCAGCTCCGCGTGGTTGCGCTCGGACCCGCAGCTTCTGCGACGGGTTGTCCAGAATTTCCTGTCCAACGCGATCCGATACACACCGTCGGGCCGCATCCTGCTTGGCTGCCGACGGCTGAAAGGGTATCTCCGGATTGAGGTCTGGGACACGGGCCCGGGCATCCCGGACGACAAACTCCAGCACATTTTCGAGGAGTTTCAGCGTCTTCAGCACGGCAGTGACGCGAAAGGCCTGGGACTGGGTCTGGCCATCGTCGACCGTATCAGCACCATGCTGGACCTGCCGGTCAACGTCCGTTCCCATCAGGGGCGAGGCAGTGTGTTCAGTATCATGGTGCCCATGGCCGAAGCGCCCGCGGCCCCGCCAACCGAACCGGCGTCCGGCAGGCGATCACGCTCTGTCTCGCAGCTGAGCGGCCTGTCGGTGCTGTGTATCGATAACGACGAAACGATCCTCGAGGGCATGGTGGCGCTGCTCGGCAACTGGGACTGCAACGTGATTGCCGCAACCCATCTCAACCAGGCCCGGGAACGACTGAACGGCAAAGCGCCGGACATCATTCTGGCCGACTACCAGCTGGACGATGATGAGAATGGCCTCGATGTCATGGATGCCCTCCAGGGGGATTTCCAACGCGCTATTCCCGGCATCCTGATCACGGGGTATCTGGGAGACGACATCCGGTCCCAGGCCACGGACCGTGGTTACCAGATCCTGTTCAAGCCCGTAAAGCCGGCTGCCCTGCGCGCCATGGTCAACAAACTGCTGCGGCGGCGCAAGACCGCTTAACGGACCACTTGTGATTCAGGCAGGGGTCATCTAACGTCGTTCAGGATAACGCCCAGCGGCATCCCATAGTTCATGTCATGACGCAGACTCGCGACAACGACCATTGGCTGGCTGGCGAGCTGGCCAGATTACGATTCCTGGTGGTCGACGACTTTGACCATTTTCGTCGGTCCATGTGCCAGATGCTGCTTTCAATGGGAGCAACGCGGATTGAAACCGTCGCCACGGCGTCCTCGGCTCTTCGGATGTGCACCTACGACGTGTTCGATGTGGTGCTCTGCGACTTCAATCTCGGAGAAGACCGCAATGGTCAGCACATTCTGGAGGAGTTGCGCTACAAGGCCCTACTGAGGCGAACCGCACTGTTCATCATGGTGACCGCCGAAACCTCACGTGATCGGGTGATGGGCGCCCGGGAGTATCAGCCAGACGGCTATCTCACCAAACCCATCAACCATTCGGTGCTGCATCAACGCCTTGGCGCCCTCATCCGCCAACGCAGTACGCTCCTGCCAATCAACCGGGAAATCGACCTGGAAAACTACCCGCGCGCCATTTCACTATGCCGCGAACGCCTTCAGAGCGAACCTCGCTACCGAACCTGGTTATTGAAAACAATGGCCGATCTCTACCTGCGGCTTGGGGATGACCGTCACGCCCGTAAGATCTATCAGGATGTACTGGACAAGCGCGATGTCCCCTGGGCGCGGCTTGGGCTTGGACGAGTTCTATTGTCCGAGGGCTACCTTCAGGAGGCCATCGCCTGTTTCCGACACCTGGTCAGGAACCAGCCGGACACCATGGAGGCCTACGACCTGCTCGCAACTGCGCTAGTGGCGGCCAATCAGCCGAGAGAGGCACAGAGGACTCTTCAGCGCGCGGTGGCGGTCTCGCCCCACGCCATTCTGCGATGGCGCCAACTGGCCGAACTGGCGAACCGGAACCAGGATCTCGAAACGGCGTGTGAGGCGTGGCAACAGGCGGTCACTCAGGGCACACTTTCCATACACGACCATCCCGACCATTATCTGGGCCTCGCCCGGAGCTTGAGCGATCTTGCCGGAACGGACACCACTGCGGACGGGCAAAAACGCGCTGAGGACGCGATCCAGATGGTGAGGACGCTTTCTGAGCGCTTTCCGGATGCCTTCACGAGCCGTCTTCAGGCACAGCTGGTCGAGTCGCGCACTCACGCCGGACAAGGGCGTACAGATGAAGCATCACGGTGCCTCAATGAGGTGATTCAGAGGCTCGACCTGACTCAGGTGGATGCCCCCACGGGACTCGAAGTCGCACGGACATACTACGCCACCGGGCAACCGGACAAGGCAACACCCCTGCTCCACGATCTTGCTCAACGTTACGAGGATGACCCGGATCAGATCGAAGCCATTGAACAGCTCCTTGATGAGCCCGTCGATTTCGCCCAGCGGATGAAGGCGCGTCGAGACAACCGTAAAGGCATCGATGCATTCGAGCAAGGGGACCTGTCAGCCGCGGTCAACGCGTTCCGGTCGGCTCTCGCCATGGTCCCCCAACACACGGCACTCAATCTCAATCTGATCCAGGTACTGCTGTCGCGCCAGGCCGATACACCTCTGGACGACGCAGACCTGGCCGAATGCTGGCGTTGTCTGCAGGCCCTGGAAGGCCTGCCGTCCCAGCACCGTCAATACCGTCGGTACCTGACATTACGCCGGAAAGTGGAGGCCCTGACCCATGCCCACGATTCCCCCGACTGACCCCGAACGACCGGAAACAAACAATCCGATCGACTTCTCCATGGTGCTCGCCTCGGCGGTACATGACATGAAGAACTCGCTGGGGATGTTTCTGCAATCGCTTGACGAGTTCCGTTCCGATTTGCCGGGACAATACACCGAAACCCGTGGCTTCAACACACTCCAGTACGAAGCCGAACGGATCCACAATGACCTGGTCCAGCTTCTCGGGCTGTACCGACTCGGAGAGCAGACACTCTCCGCGACGGTGGAAGAACATTTCCTGCCGGACTTCATCCACCAGCACATCGCCCGCCATAAGCCGCTCCTCAATGGCCTTGGTATCGGATACGACATCGAAAGCGAAGACATGACCGGCTACTTCGATGACCATCTGGTGACAGGAGTGCTGAACAACGTGATCAACAATGCCATTCGATACACTAGCGGCAAGATCCGCCTGGCCGCCTACGCCTCCGAAGGCTACCTGGTCATCAGCGTCGAGGACGACGGCGTCGGTTATCCGTCGCACATGCAACATCAGGAAACACCCAATCTCCAGACGTTGGACTTCAGCAGCGGCAGTACGAGTCTAGGGCTTTATTTTGCCTCGACAGTTGCACAGCTGCACCACGATGGGGATCGCAAGGGGTTCATCCGCCTACATAATCAAAGTGACCTTGGTGGCGGTCGATTCGAATTGTGGCTCCCATGACACAGTTTCCGGCCAAACAGTGACAATGGTCCTTGAATCGTGGACAGAAGCCTCTTAGCGTTCGTCAACGACCTCAGGGAGTTGACCACCGGGTCCGGATTGGTCAGAGGCAAGCATCCTTAAAAGGGAGACAGGGAATGCCGAGAGGCCACGCACTCATCGTCGATGATTCGTCGACGGCCCGCATCATTCTGGCCCGACTGCTCGAACGGGTCGACGTCAGAACCTCCGGGGTATCATCCGCCGAAGAGGCGCTCACGCGTCTTCAAACCGAAACCTTCGACCTGATTTTTCTGGATCACCTACTCCCCGGAATGGATGGATTTCAGGCACTGGAGCGACTGAAGAGTCAACCGGCGACCCACCACATTCCTGTGTTCATGTACACCTCACAGCGAGCTGAGCGATACATGGAGGAAGCAAAAGCACACGGTGCCGCCGGCGTGATTGGCAAGCAGGTCGATCGTCAGCAGTTGGTCCAGACCATTGATGCCATTCTTTCGGGCACTCCCACAGATTCCGGTCCACCGGACACGGTCGCCGAAGCCTTGATGGATGACGCCCCCTCACCACCGCCCCCGTCCTCGAATCAAGCCAGCGCAAACAAACGCCTCACAGGTCGCCTGGCCACTCTGGAAATCGCCTATGAAGAGGCCGACGAGCAGATAAGGGCGTTGAAAAACACATTGGCAGGTATCCAGTCGGGACATCAGGAAGCACTCGAACGGGAGCGTCGACGCCACCGGGCCAAGTGGTGGACCACCGTTGGCCTATTCGGAGTGATCACGCTGGTTCTCGGATGGCAACTTGGCGAAATCGCATCAGCAATGGACAGCCTCAATGAACAGCTCATTCTTGTGGAACGGATCATCAGTGGTTTGGTGGAGTTGGAAAGTGGGCAGTGATGTGGGTGTGTTTCAACCGGCCGCCCTTTGGGCGGCGACGATGACCCGGAGCGGTCCGGGACGGACCGCTCGTGCTCGCCTGCCGGAGCGTTGCTCCGGCTGCCCGCTGGGCACCAGCTCGCACACTCCCGTAGGTCATCCCTTTCGTGCAGCCAATAAAAAACCCCCAACGGCGCCGCCGCTGGGGGTTTGTTATTGGGAGCCTGACGATGACCTACTTTGCTCGCGCCTCTCGGCGCTCGGCCCTTCGGGCCCGTCGTCGCGTTGCTCCGACGTCCTGCGCCTGCCATTCGGCAGGC
>NZ_QEKQ01000011.1 GCF_003096655.1 Tamilnaduibacter salinus | reverse complement strand
GGCAAGGCCGCCTCATCAACAGGCCGGATATATGGCAGCAACCTGTCCCTCATCAACCTCTGTGCCTTGGCAAACGGGGAGGAGACCATATATGTCCTTCCGTGGACTCCGTGGCAAATGTCTCTTCTGTTGTCATTTCCGCGTCCTTCCGCGGATTCAGCGGCCCCATTACCGTCAGTAATGATACCGGCAGGAAATCACGGTGATGGCATGGTCGTCGGCGGCGTAAACCAGTCGGTTCGTGTCGTCGATGCGCCGCGACCAGAAACCCGCCAGGTTTTCCTTCAGTGGTTCGGGCTTTCCGATCCCTTCGAAAGGCGATCGTTTGGTGTCTTCAATCAGACGATTGATACGTTTCAGCGTTTTTTTGTCCTGGCCCTGCCAGTAGAGGTAGTCCTGCCAGGATTCATCCGTCCAGCAGATCAATCGTTCACTCATCCGCTACCTTGTGCTCGCTGACATGACCCGCCCGGTACTGGGCAATCGAGCGGGACAGGTGATCGGCGTTGGCCGGGGACCGCAGCAGATGGACGGTTTCCATGAGGCTGTTGTACTGATCCAACGACATGACCACAGCGTCTTCCGCGTCGCGGCGGGTGATCACCGTGCTGTCTGCGTCATTCACGACACCATCGAGCACGGCCTTCAAGCCGTTGCGGGCTTCAGTGAAGGAGATGATTTTCATAGCGCCTCCGGCGTGTTGATCGTGCCAGGGTAGTGTATCCCGACCACCTCCCACATGTACAGGTAAATGGACAGGTATCAAGACAACTAAACAGGATGAGTTCGCCGCGGAAGAACGCGGAAGGGCGGAAATGACGGTTTTAATGTTTTAAGGTCTGAAGGTTTTAAAGTCGGAAGGTATTCAACCGTAGCCGATGTCTCCGACTTCGGAGCAGCCTGAAAGGCTGCCGGATTCCCGGGAACGGCCCGGGGCAGCAGTTGTAGGAGCTTGCCTGCAAGCGACGGATTCAGGTGCGATCCAGGGACGCGTCGGTGTATCGGGTCGCGAGCAAGCTCGCTCCTACATTAGCGGGCCATGTTGTCGGGAGATCAGTGGTCGTCCTTCGGACGACTCCGAAGTCGGAGACATCGGCTACAAATGCCCTCTTTCAGACCTTCAAACTTTAAAACCTTCAAACCTTCTTTTTCCGCCCGAAGGGCGGTTGCCGTTCTCTCAGAGCGTTCGTTCCTGCCGGAACCGCTCCCAGTCCGCCAGCTCGTCCACATCCCATCGCGGTTCAAGGGTGACGACAGAGAGCCCGACGATTTTCAGCTGTTCGACGGTCTGTGCCAGGGCCCGGTCCGTCCCCCACTCGATGCCATCGAGCATGCCGGTGGCGGTTCGCGTTGCGCCGATGAGCACGAAGCCACCGTCATCCGAGGGCCCAAGTACGACGTCGGACTGCGTCAGTGCGGATTCCGCCTGCGCCAGGTAGCTGGCGTCCACCGAGGGGCAGTCACTGCCGACGATGATGGCTTTCCCATACCCCTCCGCCAGCCCATCACGGAGCGCATTCGCCATGCGTGCCCCCAGGTCCCTGCCCTGTTGGATACCCTGCTGGACGCTCTCCCGGGCGATGGCCACTTCGATGGGTGCCGCTGAGGCCGGCGGTGTCGTCAGCGGGCGGTCCCACAGAAAGCGGACCGGGCAGCCACTACGCACCAGCTCTCGCAGCACGGCCATGGTGAGCTGAATATGGGCATTGAGTGCCCCTTTTTCGCCAAGCTGAGCGGCCAGTCGTGTTTTGACACGCCCTTTTTCAGGCCACTTGGCGAATTGCACCAGCAGGAGGTTCGCCGGATCAGAGATCGGGATTGGTTTTGGCATGAGAGACGGTGGTCGGTTCCGGTTTCGGGGATACGGCCTGGCCTGGGTAGTATTGCGCCACCAGCTTCGCGGGATCGTCACCGCGCCAGTATCGCCATCGTAAGCGCCACATGGTCAGGATGGTCCGCCAGGCGCCGTGCTTTTCCCATCGACGACTGTCCGTCACGACGGGGGAGCCGATGCAATAAGGGCGGGAGTATGGCAGGAGCCGCTGACTGAACGACACATCCTCCATCAGCGGGATGGACTCAAAGCCGCCGACTTCGTCGAAGACCGCACGGCGGACAAACAGAGCCTGATCGCCGGTGGCAATCCCCGTCAGCCGGGACCGCCCGTTCATGAAGGCCGCGATGACCCGGTACAGCGGTCGGCGGCCGCTAAGGCGCACATCAAACCGCCCCCAGACCGCCAGGCTGCCAACAAATCGCTCCAACTGTGCCAACGCATCATCAGGCAGGCGGGTATCGGCATGGAGAAAGATCAGCACTTCGCCGCCGGCAATGGATGCCCCGGCGTTCATCTGATGCGATCTTCCCGGAGACTCCACCAGCACGCGGTCACTCAGCGGCCTGGCCTTCTCAACCGTATCGTCCGTACTGCCGCCATCCACGACAATGACCTCATGACCGCTGTCGCGCCAGGACGATAACGCACGCAGAGCGGCCTCAATCCCGGCCGATTCATTGAGAACCGGTATAATGATGGACGCGTGGAGCGGGAGGGCCACAGGCTGCTTCTCCAGGAAACGATCAGGGCTTGGGGTCAGACGAAACGGTATCAGGATGCGTCCGATTCGCAAAGCACCGCCGTTCCGGTTGAGCCGCTTATCCGGGGCCGGTATCATGCGCCTTCGCCGTGATGCCCCCGTAGCTCAGCTGGATAGAGCAATCGCCTCCTAAGCGATAGGTCGCAGGTTCAAGTCCTGCCGGGGGTACCACCTCCTGAACTCTCCACTCTGGTTGTTCTGACGCTCAGACCACCCGATCCGCTGGCAACAGCCGCCGTCACAGAGGACGGTTTATTCCATTTTATTCACGGCAATCCCAAGTGCTTTCAGCCGCTGCCTAACGATCGGGCGGGAGAAGCCGTTTATCCGTTGACCACCAATAACGAGAAATGGTGTCCCCTTACCGCCGAGCCGCTCAAACGTCCTCCGCGCCCGCTGGGAGGCTGTGATGTCGAACTCAAGGTAGGCAATATGGTGGTCGCGGAAATACGTCTTGGCAGCCATGCAACCGGGGCAGAACGGCTGGGAGAACAGAACGACACGCGATGATTTCGCGTTGCTGCTCTGATCATTGGCTTCGACAGCCTGCGGACTGCTGGCCAGCATCCCCAGCAAAGCCATGAGGACTGGGACGAAGGCCAGCCTGCGTGTCGACTTACCGGAAAAAAGTACGGCTGCCTGTTCTGCTGTGAGACGGGACATCGTCATTCCCACCCCTGCCGCACTCCGGCGTCCCGGTTCTCCTCGTATACCACCAGTTCGACCGCCTGCGCCTCCCGGCGCAAGTGCAAGTCCTTGCTCACACTGGTATAGGTCGACACGAGGTATGGTACGCAATACGTCAGCACGACTTTGAGCCAGTTTATCGGCGTATCAGTGGTGATCGCTTCCCATTGATTAATCACCGTCAGAAGCGTGCCCACGACCGCCGCGAGCTTTACCGCTCGCCAGGGCGTGCCGTGACCGACCGCAAGCTGGCAGGCTTCTCCACAGCGGCGGATCGGCGCCAACAATCTCCTCGACAATGCCATCAGAGCCTCGAAACCAGAATGTCGTTACTGAAGGAACCACTGAAAGGCGCGTTCCGTCTCAGCTGTTTTAAGATCGTCGGGGCGAACAAGAAGGATGTCAACGGCTTGCCCGCCACCAGGGAAACCAATTCGCTGGCCCGGGAAAACAGCGTCCAGCTCTTTTCCCAACGATTTAAGCGCCATTTCAGGCGTTAACAAAGTCGCCACCACCAGAGGGGCGCCAGGCCATTTCCTTTTTGACCAGTTTCAACACCTCACCGAAGCTCCCTGCCTCTGACGTCACACTAATGGAAACCACCACGACCTTCCGAACCAGGAACTATGATCGGGGCGGCTTGTCCGTAGAGCGATCACTCAAAAACGACCTCAAGGAGAACTGAATGCCCAAACAATTACCGCTCGCTCTATTGCTGCTTCGTCTCGGTATCTTTGTCGTCTTCCTGGTCTGGACTCTGGACAAGCTGATTCAGCCGGAACATGCTGCGAAGGTCTTCAGCGCCTTCTACGGCCTTGGGAACCTCGGTGAAACCGTTTTTTATCTCATCGGTGCTGCCCAACTACTCCTCGTTCTGGCGTTTGTGGCAGGGGTTCTGAAAACCTGGACCTATGGCGCAATCCTGATCTTCCATGCCGTATCCACACTGTCGGCCTTCGGAAAATATCTCCAGCCCTTCGACAACCTTCTGTTTTTCGCCGCCTGGCCGATGCTTGCCGCCTGTGCCGCCCTGTTTCTGCTCCGGGACTACGATACCCTGATCCTGTCCCGTAAACCGGTGTCGGCAAGCGTCTGATCGATCTGTAACACAGCTCCCAGTCGTGTGTCGGTACTTTCAATGACACCAGACACACGACCGGAGTCCGTGATGTTCCTGAGATGGCTTTCGAGGCGCCTGGTCGCCTACCTCTCCAAACAGATCCAGTGCCATTCCGTCCGTACCTCGACCTGGGAGGCCATACAGGCCACCATCAAGCCCGGCGACGTCCTACTGGTGGAAGGCGATACGAGAATCAGTACCGCGATCAAATATCTGACCCAATCCACCTGGTCGCATGCGGCACTTTACCTCGGTCCCGATGCGGGGCTGGAAACCGGCGAAAGCGGCGAGTCCCATGTACTGGTCGAAGCGGATCTGGAGGCCGGCATCCGTTCACTGCCATTATCGTTCTACCGAAACAATCATACCCGTATCTGTCGGCCTCTCGGGCTCAGTGAGGAAGATATCGCAACGCTGACCACTTACTCCAAAAGCCGACTCGGGCATCAGTACGACCTGAAAAACGTGTGGGACCTGGCCCGCTACCTCTGTCCGACACCGCCGGTGCCGACCCGTTACCGACGATCCATGCTGGCTCTGGGCAGTGGCGACCCCTCGCGGGCCATCTGCTCCACCTTTATAGCGCAGGGCTTTCAGAGCATTCGGTATCCGATTCTGCCCGTCCAGCTGGACGAACCGAGTGATAGCGCGATCGCCGGGACCTGGCAACGGGCGTCGTTTCAGGTTCGGCACCATTCCCTGTTCACTCCCCGGGACTTCGATGCGTCCCCCTACTTCGAGGTGATCAAACCCACGCTGGCGCAGGGATTCGACTTCCGGCAACTCCGTTGGGTGGATTAAGCGGTTGGTTCATCAACCACCATCATTCTGACCAGCCAAGAATCCTCCCGGCTCCGGGCGGTCCAGCAGGAACCCCTGCATTTCGTCACTGCCGGCAAGGGCCAACCAGCTCGCCTGATCCTCTGTCTCAACACCCTCGGCAATCACATCGCACCCCATGCTATGGGCCATGGAGATGATGGTTCTGCACAAGGCCGCATCCTGTGCGTTCTCAGGCAGCCCCGTCACGAACGTTCGGTCAATCTTGATCCGCGAAACCGGGAGTGCCTTGAGATAGGCCAGCGACGAATAGCCCGTACCGAAATCGTCCACGGCCAGCGCAAGACCCAGCTCCCGGAAACGGTTCAGGGTGGCCATGGCCCGCTCAACATCCGCCATCAACGCCGTTTCAGTGATTTCCAGTTCAAGCTGGTCGGCACTCACGCCGAAGTACGCCAACTGATGGGCGATGCGGTCGGCGAACCCCTCGTCGTGCAACTGCAATGCGGACACATTGATCGCCATCCGCCCCGTAAAACCCTGGTCAACCCATTGCCTTAATGTGGCCACCGATTCCTCAAGAACCCAGTCGCCAATACCGACAATCAGCCCGGTTTCCTCCGCCAGTGGGATGAACTCGGCGGGTGACACCGGTCCAAGCACCGGATCATGCCAGCGCAGAAGCGCTTCGTAGCCGGCGCAGCGCCTCAGACGATCGAACTGCCCCTGATAATGCAGCTGCAGATGCCGATTCTCGATCGCCGATTTCAGGCGTCGTATCAGCTCATGTCTGTGATGGATCTGGTCGCCGAACTCCGGGGTGAAGAATTCCACCTTTCGGTTCGGGGATTTTTTCGCCCGGTGCATGGCGATTTCCGCGTCACTGAGCAATGTCCGAGCATCGTTAGCGTCCAGGACGGGCACGGCGACACCGGCGCAGACCTCACACTCGTACTGGGCCTGCCCGACCTGTACAGGCTCTTCACAGGCTTCAATAATCACCGAGATCCAGGCGTCCATACTCTCGGAAGCAATTCGCCCCTGAGGCTTCACCAGCAATCCGAAGACATCGCCGCCCAGCCGGGCCACGTGACCATGATCCGGACTGAAACGGGCAACCCGGCGGGCGATTTCCTGTAACACATGGTCGCCGATCTCGTGCCCCGCCAGACCATTGAGCGCCTGAAAGTCGTTCAGACCGAGAACCAGAAGTGCCTCCTTTCGCCCCTCTTCCCGAGACACTTCCCAAAAATAACGATCCAGTTGTTCTTCAAAAAGATTCCGGTTCGCCAGTCCCGTCAGCTGGTCATAAAGGGTCCGTGTTTCCAGCTCCTGTTCGGTTTCTCGGAGGGTCCGGGTGCGATCATCAAGCAGCCGGTCCAGTTCCTTGTTGAGAGTCTGCAAACGGGACAGGTAGGAGGCATTCTGTTTCAGGGTACTATTGAACGCGCTCTCCACTTCACCAAACTCATCACAGCGCCCGGCGGGCGTCAGATACCTTAGAGGGTTCTCGGCATCGTCGCCGGCGCGCGCGATGCGGTCACGCAGTTTGAGAAGCGGCGAGAGCATCATCCGGTCCACGACGAACATGGTCACTACCGTCACAAAGACAGCGATCAGGAGGGACAGCCCGAGAATTCGGAACACAAACGCCACCAGCTCGGAATCCACATGACCGACATCCACCCGGGCGACGGCCTGATACGCGCCAAGTGTCGGGTCGTCACTCCAGGACAGGTCGATCATTCCCTCGGCTGTTCTGGGCGCTAACCGAAGCAGGCCTGCAGCCGGATGGGGAACATCAACGACCTCACCCGCCTCATAGCTTATGCCGTCCCGCCACAGCGAGATACCGGTCAGCGGACTACTGGCGACGAGTGATTCAAGATCAGATTTCGTGATCTCCTGGCCCTCGGCACTCTGCACAAAGGTCGTGACCGCCTGACGGGCCACATCGACCTGATGACGTAGCAAATCCTCTTCGTAATTACGGTACGACGGAATGAGAATGGCGATCTCAATGACCAGAATGGCCAGAAAGGCCGCGGCCGTCAGATTGCGACACAACCGGCAGCCTGCCAGCTGCCTGGCCCAGTCAAAAAATGATCGCTTAGCAAACGGTTGACCGTTTCCGGTTATTCCCTCAACCGGCGCATCCGCTTTAAGTCCTCCGATCGATTTCATACCGTCCCGCCACTTTTTGCTTGTATACCGGGGGACACCCGGCAGACAACAACATTACAAAAAAAGGTGGGGCGAAGCCCCACCCTTTTCCGAGGACGCACCGTTTGGGGCAAATCCGGTCAGCGGTCGTCGATGTACTCCTGCTGTTGCATCCGGGCGTACTCCGTCAGTGCAGCCAATTCCTCCGAACTCCATTCAAGGGGTTCTGTCGCCATCGGCGCGACCATGCAGATCTGGACCATTTCATCCAGATAGACCATGTCCATGCCGAAGTCTCGCTTACCCATGGCCACTTCATGCGGGTATTCTTCTGTGAACGTCGCGTTGTAACCGGCACCATTGACGTGGCACGTGGCACAGGCCAGCCCGTTCGACGACAGGTTTTTATCGTTGAAGAGCTGCTTCCCTTTCTCTCTCAGATCCGCGACATTACCCTGATACGGCTGATAATTATCAGGTCGGCTCACCAATTCCCGGCGCTTTGCCTTTGAGCCGCCGCCCTCGGCTTCGCCTTCAGCCTCCCCTTCTGCTTCACCTTCTGCTTCACCTTCGGCCTCGCCTTCTGCTTCGGCCTCTGCTTCTCCCTCGGCTTTACCCTCAGCTTCGCCCTCCGGATAACCCTCGGCCTCTCCTTCCCCGGACGCTTCCGCCTCACCCTGTGCGGCAGCCGCCTCGGGAATCCATCCAGATGCCGGACCGAGACCGGTATTAAACCCGGTAACGGCGACCACCGACATGACCGGAACGGACACCATCAGGTTTCTGGAAAGTTTGCTTAACAGCCGTTTCCGTTTGTCATTTGTCGACATTTGTGCAACCTCCGGTTGTATTGTCATTTTCTGGGGTTCGGGTCTGTCACGCAGACCTTCCAAGCACGGACACCCCTGCCGCGCATTGATGTGTTTCCGGGTGACCCGGCCAGTACCTGACAGTCAGCTTCGCCTGCGTTAGGCGGATATGAGTCAGGCTGACCGTGGCCCGACCTTTGCGTTTCATGGCAATAGCGACACTGCCGGGTCACCCTTGTTTGATCGTTGTTCCGCAGCGCGAAAATGACACCGTGATCGTTCGCAGCAATCCAGGTGCCGCCACCGACCGGATCTTTTGGCATCACTGTGTTAATACCGCCGCGACACTCCATGACCGGTGGCAAGGCCTCCGGGCGGCAAAGTGACTCGTCCCTGTTAAAAACCAGGTCCAGCCCGGTTGTTGAGTACTGCCAGCTCAGAGTGCACATATCTCAGGCACTTCGAGCCATCGGACGTTGCTGCCTTTGCAAGTGGCGTAACGTAGAGGGGTGAACACCAAACTCGTCGCTGATTTCCACCCCGGCCTGTTCCGCCAACATGCCGATGATCGCCATGTGATGAATGGTATGACTGGCCAGAAACACCAACTCACGGTCCACACTGGTCGCAATGACCTGCCCCTGTTCGTCGCTCGTGTGCAACATGGCAAGCTCTGCTGAGTCGTGTTCCACGAACCGGCGGCGCAGCGAGTGAAGGATTGCTGACAGCTGATTGGCCCCAGCGCGACAATCGGTTTCCAATGACTGATCCCGGTCTCGATTTTCATAGTCAAGCAGCCCCTTCGGGGACGCTGTGGCGGAAAGAAGGGCGCTGTAGTGATCGATAATGTGCCGGACATGCTTACCAATCGCATGCCGCCCGCGCTGCCCGAAACTCTGCCGGTACAGATTATTGGGCAAATGCGTCAGCAGCTCGATAAGCTGCCCAATGGCATGGGCATTCTCTTCAACAATGTCATTCAACATATCGTTTTTCCCAGGGCGCGTTTGATTCATGGCATCCACCCAAGTCTCGCTGGTCCATCACTCACGAAATCGTTAAAAATGGCCGCTAGTGTCTCGTCTGGTTAATTCGCTGACTTACTGAGCCATTGAAAGGTCTGAGAGCAAGGCGCGATGGCGACGGTTTGGTGGTTCCAAATCGAGTCAGCGCAACGCGGCTATCAGACCTTTCAAGGGCTCCCGAAGGGCGCGCCGCTGACGGCTCTGAAGCGGCGTTGTCAGCCCTTGACGGGGAGTGACCCCGCCTGCGGACTGACGCCTTGCCCAGAACCGTCAGAGGCACGCAGTAAGTCAGCGAATTAACCAGACGAGACACTAGGCACCAGACTCACTGGTGCCCAACAGGCACTGGCTCAGCCTTCGGCTTCGGCCTCGCCTTCTCCTTCAGCTTCTCCTTCTCCTTCAGCTTCTCCTTCAGCTTCTCCTTCAGCCTCTCCTTCTGCTTCGCCGTAGCCACTATGTCCGGCTTCAGCTTCGGCTTCCGCCTCACCGGCCGCGAGCATCAGATAATCCGAGTCGGCGTCAGCGACAGACGCAGACGCGCTGAACGCCGAGGCACCCATCACAGCGGCGACCATTGGGCCGGTATAGGCCATACCCCGTGCGAGCTTGCCGAGTAACTTCTGCTTCTGTGTTCGTCTGGACATCACATGTCCTCCTTGGTGGTCAAATGACTGCCAGGCCCCACAGGCCAGGCACTTCTACGCTCCGGGTCGCAGAACGCGATGCTCAGCGGCCCCCGGATGCCTTCTGCAGTGTCTGTTCAAAACACTTGCCTGATAATGTCGCCGCAGCGGCCTCAAGATGATTCATGTTCACGAGGAAGCACTGTCTTTCCTCAAGCCAATCCGCGAGCCTGGCGAACTCGTCGGTGTCCAGTGGTCGACCGTTTTCGGCACAGCAGACCGGTAAAAGGTGTTTAAGGCTCTCATTCACCGTCAGAGCCTGGATGCCGCCGTCTCCAAGAGCGGCTTCACTCGGCACGAGCACAGCCGTTGTCCGACCGGCCGCCCCCGTTATGCCGGAGTGCGCTGGGCGGAACGACTCGGTCCGATCACTGCCCTGCAAAGGAAGGCCAAGGCCTTCCACAACACCTCCTGAAGTGGCTTTCAGGAGTGCGCCGCGCCCGCACGGAACTCCCCATTGCTCATGCAGCCCCAGGGTCAGAGAATCGCGCAACGACGAGTCTGAATGGCTGACCAGAACCGCTTCATCACCGGAATCACCGATAAGACCGGCATCCATGGCAATGTCGCCGTGAGTGGCGGCTTGCGTTGCAAAACAGCGGACAATGGCCGGAACAACCTCAGCCAACGGCAAGCGGGAGCGAATCACCTGCCCCTCCAGAATCAGTGTGAAACCCGGTGTGTCACGAACCACCTCCAGTCTTGGCAGTGAGTCGTTCGGTGCCTCATCGGGCCGTGTCATCGGTTCGAGCAACTTGCCAATCCGGTGGACCAACGGTGCACTGTCAGCCAGAAAACGGGCTCGGAAACGGCCACAGGAGACCACCATCGACATCACCGTGGCGGCGTTAGGGAGCGAAGACTGCCCGGATTCCGATGGCCCCTGATCGGTCGGTTGCCCATCCGACTGAATCAGAAAGCGGTTGTTGACCCAGTCCGCCAGGGTGTTCCAGACGTCGTTGCGAATGGCCCATGCATCCGGGGCGGTCGGCATGCTTTTGGCCGCGGAATCCACCAGCGCTGAAGCAATGTCATCGGGGCCGGCGCCCTCGGTGGCCATCAGCCAGATCAGCGACGCCGTCTCGTTCAGGCTGCTCAGATGGCCCAGGCCAGTGTCGTAAAGGTAAACCTGGTCTTCGCTGAATGTTTCCTCTGCACACCAGCGCTCCAGGCATGGCTGTTTGAGAGGCTTATCGCAGAGCGCTTGTGCCACCACCCAGTCGGACAGACGGGGTAAGGCCATAAATGGCAGGTAGGAGAATGGGTCGCTTCCCGGAATCAGGTTTCTGAAGCCACCGCTGTTGGCGATTTCATCCTGGGTTTCGCGGACAACCTGCTCCGCGCCTGACGCATTGGTGTCGCCTGCCGGAGGGCGATTCAGCCCCAACATTTCCACCATGTCCGCAACGATCGAGCCTTTTATACCTTCCTCAACATCACCACCGCTCTCCGGCCCGGCGCAGACTTCAAGTGACGGGCTGAGATTGCATTCCAGCACCCAGGGCTTGAGATCCTGATCAATGAGGCAGTCGATTCCCATGAGCTCATAACAGCCCCGGGTATCGGCTCCGACGACCCTGGAACGCTCGCGCATGGGCTCAAGGGCGGACAGACACGTCAGGGCAACCATGTCCTCGATGCGGGCAAACAGGGCGTCATCATCGTGGCCCTGCTCACGGAGCCAGGCCCGGTAACGCTCGAAGTCCACGAATTCCACGGGCACTTCGGCATCCAGATTCAGCGCGTTGACATCGGGGTTCGTGAGATAGCTATAGGGATTGTTCGCGTTTTCTTCGTCATAAGGCATGGACGCCAGCTTGGCGAAACCCTGGCGATACAGGTAAACCCGGAACGGGGAGACGGAGGAAACGAGCACATAGAGCCGCAGGACATACTTCCTGCCATGCATGGTATGCGGATTTTCCAGATACTCCTGAACCATCCAGGATGAATCCACAGGCACATCGGCCGGATCATCGACCAACTGAATGCCCTTACCGCGAGCCGCATTCTTGGGCTTGAGTATCCAGCGTTTCTCTGGATTGGCGAGCGCGGCCTCCTGGAATGCATTATAATCCGCGGGCATGGCGAAAACCTGCGGTACAAACGTCAGACGATCACTCAGGTGGTGACTGCCCTTCTCCTGACGCTGGACCCGATCACGCAAGCTCATAAGGCTCTGGTAAAGGCGGCTTTTCACCGTCAGGGCGTTGTTCCCAGGTATGTGATTGATCGTCCGACCCGGACCAACCCCACTGAAATACTCCGGATCGGGCATTCCGGTGTACCAGCAGGCATCCCATTGTTCCGGGCCCTCGGCCTTTTGCCAGAGGGATGGATCAAGGGATTCCTCAAAGAACCGATCCTGCTCATGGGATCGGTTGCCGCCCGTCCAGTAGTATCGAGTCATCGTTCACGCTCTCCGTTTCCGCTTACCCGTCAGGTCTTCTCGAAAGGCCACTGTTCCACCTTCTGTCATAGTCACTGACACGAGAGATGCGGAACTGTTACAGGACAGTTCGAGCGGTTTGGCGAATCATCGGAAGGAGAAGCGGCTGATGCACAGCACCTCTCAAATCATTGACGTTCGTGACAGACTGTATCGGGTTAATGCCAACCGATAGGGCAATGTGATGGCTTCGAGAATTGCGGTTGTTCTTGTGGTGCTGGGTGCGATCGCCGTGTCCTGGTGGCTGTTACGCGTATTGGGGATGCCCGCAAACCTGTCTCCGGATTCGCTCGCGGCCTGGCTGCAAAGTCAGGGGGCTGCCGGTCCGTTACTGCTGATGCTGCTGATGCTGATCGCGGTGGTTGTCGGCCCCATCCCCACACTCCCTGTCAGTGCCACCGCCGGACTGGCCTTTGGCATTGTCCCGGGAACCGCCATTGCTGCGACGGGTGCCGCTGGTGGCGCTCTGGTGGCCTTCTGGATTGCCCGATTCCTTGGCCGGGAAGCGATCTGCGGGCGCTTCCCGGACAACCCAGTTCTTGCGAGGGATGGCTCACAGCGCTTTCTCACCATTGCCATCCTTTTGACTCGTCTGATCCCTGTTTTTTCCTTCGCCCTCATCAGTTATGCCGCGGGCGTTACGGCGCTCCATACCTGGCGCTTTATCGTTGCCACCACCATCGGCATGCTGCCAATGACCCTGGTGTTTGCAGGACTGGGGAACACTTTCAGACTGAGCCCGGTTTTGACGGTCGTGGCGGCACTGGCTGTGCTGGCCGTTATGGTGTGGTTGCCCTGGTCGTTCAGCCGGCATCCGGATTCGCGGCTTGCCCGCTGGCTGCATCTCCATCAATAACGCCAGGGTGTCGCAAAGGGGGCCGACAAGTCTGGTTAATGCCTTAATCGGATTCACGAAACGGGCCCAAACCTTGCTTTCCTTTTCCTGAACGACGAATTTTCGTTGCCGGAAGGAAACCAATTGCCATGTCTCTCCTGACCTCTTTGATCGGCGCCGGAACGGCGTTTCAACAGACCACGGGACGACAGGCCCAGGCCCGCGAGGCTCGCCCGGAAGCGGCTGAGACCACGCCAGAGCCCCGGCGGATTGATGCCGGGGACGACAGCGTCACCATCGGCGGCGGTGCCCCATCGCGGCGTGGACCGCAGCTTTCAGTCGAACAGTACAAGTCCAGCGTTGGGCAGGATCACGCCTTCGTGCGGGATACGTTGCGGCACAAACTTGCCGAGTATGACCTCAACCCGGCAACGCGGCTGAATGTGGAAAAGCAGGACGGCGGGAGTCTGTCCCTGAAGGCCCTGATGCCGGAGAACACCCGCCAGCAGATCGAGAGAGACCTGAACAACAATCGGCCATTCCGGGAGGCGTTCGGGCGGCTCAGCGTCAACGAGCCGACACTGTCGTTTGTCGACACAGCCATGAAGCTCAACGAAGCCTACGGGGTCAGCAATCCGGTGCTGGACCAGATTGTCAGCGAAAACGACCAGTTCAATGGATTGCAGGATCTGGCCCACCGGTACGACAACGTCCGGCGGGCCGTGGGGTCGGAGCAGTTTGAAGCGGCCGGCAACCGCTCGGATTACGCGTTCAGTCTGAATGCCTGAAAAGCACCTTCGCGTAGTCCTTGAAGTCCGGCAACCTCTCAGTGCAGAGCGCATGGACAATGGCCCAGTTCACGCGCTCGTAGTCGTGGATCATGATATTGCGGAATCCGACAGCCCGGGTCAGGTTGTCTGCAAGCGACTGCTTGATCAGACCCTCTTCCGCCAGCAACTGGAAGGTTTGCCCCATCGTCTGGGGAACCGGGCGACGCGCGTCGTCAACGAGGTAGTGGGCCGCCAGATCGACACACAACTGAATGGCCCGGGTCAGATTGAGTGAAATGATGTCCTGAGCATCAACGTTCTCCGCCAACTCGTTTGCCGTCTCAGGAAGCCAGCTTTCGATTCTCCTGAGGCAGCGCCGGAGCGAATCCAGCTTTTGCCCCACTAACTGTTCATCCATTGATCCAGCCTTTCGCGTATCATTCGTTGTTGGATCGGCACGAAATCCGCCTGCTCCATCAGGTTGCGGTGAACGAGCCGGGCAAAGTCCGAGCGTGTTCCCATGATTTGTTCGCCCGTCGTCAGAATACGGTTCAGCAGCGGTTCGCCCACCGTCCTCAGATCAATCAGATCAACGGGGCGACCGCAACAATCCGCCAGCGCTCCGAGCAGCGCGCTTTTCTGCTCCGCCGAAAGAGGGCGACTGGCTTCCACGGCAATATCAAGATCACTGTCCGGCCGCTCACGGGATTCGGCAACGGAACCAAACACAATCGCCAGCTTGATCGCTGGCTCCACCGACAGAGCGGCCTGTATCGACTCGTTCGTCGTCATCGTCACTCCAACTGAAACGGACCCGGATCGCCCTTGCCGACCCGGGTCACCTCGGGAACATCCCCGCAGAAGTTCACCACGGTCGTCGCCTCCAGGCCGCAGTTGCCGCCGTCAATGATCAGATCCACATGATGCTCAAGCCGCTCGCGGATGTCTTCGGGCTCCACCATGGGGTCCTCATCGTCGGGCATGATCAGCGTGGAGCTCATGATCGGCTCGCCCAGTTCCGCCAGCAGCGCGTCGACGATGGGATTTTCCGGCACCCGCAGTCCAATGGTGCGGCGCTTGGGATGCAGCAGCCGACGTGGCACTTCGTTGGTCGCATGCAGGATGAAGGTGTAGGGGCCGGGCGTGAAGTTCTTCAGCAACCGGTACTGGGTATTGTCCACTTTCGCATAGGTGCCAATGTCGGACAGATCCCGGCAGACCAGCGTGAAGTTGTGCTTGTCATCCAGTTCCCGGATCCACTTGATCCGTTCGGCCGCCTTCTTATCCTCAAGCTGACAGCCGATGGCATAGGCCGAGTCGGTGGGATACACCACCACACCGCCCCTGCGGAGAATGTCCACCGCCTGTTTGATCAACCGGGGCTGGGGCGTGACCGGGTGAATCTGGAAGAATTGACTCATAGGGACGCCTCCTGCTTGAGCCGGTGTGCGTGATTATTTGCCGTTACCGCCCAGGCAGTTCGGGGAGTCCGGCGACTGTTGCTGACGGGCCTGCCACTCGTCCGGCGTATACAGATGCAACGCCAGAGCGTGGACGCCGCCCTGAAGTTCGGCACTCAACTCACTATAGATGGCCTGGTGACGCTTGACCCGGTTGCGCCCTTCAAAAGCTGGCGAGACCAGCGTCACCTTGAAATGCGTTTCGGAGTTGGGCGGCACATTGTGGCGATGGCTCTCATTCTCCACGACGAGATGATCCCCGGGGAAGGCGTTGGCGAGACGCGATTCGATGGACTGCTGAACCGGCATCGTGACTTCAGGCATAATGATCGGTCTCCAATTCGTGAACCCTTTCCAGTCGATTGTACATGCGCCTCTATATTGCGGAAAAACCCAGTCTGGCCCGAGCGATCGCCGCGGCACTGCCGGGGCGGCCAAAACGTCGCCAGGGCTGGCTGGAGTGCGACGATGGCGTGTGTGTCTCGTGGTGCGTTGGCCATCTGCTCTCACCGGCGGAACCGGGCGAGTACCACCCCGAGTGGCAGCGCTGGCGCCTTCAGACACTGCCGATAATCCCTGAAAGCTGGAAAGCCAGCCCCAGAGAATCGGTTCGTGACCAGCTCGCGATCCTACAGTCGCTGATTGCCAAGGCCGACTCGCTGGTCCACGCCGGCGACCCGGATCGTGAGGGGCAGTTGCTGGTCGATGAGGTGCTCCGCTACTGCCAGGTACGGATTCCGGTCGATCGTGTCCTGATCAACGACCTGACACCGGACGCTGTGCAACGCGCGCTTGCCGACACCCGGGACAACCGCCAGTTCCGGCGCCTCTCCCACTCCGCCCTCGCCCGGCAGAGAGCCGACTGGCTTTATGGCATCAATCTGACCCGGGCCTACACACTGCGCTATCAACAACAGGGGGAACAGGGTGTTTACTCCGTGGGGCGCGTACAGACGCCGGTTCTGGGACTCGTCGTGCAGCGGGACCGGACCATTGCCCACTTTACCCCCCGGCCCTTCTACTCACTGACCGTTCAGGCCCGGCCAGATACCTCCGACAACAGCCACTTCATAGCACGGTGGCAGGCCGGCGAACGCCACGAGACGAGTCTGGACGAGGAAGGGCGATTGCTGGACCGCTCGATCGCTGAAACCATTGCCGGCGAGGTCCAGGGACAGACGGGCACCATTACCAATGCGCGGTTCCGCGAGCGGGAGGAGGCGCCGCCCCTGCCCCTCTCTCTGTCCGTCCTGCAGATCGAAGCCGGGCGCCTGTTTGGCCTGAGCGCCCGCGACACGCTGGACACGGCCCAGTCCCTGTACGAAAAACACCAACTGATTACCTACCCGCGTTCGGACTGCCGATACCTGCCAGAGGGGCATTTCATGGAACGGCTTCGGGTGACCGACGCCATCACCGCTGTGGCCCCGGAGTTATCCAGCGACACCGAGTCCATGGACACCAGCCGCCGCTCGCGGGCCTGGGACGATCAGCAGGTCGACGCCCACCACGCCATTATCCCGACGACCCGACAGCGGCCAGCCGGTCCCCTGTCCCGCCGGGAACAACAGGTCTACCAGCTCGTCGCCCGCTATTACCTGATGCAGTTCTTCCCGCCCGCGACCCATCGGGAAGGAAGGCTGGATCTGGCCGTCGAGGGCCACGATTTTCGCGCCACCGAGACCGGCGTGGTGGCACCGGGCTGGAAGCAGCTGGAACCGCGGAGCCGCGAGAGTGAGTCGCCTGGTTCCCGTCGCCCGCCGCTGCCCCGGCTGGAGACAGGCGATGCCGTACAGATCACCGACACCGGCATCCGCGACCGCGAGACCACACCACCGCGTCACTTCACCGATGCCACACTGCTCTCGGCCATGACCCATATCGCCCGGTTCGTGGAGGATGCCGAACAGCGCAGGACGCTGAGAGAAACCGACGGCCTTGGCACCGAAGCCACCCGCGCGGCGATCATTGAGACCCTTTTCCAGCGCGATTACCTCTACCGCGATGGGCGCGCCATCCGGGCAACCGACAAGGGAATGAACCTCATCGACGCGTTGCCGGACACCATGGCAAAACCGGATATGACCGCCCAGTGGGAAGCCACCCTGGAGCAGATCCGGCAGGGCAACGGTGACCCACGCCAGTTCCTCGGCGAGCTGGAGACCCATATCCGGGCGCTGATCGCACCATTGCAGCAGGGGGGTGGTCCTGCTCCCACCGCCGATCCCGGCAGCGGGATTCACTGCCCGCGCTGCCGGGCCCCGATGTGCGAACGGGAGAGCCGTTACGGCCGCTTCTGGGCCTGTACACGCTACCCGGACTGTCGCGGCACCCGACCGATCGAGGCATCGGACGTGGCGGCCACAGACGGCACGGACCAGGCGCCGGTCCCCTGCCCGGCCTGTTACTCCCCCTTAGTCCGGCGTCAGGGCAAAAAAGGGTGGTTCTGGGGCTGTAGTCAGTTCCCGGGCTGCCGACAAACGGTAGAGGACCGGGACGGGAAACCGGCCACCTCCGCGCTGCCGTCGGGGAACACCTGATCATTGCCGGTAACACAAACACACTGACCGGCCCGCGCGAATTTGTCAGAATAGGATTGAGGGCTGGTACGCCTTGGAAGCTATCAACCATGAGGGATCGCCATGCGCATCGCGCTGCTGGAAGATGAACTGGAACAGGCACAGAACATCCAGAACCTGCTTGCTGAACGGTCGTATCAATGCGACAGCTTTGAAACCGGGCAGGCCTTTCTCAGTGCGGTTACCCATCGCAGCTACGACCTTCTGATTCTCGACTGGCAGATTCCCGACATGTCCGGGATCGACGTGCTGCGGAATGTCCGCACCCAGATGGACTGGCCGATTCCCGTGGTGTTCCTGACGCAACGCGACAGTGAGGAAGACGTGGTCAAGGCACTGGACGCCGGCGCCGATGATTACCTGGCCAAGCCGGCCCGGCCGGCCGAACTGCTGGCGCGCATCGGGGCACTGGCACGCCGGAGTCAGCCGGACAGCCAGAAAGCCACACTGCAGTATGGCCCGTTCCAGATCGATATCCGCAGCCGGACCATTCACCTTCACGAGGAAGAACTGGTTCTGACCGATAAGGATTTCGACCTGACCCTGTTCCTGTTCCAGAATCAGGGCCGTCTGCTGACGCGGGAAATGCTTCTCGAGCGCGTCTGGGGCATGACCAACGACATCAACACCCGGACCGTCGACACGCACATGAGCCGTCTGCGCCGCCGGCTGGGTATCAAGCCCGAGAACGGCTTCCGGATCAAGACCATCTATCAGCGGGGGTACCGGCTGGAGGCCATGCAGAACGCCCCTGAAAACACGCACACCGACGCCGATTCCATTCCCTCAGCAGGCTGACCACGACCCATAACGGCTATGATGAACGCCCAACGCCGCACTGTGCGCCTCACATCCCAAAGACCCCGCTGGTCCGCTATTCAACCAGCCTTGGCGGTCATGGCGCTGTTCATCAGTCTGACGGCGATGGCGGAACTGTCTGTCACGCAGGGCTCTGCGGTCGCGGCTGAGAGCGGATCGCAATCATCCTCGCCCCAACCGGAGTGGACTTACACCCTGCGACCGGATGACACGGTGCAGGCCGTGGCGCGTCGGGTGCTGTCTTCTCAGCACTCGGTCCGTGACCTGATGCGCGTGAACGGGCTGACCAAAGCCAACAAACTGCAGGCTGGCGATACGCTCAACATTCCTCTGAGCTGGCTTGAGGAACGACCGGAACCGGCCGTCGCCGTCGCCGTCAATGGCACGGCACACCATGTCAGTCCTCGCCACGATCGCCAACGGCCCCTGAAACCTCAGCAACAACTGTACAGTGGAGACGAAATACGGACACTGACAGGGTTCGTGGTGATTCAGCTGGCCGATGGCTCTGTGGTTCGCCTCGGCCCACACAGCCAAATGACGTTCAACCGCCTGACGCGGTACCGCAAAACGGCGATGGTCGATACCCGGTTGCGCCTCCGTCAGGGATCCCTTGAGACCGAAGTGCAGCCAATGGAGACTGAAGGGTCCCGTTTTGAGGTCCACACGCCCTCCGCTGTCGCGGCAGTACGCGGCACTGATTTCCGCCTTCAGGCGCTGAACGGACATACCCGACTCCAGGTGACGGCGGGCTCTGTTGCTTTCGGACCACCAGGTGAAGCCGAAATGGTGCCTGCCGGCTATGGCGCGATCAGCGGCGGCCAGACTCGCGACCCAGTGGATATCCGGCCGCTGCCTCCTCAACCGGAAGGAAGCCCGATACCAAACGTCATCGAGTCGCTGCCCGCCACAGTGAAGTGGCAGGGATCGGCTCCCGACGACCGTTTTCAGGTCGATATTTTCAATGAGCAAAGCCAAGCCTGGATCGACCGCAGGACCGTCGAAGAGCCTCAGACCGCTCTGAAAAACCTCGACAATGGCCGTTATCGCATTCGCGTGGCCGCATTAACGGACAACGGGATCGCCGGAGAGCCGTGGCAGGAGACAGTGACCGTCGAACAGAAGGCCCTATCGGCTCGACTGTCGTCGCCCGCAGATGGCGCCTCGCTGAAAGACGACATGCCATCCTTTCAATGGGCTTACCAGGGCACCAATGAGATCGGTCGCATAGAGATCGCACGAAACAGTGACTTCACCGGAAGCATCGCAACCAGCGAATGGGCACCAGATGCGCGAGCTATTCCCAGCAAACCCCTGGCACCGGATCAGTATTACTGGCGCGTCGTAACCCGTGCTGGCGGCGACTCCGAGGCGACCTCCGAATCGCGGACATTCACGATTGAAGGGACACTGCCTCCAACCGCTATCATTAACGTCAATTATATCGATAGTCAGGTCCGGATTTTCTGGGAAGCAATCGACGGGGCGGATGGCTATCGAATGCAGCTTGCCGAGGATCCCGGCTTCGATAATATTGTCCGTGAAGCCGAGATTGACAATACAACGGCCGCCTTGCGCCTGATTCCGGGAAGGCGGTATTTTGTGCGGCTTCAGGCACTCTCGGACACAGCCGATAAGAATGGTCGCTGGGGATCGCCCCGAGAGCTTTTCGTCAACTGAACCGGGAGTCGGCATGATCCCGCCCCGTAAGCGAGATCCATGAACCAGGACTGGTTCCGACGCGCAAAAACCGGCACCCAGCTGGCCCTTCCCCTCGTTCTGGCCCTGTTACTGTTGCATGTGACGGGCGGGCAGGAGCGACTGAACCACTGGATCTACGACACGCTGATACTCAGTGCCCCCCAACCTCCCGCGGCGGATCTGGCGCTGGTGACGATTGACGAGGCAAGCCTGAGTGCCCTTGGACGCTGGCCCTGGCCCCGCCAACGACATGCCGAACTGATCAGACGCCTTGATGAGGCCGGCGCACGAACCATTGTCCTCGACGTTCTGTTCTCCGAACCGGCCAACGGTGATGACGCCCTGGCGAAGGCAATGCGCGATCATGGTCGCGTTGTGCTCCCCATTCACCTTTATCCACCCGCCGCCGGGCGCCCTCTGGCCGAACAACTTCCGACGACCGCACTGACCGGAGCGGCCAGCGCCCTGGGCCATGCCCACGTCACGCTGGATGGCGACGGCATCGCACGCGGCCTCTACCTGTACAGTGGCATGGGTCAGGCCTACTGGCCCGCCCTGTCACTGGCCACCGCCCGGGCGTCTGGTAACGGCAAGGCATGGCCTGACACGGTCGCAGAGCCGGGGACCGCTCCGATCATCAATGTCCGCCGGAACTACGTTCGGGTCCCGTTCGCCGGGTCGCCCGAACGGCTGCCCACAACCTCCTACCACGATGTACTGGAAGGTCACATCGACGCTAATCGGTTCCGGGGCAAGGTCGTGTTTATCGGCGCCACCGCGCCGGGATTTGGCGACGTCCTACCAACACCACTGTCCGGCCACGCCAGCCCCATGTCCGGCGTCGCCTTCCACGCCAATGCCTGGTCAGCCCTCGTGCAGGATGCGTTGATCCGCCCTGCGCCCAACTACCTGGAAACAACACTTGCCCTACTCGTTATCGCGCTGATGAGCCTCCTGCTGCCGGCACTCCGACCCGTCACGAGCTTCTGGTTCGCTATGATGACGGGGGCCCTCATCCTGTTAACGACCGTGATCGCCCTTCGCTTTCTGGACCTCTGGCTACCATCTGCCGGCCCAATCGCTGTCGCCTGGCTGGCGTTCCCGATCTGGAGCGCTCGCCGGCTGGAAATGCTGAACCGCTTTCTGAAACGTCAACTCGACCTTCTTGGACAGGATCCGGGACTGAGACTCAACCAGGCGCCCCATCGGACACCGGAGCGACTTCTGGAGGACCTCATCCGAATCGTGCGAGCCGAAGGCTGGTGGCTTTCGCATGGCGGACGAGTCATCCAATCCCGCGGAATGGCCGGCACCACGCGTCCCCGCGCGCTCAGCGACGGCCACTGGACACACATCGGCCCCGAAAGCTGGATTCGCTGGCGACAGGGCGGGCGCGTGTACGAACTGGGGCTGCGTCTGCCGGAAGGGTTCCACTCAGAGGCCAGCCGGCGCTACCTGCAACGCGTCGGTGTGGCGCCTCCTTTCCAGAAACCGGCACGCTCCGATGCGCCACTGCCAACGGAGTCCATCTCGGCCCGCATCGATCAGGTCCGCCAGGCCCTTCAGGCACTGACCGGCATGCGTGAACTGATTGCCAGGGGGTTCGAGCGGATGCCGGATGGCATCATCGTCACAGACGATCTCGGCAACGTCCAACTCGTTAACGGCCACGTCGTTCACTGGTTTGGTCAAAGCCACGCGGAGCTGGAAGGGTTTCCTCTGGCGCGACTCCTGGGCCTGCACGACGAGGAAGCCCAGGAGGACTGGAAAGAAACCATTGCCGACGTGTTGACCCTGCGGGAGACCCGAACGCTGGGCCTGCAGGTGTATGAACGGGATCTGCTGATCCATCTGGCGCCGTTTCCGCTGGCCCAGACCCACCAGCACGGCATTATCGCCAGCGTGGCCGACATCTCTGAAATGCGGGAGCAGCAGCGTCAGCATCGCCAGGCCATCGACTTCATTTCCCATGACGTCCGGTCGCCACTGGTCTCTCAGCTCGCCCTGATCGAGCAGATGAAACGACGCCCAGAGACCATCGGCACCGAACAACTGGATCAACTCGGACGTTTGGCACGCCGCAGTTACCAACTGGCGGAAGAATTCGTTCAACTCGCGCGGGCTGAGCAGTTGACCGATGACCGCTTCTACGACTTCGACTTCCTGTCGGTGGTTGAAAATGCTCGGGACAGCGTCAGTGAACAGGCAGCCAGCCGCAACATCCGCCTGGTGCTGAACGACTCGGAAGATCTCTGGCTGGAGGGGAATGCCGAGCTACTGGAGCGGGCCATCATCAATCTGCTGACCAACGCCGTTCAGTACAGCCCCGATGGCGGCACCATCACGTTGCAGGCTTTCCGTGCCGGCCACCAGGCCAGCCTGACCATCACCGACGAAGGCGCCGGCATCGACCGCAAGGAACTCCCTTTCCTGTTCGAGCGCTTCCACCGCCAGCAGACCACGGAACTGGCCGGCAACCATGGGGCCGGTCTTGGGCTGTCGTTCGTGAAGGTCGTCATCGATAAACACCACGGGGAAATCGATGTCCGATCAACGCCGGGCGAAGGCTCCTCATTCACCATCCGCCTTCCGGCACCGCCCTTTCCTTCTGTGCTTTGAGAAAGAACGCTTTTTTGCCACGGAAAGCACGGAAAGCGCCCTTCGGGCGCGGAAGAAGAAAGAAAATGAACAGAATGAGCGGGCTGAAAAGAGAGAGGCCGTTCTTTGATTGCTTTTTTTCAGTTTTTCCGTGTACTTCCGTGGCTAAAGAAACGGCTTCCAGGACCAGTAAATTCGCCACGGAAAACACGGAAGAACACGGCAGCGGATTCACTCTCGCTCATTTTTCCGTGTCTCTCCGTGTTTTCCGTGGCACACACTCTCTTTAGATCGTTTTGCTCACCACCGAGGACAGATCACTGCTCAGACCGTTCTGGTCGATCACGCGGACGGCGAAGTACCAGTCGCCGTCCGTGAGATCCTCAATGGTGTGGCTCATTGAGCCATCGGCCACTACCGTCACAGACTGTTCCAGCGCGTCCGGATCCTGACCGTAGACAATCTCGTATTCCTGCAGCTCGGCCAGTTGGATTTTTTCCCCGTTGACCCGGGTGCCCGGCGCCGTCCAGCTCAGCGTTGCCGTCCGGTCGACGTCCTGATCATTATTGTCGGCCGTGTCATCAGACGGTTCGCGACCGCTGTCACCCGTCGTGTCATCGTTCGACGCGGTGTCGCCTGTCGTGTCATCGTTCGACGCGGTGTCGTCCGTCGTGCCACCGGCGCCGCTGCCGGTCGTCGAGTCGTCGCCAGCGCTGGCATTGTCGTCCCCGTTGCTGGCAGTGTCGTCCGTTGTGCTGTTTGCACCATCCCGTTGACCGTCGTTACTGGACAGATCATTCCCATTGCCGCGGTCCGGCCCGTTGCCGTCCGACACCTCACTCTTGTCTGCTGATGCCGTGACCGCCTCATCGGCCGTTGCCTCACCCCCGCCACAACCGGCAAGGAGAAGAGCGAAGGAAATCGCGGCAACCCCTGCCAGTGACTTGTTAATGACGCGAATAGACATGTTTACCCACCAATGCTTTGACGATTTGACGAAATTTTACCCAGAACTTGGAAAGGAGGTTTGTTTTACGTCATTTTTCTTTTACTTTTTTGTCAATTTATTGGCGTATCGAGGGCCAGAAAAAAACGCTGACAAGACAGCGACCTAAGCATGTCTGTTTGAAACAGGCGTGACAGTCGGGGTGGAAAAAGCGGGAAGCGGTGAAAACAGAGTGGCCAGGCGTGAACGACGACGGAATATCGACAGAGCGATCGGTCAGGAGGAGGTCTTCATCTGGTAGAGGCGCCGATCAGCTTTCCGGATCAGCTCATCGGGGGTCAACGCGGTACCGGGTTCGATGGTTGAGACACCAAAACTGAACCGAACGACGACGTCGTCTTCCGGCAACCTCAAAGGCTGACGGGCAAGCGCATCCTGCATCCGCCTGGCAATCCGATCCCCATCGTCATGACGCTGACCTGGGAGCAACACGATGAACTCATCGCCGGCAAAGCGGAACAGGCGGTCGTCGCGACGGAGCAGCTCCCGCAGGCAGATGGCCACGTGGCGAAGACAGGCATCGCCGGCATCATGCCCCCACCGATCATTCACGGCCTTGAAGTCGTCCAGATCGATAAACAGCAGGGCCATCGGCTGCCCGTAACGGTTCACACGACCCAGCTCCTGATCCAGCGTCGTCTCCAGCTCCCGCCGGTTTGGCAATCCGGTCAGGGGATCCCGCGTGGCCAGGTGACGCAGCTGTTCACGGGCCCATATACTGGTGAGACCGGCCGACGTCTTGATGCCCAGTTGTGCCAGGAAAAACGCCTCCATCCCCGGGCAGTACCGATCGGCTTGCCCCGAGCCAAGAACCAGCGCACCGGAGAGCCGTCCGTCCAACTCCAGTGGCAGCAGGGCCAGGGAGCCCACCCGTCGCCGCAGGTGAACCGGCACCAGCGGTTGCATCTCATCCATGTTATTGACCAGGCGTGGCTGATCAGGATTGTCGGTCAGGCGCAGAAAGTCGACCGTGCTGAACAGCAGACGCTCGGACAAAGCCCCCTGCTCAGCCAGCATGGCCTCGATACGCTGGTTGTCCTCAATGTCGGTCAGCACGAGCCAGACCTCGGTCAGGTCAAATCGATCACGGACCCGCTCAGTCAGCCGATCCACAAACCCGGAGAGGCTGGTGGCACGCAACATGTCGATTTCGATATCAAAAAGCTTCCTGGCAATCGCCTCATTGCGACGTGCCTGGTAAACCAGCTCTTCAAGCGTCAGAGCGGTCTCCGACAGCGGGCCGGATGCGTCATCGGTGGGTGTCGCGGCTGAGTAATCAGGCATGTGGGACATAGACAGTGTCAGAAACCTCAGGAGTCCAATGAATCCTAGCAGAGCGGACACCGCGGCGGAAATCCACCCCGTTACATCCGATGCACTTTTTTCTGGCCACCCCGTTGACAGCATCCCGAACCGCCCGTATGATTCGCACCACATCGTCAGGGGGCGCCAACAACAGGGGCCGCCGGCGACGGTCCGGAAGGGCCGAAAACCAGTTTTGATGCGGGGTGGAGCAGTCTGGTAGCTCGTCGGGCTCATAACCCGAAGGTCGTTGGTTCGAATCCAGCCCCCGCTACCACATAATGAGAAAAGCCGGCTGATTGCCGGCTTTTTTCGTTTCCGCGGGGGCGTTATGAGTCAGCCCTTCTTTGCCGCTTCGCAGCCTAGTGTCCCGTCGGGCTAATTCCTTAACCTACTGAGCTTCTGAAAAACCGAAGAGCTAGGCGTGCTGGTGAAGGTTTGGTGGTTCCAAATCGAGACGGCACAACGACGCTATTCGGTTTTTCAGAAGCTCCCGAAGGGCTTGCCTCTGAGTCCTCAGAGGCAAGCAGTAGATTAAGGAATTAGCCCGACGGGACACTAGTGATGTCGACTCACTCTTTCCGCCCGCGCGGCGGTTTCCGTGCTTTCTGTGTTCTTCCGTGGCAAACCTTTATTTTCCGCGCCCTTCCACGGATTCCGCGGCGAACTCAATGAGTCGGAGGCATCGACTCCCTGCGGTCGTCGAGCCTTTCTGGCAGCCGTCGACGCGGACTTACCAATCAAACGACTGCTGTATCACCGATTCCCGGACGGGTCGGAAGGAGTGTCTGTGGATCGGGCTGGGCCCCAGGCGTTTGAGGGCTTCCAGGTGGGCAGGGCTGGGGTAGCCCTTGTGGCCGGCCAGGCCGTAGCCAGGGTAGCGCGCATCCATCTCGACCATGGTCCGGTCGCGGGTCACTTTGGCAAGGATCGACGCGGCACTGATGGCATCGACACGGCTGTCGCCTTTGATGACCGGCTCACTGGGCCAGCGCCAGCTGGGGCAGCGGTTGCCATCGACGAGGACATGTTCCGGTTCGGGCATCAGTTGCCGCACCGCACGCTCCATGGCAATGAACGTGGCCTGATAGATGTTGTGCTCGTCGATCTCCGCCGGTGAGCACTCACCAATGGCCCACGCCGCCGCGTGTTCTTTTATCTGATCGAAGAATCGTTCCCGACGGCGTTCGGTCAGCTTCTTGGAATCAGTCAGCCCCTCAACCGGCTTCTCCGGATCGAGAATGACCGCCGCGGCCACTACCGGGCCGGCCAGCGGCCCTCGCCCCACTTCATCCACGCCGGCCAACCGCCGGCCATCATAGCGGGCAACAAATGGCTGACCCTCCAGTGCCCGACTCATTCCCCCTCCCCGATCAGGCTCTTGACGGCATCCGCCGCACGCTCGCTGGCATTGCGGCGCAGCTGGCGATGGAACTCATCAAAAGCGCTCTCAAGCGCGGACACCGTCTCCGGGTGTTCCAGCTGGTGCAGCACTGCCTGACCAAGCGCCTCCGGTGTGGCGTCATTCTGTAGCAACTCGGGCACCAATTCACGCTGAGCCAGCAGATTTGGCAACGCCACGTGAGCGATGTGAACCAGGCGGGAGGCCAGAAAAAACGTGACGGGCGCAACGCGGTAGCCCACTACCATGGGCTTCTTCAGCAGCATGGCCTCCAGCGTCGCTGTCCCGGACGCCAGCAGGACCACGTCGGCCGCCGCCATCACCGCCCGGGAACGCCCTCTGACGAGCCGCACGGGCAGCTGCACATCCAGTGATGCCAGCAGGGCTTCCACCTGCTTCTCCCGCGCGCGATTGACACAGGGTATGACCAGCTGCAGATCTGTCCGGCGCTCCTGAAGCCACCGGGCCGCACTCAGGAACAGGGAACCGAGTCGTTCAATCTCGCCACCCCGGCTGCCAGGCAGAATTGCCAGCACGGGCTGATCCGGGTCGAGTGCCAGAGACCGACGGGCGTGGGCCGTGTCGACGCGCATGGGAATATCATCCGCCAGGGGGTGCCCCACAAAAGACACCGGCACATGGTGCTCCTCATAAAAGCGCGCCTCGAACGGAAACAGGGTCAGCATCCGGTCCACAGCCCGGGCAATCTTGTGAATGCGGTTCTGTCGCCAGGCCCATACCGACGGACTGACGTAGTGGGCCGTTCGGATGCCGGCCTTTCGAAGCTGACGTTCCAGACCAATGGTGAAATCGGGCGAATCGATGCCGATCACGACGTCTGGCGGCGTGGTCAGGAAATAATCCCGGACGCGGTGACGAATCTCGAACAGTTCACGCAGGCGACCGAGCACTTCCACCAGGCCCATAACCGACAGACGCTCCATGGGCACCAGCGAGTGGAATCCGGCGGCCTCCATTTCCGGACCGCCGATACCGGCAAAACGGGCATTCGGGTAGCGTTTGCGCAGCGCCCGGATCAGGCCGGCACCCAGAATATCCCCGGACGCTTCCCCGGCGACGATTCCAATGGCAACCGGGCGATCACTGACGACTGGTACGGATTCGGGCGCTGTGGCACCGTCATCCGTGGAGGCGGGAACAATGGCTGGGTCACTCAACACGGGCAGTTACCGGACAATCCCCCGGCCCGCCTGCTTGAGCGAGTCGATCAGCAGGCGCATTTCCGGCGTGTCCGTGAACTCCGTCTCCAGGGTTTCCGTGGCCTGTGCCAGCGTCAGCCCCTGACGATAGATCACTTTGTACGCCCGGCGCAGGTCGCGGATGACCTCGCGCGAGAAGCCGCGTCGTTTAAGCCCCTCTGCGTTCAGGCCATGGGCGCCGGCCGACTGTCCGCTCGCCATGATGTAGGCCGGAATGTCCTTGAGAATGATGCTTCCCCCCGCGCTCATGCTGTGCGGGCCGATATGGCAGAACTGGTGAACCATGCTGCCACCGCCCAGAATCGCCCAGTCGCCGACAGTGACGTGGCCGGCCAGCGTCGCGCAATTGGCCAGGATGGTGTCGTCGCCCACGACGCAGTCGTGGGCCACATGGACATATGCCATCAACAGGTTGTTGCTGCCGATGCGGGTTTCACCACGATCCTGGGCCGTGCCACGATGAATGGTCGTGTTCTCCCGGATGATGTTGTTATCACCAATCACCAGTGTCGTGGGTTCGCCATCGTACTTCTTATCCTGACATTCCTCGCCGATACTGGAGAACTGGAATATCCGGTTGTTACGGCCGATCGTTGTCGGCCCCTTGATCACCACGTGGGACAGGACTTCCGTGCCGTCGGCAATCTCGACATCAGGTCCGACCCACGTCCACGGGCCAATCGTGACGTTCTCCCCGATGGTTGCCGAGGGGTCCACGATCGCCTGTGGATGGATGCCTGACCAAACCTGTGAGGTCATTAAACTTCTCGCTCCGCTGTCATGATCTCTGCCACACAGGCCACTTTGCCGTCGACAAGGGCCCGGCAGTCGAATTTCCAGATACCGTGTTTGTCCGACAGGAACCGTGACTCCAGATCCAGTCTGTCACCCGGGACCACGGGGCGCTTGAAACGCACTTTGGACGACCCGGCCAGATAGTGGATAACACCATCTTCCGGCTTTCGATCAACGGTCACAAAGCCAAGAACCCCGGACAGCTGTGCCATGGCTTCAATAATCAATACCCCGGGCATGATCGGCTTCTGGGGAAAATGACCGGTGAAATAGGGTTCGTTGAACGAAATGTTCTTGTACCCGTAAATCGATTCACCAGCGGTGACTTCGGTCACACGATCCAGCAGCAGGAACGGATAACGATGGGGCAGGTACTCCAGAATCTCTTCAATATGCATCATCAGCAACGGCCTCTGGGATACCCCCGGTTCCGTCTTCTTGCCTGCTCCAGTGCTCCCGGAGACGCGTGGACGGTGCCGGAGGTTCCTTAATCCAACAGTTTCTTTTCAAGATCGCGCAGCCGTCTGGCCAGTTTGTCCAGTTGGCGGAAGCGCACGGCGTTTTTCTGCCACTTACGGTTCTCGTCTGCCGCCAGCCCGGAGGAATACACCCCGGGCTTGCGAATACTGTGGGTCACCATCGTCATACCGGTCAGTTGCACGCCATCGGCGATGGTCAGGTGCCCGCTCACGCCCGTCGCGCCCCCAAAGACACAATGGCGACCAATGACGGTACTGCCGGCAATTCCCACCATGGCCGCCATGGCGGTGTGATCGCCGACCTGCACGTTGTGACCGATCTGAACCAGGTTGTCGAGCTTGACCCCGTCACCAATCCGCGTCGGCTCGAGGGCCCCCCGGTCAATGGTGGTATTCGCCCCGACTTCCACATCATCACCGATCACAACACCGGCAATCTGTGCGATCCGATGCCAGACGCCTTTCTCGTTGGCAAAGCCGAACCCGTTGGAGCCGATCACCGCTCCGCTTTCAAGCAGGCAGCGCCGGCCAATCACAACGTCATGATAGAGCGTGACCCGCGCTTGGAGACGCGTGCCCTGCCCGACCACGGACCGTTCGCCCACGACCGAACCGGGGCCAACAATGGCCTGATCACCAACCACAGCACCTGCCGCAATCACCGCCTGGGGACCGATCGACGCGGAGTCGGCAACCTCAGCCCCTTCATCCACCACGGCAGACGGATGAATCCCCGGCTCGGCAACCGGCAGAGGGTCGAACCAGTGGCTTAGCTGAGCGTACCCGAGGTAGGGGTTGTCGAGTAACAGGACATTGGTCGGACTCGCCTCCGCCACATCCGAAGACAGGATCACCGCCGATGCGCGTGTCTCCTGGAGGTATCCGGCGTAGCGGGGATTGGCCAGAAAGCTGATCTGGCCAGGCTGGGCGGACTGCAGCGTCGCCACGCCCCCAATCCGGACCGTGTCGTCGCCCCGAAGCTCTGCCCCAAGCGCCTCGGCAATGTCACGGAGGGTGTAGTGTTGCTGGCTCATGCTGGATAATCCGATTCTGGATTCGATAGGCAACCATTGTAGCGAACGCCACGCGTGCGTGGAAAAGCGCTGGCGAGGCCAAAGCAAAAAACACCCTCTCCCGGAGGAGAGGGTGTGTCGTCACAGCCCCAAGGTTCGCCTTACTGGTTCAGCTTTTCCAGCAGCTGTTGGGTGAGATTCATATCCGGCTTGGAATACACGACTGCTTCGGCGGGCAGCACCAGATCGAGGTCGTGCTCCTTCTGCAGCTCCTTGATAGCGGCATCCACCTTTGGACGCGACTGCTTCAGGAACTGCTGCTTACGACTGGACACGGTGGAATCCAGGCGCTGCTTGAGGTAATTGAATTCCTGGACCTTCTCGCGGAATTTCTGCGTCAGTTCCTCGCGCTCGGATTCATTCATCATGGCGCCATCCTTCTCGAGGCGCTGCTTAAGCTTCTTGGCCTCCTGCTGGGCCTGACGGACTTTCTTCTCATCATCCGCGAACTCGCCCTGCAGCTTTTCGCTGAACGACTGCGCGCCCTCTGACGAAAACAGCGCACGACGCAGGTCCACCACGCCAATCGTGGTCTCGGCTGCCACCGGCAGGGCCAGCACGGCCATCAGCGCGGCCAGGAAGGTTTTTCTGATCATGTCCATCTCTCCTGATTGTGTGTGCTCTGACGGGGTGCCCCCGGATTCTTCAGAGTATTCCTAGAATTGCTGCCCCAGTGAAAACTGGAAGACCTGGGTATCGTCCCCGGGTTCGTCATTCAGCGGTTTCGCCAGACTGAATGCCAACGGCCCGATCGCAGTTATCCACTGGAAGCCCACACCCGCCGCCATCCGGATTTCACCCAGCGACACGTCGAAGCCCCGGTCCGGATCGAACACCTGCCCGGCATCGACGAACACAGAAGTGCGCATGGAGCGGCTGCCCTCGGCAAATGGCGTCGGCACGATCAACTGGGCGCTGCCCTCGGTGAGGATGGTGCCACCAAACGGATCCTGTTCGATACCGGGCGCGAGCTGGTCGTTATTGGTCGCCAGCGGCCCGAGTGAATTGGCCTCGTACCCGCGTACCGAACCATACCCGCCTGTAAAGTAATGTTCGAAGAACGGCATCACATCCGTGTCACCGTAGCCGTGAGCGTAACCGATGTCGGTGCGCGTCCGGAACACCCAGGTCTGGGCCTCATTGATCGGGAAGTAGGCATTGGTACGGTGGTTCACCTTGACATAGGTCAGGTCGCTGCCTGGCACCGCCACATTGGCGGAAATGGAGTGACTATAACCATCGGTTGCCAACACGCCACGGTTGAGAGTGTTCTGGTTCCAGGAGCCGGTCAGCAGATAGGTGTTGAACGTGTCCCCCTGGTTGTCGATGAAGGTCTCGACTTCTTCTGCCGGAAAACGGTCCGTTTTCAGTTTCGTCAGCGTGTAGCCCACACCGAAGTTCAGACGCGTGCTCTGGTTGACGGGATAGCCGAAGTTCAGGCGACCGCCGTATTCATCCAGCAGATAGGAAGAGATCTCCTCTTCCTCAAAATCCGTCTCACGGGCGAACAGGCTGAAGCCGCGGCTGACACCGTCCACCGTGTAATACGGGTTGGTGTAGGAAAAGTTGGCGCTCTTGATGGAATCGCTGATGTTGGCGCCCACTGACACACGCTTGCCTGTCCCGAGGAAGTTCTTCTCAGACACATTGGCGCCCAGGATGACGCCAGACGTCTGCGAGAAGCCAACGGAGGCCTGCAGACTCCCGGTCGCCTGCTCCTCCACAGTGTAGTTGACGTCGACTTTGCCCTCTTTTCCAGGCACACGGCGGGTTTCCACATCCACCGTCTTGAAGAAGCCGAGACGTTCCAGCTTGGTCTTGGAGAATTCGATCAGATCGGTGGACGCCACGGCGCCTTCCATCTGGACCAGCTCCTGGCGAAGCACTTCGTCGCGGGTCGAGACGTTGCCGCGGAACTCAATCCGCCGGACATAGGTCCGCTCGCCCGGCTCAATGAAGAAGGTGATGGATGCCGTATTGTCGTCGTGAGACTCCGGTACCGCATTGACGTTGGCGAACGTATAGCCTTCACGGCCCAGCCGGCTCGACAGACTGTTGGAGGTCTGGGTCAGCGCTGCCCGTGAGAAGGTATCCCCTTCGCGAATCTGCAGCAGTTCTCGCAACTCGTCTTCCGGCACGATCAGGGCGCCCCGCAGTTTGACATCGGAGACGGTGTACTTGGGCCCTTCATTCACCGCGATGGTGATGAACACGTCTTTCTTGTCCGGCGAGATGGATACCTGACTGGACTCGACGCTGAAGTCCAGGTAGCCCCGGTTGAGATACCACGACCGCAATGTTTCCAGATCACCACTGAGGCGTTCGCGGGCGTATTTATCCGCACTGGTGATGGACGTCCACCACCAGGAGGTCGCCAGCTCGAATTCCTCGGTCAGTGTCTCGTCAGTGAACGCTTCGTTGCCAATGATGTTGATGTGGCGAATCGCCGCCACGCTGCCTTCCTGGATGTCCAGCGACACGGACACTCGGTTACGCGGCTGGTCTTCCGCGGTGGCGTTCACACGGGCGCTGTAGCGACCCTGGGAGACATAGGAGCGCAGGATTTCCAGCTCGAGACGCTCCAGCGTGGCCCGCTTAAAGACCTGCCCCTCCTCAATCCCGGCCCCTTGCAGAGCCCCTTTCAGGCGCTCCGTCTCGATGTTCTGGTTGCCTTCAATCGAAATGTCGCTGATGGAGGGGCGCTCACGGACGGTGAGGATCAGGACGTTGTCATCGCGGCTGGCGCGAATGTCGGTGAACAGGCCCGTCTGGAAGAGGTTCCGGATGGCGTCGCTGACATCGCTGTCATTGATGGTTTCGCCAATATCGACGGGGAAGGCACTGAAAACGGTGCCGGCCGATACCCGCTGCAACCCTTCCACTTCGATATCCGAAACGACAAACTCGAAGGCCAGAGCCTGCGGCAGAGCCACCACCATCAGGCACAGCCCTGCCAACACACTCAGTAGAGGACGTCTCATTCAGTTCATTCGCCTGTTTATGCGCAATAAGGAACCGGGCGGGAAGCCCGGGAAGTCGGCAATTCTCACAACCGCATCAGGTCGTTGTAAAGGGCAAAGACCATGATGGTCAGAATCAGGGCCAGCCCGATACGCACGCCAATGGCCTGAGCCTGCTCGGAAACCGGCTTGCGGCGGATGGCCTCAATCGAATAGAAAAGGATGTGGCCACCGTCCAGCACCGGCACCGGCATCAGGTTGAGAATCCCGAGACTGATGCTCAGATACGCCAGGAAGCCAATGAAGTCCTGGAATCCGGAACTCACCGTGGCCTCAGCCACCCGGGCGATGGTAATCGGACCGCTGAGGTTTTCCGGGGACAGCAGCCCGGTCACCATCTTCTTGACGGCAACCAGAATCATCCGCGTGTCGGACCAGGTCTCACCCAGTGCCCGGGGAATCGATTCCAGCGGACCGAACTGATTGTGCCTCAGGCTCCCCTCAGGCCATTCGATCGGCGCAACGCCTGCACCAACCCGGCCGATGGTCTGCCCCGCCTCCCCTTCAACCGGCTCCGGCGTGACCGACAGGATGGTTTCATGCCCGTTTCGCTGAATGGTCATGGTGAGTGTCTCGCCCGGGGCGGCCTGAATCCGATCCACCAGATCAAACCAGTCGCCAACCGGTTCCCCGTCCACGGCTTTCACCCGGTCGCCCTGTTGCAAACCCGACGCCTGAGCCGGACTGCCATCGACGATTCGCCCCAGCACCGGCGGAATATCCGGCCGGTAGGGCTCAATACCAAAACGGCCAATCGGGTCCGGCTGGCGTCCCTCCAGGCGCCACCCCTTCAGGTCGGTCGTCAGGGTTCGTCTCTGACCACCTTCCTCGACCGTTACCATTACCGCACCCTGCTCACCGGCGCGCTCAAGCAGGCGCCCGCCGACATCGCGCCAGTCCGAAACCGACCGGCCATCGATTGCGACGATCTCCGTCCCGGAACTCAATCCCATGCGTTCTGCCACGCTGTCGGGCGTCACCTGGCCCACCACCGGTGCCACGGACGTAAAGCCCACCACGCTCAATAACCAGTAGGCGACGATGGCAAACAGAAAATTGGCGATGGGACCCGCCGAAGCGATGGCGATCCGCTGACCGGGTGACTTACGGGTAAACGCCTCGTGGAGCTGCTCGTCAGGCACCGGCCCTTCACGCTCGTCCAGCATTTTGACGTAACCGCCAAGCGGGATGGCCGCCACGGCGAATTCGGTCCCGTGGCGGTCATACCGGGAGAAGAGGGGCTTGCCGAAACCGACCGAGAACCGCAATACCCGGACACCGCAACGGCGTGCGACCCAGAAATGACCGTACTCATGAATCGTCACAAGAATACCGAGTGTGACGATTAACGCGAGAATGGTTTGAAGGATGTCCATCGGCTGCCTTTATCGCTCGCTACATCTGTCGACCGCTACGCCTGGGCCTCAACAATGGACCAGGCAAGCTGACGGGCCTGGGCATCCTGCTCGAAGATGACCTCAAAGCTCTCCGCCGCGACGGGAGCCTGTCGCTCCAGCGCCTTCTCAATGATAACGGGAATATCGGTGAATTTCAGATGACCATTCAGAAAGGCACGCACGGCCACTTCATTCGCCGCATTCAGCACCACCGGTGCCGTCCCCCCGAGGCGGAACGCGTCCGCGGCGAGTGTCAGACATGGGAATCGGTCTTCATCCGGCCGCTCAAAGCGGAATCGGCCCAGCTCGAACAGGTCCAGCGACCCCACCCCTGCATCAATACGCTCCGGCCAGGCAAGACCGTTGGCAATCGGCGTCCGCATGTCCGGACTGCCCAACTGCGCGAGGATGGAGCCGTCAAGATATTCCACCATGGAATGGATGATGCTTTCGGGGTGGACATGGACATCAATACGACCGGGCCCGGTGTTGAAAAGCCAACAGGCCTCAATCAACTCCAGGCCCTTGTTCATGAGGGTCGCGGAGTCCACTGAAATCTTCTGCCCCATGCTCCAGTTCGGATGCGCACAGGCCTGTTCCGGCGTCACGGAGGCTAGCGACGCCACCGGGGTTTCGCGGAACGGGCCGCCGGAGGCGGTCAACAGAATCCGCCGGACGCCGGCGCCGTCCGGGTCCCGGATGTGATCGGGTGGCAGACACTGGAAAATGGCGTTGTGTTCGCTGTCGATGGGCAGCAATTCCGCTCCGGACTCGGCGACCGCATCCATGAACAGCGCGCCGGACATCACCAGCGCTTCCTTATTGGCCAACAGAACGCGTTTACCGGCCCGGGCCGCCGCCAGTGTCGGACGCAGCCCTGCGCCGCCGACGATGGCCGCCATAACCACGTCGACCGTCTCAGCAGACGCGACCTGTTCGAGCCCTTCGCACCCGGAAAGCACGGTCACACCCAACCCGGCAGGCAAACGTTCGGCCAGTTCACGGGCGGCGTCGGGATCCGCCATGACAGCATAGCGGGGCTTGTGCTCGAAGCACAGGCGAATCATGGGATCCACCTGCCGATTGGCAGTCAATGCGTGGACGGCAAATCGATCCGGGTGTCGGGCCAGTACGTCCAGGGTGTTGAGACCGATGGATCCGGTCGCTCCCAGCAAAGTGACCTGGCGCATAGCGGCTCCTGTGGGTTAAAAGGGATTCCAAACCATCATGGGAGGCGGCCCGTTACGACAGCACGGCAGGCTCCAGCCAGCCCATCAGTGTGATTCCGAGGGCGAATATCGGAATCGCGGCCGTCAGGCTGTCGACCCGATCCATAATACCGCCATGGCCCGGCAGCAATCCGCTGCTGTCCTTGATTCCACGGACCCGCTTGAACAGACTCTCAATCAGGTCACCGAGCACCGAGAAGGCGCCGGCGACAAGACTGACCGCCGTTAACCACAGCGCCTGTGCCGGCGAGCAGCCGGCCGCCCAGGCCACAAACAGGGCCAGTAGCGCGACGGCGGCAAGGCCGCCCCAGACACCCGCCCAGGACTTACCGGGGCTGACACGCGGAGCCAGTTTCGCACGCCCAAAGGCCCGGCCGGCAAAGTACGCCCCGATATCGGCGACCCACACAATGCAGAAGGTGTAGAGGATCAGCAGCAGGTTGTTGCCCGTCTCCGCCAGCTGGAAATCGCCGGAGCGCAGATGGTTCAGCCCAACCCAGGCGGGCACCAGAACCAACACCCCGAACAACGCCTTGAACGCCGCAGGGCGCCAGGTCCGACGTCCGCGTGGGTAGAGCACAACCATCACAAGCGCCAGTACCCACCAGAGCAGCGCTACGGCCAGAATCGGAACCGGAGGCGTCAGAAACAGGGCAAACAGGATGGCGGCCAGTGCCAGCGCGTAGCCGACACGCCCGAGCGGGTGCGTGATGCCAGCCATGTTGGCCCACTCCCATGCCCCGACCGTGATGATGGCGCCGGTAAACAGGGCGAACCCAAGAGGGGGGAGAAAAAAGATACCCCCAATGGCAATGGGCGCAAGAATCAGTGCGGTGATGATGCGTGTCCGAAGCACAATGGGGTCACTTCTATTCTGGTTGTTGTCGTTGATCCCCGAGTCAGGGACCGTCGGTACCGGTCACGTGCGGCGCTTCGTCCGCATCCACCTGGTCATCGGTCTGCCCGAACCGGCGTTTGCGTTGCCCGTATGCGGCCAGCGCACCCCGCATTTCCTCCGGCCCGAAGTCCGGCCAGTACACCGGTGAAAAATAGAACTCGGTATAGGCCAGGTGCCAGAGCAGGAAATTACTGATCCGCTGCTCACCCGCGGTCCGGATCAGCAGATCCGGCATGGGCAGATCACCAATACTCAGTTGCTGCTGCACCAGATCGTCGGTAATGGCCTCTGGTGCCAGCTCGCCGCGCTGAACTTTCTCCGCCAGACGACGCGTGGCGCAGGTGATGTCCCAGTGGCCGCCGTAGTTGGCTGCCACAACCAGCGTCATGCCGGTGTTGTTGGCGGTCAGCACTTCCGCCCGGTCCATGTGGGCCTGAATCCGTTCACTGAACGCCGTCCGGTCGCCGATGATCCTCAGCCGGATGTTGTTCCGGTGAAGTTTGCGCACCTCCCGCTCCAGCGCCATCAGCAGCAAGCGCATGAGCGCAGAGATTTCATCCTTTGGGCGCCGCCAGTTCTCGCTGGAGAACGCAAACAGGGTGAGCACCGACACCCCTTCGCGGGCGCAGGTCTCAACCGTCGAACGAACCGAGTTCACACCCGCCCGGTGTCCGGAAACGCCTCCCTGGCCGCGCTCCCGCGCCCATCGATTGTTCCCGTCCATGATGATGGCGACATGCTCCGGGCGCTTGCCCGCAGTGAGCGGAATGTCCGCAGAAGACGTGTCCGTCATTGAATACCTCTGAGCGCCGCCAGCCCGGGTGACCGGGCTGGGGCTGTCCGCGTGGATGTCCGCCGGATTAAATGGACATCAGGTCGTTTTCCTTGGCCTTCAGGTGCTCATCCACCTCAGCCACGAACTGATCCGTCAGTTTCTGGATCGCGTTTTCGCCACCTTTAGCCTCATCCTCGGACAACTCTTTCTCGCGCAGCAGCTCCTTGATGTCATTGTTCGCGTCACGGCGGGCGTTGCGGATCTGGACCCGTGTCGCTTCGGCATCCGCCTTGGCTTGCTTGACCAACTCTTTGCGGTTCGCCTCGGTCAGCATCGGCATGGGCACCCGGATGACATCGCCGTTACTCGCCGGGTTCAACCCCAGATCAGAAGCCATGATGGCTTTCTCAACGGCCGGCGCCAGACTTTTCTCAAAGGGCGATACCACCAGCGTACGCGCGTCCTCAACATTGATGGATGCGACCTGCTTGAGTGGTGTATCCATCCCGTAATAGGGAACGGTGATACCATCCAGAATCGCAGGGTGGGCCCGGCCCGTCCGGATTTTGCGAAAGGAGTGCTCAAGCGATTCAATGCACTTCTTCATCCGTTGTTCGGCATCGGATTTGATATCGTCGATCACCTTCGTTTCCTCAACTCTGGTAGTCCATGTCGGAACGGACGGCACACGCCAGCCGTTCCCTCATCTGTTCTCACTCAATCAGAGTGCCTTCGGACTCGCCCACGACCAGTCGGGTGAGCGCCCCCGGATTGTTCATGTTGAACACCCGCACCGGCATGCCCTGATCCCGGCACAGGCAAATGGCCGTCAGGTCCATCACACCGAGGCGTTCTTCGAGCACTTGGTCGTACGTCAGACGCTCATACTTTTCCGCGTTCGGGTCCTTCACGGGGTCCGCCGTGAACACCCCATCCACCTTGGTGGCCTTGAGGACAATGTCCGCCTCAATCTCAATGCCCCGAAGGCAGGCCGCCGAATCGGTGGTAAAGAACGGATTCCCCGTACCCGCACAGAATATCACGACGTCGCCTTCACGCAGATCCCGAACCGCCCGACGCCGGTCATAGTGCTCAACGATGCCACTCATGGGAATGGCGGACAGGACACGGGTGCGGATATTGGAGCGCTCCAGGGCGTCACGCATGGCCAAGCCGTTCATCATCGTCGCCAGCATGCCCATGTGGTCGCCAGTGACCCGGTCCATGCCGGCTTCGTTCAATGCCGACCCCCGGAACAGGTTACCACCGCCGATCACCAGCCCGACCTGAACGCCAATGCCAACAAGCGCTCCAATCTCCAGCGCCATCCGGTCCAGTACTTTCGGATCGATGCCGAATTCCTGCTCGCCCTGAAGGGCTTCTCCGCTCAGTTTCAGAAGAACGCGTTTATAGCGTGGCTGGGATTGTGACGACTTTGGCATGGCAGGCCCCCTTTGACGGCATCGAAACAGATAGGTCGAAGCCCGCACCGCGCGGGCCACGAATTCAGGAGCCTCAGGTCAGACAGCGAAACCGCGTCGGAGCCTGACCAGAGGCGCCTTACACAAACCCGCCCCGTCACCGGGTCTGATGCCGATGCGGGGCGGCTGAAGAGGGGAACGCTGACGCGTTCCCCGGGGCGGAATCAGGCCTTGTCAGTACCGGCGGCTTCTGCCACTTCGGTTGCAAAGTCCTTTTCTTCCACCTCAATGCCTTCACCCACTTCCAGGCGAATGAAGCCGATCAGGTCCGCGCCCTGCTCCTTGAGCAGGTCCGCAACGCTCTGATCCGGGTTCTTCACGAAAGGCTGCTCCACAAGGCTGTTCTCCTTGAGGAATTTCTTGATGCGGCCGGTCATCATCTTCTCGACGATTTCCTCCGGCTTGCCTTCCATGTCCGGCTGAGCCTTGATGACTTCTTTTTCCTTGTCCACTTCTTCCTGCGGCATGTCTTCCGGCTTCGCGACACGCGGATTCACTGCCGCCACGTGCATGGCAATGTCACGGGCCGTATCGGCGTTGCCACCCTTCAGAGCAACAACGGACGCGATCTTGTTGTTGCTGTGGACGTAGCCTTCCACCACATCGCCTTCGATTTCCACCAGGCGCCGGACACTGATGTTCTCGCCAATCTTCTGAACCAGCTCTTCACGCTGCTTCTCAAGATCGTCGGTCATCAGCGCCGCAACGTCGGTTTCGCCCTTCTCGACCGCCACATCCAGAACCTGGTTGGCGAAGGTCAGGAAGTTGTCGTCACGGGCAACGAAGTCGGTCTCGGCGTTCACTTCCAGGATCGTGCCCTTCTTGTTGTCGTCAGAAACGCGAACAAGGGCAACGCCTTCCGCCGCAGTACGACCGGCTTTCTTGGCGGCTTTCAGGCCGGACTTCTTGCGAAGCTCTTCAATGGCGCCTTCGACACTGCCATCAGCCTCAACCAGTGCCTTCTTGCACTCCATCATGCCAAGGCCAGTGCGCTCACGGAGCTCTTTAACCATTGATGCGGTAATCGCAGCCATTTCCTATCCTCACTTGTTTATCAGCGCAGGCGCCCCAGGGCGCCTGCGCCAGCATCATCGATCATTTATGGGTGGGGCGAGCGGCGGATTACTCCGCCGGTGCGTCCTGGGCGCTGTCGCCCTCAGCCGCTTCTGTTTCGGTCTCGCTCACTTCCACAAACTCATCCGGCGTGCTCGCACCCTGCGTGGCGTCGATGCAGGTGTCGGCAACGGCCTGAACGTAAATGCGAATGGCACGGATCGCGTCATCGTTACCCGGAATCACGTAATCGATGCCATCGGGGTCGCTGTTGGTATCGACAACGCCAATCACGGGAATGCCCAGCTTATTCGCTTCCTTGATGGCAATCCGCTCATGATCCACATCCACAACGAACATGGCGTCCGGCAGGCCGCCCATGTCCTTGATGCCGCCAATGCCACGCTCGAGCTTTTCCATCTCGCGGGTACGCTCCAGCGCTTCCTTCTTGGTCAGCTTGTCGAACGTGCCGTCCTGACTCTGGGTCTCCAGGTCGCGATATCGACGGATGGACTGACGGATCGTCTTGTAGTTGGTCAGCATGCCGCCCAGCCAGCGGTGATTCACATACGGCTGGTTAGAGCGCAGGGCTTCCTCTTTGATGATCTTGGAGGCGGAGCGCTTGGTCCCAACAAACAGAATCTTGTTCTTGTTGGAAGCCAGCTCACGGACATAGCCCAGCGCTTCATCAATCGCCGGAACAGTCTGTTCCAGGTTGATGATATGAATCTTGTTGCGGGCACCGAAAATGTACTTGGACATCTTCGGGTTCCAGTGGCGGGTCTGGTGGCCAAAGTGTGCGCCTGCTTTCAGCAGGTCACGCATGTTTACCTGAGACATGGTTTTTCACCTTCAATGACTTCGGGTTAGTCCTCCACGCGCCCGATCACTCCAACCCATCACCAAACGGAAACAGGCACCCTGGAGCAACGTGCCGACGCGTGTGCGTATTTGCCGACAGGGGTCGACCCCATTCCGGCGCCGCGTTTATACCATAATTGGGCGCGTGACGCTATCACCGCAGTAGCCGGCATGCCCCATCATTGAGCACGCCCGTCGGTTGTATGGCGTTCGCCCCACGCCTAAAATAGGCGCTTGGTTTCAACGTGACAGGAATCCCATGCAGGTATCGATCAAAACGCAGGAAGAAATCGAGAAAATGCGGGTCGCCGGACGCGGCGCGGCTCAGGTTCTGGAAATGATTGGTGAGCACATCCGCCCGGGCGTCACCACAGAAGAGCTGGACCGGATCTGCCATGACTACATCGTCAACGAACTGGATGCGATTCCGGCGCCACTGAATTACAAGGGATTCCCGAAATCGATCTGCACGTCGGTCAATCACGTGATCTGCCACGGCATTCCGAGTGACAAGAAAGTCCTGAAGGACGGTGACACGCTCAATATCGATATCACGATCATCAAGGATGGTTATCACGGTGACACCAGCAAGATGTTCTTCGTTGGTAAACGCAAGATCGCTGCAGAGCGCCTGATCACAGTCACCCAGGAATGTCTCTACAAGGGCATGGAAATGGTCCGGCCCGGCGCAACGCTCGGGGACATCGGCCATGCCATACAGAAGCACGCCGAGAAGAACCGTTTCTCGGTCGTTCGCGAGTTCTGCGGCCACGGCATTGGCAAAGGCTTCCATGAAGAGCCCCAGGTCATGCACTACGGCCAGCCCGGTACCGGCATGGCTCTGGAGGAAGGCATGACCTTCACCATCGAGCCGATGATCAACCAGGGCAAGCGCCACTGCAAAGTGCTGCCGGATGGCTGGACGGCCGTCACCAAGGATCACAAGCTTTCCGCCCAGTGGGAACACACCCTGCTGGTCACCGCCGACGGATTTGAGGCATTCACGAAACGACCGGAAGAATCCTTCTAGCATTCGGTTGGGACGAGACAACGCCATGGCAGCGGCCAACACCCCGGACCTGTCCGGCCTCGAACATCAGATCCTGACGGCCACGTCGCCTCTGAAGCCGGCCCGGGAAGCGCTATCGACAACGTTCGAGGCCCATGCCGAGGCCTTCCGCAAGGGCGCCGATGTGCGTGAACTGGTGCTGGCGCGGGCGTTGTCGGTGGATCGCATCCTGTCGCTGATCTGGCAGCGCTACCCCTTCTCGGAGTCGGAGGACATGACGCTGCTGGCCGTTGGCGGCTACGGTCGCGGCGAGCTCCACCCGCACTCCGACATCGACCTGCTGATTCTGACGCGCGAGACGTTACCGGAGGACTGGCAGGAATCGATGATGGCCTTCATCACCCTACTCTGGGACCTCCGACTCGATATCGGGCACAGCGTGCGGTCACTCGAAGAGTGCCAGACCGCCGCCCGGGACGACGTCACCATCCTCACGAACCTGCTCGAAACCCGGACCATTGCCGGCAATGAGCAGCTGCGCGCGGAGCTGGTCGACAACGTCTACTCGGACCGGGTCAGCGAAGATCGCACCTACTTCATCGCCAAGCGCGAGGAGCAGCGCCAGCGCCACGAGAAGTACGGCGACACGGAGTACAACCTCGAGCCCAACATCAAGGGCGCACCCGGCGGCCTTCGGGACATCCAGACCATCGGCTGGATCACCAAGCGCCATTTCGGGCTGGAATCCACCGCCGACCTGACGCGTTTCAGCATCCTGACTGAGGAGGAATACCAGATCCTCCTCAACGGCGAGACGTTCCTGTGGCGCCTGCGGTACGGCCTGCAGCTGATTGCCGGGCGTAATGAGAACCGCCTGCTGTTTGACCATCAGCGGGCGCTGGCCGAAATGCTGGGCTATCAGGACGAAGGGCGCCGATTGGGCGTCGAAATGATGATGCAGGACTACTACCGCACCGTGCTGGCGCTGGCCGAGCTCACGGACGTGATCCTGCAGTACTACGACGAAGCCATCCTCGGGCCGCCCGAGGCAGCGGTCATCCAGCCGCTCAACAACCGCTTCCAGATCCGTAACGACACCATCGAGGCCATCAACAACCAGGTGTTTGCCTACGCGCCCTACGCGCTGCTGGAAATCTTCGTACTGATGGCGCAAAACCCCGGCATTCGGGGCATCCGCGCCTCGACGATCCGCTCGATCCGGGCGCATCGCCACCTGATCGACGATGCCTTCCGGTCCGACCTGGCGGTGACCACGCTGTTTATGGAGCTGTTGCGCACGCCTCACCAGCTCGAGCAGACGCTCTCGTTCATGAAGAAGTACAACGTACTGGGACGCTACCTGCCGGAGTTCGGGGAAATCATTGGTCAGATGCAGTACGATCTGTTCCACATCTACACCGTGGACACCCATACCCTCCGGGTGATCCGCAACATGGTGCGCCTGCGCTCCGAAGACGGTCGGGAGGACTTCCCGCTCGCCTCACGGCTGGTTCATCACCTGCCAAAGCAGGAACTGCTCTACATCGCCGGGCTCTACCACGATATCGCCAAGGGCCGGGGCGGCGACCATTCCGAGCTGGGTGCGGACGAGGTGATCGACTTCTGCCAGCGACATCATCTGAGCGATCGCGACACGCAGCTGGTGGCCTGGCTGGTCCGCAATCATCTGTTGATGTCCATGACGGCCCAGCGCAAGGACATCTCCGACCCGAACATCATCCACGAATTCGCCCGGGCCGTGCCCAGCCAGGTGCATCTGGACTACCTCTACGCGATGACGGTGTGCGACATCAGCGCCACCAACCCGAAGCTCTGGAACACTTGGCGCGCCACCCTGCTCCGCCAGCTCTACATCGAAGCCAAGCGCGCACTGCGGCGCGGAACCGAAAAGCCGGTCAACCGCCAGGAGTGGATTCAGGCCACCCAGTCGGAGGCACGTGAAATCCTCCAGGCGCAGGACATCACGGATGAGCAGATCAACAGCGTCTGGGACGTGATGGACGAGGACTACTTCCTGCAGGACTCCACCGTCGACATCGCCTGGCAGACCTCTGCCATCATCCGTCACGGTGACGACCCCGACCCGCTGGTAATGATTCGCGACACACGGGGCGGGCCCACCGACGGCTACTCACAAATCGTTATCTACATGAAGGACCGGGCGGCCCTGTTCGCTGCCACCACAGCGGTGCTGGAACAGCTCAACCTGAACATCGTCGATGCTCGGATCACCAGTGGCACGGGCCCCTACTCCATCAGTGCCTATGTCGTTCTCGATGAACAGGGGCAGCCACTGGGCAACGATCCGGCCCGCAAGGAGCGGGTCCGCGAGCGGCTGGTGGAAGAGCTGGACGACCCCGAGGACTATCCGGACATCATCCACCGCCGCACGCCGCGCCAGCTCAAGCACTTCTCGTTTCCCACGCAGGTGACGATCTCCAACGACACCATCAACCAGCGTACCGCGATGGAAGTGATCACCCCCGACCGCCCGGGGCTGCTGGCGCGCGTGGGCCGGGTACTGCTGTCACACGGCGTGCGCCTGACGAACGCCAAGATCGCCACGCTGGGCGAGCGGGTCGAGGACGTCTTCTTCGTGACGGACGAGAACGGTCAGCCACTGAGTGACCCGACATTCTGCCAGCGCCTTCAGGACGACCTGTGCCAACAGCTGGACGAGAGCCAGGACTGATTTCCGCCGACAACCAGAGAGACGGCCATGAACCCCGATCTTGACCGACTGCATCCCTATCCGTTCGAGAAACTGGCCCAGCTGAAAGCGGACGTTACGCCGCCTGCAGACCGGTCACCCATTGCCCTGTCGATTGGTGAGCCCAAGCACCCGTCGCCGGAATTCGTCCAGAACGTCATCCGGGACAACCTCGACAAGCTCGCCAACTATCCGACCACCAAAGGCACTGACGAACTGCGTCAGACCATCGCCGGCTGGGCCACCCGTCGGTTTGGACTGAACGAGGGATCACTGACGGCGGAACAGCATGTCCTGCCAGTCAACGGGACACGGGAAGCCATTTTTTCGCTGGTCCAGTCCGTGATCGACCCGGTCCCGGGCGCCACCGTGGTCAGCCCCAACCCGTTCTACCAGATCTACGAAGGCGCGGCGTTTCTCGCGGGGGCGACGCCCTACTACCTCGCCTGTGATGCCAGCAACGGCTTCATCCCCGACTTTGAGGCGGTTCCGGACGAAGTCTGGCGGCATACCCAGATTCTGTTCCTCTGCTCGCCGGGCAACCCCAGTGGTGCCGTCATCCCACGCGATACGCTGCAGAAAGTCATCGAGCTGGCTGACCGGCACGATTTCCTGATCGCCTCGGACGAGTGCTATTCCGAACTCTATCCGGATGAAAAAGAGCCGCCCGAGGGCCTGCTCCAGACATGCGCGGCGCTGGGCCGAGACGATTACCGGCGCTGCATCGTCTTTCACAGCCTGTCCAAACGCTCGAATCTGCCGGGACTGCGCTCCGGCTTCGTGGCCGGCGACGCCGACGTACTCAAGCGCTTCCTGCGCTACCGCACCTACCACGGCTGCGCAATGCCGATTCAGCACCAGCTTGCGAGCATCGCCGCATGGCAGGACGAGGCGCATGTCCGTGAAAACCGCGCGGCCTACCGCGAGAAGTTCAACGCCGTCGTGCCGATTCTCCAGGAGGTATTGGACGTCGATCACCCCGACGCCGGCTTCTACCTCTGGCCCCGGACACCGATGCCCGACGACACGTTTGCCAGAGAACTGGCCGCCGAGGAGAACGTCCACGTACTCCCAGGGCGCTATCTGTCCCGTGCGGTCGCCGGGCACAACCCGGGCGAAAACCACGTCCGCATGGCGCTCGTCGCGCCGCTGGATGAGTGTGTCGAGGCGGCAGAGCGGATTCGGGGATGGCTAAAGCGCCGGCCTTGAACCAAAAGACATGATCAGCCACGGAAAACACGGACGGACACGGAAAGCGCCCTTTGGGCGCAAACAAAAGTAACAAGCTGAAAGTGACAAGAAGGGAAAGCGGCTAGCTACTGATAACGGCTCCTTCTGTTGCCTTTCGTCCGTGCTTTCTGTGTTTTTCCGTGGCAAACACATTCTTTTCGCAGTGAATAAACGGAGCACCTCCATGAAACTCTACGGCATCAAAAACTGCGACACGGTGAAAAAAGCCCGCAAGTGGCTGGATGAGAATGGCGTCGACTATCAGTTCCACGATTTCAAAAAGGACGGCCTGACGGCGGACATGCTTTCAGGCTGGCAGGATCAACTGGGCTGGGAGCCGCTGGTGAACCGGCGGGGCACGACCTGGCGGCGCCTGCCGGAGTCGGTTCGTGATAGCATGAACGCCAGATCTGCCCACGAGACCATGCTCGACAACCCGTCCCTGATCAAACGGCCTGTGGTTGAGGCCAGTGACGGTGTGAGCGTTGGATTCAACGCCGAGGAATGGGCGGCGCGGTTTTTGTAGTTTCATTCGCCGCGGAAACCGCGGAAGAGCGCGGAAATAAGAGGATTCGGCCACAGAATCCACGGACGGACACGGAAAGCGCCCTTCGGGCGCATGAAATCGCTACGTAGGTTGGGCTGACGAAGGAAGCCCAACAGTCAAACCCTCCCGATTACAGAGGGGCGTTGGACTTCCTTCGTCAGCCCAACCTACGGCACCTTAAAACTTTCAAACATTCGATGTTCAACAAGGAGCCCGAGGACAATGACCTTTGCATTCGGTATCGGCATCGGCACTCAGAATCAGAAAGGCGAGTGGCTGGAGGCGTTCTATCAGTCGCCGCTGTATCTGCCGGACGCCACTCTGGCGGAGCTGGCGGGGAACACGCTCGGCTATCAGGGTGGCAACAAGGCTCTGGACGCCTCTGACGAGCAGCTGAAGCAGTTTGCCGAAGGGCTGCGCCGGGCCGGGTTTGAGGATCAGGCGAAGCTGGCCGAAAAAGCTGTTGGCAGCCAGCGTCCGGCGGTTGTCACGGTTCTGGAAAACGACGACACCGCCTCCAGCACGCCGGAAGTCTACCTCAAGCTCCAGCTGATCTCTCACCGTCTGGTTCGCCCCCACGGGCTGAAGCTGGACGGCATTTTCGGGCTGCTGCCGAACCTGGCCTGGACCAACGAAGGCGCTATCGATCTGGACGAGCTTCCGGAGCGTCAGATGGACGCGCGCATCGCCGGTCGCCTTCTGGAAGTCAAATCCGTCGACAAGTTCCCCCAGATGACCGATTACGTGGTCCCGAAAGGCGTGCGGATTGCGGACACGGCACGGGTTCGCCTCGGTGCCTACGTGGGTGAAGGGACCACCGTCATGCATGAAGGTTTCATCAACTTCAACGCCGGCACCGAAGGCCCGGGGATGATCGAAGGCCGGATCTCCGCTGGCGTGGTCATCGGCTCCGGCTCCGACCTGGGTGGCGGCTGCTCTACCATGGGCACGCTGTCCGGCGGCGGCAACATCATCATTTCCGTGGGCGACAACTGCCTGATCGGCGCCAACGCGGGTATCGGCGTTCCGCTGGGTGACCGTTGCACCGTCGAAGCCGGCCTTTACCTGACCGCAGGCACCAAAGTCGCCGTCCTGGACGACGAAAACAACGTCGTCAAAGTGCTGAAAGCCCGCGACCTGGCCAACAAGTCCGACCTGCTCTTCCGGCGCAACAGCGAAAACGGCGCGGTGGAGTGCAAGACCAACAAATCGGCCGTTGAACTGAACGATCAGTTGCACGCGAATAACTGATCTCCATTCGCCGCGGAAACCGCGGAAGGACGCGGAAGAAAAGACGATTCGGCCACGGAAAAACACGGACGACACGGGAAGCGCCCTTCGGGCGCGAGAAACACGGTAGTTTGGGCTGACGCAGGAAGCCCAACAACCTGCAGCCCACTCTTGGGTTCGATGCTTTGTTGGGCTTCCTGCATCAGCCCAACCTACGGCACTGCCCTTCCGTGCTTTCCGTGTCTTTCAGTGGCTAATACAGTCATTTCCGCGGTTTCCGCGGCGAAAACAAAACACCAACCCGAGATTCCCCATGTCCGACACTCTCTCCCTCACTCAGCAACTGATCCAGAAAGCGTCCGTCACTCCCGATGATGCCGGTTGCCAGGATCTGTTGATGGCCCGTCTTGCGCCGCTTGGTTTTGCGGATGAGCGGCTGCGCTTTGAGGAGGTGGACAACCTGTGGGCCCGAAAAGGCCAGGACGGGCCGGTGCTGGCCTTTGCCGGGCATACGGACGTGGTACCGACCGGACCCGAGAACCATTGGTCGCATCCCCCCTTCGAGGCGGGTGTTCACGATGGGTATCTGTTCGGGCGCGGAGCGGCGGACATGAAGGGCAGCCTGGCGGCGTTCGTGACCGCAGCGGAACGGTTTGTCGCCAACCACCCCAATCACAAAGGCTCCATTGCCCTGCTGATCACCAGTGACGAGGAAGGCCCCGCCAGGAACGGGACGGTCAAGGTGGTCGAAACACTGGAAGCGCGTAGCGAGAAAATCGACTGGTGCCTGATCGGCGAGCCGTCCAGCACCCATCAGGTCGGCGATACGATCAAAAACGGCCGCCGGGGCTCATTGCACGGCTACCTGACCGTCCACGGCATTCAGGGCCATGTCGCCTACCCACACATGGCGGAAAACCCGGTCCATAGAGCGGCGCCTGCGCTGGACGCCCTGGCTCGCGAACACTGGGATGAGGGCAACGAATTCTTCCCGCCGACCACCTTCCAGGTCACCCGACTGGAGTCAGGGATGGGCAGCAACGTGATTCCGGGCGAGATGCTGGTGCACTTCAATTTCCGGTACTGCACAGAGAACACGGCCGAAAGCCTGGAAACGCGGGTCATCGACATCCTGGATCGTCACGGCCTGAAGTACGACCTGCAGTGGCACCTTTCCGGCCGGCCATTTCTCACCGACCGGGGCGCTCTGGTCGAGGCCGCCTCCGGCGCCATCGAGGCCACGACAGGACAGGAAACAACCCTCTCCACCGCCGGCGGCACCTCCGACGGCCGCTTCATCGCGCCCACCGGCGCCCAGGTCCTCGAACTTGGCCCCGTGAACGCCACAATCCACAAGATCGACGAATGCGTGAAGGCGGACGACCTGGACCAGCTCTCGGTGATTTATGAGGGGATTCTGGAGCGGCTTCTGGTGGAGTGATTCGCCGCAGAATCCGCGGAAAAAAGACGATTTAGCCACGGAAAAACACAGAAAGCACGGAAGCGCCCTTTGGGCGCAAAAGAAAAAGTGGCAAGTTAAAGGTTACAAGTAGCGTAGGTTGGGCTGACGCAGGAAGCCCAACAATGACACACGAACCCAAGGCGTAAGGCTTGTCTCTCTTGGGCTTCCTTCGTCAGCCCAACCTACGTTTTCAATCATTTCAGCCCCGCCCGAAGGGCGTTTCCGTGCTTTCTGTGTTTTTCCGTGGCTAAAAATCAGTTGCGCAAAATGCCGCAGTATTAGTTCCAGATCGCCAGCTGCTCCCCGCGCTCGTCCAGGCGCCACCACTTCTCGTCCTGGACCGGGTCGCCTTCTTTCCAGTCGCCGGGGCTGCATCGGATCTCAGTCTGGAGGTGTTCCCAGGCGGAGCGGGCGCAGTCGAGGTCCGTTTCCCAGGGGAGCTTTCCGCCTTCCAGTATCAGGCAGGCGTAGCGTTTGCCAACGGCGTTGGGGTAGACACTGATCGTTACCCGCTCACCCTGGATTCCGCCCTGCCCCTTGAGGACACCTTTCGTACCTACTGAGGTCACGGACAGCGCATCAAGATGGCCCGCCAGCCAGGTTTCCAGGGCGGCTGGGTCAAGATCGCGGATGTAGATTTCGAGGTCGGTCATGGGGTTGGTTCGCCGCTGAATCCGCGGAAGGACGCGGAAAAAAGAGAGTTCAGCCACGGAAAAACACGGAAAGCGCCCTTCGGGCGCAGGAAACGACGCGTAGGTTGGGCTGACGAAGGAAGCCCAACCATCCATAGATCGGCACCATGTCGGTGTTGGGCTTCCTTCGTCAGCCCAACCTACGCTTATAGACCAATTTTGTTGCGCCCGAAGGGCGTTTCCGTGTTCGTCCGTGGATTCCGTGGCTAGAACGCGTTACTCAATAATACTCACATTATTCGCCTGAAGGCCTTTTGGCGCCTCGACGACGTCGAACCGGACGTCCTGGCCCTGGCGGAGGATGCGGCGGCCGCGGCCTCGGATGGCGCGGAAGTGGACGAAGACTTCGTCGCCGCTTTCACGAACGATGAAGCCAAACCCTTTCTTGACGTTGAACCACTTCACCGTGCCTTCTTCATCACCCTCGGGAGAGGTGTCTTCGTTCTGGTTATTCGGGCCTTTCTCGTTGCTATCGGACGGCTCCGGAGCGGGCTTTGAAGCGGCTGGTTTTTTCTTGCCGGCTTGTGAGGCAGCAGGCTTCTTCTGGATGAAAAAGACCGTCAGGAATCCGGCAATACCGAACAGCAGCGTGGTAATGAGGTACGCCGCAATGCCCTGCCCGCTACCAAGCACGAACGTCGGCTCATTCGCCAGCTTACTGGTCTGGCTCTGGGACAGGATCTGGAACAGCTCGGGGGTCAGGTTCACGAGCAGGAATCCCAGTACAAACGGTGACGGAATGGCGATCAGCAGTGCCACCAAAGCAGTCTTCTGAGGGTTACGCATGGGTTGTTACTATCTCCGTTGATCAATCACTCACAAATCGGGCATCACGCGGTCTGGTCATCGAATAACGCCTCTGTCCGGCGTAAAATGCCGCCATTGATCCCAAACATCGGTAAACCGGGAATAAAAGAAAGGCCCCGGTCTGCAAGCGGCCTATCATACCAGAACGGCCCTCACGGACCCCACCCTCAGCGATCAGGAGCCCATCACATGAGCGAGAAAAACCTGGAGGCACGCCTCGATGAACTGGAGACCCGTATCGCCTTTCAGGACGACCTGATCAACACCCTCAGCGATCAGATCGCAGCCCAGGAGCAGGACATCCGGGAACTGTGGGAGGCCAAGCGGCAGCTGAAGAAAGACCTGAACGACGTGGCGCCGTCTTGGATCCGGAAAGAGAGCGAAGAGGAGCCGCCGCCCCATTATTGAACGTATTCGCCGCGGAAACCGCGGAAGGACGCGGAAGTAAAGATGGTTTTAGCCACGGAAAAACACGGACGGACACGGAAAGCGCCCTTCGGGCGCCGTTAAAGAGGACGTGGAGGTTGGGCTTCCTGCGTCAGCCTAGCCTACAACGCTGCTTTTGCGCGCGAAGCGCGCTTTCCGTGTCCGTCCGAGATGGGATGGTCTCCTCCCCACTCCATAACGGCGTCGCTATGCGCCAAGATAGGTGTTGAGGCATCTATCTACGAGTTAAGGAGGAGACCATG
>NZ_QEKQ01000010.1:145649-152142 GCF_003096655.1 Tamilnaduibacter salinus | reverse complement strand
TTCGGCAAAGCTGATCTGGCTCATGGGGTAGCGACCTTCCCGGTTGGTGACTCTGGTGCTATTGTCGCAAATCCAAGGGCTTTTTCAGAGGTTCCCTAAGGAATTGATAACAGGGCGCCCACGGTAAAGTTTCTGAAGTCCGTCAACGTCCTTCAATGGGGAGTTGGGCCTGATGAACGAGTTGACGACTTTTCGTTAAGGCGTTCTTTATGCAGTTCTTCAGCCGTCTCTTTCTGGCACTCCTGCTGCTTTCCGGTACCGCCCCTGCGGAGGTGCTGGAATCCGTGCATTTTCTTATACCCGGCGGCGAGGGTGGCGGCTGGGATACCACCGCTCGGGAAACAGGCAAGGCGTTGTTGGCCGAAGACCTGATCGACCGCGCCTCCTATGACAACTATGTGGGAGCAGGGGGCGGACGGGCGCTGATCGATCTGGTGGAGAGCCCGAAACAATATGGCAATACGCTGATGGTGCAGTCCACGCCCATTATCTTCCGCAACCTCAACGGCATGGTTGAATACGGCTACCGGGACGTCAAGCCTGTATGCACGCTCATTGCTGAGTATCAGGCCGTGGCGGTCCGGTCCGATTCCAATCTAGACTTCTGTGTCCAGCCTGTTTAAAGCCATCAAAGCCGCGCCTATCCGCCACCCGGTGATCGGTGGTTCCTCTTTCGGCAGCCTGGACCACATCACCCTTATGTTAATCGCACAGGCGGCGGAAATTGATCCCCGGCAATTGCGCTACATCTCCAGCAATGGGGGCAGGGATGCCATGGACAGGCTGAAAAATGGTTTTGGTGTCGCGGTCGTGAGCGGCCTTGGTGAGTTGTTACACGCCCACCGTGACGGTGAGGTGAAGATCGTCGGTATTACCAGCGGTGAACGCCTCCCCGAACTCAACGGCATTAAAACCTTCCGGGAACAGGGGGTGGATGTGGAATTCGCGAACTGGCGAGGCTATTTTGCCGCGCCCACGCTCTCTCAAAACAAGGTGGAGAAATTTCAACGTTTGTGCGCCGACCTTAATGCCTCCGATACATGGGCTCAAACCCGGAGAAAGTATTTCTGGAGCGAACATTTCTTGACCGGACAGGCACTACGCGAATTTTTGGAGGCACAGAACAAGCTGCTGCAAAAAGGATTGCGGGACCTGGAGCTTCTTGAACCTGCCGGTGGGGGAAAAGGGTGGGCAGGGCGATGAAGGTAAAGGGGGTAAAGGAGACACCCACAGTCAAAGTCACTTCATCCGGGTAATAGGTTGGGTATCCCCACGCCGAGCTCCGAAACAGGTTCCTCCCGACAAGGGCGCTTTGGGAAGGGTGCGGCCATCTCCTTTATGAGCAGCTGCCCGACGGGCTATTGATCAAGGCTAGAACGGGGACAGGTCCTGTTGTTTATGCCCGAATCGCTATAAACCCAATCAGTCTGACCCCTTTTCCGGATTATCGGTGCTTAACGTTCATTTCGATTTGCGCGCGGAACACTTCCTCCCCGGTGGTATCAGTGATGGACACGGGAACCTGTGTTGGGCCCTCGCGAGACCAGTCCACCTGGCTGCCATTGGCGGTGGCGGTCAGATCCGTCTTGGCCTTTTTAAGGTAGGTCACTGACATACCGGAAGGAATCCATCGTGCGCCTTGAGGGATGGAGGCGTCGGTCATCATCCCGCCTGCCAACTCGGCCATGTTGCACATGGCGATTGCATGGACTGTCTTGAAGTGATTGGTGACTCGGCGCCGCTTTTTCATGGTGACTACGCAACGCTGTGGCTCCAGGGTCTCGATGCGAGGGCTGATGCTGGCGAAGTAGGGCGCGACTTGGCAGACCATCTTGCTGAACAGGAACTTGCCAAGTGGCTGCGACGACATCGTCTGGAATGTTTTTACGGGATCCATAAAGCCTCCTTTCACGGTTGTTGCGTTGGTGATGGTTACTATGCCAAGTAAAAGAATAATATTCTAGAAAAATATTCTAGTTATGTTGTTGTGGTAAGATGGCGCCGCATTTTTCTTCGGTAAGCGTCGGTATGGCGGCAACTTCCTCCAAATCGCGGGCCCGATCCAGGGCCAAGAAGCGAGAGATCCTCCGCAAGGCTCTGGAGTGCTTTGCAGTTCATGGTCTGGAGCACACCACCATCGACATGATCCGGGCGGAGACCGGTGTGAGTGTCGGCAGTCTCTATCACCACTTTGGCAACAAGGACGCCATAGCCAGTGCGGTGTTTATCGAAGGGATGCGCGATTTTTCTCAGCGGGCGCTGGAGTATCTTGATCAGGTGGCTTCGTCCAGCGGTGGGGCTACTGAGAAAGCGGAACGGCTCATCAAAGCTCTGGTGTATGCCAACGTTGATTGGATCAGTGCCAATCCGAATTGGGCACAGTTTGTTTTTCATCATCGCCGTACGGTTGGAAAGGCCGGCGGCGCATCGACCTTGAATCGGGATGTGGAAAGTTTCTACGGCAAGCTCGCTGCCATTCTCGGGCCGTACGTGGAAGGTGGCCATATTCGCAATCTTCCCGCGCCGCTGTATGGTTCCTTTATCTCTGGCCCGGCTCACGATTACGCGCGCCATTGGTTGGCCGGCCGGTACGCCGTGCCCATACAGGATGTTCGTGAAGAACTGGCAGAAGGCGCCTGGCGGGCGTTGAATGTGAATGACGGGGTCATGTGAATGACGGGGTCAGGTCTTGAATCTTGCATTCGACCTCTTTGTGCATTTCACATCGGGGGAGATGCAATGCAAAAAGAAAGACCTGACCCCTTTCGGTGGCGCCTGAGTCGATCACCGGCTCTGGCGCAAGCGCTGCCGGCTCGGCTCTTCCGGAACCATGGGCTGCCGGAACTCGGGCACGGTAGTGGGTTGAATCCAGTCACTGAATCGCCGTGGTACGTGATCCGTATGCCCGGTGATGTGGGAGGAGGGGCACCGTGAGGTGCCTCCCTGTCCCGATTGAGCCTGTAGAAAAAGTCCCGGAATCGCCGCTCCTGCTCTGGTAGCATCGACTCATCGCTGGCTGACAAGGACCCGCCTTCCACCATGCCTCGTTTCAAACCCTACAACTACGACCAGGACGCCATGGTCGTGATCAACTACCAGGACCAGATCCAGCCCGGTACCTTCGAGTATGCGGTTCATTTGAGCGGCGTTAGCGTTTAGGAGGACCTCTCATGGCAATTGAGTCCTGGTTTGCGTTTGTTATCGCTTCGGCGGTCCTACTAGTGATTCCCGGCCCGACAATTTTAGCCATCACAAGCTATTCAGTGACTCACGGTCCTCGCGCCAATGTTCCTTTGGTGGCTGCAGTTGCACTTGGGGACTCCACCGCGCTGATCGCCTCACTCGTGGGTTTGGGGGCGTTGCTTGCCGCATCTGCTTTTTGGTTCACAGCGGTGAAGGTGGCGGGAGGCTTGTACCTGCTCTACCTTGGCCTCAAGTTTTTTCGGGCAGGCTTCTCACCCACGGACATGGCGGAACCGGCGTCCGATTCCTCTCGCTTGAAGCTATTCGTCAACACCTATTTAGTTACCGCACTTAACCCAAAGGGCATTGTCTTTTTCATGGCCTTTTTACCGCAATTCGTTACGCCCGGTGAAAACGAGGTGTTTCAGATGTGGTTACTTGCAGTCACCTTCGTTGTTCTGGCGACCATTAATGCCACGCTTTACACGGTTTTCGCGTCGTCCGCTCGTCGGCTGCTTGTCTCACACAAGCTGCGGCGTACGCTTCATTTTTCCGGAGGCGCTCTGCTTTCCTTAGCAGGCGTGTGGGCGTTGCTGGCCAGGCGGCCCGCTGGGTAGAGGCTAACAGGTGCACCTAGGCGGGCGCTCCGGTGGACGGCAAGATCAAGACGTGGGCCTCCAAACCGGAGGTTTGGTAGCGGGATTGGACGCCTGCTTGCTTGGAGGGATGATGGACCCGATTGTGTGCACCTGGACCAGTACGCTTCCCGAAGGCCGCTTTACGGTTTGGCCGGACGGCTGCCGTGACCTGATTGCCGTTATACCGAACAACAAGCCGGCCACCCTCCTTTGCAGTGGCTTGGATTCCTCCCCCCGCCGATTGGTTTGTCGTAGTGACACTTTGTTCGTCGGAGTCCGGTTGGCGGCCGGAGTTTCCTTTCCATGGGAACGTAAACAGCCAGAGTACAAGCGAGAGGATTTCGTTCTGGCCCAGAACCAGATCTCGCAGTTCGATGGTTGGGAGATGGAGAGCCTTTGCGGCGATGCGTTTGATGAGCTGGTCAGCGTCGTTGATCGCTTTGCGAGCCCGGCCCCGGTCTGGGTACCGGAATGTCTTGAGGCGTTACGTTCCGGGCGAGTGCCAAGAACCATTCCGTTGAGCGAACGCAGCGTAAGGAGAAAACTGGCGGAAACCACCGGTGCGCCCCCCAGTTACTGGCGGTCTCTGGCTCGCGTCCGCCAGGCCGGGTTGGCGCTGGTTCAGTCTGACGCTCCCCTAGCCTCGATTGCAGCGGATTTCGGCTTCTCGGATCAGCCGCACATGAGCCGGGAGATCCGGCGTTGGTTCGGACTCACACCTCTGGCATTGCGGGACAATCGGGAGCAGGCCATTAGGCGGTTGACCGCTCCCGATGTCTTCCAGGGACCTCAGGTTCGTTCAATGATGTATTGATCAAACTCTGAGCTGGGTTCAATCGGGTGGTAGCAATAGACGATGACACCGGAGGGATCAAGAAGACCGAATCCCCGATCTCCCCAGGGATGAGACTCCAGGGGGATCGTGGTCTGCAGGCCGGCCTCGGTCAACCGGGAGTGAAGTTGATCAGCATTGTCCACAAGAATGTTGAGAAAGACCCCACCCGAGAAGGGCTGCATGCCATCCTGCGGACTCATGAGGCAGATTTCCGGTTCCTGGTGAGGCGCTGTCATTCTGAGTACGACGTACCAGCCACAATCGAAAACCGGTCGCGCGCTGAAATGAGTTTCATAGAACCGCCGGGTCTCCGGCAGGTTTTCGGTGACGATGGTCATGCTCGCCGATTCAATAGTCATAGGTTACCCCGAACAAGTTGAAGGAAAATGACTCAGTGATCGAAACAGGAACATAAGGGATTGAGCCAGCGCTGTTTTGAATATTTCGGCCAGGATGGGGCAACCACAGCTTCAAGAAAACGCGCTGAAGCGCAACGTCCCGGGGTCAGGTCTTGCGCTTTGCCCCCTACAATGCAGATAGCAAAAGACAAGACCTGACCCCTTTCGTGTTGCAAAACCACCGCGGTGCCGACGATTCAATATGGAACCTCAGACTGCTCTTTTCATTGTTTTCGTTCTCTTTGAGGCAGCCGGTTTCCTCCTTACCGTCTTCTTCTACCTAATGGCGGCATCTTTCCTGAGACCGGGCTATGGCCGATACTTCTGGATGGGAGTGTGGCTTCTGAACCCGGCGTCGGTATACCCGGAAGGGCAGTACTACAGACGAGCTAGCCTTCTGGCGATCGCTCTGTTTGGAGGCGGTACTATTCTGTTTGTGGAGTTCATGGGAGGTCCCTGATTCTACCGGGGCGAGCGAAGGAGAGACGGATGATCGGCGTGAAGTCTGCCATTAAAAGGTATCAGAGGAAGCTGCCGGCGGAGTTGTCATAACAATACGCAGCAGTGCGCGCCCTGTGGCCGCCGGGCGTCCCTGACGGGCTGCCGCTGTGCTTCACGTTATATCGAACCTTGAGGAGTCCCGTACAAATGCCCTACCGAATGTTAGTCACCTTAGCGGTTCTAGCGCTATCTATACCGATCTATGCTGAGGAAGCCGCACGAAAATGGCAGAACCAGATGTTCGATGCGGCGGCTGCTGGGAATTGGAAAAACCGGGACAGATTGGAAAAACCGGGACAGATTTATTTTCGCAGCTTTAGAGCCTTCCAAGATGGCCTTGGCTAGGTAAAATTCCCCGATGCAGAAGGAATCTGCATCGTTCATACATGGCAAGGAGAAGCCCATGCCCCGTCAAGCCCGAGTCATCGTGCCGGGGCTGCCGCACCATATTGTCCAGCGTGGCCATAACCGGCAGCCCGTCTTCATCGAAGAGCAGGATTTCACTTACTACCTGAGTAATCTCAAGGAATGGAAGCAGGCCCTTGGCCTGAAGGTCTACAGTTACTGCTTGAGGACAAACCACGTGTGGAAGCATCCGACGAACTGGCCGCTATTCCTCAACTGATGAAACGGTTGGCGGCCCGACAGACTCGATACGTCAATGCTTTGGAGCGGCGCAGTGGTTCGCTTTGGGAAGGGCGCTACAAGATCCGGAAAACCGGGACAGATTTATTTTTCGCAGCTTCATAACCTTCCAAGATGGACCTGTCTAGGTAAAATCCCCCGTTGCAGAAGGATCTGCATCGTTCATACATGGCAAGGAGAAGCCCATGCCCCGCCAAGCCCGAGTCATCGTGCCGGGGCTGCCGCACCATATTGTCCAGCGTGGCCATAACCGGCAGCCCGTCTTCATCGAAGTGCAGGATTTCACTTACTAC
>NZ_QEKQ01000010.1:0-145554 GCF_003096655.1 Tamilnaduibacter salinus | reverse complement strand
CCAAGCCCGAGTCATCGTGCCGGGGCTGCCGCACCATATTGTCCAGCGTGGCCATAACCGGCAGCCCGTCTTCATCGAAGTGCAGGATTTCACTTACTACCTGAGTAATCTCAAGGAATGGAAGCAGGCCCTTGGCCTGAAGGTCTACAGTTACTGTTTGATGACGAACCATGTGCATCTGGTCGTGGAAGCATCCGACGAACTGGCCGCTATTCCTCAACTGATGAAACGGTTGGCGGCCCGACAGACTCGATACGTCAATGCGTTGGAGCGGCGCAGTGGTTCGCTTTGGGAAGGGCGCTACAAGATCAGTCCGATTGATACCGACGAGTACTTGCTCAGCTGCTGCCGTTATGTGGAGTTGAACCCGGTGAAAGCGGGCATGGTTTCCAGAGCGGAGGATTACGTCTGGTCGAGCTATGCGGCACGGATCGGAAAGGCGTACACGGAGTGGTTGGATGAACCGCCTACATTCGCATCCCTCGCTTCAGATCCTAAACGTTGCATCAGAGCGTACGAGCAGTTTGTGTCGAATTCAGGTATCACAAAGCAGGATGAGCTAGTGAGGGCGGCGGTTGACAGTAACAGGCTCACCGGTGGAAAACGCTTTGCTGATGAGGTTGAGCGTCGGACAGGTATTCGTGTCGAGATGCGAGGTCCTGGAAGACCCAAGAAAAGCAGAAAATAGATCTGTCCCGGTTTTTGCGGTTTTTGGATCTGTCCCGGTTTTTTCGGTCCAGAAAAGCAGAAAATAGATCTGTCCCGGTTTTGCCGCCCGGTTTTGCCGCCGATCATGCCCACTCGTTCCCGCGCACCGTTCAAATCACCATAGACCAGTGGCCGATAAACCGCCATGCCATGCTCGGCAAGACTGCGGTGGCCGATACAGAGCCACAGCACCAGAGTTCTGAGGATCACCTAGGGAATAACGCCAAGGAACGAAACAGCGATAGAGAGTCCCACAAAAGGTGCAAGCAGTATGAGAGCGGCCAGTGCCCCAGCGCCGATTCTCCCCTGCCCGTTCGGATTGAGCCGGGTCTCCAACCAATCCACATACCATCCCAAACCGACCAGCGGGTGCCAGCGCTCAGGCTCCCCAAGAAGACGATCCAGCATCAGTGCCACAACGCACACAGCAACAGCAGGACTCATGCACAAGTTCCATCCGCGACAACAGGCGGGCAAGTCTACACTGGCTGTATTGCTTCCAACAGATTGCAGGATTCTCGGCCCACTCTCAAAATAGCGTCCCAAGCTAGGTTATTTCTCTTCAACAGGGGCGTTGTCTATGACTCACTCATTTTTGCACATCAGGTATTGTCTCTGGATACCCGCTATCGCACTTCTTTTTTTAGGCGGTTGTGACACGAACTCCGGCAATGCGCCGGTCGCAGCAGACGACAAACCGATCCGGCCCGCCCGGATGATGGCGCTCGAAACGCCCAAAGACCTGGCCTCACGCCGCTTCAGTGGGCGCGTGGAGGCTGGCGAAACAACCACTCTCAGTTTCCGGGTCCCCGGCCAGATTGAGACACTCGAAGTGGATGTGGGCGATGAAGTCAGTGGAGGCGACACGCTGGGCAAACTGGACCAACGGGATTTCCGGCTGCAGGTGAATGAAACCCAGAGTAAGCTCGAATCGGTCCAGGCCACATTGGAAGAGGCTCGCAAGAACTGGGAGCGTGGCAAGTCGCTTGTGGAGTCGGGAGCGATCAGCGATGCTGAGTTCGACCGGATGGAAAGCGCCTATGAACAGGCTCGCGCCAAACGCAATGCGACCCAGGAAGCACTGGAGACCGCCCGCTCAGCGTTTGATGACACCGTGCTCGAGGCTCCTTTTGATGGCGTGATCAACCGCCGCATGGCAGAACCGTTCGAGCAGGTCAGCCCGCAACGCCCGGTGTTTTCAATCGACAATATCGAGACCGTGGAGATTGAGGTGAGTATCCCCGAACGCCTCATGCAGTTCCGCAACCACCTTGAAGACGTGCACGTCTATATGCCAGTACTTGATAACCGGCGCTTTGACGCACGGGTTGAGAATGTCCGTCTGGATGTCTCGCCCGATACACAGGCCTATCCGGTACGGGTTGCCGTGGACAATCCCGAGCGTGAACTCCTGCCCGGTATGACCGCCGAAGTCTCCTTCAAGGCCAGCCTCACGGATACACCCTGGGATGACAGCTTCCTGGTTCCGGTAGAGGCCATATTCGAGAAAGAGGATCAACCCCACGTCTGGGTCTGGGACTCCGATTCCGGAAGGGTGGCATCACGCCCAGTCACCACGAAATCCCTGGAAGCAGACAGCGTCAGGATCACGGGTGAGATCAACGCCGGTGAACAGATCATTGTTGCTGGCGCCCAGCACCTCCAGGAAGATCAGAAAGTCAGGCGGCTGGAAGGTGAGGTGGTTCAGTGATGCTGGCACAACTGGTGCGCGGCGCGATCAGCCGCAATCGTTTTGTAGGGTTTCTGGTCCTGCTGGTGGCCCTCCTCGGGGTCATCGCATTCACCCGGCTTGGGCAACTGGAAGACCCTGAGTTCACTATCCGCACGGCCATCGTGATGACTGGCTACCCCGGCGCCGACGCGGAGCGGGTGGAGCAGGAGGTCACCGAGCCTCTTGAGAAGCAGATCCAGCAGCTCGGTGAGCTGGAAAGTATTGAATCGCTGAGCCGTAATGGCACCTCCATCATCTATGTTGAAGTCAAGGACCAGTACGGCGGTGAGCAACTGCGCCAGATCTGGGATGAACTCAACAAGAAGGTCATTGCAGCCCGGGCCAGCCTGCCGGACTCCGTACGTGGCCCGCGCGTCAATGACGACTACGGCGATGTCTACAGCATGCTTCTGTCAGTGGAAGGCAGTGATTACAGCTACGCCGAGCTCAATGACGTCGCCGATCACCTTCAACAGCGCCTGCTGCGCGTTGATGACGTGGCCAAGGTCGATCTCTTTGGGGACCAGGGCGAGCGCGTTTTCATCGAAACCAGCCGCTCCAAAATTGCCGAACTGGGCCTGACCCCCGTCTTGGTGGTGGATGCCCTCAATAAGCAGAACGTGGTTGCTCCAAGTGGTGTCACTGAGATGGGGTCACGCCGGCTGCGAATCAATACAACCGGCACATTTGAGTCCGTAGCCGAACTGGCCAGGCTGAACATCCACAGCCCGGTGACCGGTGAACTCGTTCAGCTGCGCGACTTCGCTGAGATCAGGCGCGGTTATGCCGATCCGCCGGATGCCAGCCTTCGCCACGAAGGCGAATCCGCCCTGGCACTTGGCGTGGTTCCAGCTGAAGGCGCCAATGTCGTGGAACTGACTGAAAGGGTGCAGGCAGAACTGGACCGGATTGAAGCCAGCATGCCAATTGGCATCGAGTTTGGTGCGATCGCCCTGCAGTCCGAGGAAGTGGAGCAGGCCGTTGGCGAATTCCTGATCAACCTCATCACTGCCGTGGCCATTGTCCTGGCCGTACTCATGGTCTCATTGGGCCTGCGTACCGGCTTTGTTGTGGGACTTGGCGTTCCCCTCACCATCCTTGCCACCTTCATGGGGATGTACCTCATGGGCTTTGAACTCCACCGGGTGTCACTCGGTGCGCTGGTGATCGTTCTTGGCATGATTGTGGACAACGCCATTGTCATCTCCGAGCTGATGCAGGTGAAGATGCAGCGTGGAACGCAGCGCCTGAAAGCAGCCGCCGAATCCGTGCAGGAAACCGCCTGGCCCCTGCTGGCAGCCACTGCGATTGCGGTTCTCGCATTCGCCCCGATTGCCCTGACCAACACCGCCACGGGCGAATTCACCCGCTCGCTGTTCTGGGTGGTGGCCATCAGCCTGGCGATTTCGTGGTTGCTGGCGATCTTTGCCACACCACTGATGAACTACTGGCTGCTCGACAGCAAAAGTGGGCTGGGTGACCCCGCGGATCGCCCCTTCTATCAGAAGGCACATCAAGTGATCAGCGCCTCACTACGGCGCCCCTGGATTCTCACGGGCGGTGCAATCATTGTCTTTACGGCCAGCGTCGTCGCCTTCAGCTTCTTGCCACAGACCTTTTTCCCGCCGGCCGAGCGGTCGCAATTTATGGTCGATTACTGGCTCCCGGAAGGCAGCCGAATCGAACAGACCAGTGAGGACATGGCCCGGATTGAGCAACGTCTGCTGGAAATGGAAGCGGTGACCGACGTAACCGCCTTCATTGGCGAAGGTGCGCCGAGGTTCTATCTGCCCATGATCCCTCGCACGCCTAACCCGGCATTCGGCCAGATTCTGGTTAACGTGGAGACGAAGGAGGACGTTGACCCTGTTATGGCGAATATCCGTGAGCACCTGAAGGACGGTTACCCTGAAGCCGAGCCGCGGGTGCGGTCGATGCAACTTGGCGAGCCCGTACGTTTCCCGCTCCAGCTGCGCCTTTCCGGACCGGACCGGGAAGAGCTACTCGATATAGCCGCAAACCTGGAAGCCATCATGGCCGAACACTCCGGTGTTACGAATCTGCGGCATAACTGGCGCCAGAGTCAGCCCAGGGTCACCATTGATGTGGACCAGGACCGCGCCCGGCGCGCCGGAGTCACTACAAACAGCATCAACCAGGCGCTGAACACCGCATTTGCGGGGCAAGGCGTCGGTATTTTCCGGGAGGACGACAAACGTCTTCCCATTGTCTGGCGCTTTCCCCTGCCCGAGCGGACCGACCCGTCCGAGCTTGAAACCATGGTGGTCTGGCCTGAGAGAGGGGGCAAACCAGTCCCACTGACACAGGTCGCGGATGTCGAGCTCAACTGGGAACGCCCCATCATCTGGCGGCACAACCGTGAACGGGCGATCACGCTGCAAGCGGACCTGGCCAAGGGTGCTACGGCTTCCGAGGTGCTGGCATCACTGGCGTCCGATGTCCAGGATGTGGCCCTCCCCTCCGGGTATGAACTCCAATGGGACGGCGAAGTGCACCAGTCAACCGAAGCCCGCGCGGGTGTCCTGAAGCCCGTTCCAGTGATTCTGGGGCTGATGGTGTTGGTGCTCATGGCCCAGTTCAACTCGTTCCGGCGCACTCTGCTGGTCATGCTGATGGTGCCCCTGGGGCTGGTGGGCGTCAGTGTCGGGCTTCTGCTGTTCCAGCAGCCCTTCGGCTTCATGGCGCTTCTGGGCACGATGAGCCTTTCCGGCATGATTATCCGCAACGCCGTGGTCATGGTCCAGAAAATGGACATGGCGCTGGCTGAAAGCGGAACGCTGGAGGCCATTGGCGAGGCAGCCACCAGCCGCGTGCGCCCCATACTGCTGACCGCCGCAACCACCATGCTCGGCATGCTGCCACTGGCGGTTTCGGGCCCCTTCTGGGCGCCCATGGCGCTGGCCATCATGTTCGGGCTGGCCTTCGCCGCCATCCTGACCATACTGGTCCTGCCGGCGGGCTACGTGCAGCTGCTAGGCATTCAGCCCCGGGAATAGGGGCCTCAATGGCCCCTCAAAGCACCCGGTAGGTGCCCATCTTGCAGGTATTGCCCTCCTCGATCTGGTAGGGCGTGTCGTATAAGCTGACCAGCTCCCACACGCCCTGCACTTTCAGATCCAGCATCCGCTTGCGGTAACCGTATTCCTCGTAGGCCCCTCGCGCAAGGTGAACACGATCATCCATAAAACCTAAAACCGGGACAGATTTATTTTTCGCAGCTTTAGAACCTTCCAAGATGGCCTTGGCTAGGTAAAATTCCCCGATTCAGAAGGATCTGTATCGTTCATACATGGCAAGGAGAAGCCCATGCTCCGTCAAGCCCGAGTCATCGTGCCGGGGCTGCCGCACCATATTGTCCAGCGTGGCCATAACCGGCAGCCCGTCTTCATCGAAGTGCAGGATTTCACTTACTACCTGAGTAATCTCAAGGAATGGAAGCAGGCCCTTGGCCTGAAGGTCTACAGTTACTGTTTGATGACGAACCATGTGCATCTGGTCGTGGAAGCATCCGACGAACTGGCCGCTATTCCTCAACTGATGAAACGGTTGGCGGCCCGACAGACTCGATACGTCAATGCGTTGGAGCGGCGCAGTGGTTCGCTTTGGGAAGGGCGCTACAAGATCAGTCCGATTGATACCGACGAGTACTTGCTCAGCTGCTGCCGTTATGTGGAGTTGAACCCGGTGAAAGCGGGCATGGTTTCCAGAGCGGAGGATTACGTCTGGTCGAGCTATGCGGCACGGATCGGAAAGGCGTACACGGAGTGGTTGGATGAACCGCCTACATTCGCATCCCTCGCTTCAGATCCTAAACGTTGCATCAGAGCGTACGAGCAGTTTGTGTCGAATTCAGGTATCACAAAGCAGGATGAGCTAGTGAGGGCGGCGGTTGACAGTAACAGGCTCACCGGTGGAAAACGCTTTGCTGATGAGGTTGAGCGTCGGACAGGTATTCGTGTCGAGATGCGAGGTCCTGGAAGACCCAAGAAAAGCAGAAAATAGATCTGTCCCGGTTTTTTATCGCGGTTTTTTATCGCGGTTTTCTATCTCAGGCGGACCGTGGGGATGCGGTCATCTCCACGATCCGCCATGTCGCTTATTTCGATACGATTGCCCGGTCGCCGGGGGCATCGGGGGCCAAGTTGAGGAGAAAGATGGCGTCAACGACGACATCGGCCACCAGCGCGCGGTTGTTGGCGGCATCCAGGGCGATGGATGCCGGAAATAAGAAGTTAGTGCCAGCACCGGTGTTGCTGTCCGAGATAATGGTTCGGTCGCCGGTGCCAAGATCGACTGCGATCACGGAGTCAAGGCCGGGATCGGCCACCAGCGCGCGGTCGTTGGCGCCATCCAGGGCGATGGATTCTGGAAAGCTGAAGTCAGTGCCAGCACCGGTGTTGCTGTCCGAGAGGATGGTTCGGTCGCCGGTGCCAAGGTCGACCGCGACCACGGCGTCAAGGTCGAAATCGACCACCAGCGCGCGGTTGTTGGCGGCATCCAGGGCGATGGATGCCGGAAAGCTGAAGTCAGTGCCAGCACCGTTGTTGCTGTCCGAGAGGTTGGTTCGGTCGCCGGTGCCAAGATCGACCGCGACCACGGCGCCAAAGGTCTCATCGATCACCAGCGCGCGGTCGTTGGCGCCATCCAGGGCGATGGATTCCGGAGCACTGAAGTCATTGCCAGCACCGGTGTTGCTGTCCGAGACAATGGTGCGGTCGCCGGTGCCAAGATCGACCGCGATCACGGCGTCAAGGGCGCTATCGAGCACCAGCGCGCGGTCGTTGGCGGCATCCAGGGCGATGGATGCTGGAAAGCTGAAGTCAATGCCAGCACCGGTGTTGCTGTCCGAGACAATGGTGCGGTCGCCGGTGCCAAGATCGACCGCGATCACGGCGCCAGGGCTATCAAAGCCCACCAGCGCGCGGTTGTTGTCGGCATCCAGAGCAATGGATCGCGGGTTACTGACGTGAGTGCCAGCACCGGTGTTGCTGTCCGAGACAATGGTGCGATCGCCGGTGCCAAGATCGACCGCGACCACGGCGTCAAGGTCGCTATCGCCCACCAGCGCGCGGTTGTTGTCGGTATCCAGAGCGAGGGATAACGGAATGCTGAGGTCAGTACCGGCACCATTGTTGCTGTCAGAGATAATGGTGCGGTCGCCCGTGCCAAGATCGACCGCGACCACGGCGTCAAGGTCGCTATCGGCCACCAGCGCGCGGTTGCTGTCGGCATCGAGAGCGATGGATAACGGAAGGCTGAAGTCAGTACCGGCACCATTGTTGCTGTCGGAGATAATGGTGCGGTCGCCGGTGCCTAGATCGACCGCGACCACGGCGTCAAGGTCGCCATCGCCCACCAACGCGCGGTCGTTGGCGGCATCCAGGGCGATGGATAGCGGACGATCGAAATCAGTGCCAGCACCGGTGTTGCTGTCCGAGACAATGGTGCGTTCGCCGGTGTCAAGATCGACAGCGACCACGGCGTCTAGGTCGCTATCGCCCACCAGCGCGCGATTGTTGGCGGCATCCAGGGCGATGGATAGCGGAAATAATAAGTTAGTACCAGCACCGGTGTTGCTGTCCGAGACAATAGTGCGGTCGCCGTTGCCAAGATCGACCGCGATCACGGCGCCAAGGCTAAGATCGAGCACCAACGCACGGTTGTTGGCGGCATCCAGTGCGATGGATTCCGGAGCACTGAAGTCAGTGCCAGCACCATTGTTGCTGTCAGAGAGGATGGTGCGGTCGCCGTTGCCAAGATCGACCGCGACCACGGCGTCAAGTTCGCTATCGACCACCAGCGCGCGGTTGTTATCGGCATCCAAGGCGATGCCATCTGGGGCTGTAAGCAGCGGCTGATTTTCCAACCCCTGGGAAACGGAATCCACCTCGCCCGAACTCGATTCCACCTCGGCATTAACGGTGCCGTTGATCTGGTCGCCGACGGATAGATCCGAGACCGTCCATATCGCCGGATCGCTCATGGGCTGCGAGGCGAGGGTGCCGTTAACGTCGATGTAGTTGATATCGTTGGTTTCCACAGTGCCATCGTCGGTATCCCGGATCTTGCCCGAGACTGAGATGCTATCAACGCCTCCCAGGTTCGCGCCCGGGGTCGGGAAGGTGACATCGAGCGCCAGTGGGATAACTTCATTGACGGTCACGCTGACTGTGGCTGCCGTTGAGGTGGCACCACTATCGTCATCAATGGTGTAGCTGAAACTGTCCGGGCCGTTGAAGTCGGCGGACGGGGTGTAGGTGATCTCACCGGTGCTCGTATCGACACTGGTACTACCATTGCTCGCCGCACTCTGTACGACCACGGTGGCGGGGTCTAGGCTGCCGTCGGGGTCGCTGTCGTTGGCGAGCACGTCGATGGTGGCGCTGTCGTCCTCGTCCAGCGTAACCGTGTCGTCCGAAGCAACGGGCACCTGATTTTGATCACCGGAGGACGAAGACCCTCCGCCGCTGTCGCCGCCGCAGGCGGTCAGAACCAACATGGCGCTGAATACGACCAGTGTGTTCGTTTTTCTCATTCGACCCCCGATATTTGCTGAGATTTTCGAGAAGGCCTGACCACCGGCATCGGATTCCACACGGCGCGGACGTGCCCATGTGATCGGGGGTCTCGAAATTTTCGTCTCTATACCATAGCAAAATTCAGCCCAAAGGCGAGTCACCCGTTTGCGGTACCGTATTAAAGGGGGGGGCAGGGCGATTTAAACGTAACCCACTGGGCCTCCGGGCCCGCGCTTCGGGAAACTTTCCAGAGGCGAGCCTGGCGGACGTCTGGAGAGAGTTGCCTGACAGGAGCCGGGCCCTCGATTGCGGCCCTCAGAGCCAGCTCCATACACGCTTGACGTTGACCCCCTCCTGGTCCACGCGGAGTGCCTGACCGTATAAAACACTGCTTCCACAGTCTGCATGGGAACACTCGATGGATACACTCTTCTATGACGGCCAGTGTCCGCTCTGCATGAAGGAAATCCGCCTGCTGCGGCGCATCGGCGGGCATGACCTGAGGCTCATTGATGTGCATGGTCTCAAGGACCCGGCAACCTGGCCCGGCATTCCCCTCGAATACCTGCTCCAGCGGCTGCACCTGCTTGACGGCGAGGGTATCTACCGCACTGGGCTGCGCGCGATGGTCCAGACCTGGAGCCATACGCCTCTCGGGTTCCTGTTCCGGCTGCTGCTCCTTCCCGGCGTGCGGACATTGGCCGAAGCGGCCTACAATCGCTGGGCGGAACGGCGCTATTGTCGGCGTTACGGATGTTCCATCACGAGTTAAAAGGGTCGGATTGATTGAAAAGTAACCAACTGGGGCCGCCGGCCCGGGTTTCGGTAGGCCTCGCGATGAGGAGCCAACGGACCGGCTCAAACAAGAAAAAAAGGATTTGATGGATGCCGAGAAGAAACGGATGTCTCTCCCCGGTGGTCCGACTCATGTGGTTCAGCGGGGCCACAACCGGGACGCCTGTCTCTTGCTGATGATGACCACCGCTATCATGCCAAGACAAAAGGACGGGACGGCATTGTGGGGCTGCGCTACCAAACCACTGCCTGATGACTTTCAGGGAGCCTTGCAAACCTGGACATCAGCGACCACGCTTCAGGCGAAAGGTTGTTGATGCAGCTGCCATCCAAGGTGACTTGCCCCCGGCTTACCCCTCCGCTTCCTCAGCCGGCTCCAGGTCATTCAGAGCGCCACGGAGCGCTCGGGCCTGGCGGTCGAGCTTCTTGCGCGCGGCCTTGGGTCCAAACAGCCCGGTGACATGAAGCGCCAAGCGGCCCATCGACCGTAATGCGTCACCGCGTTGGCGCGGGATGATGTGGATGTGGCAGTGCGACACCGTCTGATTGGCCGCGGGGCCATCATTGAGCAGGATGTGGGTGCCCTGAAGGCCCCAGCCGAGGGTGCGCTGGGCACGCAGGATGCGTTGGGCGATGCGGAACAGGTGGTCACCCAGCTCCGGGGAAAAAGCCGTAATGTGCTGGTGGTGATACTTGGGAATCACGATGACATGCCCGTTACCCAGGGGGTGGATGTCCATGATGGCGATACAGTCGTCGTCTTCATAGACCCGGGAATCATCCAGCTGGCCTTCGATAATCTGGCAAAAAACGCATTGGCTCACGGTATTCATGCTCCTGGTGCGAGTCATCCTGATCGATGGACGCCGGCCTAACCGCTTGGCTGCAATGCGGTTAGGCGCATCGGTCAGGGCGCCCCGTTCGGTCTTTCGGAAGTAACGGACGTTGGGGACACTAGCCACCACCCCGCCACACGGCAAAGACCCCGAAGCCAATCCAGGTCAGCAACAGCAAAGTCCAGGGCAGCCATGGCAGGCGGTGGCGGACTTCCGGCTCGGGTGGGGTGGTTTCCGGCTGGGTGGCGGCTTGCTGGCGCTGTTGCTTCTTGCGCTGCTTGTCTTGTTCCCGGGCTTTGGCCTTTTGCTGTTTCTTGTACTGCTCGATGCCTTTCTCAATGCCCTGGGCAATCAGCTTGGTCTGTTCCTTGGTTTGGCCGGGACGCTGGGTCGCCTTGGCCATTGCCCTGGCGTCTTCCTGGGTTTGTGGTGATGGCTGTGGCTTTTTCTTGGACTTTGGCATAGGTCTTCAATCAAGTGTTCGTGATGGGCCCTATTGGAGCGCATTGGTCGGGGCCGCGTCGAATTGATTTCGAAGTCCGGTGACCAATGGGGGCAGAGTCCTGTGGCACGAGGTTCTGCGCGGGAGGCCTGGAAGTAATACACGTCATTTGACGCGAGGAGCACCCGACCAGCGTCAGGGCAACAAGCACCACCGCGAGAGGAAAGCGCATGATGTCAGCCTCCTTGAGGGAAACCCTGATCCTGGCTGGCGTGCGCCGGTCTGTGAATCTGAAGAAAGCCCTTTGGCTTGCGGACCATGTGGTGGCGCTCAGGCCAAGTCCAATTGTTCGAGCCAAAGCTTTCTGCCTTGGGTGATGAAACCGGGCATCAGGGCGACCAGCCTGTCCCGGTCTGCATTGGTTCCCCAGCTTTCAGGGAGCAACGGATCCGTATTCAAAGCCCAAATGGCTTTTCGGCCGACCCTGAGGAAGTGGCGACAGGCGTCGGAATCGCGACCCTGTTTATCCGAGTCGGCCAGCGACTCGATTTCCATACAGAGCGCATGATAGAGCGCCTTCCGATTGGTGGTGTCCCAGAGCGCGAGATCCGGTGAGTCTGACACCTCAGTGGCTCGAAAGACCAGCGACGCCTCGGCCATCCCCAGCGCTCTGAGCTCACCAAGCAGTTGTTCGAAATTCAGAGCGAGGTTGGCAGGTCGAATGAAGTAGTCCCTTTTGGCTTCTACAAAGCCTCGATGCCACAGCGCGTTTTCGTGTTTCCGCCATTTCGGTCGGCTGGCGCGTGGTACGAGCTGTGTCATGACAACCCACCAATCCTGCTGCCACGGCTGGACCAGATCCTGAAGCCGAGTCCACCGTGTCTGCTCCTCGATCCAGGTCCCTGTTTTTGCGAGTTTCCACTCGCCGCGCCGGGGGCTTTCTATCAACGCCTCTGACGCGAGTCGGCTCGTTGCCACACGCATTGACCCCGGTGTAAAGCCCATCATTTCACCGCTTCGAGCAAGCTGGGGAGCACTCAGGGCCATTCCTCCGGCGGCAGAAAGCACATCCAGAATCACGAGTCGCGGGGTCATTTCCGGCAGATCAAGTGGGCTCAAATTGACACTCATGTGCTAAAAGTTACACTCAATGGACGGTTATGCATAAAAACGTAACAAAAAGGTGAAGCGATGTCGTTCAACAGTATTTCCTATTCGGTCGCAGACCGTGTGGCCACTATTGTGCTCAATCGTCCGGAGGCTTTAAACGCGATCGACGCACACATGCCATCGGAACTATCCCAGGCAGTGGATTCAGCAAACCGCGATAAGAACGTCCACGTTATTGTTCTCACAGGCGCAGGCAGTTCGTTCTGTAGCGGCTATGACCTGAAGCAATACGCCCAGGCCGAGGGCGCTAATGAGGGGCAGCAGGAAATGCCCTGGGACCCCATGGTTGATTTCGAGCTGATGTACGGCAATACCGAAAAGTTCATGTCGTTGTGGCATTCCAACAAGCCCACGATTGCAAAAGTCAACGGTTATGCCGTCGCTGGCGGCAGCGATATCGCCCTGTGTTGTGATCTGGTTGTGATGACCGACGAAGGGAAAATCGGGTATCCGCCCGCCCGGGTTTGGGGGATTCCCACCCCGGCGATGTGGGTCTATCGACTGGGGGCCGAGAAGGCCAAGCGAATGTTGTTCACAGGCGATCTGGTCGATGGTCAAACCGCGAAGGAAATGGGGCTCGTGCTGGATTCGGTGCCCTCGGACCAGCTGGACGAGACCGTTGATACGCTTGCCGGCAGGATCACTGGGGTTCCGAGAAATCAGCTGATGATGAGCAAGCTGATGATCAACTCGGCACTCGACAATATGGGGCTGAAAACCACCCAAATGTTCGCCTCACTGTTCGATGGCGTTGCCAGGCATTCTCCGGAAGGTCTCTGGTTCAAAGAGCGCGCTGAGGAAGTGGGATTCAAAAAGGCCGTCGAAGAGCGTGACTCTGGCGATCCGATTGCGCCGGACGTGTCCCGATAAAGCGCTCAAAGCCGAACAAATGGAGAACAACAATGAATCCGGCCATCGAAACCCGAGCCGTCCGTGAGCTGCTTCACGAACACTCGACGCCACTGCAGCTTCTCAGGCGCGCTGCGAGCCGCCAGCCGAACAAACCGGCCCTTGTCTATCTTCCTTCCGCCGACAGCAATGAACCGGTATCGGTGTCGTATCGCGACCTGTTGACTGAAACGCAGAAGGTGGCTGGCGCCATCCGGGCTGTTGGCGTTCAACCTGATGAGAGTGTTGCGGTATTTCTCCCACTGATACCTCAGGCCGTGTCTGCGCTGATTGCCACCACCAGTGTGGCGATGGCATTCCCGGTCAATCTGCTGCTATCAGCCGAGGCCGTTTCCGCTCAATTCAAAAGGGCCGGGACCCGTTTGGTGATTACCATGGGGGAGCACCCTGCGATCGATGTCAGGGATCGGGTGGGTCAGGCTGTCGAGCAATCGGATGGCATCACGCTCGTCGAGCTGCCGTTCGGTGCGGAACCGTCACCGGGGAGTATCAGTTGGGGTGACTTCGTTGGCCAGGCGGACCACGATTCTGCACCGGAAGAGCCAGACCCCGACCCGCGCCGTGTCGCCGCTTTGATTCATACGGGGGGAACCACCGGTGAACCGAAGTTGGCAGGCCTGACACAGAGAAACCTGGCGGCAGGCGGGCTAATGGCGGCTTCGGGGTTCGGGTACCGGTCGGAAGATCGCATTGTTAGTGGGCTGCCTCTTTTCCATGTCGGGGGCCTGGTTGATGTTGTGCTGGCCTCAATCGCCGCTGAGTCCACGGTCGTATTTCCCACTGCTCTGGGGCTGAGAAACCCGGACGTCATCCAGAACATCTGGTCGATACTCGACCGGGTGGAGGGGACAATTATTGGTGGTGTTCCCACCATGCTATCCGCCATCGCTGATGCGCCTCGGCATGGCTACGAACGGTCGACGCTACGCGCTGCTGTTACCGGCGGGGCGCCTCTCGCAATGGCTCTCGCGGAGCGCGTCGAAAAGGCGACTGACTGCCCGGTCCGTCAGCTATACGGCATGACAGAGACCGCCGGCATTGTTTGCAATCAGGCGATTGACGGTCCTCGAAGAGAGCCTTGTGCCGGAAAGCCCGTGCCTCTGTCCGAAGTATCACTGGGAGAGCCTGGCGCACCGCTGGAATCCGGCGCATCAGGAGAACTCTATGTCCGCGGTCCCCATGTTTTCGCCGGATACCTGACAGAGCACGGTTTCCAAAAAGAAGAGGTGGATGGCTGGATCCGGTCCGGTGATCTTGCGGTCCTCGAACCGACGGGGGATATCAGGCTCACAGGCCGCTCAAAGGACATTATTATTCGCGGTGGCCACAACATTGATCCGATGGTGATTGAGGAGGTGGCGATGAGCCATCCGGCAGTCGCTGAGGCGGCTGCTATCGCGATGCCTGATGCCTATGCCGGCGAGCTGCCAGTACTTTACGTCCGTTATCATGACGGGGAAGCGGCAGCGGGCAGCGAGCTCAAGGACTTTATTGCCGAAAAGATCAATGAACCACCTGCCCGCCCGAAAGAGATACTGCCACTCGATGAGTTTCCTTACACGGCCATCGGGAAAATCGCTCGCTACCGGCTTCGTCAATTCGCCGCTGAGCATGCAGTGGCGTCCGTTCTGAATAAGAAAGGCGTCGTCGGCAGGGTTGTTTCAGTGGATCCACAGGCAGGGAATGCCACAATCCACGTTGAGCAGGCTCTGCATCCAGAGGAATCGGCTGGCGTTAAGGAGGCCGTTCAGGCTCTCGGGCTGACGGTCCGGCTTGGCGTGACTGATCAAGGGCGCGGGGCGGTTGAACACTGATCAGCGCATCCAATCGGGGAGGAGGCCGCTTGAGATCACGACAGAAGGGAACAGGTCGAGGTGATGCCAGATTGGTCAGGTTGCGAGTGGTCGGCCTGAGCCGTTAGTGGCCAAAGAAACATCGATCTGACCCTGGTGACAGCTGGACTCTGGTGACCAACACCCGGCAAAGCGTAGCCTGAGCGCGAAACAGCGGCTACGCTTGATTCAGGAGTCTGCGTTGTAGAAAGTCGCACCGCTGCGACCGCCCCTCTGCGGTCCCTTTTGAGCGCTCATTGTCGTTGCATAGAACCACTATGCGCCTCAAATGACCGTCAAAATGGCCTCGCAGTGGGACGATCTCGCCTGGCACGATTGCTACCGCGCAGACTCCTGACGTGTCAGTTTTTGCCAATGCCGGGGTCCCAGTCGTGCATAACTCCCGCAAAACCAACGCCCGTTACGGTTCCTTAAAGCGTCTGCGGTGCCTTCTCGTTCTCGTGCTTTCTCTGGCGGTTCCTGTTCAGGCTGAGGAACCTCTGACCTTGCTGACCGGTGTCTGGCCGCCTTTCGTCAACCCGGAGAAGGAAGAAAACGGGGTGATGACGGAGGTTGTCATGGCCGCTTTTGCCAGTATTAACCAACCCGTCCGAATTGAACGCTTGCCGTGGAATCGTGTGCGCAGGGCGACAGACAAGGAAGGCGCTGTGTCCTTCGGGTGGAGTTGGGGGCGTGATACGAACAGGGACTGGTACCACTCCGACACCCTGATGACCAGCAAGGACGTGTTCGCTGTGCGGTGCGGTTCTGACATCGAATGGCAGTCCATCTCCCAGTTGACCGGTTACCGCATCGGTGTGGTCCATGGCTACCAACTGCCCTCCGGAATCGAGGACTTGCGTGACGACCTCAACATCGTCGTGGCGCCCAGGGACGAGAATCTCCTGCGTATGCTGCTGGCCGACCGCCTGGATTTGGCCGTAACCAATCCCAGGGTGGCCCGGCACATCATGGATGGAACGCTGCGCGACGAGCGTGGCGAAATCCGGCTGTGTACCGACAGGCTCATCACCTCTTACAGCCTGCACCTGACCTGCCACAAAAATACCCCGGACTGCGCGCAAACGGTTCTCCGGTTCAACGAAGGGTTACGTCGCATCCGCGACGACGGCACTTGGGCACGCATAACGGAGGAGCCGTAACAGCCTGTCGGCAAGTTCGTATGCCTCAACCAAAGTGCGTCGGATTCTTGATGCGGTCCGAGAACCTCGTCATGGAGGCGATAATCTGAGCGGCAGAGAGCTTCTTTCAGGTCAGTGAACCTGTCTGAGGAGGCACTGGTGACCAGTATGATGCGTGTTAAAGAAAAATCGATCTGACCCCGTGGACTTAGACCCCCGGGGACTACCCGACCCCCTGAACTACACGAGCTGTGGCCCCGGTTGCTCATCCCGCTGGGCGCACTCGAAACGGTTCCGGCCACCGTCTTTGGCGCGGTATAGGGCGTCGTCGGCACGTTGGATGAGCGTTTCCAGCGCCTCGTGATCGGAATAGAGGGCGCCCCCGATGGACGTGGTGATGCGTATCGACTGACCGTCCCACGTAAACGGGGTCTCACTGACAGCCCGGAGTAGGCGGTCAGCCATCGTTTCCAGATCCTGCTCGTCATTCCCGCTAGTGAGGATCAGAAATTCTTCGCCGCCCCAGCGCCCCATGAAGTCCATCGCCCGCAGTTCGCTCTGCACGACGCTGACAAACCACCGTAACGCTTGATCACCGATCTCATGGCCGTAGTCGTCGTTGATCGTTTTGAAATGGTCAATGTCCAGAACCAGCGCAGCGAAATGTTCCCCCTGGCGCTGGCATCGGGCCATTTCTTTATTCCCGTGTTCCAGAAGTTTCCGGCGGTTGGGGATGTCCGTAAGCTCGTCCGTCATGGCCATGGTCTTGAGGCGTTTATTGGCCCGCTCCAGTTCTTTGGTGCGCTGACTGACCAGCTCTTCCAGGTGCGCATTGGACAGGCGGACCTGCTCAAGCGCTTCCTCTAGCTGACGGTTCTGGCGAACGGAGACGGTGATGTCCCGAATGACGCCCACGAAGTGGGTCAGGCGGCCCTCGTCATTGTGGACGGGGTCGATACTCAGCTGAGCACAGTACTGACTGCCGTCTTTCTTCCGGCTCAGCAGATCGGACTGAAACGGTCTGCTGTGGCGCAGGGCGTTTTCAATCTGAGCGATCACTGCCCGGTCTGTTTCCTCTGTTATCAGAAACCGGCCGGTCTCGCCCAGAACCTCTCCTTTCTCGTAGCCCGTAATCCGGGAAAAGCTCGGGTTGCAGTAGCGAATGGGGTGATCGTCCCGGGCATCAAAGATGAGGATGCCGTCAGCGGCGGCCTCGATCGCACTCCGGTGAATCCGCAGTGATGCCTCATGTCGACGCTTCTGGGCCATCATGGAGTTCGTGAACAGCACGGCGAGGGTGAACAGTACCGTGAACTCCTGGGCCATCAAGGCATTGTAGGTCGGGGTGCTGCCGCTGAACGGGCCCAGCCCGTGCGCTGTGGAGAAGGCGGCGTACAGGGCGACCGTGGCCGAGAGGAACGCGGCGGGCAAGGCAGGGCGCCGGGCCGCAATCCACAGTGGGCCGGCCAGCACCAGAAAGGGCGTCGTGGCCAGAAACGACTCGGTGTTCATGTCGGAGGTGAATACCAGTGCGCAAGCGCCCATCGTCACTACGAACGCCGCGGTCACTTCCAGCGTGTTGCGCCCGGACGGTCGATGGGTATAGCGCTGTTCGCGAATGAAGGTCATGAACATATGAAGGAATGGGGTCAGCACGATCAGACCGGTACTGTCACCCACCCACCAGAGCCGCCACAGCGAAAGGAACGGCGTTTCTGCCCCGATCAGGACGGTATAGACGGTCGCCCCACCGATTGCGGCCAGGGGCGAGGCAATGGCGCCCACCGTGATCAGGAATATGAGGATGGATTGCGGTGACTGCCAGGAGTGAGACTGACTGCGGAGCCGGTTCAGGGCGGTAATCAGGGTCGCGGCAATGGTGCATTCGGTGATGTTGATCAGTCCGAACAGTGTCGCCTCCAGCACCGTGAAAACCGGCACATCGGCGGCAATTTCAGCGATCAGGACGCAGACGGCGGCCAGTGGCCACTGCTGCCAGCGCAGCAGGAGGAATGCCGCGAGCAGGGCGGCGTTGGGTGGCCAAAGTACAACTATTCCGTCGGGAAGCGCGGCGTAGTGAACGCCGATGTAAGCGCCCGCGTAATAGAGCAGACCAATGAATACGCAGAAAAGGACGGTACGAAACAACGGTACAACTCCCAGAAAAGCCTTCCCTGCGATGGCTCATCCCGTGTAAACGGATTACCTGATGACGCCCAGTATAGGCCCGATGGGAGGCGCCGTCATGGCATTGGCCGCCAGTTTGGATGCCTCGGGCCATCGGGGCCTAACAAGATTGGATCGGCGTTTACGGAACAACCGAGTGTGCCCGGAAACCGGATCACTCATCTCCCCGTGCCGCTTCGCCTTCAATGAAGTAACTCCGGAATAAAGGCGTGACGCCATCGCCGTCCCCCCAGAGGCCGTCGGCCCGCGGGCCCAGTGCCATGCGGGTGAATTCGCCCATGATCAGGTGGGCGAGGGCGGCGCGGACGTCTTCGGCGGGTGCCCGTTCTGAGACGCCGGCCATGAGTACGGTCGCGTGGATGATGTCGATGAACTCGCCCATCTTCTGCTTGACCGGCCCGTCCTCGCCTTCGGCCAGCATGGCGTGCATTAGCGCGCCGCCGACACCGCTTTCCGCCGCCTCCAAAGTAGGTTAATGGTCAGGCAACGGGGCAGCCATCAGGGCGCCACGAACACAACCGATAACAGCGAGGTCGTTATGGGCACAGTCCGGCTGGTGGAGCACGACGGGACAGAGCATCTTGTCGACATTGAGGACGGCCACAGTCTGATGGAGATCGCCACGACCCGGGGCGTGCCGGGGGTCGATGCGGATTGCGGCAGGTGCTGCGCCTGCGGCACCTGCCATGTGCTGGTGGACCCGGCGTGGACCGGCACACTCCGGATGATGGAGGACGATGAGCAACAGGTGCTGGCGCTCAATCCCGAAACCGCGTCCAACTCGCGCCTGGCCTGTCAGTTGACGCTTTCGGGCACCGAGCACGACGGTCTGGTGATGCACCTGCCGGAATGTCAGATGTAGGCCCGCAGGGCGCTGACGTCACCCACTCATCGGGCAACCGGCTGGCGGAGTTGCAGCTGCGCATTCTCTGGGAAGAACTGCTGGCGCGCTTCGAGGCGATCGACGTGGTCTCCGAGCCCAAATGCGTTCAGTCCAACTTTGTCCGGGGGTACAGCGAGATGATGGTGCGGCTGACTTGTAAGGCGTAGAGCATGCCGAAGTTTGGGGCCCACTATAACGCTTGGTCTGCCTTCCTAATCGGTTCATCCTCGGTCAGAGTGCCTGTTTCAGGTCGTTTTCAGGTCAGTGAACCTGTCTGAGGAGGCACTGGTGACCAGTATGATGGGAGTTAACTGGAAACGCGGACAAAGCCACGGATGATCGTTGGATCATCCGTGGCTTTGTATTAGCCAGGTAACAGGTCATCAGGGACGGGAATCGTCCAGACCGATGGGTTCCAGATTGCTGACGTCATCACCCACCACGACACTGGTGAGCACTTGACCGCCCTGAATCGGAACGTCCTGGGTACCCGGCACCACGTTGGCTGTCGTTCCATCGGCGGCAACGGTAAAGTCGTAAGTGCCGCTCGCCAGCGAGCTGTAGCCGGTGTCCTCTCCGATGGTCACATCATCGAACGTTGGTGACTGCGGGGTTTCCCCGTCCGGGAGCACAAAAATGTCAACCGGATCGGCTGCCGCAGCCGCGGCCGCGTGCACCAGGCGAACATCGGCCTGATTACTGTCCGACGCAGTGCGGCGGTCCTCAAGGACGATAAGCTGAGCATTGGGAAGGTCCTGATCGTCGCCTGCAGCAACGACTGTGTAGGACTTGCCACGCTCCAGCGTGAGTGTGCCGGACAGCGAATCAAGCGCGTTATCCACACCCTGGCCTGCGGCTGCGATTGCAACGGCGCGCTCCCCAGGCTCAACGGTCAGGTATTGCCCACCCTGTTCAGCCGTAGACGCTGCGCGGACTCCGCTCTGTACTGGGAGAATGTCTGTGTATTCGAAGGGTTCCGCTCCATTGATCTTGCTCCCGTCGACGAAGACGTCTACGGGAGCGGCATCAACCGCGTGAACGACTCGAACCTCCGCTGAGTTGTCCAGCACGGTTGTCACCGCCGGATCAGATTCAGCCCAAACGAGGAGACTGACAGGCGACGCACTCTGGGTACTGTTCACGGCGACGGCCGTTACGTCTGTATTGACGGTCAGTGCGCCAGAATCATAGAGCACCGGGTCCTGGGAGTCGGCGCCGGTGATGCGGACCTGGTAATCACCGTCAGCTATTTCTGGCAGGGTTGCGTTCGTGTCGAAGGAGACGTCGTTCAGCGTGGGGGCCTGTGGCAGTTCGTCGCCCGGGCCAGTAACGTAAATGTCGACGCTCGCCGCTGCCGGCGACGGTGCGGCATGCAACACCGTTACATCATTCGTTCCGTTATCGCGTCGATCAGTATCGTCCAGCACATTCAGGCCAAACTCGGCGTCATCTTCCGCATTGAGGGTGCCCTGAGCGATGACCGAGAACGAGCCTCCTTCGGTTAGGGTCACCGTCTGCTCAATAACCGTCTCGCCGCCTGCCTGGATTTCAACCAGCGCATTGCCGGGGTCCACGGTCAGGTAATCGGATCCGGACTGGTAGCTGACATCCTCCAGAACCCGTTCACCATCAATCAGCACATCAACGCTGGGTGCGTCTGGTGAGGCATGAAGTACCCTCAGATCGGCCGTCGGGCTGCTATCGGTAGCGCTGGCAAAGCAGCCGCCCAATCCGACGGAAGCGGCCATTATTGACGTCACTAAAATAGGCTTTTTCATATCGAACTCCCCTTGTTGCGCTCTTTTTGTTTATCTGACGGCTCGGTGCAAGATTGCCCGACAACCGTATTGGCGAATACGCCGGAGTGACTGAATCGGATTGCGCTGGCGTTCAAAGTTCTCTGGGGGGGATGCGACCCGTGGCAACGGCGACTGCCATTCCTGGCGAGCCGCGTCTTGCCGGGGGCTTCGTCTGGCATGCTGAAATCTTGCGAACGTTTGTTAAGGGCATTCGTCCGCTTCCCGCCTTTCCTCGGTCTCAGTTGTCACTGGTGCGGTCGACACTGTCTGAGATGCCCGTGCAAGGCTGGTCGTATCTGATATTTATTCTAAAAAAAAGAACGAAACGATCAGGTATATATATTTTTATTCAAACAAAAACCCTCGGATACTACGCGTACTCGTTAGTTCTGATTCTGAGGTCCTTGCATGGTAGGTTTTCAGGCGATCGAATCCTTGTTTTCCCTGCTGGTACCGCTGCTTTTCGCGACCGGAGCAGTTGCAAGCGGATTGGCAACCAACCAGAGACAACGTCTTGCGCGGTCTTTGACCTTCAAGCTTGCATTTGTTTTCGCTGTGGCCGCTGCTGTCGGAAGCGGGTGGTGGTCCGTCGATGGCGTCTGGTTTAATCACACGCCCCTGGCCTCCATCATGTTGCTACTCATTACCTTGCTGGGAATGGTGCTGGGGCGTTTCTCGGAGAGATATCTTGCGGGGGATCCCGGCCAGCGCCGTTTCATGATCTGGTTGCAGGTGATTCTTGCCAGCGTTGCCATGATCGCCATCACCAACCATTTGCTGGTGTTCCTCGTCAGTTGGATTGCCATCAGCGTCAGCCTGCACCAGCTGCTGATGTTCTTCCCTGATCGTCCGCGCGCTGCTCTGGCTGCGCACAAAAAATTCATTTTTGCGCGAATTGCAGAGCTTTGCCTCGGCCTTGCCTTTCTCCTGCTTTACGTGCAGTACGACACGCCGTTTATTGATCGGATTCTGGCTCAGGTATCCGCTTCAACGGGCGTGCCCGTTGGTTCGCAAATCGCCGCGGGTTTGATGGCCGTGGCCGCACTGCTGAAATGCGCTCAGGTGCCTTTCCATGGTTGGCTGATTCAGGTGGTGGAATCACCCACGCCGGTTTCTGCGCTCCTTCACGCAGGCGTTGTGAATCTTGGCGGCTTCCTGATGATTTTGATGGCGCCTCTCATTTCAGAGGTCAACGCGGCTCAGTGGCTTTTGCTCGCAGTGGCTGGTCCCACCGCGGTCTTCGCCAGCCTTGTCATGATGACCCGTATTTCCATCAAGGTCAGGCTGGCCTGGTCAACCTGCTCACAGATGGGCTGGATGCTGGTTGAATGCGCTCTGGGCCTTTACGAGTTGGCTCTACTGCACCTGGTGGCTCATTCCGCTTACAAGGCACACTCCTTTCTGAACGCGGGCAATACCGTCGAGTTGTCCATCAAGAAACGTCTGGTGGCGATCAACGAGCCCGGACCCAGGCATTGGCTGTCTGCCGCCGTTCTGTCGGGTCTGTTCATGCTGCCGACGGTCCTCCTGTCCAATGAAACAGCCATGGCGCACGTGTTTTCATGGGTTGTGCCTGGTATCGCCCTGACGATTCTGCTCTCAGAGTTCCTGTCCGCAGCAGGCGGCGTTCTCACCGTTGCCCGTGGCCTGATTATCGGTACTGTCTTCTGGGCCCTGTACTGGTTTCAGAAAACCTTCTTCTCTATGGTGCTCGCTCCACCGGAGAGTCAGGCAAGCCTGCTGGAAGTGGTTTTTGTTGCCGCCCTGATCGCGCTCCTGGTGCGTGGCTACTACCAGATTCGCTATCACCGTTCCTCGCCCGCAGGTGCCCGGCTTTATCGATTTCTGTTTGCTGCAGGCTACCTCGATGAGTGGTCCACACGCCTGACCCTGAAAATCTGGCCGGCACAACTGCCTGATGTCGTGCGGCCCCGGGCTGTGGTCAGCGTCTCTTCAACGTCTGGTTCCAGGGAGTCCACATAATGTCAGTGCCCAGCCTTAAGGCGATCACCGAAGCGAAGGCCGATACACCAGATTGGCAGGCCGCGGTCACGGATGCCTGCGAGCGCATCGCGCCCTCCTGGCCACTGGATCAAATGATTGCGGTTAACCCGTTCTGGGAAATGCGGGATTGGCCGTTCACCAGTGTCGCCTCGCGCATGGCGGCACTCAATGGTACCTGCTGCCAGAATCAGGCCGCTCTTGAAGGACAGGGCAACGGCAGCCCGGCTGCGACCGAAACCGCCAGCATGCCTGAGCACTGGCAGAATCTCAGCGCCCAACTGGATCGCAACCGCGATACCGCCCACCACGTCGGTTGGCAGGACGAGGTCGTACACCAGATCAGCCAGTTTTGCGGCGACTACTTCCAGCGTCTGGATGCCGGTGATTTCAAAGCGGATGCCCAGGATCTGTATCACAGCTGGCTGCAGATGACCCGGGCTGACCGCGGCATTGCCATCGTCATGGAAGAACCCTCGTTGCCTTCTCAATTTCAGGTTTTGCCCGATCAGCATGAAAAGCTGATCGTTGATGCCTTCAACGCCCTCGCACCGCGACCTGACTATGCTTCGGACTACGCTCATGCTCTCTTGCTGGATATCAACGGATGGTCATCCTGGGCTGCCTACTTGCGTTGGCAGGCCAGGCTGCATGGCAGTGGAGAGTCGAGCGAGGAAGACCTTCTGCCCGGCCTGCTGGCCATCCGGCTTGCCTGGGAGCTGGCGATTTGGCGACATGTTCAGCACGTTGGTGGAGCCATCTTCGCTGAACTGAAACAGCGCTGGCTCGAACAGTGGGACGCCTGGCCTGAGATGTTGAAAACCCATGAGCAATCGCAAACCATAGGCTGGCGTCAGCATACCGAAGCTGAGGCGGCCTATCAGTCAAGGCTGGCAGAGAAGCTGCTGTCAAAACCTGAGCATCCGTTATCGGACGATCAGCCGCTTAAGTTACAGGCAGCGTTCTGCATCGATGTTCGCTCGGAGGTCTTTCGCCGCGCTCTGGAAGCCCAGAATCCCGCGATCCAGACGCTCGGATTTGCCGGATTCTTCGGGCTCCCGATCTCGTATCGGCCCAAAGGCACCGGGTTTTGTCGGCCGCAGTTACCCGGTTTGCTGGCACCGGCGCTCGAGGTCACGGAGTCCGAACCTGCCGTCAGTTTCAGCAGGCAATCGTTGGTCAACCATTCCCACTGGTCGCAGTTTTCCAATGCCGGCCCGGCAAGTTTCAGCTTTATTGAGAGTATGGGGCTGGCAGGTCTGGGACGCATGGTCCGCAAGACCTTTTTAGGAGAGTCATCGGACAACCCGGTTGACCAGCTCCACAAGGGGCAGACCGAATTCGAAATCCGTCAGAATGGCAACCTGCTGGGCGTTAAAGAAAAAGCAGACCTGGTTGGGGGGATTCTGAGGGCCATGACCCTGACTCATCAGTTTGCTCCCACCGTACTGCTGGTTGGACACGGTAGCCGTACGCGCAACAACCCTCATGCGGCGGGTCTCGACTGCGGCGCCTGCGGCGGACAGACCGGCTCGGTGAACGTGCGTGTGCTCGCGGGCATCCTGAACGACAAGGAGGTGCGTGAGGCCCTGGCGGAGCAGGGGATTTCGATCCCCCCCGAAACGCGCTTTGTCGGGGCGCTGCATAACACAACCACCGACGAGGTCGATTGCGCCGATGGCGTACCCGAGGAAATCCGCAAGTTCCTGGCGAGTGCCGGCGCCCAGGCACGTCGTGAACGCGCCATCCGTCTTGGGATCGCGAGTGAGAATGACGTCGACAGCGCCATCAAAAAACGCAGTCAAGACTGGTCCGAGGTGCGCCCTGAATGGGGGCTTGCCGGTAACGCCAGCTTTATCGTGGCACCTCGTGCGGCCACGCGACACCTGGATCTGGGTGGACGCAGCTTCCTCCACGATTACCGCTGGCGCGAGGATGAAGGCTTTAGCACCCTGGAGCTGATCATGACGGCGCCCATGGTGGTCACTCACTGGATCAACCTGCAGTACTTCATGTCCGTTACCGACAACCGGCATTACGGCAGTGGCAACAAAGTCCTGCACAACGTGGTTGGTGGCCATATCGGCGTATTTGAAGGCAACGGTGGCGATTTGCGAATCGGCTTGCCGCTGCAGTCGGTACACGATGGCGAGCGTTGGGTTCACGAACCCCTGCGCCTGAGCGTGTACATTGCGGCACCGAGGGAAGCCATTGCTGAGATCGCTGAAAAACACAAGGTCGTGCAGGAGTTGGTCGATAACGACTGGCTGTATCTGTTCCGGATCGACGACGAGCAGACTTCGGTTGAGCGGTTTTATCGGAATGATTGGCAGACTGTGGCGGTTCGTTCGGGCCAGACAGGTGCACAAAGCGGAGAGGCTTGATGACGATCTGGGACGGCCGCTCCGCAGTCTTGCTCACCCGGCACGGCAAGTTGCCAGCCATCGCAGGGCCGCTGGAACCGCTGGGGTTGTCGATCACTTGCGACAGCTGCTTTGACACCGATCGTTTGGGGACCTTTACCCGGGAAACAGAACGTTTCGCCGGTCAGCGGGAGACTGCGCTGGAGAAGGCCAGAATTGCGGCGGCGCAAGGCGAAGATGGTATCGGCCTCGGCAGCGAAGGGGCGTTTGGCGGTAGCCTGCTCTGCATCAACCTGGAGGTGGTTTGCCTGTATGATCCGCAGCGGGATGTGACTCTGTTCGGGGAGCACAGTGCGCCTTTTGGGCTTGAGCAGGTCAGCGTCCGATCTGCGGAGGAACTGCAAGCGCTTCTGGACCGTTGCCCCACAGGTCAGGGGGTGGTGATGCGGCCCGAACATGCCGGGAACCCTGAAATCTACAAAGGACTGCGGGACCATCAGGAGATCCATACCCTGTTCAGAGCGCTGCGGGATACCTCGCCTTCCGGACAGGTGTTCGTCGAGTACGACCTCCGAGCCCATGAGTCGCCCGGCAGAATGGCCAATATCGAGCTTGCGGCCGAGAATCTCCGGGCAAAAATGGAAAGCCTGTGTCCAGAGTGCTCCCTGCCGGGATACTGGATGACCGATATTGAAAGAGGTCTGCCGTGCAGTGCCTGCGATACGCCGACACAACGGCCGCGGGCCGTTATCTGGTCCTGCCAGGCTTGTGACTACACAGAGTCCCGTCCTGTGGCGGCGGTGACAACCAAACCGGAACATTGCCCAACCTGTAACCCCTGAGACCCTATGCCCACGACCATCCAGTTAGACGCAACGCAGCCAACTGACGTTGAGAAAGCCGCGGGCCTGCTTCGTGCCGGCCACCTCGTCGCCGTTCCAACCGAGACGGTATATGGGCTGGCGGCCGATGCCAGCAACGATCAGGCGGTCAGGAAGGTGTTCGGGGCGAAACAGCGTCCGGTCGGGCATCCGCTGATCGTGCATCTGGCATCACTGGGTCGGATCAGTCTCTGGGTGGACCCTGTTCCGCAGAACGCCATGGACCTGATCCAGGCATTCTGGCCGGGACCGCTCACGCTGTTACTGCCAAAGAAACGCGGTGTCAGCGATTTCATTACCGGTGGCAATCCGGGCGTGGCAGTCAGGATGCCGTCGCACCCCGCCACGCTGGCGATCATGGAGACACTTGGTCGGGATCTGGTGGCCCCTTCCGCCAATCCCTATGGCAGGATCAGCCCAACCACGGCGGAGCACGTGTTGGCGGGATTGTCCGGGAAAATCGACGCTGTCGTGGACGGCGGGGACTGTTCGGTGGGCATTGAATCAACCATTGTCGACCTGACCGGCGACACGCCAGTGATTGCCCGACCGGGTCACGTTGCGCAAAACGATATCGAAGCCTGCCTGGGAACCACGCTTGCACCAGGTCAAGGAGTCAACCAGGCGGTACCGGGGAGCGTAAAACGCCACTACCAGCCTGTGACACCAACGGTTGGAGTGGCCTCTGAGCGAATGACCCGGCTTCTTCCCGAACTCACACAGACCGGGGAAAAGGTTGGCGTCATCTGGTGGCACTCTCCTCCGGGCGAGCGGGCCTATGAGTCCATTATGCTCAGCGCCGATCCACAGGAGTATGCCCGCATGCTCTACACCGCAATGCATGCAATAGACACGACAACGGTTGATCGGATCGTGATTGAGCTTCCTCCCAGGGAAAAACGATGGCTGGCCGTTCACGATCGACTGACACGGGCTTGTACCGAACGATTTGCCTAGGAGTCTGCGCGGTAGAAATCGTGCCAGGCGAGATCGTCCCACTGCGAGGCCATTTTGACGGTCATTTGAGGCGCATAGTGGTTCTATGTAACGACAATGAGCGCTCAAAAGGGACCGCAGTGGGGGGGCGCAGCGGTGCGACTTTCTACCGCGCAGACTCCTAGTGTCCCGTCTGGTAACACGGGTCATCAGGTGGGTGCGCTCAGATCGGTATGACCGTCAAGTGCCGAATGATAGACACAGACTTGGTTACGCCCCTGTCGTTTGGCCCGGTACAGGGCTTGGTCTGCCTGCCTGATCATCTCATCCTTGGTCAGGGGCGTATCTGGCAGTCGCGAAGCCACCCCGCTGCTGAGTGTAAAGACCAGCTCCTCCCCTTCGTGGACGATCCGCGTCTTCTCCAACGCCTGTCTGACCCTGTGCAGAACTTTGAGTGCGCCCCTGGAATCCGCCTCGGTCAGCACCAGCGCAAACTCCTCGCCGCCGTATCTTGCCGCGATATCGGGGTCACGAATGCTGTTGCTCAGAATATGGCCAACATGCTCGAGACAGATATCGCCGCCCTGATGCCCGTACGTGTCATTGAGCGACTTGAAATGGTCGAGGTCGATCATAACCACACTCAACGGCAGTTCATTGCGATTGGCCCGCGATATTTCACGGCACAGTGCCTCTTCCAGGTAGCGACGGTTCTTCAGGCCAGTGAGCCTGTCTGTGATACTCATTTCGTTAAGCCGATGGTTCGCATTTTCCAGTTCGGCCGTACGCTCCTGAACGCGCAGTTCGAGTTCACGATTGTGACGTTTGCTGGCGTCCAGTATCTCCTGCTGCGCCGCGAAACGAAGCTGGCGCTCGATGTTGATGCGCTGCGCCAGGGCGAAGGACAGAAGAAGTACTTCCATGAACGAGCCCACCATCGGCGCTGACCTCGTTAACCCATTCGAGGGCAGAAATCCCCCATTGGACAGCACAAGAATCAGGAAGCCGATCAACAGGAACGACCAGGCCAGGAGATAGTAGATAGCAGCTTGTTGCCCCCGGTACCACACATAGATCGCCACAAAGACCGCGTAGATGATGGCAAAGAAGGTAATGACCAAGAGGGTCATAATGGCGTTGTAGTAGCTAATGATGCCTGACAACGCCACCATCCCTAAACCACACATACCGATGATGGCCGCGAGGTTGCTCATCCAACGGGAATATTTCCAGAGCCGCAGGAAACGACGGGTGAAATAGGCGGCACACCAGACAGCAAGTCCGAAAAACACGATGATGGCCTGTTTGTTCCAGTTGGTCGCCTCAGGCCAGAGGTAACGGAAGGTATAACCATTGATCGTGGCGATGAGCATGGCAATGCTGAAAACCACTCCGACATAGTAGAGGTAGTTTCGATCCCGGATGGCAATGAAGAGCAATAGGTTGTAGGCCCCGATGGCCAGGAGCGACCCCAGATAAATGCCGTGAAGTATGTTCTCCGTGGCGTTGCGGCGGTTGAAGCGGGTTGGGTCGGAAATGGTAAGGGGAACCTGGAGTGAACTGTCTGAGTGAACACGAAGGTAGAAGTGGCGTGTTTCACCCGGTTCCCAGCTGAGTGGAACCGCAAAATAACGACTGTCCAGCGGGCGTTCAGTGAAGGGTAACGCAGCGCCCAGACGACGCTGCTGCCAGTCTGACTCCCCATCGGTTCTCGTGTAGAGGCGCAGATCCCGCAAGAGGGGGTAGTCAATGGACAGTATGCGGTCCAATTTGGTGCCTGTCGGGTTGTCCAGCGACCAGCGTAGCCACCAGGCGGATCGGCCGTACCCTTTGTTGAAAACAGTCTCGGCATGGGCCCGCCAGGTATTGCTGCGCCTTGCCTGTTCGAGGGTCAAGTCGTGGGACGGATCCTCCATGACCTCGATAATACCGCCAAGTGACTGGCTGGAGGACTCGGGAACCGGCGTAGCGGCCCAAGTGGGCATGGCTTGCAATAGAACCACCAACATCGGCAGGGCGAGTCGCGGCAGGTGAAGCGCGCTGGATTTCATTGCCTTGTTCCGTCAGGAATTCAATCGGTTTTGGGGGAAGTGTAGGCCAGTTGGCCAGTTCCGGCGTCATCTCCTTCCAGAAACCGGTCGATGGCGGCCGTCAGTGAAAACGCGTTGGCAAAAAAGGCGCGAGAACAGGTAGAACGATTTGTGTAGAACCAGACGGGACACCAGGAGTCTGCGCGGTAGAAAGTCGCACCGCTGCGACCGCCCCACTGCGGTCCCTTTTGAGCGCTCATTGTCGTTACATGGAACCACTATGCGCCTCAAATGACCGTCAAAATGGCCTCGCAGTGGGACGATCTCGCCTGGCACGATTTCTGCCGCGCAGACTCCTAGGCCATGGGTTGCGGCTGACGTTCTGGGGGCGGACTGATGGATCGGACTGCGCCAGAGCGAAGGGCAAGACGCCGCCCGTGGCCGGTTAAGGGCGCGTCGTTCTGGCCGGGTGTGATGACGCCCTATTCCTCGCGATCGAGATTTGAAAACGGGATGGTAATGAACGGCAGCCCCAGAGCGTCGGTGCGCACAACGGCCTGGAGTGTATCGCTGCGGTTTTCGACACCGGTTGCCCCGATGAAATAGTACATTTCCGAAATACCGTGGTATTTCTCCAGGGTAATGAGGTTGATCTTCGCATTCTGACCAATGCCGGGGATAAAGCCCAGTGGGACTGAAAACCCGAAATCACTCTGGTCCGTGGCCAACGAATTGTAGAAGACGTTCATTACCTGGTCGGCTTGCGCTTTCGAGTCGACCATCTGCGCCCCAAACTGGCGCTGCAGTGCCAGGGCCAGGCGTTTGTCCGCATAATCCTTGACCAACGATTGATCCCCGGACGCCTTTTGCCTCGATGGGTACGGGAAGTTCGTTTCCAGGTAAACGCGTTGCCCCTTGAGCCGCTCTAACCGCTCGTGTTCCAGCTCACCCATCAGGTCGTCGATGCTATGCGTCACCAGCCGCTGGGCCGTGGACCCGTTCAAGTTGTCGGTTAATTGACGCGAAGAGCACCCGACCAGCGTTAGGGCAACAAGCACCACCAAGAGAGTAAAGCGCATGATGTCGGCCTCCTTGACTCAAAAAACAGGATCTTGAATGACGCACGCCGCCCTGAGCAAGAGCGTGGGAGAGCTCCCACTCTCTTGATGACTGGTTGGAATCTTACGCGATCGACAGTCTTATGGGTAGCGCGAGCCAGGTCGACTGGGCTTCCCGACAGGGACATGGCAAAAGACGGTTGAGTGAGCCTGGCTCGCATTGACTGACTCGACACCTTTCCCCCGCACTATCGTGCATTCTTTCGGGGTGGTCATTCCCAGGCTGGGAATGGGTCATTCAGTGTCTGCCAAAAGGATCGGCCCGCCAGCAGCTGCCGGTCATCCAGCAGGCACCCGTCGAGACGGCGTGTAATGGCCGATCTGTCGAGATTCTGGCCAATGAACACCAGCTCCTGGCGCATATCGCCGAAAGGCTCCTCCCAGCTATCCATAATCGCCTGGCGATACGCCGGGTCTTGGGGCCAGTTGGTCTCCGGCACCGCCTTCCAGAACATACCCGCAAACCCGTGCCGGGCAATGCCGCCAGCCTGGCTCCAGTTACCTGCAAATTCCGGGCGGGTAGCGAGCCAGAAATAACCTTTTGATCGAATCAGCTTGCCACTGGAAATGCCCTGGTGCAGGAAATCGTAGAACTTGGCTGGGTGAAAGGGGCGGCGGGCACGGTAGACGAAGCTGGAAATGCCGTACTCTTCGGTTTCCGGTATGTGTTCGCCGCGCATTTCTTTTAACCAGCCGGGCGCCTGCTGAGCGTGTTCAAAACTGAAGCGACCCGTTTCCAGAACCTTGTCGAGCGGCACTGCGCCCTGTGTGATGGGGAGAATTTCAGCCTCGGCATTGAGGCTGCGAAGTATGCCCCTCAGACGTGTCAGCTGCTCCGGAGTGGCCAGATCGGTTTTGCTGATCAGTAGAATGTCACTGAACTCGATCTGGTCCACCAGAAGATCGGCAACGCTGCGCTCGTCTTCCTCGCCGAGGCTCTCTCCGGTTTCCTGTAGCGACTGCGCCTCGTCGTAATCGTTCAGAAAGTTCACCGCATCCACCACGGTGACCATTGTGTCCAGGCGGGCAATATCGGACAGGCTGACACCGTCTTCGTCGGCGAAGGTAAAGGTTTCAGCCACCGGGAGCGGCTCAGAGATGCCGGTGGATTCGATCACCAGGCAGTCGAAATGCCCGGTCTCAGCCAGTTCGCGTACTTCGACGAGCAGATCCTCGCGCAGAGTGCAGCAGATGCAGCCGTTGCTCATCTCCACCAGTTTCTCCTCGGAGCGGTTCAGAGTCACTTCCTGCTGCACCAGCGACCCATCAATGTTGACCTCACTCATATCGTTGACGATCACGGCAACGCGTTTGCCGTCGCGATTATTCAGAATGTGGTTCAACACCGTCGTTTTTCCGGCGCCAAGGAATCCGGACAATACAGTCACCGGAAGACGCCTGTCTGTTTGATTCATGATTTGTGTCCCATTGTTCTGAAGGCGAGCAGCCGCACATCGGTGCGGTGTTTCCGTTTTGTATGTTATAACATAACATTATTGAGGTGGTTTTCAATTTCCAGTCATCTGTATTGCGTGGAGCGATCGCTTATGCATGTCGATAAGAGTCTGCTGACACATCCCATTGCCGTGCGGGGTGACAAAGCCGAGTGCCTGACAGAAATTTTCCGGGATGAGGTCAATCTGGTGATCTGGGAGCGATCGCTGTCGCCTGAGTGTGCCCGGTTTGCAGATCGCTTCGCTCGGGAGGCAGGCACTTTTGAGCGTTTTCTGGCACTGGAAGAGGAGGACAGTGCCGGCGCAATGTTGCCGGAATGGGCACGGAATATGCCAGGAGCGGAGAGCTGGGTGAGGGACGTGGACGAGATGATTGCCATGTTCCAGTGCCTGTTTGAGCCTGCGGGGGTAGGCGTTCGCCTTCACGTTCTGCGCGGTACCATGTGCCCGCGCTTCCACTATGACCGAGTGCCCGCTAGGCTGCTGGTGACGTACACGGGGCCGGGAACGGAATGGTTACCTGAAGCGTGGGTGCGACGAGGCGACTCATCGCGCCCACTCCCGGAACAGGCGATTGGCCATGCGCAGATCGAGAGGATTCCGACTGCCGCCGTGTCGTTGCTGAAGGGGGCGTCGTGGGTTGGCAATGAAGGGCATGGTCTTGTTCATCGCTCGCCAGAGCCGGACGGTGTGCCACGCCTGGTTCTGGGGCTGGACTGGTTGTCCTGAGCCCGCGATTCTGGCGATGGTCTGCGTTACACTTCGCAGACGTCTGGCTCAGGTCAACAAGCGGGGAAACGGGTTATTCTCAAGTTCATCCGAATCACTCTATTGTGTTCGACGGCTCTGGTGTTACCGATGGTTGGTTCCGGTTGCAGCAATGTCAACAAACACTACGACCCCAACAAACCGTACCATACCCCCAGTGGGTTCCAGAATCGCTACCCCCATGAACACAATAGCGGCTGGGATTTTATCCGCTGGCAGTGGAATCGCTTCTGGTCGGTCCGGCCGAGGCCGGCGGAGCGTCCTATTGAACCGGTGGAGCCGGATCTGGAGCTGATCCAGAGCAACCCGGAGGACGTGGCGGTGACCTGGATTGGACATGCGACGGTCCTGCTGCAGGTGGCTGGCACGAACGTGCTGACCGATCCCCAGTTCTCGGACCGGGCCTCGCCGCTGTCCTTCGCCGGACCGCCGCGCCACCAGCGCCCAGGCGTGGCGCTGTCGGAGCTGCCCCGGATCGATCTGGTGGTCATTTCCCACAATCACTATGACCACCTCGATGCGTCTTCGGTGCGCCGTCTGTTCCAGCAGGAGGGTGGACCGCCGCGGTTTTTCATCCCTCTGGGGATGGGGGAGTGGTTCCGGGAGCACATTACCGACGGGGATGGCGCGCATCTGACCGCCATGGACTGGTGGGAGAGTCGGGAATACGACGGCTTCACGATCCAGTTCCTGCCCGTGCAGCACTGGAGTTCGCGAACGCCCTGGGACCAGGGGGAGCAGCTCTGGGGTGCCTGGGCGGTGGAGCATCCGGATTATTCCTTCTTCTTTGGCGGTGACTTTGGGTATTCAGAGGACCTGCGCGATATTGGTCAGCGAACGGACGGATTCGATCTGGCCGCTTTACCCATCGGTGCCTACGAGCCGCGCTGGTTCATGAAGGCGTTCCATGTGAACCCGGAGGAGGCGGTCCAGGCGCATCTGGACATCAATGCCCGCCAGTCACTGGGTATTCACTGGGGAACTTTCGAGGGACTGACGGACGAACCCCTCGATGAGCCGCCTAAGGAGCTGGCCCGAGCGCGAAAGAGAGCGGGCATTGCCGAGGACACCTTCTTTCTGCTGCGTCATGGGGAAACCATCCGTCCCGAGTATCGGGGCCGCGCGAATGGAAGACGTTAGTGGGGTCGGTCGACCGACTGAGAAGCAACCCACCGGCCCGGACTTCGGCGGAGGCTTTGAGGGGGGGCATCAGTGAGGCGATCCCCGCCGGTAAAAGGGCGTTTATGACAGGCACGGGAAGACAATAGGGACCTTCTGGTGTTCCATCTTGCGGGGCGCTGCGCCGCCAAAACCGGCCGGCCTGCTACAATTTCCGGGCTTCTGGCTCTGAAAATCGTTGCAGGCTCTTATCCATGACATTCAACCCCTTCAACACCCGCATCGGTCTCGCCCTGGGGGGCGGTGCGGCCAAGGGCATCGCCCATATCGGTGCTCTCAAAGCGTTCGAGGAAGAGCGGATCGGGATTCACTGTATCTCGGGGACCAGTGCGGGCGCGCTCATTGCAAGCTATTACGCCTTTGGTCGCCCGGCGGAGTCCATCCTGTCCATATGCTCGACGCTGAACCTCTCAAAGATCATCAATTTTACCTTTGAGCGAGGGGGCCTTTTCAGTACCGATGCCATTCGCGAGATGATTCTGCGGGATCTGGGGGATGTCCGGGTCGAGGACGCCGACATTCCACTGGCGATCTGCGCAACGGATATCGAAACCGGCGAACAGCTGATCTTCCGGGAGGGGAATCTGGCGGACGTCGTGTGCGCCTCCATGGCCGTGCCCGGGCTGTTCGTGCCCGTGGAAATCGACGGGCGGACGCTGGTGGACGGGGGGCTCGTCGAGAACGTCCCGATCTCACCGTTGGCAAGGATGGGTGCGGGCATCACCGTCGCCGTGGACCTCAGTCATGTCCGGCGCTATCCGAAGCCGGAAGGCACGTTCGATGTGATCGCGAACGCCATCAACATTGGCATCGACTTCAACACCCGCAAGCAGTTGAAGACGGCCGACATCCCGGTGCCTCTGGATCTGAGCGACTACAGCCTGACGAACAACGCCGATCGCGTGGAGGCGCTGTACCAGGAGGGCTACCGTCCGATGAAGACAAAGATTCGCAGCGTGCTGTGGTACAAGCGAATGCACGTTGTCATCAGTCTTCTGAAAACAGCGCGGACGTTCGTGCCCCTCAAAGTGCCGGAGATTTTTAACGGCCTGAAACGCCAGGGTTTTACGCGGCGCAAGCGACCTTGACGAAACCCGATTGAAAGAAAAATCGATCTGACCCCGGTCATCCAGGCGCCTTATCTGGTCAGGGACGGATCGAACTTGCGGAAACCGTTCTTACCAGAACGCTTGGTGGCGTACATCGCCTGGTCGGCCTGGACCATCAACGAGGAGGCATCATCGGCGGTTCCGGGAAGCGTAGAGATGCCCACACTGCAGTTCACGGTGACGATGCCGTCGTTCAGTTCGATGGGTTCGCTGACCTGGCCAATGATACGCTCCGCCAGAGGTTTGTAAGGACAGATGCCAGTGGCTTCCGTGTCGCCGTCCGCCAGGAACACAAACTCATCACCTCCCACTCTTGCGACCATGTCGGCCGCCCGCTGGATGGTCCGGAGCCGCTCTGAAATCACCTGCAGCAGATGGTCCCCGGCCATGTGTCCGTATTGGTCGTTGACTGCTTTGAAACCATCGAGGTCGACCAGATAAAGCACCACCTCGCCTTTGCGGGTTCGGCGTTGTTGCGCAATAGCCCGCTCAAGACTCTCTTCAAATGCGGCCCGGTTGTGCAGTCCGGTCAGTGAATCATGGGAGGCCTTGTACAGGATGGCCTCTTCTTTACGGCGGTCTTCAGTGACATCGCGGGCAACCGCAAATAGTTTGGTGGTCACGTCGGTGACCGCTGGGCAGTGCCAGGCGATCCTGCGCCAGCTTCCGTCTCCGGCGCGATAGTGATTCTCAAAACTGATACTGTTGCGCCCGACGCCGAGTCCTTCTAGTTCCCGGATTGTTTTGGCAGTGTCGTCGGGGTGCACAAAGTCCAGGATCGGTCGTGACAGCAACTCTTCCTTTGAGTAGCCCAGGGTGTCCGCAAATGCAGCATTCACCCGCTTGAAATAACCATCCAATCCGGCAATGCATAACATCTGAACGGAATGTTCAAAGAACCACTCCCACTCTGTCAGCCGTTTCTGGTATTGGTCGAGTTCACTGGACATCCTCTGCTTGCTATCCAGCAAGTCTTCACGCTCCTGCTCCAATGCTCGGAGCTGAGTCTCAAGGGTTTCTAGCCGCGCAGCCTTTTCGCGTAGCTCGGCGATCACCTCGTCATCCGCATCGTCCGCCTCACCCATAACCGCGGGTCTCCACACTGCAACGTTCATTGGCCACGGCGTCACTGCCACGCGTTAAAACACGAAAGTCCCTTATTCGACTAAAGTAGCACTGGCATGTGGGGTTGTGAACTGATGTTCAGGTTTTAGCGAAAGCGAATGAAAGGCGAGGGTGCCTCTCTCGGGCATCCCGCTTTCAAGCCATCGGGTCTATGCTGAGGGTAACGCTGATGTCACTTGGGTTGCACTGGCGCAGCCGACACAAGGATCGGGGAGGGCGTTATGCTATTGGCGGAAAAAGCCACTGGCCATCTGGTGGAAGTGCTCGATCTGCAGGGGCTGTTCAATCCGCTCGAACCGACCGTCCGGGGCTGCCTGCACTTCGGTGAGGAGGCCCAGGATCCGGAGCCTTTCGACAAGAGTAAGCTGGCGTTCCCATCCGGCGAGGCCCTGCCACGGTGTTGGACGGATGCACATTACCGCGACCGACTACGACAGTGAGCGTGGGGCAGGGCAACGTCAGGCCCCCGGTAGCGCCCGGACCGCGTCCCCGAGCGCCAGCTCGCCGCCTTCCACCACCCTTGTTGTGATTCCGCCATGCCCGCGCATGGCGTTGTAACCGCCAGGCCCGAGGGCGGTTTCCATTTTGCTGCAGGGGTGGCATAGCCCCGTGTATTCCAGTGTGACGTCACCGATGCGGAAGGTCTTGCCTTTCAGCGCCAGCAGGTTCAGACCGGAGACGACGATGTTGCGGCGGAAAGTCTCAGGGCGGATGGCATCCCGTTGTAGGCAGGAGGCGATGGCGTGCAGGTGTTCCTGCTGGATGAGAGTGACCTGCCGTTTGCTGGTACCGCGGCCTTTGAAGCGATCGCCGTCCAGACCCTTGCCCGGCATCACCCAGACGCGCTCCAGCGCGGTCATGGGCTCCCCGCGGGCGGGGCGGACACCAATCCATACAACGCGACCACTCTGGGGCAGCGTATCGAACAGCGTCTGCAGTGGGGGCTTTTCGGGCATATGAGTGTCAGAGCAGTTGTCGTAACGTATAACCGTATTTGTTTACCGATCATAGATGACAACGGATCTGCGCTGGTTCAATCCCCGTCATGGAAAGGATTCGGATTGGGTGCTGTTTGCCCGTTCAATGAACGCCTTGCCAGATGTGATTCGCGCCGTAGGGAGGCGACATGGATTCAAAAACGCTTGCGTCACAGCTGCGCTGCCCCAGTGGTCGCGATGCCGTTGAGGTTGGTGAACGAATGAATGAAGCCAACCGGCTGTTGAACAACCAGTGTATTGAGCGCCTGGGGATGGGGGCAGATGACTCGGTATTGGAGATCGGACCGGGTAATGGTGCCTTCGTGGCCGATATCGTTGAAGCGGCCAGGGGCGTTACCTACACGGGAGTTGACTGGTCAGCGGAGATGGTCGCAGAAGCTGAGCGACTGAATGGGCGGTTGATTGAGTCCGGGAGAGCCCGGTTTCGGCAGGGCGACGCGCAGGAGCTGCCTTTTGAAGCGGAATCGTTCGACAAAGTGTTAACGATCCACACCCTCTATTTTTGGGAACAGCCGGCGGCACAGCTTGCGGAGATTCACAGGGTCCTCAAAGCGGGTGGTGTGCTTTGCCTTGCATTCGGTGATCGTTCTTTTATGAAGGACCTGCCGTTCGTGCCCTACGGTTTTGAGCTTTATGACCAGGAGCGGATTGGCGGGTTGCTGAGGGCGGGCGGATTTGAGGTTGTGGATGCCTGCCAGCACCACGAACAGGCTCTCAGTAATACCGGCGAGGTGGTGGAGAAGCTCATTAATATCATGATCTGTCGAGCGGGGTGACGACCGGCGCGGCCCGATACAAAGGGGGCAATCAGTCCCGGAATGCAGTACAGATGGCCCATTACAGAAACGGTACAGCGAGTGAGAGGAACCGACTGTACCGGTCCAATGGACGTTGTCTGATTCTGTGCCTTCGCCGGTCTTGAGGGATCAGGCAAACAACCGCATTCCCCGTTCCGAAATCGATTTGAATCCGGACACCATATGCTCGGCCAGTGCGTCCTCCACGGGGCCGGCGCCGTCGCGCTTGGCGAGTGTCATGCGGTAGTCGTCGAGTTTCGGAAGGCCGTGATCAGTACCCAAGTGAATCATGTCGTGATCAATGACGCTGATCGGTAGCGGAGCGACGGCCAGATCCGCGCGGACGGCGGCGATCTGTGCCTGGCAGAACTCGCTGGTGTACGCGACGCGGTAGTCCATTCCCGCGTCACCCAACGCCTTGAGAGCCATGGTGCGCCAGTAGCAGCCGGGTTCGGCGAGAGCGACGGGAAGCGGCCGCTTGTCTTTGGCGGCGCCGTGTCGGGCACCAAGCCACACCAGCGGTTCGCTGTGGATCGGCGGCTGGCGGTCCAGATCCGGGCTGAAGCTGAAGATTGCGATGTCGATTTCGCCGGCGGCAATGAGCTGGCGCAGATGGGTGGTGCGCCCGAGGTGCACGTCCACCTCCACCTCTGGATGGCTGGTGGCGAAGCGGCGCAGGATGTCCGGCATGGCGACGATGCCGGTGTCGTTGGGGGCGCCGAGGCGCACCCGGCCCTTGAAGGGCGACGACCGGAACTGGGAAAACGCCTCGTCGTTCAGACGCAGTAACTGTCGCGCGTAGCCCAGCAGCATTTCCCCGTCCCGGGTCATGGTGACGCGCCGGGTCTCGCGATGGAACAGCTCCCGGCCCACCATCTGCTCCAGCTTCTTCACCTGCAGGCTCACGGCCGAGGCGCTGCGGTGCACCTGCTCTGCAGCGCGGGAAAAATTGCCGGACTCACAGATCGCGACGAACGTTCGGGCCAGGTCCAGGTCCAGATTGGGCATGGACGGGGGCAGAGTGGACATAACCGATTACCTTTGAGATTTCCTCATAGGATGAACCGGATCTTCTCGTTTGTCTAATCAATCAGTGCCGGGCATGGTATCCGAAACAGAGGGAGGAATGATCATGACCGGTATGAGCCAGACAACGCATATGCCCGCCGGGCTGATGAGCCAGATCCGGGCTCGGCTCGCGGCCTGGGGCCATTTCAGCCGCCGGCATCGTGAGGCGGTGTACCAGCAACGCCAGTGGGCTCGACAAACTCGCCAACTCAACAGGCACCTGGATGAGCGCCTGATTGAGGATGTTCTCGGCTCATCCAGGTCGAGCATTCAAGACAGCAGGACGATCGTGTTCTACAACGCCCTTGGGCCGACGACGGCGCGATTGTGAGCCGGCGGTGAGAGAATGCTGTGAAGCAGACCGGACGCGGTTTCCCGCACCAGCACTGAAGCCAGTCGAGGCCCTGGAGGGCTGAGACCACGCCACTTCGATTCAGTGCCGGGCGGTATATCGATAATCACTGGGTGATTTGCCCATGATTTTCTTGAACAGCCGCGAGAAATAGTAAGCGTCGTCATACCCCAGTTGCCGGCTGATGTCGGCAAAGCTTTGGCTGGTGGTGTCCAGTAGCTGGCAGGCTCGCTCCACCTTCAGGTGCAGGAAGTGCTGGATGGGCGACGTGCCGGTCTGCTCCCGGTATCGGGTGGCAAAGTGCGCTGGAGAAAGGCCGGACAGTTCGGCCAACTGGCCCAGGGTCAGCCTCCGCTCCAGATTATCCCGCATGTAATGGTGCAGAGCGTCCAGTTCGGCATGGCGGGCCTGGCCGGTTTCGTCGGCGATCAGCGGTATGGATGCGATCAGCTGACGCAGTCGGTTACTGGCGTGAATCAGGCCACGAGTGCGAAACCCGGTCTCGCGGACTGAAAGCAGGCCATTGAAGTCAACAAGCAGTCTTGGCTGGTGCCCGATCCTGCGAACGCGGGTGGTGTCGTCAAACCCCATGTAGTGACCAAACGCCTCGGCCTGTGGCCCGGTGTAATGCACCCAGTGGATCGTCCAGGGGGTGTCCGGGTCCGCGGTATAGCGGTGGCTTGCACCGGCCGGCAGTAAAAGAAGGTCGCCCTCCTCAATGGTGTACGGCTCACCGGCAACGTTCAGGAAGGCTTTGCCGTCCGTGCAGTAGATCAAAAGATTATCAGGGTGGTAGTCCCGATGCATGTGGTGCCCGGCGGCCTTTCGGTAATGGCCGAACGCCAGGGGGTACAGCTCCTGAGTCAACGGGTGGCGTGCCAGGCTCCGCACGATTGGCTCAGGAACGACATAGCGCACGCTGTCCGCCGGAACCGGCCATTGTGAGGTTCGGGGTGTCTGGACGTTGGGGTGTGGCTCGTTCATCGAAAAATAATCCATCACGGACGAAAGTTAGTCAATCACCCTGTTGAAAGCGGCGTGATAGCCTTTTTTACAGAATCGCCAGCCCTCCATCGGATGGTGCCGGCGAGGTATGCCCGCACAACAACAAACAGGGAATGGATACCATGTCTACAGTGCTCCAGTTCATTGCCGGTGAGTTTGTCCAGAGCTGCAGTTCCAAATGGATGGATGTCACCAACCCCGCGACGAATGACGTCATTGCCCAGGTGCCGTGCGCGACATCGGACGAAATGCGCCAAGCGATTGATAACGCCGGTGAGGTCTTCAAGAGCTGGAAGGAAACACCGGTTTCCGAGCGCGCCCGGGTGATGATGCGTTATCAGGCCCTGCTCAAGTCCCACCACGAGGAGATTGCCGAGACCTTGTCGCAGGAGACCGGGAAGACGTTTGAGGATGCCAGGGGCGATGTCTGGCGCGGTATTGAAGTGGTCGAGCATGCCGCCAACGTGGCCACGCTGATGATGGGCGAGACTGTCGAAAACGTGGCCCGGGACGTGGATACCCATTCCTGGACCCAGCCACTGGGCGTGTGTGCTGGCATCACGCCGTTCAATTTCCCGGCCATGATCCCGCTGTGGATGTTCCCGATGGCCATTGCCTGCGGGAACACGTTTGTACTCAAGCCGTCCGAACAGGACCCGCTGACGCCGATGCGCCTGGCGGAACTGTTCGATCAGGCCGGTGCGCCCAAGGGGGTGTTGCAGGTGGTGCATGGCGCCAGGGAGCAGGTGGACACACTGCTGACCGATCCGTCCATCCGTGCTATTTCATTTGTCGGTTCGGTGCCCGTTGGCCAGTACATCTACGAGACCGGGACCCGCCATATGAAACGGGTGCAGAGTTTTGCCGGGGCGAAAAATCACATGGTGATCATGCCCGACGCCGACAAACAGCAGGTCCTTAACGCGCTGGTGGGTGCCTCTGTTGGTGCGGCCGGCCAGCGCTGTATGGCCATTTCCGTTGCCGTGTTCGTGGGAGCGGCCCAGCAGTGGATTCCGGAACTTAAAGACGCCATGGCGACGGTCCGCCCCGGGGCGTGGAATGATCCGGGAGCCAGTTACGGACCACTCATCAGCGCGAAGGCCAGGGAGCGGGTTGAATCCCTGATTGCCACCGGTGAATCCCAGGGGGCGACGCTGTTGCTGGATGGACGTGGCTGCACGGTAGACGGCCTGCCGGAGGGGCACTGGGTCGGCCCGACGCTGTTTGGTGACGTGACTCCGGACATGGACATCTACCGCGAAGAGGTGTTTGGCCCCGTTCTGTCCTGCATGAACGCAGACAGCCTTGGGGATGCCATCGAGCTGATCAATAACAGCCCCTACGGTAACGGGACCGCCATTTTCACCAACCATGGTGGCGTGGCCCGGCGCTTCCAGCACGACATTGAGGTGGGACAGGTGGGCGTGAATGTCCCCATTCCGGTGCCTCTGCCGTTCTTTTCGTTCACCGGTTGGAAAGGCTCTTTCTACGGTGATCAGCATGCCTATGGCAAGCAGGCGGTGCGCTTCTATACGGAGACCAAGACAGTGACCTCCCGCTGGTTCTCCACCGAAGCCAGCCGTTCTGACGCCAATTTTTCCATTCAGCTTCGGTAATCAATAACCACGAGGGGAAGACAGAATGAGTGGCCTGCTCAAGCTGGAAAAACAGAACCATATCGCCATCCTGACGATCGCCAACCCGCCGGCGAACACCTGGACGGCGGACTCTCTGAAGGAACTGACAGACATCGTCGAGAGACTCAATGAGGATCGCGATGTCTACGCGCTGGTGGTGACAGGAGAGGGTCACAAGTTCTTCTCCGCCGGTGCCGACCTGAACGCCTTTGCCGACGGTGATGTTGGTAATGCCAGTCACATGGCTCAGTTGTTTGGGCGTGCCTTTGAGACCCTGGTGAATTTTCGAGGCGTCGCCATTGCCGCGGTGAATGGTTACGCCATGGGGGGTGGCCTGGAATGTGCGCTGGCCTGTGATATCCGCATTGCCGAGGAGCACGCCCAAATGGCGTTGCCGGAACCCGGCGTCGGTCTGCTGCCCTGTGCCGGTGGCACACAGAACCTGCCTTGGCTTGTGGGGGAAGGCTGGGCAAAGCGCCTGATCCTCTGCGGTGAACGAGTGAAAGCCGATAAGGCGCTGGCGATTGGCCTGGTGGAAGAAATTGTGCCGAAAGGCGAAAGCCTTCAGAAAGCACTGGCGCTGGCGGAAGGAGCCTGTGGGCAAAGCCCTTCGGCCATCTCCCGGTGCAAGCGTCTGGTGATGAGCGCCCGGGAGGGGCGAAGTCACAGTGATGGCTGGCGTATGGAGCGGGAGTTGTTCGTGGAGCTGTTCAGTACGGAGGACCAGCGCGAGGGCGTTAATGCCTTTCTGGAAAAGCGCCGGCCTGAGTGGAAAAACCGCTGATCAACGAGTGATTGTATGAGCGATCAACCCATTGTTTTTGAGGAGTGGAAAAGCACGGGTGACGCCAGCATCGGCGTCGCGCGACTGAATGCACCACGCAGCCTCAACTCGCTGTCTCTGGAAATGATCAGGCGACTTCGGTCCCAGCTGCAACATTGGGCCAGTGACCCCGGCATCAGGGCGGTATGGTTGGAGGCCAGTGGCGACAAGGCTTTCTGTGCCGGCGGAGACATCGTGGCTCTCTACCGGAGCATGACTGAGGCTCGCAGTGCCATTGAGGGTGAGCGGTTCTTTACCGAGGAGTACCAGCTCGACTATGAGATTCACACCTTCCCCAAGCCGATTGTGTGCTGGGGCAACGGCATCGTCATGGGCGGGGGAATCGGCCTGATGGTGGGGGCCTCCCACCGTGTGGTGACTGAGCACTCGACGCTTGCGATGCCCGAGGTGAGCATTGGCCTGTATCCGGATGTCGGCGCGGGCTGGTTTCTCAATCGCATGCCGGGTGATGTCGGCCTGTTTCTGGGGTTGACTGGCGCCCGCATCAACGGCCCGGACGCACTGTTTGCCGGCATCGCTGACCGGTTTATCCGGCATGATCTCAAACCCGGCGTCATCGACGCTCTGGTCGGGGCGGAATGGCAGCGCCAGCCGGCGCACCATGTGGTTGGCAGCACGCTGCGTCAGTTCGAGTGCCGCAGTACCGAGGCCATGCCTGAGTCTGCGGTACGGACGCACTTTGATGAGATCAACCGAGCGGTCGACACCGAGACCGTTGAGCAGGCAGCGCATCAGTTAGCGGAGCTCGGTAGTCGTGATGACTGGCTGGGCCGGTCCGCCAGAGGGTTGGGTGGCGCTTCTCCCACCTCCCTGGCATTGACATGGCGTCACTATCACCAGAGCCGACTCGACAGTCTTGCGCAGGTTCTGGATAGCGAGTTGGTTTTGTCGTGCAACTGCCTGACGAAGGGGGAGTTTGCAGAGGGTGTGCGAGCACTGCTGATCGAAAAGGATGGGCAACCCCGATGGCGCTATCCCTCGCTGGCGAGCATGGATAGCGAGTGGATTGATGCCTTTTTTCGACAATGACAACAACAAGGAGGCGTGATATGGCCACGATTGCTTTTATCGGGCTGGGGAACATGGGTGGCCCGATGGCCCGCAATCTGCTCAGAGCGGGCCATGACGTCACCGTATTCGATCTGTCCGGACCGGCCATGGAGACTCTGGTGGCTGATGGGGCCGGCAGCGCGGAGACGGCAAAGGCGGCGGCCGATGGTGTCGACTGCGTCATCACCATGCTGCCCGCCGGGGAGCATGTGGAGACCGTCTATCTGGGCGAGGGTGAACTGCTGGATTCGCTACCGGCTGGAACGCTGGTCATTGATTGTTCCACGATCGCGCCGGAAACGGCCCGTGGCGTGGCTGAGGTCGCCACCGAAAAAGGGCTGGCTTTTATCGACGCCCCGGTCTCTGGTGGTGTGGGCGGTGCCAAAGCGGGTTCACTGACGTTCATCTGTGGCGGTGATGAGGCCACTTTCACCAAGGCCAGGCCGATTCTTGAGCCGATGGCCAGGAATGTCTTCCTGGCTGGCCCCCATGGCGCCGGGCAGGTGGCGAAGATCTGCAATAACATGCTGTTGGCCATCCTCATGGCGGGTACCAGCGAAGCCCTGGCCTTGGGCGCTGACAATGGTCTGGATCCGGCTGTGCTGTCAGAGATCATCAAACAGAGCTCTGGCGGTAATTGGGCGCTGAACGTTTACAACCCCTGGCCGGGCGTGATGGATGGTGTGCCTGCATCCCGCGATTATGAGGGGGGCTTTTTGGTGAAGCTCATGACCAAGGATTTGGGGCTGGCGTACGACAATGCCGTCAAGCAGCAGTCCGCGATTCCGGTCGGTGCTCTGGCCCGTAATCTGTACCAGCTGCATGCGGGGCAGGGAAACGCGGATCTGGATTTCTCCAGCATTCTAAGGCTCTACAGGCCGGAGTGACGGTGGGCCGGGAATGGTCCGGGCCGCATTCGGATAGCCCTTGCCAAGAGTCGCAACACCGCCAACGGCTTCGTACGGCGCGGCCTTCGGGAGCCCCTGAAAGGTCTGATCGCCGCGTTGCGCTGACTCGATCTGGAACCACCAAACCGTCGCCATCGCGCCGTGCTTTCAGACCTTTCACGGGCTTAGTCAATCAGCGAATGAACCAGACTCCTAGGGAATTGATCAGCACGTCCCTAGTGGGTCAGGCGGTTTCCCTGACCTCTTCGGCCGCCTGCTGACGCAGTACGAAGCGCTGGATCTTGCCGCTGGAGGTTTTCGGCAACTCGGTGACGAACTCGACCTCCCTCGGGTAGGCGTGACTCGAGAGCCGGGTTCGCACGTGGTGTTTCAGCTTCTCGGCCAGGTCCTCCACGCCATCGAAATCGGGCCGGGTGACGACATACGCTTTCACGATGGTGCCGCGTTTTTCATCCGGCTTGCCCACCACCGCGCTCTCGACCACGGCTTCGTGCTCCAGCAGGGAGCTTTCCACTTCTGCCGGGCCGATGCGGTAACCGGCCGAGGTGATGAGATCGTCATCCCGACCGGTGTAGGAGTGGGAGCCGTTGCCATTACTCACGACCACGTCACCGGTCAGATAGTACTTACCGCGGAACGGGTCTTTTTCGTTCCAGGTGTAGCCCTGGAAGAAGAACAGTGGTGACTGCTCCCGATCCACCGCCAGCTCGCCGGTGCCGCCCGGAGCCACTTCGTTGCCATTGGCATCCAGCGCCACCAGCCGGTAACCGGGAATCTGATAGCCCATGCTGGCGTCACGATGGGGGTGGTCAAGTTCGTGGAAGTTGGCGGAGGTCATGCCGGTTTCGGTCTGGCCATACTGGTCGCAGACGACACAGTCGAGCGCCCGTTTCACCCAGTCGATGACTTCCGGATTCAGTGGCTCGCCAGCGCTGCTTGCCACACGCAGGTTGATTTCCGGGTAATCCTTGAGCAGGCTCTCGTTGGCCTTCAGTAGCCGGTAGGCGGTGGGCGCCGCGGCCAGGTTGGTGATGCGGTATTTGCGGAGGAATTCGAAGGTGTTTTCCGCGGTGAAGCCGGCTTCGTTGAAGTGGGTGGTGCAGCCCAGCAGCAGCGGCCCGATGATGGCGTAATACAGTCCGTAGGCCCAGCCCGGGTCGGCCACGTTCCAGAAATTATCGGACTGGCGCAGCCCCACGGCGTAGCGCATGTACATCCAGAACGCCGGCAGCGCGCGGACCGGTACCGACACCCCCTTGGATTTTCCGGTGGTGCCGGAGGTGAACATCTGCAGGGCGGGTTCCTCCGGGCCGAGCCTCACCGGTTCGAAGGTATCGGCCTGTCTGGCCATTTCCTCCCCGAACAGAAAGTCCGGCTCGCCATCCACCGCATTGCGCCCGTCGGCGACCAGCATGGTTTTCGGGAGTCCTTTGACGTCGGCCAGTTTGGGACACTGCTCCGGGTTGGTGACAATCAGCTTTGTTTGCGCCTTCTGAAGCCGATATTCGATGGCCCCGGAGCCAAAGGCGGTAAACAGGGGCTGGTAAACAGCGCCGACGCGCAGCGTTCCCAGTACACAGATCAGCAGTTCTGGCGTGCGCGGCAGCAGGCAGGCCACCCGGTCGCCCCGGCCAATGCCTTGTGAGTCGAGGAAACCGGCGAACCGGGCGGCCTCTTTCTGCAGGTCGGCAAAGGTGATGTCACCCGCGGTACCGTCGGCCCGCTCATAGCGCAGCCCAACCCGCTCGGGGTCCTGCGCGTGGCGGTCGCATATCTCTTCGCAGACATTCAGGCCGTCGTTAAAATCGCCCCGGAACTCCTGTAATATCTGGTCGATTGAGAACGTCTCAGCGAATGCATCGTAACTGGTTTTGCCCATACTGAATCTCCTTGTTCTTGTTGATCCGAGGTTGCTGGAGTCAGGTTAGGCATCCGGCGATGGGAACAGAATGACAGGATCGGGCAGATAACTTGACAAGTTTTGCGCGCAGCTCGTACGAGTCACCGAAAGACGCCTTGATGATGGCGAATCTGACCTTTTCGTCCCACTATGCCCGGGCGGCCCTGCGCGGTCTGGAGCAGGCGAAAGGCAGGCAGGATGGGTTGCTGCGCAGCGTGGGTATCGACCCGGACCTGATTCGCGAACCCCGGGCCCGCATTCCCACCGATCAGTTCGTCCGCCTGTTCCGGCTGGTCTGGCGAGAGCTGGACGACGAGTTTATGGGCCGTACCACCCACCCCTGCCGGATCGGACACTTTCACCTGATGGGCTCGCTGGTGGTTCACAGTGCCAATCTCGAAGAGGTGCTGCGTCAAAGCATTCGCTGCTACCGTCTGTTTTCGGACGACATTGAGATTTCGCTGAACCTGGATGGTGAGGAAGCTCAGTTGAGTATGACTCATCACCACCCGGAACTGGACCCGGACCAGTTTCTAATGGAGTGGCTGCTCATGGTCTGGCATCGGCTGGTGGGGTGGCTGATCGGCCGAAAGATCGTTCTCAGTTACGCCACATTCGAGCATTCACTGCCAGGTCATTTCGACGAATACCGCTTCGTGTTCCCCTGCCAGTGCCATTTTGACCGGGAACGCAACAGCCTGTTCTTCAGCAAGAAATACCTGACCATGCCGGTGGTGCGCACACCGGAGGAACTGGATGAGTTCATCCTGAGCTCGCCACGGGACCTGATGATCTGGACGGTCGATGACGACAGTCTCACGACCCGGGTGCGCCGTCTGCTGGAGTCCTGCGAGGGATCCCGCCTGCCGAAACTGGACTGGGTGGCGGATCAGTTGCACATGACGCCCTACACGGTCAGCCGAAAGCTCAAGTCGGAGGGCAGCGCCTACCAACAGATCAAGGACAACCTGCGCCGGGATCAGGCGGTGATCATGCTAACGCGCCAGAACCTGAGCATAGCGGAGATTTCATCGGAGTTAGGCTTTGCCGAGCCGGGGGCGTTTTCGCGGGCGTTCAAGCACTGGACGGGGCTGAGCCCGCTGGCCTATCGGCAGCAGGATCAGTAGGGCCGTTTCTCCCTCCTGTCAGGGGAGAGGCAGGGCGTCAGAACGAGGCTCTGACGCCCTGATCCGATCAAAGCAACTCAATCGCTACAGCCGTCCCTTCACCGCCGCCGATGCATAGTGAGGCGACGCCTTTTTTCAGCCCACGCTGTTTGAGGGCATGAATCAGCGTGACGATGATCCGCGAGCCGGAGGAACCGATCGGGTGCCCCAGGGCACAGGCGCCGCCGTTGACGTTCACCTTGTCGGCATCCAGCCCCAGCTCGTTGATGGCGAGCAACGCCACCACGGCGAAGGCTTCATTGATCTCGTACAGATCCACGTCGTCCCTGGACCACCCGGCTTTGTCCAGCACCTTCTCGATGGCGCCGATGGGCGCGAGCGTGAACTCAGCGGGCAGGCGCGCGTGAGTGGCGTGGGCGACGATTCGGGCCAGTGGTTGGAGACCGCGTTGACCGGCTTCGGCCTCACTGGCCAGCACGAGAGCGGAGGCGCCGTCGCTGATGGAGCTGGCGTTGGCGGCGGTCACGGTCCCGTCTTTCTTGAAGGCGGGTTTCAGGGTCGGGATTTTCTCCGGACGGGTCTTGCCCGGCTGCTCGTCTGTCTCGACCAGGGTGTCGCCACCACGGCCCCGTACCGTGACCGGGACGATCTCATCCGTGAAACCGCCGTTTTCGATCGCCGCCAGTGAGCGGTTCAGCGAGGCGGTGGCAAACGCGTCCATGGCCTCACGGGTGATCCGGTTGTCATCGGCGGTGCGCTGGGCGAATACGCCCATCAGGCCGCCCTCGTAGGCGTCTTCCAGACCGTCGAAGAACATGGAATCGATCACCTGACCATGGCCCATGCGCATGCCCTGGCGGGCCTTGGGCAGCAGGTAGGGAGCCTGACTCATGTTTTCCATGCCCCCGGCGATCATGAGGGTGTTCGTTCCCGCCTTGATCTGGTCGTGGGCCATGATGACCGCCTGCATGCCGGAGCCGCACATCTTGTTGACGGTGGTGCAGCCGGAACTGTCCGGAATGCCGGCCGAACGGGAGGCCTGACGGGCCGGAGCCTGGCCCAGGCCGGCGGGCAGAACACAGCCCATCACCACCTCGTTGACGTCGACCGGCGCCAGTCCGGCCCGTTCGATGGCCGCCGCGATGGAAACCGCTCCCAGCTCCGGTGAGCGGACCGGGCTCAACGAACCCATCATGCCGCCCATTGGGGTGCGGGCGGCGCCAACAATCACGACATCGGAATCAGACATAGCAAAATCCTCCAGGGAGCCTTATTTACCCAGCAGCGAACGGGCGATGACTTCCTTCATGACTTCGGAAGTGCCACCGTAGATGCGTTGCACCCGGGCATCGGTGAATGCGCGCGAGACCGGATATTCGGTGGTATAGCCGTAGCCGCCGAATAGCTGCAGACAGCCATCCGCCACCCGGCACTGCATCTCGGTGGCGCTGTACTTGGCCATGGACGCCGTGGGCGCATCCAGTTCGCCGACGTTGTACTGCTCAATGCATTCGTTGATGAACGCCTGATTGACCCGGTAATCGGTCTCCATCTCGGCGATGCGGAAGCGGGTGTTCTGCAGCTGCTTGAGCTTCTGGCCGAACAGTTCCCGTTCGTCCGTGTAGGCAATGGTCAGGTCCAGAACGCCGCGGGCGGCGGCACACCCCTGTGCGCCGATCACCAGCCGCTCCCGGGGCAGCTCGGTCATCAGGTAGACGAAGCCTTTCCCTTCCTCGCCCAGAAGGGCAGAGCCTGGCACCCGCAGGTCCTCAAAGAAAAGCTCCGAGGTGTCGCCACAGTGCTGGCCGATCTTGCCGAGATTGCGGCCCCGGCTGAAGCCGGGCAGTGACGCGTCCACAAGGAACAGGCTGATGCCCTTCGCACCGGCTGACGGATCGGTCTTGGCCGCTACGATCACCATGTCCGCATGCTGGCCGTTGGTGATGAAGGTTTTCGAGCCGTTGAGGATGTAACCACCCTCGCCATCGGGCTTGGCGGTGGTGCGCATGGCCTGCAGGTCACTGCCGGCGCCCGGTTCGGTCATGGCAATGGCGCCGACCGCCTCGCCGCTGACCATCTTCGGGAGCCACCGCTGCTTCTGCTCCTCGGAGGCGATGTTGGTCAGATAGGGCGCGACGATGTCCGAGTGCACCATCACGTTGGTGGCCAGCGCCCCAAAGCCCATGCGGGCCAGCTCCGCGCCTACGACGACGGAGTAGTCGAAGGGCACACCCACCCCGCCATAGGCTTCAGGCACGTCGACACAGAGCATGCCGGCTTCGCCGAAGGTGCGCCAGAGGTCGCGAGGCACGGCGCCGGCCTCTTCCCACTGCTCGTAATGGGGCTGGACCTGACTCTCCAGGACCTTGATGACCATATCGCGGAGCATGGCCCGTTCTTCCGGTTCACGAATCGCTTGCATGCTGTCCTCCCGATTATTTCGGCGCCATCCGCAGCGCGCAGTCCAGCCGGACTACTTCGCCGTTGAGAATGGGATTTCTGGCCATCTGCTCGACCATCATGCCGAACTCTTCCGGCTTGCCGAGTCGTTGGGGGAAGGGCAGTGTCGCTGCCAGGCTGTCCTGTACGTTCTGCGGCATGCCCGCCATCATCGGCGTCATGAAGATGCCCGGTGCGATGGTGTTGACCCGGATGCCCTGGCGTGCCAGCTCCCGGGCCGCCTGAAGGGTCATGGACACCACGCCGCCCTTGGAGGCGCTGTAGGCGGCCTGCCCGATCTGGCCCTCGTAGGCGGCAACCGAGGCGGTGGAGATGATGGCCCCGCGTTCACCGTCGGCATTGGGTTCGCGCTCGCTCATCTCGGCGGCAGCCAGTCGCATCATGTTGAAGGTGCCGATCAGGTTCACCTGAATCACCCTGTTGAAGTCCTCAAGGGGCATGGGGCCGTCTTTGCCGACAATCTTGGCCGCCGGGGCAATGCCAGCGCAGTTCACGGCGATACCACAGGGGCCGTGCGCCTCACGGGCGGCGGCGATGGCCGCTTCGGCACTCTCGGAGGAGGACACATCGCAGCGGATGAACACGCCGCCGAGGTCTTCGGCCACGGCTTTACCCCGCTCCTCCTGCAGGTCGAGAATGGCCACTTTGCAGCCTTGCGCCGCCAGTGCGCGGACGGCGCCTTCACCCAGACCGGACGCGCCACCGGTAACGATGGCCGGTACACCTTGACATTCCATAGTCGCCTCTTGTTCTTGATTGGTTGATACAGCCGGGCGCACGAACGGCGCCTCAACTCTCTGGATCGGTGGATCAGTGTGACCCAGCGGGAATGGCCAGGGCCATGACAAGATCGGGCAGGAAATTTGATAAAAACTGGAAAGGTGCTGTTACAAAGCACCGGATCAGAAAAAAGGGGCGACGCCTGGGGTGATCCGACTATTCTGTCTTCGGTTGGCTGTTCGTTGATTGGATTAAATCAACGACCCGTTTCTCGATCTCGCCAGGCGTGACAGAGGCCTTGTTCACTACCGCCGCGACACGGCAGGCGACTCTCCGCGGTACGTCGTAACCGGAGAGAATCACCACTGGCACCTCAGGCTGGGCGCGGTGGAGTGATTCCCACAGATCGATGCCGCTGCCGTCGTCCAGTTTCAGGTCCAGCAGAATCAGGTCGAATGAAGCCTGTCTCAGGCACTCATGGGCCTGGCGCAGAGAGACGGCCCGCTCGACAGCGCACCAGGGGGCGAGTTGAGCGGCGACGACCGTCGCCAGATCGTTATCGTCTTCCACATGCAGAATGCGGGCTTTCCCTGTCGACGATATTGACGCGACCTCGGCGCGAGGAAAGCGGAACCAGAACCGCGCGCCCTCGCCATCCCGTGACTCAAAGCCGATGACGCCACCCATGCGTTCGACCAGTTCCCGTGTGACCGCAAGGCCCAGTCCGGTGCCGCCTTTGGCACGGGAATCGGAGGCGTCTGCCTGGGCAAAGCGCTCGAATATGCGGCTTCGAAAGGACGCTGGAATCCCCGGGCCCTGATCAATGACGCTGACCAGAGCGCTGCCCTCCATGTTGGACTCGCAATGGATCGTCACTTCGGAGCCGCGTGGAGAATGTTTGCACGCATTGGAGATGAGATTGGCTAGAATCTGCTGTAGGCGGTCCGGATCAACGTGCACCTGACCGAGCGGCGAACCGGTGCGGTTGAGCGTGACCTCATAGGGCGCGGCAAAGTTCTGCATCTGCTCGATGGCCTGTTCAATGGCCGGACCAAGCTCAATGTCCTCGAACCGCAGTTCCATCTCGCCGGCGGCAAGCTTGTTCAGGTCGAGGAGGTCGTTGACCAGTTGAATCAGCCGATGGCTGTTCTGCTCGGCGATCCGCAGCATTTTCGCCATACGCTCCGGCACTTCGCCTGCTGCACCGCCAGTGATTAATCGTAACGAGCCCGAGATTGAAGCCAGTGGCGTTCGCAGTTCGTGGCTGACGGTCGACACGAATTCATTCTTCAGCTGTTCATTGCGCTGGCTCTCGGTGAGATCCCGAGCCACCAGAACCCAGCCGTGTAGCGGATCATACTGACCACGCACGCGCGACAGACTCAGCTCCAGAGGCGTTGGAGGCTTGCCGGCAAGGGTGAGAGTGGTGTCCCAGCGCGCCAACAGGGATTCGTGGGTCTTGTCCTCAGCAGGGTTGGCTTCTTCAGCGGTCAATCGGTCTGTCAGTTCCGGTAGTCGGGTGTTGAGGCTTGAACCGACGGCATCAGCGGGCAGTTCAAACAGCTCAGCCGCCGCCTGGTTGTGACTGATGATTGTGGTGTCCGCATCCAGCACCAGTACGGCGTCGACGAGGGAGTCGAAGAGCTTCTGCAGAAAACGCCGGTTGGCTTCCAGTTCTTCTACCGCGTGATGTTCGCTTGAGACATCCTGAATCTGGGACACAAAGTGCAGCGGCGCCCCCTTGTCGTCGGTCACAAGCCCAACCGACAGAAGTGCGTGCATGATGCTGCCATCCTGCCGGTAATACCGTTTCTTTATCTGGTATCGGTTGATCCGCCCGTCAAGCAGGTCGCGCAGAAGCGCCAGATCGCTATCCAGGTCCTCCGGGTGGGTCAGGCTCTGGAAATCGGTCGCGAGCAGTTCCTCCCGGGAGTAGCCAAACAGGTTCGTCAGCGCCTCATTGACATCAAGCCAGCCTCCTTTCAGAGAAACCAGCGCCATCCCCAACGCGGCAGAGTTGAAAGCCTCGCTGAAGCGCTCTGTGGCCAGTCGGGCTGCCTTCTCGGCGCGAAGGCGCTCCGTGATGTCCACCGCCATACCGAGAAATCCGTTGATTCGCCCCGTTTCATCCTTCATCGCACTGACGGACAGCCGGACCCTGCGATGCTCTCCATTCTTGCGCACGTAAGTCCAGGTCAATGTTTCAGGCGTGCCACGCCGAGCCTTCCCGACGAAAGCATCGAACCCATTGATGGGGACATCGAGTTCCTCCGACAGTCGTGCAGCGCGTTCCTCCACCTCCGGCGCCCAATGGAATATCGCGGGTGTGTGAACGCCCACCAATTCGTCAGCTGAATACCCCAGGAGCGTTTCGGCGCCCGGGTTGAAAAGCGTGATGACCCCTTCGGTATCGGTCGCGATAATGGCAACGCCGACAGAGGAGTCGATCACGGACTGCAGATAGGCGCGTGTCTCGTTCAGGTCGCTGTAGGTGCGGCGCAGGGCGGTGATGTCGCTCATGGTGACGACGGCGCCGAGCAGCTGACCGCCATTGTCTTCAAGGCGTTCACCATTACAGAGTACAACCCGGGGGGGCTGGCCCTGCGATCGAATCACGATTTCGGCGTTGCGGACCTGTTCTCCCCGCCAGGCACGGGCGAGGGGGATCTGACCCGTTGCCAGTGGTGTTTCCCCATCCGGTTCATAAAGGCCAAAATGCTGGGTCCACTGTTCCGGGGGAAGGGCGCGAGGGTCGACGCCGTGCCACTCGCGTGCCTTTCGGTTGAACTGGGCCAGATTGCCCTCGCTATCGCATGAAACCGTCGCATCCGGCATGGATTCAAGCAGCACGGACAGTGTCCGTGCGTTGACATCGGCCTGCTGTTGTCGGGACCACTCCTCAAGACGGTTGACGGTTAACCGGGCCAGGCGCTCCAGGCTTTCTCGCTGCCCCCTGTCGAGAGCATTCCTGGGGCGGGTGTCGATGACGCAGAGCGTTCCGTAGGCATGCCCACTCTGGCCCAGGAGTGGTGCCCCCGCGTAATAGCGAATCCGCGGGGGGCCGGTCACCAGTGGATTGTCGGCAAAGCGGTCGTCTTCTTGGGTGTCGCACACCTCCAGGATACTGGTGTCGTGAATGGCGTGGGCGCAGAAGGATTCATCCCGGCCGGTCTGTTGTGCGTCCAGTCCACAGGTTGCCTTGAACCATTGGCGATCGGAATCGACAAGTGAGACCAGCGCAATCGGCGTGCCGCAGAGCTGGCTTGCGATGTGTACCAGATCGGTGAACTGGGGCTCTGGTGCCGTGTCCAGAATCGCCAGCGCGTCCAGTGCCTGAAGACGGCTTTGCTCGTCGTTGGGCAAAGGGGCAGGTTGAAAGCGCTTACCGGTCATAATCGCAGGACTCCTGGCGCAGAGCGCGTACTCAGAACACAGTCATCGCTGAGTGTGGTGAATATGGCGGGATTCTGCCATCCGAATTGTCTGAGGCGGTGTCTGCGCGGCGAATGCCGCCACCTATTGCCCCGAGCGCAGTGTGATCCAGAAGTGCGCGCCCCTGTCGTTGACGTAGCCGATATCGCCATCCATGGCACGAACGAGCTCTCGGCTGATGGCCAGCCCAAGCCCCGTGCCGGTCGATGCCCGGGTGGTACCGCGCTCGGCCTGGGAAAAACGCTGGAAGATCTGGTCCTCGAATGACTCCGGCACGCCGTCACCCTGATCACTGACGGTGATTGAGATGGTGTTCGTCGCTTCTTTTCTGGTCGCGATCCGGACGATTCCGCTCTTTGGCGAGTGCTTAATGGCGTTGCTGATGAGGTTATCAAGAATCTGTCGGAGCGCGTGTTGGTCAGCCTCCACAAAAAGGCCCGATTCTTCACCAGCCGTCAGGTTGACCTGGTACATATTTGCCATGGCCTGGTTGCCTTCCACCGCATCACGGACGCTCGCATCCACAGAGCAGCGGGAGATGCTTAACTCCCGTTTACCGGCGGTCAGTTTGTTGAAGTCAAGGAGATCGGCGATCAGGTTGTTCAGTTGCTCACTGTTACGCAATGCGATGTCGGCCATGGAATGGGCTTTCTCCGGTAGCGTACCCCCGACGCCGCCAACCAGCATTTTCAGGCTCCCCGCTATGGAGGTCAGCGGGGTACGGAGCTCATGGCTGACACTGGCAATGAAATCGTCTTTGAGTCGGTCAGATTGCTGCCGCTCCCGGGAAAGCCGGTTAAAGGCCTTGGACAGTTCCCGAATTTCTCTGGGGCCATCTTCGCGCAGAACCTCACTGCGCTCCTTGTTCTCCGCCATGTCGTTAATCGACTGTGTGGCGGTGGTCAATGGACGGGTCAGTGACCGGGCGACAAACCACGCCAGCATCAGCAGCAGTACGGTGACGGTAGCGCTGATCAGGAAAAACTGTCTGAACGACTCCCTGATGGGGGCCATCGCCGTCTCATAGGGAATCGCCCGGACGAATACCCAGTGCAATGGTTCCAGCGTGTCTGTGGCGACCAGGTACTTCTGCCCCTGATAGTGCATCACGGAGGAACCGCTGGGGGTGGCCAGAACAGCGTCGATCAGAGCGTCTTCCCCGGGAGCGGGAAGTGGGCGCAACGTTTCCTCCGGCTCCGGGTCGGGTGACTCGATGTAGAGCCGGTTTCGGGCGTCCACAATCATCGATATCGTGCCATTATCCGGCGTCGTTTGGCCGGCGCGAGGAGGCAGTATGGATTCTTTGCTGAGTTTGATGATGCCGCCTACGCTGCCGAGCATTTCCCCCTCGTGAAGGATTGGCATCAGGAAAGACAGTAGAGGAACGCCAGTGGTTCGCCCCATGATCGGTTTGGAGATGACGGGCTCCCTGGAACGTTGCAGTCGTTGGAAGTGGGGGCGGTCTGCGTAGTTCGTCCCGAGCCGGTCTGGTACATAGGTGCTTTCGGCGATGGCGGTGTCGCTGGCATCGAAAATCAGCACGCCGGCCGGGAAAAACCGTTGAACGAGGTCAGCGTTTCGCCGGATGGCACTCTCAAGCTCATCGGGCGAGCGCAGTCGCCCCTGGCTCTTGAAGGCCGGGCGTGTCACTGACAGGGCCAACATCCGTTTCTGAATGCTCTGGTTGACCTGGTTTGCGAGGCGCTCGGCTTTGAACCGTTCCTGCTTGAGTATCAGCCTCCGCTGGTCTTTGCCGAGAGATTGGTAAGCGGTCAGGCTGATGGCGATGACCGTCATCAGGCTGGCAAGAATGACAATGGCGATAACGCGGTTACGAAGTGAACTCACTGTGATTCTTTGGGCTCCGAGGCGATCGAGACACAGTTTCGACCAGCATTCTTGGAACGGTAGAGAGCGGCATCTGCCTGGTCCAGCAACTGCTCAGCCGTGGTGTCCGGGAACGTTTGGGTGTCCGCAATTCCTGCAGATAGCGTGCAGACAAAACGCCGACTTCGTTCAACGAAACTGATTTCGCCGAATGCCTGCCTCAGTCGGTCGACCAGGGTGTAGGCGGTCTTGGCGTCGCAGTTGGGCAGCGCAACCACGAATTCCTCACCGCCGTAGCGTCCAAGACGGTCAGAGCGTCGGAAGTGTTGTGAAACCAGTGTGCCAACGGTGCTGATGACGATGTCGCCCAAGGCGTGGCCATAGGTATCGTTAACCTGCTTGAAATGATCAATGTCGAGCATGACCACGGACAGCGGGTTGCCGCTGCGGCGGCTCCCCTGAAGTTCGGTCTCGAGCGCATCCTTGATATTGGCGTGTCTCAGAAGGCCGGTGAGGCCGTCGTGAGAAATGGCCTGTTGCATATCCCGCTGACGCCGGACTCTGTTGCGGCATGTCTTGATCAGGTAATCGTCGCTGATGGGTTTGTTGATGAAGTCGTCGCCACCGCTCAACAGAGCATGCGCCCGCGCCTCCTGGCTCTGCTCCCGGGTCAGGTAGAGAATGGGCAGGTTATTCCATTGATCAAACTGCCTGATCATGGAGGCGAGCTCGTCGCCGGTCACCTCGGGCATATTCAGGTCGACCAGTAACAGTTCGGGCTGAAATTCGGCGGTCGTGTTTATCAGGCGGGTTGGGTCGGAGAGGATTTCGACCACCATCCCCTCCTTCGTCAGAACCGTCTGGAGATGCGAAATCAGCTCGGCGTCATCATCGATGATCAGTATTCGCTCGTTGTGCTGGCGTTGCTTGCGGATCGACTGTGTGATCTTCTTGGCGACCTTCGGAATGTTCAGGGGCTTGACGAAATAGCCATCCGCACCCGCACGGACCGCCTCCAGGCGAACGAAAAAGTCCTCGTGTCCCCCCATGAAAATGACGGGGCACTGAACGTCTTTGAGGAGCATTTGCCAGTGCTCGGTCGACGTACTGACCGACTCTGCAGCGCCTGAGCGATGGTCGAGCAACAGCAGATCCGTGCTGCCATCATTGTTGACAAGAAATGTCTGTGGATCATGGTAGCAACGCACACGAAAGCCGAAGCTCTCAAGCTGGTGGGCAATGTACTTCGCCAGAATTTCATCGCGCTCTACGACCGCAATCAGGGGGGAGTCGGGCTCGGGCTCCTGTCCGGTATGCTCCACGCTGATGCTTCGAGAAGCCGCCTCATCGGCGCCGAGGTGGAACTGGAGCGTTTTCAGGTCTTGGGTGAAAGCGATCAGGTTAAATGACGCGGCCGACGCCGCGCCATCGAGCCACTCCTGAATCCTCTGTTCCAGCTGACGGGCATGGCTGCCCAATCGATGGAACCCAAACGTGCCCGCCGAGCCCGCCAGTTTATGGAGCTTTTGACCGAGAAGGGTGATGGATTCCGCTGCGTCGGTTTGGTTGAGGGCCTCCTCGGCCAGTCGAGTGATGGCTGCCAGTTCGTCATTCAACCGTTCTCGATATGCGGAGCGCAGCTCCTGCAACCTGGCGCCCAACTGGTCCTTGCTCGGACGATCAGCCATGGAAACGGTCCCAGATTCTGGCAATGTCGTCCGACAGGGTCATCGCGTCGAACGGCTTGGGAATGACGTCGAAAACGCCTGACTCTCTGTAACGGGCCATTTCTTCCGGATGCACTTTAGCAGTCATCATGATTACCGGAACATTATCCACAGCGCCGCGCTCACGCAATCTCTGGAGCGTTTCGATGCCGTCCATGTCCGGCATCATGACATCAAGAAGGATCAGGTCCGGCTCAAAAGCGTCCACGGTATCCAGTGCCTGTTGGCCGCTCTCGCACATCCCCAATTCATAGCCACCCACTTCCTCGAGCGCCATCTGGGCGATCTGGCGAATGTCTTCGTCATCTTCAACGTAAAGAATACGGCGTAGTGATCGCATAAACGGCCCGCTCTTGGTTCTTTCGCGAGTATAGAAAAGATCAACACAACTTACGACCGGCGGTCGCGTTTTGATCAGTTGAGTGGTCGCTGGCCTCATCCTTGGGGGAGCGTGTTGGCCGTCAGCGGGTCGAACCGGTAGAACCCCTGAAGCGCCGCGTAGACCTCGGGCTGATGGACTTTGAGGTGGTTGGGTTGCTGATAGAACGTCTCGGTCAGTACGGCGAAGAACTCCGCCGGTTCGGTGGCGCCGTATGGATCGAGCCAGGGTTCGTGATGGTGATCGATGGACTCGATCAGGTGGTTGTAGGCCCGGCTCATGGTGTGCTGCCAGTGTTGGGCCTGTTCGCCTTTCAGAGGGGGCGCGCCGTCGGCGGTGCCATCGAGGTAGTCGAGCTGATGGGCAAACTCATGAAGAATGACGTTGTGCTCGCCGTAAGGGTGGACGGCGCCATGCACGCAGTCGGCCCAGGCCAGCACGATCTGGCCGTAGCTTGACGCTTCCCCGGCGCGGATCTGGTGGCTGACGCTGACCACCAGGCCGTCGCTTTCCTCATCCCGAACATGGTATTCGTCCGGGTACACCAGAATGCTGCGCACGTCGTCGAAATCCGAGAAACGGCGCGCGAGGATCAGCAGGCAGGCATGCCCGGCGATCGTCAGGCGCACCGTGTCGTCGACCTCAAACCCATCGCAGCCGTAGAAGATTTTCTCCGCCAGGAATAACTGGACGTGCTGCTCCAACTGGTGCTGAAGGTGGGGCGGCAGGCGTCGGTAAAGCGGCACCTGAGCGTGCAGACGCTCTCGCCAGTGTGTCGGGAATGGTTGGCGCAGTTGCCGCCTGCGCCGCCAGTCCCGGTAGAAAAAGAGGTAAAAACCGAATGCCGCAATCCCGGCCAGCGCACAGAGGGTGTAGGTCAGCATTCAGGCGCCTCAGGTCAGTGAATGATCGCGTCCCCTCGAATCATGCCATAAGCCCTCGCTGGCGTGCTTCGAACGACATCGGCCCGATGCTGGCGCGCGGGTCTATACTCACTGTAGAAAACCAGAGGAACGGGAGGCGGTCATGGCGAGACCGTTCAAGGACCGAAACGAGGCGGGGCAAGCACTGGTGCCCGGTGTTCGGAGGGCGTTGGCCAGCGATATGCCCCTGATTCTCGGGTTGCCCCGTGGGGGTGTCCCGGTGGCCTGGGAGCTGGCGCGGTCATTGAGCGCGGAACTGGATGTGCTGGTGGTGCGCAAGCTGGGTGTGCCCTTCCACCCGGAACTGGCGATGGGGGCGATTGCCTCCGGTGGTGCCCGGGTGCTCAATGACGATGTCCTGCTCGCCGCCGGGATTACCCCTGACGCGCTTGAGAAAGTGGAGCAGCGGGAGCGGGATGAGTTGGCTCGTCGAGAGGCCCTGTTCCGTGAGGGCAGGCCACCACTCGATGTGCGGGGGCGGGAAGTCGTTCTTGTGGACGATGGCGTGGCAACGGGCGCGACTATGGAAGCCGCCGTGATGGCGCTGCGGTCACTGGATCCCGTGCGCCTGCTGATAGCCGTGCCGGTCTCATCGGTAGACGCCGCTGAGCACCTGGGATCCGAAGTCGATGCGTTCACCTGCCTGTCCCGGCCGGATTTCTTTGGCTCAGTGGGGCAGTGGTATGAGACGTTTGATCAGACGTCCAGTGATGACGTCCGACGTTTGCTGGCGGACGCGAGTGAACGACCGTAGCGATGCTCTGGATGTCACCGGCAAGGAAAAACCGGATGAGGGCGTTTCCTTGGCCATGTGGACGGCCTGGTGTCCGTAGAAACCGTCCTGATCGAGGTATCACCGATTTGATACGCTGCGCCGACACCTTCATCAGGATGCTCTCTACTTATGCCCTGGACGACGCTGGTTGTCGGTAGCCTGTCTCTGCTGGCGGTCCTCTCCATCGCGTATTCGACGGTGCGCACCAGCGTGCCGCCCATGCCCAGTTCCATGCGCTCCCGTCGTGTGGTTCTGGATCTGCTGGCGGAGTATGTGCCGGATCAGCCGAACGTGAGGTTGGCGGACCTGGGGTCCGGCTGGGGCGGTCTGGCGATTCCGATGGCGCGACGTTTTCCTCAGTACCGGATCGAAGGGTATGAACTGTCCTGGCTGCCTTGGCTGGTCAGTCGCCTGATGAAAGCGGCGTTCCGACTCGATAATCTGACTCTCCACCGCCGCAACTTCAATCGTGCCGATCTCGACCATGTCGGGATTCTGGTTACCTATCTGAACCCGAATGTGATGGCGCAGCTCAAGCAGCGCCTGGACCGCCCGGAACAGCCCCGGCGCACGCTGATCAGTATCGGTTTCGCGCTGCCGGGAAAGACGGCTGAGCGCACACTGCGCGTGAACGAGCTCTATAACACGCCCATCGACATCTATCGTTTGGGGCGGACCACGAACGACCGATGACGCTGTCTCGGTTATTCCTCACCGGAGAACCCCCGAAACCCGTTTGAATCCGGGGGAACGCCCGCTTACGCTGAACACCTCACTGAGCGGTGCGGGAGAGCGAGCATGAAGCCCCTTTCGAATACCGGATTTGCCCTCTTTGGTGCCGCCCTGATCGCCATCAGTTACGGCCTCGCCCGCTTCGCGTTCGGTCTGTTTGTGCCGCCGATCCGCAATGATCTGGGGCTGGCGCCCGACGTGATCGGTGTTATTGGCGCGCTTCCTCTGCTCAGTTTTGCGCTGGCCTCTCTGGTGGCCCCTGTCACCGCTGACCGTTTCGGCGCTCGCAACACCACCATGCTCTCAGGGGCGTTTGCGGTCGGTGGTCTGGCGTTGATCAGTCAGTCGACCGGGCCGTGGATGCTCGGGGTGGGGGTGTTCGCCTGCGGAATCTGCACCGGTCTGATGATGCCCGCACTCACCGCGGCGATGCAGGTGGCCGTTGACCGGACGATGCACGGCCGGGTCAGCTCCATCATGAACGCCGGGACCAGCATCGGCGTGATTGTTGCGGTACCAACCATCCTGTTTCTGTCGGGAGCCTGGCGTCTGGCCTATGGCTCGTTTGCCGTGTTCGCCCTGCTTGGCCTGGCTCTGTCGCGGTTTCTGATTCCATCGGTCTCGCGGATTGTTCCTTCAGACGCCGCGCCCGCCCCGCCAATCAGCGCCATGCAGTGGTGGCGGCTCCTGCGGCTGTGCTCCTTTGCCTTTGCCATGGGGTTCGTTGGCGCCGCCTACTGGGTTTTTGCGCCCGATCTGGCCGTCACGCTGGGTGGTCTTGCGCCTGACGAGACCGGCTGGCTCTGGCTGGCGGTGGGCATAGCGGGGCTTGGAGGCGCCGTGGTGAGCGACCTGGCGGATCGCAATAATCCGCCCATCACCCATGCGCTCATGCTGGTGACTCTGGCCGCCAGTCTGGCGCTGATCGCGGCCAGCCCCGGGCAGTTGGCCATCGCCGCGTTCTCCGCGCTGGTCTTCGGGCTCGCCTACATGAGTCTGACCGGGTTGTATCTGATGACTGGCATCCGGCTACTGCCGGGGCGGCTGTCGATGGGGCCGGTGCTTCCGTTCCTGGCGGTCGCGCTTGGGCAGGCCGCGGGCTCGCCCGTTGTGGGGGTGCTGGTCGATCAGTTCGGCTACAGCGATGCGTTCGCGGGCTTTGCGGCCATCGGTATTCTGGTCGCCATCTTTTCGCCCCTGTACCCGGGTCACAAGGATCACTTTGCGGCGGTCGAAGAGGACGAAACCGGTCTGCAGGCCGCGTTTGACCACCAGCTCCAGGACGAGGAAGGCGAACCCATTACCGGGCTGACTGAGGGCGTCGAGGACGAAGACGGTTCGGAGGACGAGGGGGGCGACGGCGAAGAGAGCGCGGTGGTGACAGAGCAGAAGAGTTGACCGGGAGCCACCGCGAGAGGCTCCCGGAACAGGGGGCTATAACAGGCCGAGTTGGTATTCGCTCTGGTAGCCGTCGCCCTGCTTGCGGATCACCACGCGGTTGTCATGGCTGGGTTCCAGCCCGCGCTGCTTCGCTTCTTTGTACAGCGCCTGCCAGAGGGTTTTGGCGGTCTGCGTGGACTCGTCGAAAACGGCCGTCAGGCATTTGAACGGTCCTTTGCGCTCGGTCTGGTACCTGGGCACCCGGCGTCCCTGACCGCGCACCGGATAGGCGAAAGCCACCGGTAGTTCCGCTGTTCCCTCATAATCTCTGAAGTCCGGCAGCATCAGTGTCAGCGGCCCGGTGATCTCAAGCCGGGCACGCCGGACGGCCGCCAGTGCCACATCCTCGGCCAGCGGTTTGATCCTCTCCTGAAAGGCGGATTTTGCCACCTCGAATTCCCCGAGAAAGTAGGTCGATGCCCGCACGGTCTTCTGTTGGATGTCCGGGCCGGACGGATCGCTCGCAGAGAGAGCGGGCGTTGCCCAGCCGGTCAGCGTGGCCAGAAGCAGAAGGGCGGATGTTCTGAGTAAAGCCATAACGGGTCCTTGTGATGGGAAGGTGATGGAATCGAGCAATCGCGGCCGAAGGCGGCATGGCGCTCCGTCACTCCTTACTCTAGCCGGGTTGCATGGCGTTGGTCACCCCGTGGCCGGATAGGGTGTGATTGTCTCGGGTCGCGCCGTCCCGAATGACATCGTCCAGACTCCATTGTGAGCAGTAATACGGACGCACGCAGCCCAAGACGAACCCGCCCAAAAACTGGATAATACCGGCCTACATTTGAAGGCCCGGTACCCCGCAATGGAAATCAGTGTCAACTTCCTCGACAACCTCCGGTTGGAAGCCAAGTTCAACGACTTCACGGTCGTGACGGATCAGCCGATCCGCTACAAGGGCGACGGCTCGGCGCCGGGTCCCTTTGATTACTTTCTGGCGTCGTCCGCCCTCTGCGCGGCCCATTTCGTGCGCCTATACTGCAACGCGCGGGACATTCCGACGGAGAATATCCGCCTGTCCCAGGACAACATCGTGGATCCGGAGAATCGCTACAACCAGATTTTCCGGATTCAGGTGGAGTTGCCCGACGACCTGTCGGAAAAAGACCGTAAGGGGATTCTGCGTTCGGCAGAGCGTTGTACCGTTAAAAAAGTGGTCCAGACGCAGCCGCAATTCCAGATTGAAGCCGTCAGCAACCTGAGCGAAGACGCCCAGGCGCTATTGATGGTCGAGCCGGACGACGATCACCGGACCTTCATTGAGGGCAAGGATCTGCCGCTGGAGCAGACCATCGCCAACATGACCGGCATCCTCGAAGACCTGGGGATGAAGATCGAGGTTTCCTCCTGGCGCAATATCGTGCCGCACGTCTGGTCCCTGCACATCCGCGATGCCTATTCACAGATGTGCTTCACCAACGGCAAGGGCGCGACCAAGGAAGCCGCACTGTGTTCGGCGCTGGGTGAGTTCATCGAGCGGCTGAACTGCAACTTCTTCTACAACGACCAGTTCTTTGGCGAGGAGATCGCCAACAGTGCATTCGTGCATTACCCGAATGAAGAATGGTTCAAGCCGGGTCCGGATGACGCCGTACCGGAAGGGCTGCTGGACGCGCACTGTATGGCGATCTACGACCCGGACGGTGAACTGGGCGGCTCCAACCTGATCGACACCAATTCAGGCCGGGCGGATCGGGGCATCTGTGCGCTGCCCTACGTACGTCAGTCCGATGGCGAGACGGTCTTCTTCCCCTCCAACCTCATCGAGAACCTGTTCCTGAGCAACGGCATGAGTGCGGGCAACACCGTGCCCGAGGCGACAGTGCAGTGCCTGTCGGAAATCTTCGAGCGGGCGGTGAAGAAGCAGATCATCGAAGAGGAGATCGTCCTGCCGGATGTGCCGCGTTCGGTACTGGAGAAATACCCGCACATCGTTGAAGGCATCGATGCCCTGGAAGCCCAGGGCTTCCCGCTGGTGATCAAGGATGCCTCTCTGGGTGGGCAGTACCCGGTGATGTGCGTGACGCTGATGAACCCGAAGACGGGCGGTGTGTTTGCGTCCTTCGGCGCCCACCCAAGCTTCGAGGTGGCGCTGGAGCGCAGCCTGACGGAACTGATGCAGGGGCGCAGCTTCGAAGGACTGAACGACGTGCCGGCGCCGACCTTCAACAGTCTGGCCGTGTCCGAGCCCAACAACTTCGTTGAGCACTTCATTGATTCGACCGGTGTCGTGTCGTGGCGTTTCTTCAGCGCGAAGCACGACGTCGAGTTCTGCGAGTGGGACTTCTCCGGCACCACCGAGGAGGAGGCCGAGTGCTTGTTCGGCATCCTGGCGGAGATGGGCAAGGAAGTGTATGTGGCGGTCTACGAGGAACTGGGCGCGCCAGTCTGCCGGATTCTGGTGCCGGGTTATTCCGAGATCTACCCCGTGGAGGATCTGGTCTGGGACAACACCAACATGGCGCTGGACTACCGGGAAGACATCCTCAATATCCACTCGCTGAACGACGACCAACTGAGCGACCTTCTGGAACGCCTCGAAGAGAGCCAGATCGACGATTATACGAACATCATTACGCTCATTGGCATCGAGTTCGATGAGAACACCGTCTGGGGCCAGCTCACGGTGCTGGAGCTGAAGCTGCTGATCGCACTGGCGCTACAGCGCCACGAGGACGCGCTGGATAGGGTCGGTCAGTTCCTGCAGTTCAACGACAACACCGTCGAGCGGGAACTGTTCTATCAGGCGATGAATGCGGTGCTTGAAATCACGATCGACGACGAACTGGAACTCGACGATTATCGGTACAACCTGAATCGCATGTTCGGTGAACAGACCATGGAGGACGTCGTTGGGTCTGTCGAGGGCCGCGTCCGCTTCCATGGCCTGACACCGACCAACATGCAACTGGAAGGGCTGAAGAAACACCAGCGCCTGCTTGAGAGCTACAAGAAGCTCCATGCCGCCCGGGCGGCGAAGGCGGGTATTGATGTGTGAATCGCGATGACCGAAGCGGGCGGCGTCCGTCTCGCTTCAGTTGACTCACCAGAACGAAAAAAGGCAGCCGAGGCTGCCTTTTTTGTGCGGGAAGTTATCGGCTGATCAGAGCGCGACAACGTTCTCCGCCTGGGCGCCTTTCTGGCCCTGAGTCACAGTGAACTCGACCTGTTGGCCGTCGGCCAGAGTCTTGAATCCACTGCCCTGAATCGCGCTGTAGTGAACGAAAACATCAGAGTCGCCTTCGCGAGTGATGAAACCAAAGCCTTTTGCTTCGTTGAAGAACTTAACGGTGCCAGTCGTTGTGGACATAGGTAATCTTCCTGAGATTGAGATATAAAAGTGCTGTGGCCCGTCGTCGTGACGGTTGATCAGCGAGATGTGGGAACTGCTAAACGTGCGGGATCAAAAACAGGACGGGGTACTGCGACTGCCAACGTCTTATTCGTGAACTGCTTTGCTTACTCATTCCTACAGCCGTCAAGGTACGCACATTGTTCCGGTTTGGCCAGCACTTTTTTCAGAAAATTCAGAAGAGACCCGGGAAGGCGCTCCGCTCCGTGAGTCCGTTCAATGGCTACTGTCCTGCCAGAAGGGGCGTGAACAGCAGCGTCCAGACGGTGATCAGCAGCAATGCAGCCGGACTGATGCTGGCCCCGGCACGAACCATTTGCGGTACCGTGATCAACTGGCTGCTGAATATGATGGCATTGGGTGGCGTTGCGACGGGCAGCATATAGGCGCTTGAGGCGGCAAGGGCGACGGGGACGCAGAGTAGCGGTACGGCCAGATTCAGGTCCACTGCCAGCGAAGCGGCGATCGGGAGCATGGTGGCGGTCGTCGCCGTATTGCTGGTCACGTGACTCAACCCCATGATGGTCGCAACGACCACAGCAATGACCAGGGTGAAGTGCCAGCCCGTCATGCCATGGAGAGCCGCGGCAATGGCCGTCGCCAGTCCGCTGGATTCAATGGCGTTCCCAAGGCTGAGCCCACCCCCGACCAGAAGTAGCACGCCCCAGGGGATGCTCTTTGTGGCCTCCCAGTCCATTGCGGCTGTCAGTGGGCGCCATCGGATTGGAATCACAAACAGAGCGACGGCGCCAAGGATGGCGATGCCGGCGTCAGTCAGGCCCAGTCCGGGCCATAGGTTGAGAAGAAGGGGCCGTGTCAGCCACGTCAGCGCCACCCCCGTAAAAACCGTGACCACAAGCCGCTCGGGGCGGCTCATGCGACCCAGAGACTGGCGCTGCTCATGGATCAGCGCTGAAAGACCGTCAATTGGATGATGGGCGATGGGGTAGATGTGGCGGGTCAACAGGTGCCAGGCGAGTGCCAGCAGAACAATACTCAGAGGTAGCGCAAAGAGCATCCACTGGCCAAACCCGATGGTGATGTCGTGATTGCTCCTGAGGTATCCCGCGAGAAGTGCATTGGGAGGGGTCCCAATCAGCGTCGCCATCCCGCCGATATTGGCCCCCAGGGCAATGCCCAGCAGCAGGCATAGGCTGAGGTTGTCTCGGTGGGTGTCGTCGTCCCTGTGCAGCAGTTTCAGTACGGACAGACCGATGGGCACCATCAGTGCACTGGTGGCCGTGTTACTGACCCACATGCTGAGTATCGCCGTGGCGATCATGAATCCGGCCACGACCCGATCGGGGCGGGTTCCGGATAGAGACAGAACGAGCAGTGACAGCCGGCGGTGGAGGTCCCAGCGCTGAATTGCACCGGCGATGATGAAACCACCGAGGAAGAGAAAGATGAGGGGATTGGCATACGGTGCCGCCGCCTGCTGGATACCCTGAATGCCAAGAAGGGGCAGGAGTGTGATCGGGAGCAGAGCGGTCACCGCCAACGGAGCCGCTTCCGTTACCCACCAGCTGGCCATCAACAGTGTCAGGGCAAGCACTTGCCAGGCAGAATCCGAGAGACCCTGGGGCGTCGGCATCCACAACATGGTCAGAAACGCCACAGGCCCCAGTACGAGGCCGACCTGCGGTCGAAGGGAAATGATATCCCGCAGGTGTTGGCGGAGTCGGTCAGGCAACGACGACAAACTGGCTCCCCTTATACGGTGTTTAGACTCTATGTTAGGTGATAAACCGCAGCTGGAATCAACATTATGGCGTGGAATCACAGCGGGTGCGTGACTCTCTTCTGGCTCCCGTCTGCCGAACGCTTGAGGCTCATGGTGTCGCCCCGGCTACTCAGCTGAGGCTGTGTTCCAGTGCCCAATCGCAGAACGTTTCCAGCGGCATCGGCTTGGCAAACACGTACCCCTGCAAACGGTGGCAGCCCAGTTCAGTGAGCCGTTCCATGGTGGCGTTGTCCTCGACGCCTTCGGCCACGGCTTCCAGGTTGAGCGTTCGGGCCAGTTTCAGGGTGTTTTTGACAATGCCCAGGTCATTCCGGTTGGTACACATCTTACTGATGAAGCAACGATCAATCTTCAGCTCATGAATGGGCAGGCGGCTCAAATAGGCCAGTGAAGAATAGCCTGTGCCAAAATCATCCAGGGCAATCCTGCAGCCGCTGTCGGCGATAAGCTGCAGCGATCCAATGACGGATTCCATGTTGTGCATCATTGAGGTTTCGGTCACCTCGAAAATCATGCTGTTCGTGGGGATGTCGTGCTCCCTGATTCTGGCCATTGCCTCAGGCACAAAATGATGATTGGTGAGATTCTGAACCGACAGGTTGATGCTGCCGGTAATCTCCAGGTCCCGTTCCCGCAGCGTTTGCATGGTCTTGCAGGCCTGCGCCACGACGTAACGGGATAGCAGATCAATCAGGCCAGCGCTTTCGGCAATCTCGATCACTTCCCAGGTGGGGACGGTGCCAAATTGCCCGCTGTGCCAGCGCAACAGCATTTCCACGCCGACCAGGGTCTGACCGGTCCGGTTCATCTGCGGTTGCAGATACAGTTCCAGTTCGCCAGCTTCGATGGCCGGTGGTAAGGCGGTCATCAGATCCAGACGCCGCCGTGCGAAGTCGGAGATGGCCTTGTTATAGACCTGCACCGGAACCTTGCTCGACTCGCTGCGATCCCGTGCTGCCAGGGCATGCTGATACAGAATTTCCGGGCTGTCGCCGTGCTCCGGTGTAATCGCCACGCCAGAGTGCAGGTTCATGAGCACAGGCAACCTGACGGTGTGCACCGAGACCTCATGGTGCCCGACTACCTGTTCGACGAAGGGTTCCAGAGTGTCTGTCAGGTGGTCGAGTTCGATCAGAAACGCTGCTGAAGAGAATTCGGGAATCGCAATGAAAGCGGGCTGCTTGTTCTCGAGGCAAATGGCCCCGGTCTGGCCTTCGAGCCTGTGGTTGAGCTTTTTCACTAACTCGCGAAACATTGACTCCGCCAGGTTGTAGCCCATGCTCGACGCAATTTCCTTAACCTGGGGATAGTTGACCAGTACGAGCGCGGCCCGTTTATCCTGGCCGATCACCGCCTGCAACTGCTGGTTGAGCAAGGACGCATTCGGCATCCCGGTGGTTGAATCGTGCATGGCCTGTTCCAGGGACTGCAGTTCCAGATCCTGAACCTGCCGCTCGGCGCGCTGTTGTCTGCGCAGCGCTGCCAGCTTGCGTGCCCGTTCGTCTTTGATCCGGTGGGCCAGGGCGAAGGACAGCAACAGCACTTCGGCGGCAGAACCAACCTGCATGGCATGGTTGGTGAGGATGTTGACCGGCAAAACGTTGAAAACACTCAGAAGATACAGTGAAGCACCCAGGGCGAAGGCGGCCCAGGCCAGGACAAAATAACGGGCAATAGCAATGCCTGCCCTCAGGCCGGCGATCCCCACAGCAATAAGTAGCACGACCACCAGGAAGCCGAGCAGACCGGCAAACAGCGCTCCGTGTATGGGGTCGATCCAGGTATAGACGACGAGAATCCCGGCCAGGGTGGCGGCGATCTTCATGCTCCGGTCCCAGCGAGCGGAGATCTCCCGCCATCTCAGGAAGCTTCGGGCGAACATCACAGCACACAGAGACACCAGCCCGGTGCTGACCGGCAGGGCATAGCGTGTCAGAAGCGGCTGGCCGGACCAGAGCCAGGCGCTACCGACCCCGGAGATACAGAGCATCAGCAGGCTGATCGAAACGATGTACAGCACGTAATAGCCGTAGGCCGAATCCCGGATGGAGAGGAAAAGAAACAGGTTGTAGATCACCAGGGCGCATAGAGCGCCAAAGTAGACCCCCCAATAGAGACTTTCCCGGGAAAAGCGGTTTAGCAGATGATCTTCCCGCCACAGCGCCACCGGCACCTGCAGCGAAGTGGCTGACTGCGCCCTCAGGAACACATCCACGCGACCGCTCAATGCCTGTGGTAAGGGCAGGGCGATCTGATAGCTATGAGCCTGTTCCCGCTGGCGTTCGGCCTGCTGGCGGTTGATGTGGTAGAACGCTGGCTGCTGGCCGTCACGGAGTAGGAAGAGATCCACCTCCTCCAGAAGTGGGTAGGGAATCACCAGATACCACTGCTGGGTCAGAGATGTCGGAATGCGTAGGGATGTCCTGAGCCAGACGGCCTGATCGGTGAATCCCAGGTTCAGTACACTGTCATCGTGTTTTTCCTGCCACTGTTCCTGTTGTGTGACCTGATCAATCGTTTGGTCGCCGTCCGGCAGGTAAGTGATGCGGTCATTCAAGGTGTAATGACCGACGTCGCCCCGAACAGTCAGTTCGTCTGCGTTGGCGGTAAAGGCACACAGGAGTAGTACTGCGGCCAGGAGTCTGTGTGGTAGAAAGTCGCAGACTCCCAGCCCTGCTGTCCATTGGTGCTCTGTCATCGTGGAGCAATCCTGCTCATTCTATTCGTCCAGAGGCCTGATCAGGTGGCCGGTGAACCCCAGAAACTTCGCCTCGTCACAAAAGGCGGAAAAGTCGCTTTCGCCAACCGCCGGTTGGCGCAGCAGTATCAGGGCTTCAACCAGGCAGCCCGGAATATCCCGGCTGTTCCACGCCGGCATGCGCGGCCACATCAGGAAGTCCTCGTGCGAGAGCACCACCTTTTCCACGGAAATCTGCCGTTGCCGCAGGCGCTCCCGGGCCTCCAGGCTGATACAGGGGTGGGTGTCGTCGGCGATCAGAGCACCCGGAGGGATGTGCGTGTAAAAATCCAGCACCGCGTCGCCATGATGGGTTAACCCGATGTAGAGTTTTTCGTCGTGGAGGTGGGCCAGATTGGCCGTTTGTAATACCGTGCCATGGTCGGTGGTGATATGCCTGTCTTCCTCGTAGCGCGGGTCAAGGCCGATCACTGTCTCAAACAGGCTCGTGAGATCCCGGCACACCGCATTACCGATGCGCCCGGCTCCGCCCAGGACAACAATACTGTTCTGCTGGCAGTACTGGGAGCGCTCGCGCATTTGCCGCGCCACGTCCCAGATCATGTATCGCGTCCCCAGGCTCCCCTCGACCAGTGGCCCGGAAATATCAAGGCCTGCTTTCTTGACGAAGTTGGGAAGCCGGCCAACCAGGGCAATCCGCTGCGCGTTGGGGTAGTCCCGTTGCAATCGCTCCAGAAAGAGCCGGACCTTGTCAGACTCCGCCTGTAGTTCCTCTTCCAGAAACTGTGGCGCCACCAAGAGGCCGCGCGCACCGCCCTGGCGAATGAATCCAAGGACGATATTGGACGGCATGAACCGGGCCATCCTAGGGGTGAAATAGGTTTCAACCTGTTGCCTGTTTCCGTAAACGGCAAACAGAAACTGCGGCCGGACCAGGGCATGTATGACAGGCCGCAACCCGGTGTTGGCTAATAGAATGGCGAGGCGCCGACAGTGTGTCCAAAGCCCGCGTTTGGCTTGGGTGGTCAGGCGTTGCCAGGAGGGTGACGCGTTCGAGAGTTCATTCAGCTGCTGTTTCGAAAAGCGATTGCGGTCAAGCTGTAAGCCGATGTGGGACTTGCCGGAGTGCGCCACTGTCGCGGTCACCCTCATGCCGGCCTTGTCGCGAAAATCAACGTCAACGACCTCGCCGGGTTGGATGGCGAGCTGATCCGGTATTTTCAGGCGTAAGCCGCCGGCCGATATGTCGAGTGTTCTGGTTGCAATGGTGTGGTTGGCAAAACTTAAATTGACCGGCAGACGGATCCCGGATCGTACGTGCCGGCGATACTCCCCATGCATCCTTTTCATGGTTGATCTCTGACGTCCTGGTGAAAGTGGAATTCCCTGAATCTCCTCAGTCTGGATCATACTGCGGAACGCTGCCATCCGAAAACTGATACGCCTCCTGGGTTCGCAAGGCGAAACGATCGCTGACAACTTGAATCACTTGCCAGAGGGTGCGTTGGGGGTGGTGCCGTGACCTGTATGCCCGTTGCTCTGACGCGAGGTCGCTCCCCGCTGGGCCCCTGTTCCGGCTGTGATCCAGGGCGGTTAGGGAGCGCAAGCCCTCGCGAGGCAGTTGCTCACAAAACCTGTGGATAACGTTGTGAATTGTGGCAGGAAAGAGCTCTCTCGCGTCTCTATGATGCGGGGGCCAGCAAAATGGACGGCATTTGAACGACTTGGTCATCCTTAAAGCGGTTTGGGCAGCAATTGGTCAGTTGCGGGCCGAAACCGGTTTCGGTAGCAACCCGTTTCCGGCTCAGGAAGTGGCGCCGGGGCATTATGCGCTCTTCTCGCGTGGCGCGAATGCCTTCATTCATCTCGACAGCGCTCGCAAGTTGGCGGCGTATGCCTTTTCGGGAAGGGATGGGGAATGATTGATGGAGAGGCAGAAAGGAGTCTCTCACGCAGGCGCCATCCCGATCTCGTTAAACACCCATTGACGGAAGGCGGCAACTCGCCGGACCTCTGCCATCTCCGGGAGGTAGGTCACGTGATAGGTGTACTCCAGAGGTACGGATTCGTTCAGTGGGCGGATAAGGCGACCGCTGGCCAGGTCATCGTTGGCCAGCAATGCATTGGCCAGTGCCAGGCCCTGACCCGCTACTGCCGCGTCCAAGGCCAGGGACTGTTGGCCGAATCGAGACCCCGAATCCATATCGACCGGTGGCCCGCCGACCTTCTCCAGCCACTCGCTCCAGTCCGGCACGGGTTGCCGGGTGTGGCGCCATTCAACGTGGATCAGCGGATAGGCGCCGATGTCGTCGACTGTGTTGAGTGCTGGCCCGTTGTCCGCCAGAGCGGGGCTGCAGACGGGGAAACTGGTTAATGGGGGGAGGGAGTCGACGCAACAGCTGTCGTAGTCGCCTGTGCCAAATCGCAACGCCACATCCACGTCTTCGCGGCGCATATCCACGAGCCGTTCGCGGGCGTCGATCTGGAGTTCGATTTCTGGATGACGTTGGCGGAAGTCATTCATACGCGGAATGAGCCAGCGTGAGACAAGCGACGGCGCAACGCTGACGCGAAGGATCTGATAGCCGTCCGGCTGACGGAACGACTCGGTCGCGCGTGACAGGCGTCGGAAAGCCTCCATGACCTCGGGAATGATCTGTGCTCCGGCGTGTGACAGCACGAGATGTCGTGCGTTTCGACGGAACAGGCGGACCCCGAGGTAGCTTTCGAGGAGCTTCACCTGGTAGCTGACAGCCGCTGGTGTTACGCACAGTTCGTCGGCGGCCAAGGTGAAACTCCCCTGGCGGGCGGCGACCTCGAAGGCTCTTAAGGCCTTTAGTGGAGGAAGTGGTCGGGGCATCGCTTTCAAGCCTTTTTTGAAAGCCCCCAAGTATAAGTCGCTGGTGGGAGCTCCCCTGAGCAAGGACGATAGGAATGAACCCTGGGATCAGGTTAGCACACCGGTTCAGAACGAGGTGACAAATGCCCTATATACTGACTGCCCCAATGATGATGCTGTCTCGCGAACGGCGAGCGCGGTGGTCCCCTCTCCAGGCGATTGCTCGGTGGCGGCATCGGGTTCGTGAGCGGCAGGCTGCCGGTGCTGAGCTGGGATCATTACCGCCGGCATTACGAGAGGACGTCGGACTGACGCGATCCGGCGAGCGCGCCAAGCTGGAAGAACAAATGCGCGGCTTGAATCATGATCGGAACATCGAGGCAATGAGGCAGCGATTTAACGATCAAGACCGCGCATGAACTTATACCTAGGAGGCTTGGTAGGGGCCGGCATTACAGGTTCGCGTTGATCCTTGAGGGCCTGTTGATTCTGGCCGCGATGGCCGCGCTGCTGGATGGATCCTTCTGGGGGCACTATCTCGCTTCGGCAGCCTGCGGCTTACAGAACGGGCTTGTCACCCGCTACAGTGATGCCCTTGTCCGGACCACGCATCTGACGGGCATCATTACGGATCTCGGGTTGATGGTTGGTGCGCGACTGCGAGGCGTGCCGTTTGATCGTCGTAAAGCCATTCTGTTTCTGCTGATTGTCGGCGGTTTTATTGCCGGCAGCGGCATCGGCGCCATTCTCTTTCGGTATCTGGGGTTTGTGGCGCTGTCCATTCCAGCGATTCTGGCCTTTGCGATCTCCGCTTTGTATGGCCTTTATTCCTACCGGCGGCGCTTGGGCGATTCATGAGCTGTCTGAAGGTATTGGTTGTGCGCCGGCCGCACACCCCTTAGATTGGGTGCATGAAAGGATGATTTGTCATTCACTCTTTAAGGAGTGGATGATCCCATCGCGATACCGGCCAATCAGGAGGACGCCGCCATGATCGTTGACGCTTGGGCACAGCATCCGACGACCCGTCTGGTGAATCACCCCATGCTGGATTCGTTGCGTCGCTGGACGCGGGACCAGTCGGACAGTATTACCGCCTCGGACCGAGAGTTGCCTGTGTCGGTAACGACGGACGCCATGGACCGGGCAGGTGTCAGCAAGAGCCTGATTTCGGCCTGGACTGGTCCCCAGGGTGATCTGATTTCCAACGATGAAGTGGCGGCATTCGTCAACGAAGCGCCGGATCGGCTCGTGGGCGTCGGTTCCGTGAACATTGCCCGGCCTATGGACGCGGTGCGAGAGATCCGGCGCTGCGTGAAGGAGTTGGGCTTTAAGGGCGTTCGCGTGTTGCCCTGGCTGTGGGAACTGCCGCCGACTCACGCGCGGTTTTACCCGGTGTTTGCCGAATGCTGTGAGCTGGGGGTGCCGTTCTGCACCCAGGTCGGTCACACTGGGCCGCTGATGCCCTCGGATGTGGGGCGGCCCATTCCGCACATCGACCAGGTGGCGATCGATTTTCCCGAGCTGGTTATTGTCGGCGGACACGTGGGGTACCCCTGGACGGAGGAGATGGTGGCGGTGGCCACCAAGCATGCCAATGTCTATATCGACACCTCCGCCTACACCGTCAAACGCTATCCGCCGGAGCTGGTCCGGTTCATGGCCGGTCATGGGCGCAGAAAAGTACTGTTTGGCTCCAACTGGCCCATGATTACGCCAGAGCGTTGTCTGGCGGATATCGACACCCTGCCGCTCGACGAAGAGGCCCGGAACGATTTCCTCGGTGGGAATGCTGCGCGGGTCTTTTCGCTTTAAGCGATTGCCTGATCGTTGTTTTCAACGTGACCTGCCAGGCATGCCTTGATGGGGGCTGCCGCCGCCCCCTCACGGCCGCCACCGCAACGGATTGTGATCCGCCAGCATTCCATCGGCGTCCCAGTCGTCCCAACCGGTAAATGGAATACTCGCCTCCTGATAAAGTCCGGGCACCCGGGTGCGCCAGTGGTCTTTCTGTCGTTCCAGCTGATCGTGAAAGGCCGATGCGTCCTGATACCGGATGCCACCACCCTGTATGCCGTAGCTGACCTGCGGCGCGAGCACATCAAACCCGACGTAGTAGAGTGAAGCGTGCATCGGCCAGAGCCATTCCACCATATTGCCCGCGCGACCCAGTGGCTGGAATGCCTGTCGGGGAGAACCGGTGGTTACCGAGAGTACGGCCCGCTTGCCGCGAAAGTAGCCATGGTCGTACCGCATTGACCCGGAGTAGCGCCCGCCATAGACCAGGACCCGATCGAACCAGCCCTTGAGAATGGCGGGCTGGGCATGCCACCACAGGGGGAACTGGAAAATCACCAGATCAGCCCAATCCAGGCGATTCAGTTCGTGCTGGACGTCCCGGGGCAGGGCGTTGTCATCATAATGTTCCCGCTGTTCGGTCAGTGTGGCGAAGTGGGTTTCGTCTTCTCGCCGGGTATAGAAGCTGGCACGCTCCACCGGGTCAAAGCCCTGCCGGTAAAGATCATCGACCTCTACCTGATGGCCCTGTGCCTGCAGCGCGTCGGCTGCGACATCCGACAGGCCCCCGTTAAAAGATGCCCGTTCGGGGTGGGCCAGAACAATCAGTACGTTCATCTCATGCTTCCTCTTTCGATGCGTTTTTGGACAGCGTAATCTGTTCAAAAACGATCATCGATTCCATAAATCTGATAACTTGGTTTGCATGAATGAACAGGCGATGCGTTGGGATGATCTCCAGGTGGTGCTGGCAGTGGCGCACACCGGCTCGCTGTCGGGCGCCGGCCGTCGTTTGCGGGTGAGTCATGCCACGGTATTCCGTCGGTTGCAGGATCTGGAGAAGCGCCTCGGGGTGCGTCTTTTCGAGCGCTCACGGGGTGGCTATGCGCCGACCCTGGCGGGGGAGGATCTGGCCACGGTGGCCGGTCGGGTGCAGCAGGAGGTCCACGGCGCCGAGCGGCGGATTGCCGGTCAGGATCTCCGGCTCTCAGGCACCATCCGGGTCACAACGACGGACACGTTGTTTGCCGGGCTGCTGGCGCCGTTGTTCAATGATTTTCGTGAGCAGTATCCGCACATTTCGCTGGAAGTGGTTATCTCCAATCAACGATACAGCCTGTCCCGCCGGGAGGCGGACATCGCCATTCGCCCGACGAATCATCCGCCCGACACGCTCGTTGGTCGGCGCGTCACCGATATCGCGCAGGCGGTCTATGGCCAGCGGGCGCAATGGAATGCCGCGGCTTCTCCCGTTGCCCCGGAATCCTTGCGGTCAGAGCATTGGGTTGGGCCGGATGCGCACATGGGCTATGCCACTCTTGAGCACTGGATGGCGGACAAGACGACGTCCTACCGAATGGACAGCATGCTGGGAATGCAAATGGCGGCGCGCGAGGGTTCGGGGATTGCCGTGCTGCCCTGTTATCTAGGCGATCAGGATGATGTTCTGGTGCGACTGAGTGATCCCATCGAGGCGCTGGCCACACCGTTGTGGCTGCTGACGCACCCCGATCTGCGTCAGGTCACTCGCATCAGGACATTTATGGATGCCATCGCCGACAGTGTCCGGGCGCGGACCGCTGCCATGTGACATGAGCGTTGACGATCTCCGGTTTGCGACGCCTGTCAGGCGGACGGTCAGCGACTTGCGGCTGAAACGGACCGGGCGCGTTATCGAGCTGCCTTACAACTGCTCCGAGTGAGACGCAGGCGTGGTCAGCTGTCGATTCGGTCGAGTGAACTGGCCAGAGCCTCAACGCGCTGATTGGTCTCATCCACGAGCCCGTCGATTTCGCCGGCCGAGTCGCTTGATTTGCGTGCCAGCGATCGCACTTCTTCCGCAACCACTGAGAACCCCCTGCCGGCCTCTCCTGCACGGGCGGCTTCAATGGCCGCATTGAGCGCCAGAAGGTTGGTCTGGTCGGCGATGTCGTCAATGGTGGACACAATACCGCTGATTCGATTGCTCACCTGTAACACGGAATTCATCGCTTCCTGAGTCTCGTTCAGCGCATTGTGACGATCTGTGATGTCGATGCCGAAAAGCACGTATCGGCGTACGCTCCCATCAAACCGCTTCAGGGCGACGATCTGGTAGTCAAGCGCCATGATCGGCATCCCTTCAAGCTCTACGGCGCCTCGCCCGCTGAATTCGCCCCTACCCTTGAGGGTACCCAGATCCTCAGCGCTCAGCTTCGACCATATCGATCGGGCGGCCTGGGCGACTCTGTCTTCTGTGCCATAGGTTTTACGGATCAGATCATTGGCGGTCAGGAAGCGGCCGTCAGGATCAAACTCCATGATCGCCATGGAGCGCTCAATGGTCTGCAGCCGGCGGGTGAAGTCGACAGTCTCCTGTTTGCTGCGGGTGATGTCCGCTTCGACGGAAATAAACCGGCGAACACGCCCCCTTTCGTCGAAGACGGGGGCGATTGAGAGTGAGACCCAGTAGGGCGTGCCATTCTTGTGATAGTTTAGGATCTCGGTGTAGAACGGCTCCTGGCGATCCAGATTTTCCCGGATTTGCCGGACGGTTTCAGGATCGGTGTCGTTGCCTTGAAGCATCGGCCCGGGCTTGTGACCTCGGGCCTCATCGAGAGTATACCCCGCCAGTTTCTCGAACCCGGCGTTGATGTACTCGATGCGCCCATTCTGGTCGGTGATCACGATGCCATTGTTGGCATGGTCCGCCACCAGCGACAGCATCTCCATTTTCTCGCGTTTCTCCACTTCCGCTGTCACATCTTTAATAAACGCGGTGTACGTCACAACGCCGTCGCATTCGATTTTGCTGATCGCCGCCTGCCCCCAGCGTTGGGTGTCGTCCTTGCGCTCAATGGTGAGCTCCCGGTAGCTTCCAACAATCCGGTTCTCTCCGGTACGGCGGTTGCGTTCAATATAGCCATCGTGGTGAGCCTGCATGGCTTCGGGCACCAGCATCTTGACGTTTTCGCCGAGCACTTCATCCCGGTCATAACCCCACAGCGTTTCAGCTGCGCGATTAAAGAAAGTGACATTATTGTGTTCGTCGATCGACACAACAGCGTCCATGGCCTGTTCCAGCGTCTGGTTCATCATCTCCCGCGCATAGCGCTCTTCACTCACGTCGCGGACAAAAATAGTGCATTCCGTTGAATCGCCTGTTCCCGCGCAAGAAAAAGCCACCTCTCCCCAGATGTGCGCACCGTCGGCAGTCGTCAGTTGCTCCTCCCGGGGTTCACCATCATCCGTGTTCAATCGCCGAAGAACCGAGTCGGGCAGCAGTCGCTTGGCGGGCTGGCTGAGAACGCGGTCGCGCTGAACGCCCCATAGTTTTTCCGCCCTGGCGTTAAACGTTGTGACCTTGTGATGGCGGTCGACGGCCAATACGGCCTGTGGAGCCTGTTCCAGTGCCGAAGCAGCGCGATTTCCGGGGAAGAGACGGGAAAGCAGTTTCATCATGGTACGCAGACCTTCAATGGGTGAACGACTCACGGAGCGCCGTCATCGGTTCGATCGCGGTGACCGCTGAGACGTTATGATCTACGGGAATGCAAAGGGCGCAGACTTGCTTGGCAGGCAGTCGATGTGTGTTTTTGCGTAAACATATTGTGAAAAATCGGCAAAGAGCGCGACTTCGGAGTATCTTTTTTGCCGTGGTGTCTCGTCTGGTTCATTGCTGACTGAATGTGCGCGTCGCGGTCGGTTATCGGGCGCCGTGCTGAAGGTGCTTGTCGGCATCGGCAGTTGGAGGCGTTTGTCGGCGTGGCTGGCGGAACAGCACATAATTGCCCAGCAATGCCAGACAGGCGCCGGTCAGCGCGGTGCCGCTCCAGACGAAGCCCTCCAGCCAGGTGGAGAGGCTCAGCGCGACGACCGGAAACAGGACCGTGGCGTAGCCGGCCTTGTCAGGGCCAAGCGTGCGGATCACCGTCAGGTAGCTGAAAAAGGCAATGATGGAACCGGGTACCGCCAGAAACAGGGTGGCTCCCCAGAATACGCCAGCCGTCGGGATGACCCATTCCACACCAGTCACCAGGCACCAGATGCCGAGGGCGAGCGCGCCGTAGAACATGGCCCAGGCATTGCCTGCCAGAAGAGGGACGTTCAGCTCACGCACTTTTAAGCTGAGGACGTTCCCGAGCGAGAACCAGAAAGTGCCCGTCGCCGCGAAAGCCATGGCGGCGAACGTGGCGTTGCCGAGCCACAGGTCCTGCCAGAACAGCAGTGCCACACCGGTCAGTCCGAGCGTCACTGCCGGAACAATGCGGGCGCTGGGTTGAATGCCTAGGAACAGGCGGCCGTTGATGGCATTGAACAGCGCCGCCAGCGAGAAAATGACGGCCAGCAGGCCGCTGGTCATGCCCTCTGCGGCACGGTAGATCATCAGGAAGTTGATGCTGTAGAGCGTCAACCCCTGCAGGACCAGCCAGCCATGCTGGCGGCGGGTCAGCCGGGGTAATCGTCGCACAAGCGCCAGACCGCCCAACGCCACCGCTGAGGCCAAGACAAACCGGTAGAAAACGGACAGGTCCACAGCGGCGGATTCCACCTGTAATCGGATCGCGGTCCAGGTCAGTCCCCAGATCAGGACGGTAACGAAGTAGTGTGCGCTGACGGGCATGGTGGCTCCTTGCTGTCCAGATGCTTTGTCAGCGTAATGGGTCCTGTTTGCCGGTGGCTTGTCACATCTTGCGAAAGGGTGGATGATTCCTGTCATGAATGGGAGGGAATCCGGGTATGACGTATCCGCAGGCCACACGCGATATCGTTTCAGCCCTGAACAATGCGGGGGCGGCGCCGCAGCGCCATCTTGAGTTGACCGATGGCCGGGCACTGGCGCACTGGCGGAATCACCACGGTGAGGCGTACTACGAGCGGCCACGGCATCATGCCCTGAGCATCTACACCCGGGGTGGCGAGCAGACCAGTCGTCAGCACAACGGCCGGGCGGTCAGTCATGGCTTCCCCGGCGCCACCTGCCTGTTTCCTGCCGGCAGCCGGTCCCACTGGCGAATTGATGGCCCCTTTGAATTTGTCCACTTCTATTTCACTGATCGGGATCTGGCGCGCTGCATGGCCCAGACCTGGGACCGCGAACCGGCGACGGTTACGCTGGAAGAGCGTTACCAGGTGAACGACGATGTGTTGGCCCACGCGGGCCAGCTTCTTGAACTGAGCGACTGGCAGGCGCCAAGCCAGCCGCAGGCCATGGACCATCTGGCTCAGTGGCTGCTGGTGCAGATCACCGGGCGCTACAGTACAGCGGACCTGGTCGAGCCCGTCGTGAAAGGGCGCTTTGCCCGTCGCCAGCAACGGTCACTGGAGGAGCGCATCGAACAGTCCCTGAACGAACCGCTGGATCTGGCCACCATGGCCGGTTGGGTTCATCTCAGCCCCTATCATTTTGCCCGCCTGTTCCGGGCCAGCTTTGGCATGGCCCCCTATCAGTACGTTCAGGAGCGGCGCCTGCAACGGGCCCGCGCTCTGTTGCGACGCCCGCACGACAAAATTACGGCCATAGCGCTGGAATGTGGTTTCGGCGATGGCAGTCAGTTTTCAAGGGCATTCCGGAAGCGTTTTGGCGTTTCACCATCCCACTACCGGGCAGTGAGTGGTTGAATGCGGCTGAGTACGCCGCGTGCTAGGCTGAAATGGTTCCCGCGCGCTTGATGGAGCCGGGGTCGTGTGGTGGTCGCGGCGGCATCAGCATGCGTTTTCGACACGTGTGCGAAGGCGTTCAGGGAACAGCCACACACGCATCTCATGGAGGAATAAGCCATGCATATTGCGAAGGAGGCGGTACCCGTTCGTCTGGACGGCCCCGGTGCGATTGTTCGTCAGCAAACCGATTTTGGCGATGTGTCCGGGTATGGAACGCTCGGTGCCGAGTACTTTTCGTTTGACGCCGGCACCGATATCACCGAGCTGCTCCACGGGCTCCAGGGCGACAGCTGTCAGAGCCCGCATTGGGGGTACGTCGTGAAGGGAGAAATCACGGCGTTATACGATGACGGCGCGCAGGAAACCGTACACGAAGGGGACCTGTTCTACTGGCCACCGGGTCATAGTGTCCGGGCAGAGGCCGATACCGATATCGTCATGTTCAGCCCGCAGAAGGAGCACGGCAACGTGATCGACCACGTCTGCCGGAAAGTGGGCGCGTGATTCATGGGGTGCCCCGTACGAGGGCACCCTTTCCTTCCGCTAACCGTTCAGGCGGTGCCCTGTGTATTGAACGCAAAACTCAGCAGCCACCGGTTGCCGTTCTCAATGGTGGATACCCGGTGTTGGTGCAGGTCCGGCCGGAACAGGACCACACGCCCGAACAGGTTGAAGATATGCTTCTCACAGAGGAACTCCCCGCCGGCCTTGGGCTTGACCAGTACACAGTTGAGCTTGAACAGCCGTCCGGCCGAAACCATGTCCACGTGCGGGACGATCTTGTGGCCCTGGGGATAGCGAACCAGGTAAATGTTCAAGCGTCGGGAGTGGAAGAGAATCCGGGTTTTGACGTTGGCGGTCATATCGAATCGGCTTCACAGGCGATGATGTGTCAAAGTTTGCGGCGTGGGGCCGGGCAGCGTCAATCAGAGAACAGGCCGATCTGTGGTTGGTGCTGGGCCAGGTTCAGCGGGGCCAAGGCCGGCATGCGCTCATGCAAAAGCTCACTCCAGAGACGGGCTAACGAGACCGCATCGCCGTTGTCCGGCATGTGCATGAATACAAATGGCCGTTGGCCTTCCTCGATCCAGGAGTGGACCCGTTCGACCCAGGGCGCCAGAAACCGCCGGTTGGTCTCCAGATCCGGATGACCGATGTAGCGCACGACCGGGCGCGCATCCACTGGCAGCAGGTGAACCGGGCGTTGTGGTTTTTTGCGCTGTGCATCGCGGATGATGTCGGTGTCTGGCGTTGCTGTGAACAGCGCCCGGCTATCAAGACACACCCGCGCGGTCCGGCGCTCCCGGAGTCCACGGTTGAGTGCTTTTTCCGCGTCGCCCTTTTCGAAGAATGCCGGATGTCGCACTTCCACCGTGCAGTGGTAGGGCTCGGGCAGCGTGTCCAGAAAACGCCACAGGCGCGTGAGATGCTCCGGGGTGAAAGCGGCTGGAAGCTGCAGGAGGAAGGGGCCGAGTACATCGTTGAGCGGTTCGAGAGTGTCGAGGAACGCACGTACCGGCTCATTGGCGTGCCCGAGAAGCCGATCGTGCGTAATGGCTCTCGGGAACTTGAACAGGAACCGGAAGTCGTCTGGCACCTGTGCCCGCCACTGTTCGCACTGTTCTCGTGTTGGTGTCGCATAGAAGGTGGTGTTCCCTTCCACGCACTGAAAGATCTGACTGTAACGGGCCAGGGCGCTGCTCCCGGGCGGGAGCAGGTCGTTCCATTTCGCATCCTGCCATTGGGGGCAGCCGAGTGAGTATGGCGTCGTCATCAGTCTGTCGTTGCGGAACCCGGGGTGATAGTTGGGGATAGTTGACCTTCAGGCACCCAAGCTAACGCATTTTTATCGATTCCGGATATGCCATCGAATCCAATCGACGGCCTCTTTGTTGTGGAGCACAGCTCCAGTTCGTCGGCGTTGATCGAGCTCGGTGGTTCGGGATGACAGCCGAACCGACAGCATGCCAGGCAGTCTGCATTGAAGAGCCTTCCGTTTTCCCTCCAAATCGATTCTTTTTAGGCCATCGTCATGGTTTCGGTTTATGTCGTGTACTCATACATGATTAGTCGGTAATCACCGTTGTTCAGTGTCTTGGCAGTTCCATCTTCTTTGGACCACAGGGAAGTGAGGCTCGATGCTCCCTTTTACAAGATTTGACGGTATGTAAGTGCTTGTAACAATATTTCGCCGCTCAGTTTTTCAACAAGATGTGCGCTTGTGCTGAATCAGCGTGACGGCTCAGTAGGTGCGGGGTCCGGGTTGCCAGTAATCAGGAGGTCGTTGTGACATCCAGTGTGAAACAGTCGCCTTGTCCTCCGGTCACGGTATGGTCTCGATTGGGCGGCCCTGTCCTGGTCTGTGGGGTGGTCTTCGCGGCGTGTCTTCTCGGCATTATGAGCCGGCCGACTGGACTGCTCGCTGTTTTCTGGCCGGCGAACGCGATTTTGCTGGGCCTGTTCGTTCGCGCCCCGTCTCTAGCGACTTGGCCGGGGTGGGCCGCTGCTCTGGTCGGCTATGTGCTTGCGGATCTGTCGACAGGCGGTGAGGTTCTGACAACATCCTGGCTGACGGCGGCGAACCTGTTTGGCGTGATTGTAGGCTTTCGCATTTACTGCCTGCTGGGAAGTGAGCACCGACGGATTGGTGATCCCCGGTCAGTGCTCTATCTCCTTGTCATATCGACGGCCTCGGCGGCTTCGGGCGCCGTCATTGGCGCAAACGTCGGACCGGTGTTTATGGATCAGAGCCGTTGGATTGGCGCTGTCGTCTGGTTCACCACGGAGCTGACGCACTGCATGCTGATTCTTCCCCTGATGCTGACCCTGCCTGGCCCGGGGCGGCTCGCGACCGCAATTCAGTCGAGTTTTTCGCGGGCATCCGTTAAAAAGCTGGTTCCGGTGGCGGTTCTTGGGCTTTCGGTATTGGCGGCGGCGGGTCTCGGCGGGCCGGGTGCTATCGCGTTTCCTGTTCCGGCTCTTCTCTGGTGCTCCCTGTCCTACGGTATATCGGCAACGGTGGTGCTCACCCTGGCGACCACGCTGTTTCAGCTTCTATTCATGATACCGGAGGTTCCGTACGCGCCAGGGTCGCAGTCACATACGCTGTCAATGATGTCGCTACGACTCGGTACTGTCTTGCTCGCGGTCAGTCCGCTGACGGCTGCGACCGTCAATTCGCTGCGCAGGGACACGCTGCGACAGCTTCAGCACGCCGCGAACCACGATTCGCTCACGGGTGCTCTGGTACATGGCTCTTTCGTTGAGAAAGCGGAGGCGCTTCTGAGCGGCGAGAAACGTCGGTCTCGGGGGCTGGCCGTGATGATGCTCGACATCGACCACTTCAAATCAATTAATGATCAGTATGGCCACGCTGCCGGTGACGAGGCGCTGGTCACGGTCACCGAGCTGATCCGGCAGAATCTCAGGCAGGGTGATCTATTCGGCCGGCTGGGGGGTGAGGAGTTTGGCGTTGTCATGCCGGATGTCGGTCGGGATCAGGCCCAATTGGCGGCTGAGAGGTTGCGGTGCCTGATCCGGGATGCTGAGGTTGGAGGGCGGAAGGGGGGATTTCGCGTGACGGTGAGCATTGGGGGAGCGATGGAAGGCCCGGAATGCTCGGGCTCTTTCGAGGAGCTTCTGGCGAGGGCGGATGTCTCGCTTTACCAGGCAAAACATGCTGGCCGTAACCAGACCGTATTCGCCGCTGATTGAGCGACAGCAGTGAATCGTCCGCTCGCGCGTCATTCGTAGCGGTGCCTGATGGACTGGGGCATCTGTTGGAGTTGGCGTTCGACGAGTGCGCTAACCGCGTTTCGCAACGGGGAAGAAAGGCAGTCGGGGGCTGTTTGGTCCAGCAGCGCAGCCACCGCCTCGGCAGTCGCCAAGTGCCGTCTTGTCGGCGCTTTGCGAATCCGGTAGGCGGAGCGCGGTGGGTTGCTGAAATGAAAGGCGGGAAGCGCTCGTAACCAGGGGTTTGACAGCAGCAATCGTCTCGCCTTTCGCCAGGTCCCATCCAGGACAATCCACTCACGGATCTCGCCTGGAGAGACCTCTTCCACTGGGGTGCTGTGAGGGGATGGGAAAAGCACACCGAGACGTGTGTGCTGAGCTCGCCTACGGAGTGGCTCCAGATCCTCTGGTGATCGACAGACAATCCGCCTCGCGCTTGGCAGGCAAACGTCGACGATGCGAGCGGTCCCCTTGCTGTGACCAGCCTCTTTAGGGTCCTGAAGGAGCCAGAGCATCGGCACCCCTTCAATGGGCGAGCACTGATCACAGACGCAGATATTTCGGTGGACGCCGCATTCGGCGCAAAGAGCGCGCCCCATAGGATTTCCTCCGCTCAGGAAGTGCCATGATAAGCGCTTTGACTCTGAACGTCATTGGATCATGGTGACCGCTGTTGTCACGCGGTGGTGGCGGTGGTTCTTGATAACCCCGTCTTTTCGACCCTGCGCAACGGCGTGGATCTGTGAGATGGTACGACTCAGTCCAATCGGAAAATGGGCGTTTCGATGAGCAATCTGATCATGGTCCTGGCGGTCCTGTTCCTCGCACTGATTGTGCTGGTGCCGCTGCTGGAAAAATACGCTCGCAACAGCAAGAGCGGCGGCCAGGCGCCGGCGGGGGTGGTGAAGTGGATATTTCCGTTGCTGGCGCTGGTGATCGTGTTGCGGCTGCTGCAATATTATTTTGGCTGAGGTTTCGGCGCATCGCGCCAGATGGTCCTCGCTGCCCGCTTCGCGGCCCAAGCGAGCACGCCTCCAACAACGGTCCTCTGCACCCATTGGAAAGTGCTTCGCCTGATTAAGCAGGGGCGCGTTCGGATAAGGATGTCTCGCCCTGACACTCCGCTTCCCAGTCGTCACGTAGCTGTTCTATGATTTGGCCTGTATGAGCAAGACTGCCATCAAGTGAACCTGAGAGAGCCCGGCGTGCCGAAAATTCAGGGCGCCTGATGTTTTTGCTTGATATTAGATTTGCCGCCTCAATCACCGGGCACATCGGGGTATAGACACTTACAATACACAAAAGGGAGTAGTTCGCTAGGGAGAGGCGTAAGACTGTTCTGCCAGCAACGCTATTGTTCCACGTTAGAAGGACTGCATTCCCGTGCTTAACCAGATTCCGATTCGACTCCGCCTGTTGGTGTCCTACGCCGTCCCACTGCTCGCTGTGGGTATTCTGACCTTCTATGGCCTCAGCTCGTTCAATCAGGTTGAACGGGGTGTGGTCAGTATCTATGACGACCGGGTGGTTCCCCTTCGCCAGTTGAAAAAAATCTCCGACGATTATGCCGTTCTGATCATCGATGCCATCAACAAGGCCAATGCCGGATTGCTGACTGCGGAAGAGGCCGAGCGGGGGATCCGGGAGGCACAGAAGGACATCGAAAAGGAATGGTCGACCTACGTTCAGACCAAGCTGACGGAGAAGGAAGCCGACCTTGTCCGGGAAGCGGAGCAGCGGTTTGACGTGGCGGATCGGGAGATTGAGAAAACCCTGGACCGGATCAGTGGCATGAGGGGCAACGTCGAAGGCCGCCTGGATGATTTCGATGGTCCGCTGTACCAGGCGATCGATCCCATCACGGCCAAGATCAATGAGTTGCTGATGGTTCAGCTTGAGGCAGCCGGGGATATCCGTGACAACACGGCAGCCCTCCATGACCGGACCGTTTTCGTCTACAGCATGACGGCGGTTCTGGCCACCATCGTGGTTCTGGTCCTCGGTATTCTTATTGGCCGGTCCATCGCGAACCCCATTCTGCGGCTGCGAACGGTGATTAACCAGATTTCGAAGAACTCGGACCTGTCTCTACGCCTGAATGTGGAGGGCAAGGATGAGGTGGCCACGACTGCCGAGGCCTTCAACCAGATGCTGGAGAAGATGGAAGGGCTGGTCCGTCGTCTATCCAGTGCCACAGCGGAAGTCGCCTCCGCCGCAGAGGAAATGTCCGCGGTCAGTGGCCAGACCCAGACCAATATTGCGCAGCAGGCAGAGCAGACCGATCAGGTGGCCACCGCCATGAACCAGATGAGCGCTGCCAGTCGGGATGTGGCCCAGAGTGCCGGCGAGGCCCAGTCCGCGGCAACCAACGCCGAGGAGCTCTCGAAGGATGGTCGGCGCAAGGGGCAGGATAATCAGCAGAAACTGGAAAGCCTGTCACGTGAAGTGTCGGACGTGGCCTCAAGGATTCGAGGTCTCGCTGAGCAGAGTCAGGGCATTGGTCGAGTGGTGCAGGTCATCAATGACATCGCCGAGCAGACCAACCTCCTGGCCCTGAACGCCGCCATTGAGGCGGCACGCGCCGGTGAGCAGGGGCGGGGCTTTGCCGTGGTGGCCGATGAAGTCCGCGCCCTGGCGCGTCGCACCCAGGAATCCACCGAGGAAATCGAATCCCTGATCAGCGCGCTTCAAAATGAGAGTGACGCCGCGGTCACCGCCATGGAGACCGGTCAGAGCCAGGTGGAGCAAAGCCGAGAGCAGGTGGGCGACGTCGCCGAGGTGCTGGAGCGGATCAGTGAGGCCATCGAGTACATAACAGGGATGGGCACGCAGATCGCCAGCGCTGCGGAAGAGCAGTCGGTCGCTGCGGATCAAGTGAGCGGAAATATTACCGCCATTGTCGATATGGCCGAGCAGACCCGCACCGGCGCTGGTCACACTGCCAAGGGCAGCGAGGACTTGTCGAGGCTGGCGTCGGAGCTTCAGACTCTTGTAGGTCAGTTCCGGATTTCCTGATCCGCGGCGGGCGAGGTTGTAAAAAGCCCCGGGCTCGCGAACCGGGGCTCAGATACGGGGTAGAGGCGGAGATTGAGCGTGAGCGACCTCGATCCTCATGCAGGAGCCTCTCTGTCCCCAATTGCCGAGCCGTCGGCCCGTTGCGCAAACGGACAGCCAAGCCCCGTTTGCTAGCCTCCCATGTTGGCCCGCCTGATCCGGCGGTTCCTGGCCTCTGGCCTGCGATACATCAAGGAGCGCTGCAGATGCCGGCCCAAGACCACCACGCGCTGAAAGCCCGCCGAGTTCACTTCGATTTCGACGACACACCGTTGCACTGGCTCCGGGGCGATCCCTTTTCCACACACATGATCAATGGCATCCACATGCTGTTGCCGGAAGGAGAACTCTGGTTCTGCCGTGTGTTCAACAAGGCGTTACCGCTGGTTGAGGACGATGAGCTGAGGAAGGACGTCCAGGGCTTCATCCGTCAGGAGGCCATCCACTCGCGGGCCCACACGAAGGCCCAGGGCTACCTCGAGGCACATGGCCTGACGCTGGACGAGTATCGCGACCGGGTCACCTGGCTGTTCCAGACGTTGCTTGATGAGGCGCCGCTTGGCATCCGGGCACTGCAGAACCGGGCGACGGACAAGCCATGGCTGATCATTCGCGTCGGCCTGGTTGCCGCGATCGAGCACTTTACCGGCGTGTTGGGTCAGTGGGCGATGGATAACGAAAGCTGGGAAAGAGACGGTGACCCGACGATGGTCGACCTGTTCAAATGGCATCTTGCCGAGGAGGTGGAGCATCGCAGTGTGGCGTTTGATCTGTTCGAGCACCTGTGTCGCACTCAGCTTGGCTTCTACGTTGGCCGTCAGGCGCTGATGGCGCTGGTGTTTCCGCTCTTCCTGCACTTCATTGCCGAGGGCGGCCGGACGCTCTACCGCCAGGATCCAAGCCCGGAGGTCCGGTGCTGGGGGTGGCAGATGCTCCCGCGTATTCTGGCCCAGCTGGAACGTGTGGGTCACCGCACGGAGAATGTGCCGACGTTTTCTTTCCTGGTCCGAGCCAGTCTGCGTTGGGTGATGCCTGGTTTTCATCCGGAGCATGAGGGTGATACGGAGCAGGCGCTGCGCTACTTGGCCAGGTCGCCCGCCGCGATGGCGGCAGCTCAGTAGGGTGGCGAGTCATTCCCGGTCGGTGTTGGCAGCGCCACTCCAACTGTAAACGCCTCGTGACGCTGGCACGAATGCGCCGCGAGTCGGAAACGGTGTGCGGTTTTCCGGAACAGCACAGTCGTCTGGCCAGTCGCCTTTTCCGGGTCTCGGAAAGGGTGTTGTTTGAGAGTGATCGCCGGCCATCTGGATCGCGATACGCGGTCGTAGAGCATTTTCCTCTGACTGGCTGGTCGGCCGTCAGGGCGCGTCCTGTTTGGGCACCGGCTCGATGGCGTTGATATCGCCGGTCGGGGGAGCCGGTTCGTCCTTGATGATGACAAACGCGGCCGCGCCGATGATGGCAGCGGCCACGATGGCTTTCACGACATTGGCGTGGCGCATCCGATCACCTTCCGGTCATGGGAAACGGGTGTTCTCAGACCACCCTAACGGTGCACGGAGCGCACTGCCAATGGGGGCGCCGTTAGTGCTTATGATCCTTCGGCTTCTCTTTGTGGGCGTCGTGCCACACGAAATAGCCCACCCCACCGAAGAAGGCGAACATGAGCATTACGGTGCCAATGCCTGCCAGAACAACGTTGTCCACGTACATGATTGATTCCTCCTCCGACGTGTGACTGATTCAATGATTGCATCGTAATCCGGATGCGTGAGGCATCGTTTGATCCAGATCAAGCAGTACTCGAATTGGGCAACCAGTCGCTTTCGGTCTCTTCCGGCGGCGTGACGGTTGAGTGCTCCATTGCATAAAAACTATTTGTTCTATAGATATTCGATTTTTGTATATGCAATAAATGCTGGTTACGCTGTCCCTGTCTTGTCGTCACGATGACGAAGCGATCCGATAACCTGAAAGGAGAAGCGATATGACAATTCGACTGGGCGAAACCGCCCCTGATTTTAAGGTAGCCAGCACCAGTGGGGAGATCAGCCTTCATGAATGGGCGGGTGATTCCTGGGTGTTTTTCTTCAGCCACCCGGCTGACTTCACGCCAGTCTGCACGACTGAAATGGGTCGTACGGCTCAGCTCGCGGAAGAGTTCGCAAAGCGCAACGTCAAGCCGCTCGGCCTGTCTACGGACACCGTAGAAGAGCACAACAAGTGGATTGAAGACGTGAACGACACACAGGGCTGCGATCTGCAGTTTCCGATCGTCGCCGACGCCGATCATAAGATTTCCGAGCTGTATGAAATGATTCACCCTGGAGAGAGTGAAACAGCTGCGGTTCGGAGTGTTTTCATCATCGACCCGGATAAGAAGGTGCGTCTGACGCTGACCTACCCAATGGCGGTGGGCCGGAATTTCGACGAGATTCTTCGGGTGATCGATGCACTCCAGATGGCGGACGACAAGAACTGTGCGCTACCGGCGGACTGGCGCATGGGTGGTGATGTGATCATCCCGCCGAGTGTCTCTGATGAGGATGCGAAAGAGATGTTCCCAAATGGCTGGGTTGAGCATCGTCCGTACCTGAGGACGACAAAAGTGTAACGCGCCGCCGCACGGCTGGACGGACGATGCTCTGAAAAGGGCATGGTCCGTTCTTTGTCGGGTTGGCGGGTCCTGTCGAGTTGGGAAGCATAGGAGTGTTGAAATGAAAACGTTTCTGATGGCGTTATCGATGATGGTCGGCTGGGGGCTGGCCGGTCCGGTGTTGGCCGGAGACGATTACTCGGTAACGCCGAAACAGGTTTGGGAGATGACCCAGGAACAGGGTGAGGACATCCTGTTCGTCGATGTGCGGGATCCGGTCGAGATCATGTTCATCGGGTTTACGGACGCGGTGGATGCCAATATTCCATTCCTGCTGGTGGATCGCTCCCGATTCAGTGAAGACCGCGGAGTGTTCGCGATGGACATCAATCCGGATTTCGTTGCGGATATCGAGGCGGCGTTGGCGGAGAAGGGGCTGAACAAGGAATCCCTCATCGTCACCATGTGCCGCTCCGGCTCCTCCCGTGGCAAGCCCAGCGCGGAATACCTGCGTGAACGGGGCTTCCCGAACGTGAAATACATTAACCACGGGTTCCAGGGCAGTGCTGTCAGCAGCGGCGAGATGGCAGGGTTTCGTGTGAAGAACGGATGGCAGAATGCCGGGCTGCCGTGGTCGATGAACATCAACCCAGAGAAGATTTATCGTCCGTGACGGTTGCTCTGCTGCCTGATCGTTGGCCGTGATGGTGAGAGAAAGTGAATGCGCCGGTCCGTTGCGACCGGCGCGGTTGCTCAAAACGTAAAGACTCTTACATTCGAATCCAGCATCTGCCCTGACATGCCGTCAGGCATGGCCACAGCAACGCCGTCCAGCAGGTCGGTTTTCTGATGGTGGCTGTTGGGCAGGTACAATGCGCAGACTTGAGCCGATCCACCTTTTTTAAGCAATGAGCGGAGCATCTGTCCCGGGGTGATGCCTTTGGGGTTCAGAGCCTCTCCCTCGTAATGCCTCAGCGCCAGGTCGCCCGCCTGGTCGCACAACAGGACATCCACGTCCGCACCCTGCTTTGCCATGGTATTCGACAGGACCATGGCCATGCCCTGCGTTTGGGGGGAATCGCTGGAAAGAATCACAAGTACGTCTTCCACTTCCGGGCCGTGATTTTCGGCCTGAAGGCTGAATGGTGCGGCGACAAACAGTGCAGCGATCATTAGCTTGCGGATGGTGGTCTTCATAACTCGGTCTCTTTGTTGCGAAAAATGGGGTCAGTGCGCTGGTGATGCTAAATCGCGTGCTCGTGATGGTCAGTGACATTATCACCGACGAGTCGCGTCCGAACTGAAAAGCCGGGCGGCGCGGGCCCGGCTTGGTAGAGGAGTCAGTCCCAGGCCGCGCCGTCCAGAGCATCCAGTGGGATCTTGAGGTAGCGTTTGCCGTTACTCTCCGGTTCCGGGAGTTGTCCTCCGCAGGTGTTCACCTGGAGAGCCGGTAAGATCAGCTTGGGCATCGGGAGTTCACGGTCACGCTGTTCGCGCATGGCGACATACTGAGCTTCGCTCGTCCCTGCCAGATGTTTGTTGCGAGTCCTCTGTTCGGCAACGGTGCTCTCCCATTCCGGCTCCCGTCCACCGGGTCGGTAGTCATGGCCGGTGAAAAGCCGCGTCTCGTCAGGCAGCGACAGGATATCCCGGATGGACGCCCAGAGCTGGTGGGCGCTGCCGCCCGGGAAATCAGCCCTTGCTGTACCAAAGTCCGGTTGAAAAATCGTGTCGTGTACAAAAGCGGCATCGCCAATCACATAGGTCACCGATGCCAGCGTGTGCCCGGGTGAAAACCGGACATGGCCGCTCAGGCTGCCAATGCGGAACTCATCGCCTGCCTGAAACAATTGATCCCATTGGCGCCCGTCCGCCGGAAAGTCGGGCCAGTTGTAGATGTCTTTCCAGAGCGATTGAACATCCCGAACGTAGCCTCCAATCGCCGTCGGTGCGCCGGATTTCTCTTTCAGGTAGTGAGCGGCTGAAAAGTGATCCGCGTGCGGGTGTGTGTCCAGAATCCATTGGAGCGTCAGACCCTCTCGTTGGATGTAGTCGAGAAGTTCGTCCGCGTGATGGGTGGCTGTTGCGCCGGACTTTTCATCGAAATCGAGTACCGGATCAATAATAGCGCACGCGCTCGTCTGCGGATCACTAACGATGTATTGCACGCTGAAGGTGCGTGGGTCGTAGAACCCCGCAACATCTGGCGTTCCCGGTTTTCGTGATTGCGATAGCCGAAACGTGACCACGGTCATCCTCCTGTGAGTTGAGGGAGTGTTTTCTTTCTGGTTATAACGATATAACCGAAAAGTCGTTTGCGGCCAATTGCAGGTGATTATCCGGTGTGTTGTTGTGAGCTATCGTTAGTGGTGTCGTTATTGAAGGTGTAAATTGATGGCGGTCGATCGTCCTCAGCACGCCGGTGTTGGGTCTCGCCGACCGGCCTCACCTCAAGTAATCATGGGAGTCTGTTGTGCCGTAACACCGATCGAGATGACTTGGCGTTAAACCCCGCACGGGAGGTGATCCGTGCATGGAAAAGGGGGATTGCAAGGCCCCCACCTCATGGTGATAGGGGCAACAGAGCCGCCGGATAGCGGCCCTGAGGCCGCTGGGTTACTGCCCGGTCTGACAGGTTCGAATGCCGAGCAGCGAATACGCCGGGCAACGACTGAACGCGGCAGTGGCCAATGGAATGACACCAACCCAGCCCCAGGCCGTCTGCGGTCCGACAAACACCAGGGCAATCAGTGCCAGCCCAAGCAGTGTGCGCAGTGAACGATCGATGGTGCCGATATTTTTGCTCATAACGAGATCCTCTTATCCGTTTCGATGGATCGAAATCCCCGGTGTCCTGTTATGTCTCGAGTCGTCCGCAATGTGCGATAGACCAGCAAATGAACGACACGGACCCGTCGCCAGGGAGGTGGTTTCAACATACCGGTATGGCCACCGTCACTCAGTGATAAAGTCACATCGTCCCGTACAATTGCCGGGGTAATGTCAGGGTTTTCGGATATAGGGGTGTCAGGCGATGGAGGAAACGGTCATCCGGTGGTTAACGGCGCAAGAGCGTCGATCGTTGAAACGCCTTGACCTGCCGGCGGCGGCGCCCGTGTTCCAGCCCGGCGATGCCTGTCAGGGGTTACCGGTGGTGCTTGCCGGGTGTGTGCGGGTGGAAATGACCGGCGCCTCCGGGCATCGAATTGTTCTTTATCGGATGGAAGAGAGCGATCTTTGCACTCTTTCCATCGGTTGTTTGATGACAGGCAGAGGCTATCGGGCCGAAGCGGTGGTTGAGGAGCGTGCGACGGCCGTTCTGATCCCCCGGGCGGTCTTCCGTTCGGCGATGGCGCGCTCGGACGGGTTCCGGCAGGCCGTTATGGCAGCCTACGGTCGGCGTCTGGACGACTTGATGATGCTCGTCGAGGAGGTCGCCTTTCATCGGATGGATGAGCGGCTTCGTGAATGGCTCGCTGAGCGGCGTCAGAAGAGGGTTCTTAATCTGACTCATCAGGCGGTTGCCGTCGAGCTGGGGACGGCCCGTGAAGTCGTCAGTCGCTTATTGAAAGAAATGGAAAAACAAGGGTGGGTCAGACTGTCCCGTGGGACAATCGAGGTGTTGCCAGCGTTGTGGGCAGACCATGGAGACGGTTGATTAGCCCGGCGGAGGCGTCCGCTCCGCCGGGAGGGTCGGCGGCTCAGAATCGGTAACGCGCGCCGATCATGTAAACCAGTGGGTCGATGTCGACATCCACTTCGCTGGTCACCGGGCCAATGTTGGTTTGAGCGTCAATGGTTCCGGTCGTGTCGAGATCGACCCACCAGACGCCCGCGTTGAGTCCAAGCCGCTCGGTAATGGCGTAATCCGCACCAACTTCCACTGCGACGCCCAGAGAGTTGTCGAGATCCAGGCTGGTTGATGACGCCGTGACACCCAGGTTCTGGCCACTCGCCAGATCCCCCAGTGCCCCGATGCTGTTGGTGAGTGTGCTGGTTGTCTGCTCATCGAAAAAGATGGTGTAGTTCAGGCCAACGCCGGCATAGGGCTGAAAGCGGCTCTGGCTGTCCATCGGGTAGTACTGCAGGGATACGGTCGGTGGCAGGTGTTTGATGTCGGCGAGTTTTCCGGCCCCCGAGAGGCTCCCGGCGGCATCAATATCGTGCGAAAACGGTGTCGACGCGAGCAGTTCCACGCCCCAGTGATTGCTCACCATATACGTGCCCGCCAGGCCAAGTTGTGTGTTGCTGTCAACGGAAACCCGGGAGCCGGGCACCTCGCCGAGGTTAGGCTGTGTGATACGGATCGCGGAGCTGTTCTCGTGAGGCTGTACATGGGCAATCCCGCCGCGGATGATGACATCGCCGCTTTCATAGGCCAGTGCGGGAAGGCTCGTAAGCAGCATGGGAACTGCGATCGCGATTGAATGACGTGCTTTCATGTCCGACTCCTTCATGAATGACAACGGATTGCGTTGCATCCTATAGAGTGCGGCGACTGAGTGTCTTGATTTGGCTCAACTCAGGAGCGGTCTGGACGACGTCTGCAAAACGCCCTATGTTCCAGGGGACTGGAGGAGCGAGTGCAATCCCTCCAGGTCGAGCGACTCAACGGAACGACCGTTAATGGTTGCCAGACCCTGGCTCTGGAACCGGGTGAGAACCCGACTCACGGTTTCCACGGCCAGCCCCAGAAAATTCGCGATATCGTTTCTCGCCATCGGGAGGCGGAATGCCGTGGGAGGCATCTGGCGCCGCTCGTATCGACTCGATAACGACAGCAGCAGGGAAGCGAGCCGCTCCTCCGCCGTCTTCCGGCTCAGGAGCAGCGAGAGCTGCTGCCCGTTTTGAATCTCCTGGCTCATCAACTGGAAGAAGTGGTGCTGTAGGGTGGGAATCTCAAACGACAGCGATTCAAGCTGATCCATAGGGATTTCACAGACGCTGCTGCGCTCCAGAGCGATTGCCGAGCCGGCATATTCCTCGGCGTGCAGGCTGTCCAGACCGATGATTTCGCCAGGCAGGTAAAAACCGGTGATCTGATAGTCGCCTTCGGCCGTCTCCACACTCGTCTTGATCGCCCCACTGCGTACCGCATAGCAGGAGCGGAATGGGGTATGTTGCTGGAAGATCGCTTGACCCCGATCATAGACCGCGCCTCGATTGACCACTTCGTCCAGCCGACCCATATCGCCGTCAGAGACGGCAAGGGGCAGGCACAGATTGCTCAGGCTGCAGTGGTTGCAGGAGGGGCTAAGGGCAAGGCTGTGTCGCGTGGGAATCCGTTCGCCCATGAGTACCTCGAATCGGGGCCGAAAGGGGGCGGTTCTTTGACCTGAATCAAGGATATCAAACCTCTAGTGTTCCGTCTGGTTCATTCGTTGATCGACTGCGTACCGCCGACGCCTCTGGCCAAGGCGCCAGCCCGCCGGTGTGGTGGTTCCAGGTAGAAGTCATGCCAGGAGACGGGCCCCCAAACAGGGCCCGCCATGCAACGGGCCGTCAGTGAACGGCGTGGGCCACATTGTCCTGGTGTGCGCTCTTGAACGGCCGCACCTCGGCCTTTTCACCATAGACGACATCGTAGTCTTTCAGGCGGAACACGTTCAGGCGGCGTTTCAGCGCGCTGAGCGACCATGGCCAGGCGGCGAAGTTGCGGCCATTCTGATCGAGGTAGTAGCTGCTGCATCCGCCGCTGTTGAACACGGTGCTCTGCAGGTTCTTCTGGACCTTCCGGTTGTGTTTACTGAGCACCGAGGGTTTGATCTTCAACTTGCTGACCCGCTTCTCCTTCATCTTCCACAGGCCATCGATGATGTAATCAAGCTGCGCTTCGGCCAGGCGGATGAACGAGTCGTAGACCAGCACGTTCGGGCCGAGAATCAGAAAGGCGTTGGGCGTGTTTTCGATGCTTGTGCCGAGGTAGGCTTCCGGAGAGCTGTTCTTCCAGAGGTCGGCCAGCCGTTCGCCGTTCTCGTTGACCACCTTGTTGCCGATGGGCGGGTGGGCCACATCGAAACCGGTGCCCCAGATGATCACGTCCACCTCGCGCCGCTCGCCGTTGGCGCCAACGACCGTGTTGCCATCCACCTCAACCAGTCCGCTGGGGATCAGTGAGGTGTTGTCCGCCTGAAGCGCCGGGTAGTAGTCGTTGGCGAACAGGATGCGCTTGCAGCCGAGCAGGAAGTTCGGGGTGACGGCTTTTCTCAGTTCCGGGTCGCGGATCTGCAGGCGCAGCAGTTGCTTGGCGGCGACACTGACCGGCTTCATGGCCACCGGGTTGCGAAGGCCGAAATTGATCACGCTCAGGGATCCTGCCACGGCCTTTCGCCAGGTGCGCTGGATAACCGGGAACCGATCGATGGCCTGCTTGCTGGTCTCGTCCAGTGGCATGTCCGGCTTGGGCAGCACCCAGGGTGGCGTACGCTGGAACACATGCAGTTCTTTGACTTTGGGCTGGATCTGCGGGACGAACTGAATGGCCGATGCCCCGGTGCCAATCACCGCGACGCGCTTGCCAGTCAGATCGTAGTCATGGTTCCAGGTCGCTGAATGGAACATCTCGCCCTTGAACGTTTCCAGGCCGGGGATGGGCGGCGTCTGCGGTTCGGTGATCGGGCCGGTTGCGAACACCACGGAGCGGGCCAGGTACTGGCCGTTGGTGGTGTCCAGGCGCCACAGATGCCGGTCTTCGTCCCAGGCCGCCTCGTCCAGAGCGTTGTTGAACTCAATCAGCGGGGTAATGCCGTAGTGATCGCTGACCTCTTCGAGATAGTTCAGGATTTCCGGTTGCTTGGCAAACAGGTGGCTCCACTTGCTGCTTGGGGCGAACGAATAGGAGTAGAGCGATGAGGGCACATCGCATCCACAACCGGGATAGGTGTTCTCGCGCCAGGTCCCTCCGACCCGGTCCGCTTTTTCAATAATGCGGAAGTTGTCGTAGCCCGTTTCCCTGAGCTTGATCGCGGCGGCCAGGCCGGAAATGCCAGCGCCCACGATGAAGGTGTCGTAGATATGCGAGTCTGTGCGTGCCATGCGTCGTGTTCACCTGTCTGAAAGCGTAAAAGGCCCGGATCCCGGGCCGTTTATCAAGTTGTGTGGTTGGATCAGGCCCGGACGGGCGGCACCACCTCTTTGGTCAGGTAGGGCGTCAGCAGGCCCTTTTCCGGGTCGAGGAGACGCTCCTTGTAGTACGCCAGATACTCCGACGTGTCGTGGTCGTTGGGGTGGAAATCCGGGCGCAGGTAGTCAAAGACGTGACTGATGGTGCTGCCATAGACGCCGTCCTTGCGACCGACGATCAGATCGAGACTGCGTTTGGCGTCTTTCCAGAAGCTCAGGCTGATCAGGTTGCGGGGCTTGCGGATAAACGGAATCAGGACGCCGCCCAGCGGCACCAGGAACCAGATGGTCACCAGCGCCATCGCGAACCCGCTGATGCGCAGTGGATAGTTGCCGGACAGTTGCTCGAAGACATCATAGGCAATGTCCTTGTGCTCGGACTCCTCCAGCATGTGCCACATCCAGAGTGCGCGCTGTTTTTCGTCCTCGCTGTGAAAAAAGTGCGCCTCGTGCTTCATCATGAACTCGGCAAGCACGGCGGTGAAGTGTTCGATCCCCGCCATCAGTGACAGTTTCATTGGCTGAGGAAAACGCCGGAAGCCGTGATCGAACACATTGCGGGCCAGGAACCGGTAAAAGGTGACGGGGAACCGGTGCGCTTTCAGCACCTCATTCCACTCTTCATGGACCTTGGAGTGCAGCGCTTCCTGACCGATGAGTGCCGTCACGCGCTGTTTCAGATACGGATCCTTGATGAGATCCCGGTGATAGCGGGCGGTTTCGATCACCAGATCCTCGCCGTAGGTCAGGAAAATCGACAGGGCCTCGAAGTAGGCGCTGGCCAGCTCCGTATTGACGAAGAACCGGGTGTCGGCCTCCTTGGCGTCGAACCCGAAATTCATGTGGCGGATGGGAATGTCCGGCCGGTCCTGATCCGTGGTGTGCTCTCGGGCTTGAGGCGGCGTCATTGTGGCTGCGGTCATGTCGACTACCTGCATTGGAAAACGAAAAAGTGAGGTATTTTCTAGCATTCAGGCTAGGGCGCTTTTGTGTTCGGGTTCAATTCGGAGCCATTCGCCCTACGAGGGCGCTCCGGTTCGGTAAGGGTAATGCCATCGACTGCCCCGAAACGCCTCAACCACGGGGTCTGGCGACGAACAGTGTGGCTGCCATCACGCTGCCTCATGAGCGCGCCCGCGAAGTCAACCGAATGCTTGTTCGGATTTTGTTTGGCGTATCCAGGAGCGATTGCGACAGTGGAATACGGGATGTGTATTGAATGGTCGACGGCTTTTCTCTAATTTCAGCGGACAACCGATCAACAACCATAAGAATGAGGCAACTATGGCCGAGCAGGCGGATGTCATTGTCGTGGGTGCGGGCCTGGCAGGTCTTGTCGCCGCCACTGAGCTGGCGGATGCGGGTCGCCGGGTCGTGATCGTCGAGCAGGAGCCCGAACAGAATCTGGGCGGTCAGGCGTTCTGGTCCCTGGGGGGCCTGCTGTTCATCGATTCGCCCGAGCAGCGACGGATGGGCATCAAGGATTCCCCTGAGCTGGCATGGGAAGACTGGCTGGGTACGGCCGGTTTCGACCGGGAGGAAGACTACTGGCCGCGCCGGGTCGCGGAGGCCTACGTCGATTTTGCTGCCGGTGAGAAACGCGAATGGCTGCGGGCGATGGGGCATCGGGTGTTCCCGGTGCTCGGCTGGGCGGAGCGGGGTGGTTACGATGCCGGTGGCCACGGGAATTCCGTGCCACGGTTCCACATTACCTGGGGCACCGGCCCCGGGATCGTCGAGCCGTTTGAGAAACGGGCGCGCGAAGCCGAGAAGAAAGGCCTGATCCGGTTCTGCTTCCGGCACCGGGTTGATGAGCTTCTGACGACCGGCGAGCACGTCGATGGGGTGCGCGGTCAGGTGTTGGCGCCCGACCACGCGGAACGCGGCGTGCAGACCAACCGGGATGAGCAGACACCGTTTGAATACCAGGCGCAGGCCGTGATCGTGGCGTCTGGCGGCATTGGTGGTAACCATGAGCTGGTACGTCGCAACTGGCCGGACCGTCTGGGCAAACCGCCGGAGCGCATGGTCAGCGGTGTGCCCGCGCACGTCGATGGCCGGATGATTGGCATTACCGAATCCGCAGGCGGGCGTGTGATCAATCCGGATCGGATGTGGCACTACGTGGAGGGCATCCAGAACTGGAACCCGATCTGGCCGAATCACGGCATCCGGATCCTGCCGGGGCCGTCCTCACTGTGGTTTGACGCCGAAGGCCGACGCTTTCCGGCGCCGCTGTATCCGGGGTCCGACACGCTGGGCCAGCTCGCGCATATCCAGTCCACCGGCTACGACTACAGCTGGTTCATTCTCGATCAGAGCATCATCAAGCGGGAGTTCGCCCTGTCCGGTTCCGAGCAGAATCCGGACATCACCGGTAAGAGCTGGTTGCAGACGCTTCAGCGCCCGTTGGGTAAAAAAGGCACGGGGCCTGTCGAAGCGTTCAAGGAGCACGGCGTGGATTTCGTGGTCCGGGACAATCTGGAGGACCTGGTGAAGGGCATGAACGAGCTCAGCGGGGACCACCTGCTGGACCCGGTCGATATCCGGCGCCAGATCGAAGCCCGGGACCGACAGCTTGATAACGCCTTCACCAAGGATTTCCAGGTCATGGCCATGCACAACGCCCGTCAGTTCACGGGCGATAAGATCGTGCGGACTGCCAAGCCACACCGACTGCTGGATCCGAGCCATGGACCGTTGATCGCCGTCCGGCTCAACATCCTCACCCGTAAGACGCTGGGCGGTCTTGAAACCGACCTGGACGCGCAGGTGCTCAACGAACAGGGCGAGCGGATTCCCGGGCTCTATGCGGTCGGAGAAGCCGCCGGCTTCGGCGGCGGCGGCATGCACGGCTACCGGGCGCTGGAAGGCACCTTCCTCGGGGGGTGTCTGTTTTCTGGCCGTAATGCCGGTCGGGCAGCGGCGAAGGCGATCGGGTAACGGCCCACCGGATCAGGGGGGTGTGGTTGGATCGATCTCGAACCGACCCTGTCTGAGAAACGCGCGGATCTGACGGTGCACCGTTTCCGAACGTCGGATCGATACATGGGATTCGGGGAGCACAATAAAATCGTCCATGCCGTCCAGAAGCGTGGAGGCGACGGAGACCGTGCTGTCATTCGGTGAGTCCAGGAAAGGAATGGGCACCGGCGACGGATTGTTGTTACCGGCGATGACGCCGATCGGCGTCGTCAGCGTGGCGCCCGGCAGTCGCTGTGGCCGGGATTCGCTCAACGGGGCAGCGGCGCTGCCGATCAGGCACGCCAGAAGCGGGTGCCCCTCGAAATGGCTCACCACAGAGGAGCCATCATTGGGTGGCGCGAGCATAACGACGCGTCCTCCGGGCGGGAGGGCGTGGGTGGCCAGGTAATAACGAGCGGCGAGGCCGCCCATACTGTGGGTGACCAGATGGACGGGGCCACTCGTCAGCGTCTGGCATTGCCGGACCGCTTCCGCCATTTCCTCTTTGGCGACCGCCTCCAGGGCCTTGCCGGTGGAATCGTAATCGATACTGACGGTGTGGAAACCGCTTTCCCTGAGGCTGTTGGCCAGCGGTTGCATCGCCCACGCGTTGCGCCAGAGGCCGTGGACCAGCACCACGCATTCGCCTGTGGCGACCTCCGGTGATGGCTGCGTCGTGGTACAGCCGCCGGTGGTGATCAGAAGCGCCAATGCCCACAGACAAAGCCGATATCGTTGCACGTGCGGATGACAGTAAGCGATAGTCAACGTCCCTTCGTACGTTCCGAAGAACAATGGTACCGAATGTCCACAGCCAAGGAGAATCTATGTTTATCGCAATGAATCGATTCCGGATCACGCCCGGCGAAGAAGCCGCTTTTGAAGACGTCTGGCGCAATCGTGACAGTCACCTGGAAGGTGTCCCCGGCTTCCGTGAGTTCAAGCTCCTGCGCGGCCCGGAACGTGAGGACCACACACTCTACGCCTCCCACACCATCTGGGAGTCCCGGGAGGCCTTCGAGAACTGGACGAAGTCCGAGTCGTTCAAGGCCGCTCACCGCAACGCCGGTGACAACAAACACATGTACCTGGGCCCCCCGGAATTCGAAGGCTTCGACATCGCCGTGGGTTGATCGTGACCTTTGAATCCGACGTTGATCGCATCATCGCGGATCGCCAACACGGCTCCTCGTGGCTGGTGGCGGAGATGATCCGCGCCTGCCGGTCGCTGAGGGGCGATCCACAGGCGACCGGGCGTCTGCGCGATGCCTTCGGTCGGTTCCGGGCCATCGACCGGTCAATGGCCGTCGTTCACCATTTTCTGGACGCATTGGAGCCGACCCTTGGGGGCGACTTTTTTGGAGCACTGCAAGCGTATGAGCATTATTGGTCCCGTGTTCCTGAGCGCGTGGTCCAGACGCTCACAGACCAGCTTGATACCGGTCCGGTCCGGCTGCTGACGCACAGCCACAGTCAGGTCGTGATTGATGCGCTTGTCGGTTTGTTGGAGTCCGGTGTCGATCTGTCGGTCTGGCAGACCGAGTCCCACCCCGGAGGTGAAGGCCGCGCGGCGTTGAAGGAATTGCGCAGACATGGAATTGAGGCGGAGCTGGTTCCGGACCGGCCCGCCGATCATGACCTTGCCGATGTCACGGCCCTGGTTCTTGGGATGGATCAATACACCGCTGAAATGTTTGTGAATAAGGTGGGGAGTGCCGGCCTAGTGGCGACGCTACTCGCGTTGGGGAAGCCAGTCTACGTGCTCGGTGATCCGCGCAAGCGTGTCTGTCGACTCAGACATTCCGATGCGCTGTTCGAGGCGGTCCCCTGGCAGCCGGGCGTCATGCTGGTGACCGGAGAAGGAATGGCATCAGCCGACCCGGGGGTGGCCGCGGGATCGGCTGATGGAGATCGTTAGACCAGCCCCTGCTCCTCGGCGAGCGCCCGGGCCGCGCGCGGACCGGTCCAGAGTGAGGGCAGGATGATGAACGACACCGGGATGGCGGTCAGCACGATAAACTGCTGCAGCACGCCAATCTGACCGGCGCCCATGTAGAGCAGTAGCGCCGCCATCAGCGCCATGGCGCCACCCCAGAACACCCGCACACCTGGATGCGGTTCGTCATGCCCGGAGCCGACCATTGCAATGGCGTAGCTCATGGAGTCACCGGTCGTCGCCACGAAAATCGTCGTGAGCAGCAGGATCGCGGCCGCCATGAACGTGCCGCCGGGCAGGGCCTGCGCCACGGTGAGTGTCGCGACGTCGAACTGGAAGTTGGACAGGGCGTTGGTCAGGTCGAACACGCCATTGAGCTGGTAGTAGATGCCGGAGCCGCCCAGCAGGGTGAACCACAGGGTCGTGGCAACGGGGGCGAGAATCGCCACGGCGAGAATGGTCTCGCGGATGGTCCGGCCCCGGGAAATCCGCGCCACGAACACCGCCATCAGCGGTGTGTAACCGATAAACCAGGCGAAGAAAAAGACGGTCCACCACTTCATCCACCAGTCCGGGGCGGACTGGGAGGTCATCGTTGCCATGGTGAAGAAGTCGTCGACGTAGGCACCCATGGACTGGAGGTACGTGTCGGCGAGAAACAGTGTGGGACCAAAAACAATGATCACGGCGGCAATCGCCAGCGCCAGGAAGACGTTGAAACGGCTCAGCATCTGGATGCCCCGGTGAAGGCCGGTCATGGCGGAGGTCATATACACGGCAGCCAGCACGACCAGAACGATCAACTGCGTCCGGAAGCCGTCGCTCAGACCGAACAGCTCGCTCATGCCGAAGCTCATCTGCGTGGCCAGAAACCCGATCGGGCCGACCGTACCAGCGACGACGGCAATGACGCAGCAGGCGTCGATGATCGCGCCCAGTTTGCCCTGAATAGCACGCTCACCGAACACCGGAAACAGCAGCGTTCGCGGTTGCAGCGGTTTGCCCTGACCGTAATGGGCCCGGGCAAGCACAACGGCCGTTAGCGATCCGAGCACCGCCCAGGCGAGCACCCCCCAGTGCATGAAGGACTGTGCCATGGCAGGCGCGACGGCGGCGGGCGTGCCAGCCTCGGTGGCTGTTGCGGGAGGCGAAACCAGAAAGTGGTAGACGGGCTCGCCAGCGGCGAAGAACACGCCGCCACCGGCGAGGAGCGTGCACAGGATCATCGACAGCCAGCGGAACCGGCCGATTTCCGGTCGATCCAGACCGCCGAGGCGAGCCTGTGCGCTTTTGCCGAGTGCGACCGCCATGGCCACAAAAAAGGTGCCCAGAAGAAGAAGCTGAAAGAAGGAACCAAAGTAGGCGGCCGTCCAGGTGAAGCCCTCGCCAATCAGAGAAGCGAGCCACTTCGAGTCGTAAATCGAGGCGCCGACGAAGAGCACGATAAAGCCAATGGTGAGGCTGAGGACCAGACGGTCCGTACCAGCCTGTGGCCGCTCGCTCGCGGCGGAAGACAGGGTGTTCGGAGATGACATTAGGGAGCTATCCATCAGGGAAAGGGCCGCGGAGGCTATCTGAGTTGATTGACCGGGTCAAAGTGTTGCGGTCGCGGATTGTACGAACAGGCGGGGATACGTCGCGAACGGGCCTCTGGATGGTAGGAACAGCAAAAAAGCCCCGGCCGGGCAGGACCGGATCGGGGCTCGTCACCGAGTGGGCGGATTAGCATCAGGCCGTTGCGGATTCCTGTGCGGGAGTGTCGTTCTCTGTTTCGGTGGCCGCTTTGCGATCCGCCCGAGCTTTTTCGGCCACCGCTTCTGCGTAGTCGGCGTATTTCGCGATCAGCTCTTCCTTGCGGTCCGGGTCCCAGTTGATCTTGCTGAGGTCGCCCTCGTAGTGGTCGATAACGCGCTTGTCCATCATCTCGTACCACCAGGACGGTAGATACGCGGGGAGCAGCATGGAGGCATACCCACCCGGCAGCTGCGGTGCCTCTTTGAAGTGCCGCAGGGCCTGGAAGCTCCGGGTCGGGTGCGCATGGTGGTCCGAGTGGCGCTGGAGCTGATAGAGGAACAGGTTCGTCACTGTGTGGTTGCTGTTCCAACTGTGCTCCGGCTGGGTGCGCTCGTACCGACCGTTCTCTTTCTGCTCGCGTTTCAGGCCGTAATGTTCCAGGTAGTTGACCGTCTCCAGCAGGCTGGCACCGTAAACCGCCTGACCGGCCAGGAACGGAATGGCGCGGGGGCCACAGACCAGGGTCGTGGCGCCGAAGAAGCCGGCACTCATGGCCCAGCCCTGAAGCAGCTCGTTGTCCAGTGACCAGAACCCTTTGCCACGGCGCTTGAGTCGGGCCTTCTCGATCTCCACGGCGGACTTGATGCCGCCGACGACCGTGCGCGGCAGGAACTTCCAGAAGCTTTCGCCCATGCGGCTGCTGGCCGGGTCTTCCGGCGTCGCAACGCGCTTATGGTGGCCGAAGTTGTGCTCGACCACGAAGTGGGTGTAACCGGTCGGTGCCAGCGCCATCATCGCCAGCAGCTTCTTGCTCTTCTCCGGCTTATGGCCCAGTTCGTGGGCGGTGTTGATGCCGATGCCGTTGATCGCGCCCACTGTCAGAGTCAGTCCGAGCTTGTCGGACGTCGGCGTCTTCTTGCGGCTGGCCAGCCAGGCGCCAAGCGCTGTCACGGCGTACTGGGTTGGAATGAACGCCTTCACGATGCGCTCGTAGTACTTGTCTGCTTCCAATTCGCTGACCGCGGAATCGGGCGGGTTGCTCGGGTCCTCGCCAATCGCGCGATCCAGCGCGGGGATGATGCCGTGCACCAGTGCCGGGCCGGTCCAGGCCAGACCGCGCAGCTTCTTCGGTGCAATGGCATAGCCACTCAGGGCCACCAGGCCAATGCCCGGCAGGGCGGGGCCCATCAGCCAGAGGTAGCGCTTCGGGTCCCGCCAGGAGCGGCCCTTCTGATTGGTCTCGGTTGGCTGGGCTTCGTCCAGGTTGTCTTGGATCTTGGCATTCATGGGAGACGACTCCTTGCTGATCTGTATCATTGACTTTATGTCAGACAATATAACAATTCAACAAGAGAGGCGTATTTTTTCTGAACGGAATCACAAATGTCCTGTCTGGTTCGGTGAGATCCGACTGGGTAACGGGCATTCTGCAGAGACGAGAGGGATTGTCCGCCGTTAGACTGGCGTTTTATCGGTCAGGGAGGCCGCATGCTGGCGGACATGACACTGTCGGAAATGGCCGGTCAGGTCGTCGGGCTGATCGCGCTCGGCTTCTGTATCGCAGGCTTTGCGAGCACTCGGGATGAGCGGCTCATGGGCCTTCTGATTGGCGCCAATGTGGCCTTTGCCACTCAGTACGCGTTGTTCCAGAGCTGGACGGCGGCCGCGTTGACGGTGCTGGTGATTGTCCGCATTGGTCTGGCCCGGCGTTTTCTCGGCAGCGTGCCGGTGATGATGGGGATGCTGGCGGTCAGTGCGGTTGTGGTGGTGCTGACCTGGCAGCGCTGGATTGACGTGTTTCCCACGACCGCGATGCTTCTGGGCACGATCGGTATGTTCATGCTGCGCGGCATCCCCATGCGGTTGTTCCTGGCGGGGGCAGGGCTGGCATGGATGGCGAACAACATCGCCATTGGCTCGATTGGTGCGACCCTGGCGGAAGGACTGGTTGTGGTGACCAACCTCGTGACCATCGTCCGGCTGTCGCGGATGAAACGCCGTTACCCGGATCTGGATCTGTCCTGACCCGGTTCGTGGTGAGACGGCTATTTCAGGAACGGCAGCTCCGACCGGGACAGCCGCCCGAGAACGCCGGGCGTCAGCCTTTTTGCCACATACAATCCCCAGGCTTCCGGCGAGACCGGCTGAACAGCGACATTGTGGCGCACGGCCTTGAGAATGGCCTGGGCGACCTGCGCTGGGGTGTAGTTGCGCTTGTGGTAGAAGTCCACGATCTTCGACTGCCGGTCACCCTCGCTCATTTTTCCCTCCATCACCGATTTGGCGACGATGGGCGTGTCGATGATGCCCGGGCAGATCGCCGTGACGCCAATGCTGTGCTGCGCCATGTCGGCCCGCAGCGCCTCGGTAAACCCCTGCACGGCGAACTTGCTGGCAGCATAGACGGGAATGTCCGGTGCGGCATAGTAGCCAGCGGCCGAGGCGGTGTTGATGACATGTCCGCCTTCCCCCCGCGCCACCATGTTGGGGAGGAACGCGTGACAGCCATGGACGACGCCCATCAGGTTGATGTCCAGGGTCCGGCGCCAGTTCTCCAGCGTGGTGTCCAGAAACCGGCCAGCGGTGCCGACGCCGGCATTGTTCATCAGCACATCCAGAGCTTCGATCTCGCCATGCACTTCCTCTGCCATGGCCCGCACGGACGTTTCGTCCGCGACGTTGCAGTGCAGGGGGTGACCAGTCGTGCCTTTGTCCCGGACCAGACGGGCGGTTTCCTGGTTGCCGGTCTCATCAATGTCGGCCAGCCACGAGCGGGCACCGGCTTCGGCAAAGGCGAGCGCAGTTTCGCGGCCGATCCCGCTGGCACTGCCGGTGATCAGTACTTCCTTATCGCGAAAGTCTTTCATTGGCATGGGCTCCTCGTTCGGCGGCTGATGAACATGGCACCGCCGCCTCAGTGGCGACTGAGCCAACTCATCGTCCATTTGGTGGATCGGCTGGGCAGCACCTTGTCCATCAGGGTCATCAGTCTGAAGAGACCGCCCACCGGATTATGGACCGGAGTCGGGCCGTTGGCTGCTTTGTACACCTCCCCGGCGATGTCGTCGGCCGAGAGGTTCACCCCGAGCCGGTCCACCACGGGGGCCCGGTATTCCGCTTCATCCAGCATCGGCGTTTTTACGAAGGGCGGCATGATGTCCACCACGCGGATGCCCTGGCGTTCCCACTCGATATTCAGTGCTTCGGTCAGCCCCCGTACGGCGAACTTGCTGGCGGAATAACTGGCAAAGTCGGGCGTGCCGTACAGCGCCGACGCCGAGCTCATGTTGATGACGGCTGGCTGATCGCCTTTTTTCAGGTGCGGCAGGGCGGCCAGGCTCATGTTCATCAGGCCGTTCACATTGACGTTGATGATCTGCGCGTGCTGATCGGCGGCGATGTCCTCGAACGCGCCCATACGCAGGATGCCGGCGCAGTTGAAGAGCACATCGAGTCCATCATGCGCCTCGGCAAAGGCCTCGCAGGCCTCGATGCAGTCGCTGTGACTGGTGACGTCCAGCCGCTGGTACCAAGCGCCGGCCAGTTCGTCTGAGAGCGAGACCAGCGCGTCGTTGTTCACGTCCAGCAGACCCACAGTCCAGCCGTTGCGGGCAAACAGGGTGGCGGTCGCGCGTCCGATGCCGCTGGCGGCGCCGGTGATCAGGATGCGTTTCATGCGTGTGACGACCCTTGTGATGGTTTGGCGGGGATGAAGTCGTAATCGTCCGTGGCAATGGCCCGGGTCCGGCGCCGGTAATCAAAGGTAAAACCCGGCCAGTTGTTCGTGTTTTTACCGCTGGCGGTCTTGTACCAGCTGTCGCAACCCTGGTCCCAGACGGTGTTGCGGATCTGCGCCTGCAGCCGGTCATTGAAGCGGGACTGGGGTTCCGGACGGACTTCCATTGCCTGTACGTCCGGGCGGTCAAGTGCGTCAATGCACTGCAGGACGTAGTCGATCTGGCTCTCGAGCATGTAGATGATGGAGTTATGCCCGAGGTTGGTGTTGGGCCCGTAAAGCATGAACAGGTTGGGGAAGCCGTGGACGGTGATACCCAGGTACGCTTCCGCGCCGTCTCGCCAGGCGTCATTCAATGACTTCCCGTCACGCCCGGTGATCGTCATGGGGGAGAGGAAATCCGTGGCCTGGAACCCGGTGCCATAGATGATCACATCCGCCGGGTGGTGGGTGCCGGTGTCGTCCACCAGTCCGTTGCGGGTCACGGACTCGATGCCGTGCCCGACGACCGAGACATTGTCCCGGGTCAGCGCATCGTAGTAGTTGTTGGACATGAGAATGCGTTTGCAGCCCATCGGGTAGTCTGGTGTCAGTGTCCGGCGCAACTCCGGGTCCTGGACCTGCTTTTTGAGATGGCGCTGGAACAGCCACTCATAACCGACCATGGCCTTTTTGAAGACGGTAAAGCCGAGCACCCGGGTCTCGAACGTGGTGTACAGTTTCAGCCGATCCAGAGTCTGGGTCACGGGCAGTTTGCTCATGACCCAGTGCTCGGTGGGATGGTAGAGCCGGTCGGGCTTGGGCAGCACATAGGCGGCGGAGCGCTGGAACAGGGTGAGGTGACCGGCGGACTTTGCCACTTCCGGAACAAACTGGATGGCACTGGCGCCGGTGCCGACCACGGCGACGTTTTTACCGGTCAGGTCCACCCCGTGATCCCAGCGGGCGCTGTGGAAGTGCGCTCCCGCAAAGTCGTCAATGCCAGAGAGCGGCGGGTACGCGGGCCGGTTGAGCTGCCCGGTTGCGGTAATCAGCGCCCGTGTCGTCAGCGTGTCGCCGTCGCTCAGCGTCACGGACCAGAGCCCGTCCTCATCCCGGTAATGCGCTTCACAGACCTCGGTGTTGAACCGGATACGGTCGTCCACTGCGTACTTGCGGGCACAGTACTGCAGGTAATCGAGGATCTCGGCCTGGGGCGCGAAGCGTCGGCTCCAGGGGTAGTGCCGCTCGAACGAGAAGGAATACAGGTGTGAGGGCACGTCGCAGGCGGCGCCCGGATAGGTATTGTCCCGCCAGCAACCGCCCACATCGTCGCCTTTTTCGACGATCAGGAAGTCATTACGGCCGCGCTCTTTCAGTCGGATGGCCATGCCAAGACCACCAAAACCGGCGCCGATGATAAGAACGGGAATATCGGGCTGCATCTGTTTCACCTCTCCAGATTAGTGTAATCACTCTAACCGGAAAACGCCCGTCGGGGGATGACTGCAGCGACCAACAAAGTGTTCATATCCGCCAAGGCAGTGTCCTGGCCATGAACCAGCGGCAAGCGAGTCGATGACATGGACCGGGCCTGCTACGCTTGAGCCCGATGTTCGCTGGTGACGACTCACAATGTTGATTCTCAAAGCACTGCGCCGACCCTCCCGACGGGCGATGACCCGCCATATCCAGGTGGACATGGGCGCGCGCCTGCGTCGTGTGCTGGGGTGGCTGCTGTTGCTGTCCGGTCTGCACGTGGTGGCGATGACTGGGTTCGAGTCCCTTGGGGTCGGCGATGCGGTCTGGTTGACGCTCACCACACTGACCACCGTGGGCTACGGCGATTTCTCGGCCACCACGGCGATGGGGCGGCTGGCGACAACCGGCTTCCTTTATCTGGCGGGCATTACGCTCATGGCGCAGCTGGCGAGTGACTACATCGACTACCGCCTGAAGCGCAAAGACGACATGATTCAGGGCCGCTGGAGGTGGCAGATGCAGGACCACTTGCTGATCATCAACAGTCCCAACCGCAATCCCGACGTGTATTTCCGCCGTTTGCTGGACCAGCTCAAGGCCACGCGGGAATTTGCGGACACGCCGGTTCAGATTCTGACGGATGGGTTTCCCGATGGCTTGCCGGCCGGTCTGCGGGAGCAGGGGGTCGTTCACCACCACGGTGATGCGACCGATCCGGAGGCACTGGCGGCGGTGACACCAGCCCAGGCGCGGGCCATCATTGTGCTTGCCGCGGACGAGGACAGCCGCACCTCGGACAGTGTCACACTGGATGTGTTGATGCAGATCGACCGGCAGTGCGACGGGCGCCAGCCGCTGACGGTGGCCGAATGCGTGACCACCGATAACCGCGAACGGGCCGAGCGCCTTGGTGCCAGCTCAACGCTGCGCCCGATCCGGGCGTATCCGGAGATGCTGGTGCGGGCGCTTGTGGCACGGGGGTCGGAGAAGGTGCTTGAGAACCTCTTCACCCACCACGACGACCATCCGGTCCGTTACGAGGTGACGCTGGAGAATGTGGTCTGGGCGGACGTTGCCTGTCGTCTGCTGGTTGCCGGCATGGGCACGCTCATGGCCTACATCACCGAGGATGAAGAGGTCGTGTGCCACCCGGCTCATGATCATCGGTTCAGCGCACGGGCACTGATCGTGATGGTGCGTGAGGAGGCGATCCCGGACCCGGCTCAGGTCGACGACTGTATCCGCGGTCCGATGCCGGATTTACCCGTTTCGGCCTCCTGAGCCCGACGGGACACTAGCGTCCGGCGGCGTGGGTGCTCTCGAAGATCTTGTCTGCCGAGGCCGGTACGAAGCCACCGTACAGCTTGCCGTCTTTGTCCGGATAACGCTTGGCGAACTCGTAGAAGCAACTCGGGATGCGTGCCGTTCGGTCACGAAACCGGACGTCGGCCTCGTCGGCCAGCGTTGAGGACTGTTCCAGCAGGACTTCCGGCGAGCCTTTGATCTCGCCGCCGGAGTCGTTGAGACGGTAGCCGGCATCCTTCAATGCCTCGTTGACTGACGCCAGGGTCGTGTACTGCTCCAGCGCATTGACGCTCACAGTGAAGTGATTCGGTCGCCAGCCCCAGGCGGCCATCCAGGCTGCGTATTCGCTTTCCTCAAGCAGCGTCCGGTACGTGGCCTCATCGATGGACCAGTGGGCGCCGGAATAGAGAAAGTCGTCCGCATCCACGGCTGCAGGATCGACCTGCGCGACAAGATCCCCAACGATTGCCTGCAGTGTCGGCGAGCATTGGTCGACGAGCAGTTCCGAGATAAAGACCTTCGGCGCCGTCGGGTCAGGATGCTCGTAGTGGCGGGCATACAGTTTCTTGGCATCAAAGTGATACTCGCCGCCCCTCTGATAGCCGAGTACCCGGAAGTGCTCGGCCAGCCGGTCAAGGCGCACCGGGTCAAGGTTGAAGGTGCGCAGGGCGATGTGATCATTGACGATGGCTTGCCCCTGGGTGCCGCCCAGCAGCCGGTGAATGTCCTTTGCCGAAGGTGTCACGGTCAGGTAGTGCTCCCACAGCTTCTGGAACAGGGTGTGACGGTCAGAGTGCATGGGAAACCTCCTTTGGCATGGTGGCCTGAGCCGCAGGGCTCAGACGGGTGAATCCAATGGTGTCGCCGCTGGCGCAGTTCAGTTGTTCGAGAACGTGGCCCGGTACCAGCAGGCGATTGTGGCGCGGCAGGTAAACAGCCTGGTCGGTCACCGTGGCCCGGAAATCACTCACGCCGCCATTGGCAATGGCGATGGTGTCATGATGATGCGTTCCGTGAGCCTGTGCCAATGTGGCGTCGGTGTCTTCCAGGGGCTGGACCGAGCATCCGATGCTGTCACGGATGCTGCGGATGTCGTCTCGCCGGACTTCGAGCGTCGGGCCGGCATCGAATGGGTCGACATAGCCCGTATACCGGAATCCCTCTGACTCCAGCATCTGACGTGCGGGGCGGGTCTGCTGATGCACCTCACCGATGGCCCGGCAGGCCGCGTCATCCAGAAACCGTGAGTAGATCGGGTGGCGTGGCATCATATCGGCAATGGCCCGGGTGTGGCCCAGACCCGCCAGCCGGGTGACGGTCTCGAAATCAAGGTTGACGAAGTGGCGCTGGAAGGCCTGCCAGAACGGGGATTCGCCATTGTCGCCGGAAACGCCGCGCATTTCTGCGATCACCGTGTCGGCGAAGCGTTCCGGATGCTGGGCCATAAACAGGAACCGCACACGCGAGAGTAGGCGGCCGGCATTGGCGCGCCGGAACTGTGGCCGCAGAAACAGGCTGCAGACTTCGGAACAGCCGGTGTAGTGATTGCACAGGTGCAGCACATCCTGCTGGCAGGCCAGCCCCAGCTCCGGTGAGCGATGACGGACATGGGAGATCTGGAAGTGGTAAAGCGGGTTGCGGTGCCCCACGGCGGCTTCGATGCCCGTTGTTCCCATGATGTCGCCGGTATCCGGGTCCTCCAGAACGAACAGGTATCCCTCGCGGTCCGGGGCGTCCACCGAGCGACGGAAGCTGTCCATGGCGTGGGCGATTTTCTGCTCGAGAAACACGCGGTCATCAATCAGTGAGTTGAATCCGGGTCCGGATTCCACTGCGATGGCCTGCAGAGCGGGCAGATCGCTGTCAGTAATGGGGCGGATGATCATAAGCCATTTCCTGCGCCGTTTTCAGTGCGTTGGCGCCAGTATGGCGATCGTGACTGTCAAATTGTAGTTTCGAAATGATCGATTTGATGCCAGTATTGATCAAAATAACGAAGTAAGTGATCAATATGATTGGTTCGCAGGATGAGCGCCTGATTGCGCTGCTACGACGCAATGCCCGCGCCAGCATATCGGACCTCGCCCGGGCCCTGAATCTGTCGCGCTCCACAGTCCAGAACCGCTTGGAGCGGTTGGAAACCCGGGGGGTTATCCAGGGTTACTCGGTTGAGCTGGGCGGTGATTATGCGGCCCGGCGGGTGCAGGCTCATGTGTCGATCAAGGTCCACCAGAAACTGACGGTGAAGGTCAACGCGGCGCTGGAGCAGCTCAGTCACGTTACCCAGCTCTATTCCGTCAGTGGCGAGTACGACCTGATAGCCATCGTCGAGGCCCAGTCTCTGGAGCAGCTGAGTGCCGTGCTGGATGATATTGGCAACCTTGACGGTGTGGAACGGACCAACTCGGCTGTGGTTCTGGAAACCCGTTTCCGGCGATGACGGGTTTGACCGAGGTGACCGGTTCCGTTGCATCGCAGCCAATGTCGCCTGACAGCGCACGGGGAATACTGGGACCGATCGATACCCAATCGCTGACGACGACAAAAACGAGGCTGCCATGAGCGAGAAAACGGCCTACTGGGGGTTCCCCATTCGAAACGAGTTGCACGAGGAAGCGCGGGAAACCGCCGAGCGCATTCACAGAGGCGACGCCGGTGCGAAGAGGCTCAGCGGTGACGCGGCGAACATCGTCATCCAACTGACGGACCATGGGCTGGAAAGTTATTACCAGCGCCCGACGGAAATCGTGCCCCTCAGTGGTGGTATGCAGAAGACCGCCGATTCCGGAATCAAGGCGGTCATGAGCGCCATTCGGATGGTGATCCGTCAGTTCTTCAGCAAACGAAGCGAAGATGAGCTCCGGGAACTGAGCACCTATCTCGAGAGCATGCTCTGGGTTCACCCGGAGACGGGCGAGGCACACCTGGTTTTCACTATTGATGCCGATCTGCATCGGCGGGCGACCGACCTGATCGCGCAGACCCGCAATGACAGCAACCCCGAGAATTACATCGGTGATGTGATCGACACGCTTTGCGAAGTGGTTGAACTGAGCATCCATCATTACTACCACCAGCCGACCAACAAGGTGGCGATGGGCGGTGTGACCAAAAAGAGCGCCGATATGGGCATCAGCACCGCAGAGAAGGGGATTCGTCGGTTGTTGGACAAGCTGCTGCGGTCACTCAAACACGAGCAGCTTGTGGAGTTGTCCCATCACCTGGAAAGCCTGATTCACGATGAGAGCCGGGCGTCGTGATCATACCATCGGATACGCGATAAAAAACGGGCACCCCGAGGTGCCCGTTTTTTCGCCATACTCTGTGGCGGTTCACTTGGTCTGGCGTCTCACTTGGCACCGATCTCACGGCGCCAGCGATGTAGCAGAAATTGCGTATCGTGCTGCCAGGGGTGGAAGCCCGGCTTGAAGTAGTCCAGGAACTCCGGAATGGTCCGGCTGAATAGGCCGCGACGGCCCCAGAGTCGGGAGAGCCCGCGGACCGTGGAACGAATGTTCAGCAACTGGCGATCCTGGCGCATCAGCTCCAGTGTGAACGCATGGATGGCGAACAGGATGAAGGTGGTTGCCAGCACCATGATGCCCATCCGAAGCGCATAATCCACCACGTCCTGATCGTAAAGGGCCTGGTAGGTGTCAAAGGCAACGGCCTTGTGCTCGTTCTCCTCAATGCAATGCCAGACCCAGAGTTTGCGCATCGATGGGTCAATGGCCTCGACCATGTCTTCCTGTTTCATCAGCTGTGCCGACAGAATACCGGTAAAGTGCTCCAGAGCGACGGTCCCGGCCAAGTGGCACCGCTTGTTGTTCAGAAAGGGCACTTTCTTTACGTCCAGCATGCCGCGAATCCAACCCTCAAGGCGCTTGATGTTGAACCCATGGGTAAGCGCCGCTTCATTGAAGGCGCCATGTTCCTTCGCGTGCATGGCCTCCTGGCCGATGAACGCACCAATGTCTTTCTGGAGCTGAGGGTCGTCGATCTGATCCCGGACAGCGCGGACACTGTCCACGAAAAACGTCTCCCCATCCGGAAACAGAGAAGACAGCGCATTGAAAATGTGGGTCATGAACGCGTCATTATCGACCCAGTGCTTTGGCACGGATGAAAACTCAAAGTCCTGCCGCCGTACCGGGAAGGACGGTTTCGCCGCAGCGGTTGCCATTGGGTTGCTCCCCTGTTGTGTGTCGTTCTGGTACTCAGTTTACGGCCAACGGGAAGGGAGCGACCGATCAATGGGGGACAGATACCGGTCCGGCCAGTGAGGTTTCTGGCCGGACCGTATCAGACATCACTCCAGAAACGCTGGAGATTGGCGAGCGATTTGGTCAGCAGATCGAACTCATGGGTTTTTCCCTGCTTTTCGAAAAGCTGGCGGCGGGCCGTGTCCAGATCGAACAGGACCTCCCGTTGTGCCGGATCCCGAATGGTGCTCTGTGCCCAGCCGATCGCCACGCGACGCTCTCCCCGTGTGACAGACTCGACCCGGTGCAGTGTGGATGAGGGATAGACGATGGCGGCGCCCGCCGGCAGTTTGTAGGTCTGCTCGCCGGCGGTGGTATCTGTGACCAGTTCGCCACCGTCGTAATCCTCGGGGTCATCGAGAAACACAGTGAACGAGACGTCTGTTCTCAGACGGCCGGGTCCCTGGCCCATGATCGGATCGTCCACGTGGTTGCCATAAGTCATACCATCCCGATAGCGACTGAAGACCAACGGTGTGATGCGGTGAGGGCGGACGGCCATCTGGAATACGGGATGGTTTTGCAGGTGTTCAAGCACCTCCTGACGGAGCGCGTCCATCGTAGTGTCACCGGTGATCATCTGTTCGTTCTGTTTCACCAGCCTGGCGTGCCAGCCGGCCGTTTTCCGGCCGTCGGCAAAGGATGCCTGGTCGACCGCGCTTCGAATTCGTATGAGCTGCTCTTGAGAGAGAATGTTGCCGATGTTGAGAATCATCCCGGTTTCCGTATTGAGTTATTAATGCGAACTATTTACATTGTTGGCCCTGTACACCCAATAATGCGATGCCGATGCTCACTGTGGCAACTAACACGGGGGCCGAAGCGTCGTGGACACCTCAGAAACAGGATGCGTTTTCGATGAAGACAACAACCAAACTCTGGATGGGCATCGGTGTTGCCACTGTACTGACAGGGCAATACGCCGTCGCTCATGAGGGCGAACACCACACCGATTCAAAAGAGGCCGAGGCGAGCGCTTCGCACGGTGGAGAATCCGCCGGGCATCAAGGCGGCGAAGGCGGTGAACACCACGGTGGTGAAGGCGGCGAACACCACGGTGGTGAAGGCGGCGAACACCACGGTGGTGAAGGCGGTGAACACCACGGTGGTGAAGGCGGTGAACACCACGGTGGTGAAGGTGGCGAACACCACGGCGGCGAAGGCGGTGAACACCACGGCGGCGAAGGCGGTGAACACCACGGCGGTGAAGGTGGAGAAAACCATGCCGGCCTTGGTGACGCCTTCAGTTACTTCGCTGCGGGCGGCGAAGGTGGTGAAGGCGGAGAAGGCGGAGAAGGCGGAGAAGGCGGAGAAGGCGGAGAAGGCGGCTCCGTCCCCTCTGCTGTTGAGTCCGATGGCGTATACCTGGCTCTCCTTGGCCAGATGCGCGGTCACCTGATTGCTGCGCGAGAGCTGTTGACCGCGGATCAGGTCCCGGCCGGTCGTCCCCACCTGACACATCCATGGATTGAGCTGAATGACGCGGTTGAGGCCGGTGCTGAAGCCCGTGGTCAGGATGCTCTGAGTGGCAAGCTCAAGGCATTGGCGGAGGAAACGGATTCGGTCACCAACTGGGCAGGCGTCAAAGCGGAGTACCAGGCGGCGTGGTCGGCGATTGATCAGGCCGCTGATGCCGTCCCCGCGGATGTTCGCTCTGAGCCGGCCACGATAGCCCGAGTGGTGCTCGTGCTGACCAAGCAGGCGGCACTGGAATACGACGAAGCCATAGACGGTCAGAGGTTCGTCGCGGATCATGAGTATCAGGATGGGCGTGGATTTGTGCTTGCAGCTCGGGATTACCTGAAGGAACAGTCCGCCAGTCTGAAAAAGGTGGATGCGGATGCCTACCGTGACGTGATGCAGTCGTTAGAGAGCCTCTCTGCGGCCTGGCCATCGGCCATTCCTCCGAAAACACCGGCGCTGCAGCCCGGCGACGTGTATGCGAACCAGTCACGGCTGGAGTTGAGCCTCTCCGATTTTTTATAGCACCCGTCGACCTTTGCCGGGCTCCGCCGGGAGCCCGGCCTATTCCCTCCCTTCTCTGCTGACACCGGCAATGCTCAAATCAGTTTGCATCCTGATATGGTTGTGCGAAAATTGATCACCACACGGCAGTTCCTTGTCTGATCCAACCGGTGTGTGGAAACCGGTCCTGGAGAGGGGAGTTGACCATGACATTGACGCGGTACTACTTCATCAGCGACGACCTCGATGACCTTGAGGCCTTTGAGGAAGAACTGGAACGGGAGAACGTCAGTACCACCCAGATTCATCTGCTGACCCTGAACGAGTCAGAAGCATCCCGTCACCATCACCTGCATCAGGTGACCTCGTTCATGAAACAGGACATCATTCATTCAACATTGATCGGCATCGGCGTTGGCGTGCCGTTGGCGTTACTGGTGCTGTTGGTGGCTTACACCGCCGGCTGGACCGCAACGTCGGCTGGCTGGGCGCCGTTTGTGCTGCTGTCTCTGATCGTCTTCGGGTTTTGTGCATGGCAGGGCGGACTTTGGGGCATCCAGACACCGAACGTGGCGTTCAAACGCTTTGACAAGGCGCTGAAAGAGGGACGTCACGTGTTCTTCGTCGACGCGGCCCGTGATCAGGGCGACACACTGAAACGGGTGGCCGCACGGCACACGACCGTTGAGGCGGTTGGTTATGAACGGGGCGCTCCCGCCTGGCTGGTGTTTTCCCAGTACCGACTGAAACGGTTCTTCACCGAAACGTTCCCCTGAGTCCATTGTTGGGTGTGGACGACGGGGTGTCTTTCGCGGAAGGCGGTCTCCTGTGTTATAACAGGTAGGTAGCAACGAAACTAAACGCCTCCCGGTCGGCTTGATGATGAGCGACAGCAACCGGGAGACTGGTCGGGTGGGCCAAAGGATGTTTCCGGTGTCGTTCATGAGGAATCGACTGAATCTGGTTCTGCTGCTGGTGGTGCTGTTTGCCGGTGCCACGGCGTGTTACCAGGCCGATCTTGCATCCGGGCCGGCGTACAGCCATATCGGCATTGGGCTCTCCGAAGATGCCGGTGTGGGCGAGGATGGTACGTCTCCCCTGGGCATCCTGCCCGTACTCTGTTGGTTTTTCCTCCTGGCGATTCCCCGTTGTCTCGGGCGCCTGCCGCTCCTTCCCGGTCGCCGGGTCCGGCCCAGACTCATTACATACCCCGCTTTGCCACAGGGGCCGCCACGCCGCGCCTGAATCCGGTGTTGTCATCGTGACGATCCGCCAACGTCAACGTGCGTCTGAGGACCGTCCGAATCATCCGATTTCAGGAGGTGTGCCATGAGCAGCCACTATCATTCCCTGCCCACTGTGGAACAGCTGGGTACCCAGCACATCGCTCACCCTGAGGTTCACGCGGACCTCGACAGCGAAGATCCCGCCCGCTCCGTGATGACCGATTTCCGGGACCAACGCCCGCCGGTCATCAGCGAGAACATGGACGTGGGCGACGCCCGTCTCCGTATGAAAATGGCCGACTCGGCGCTCAAACTGGTGGTCAATGGCGCCGGTGACTGCATCGGCCTGGTCACTCTCAAGGACGTACTTGGCCGCAAAGCCATGGCCAGGGCCTATCGCATGGGGATGAGCCTCGAGGACGTGAATGTCCGCGACATCATGCAGCCGATCGGTCAATTGCCGGCTATCGATATCCGGGCTCTTAAGGACGCCCGGGTCGGGGATTTGGTATCCACCTTCAATAAGGCCCATGCTGAGCACATGCTCGTTGTGGATCGACAGTCGCAGGACCCGGCGCTCGCCGGCCTGCGGGGGCTGATCTCAGCCAGCCACATCACCCGACGCCTCAAGGTGTCGTTGGACAGCCGCGCCCGGGCGACGTCGTTCTCGGAGATCGTGAATGCCGTTCAGGGCCGGTTCGATTAACGGAGGGTTTTCCATGTCCATAAAAAAGGTGCTGATCGCCAATCGCGGTGAGATCGCGGTGCGGATCGCCCGGGCCTGCCAGGAGCTGGGCATCAAGGCAGTGGCCATCTATTCGGAGGCGGATCAGTACTCGCTTCACGTCAAGAAGGCGGACGAGGCGCACTGCATCAGTCGCGATCCGTTGTCCGGCTACCTGAACCCGCATCATGTGGTGAATCTGGCGGTGGAAACTGGCTGTGATGCCCTGCATCCCGGCTACGGGTTCCTGTCGGAGAATCATGAACTCGCGTCTGTCTGCCGTGATCGGGGCATTCAGTTCATCGGGCCAGCGGCTGAGGTCATCCGCTCCATGGGTGACAAAACCGAGGCGAGGACCACAGCCATCAACTCCGGTGTGCCCGTCACGCCGGGGTCGGAGGGGAACCTCCGGGATGTGGAGGATGCCGTCGTGCAGGCCAACCGCATTGGTTACCCGGTCATGCTCAAGGCCACCTCCGGTGGGGGTGGTCGTGGCATCCGGCGCTGCGATAACGATCAGGAGATGCGACAGAACTATGAGCGGGTGATTTCCGAGGCCACCAAAGCCTTTGGCAGTGCCGAGGTATTCCTGGAGAAGTGCATCGTCAACCCCCGCCACATCGAAGTGCAGATCCTCGCGGACCGACAGGGCAACGCGGTGCATCTCTACGAGCGGGACTGCTCGATCCAGCGCCGTAACCAGAAACTGATTGAGCTGGCACCTTCGCCCCAGCTCTCCGAAGAGCAACGGGAGTACATCGGGGATCTGGCCGTGCGGGTGGCCAAAGGCTGCGGGTATGAAAACGCGGGCACTGTCGAATTCCTGCTGGACGATACGGGCGATTTCTACTTCATGGAAATGAACACCCGCGTTCAGGTCGAGCACACCATCAGCGAGGCAATCACCGGGATCGACATCGTCAAGGCGCAGATCCGAATTGCCGCCGGTGAGCCGTTGCCGGTCGACCAGTCCCAGATCCGCTACCGGGGCTTCGCCGCCCAGTTCCGGATCAATGCCGAGGATCCGAAAAACGGCTTCCTGCCCAGCTTCGGGCGGATCACCCGGTATTATTCAGCGGGCGGTCCGGGCGTACGTACCGACGCCGCCATGTACACGGGGTATGAGATTCCGCCTTACTATGACTCCATGTGCGCCAAGCTGATTGTCTGGGCCATGACCTGGCAGGAGCTGCTGGAGCGCAGCCGGCGCGCGCTCAATGACATGGGCATCTACGGGGTGAAAACCACCATCCCCTACTACCAGCAGATCCTGCAGCATCCGGACTTCGGGGCTGCCAACTTCAACACCAGCTTTGTCGAGAATCATCCGGAACTGCTGGACTACAGCACCAAGTCCCGGCCGGAATCCATTGCCACCGCCATTGCCGCCGCCATTGCCGCGCAGGCCGGCCTGTAATTCGCGAATCGGGAGAGATCACCATGGCAAAACGCAAGATTCACATCACCGACGTCATCCTGCGGGATGCGCATCAGTCCCTGATCGCCACCCGGTTGCGCACCGAAGACATGCTGCCGGCCTGCGAATGGCTGGATCAGGCCGGTTACTGGTCACTGGAGTGCTGGGGTGGGGCGACCTTCGACGCCTGTGTGCGTTTCCTGAAAGAAGATCCGTGGGAGCGGTTGCGCCAACTGAAAGCCGCCTTGCCCAACACCCGGCTGCAGATGCTGCTGCGGGGGCAGAACCTGCTGGGGTATCGCCATTACGCCGACGATGTGGTGGAGGCGTTCGTGCAAAAGGCCGCTGACAATGGCATCGATGTGTTCCGGATCTTCGACGCGTTGAACGATGTTCGGAATCTGGAAACCAGCATCAGGGCGGTCAAAAAGACCGGTAAGCACGCCCAGGGCACGCTCTGTTACACAGTCAGCCCGGTGCACGGGACCGAGGCGTTTCTCGATCAGGCCAAAGCGATGGTCGATCTGGGTGTCGACAGTATCGCCATCAAGGACATGGCCGGGTTGCTCACGCCCTCAGCGACTGCGGATCTGGTCAGCGGCCTGAAAAAGGACTTCAGTGTTCCGGTATTCCTGCATTCCCACTACACCTCCGGTATGGCCACCATGTGCCAGTGGGCCGCCATCGAGGCGGGTGTGGACCATATCGACACGGCGCTGTCGTCGTTCGCTGGTGGCACCAGTCACCCACCGACCGAATCGCTGGTGGCGGCGCTGCATGATGCCGGTTATGACACCGGGCTGGATCTGGAGACTGTGGACAAGGCCAACAACCATTTCCGGGAAGTGCGCAAGAAATACCACCAGTTCGAGAGTGACTATAACGGTGTCGATACGGGCGTTCTGCTGTCCCAGGTGCCAGGTGGCATGATGTCGAACCTGGCCAACCAGCTGCGGGAGCAGGGCGCTCTGGACCGGATTCGGGATGTGTTCGCCGAGATTCCCAGGGTACGGAAGGATCTGGGCTATCCGCCGCTGGTCACGCCCACGTCCCAGATCGTCGGTACCCAGGCGGTGATCAACGTCCTGTCGAGCGCTCGCTACGAGACCATCACCAACGAGGTGAAGAAGTACCTCCAGGGCTGGTACGGCAAGGCGCCGGGCGAAGTGGACAAGGCGCTGCAACGTCGTGCCGTGGGCAAGGAGGAGCTGATCGATGAGCGGCCGGCGAATCGGCTGACCAATGAGTTCCACAAGCTCAAGGAACAGGTGGGTGATCTGGCGACGACCGAAGAAGACGTTCTGACCTACGCCATGTTCCCGGATCAGGCCCAGACCTATCTGGAGCAGCGCCGGGACGGCACCCTGCAACCGGAAGTCCTCGAGCCGGTGCCCTCCGGAGAGACGAGTGGGGTGTCCACTGAGTTCAAGATCCGCGTGCACGGCGAGACCTACGACATCCACGTCACGGGCGCCAGCCCGTCCGGCGACTCCGAACGCCGGTTCTACATGACCGTGGATGGCGTGCCGGAGGAGATCCAGCTGGAGTCGATTGGCGCGCCTGCCGGTGCCGGAGGTGGCAGTGGCCATCGTGCCCGGGCGAGCAAGGAAGGCGATGTCACCACGACCATGCCGGGCAATATCGTGGACGTGCTGGTTCAGGAAGGGGACTCGGTCTCCGCCGGCGATCCGGTTCTGATTATTGAGGCGATGAAGATGGAAACTGAGGTCAAGGCAACCGTTTCGGGAGCCGTCGCCGCCGTTCATATCCAGAAAGGGGACCGGGTCACACCCGGCGACGTGCTGGTCGAGATTGAGTAGATCGGCCGCTGACCGGATGCGAAGGGTTATTCTGCATCCGGTCGGATCACGCCCTCGGAGGGAACATCGCGCAGATCGGCATACGGTCGGTAGATGGCGTCGGCGTTGACGGCGTCGATGGCGCTTTCAAGCCGCTGGTGCAAGGCGGTGTCACTGGCCCTAATGGCGAATCCCGCGTCCACCTGTTCGATTCGGCGGTAATAGACCGGCTGCTCCGCTTCCTTGCGAAGCCGTGTCATGACCGAAACCCGCTCAAAAACGACCGTATCCACCCGACTGGCGAGTAGCATGTTCACCACATTCTCCAGTGTGCCCTCCACAAACCGGTCCTGATCCAGCCCGGTGAGCTCGGCGATGAACCCCGTGTTTCCGAACGGAGTGCCAACGAAGGTGTTGGTCGCCTCTTTCAGCGCCAGGTGATCCCGGGACAGACTGAAGGCTTCCAGCCGGGTGGTGACGCGATGGCTGAGCTCCTGAGCAAATTGGTAGAAACGATCACTCTCCAGGCCGTATGGGGTGTGGCCGATCAGATCCACTTGGTCGGCCATCAGGGAGATCTTCGCCCGACTGTAAGGCATGATGTTCAGGCGAAGCGTCATGCCCGCTTCTCTGGCGACCGCGCGCAGCCATTCCACGCTGTATCCGGACGCCTCCTCCGTAATCAGTGGCGGAAACGGCTCCAGCCCGACCCGGAGTGTGTCTGTCGCACTCCGGACTGGGGCCGATACTGCCAGGATCATCAGGACCAGCGCAGCGCCGTGTCGCAATCGGGGTGAAAGAGTCTGTCGCATCACGGTTCATCGTAGCACCTGTGCGCCGCCTTTTCGGTTTACGATCGGTAAAAACCCCCCGCAACGGATGGCCAGAAAGCGATCCGAAACGTCCCCGGGTGACGCAATGGTCATCTCCCGGTAATGGCAGGGACGGGGCCGCTGTGTAGACTACAAAGCCGCTTTACATCAGACCAACGCGAAGGAGTCGTTATGACACGTGAATGGATTGCCGGATTATCGCTTGTCGCCATGCTCGGCCTGGCCGGTTGCAGTGACAGCAACGAAGGCGTCGATATGGATGAGGCGGCGGATAATGCCGAGGAAATGGTTGAGGATGCCGGCGACAGCATGGAAGAGACGGCCGAAGACGTGACGGGCACTCAGGAAGACACCATGGGCCAGATGAAGGAATCGGCCGAAGAGGCCGCTGAGGAAGTGGAAGAAGCCGCCGAGGAAGCCGGCGACGAAATGGAAGAAGCCACCGACGGAGACAGTCACTACTGATCCGACTCGGATGCGATCAGAGCCGGGCCTTCGGGGCCCGGTTTTTTTTGTCGGGTCGAACCGGGCGTTTTGTTGTATCGTGGCGTGTTTGGTTTTGTCATCTGCTCATGTCGTCCGGAACGTCTCTTATGTGGTTCAAGAATGCGATGGCCTATCTGGCCCTGGGCCTGATTCATCTGTTCTCCTTTCTGCCTCTGCCTGTCGCCCGCGGGATCGGCGCGGGGCTGGGCTGGCTGATCTGGCGGCTGAACGTCCGCAAAACCCGAATTTCCCGGAAAAACATTGCCATCTGCTTCCCGGAATGGTCCGAGGCGGACAGGGAAGCCCTGACCCGACAGAGTCTCATTGACTTTGGAAAAACCTGCGCGGAGATGGGCATGATCTGGTGCGGCTCCCGAAAACGGGTGGATCGTCTGATCCAGCGCGTGGATGGTCTGGAGCACCTTCAGGCGGCCAAGGCACAGGGCAAGGGCATTATTCTGCTGGCGCCGCACCTGGGTAACTGGGAAATTCTGAACCATTTCATTGCCTGGCACCTGCAGGCCACCGCCATGTACAAACCGGCGAAAATTCCGGCACTGGATCGGTTCATCTACAAAACCCGCAAACGGGTCGATGTCGGGCTGGTGCCCGCCGACCGCGATGGCGTGAACGCGCTATTCCGCCTGCTGGATGAGGGGGAGACCGTGGCGGTACTGCCGGACCAGCAGCCGAGCCGTCGTAGTGGGGTGTTTGCACCGTTTTTCGGTCACACCGCCTTGACGGGAAAGCTCACGGGTGAGCTGGCGCGTCACGGCTCGGCCAGCCTGTTGATGTGCTACGCATGGCGTCTTGAGGATGGCCGCTACGGCGTGTGCATGAAGCCCGGGCCTGAGGCCATGCGGGACCCGTCGCCGGAGCGCTCAGCCGCCGCACTGAATCAGGCCATTGAGGATTGTGTCCGTGCCTGCCCCGTGCACTATCAGTGGGGTTACAAACGTTTCAAGTATCAGCCGGATGACCAGGAGTTGCTCTACCGGTGAGGCGTTCGTGCGTCTGGCGGGACAGCTGCGCCCTGATGGACTCTACGGCCTGTCCGAACGCATCGCGGTCGAACGATTCAGAGGGGCGGAAACCGCCGGGCTCGTAGGGGCGGGATCCCCGGAACAGGTCGCCGCCGCGTGCGATGAGCCCGCAGTCGATCATGAGGTTGTCGCCCAGACCGAAGGGCTCGATGGCGGCACCGTTGTCATCCGTCGTTTCCCCGCGGCGCACACGATCATGGTAGGGCGTCGAGCACACCGTGAATCCCGCAGCCGCCCGGCCTCGAGCGATCATATAGCCGACTTCGAAGATGGTGCCGGCATCCGCGCTGGGTCCGCGGAAAGGGGTCAGGTTCGCAATGATGGCATCGCACCGGCCCATCAGCGCCCGGTTCGATTGATAGATCGTGGCGGCCTGCTCGCCGTCGGTGCCGCTCAGTTCAGGATCGTTGTCCGTCGGGGCAAGGCCTTCCAGTCCGAACCGATTGAGTAGCGCTTTTTTCTGCTGTGTAATGGACTCACGGGTGGCCGTGTCGAAGAAGACTTCCGGGCCGGCAAGGTAGACGGTCGCCATAACGCTGGGTTCCGGTGGCTGATTTCGGAAAATGATGTCACAGGAGGTTACCGTGGCTGGTGGCTGGGCGAAAGACGGTGCGGTTCAGGAGCAGATCGACAGCACCGTGGATGATGAACTGCAGCGGGCCCGCGCCCGCCTGCCGGAAGGCGAAAGCCTGACGCACTGCGAAGACTGCGACGAGCCGATTCCCGAGGCGCGCCGTATCGCGCTCCCCGGCGTACGGTTATGCGTGCAGTGTCAGGCTGAGCGGGATCGTCTCGATGGCCCGGCGAGCGGCTACAATCGTCGGGGCAGCAAGGACAGTCAATTGCGATAAGAAGACCAACCGGAGACGCAATCAGATGAAGGCGATGGTATTGGGCGCGACAGGACTTACCGGCCGGCAGGTATTGGCTGGTCTGCTTGAGGCACCGGAGGTCGAAACCGTGGTCGCACCGGTTCGGCGTCCGCTACGGACGCATTCAAAACTGGTCCAGCGGACCGTCGACTTCGACCATCTGGCCCCGGAGGCGGATTTGTTCGCCGTCGATGCCATCGTCTGCTGCCTGGGAACGACGATGGCCCGTGCCGGATCGAAAGCGGCCTTCCGGCGGGTGGATTACGACGTGCCGCTGGAGGCGGCGCGTCTGGGGCTTGAAAATGGCGCCCGCGCCTTTTTGCTGATGTCCGCTGTGGGCGCCTCGGCCCAGTCGCCGGTATTTTACAGCCGGGTGAAGGGGCAACTGGAGGAGGCGCTGGCCGACCTCGGCTACCCGCGCCTGTCCATTTATCATCCCGGGTTGCTTCTGGGGGAGCGACAGGAGCAGCGGACGGGTGAGTCGGCCATGGGAACCGTCATGCCGACGCTCAACGCGCTGCTTCCCGGCCCATTGAAACGCTATCGCGGGATTCCCGCCTCGACGGTTGCCCGGGCGATGGTCACGGAAGTGCGCCTGCTGAGTCCGTCCGAACTGCCTGATCCGCAGGTGATCGTCCGCCATTACGACGAGATGGAGAGTCTGGCGGCGGGACCGTTGACGACACCGGCATAGCACTGGTGCGCAAGCCGACCCTTCGGTTTTTACGGATGGGGTGCGCAGGGCGAACTCGTTAGGTTGCTTTGATGTTACCTGCATCCGCCTCTCAACTCCTCAACCCGACTGACGTGGGTCGCGAGTTCCTGCGCCTGCTGCCGATTGCGCTGTTCGTGATCGTGTTCGGTATTGCGTTTGGTCTGGCGTCGGTTCAGGCGGGGCTGACCGATTGGCAGGCCATTCTGATGAGCGTGACGGTGTTCGCCGGTGCCTCGCAGTTCGCCACACTGGAACTCTGGGGCCAGCACGTCTCCCTGCTGCCGTTGGTGGCGGTGGTGTTCGCCATCAACGCCCGGCACATCCTCATGGGTGCGGCCCTGTACCCGATGCTTCGTGAGCTGCCGGCCGGGCGTCGCTACGGCATCCTCTTCCTGCTGACCGATGCCAACTGGGCGGTGGCGAGTCAGGATTATCAGAATGGACGGCAGAACCTGTCAGTCATCCTCGGTGGCGGCCTGGTGCTGTGGCTGGCCTGGGTGGCGGGTACGGTGTTTGGCGTGACGTTTGGGGGGCTGGTGGCCAACCCCGAGCAGTACGGACTCGACATGGTGCTGGGGTGTTTTCTGCTCTCCATGGTGCTGGGCGGCAAACGCTCTCCCCGCGTGCTGTTGATCTGGACGGTGGCGGGCCTGAGTGCCGTTGCTGCTTACTGGTGGTTGCCGCCGCATACCCATGTGATTGTTGGTGCGCTAGCCGGCGGGGTGCTTGGCTACTGCTGGAAGGAGCGCCGCCATGGCGGTTGAAACCACGCCTTTCGCCGTGATCGCGATCATCATTCTGATGGCTCTGGTGACACTGGCCACGCGCCTGGGCGGGGTGTTCGCCATGTCGTTTGTGCGCATCCGACCCGGTGTGGAACGGTTCATCAACGCCATGGCCAGTTCGGTTCTGATTGCAGTCGTGGTGCCCATGGCCGTCAGTGGCGATGCCGGTGCCCGCGCAGCGCTGGGGGCGACGACGGCCGTGATGCTGCTGGTTGGGCGCCCCATGCCCGCCATTACCGCCGGGTTGGTGACGGCCGCGTCCGTCCGCTATCTGGTTGGCGCCTGATCACTGAAACCGGCTCGTGAGAGCAGATCGTCGTGGTTCACGTCATCCTGCTGATCCGCATGCAGGAAGCGTTCGCCATACTGACGGTAGATCCCGCCCTCCAGGAACAACCGGAATACGGTCCCGTCCAGATGCCCCTCCCACACCATCTTCGCCATGATGCTGAGCGCCTCTGAGAGCGTCTTGCCACGCTTGTAGGGGCGATCGACGGCGGTCAGCGCCTCGAAGACGTCCGCCACCGCCATGGCTTTTTCAGGAATGGTCATGGCGCTGCCGTGCAGTCGGTACGGGTAGCCTTCGCCATCCATTCGTTCATGGTGGGTGCCCGCCAGGCGTGGGACGCGGGAGAGGTGCTCGGGTAACGGCAGATTATCCAGCAGGCGGATGGTCTGGACGATGTGGTCGTTGATGTGAAAGCGCTCTTCCGGAGTCAGTGTGCCGCGCGGAATGGTCAGATTGTAGCGTTCGCCGAAGTGATAGGAGTACGGCGGCAGTGCCATGTCGAACCCCCAGCGGTTATGGGGATCATCGGGGCGCACCGGTGGGACGCGGTCTCCCCACGGCACGAGGTGCTGCGGTTTGTCGTCCAGCAGACGCTCGACGACCGGGCCATGTGGTTCGGGCGTGTCGGGCAGGCGCCGTTCCTCTTCCTGTGACAGGCCGATGCGGTCGCTGAAATGCCGCAGCCACGTGCGGTCTCCGATGCGGTGGATGGTGGCGATGGTCTCGTCATCGAGTGCTTCGCCGCCAAGATTGGTTTCGGCGATGACCCGGAAATCCCGTTGCAGGGCAGCCTGTTCCCGGTCCCGGATCTCACGCGCCGCCGCTTCGGGCTCTCCCTTGAGGCGGGCCTGTAGGTAGCGGATGTGGCTGTCGCGGTGGAGGACTTCAAAGCGGGTCCGGATTTCGTGGATACGGTCGTGGATGGTTTCCAGCTTGGTGGCCTTGTCCACGACGTATTCCGGGCTGGTGATCTTGCCACAGTCGTGCAGCCAAGCAGCGATGTGGAACTCGTAGGCTTCGCTGTCGTTCATGTGGAAGTCGGCGAAATCGCCGCCAGTCTGATGCCTGGCGGAGTCGATGATCATTTCCGCCAGTTGCGGCACCCGTTCACAGTGGCCGCTGGTGTAGGGCGATTTGGCGTCGATGGCGTCCGCCACCAGGTGAATCACACCATCGAGAAGATCGCGCTGGGACTGGATGAGCTGGCGGGTCTCGATGGCGACGGCGGCAGAGCCGGCCACTTCCGAGACAAAAGTGATCAGATCCCGGTCGAGGGTCTCATCGTCCGGGGTCAGGTCGATGACCAGAGCGCCCAGCAAATGGTTCTCGCGATCCCGGAGAATGGAGAAGACCGATTGCTCACCAAGCTCCGAGCGAAGCCGGTCCACCAGCGTCTCGTCATCGGTTGTGGTATCGACTGGGTCGAGTTGCTCCGGGTGATGTCCGGCTTGGCATTCCGCGGCCCGGTTCAGAACATGGGTCTTCCGATCAAGGAGGTAAATCGCGCCACTATGGCGCCCCAGTACCCGAATCAACTGTTCCAGAACGCCCTGAAGCATGACGTCCAGCCGCTGTTCCCGGTTGAGCGTCAGTGCAAGTCGCTGGAAGCCGCGGATGGTATTGGCCATGCTGCTCAGCGCACGAGCCAGCTCGCCGGCCTCGCGGATGCGCGAGCTCGTGTCGATCCCTTTGTCAAACCGGAAGTGCGCCAGCTCGTCCACTTGCCCCGCCAGATGCTTGAGCGGCTGACCAATCCGACGCCCCAGAAACCAGCCCAGCAGGAGCAGAAGGATCAGGATGGCAGCGGCGATCAGTGCCTGGCCGCGCACAACCTGCCAGGCACCGGCGAGCAGCTCCTGGGATGGGATGGCCAGACGAAGGCTCAGCTTGTCCGTTCCCAGATCGCTCAGGGGGACAATCATGCCGAACCAGTCCTGGCCGTCGGCCCGGAAGGGCTGGGGCTGGCTGGTGCGAAGGGTCTGCTCGGGGATGCCCGCCAGAGCCGGGGAGGTGAGGTCGGGCAGTCGTGCGAGCCCGTCGTTGTCGTTCGCCGCCATTAACCGATGCAACTCGGGATGGGCAATCACCGTACGGGTACCGTCAACAACAGCCATCTGCGTCCCGGGAGTGAGCTTCAGTCCCGTCAGTTGCTGGCTGAGGTCCGACAGGGTCACATCGAGCCCGACGACCGCACGGTTGGTGGCGGACTGGCGGGCCAGGGTGATGCCGATGTCCCGGGTTGTGAAGAACACGTAGGGGCCAGCCAGTATCGTGTCTTCGCTGACGGTGGCCTGGGAGAACCAGCCCCTTGTTCGCGGGTCGAACCGGTAGTCCGGCTTGGCTTGTCTCGTCAGTCGTTCCAGATTCGCGTTGAAGAAATGCCACTCGCCGACCGTTTCGCCATTCTGTGTGATCGTCTGGAGTAGGAATCGGGCATTCGGTGGTGCATTGAACCGTTCCTGCAGTGTCGCACTGGAGGCCTCGCGAAGCAGGAAGAAGTCGCCATTGGGGTAGCCAACGTAGGCGGCAGTGACCAGCTCGTTGGTCCGCAGGGTCTCTGCCAGGACCGGCAGCCGTGCCTGACGTTCCGGCAGGCTGCTGGCGCGGGTCAGCGGGTCATGGGCGAGAATGCGCAGGGCAGAGCGTGTGGGCCCGGTGGCGGCCTTCAGGCGGTCATTGAGGGTGGTGGAGAGCTGGCGAGTCGATTGCGAGGCGGCCGAGACGAGCCCGGAGGACATGCCACGATACCCCTGGAACACCAGCACGCTTGCCAGAACAAGCATCGCCAGTGTGATGGCGGAAGCGATCAGGATGCCAAGGGAAACTGACCGGCGTCTCATGGGGTTCGATCTCCGTCATTTCCGGCAGTGGTCCTTTCACTGTAGTCAACGCCGCCACTTCCTGAAGGAATTGATCAGCACGTCCTTAATGAATCGTTCCCTGGCCTTCTGTCCGGTTGAGTCGCTGAGATTGCGCGCCAGAGCCGCGCCCTATCAGGGGGCCAGTCAGGGAATGAACCTAACGTCCAAACCGCGCCCGGTACTGCCCTGGGGACAGCCCCGTATGCTTGCGGAACAGACGGCTGAAGGAGCTGACATCGTCGTAGCCGACCGCCTGAGTGATTCGCGCCAGTGGGGTGTTGGTGGACTCCAGGGACCGCCGAGCCGCTTCGACACGCAGCAGCTGGATGTAATGACGTGGGGTGTCGCCGGTGGCGCGCTGGAAACGGCGCAGCAGAGAGCGTTCGCCCAGCCCCGTGACCTCGCACAGATCAGCGGTATCCAGCGGTCGATGGAACTGCTCTTCGAGCCAGGATTGCAGTTTGTCGATGACCGGATCCTGATGATAGCGACGGTTCTGGAGGGTGGCGTAGGGCGCCTGACTCTGGCGGCCCGCATCAATCACAAAGGACCGGGACAGTTCCCGGGCGATTCGGTCACCGGCGTAGTAGGCCACGAGGTAGACGCCCAGATCCCACCAGGCCATGCCGCCGCCGGCACACGCCACCGGGCCGTCAACCGTGATCAGCCGCTCGGGATGGCAGTCGACTTGTGGGTAACGCGCGCGGAAGTGATCGGCAAACCCCCAGTGCGTGGTGGCGGTGCGACCGTCGAGCACGCCGGCCTCGGCCAGCAGAAAGGCGCCTGTGCAGTTGCTGGCCAGAGCAGCGCCCCGGTCCACCTGTTGGGCCAGATGGGGGAGAAGATCGGAATGTTCAGAGAGAACGTGCTCCATCGGGCCACCAATGGTCGGCACGATGACCAGATCGGCCTGGTCCGCATCCTGCCAACGACCGTGCGCGTCCAGGGTGATGCCGTTGATGCAGCGGCATGGACGACCATCGCGGGTCAGCAGCCGTACATGGAATTGCGGGTCTGGCTCTTCGTCCTGAATGCGTGCCCAGGTGACGCCGGCGAGCCGGAACAGGTCCATCATGCCCGTCATGGCGCTTGCCAGTGCTCCGGAGAAGCCGATGATTGCGACCTGGATCATGCCACTCACCCATGTGTCGGTAACGGCCATGATTATGTCAGGAATGACGGTTTTATGCAGGCCGCGGGTGTGACAGTCTGCCGTCAGATGAGGAGGCACATCATGACCGACACACTGATCGACCGCCGTGATCTGGCGTTCCAGCTTTACGATGTTCTCGATACCCAATCGCTGCTTGAACGGGACCGGTTCGCGGATCACAACCGTGAGACATTCGACGCCGTCATCGAGACGGCGGATCGCATGGCCCGGGAAACCTTCGCCAACCATAACCGGGACGCGGACAGGGACGAGCCGCGTTTTGAGAATGGCAAAGTCACCATGCTGCCCGAGGTCAAAGAAGGCTTTGACGCCTACGCCCAGGCCGGCTTCATTGCCGGTCGATACGATGAGTCATTGGGCGGGATGCAGTTGCCCGAGTCCATTATGGCCGCTTGCAATGGCTTCTTTACGGCCGCGAATCCCGGTACGGCCGGATACCCGTTCCTGACCACGGCGGCGGCCAACCTGATTCGTGTATTCGGTAATGACGAACAGAGGGACGCGTTCCTGCGCCCGATGCTGGAAGGGCGTTTCTCCGGCACCATGGCACTGACCGAGCCCCACGCAGGCTCCTCTCTGGCGGACATCCGCACGTCGGCCGCACCCACGGATGAGGGGCACTACCTGATCAAGGGTGCCAAGATTTACATTTCCGGCGGCGAACAGTCGATCACCGATAATATTGTGCACATGGTGCTGGCCCGGGTTCGTGGAGCGCCGGCGGGCGTCAAGGGTATCTCGCTGTTCATCGTGCCCAAGTACCGGCTGGACGATTCCGGGCAGCCGGGCGAGCGCAACGGGGTCTCGCTGGCAGGGCTGATCCACAAGCTGGGGTATCGTGGCACCACCTCGACGGCACTGAGTTTTGGCGACGACGCGCCTTGCCACGGCTACCTGGTGGGCGAGCCCAATCAGGGCCTGAAATACATGTTCCAGATGATGAATGAGGCCCGGGTGGGTGTCGGTTTTGGTGCGGCGGTGATCGGCTACCGGGGCTATATGCACAGCCTGGCGTACGCGCGGGACCGGACCCAGGGGCGCCAGGTATCCGACAAAGATCCCGAGTCTCCCCAGATCCCCATCATTGAGCATGCCGATGTCCGTCGCATGCTGCTGGCTCAGAAAGCCTATTGCGAAGGCGCTCTTGGGCTTTGCCTCTACGGCGCCCGGCTGATGGATGACCAGCAGACCCATCCGGACCCCGAGAAACGTGCGGCGGCCGGCACCTTGCTGGATCTGCTCACGCCGGTCATCAAGGCGTGGCCGTCGGAGTACGGAACCAAAGCCAACGATCTCGCCATTCAGGTCTACGGTGGCGCGGGCTATACCCGCGAGTACCCGGTGGAGCAGTGCTGGCGGGACAACCGTCTGAACCCGATCCACGAGGGCACGAACGGCATCCAGGCCATGGATCTGCTGGGCCGGAAGATCTGGCAGAACAAGAGCGAAGGGCTACAGCTGTTGATTAAGGAGATCCAGACCGACCTGGAAGCGGCCACCGAAGGGCGCCGCCAGCAATGGGCCCTGTCACTGAGTGAAACCCTTCAGCGGGCCGTGAAGGTGACGCAGGAACTCGGGGGCGCGTTGATGAACGAGGGGCCGGAGCCGGTGCTGGCCAACGCTCACTGCTACCTGACCCTGCTTGGGCACATCACGGTGGCGTGGATCTGGCTCAGGCAGGCGAACGCCGCCGCTCAGTACCTCGGCAATCACGGTGCTGAATTGACGGCCAGTGATCGGGCCTTCTACGAGGGCAAGATGCAGGCGGCCCAGTACTTCTTCCACTGGGAGCTGCCGACGGTGGCGCAGGATCTGATGCTGCTTGAGCGGCGTGATGATACGTGTCTCAACATGGAGCCGGACTGGTTCTAGGCGTCTGGGCAGGTGCCTGAGGCCCTGTCATTGCTTAGGTTGGCAAGAAAAAGAGGATCAACGATGTCACTGGTGACCGTCGAGAAGCACGAAGACGGCATTCTGACCATCGGTCTGAACCGACCGGAGAAGATGAATGCCATGAACCGGGCGATGTATCACGAGATCGCCGCCGCCTATGGGCAACTGGAGCGCGACCCGGACCTGCGTGTTGCGGTGCTGCATGCCGAAGGCGACCATTTCACTTCCGGACTGCAACTGGACGACTGGGCCGATGTGTTTGCCACGGGCGACGGGCTGCCGTTGAACGAGGGTGAACGGGACCCGCTCGGGATCGTGGATGAACCGCTCTCCAAGCCCGTGATTTTCGCGGCCAAAGGCATCTGCTTTACCTGTGGCGTCGAGATGATGCTCAACACGGATGTCCGGGTGGCGGCTGAGGGGACGCGCTTTGCCCAGCTTGAGGTGAAGCGCGGGATTTTCGCCTGCGGCGGTGCCACCATCCGTCTCCCCCGGGAGATTGGCTGGGGCAATGCCCAGCGGTATTTGCTGACTGGCGAGGAATGGACGGCAGAACAGGCCCATCACTGGGGGCTGATACAGTCGCTTGTGCCGCACGATCAGGTTCTGGAGACGGCCATGAGCATCGCCCGAAGCGTCGCAAAGGCCGCGCCGCTGGGCGTTCAGGGCAGCCTTAAATCGTCGCGCCGGGCGGTCTTGGAAGGGGAGCGGGTCGCGAAACAGCGCCTGTTCCCGGACCTGCGACCGGTCATGGCGAGCGACGACGTCAAAGAAGGAATCCAGTCATTCCTCGAGCGCCGTGAGGCGCGCTTTCAGGGGCGTTGATGGCTGGCGGCTCTGGGTGATCTTGGATACCCTGTCCGCAGTGCCCATTCAAGGAGGTCCCGATGAGCGATGCGGAGTTTCGCCCTGCGCCGGATGACGACCCAATTGTTCGACGTGGTGATTCCGGACGGAACCTGGCTGTATTGGTCTACATTCTTCAGGCGCTGTCATTCTTCACCAGTGGGTTGACCGGGCTGGTGGGTGTGATCGTCAACTACGTCAAGCTGGACGACCTGCAGGGCACCTGGCTGGAGCCGCACTTCCGCTGGCAGATCCGCACCTTCTGGATTGGCCTGTTGTGGGGGGTGATCGGTGTGCTGACGACAGTGCTGATCGTCGGCTGGTTCATACTGCTGGCGATCAGCATCTGGGTGATCTACCGCATCGTGAAGGGGGCGCTGGCGCTGAACGATGGCAAGGCGCCGTTTGGACGCTGACCCTGGTTATCGTTAGTGTCCCGTCTGGTTCAGGCGCTCAGTCGGTCAGGGAATGAACCAGACTCCTAGCGCTGGGAATTATCATCGGTTGCCCCCGCAACCAGCGACAGGGCCTCATGGCACAATGCACACGTTTGTTTCGAACAGGTCGACACATCGTGGACAGCCATCCCGTGGCTTAACTCGATTGAGAAAGTGCGTTCTGTCTGATCCTGATGCGTTTGGATGTGTTTGTGCAACGCTTCTCGGGCATCGCTGCCGGTCGGATAAGGCCCCAGATCCTGCGATTCGCGGGTTTTGACCCACCAGCCAGAGTGGGTTTTCATAAAGCGCCTGGATCGCAGCTGGTTGACGTCACTCGATCGGACGAGTGGTCCTGTCGTTGTCGTCAAACGCTCGCCTGATTGATGATCAGTAAAGGGCTCAAAACCGCGTTGAGGGTGATTCAAAGTGTCATCCTTTGCGTTGCACGCCAAGCCATTTAAAGCCGTTATTTTCAGGACGAGCGACCCGTTCAGGCAATTCGGAAAACCCGTAGTTTGGTGGCGAACGACGGTTGTTCCGTTCATTTGGCTCAAAAGGACAGGTGCCTCGGTTAGAGGCGGGCGTCGTTCTGGCCCCATCGTCTGAATGTCGATGGGGCGTCAGGGCGCCTGAGTGGTGCAAAGCGGAGCTTCTGAGGCTCGCACGTCGCGTTGGACGTCCCGGTCACGATTCCTGTGGAGAAACGTCTTGCAATCGAGCGGCACTGACAGCCCCAAGGGCTCCCATGCCCCCGAGAATCAGCACAACGACCGGCACGGAGGCAAGTGCCGCTAGGCTGGATAGGCCACCTGTCATGAGCAGCATAAAACCAATGACCGTGTTGCTGACTGACGTGTAATCGGTGCGCTTATTACCGCCCGCCATGTCGACAAGATAGGTCTTGCGACCCAAACGAACGCCGGCATGGGCAATCCCCAGCAGGAAGAACCCTACCAGGTAGAGCCAGATGCTGCCGGTGCCAGCTGCGGCCAGTGCACCAACCAGCAGGCAGACGGCGCTGGCGAGCGTGGCGCCCCGGATCATGACCTGACGGCTTGAGCGGTCCGCCATCCAGCCCCAGACACTGGCGCTGACCGAACTGGCAAGACTGCTTACCAGCAGGAACCCGCCGAGCATCCAGCCATTGGTGCTATGATTCTGGGCAAGAAGGACGAAGTACGGCGATGCCAGTGCCGAACACAGAAGCAGGGTGCGGGCTATCACAAAGTGGCGAAACGGCGGGTCATCGCGCAGCAGTGACAGGTTCCGGAGGGCATCCCGCAGGGCATTTCCGCCGCCTTTGGTTTCGCCGGCGTATTCTTCCACAGTCAGGAACAGTCCTCCGGCAATGACCCAGAACGCGGCTGCGAGCAGCAGCAGCGCGGCATAGAACGCCACACCGGGATCGCCCCGGTCCCAGAACAGCAGGACCGTCAGGACCACCGTTGCGCTGCCGCCCAGCGTTGTGGCCAGCCCCGACAGTCGGCCCCGCCGACTCCTGGGGATGCACTTGCCCTGCACATCCTTCATGGACACGGAACAGAAGCCGCGGGCGAGAGAAAAAAGGATCAAGGCGGCGATAACGCCATACCCAGCCGACATTCCCTCAAGAAACCACACGCTGGCAGCCATGCCTGCGACACTGATCGCCTGCCCAAAACTGCCGAGCGCCCAGAAGCCCTTTCGGACGGGCTTGCGGCGAACCCATGCCCCAATCACCATCTGGGGAATCAGCGAACCGGATTCGCGAATCGGAACCAGCCAGGCAACCAGAGGTGCTGCCCCCAGCGCCCCCATCAGCCAGGCCAGCACCGTCTTGGGGTTGACCAGCAGATCGCCCAGCTTGGTCAGCACGTTGCTGAACAGGATCAGGAAAAAGTTACGCGGGACCTCTTCACAGGCGTCGTCCGGGATGTCGGTGCAGACCCGGGCATCCTCCTCGTTGGCGACAAGTGAATAGAGTTCCTCGGTCAGATCGCGGTCACGATTCGGCAAGTCAGGGGCTCCTGTTCAGCGGGATGCGCGGTTTCCAAACGGACCGAGCATAGCAGAACGACGTGCCGGATCAGACGGTGAGGTGGTTATCCCAGCGGATGGCGTGATGATTCAGGCGCACAGGCGACGTTCCGGAGGCCGGCAGATCCCAGACGCTGCCGTCACCGCCCGTCAGGACAAAACCGCTGGGGTGGGGGGCCGCACCAGAGACATCGGTAAGCGGGTGTGTCCCTAGATGCATGCTGTGCAAGCGGTCAATGATCAGCACCTGATCGCCACGTGGTGCCGTGATCGCCGCGAGTGGGCTGCCTTCATGGCAGGCCACACTGGCCGTGTACTGACGAAGAGCAAGCGCCGCCTTGTCCGGCAATTGGATCTCACGGTATTGGAGCGTCCGTGTGTCGAGCGTGGCAATCAATGGGATGGGCTCCCACTCCGGCCCCTGAAACTGAAACCCAGCCACGACGATGCCCTCCGGCCCAATGTCCAGGTGGCGGCAGCTCAGTTGGTGATGAGATGGGCTGATTCGGTGCTGCACGGCCCCGGAGTGGCGGTCCACCAGCAGCAGCGCGGGCGCCATGGTATCGAGGTTGAGTTTCGCACGGCCGTAATCCGGATGAGTCCGGATACCACCCAGGGCGACGACCAGCGTGTTGCCATCCGGATGCAGGCGTAGTTCGTGGGGGCCGACACCGTCCAGTTCGATATCCCCGGCGATGGTGTACCCATTGGCGGCATTGAATACCCGGACGATCCCCTTTCCGCTTGGGTAATGGTTCATGGTGGTGTACAGGCGCGTACCGTCAGGGCTGAACACGCCGTGGCCATAGAAGTGGTATGCCTCACCGGCAGCGATATGGTGTGTCAGCTCGCCGCTGCGGGTGTCCAGTACGTAGAAGTGTCGTCCGGGGCGGCGGGCGAACAGAATGGCGTGATGGCCAGAGGGGTGATGACAGCCGCCATGGCAGCGCTCTGGCACCGTTGTCCGGAACAGGACATCGCCCTGTCGATTGCCCCCGACAATCAGGTGGTCGCCACGGGGGGTGTCGGCTGCGCTGAACAGCCAGGCCCGATTGAGTCCGCCGATGTCTCCTGCGCCCCTTCCGGCGCACCCCGGCAGACCGGAGAGTGCAGCCAGTCCGGCGATGCCGCTCAGCAGAAAGTCACGACGGTGCATCCGGATCAGTCTCCATCACTGCTGTTGAAACCACGGCGGATATCCAGTGTCGAGGCCAGTTGGCCGATGAACAGTGGCTCCAGCTGGCTGACTTCAATATAGACGCCCTGCAGTTGGCGATAGCCCGCTTCTGTGTCCAGCAGGGCTTTGAGGGGTCGACCGAGTGACTGGTATTCGGAGAGGGTTTCGTTGGCCTGATGCGTCAAATCGTCGAACAGCGCCTTCTGATCCGGTGCCGTCAGCAATGGCTTGAGTCCCGGCAGGAAATGATTTGAGAGCCCGGCAACGGAAGCCTGCTGGGCAGCCAATGATTCCCCGCTGCGCCAGGCGTCCCCCAGATAGGCGTTGGTACTGGTATTTCCCCTGAGGCCCATCGCTGCGCCTAACCGACGTGACCGCAGGTGTTCGACGGCGTTCATGGCCGCCTCCACCGTCGTGGCGGTAAAGTCGTCACGAGAGCGGTAAAAGTTCCCATACGCCTGCCAGTCCTCTGCCAGTCGCCGGGTGACCTTCTCGAGGTGGGCCCCGATGGCGGTGAGCAGAGCGCACCGCTGGGTCCAGCCAGTGGCGTTGCCGGTCCTGAAGCGCTTGTCGAACAGCAGGTATTCGATCGCCGGCAGGCCCTGGATCGCCACTCCGGCGTCCGCAATCGCTGACGCTGAAACCTTGTCCGCCTGCTCGAGCCAGGCATCGACCTTGCGTCCAACGAGGTTCTTGCGGTCCGGCCAGAACTGGATCTGCCAGGCCCGGCTGTTCTGCTCAATGGGACCGAAGTCGACGAACCGCACTTGCTGCCAGGCGAGGAACGCATCACGCCAGGCCATTTTCATCCGCGCCACGCCATCTTCTTGCCTGTTCGGCATCGGGCACAGTCGGGACAGGGTCGAAGACAGTACGGCAGAGTGGTCCGCAAGCCTCTGATAGCCCGACCCGATTGAGTCGTGCCACTGTGTTCGGGCGGTCTGCCCGGCATCATTCTGGGCGAGCGCGGGTAATGACAGCATCAGTGTGAATGCCATGAGCGCGGTGACAAGGCCTCTGGACCGTGGCATCGGTTCACTCCCTATAATGACTTCAGAAAACGGATCAGCGCTTGTCGCTGATTCTGCTCCAGTTTCCGATAACGTTCGCGGGCGCGTCGGGCTTCGCCACCGTGCCACAGAATCGCTTCCTCGAGTGTTCGTGCCCGCCCATCGTGCAGGAAACCGGCACGCGGGTTGACGGTTTTGGCGAGCCCGATGCCCCAAAGCGGCGGCGTACGCCATTCCCGCCCATTGGCTTCAAATACCGGGCGATTGTCCGCCAGTTCCGGGCCCATGTCGTGCAGTAACAGGTCGGTATAGGGCCAGATGGTCTGTTTGCTGAGGTCCGGTCGCTCCGTAACGCTGCCGGTGACATGCCTAGGTTGATGGCACGCGGCACAGCCGATCTGGTTGAAGAGGGTCGCTCCCCTCTCGACGGCCGGGCGATCCATGTCCCGCCGGGCCGGTACGGCCAGGCTGGTGGCGTAGAACGTGATGAATCGGAGAACTTTTTCGCTCACCTCGGGCTGGCCCCCATGAGCGAAGCGGTCACAATCCTGGGCCGGCGTGCAATCCGTTTGGGTATGGAAGCTGGAGGTCAGTCCCATATCGCCGGCAAATGCGCCGGCCGATTGCTGACGGACATTGGGTTCGGCAGCTTTCCAGCCGAAGCGCCCCAGTGCCCTGGCGCCGTTAACACGGTCCCAGACCCGGTTGGGGCGGCCGGAAATGCCGTCGCCGTCCTGGTCGTCGGGATCGGCCAGCGCGGTGATGGCGTCGTCGGGAATGGCCTGGAGCAGTCCCATGCCGGTCATGGGCGGCGCGACCCGCGGGGACACCAGAAGGTTGTCAGGAAGCGGGCCGTAGTTTGGCTGCTTGATGCGGTAACGTGGTTTACGGAGTTTGACGGTCGTTCCGTCTGCCAGTGTCTGGGTGACCGGTTGCCAGTCAATGACGAGGTCGGCCTCCGGTTTCTGTCCCGGGATGGCGGCGGTCTGGAGCTGACTCCCATAAACCGGTGCTGGCCGGAAGCCTCGGGTCCTGAGCAGGTCCGCGTGCTGCTCAGGGTCTGCCGGGACGGACAGGCGAAGGAACAGCGATACCGCATCGTTGCCGGAGACCGGCGCATGGCCGCGGCCATCCTTGATGTGGCACCCCTGGCAGCTGTTGGTGTTGAACAGTGGTCCGAGCCCGTCCCGCGCCTTGGTGCTGGCTGGTGCCTCTACCCAGGGGTTTCGGAAAAAACTGTTGCCCACACTGAAGTCCAGCCGTTTCATGATCGGCAAATTGGCATTGGGCAGTGAAAAGGCGTTGGTATCGAACTGCCGGACCGTCGTCTCACCGCCGGTGGCTGGGGTAGTCTGGCGCTCGTACGCGATGACCGGCGGGGTTGACGCCCCCAGGATGGCAAGCAGGGCGATGGCAATGTGCCGGTTCTTCGATGATGGGATCATTCGTTGACAGGGATTGGTGAATGATGGCGAGCCGGGAGTCGCGCTCCCGGCTCGATGGATGGGGTCGGTCAGAAAGTATGCCCGGCCGTATCTGGCTGAAGCGAGGCGAGACCCAGCGTCGAGGCGGCCTTCTCGATGGATGCCGTCTGAACAACCAGCGCTTCGATGGCGTCAGTGATGATGCGGCTGCCTTCCTGATTGGTCGGCGCGATCATCATGTCGAAGGGCATGGGCTTGCTGCTGGCTTCCGCCCGCTGTTTCAGGTCGCCGAGCTCCGCCATGGACTGATTCAGACGACCGATTAGGGTCTTGTGGAGCTGTGGATCCTGTTGCTTCACCAAATCGGCCAGTGACGGTCCGGTCAGCTCGCTGCCATCCACCCGCTCGTAGGTGCCGGTGTAGATGTTCCGGATGCCAAGCCCATTGTAGTAGTGGGAGTTATGGGTGTTGTCGCTGAAGCAGTCATGCTCATCCTCATAGGAGTTGGCTTCGAGCGCGACTTTCATGCGCTCACCCGCCAGCTCGCCCAGCGACAGGGACCCCATGCCAAACAGCATCTTCTGGATAACGGCGTCTGGTTCCATGGCCAGCAGCCGGGTCCGGTAGTTGTCGGTCTGACCCGGCGCCCACTGCGCGACCATCCATTCCAGATCATTGATGAGCAGGTCTGTGACCGCGTCCAGGTAGGCAGCGCGGCGTTCGCAATGACCGTGTGTGCAATCGCTGCCGCGAGCATAGTCCGTTGCCGGTCGGTTACCGTTTCCGGCACCGAAGCCGTTCAGGTCCTGACCCCACAGCAGGAATTCCGCGGCGTGGTATCCGGTTGCCACGTTCGCCTCGGAGCCCCCGATTTCGTTGAGGTCGGCGAGCAGTTCGGGCGTGATCCGGGACACATCAACGGTCTGACCACCGACGGTGATTGACTCTGCTGAGATGATGTTGGCTGTGGCTCCGGCGTTGCCCAGCTCATGCTGATAGTTGTCGCGGTTCACATAGTCGATCAGGCCCTCATCCAGGGGCCAGGCATTCAGCTGGCCTTCCCAGTCGTCAACGATGCCATTACCGAACCGGAACACCTCGCTCTGCTGGTAAGGGATCCGGGCGGTCCGCCAGGCCTCCCGGGCGGCCTTCATATTGGCCGGGGTCGGGCTTTCAAGGAACGTATCCACGCTCTGATCCAGGGCGCGGGCGGTGTTCAATGCATCCTGGTAGTTGGCGTGGGCGATATCGGCGTAGTGGCTGGCCACGGATGCTTTGGTGGCCGGCTCCTTGCTGTCGCTGAAGGAGAGTGATCCGCAGCCGCTTAGCAGCAGCGTCGAGGCGGCCAACGCTGCCGCCAGAGGGGTGGTGAGTGTGTTTGGCATAATGGCTCCCTGATTGTGAGATGCAAAACCGATACGTAATAAAAGTTATTATCATTTACAATGATAGGGAGTGGTGAACGAAATGCAACATATCCTGAGAACAAAAAAAGGCACGACAAGTGTCGTGCCCGCGTGCTTTCTCCAGTCTCTCGTCGGGCCCTGGCCGATAACAGGCCAGCCAGCGCCCTACTGGCTTTCCAGTTCTTCAACCATCGACGTGACCGTGTCCAGCAGTTTCTGACCGGTCTCGCCTGCCTGCTCAACGTAGGTCTGGCGAACACCCATGCTGGCCTGACGGAACGCTTCGCGCTCGTCGTTGGTCAGAGTGATTACTTCGGTGCCACCGGCGTCCTTGATAGTCTGCAGCCGCTTCTCGTTAAATTCGGCCTGTTTCCTGTAGATATAGTCAACCATCCCGTCACGCGTGTCATCGAGCCAGGTCCGCTGCTGCTCCGGCAGGTTTTCGTACCACTTGTCATTGGTAACCAGGGTGGAAATGAACTGTGCGTGGTTGGCCATGATCATATAGTCCTGAACTTCGTAGAAGCTCATCTCCTCGATCGCGAAGATCGGGTTGACCTGCCCGTCAATCTGTTCCAGTTGCAGGCCGCTGTAGACCTCGGAGTAGGGCATTGGCGTCGGGTTGGCACCATAGGCCTTGTAGGACTGGGTGAGGATCGGGGAGGTCATCGTGCGCATCTTGAAATCGCTGAAGTCGCCCGGCGTGCGCAGTGGCTTGTCGGCCGTCCAAACCATCCAGCCTTCCGGGACAATGGTCAGCAGTTCCATGTTCTGCTTTTCGTACTGTGGCTGAAGGATGTCTTTGACTTTGTCGCTGGACAGCACCTCTTTGTTGATGTCGTTGTCGTCGGACAGCACGAAATGCAGTGTAAACAGGCCCACTTCCGGAATCACCGAGGCCAGGTGACCCGGCGACGCAAATGCCAGTTCGATGGCACCCTGTTGGATCAGTTCGGTCAGCTGTGACGATGTCCCCAGCGAACCATACGGATAGATCTCAAGTTTCAGCTGGCCGTCAGAAGCGTCCTGAAGCCGTGTCTTGAATTCCTGAGCGTAGGCATCCTGGACACTGCCCTCGACCTCTTCCAGGGCAAAGCGCCAGATGATGGGGTCGCTGGTGCGGTCCGCGCTCTGTGAGGACGTGCTGGATGTGTTGGAGGAGGGCTGGGCGTCTGAGGGTTCATCGCCCGATCCACTGCCACCCGAGCCGGACGAGCGACCGGACTCGGAACAGCCGGCCAGGGCCAGCGTCAGCATGATGGTAAGGCTTCCAAGCCAGCGAATGATGTGTGGCATGTTTCGTCTCTCCGTTGTTCTTCGGTCCCGCATCGGAAAGATAACACACTATGGCTGAACTGCTTTGTCCGGTCGGCCACGGATGGGCAGGGAGGCCGTCCTCAGCCGTGAGGGGAGGGTTGGAACGTGTTGGACAAGAAAGCCCCGGCGCGCCGGCCGGGGCTCCTGTTCGAGGCGTCTGAATTCGCCCCCGGCTGGCAATCAACCAAGCGGTTTACATCATGCCATTGATTTTCTCACGCAGGTCCGCGTTGCTTTGATACGCGGTTGCGATGGCGTTGTAGGTCTTGATGTCGAGACCGGTCTTCTTGATGACTGACACCATCTCGTCATTGGCGGACATCTGCAGCTCACGCTGCTTGTCCTTCTTCTCGGCATTCTTGATCTTCGGCATGTATTCGTTGCGAACCTCCTTGATGCCGCTTTGCGCTTCAACGAACTTCTGCAGATCGGCCTCGTTGTAGCTGGCCTTCTGCTGTTGCTGCTGCGTTGAGGCCTGGCCGCTGTTGCTGTCCTGTGCCATGGCTGGTGCGCCCGTCAGTAGTGCCAGAGAAAGGGCCGTCGTGGTCAGAATGGTTTTCATGAAGTGTGCCTCCAGTGAGTGTGCGACACGTCAGAGGCCAACTGGATTGGCGTGACTTCTACGGATTGAGAATGGCTCAACTGGCTGACACCGTGCCATTGTCCTCTCAGGGCATTCAATGACCATCGTTTAATCTGGATCACACATGGCGAAAAATCAGTCCCGCGCGCTGGCGTTTGGTATCGGCACCGTGCTGCTGTGGTCGACGGTGGCCACCGCGTTCAAGCTGTCGCTGAGGGAGTGGACGCCGCTGCAACTGCTGATGGTTGCGTGCGCCATGTCGGTTGTTGTGATCGGCGGCGTGTTGCTCGTCCAGGGGCGTCTCCGAATGCTGTTCCGGCTGAGCCCTCGGGATTACGCGCTGTCGGTCGGGCTGGGGCTGATCAACCCCGCGCTCTACTACGTGACGCTGTTTGGCGCCTTTGACCGTCTCCCGGCACAGGAAGCGCAGCCGCTGAACTACACCTGGGCGCTGACGCTGGCGTACCTGGCCGTGCCTTTCCTCGGGCAGCGGCTCAGCCGGTGGGACATCCTTGCCGGACTGGTCTGCTACGCCGGTGTGGTGGTCATTGCCACGCGCGGCGAGGTGCTGTCGCTGACGTTTTCTGACCCGGTGGGAGTGGGGCTGGCTCTGCTGAGCACTCTGGTCTGGGCCGCCTACTGGATTATCAGCACACGGGACCGTCGTGAGCCTGTTGTGGGTCTGTTCCTCAATTTCCTGTTCGGTCTTCCTGTCATCACCGTATTGTGCCTCTGGCAGGACGGCTTCCCTGCCGCCGATGGTGTGGCGCTGGGGGCGGCGCTCTACGTCGGTGCGTTCGAGATGGGGCTGGCCTTCGTGTTCTGGCTGATGGCCATGAAACTGGCGACCAATACCTCTCAGATCAGCAACCTGATCTTTATCTCACCCTTCCTGTCGCTGGTGTTCATCCATTTCATTCTGGGCGAGACGATCTACCACTCCACGTATACCGGACTGGTGCTGATCGTCACCGGGCTCTGGCTGCAGCAGTGGGGCCGTCGACGCGTCCGGGCCTCATGATGTTGGGGTGACTATGGTAGATTGGGGCATCGGTTTATCCTTTCCCATGATCAAGAGCAGGAATTCCCCGCGTGTACTGGAAAACGGACCACCCAGAAAGCCCGGACTGGGAACGCGACTCGGTCATCGCGGACCTGACCCCCTTCCAGCCCGGTGAACCGACTGCCCTGACGGGGGAGGCGGCCGCCTACTGCCGTTACTACGGACTGGATCTATGGGTCGAGCATCCCCAGGTCGATTATCACTTGGGGACCATGCCAGCGGCGGGCCACTCAGTTGCGGTGCACTACTTCCACCAGCCATCGCCACGCGGCACCGTGTTCGTCTTCCATGGGTATTTCGACCACATCGGCCTGTACAGTCAGCTCATTGACCGGTGTCTGGAAGCCGGGTTTGATGTGCTCGCCTACGACCAGCCCGGTCATGGTCTGTCCAGCGGCACACCGGCGGCGATCACCAGCTTCACCGAGTATCAGGCGGTGCTGGCGGATGTGCTGGTCCGCGTCCGGATGCTTCCTGCCCCCTGGTACGCGGTGGGGCAGAGTACCGGGGGCGGCATCCTGATCGACTACCTTCTGGCCCATGTTCCTTACGACAGTCACTGTTTCCGCCGTGTGGTTCTGCTGGCGCCGCTCGTGCGCCCGATGGGGTGGATTGGTGCCAAAGCGCTGCATACTGTGGTGAAGCCTTTCCTGAGTCGATGGCGTCGGGTATTTGCCGAGAACAGCAACGACTCGCGGTTCCTGCGATTTCTCCGGGATCATGATCCCCTCCAGGCGCGGGCCGTTCACGTGGACTGGGTGACCGCCCTGCGACGGTGGGTGCCGCATATCGAGTCGGCACGACCGGTCCCGTTTCCAGTCACCGTGATTCAGGGGGAAAAGGACCTGACCGTCGACTGGCACCACAACCTGCGCATCATCCGGAACAAATTCGAGCCGGTTGTCGTCAGACGATTACCGGACGGTCGCCATCACCTGGCGAACGAAGCGCCGGATTTGCAGGCAACGGTGTTCAATGTGATGATCAGGACCTTTCTGGATGACGCCGGGCGTGGTGATGCGGGAACCTCCGAAAGCGTTTCCGAGCCGTCAGACCAGATGGACAGGACCGAAGGAGAAGTCTCGTGAAGAAAATGGCATTGGTAGTGGCGATGACCAGCCTCACCCTCGGTGGGTGTATGACGTATGATCCGTACACCGGCGAGGAAGAGGTGTCCAAATCAACAACGGGTGCCGTTGTTGGCGCCATTGGTGGTGCGGCGGTTGGCGCGGCCACATCAAGCGACAGTGACCGTGGCAAGGGTGCCCTGATCGGGGCGACGGCGGGTGCAGCCGCTGGCGGCGGTATCGGTTACTACATGGACCGCCAGGAAGCGAAGCTGCGCAAACAGCTCAAGGATTCCGGCGTCCAGGTGAAGCGCGACGGTGACCAGATTCGCCTGATCATGCCCGGGAACATCACCTTCCAGACGGATCAGGCATCGATTCAGTCCTCATTCACGGATGTGCTGGTTTCGGTGTCCAAGGTATTGAAGGAATTCGACGAGACGGCGATTCGCATCTCCGGTCACACCGACAGCACCGGCAGCGCCTCGTACAATCAACTGCTGAGTGAGAAGCGGGCCGGCTCGGTTCGGGACTTCCTGCTCAATCAGGGCATCGCGCCGGCGCGTACACAGGCTGTCGGCTATGGCGAACGCCAGCCGATCGCCAGCAACGAGTCGGAGTCCGGTCGCGCCCAGAATCGCCGCGCCGAGCTCAAGCTGGTGCCGATCAAGCAGTAAGCGTCCAAGCGGCACCAATGAAAAGCCCGCGCCGGTTGTCCGGGGCGGGCTTTATTATGAGCCACGGAATCCATATATGGTCTCCTCCCCGTTTGCAAGGCTCCAGAGTCTGATGAGGGACAGGTTGCTGCCATATATCCGGCCTGTTGACGAGGCGGCGTTGCCGCCTCTGGCCCTGATGAGGATTCGCCGCGCGCCTGCCTAATCACTGAAGCG
>NZ_QEKQ01000009.1:8936-194356 GCF_003096655.1 Tamilnaduibacter salinus | reverse complement strand
ACCGAACCAGCGCCCACACGAATTACTCAGTCTGCTTTTTAAAGAGCTGGGCTTTCGCCCTTAAGAGACCGCGCATGATACGCCAAATCTCTTTGCTGTCAACCGCTTATCGACAATTAATTTTGTCGGTTCCAGCTGACCGGGCCAAGCAACTTGTTGCCTGCCCCGTTGAAGTGCTGCGCATTCTACAGCCCTCAGACTGGCTGTAAAGCCTTTTTTCGGAGCGTTTCGGTTTTCCGAAACAGAGCGATCAAAACGTCACCAAAACAGCGCCCCAAAGGGGCGTTCAGGACGCCCCGGGGTCCGGCGTCGGCTTGCGACGAATCCGGCGAAACAATGCCCGGACCGGGCCAGACAGCCCATAAACCAGAAACCCGACAAACAGGACGGTCCCCGGGTCCTGAGCGATGATCACAAATGCCAGCACCACCACCAGAATCGCCGCAAACGGCACCCGCCCTTTGAGATCGAGATCCTTGAAGCTCTTATAGAAGATATTGCTAACCATCAGCACACCGGTGCCGGCCACCACAATAATCGTCAGCGCCTTCAGCCACAGCGCCTCTGTCTCCATCCCGTGAAAACACCACACCAGTCCGGCAACCGCCGCAGCCGCCGAGGGGCTTGGCAGCCCGACGAAGAACTTCTTGTCGACCGACCCAATCTGGGTGTTGAAGCGGGCCAGCCTCAGTGCCGCCCCGGCCACGAAGATAAAGGTCACCGCCCAGCCTACCTTTCCAAGGCTGTTGAGGGACCAGAAGAACGCCACCAACCCCGGCGCTACACCAAATGCGACCATGTCCGCGAGACTGTCGTACTCTTCACCGAACTTGCTCTGGGTGTTGGTCATCCTTGCGACTCGACCATCCAGACCATCGAGAAGCATGGACACAAAGATGGCAATCGCCGCATTCTCAAAAAAACCGTTCGCCGCCGAGACCATGGCGTAGAAACCGGAAAAGAGCGACGCTGTCGTCAGCAGGTTGGGCAACAGATAGATCCCTTTTCTCCGGACCCGCGCCCCCTCAACCATTTCCTCTTCGATCACCTCGCCATCATCGTCGCAGTGAAGGGCGTGGTCATCCTGTTGCTTGCCGTCAGTCATGGTGCACTCATTCACTTCTCAGGAGACTGTCATTGTAGCTGATATGCCATACAGGCGAAGCCACCAAAAAACGCGGCCCGAAGGCCGCGTTTTTTGTTCCGCGAAGAAGGAAGGGAACCACTACTCTGGAGCAGTCCCGATCATCGACTCAGTTCTTTTCCTTGTCGACGATCTTATTGGCAGAGATCCAGGGCATCATGCCACGAAGCTTCTCTCCCACCTTTTCGATCGGATGCTCAGCCGTGATGCGGCGCTGAGCCGTCAGTGACGGATAGTTGGTGTCGCCCTCCTGGATGAATGCCTTGGCATACTGCCCGGTGCGAATGTTCTGGAGCGCCTCACGCATCGCTTTGCGGGACTCGTCGTTGATCACCTTCGGGCCGGTGACGTACTCGCCGAACTCGGCATTGTTCGAGATCGAGTAGTTCATGTTCGCGATGCCGCCCTCGTACATGAGGTCGACGATCAGCTTGAGCTCATGCAGACACTCAAAGTAAGCCATTTCCGGCTCATAACCGGCATCGGTCAGCGTTTCGAACGCCGCTTTTACAAGCTCAACGGTGCCACCACACAGAACGGTCTGCTCACCGAAGAGGTCGGTTTCGGTCTCGTCCTGGAACGTCGTCTCGATGATACCGCTGCGACCCCCACCGATCGCACTGGCATAGGACAGCGCAATGTTCTTGGCGTTACCGGATTTGTCCTGATGGATTGCAATCAGGTCGGGAATACCGCCGCCACGCTCGAACTCGGTGCGGACGGTGTGACCCGGCGCCTTGGGCGCGATCATGATCACGTCCATATCGTTCCGCGCTTCGATCTGGTTGTAGTGAACGTTGAAGCCGTGCGCGAACGCCAGCGCAGAGCCTTCCTTCGCATTCGGTGCGATTTCGCCTTCGTAGATCGCCTTCTGGTACTCATCCGGCGCCAGCATCATGATGATGTCAGCCTCTTTGGACGCTTCCGCCACGGTCTTGACGGTCAAGCCGGCCGACTCCGCCTTCTGGCGCGAAGACGAGCCTTCACGCAGCGCAACGATCACCTCGACGCCGGACTCCTTGAGGTTGTTGGCGTGTGCATGCCCCTGGGAGCCGTAGCCGACAATGGCGACCTTCTTGCCCTGAACAATGGACAGATCACAGTCTTTATCGTAATAAACCTGCATGGATTTCCCCTGTTTCCAATGGCCTGTCGGCCACGTTGTTGATAATCAGATACTCAGAACTTTCTCACCGCGTGCGATACCGGACACGCCGGAGCGCACCACCTCAAGCACACCAGCCGTGCCGACGGAGTTGATGAACGCATCCAGCTTGTCGCTGTCGCCTGTCAACTGAACCGTGTAGACCGTATTGGTCACATCCACGATCTGCCCGCGAAAAATATCGACCGTCCGCTTGATCTCGGCCCGCTGGGAGCCTACCGCCTTGAGCTTGATCAGCATCAGCTCCCGCTCAATGTGGGAGCCTTCGGTCAGATCAACCAGCTTGACCACCTCAATCAGCTTATTAAGCTGCTTGGTGATCTGCTCAATGACCTTATCCGACCCAGTGGTTGTCACCGTGAGGCGCGAAAGCGTCTCGTCTTCCGTCGGCGCCACGGTCAGGGTTTCGATGTTGTAGTTCCGCTGGGAGAACAGCCCCACCACCCGGGAGAGGGCGCCCGGCTCGTTCTCCATCATCACCGATATGATACGACGCATGCTCGCTACACCCTCTCCGTCTTGCTGAGCCACATATCCTTCATGGAACCACGCGCCACCTGCATCGGGTAGACGTGCTCATACGGGTCCACATAGATATCGAGGAACACCAGCCGGTCCTTCATGGCGAACGCTTCCTTGAGCTTTGGCACCAGATCCTCCTTGCGATCAATCCGGATGCCAACATGACCATAAGCTTCCACCAACGCCATGAAATCGGGCAGCGAGTCCATGTAGGAATGGGAATGGCGGGACTCGTAATTCATGTCCTGCCACTGTTTCACCATGCCCAGCGCCTGGTTGTTCAGGTTCACGATCTTTACCGGCAGATTGTACTGACTACAGGTCGACAGCTCCTGAATATTCATCTGGATGCTGCCCTCACCCGTCACGCACAGCACTTCGTCTTCCGGGTAATTGAGCTTGACACCCATCGCCGCCGGAAAGCCGAAGCCCATCGTGCCCAGGCCACCCGAGTTGATCCAGCGATTCGGCCGATCGAACTTGTAATACTGGGCCGCGAACATCTGATGCTGACCGACGTCCGACGTGACATAGGCTTCGCCATTGGTGACTTCATACAACGCCTCAATGACTTCCTGCGGCTTGATGTACTTGTCGCTTTTCTCGTAGCGCAGCCCGTGGAACGCGCGCCATTCGTCGATCTGCTTCCACCAGGCATCCAGCGCTTCTTGGTCCGGCTTTTCCTTGCTCTCCTTGACCAGAGCGATCATTTCCTTAAGCACCGCGTCCACCGGCCCGACAATCGGCACATCGGCCTCGACGGTCTTGGAGATGGACGTGGGGTCAATGTCCACGTGGACGATGCGCGCACCGGGACAGAATTTGTCGGTCGCATTGGTGACCCGGTCATCGAACCGAGCCCCGATGGCCACCACAAGATCCGAATGGTGCATCGCCATATTGGACTCATAGCTGCCGTGCATCCCCAGCCAGCCGAGCGACTGCTTGTCGGTCGCCGGGAACGAGCCAAGCCCCATAATGGTGTTGGTCACTGGATGACCGAGCCTGTGCGCCAGATCGGTGAGCTCTTTCGAGGCCTTACCCAGAACGACACCGCCACCGGCATAGATGATCGGCCGCTTGGCCGCCAGCATCATCTCCACGGCCTTGCGAATCTGCCCCGCATGCCCCCGGATCGCCGGGTTGTATGAGCGCAGACTGACCTTCTTTGGGTAGTGATACTCGTAGCGCTCGTTGGGCGAGGTCATGTCTTTGGGGATGTCCACGACCACCGGGCCGGGACGCCCGGTCGAGGCAATGAAATACGCCTTGCGGATGATTTCCGGGATCTCAGACGGGTGCCGCACGGTCATATTGTGCTTCACCAGCGGTCGGGATACACCGATCATATCGGTTTCCTGGAAAGCGTCTTCACCGATCAGATGCGATGCCACCTGCCCGCAAAGGACGACCATCGGAATGGAGTCCATGGATGCGGTCGCGATACCGGTGATGGTGTTGGTCGCGCCCGGACCGGACGTTACGAGAACAGTGCCAGGCTTACCCGCTGCCCGTGCGTAGCCGTCCGCCATGTGCGCGGCAGCCTGCTCGTGGCGAACAAGAATATGCTTGACTCTGTCCTGCCGGAACAGCGCGTCGTAGATGTGCAGGGCGGCGCCGCCCGGATACCCGTAGATGTATTCAACCCCTTCATCCTCCAGGGCCCTGATCAGCATGTCTGCGCCAGACAGTAACTCCACTTTCGATAACCCTCGTTACGTGTGAATGTTCCGGGCCGCCGGACGGACGCCGCCGCCTCAACGAACCGGTTGCCTGGATCTCCGGGCCTGGCTTCTTTTGAAAGCCCTGCCGGATATTCGCCACACTCGACGACGCAGAGGTTGTCTCTTGGCCCACCGGACTCCTGAGGGTGCCGGAGTCCGGCTCAATCAAAGGGGCTGGCGTGCTGCAATACCAGCCCGTCGCACCGGTTTCCGGCGCGAGCTTGTTCCAGTGTGGTCAAGCAAGGGGATACGGCTCGGGGTCGCCTGCAGTATCAGCCCCACGTTCAGGCAATCAGTAATTGTGACAGGGCCATATCCGCTGTCAAGGCTGCAAGGGCCGCTCGGGGGCGGCGGCCGCGGACCGCCAGACCGGGAATCGATGAGCAAGTCCACAGTTTTTGGCTAGAATGGAGGCAAGCGCGGCCCAGCAATGGCAGAATAACGAACAGCGTCAGCACGAAAACAGGTTGTATAGTCCATGAAACCGATTTTGCTCACAATGACCGCCGTATTGCTCATGCTCTCGGGACACGCGGCGGCGGAATCCGTCTATAAATGGACCGACGAAGACGGTGTCACCCACTTTGGTGACCGGCAGCCATCCGGACAGCAGTCGGAAAGCGTGGACGTCAAAACGGGCACAAGCCAATCGCCAGGCAACCGCACCAGCGCGACCGAGCAGGTGGAGGCCCTGAACGAGGAAAAGGCGCGGGAACAGGAACAACAGAAACAGTCACGTGCTGAAGAAGCGCGTCGAAAGCAGCAACAGAAGAACTGCGAGATCGCGCGCGAGAACCTCAACACTCTGAACACCTACAGCCGCATACGAGTTCAGGGTGAAGACGGCGAGCAGCGCTACCTCACCCCTGAAGAAATCGAGGAGCGCAAGGCCAAGTTCCAGGCCGTCGTGGAGGACAGCTGCAACCCCGACAACGGCGCGCAGTAAGTACTTCCCCGGCAAAAAAGCCCCGGTCAACGACCCGGGGCTTTTTGTTGCTACGCCGTGTCAGGCCGCGGTGAAACTCAGTCGATCACTGTCCACATCCGCACGGATGACATCCCCCGCTGAAAAATCCCCCTGCAACAGGCGCTGAGACAGCGGGTTCTCGATCAACCGCTGGATGCTGCGCTTGAGCGGTCGGGCACCGTATACGGGATCGAACCCCACCGCGGCGAGACGATCAAGCGCGTCGTCGCTGAGTTCCAGAGACATCTCCTGCTCCGCCAGACGCGCATTGAGCGCTTTGAGCTGAATATCAGCGATACCGCGGATCTGATCCTGCGCCAACGGATGAAAGACCACGACTTCATCGACCCGGTTGATGAACTCCGGTCGGAAATGGGTCCCCACGACTTCCATGACCGACGCTTTCATGGCCTCGTAGTTCTCCTCGCCCGCCTGCTGTTGAATGATGTCCGACCCGAGGTTTGACGTCATCACGATGACGGTATTGCGGAAGTCCACGGTCCGGCCCTGGCCATCGGTCAAACGCCCATCTTCCAGCACCTGCAGCAGAATGTTGAAGACATCCGGATGGGCCTTCTCCACTTCATCCAACAGAAGCACGGAGTAGGGGCGGCGACGAACCGCCTCTGTCAGGTAGCCGCCCTCCTCGTAGCCGACATAGCCCGGCGGGGCACCGATCAGGCGCGCCACGGAGTGTTTCTCCATGAACTCCGACATATCGATGCGCACCATCGCCTCTTCCGTGTCGAACAGGAACAGGGCCAGCGATTTGCACAGTTCGGTTTTGCCGACACCCGTCGGGCCGAGGAACAGGAAGGACCCGTTCGGACGGTGCGGATCGGCCAGACCGGCCCGTGAGCGCCGAACTGCATTGGACACCGCCTCGACCGCCTCGTCCTGACCGATCACCCGCTCGTGCAGCGCCTCTTCCATGCGCATCAGCTTGTCTTTCTCGCCTTCGAGCATCTTGGAGACTGGGATACCGGTCCACTTAGACACCACTTCGGCGATTTCATCCTCCGTCACGCGGTTGCGCAGGAGGCGCATTTCCATCATTTCGGCCTGGCTGGCCATATCAAGCTGGCGTTCCAGATCCGGGATCTTGCCGTACTGGATTTCGGACATGCGGCCAAGGTCACCGGATCGCCGGGCATTTTCCAGCTCGATTCTGGCTTCCTCCAACTGGCTCTTGATCTTCTGAGTGCCGTGGAGTGCCGCTTTCTCCGTGTTCCAAACCTCTTCCAGATCCGCGTATTCGCGTTCCAGGTCCGTAATCACCTCAGACAACTCGGACAGCCGCTTGCGAGAGGCGTCATCTTTCTCCTTCTTGAGCGCCTCACGCTCGATCTTCAGCTGAATCAGACGCCGCTCCAGCCGGTCCAGCGATTCCGGCTTGGAGTCCATCTCGATACGGATCTGGCTCGCGGCCTCATCCACCAGGTCAATCGCCTTGTCCGGCAACTGCCGGTCGGTGATATAACGGCTGGAAAGCTTGGCCGCAGCGATGATGGCACTATCGGTAACCTCCACCCCATGGTGGACCTCATACCGCTCCTTCAACCCACGCAGGATAGCGATGGTGTCTTCATCGGAGGGCTCATTGACGAGCACCTTCTGGAAGCGCCGCTCCAGCGCCGCGTCCTTCTCAAGATTCTCGCGGTACTCGTCCAGCGTGGTGGCGCCCACGCAATGCAGTTCCCCGCGCGCCAGGGCCGGCTTGAGCATATTCCCCGCATCCATGGAGCCTTCGGTCTTACCGGCTCCCACCATCGTGTGCAGCTCATCAATGAACAGGATGATGCGGCCCTCTTCCTTGCCGAGCTCCTTGAGGACCGACTTCAGGCGCTCCTCAAAGTCCCCCCGGTATTTGGCACCGGCGAGCAACGCCCCCAGATCCAGTGCCAGGACGCGTTTGTCCCGGAGGCCGTCCGGGACCTCCCCGTCCACGATGCGTTGGGCCAGCCCCTCGATGATGGCGGTCTTACCCACTCCGGGCTCGCCAATCAGAACCGGATTATTTTTCTGCCGCCGCTGGAGCACCTGAATGGTGCGCCGGATTTCGTCGTCACGACCGATAACCGGGTCGAGCTTGCCGCTCTCGGCTCGCTCGGTCAGATCCACGGTGTACTTCTCCAGCGCCTGCCGGGTTTCCTCCGCGGACGGGTCATCCACACTCTCACCGCCGCGCACCTGCTCGATGGCGGTTTCGAGAGCGTTCTTATCCAGTTGATGCTCGCGCAGGATCCGCCCCAGAGATCCGCGGTCCTCCAGAGCCGCCAGCAATACCAGTTCGCTGGAAATGAACTGGTCCTTGCGCTGCTGAGCCAGCTTGTCGGCGATATTGAGCAATCGCCCCATGTCATTGGACATGGCGACATCGCCGGCCGAATCCTGGACTTCCGGCAGGTTATCGATCTCCCGGGCGACCGCCTGACGCAGGCGGGTCGGCTCGACGCCCACCTGTTTAAGCAACGGCCTGACAGACCCACCCTGCTGATCCAGCAGGGCCTGCATCAGGTGGACCGGCTCGATGAAATTGTTGTCGTGCCCGACGGCAATGGACTGCGCATCCGCCAATGCGGTCTGCAACTTACTCGTCAGTTTGTCGATTCGCATGTTAGCCCCTGTATTTCTGCATGCCGTGACGTCGACCCTCTGGCCGGTCACGGATTGATCACTCTTGCTAATAGATTTAGGGGCAGTCCGGGGAAGTTCAAGATGCCGGTTCGATCCAGATCAGGCTCGCCATCCGGCCGGTCTGTCCAGAGCGACGGTAGGAATAGAAGGTCTGAGCGTCACGGAAGGTGCAGCGACCGCCACCGGCAACCGAGCTTACACCGCAACGATTCAGCCGATAACGGGCCAGTTCGTAAAGATTCGCCATGCGTCGCCCCCCGACGCCGGGCCCGGAAAAAGCGCGGGCGTGTTCGGCATCACTGGCGACAAACGCCTCGTAGACCTCGGGACCCACTTCAAACGCCCCGGGGCCAATGGCCGGCCCCATCCAGGCCAGCACCCGGCGAGGCGACTCAAATCGTGACACCGTGGCTTCCAGAACGCCGCTCAAGAGCCCCCGCCAGCCGGCATGCGCCGCGGCAACCCGCTGACCGTCCCGGTCACAGAAAAGCACTGGCAGGCAATCGGCCGTCAGAATCGCGCAGGCCACGCCGGGTTCCGTGGCCGTGGCGGCGTCTGCTTCCTGCCCCTCGCCCACCGGCAATTCCACAACATGGGTCCCGTGTACCTGTCGGATCCAGCCCGGCTCAACGCCCTCCCCAAGCCACGCCCCTAAACGCCGACGGTTCTCGGCAACGTGGGCGGGATCGTCACCGACATGATCGCCCAGGTTCAACGTCTGAAACGGCGGCAGACTGACGCCACCCTCCCGGGTCGATGCCACCGCCCTGACCCCATCGGGCACCGACCAGTCCGGACGCAGGATCATGCGCCGGAGGCCTGCTCTGTGGCGGCCAGGCGCAGGGTCTCCACCAGGCGGACCATATCGTCCGGCCAGGGTGCCTCCCAGGTCATGTCTTCTCCCAGGGTGGGATGATGCAGTGTCAGGCGACGGGCATGCAGCGCCTGACGCCGGAATTGCCGCAGCGCCTCGGTCAGCTCCGGCGTCGTGCCGGGCGGCAACTTGAGCCGGCCGCCATACACCGGATCTCCCAGCAAAGGGTGGCGGATGTGGGCCATGTGAACCCGGATCTGGTGTGTTCGTCCGCTTTCGAGCCGACACGTCACATGGGTGTGTGCCGGAAAGCGTTCGGCAATACGGTAGTGGGTCAGTGCCGGCTTACCGTCCGGGACCACCGCCATGCGCTTACGCTGAGTCGGATGCCGACCGATCGGTTCATCCACCATACCGCCACCGGTCAGTGTGCCATTGATGATGGCATCGTACTCCCGCCCCATCGTGCGATTCTGGAGCTGATCCACCAGGGCGGTGTGCGCCACCAGGCTGCGTGCGACCACCATGATGCCGGAGGTCTCCTTATCCAGCCGGTGAACAACACCGGCTCTGGGCAGGTTCTCAACGTCCGGCGCGTGATGCAGCAGTGCATTCACCAGCGTTCCGTCCCGGTGTCCCGCCGCCGGGTGCACCACCAGGCCCGCCGGTTTGTTGATCACGATCAGGTGCTCGTCCTCGTAGATGATATCCAGATCAATCGCCTCCGGCTCCCAGCTCACCTGGGCCTCCGGCTCAGCACTCACTTCGATGGTATCGCCCATGATCACCCGGTCCCGAGGCTTGCGGCGCTCGCCATTGACCGTCAGTTCTCCCGACTTGATCCAGCCCTGAAGACGGGACCGGGAGTGTTCGGGCATCAGGGCCGCCACGGCCTGATCCAGCCGACGGTCACTGTGCTCGGGAGGGACGTCAAAACGGCCGGTAATCCGGTCATCCTGGCTCATGGAAGGGTCTCACTCTGGTCTGGATTACATTCGCCGGCAGCGCCGTTACAATGGAGCTCCTTATCGAACCACCATTGTACGGGATTCAGGCATGAAATCAGGCATTCGCTGTTTGCAGCTGTTGTTGATCGCGTTGCTGGTCACCGGCTGCGCCTCCACGCCCGAAGAGGTCAAGCCCGAGGCCGAATACTACGAAGAGGCGCGCAGCGCCATGGACGCCGGCAACTTCAGCACCGCCGAGCAGAACCTCGAATACCTGGAGACGTATTATCCATTCGGGCGTTATGCCGAACAGGCTCAGCTCGACCTGATCTATGCGCGCTACCAGAACCTGGACCTGGAGGGAGCCCGTACGGCGGCTGATCGCTTCCTGCGACTGAACCCGCAAAGCGACCATGCCGATTACGCGCTTTATCTTCGCGGTGTCGCCTCGTACAACCTGGACGTCAGCATTGCCGCGGATCTCTTCCCGATCGACCCGTCCGAGCGCGACCCCGGGGAACAGCGCCAGGCCTACCGGGATTTCCAGAAGCTTCTGGCTCGCCACCCGGACAGTGAGTATGCGCCTGATGCGCGCCAGCGCATGATCGCCATCCGCAACAAACTGGCGAGACTCGAAATCCACGCGGCACGCTACTACATCAAGCGTCAGGCTTACGTGGCCGCCAACAACCGCGCCCGCTACGTGGTGGAAAACTTTCCGAACACACCGTCCGTGGAACCGGCCCTGAAGATTCTGGTGGAGACCTACGACTTCCTCAAACTCAACAAGGCTAAAGGCGATGCGCAGCAACTGCTGGCCATCAACTATCCGGAATCCGATGCGTTCGGCGACGACGGCCGCTACCAGCCATCCATGCTTGAAACCGAAACGCGCTCACTGACCAACGTGATCACGTTCGGCCTGATGGGCGATGAGTCGCAGGAACCGGCGGAGGCCGAGACACCGGACGAATAATCGGATTCGCCGCGGAATCCGCGGAAGAACGCGTAAAGATTGATTTTTTTCGCCACGGAAGAACACCGAAAAACAAGGAAACGCCCTTCGGGCGAAAACAAGTTGCAAGTTACAAGTAGCAAGAAGTGCTTTTTATCAGATCACGGAATACCCCCTCTTGTGACTTTCAACTTGTGACTTGCGACGTTTGGTCCGTGTTTTTCCGTGGCCCTCACCTCTTCACACCCCCGGCTTCCAGCCGTTGGTGATCGGGTAGCGCCGGTCCTTGCCGAAGCCCCGTTCGGTGATACGGGGGCCGATCGGGGCCTGGCGGCGCTTGTACTCGTTGATGTCGACCAACCGGATCACCCGGGCCACATCCTCCCGTTTGAACCCGTCAGCGACGATGGCCTCTTCGCTCATATCCCGCTCGATGTATCTGTTGAGGATGTCATCAAGCACGTCATAACCCGGCAGACTGTCCTCGTCTTTCTGGTCCGGCGCCAGTTCGGCGGATGGGGGGCGCGTGATGACACGCTCCGGGATCACGGGGGAGCGGGTGTTTCGGAATCGTGCCAGCTGGTAGACGAGGGTTTTCGGTACGTCCTTGAGCACATCGAACCCGCCGGCCATATCGCCGTAGAGGGTTGAGTAACCGACCGCCATTTCACTCTTGTTGCCCGTGGTCACCACCAGAGAGCCAAATTTGTTGGACAGGGACATCAACAGCACGCCCCGGAGCCGTGCCTGCAGATTCTCCTCGGTGGTGTTCGGTTGCGTGCCCTCGAAGGGCACCGCCAACGTCTCCATGAAGCTGTCATACATGGATTCGATGGAAAACACATCGTAGCGCACGTCCAGAGCGCGGGCCTCGGCTTCGGCATCCTCCAGACTGATGCCGGCGGTATACCGGAACGGCATCATGACCGCATGCACCCGGTCCGGCCCGAGCGCGTCAGCGGCCACGGCCAACGTCACCGCCGAATCAATGCCGCCGGACAGCCCCAGCACCACAGACCGGAAGCCATTCTTGTTGACGTAATCGCGAACGCCCGTTACCAGCGCATCGTAGACGGACGCTTCCATACTGATGGGTTCCGGCAGGGGCTGGGTCACCGGCTGGCAATGATGCTCCACCACAAACGTGACCGGGTACAGCCCCTCTTCAAAACACGGCGCCTCTGCCGCACAGACACCGGAACGGTCGAACACCATGGAGCCACCGTCGAAAACCAGCTCATCCTGGCCGCCAACGAGGTTGACGTAGGCGAGACTGATGCCATTGTCGCGTGCCCGATGCTCCAGCATCGCGCGACGGCGCTCCTGTTTGGCCATGTCGAACGGCGAGGCATTGAGGTTCAACACCAGCCGGGCACCGGCGGCCGCGGCCTGCTCGACCGGGCCATCGCTCCAGATGTCCTCACAGACGGTCAGCCCCACCGGAACGCCTCGAATCTCGACGATGCAGGGCGACGCCCCTTCGGCAAAATAGCGTTTCTCATCAAACACCTGGTAATTCGGCAGTTTCTGTTTGTCGTACCGGGTCTGAATCCGGCCATCGGCAATCACGACCGCCGAATTGAACAGGCCTCCCTGATCTCGGATCGGCGCCCCGACGATCAACGTCACTTCCGGCGCGCGCTCGGCCAGCATCGCCAGCGCTGATTCGATGCGGGTATCCAGGCTGGGGCGCAGCAACAGGTCCTCCGGTGGATAACCCGTCAGGCACAATTCCGGGAACACCACCACATCGGCATCGTGGGCCTCCACGGCCTCGTGGGCCGCGGTCAGCACCTTCTCCGCGTTACCGGGGATATCACCCACCAACATGTCGATCTGCGCCATCACCACCTGAAGCCGATCGCTACCCATTACCTGCCTGTCACCCTGCATGCCGCTTTTCTCCCGTCGAATGTTCATGATGGCTGGACTATTATAACGGCTGACGCCCCATTCACGGACCCCAACTACCCATGGAGTCGCATGTCGGTCGACGGTCACTTCCAATCCACTCATTCACTCGACAGCCAACGCCCACGCCTGTTTCGCATCTATAATCATTATCGCCTTCTCGTCAGCCTGATCCTGGCCGGTCTGCTGCTGGTGGAGTTCGATGCCGGCGGTGCCACCTATCGGATGGCGCCGATCTACCAGGCAACGGTTCTGGGGTACCTGGGCCTGAACCTGCTGCTGGGCCTGGTGATGCTGGCCGGCCATCGGCCGCGAGCGTCCCACATCACGCTCTCCATCCTGATCGACATTGTGGTCCTGCACCTGCTGGTGGCGGCAAGCACCGGCATTACCAGTGGTCTCGCCAACCTTGTGATTGTCTCGGTCGCCGCCGGTAACATTCTCGCCCCAAGCCGTCTGGGCCTGTTCTACGCGGCTCTGGCGGCACTCGGGTCTCTCGGGGTGACCCTCTGGTCCGCCTGGACCTTCAATACGGGCTCGGACGACCTAGTCCGCGCAGGTTCGCTCGGCATCCTTTACTTCGCCGCCGCCTTCCTGCTGCAGTACATCAGCCGTCGGCTGATCCGCAGCGAGGCGCTGGCCAGCTCACGCGCGCGCAGCATTGCCGAACTGGAGCAGATCAACCAGCAGATCATCCATCGGATGCTGACGGGGATTATTGCGACAACCCCGAACGGCGACGTCCGTCTGGCCAATGCCGCCGCCCACGAGCTTCTGTTCGGCGACCCGGAGCGCCGCCCGATGCAGTGGCTGCCGCGCCCTGTCCGGGACCAGCTGAAACAATGGCTGTCCCACCCCGACGCCCGGTCCGAGCCATTCCAGATGGGGTCAGCGTCGCCGCTTCTCCAGGCAAACTTCACGCGCCTGGGCCCGGATCAACACGACCTGATCCTGGTGTTTATCGATGATCTGAGCAAAGTCACTCAGCAGGCCCAGCAGATGAAGCTCGCATCGCTCGGACGGCTGACAGCGGGCATCTCCCATCAGATCCGCAACCCACTCGGGGCCATCAGTCACGCCGCGCAGCTGTTGGCCGAGTCCCCCAATTGTGACGAGGGCGACCGACGAATGGTCGACATCATTCAGCGTCACTCCGGACGGGTGAACAGCATTATCGAGAACATTCTCGACCTGTCCCGTCGCCGGGAATCACAGGTCGAATTGATGGACGTCCACGAATGGCTAACGCGCTTCATCGCCGACTACCAGCCGTCCGCCGATCAATCCGGCAGGCCGGCTCCCGACATCACCCTGACCCGGGACGACCACATCCCCCCTGCCCGTTTCGATCCGGGCCAGCTGGAGCAGGTACTGATCAACCTCTGCGATAATGGCCTGCGCTACAGCCTTGCCGAGACCGGTCACCCCACGCTGGCCATTCACGTTGGCATCACCAACGACGGCGAACGCTGCCATATCGATGTGAGGGACGATGGCCCGGGCCTGAGTGATGAACAGTGTGAGCACCTGTTCGAGCCGTTCTACACGACCGACCAGGGTGGCACCGGACTGGGCCTTTATCTGGCCCGGGAGCTGTGCGAGGCTAATCAGGCCCATCTTGGGCTGCTAAAGACGGACGGCCCCGGGTGCTGCTTCCGCATCACCTTTGCCCATCAGGACCGCCTGATCTGACGGGGATACCAAGACAATGACCAGAACGACACAACAGGCCACCGCCCTGATCGTCGATGACGAGCCCGACATTCGTGAGCTGCTGGACATTACCCTGTCCCGGATGGGCATCGCGGTCCAGACCGCCTCGGACCTCGTCAGCGCCCGCGACATACTGGCGAAGGCGCCCCCACAGCTCTGCCTGACCGACATGAGCCTGCCCGATGGCAATGGCATTGATCTGGTCGCCTGGATTCAGCAGACCTGCCCCCAGACGCCGGTCGCCGTCATCACCGCCTACGGGAGCATGGAAACGGCCATTGAGGCGCTGAAGGCGGGCGCCTTTGATTTTGTCTCCAAACCGGTCGAGCTGCCCCGCCTGCGCGAACTGATCGAAAGCGCCCTGCGACTGCCGGATGAGGAACCCGACAACGAGCCGACTTCGGAGCCCAGCCTGCTTTTGGGCGAATCCGACGGCATTCGCCGTCTCAGGGCACAGACCCGCAAGGTCGCCCGGAGCCAGGCGCCGGTCTTCATCAGCGGAGAGTCGGGCAGTGGCAAGGAACTGGTCGCACGAATGATCCACCTGCAGGGCCCTCGACGGGATGCGCCGTTCGTGGCCGTCAACTGCGGTGCCATACCCTCGGAACTGATGGAAAGCGAATTCTTCGGCCATCGCAAGGGCAGCTTTACAGGCGCGACGGACCACAAGGCCGGCCTGTTCCAGCAGGCGGACGGAGGCACCCTGTTTCTGGACGAAATCGCAGACCTGCCACTCGCCATGCAAGTCAAACTGCTGCGCGCGATTCAGGAAAAGTCCGTTCGCCCGGTTGGTGGCGAAAAGGAAATCCCTGTCGACATCCGCATCCTCAGCGCCACACATCGCAGCCTGGCCGAACAGGTCCAGATCGGCAGCTTCCGCCAGGATCTGTTTTACCGGATCAATGTCATTGAGCTGGCCGTTCCGCCCTTACGGGAGCGACCGGACGACATTGCCCTGCTGGCCCGGCACATTCTGGAGCGCCTGGCCCGTGATTATGAGTGCGAACCGGCCCGTCTGAGCGACGCGGCGGGCCGAAAACTCCAGCAGCACACGTTCCCCGGCAATGTGCGTGAGCTGGAGAACATCCTGGAACGCGCTTTCACACTGTGCGAAGACGACCGGATTGATGTGGACGACCTCCAGATGGGCGATACGCCTGCCGTGCCCGCACCGTGCCAGGCGCTGGAATCCCGCACCGGGACGCCCGCTGGGCACGACACACCGGGCGATCATGTACCACCCATCCCGGACGATGGCGAGCTGGACCTGGAACAGTATCTGGAAACCGTCGAGCGGCAGGCCATCGAGAAGGCCCTTGAAGCCACCAAATGGAATCGGACGGCTGCCGCCAGAAAACTGGGCATCAGTTTCCGGGCGCTGCGGTACAAGCTGAAAAAGCTCGGGTTGGACTGAACAATTCATCGCAGACGACGGACACAGTGCGGGGGATCGGACCACTCCCGCACGTCACTCTGACCTGTAACGAGGCACCTTCCTCGCCACGACAACCGCACAGAAACGCCCCGAAACAGCGATAACTGACACGTCTGCCATCGTTCTCTTACAGATGTGACAGCCTCCTGCACTTACCCTCTCTGCTTTCATTGTCTTCAGATTCAGGGAGGAACTGCTTTGAATACCCCGACATCGCCTTCAGGTTTCAGCCTCATCGAACTCATCACAGCCCTCACGATACTCGTCATTGTGAGTTCAGCTGCAATATCAGCAGGGACTCAGTTCGTGCAGGCAAATCGGCACCAGACTCTGATTGCCGGTTATTTCAGTGCGTTCCAGTTTGCCCGGGCGAAAGCGGCCACCACACGGGACGTGGTCACGCTATGCCCCCTCGACACCACCAACACCTGTCACGATGACTGGGAAAAGCCCGTCGCTGTGTTTCCCGATGCGAACAAAGACAGGCAACCCGACAACAATGTCGTATGGCGAGAGCTGGAGGCACCTCCTGAAGCATTCAGAGTCCGCTCCAGAACAGGCGGGAAAGGGTACTTCAGATTTGGAATGACGGGGATGACACACGGACTGTCAGGCAGCATCGTCGTATGTCCGAACCGTGAAAAGACAGGGCTGATGACTTACCTGGCCCTGAACCAGGGCGGGCGGCTACGCCGCACCCTAGACAGAAACCGGGATGACAGCATCACGCTGCCGTGGGGTCTGAAGATCGGTTGCTAGTCACTTGTCCCAGTTCTCTTCGCCGGCATCCACAGAGCCATTACCGTTCTCATCCCACCAGCGTGCGCCGGTATGCTCCAATTCAAGCACGCCATCACCCGCCTGCGCATTTTTCGGCGTCGCGCGAAGCGTATAGGTGGTTGCGTCAACCGCATTGATGGTCAGATCGTAGAATTTCGGACTGCCGTCCACCGGTGCCTCATCGGCGTAGATGGAGGGAGCGCCCGTATCCGGCGAACCGGCGCCCTCATAGGTATTGTTCGAGGTCCGGTGACGCTCCATCGCGCTGGCGAGCCCCATCAGGGCCGCCTGCGCGTCAGAGCGCCGGGCATCCTCAACGTACTCCACGTAGCTGGGGTAAGCGATCGCCGCAATAATGCCGATGATCGCCACCACGATCAGCAGTTCAATGAGGGTGAACCCGTTGTTCCGGCCTCGAATCATCATATTGCCTATTACTCCTCGTACCAGTAGATCTTACGGACCAGCGACTTGGGCGGCGGTGCCTTGGTCGTTTCAGAACCGGTCACAATAATCTCTTCGCCTTCAATCGTGATCGATTTCGGAGACGGCGGCAGACCGGTTGTCTTCAGTGTTTTCTCACGGTCCGGTTTCGTCAGCGCCTCATCACCACCGACACCATCGTAGTTCACCACGGCACGCCCGTCCCGGAGCTTTACATGGTACAGACGGGCCTGGCCGGCGGCCGGGACACAGGGATCGAGGTTGTCCGACGGCTCATAGGTGGTGATGTAGACATCTCCGCGCAGGGTGGCGCTACTCGAAAGCACCTTCTCCCCGGAACGAGTGAACCGAATGTACCACCCATCACCGTCAGCAAGGTTCGCCTCAGCCGTCTCTTTCTGAGCATCCGATCCTTGCTGGATCAGATTGTCCGTTGTGTCATAGAGATCGTCTTCAGTCAGAGTCGTATACTCAATGTTTCCATCGTCGTCGGTGGGAGCCACGATACTCGACACATCGAGCTTGTAGAGACGGTCCTCGACCCCCGTATCAAGCGGATGAGCTTGAAAGCCAGACCCAATCACGAGATTGAGCTGACGCTTACCATCTTTCAACGTTCCCGACAGATCCGGCGTGTGGTAAAAGCGGCGATTTGTCGCAACTGAATCGCCAGCAAGGTCAGCAATCACCCCGGCAGTGGCAAAGTTGGCTGCCGACTTGCCGTGAGCAAAATCGACACGCCAGACTTGCCCCCCCATGTCCCCTACGTAAATCTGATCCGCCAGGTCATCACCGTTAACGTCAATGACGGCGGGCGTCGCGGGAATACTGTAATCCATATCGTCAAGCACCAAGTCGGCGCCGCTGCCTTCCGGGCCAGCCCACCAGAGGCGGTCACCGGTCGACGCGTCTACTATGTAGATCGCACGTCCCTGGTCGTCCTCCGTGCGCGTATTCACATCGTCCTGGTCCGGGTCATAGCCACCACTAATAATCAGTACGTCTTTGACGGCGTCCCCAATCCGAACTTTCTTCTTGACGGGCTGGGACCAAGATTGGCCCAGTTCGGAGAAGTCACCTTCCCCACCCTCGATTGTCCAGAGTAGCTCTGGTGCGGAGCGATCAGTCACGTCTAGGCCGTAATAATTCCGCCCGCCTCGCCGCATGCCCGAATAGATGTAGACATGATCTTCGCCGTTGACAGCATTATTCCCATCTTTATCTGCGAACCAGCTCGTGACCGATCCGTCCATCCCATAAGGGCGCATCGCGTCGGTGACGTCGTTCGCCAAAAGCGTGGGCTGGTTCGCAAGCATCGCCTCAGGAATGAAAGAGAAGTGAGGGACGCCGGTCTCGCCGTCAATCGCATGCAAGTAGCCCTGGTTATCCCCAAAGAACACCGTTGTGTCGGGGTCTGCCTCCGTGCCGCCATAAACCTGGAGGTTCGGTCTTGAGTGCAAAGGGTCTGCGATGTAATGCCGAGAATCGCTATGGTTGCCATCCTGGTCGACATCATTCACGTCGACCCCACGCGTCCACTTGATGAGCTTGTTGTGATCCGCATCACTCATATTGGCGTCCCCAAACATCGCCTTGGTTAGGTTGTTCGAGTTCGCCGTGGTCACCGCGTTGACGGAATCTGACAGCACCTTGCTCGTGGAGCCGCTGTAGTGCGTGTAGACCTTGCGCTGCGCATTGTCGTCCGGGAGTTGTCCGGCCACGCCGCCAACCGAAGCCTGAGCGCCATCATCGATGGAACTCCAGAAGCTTCGTGCCCCTTCTTTGAAAAAGCCGGTCGAATCGTCTATCGCATCATTATCATTCTGATCGACGATCGTGCCATCACTTTTCAAGCGATATCGTTTCAGATTACCGGGCCACCGCGAGCGCGTCGTCGGCTCGAACAAAGCGAAATACAGCGCATCCAGGTGTTCAAGCTGGTTGAAGTTGTTAACACTCACACCCGGTGAAGAAAATGTGCTGTTCGTTGAGAGCACTTCCTTAATGATGGTGTTAAATGCTGCCGTAAGATTATCTGCGTTATCAGCAAGGTAGTAGTCACCGCCGCCCTTTTCCGCGGTACTGGACAACAAGTCCTGATCGGTCAGAAACCCGACAGTGTGCGTCGTTACGCGCTGATTACCGTCGTGATCCTCGGAGATATCCGAGTTCTGCATGTAATCGGCAATTTCATCCAGACAATTACCATCACAACTGTCGATACCCAGCTCTGTCGCCATGTCATCGGTATGGTTGTAATCCTTAGTCGGCTCACCATCTGTCAGTACGATCACATGATTCGATTGACACTCTAGATTGATCGGGCTGTCGTACTGATTGCCATCCATTGCGTCAGACGCCTGGTCATCAGCGTTACTGAGGAAGGGCGATTTGCCCTCAAAGTAGCGCTTAGCGCCAAACAACGTCTCAGAAAGGGGCGTATTGGTATCCGGCCCGAGGGCGTTAACACCATCTTTGAACGTCTGCCGGTTCTCTTCGACATCTGCGATGGGCACGAGGATTCGTCCCCCTTCCCCCATATACTGATCGATGTTCACGTGATACTGGGTGTTGGCATTTGTATCAAATGCCATCAGGCCGATATTGACGTTTGATAGGCCGTCAGCGAGATTGTTCGCCACCTCTTGGACAATCTCCAAGCGGGTCTTGGTTTGCGTTTCCTGATTATAGAAGTACCAGTTCAGGTAGTTGGCAGAATAGTACTCCTGGGGCTTCATATCGCCCCAATCGACATTCTGGTCATTGTCCGCCTGACAGTCCGTTGTTGAGTAATTGACATTCTGGTACGAGAACGAGTTCCACTCATTATCGTAGTAATAGGCCATTCGGTAGGGCGCTGTTTTACCGACGCTACTCAGCTTGCCCGCTATATCAGAGCACTGAATCACGGTTTTGCGGATCGTGTAGAGATAGCCACCATCGGCGTAGTAGATGTAGTCGTCGTCGTAATCGCCATCATAATCCTGGCTACTGTCATAGCCAGTGGCCTCGACCTCAACCTCAGAATCCATGCTGCCCGAGTTGTCCAGCAGGAAAAGGATGTTGGGCCGGCTTTCATTCTGATCGATGTTGAAAAAGATCTCGGTGTCATCTGCAGCCGCCTGAGCACCCATAAAACCACTTAGGAGGCCGATCCCCAAATTCCTGATCATTCGTTGATAGCGCATCACTCGCCCTCCTCGTTACCTGGCGAAGAAGATGACTTTTTCAGCCATCTCGGAATCAGTTTTATGGATGACCGTGCCCGGCCAGCCACTCTGCTGAGCGGCTTCCTCGATGTTCAGGCGCTCTCCCCCTTGATGGAAGGACAGAGAATCCGACACCAGAAAGCGCACGGGGTCACATGTATTGCACGGTTTTGCAATGATACTGACAGGCTGACCGGCCCCATTCCTCACAACCTCGATGGAGGAGCTTTCCAGCGCTTGCTGAACTCGCTTCAGCCCAGCTCCATCCAGAGACGCAGCTTCCTGGGCGTGCACACCCGCCGCCAACACAAAGCCCATACCGACGAACGCCAGTACAGCCAATACCGTCTTCTTCATGAAATTATCCATCACAGTCTCCCCCAAAATCCCGTCCTAGTTCGGAACGAACCCCTGTGTCACCGTCGCGCCCGCCTGCGTCGTTGTATTCTCTGCAGACATACGCATTTCAAAACGCCTCGTGGGCAGATCGGAGTTGATGGACGACTCCTGCCCTTGCGCCACAAATGGCGTGTTTTCTCCCATGTAGGTCAGCACATACGCGGCACTGAGCGACTCGTACGACGTGCTGAATGCCGTGGAATCGCCAGGCTCACCAACACCGCGCTTGATGGCGTTACTCAGTTCCGCAGAAGAACCACCGACAATATCCTCATCGCGCATGGCCTGATCCAGCAGACTCTCTGTCGACTGGAACGCGCGATTGCTGTTTTGTGCGTTCGACGCCATCCGCTCCTGCATCACGGACGTTTCCATGCCGCTGAGACCGAGCAGGGTCACGACCAGCAGAACAATCAGACTGACGACCAGCACCGCACCGTTCTGGCGGTCCCCCAGCCTGACTCCATCGTTCCGGAAAGTAAGGTTATTCATGCAACCACCTATGTCGTCGGTATCTGATTGCGCAGTTTGATCGTGGTGACAAAGACCCGCCGGAGCCGTCTGTCATCCGGGTAGGTCGCTGCCGCACCAGCCGTGCCGGCCGGCTGCACTGTAAGGCCGGGCAGATCGTAGTCCTTGGCATCCGAGTTGGCCATGACGCTCTGGGCATCGCTAACCAGTAGGCCGACCCGGATCGCCTCCACATCATTCCACTCGTCGTCATTAACATCCGCTGCACCGCCGTACCGGATGTTGTCACCCTCCCGAACACCGTACTGCACCTGGAGCCGCTCAACCCCGGCCACGATTTCACTGCCGTTCTGATAGAGGCCGAACACCGCGTTCCCCTGATCGTCCTGACGACCGGTATCCTGAACCCAGTAGGTGTCCGTCGAGAAATGAAAGACCCGGGATCCCGCCGGATAGACGTTGGACAGCGAGCTGTGCTTGATCTGCTCGGTCTCACCGTCCTCGTTCTCGACGGTGAAAACATCGGCGTTGACGCAGTTAGTGATCAGCGCCGCCTCACCCAGGGTGAAATCCTTGGCACCGTTCTCATCAACGGTCTGGATCACACTGCCGGCCGTCGCCATGTCAGAATCAAGCACCGCGACCGGCGCCGACGCACGCCGAACCTGAACCACATCGGTTCCGGAAATGGCCGACGTCTTGATGTTATTCACGTCGATATGACCCGTCGCCGACTCCCAGTTGCTGCCCCCCACCTCGACACCACGCAGACCGGCGCCAAAGAAATCGCCATCGAGTGATGAGGCCGTGAAGTTCGGAGCAATGTCCTGCATTGGATCAGAGCACCCCTGAAAGCCCGACATCCGAATATCGCGGGCCATAATGCCAAGCGCGATACGGCCAGCTTCCTGCACCCGGGCCAGCGACTCGCTCATGCGCGAGGTGTCATTTGAATCCAGATAAATAGTCAGCACTCCGAGCGTAAGGATCGAGCTGAGCACCAACGCCACCATTAACTCAATCATGGACAGCCCCTCCTCGCGGCGGGGGTGTCGATCCTGATGCCAACTCATGCGATATGCGCTCATGCCGATGACCTATAGATTGAATGTCAGCTGGAAGGTCTGGGTCTGGTCCGTCTCCTCCCCAGCCCCCTCGTCCCACTGTGTCTCGACCCAGTTGACGGCAACCGTGAACTCGTCACCGTTCTGGGTCACAGCGCCCTGAGCGGCAGGGAGAAAGATGAAGTCGCCCCCACTGCCCTGTATTGCGCTCGCCCATTGCGCTTTATCCGCCGCCACCAACTTGCTCGGCGAGCAACCCGAATTATTGCTGAGGCACGACGGCACGCTGGTTCCCGCCCCTTTGGTGGTAAACCCTGCGTAGGAGCTGGCCTGGCCAGAGTTGAGACGAATCCGGTCGGCCATGTCGTACGCCAATAGACTGGCCTGGGTTCTCAAATAAGCACTGCGATTGTTGTTCAGACCATCAAGCGTCATGGCCGCCACGCCAAGCAGGCCGACACCGACAATCACCATCGTCACCAGCACTTCGATGAACGTGATGCCACTCTGGGAACCCGGTCGTGTCTTAACATTGTTCATGACGAGACGCTCTCCAATTATTCCACTCACGGGCAAGTGATGGCGTTGCCATCATGATCCAGACCATTCCTCACGAGACGGGTCTGGCCGGAGACGGCGACGACAATCGCTCCCGCATCGCTGACACCGCCGTCATCACACACCGTCAAGGTGCCCGCCCCAGCGCTCCCCGCGGACGCCGACGGCATACCATTGCCCTCAAACTGGATGCGCTGCCCGGAACCATCGAAACCAGTGACTCGCAGGGTGTTTCCCCCAGCCAGATCGGCGTGAACCCGCAGGACTTCGTCTCCATCGCCCGCGTCGACGGATCCGTCACCGTCTTCATCCCGAAAGACGATCCAGCCGTCCTCCCAGTTGCTACTGCCACTACAGGAAGCCCCATCGGACGAGGAACAGATGGTCACCGTGGAACCAGGAGCGGTTGATGCGGCGCTTCGCGCATTGGCAATCAATCCGGACAGGGTGTTCACCTGGTTGGTCATCCGGTTGCTGGTCGCCATGGTCTGGAACGACGGGACGGCGAAGGCAATAACAATGCCCAGGATGATCAACGTCACCAGCAGTTCGACCAACGTGAAACCGGCGTTGTTCTGATTCTGCAACTTCATAATGACTTAACCCCATGAATCCAGTCTCAGAGTAATCAACGCCAATCGCCATCTCCACCATCAGACGACAAGCGGTGCCGACTGGCGGATGACCGGTCAAACGACGTTAAATGGCGTGACGGAGGTCACGTGCAGGGAGAGCGTGATAACGAAGAACTGAGCGCGTCAGTGGAAAGGACGGCCAGAAGCGGCCAGCCAGTTTCAGACGGGGGGTTCAGCTCACATCCACTGCATCAATCCGCAGCTCACGCGGCATGGAGAAGACAATGTTCTCCTCGCGGCCTTCCAGTTCCTCGGGGGCCGTTCCGCCAAGTTCCTGTAGACGTTTCACCACGTCATTAACCAGCACCTCCGGGGCGGAGGCGCCGGCGGTGATGCCAACGACCTGGCAATCGTCGAACCAGGCGGCTTCGATCTGTTCGGCCTGATCGATCAGGTGGGCGGGAGTGCCCATGCGTTCGGCCAGTTCTCTGAGGCGGTTGGAGTTGGAGCTGTTGGGGGAGCCCACCACCAGCAGCCGATCACAATCGCCGGCCAGCTCCTTCACCGCGTCCTGGCGATTCTGGGTGGCGTAGCAGATGTCGTCCTTGCGCGGCCCCTGGATCTCCGGGAACTTTCGGCGCAGGGCGTCGATCACCCGGGAGGTGTCGTCCATGGACAGGGTGGTCTGGGTCACATAGGCGACTCGGCTGGGGTCCTTCACAGTCAGGTTGTCGACGTCCGCTTCGTCTTCCACGAGGTAGATGTCCCCATCCCGGCTGCGGTCGTACTGACCCATGGTGCCTTCCACTTCGGGATGGCCCTCATGGCCGATCAGAATGCACTCGTGGCCGTCCCGGCTGTAGCGCATGACCTCCATGTGTACCTTGGTCACCAGCGGGCAGGTGGCATCGAACACCCGCAGGCCACGACGGTCGGCCTCGTTCTTCACGGCCTGGGACACGCCATGGGCACTGAAGATCACCAGATGATCGTCCGGCACTTCGTCCAGTTCATCGACGAAAACCGCACCACGCTCGCGCAGGTTATCCACCACGAACTTGTTGTGAACCACTTCGTGGCGCACGTATATCGGCGCTCCAAACACGTCGAGCGCCCGGTTGACGATTTCGATGGCGCGGTCAACGCCGGCACAGAAGCCACGGGGATTGGCGAGTCGGATCTGCATGGTCATCAGCCTTGGGATCAGTCAATGCGTCGTGTGGGCCGGTTCGACCCGCACGATTTCCACCTCGAACGTCAGTGTACGCCCCGCCAGGGGGTGATTGAAATCCACCGTCACCTGATCGCCTTCCACGTGATCCACCACGCCCGGCAGTTCGCCTTGCATTTTGTCGGCGAAGGAGATCATCACACCCGGCTCCAGCACCATGTCCGGTCCGAACTCTGATCGTTTGAATGTCTGGACGTTGCTGGGGTTGTGCTGACCGAACGCATTCTCGGGCGGCACTTCGAAAGTCTCGCGCTGCCCGGCGGTCATGCCGTGGATGTACTGCTCGAAGTTCTCGGGCAGATTGCCGTCGCCGACGTTGAGCGACGCCGGTTCCTTGTCAAAGGTGGAGTCCACCTCGCTGCCGTCTTCCAGTTTCAGGGCGAAATGCAGGGTGACCCGGGTTTCCGGGCCCACGGGGCGCTCGCTCATGGGCGATCAGCCTCCTCGTCGGACGGTTTACGGAACAGGTCGATGAGCATCATCCCCGCTCCCACAGTAATGGCGCTGTCGGCAATATTGAACGCGGGGAAATGGTAGTCGTTCCAGTAAAAGTGCAGGAAGTCGACCACATAGCCATGCACCACCCGGTCATAGACGTTGCCGATCGCCCCACCGAGAATCAGTACGATGGCGATGGACAGCCAGTTTTCATGGGGCTTGAGGGTGGCCAGCCAGCGCACCAGCACGGCACAGACCACGACCGCAAGCCCGACGAAGAACCAGCGCTGCCAGCCGGCGGCGCCCGCAAGAAAACTGAACGCAGCGCCGGTATTATGGAGCAGCGTCAGGTTGAACATCGGCATGATCGCCACCGGCTCCCCATAGGTCAGCCAGGCCGACGCCATCGCCTTGGTCCCCAGATCCAGCAGGATCACCAGGCAGGCAAGCCAAAGCCAGCGCAGCCGGGAGGCGCCCTCTTCCAGTGACCAGGTCATCAGGCGTACGCCCTCTGCTCACCCTCACCATCGACGTTGGTGATGCAACGCCCGCACAGCGCCGGATGTTCACTGCTTTGACCAACGTCCGGACGGTGGTGCCAGCAGCGATCGCACTTCTCATTGTCAGTCGCGCCAACAGCCACGGACAGGCCCTCGACAGCGGTCGATTCGGCTGCCCCCCCGGCCTCGGACAACGGCGCCACCTGGGCCTCGGAAGTAATCAGCACGAAACGCAGCTCGTCACCCAACTGCTCCAGGCGCTCACGCAGCTCGCCATCGGCATACAGTGTGACTTCGGCACTCAGCGAGCCCTTGATATCGCCACGGTTCCGGGCGTCTTCCAGGCACTTGTTGACCGCCTCGCGGACCTCCAGCATCTGCTCCCAGAAGGCGCGCCCCATGGTCGCGTCATCGCTCAGTGCCGTCAGGCCGTCATACCAGGTGGCGAGGAAGACGCTTGCGTCCCGCTCGCCCGGCAGGTGCTCCCAGATTTCATCGGCGGTATAACTGAGGATCGGCGCAATCCAGCGCACCAGCGCCTCGGCCACATGATAGAGGGCGGTCTGGCAGGAGCGCCGGGCCAGGCTGTCCGGCTGGGACGTGTACTGGCGGTCCTTGATGATGTCCAGATAGAAGCCACCCAGCGTGGCTTCGCAGAAGCTGTAGACCTTCTGGAAGACGCGGATGAAGGCGTAGTTGTCGTACTCCCGGTCGAGGTCTGCCTGCAGTTCACGCGTCCGGTCCACCATCCAGCGATCCAGCGCCAGCATGTCCTCCGGGGCGATCGCGTGGTCAGCCGGCTCGAAACCGTTCAGGTTGCTAAGCAGGAACCGGGCGGTATTCCGGATGCGGCGATAGCCGTCCGCCGTCTGCTTGAGGATGTCCTTGGAGACCGTCATCTCACCGCTGTAGTCGGTGGACGCCACCCAGAGGCGCAGGATGTCCGCGCCCAGCTCGTTCATGACTTCCTGCGGCGCAATCACATTGCCCAGTGACTTCGACATCTTGCGGCCATGGGCGTCCACCGTGAAGCCGTGGGTCAGTACCTGACGGTATGGCGCCGTGCCATTGATCGCGATGGATGTCTTGAGGGACGACTGGAACCAGCCCCGGTGCTGGTCCGAGCCCTCCAGATACAGGTCGGCCGGGAAACAGCCGAGATCGTCGCGCTTCTGGAGCACGGAGGCGTGGGTGACGCCCGAGTCGAACCAGACGTCCAGCGTATCGGTCACCTTCTCGTACTGGTCGGCGTCATCACCCAGCAGGTCCGCTGTATCGAGTTCATACCAGGCGTCGATGCCGCCTTCCTCGATGTGTTGGGCGACCTTCTCGATCAGATCGTTGGTGTCCGGGTGCAGGGCCTGGGTCTGCTTATGGATGAACAGAGTGATCGGCACGCCCCAGGTCCGCTGCCGTGAGATGCACCAGTCGGGGGACTGTTCGATCATCGCCTCAATGCGGTTCTGCCCCCAGGAGGGCACCCAGCGGACGCCCGGGATGGCGTCCATGGCGCCCTTCTTGAGCCCCTTCGCGTCCATGCTGATGAACCACTGCGGAGTTGCCCGGTAAATCAGCGGCGTCTTGGTGCGCCAGCAGTGCGGGTAGCTGTGCTGAAACGTCTCGCTGAACACCAGCTTGCCTTCACGCGTCAGCGCCTCGCAGACCGGGTCGTCGGCCTTGTAGACGTGGATGCCCGCAAACTCGCCGGCATCATCGGTGTACGTGCCGTTCGCCTGCACCAGGTTCAGGGTGTCGATGCCATAGGCCTGGCCGACTTCAAAGTCCTCCATGCCATGATCGGGCGCCGTGTGAACCGCACCGGTGCCCGCGTCCAGCGAGACGTGCTCTCCCAGAACAACCGGCACCTGCTTGTCGTAAATCGGATGGTGCAGGGCCAGCTTTTCCAGCGCATCGCCCCGGACATTGGCGAGAATCCGGTAGTCACTGACGCCCCAGCGCTCGGTCACTTCCTCGACCAGCTCACGGGCCAGAATCAGCTGCTCCGGGCCATTGCCCGCATCCAGCTGCACCAGCGCGTACTCGAGCTCCGCGCTGACCGCAACGGCCTGGTTGGCCGGGATGGTCCAGGCGGTGGTCGTCCAGATGACAACCGACACATCGCCTTCCCCGTCCTGAGTGCCAAACGCCTTGAGGACGGCCTCCTGATCCACGGCGGTAAACCGGACGTCGATCTGGGTGGACGTCTTCTCGTGGTACTCCACTTCCGCTTCCGCCAGCGCGGACTGGCCCACAACGCTCCAGTACACCGGGCGGTAACCGCGGACCAGATGACCGTTGTCCACGATCCGGCCCAGCGCCCGGACGATATCGGCCTCCACCTGGCTGTCCATTGTCAGGTAGGGATGATCCCAGTTCCCCAGAACGCCCAGGCGTTTGAAGTCTTCGCGCTGCCCGTCGATCTGCTTCGCCGCGTAATCCCGGCAGGCCTGGCGAAAGGTCTTGTCGTCTACCTTGTCGCCGGCCTTGCCGATGTCCTGTTCCACCTTGTGCTCGATCGGCAGGCCGTGACAGTCCCAGCCGGGCACATAAGGCGCGTCATAGCCCTGGAAGCCCCGGGACTTGACGATCATGTCCTTGAGGATCTTGTTGACGGCGTGACCAATGTGAATGCTGCCGTTCGCGTATGGAGGGCCATCGTGCAGAATGAAGCGCTCACGCCCGGCCCGGGCACGGCGCAGCTGGCCGTACAGATCCATCTCCTGCCATTGACGGAGCCGCTCAGGCTCACGCTTGGCGAGATTGCCCCGCATGGGGAAACCGGTTTTCGGCAGATTCAGGGTGTGCTTGTAGTCACTCATAATGTCGTCTGTTTACCGTCACGCAGTCAGAAATAGTCGGCCGGATCAGACCGAATCCGCCAGCCAGGCCCGGGCCGCCTCGAAATCACGGCCAATCTGTGCCTTGAGCGCATCGAGGGAATCGAATGCCACTTCGTCCCGAAGTGGATGCAGGAACTCAACTTTCAGGCGCTGGCCGTACACCGTCTCGTCAAAATCAAACAGGTGCACCTCCAGCGAGGGCCGCTTGCCGTCCACGGTCGGACGCACCCCAATGTTGGCCGCCCCGTATCGGACCCGACCGTCCACCAGCGTCACACCGACCACATAGACACCGCGCAGGGGCGGCCGGTGCGGCAGCAGGAGATTGACGGTCGGGGCGTCCAGTTGGCGACCCAGCTGACGACCGTAAACCACCCGCCCTTCAATGGCGTATCGATGGCCCAGCAGCCGCTCGGCCTGCTCAAGCTGATTTTCGGCCAGGCAGGCGCGAACACGGGTGCTGCTGACGCGCTCCTCACCGTCCAGCACCGTCTCGGTATTCTCCACGGAATAGCCGACTTTTTCACCGACCTGTTTCAAAAGCCGGAAATCGCCCGCCCGATCACAGCCAAAGCGGAAGTCGTCCCCCACCACCAGATGGCGAACACCGAGACCGTCAATCAGGATGTCCTCGATAAAGCCCATGCCGGAGTACTGACGGAACTGACCGTCAAACCGCAGGCACAGAATGTAGTCGACGCCTTCCCGAGCGAGCGCCTCCGCTTTCTGGCGGAACGGCATGAGGCGCGGTGGGGCCTCGGCCCCCTGAAAGTATTCACGCGGTTGCGGCTCAAACACCATGACGACGCTGGGAAGCCCCAACTCCGAGGCCTTATCCCTCACCTGACGGATGATGGTCTGGTGCCCCCGGTGCACCCCGTCGAAGTTGCCGATCGTGGCGACGCACCCCGCCGCCAGCGGCGAATCAGGCCGCTGCGACAACGCCTTCAGGTTGGTCAGACCACGGATCAACCGCATGGAAACACTGTCCTCCTGCAAACCGCGCATTATACCTTAGCCCCCTCGGCGGAAGTCCAGCCAGAGCAGTTGGTTGCCACGGAAAAACACGAAAAGCACGGAAAAAAGAAGAACGACAAACTGAAAGTAGTGAGCGCGTTGTGTCCTGCCTGTTATTGGTGACGACTGACGAACGAGGCGGGGCGAACGTCTTCCAGACCAGTGAGCCGAACCAATAGAGCAGATGCTCTTCATGCCGCCCAACGGGCGGCTTCCGTGCTTTCCGTGTTTTTCCGTGGCAAACCGCCCCATCACTGAATCCGGAAATGCCGCACCCGCACGCCCGTCAGCAACAGCACCGCGAAATAGGCCACGACCCCGACGCCGACAAGCACCACCATTTCCTGCGCTTTCTGAATCCCGGTCGCCTCTAGCCAACCGGACACCGGGCCGGCCAGCCAGACGATCAACCCGGCCATGACGCCGTTGGCCGCTGTCACCTGAAGGGCGAATCGCACCCACCCCGGCTGCGCCTGCCAGGCGCCCTCGCGGCGAAGCCCCCGCCACAGCAGTGCGGTATTGAGCCAGGCCGAGAGCGCTGTGGCCAGCGCCAGGCCGGCGTGGGCCAGCGGGAACACGAGGATGAGGTTGAACACCATGTTGGACGCCATCGCGATCATCGCAATTTTCATCGGTGTTTTCGTGTCCTGGCGAGAGAAGAACCCCGGCGCCAGCACCTTGATCAGCATGAAGGCCACCAGCCCGGCGGCATAGGCCCGCAGACTCTGCGCGGACATCAACACATCCCGATCGGTCACCGCGCCATAGTGGAACAGCGTGGCAATCACCGGCTCGGCCAGAATCGACAGCGCGACAGCCGCGGGCAGCCCGACGAGAAAGATCATCCGCACCGCCCAGTCCATCGTGGCGGCGAATGCGCGGGGGTCATCCGCGGCATGTTTACGCGACAGGTTGGGTAGAATCACGATACCGATGCCCACCCCGAAGACGCCCAACGGCAACTCGGACAACCGGTCCGAGTAGTAGAGCCAGGAGACACTGCCTGTCTCCAGGAATGACGCCAGCACCGTATCCAGCAACAGGTTGATCTGGCTCACCGACACCGCAAACAGGGTCGGCACCATCAGGCGCAGGATGCGACGAACGCCCTCGTGCCGGTAATCCACTTTCGGGCGCGGCAACAGGCCCAGCCGCATCAGGAACGGCAACTGGAAGAACAACTGCAATGCGCCGGCAATCACCACCCCCCACGCCAGCGCCATGACAGGCGACTGCATGAGCGGCGACAGGAAAATGGCCGCCCCGATCATGGAGAGATTCAACAGGACTGGCGTAAAGGCCGGTACGGCAAACCGGTCGTAGCTGTTGAGAATCGCACCGGCGAAGGCCGTCAGGGAAATAAACAGAAGATACGGAAAGGTGATCCGCAGCATGTCGCTGGCCAGGGCGAACTTTTCCGGCTCATCCATGAAGCCCGGCGCAAACAGGGCCGTCAGGGCCGGCGACCCCACCATGGCGATCAGTGTGACGCCCAGCAGTACGACGCCCAGCGTCCCGGCCACGGCGTTGACCAGCCCCCGCACCTCGGACAGAGAGTCCTTCTCCCGATATTCAGACAGAACCGGAACAAAGGCCTGAAAAAAGCCGCCCTCCCCAAACAACCGGCGCAGGAAGTTGGGAATCTTGAATGCCACGAAAAAGGCGTCGGCCCCGGTCCCCGCCCCAAAATAGCGGGCGATGACCATGTCCCGGACCAGCCCGAGTATCCGGGACAGCATGGTCATGGCGCTGACAACACCCGACGACCGGAGCAGACCCGGCACCTTCGGCGTCTTATCGGTCCCGGAATCGGGCGTGTCAGGGTCGGATCGGGTCATGATCAAGCCGGTTGTCGCAGTGAATGCCGGAAAAGCGCCCAAGTCTACCACAGAGCCCGGGAATGGCTGCCCCGACCACCGCTCAGCCTTGACACAGACGCCTTAAAACGGCACCATTGCGCGTCATTTATCAGGGAGCCGGACGCTCTGCTCAGGGGCCGGTCGACGGCACCCCGACCGCATAGCGTTTTCCGTTATCCATTTTTGGCAACGAATTTCAGGAGTGACACGGTGGCAAACTCTCCCCAGGCGCGTAAGCGCGCACGCCAGAACGAGCAGAACCGCAAGCACAACGCGGGCCTGCGCTCCATGGCGCGCACCTACGTCAAGAAGGTCCAGAGCCAGATTGACGCCCGCAATTACGAAGAAGCCCGCACGGCTTACCAGCAGGCCCAGCCGATTCTGGACAGCATGGTCAACAAGGGCATCTTCAAGAAGAACAAGGTGGCCCGCATCAAGAGCCGTCTGACGACGCGGATCAAGGCGCTCAACGCCTGATCATCGCCACTGATGCGATCCAAAAAAAACCGGCCAGTTGGCCGGTTTTTTTATGCCTCATCCGTCGCTTGGGCTGACGAAAAAGCCCAATCGACGACTGCACCTAACCAGCCGCCCTTCAGACGACCACCAGATTATCCCGGTGAATCATCTCTTCATCCGAGACGTACCCGAGCACATCCGCAATCCGGTCTGATGAACAGCCGCGAATCTCCCGCGCTTCGACGGCATCATAGTTGACCAGTCCACGGGCCACCTCTGTGCCGTCCGGCCCAACACAGGTCACCATTTCACCGCGCCGGAATTGCCCCTGAACCCCCGATACGCCCACGGGCAACAGGCTCCGGCCACCCTGGCGAACAACACGCACCGCCCCTTCATCGAGAACAAGCCGCCCTTTGGTTTTCAGGTGGCTGGCCAACCACTGCTTACGCGCGGCCAGGCGCTCCTGCTCCGGCAACAGCAGCGTCCCCAGAATCTCACCGTCCCGCAACCGGGTAATCACGCCATCAAGACGACCGCCTACAATCACCGTGAATGCACCCGACCGCGATGCCAGTCGTGCTGCGCGCACCTTGGTCTGCATCCCGCCACGACCCAACACGCCAGAGCCGCCGGACGCCATAGCGTCCAGGGATGAATCCGACGCCCGGCACTCGGTCACCAGCCGGGCCTCCGGGTTCTGACGCGGATCCTGCTCATAGAGCCCGGACTGATCGGTGAGAATGATCAGCCCATCCGCTTCAACCAGGTTGGCGACGAGCGCGCCCAGCGTATCGTTATCACCAAAGCGGATTTCGTCGGTCACGACCGTGTCGTTCTCGTTGACGATCGGGATCACGCCAACGTCCAGCAGCGCACGAAGCGTGCTGCGGGCATTGAGGTACCGCTTGCGGTCCGAGAGGTCGTCGTGGGTGAGCAATACCTGCGCCGTGTGCCGGTCGTGACACTGGAATTGCGCCTCCCAGGTCTGCACCAGCCCCATCTGACCGACGGCGGCGGCGGCCTGCAAGTCGTGCAGCTGCTCCGGCCGCACCTTCCATCCAAGCCGGCTCATCCCAACGGCCACGGCGCCGGAGGAGACAATAACGAGCTCCACACCCTGACGGCTGAGCGCCGCCAACTGGTCGACCCAACCGCTCAAGGCCGAGACATCCAGTCCGCGGCCATCATTGGTCAGCAGGGCGCTGCCAATCTTGACGACAAGGCGCCGGGCGCTCCCGATCCGGTTGCGCTCAGTCATACGGACACGCGCCCCATGCGATCACTCTCGAACATAAACCACTTCCACACCATGATCGTCGTCATCATCGCCCCGATCCTCCGCGTTACGGGCACGACGCTCCGCCTTAACGGCCTCGATCTGCTCCCGGGCTTCCTCGTCCATCTGTTCACGGAGCAGGCGCTCGCGTTCGGCAATGGCCGGATCAACGGCCTCTTCTTCGTTCCGGGCTTCCAGCCACCGCATGATCGCCTGACAGAGCTCGCGGGTGCCCTCTCCACTGATGGCGGAAATCCGGAACACCGGCCCTTGCCAGTCCAGTGCCTCGACCAGCTCCTCACAGACTTCCTGCTGCTCATCGGGCGGGATCATGTCGGTCTTGTTGAGCACCAGCCAGCGCTCTCGCTCGGCCAGCGTCGGGCTGAACTTATCCAGCTCGTCTTCGATGACCTGGGCACTCTCCGCCGGGGTACTGCCATCGTAGGGCGCCACATCGACCACGTGCAGCAGAAGCCGGGTCCGCACCAGGTGCTTGAGAAAGCGAATGCCCAGACCAGAGCCCTCTGCCGCGCCCTCGATCAGGCCCGGCACATCCGCCATCACGAAGGACTGATCCGCCTGAACCCGCACGACACCAAGATTGGGAACCAGGGTGGTAAACGGGTAGTCCGCCACGCGGGGTTTGGCCGCCGACACCGAGCGGATCAGCGTGGACTTGCCGGCATTGGGCAGCCCCAGCAAACCAACGTCCGCCAGCACTTTCAGCTCGAACCGCAGGTTACGAATCTCACCGGGGGTACCATTGGTCGTCTGACGGGGCGCCTGATTGACGGAGGACTTGTAGCGGGTGTTGCCGAGGCCATGGAAGCCTCCCTGCGCGACCTTCAGGCGCTGCCCCGGCTCTGTCAGATCGCCCAGCACCTCACCGGTGTCCACATCCACAACAGTCGTGCCGACAGGGACCGTCAACGTAAGATCGTCGCCCTTGCGCCCGGAGCAGTTGCGACCGGAACCGCCCTCGCCCGAATCGGCCTTGTACTTGCGCTGATAACGGTAGTCGATCAGGGTGTTGAGCGCGCTGTCGGCCTCCAGCCAGACAGACCCGCCATCACCGCCATCGCCACCGTCCGGACCGCCTTTGGGCACGAACTTCTCTCGCCGGAAACTCAGGCAACCATGGCCACCGTTGCCGGCGACCACCCGGACTGTTGCTTCATCAACAAACTTCATGGTGTGCGCCCATCCCCGCTGGAGCGGTATCGTGTTAATGCGACTCCAATGTAAACGAACATCGGACAAAACGTGAGAGCCGACGATGCCGGGACCACCAACAAAAAAGCCCCGCGGACAGCGGGGCTTTTCCAGAGATCGCTGCTGGCCCGTCGGGATTACTGGGCCGGCTCGATACTCACAAACTTACGACTCTTGGCGCCTTTGGTCTCGAACTTCACAACGCCGTCGGTCTTGGCGAACAGCGTGTGGTCGTTACCCAGGCCAACGTTGGAGCCGGCGTGGAAGCGGGTGCCCCGCTGACGAACGATAATGCTGCCAGCCGATACCGCCTGACCACCAAAGCGCTTCACACCAAGGCGTTTCGACTCGGAATCGCGCCCGTTCTTGGTACTACCTGCTGCCTTTTTATGAGCCATGATTCGCCTCCTCTAATGACAGGCCTGCGGGCTTCAGCCCTTGATGCCTGTGATCTTGACTTCAGTGAACCACTGGCGGTGGCCCTGACGCTTCAATGAATGCTTACGACGACGGAACTTGATGATCTTGATCTTGTCGGCGCGACCGTGACGAACCACCTCGGCCGTCACCTTCGCACCGTCCACGACCGGTTCACCGACCGTCACCTTGTCACCATCCGCAACCAGCAGGACGCGGTCGAACTCGACCTTACCACCGGTTTCGGCTTCAATCTTTTCCAGCTTCAGCGTCTCGCCTTCTTCGACGCGATGCTGCTTGCCACCACTGACAATCACTGCGTACATGTTGCTCTCCGCTATTCAAAGACTGCCGCCCGCAGCGGCAATCCGCGTGTGACCCATCCCTGCTCTTTTCAATCCGCCTGGTTCTAAGGGAAGCGCTCTGGCGACCCTATAGCAGGGAGCGCAGGTACTGGGATGAGTTCATAATGCCCATCGCGGTCCATAGAAACCGCCGGTTCAGGGCGCGCAATTGTACGCCAACGCCAAAGGCCTCGCAACATCGGGTGTCGACCAAGTTGACAGCGTTTCGGCCAATACCTAGCATTGCCGCGTTTCTCTCTTTCCGGATCTTCTTCCATGACAGCCCAGCGAATCTACGACACGGTCGCCGACGACTTTCACCGCGTCAACGAGCTGATTACCCGGCGACTGTCGTCGGATGTGCCGCTGGTGGAGAAGATTGCCGAGCACATCGTCGAGAGCGGCGGCAAACGACTGCGCCCCCTCCTTGTGCTGCTCACCAGTCGCGCCCTGGGTTACGAGCGTTCCGACCACCTCAAGCTCGCCGCCGTGATCGAGTTCCTGCACACCGCCACGCTGCTCCACGATGACGTCGTGGACACCTCGGACCGGCGCCGGGGCCGCGAAACGGCCAACGCGCGGTGGGGCAATGCGCCCAGCGTACTGGTCGGGGATTTTCTCTATTCCCGCGCCTTTCAGATGATGGTGGAACTGGACCGCATGTCCGTGATGGACGTGCTTTCCAACGCCACGGCGGTGATCGCCGAGGGCGAGGTGCTGCAGCTGATGAACACCCGCAACCCGGACCTGACCGAATCGCAGTACATGACGGTCATCCATAACAAGACCGCCATGCTGTTCGAAGCGGCCTCCCATAGTGGCGCCCTGCTCGCGGACGCCTCGGCCGAACAGGCGAAGGCCATGCAGGCTTACGGAAAACACCTCGGGATGGCTTTCCAGCTGGTCGATGACGTGCTCGATTACCGTGGCGATGCAGACACCATGGGCAAGAACGTCGGTGACGACCTTGCCGAGGGTAAGACCACCCTGCCTCTGATCCAGGCCATGGCGCGATCCGCCCCGGAAGATGCCTCACTGATTCGCAACGCCATCCGAAAGGGCGGCCTCGACCAGCTGGAGCCAATCCTGACACTGGTCGAAGACTCAGGCGCCCTGGATTACACGCTGGACCGGGCACGCAAGGAAGCGGCCGCCGCCAACGAGGCCCTGAACGCCCTCCCCCCGTCCAGCCATCGGGATGCCATGGCGGCGTTGACGGAACTGGCCGTCTCCCGCGCCTCCTGAATCGGCCTCAAGGTTCGCCGCGGCGCGGCCTACCCATCGTGCCCCATGCCGGAATCCAGCGCGTCCGGCCCCAGGAACCGACGGCCGTGCAGGGCGTCAAGATTCAGCCTCGGGCCGACCGGGACGATCTGGGTCGGATTGACCGTGCGCTGACTGACGTAGTAATGCCGCTTGATCTGATCAATGTCGACCGTCTCCGCGATGCCGGGCACTTGGTACAGATCCCGGACGTACGCTGACAGATTCTCGAAGTCACTGATCCGCTGCCGGTTGCACTTGAAGTGGCTGTAATACACGGCATCGAAGCGGATCAGCGTGGTGAACAGGCGCCAGTCTGCCTCGGTGATGCGATTACCAACCAAATAGCGCTGTCTGGCCAGTCGCTGGTCCAGCCAGTCCAGGGAGCCGAACAACGCCTCCCAGGCCTCCTCATACGCCGCCTGCGCGGTGGCGAAGCCGGCTTTGTACACGCCATTATTGACCGTGTGATAGACGCGGTCATTGACCGCCTCGATGTCGTCGCGCAGCGCTTCCGGGTAGAAGTCCAGCCCGTCACGCACTCCGGGCAGGTGATCAAAGGCGGTGTTGAACATCCGGATAATATCCGCCGACTCGTTACTCACAATCGTTTCGCGCGTCTTGTCCCACAGCACCGGCACGGTGACCCGGCCGGTGTAGGTCGGATCAACGGCCGTGTAGATCTGGTGCATAAAGCGTTTGCCATTCACCGTGTCCGCATGCTGAGTGCTGCCGGGACGGAACTCCCAACCGTTTTCCAGCATGTACGGGTGCACCACCGACACCGAAATGTGGCTCTTCAGCCCTTTCAGTGCGCGGAACACCAGCGTGCGATGCGCCCAAGGGCACGCCATGGAGACGTAGAGGTGATAGCGCCCGGACTCCGCCGGAAAGCCGCCCTCACCCGTCGGCCCGGCCGAACCATCCGCCGTCACCCAGTGACGGAAGCCTGCCGCTTCACGCTGAAACCGGCCTCCGGTCTTGCTGGTGTCGTACCACTGGTCATGCCATTGCCCATCGATCAGAAGTCCCATACGGCCCTCGCTTTTACTGGTGTGAATGCCTATATTGTCGTCGCAGCCTGATCGCAGGCTCAATCGATCAATTCTGGCCGACACCTTCAGATTCGCTGAACATGCATAACGCCATCACCATCGACGCCCTTCGGGTTCTGGACGCCATCGACCGGCGAGGCAGCTTTGCCGGCGCCGCTGACGAGCTTTTCCGGGTGCCCTCCGCCATCAGTTACACCGTCCAGAAGCTGGAGGACGATCTGGACCTGTCGATCTTCGACCGCTCCGGACACCGCGCCCGACTCACGCCAGCCGGCCAGTACCTGCTGAACGAGGGGCGCACGCTGCTGCAAGCGACCGACGCACTCGCCCACGCGACCCGCCAGGTGGCGCAGGGCTGGGAGACGCGACTGCGCATCGCCGTGAACACACTGCTGCCTTTCAACGCGGTCTTCCCGGCCGTGAGCGATTTCTATTCTCTTGGGCTGCCGGTGGAGATCCAGCTCACGGAAGAAGTGTTCGGCGGCGCCTGGGATGCGCTGCAATGCCGACGCGCCGATCTGCTGTTCGGCGCCGATACACTGTCCCGACCGGCCGGTCCGTTCGTCACCCGCCCGCTGGGGGTGGTGCCCTTCATCTACGCGGTGGCACCGAGCCACCCGCTCGCAAGCGCATCCGGTCCGGTCAGCGAAGACGAGATCGCCGACTACCCGGCGATTGTCGCCGCGGACAGCTCACGACATCTGACGCCCGCTTCGGCTGGCATCTTTTCCCGGCAGATCACGCTCACGGTCGCCAATATGGAGCAGAAGATAGAGGCTCAAATGGCCGGGCTGGGCATTGGGTGGCTCCCCGAGCCGCGCATCCGGGATCACCTGGCCAGTGGCGACCTGGTTCCCATCGAGGTGGACGCGGACCGTAAGCCCGTGGATCTGACCCTGGCGCGGCATCAGGACGACCAGGGCAAAGCGCTGATGTGGTTCTGGGATAAGCTGTCGGACCCGCGGCTGTTCGACCGCTGGCTGATTCCGGCAACAAAGGACTGAATCCGGCCGGGCTGACCGTCGGTGCGGCCGAAAAGCCCCTTATGACACTCGACGTTCCCGCCCGGCAAGCGCACAATACTTCGCCTCGGAATCTGGCACGGAGTTTTTCATGCGGCAGCTATCGGAACTGGACGCCTCGTTCCTCTATCTGGAGTCGGACACGGCTCCGATGCACATCGGCGGTATCTATCTGTTCGATGGCTCCGGGCGGGATGAGCCCCTTTCCTACGGCACCTTCATTCACTATCTGGAGAGTCGCCTGCACGTCGTGCCTTTCTTTCGTCAGCGGCTCCGCGACATTCCGTTCCACCTCGGCCATCCGCACTGGATCGATGATCCCGATTTCAGCATCGAGCGCCACCTTGCCTACGTCTCCATGGGCCGCCGGAACGACTGCGACAGCCTGATGGCCCTGGCCTCACGCATTCTCCAGGAACCGCTCAAACGGGATCGCCCGCTCTGGCACATTACGTTCGTCGACGGCCTGAACCTGGGCAACGATGACGACAATGGCAACTTTGCCCTGATCGTTCGGCTTCACCACTCGGCCATTGATGCCTTCAGCGGCGAGGAAATCATGGGCAAACTGCTGGAGTACACGCCGGAGCCCCACCCAATCCGGCCGCCGCAGCCGTGGCATCCCCAGCCGGCACCGTCAGACCGGCGCGCGCTGATGCAGGTGGGCGCGAATCTCGCCCGCAAACCTCTGCAGATTGCCTCTGTCACCGCATCCGCCATGGAAGCCACGGCCCGGGGCATGATCCGGCGCCAACTCCATCGTCTGCCGATCTCCCTGCCGTTTTTCTCCGCGCCCTACAGCCCGTTCAACCGGCAGATCACCGCCAATCGCCGCATTCTCGGCAAAAGCGTCCCGCTCTCACGGCTCAAGGGCATCAAGGCATCCCTGGGCGATGTCACACTGAACGATGTGGTCCTCGGACTCAGCGCAGAGGTCCTGCGCCGATACATGGCCGAGCACGGCATGGATCAGAGCCGCTCCCTGGTTGCCATGACCCCCGTCTCGGTGCGCTCCCGGAGCCTGCGCCGCCCGACCGGGAACCAGATGTCCGCGATGTTGCTTGATCTGGCCACCCTCGAACCCAACCCGGCACGACGCATCCGGCGCATCCACTGGAACGCGGTGGCGTCCGAGCCGTATCAGGAGGCGATCGCGGCCGACCGCCTGACCGAACTGGTGCCATCGACCATGCTGGCCCTGTCGGCACGACTCTACAGTGAACTGCAGCTCGCTCAGCGGTATCAGCCGCTGTTCAACGTCCCGATTACCAACGTGCCTGGCCCGCAGGAACCGCTCTACCTGCAGGGCGCGCGCCTGGTTCGACAGTACAACGCGGCGCCGTTGTTCGACAGCATGGGTCTGGTGGTCGTGGCCGTCAGCTACGAGGGGCAGCTTACCCTGAACTTCACCATCTGCCCGGATGTGGTCCCGGATGGGGAGCAACTCACGGGACTGGTCGACGAAAGCCTGGACGCCATTGAGTCGGCCGCCATGAACCTGCCGGCGGAAAGCGAGCCGGAGCTGATGGAAAGCAGCCAGGACAGCTCACTGCTGGACGACGCGCTGACGGCGATTGAAGGCGTGCTCCGAAAGGGGATCCGGAAGCGGTAGCAACCCGTTCCAAGCGACTTTTGAAGAATAAGGACGGGCCACTGAAAAACACAGAAAGCACGGAAACGCCCTTCGGGCTGGAAAATTTCCGTGCTTTCAGTGTCTTTCCGTGGCCGAAATCACGTCACTCAAACGCCCAGTCCAGAAACCGCTGCTTCTCCTCGCTGCTGGCTTTTTTCCAGAGCGTTTTCATGGCGTCCAGCGTGGACAGATCGTTTCCTGACGCCGTCTTCTGCCGCGCACTATCCCCATCAGCAACGGACGCAGCGGTCTCAGTGGACGCCGACACCGGCCCGGCCTCCGCAACGGTCTTGCCATCCGCGTCCACGACCGTCGCAAGATACTGCTCAACCGTCGCCATGGCCTCTTTCCGGCTTTGCGGGCTTGGCGCCTGGAAGCGGTAGTGAGCGCCCGGGCGGGCATTGATGATCACTTCACGGGGCGCCGTTTCGACGGTATGCACGGAGGACTCGCCGTTATCAACCCGCTGTGCCTTGGCCCAGATGGTTTTGCGAACAAACACGACACGGTTCTCTCCCGGCAGCAGTTCGTAACTCAGATCCAGATCTTCCAGGAAGTACGAGGTCATTGACCGGCCGTTGACGGACTGGACCTTGATCGTTCCCGGCGCATCGAGCATGGCGGTATCAGCATCCCCCGCCCGCTCACCTTCCCAGGTCTGGACCTGATACATGGTGGTGCCGCAGCCGGTCAGGAAGGCCAGCATCAGCACACAGGCCAGACCGCGCAGAGCTCTCGTCATCTCGTTTGTCACAGTTCCACTCCTCCACAATGTGAAATTTTGTTGAAAATCTAGCCAATTCGATTAGATTGGGTGTAAGTCGGACCACAGAGCAGGGCTCCGACATCAAAGCAACCGCGACCAGACCGACACCAATAACAAGAACGCCGGTACAGGAGGCCCCCATGGATACACAGAATCGCACCGGTGAGTCGGGACCGGTCCCATTCCGGAGCAGTCGATTCTTCTGCGTCGGTGGTAAGTGGTACTTCACCACCCGAGAAGGGTTCGACAGCGGACCATTTGCGTCACGGGAACGGGCGGAGACCGGCCTGCGCCGCTTCCTCCATGTCGCCCGAATGCTGCCCGAACAGACGCACCGCGTCCACTAGTGTCGGCTGACAACGTCGCTCCAGAAGCCGTCAGCGGCGCGCAGTAAGTCAGCGAATGAACCAGACGAGACACTAGGAGCACCATAGAAGGGGCTCTTGAGACAGCGTGTTCGTCAGAGCGCAAATGGGATCAGGGTGGCATCGAGCAGATACAGCCCCGCCAGTGCCATGAGGCCGGCGACGACGTCGTCCATCATGATGCCAAAACCACCGGGCAACCGTCGGTCGAGCCAGCCGATGGGCCAGGGCTTGGCGACATCGAACAACCGGAACAGCAGGAACGCCACGAGCACCCCCTGCCACGTCTCCGGATGCAACCCCAGCACGATCCACATGCCAACAAACTCATCCCAGACGATGCCACTGTGGTCGTGGACGCCCAGGTGGGCTGCGGTCCGCCCACAGAGCCAGATGCCCACCAGCAGCGCCACAAGGACCACCAGCCAGTAAACCGGCGTCGGCACCCAGAAGAACAGAAAATACAGAGGAATCGCGGCCAGGCTGCCCCATGTCCCCGGGGCCCGGGACGCGGCGCCGCTGCCGAACCCGAAGGCCAGCAGATGAATCGGATGGCGCAAAAACCCCGGCGGTAACAGGGGGCCGACCGCCTCCGGTTCCTGCCCGGCATGAGGGTCACTCACGGCCACCTCCGAAATGGTCATACCCGGTCATCGCCCTGTTCAGCCCCGGTGGACGGTTCACCACATCCAATCCGGGCGCCGGCTGCGTGCGGCCAATCACCGTCAGTGGAACCGTTTCCGACAGCTCGTCGGACCACTGGACCTCTGGCAGGGTAAAGCACAGCTCGTAATCGTCGCCGCCGGTCAGCGCCAGAACGCCAGCGCCCTGTCCGGCACATCGCAACAAAGCGTCTGAGCACGGCACCGCGCTCGCGTCGATGGTCGCGCCACAACCCGATGCCACCAACAGGTGCCCCAGATCCGCAAGCAGGCCGTCGGAGACGTCCACAGCGGCCGTGGCCATCGACCTCAGTCGCTGGCCGAGAGCCAGGCGCGGCTCCGGGCGGTGATAACGAGCCAGCAGCGCGCCCTGGTACTCATTGGGACGGTCGCGATCAAGCATGTCGAGCGCTCCGGCCGCGTCGCCCAGCGTGCCGGAAACCACGACCAGCTGATCGGGTTTTGCCCCGCCGCGCGTTATGGCCGCCCCTGCCGGAACCTGACCGTGCGCCTGCACGGAGACGCTCAGCGGCCCCGCCGTCACATCACCGCCTGCCAGCGCGACACCCAGCGCCTGCGCCCGATCAGAGAGGGACTGGAAGAACGATGAGAGGAACGCCTCATCCGAATGAGGCAATGTCAGCGAAAGCGTGAAACAGACCGGGTCGGCCCCCATGGCGGCCAGGTCGCTGACGGCGGCACCCAGCGCGCGCGTGGCCAGGCAATGACCCGGGTAGGCGTTTGGAAAGTGGACACCCGCGACCATGGTGTCGATTGAGAATACGAGTTCGTAACCCGCCGGCACGGACTGGATCGCGCCATCGTCGCCGGGGCCAAGGCGCACGGCCTCATTGCGCGTCGCCCGGGCCACCGGGTCCACAAACCGGCGGATGAGCTCGAACTCATCCATGTCAGCGGGGACGGGTTTCCGCCAGACGCAACCGGCGGCTGAGCCGGTCGAGGATGCTGTTGACGAATTTGTGGCCCTCGGTACCACCAAACCGCTTCGCCAGCTCGATGCCCTCGTTGATGACCACTCGGTAGGGCACGTCAATGCGCTCCTTGAGCTCGTATGCCCCAAGGCGCACGATCGCCAATTCCACCGGATCCACCTCACCGATCGGCCGATCCAGATAGGGCTCGAGCACCTCGTCCAGATCCCCCTGCTTGGTGGCCACCCCTCGCAGCAGATCCCGGAAATAGGCCGTATCGACCTGGCTCATATCCTGATCGGTCATGAACTCCGCCTCGATCTGGTTGATCGGACTGCTCGAGTAATGCCGGTGATAGAGCGCCTGCATGGCCAGCACCCGTGCGCGGCGGCGTTCACTCGCTTTCGGGCGCGACGATGGGGCATTGTTCGGCGGGTCGACGGGTGATTGTGGATCGGTCATTGGTCATCCAGCTTGCGGAAAAGACTGACCATCTCAAGCGCGGTCATAGCAGCGTCACCGCCTTTATTACCGGCCTTGGTACCGGAGCGTTCGATGGCCTGTTCGATGGAGTCGACGGTCAGCAGCCCAAACGCCACCGGCACGTCGGTTTCCAGGCTAACGGCGCCCAGGCCACTGGAGGCTTCTCCGGCCACGTAGTCGAAATGGGGCGTGCCGCCACGGATGACGGCCCCCAACGCGATAACGGCATCGTATCGGCCGGTTGATGCCACTTTCTTGACCGCCAGCGGCATTTCATAGGCGCCGGGGACCCGGACAATCGTGATATCCGATTCGCCGATCCCGTGGCGGCGCAGGGTATCCAGCGCCCCCTCAACCAGACTGTCCACGACGAACCCGTTGAATCGCCCTACCACAAGGGCGTACTGACCACTGCACTGGGTAAAATCCCCTTCCAGCGTCCTGATGTCTGTCATGAATGACTCCTCGCAAATATGATCGCCGCGGTTACCCCTCGTACGGCAGATACTCAACCACTTCCAGGTCGAACCCGGAAATGGCGGAAAACTTGATTGGGGCACTCAGCAGGCGCATCTTCCCGACCCCGAGGTCCCGGAGAATCTGTGAGCCAGTCCCGACCGTGAAGTACACACCGGAGCTACCCTTGGCCGCGCCGTGCCGGTCCGGATCGAAGAACTCACGGATCCTGTCTTCCAGATTGTAGCTGTCCTCGCCGCTGTTCAGCAGGACAACGACACCAGAGTCCGCCTGCGACACCTTCTCCAGCGCCCGATGCAACGGCCAGCTATGGGAGCCGGAACGGCGGGCGCCTAGCAGGTCCCGGAGCGTATCCGTGACGTGCACACGGACGACGGCGGGTACGCTGGCGTCGATGGTGCCTCGCGTCAGCGCCAGGTGCGTGCGGCCCTGGATCGTGTCGCGATACGTGCGCAACTGGAACAGGCCGTACTCAGTCTCCAGATCGTACTCGTCGATGCACTCGATGGTGCGCTCGTTCAGCGTCCGGTAATGAATCAGGTCCGCGATGGTGCCGATCCGCAGGCCATGTTCCTCGGCAAAGGCTTCAAGATCTTCCCGACGGGCCATGGTGCCGTCCTCGTTCATGATCTCGCAGATGACACCGGCCGGCTCGCAACCGGCGAGACTCGCCAGATCACAGGACGCTTCGGTATGCCCCGCCCGGCTCAGAACGCCGCCGGCGTCCGCCATGAGCGGAAAGATGTGCCCGGGCTGAACAATGTCCGCCGGCAACGCGCCACGGGCCACGGCCGCCTGAACGGTGCGGGCCCGGTCCGCCGCAGAGATCCCCGTAGAGACGCCCCGGGCGGCTTCGATGGAAACGGTGAACTTGGTGCCAAAGCCGGAATCGTTCTCCGAGACCATCAGCCGCAGATCCAGCTGCTCGCAACGCTGGCGGGTCATCGGCATACAGATGAGACCCCGGCCGAACCGCGCCATGAAGTTGATCGCATCGGCCGTGCAGTGCTCGGCCGCCATCACCAGGTCGCCTTCGTTTTCCCGGTCCTCATCATCCATCAGGATCACCATCTTGCCCTGACGGATGTCGTCGATAATGTCTTCGATACGGTCCAGTGCCATAAGTCTCACAATTCGTTGTGTTGACGGGGCGTCAGAATCAGTCGCTGATCCGCCCCCACCTGCCGACGGTCCAAGACCGTCCAACTCACCTTGTCCGCCATGCGTTCAATCGGCAGCTCAACCACCGGGCGCCCCTGGCTACCGAGAAATACCGGTGCCTGATACAGCCAGAACTCATCGACCTGTGCGACCTCAACGAACGCTCCTGCCACCGTCGGTCCGGCTTCCACCAGCACATCGTTGACGTCGCGACGTCCGAGTTCCGCCAGAACGGCGGCCAACATACCCGACGCATGCCTGGTGTCAACGCCCAGAACCTGCGCCCCGCTGTCCTGAAGACGCCGGGCGGCATCGCTGCTCTCCTGCGTGTGATCACCGACAATCAACACCGGGCCGGTTGTGATCACCTGCGCGTCACTGGGGGTGCGGAACTGACGGTCCAGTATCACCCTGAGGGGCTGGCCGGGCGGTTGGCTCGCCCAAGCCGGAAAATCCGCCTGCTCCGGGCGCACCGTCAGACTCGGATCGTCCGCCAGCACCGTTCCGGCACCGGTGATGATGGCACCACTCATCGCCCGTAATCGCTGGACGTCAGAACGGGCGGCCGCGCCGGTAACCCACTGACTCTCTCCAGAGGCCATGGCCGTCCGGCCGTCCAGACTCGCTGCGACTTTGACCCGCACCCGGGGCCTCCCTGTTGTCATACGGGTCACGAACCCGTCATTCAGCCGCCGCGCTTCGACATCCAGCACACCACAGGTCACCGGAATACCGGCCGCTTCAAGCCGTTCGATACCGCCACCGGCGACCTGCGGGTTCGGATCGGTCATGGCGACGACAACTCGCCCGACACCGGCTTCCACCAGCGCATCGGCACAGGGGGGCGTCCGGCCGTGGTGGCGACAGGGCTCGAGCGTGACATACGCCGTCGCGTCGCGGGCCCGCTCACCGGCATCCGCCAGTGCACGGACCTCGGCATGGGCTTCGCCAGCCCGCTCGTGCCAGCCCTCACCGACGACCTGTTCGCCGTGCGCCAGCACGCAGCCGACACGGGGATTGGGGTGCGCGGAGTACTGCCCACGCCAGGCCAGACGGATGGCGCGGGCCATCAGAGCGGCATCCAGGGCACGATCAGCCATTACGGACACCGCCTCATTCTTTCTCGTCGTCCGGACCCGCCAGCACCTTCGCCACGTCAACCGGGTCGGCACCATTCGCCATCTGGGTGGTCAGGCGTTCAATCTCGTCCTTGAACTCGTTGATGTCCTGGAAGCTGCGGTAAACGGAGGCGAACCGCACATAGGCCACCTGATCCAACTGGCGGAGCTCATTCATGACCTCCTCCCCCAGCGTAATGGAACTGATCTCCCGTTCGCCCATCGCCCGCAGCCGGAATCGGATGCGATTGAGCGCCGCGTCAATGGCCTCGATGCTGACCGGCCGCTTCTCGAGTGCCTTCATGATGCCGTCGCGCAGCTTCTCCTCATCGAAAGGCTGGCGCGTCCCGTCCTGTTTGACGATGCGCGGCATCACCAGTTCGGCGGATTCAAAGGTTGTGAAACGCTCGCGACAGGACAGGCATTCGCGACGGCGGCGCACCTGGTCACCTTCGGCCACCAGGCGCGAGTCGATCACTTTTGTGTCAGCTTCACCGCAAAACGGACAATGCATGTTGCCTGCTCCCTTCGAATCCGGGCCGGCCAACGACCGGCCCCAGCACCGGTCAGTCAGTCACCGTAGACCGGGAACCGGCGGCAAAGCGCCAGGACCTGGTCCCGGACCTTGTTGATGGTGTCCTCATTCTCGAGGTCATCCAGTATGTCGCACATCCATCCTGCCAGCTCACGGGCCTCGTCTTCGCCAAAGCCCCGTGTCGTCATGGCCGCCGTACCAATCCTCAGGCCGGATGTGACGAACGGCGAGCGTGGGTCATTCGGAACCGCGTTCTTGTTAACCGTGATATTGGCGCGACCCAGTGCGGCATCGGCGTCTTTACCAGTAATGTCCTGCTTGATCAGGCTGAGCAGGAACAGGTGGTTGTCCGTCCCGCCGGAGACCACGTCGAAACCCCGGTCGATGAACACGGTCGCCATCGCCTTGGCGTTGCGCACCACCTGCTCCTGATATTCACGGAACTCCGGGCTCATTGCTTCCCTGAAGCAAACGGCTTTGCCGGCGATCACGTGCATCAGCGGGCCACCCTGACTCCCCGGGAACACGGCCGAATTCAGCTTTTTCTGCAGCTTCTCGTCGTCACCAGCCAGAATCAGGCCACTGCGCGGACCGCGGAGCGTCTTGTGGGTGGTTGTCGCCACAACGTGGGCATGCGGCATCGGGTCCGGATAGACGCCGGCCGCCACAAGCCCCGCCACATGGGCCATATCGACAAACAGCCAGGCACCGACTTTGTCCGCAATCTGGCGGAAACGGGCGAAGTCGAGCTTTTTCGAGTAGGCCGAAAAACCGGCCAGGATCATCTTCGGCTGGTGCTCGTCCGCCAGACGCTCGACCTCGTCGTAGTCAATCAGCCCGGTGTCCAGGTCCAGACCATACTGGACGGCGTTGTAGAGCTTTCCGGAAAAGTTGGGAGCTGCGCCATGGGTCAGGTGCCCGCCCGCATCCAGGCTCATACCGAGCACCGTGTCGCCCGGCTTGAGCAGCGCGAGATAGACCGCCGCGTTGGCCTGGGAGCCGGAATGCGGCTGAACATTCGCGTAATCCGCGCCAAACAGCTCCTTGGCACGCTCAATGGCCAGGTTCTCGACCACATCAACATGCTCGCAGCCACCGTAATAGCGCTTGCCCGGGTAGCCTTCAGCGTATTTGTTGGTGAGGGCGCTGCCCTGCGCTTCCATCACCCGTGGGCTGGTGTAGTTCTCGGAGGCAATTAGCTCGATGTGTTCCTCCTGGCGACGGTTTTCCGCATCAATCGCCTTCTGGACGTCGGTGTCGAAATCGGCGATGGACATATCACGTCTGAACATGGATGGCGTGCCCCTCTGATCTGAAAACGGATGGTGACAGGATGTGGTGGTGAAATTGGCCCGTCATTCTAGCGCAGAATGCTGCCCGGAATCATCTTTTGCGCGACGTTCGCCAATTGCCAAAGGCCCCGTCATTCGCTACCGTACAACTCTTTTCGCCCATTCTTTTTTCCGCGGGCCGACCGGGCCCCGGATCACCCGATTCAAACCAGGAGGTCAGACCCTCGTCATGGCTCAATACGTCTTCACGATGAACAACCTGGGCAAGGTCGTCCCGCCCAAGCAGGAAATCCTCAAGGACATCAACCTCAGCTTCTTCCCGGGCGCCAAGATCGGCGTACTGGGCCTGAACGGTGCGGGTAAATCGACGCTGCTGCGCATCATGGCCGGCGTGGACCAGGAGTACAACGGTGAAGCCCGCCCCCAGCCCGGCCTGAACATCGGCTATCTGCCTCAGGAACCGGAGCTGGACGACAGCAAGACGGTCAAAGAGATCGTCGATGAAGCCGTGGAAAGCATCCACAAGGCACTGGCCGAACTGGACGAGGTCTACACGGCCTACACCGATCCGGATGCGGATTTTGACGAGCTGGCCAAGCGCCAGGGGGAACTGGAAAGTTTCATCCAGGCGGCCGACGGTCACGACATTGAACGCAAGCTCGAAGTGGCCGCCGATGCGCTGCGTCTGCCGCCGTGGGAGCAGAAGGTGACCAACCTGTCCGGTGGTGAGCGTCGCCGCGTGGCACTGTGCCGGCTGCTGATGTCCAGCCCCGACATGCTGTTGCTGGACGAGCCCACAAACCACCTGGATGCTGAATCCGTCGCCTGGCTGGAGCGTTTCCTGCACGATTTCAGCGGCACCGTTGTGGCGATCACCCACGACCGCTACTTCCTCGACAATGTGGCCGGGTGGATTCTGGAGCTCGACCGCGGCCAGGGCATTCCATTTGAAGGCAACTACAGCCAGTGGCTGGAAGCCAAGGAGAAGCGCCTGGAGGTGGAAGCCAAACAGGAGCAGGCCCGCCAGAAGACCATCAAGAAAGAGCTGGAGTGGGTCAAGAAAGGCGCCAAGGGCCAGCAGTCGAAGAACAAGGCCCGCCTGGATCGCTTCGAGGAGCTCAACTCGCAGGAATTCCAGAAGCGTAACGAAACGAACGAGCTGTACATCCCGCCCGGACCGCGTCTCGGTAACAAGGTCATCGAAGCCGAGGGCGTCAGCAAGGCATTCGACGGTCAGCTGCTGTACGAGAACATGTCTTTCTCAATCCCCTCAGGCGGCATCGTGGGCATCATCGGTGGCAACGGCGCCGGTAAGTCCACGCTGTTCCGGATGATCGCCGGTCTGGACGAGCCGGACAGGGGCACCATCGAAGTCGGAGACAGCGTCAAGCTGGCCTACGTCGACCAGATGCGTGACCTGAACAGCGACAAGACGGTGTGGGAAGAACTCAGTGACGGCCAGGACATCATCCAGGTCGGCAACTACCAGACGCCGTCCCGCGCCTATGTGGGCCGCTTCAACTTCAAGGGCAGCGACCAGCAGAAGCGCGTCAGCGAACTGTCCGGCGGTGAGCGCAACCGCCTGCACCTGGCCAAGCTGCTGAAGGAAGGCGGCAACACCCTGCTGCTGGACGAACCGACCAACGACCTGGACGTGGAAACCCTGCGTGCGCTGGAAGAAGCCCTGCTCACCTTCCCCGGCAGCGCGCTTGTCATCTCGCACGACCGCTGGTTCCTGGACCGGGTCGCCACGCACATCCTCGCTTTCGAGGGTGACAGCGAGGTGGTCTTCTTCGAAGGCAACTTCAGCGAATACGACGAGGACCACAAGAAGCGCAAGGGCGACTCCGCCATGGTCCCGCAGCGCATGAAGTACAAGAAACTGGCCTGATGGCTGCGCCCCTCCCCACGAGGGGCGCCTCCCTCTTTCGATTCCAGAGCGTGACCCTGCCACAGCATCGACATTCTACACCCTGAAAGTTATCATATTTGACAACTCCATGGATGGAGCACAAAATGAAATGGTCAATCCACTTTGTCTAGTGTCTCGTCTGGTTAATTCGCTGACTTACTGCGCGCCTCTGACGGTTCTGGGCAAGGCGTCAGTCCGCAGGCGGGGTCATTCCCCGTCAAGGACTGACAACGTCGCTCCAGAGCCGTCAGCGGCGCGCCCTTCGGGAGCCCCTGAAAGGTCTGATAGCCGCGTTGCGCTGACTCGATTTGGAACCACCAAACCTTCGCCATCGCGCCTTGCTCTCACACCTTTCAGGGGCTCAGTAAGTCAGCGAATTAACCAGACGAGACACTAGGATGTGGAAGAAAGCATTCTCGCACTTCCACCGAAGTTGCAAGCGCGGTTCCTTCGTATGCTGGAACTGATTGCCCGTCACGGCGTTCATCTGGGATACCCCCACACCCGGGCTATGGGCAACGGCCTCTTCGAAATTCGCGCCAAGTCCATGGAAGGCATTGCACGAGGTCTCTATTGTTACCAGTCCGGGCAACGGATCATCGTGCTTCATGTCTTCGTCAAGAAGACTCAGAAAACGCCGCCAAAAGAGCTGGACAAAGCACTGAAGCGGCTGCGGGAGGTGAAGAAACATGACACTTGAAGCACTCAAGCGGAAGGCGCTACAGGACCCTGCCGTTCGTGCGGAATACGACCGTCTGGGGCCGGAGTTCGAGCTGATCGACCAGCTACTGACCATGCGACATCACGCTGGTCTAACCCAGGATCAGGTGGCCGAACGCATGGGGACTCACAAGTCCAATATCAGTCGCCTGGAGCGCGGGAAAAGCAACCCGAGCTGGCACCTGCTTCGGAAATACGCGACCGTCTGCGGCTACGACATTCATCTTGTGGCATCGCAACGCCCATCCAATGATCCGGCAGCTCTCTGAGGCGTCCATGGCAAAAACCAAAACCGCCTATGTCTGCACCGAATGCGGGGCGGACTATTCCAAATGGCAGGGCCAGTGCACGGCCTGTTCGGCCTGGAACACCATCAGCGAGGTGCGCGGCGCCGGCGGCAATGCCGCGACGGCCCGCCGCAGCGCCCGTTTTGAGGGCTTCGCGGGCAGCCTCTCCGGCGTGACGACCCTGGCCTCGGTCAGCACCGAGGAACAGCGCCGGATCGGCTCCGGGATGAACGAGCTGGACCGGGTCCTCGGTGGCGGGCTGGTGGAGGGCTCGGCGATCTTGATGGGGGGCGAGCCCGGTGCCGGCAAGAGCACCCTGTTGCTTCAAACCGTCTGTCATCTCGCCCGCGACCAGCGGGCGCTCTACGTCACGGGTGAGGAATCCCTCCAGCAGGTGGCCCTTCGCGCCCAGCGACTGGGCGTGGCCACCAACGACCTGAACATGCTTTCGGAAACCAACGTCGAACGCATTATTCAGGTGGCGGAGACGGAAAAGCCGCGGGTTCTCGTCGTCGACAGTATTCAGGTCATGCATGTGTCTGACGTGGAATCTGCCCCCGGCAGCGTCTCCCAGGTCCGGGAAAGCGCCGCTTACCTGACCCGCTTCGCCAAGCAGACGGGCACCATCCTGTTCCTGGTTGGCCATGTCACCAAGGACGGCAGCCTGGCCGGCCCGAAGGTGCTGGAGCACATGATCGACTGCTCCATCCTGCTGGAAGGCTCCGGCGACAGTCGCTTCCGCACACTGCGCGGCATCAAGAACCGCTTCGGCGCCGTCAATGAGCTGGGCGTGTTCGCGATGCTCGAGCAGGGCCTGAAAGAGGTCAAGAATCCCAGCGCCATTTTCCTGAACCGCAGCGAGGAGGCCGCGCCCGGCAGCGTCGTGATGGTGGTTTGGGAAGGCACCCGGCCGATGCTGGTGGAAATCCAGGCGCTCGTGGACCTCGCCCAGGGCGGCTATCCCCGGCGGGTCGCAGTGGGGCTGGACCAGAACCGGCTGGCGATGCTGCTGGCCGTACTGCATCGCCATGGCGGCCTGCATGTCGCGGATCAGGACGTATTCGTCAACGTCGTCGGCGGGGTCAAGGTCACCGAGACAAGCGGCGATCTGGCGCTACTCGCGGCGATTGTGTCGTCATTCCGGGATCGCACTCTGCCCCAGGACCTGGTGATCTTCGGTGAAGTGGGGCTCTCTGGCGAGATCCGCCCGGTCCCCAGCGGCCAGGAACGCATTTACGAGGCGGCCAAACATGGTTTCCGCCACGCTCTGGCGCCCAAAGCCAACGCACCTCGAAAGGCCATCGACGGCATGCGGGTTATCCCGGTGACCCGGCTGAGCGAGGCGCTGGATGCACTGGACGAGCTGAGCGACACCTGACGCCCCCCATTCCACAGCCATTTCCAGAACACGCTCGTCACATACCGCGACGGGTTGCTATCTTTAAAACAATAACCAAAGATAAAGGTCGAACCACCGTGACGAACGACACCATGCAACCGGACCGCCGCCATTTCCACCGTATTGTGTTTGACGCCCCCTGTGAGCTGCATCAGCGCGACCAGGTCTGGTCTTCGACTCTGCAGGATATTTCGCTGAAAGGCGTTCTTGTGGCCCGACCGGAGAACTGGACACCGCCTGAGGACGATTCGTTCGAAGTGGTTATCCACCTGAACGACCTGGACAGCGCCATCGTCATGGCGGTGACGCTTCGCCACGTCGAGGACGACCGGCTGGGCTTCCGCTGCCAGTACATTGACCTGGACAGCGCCACTCACCTGAAGCGCCTGGTGGAGCTCAACCTCGGCGACCCGGCGTTACTGGACCGGGAGCTGCGATATCTGGGGCATGAGGGGGACTAGATTCAGGGAAGGATGCTTTTGCCACGGAAAGACACGGAAATCACTGAAAATAAAGAGTGACAAGTGCAGCCAAGTTGACTCGGGTTGCCTCGATTTTGTCGACCTCCTTATAGCGGCCCGACTGTTCCGAATGCCACCCGGCATGGACTGATCGAGCCAACAAGTACCTAGAACAGTATGCTTTCTAATTTTCGCCCGAAGGGCGTTTCCGTGCTTTCCGTGTCTTTCCGCGGCTAACCAATCATTGGTGGTATGCCGGGCTCAGCTCTGTCACGGCTTCAATGAACGCCTTGGCATGGTCCGGGTTCACATCCGGGGTGATGCCGTGGCCGAGGTTGAAAATGTGACCATTGTGGCGCCCGAAACGGGACAGAATGTAGGCCACTTCTTCCCGGATTCGCTCCGGCGGGGCGAACAGCATCGCCGGGTCGAGATTGCCCTGCAGAGCCACCCGGTCGCCCACCCGTTCTCGGGCCTTGCCAATATCCGTGGTCCAGTCCAAGCCCAGCGCATCGGCACCAGTCTCCGCCATGGACTCCAGCCACTGGCCGCCGTTCTTCGTGAACAGGATCACCGGCACGCGCCGACCGTCCTGCTCGCGGATCAGGCCATTCACGATCCGCTCCATGTAGGCAAGTGAGAACTCACGATAGGCCGGACCGGTCAGGGAACCGCCCCAGGTATCAAAAATCTGGACAACCTGAGCCCCGGCGCGGATCTGGGCATTGAGGTAATCGGTCACCGCATCCGCGAGCTTGGCCATCAAGGCATGCATCACCTCGGGCTGGCCATACAGCATGCCTTTGACATGCCGGAAGTCCTTGGAGGAGCCGCCTTCGACCATGTACGTGGCCAGCGTCCACGGACTGCCTGTGAAGCCGATCAGCGGCATCTCGCCTCCCAGAGCGGTGCGGATGGCCGATACGGCATTCATGACGTAATCCAGATCGGTCTCAGCATTCAGACGTGGCAGAGCATCCACTTGCGCTGCGGAACGGACGGTATGGCGGAACTTGGGCCCTTCCCCGGTCTCGAAGTACAGGCCCAGGCCCATCGCCTCCGGGATGGTCAGTATGTCAGAGAACAGAATGGCGGCGTCCAGCGGGAAGCGCCGGAGCGGCTGCATCGTCACCTCGCAGGCCAGCTCGGTGTTCTTGCAAAGGCTCAGGAAACTGCCGGCCTTTTCCCGTGTGGCCCGGTATTCCGGAAGGTAACGCCCGGCCTGGCGCATCATCCAGACCGGCGTCCGGTCCACCGGCTGGCGCAACAGTGCGCGGATCAGCCGGTCATTCTGCAGGTCGCTCATCAGGGTCTCGCTATTGCCGCATGTGTGCCGTCAGACGTCCAGGTAATCCATGATGCCTTCGGCGGCCTGGCGCCCTTCCCAGATGGCTGTTACGACCAGGTCGGAGCCACGGACCATATCGCCACCGGCAAAGATTTTCGGATTTGACGTCTGGAAGTGGAACTCGCTGTCCTCAGGCGCGTCCACCCGACCGCGATCATCCACCTTGATGCTCGCATCGTCAAAGAAATCGGCCGGACTGGGCCGGAAACCGAAGGCGACAAGGACGGCATCGGCCGGCAGAACTTCCTCGCTGCCCGGCACCACTTCCGGACGCTGGCGACCATTCTCATCCGGCTCGCCCAGCTGGGTGCGAACCACCTTCACGCCTTCCACACGATCCTCACCGATGATCGCGATGGGCTGACGGTTGAAGCGGAATTTTACCCCCTCTTCCTTGGCGTTGGCGACCTCCTTGCGTGACCCCGGCATGTTCTCTTCATCCCGGCGATAGGCGCAGGTGACACTGGCGGCCTGTTGGCGAATCGCCGTCCGGTTGCAGTCCATGGCGGTATCGCCACCCCCCAGCACGACCACACGCTGGTCCTTCATGTCGATGAAGTCGCTGTTGGTCGCAGAGAAACCCAGACGGCGATCAATGTTGGACACCAGGTACGGCAGCGCGTCGTAAACGCCCGGCAGATCCTCACCCGGGAAGCCCCCTTTCATGTAGGTGTAGGTGCCCATGCCCATAAAGACCGCATCAAAGTCTTCCAGGATGTCCTCCATCGCGACGTCCTTGCCGACTTCGGTATTGAGGCGGAATTCGACGCCCATCTCCTCAAACACAGCGCGACGCCGTTCCATGACGCTCTTTTCCAGCTTGAACTCCGGAATTCCGAAGGTCAGCAGGCCGCCGATTTCCGGGTAGATGTCATAGACCACCGGTTTCACGCCGTTGCGGACCAGTACGTCGGCGCAACCGAGACCGGCCGGACCGGCGCCAATCACGGCGACTTTCTTGTCGGTCCAGACGACGTCCGAGACGTCCGGTTTCCAGCCCAGAGCAAACGCCGTATCGGTGATGTATTTCTCCACCGAGCCGATGGTGACGGCGCCGTAGCCGTCATTGAGGGTACAGGCGCCTTCACAGAGCCGGTCCTGAGGGCAGACACGACCACAGACTTCCGGCAGGGAGTTGGTCTGGTGACACAGCTCCACCGCCTTCATGATGTTTCCCTCGGACACCAGCTGCAGCCAGTTGGGAATGTAGTTGTGCACAGGGCACTTCCACTCACAGTATGGGTTGCCGCAGTGCAGACAACGATGCGACTGACTGGCGGCTTCGCCGGGTTCGAACGGATGATAGATCTCGGCGAATTCTTTTTTCCGCTTTTTCGCCGGCACCTTGTTCGGATCCACACGGCCGACTTCAACAAACTGGAAGTGGTTATTCAGTCTCTCTTTCATCACGCAGCTCTCATTCGGTCAATTTCGATCAGGGTCGTCACGGGACGCGTCCGGCGTTTATTCCGGACGCGCACGGGTGCTGGCGAGCAGGGAGCCGAGGCTTGCCGCCTTCGGCTTTACCAGCCAGAAACGACCGACATAGTCATCGAAATTGTCGAGAATGTGACCGGCCCAGACGCTATCGGTTTCCGTGACGTGCTCACGGATCACGCTGCGCAGGTGGTTGCGGTACATTTCCATGTCTTCGCTGGAAATTCGCTGGATCTCCACCAGTTCGTGGTTGTACTGGTCAACGAAGGTGTTGGCTTCATCCAGCACGTAGGCAAAACCGCCCGTCATGCCGGCACCAAAGTTGTGGCCGGTTCGGCCAAGTACGGTCACCAGACCGCCGGTCATGTACTCACAGCAGTGGTCGCCGGCGCCTTCCACGACGGCGTGAACACCGGAGTTCCGGACACCGAAGCGCTCGCCCGCCGTGCCGGCCGCAAACAGTTTGCCGCCGGTGGCGCCGTAGAGGCAGGTGTTGCCCATAATGGCCGTATCCTGCGTCTTGAAGGTGCTGCCGCTCGGCGGGCGGATGACCACTTTGCCACCGGTCATGCCCTTACCGACGTAGTCGTTGGCGTCGCCCTCCAGGATCAGGTGCAGGCCGCCGGTGTTCCAGACCCCCAGACTCTGACCGGCCGTGCCGTTGAGCTCCAGGCGCAGGGGCGTTTCCGCCATACCCTGGTTGCCGTGGACTTCGGCGATTTCGCCGGCCACACGGGCACCAATGGAACGGTCGCAGTTGGTAATGGTGTACTGCCAGGTGCCGCCCTGCTTGCTGGCGATGGCGTCCGCCGTGTCCCTGACCATCTGCTCGGCCAACGCCCCCTCGTCGAACGGCACATTGCGCTCGACCTGACAGGTATTGGGCTTATCCGCCGGAACGGCATCGCTGCCAAGCAGCGGCGTGAGGTCCAGGTTCTTCTGGCGCGGCGTCTCGCCTTCCAGAATCGTCAGCAGGTCGGTCCGCCCGACCAACTCTTCCAGACTCCGAACGCCCAGACGCGCCATCCACTCCCGGGTTTCCTCCGCCACGAAGCGGAAGAAGTTCATGGCCATCTCGACCGTGCCCTTGAAGTGCTCAGCCCGCAGGTGGTCGTTCTGCGTGGCAACCCCCGTTGCGCAGTTATTCAGGTGACAGATCCGCAGGTACTTGCAGCCCAGCGCCACCATCGGCGTAGTACCGAAGCCAAAGCTTTCGGCGCCCATGATGGCGGCCTTCACCACATCCAGCCCGGTCTTGAGGCCACCGTCCGTCTGCAGACGCACGGAGCCACGCAGGTCGTTGCCGCGCAGCGTCTGGTGCGCCTCGCTCAGACCCAGCTCCCACGGGGAACCGGCGTAGCGGATCGACGTCAACGGACTGGCCGCTGTACCGCCGTCATAACCCGAAATGGTAATCAGGTCGGCGTACGCCTTGGCCACGCCCGCCGCGACGGTACCGACACCCGGTGACGACACCAGTTTCACGGACACCAGCCCTTTCGGGTTGACCTGCTTGAGATCAAAGATCAGCTGCGCCAGATCCTCAATCGAGTAGATGTCATGGTGCGGGGGTGGCGAAATCAGCGTCACACCCGGCACGGAATAGCGCAGCCGAGCGATCAGTTCGTTGACCTTGCCGCCCGGCAGCTGCCCCCCCTCGCCGGGCTTCGCGCCCTGGGCGACCTTGATCTGCATCACTTCGGCACTGCGCAGGTACTCAGCCGTCACACCGAAGCGACCGGAGGCGACCTGCTTGATCTTCGAGCGGCGGTTGGTGCCGTACCGGGCCGGGTCCTCGCCCCCCTCACCGGAGTTCGAGCGACCGCCGAGCGTATTCATGGCCATCGCCAGCGCCTCATGAGCCTCCGGCGACAGTGCGCCCAGCGACATGGCGGCCGAGTCGAAGCGGGGGAAGATGTTCTCCACCGGCTCGACATCGTCCAGATCAACAGCCTTGATGTCATCCCGGAAGGTCAGCAGGTCCCGCAGCGTGGCGACAGGCCGCTCGTTGACCAGCCCGGCGTACTCGCGGTACGTGCCGTAATCGCCATCGGTAACCGCCTGTTGCAGCGTGCTGACCACATCGGGGTTGAAGGCATGGTATTCCTGGCCATGAATGTACTTCAGAAAACCACCCGGCGGTACCGGCTTGCGGTTCTTCCAGGCCTGTTTTGCCAGCGTCTCCTGATCCTGCTGGAAATCGTAGAAGGTCGCGCCCTGAATCCGGCTGGCCACGCCCTGGAAACACAGGTCGACCACTTCGTCGGACATGCCGACGGCTTCGAACAACTGCGCGCCGCGGTATGAGGTCATGGTGGAGATCCCCATCTTCGACAGGATCTTCAGCAGCCCCTTGTTGACGCCCTTGCGGTAGTTGTTCTTGGCCTGGATCGGGTCCATCAGCAGCTCACCCGTGTCGATCAGGTCATTCAGGACCTGGTACGACAGGTACGGGTAGACCGCCGTGGCGCCAAAGCCAAACAGCACCGCAAATTGATGCGAGTCGCGCGCCCAGCCGGTTTCAATAATCAGGTTGGCGTCGCTGCGAAGCCCCTGTTGTACCAGATGGTGATGGACGGCGCCCGTCGCCATCAGCGCGTTGACCGGCAACTCGCCTTCGGTGAGCGCCTTGTCACTGAGGATCAGCAGGACCTTGCCGTCCCGAACCGCCTGCTCGGCTTCCTCGCAGACGGCCTTGATGGCCTTCTGAAGCCCCTGCTCCGGGCGGTAACTCAGGCGGATGCGAGCCACCTCAAAGCCGGGCCGGTCGTTGTTCTCAATGTGCAGGAACTTGTTTGGCGACAGCACCGGCGTGGACAGGATGATCCGGTTGGCGTGGTCCGGCGTTTCCTCAAACACGTTTCGCTCGGCGCCCAGACAGGTCTCCAGCGACATGACGATTGCCTCGCGAAGCGGGTCAATCGCCGGGTTGGTCACCTGCGCAAACTTCTGCCGGAAGTAGTCGGCCACGTGGCGCACGCGGGAGGACAGAACGGCCATGGGCGTATCGTCCCCCATCGACCCCACCGCTTCCTGACCGTTCTCGGCCAGCGGGCGCATGACCTGGTCCCGTTCCTCGTAGGTGACCTGGAACATCTTCTGGTGGACCAGCAGCTCGTCCTTGTCCATGAGACGAAACTCCGGTGCCGTCCCCTGATTCAGGGTGGACTCGACCCGCAGCGCATTCTCACGCAGCCATTGCTTGTACGGCTGGGCGTTTTTCAGGCGCTCGTCCACGTCTTTGGTGTGGAGCACCTTGCCGGATTCCGTGTCAATCGCCAGAATCTGCCCCGGCCCGACCCGGCCCTTGGCGACCACATCTTCCGGGCGGTACTCATAGGTTCCAATTTCCGAGGCAAGCGTCATGAAGTTATCCCGCGTCAGAACCCAGCGGGCCGGACGCAGGCCATTTCGGTCGAGCATGCACACGGCATGTCGGCCGTCAGACATCACCAGGCCGGCCGGGCCGTCCCAGGGTTCCATGTGCATGGAGTTGTACTCATAGAACGCCCGCAGATCGGGGTCCATGGTGTCCACGTTCTGCCAGGCCGGTGGAATCATCATCCGAACCGCACGGAACAGATCCACGCCGCCAGCAAGCAGAACCTCAAGCATGTTGTCCATGCTGGAGGAATCCGAGCCACTGCGGTTCACCAGTGGCTGCAGGGTCTGCAGGTCCGGCAGTTCCGGTGATTTGAACTTGGACGCGCGGGCGATGGCCCAGTTGCGGTTGCCCTCAACGGTGTTGATCTCGCCGTTGTGCGCGAGGAAGCGGAACGGCTGGGCCAGTGGCCAGCGCGGCATGGTGTTGGTGGAGAAACGCTGGTGGAAGACGCAGATGCCGGTCGCCATGTCCTCATCACCCAGATCCTCGTAGAAACGGGTGATGTCCGCCGGCATCATCAGACCCTTATAGGCCAGCGTCCGGTCTGACAGGCTACAGATGCAGAATTCCTCGTCATCCGCCATTTCGTTTTCCGCATGACGGCGCCCGAGGAACAGGGAGATACCGAATTCACGGGCCGATGCAGAGGCATCACCGGGCTCGACAAAAACCTGCTCAATGCGCGGCAGACAGTCCACAGCCATTGGCCCGAGACAGTCGTTGTTGGTCGGCACGACACGCCAGCCAACCACCGACAGCCCCTGATCGATCAAGTGTTTTTCGATGGTTTCACGACCACGGCGCGCCTTCTGTTCGTCCGGGTTCAGGAACACCATGCCAACGCCGTAGAGGTCGCCCAGCGAGTGGCCAAGGCTCTCCTTTGCGGCTTTGCGCAGGAAGACATCCGGTTTCTGCAGTAGCAGGCCGCAGCCATCCCCGGTCTTGCCGTCAGCCGCAATCCCGCCACGGTGGGTCATGCAGGTCAGCGACTCGATGGCAGTTTGCAGCAACTTGTGGCTGGCCTCACCCTCCATGTGGGCGATCAGGCCGAATCCACAGTTGTCCCGAACCTCTTCGGGACGATACAAACCTGTCATCATAAGCGTTCTCTCATCTAAAAAATCTTTTCAATCAGGATCTTAAGGCACACATCTGCCCAATCGCACTCCTGACACTGAAAATGGGGGCTCAGCATTTTACATACGTACTATTACGTACTCAAATGAGCCAAACGACTCTGGCATGTTATTGGAATGGGTCGTTGAGGAAATGAGTCACGAAAGCATCGTCAGTACGCGGGGTTACAACCCGGACAGGGGTCTGACCCAATAGTCCCGGCTTTTCAGGGCCTCAGGAAGCCTGGCAATGGCGTTTCGGGCTTCGTCTCTGTTGGCAAAATCACCATATAAGCCAATATACCACGGCCTGCCCTGTCGTGTAGAGCGGGTGATCATCCACCCATCCACCCCGGAATAGGTGTTCACGAATCCCTGCACAGTGGACGTGTCATAGCCGGCAATCATCTGAACGGTGATACCGTCCCTCGCTTGCAGCTCAGATAACGGAACATAACGGGGATCACTGGCGTAATCACTGAGCCGTGCCGGGTCAGACTGCTCATCGGCTTGTGTAACCGGCTCGGGCTCGGGCTCGGGCTCGGGCTCGGGCTCGGGCTCGGGCTCGGGCTCGGGCTCGGGCTCGGGCTCGGGCTCGGGCTCGGGCTCGGGCTCGGCAGAAGTGTCGGCGGATGTTTGCCGGGCCGCAACAACCGGTGCGGCGTCATCCGGCCCATCGGACTCCGCCGGCGGGTTCTCCGGAGATCGTGAGACCGCCTCATCCGAGTCTGTTCCGGATGGCGTCTCCGATGCCGCCACGACGGGGTTACCCGATTCCGGCGCGGTATCCTGGGGGCCGAGATGGATCGTTTTACGCTCTGGCTCAGCACGCATCGGCGCCTCCTCCGGCGCCGATGCCACGACCTGATCGTACTGCCAGGACACCACCCCCCAGGACCCTCCAAGAACAAGCACCGCCAAGGCTGGCCAGAACAGACGACGCCAGGGAATGCCCGGCGCCGGGCGAGCGGGGCGATGATTGGTCAACCCCAGCCAGACGGCGGGAGCGGTCCGCTTCAGGCGCCCAAAGCTGCCCTGACTCAACTCATGCAGCCGACGCAGCTCGCCGGGCGCCAACAGGTGCGCGGGGTTGCCTCCGGCCAGCTCAATGCGAGGACGCAGGTAGTCAGCCACTTCCTCTCGACTGAGCGGCCTCAGGTGGATCTGGTGAATCCGGTCGCGGCTACCGTCACCCTCCCGGGTCAACCCCAGCGTCCCCAACAACTGGTCCGTCCCCGCAAAAAGCGGCACGGCAGCTCTGGCGCCGTCCGCCTCACGCCAGGCCGTGAGCACGAGTGTCAGAAGATGCCCCGGAACCTGGTCAGCATCATCGAACAACAGAACGATGCGCTGCCCCCGGAGAGTCGCCGTCTCGCTCCATCGAAAAAAACCGAAGACGGCATCGCGGGCGGATTCTCCCGCTGAGAGCCCCTTATGCGCGGCCTGAAGCAGCCGATTGGCCAGCGCCTGTTCACTGGTCAGCTCCCGGGCCGGCATCCGGTAAAACGTCAACCGATCCGACTCCACACTGAACAACTCCGCCAGAAGCCGCGTCTTGCCAGAGCCAGGCTCGCCGGTCACCAGAATGGCCAGATCACCAAACCCTGACAGATGTCGAAGCGTCTCCAGAGCATGCTGGCGCTGAGCGCCCCCAAAGAAAGGTGTGTCCATCGCCAACGGGTCGCGCCCCAGACCGTAACGGTGCTGCAGACGCTCAAAGAGAGAACTGGCGTCGCTTTTCAGGGCGTTATCCGTCATGACATGTCGTCCGTGTTCGAAGCAGCGTCAGGCCGATTCGCAAAAATGCGTCAATGTCGCCCGGAGATTCTCCGGCTCGACCTCATCGGTCACGAACGCCTCACCAAGTTGCCGCATAATGACAAGGCGCATCCGGCCATCCACATTTTTCTTGTCCACGGCCATCCGCCGCAGGAAGTCATCCGGCGTCATATCCGATGGTGGCCTTGCCGGCAGGTGGGCACGCTGGAGCAGGCGACGGACCCGCTCCCGTTCGATCTCATTGATCAGGCCCATTCGGCACGATAAATCCGCCGCCATAAGCATCCCCAAACCCACCGCTTCGCCGTGGAGCCAGGATCCGTAGCCGGTATGAGTCTCGATCGCATGCCCGAAAGTATGCCCAAGATTGAGAATAGCCCGCAGCCCACCCTCGCGCTCGTCGACGGCGACGACACCCGCCTTGCAGGCGCAGGAGCGGTAGATCGCCTCGGCCAGTGCATCCGGAGAAAGCGACAGCAGGGCTTCGACGTGCTCTTCCAGCCACGCCAGAAACTCCGGCTCCCGGATCAGGCCGTATTTGATGACTTCCGCCAGGCCCGCCGGCACCTCACGCTCCGGCAGGGTCGTGAGCGTGTCCGTATCGATCAGCACGGCCTCGGGCTGATGAAACGCCCCGATCATGTTCTTGCCCAGTGGGTGATTGATTCCGGTCTTGCCCCCCACCGATGAATCCACCTGCGAGAGTAGCGTTGTCGGCACCTGAATAAACGGAACCCCTCTCTGGTAACAGGCCGCCGCAAAACCCGCCATATCACCGATGACGCCACCACCCAATGCCACCACGGTGGTGCGCCGGGTATGGCGCTTCTCAAGAAGGGCGTCATAAACCCGGGTCAATGTTTCCTGGTCCTTGTAGGCCTCGCCATCCGGCAGCACCACATGGTCCACCTGTTTCCCGGGGAAGCAGGCGTCCAGCCGGTCACGGTAGAGGGGCGCGACGGTCTCATTGGTGACCACCATCACCCGGTCACCCATCACCCAGGGCGTCAGATCGTAATGCCCCAGCAAACCGGTACCAATCAGAATCGGATAGCTCCGCTCTCCGAGCTCAACCCGTAGCTCTCGCCGAACACCGCTCATGAGTCCGCCCTCTTTCTGGGACCCAACGGACCCACGCCGCTCTCTTCATGCGCGCCTCCCAACGCATCACGAAGCTCTCGAACAACAGAGCGGGGGCTGCGGTGATCCGTCAGGACCGTCATGTCAGATACCTCATCGTAGACCGGATCGCGTTCCCGGAAGAGCGTCTCCAGGATTGCGCGCGGGTTGTCCTTCTGAAGCAGTGGTCGGTTGCGATCCCGGCGCGTCCTTGCGTACTGCTGATCGACAGACGTCTTAAGATAGATGACCCACGCTCCCTGTCGCATAAGGGGGCGGTTGTCCGGATTGAGCACGGCACCGCCGCCGGTCGCCAACACCAGACGACTCCGGCCCGCCATTTCTTCCAGCATCGCGGTCTCTCGAGCGCGGAAGCCAGCTTCGCCTTCCACATCAAAGATCCAAGGAATATTGGCGCCACAACGTTCTTCGATCAGTCGATCCGTATCAACAAAATCGTAACCCAGTTCCCGGGCCAGCAACCGACCAATGGTACTTTTGCCGGCGCCCATTGGACCAACCAGAACCAGTCGTTCAGGCAAGGATGACATGGTGTCCGCTCTTCCAGAAAAATCGAATCGGCAAGGATAGCACAGCGCCTGCCCCGCCAAGAAATGCGCCAGCGCCCCTGTCAAGAGGGACTGATACAAAAAAGCCGCTCCCTTGGGAGCGGCTTTGAGAACGCCTGCCGTTCGTTATTCAATCATCTCGCCCCGCATGATCCGCGGCGTGATGAAAATCAGCAGCTCGCTTCGCTCGTCCACGTGCTCGACCCGCTTGAAAAGGGCGCCAAGATACGGGATGTCGCCCAGGAACGGCGTTTTGGAGATCGTTGTGGCCTGTTCTGACTCGAAGATACCGCCAAGCACCACGGTCTCGCCGTCCGCCACCAGGAGCTGAGTCGCCACTTCGTTCGTGTTGATGGCCGGAATACCTGCCGTTACCTGGCCACGGGAATCCTGGCTGACCAACAGGTCCATGATGATCTTGTCATCCGGTGTGATCTGAGGCGTGACCTCCAGAGACAGCGCTGCTTCCTTGAAGGACACGGACGTCGCCCCGCTAGAAGAGGCTTCCTGATACGGAATTTCCTCGCCCGACTTGATGCTGGCCGTCTGACGGTCCGCTGTCACGACCTTCGGCTGGGACACCAACTCGGCCTTGCCATCACTCTCCAGGGCAGACAACTCAAGATCCACCAGGAAGTCGTCGCTACCGACACCGATCGCGAGCGTGGAGTTCGGAGCGGCCACGCCCAGATCCACCGCGAGCGCTCCCGGGAACGTCAGGACACCATCGCCCTGGCCGGAAGCCGCGTCGCGCAGCTCCTGGTTCGTGCCTTGCGAGCCGCCGATGGTGGTCACGGTATTGCCGTCCACATCGTAAGCACCGCCACCCCACTGGATGCCCAGCTCTTCCGCAACGTCGGTCTGGGCCCGGACAATCCGCGCCTCAATGGCCACCTGACGGACCGGGACGTCCCAGGTGCTGACCAGTCGGCGGATCTGCTCCAGCTTCTCGTTGGTCTCCCGGACACTGATCGTGTTGGTCCGTGCGTCCGAGGAGATGAAGCCCCGATCCGAAATCAGTTCCTCATCCGCCTTGATGAGACTCACGATGTCCGCTGCCTTGGCGTAGTTGACCTGAACGATATCCAGGCGAACCGGTGCCAGTTCCTCGATCTGCTTCTGGGTCTCCAGCTCCAGCTTTTCGCGGGCCGCGATTTCCTCGGCGGGCGCAACCAGCAGAACATTGCCGACCTGGCGCTTGTCCAGTCCCTTCGTTTTAAGGATCAGCTCAAGCGCCTGATCCCAGGGCACATTCTCAAGCCGCAACGTGATACTGCCGCTGACGGTGTCACTGGCGACCAGGTTCAGGCCCGTGAAATCCGCAATCAGCTGCAACACCGAACGCACCTCAATGTTCTGGAAGTTCAGGGACAACTTCTCACCCGTGTACGGGAACTTGTCTTCCTGCCGCTGTTCGGCCTCTTCCTGGGTCAGTGGCTCGACACTGACGGTAAACTGATTGCCGGCCTGATAGGCCAGGTAGTCGTAATTGCCTTCCGGGTGGATTTCAACAACGGTGTTGCCGTCTTCCATGTAAGTTTCAATCTTGCTGACCGGGGTCGCGAAGTCGGTCACATCGAGCCGGCGACGCAGACGTTCAGGGGCCTGCGCATCGTCCACAACGAGCCGAATGTTGCCGCCCGCTTCGCTCAGATCCACCGGCACACTCGGGCCGGCGAGCGTTACCTTGACCTGGCCCGCGCCGTCGCCGCTGCGGCTGAAGTCGACGCCGGTAATACCCTGTCCGTCGCCCGCCTCACGCTGACGGCTCTGAGCGACGACCGCCTCGACGTCAGCACCGCCCGACTGATTCGCGGCTTCATCGGTCGCGCCGTCCCCACCTCCGATGGTCATGGTGATGGTGTCGCCAGCGACGCTGGTGGTATAAGGCACCAGCTCAACCAGGTTGAAGATCAGGCGGGTCCGGTCATTGGCCTCCACAACGGTCATGCTCTGCGCATTGCCATTGCCGAGGGCCATACTGCGCTTCGCCAGGGCGCTGCTGGTGCCTTTCAGGTCCACAGCAATCCGGGCCGGGCGGTCAATGGTATAGCCGGTCGGCTCCGGAGGCTGCCCGTCAAACTGCAGCCTGACCTCTGTTCCGTCGCCCGGCAACGCATTGAAGGAGACATCCTGCAGGCTGACGGCACTGGCAACGCCAGAAGCCAGCGCCAGTGCCGTCATGCCAATCAGTAACCCGATTTTTCTGAACATCGTAAGCCTCGACCCAAAACCTTTTTGTTCGTTCGTCTTTCGATTGTCTACCATGTCGCCGCTCCTACCCCTCGTTCAGTGACAGGGAGCGCGGGCGCTTGACCCAACCGCCCTGGCCATTGGGCACAATTTCAACCAGCTCGATCCGCGTCTCGTTGACGCCGACCACACGACCGTAGTTCTGCCCCATGTAGTTACCCTCCGTGACGCGATGAACGCCACCGGTGTTATCCCGAATCAATGCAAAGAGTTCTCCATCACCATTAGGGCGCTGGAGCGTACCCACCATTGTCAGTTGAGATATCTGGAAATTCTCCAGAACCTCCTTCGGTCGGTCGAGGTTGGGTTTGACGTCACTTTTCGGCGCCTGCTCATCGACCATCGTGAGCTGAACCTCTACTGGCGGCTCAAAGGGCGAGCGACGATCCGCCGCCGAATAACTGAAAGCCTCATAGGCCTTGAACTCTGGCAGAGGCTCGACGTGCCCTCTCGGCTGCTCCCGGGCTTCTTTCATGAAACGATCCAGGTCATCGAACCCTTCGTTCTGGGAGCATGCCACCACGAACGGCAGAACACAGAGGCTGATCCAACCTTTCCATCCTCGGGTCATATCACACTACTCCCCGGCCCGATAACGATAGGTGCGGGCCAGAACCTGCATATCCAGCTGATCTCCGTCACCACTGGTGGGTTTAATGGTAAAGTCATGCAATGTCACGATTCGCGGCAGACCAGCGACAGCGCTCACAAACGACCCCAACTCGTGATAGCCACCCCGGACGCGGATGTTGATCGGCAGCTCAACGTAGAAATCCTTCTGCTGCTCGGGTTGCAGAGTGACCTCCTGGAGTTGCAGGCCATTGCCTTTCGCCGTATTGGTAATGTCTTCCAGCAGGCCGGGAACCTCGGTGTCACTCGGCAGTTGCTTGACCAGGGCGCCAAAGGTTTCCTCCATCTCGGCCATCTGTCGCTTGAAAACATCCAGATTGGCCACTTTGTAGGCCTTGTTTTCGTATTCCTGGCGAAGCTCCTGCTCCCGGTCCGAGACACGGTCCAGTTCGGTGTACTGATCCTTGACAAAAAACCAGTAACCGCCACCGAGAACCAACCCAAAAAGAATCAGTGCGACGATGATCTTGACCGGCATGGGCCAGATGCCGGCGTTGTTGATGTCGAGGTCGTTGACATCCAGATCGTTCAGCTTTTTCAGGGAGTCCACAAGGCTCATTCTGTCTCCTCCCCTTCATTCTCGGGTTTCGGCGTCTCCTGATTGACCGACAGGTTGAACTGGCTGTATCCGGCACGACGGTTGTCCGCCGCCGACACGTTGGTCAGGTTGGGACCTGAAAACCAGTCCGACTCCTCCAACTGACGCATCAGGTTGGAAATCCGACTGTTGGACTCGGCCATCCCCACCATCGAGAGCTTGTCGCCGTTCTTTTTCAGGTCAGTGTAGAAAAGACCGTCTGGCAATGTGCGCACCAGCTGATCGAACACCCGGACGATGACCGGACGCTTACCCTGGAGATCCTGAATGACCTGCATCCGGGCGATCAGCTCATCCCTCTGCCGGCGCAGATTCTCGATTTCCTTGATCTGGCTGTCGAGTTCCTTGGTCGCGTTCTCAACGTAGGTATTACGCGACTCCTGGTAGTCGATTTGCCCTTCGACGTGTGTCTTCCAGAGAAACGACAGGCCCGCTGCGACAATGACGGCACCCACCAGCATGACCACAAACTGCTGTTGCTTCTCCGCGCGGAGCTCTTCTCGCCAGGGGCGCAGGTTAATCTTTGCCATCAGTCAAAACTCCTCATCGCCAGACCACAGGCAATCATCAGCGATGGCGCGTCGTTGGCGAGGGCGGACGCATTCACACGGGAGCCCACCGCCATGTCCGCAAAGGGATTCGCCACCAGGGTCGGCGTGCCGGTTTTATCCTCCACCATCTCAGTCAGGCCCTGAATGGAGGCCGTCCCACCTGCCAGAATGACGTAATCGACCGCATTATACTGGCTTGCCCCGAAAAAGAACTGCATTGCCCGAGCCACCTGCTGGACGACGGCTTCCCGGAAGGGCGAAAGCACCTCCACCTCATAGTCATCCGGCAGGCCACCCTGTTTCTTGGCCATGCCGGCCTCTTCCATCGACAGGCCATAGCGACGCTGGATCTCTTCAGTCAGCTGTTTGCCACCGAAGATCTGCTCCCGCGTGTACACTGTCTCCCCATCGGCCAGAACACTCAGCGTCGTCATGGTCGCACCGATGTCGACAACGGCGACCACGAGTTCCTCGCCCTGCGATTCGAGCTGCGACTCCAGCAATGAATAAGCACGCTCAAGCGCGTAGGCCTCTACATCCACCACTTTGGAAGACAGACCGGCAATCGAGAGGGCATCCTCACGGATATCGACGTTCTCTTTACGGCAGGCAGCAAGCAGAACATCCGACTGATCGGGGTTCGCCTCAGACGGCCCCTGAACCTCAAAATCGATGGCGACTTCATCCAGCGGATACGGGATGTACTGATCCGCCTCCATGGCGATCTGATCTTCCATCTCAAACTCGTTGAGACCGCCGTCCATCTGGATCAGCTTCGTGATGACGGCGGACCCCGACACCGCGACGGCCGCCTGTTTCAGGCTCGTGCGCGCCTTGGACATCACCTTCTTCAGAGCCTCGCCGACCGCCTCAACATCCGTAATGTTCTTCTCCACCACGGCATTGGCTGGCAGCGGCTCCACCGCATAGCTCTCAACCCGATAGCGACTGCCCTGCTTTGAGAGCTCAAGAAGCTTGACCGAACTGGAGCTGATATCAATCCCCAGCACATTACTGGATTTTTTTCCGAGTAATCCGAACACGCGCTCACCCTGTACCTGGATTTGCTGAACCGGATCAGGCAACCAACCGCACGCCCCTGCAGAGCGCCTTCACGATTACCTTTCCTGTATCGGCTCGTCAGGTCCGACCTTCAGGGGCCGGATTCTTGTCATTCCGTAAGAGAAATTCTGGCGCCCAAACGATACAATGCCGCTTTAACCGATGAGGATTGCAGAGTAGCATCGCTGGATGGGCTCCGCTTCTAAAGCAATTTCTCAGATGATAGACCTATATCCAACACTTGTCAGAAAAAAATGTCACGCATGCGCAAACTGACACACTCCCTGTTCTGGTGTTTTCTGGCCGGTTTGGCACTGGGCGCCATGACACTGTCCAGTTTTTACCTATATCTCCGCCCGGGCCTTCCGGACGTCGAACAGATCCTCGATATCCAACTACAGACGCCGTTGCGGATTTATTCCAGCGACAACAGATTAATAGCAGAATTCGGCGAAAAGAGAAGGGAGCCGGTCACAATCGACCAGATTCCTGAGTTGCAGTTGCAGGCCTTCCTGGCCGCCGAAGACGCCCGATTCTATGAGCATTCAGGGGTCGATATCAAAGGCCTCGTGCGGGCCGCGTGGGAGCTTGTATCGACAGGCTCTATCCGCTCTGGCGGCAGCACAATAACGATGCAGGTTGCAAAAAATTACTTTTTGACACGCGATCGCACATTCATTCGGAAATTCAACGAAATCCTGCTGGCCCTTCAGATGGAGCAGGAACTGTCGAAATCGACCATCATTGAGCTCTATTTCAACAAGATCTATCTGGGCAATCGTGCGTATGGGCTACAAGCGGCCGCTGAGGTCTATTACGGCCAACCCGTGCGGGAACTCACACTGGCCCAGATGGCCATGCTCGCCGGCCTGCCCAAGGCACCGTCAGCGTACAACCCGCTGGCGAATCCGGAACGGGCCCTGATCCGCCGGAACTGGATTCTCCAGCGCATGCACGACCTCGAATATATCGGGCAGGCCGCGCATGAGCTGGCATCGGACGCGCCGGTAACGGCCCGCTACCACGGTGCGGAGTCCGCCCTTGAGGCAGATTATCTGGCAGAGATGACCCGGACATGGATGGTCGAGCGTTTTGGCGACCAGGCCTATACCGACGGTTATGAAGTCTCTCTCACGATCGACAGTACCCGCCAGTCCACCGCCAACCAAGCCCTAAGGAACGGATTAAAGGCCTATGACCGGCGACATGGCTACCGCGGCCCGGTAGCCCAGGCCTCCGAGTCGGACATGGCCTCCGGCGATTTCCAGTCGATCCTGGCGCCGCACGAGTCCTATGCCGGCCTTTACCCGGCGGTCGTCACCGGTGTTTCCGATGCAGCCGCGAGGGTTTACGCCGACACAATCGGGCCGGCCACAATGGCATTCGACACGATGACCTGGGCTCGCCCGTTCCGCTCGCGCAACCGGCTCGGCCCGACACCAGAATCACCGGCGGATGTCGTGTCAGTCGGGGATGTCGTGTACGTCGAGGGCATTCCGATGGCATCGCCCCTGTCGCGCGGCGCAGCACCGAGCGAGACACCCGGGCCGACCTCGGTGCGCCTGTCGCAGGTTCCAGAAGTCCAGGGCGCTCTGGTTTCACTGGATCCGCACACCGGTGGTATCCAGTCCCTGACGGGCGGATTCAGCTTCTCCCAGAGTAAATACAACCGGGCGACTCAGGCACGCCGCCAGCCCGGCTCCAACTTCAAACCGTTCCTGTACCTGGCGGCTCTGGAACACGGGAAGACGCCAGCGACCCTGATCAACGACGCTCCCATTGTCTTCGACGACATCGACCTGGAAACCACTTGGCGCCCCCAGAATGCCAGCGGCGAATTCTACGGCCCGACCCGGCTGCGCAAGGCGCTCTATCGGTCAAGAAACCTGGTCTCCATCCGTCTGCTGCGCGAGCTGGGCATCGACAACACCGTCGAGTATCTCGGGCAGCTGGGCATTGATACCAGCCAGATGTCCCGCGATCTATCACTGGCGCTGGGCAGCGGCACGCTGACACCAATGGAAATCGCCCGCGGTTTCGCCGTGATTGCCAACGGTGGCTACAACGTCTCGCCCTACTTCGTACAAACCGTACGCAACAGCGACGGCGATGTCGTTTACGAGGCGCCAGCCGTCGTCACCTGCGACGACAATTGCGAGCAGCTGACGGAAGGCCGCCCGACACCCGCCGTGGGCTTTCCGGCCATCCAGCCGGCACCACGAGTGGCGGACGAGCGCTCCGTCTACATCCTTCACTCCATGATGAAGGACGTGGTGAGGCTGGGGACCGGGCGTAGGGCCCGGGCACTTGGCCGGGATGACATCGCCGGCAAAACCGGCACGACCAACCAGCAGCGGGACGCCTGGTTCTCCGGCTTCAATCACAACCTGGCAGCCAGCGCCTGGGTCGGCTTTGACCAGCCTCAGCCGATGGGCCGCGGCGAATATGGCGCCACCGCAGCGCTTCCGGTCTGGGCGGACTACATGGAGGTCGCTCTGGCCGGGACAGAACCCGCCAACATGCCACGCCCCAACGGACTGGTGACCGTCAAGATTGACGCCGAGACGGGGAAGCGGGCACGCCCCGACAGCAAGAACACCCTGTTTGAAATCTTCCGGACCGAAAACGCGCCGGAACCGGTGGACATTGACGCCACGGCCTCCAACGATGGCAGCAACGACAGCAACAGCGACGGCCAGATGCCGCAACAGCTGTTCTGAGACTCTGACTGCCCAACCAAGGGCCTGCCACGGAATAACACGGAATTCACGGAAAGCGTCCTCCGGACGCGGAAGAGAAACCGACGCAACCCTCCGTCACTTCTCTTTCCGTGCTTTCTGTCTCTTTCCGTGGCGAATCCATCATTAAGAGAAGGCATTCCCCGTCCTACGGACACAAAAAACCCCGCCGGGCCTGACAGCCGGGCGGGGTTTTCAGTCGGCGCCTTTTACTGAACGTCTTCGAGGGCCTTCAGCGGGTAGTGCGCCGGATAACCGTGACGCGCCACACCGGAGTCAATGGCGGCGCGTGCAACAGCAGCCGGCACAAACTCCAGAAGACGGACATCCATCGGCTTGGGCAGGATGTATTCCTTGCCAAACTCGAAAGACTCAACGTTATAGGCCTCACAGATCTCCTGCGGCACCGGCTCTCTCGCCAGATCCCGGATCGCATTGACGGCCGCGACCTTCATCTCCTCATTGATCGCACTGGCACGAACGTCCAGCGCACCACGGAAAATGAAAGGGAAGCCCAGAACGTTGTTCACCTGGTTGGGATAATCGGAACGGCCGGTGGCCATGATCAGATCATCCCGCGCCGCCAAAGCGACTTCCGGCTTGATCTCGGGATCCGGGTTCGAGCAGGCAAACACGATCGGGTTCGGCGCCATCTTCTTGAGCGTCTCAACCGGGAGCAGATCCGGGCCGGATACCCCCAGGAACACGTCCGCCCCTTCCATCGCATCATCCAGCGTGCGCGCGTCCGTATCAATCGCGAACATGGCTTTGTATTGGTTGAGGTTATCGCGCCCGGAGTGGATCACGCCCTTGCTGTCGAGCATGAAAATGTTCTCGGACTTAATGCCGCAACTGATCAGCAGCTTCATACAGGCGATCGCAGCGGCGCCGGCGCCCATGCAGACAACCTTGGCGTCTTCCACCTTCTTGCCCTGCAGGTCCAGCGCATTGAGCATACCGGCCGCCGTCACGATGGCCGTGCCATGCTGGTCGTCGTGGAAAATCGGCACGCTACACTGCTCTTTCAGTGCCCGCTCAACTTCAAAGCACTCCGGCGCCTTGATGTCCTCCAGATTGATGCCGCCAAACGTGTCGGCAATCCGGCTCACGGTGTCGATAAATGCCTGCGGGCTCTCGGAATCCACTTCGATATCAAATACGTCGATGCCGGCGAAGCGCTTGAACAGCACGCCCTTGCCTTCCATAACCGGCTTGCTGGGCAGCGGACCGAGATTCCCGAGCCCCAGAATCGCGGAACCATCCGAAATCACACCGACCAGGTTGCCTTTGCCCGTATACCGGTAGGCGTTCTCCGGATCCTTGGCGATTTCCCGAACCGGTTCCGCAACACCCGGGCTATACGCCAGGGACAGGTCACGGGAGGTTTGGGTCGGCTTGGTGATCTCCACACTCAACTTACCCGGCCGCGGTTTTTCATGGTATTCGAGGGCCGCTGTTTTCAGATCTTGAGACATTGCCACTGTTTCCGTTTGTGTCACGTTGAAAAAGTCGGAAGATACGTCGTGCCTGCCGGCGTTCCCACTGTGTCCGGCTTTATTGTCTTGTGCCCGATCGGTGGTGTCTCTCCGATCGAGAGCGCGACATTATCGCGTGCCTGCCACAGTCAAACAAGGGCGAGACACCACAAATTGATCACTCTGCATACAAAAATGGGGCGCTTGTGCGCCCCATTTTTGTTTCGCGGCCCGATTGTCTCCGGGCCCACCAGACGGTTACTTGCCGCCTTTGATCCGTCCACCGAACCGCTTCTGGAAGCGATCGATACGGCCCGCTGTGTCCATCACCTTCTGCTTGCCAGTGTAGAAGGGGTGGCACTGGGAGCAGACATCCAGTTGAATGTCCTTGCCAATGGTGGAACGGGTCTTGATTTCATTACCGCAGCTGCAGGTGGCGGTAATGTCCGAATACTCGGGATGGAGTCCGCTTTTCATGATGGAGAACCTCTTTGGCCATGCCGCCACCCGATCCAATGCCGGGCACCGCATTGTTTGAAACGAATCTCATGGCGGTTCAGAATGCAGGCCGCCAATTTGGACGCCGAATGGTATCAGAAAACCAGCTTGGCGCAATACTAGTGTCCCGTCGGGCTAATTCCTTAACCTACTGAGCTTCTGAAAAACCGAAGAGCTAGGCGTGCTGGTGAAGGTTTGGTGGTTCCAAATCGAAACAGCACAACGACGCTATTCGGTTTTTCAGAAGCTCCCGAAGGGCTTGCCTCTGAGGACTCAGAGCCTGTGTTGCCAGTCTTTGATGTGGAACCACCACACCTGCAGACTGGCGCCTTGGTCAGAGCCCTCAGAGGCAAGCAGTAGATTAAGGAATTAGCCCGACGGGACACTAGTGTCTTTCTCTGGCCAGGAGATGCCGTGACCGACACAGCCCGCATCGTACTGTCCCGCCCGCTGCGACAGGCCTTTGATTATCGCATTCCAGACGGCCAGACCGTGATGCCCGGCCAACGTGTCCGCGTCCGGTTTGGCCGACAGCAGCTCGTCGGTCTTGTGATCGCAACGGGCGTGACGCCCCCGGAAGGCCTGTCATTGCGCCCATTGGGGCCACCCCTGGAAGACTGGGCGGCACTCCCTGACGACACCCGAGAACTCATGAGCTGGGCGGCCCGTTACTATCAGCACCCATTGGGCGAGTGCCTGTTCATGGCTCTGCCTCCCGCGCTTCGTCGCGGCCAGCCAGCATCCCTGCCGACGGAAACCGGCTGGCGAGCCCGGCCCGATGCCGATCCGGACACATTGCCCCCCCAGGCTCGCAAACAGAAAATGCTCCTGAGCTGGCTGAAGCAACAACCCGATATCACCCGGGAATCCACGATCCGGGCGGAGGGATTCAGCCTTGCCCAGATCCGCGGACTGCATCAACGCGGGCTAATCGACACCGCCACGCCCAAACCACCCACACCCGATCAGGCATATCTGGACTCTCTGCCCCAGCTAACGCCGGCACAACAGGCGGCCTACCGCCATTTACCATCGCCCGGTGCCTTCACCACAACCCTGCTCTACGGAATCACTGGCAGCGGCAAAACCGAACTCTACCTTCATTATTTGCAGGAGCACCTGGGCGCCGACCAACAGGCCCTTATCCTGGTTCCCGAGATCAATCTCACTCCTCAGACGGTGCGCCGCTTCCGTCGCTACTTTGGTGAGCGCATACAGGTCTGGCACTCGGCGCTGAACGACACGGAACGATTGCGTACCTGGCTGTCGATCCGACGGGGTGACCCGGCCATCGTGATCGGCACCCGCTCGGCCGTCACGCTCCCCTATGCGGACATTGGCGCCATTGTCGTGGACGAAGAGCATGACAGCTCCTTCAAACAAGGAGAGGGCTTCCGGTACTCCGGCCGGGACCTGGCGGTCGTCCGGGGGCAGATGAACGACTGCCCCGTGATCCTGGGATCGGCAACGCCCTCCACCGAGTCCTTTCACAACGCTCGCACAGGCAAGTATCGGCTGGCGCGACTGGAAGAACGGGTGGGCGACGCACGCCCGCCGAAGATGACCCTGCTCGACATTCGCAGCCGCCCTCTGGAAGGGGGGCTGGCCCGCCCCACGCTCCAGGCCATTGGCGAGCGCATCGAGCGCGGCGAGCAGGTGCTGGTTTTCGTCAATCGACGCGGCTACGCACCGGTCATGATGTGCTTCGACTGCGGCCACATGATGGACTGCCCCCACTGCGATGCGCGCCTCACATACCACCGCCGGGACCGGGCGTTGCGATGCCACCACTGCGACTACCAACGGGCGGCGCCAACCACCTGCCCGGAATGTGACAGCGAGGCATTCCGGCCTGTCGGTCAGGGCACGGAACGCACCGAAGACATTCTGGAAGCGCAGTTCCCCGAGACACCGGTGATCCGCATCGACCGGGACAGCACCCGGCGTCGCGGACGAATCGACCAGCTTCTCGCAACGGTCAACGACGGCACACCCTGCATCCTGGTCGGCACACAGATGCTGGCCAAAGGCCATGATTTTCCGAATGTCTCACTGGTGGTGGCCGTGAACGCCGACGGCGGGCTGTTCAGTGTGGACTTCCGGGCGCCGGAGACACTGATCCAGACACTCCTTCAGGTCAGCGGCCGCGCGGGACGCCACCGCATTCCCGGACGGGTCCTGATCCAGACCTGTCACAGCGACCATCCTCTACTGCAACAGCTCTGCGAGGCGGACTACCCCGATATTGTCGATCACCTGCTGTCAGAGCGGGAAGCACTCGGACTCCCCCCATTCCGAGCCATGGCCATCCTGCGGGCAGAGAGCCGGGACATGGCCGACAGCCTCGCCTTCCTCGACCACGCTCGCCAGATGGCCGCCCGCGACGGCCTCGCCATCTGGGGCCCTCTTCCCGCCATTATTGCCCGTCGCGCCGACCGCCACCGAGCCCAACTGGTGTTGGTCGACGAGCGCCGTTCGCGCCTGCAGCGCACGCTCGCTCAACTGTGCGGGACTCTCGATCAGTCGGACAAGCCAGCAGGGCTGCGCTGGCAGATCGATGTGGATCCGATTGAAACCGGATAGAACGCGGATCATTTGAGATACCCTCCCCTTTCCGCGATAATACGCGGTCCCCAACAACGGGGGCCGCGTCCCCCGCCCGTTTTACCAACCAGACCGAGCCAGCATGAAAGAGACGGTACTCGAGCTTCTTGACGCCGCTGTGGCGGCGATGCAGTCGGACGGCATTCTGCCGGCGGACCAGACCTTCACGCCCGGCGTGGAACACGCCCGCGACAAGGCACATGGCGACTTTGCGACCAATATCGCCATGGTGACCGCCAAGGCGGCGCGCAAACCGCCGCGCGAGGTGGCCCAGGCCGTCATCGACCGTCTGCCTGAGAGTCACGCCGTCGATAAGGTCGAGATTGCCGGCCCCGGCTTCATCAACTTCTTCATGAGCGACGCCAGCAGCTTTGACGTCGTACGACGCATTCTGGAAAAAGGCGAAGCGTTCGGTCGGAGCAACAGTGGCGGGGGCGAATCGGTCCAGATCGAGTTCGTTTCCGCCAACCCAACCGGGCCGCTCCATGTCGGTCATGGCCGCGGCGCGGCGATCGGTGACAGTCTGGCCCGCCTGCTCGACGCGACGGGCTACAATGTCACCCGGGAGTTCTATTACAACGACGCGGGCGCCCAGATCGATAACCTGGCCCTGTCCGTACAGGCCCGGGCCAAAGGCATGACGCCGGATGATGACGGCTGGCCGGAAGACGGCTATCGCGGCGACTACATTCAGGACGTGGCCAGGGCCTACCTCGCGGGGGAGACCGAAACGGCAGACGACCGCGAAGTCACAGCGGCGGCCGATCCGGACAACCTCGATGCGATCCGCGAGTTCGCGGTGGCCTACCTGCGCAAGGAGCAGGATCAGGACCTGAAGGCTTTTGACGTCCGGTTCGACGTCTACTTCCTGGAGTCCTCACTGTACGACGATGGCAAGGTGGACGAGACTGTCCGGGCTCTCGAGGCGAATGGCTACACCTACGAGCAGGATGGGGCCACCTGGTTGCGCACCACGGATTTCGGGGACGACAAGGACCGGGTCATGCGTAAGAAGGAAGGCGGTTACACCTACTTCCTGCCGGACGTGGCCTACCACCTGGACAAGTGGCGGCGCGGCTTCAGCACGGTGATCAACGAGCAGGGTGCCGATCACCACTCGACCATTACGCGCGTCCGCGCCGGGCTGCAGGCACTGAAGGCGGACATTCCGGAAGGCTGGCCCGACTATGTACTGCACCAGATGGTGTTGGTCACCCGCTCCGGCGAAGAGGTCAAACTCTCCAAGCGTGCCGGCAGTTACGTCACCCTACGGGATCTCATCGAAGAAGTCGGCCGCGATGCAACGCGCTTCTTCCTGGCCGCTCGCCGGGTCGATTCCCAGCTGACATTCGACATTGACCTGGCCCGTTCTCAGACCAACGAAAACCCGGTGTACTACATCCAGTACGCCCACGCCCGGATCTGCAGTATGCTGGAGAAGCTCGCAGAGACCGGCGTGGATACATCGACATTGGCACTGACCGATAAGCTCGACGGCCTGTCCCTGGAGGCGGAGCGGGATCTGGCGAATGAGCTGGCCCGTTATCCCGAACTGGTCGCTTCAGCTGCCGCCCAGCGCGAGCCTCACCAGATCAGTCAGTACCTGCGGGACCTGGCGGGGGCGTTCCACACTTACTACAACGCCCATAAGGTGCTCGTGGAGGACGAGTCGGTCCGCGATGCCCGTGTTGCCCTCTGCCTCGCCGTGCGGCAAGTCATCCGGAACGGGCTGGGATTGCTCGGCGTCAGCGCTCCCACGTCAATGTAATCGGACCAGGTGCCATGACCAAAGACTACGCCTCCCGCTCACAGCGGGGAAAACCGCGGGGTGCGGCTCCGACAAAACCGGCCGGCAAGCCCCGCACCAGACCCGCACCCAAGCGCGCGACGGCCCGACCGTCACGTCAGGGCGGGAGTCTGTCGCTGCGCTGGATCCTCTCCCTGGCGCTGGTCGGCGGTTTTGTTGGCTTCATTGTCTACCTGAACACGCTGCCCGTTGATCCGTCACCATCCCAACCGGCAGAGAGCGACGCATCCGACGGCTCGGTCGGTACCGGGGCCGCCGATACGGAAAACGCGCAGGAAACGTCGACAACTTCCGACCAGCCGAAGAAACAATCCTTCGAGTTTTACGAGATGCTCCCGGAGTCCGAGGTGGTCCCCCCGGAGGTCGAGGCCTATCAGCCGGGGCCGTCGGAGGCGAAGGACCACTTCCAGTACGTCGTCCAGGCGGGATCGTTCAAGGGAGAGAAGGATGCCGAGCGCCAGCGCGCCGAGATTGCCTTCCAGGGGTTACGAGCGCACGTGAAAAAGGTGACGCTCGACAGTGGAACGGTCTGGTATCGGGTGTCGGTCGGTCCGTTCGAGTCACGAAGCAAGATGAACAGCGCCCTGGACCGACTCGTCAGCATCGATATCCAACCGCTCGTAAGGAAAGTGCCGAATAAGTCTGACAGCGGCTGACCACTCGCTTGTCATTTCGTGCAGACTCTCTTGAATTCGCCGGATTCACCCTAATCTGGGGAAGAGACCATTCGTGATTAACGGGAGTCTGCATGACAACCATCCTCTCTGTCCGCCGGGGTGACTCGGTCGCCATCGGTGGCGACGGCCAGGTGTCGCTTGGCAATACCCAGATGAAGGGCAACGCGCGCAAGGTTCGGCGACTGTACAACGGCAAGGTCATTGCTGGCTTTGCGGGCGGCACCGCCGACGCCTTCACCCTGTTCGAGCGATTCGAAGCGCAGCTGGAGAAGAATCAGGGCAACCTCACCCGTTCGGCCGTTGAGCTGGCGAAGGACTGGCGAACAGACCGGGCATTGAGGCGACTGGAGGCCTTACTTGCGGTGGCGGATGAAACCGCGTCACTGATCATTACCGGCAACGGGGACGTGATCGAGCCGGAAGACAGCCTCATAGCCATCGGCTCGGGCGGCCCCTACGCCCAGGCAGCGGCACGCGCGATGCTCGACACCACCGAACTGGATGCCCGGTCCATTGTCGAAAAAGGGCTGGATATCGCCGCTGACATCTGCATCTACACCAATCACAACCGCACTCTGGAAGTGCTCGGCAAGGAGTAATGACCTGCCATGTCTGGAATGACACCCCGTGAGATCGTTCATGAGCTGAACAAGCACATTATCGGGCAGGAAGAGGCCAAGCGGGCCGTTGCGGTCGCCCTGCGCAATCGCTGGCGGCGTATGCAGCTGGATTCCGCTCTGCGCGATGAAATCACCCCGAAGAACATCCTCATGATCGGTCCGACCGGCGTCGGCAAAACAGAAATTGCCCGCCGCCTCGCGAAATTGGCCGAAGCCCCTTTCCTCAAGATCGAGGCCACAAAGTTCACAGAAGTGGGCTATGTTGGCCGCGACGTGGAGTCGATCGTCCGTGATCTAACGGATATGGCCGTCTCCATGCTTCGCGAAAAGGAAATGAAGCGCCACGAACACCGGGCCCTTGATGCGGCGGAAGACCGCGTGCTGGACGCCCTGCTGCCCCCCGCACGCAGCCTGGAGGAGGACAGTCAGTCCAGTGGTTCCCAGAATGATAACTCGACCCGCCAGCTGTTCCGTAAAAAGCTGCGGGAGGGCGAGCTGGATGACCGGGAAATCGAGATCGATGTCTCGCAGTCCGGTGCTGGCGTAGAGATCATGGCGCCTCCAGGCATGGAGGAAATGACCAGCCAGCTGCAGAACCTGTTCTCCAACATGAGCCAGGATCGGCGCAAAACCCGGAAGATGAAGGTGGCTGACGCCATGGCCGCGGCCAAAGAGGAAGAGGCTGCCAAACTGGTCAACGAAGAGGAAATCAAGCAACGGGCCATTGAGGCGGTTGAGCAGAATGGCATCGTGTTTGTCGATGAGATCGACAAGGTCGCCAAGGGAAACGAAAACAGCTCCGGCGATGTGTCGCGGGAAGGCGTGCAACGCGACCTCCTGCCCCTGATCGAGGGCAGCACGGTGAGCACCAAGTACGGCATGGTCCGGACCGATCACATCCTGTTCATTGCCTCCGGCGCCTTCCACCTGTCCAAGCCGTCGGACCTCATCCCGGAATTGCAGGGCCGGCTTCCCATTCGCGTAGAACTCCAGGCTCTCACACCGGATGATTTCAAGCGCATCCTGACCGAGCCTTCAGCGTCACTGGTCCAACAGTATGAGGCGCTGATGGAAACGGAAGAGGTGAACCTGACCTTTGCCGAGGACGCCATCGAGCGACTGGCGCAGGTGTCCTGGAAGGTGAACGAGTCCACCGAGAACATCGGCGCGCGGCGACTGCACACGGTCATGGAGCGGCTGCTGGAGGAAATCTCCTATGATGCCGGAGACCGCGTCACCGGCAACTTCGAGATCACCGCCGACTATGTCGACGAGAAACTCGGCGACCTGTCCGAAGATGAGGACCTGAGTCGGTATATTCTCTAAGGCGACGAGACGGCCAGGGATGGCTTTTGTTATCCGGCTACGGAACGACCTGAAAGCTCAGACGACACAGGTGTGTCTGAAGGTTTTAAAGTCAGAAAGTTTTAAAGCGGGTGGCCGTTCGGACATGGTCAGTCAGCTTGCCGACTTTTCGACTTTAAGACCTTAAAACTTTAAAACCTTTTCCGCGTTCTTCCGCGGGTTCCGTGGCAATGATTTCTTTACTGCGCCTTCCGAAACAGGTCGGTCACGTTATCAAGACGGTCGGCGACGCCACGCCTTTTCCCACCCTTCGCCACGTAGAGCGGCAGCATTTCACCGTACAGGCTCGTGCTGATTGTTCGATTCCTGTCTTCCAGCACCTCCCGATTGACGGTGACACCATATGGCGCCAGGCGACGCTCGAGGTCGTCAGCCCGGGACAGAAGGTCGCGCCGGGTCATCTGGTAGGCGTGCTCACAGACCATGCGACGGGACTTGAAGCTGAACACGTTGGAGAAAAACAGCTTGGCATCATCCCGTGTCGGTTCGAACAACAGGATATCCCGATCCGGATAGTCGCGGGCATACTGAGCAATGCCGGACTGCATCCGTGAGTACACCATGGTCCGGAACGTCTGGGACAGGACGTTTGGCATGCCCGAGTGGGTAATGGCCCCTGGCTTCATGGAGCCGTTGCGAACGGCCGCACTGGCATCGATCGGCACCTGGGGATTCACCGCCAGCACCAGGTCCGCACCATCCTCAAAGGCGACGGAAGCGTGCAGGCCTTTACGGATCGTGCCATCCAGATAATAGCGACCATCGATTTCCACGGGAAGGTACACGCCCGGTGACGACGTGCTCGCCTGAATGGCGCGGGAGATGGGCACGTGGTCATACCCCGGCGCCCCGAAACAGACCGCTTCCGTGCTCTCCACATCGGCCGCCACCACATAGAGGCTGCGCCGCAGACGCCGGAAGTCGTTGGTACGGCCCAGCATGGTAAAGGTGCGAGCCAGGTAGTCCTGCAGCCCTTCATTGTCGAACAGACCCGCTGGTGCGACCTGAGAGAGAACCGTCAGCGCTTCGAGAAAACTCTGGTCGTAGGGATTGTTCAGAAAGCGGGTGACCGCCTCGGTCAGCAGCCCCGGCGCGGACAACAGACGCCGCCCAAGCTCCCGGAATGCTGGCCTGTAGAACACCTCCGGGTGGAACGGATGCACTTCCGCTTCGTTCTTGACGAAAATCCGGCACAACTGAGCGGTGGTCATCTGATTCGCCAGGTTGGCACTGACGAAGGACCCGGCGTTAACGCCGACATACACATCCAGATCATTGAAATCCACCCCGTCCAGCGCTTCATCCAGCGCACGGAGGGCACCGATTTCATAGATCCCACCGAGCGGACCGCCGCCGCCCAGTGCCAGCCCGATGCGGGGCCGCTCTGTGTTGTCCGTTGATCTGACCGCCATCAACACCCTCTGTCACTGCCATATTACCGACCGTATGCCGGATTCCTCTGGAAAGCTATCAGGCCGGGTTAGAGTAAACACCCTATTCCACAGCACTCCGATACCGGGGCGCCGCCGCAAAACTCCGCTCCGGACGCAGATAGCGCCCGAAACCGGCACTTCTCAACGCCAGGTCCACACAACTCTTGATGACGTGGGGCGAGTCCAGCTCCAGCACGTCATGCAACAGTTCCCGGGACCAGTCAGACGTGATACTGCGGATCACCGATTTCACCTTCGGCAGGCTGGCCGCGTTCATCGACAGGGCATCGTAGCCCATGGCCATGAGCAAAACGGCACCCCCGGGGTCCCCCGCCAGCTCACCACAGATGCTGACAGGCTTTCCAACGGCGTGCCCGCCCTCCACAATCTGCACCAGCGCCTGAAGCACCGCGGGATGGAACGAATGATACAGCGACGCCACCCGTGGGTTATTCCGGTCCACCGCCAGCAGGTACTGCGTCAGGTCGTTGGAGCCCACGGACAGGAAGTCGACCCGGTCCGCGAGCTCCCGCACCTGATAAACAGCCGCCGGCACCTCGATCATAACACCGACCCGGGGCATGGTGACGTTGTACCCCTCCTCGCGCACTTCATGGTAAACGCGATAGATCAGATGCAGCGATTCCTCGACTTCCGAGACGTTGCTGACCATCGGCAGCATGATTCGGAGGTTGTCGAGCCCTTCGCTCGCCTTGAGCATGGCCCGGACCTGAACCAGAAAGATCTCCGGGTGATCCAGTGTGACCCGGATGCCGCGCCAGCCCAGGAAAGGGTTCTCCTCGCTGATCGGGAAATAGGTCAGCGCCTTGTCACCCCCAATATCCAGCGTCCGCATGGTCACGGCGTTGGGGGCAAAGGCCTCAAGCTGTTCGCGATAGTAGGCCCGCTGCTCCTGCTCAGAAGGGAAACGCTCATTAATCATGAACGGCACTTCAGTGCGATACAGACCGATGCCTTCGGCGCCATGACTGATCGAGCGGGCAACGTCGGTGACCAGCCCCGTGTTGACCAGCAACGACACACGCTGCCCGTCCAGCGTGATACAGGGCTTGTCCCGCAGTTCCTCGAGGCCGCGGAACAGCTCGTCTTCCTCGTCGCAGATTTCCTGATAGATCGCCCGCAGCTCCTGGGATGGTGACGCATAGATCACCCCCTCAAAGCCATCGACGATCAACTCCCGGCCGTTGAGGCGATTGACGGGCATGTCCACCATCCCCATGACCGTCGGCACCCCCATCGCGCGGGCCAGGATCGTTACGTGCGAGTTGCTCGAGCCGCGCACCGACACCAGGCCGGCGAGTTGACCGCGCGGGACCTCGCCAAGCATGGCCGGCGTGAGTTCATCGCTGACGAGGATGGTCCGATCCGGGTAGGTGACCTCCTCCTGCTCGCCTTCCTGGAGACGGGACAACAAACGGCGCCCCAGATCCCGGATATCCACTGCGCGCTCGCGCAGGTAGAGATCCCCCATCAGCTCGAAATGGCGCACGTACTGCTGCACCACCTGCTTGAGCGCCCCCTGGGACCACTGCCCGTCTTCGATACGGCGTATGACTTCGCCTGGCAGGGCATTGTCGTCAAGAATCCGGAGATAGACGTCAAAGAGCGCCTGCTCTTCGGGACGAAGCTGAGGAGCAAGCCGCTCGGCCACGAGCTGGATATCCTCCCGCACCGCAACAACAGCCTGACGGAAGTGCTCGCACTCCGCTTCCGGGTCGGAAACGGTCTTGTCCGGCACGGCGTCCAGATCCGCCGGAGGGTAAACCACGACCCCCGCGCCAATGGCCACACCGGTTGCGCCAGCCACGCCCCGGAAGCTGACGTCCTCGGAGGACTCCTCACCGGTCAGCGACAGACCACTGATCGCCCCGGTCGCCTCACTGTGGGCAATCACGCCCGCCAGTTGGGCGGAAATGGTAACCAGGAAGGCTTCCTCACCCTCGTTGAAGCAGCGGGAACTGTCCCGCTGCTGCACCACCAGTACACCCAGTACCCGTCGGTGGTGAATGATGGGAACGCCAAGGAATGAACGGAAGCGTTCCTCACCGGTCTCGGGGAAATACCGATAGCGGGGATGCTGAGTCGCATCCTCCAGGTTGATGGGCTCCTCTCGAGCGCCCACAAGCCCGATCAGCCCTTCGGACTGGGACATGCTGACCCGGCCAATGGCCTCTTTGTAGAGGCCCTCGGTGGCCATCAGGATGTACTTGTTGGAATCCGGGTCGTGCAGATAGACCGAGCAGACCTCGGTGTCCATGGCCGACTGAACACGGGACACAATGATGTCCAGAGACTCCTGAAGATCCCGGGCACCATTGACCTCCTGTACGATGCTTCGAAGCGTGCTCAGCATAGAGGGTTGTTCGTCACCTGTTGTTCTGCGTCAAACGCTGCTCCAGGTCGTGGAACAGCCTCGGGGCCAACTCCCGCAGGGCGCGGCGGTAGACCTCTCGTTTGAAGGAAACCACCTGCCCGAGCGGATACCAATAGCTGACCCATTGCCAGCCGTCGAATTCTGGCGAGTCCGTCTCTTCGACGGACACCGCCTCATCCGATGACATTAATCTGAGCAGGAACCATTTCTGCTTTTGCCCAATGCACACCGGTTGTGAGTGGTAACGCACCATGCGCCGGGGCAGACGGTAGCGAAGCCAGCCGCGCGTACAGCTGATGATTTCCACATCCTGCTGCCCGAGCCCGACCTCCTCTCCCAGCTCACGGTAAAGCGCCTGTTCGGGCGACTCGTTCCGGTCAATGCCGCCCTGTGGAAACTGCCAGGCGTTCTGTCCGATGCGTCGTGCCCAGAGAACCTCACCCCGATGGTTGGCCAGAATGATTCCGACGTTCGGTCTGAAACCGTCGGAGTCGATCACGTTGTTATCCTATTCATCTTCTGGCGCTGCGCGATTCGGGCACAGGGCCATCCAGCGCAGCTGCCACAATTTACCCAAGTTATTCTCATTCTTGCAGATAGGATACCCGTCGGCAAACGAGGGCCGTTTCGGTAAACTGCCCGTCATCACTGACAGACGGGGATGCCACCGTGAGCCTGGCGATATTCGATCTCGACAATACCCTGATCCGGGGTGACAGCGACCACGCCTGGGGCGAATTTCTGGTTCGTGAAGGCGTGGTGGACGCCGATGCGTACCAGCGCGCCAATGACCGCTTCTATCAGGCCTATCTCGATGGCAGCCTGGACATCCACCGCTACCTGGCCTTTGCGCTGGAACCACTGGCCCGTCACGAGCCCGCCGAACTGGAGGCTCTGCGTCGCCGGTTCATGTCGGAGTGCGTGGAACCCATGGGCCTGAACGCCGCATTCGACCTGTTGCGCCGGCACCGGGAAGACGGCCACACCCTGCTGATCATCACGGCGACAAACCGGTTCGTGACCCAGCCCATTGCCGACTGGCTCGGTGTCGATGACCTGATTGCCACTGAGCCGGAAATGGTCAACGGTCGCTATACGGGGCGGGTATCCGGCACGCCCAGCTTCCGGGACGGCAAGGTGGCTCGACTGGAAGCCTGGCTTGAGGGCCACCACCACGACCTGGACACGGCCTGGTTCTACAGCGACTCCCACAACGACCTGCCACTTCTGGAGCGCGTTGGTCACCCCGTTGCGGTGGACCCTGATCCGACCCTGGCTTCCTCCGCCCGCGAACGCGGCTGGCCGGTGCTCTCACTGCGGGAGGCGTGATGGTACGGAGGTGGTTCGGAATTGGCCTTATCGTGCTGGTGCTCGCCGGTTGCGACTCAGCGCCAGAACCGCCCCCGACAGTCGCCTCCTCAGCTGGCACGGCGCTCTCGGACAACCTGAAAACCCTGGTCCGCGGGCAGTTGATCGACAGTTGCGACAGCGCCAGCGCGCTCAGCGATGCCGTGAACGGGCTGCTCAACGAGCCGACACCGGACAGCCTGAACACCGCAAAAGTCGCATGGAAGGCCGCCCACCGGGAATACCAGGCCATCGCCCTGCTCTACCAGCTGGCTGACACGGCACCGCCCCACTGGTATCAGGGCCGGCGCGATCCGGTGGATGCGCACCCCATACTGCCCGGCTACCTGGATCAGGTGCCTGGCTACCCAAACAGCGGGCTGGTCTACTCGGAAACGCCCCTGACCCCGTCGTTTCTTAAAAACGCGCACCAGTCGATCGACTTCTATTACCTGACCCTCGGCTTTCATCCCATGGAATTTCTCCTGTGGGAACGACCGGGAGAGGTCCATCCGGCCCAGATTTACGAATCCGCGCAAGACGGTGACAATCAAGGCGTCCGAACCCAACGCCGTCGGCGCACGCTTCTCCGATTGATTGCCGAACGTCTGGAGAACGACCTCAACGCTCTGTGCACGCCGCCGAACCAGGCCTATCTGCTCCGTGCGCTCCATCAGCGGATGGCCAGGACCGAAAGCGTCACTGGCGTCCTCACAGACACACTCGAGACAACGTTGGGCGAGGTTCTGGAAAGACGCCAGAACCACCCGTCGGGTCAGACGGAAGAGGGAATGCCCGTCGCGCACAGCCCCTGGGCCGGCGCCGACATGGCCGAGTGGCAGCACCTGATTTCCGATCTGCGAACATCCTGGCTGCCCGCCCTGGCGGAAGACGACGAGCCGGAGGCCCTGTCGACCGCACTTCAGTCCCTGGAGGAAGCCATCCGCAGGCTGCCGGAGTCACCCTTCGGTGAGTCGATTGATCCGGTGCTGGAGGCGCTGGCGCAGCTCAAAACACGAGCCGGCGATTAGCAACCCCAGCGACAGACCTGATCAGCCACCCCAGTAACGCTCGGAAACAGCGAAACGGGTCGGGTTTGGTTACACTGATGATCCGTTGAGCCTGCACATGAGAACCAGCCATGCCGCCCGAACTCTCCAACGATCAGATCCAGACCATTCTCCAGGGCATCCGCATCCCGCCGCAGCCCCAGATTCTGGTGGACCTGCAGATGGAGCAGGCCATGCCCTCGTCGGACACGGATCAGATCGCGCAGTTGATCCGGCAGGATGTATCGCTATCGGGCATGATGCTCAAGTTCGTGAACAGTCCTTTCTACGGCCTGCGCAACAAGATCACCTCCATTGAGCAGGCGCTGGACCTTCTGGGCCCTTCAACGGTCGTCAACATCGTCAACGGTCTGTCCATCAAAGGCGAGATGTCCGACGACGCCATCGTCCGCCTGACGAACTTCTGGGACACCGCCACCGATATCGCCATGGTTTCCGCGACAATCGCCAAACACATTGGCGCCCGCAACCCGGACGAATCCTACGCGCTGGGCCTGTTCCACAATGCCGGCATCCCACTGATGCTGGACCGGTTCCGGGACTACGAGAACGTCATGATTGAGGCCTACGGTTCACCCACTGAGCGTATCATCGACATGGAGAACCGGTACTTCAATACCAACCATGCGGTGGTGGGCTACTACACCGCGAAGTCCTGGAACCTGCCGCGCCCGATCTGCGATGCCATCGCTGAGCACCACACCGTCGTTCCGCTCTTTGCCAACCGGGATGCCACCCATGGTGACAAGAAAACGCTTCTGGCCACCCTGAAGATCGCCGAGCATCTGTGTGGCAATTACCGGGTTCTGGGGCAGCAGGAGGAGGACTACGAGTGGCAGCAGATCGAAACCGACGTCCTCGAATACGTCGGCCTGACGAGCTTCGATCTGAGCACGATGGCAGAGAATTTCCGCGACATGGGGATTGACGCTTACTGGGACTGATCGGACCAGCGACGCAAACAACCACCACCAAAGCGACGCTAAAGGTCTTACCGGCGATCAGCGGGGTGACTCCTAGGACTGATCGCTCACGTGCTCCGCGTAGGCATCCGGCTCCATCAGGCCTTCAAGTTCGCCCTCGTCCTCGAGTTTCACGCGGAACAGCCATCCTTCACCGTAGGGATCGTCGTTAAGCTTTTCCGGCTCGTCCTCAAGCGACTCATTCTGTTCAATGACTTCGCCGGTCACCGGACTGAACACATCGGACGCGGACTTGACCGATTCCGCCACGCCGGCTTCCTCACCGCCGTTCACCGTCGCGCCCAGATCCGGCAGCTCCACAAAGACCACATCGCCCAGCTGCTCCTGGGCAAAATCCGTGACGCCAACAGTTGCCGTGCCGTCTTCCGAAACGCGGACCCACTGGTGGGTTTCGATATACTTCAGGTCGGCCGGAATCTGGCTCATGACGGTCACCCTTGATCGTTCGTCGTTCTTATCGTTCCGGCCAAGAACACGACCGGAGCCCATGGGCGAGAGTCTACCGCAGTTGCATCACCCCTGAAAAATCCCGCCAGAGCGTGATTCGGGCCATAGGAAGGCGAGAATGGACGGGATTGTACGGGCAAAGTTCTGGAACCGGTGGTCGCCGCCGGCCTGCAGCCAATGGGGCGAGCCCTGAAAACGGCGCCACGCCTCCCGATAATCCAGTGTCTCGTCACCGGTCTGAAGCAAGACAAGCAGTTGGGATGGGTCCGGGTGATCCCCCGGGTCCATATCCGTCAGTTGCTGCATATGCGCCTCGGTGACCGTAAAGGTTTCGCCCGTATGAAGGTTGGTCTGCTCGCCAAGATAATCCCGCAACAGCCGATAGGGATAGGCGGCCGGGTTGACCAGTGCCGCCGGCACGCCATAGCGGGCACTGACGACCGTCGCGTAGTAACCGCCCAGCGACGAGCCGATCAGACCACAGGGGCGCTGCCCCAGCACCGCCTCAACCGGCTCACAGGCTCTGGTCAGCGCACGCTCAGGCTCGAACCCAAGCGAGGGCACAACCAGCTCCACCGGCACCTGAAGTCGCTCCAGCGTTTCACGCAGCTCTCCGACCTTTTCCGAGCCGGGGGAACTCTTGAATCCGTGCAGGTAAATCAGGCGGGGGCGGTTATCAGTAGCCGTCACTGTCCAACTCGACCGTCATTTCGAAATGATCCACACGTCGCACCCAGGTGTCGACATCGCCATCCGGCCCAAGCTCAAGCCAGCGGTAACCGGGTGAGCGTTGATCGACGGCGAAATCGCTCGAGTCCGGCGCAAACTGAATACAGGTGGACGGGGATGCCAGCATGCGAAGATGGCCCTCGACCCGGTCGAACACCTGATGAATGTGCCCCCAGAGCACGATTTTCACCTGTGGCGAACGGCGGAGCAGGTCCATGAGCTCAGCGCCGTTACGCACACCAATGGCCGCCATCCAGTCACATCCTACATCGACCGGGTGGTGATGGAGGGCCACCAGCGTCGGCGTCTTCGGACACTCGGCCAGACAATCTCGCAGGTACTGCAGCTCGTCGTCGGACAAGGCCCCATGAACATGCCCGGGAACAGAGGAATCCAGCCCGATAAACTGCCACCCGCCGGTCAATACCCGTCGACGGGCCGATTCGGTTTCCTCAATGACGGCATTCATGCTGGGAACATCGTCGTGATTACCTGCGAACCAGATCACCGGGCAATCAAAGACACTCACGCGATCACGGAACGCCCGGTAGGCTGTTTGCGACCCGTCCTGTGCAATGTCACCGCTGGCTATGATGAGATCCGGCACCCGCCCCTCGCCACGGACCTGATCGATGACGGCATCGAGGCTCTCCCGAGTGCGGATACCCAACAACTCTCCGACCGGATCCGCCATCAGGTGGGGATCGGTCAGCTGAAGCACCCTCAGCGGGTTGGGTCGTTTGGACGGGATGGCCGACTCGGACATGGGCAGGACACCGTTTGGCTCTCTATCAATGCACCTGACCTATCGATGCATCTCAATCGATTCGTGACAGCACTTCGAGAAATATTAGCGAATTGTTCGCGCAATTTCCTGAAACGGGATCACACGGAAAGACGAAACCGGAGTTCATTCGGTTCACCCTCCCCTCAGACGGGCCAGGCAATCTCCTCAGCGGCGACATGCCCGAAACGAAGACAGAAGGCGAGCCAGTCCGCAAGAAACGCATTCACCTGAGCTTTCTCATCCGGGTGGTGCATGCTTCGGTTGGGGTAGTCGTTCACGGCCTGGATGCGGTAATCGCGATAGCAGCTGACCACCTCCGCCAGGCCAGCATCGTGGTAGACGCGAACGGTCAGATGCGGGTCGTTGAGCCAGCGACCGCTGTTGTGGATCTGCTCCAACAACAGCGTCTCGGTATAGCGCGACTTCTGCTGGCGCTCAATGTGGACACGACCGAAATAGGCGTCCCGGTCCCGCAGTTCAAAGGTGGCATGATGGCCATCGGAAGCCGCCAGCCGGCGAAGCTGGACGAGGCGACGGTAATTGCCCTCACACAGCGCATTGAATCGCTGGAGATCGGGCACATAGCGCCGGCGCATCACGGCCTCCTTCATTATTGCCACGCCTCCCGTAGCCGCTCACGGTGAATCGACAGCCATTGCAGGGCGATAATGGCTGCCGCGTTATTGATACGCCCATCATCCAACATCGCGAGCGCCTCCGCCAACGAAAGGACATGGGCCCGAATGTCTTCGTTCTCCGCCTCCAGCCCGTACAACCCACCGGCGCCTTCACTACTGATAAGGCCGCAGAACAGACGGACCATCTCCGTCGTGCCTCCGGGAGAGACCAGATAACGGCAGATCGGTTCCAGACGCGCAAACCGCAGCCCCGCCTCTTCTTCTCCCTCACGATGCGCCACCTCCTCTGCGGACTCGCCCGGCTCGTCCATCCCCGCCACCAACTCCAACAGCCATGGCGACTGATCCCGCCAGAGCGCCCCGGGGCGGAACTGTTCGAGCAGTACCACCTCGTCCCGGGCGGGATCGTAAGGCAGCACACAAGTGGCATCGCCGCGCAGGAACAGCTCACGCTGGATCGTTTCCGTGTAGCCACCGGCGAACCGGGCGTGACTCAGACGCAGACGCCCCATCCGGAAGAATCCCTCGAAAACCGTCTCCTGGGACTCGATCCGCACGTCGTCGGACGTAAACTGGAAAGGCGCTGTCGGACTCTTGGGCATCGGCTCAACCTCGTGGATACGAAGCCGAACGATAGCGGGTCCGACTAGGCGCTTTCAAGCAAGCCGAAAGACATGGATTCGTCAATGGGGCGGACCGAAAACGATCGGGCAATCTTGTGGATTTGATGCCTGCAGCAACTCCGTAGCGAGAACGGGGCCGGCTGGCCCCCGTGGTTGCATGCGAAGATAGGTCGCCCTATCGGGCGACCCCGAAGTCAGAGATATCGGCTACACTGACCGCACCTACTTCACTTCATAGAGCTTCCCGGACTGGCGGAACTCTTCCGCTTTCTCCTCCATGCCGGCTTCTACCGCCTCCACCGAGTCCAGACCATGCTCACGGGCATACTCCTGCACTTCATGGGAGATCTTCATGGAGCAGAACTTGGGGCCGCACATGGAGCAGAAATGCGCCACCTTGGCCGAATCCTTCGGCAGGGTTTCGTCGTGGTAGGCGCGGGCCGTGTCCGGATCCAGCCCCAGGTTGAACTGGTCCTCCCAGCGGAACTGGAAACGGGCCTTGGACAGGGCGTCGTCCCGCAACTGCGCCCCGGGATGGCCCTTGGCAAGATCCGCCGCATGGGCTGCGATGCGATAGGTGATAATGCCGGTTTTCACATCATCCTTGTTGGGCAGCCCCAGATGCTCCTTCGGCGTGACGTAGCAAAGCATGGCGCACCCATACCAACCGATCATCGCGGCGCCGATGCCGGAGGTGATGTGGTCGTAACCCGGGGCGATGTCGGTCACCAGCGGGCCGAGGGTATAGAACGGCGCCTCGTCACAGCATTCGAGCTGCTTGTCCATGTTCTCTTTCACCAGATGCATGGGCACATGACCCGGCCCCTCAACCATTACCTGAACATCGTGCTTCCAGGCGATTTTCGTGAGTTCGCCCAGCGTTTCCAGCTCGCCGTACTGGGCCGCATCACTGGCGTCTGCCACCGAGCCCGGGCGCAGGCCATCGCCGAGACTGAAGGCCACGTCATACGCCTTCATGATCTCGCAGATGTCCTCAAAGTGGGTGTAGAGGAAGCTTTCCCGATGGTGAGCCAGGCACCACTTGGCCATGATCGAGCCACCACGCGAAACAATGCCGGTGGTCCGCTCTGCCGTCAGCGGCACATGGTGCAGGCGCACGCCCGCGTGGATGGTGAAGTAATCAACGCCCTGCTCGGCCTGCTCGATGAGCGTGTCCCGGAAGATCTCCCAGGTCAGCGCTTCGGCCTCGCCGTCCACCTTCTCCAGAGCTTGATAGATCGGCACGGTGCCGATGGGAACGGGCGAGTTCCGCAGGATCCAGTCCCGGGTTTCATGGATGTTCTTGCCGGTCGACAGGTCCATGACCGTGTCCGAACCCCAGCGCGTGCCCCAGGTCAGTTTCTCTACCTCTTCCTCGATGGAGGACGTGACGGCGGAGTTGCCAATGTTGCCATTGATCTTCACCAGGAAATTGCGACCAATGATCATCGGCTCGGTTTCCGGGTGGTTGATATTGGCCGGGATGATAGCGCGGCCCCGGGCCACTTCGTCGCGCACGAACTCGGGCGTGATTTCCCGGGGGATGTTCGCACCGTGGGACTGCCCCGGGTGCTGGCTGTCGAGCAGCCCTGACTCCCGCGCCTCCTGCAGCTTCATGTTCTCGCGGATGGCGATGAACTCCATCTCCGGCGTGATAATGCCCTGCCGGGCGTAATGAAGCTGTGACACATTGTGTCCGGCTTTGGCACGACGCGGCTTGCGATGGTGGGAAAACCGGTCGGCGTCCAGAAGGGGGTCACGATGACGGCGGCGGGTGAACGCCGAGGAAAAGTCCGCCAGCGTCTCTGTGCCTCCCCGCTCCTCAATCCAGCGCTCTCTCAGCGCCGGCAACCCACGACGCAGATCGATTCGGGCGTCGGGGTCGGTGTATGGACCGGACGTATCGTAGACGAGGACCGGGTCGTTGCTTTCCGGGCCGTCGGCAGTCTGCGTATCGCTGAGGAGAATTTCGCGCATCGGCACCCGGATGTCCGGTCGGCTGCCAGTGACGTAGATCTTGCGGGAACTTGGAAGCGGTTCGACGGCGGCGCCATCGACCTGGGCGGTTTCACTGAGGAAATCGGGCGTCTTGACTGACATGGTAGCTGTCCCTGGTCGTCGTCGGAAAGAAATAAACGCGCCTGCCAGGATCGCTACCGGTGGGGAGCTTAAGGAAGTGCTGATCAATTCCCTAACGACCGGGCAACCCAATCGCCTCTCCCCAACACCCATTGAACCTACGCGCTACTCGGTCGCCGCAACGCGTGAAAGGGCATCTGTCCTGTTTCCTACGCCGGTTCAGGCCTTTGGCCTGGCCGGATCAGGTTCCCGGGTCCCGCTCTGCGAGCGATCTCAGCCACACCGGTGGCACCCCGACAAGACGCTGACACACTGAGGAACAGGCCATACGACACACGCCTGCTCCACATATTTGCATGTGCGTTGCAAGTGTAGTGTTCGCTCCCTAAGTTGTCCATAATGTCGCCCTGATGAGTGTCCCTCAACACAGGGAACCAGAGGATGGTCCCGGACTCAGGCAGATACGGCCTGGAAGGCCCTCCGGCGGACCATCCGCATGCGACTTGATTCCGCGGACTACACACAGGTGGGAGCCCCATGAAAAAGATCCTGGCATCCGGACTCGCCAGCCTGCTGGCTACACAGCCAGCCATGGCAATCGATCTGGTCGAGGCTTACGAACAGGCACTGGCCTACGACTCAGGCATTGCCGCTGCCAAAGCCAGCTCCGAGGCCCAACAGGCCGCCATCAATGTCTCGCGGTCCAATCTGCTGCCCAATCTGAACGCATTCGGCCGGGCCAGCCACACGGACACTGAAAGCGGTACGACGGACGACTCCTATAAGGCGTACCAGTACGGCGTCGAATTGACGCAACCGCTGTTCCGGGCCGATGCCTGGTTCAGCTTTGAGGCCAGCGAGCTCCAGAGCGAGAGCGCCCGCGCTGAGTACAACCTGGCTCAGCAGCAGCTGATTCTTGATGTCGCCAGCGCCTACTTCAACGTGCTACGGGCTGAGGACAACCTGACCACCGTCCGCGCGTCGGAGACGGCCATTGAGCGGCAGTACGAGCAGGCTCAGGAACGCCATGAAGTCGGTCTGATCGCCATCACGGAAGTCTACGAGGCCCGTGCTACCTATGACGCGATCAAGAGTGATCGCCTGCGCGCGGAGAACAGCCTCGACATTGCCCGCGAACGGCTCGCCCGCCTGGTCGGCCAGCACACGACCGATCTGGAGAACCTGAACCAGGACTTCCCGCTCGCGCCGCCGGAGCCGGCCAGCGCCACAGCCTGGGAGGACATTGCACTGCAGCAGAACTGGCGCATCCAGTCCGCCATCAGCTCATTGCAGGCGGAGCGCTCGCGGCTCGACGCGGCTCAGGCGGGTCACTACCCGACCCTCGACCTGAGCGCCAGCTACACATCAACAGATACGGACGGCCTCGGCACCCCCGCCGTCGGCACGAGCCAGGGCGGCGCCAGCGGTGATAGCGACGAAGGCGTGATTGCGCTGTCCCTCAATGTACCGCTGTATGAAGGGCATGGCACCCAGGCGCAAATTCGCCAGCAGCGCTCGCTGGTCGACGTGCAGAATCAGCAGCTGAACACGGTCCGGCGGGATGTCCGGGTAAACACCCGCAGCCTGCTTCGCGAGGTGAACTCAAACATCGAGACGGTCCAGGCCCAGCGCCAGACCATTGTTTCCCGTCGCAGCGCGCTGGACGCCACCCGCGCCGGTTACGACGTCGGCACGCGGAACATCGTGGAAGTTCTGGACGCTGAACGAAACTACTACATTGCGCTGCGGGACTACGCCAATGCCCGCTATGACTATGTGATCAACACACTGAGTCTCAAGCAGGCCGCCGGCACACTGAGCCCGCAGGATCTTGCGGACCTGAACCAGTGGCTGAGCGCATCCGCACCGGGCATCGAAGCCCTGGCCAATGAGGACAAGACCGTCGACCCGACCCAGTAATCGGACGGAGAACCGGAGGCCGGTTCACATGTAGCCGATGTCTCCGACTTCGGAGTCGCCCGCAGGGCGACCGATTTGAGCCCTCCACTTTGGAGTCTGGGACCGGCTGGAGGTCATTGCCTACGCTGCATAAGTGCCCCGTTTGGTCCATTTACCAATCGCCTGCCCAATGCTGAGGGCTCTGGACAAGGCGCCTGTCCGCAGGTGTGGCGGGGTCACATCAAGGGCTGGCAACACAGTCCAGAGTTCTCAGCATTGAGCCCTACGGGAGCCTCAGAGAACCTCGATAACTGCGTTGTGCGGTCTCGGTTTGGAACCACCAAACCGTCGCCCCCACGCCTTGCTCTCAAGGTTCTCTGAGGCTCAGACGGTTGGTAAATGGACCAAACGGGGCACCTGGTCGTCCCTGACGCCAAATGCGACCGCGACATCCCTGTCGCTCCTCCGGCAATGACCACCAGCCGGTCCCGATCAAACAACGGAGTGACCGCCAGGGCGACTCTTTCCGTAGTATTCGCTACTGGTCGGCCAGGCGGGTTTCGATCCCTTCCACAATCCGATGCAGTGCGCCGCGGTTCGCTTCTACAACCGCGCGCGCATTGTCCCCCAACCGCCGGGCCTGAGCCGGCTCCGCCAACAGTTGCTCCACGGCTTCGGCGAGGGACCGTTCACTGGCCACTTCGATCACCGCCTCGCCATCGCTCAACTGCTGGTAGATCGTGTCGAAATTGAAAACGTGCGGGCCGGTCACCACCGGCAGCCCCCACGCCGCCGGCTCCAGCGGATTATGGCCGCCACGCTCGATGAGCGAGCCGCCCACGAACGCCACATCCGCCGTTCCGTAGAGCAGCATCAACTCGCCCATGGTGTCCGCCAGATACACGTCCGCTCCCCGAGCCGCGTCGTTCCGGGAACGGAGGGCGAGCCGGAAGCCCTTTGACCGGATCAGGGCACCGACCGCCTCAAACCGCTCCGGGTGACGGGGCACGAGTACCAGCAGGGCTTCCGGCAACCGGGACTGGATCCGACGATGGGCCTCGAGAAGCTGTTCATCCTCACCATCGTGGGTACTGGCTGCGATCCAGACCGGCCGGTTGCCCCACTCGCTCCTGAGTCGCTCGGCACTCTGACGCTGCTCGTCGTCCACATCGATGTCGAATTTCACGCTGCCGGTCACCGACACCCGGTCCGGCCGGGCACCAATGCGGCAGAATCGCTGCGCGTCATCATCCGCCTGGGCCGCGATCCACCTGATGGACTGCAACAGTGGCCGTGCCAGGGAGGGCACGCGCTCATAGCCCTGCGCCGAGCGCTCGGACAGGCGCGCATTAATCAGGCAGACGGGCACTCCCCGGAGTTCACAGGCGGCGATGAGATTCGGCCAGAGCTCGGTCTCCATGATGACCAGAATCCGGGGCCGGACGCGCTCAACGAATCGATCCGCCGAGCCCGGCGTGTCATAGGGGGAGTAGGCATACTGCACCCGGTCTCCGAACAGGGCCCTGGCCCGCTCTGAACCGGTGGGGGTCATGGCCGTCGTCAGCACAGGCTGAGCCGGATTCCGCTCCAGTATGGTCCGCACAAGAGGCGCCGCAGCGATGGTCTCCCCTACCGAAACGGCATGCACCCAGATCACCGGCTGCTCCGACCGGGCCACCAGCCCCAGGCGTTCCCGCCAGCCCTGGCGCAGAGCCGGTGACCGGCGTCCCTGCCACCAGAGTTTGATAAGCAGGAATGGCAAGACCAGGCGAAATAGCTGTGAATAGAGAAAATGCAGCATGGGGCTCCCATTGATCGTCGGGCGCATTTTACAGCAAACCGCTGATCCTGAGGGTACTGACGGTCGGACAGGCTTCGTACGCCTTCCCGACACTGGTAAACTCTGCGAAAACGATCAGAATCAAACGGCCACCAACAGGACCCGGACCCACGCGTGAGCGCTTCCACCCACCGCAAGACCCGAGACACCCGCTACCATCAATTCAGGCATCCACGCTGGTGGCCGACCTGGTTCTACCTCGCGTTGATGTTCTGCCTGGCTCACCTGCCGCTGCGGGTTCAATGGTGGCTGGGCAAAGGCATCGGGGAGATTGCCTATCGGACAATGGCAAAACGCCGTCATATCACGAGCACGAACATCCGGGCCTGTTTCCCGGAAAAATCCCCTGCCCAGCAACGGGCGTTAGTTCGCCAGAGCTACCACGCCAACGGCATCGGCATTATGGAAATCGGCCTGGCGTGGTTCCGCAAGCCGGAGCGGTTCCGCCCCATCACCGAGGTCCATGGGCTCGAGCACTATGAGAACGCACTGAAGGCCGGCAATGGCATTCTTCTGCTGGGCGGTCATTACAGCACGCTGGATCTGGGGGGCAGCCTGATTTCCCTGGTCATCGATGCGGACGTCATGCAGCGCGATCACAACAATCCGCTGGTCAATGCCGTAATGACCCGCGCCCGTGAGCGCCGCTACGGAACCGTACTGGCCAGCAAGGATCTGCGTGGCCTGTTCCGCTGCCTGAAGGCCAATCGACCGGTCTGGTATGCCACCGATCAGGACTACGGCCGCAAGGCGGCGGTCTTCGCGCCGTTCTTCGGCATCCCTGCCGCCAGCATTACCACCACCTCCCGAATCGCCGAACGCACCGGGTGTGCCGTGGTGCCGTTCAGCCATTTCCGTCGCGACGGCGCCCCAGGATACGACATCTACTTCCATCCGCCACTGGCCAACTTTCCGTCTGGCGACGATGAAGTGGACGCCGGTCGAGTCAACGCCGCGATCGAGCAGGAAATCAGGCGACATCCCGACCAGTATCTCTGGATGCACCGCCGCTTCAAGACTCGCCCATCACCCGACGATCCGGACTTCTACCGGAAACCGGACCATGGTCACAACGCCGAGCACCACTGATCACACGCCGGTTGTCTGGCTCCTGGCGGACAACCGGCCGGGCCACCGACGCCAGCTTCAGGGACTTGGCAACCGGCTCAAGGTGCTGGCGGGCGCCGACGTGCACTGGCTGGACGTCAATCGATACCCGGTCCCTCTGTGGCGCGCACTGACGGGACTCGCACCGCGATGGCCACAGACACCCCCAGCACCGGATCTTGTCATCGGCGCCGGCCACCAGACCCATCGTGCCCTGCTGGCGTTGCGCCGCCGGTGCCGGACGGTGGTACTGATGAAACCGTCTTTCCCGCTCTCACTGGTCGATGCCGCGATCATCCCGGAGCACGATGGCGTCCGGCCGGCAGCGCATCGTCTGATCACCGAAGGGGTTCTCCACCCGATCACGCCCATGGCCCGACTGACCGACAAGCCGCAGGCGCTGATGCTCATCGGCGGGCCTTCCCGTCACGTCCGGTGGCAGGACGAGGACGTTCTCGCCCAGGCGCGGCAGCTGATCGACGCCCACCCACGCTGGCACTGGACCATCAGCAACTCACGGCGCACGCCTGAGGAGCTCACTCAGCGTCTTCAGGCGCTGCCCGGCCCCCGGGTCACGGTGGTTGACCATTCGCAGACCCACGATCAGTGGGTGAGCCATACACTGGCCGCCAGTCGGGCCGTCTGGGTGACACCGGACAGCGTCTCGATGGTCTGCGAAGCGGTCACGTCCGGCGTCCCGACCGGGGTACTCGACGTTCCGCTCTCGCCGGGCAGCCGCCTGGCACACGGGATTGACCAATTGCTGGCCCGCGAACGCATCGTCGGACTGGACCAGCAGTCCCGCATTTTCTCACCGCCCTCCGGTCAGACGTCTGTCCGCTCCCCATTGTGGGAAGCGGACCGGGCGGCCCGATGGCTCATCAAACGGGGGCTCGGGCCATGAGGGTGGTACAGGTGCTGCCAGCGCTCTGGAGCGGTGGCGTGGAGCGTGGCACGGTCGATTTTGCGATCGAGCTTGCAAAGCGCGGGCACGAGGCCATTGTCGTCTCCAACGGCGGCCCGTTGGTCACTCACCTGGAGGACGCTGGCGTGCAACACATTCAACGCCCCGTCCACCGCAAATCTCCGAGGTCATTTGGCCAGATTGCGCCCATGCGACGCCTGTTGCGGGAGCTGGCACCGGACATCGTTCACGTGCGTTCCCGGATGCCGGCCTGGATCACCCGCCTGGCCCGGCAAACCCTGCCAGCGCCTGAACGGCCGGCGCTGATATCCACCTTCCACGGCATGCACTCAGTCAGCGGCTACAGCGCCATCATGGCCAAATCGGACCACATCATTGCCGTCTCCGACTGCGTTCGGCGGTACGTGCTCGACAACTACCGGGTCCATCCAGACGACCTGACAACCATTCAGCGCGGCGTGGATCCGGCCGTCTTTTACCCTTCCGTTCCGGACGAGCGATGGCACCAGCAGCTCGAGTCTGACTATCCGGCCCTGACGGGAAAGCGGATCATCCTCATGCCCGGTCGCCTGTCCCGCTGGAAAGGGCAGCACGCATTTCTGGAAGCCATGGCCGGGGTATTTCAGCGTGAGCCGGATTGCCATGGACTGCTGGTGGGCGGCGCGGACCCCGGCAAGCAGCACTACGAACAGGAGTTGCGCACGCACGCCCGAGCACTCGGCGTGGAGGATCAGATCCACTTTCTCGGGCCACGGGAGGACATGGCCAACCTGTACCGGCGAGCGACCATCGTCTGCCATCTGTCGTCCCGGCCCGAACCCTTTGGACGGACGGTCACCGAAGCGCTGGCCTGCGGCACGCCCGTCGTGGCCTATCGCCGAGGGGGTGCCGCCGAGTCCCTGAAGGCCTGTTTTCCCCAGGGGCTGGTTCCTCCCGACGACGTCAACGCCGTTGTCGATCGTCTCCACCACATGCTCCGACACCCTCCCTCTGTCGCGCCCCTGCCAGCGCCCTTCCACCTGGAATCACAAGTGGATGCCACCATTGCGGTATATGAGCAGATCCTCGCCCGCCGGGCGACAGGGAGAGGCCCGTGAGGGTCGTTCTCGTCCTCGGCACCCCTGGCACCACCTGGGGTGGCATGGAAACCCATACGCGGGATCTGGCGCAGGGGCTGGCCCAGCGTGGCGTTGATGTCCACGTCCTGGCTCACCCGGCCTATGAGTGGGCATTCCACGCGGGAGCCACGTTTCACTCACTCCCTCTGGATCAGGGTCGCAGGCACCCCTGGTTGCGCCACTGCCTCCGGCGTGACGTCACGGCACTCAAGCCTGATGTCGTGCACGCCCAGGGGCATAAAGCCGCCGCGTTACTGAGTGCCCTATCCCGACAGCCCCACACGCCCGTGCGACTGGGCACCGTTCATGGTGAAAAGCGGACCAACCGCGCCTTTGACGGGCTCGATGGCGTGATCGTTGTTAACCAGCGATTGGCCTCCCGGATCTCGAACCCAAAGGTCCGGGTGATCCGCAACGGCGCTGTCCCGGTTGACCGGCCGACCTCCCGACCGGAGTCCTGCCCAGCGGGGCAGCCACTCCTGCTGGCCTCGGGCCGGCTCGAGCCGGTCAAACAGTTTGACCGGCTCATTCGTGCCTGGGCCGCCATCGGCACGCCCGGCCAACTCGTGATTCTCGGAGACGGCCGGGAACGACACGCCCTGCAGGATCAGATTGACACCCTCGGCATTGGGGACAACACCCATCTGGTGGGTCACCGGGCGGACGCCAGCGCCTGGCCCTGGTTGGCGGATCTCTTTGTTCTCCCGTCCGCCCGGGAGGGGCTGCCCTACAGTGTGATCGAAGCCCTGCTCGCCGGCTGCCCGGTCGTCAGCACACCTGTCGGGGATATTCCGGACTTCCTTCCCCAAACCTGCATCGCCGACAATACCGACCTCGCGTCCATCACGCACCTGCTGGCCGATACCATGGTGCGTTTGCCCTCACTGGCGGGGGAGCAGTCCGACGTTTTCCTGCGCGCCCAAACGGAACTTTCCATCACGGCGATGGTCGATGCCACCGTTCGTTTTTACCAGCAATGCCTGGAGCCCGTCCGGAATGATTGATCTGTCACAGCAGACGCCATTTGCCGGCGGCGAGCATCGACTGTGCTACACCCATCCGGATCACCCCGGTTTGTGCCTGAAGGTCCTCAGGCCCGGAAGCATCGAACGTCGCTACCAACGTCAGTCTCCGCTCAAGCGATGCCTGGGCCGGAGGCGACTGGACGACAACCGGCAGGAACAGGCGGGGTATGCACAGAGGGCGATCCTCCGGGCGGGGAGTAACAACCCGGTCTGGCGTCACCTGCCACGGTTTCACGGCGTCGTGCCCACCACGGACGGACCGGCCAATGTCACCGATCTGATCCGTGACGACACTGGCCGGATCGCACCGACGCTGTCCGATCTGCTCGCCGGGCGGGGCCTCGACGAGGCACTTCGGCATTCCCTGACAGAGTTTGCGGAATGGCTCCTTGAAACCGGCGTGCTGTCGCGCAATCTACTCCCCCACAATCTGGTTGCCCGGTCATGCGGTGCCCGGTTTCAGCTGTTCCTGGTGGACGGTCTGGGGGCACCCGGGCTCACGGGCCTGGCGGCTGCGAGCCGCACCGGTCGACGCCGGTACATCGCACGGCGCATTGATCGGATGTGGGTCCGGGCGCGATGGGAAGCGAACGGCAAGCCCGGTTCCTGGGAGGCGGTCGAGGCGGCCAGCCGACGCCGCAGCGACTCCCTCTGACGACTGTACTGATGGAAGGACATCCCGAATCACGATGACGACACTGATTTCTCAGCAAAAACGCGACACCGTGAACTGGGTCGCCTGGTTCACATTCGCCAACGGCCTGATTGCCCTGCTGGTCGGCATCCGCTATCTCCAGTGGATCAACATTCCGGACGCGACCACAGCGGCCTATGTCACCGCCCTTTATCCTGGGCAGTTTGCGGTGATCGCCTGGCTGTGCGGGCTGCCACTGCTTATCGTCGCACTGGTTCTGCCGGCCCGCGCCTCACGCCTGATTGCCATTGGTGTTGCCACCGCCGGGATCGGCCTTCTCGCGCTGGATACCGTGGTCTATTCGCTGTACCGGTTTCACCTGTCCGGCTTTGTGCTGGAACTGGCCCTGGGCGCCGGAGGCCAGGCCTTCACCCTGTCCGCAACGACCGAGGCGTATGCCGGCGGGGGCGTGCTGGCCATTCTCCTGGCCGAGATCGCACTGGCCAGCCTGTTGCTGCGGTACCGCCCGGGAGGCCGCTGGCTGGGTGGCGCGTTCGCACTGCTGTTCGCGACGCAGCTGACGGCACACGGCTGGCATGCCTGGGCGGATGCCAACTATGATTCGCGGATCACGTCGGTGACCCGCCATATTCCGTTGTACTACGCCACGACCGCCAAGCGCTTCATGAAAGCGCAGGGGCTGGTGGACCCTCAGACCGTCCGCGAGAACCAGACACCCCAAAGCCTGGCCAGCGCCCGCAATCAGGGGCAGCTGAACTATCCGGTCGAACCGCTGGACTGCTCCCCGCCCGCGGACCCGAAGAACGTTCTGGTCATTGTCATGGACGCGGTCCGGTGGGACATGCTGACCGAGACAACCATGCCGGCCGTGTCCGAGCTGGCGAACACGTCCCAGGTCTTCAAGCGCCACTACAGCAACGGCAACGCGACCAAACCGGGCCTGTTCACGCTGTTCTACGGGATTCCGGCCAGTTACTGGGACGCCTTTACGGCCGCACAACAACCACCGGTAATGATTGAGCGGATGCAGTCGCTGGGTTACGACACCAAGGTGCTCGGCTCGGCCACCCTGGTCAGTCCGGCCTTCGAGAGGAATGTGTTCTCCTCCATCGAGAATCTGCGACTGGAAACGCCGGGCAAGGAACCCTGGCAACGGGACGTGCGGATCACGCAGGACTGGCTGGACTTTACCGCAAGTCGAGAGGCACGGGGCGATCAGGACCCGTTCTTTGGATTCCTTTTCTACGACACGACGCACTCCTACGAAGTGCCCGAAGACTACCCCCGGTTCAAGCCCTACTGGAACGTCAACCGGTTCGCCCTCGATTACGACTTCGACCCGGAACCGTTCAAGAATGCCTACAAAACGGCCACCCACTATGTGGACGGCAAGATCCGGAAAGTCCTGGACGACCTCCGGGAGCGGGACCTGATGGATGACACCATCGTTATGGTCACGGCCGACCACGGGCAGGAGTTCAACGAACACGACATGAACTACTGGGGCCATGGCAGTAATTTTGGTGACTACCAGTTGCATGTGCCAATGGTGATACACTGGCCCGGCATGGCGCCCCGGACGTACAATCACCGGACCCAGCACTTCGACGTGGCCCCCGCGCTGGTTCGCCACGGGCTGGGCTGTGAGGCAACCCCCCCGCGGCGCTTCACGTCCGACTACGGCCTGTTCAATGAAGGCCGACTGGGTTGGAATATGTCACACAGCTATATGGACTATGCGCTGCTGATGCCGGGATACCACCTGGTCAAGCACGCTTCCGGCACGGTGGAGCTGCTGGATACCGAGACACTGAAACCGGCCAGCGGCAAGTCCATTCCTGGCGACACCATGCAGGAAGTCCTCCGGGAAATGTCCCGTTTCTACAAGCAGCCAGACGCGGAGTAACGAAGCTCAGCCATGCATCTGTCCGTCATCGTCACCACCTATAACTCGCCGCGCTGGCTGGAAAATGTATTGTGGGGATACAGTGTTCAGGACCACCGTGACTTTGAGCTGATCGTTGCCGACGATGGGTCAACGGACGAGACACGGGCGCTGATCGACCGGATGCGGAACGAAACGGGCCTGGACCTTCGCCATGTCTGGCAGGAAGACGACGGCTTCCAGAAGTGCCGGATTCTCAACAAGGCCATTCTACAGGCCCGATACGACTACGTCGTGTTCACGGATGGGGACTGCATTCCAAGGCGGGATTTCCTGGCAGTTCACGCCCGGGAGGCGGAGCCGGGGCGTTACCTCTCCGGCGGGTATCACAAGCTGCCCATGGCCACCAGCGAGGCCATCACCCGGGATGACATTCTCTCTGGCCGCTGTTTTAAACTGGACTGGCTCAAAGCCCATGGCCTGAAAAGCAGCTACAAGAACAGCAAACTGACGGCCTCTGCCACCCAGGCAAAGTGGTTTAACCGGCTGACGCCGACGGCCTGCAACTTCAAGGGATCCAACGGGTCGGCCTGGATGAGCGACATCAAGGCAGTCAACGGATTCGATGAGACCATGGCTTACGGGGGGGAGGACCGCGAATTCGGGGTCCGACTGATCAACCACGGCGTCAAACCGAAACACGTTCGCTATAACGCGATCGTGATTCATCTGGATCATAAGCGAGGATACGTGGACCCTGCCACGGTAAAAGCCAATAAAGAACATCGACTGGCCATGGAGCGGTCGGGGCAGAGCCAGACGAACAATGGCTTGAGCCAATTACAGGCTCAAGTCATTAGAGAGGAACGATCGCGGCAGCCAGCCGATTTGAAGTAGGTCCGGAGCGAACATTGGCCAAGTATATATTCTCGATCAACACAGGGCGGTCAGGGTCCGAATACCTTCACAGAATCTTCGACCATGTTCACAACTGCCAATCTTTTCACGAGCCCGTTCCGGTGGGTCGGGGGCACGCCATGCGCTCTTTCCTTTCGGGCAATGAACGCCCAATGGAAAAGGTTTCCAGCGCCAAAGCGCAGTTCGTCAGGGACCACTCCCGGGAAGAGACCGTTTATTTCGAGTCCAACCACTGCTTCATTAAGGGCTTCGGATGGTTTATGCCTCGGCATCTCCCCGAAGATGAGCTTGGGGTCATCATCCTGAAGCGTGACCCGAATGCCATTGCGAAGAGTTACTGGCGAGTCGGATGCTCTCCTTTACGGTCTTTCGGACGCAACTGGCTTATCACTCCCGACGCGACCCAATCCATTGTTCCCCCTCCCAGTAAGGGAGGATTGCCGCCGAAGCTAACCTACTGGTTTGCCAAGCTGACAAAAGACTTGTTCAGCCTGCTTCGCTCCATCACGAAACACGTTTCAGGGTCGCCTCTCCAAGATCCAGCCTGGGTCACACAATACGAGTTGGAAGCCCTGCGATGGTATGTCGATGAAACCCATGCCAAAGCGTCCCAGTTTCGGGAACGCTTTCCCCGGGCCAGCTATTATGAAATCACCATTGACGATCTCAATTCGCTGACGGAAATTCACAAGATGCTCAGGCACTTCGGTCTGTCCGCCAATGATGGTCTGTCCGATATTGTCGGAAAGCCGACAAACCTGAAAACGATTTAAAGACAGGCTTCGCATGTCACCAACACCAAAGTCTCCTACGGCATTCTCTGCCTCCCATTCCAGCACTGCCTCCCAGAGGCGCAATATGACGACCGACCATGGACGCATTACGGTTGGTCGTGAACGTCCGATCTCTCTTGAAATTCTTGTCATCAGCCTGGGTCGGGCAACAGATCGCAGAGCCGCCATTCAGGAACAATTTGATGACCTGGGCCTGCCATTCACATTCCTCGACGCAGTCGACGGCCAGCAGTCGCACCCGCTTTTCTCGAAATACAATGCCAGTAAGGCATCGTTGATCGGGGAAATCCCGCTGAGTGCGGGGCACCTCGGATGTTACGCCAGTCATTACCTGGCCTGGCAGCAATGTGTGAATGACGGTCAGCCCAAGATTGTGCTTGAGGATGATGCCCTGCTGCACACGGACGCCTTCCTGGCTTTTCTTGAGCACATCCCGGAACTCCCCCGCCAGCTCGAGTGTGTTCGGCTGTTCAGCAACAAGTCCCGGAAAACGCAGAACATGCCCGTGTTCTCCCGCCCCGACCTGACGATCGCGAAGTTCACGAGGGGGCATAAGAGTGCGACGGGGTATTACCTGACACCGGACGGCGCCCGGAAGTTTCTGGAGCACGCCCAATCCTGGGCCGAGCCCCTGGATATTGAGATGGATCAGTTCTGGGCGAACAAGGTCGAATGTTTTGGTACCCTGCCTCCCTGCCTGACCAACAACGCGGCATTCGATTCGGCCATCGACAAGGGAATCGATACCGCAGAGGCACGTCAGGGGCTGATGCGCTGGCGATGGCGAGTGTACAACTGGGTCATCCGTCTGCCGCGGATGCTGCACAACCTGGGGTTTTTAGTGAAGTGGTCTGTCAGGAAAGAGCTCTAGAGACACCCATTCGACTTGGCGCGACACAGGTTTTGGCCGCATGATCTTTTTCGTTTTCTCGTTTAATCGAGGCCCCCACCTCCGGAACTGCATCCGTTCGATTGAAACATGCGCTCCCGGCCAGCGACTGGTGGTATTCGATGACGACAGCACTGACCCGGAGACGCAGGACGTGCTTGCCGACATCGCGGAGCGTCACGAGGTCTACTACCCGAAGGTGCCCAAGGAGGAAGGTCAGCACGGCGGCCTGTATGCCAACATGCAGCGCGCGTTCGATATGACATCGGACGACGAGCTCATCGTGTTCCTGCAGGACGACACCCAGTTGGTCAGACCGCTGTCAGCGTCAGAGCTGGACGATCTGTCGCATTACTTCGACCGGTTCCCCAACGTCGGCTTCCTCGCCCCGGTGTTCCGTTTTGGCATCACCCGCAAACGGGTTCTCAACCGCTTCATCTACCAGCCTGATCGGCAGGTCTATTTCTGCGAGCATCACAGCCACAAGGCTCAGGCCGGCGTATACTACTCGGATATCTCGGTCTCTCGAAGTGACCGGCTGAGAGCGGTCGGCTGGCGCTTCAAGCCAGACGAGTATGAGAATGAGCAGCAGGCGAAAGCCCACTTCGACAAGATGGGCTACTTGTATGCACCTTTCGCGATGTGGCTGCCGAATGCTCCGGTGTACCGATTCAAGGACAAATCGTTCCTGTTCCAGCTGGGGGAACGCATCAACCAGTCCGGGCTCTATCCCTACAAAATCATGGACGAGGCGGCCGTGGCCCGGCTGAAAAGCCGACCCGGCCCGGAGCTGGCTATTGCCGAGAACCACCTCAGCATTGATGGGAAAACACTGAAAAAACCGTGGATCTTCGACCCGCTACGCCGTCCCCGCTGGCTTCGCCGGATCGCAAAAATCGACCGGAAGGTTCGCCAACTGCTCAGCAAGCTGGGCCTCGCGCAGAAGGCCTGAAGTCCCGGCGTCGGTAAGTCACCTACCGCCGGAAGAACTGCTCCACATTGTTCAGCTGTTTCAGAAAGCGCAACCCGGTCAATGGATTGTAGGTCCAGGGTCTGGGGGGCGTCCGCTCCCCACAATCGAGAAAATCTTCCGCAATGGGCGCGGCGGAATCGGCGGGCCGGGCCAGGAAGCGGTCGGTTTCCTCCGCGGACCAGATCCGGAACGGGTAAAAACCGCACTGCTTTTTCCGCTCCGCCAGTTTGAGGGCAAGCGTCTTCACCTTGCCCCGATAGGCAGGCACTTCCGGCAACCACATCGCAAATGGCGAGCGCATGTACGCCATTCGACCGAATTTCTCACGCGCCTGACGATCATTGGCAGGCTCCGATGGATGGAAGCGCCAGTCATTGGCTTTCAGACGCCCTGGAGAGGTGATAAACAGGTCGGAGTAGTGTACGCCGGCACTCTGTCCCCAATCCTCGCGGAAATAGGTCAGGCCGTCGGCACTGGTCGCGTCGTGAACCGGAACCTTGCCCTGATCAATGCCGCGAATAAAGCATGGATGCACAAACGCCAGCTCAGGATTGTCCGCAAACAGGCGGGACACCTGATCCAGCTCTCCGGGCTGAAGCGGACGCACGACCTGGCAATCGTCCTGCAGGAAACAGATCAGTGCCTCATCGCTCAGGCGCTCAAACGCCGCCTGCATATTCCAGTAAAGGCCACCGTGTTTGTGGTCGCCCCTGGCCTGCGGAGAGACGATTTCGTGGGTCTGGCCGAGGCGTTTGAGGAGGGCCACCGTGTCGGGATCGTCACTGTCATCATCAAACACGATAATGCGGACTCCGGGAACGCATTGCTCGATGGACGCAACGCAGTTTTCCAGAAAACGGGGACGATTGAAGGAAAACACGCAGAACACGGGATCAACAACGCGTTGATTCATACCCTCTCCCTCCACAAAGTGCTCTGATCACTGGATTGATCTTCGCCATCGCGCCTGAGCCACAACCAGACCAGAATCATGGGGAGCCAGGCAAACAGCCAGATCGGCTTCAGGGAGAGAACCAGTGTGTGCTCATCGGTCAGGGTCAGCATCAGGACCAGGGCAAGGAGCCCAAGCAGCCCCCGCCTCTCGGCCCGGGTCCGGGAATGCACCCAACATGTCCGGATCAGCATCCCGAAAATAGCCGCCAGAAAGCCCACCCCAATGAGCCCGTTCTCGGCATAGGTGCCAATCCAGAGATTGTGCGCGTGAGCAGGCACATAGAGATTGTTCGGCTCCCAGAACTGATTTGCCGGATTCGTGTTCTCTACGGCAACGCCTCCCCCATGGCCCAGCAAGAGCGAATCCGGCGGGTAAAGCAAATACCCCGTCCAAATTGTAAGTCGCTTTGAGTCGCCACGGTCAATCAGGCCGTCCACAAAGGCGCTCAAGCCAAACTGCCACTCGATAATCGCGAGGCTGGCAGCAAAAACGAGCAGGAAGATGCTGGCACCCATACGGAGGTTAATACGCCCGAAACTCAGCGGCAGCAACACCGCGACATAGACGGCGAACGCCAGAATCGGCCCCCGGCTCTTCCCGAAAAAAATAAAGCAGGCCACGCCCAGACAGGCCAGAAACACCAGACCAAACTCCTGCCATCGCCACCGTGAAAGCCCCTGAATCAGTAGAAAGTTCCCGACGGCCAGGTATGCCAGCAGGATGGAAGACCCCTGAATGGGATGCTGTAGTGCACCAAGCCCCTCCAGACGCCCACGGCTCCACATCGTCAGAGCCGCGACCGCGCCCAGCAGTGCCACGCCCAGCATGAAACGCCCCCATCGCAGCGGGGCCCTCACGGCGCAGGAAAGAAAGAGCCAGAGAACAGCGGCACAAACGAACGCTTCCAGCGCCCATCTCAGGATCTTGAGATCACTGGAAATCGGGTTGGGTCCGACAACAAACGAACTGACGGCCACATAAGCGAAAAACGCCCCGGTCAGTCTCAGAAGCGGGTCGCGCTTCATCGAATCGGGAATGCCGTAGTAGAGGAGGACCAGCGTCGCCGGGATAAGAAGTGCGTGAAAGACCAGCCTGTACGCGTCGTCCCAGGGGCCCACCACTGTTGTGACCAGCCAGAGCAGGAACAGTGCTGGCATCGACCGGCGCGTTCTGCGAAGAACGGACGACTCCGCCGGGGCCGCAGCCATGTCGGTCATCGCGACTCCCCAATGACATCGGCCAGCTGATCGGCGAACTGCCAGGCACCCCAGTCTTCCCGACCATTACTCTGCGAATGGATGGTCAGATAGTGCACCGACTCATCGCCGAGCATCTGACGAACCTCGCCGATCAGGGCCGCCACATCGCTGGCATCATAGAGATAACGGCACACCTCCGGTGAGCACCAATCGACCTGTGCAGCGTCGTAATGGGTCGCGAGAAACGCCTTATAGGTGCCGAACTCGGACCAGCGCCTGGGCGGCTGCGCCAGCAGACGCGCCCACCAGGGCCGACCGTAGGTGGACTCCAGCCACTCGATCATTGCCCGAACCACCGGGGTTTCCAGGATGAACGGTGTGTCAAAGTAGGTGTTGGCCTGGCCATCGATGACGGCGGCCTGGCCAATCAGCTTTTCCGACTGCTGGACCCAGTTGCTGACTTTCGAGCCCAGCGAGTCAGTCGCTTCCCAGGTGGCAAAACACCGGTAACGGCCCTCGCCATCGAAGTCCGCCGGTGTCGCATGGGGCGTCACGATCACATCCGAATCCAGCACGATAACGCGGTCCACATCGGCCGTCTTTGCCACCATCAGCTTGCAGATCTGCTGTGTGTGCCAGCCCGTGTAGGCAGGCCATCGCGGCCACCCCCAGACCCGGTTGAGACTGCCACAGATGCGCGTCCAGTGACGCCCGAATCGCTTGCTGAGGGCCGTCGCCCGTCGCCGTCGGCGCTCGACACTGGCCGGCAATACCTCGGCCGTGGTGCGAAGCCGGACGGGTGGTTGGTTGAATTCCTCAAACGCTTCACGATCCTCGGTTTGCACGACAACATAATGGGGCGTTTCGGCAAACCGGGAACGCGCCAGCGACCGGCGCAGCAACCGGAAATGATCAAGGTCGCCCGACCAGGTCGGCGTCACAATGCAGTAACGGTCTGTGGACGGCATTCAGCGATTCCTCCATTCCTGGAATCGACGCACCAGAGTCCGAAGGCGGGTATTCGCCTCGCTCCCACTGTACCGCCCCTTGGCCACATGGCGAATCCGGTAGACCCCCGGGACGTCAATCGGTTCGCCCTGGCTCTGCAGCAGCCAGCGGAACGCGCGATCCTCGTGACATTTGGCGAAGGAGTCAACCGGCTGCTGGTAAAGCGAGATGTTCCGGCAATAGCCCACCGCGCGACAGACATCACCGTGCGCGATCTGAAGCGGACCGGTCGCCCGCGAGGGAAACTTCGACGTGAACACGCTGGTGTCGATATCCAGCACCCGGGGCTCGCCAGCGCCGGCGCTGAGCATGGGGTTGTCTTCTGCCAGCAACTCCGTGACGCGCTCTTCACGCGGAAACAGCAGTGCATCTCGACGGCCCTGCAGGGCCTCACCGAGCTGATCAAGGCAATCATCACGGAACATCAGGTCACAGTCGGTAAACCACATCCAGTCGGCCTGGGTCGCCAGTGCCGCGCGGTTACGACCAATGCCCCGGCGAAAAAGCTCCTGACGCGACAGCGGCCACCAGTTCCAGGTGACCCCGGGCACCGCCTGAGTCTCAAAAAAATCCAGCAGCGCCCGGGTCTGCTCATCTTCCGGGCAGTAAAAGACCGTCATGACCACATTGACCGACTGTGGCGGGAAATGAACCAGGGAGCTGAGCTGGTAGGCGAGAAAGTGGGAATAGTTCCAGCAGTGACTGACGACCTCGACCGTCAACCGGCCGGTTCGAGCCGTCCGCTGGGCTTTCGGTGGCAGATTGGGCTCAAACCAGGTGGGCGGCACCCAGCCTTTGGCGGCCAGACGAAAAAACCAGAGTAACAATCGCGACATTCCGGTAACAGCTCCGGCGTGTTTGGTGGCGGATCACGAGTTGAATCAAAAAGTGGCCGGAATTCTAGCACGACAGGCTTTGCGAAACAGCGGACGGCCGGCGTCAGGGCGGCCGTCCGCGCCTTGAGGGCATCGCCCGCCGGTGATAGCTTTGCGTTTCTGACTGACTGAACCCCGGCTCACGCAACCCAGCCGCCCCTGGAACCCGAGAGATGGGAAACCAACCGGAGTGGAGACGGTGAAAGCACGACTCACCCAATGGTTACTGAAAGCCTGTGGCCTGCTGAACCTTCGGCTGGCCCAGGGGTTGGGCCGCCTTCTGGGGCGCCTCGGCTGGTGGGCAACGCCCCGGGAGCGCGAAGTCACCCTTCAGAACCTGCGCGGCTGCTACCCAAACGCCGATCAGGCCACGATCGACGCCCTGGCCCGCCACAGCTTGGCAGAGACCGGTGCCACCGGGCTGGAAATTCCGCTGATGTGGGAGTGGCCGGTCACGCGTTGCCTGAATCTGATCCGGGAAGTGGATGGCGAGCACTGGCTGAACGCACACCGCGATCAGGGCCAGGGGCTCCTGCTGCTGGCCCCCCACCTCGGCAACTGGGAACTGGCGGGACTTTACTTTGCGTCCCGTTATCAGATGGCCGCCCTTTACAGTCCGCCCAATCAGCCTGGCATGGAAGCCTACATCCGCCAGGTTCGAAGTCGCAGTGGCTCAGAGCTGGTAGCGACCGACCGACGCGGCATCATGCGACTGTTCCAGATCCTCAAGAATGGGGGCGTGGTGGGCATTCTGCCCGATCAGACGCCTCGCCGAAGCGGCGGGGATTTCGCGCCCTTTTTCGGTATCGAAACCCTGACCATGACCCTGGCCTCAAAACTGGCGCAGAAAACCCGCCCAACGGTTCTGCTGACCTATGCCGAGCGCCTCCCGAACGCCCGCGGATTCCGGCTCGTCATCCGCCCCGTAAGCGACCGTATTTACGCGGCCGACATGCGTGAATCACTCACGGCCCTCAACCAGGCGGTGGAAGACAGCGTCCGGGAGGTTCCGGAGCAGTACCAGTGGGAATACAAGCGCTTTCGTCGCCAACCGGAGGGCGCCCCCGCGTTCTATCGTCCCCCGATCTGATCCCGGGAGCGGGGCTATTCGCCGTGATACCCCGCGATGAAGCGGGCCCAGAGCCGCTCACGCGAGGCAGCATCCACATTGGCCAGCATCTTGCCGAACGAGCGCTCGAGACGACGCAGGTTTGAGCGCTTCCAGCCCGCTTCGGGGCCGCTGTCCGGGCACAGGGAGCATCGATCGAAATCGATCAGATGGATGGACTGGTCGGTCACCAGAATGTTCGAACAGTTCAGGTCGGCGTGATAGACCCCATGATCGTGGAAACGACGCACACACCGGCCGGCCCGATACCAGACCGGAGCGTCTTCATCTCGCCAGTAACTGGCTAATGGCACGCTGCCCCGAATCCGACCGACAATGATGGCAGCCCGGCAGAACAGGCCGAAGGTACGCGTATAGCCCGCGGCGATGGGTTCGGGAACAGGAAGCCCCCGGCTTCGCAGATCACGCAGCAGCCGCAGCTCCTGAACGGAGCGCACCCTGGCATGACCGAGGTAGAGATACAGGCTGCGAACCACTCGCCCCGGCAGCCCGCCGCGGCGAAAGTGACGCAGCACCCAGTGGCCATACTCGGACTCGATGAACCAGGCCGCACCACGCCCACCGTCATCCACTTCCCGCGCCTGATCCCCCCAGTAGGGCGGGCGGAACCAGTCAAAACAGAACCAGGCACGCAGTGAATTGCGCACCAGACCATGGTGGGGCGGGCGGGCGATGCGAAAAAACGATTCGGCCATCGTCAGAAAAGGCCCTCGCCCGCCGACACAGGCGAGGGCCGATTACTCCGGTTGCTAGCGGTCATTCACCAGTGTCAGCCACTCGGCATTGGCCGGGCGCTTGCCAGACACCGCATCAAAGTACATGGATTGCAGCTTCTCGGTGATCGGGCCACGGTGCCCCTCACCGATCACTCGGCCATCCAGTTCCCGGATCGGCAGCACCTCCGCGGCCGTACCGGTAAAGAAGGCCTCATCGGCAATGTAGACTTCATCGCGCGTGATGCGGCGCTCGCGCACGGGGATGTCGAGCTCAGCGCAGAAATCAAGGATCGTTTGCCGGGTGATGCCTTCGAGGCAGGAGGTCAGCTCCGGCGTGTGCAGTACGCCGTTGCGCATGATGAAGATGTTCTCGCCCGACCCCTCGGCCACATACCCTTCATTGTCCAGCAGCAGCGCTTCCTCACAACCGCTGGAAATGGCCTCGTTCAGCGCCAGCATGGAGTTGATGTAGTTGCCATTCGCCTTCGCCTTACACATGGTGATGTTCACGTGGTGGCGCGTGTAGGACGATGTGCGCACCTTGATGCCCAACTCGCGGGCTTCCGGCGACATGTAGGACGGCCAGCTCCACGCCGCCACCATCAGGTGGACGCGCAGGTTGTCGGCGCGCAGCCCCATTCCCTCGGAGCCGAGAAATGCCATCGGCCGGACGTACGCTTCATCCAGGCCATTTTCACGGATGGCCACCCGCTGTGCCTCGTTCACCTGCTCTTTGGTGAACGGCAGCGTCATGTTCAGGATGTGGGCGGACCGGAACAGGCGGTCCGTGTGTTCCTGAAGACGGAAAATCGCCGGCCCCTGGTCCGTCTGGTAGGCCCGGACACCCTCGAAGCACCCCATACCGTAGTGCAGGGTGTGGGTCAGCACGTGCACATTGGCATCGCGCCAGGGCACCATTTCTCCATCCAGCCAGATAAGGCCGTCGCGATCCGCCATCGACATGTTATTGCTCCCGAAATAAAGCCGATAAAAGCGCCATTCTAGCAGGAAACACCGAGCCCCCGAAAAGGCGCCAGCGTGTTTGCGAGGCGCATCACGACCGATCTGCCAGCATGATCCGCTCCCAGTATGACCAGATGATCGCCCGCTCGTCCGGAAAGGCATCCGGAGCCACCCGGCTGCTGCGATTCTGGAGCGCCTGACGGTGGATCGTCGAGCGCAGCGTAATGAACACCTCCCTCAGGCGCTGGGCATCGTCCGGAGTGAGCACGCCCACCTCCCCCAACGCCTCCAGCTGACGGATATTGTCCGAATACCGTGTCAACGCCGGGTAATCCGAGCACCACGCCAGCATGAGGTACTGGGCCATAAACTCCACATCAATGATGCCGCCACGGTCCTGCTTGATGTGGAATTCACTGGCCTGCGCCTGTGCATCCCCGGCCGATCCGAGGTTATCCCGCATGCGCTCACGCATCTTCACCACGGCATCGCGCAATGCATCCCGGTCCCGCTGCTGGCAGAGGACACGGCGCCGGATGCCCTCGAACGCCGCCAATGTGTCACGACAGCCCGCGACACCCCGGGCCCGTGCCAATGCCTGGTGCTCCCAGGTCCAGGCATCCTCATTCTGATACTTTTCGAACGCCTGGACCTGACTGACGAGCAACCCAGAATTGCCCGACGGACGAAGGCGAAGATCCACCTCGTACAGCTGCCCTGACGGCGTCTGGGTACTGAGAATATGAACGATGCGCTGCCCCAGCCGGGTATAGAACACCGCATTGTCGATGGGGCGGTCACCGTCGGTACTCAGCTGCGGGTCCGCATTGTGGAGAAACACCAGATCCAGGTCCGAGGTGTAGCCCAACTCGATGCCCCCCAGCTTGCCATACCCGACGATGGCAAAATCCGTATCGCAGGCGCTGCCGTCATCCCGGCGCGGATAACCATGGCGGCTGACCAGATTGGAAAAGGCCACTTCCACCACATGATCCAGCGCCACTTCAGCAATCCACGTCAGATAATCGCTCACTTTCATCAGCGGCAGTGTGCCACTGAGCTCCGAGGCGGCGACCCGCAAGACGTGCGCTTTCTTGAAGTGACGCAGCACCTCCATCTGCTCTTCGAGGTCTTCAAGCGGCACCCGCAACAACTGCTGACGCAGATCGTCCTGCAGCTCATCGCGGGTCGGTGGGTGGTAGAGACTCTCGGCGTTGAGCAGCTCGTCCAGCAAGAGCGGCGTTTCAGCGAGTTGCCGCGCGATCCAGGGGCTCTCACCACAGAGCCAGACCAACTGACGAAGCGCACCGGGGTTTTCCAGAAGCAACAACAGATAGGCCGTCCGGCGCAGTACCGATTCCACCAGCTCCAGCACCCGCTCCAGCGTGCGCGACGGCGCATCCACCCGGGACAGGGCATCCAGCAACACCGGCATGAAACGGTACAGGCGGCGCTGCCCCTCCGACTGCATGGTCTGAACCGGTCGACTCTGGCGAAGCTGGCTCAAACGTTCGTAGCTGTCCCGGGCATTCTCGTAACCCTGTGCGCTCAGCCACTCACAGGCACTCGCCTCGTCCATTTCGCCCAGCCAGATGGACTGCCAGTGCTCGTCCATCTCGTCGCCCTGCTGCGAATCGTCGTCTTCCGAGGCAATAATGTTGGCAAAATGATGTGCGACGCGATCACGATGGAACGCCAGGGCCGACAGGCACGACTCCCAGTCCTGACACCCCATCATAAGCGCCACCCGCGCCTGGGAGACATCGTCCTCAGGCAGTTCCTGGGTCTGCCGGTCCGACAGTCCCTGCAGGGCATGCTCAAGCGTTCGCAGAAACCGGTAGGCCGCCTCCAGCTCGCGCGTCACATCGTCCGGAAGCAATTCCAGCTCAACCAGCGCTGGCAGCACATCCAGCAGATGACGCTGCTGAAGCGCGCGATCCCGACCACCACGGATCAACTGGAAAGCCTGCACGACGAACTCGATCTCCCGAATACCGCCACTGCCGAGCTTGATATTGCTCTGCAGACCTTTGCGGCGAACCTGCCGGCTGATCATCCCCTTCATCGCCCGCAAGGATTCGAACGCGCTGAAGTCGATGTACTTGCGATACACGAACGGACGCAGGCTTTCCATGAGCCGCTCGCCCGCGCGCCGGTCGCCGGCGACGACACGGGCCTTGACCATGGCGTACCGCTCCCACTCCCGGCCCTGATCCTGATAGTAGGACTCCATGGCTGGAAAACTCAGTGCCAGGGCGCCACTTTGCCCGTACGGTCGCAACCGCATGTCCACACGGAACACAAAGCCATCCGCCGTCATCTGATCCAGGGCCTGGATCAGGCGCTGCCCGAGCCTGGCGAAGAACTGCTGATTGTCCAGGGCTCGCGCGCCACCACGCGTCTCGCCCTTGGCGGGAAAGGCAAAGATCAGATCAATATCGGAGGAGACGTTGAGCTCACAGCCCCCAAGCTTGCCCATGCCCAGCACCACCAGATGCTGGGGCGACTCCTCCCCCGTGACCGGGTCGACGCCCCAGGGCGTGCCCCACTGCTCACAGGCCTGATCGTGCAACCACGACAGGGCGGCATCAATCGCCTCGTCCGCGAGCGTTGTCACCGCCGCCATGGTTTCATCCAGAGCGGACCAACGCAGCACATCCCGGGCAATCACGCGAAACATGACTTCCCGGCGGAAACGGCGTAACGCCCGATGCAGCGTCGCCTCGTCGGCAACGGTTGCCATATACTCACCGAGCCGATCGCGGAGCCAATCCGGTGTGACGGGCTCATCCAGCGCCCGGTCGAACAACCATCCGGACACCGCGTCCGGCTCGCGTTGCACGGTTTCAGCCACGAACGGGCTGAGTGTCATGGCGCGGATGGCGTCATCCGGTGACAATCCATGGTCCGGTGCGAGCCAATGCGAATGTTCTGATTGCCACTGCTCTATCGCTGATCGCTCCGCGGCCAATGTGGCCGGCAAGCTCGTTTCATCCGCCATCTGCACGCCCCTGTTTCTTTGATCTACTCTGGCAAGGTATTGTCTGTTGATCCGTCGCTCTCATGGAAACCCTTGATGCTCAGGCGTGACCCCCGACCTGTCGAAGCCAGCCCCGGTGCCAGCCATCTGCCAATGTCCGGCCTGATCCGCTCCCGTCTCCGGCGACTGCTGCTCATTCTGGCAGCGCTACTCGCTCTCCAGACGATCGCCCTGAGCTTCCTTGAACACCTGACGCTGTTTGAGGCGTTCTGGCTCACCATGACAACGCTGTTAACGGTCGGCTACGGCGACCTGGCACCGGCGACCACGCTCGGTCGCATACTGACCATGAGCGTGATGTACATTGGCTCCATTACCATACTGACACTGATTGTCAGCGACTACATTGAATACCGGTTCTATCGTCGCGAGCGAATGATCATGGGCCGCTGGAGGTACCGCATGAAAAACCACATCGTCATTATCAACACGCCCCTTCGCTGTGGCGACCAGTATTTCAAGCGGCTGGCCGATCAGATCCGTGCCGTCCCCGGGTATGAGCAAGCGCCCATCCAGTTGCTCACCAACCATTATCCCGACGGCATCCCTGCCGAACTCCGGGATGCCGGGCTGGTTCACTTCACCGGTCACGGCAGTGACGCCAACGCGCTCCGCAACGTCAATATCACGCAAGCCCGCCACATCATCGTGATCGCACCGGATGAGACCGACCCGGAATCGGACAGCCTGACCTTCGACATCGTCCATCGCCTGTCCGAAATGAATCTGGCAAACCGGGTCACGGTGGAGTGCGTCCGCGACGAAAACCGCCGCCGCTTCACCGGGCTGGGCGTTCGCACCGTCATCCGGCCGGTCCGAACCTACCCGGAAATCATGGTGCGGGCGGTCAGCTCACCGGGCACGGAAAAAGTCCTGGAAGACCTGTTCGATTACGAACACGACCACCCGCACCGCTACGACCTGCGCATCGCGGATCTGCAATGGGCCGACATTGTCAGTGCCCTGATCCGTCATGGCATCGGCACCGCCCTCGCCTACATCGACCGGGACGGACAGGTCGTCTGCCACCCGAACTCCACCGACGATGTGGATGGCACCGGACTGATCGTGCTTGTGCGTTCAAAGGACACGCCACCAACGTCCGAAATCGAAGAGGCGCTCAATCGCTATCGGGATTTTCTGGACCGCTGGCACAATCGCGAGAAAGCCCGGGAATCCGAAACGCCATAGCGGCCTGCCTTACAGCATGGCCAAATACCTGAAAGGGATGGGACGGGGCCCACGTCGGATAATGTAGCCGAACATCTATGTTCGGAGGAGCCGTAAGGCTCCCAAAAACAAAATGTTATGAGCCAGGACTCGGCGGCCTTTCGGCCGCTCCGAACATAAAGAGGGTGTTGCAAAAGGCACTGCCCAGCGATAACTCCGTTGCCTGATCGGGATCGGCTGGTGGTCATTGCCGGAGGAGCGACAGGGATGTCGCGGTCGCATTTGGCGTCAGGGACGACCATCAAATGCAGCGTAGGCAATGATTACCAGCCGGTCCCAGGCACCTCCTTCGAGAGCCGGAACCGGTCGCCCTGACGGGCGACTCCGAAGTCGGAGACATCGGCTACATGTTCAAAGATGGCCTTTTGCAACACCCTCTAAATATTCGGCTACGTTGGTTTTGCAACACCGGCGACATTGCCCCGGAGACATTCTGAAGCCTCGACCTCAAAGAAACGCCAGCTGAAGCCGCCCCAGCCGTCCATCCACTGCCAGGTCGTGCACAGCTCGTCCATCCGCCAGCGCTTCGCGGAACCACTCCCAGTTTGCCTCCACGCCCCGTTCAACCGCACGATCATGAACCCCATCCGTCGCGGCGGCCAGATCCTCCGGGATGTCATGGGTCAGCCAGGCCACACTCAGGAGCGACAGCCATCGGGTGACCGGGTCGACATCGTCGAGCGGTGCCGGTGTGTGCAGACCAGCCAACCAGTACCCCTGCTCCGCCTTACTGATCAGGTTCAGCATGACTGGCACCTCCTTTGCCAAACGCCGCGCCCATTCCAGAAGTTGTGCCTTGTCGCCGGACTGATGCTCGAACTCCACCTCATGCAGAGGCCACTCGACATCGCCGGCAACAATCCAACCGGAATCCAGAACGCACTCGACGCTCGAGCCGGACGTTGCCAACACACCGGTGTAGCGGGTGAAATTTGTTTCAAACACAGCCCGAAGCTGGTCGAGCGGCACACCCGAAGAGAGCGGCGTCTCCGTCAGACGACCCAGAGACAGTTCATGGGCGTCCAGATCCCACTCCCACTCCTGCCGACGATGCGCACCGTCCACAAACTCCCCCTGGGTTTTGAGAGTCTGGATGATGCGCTCCCCTTTTTGCCGGAGCCGCAACGCGGCGCGTTGCCGATTGAGATCGGCGCCGGGGGTGTCAAAGTAGGTGTTCCGCAGTGACTGGGCCCGGGCGGATGCGCCCGAAACACCCGACAGCCAGTCGAGCACATCGGTTTCAGACGTCGGTTGAACACTCAGCTTGATTTCCAGCTCTTCGGCCACAGTGCCTCCTCGCGGTCATCGATCAGGGCGCTCAGGATAGAAAAGCCAGACGCCGGACACAAAAAAGGGTCATCACGGATTTGACCTGCTCTGAAGTCGGAGACATCGGCTACAGGTGCGGCACCGCTAACATGACAGCCTGCCGCCTTTCTTGGTTTTCTGCGGGGATCTGCTAGGAACCAAAAAAAAACCGGCACCCCGAAGGGTACCGGCTTCATAACAACTGATTGTTCGGCGTTATGCCGGATCAGAAGTAGTAGACAGCGCCAACGTTCAGCTCGTTGACTTCTTCGCTGAGCTCCACGTCCTCGTTGTTACGCTGCAGCGCTTCCGCGTAAACGTACATGTTGCCGTTTACGTTGTGCTTGGCCTGCAGAGTGATGACATCACTCTCGTCCTCAGACGTATCGGCTTCAGCATACGCGTAAGACGCGCGGAAGGAGTTAGCACCCATCGTGTAAGTACCCATCACACCAAAGAGGTCTTGGCCGTTCTCAGCGCCAAGCTCAATTTCTTCGGCAGCATCGCCAGTGTTATCGTAGGAGTCCTGACCTTTCCGCATGTCGTAATATGCGTCCAGTGTCAGATTGTCGTTCACGTCAAATGCGACACTCACGCCGTAGCTGTTCTCGTTGCTGTCACCAACACCACTGTCATTCGAGTCGACGGCAAATGCAACAGTCAGCGCATCCACTGAGTACTTAGCACCCAGTTGGTAAGGGTGGCTGTTGCCATCGCCAGAACTGTCTGTCTGACCATTGACCTGAACAGCACCATGCAGGGTAAGCCCCCCAAAACTTGGAGACACGTACTGCACGAGGTTGCCTTCGGCACTGGTATAGCTCGCATAGAGGTTGTTCAGGCCGACCTCATAAACCCAGTTACCGTAGTCACCGACCAGGGACTCGTACTGGGAGTCATCGGAACCGACCCATACCTTACCGAACCGCTCGCCTTTCACACCCAGGTACGCTTCGTCCAAATCGGTCAGGCCAGAGACAGCAATATCATCGCCATTATTGTCCGGCTGCGTGGTCGACTTGTCATCAGCAGTAATGCCTTCCAGCTCAATTTTCCCGAACGCCGTGACGCCAGGCGCCACTTCACTCTCGTGCTTCACGCCAATGGTGGAGCCGTTGTCCTGGAGTGCGTCGTTGGTCACGCCGCTGGCGTCAGAGTCGACGTAGCGGTTAACCAGCTGGATGTTGCCATAAAACGTCGGCATGGATTCCATTTTGGCCGTCAGCTGCTCGGCAGTCATCGCGGCAGCAGAGCCAGAGAAGGTCGCCGCAGCGACAGCGGATGCAATCAGAGTCTTTTTCATTTTGCGTCTTCCTCTTTGGAGTGTTCTCAGGTTTTGCTTTAAGCGTTTTGTGTTGTTGTGTTGATGATTCAGCCAGACACCAGCAGTGTCTCCATTGGCTTTGTCATAACGGTTACAGCGTTCCGCCTGCAAGTGCCTTCCAGCGGCTTGGGCATTTCGTCGACAAAGCAGTTTTTCATGACCATCTGTTCATCATAGTCGATAACTGCTCCGGCGCCTGCCCTCGTCGGGCGTCGCCCACATAAGCCCGCTTCCTTCGCCCTTCCAGCCACTTACCGGATCTTGTTAATGCCCGGTATAGCCGTTCCTTCTAGACAATTCAAGCCAGTTTTGCAAATTCGCAATCCGGCACCATTATCCATTGGTCGACCATGGCGGCACGCGGACGGTCCCATAAGACCACAGTCAAAAACCGGGCCAACTGCAAAAGTCATGAATAAACAGAAATCTACACCATCTAAGTGCGTCACGCAATCATTGAGGATGCACCAAGCCGGGACGCTCTGTCTGCAACGCACCAAACGAGTGCCCGTTACCCTTGCAGCAAAAATGTGACGGGACCATCGTTTTCCAGTGATACCGCCATATCGGCTCCAAACCGGCCAGCCGACACCCGGTCCACCCCCAAAACCTCCCGGGCACTGGTCAGGAACTGCCCAAAACAGCGCTCCCCGTCCTCGGGCGGAGCGGCCGGAGAAAAGCTCGGACGATTACCACGCTGCGTATCTGCGGCCAGGGTAAACTGCGGCACCACCAGCAACGCCCCGCCACTGTCGAGAAGGCTGCAGTTCATACGCCCCTTACCGTCCGGGAACACCCGGTAACGGAGGACGCGCTGACAGAGGCGCTCGACCTGCACTTCGCTGTCTCCCTTTTCGACACCCAAAAAAAGGAGTAAGCCAGGACCAATGCGACCGACGGTCTCCTCTTCAACCTGAACGCAGGCACGGGTGACCCGTTGGATCAATCCCTTCACAAACGGAGTCCTCTCAACCGATAGAAGCATGGGAGGGTATCAGAAAGGCGCCGCGTCTCCACAAGGCGCGGCCTCGAAAACCGTCAAACGCCGAACGGCTCAGCGTAGCGTTCCGCCATCGCATCCGTTGCCCGGACCAGTGCGTCGATGATCGGCGGTTCACTGGCGGAGTGACCGGCATCCCGGAGAATGGTGTACTCCGCTTCGGGCCAGGCCTGGCTCAGGGCCTGTGCGTTATCGAGGGGGCAGACCATGTCGTAGCGGCCGTGAATGATATGACCCGGTATGTCGGCCAAACGCCCTGCATCACGCAGAATCTGGTCCGGCTCCAGGAATGACCGGTTGGAGAAGTAGTGGCACTCGATGCGTGCCAGGGCAATGGCCACGTGAGGATGGCCGAAATGTTCGACCACACGCGGGTTTGGGTGCAGTGTTGCGCAGCGCCCCTCCCACAGCGACCAGGCCTTGGCGGCCTGAATCTGTTCCAGTTCGTTACGACTTGTAAGACGCCGGTAATACGCCGCCACAAGATCGTCCTGTTCGCTGTCGGGAATCCGGCCCGCGTAGTCCTCCCAGTGATCGGGAAAGATACGGCTTGCCCCCCGCTGATAGAACCAGAAAATGTCTTCGGGGCGACACAGGAAAATACCACGCAGGATCAGTCCCAGTACCCGTTCAGGGTGGGTTTCGGCATAGACAAGGCTCAGCGTGGACCCCCAACTGCCGCCGAACAGCACCCATTGCTCGATCCCCAGAAACGCCCGGATCTGCTCCATATCATCGACCAGGGCCTGAGTATGGTTGCCGGACAATTCGGCCAGTGGTCGCGAGCGACCGGCGCCGCGCTGATCAAACAGAATGATCCGGTAGCGCTCCGGGTCGAAAAACTGGCGCAGCCACTCCTCACAACCGCCACCGGGACCGCCGTGAACAACGACCACGGGGATACCCTCGGGATTGCCCGATTCCTCAATCCAGAGCTCGTGGGGCTCCTCCACTTCGAGGCGGTGTTCGACGTTGGGGCGTAATTCGGGGTAGAGCGTCAGCATGCCGGGCTCCGTCCTATCAACATTGAAAGTCTAGACGAGAGCGAGGCAAAGGTCAGTGCCTGTTCGAGTCACAGACCGGGAAGGAAAGACCGGGGCGGCACCAGACCGGAGCCGCCCCAGAAGGCACGCCGCTTATTTCTTCTTGGCGCGTTTACGCTCGTTTTCCTTGAGATGCTTCTTGCGGACACGCAGGTAGTGGGGTGTGACCTCCACCAGCTCATCATCATCGATGAACTCCAGCGCCTGTTCCAGTGTCATCTCGATGGGTGGCGTCAGGACGATGTTCTCGTCAGTGCCGGAGGCCCGGACGTTGGTCAACTGCTTGCCCTTGGTGGGGTTCACAACCAGGTCGTTGTCCCGATTGTGAATCCCGATCACCATGCCTTCATAAACCTCGGTCCCGGGGCCGATGAACAGACGCCCCCGTTCCTGCAGCGTAAACAGCGCGTAACCGAGCGCCTTACCGTCGATCATGGAAACGAGCACACCGTTGTTCCGGTGCTCCACATCACCGCCCTTCGCCGGGCCGAAGTGATCGAACACGTTGGTCAGGATGCCGGTGCCGGAAGTCATCGTCAGGAACTGGTTGCGGAAGCCGATCAGCCCCCGCGCCGGCATGATGAAGTCCATCCGCGTCCGGCCACGACCATCCGGCACCATGTTCTTGAGCTCGGCGCGCCGCTCGCCCATTTTCTCCATGACCGAGCCCTGATGTTCGTCTTCCACGTCGGCCACAACGTATTCGAACGGCTCGTGGATTTCGCCATCGACTTCGCGCTGGACCACCTGAGCCCGCGACACGGCGATCTCGTAGCCTTCTCGACGCATGTTCTCGAGAAGCACGGACAGGTGCAGCTCACCCCGGCCGGACACATGGAACTTTTCCGCCTCGTCGCCCTGCTCGACGCGCAGCGCCACGTTGTGCAGCAACTCCTTGTCGAGACGCTCTTTCAGGTTGCGACTGGTGATGTACTTGCCATCCTTGCCGGCGAACGGCGAATCGTTCACCTGGAAGGTCATGCTGACGGTCGGCTCATCCACCGTCAGCGCCGGCAGTGCTTCGGCGTCGGATGGCTCACAGAGCGTGTCGGAGATGAACAGTTCGCTGATGCCACTGATGCAGACGATGTCCCCGGCAACGGCTTCGTCAACCAGAACGCGCTCAAGGCCGTGGAAGCCACGCACTTCCTGAACACGACCGTTACGCTGTTTGCCCTCACGGTCAATGATCGTAACAGGACGCCCCGGGTAAAGCGTGCCCCGGGTGATCCGGCCAATGCCGAGAACGCCCACATAGCTGTCGTAGTCCAGCGAGGTGATCTGCATCTGCAGCGGCGCTTCCGGGTCCACTTTCGGTGCCGGCACGCGCTCGGCAATCATCTCGAACAACGGCATCATGTCTTCTGCCAGCTCGTCCGCTTCCGGACCGGCCACACCGTTCAGAGCCGATGCGTAGACCACCGGGAAGTCGAGCTGTTCCTCGGTCGCGCCAAGCTGATCAAACAGGTCAAACACTTCGTTCAGGACCCAATCCGGGCGCGCGCCGGGACGATCCACCTTGTTGACCACGACGATGGGCTTCAGCCCCTGGGCAAAGGCCTTCTGAGTCACAAACCGGGTCTGCGGCATGGGGCCATCAACGGCGTCCACGAGCAACAGGACGGAATCCACCATGGACATGACCCGCTCGACTTCGCCCCCGAAATCCGCGTGCCCGGGCGTGTCGACGATGTTGATCTGATAATCCTGCCAGCGAATCGCCGTGTTCTTGGACAGAATGGTGATGCCGCGTTCTTTCTCCTGGTCGTCCGTGTCCATGATCCGATCGGTACCGGAATTCTTGCGGTCCAGCGTGCCGGACTGTTCCAGGAGTTTGTCGACCAGCGTGGTTTTACCATGGTCAACGTGGGCAATGATGGCGATATTTCGACGTTTTTCGATCACAAGACTATCCTGAGCCCATCCGCTGCCACCATACCGACCCCGACGGGTCGTGTGGCCTGCAGACGGTTTTGAGAAGTGTTGGGTGTGGCTTCCAGAGGGAATGCCGCAGAAAGTGGGCGGAAGTATACCCGAAGATCAAACACTGAACTACAGCCAAGAAAAGCACCAAAGTGGTGCGCAACCCGAAAGTCGTGCACTTTTGTGGTGCTGAAGGTTTGTTTGACGCACCCTTTCCTCGCACCTTGTTGCTGATAACTCACTGCCATGCACCGCCTTTCAGCAGCTGCACAAATCTGGCAAAGGATTTGCTTGACCGGAAACAGCCATTTCAACAGGCAGGGCACCCACCAGTCTGGTAAGCTGCCCGCACCTGATCTCCGGTAACGCCAATCTGGCCGGAACCGGAAAGGCTCTTCAGGGCGTCCGGTCGCCTGTCCGCGCCGCCCGCCAATGACAGACAGAAACCGACGGAGCATCCGTAATGTCCAATAACACGCTGAACCTGATCAAAGAGCACGACATCAAGTGGGTCGACCTGCGATTCACCGACAGCCGTGGCAAGGAACAGCACGTCACACTGCCGGCAAAGGAAATCGACGAGGATTTCTTCAGTGAAGGCAAGATGTTCGACGGCTCTTCCATCGACGGCTGGAAAGGCATCAACGAATCCGACATGATCCTGATGCCGGATGATGACGCCGTTGTGCTCGACCCGTTCACCGAGGAGCCGACCGTCAACCTGACGTGTAACATCGTCGAGCCGGCGACCATGCAGGGTTATGAGCGCGATCCGCGGTCGGTTGCCGAGCGCGCGGAAGAGTACCTGAAGTCGTCTGGTGTCGCGGACGGCGCCCTGTTCGGTCCGGAGCCGGAATTCTTCGTGTTCGACTCCGTGAAGTGGAAGACGGACATGAACGGCGCAATGTACGAAGTCTACTCTGAGGAAGCCGCCTGGGTTTCCGGCGAGGACTTTGACCGCAACAACATCGGTCACCGTCCGGGCGTCAAGGGCGGCTACTTCCCGGTTCCGCCGGTCGACAGCCTGCACGACCTGCGTGGCGCCATGTGCTCCGCCATGGAAGCGATGGGCCTGGATCTGGAAGTGCATCACCACGAAGTCGGCACAGCCGGTCAGTGCGAAATCGGCGTTGGCGCCAACACACTGAAGAAGAAGGCGGACGAGGTCCAGATCCTCAAATACTGCGTTCACAACGTCGCGCACGCCTTCGGCAAGACCGCCACCTTCATGCCCAAGCCGGTGGTTGGTGACAACGGTTCCGGTATGCACGTCCACATGTCCCTGAACAAGGATGGCAAGAACCTGTTCGCCGGTGACGGCTATGCCGGCCTGAGTGAGACGGCGCTGTACTACATCGGCGGCATTATCAAGCACGCCAAGACCATCAACGCCTTCACCAACTCGTCTACCAACTCCTACAAGCGTCTGGTGCCGGGTTTTGAGGCGCCGGTCATGCTGGCGTACTCCGCCCGTAACCGCTCCGCGTCCATCCGGATTCCGTACGTGAACAGCCCGAAGGCACGCCGGATCGAAGTCCGCTTCCCGGACGCCTCGGCCAACCCGTACCTGGCATTCGCGGCACTGGTCATGGCGGGTCTCGACGGCATCCAGAACAAGATCCATCCGGGCGACGCCATGGACAAGGACCTGTACGATCTGCCGAAGGAAGAGGCGCTGAACATTCCGACCGTTGCCGAAACCTTCCAGGAAGCGCTGGATTCGCTGGAAGCCGACCACGAGTTCCTGACCCGCGGCGGCGTTTTCACCGAAGACATGATCGAGGGTTACCTCGAACTGAAGCGCGAAGAAGTCGAGCGTCTGAACATGACCACCCACCCGGTGGAGTTCGACCTCTACTACTCCGTATAAACCGCCTCACCCGAGCGGTTCAGAAGCCCCGCCCCGTGCGGGGCTTTTTTGACTGAGGCAACGCCATGTCCCCGCCCTGCCACCAGGCTGACCACCCTGTCACGCGCAACCTCTTGCAATCCCGGCGGTATCCGCCCAATAATCGGGAAGGAAATGCGCCTTCCCAAAGCGCCCGATTCCTGTCGTCTGACCGGAGGTTCCTTGTGACACCACGCTCATTACTGATCACGACCGCCCTGCTGGCCGGATTCAGCAGCTCTCTCGACGCCGAGGTGTACAAGCATACGGACGAACAGGGCAATGTGACCTACAGTGACGAGTCCATCGACGGTGCCGAAACGGTTGATGTGAAGCCGGTCACCACCGTGACACTCCCCAAAATGGAGCAGGTGGAGCAGGCCACCTCCGACAGCCAGCGTGGCAGCCAACCTGAGCCTCAGGCCACCTACGACAGCGCCCGGTTCACGGCCCCCGAGAACGAAAGCGCTTTTCACAGCGGCAGCGGTGATGTGGTGTTCTCGGTGACCAGCACTCCGGGTCTGCAGCCGGGCCATCGATTCGAGGTCGCCCTGGACGGCCAGCCCATCGGCCAGAACCGTGCCGGGCAGTTCAGTGTGACGAATGTGAACCGCGGAACCCACAACGCCAGCGTGAACATCATCGGCCCGAACGGCGAGATCATCCACACCGGCGAGAACATTTCCTTCACAATCCACCGCCCTTCCGTGCTCAACTGACAGGCGGGGTCATCATTGACCTCACCCTCCCCTCTCAGACTTTCCTTCACACCCCTAATGCACTATTTTGGTGCGATCGCACCCCGACAGGGCCAGGCGTCGAACCACAATCGCCCAGTTGACCTGCAATGCCCTCCCTCCGTGATGCGCTGACAGGCAGCGTTTGCAGCAGGATTCACCGAAAACGGGCAGTCGCGTCTGGCTGGCATCGCCCTGGCACAAAACTGGTTCGCTTTTTGCTGCCATAGACACCAGAGAGGGACACTATGCCAATGACGATCGCCTACAAGCAGATACTGGATCACTTGACCACGGCCACGGTGGTGCTGAGCCGGGACCTGCGCGTTCACGACATCAACGCAGCCGCCGAGTACCTGCTGGAAGCCAGCGGCTCACGAGTCATCGATACGCCCATCACAAACCTCATCATGACGCCGGACGACGGCCTGGAAACGCTCCGGGAAGCGGCCGAGACCGGCCAGCCTTTTACCCGCCGGGAAGCGGAGTTGGTACTCCTTTCCGGCTCCCGCTGCATCGTCGACTACTCCGTTTCCCCTCTGTCCGGCGAGCCGGATGCCCTACTCATGGAAATCCAGCCGCGCGACCGTCTGCTGCGCATTTCCCGCGAAGAGGAAATTCTCACCCAGCAGGAAACCACCCGCGTGCTGGTTCGTGGCATGGCTCACGAGATCAAGAATCCACTGGGCGGCATTCGTGGTGCCGCCCAACTGCTGGACCGGGAACTGACCGACGACGGCCAGAAAGAGTACACACGAGTGATCATTGATGAGGCCGATCGGCTGCGGAGCCTGGTCGACCGGATGCTGGGGCCACGCAAAGCGCCCGAGCTCCAGCCCACCAACGTCCACGAGGTGCTCGAACGGGTTCGCACACTGATCGACGCCGAGAGCAAGGGGCGCATTGAGCTGATCCGGGACTACGACCCGAGCCTGCCCGAATTCAATGGCGACCGGGAACAGCTGATCCAGGCCTTCCTCAACATTGCCCGCAATGCCATGGAAGCCGCCGCCGAGAACCCTTCCGATGAGCGCCCGATGCTCACGTTCCGCACCCGGGCACTGCGGCAATTCACCATCGGCCACCATCGCTATCGCCTAGCCTGCCGGATCGACATCATTGACAACGGCCCTGGCATTCCGGAGGAACTGGTTCAAAACATTTTTTACCCGATGATCAGCGGTCGGGCCAATGGCACCGGCCTGGGTCTGTCCATCACGCAAAGCATCATCGGGCAACACCACGGACTGGTCGAGTGCAAGAGTGAGCCCGGCCGGACCGACTTCATTGTCTTTCTACCCCTGGAGCCACAATCATGAGCGAGACCCCCACCGTCTGGATCATCGATGACGATCGCAGCATCCGCTGGGTCCTGGACCGTGCGCTCACGCAGGCGGGCATGGAGGCGCGAGTGTTTGACAACGGCGACGACATCATGCGCCGTCTCGATCAGGAGCGCCCCGACGTCATCGTCAGCGACATCCGCATGCCCGGGATCGACGGCATCGCGTTGCTCCAGCAGGTGGTGCAGGATCACCCGGACCTGCCCGTGATCATCATGACGGCCCACTCCGACCTGGAAAGCGCGGTCACCAGCTACCAGACCGGGGCATTCGAATACCTCCCCAAACCGTTCGATGTGGACGATGCCCTGGATCTTGTCCGTCGCGCGGTGGATCACAGCCGCGAACAACGCGCGAACACCAGCGAGCGCAGCGTGCCAGCCTCTCCCAACACCGAGATCATCGGGGAAGCGCCGGCCATGCAGGAAGTCTTTCGAGCCATCGGACGGCTGGCACACTCAAACATCACGGTGCTCATCAACGGTGAAAGCGGGACCGGTAAAGAGCTGGTCGCCCAGGCACTCCACAATCACAGCCCCCGGGCACGGCATCCGTTCATCGCGCTGAACATGGCGGCCATTCCAAAGGACCTGATTGAGTCGGAACTCTTCGGCCACGAGAAAGGCGCCTTCACCGGTGCCGCCGCCGCCCGCCAGGGGCGCTTCGAGCAGGCCAACGGCGGAACGTTGTTTCTGGATGAGATCGGGGACATGCCCGCTGACACCCAGACCCGACTCCTGCGGGTTCTGGCCGATGGGGAATTCTACCGGGTCGGCGGAACGACCCCGATGCGGGTGGATGTGCGCATCATCGCCGCCACCCACCAGAATCTCGAAAAGCTGGTTCAGGCCGGCACCTTCCGGGAGGACCTGTTCCACCGCCTGAACGTTATCCGGGTCCACCTGCCAACGCTTTCCGAACGCCGGGAAGACATTCCGCTGCTGATGCGCCATTTTCTAAAGCGGGCCGCTCGCGAGCTGTCCGTGGACCCCAAGGTTCTCAAGCCGGAGACCGAGGAGTACCTCACCACTCTGCCCTGGCCCGGGAACGTCCGCCAGCTTGAGAACACCTGCCGGTGGCTGACCGTGATGGCCAGCGGGCGCGAGGTGCACATCAGTGACCTGCCACCGGAACTCACGGAGCAGGCCGACACGCCACCGACCGGCCAGACCTGGCAGGAAGGCCTGCGTACCTGGGCCGACCAGGAGCTCAAACGCGGTCACCGGGAGATTCTCAACACCGCCGTGCCAGAGTTCGAGCGCATCATGATCGAAACCGCCCTGCAGCACACCGGCGGCCGCCGACGCGACGCCGCCACCCTGCTCGGCTGGGGCCGCAACACGCTCACCCGGAAGATCAAGGAGCTGGGCATGGACGACGACGGGGAACCGGCGGTGGCGGGCGATCAGTCGTTGTAGTCGATGCTTCTGATGATGGGGTTTGCCGCGGAATCCGCGGAAGGGCGCGGAAAGTAAGGGGAATTGCCACGGAAAAACACAGAAAGCGCGGAAAGATTGTTAATAGTGACAAGCGGCGCGTTAAACGAAGCTCATGGCTTTAAAACCCTCTTGGGGTCATCATTGTTTCTTGCGCCTTTTTAACGGCGCCCCAAGGGCGCCTTTCCGTGCTTTCTGTGTTTTTCCGTGGCGACGAAACGATCCCTATGGCGCCCCCACTTCACGCCAGTAGATCACCCGGTCGTGCCCCTCGTAGACCCCGAACGTGGCCGTCCCCGTCGGGTTGGTCAGCGATCCATCGCCGTTGTAATCGCCTGTCAGCCAAAGCGGCACCGCGAACTCGACGCCGACATTGCCCCGGTTGCCGTCGCCGGGCGCGGCCAGAGTCAGTTGGCCGTCACTCGGGGGCACCCCTTCATCAAGCGGCCCGGAGGCGCTGGCGGCGCTGGTGCTGCCGCCGGACAGCTCCGACGTATCGATGGAGACATCCGCCGGTAACCCGTAGTTCCAGCAGGAATCGTCTTCATTCAGGACAAACTCATTGCCGTTCCAGTAGGTGCTCCGGAATGGCAGGGTGAGCGGCTGGTTTTCCGGGCCGTAGGCGTTCTCCAGCCCCAGCCGGGCGTAGCGCATTTCAGCGCCGGCGAAATCCGGCGATACGGGCAGTGGCGTTTGGGGTGACGCCACACCGTCGCTGTCCTCCACCGCGTTGATGGTGATCGAGTAATCGGGTAGGAAAGGCGCAACCCGGACAGGCCGCCGGTCATTCGACGGCGACGGCTCTTTCTTGAGATACGTCAGCGTATCGGTGCCGTCGAATCGGTAATGCAGAAGGCCTGGCCCCTGACGGGTAAGCGTCCCTTCGGACGCATTAGCGGCAACCGGGAACGGATCACCGTTCTCATTGGTCGCCGTATTGTCCGACGAGGCGAACGTTCGGTTGATATCGTTGGCGGTGAGGAACTGGAAAGCGCCGTCATCGGCGGTGTAGTTCTCGGTCACAGTACCGGACGCAGACAGGGCGGTCACAGAGAGCACAGGCATCATCCCCGTTCGCCATTGCAGGGGCTTTCCCATCACGGAGAAGGCGGTAGTGGCCTCACAGAATGGCTGGACCTCACCCGGGTCATCAACCACAGTCCGGAAACGGTCTGGCACGAATCGCCCCACATGCGGCAACGGATCCCCCTCAACCTTTTCGGAGTTCAGGTAAATGCCATCGCCATCCAAGCTCGGCGTCAACGAAATAACACCCACTTCGGTCCAATTAAAAGCACCGCAGGCAAAACCATCCGCCGCGCTACCGCCACACTGTGTTCCGAACGGATTGAAGCTGCCCTGAAAGGTCCCTGCCTGTCCGCCACTCGGGGCAAACAGGGCCGACTGAAGCTCTACCCCTTCCGGGGTCGGCGTTTCCCGCCCAAAATTAGGGGTTGTCACCCCATTCGCATTAACCGCTTCAACCTGCACATCGAAGTCGGTGCCTGCGGAGGTCAGGACATCGCCGGTGCGATCCGTGGCCGCCGGATTGCCAGGAACAGAGAGATTAAAGTGGTCAGGCCGGGCAATGAAATCGTCATTACCCGTCAGAACCAGCCCGAAATCAGGAGCCGCAGGGTCCGCTCCCTCATAGCGGGCATTGAGACGAACACGGCCTGCGTCGGCGTACGTCAGTGGAAGCGTTGCAACACCACCCGGACCGAATGACAAGGCCTCAGTGGAGGCGCTTGCCTGCGACTGACCCAGCGACGACCCGCCGTTCACCACCACCGGCTCCGTTCCCGTGCCCGGATTGATATAGTCTGTCCAAAGCTGGACGTTTTTTGTGACATCATCCAAGCCCGGCACACACTGTTCGGGATTGGCCGCACTGGCTTCCAGAGCCTCAATCGTCGCGGTTTGAGTCGTGGCTGATATGTGATCATTCACGGAAATGGCAAACCCCGACTCGCGGACATCAAGAGCGCACTGGGCGGCTGTGGGGGTACCAGACCCGGAGTCGCAAAGCGTCGTGTTGTCGGAAAACGCCACCGGGCTCGGATCAGAGGACGCCACGTCCAGAGTCACCGTCCCCGCACTCGTGACTTGCAGCGACTCCGTTGTCGAGCCATTGCTGAAGGTGAACGTATCGCCGTTCAGCCAGCCTGACGGCGTCATCGTCACCTCAACCGGTTCGTCGACCGTCGACGAGCAGGCGGCATCTTCGCAGGCCCGGACCGTCACCTCTTCAGGTCGACAGGTGAGCGCCTGACCGTCGTGAACCAACTCAAAGTGGTCGATTTGGATCAGCGGATCAATCCGCTCGGCGCATACCTGGAGGTTATCCAGCTCATGGATGTTATAGGCGCCCCCCGTCGAGCCGGTAACCGAGAAGATCAGGTTCTCTGGAGCAGGCGGCTGGCCGGTCAGGGATCTCTGCAGAATCGTATTGAAGCCGCTCCCAGTATCCCGCTCAATCTTGACGGAGGGAGTGACACCGGATTGGGCATCGAGTGTGATCCGATACCGGTGTGGATTGACGCTCGAATTCGTATAGATACCAGGGACCAGCGCCCCGGAATCATCAATGTATTCATAACCGGGATCTCCAAGCCCTGTTGACTCGGCGCCACGCAGGACCACCGCATTGGGGGTTAGCACGCCCGGTGGGTTGCCACCTTCCTTGCCCTCACTGCTGGTCGAAAAATTGCCATACTCATCCAGCCCGATTCCAAGCCAGCCGCCTGCAAACCCGCCCGTTCCATCCACCTCCTGAGCATAGCCCAACGCGCCACCAAAACCACCCGGCTGCGGTGTTGTCGTTGCATCTGAGAACACCAGCGAGATGCCATCCCCCGGGCCAAGCCCGCCCGAATTGTAGGCGTAAAAGTCGAACTCGATCCGAATGAGATTATCGTCTGTCGGAAACAGTCGCTGATAACTGGCCGCCGTGGACTGATCGCCCTGGCTCTCAGTGATCCTCAGTCGTCCACCAACCACCTGCGGCGTAAAGTTGCCAGACGCAACGGTTGTGACCCAATCAGAGTCTGATAGTGATGCACTGTTGAACGCTTGGCTTTCACACTCTGGGAAGCTCGATACAGACACCGTTATCGAATCCGAACCATCCGATGAATAAGGAAAGCAAGAAAATAAAAAGCAATCACGACTCTGCGACTCATAAGTGATCTGGTATGTCCCTGGCTGACCGGGCAACGTGAATGTTCTCTCGACCGTTCGACCGCAGGGGCTGCCGCCAAAAGTCGAGCTATCCGAGCCGCCTCCCGGCGATGTCCAGACATCCCGATACTGATCGCCTGAGGAGCAGTCGGTGGCCGATGCCTCAACGACAACCGTTGAACCCGGTAACCTCTGGATCGGACCGGTATCACCATTGACGCTCAACTCCACGTTCGTGCCCAGCGCACACAGAGGCCAAGTCAGCAGCAGGGTCATCAGGATTCGCCGAATCATCACCGCACTCGTACCTCCACGGTTCGTTCGCTGCGCTCACCACTACCACCGCAGCGCCCGGCACTCCGGATCGTATAAACTGTCTCCGGCGCCGGGCTGCCTTCGATGTCCGCTTGAACCGCATCGCAGGCGATCGCGGCCTCGCAGCCGCTGAGTCCGTCGTTACTGAAAGACAGCGTCGTGCCATCCACACTGCAATCCCCGGACGCCAGCGTTTTGGCCACGCTCGCCTGGGCGCCGCTCTCCGCCGCCAGAAACGCCCGCTGCGACAGAATCTGGCGACTGACCGAGGCCCCCGTCCCCTGTTGTAGCTGAGCCATGCCGGCAACAATCAGCGCCAGTACAGTGATCACAAACAGGGCAACCGGCAGGCCCGCCCCCCGTTCACGGCTCAGTGACGATCGATCAGGGCACATTGCGGATCTGCACCTCCTGGCCGACATCCAGCGTCTCCCCGGAATCGGGGTCCGCCAGCGTATAGTCAAACGACACGACCGCGCCCCGTTGCAGCGAGGGCGGCGTCAACTCAAACGCCAGCGACCCGGTCTGAACCCCAGCGGCGAGCACCTCCCGGTTCGGCATGGTGAGCGGCTTGCTGTCACCAATACCGGATTGGATTCCGTAGTTTCGATACCGGTATAGAAACCGGCTTCCCGGTTCCTGGCAGACCATCCGGGGCGAGGCCACCAGGTAGAACCGCCGCTGCGGCGACTGACCCTTGAACCGGTGCGTCTGCCCGCCGTCAAAGGTGACGGTGCCATCGCCGGCCATGGACGCGGGCGGGGAGATCACACCGGGGTCGCTCGGCTGGTAGACGTTGCCGGAGTGGGGATAGAGCACCGCACGCCCGCTGGCCGAGGCACTGCCCGGTAACGGCACGGCATCGAACGAGTTCCCCCCCTTCGGGCGGTTCAGGTAGTTGGAACCGGCCACAATCGGCATCCACTCAATGCAGTTGCCGTTGGTCCGGACTGAGGTCGGCAGGGCACCGCGAAGCGCCCGGCTGACCTGCTCACTGATAACTGCGGCCTTGAGCGCCCGCTGCTGGCGGGCGCTGGTGTCGATCGCCCCCTGGGTGGAGAGCGCCACAAATCGCACGGAGATCGTGGCCACCACCGCCAGAAGCACGATGACGATCACCAGTTCCACCAGTGTGAAGCCACGATCACGCATCAGAAGTTCGCCCGGTAGGCTGAGAACACGAAGCGCTGGTCGGCAGGCGCCGTCACGGTCAGCCGGATCCGCTTGGCGTCATCGCCAGGTAGCCCCACATCGCCACCGGCACACTCAACCCGGATGGACACGCGGAAGCCGTCGTAGCCATTGAGCGCCGTGCCTTCGGCATCCGCCGGTGCCTGATTGTCGATGGCGTTGTAGTCGTCCACATCGTCGTAGTCGTCACGGCTGCCCTCTTCCGTGTTGATCGCGCAGCCATTGGCTTTGGGAACACCGCCAACCGGCGTGCCTTCGGCATAGCGCTGCCCCATGATCTCGTCCATGTAGAGTTGGGACAGTGCCACGGACCGGGTCTGGAACAGCGGATCGGCGCTGCGACCGCCGATCAGGGCGAAGGCGCTGACCACGCCGGCCACACCAAGGCTGATGATGACGATCGTCATCACCAGTTCAACGAGCGTCACGCCTCTCTGGTTCACGGCTGACACCCTCCCCGGTAGACCGCGCCAAGCGAGCTGACGCAGGTGGTGTAGGTGATGCCATCGCCGCTGAAGGTCAGCGTTTCATTGGTATTCGACGCCAGGGCGCCGGTTTTCTGGAAGGCAAGGGACGCCGGCCCCGAGACGGTCACCCCCTCCCGGGGCAGCGAGAAGACGGTCTCGGCAGCCGTCCCCGCTCCGACGGTGAAGGTCAGTTCATCGCCGGACTGGCTGATCGCCACGGAATCGCCCGCATTGCCAGCCAACGCCGCCTGCTGGGCCAGCGACACCGCGGACGCGAGTTGCTGGGTGGCCAGCAGCGGCGTGAAGCCGGCGCGGTTGGCAAAGAGGCCGATGCCCAACGCCGCTAGAACGCCGATCAGGATCAGGACCATGATCAATTCGACCAAAGTAAACCCAAAGTCTCTAACACCAGCCTTAGTAGGCATGGAACAGTTAAGGACACCCCCCATTACTGACCTCAAACTCACTGTCCTCTTTACAGCGGATTAAGTCTGCGGTACTCACGCTGTAAGATCTCTGCTAATCCTTTTAGCACCCTGAGGTAGTGACACTCGTGGGATCTACAGTTCCATCGCTTTCATCATAAGTGAAATTACAGTCGGTCAATGCAGAACCTGAACCGTCATCAGCGGAGATTTGAATAGTCGTTCCACTTGCTGTGCCCAGTACAAAATCGTCTTGAATCTGAGCAGCTACATCAATACCACCGGCGGCCGCAGCCGGATAGCCGCCATTCATATCCACGGACGTGCCCTCCAGGCTCACAGTCTGTCCAGCCGAAGACTCATCACAGCTTGAACGCGCTAAACAAGCCGAATGAGCAATTCCCGCAGCAGATTTAACCGAGCCAATAGCACCCTGCAATGTTGCGGCACGAGCATCTCCGCCTAAATCGGCAAACCGCGGCAACGCAAACGCCGCCAGAATGCCAAGGATCACAATAACCATGACCAGTTCGATCAGGGTGAAACCTTCTTCTTTTCCTCTACCGGTGTTCATTCGACAACTCCTGATTTAATCGCAAACATATTATCGGTTTGTGCCTTCAAGGCGCTTAACAGTTCACAGCAGTGACAGAAGGTTCGCCATTCGTAGGCGCGTTCTCATAAGTGAACGAGCAGTTACCTTCACCACTGGTAATAGTCAGGGTTCCCTCACCGGTCCCGCTTGCATAGCTGGTACTGAAATCATTGGTAAGCTGTGCAGCGTCCACAATCGAGCCATTGGCAGCGTTGTCGGCATCAGCGGTTGGATACCCGTTAACAATGTCGATGGTCGTCGATCCTTCAAGCGCAACCGTTGTAGGCTCACCCCGCGCTAGCCAGGCTGAATGCACGATGGCTGCTGCAGATTTTACAGAGGCTCTGGCACCCTCCGTTGCAGCTTCCTCAGCGTCACCACCCAGATCCGCAAACCGCGGCAACGCAAACGCCGCCAGGATGCCGAGAATCACTATCACCATGACCAGTTCGATCAGGGTGAAGCCTTTCTGCTGTTTTGCTGAGAGTGCTGTCATTGCTTTCATGGTTGTCTCCATCGCGTCGTGATTAGTGGGGTTGGTTTTATGAATTGATCGCCGTGGTCACCTCACCGGTGTCCAGGTCGTAGGTGATCGTGCTGCTATTGCCGTCCGGCTGATAGGTGTACTGGCAATCCCCGCCAGGTGCGGCGGCAACATACTCAATACCGGCACCGGTCGCGGTGCCCACGCCCGGGGCGTTGGACTGCATCAGAGCGTTCCAGAGCTGAACACATCGCGTGGGGCTGGCGGTGGTGTTTGTTGCGCCGTTCGTCGCGGTTGGCCATCCTTCGCCACTGACCTCGATATCGTCATTCCCAAAACCAGTCACATCGGTCTGGTCACCGTCGCCATTGGCAATAAACTGGGACCGCACCAGAGCAACCGCCGAAGAATAGGCACCCGCGGTCGCCCGGATATTATTGTCGTGAGCCTGCTGGGAGAGGCTGGCAAAGCGCGGCAGCGCGAAAGCGGCGATAATGCCGAGAATCGCGATGACGACCACCAGCTCGATCAGCGTGAAGCCTCGTTGTCTCATGGGCGATGTTCCCCCTGTCGTTCAAAATTTGACGGTCTCTGTCAGGTCCCGCCAGTCTTCTGGCGAACCGGGGCGAGCTTCAGCCCGTCCAGCCGGTCCTGTTTATCCGGGGTTCCATTCCCGTTCCGGTCGCGATAATCCATCGCGACGCGCCATGCCACGATTGTCTCCGGTGGCCTTTCCTGCCCGGCCAGAGCGATCCGGCTCCGGGTCCGGTAGCGCACTTCCCCGGATTCGGAGAAGCACCACTTGGCCGCCGCCGGCCCCGAGTCGCCACACCGCCCCTGATAGGCTCTCGGCGGTTTTTGTAGCAATGAGACCGGGTTTTTCCCACGCCACTGCAACATATGTTCCGGATGCGAGCTCAGCCGGAGCTCCGCGCCCTTGACGATGAGCGCCGCCCGGAGCTGATTCACGACCAGCCGGGCGCTCGCCGCTTCCGCACGATTCACCTGCCGGTCCAGCGCCTCCAGAAGCAGCCCCACCAGCAACCCGATGGCCGTCAGCGTAACGGCATACAGCAGCCCCCGGTGGATGTTCATCCCCGCCCGGCCTGGCGCTACGCCCGTCGGCGCCACGGTCAATTCCCCATTGAGGCGCGCCCCAGATCCCAGATGGGCAGGAACACACCAAGCGCCAGAATCAGCACCAGCACGCCCATTGCCACGATCAGTATAGGCTCAATGGATTCCGCCAGCCGCTTGAGCCCGAAGTCCACTTCCTCATCGTAGAAATCGGCCACGTTCACCAGCATCTCATCCACCGCGCCGGTTTCCTCGCCAACGGCAATCATCTGCAGGATCAGCGGCGTGAACATGTCACTGTTCCGGGCGGTGCGCAGCAAGGTGTCACCGCGCTCGATGCCACCGCGCATATCCCGGATGTGGTGCGCGATCCAGGCGTTGTCGGTCGCGTCCGCCACCACGGACAGCGCGTGAGTCACCGGCATGCCGGCCGACAGCGTATTGGCCATGTTGCGCGAGAACCGGCTCAGCGTGATCAACTCCAGCAGCGGGCCAATGATCGGAATCCGTAACTTGAATCGGTCCCAGCGCTCGCGCCCGGCCTGTGTGGCCACCCACTGGCGAAACAGCACAACCCCAGCCGCAACCGCAAAGAGCAGTACATACCAGTAATGGATCAGGAAGTCCGACGTCCCCACCAGCACCCTGGTCAGAATCGGCAGATCCGCCCCCAGCTTGTCGAACACCGAGGCAAACTGGGGAATCACCAGGAAGTTCACCACCATCAGCGCCGCCAGCAACGCCACCACCACGAAAGTGGGATAGCGCATGGCCTGCTTGAACCGGCGGCGGGTTTCCCGCTCGAGATCCAGAATCGCGGACAGGCGTTCAAAGGCCTGATCCAGCTGCCCCGTATTCTCGCCCACGTGAATCATCGCGACGAACAGATCCGAAAACACATCCCGGTGTGCCTGCATGGCCGTGGCCATGGTGACACCGCCTTCCAGCCGATCGGTGATGTCGTCCAGAACGTCGGACAGGCGCTCCGACTTGGTCGTGTCCGCCAGCCCACGCATGGTCCGGATCAGAGGAATGCCCGCCCGGGTCAGCGCATGCATCTGGCGGCAGAACACAATCAGCTCATCCAGCGTCACCTTGCGGCGAAACATCCGTAAGGCCCGGAGCCGGGCAAGCGGGTCGTCCGCTTGCTCATGAGGCTGTATGTCGAGCGGCGTCACGCCCCGGCGCAACAGCTCGGCGGCCGCCGCGTCGGCGCTGGCTGCCTCCACCCGCCCCTGCTCGGGCTTGCCGGTGTTGTCCTTACCGCGATAGGCAAACTGCATGGCTATTCCATCTGGCCGATAACGGGAAGGTCATCGCCTCCCACATCGCCTTGGCTGTATTCAGTGGTTGCCGCCACCCGGGCCACTTCCTCAAGGGACGTGATCCCATCCAAAGCATAGTCCAGCGCGCACTGTTCCAGGGGCCGGTAAGAGGGACTGGAACGAGCGGCCCGGGTGAAAGCAGACGGATCCCGTCGGCGTAGGGCATCCAGCATGGGCTCGTTCATTTCCAGCAGCTCGTAGACGCCAATACGGCCCCGATACCCGGTGTTGCTGCATTGGTAGCAGCCCTGCCCCTGCACAAAGCGCCCCTCGAGATCGTCGGTGCGCCGGCCGAGACTCCCCAACCAGACCGCTTCCTGATCCGTCGGCTGATAGGCCGCCGCGCAATTGGCACACACCCGCCGGATCAGGCGCTGGGCGACAACCCCCAGTAACGAACTGGCCACCAGGTAGGGCTCCGCCCCCATATCGATCAGGCGCATGGCGCTGCTGATGGAGTCGTTGGTGTGCAGGGTCGAGAGCACCAGGTGACCGGTCATCGCCGCTCGCAGACCGATTTCCACGGTCTCCTGATCACGCATCTCGCCAACCAGAATGACATCCGGATCCTGTCGAAGGGCCGAGCGCAGAACGGTTGCAAACTCCAGCCCGATTTGCGGATTCACCTGCACCTGCGTAATCCGCGGCAGCCGGTACTCCACCGGGTCTTCCGCCGTGATGATTTTGACCTCGGGCCGGTTCAGTTCGGTCAGTGTGCCGTAAAGGGTGGTCGTCTTACCGGAGCCGGTCGGGCCGGTCACCAGGATCATGCCGTGCGGCTTGCGACTCATCCGGCGGAAGCGGCTGAGCAGATCCGCCGGCATGCCCAGGGTATCCAGATCGAGTGTGCCCTGGGACTGGTCCAAAAGGCGCATGACGACGGACTCGCCGTGCTGGACCGGCATGGTGGACACCCGCACGTCGATACTGCGCCCGCGCACCCGGACGTTGAACCGCCCGTCCTGCGGCAGACGCTTTTCCGAGATATTCAGCCCTGCCATGAGCTTCAGCCTCAACACCACAGCGGCGTTGATGCGCTTTTCCTTCATCACCTGTTCCTGGAGTACGCCATCCACGCGCTGGCGGATGCGGACCACGCTCTCATCCGGCTCGATATGGATGTCGGAACTGCGGGCCTGGATGGCATCCTCGAACAGGGTCTGGAGTAGTTTGGCAACAGGCGCTTCGCCGGATTCCTCTTCCCCGCCCAGGTCGGCCAGGTCAAAGGCATCGTCGCCCAGTTCGTCCTCCAGCTCTTCGGCCAGAGAGGCGATTTCGTCGGTCCGGCGATAGACCAGATCCAATGTGGACAGCAACTCGCTCTCACGAACCACGGCCTGCTTGACGGGTTGGTCGAGAATGCGGACCAGCTCATCGTAGGCGAAGATGTCCATCGGGTCGGCCATCCCCACCAGCAGCTCTCCGCCCTGGTCGGCCAGCACGATGCTCCGGAACCGCCGTGCCTGTGCCTCCGGAAGGCGTTTGACCAGCGACATGTCGAACTGGAAGTGGCGCAGTTGCACAAAGGGAATCTGCAGCTGCTGCGACAGGAAGTTCAGCAGCCGATCTTCCTCGATGTAGCCCAGATCAATCAGCGTCCGACCCAGTTTGCGACCGGAGTTCTTCTGCTCGCTGAGCGCCTTCATCAACTGGTCTTCGGTAATGACCTCGTTCTGGACCAGCAGGTCGCCGATGCGGATTTTCTTGCGGGGTTCGGCCATACCGGGATTATCCCTCCAGTCCATCCAACCGCTGCCGGGCGAACCGCGCCAGCGCGGGTTTGATGTTGTCCAGTCCGAGCGCCTCGCGATAGGCACGGGCCGCCCGCTGAGGGTGCCCGTCGGACTCCAGCGCCAGCGCGAGACCGACCCACCAGCCACCGCGGCCATTGTCATGAGCGATCAACCCGGCCCACAGTTCGGCGGCCCGATCCGGCTGGCCAGCCTGTTGATACAGCGTCGCCAGCGTTACGTGGTAGGCCGGCGCACGAGCCACGGCCGGGCGGTTATCCGCCAGTGTCGCGATGGCGGCCTGTGGCTCGCCCATGGCCTGCTGGGCCCGGGCCCGAAGCAGTCTCAGGTCAACGTGTTCGCGGGTCTGCGATACCGGGAGCCATTGCAGTGCGTCACGGGGCTGGCCGGCAACGAGCTGGTGACGGGCCCAGGCCGCCCGGCTCAGGGGCGCGGGCTGACTCTGGACGATCCCTGCCAACTGCCGGCGCGCCGCTGCGATGCGACCGTCGTTCAGGGCCGCACGAATTGCCTCCGCCGCCTCGCGATCAAGCGCTTCCGGTGTGGTCCGCGTTTTTCGAACGGGCGTAGACTCAGTGTCGTCGCGTGGTTCCCTGTCTGCCACCGAAGTGGACGGCGCCGATTCCGCCTCACCGGTCGCCGTCGCCGATTCCTCCGGTTCATTGCCGTCGGTGTCGGGCTCCGCCGTGGCCGGTTCTGGCCGATTGTCAGCGGCGTCCGACTGTCGGTCGTCCGTTGCCGGCGCCTGCGTTGGTTCAGGTGCCTCGACCGCTGCGACGCGGGTCGTTTCAGCCGACGTCTGAGTCGTATCAGCCGATGCCGTAGGCGTCGTCGTTGACGGCGCTTCATTGCCCACCGATCCGGATTTATCGGGCGACGGACGTGCTTCGATCGGTCCGGTGGATACCGAAACAGGTTCGATCACCGCAGACGAGCTGGAGGGCTGCGTCCAGAGCAGCCAGATCAGTACGCCCCCCAACCCGGCCAGCACCAGCCCCAGGCCCCACCAGGCCAGCGGCCGCCCGGAGGCCCGCTCGCCAACGGCCCGGGGCTGACCAACGTAAGCGCCTTGCGCCCCCGGTGCGCTCTGACGTTGCTCAGCATTGCGGAGCGCGTCGTTCAACAGACTCATAGCCAGCGCTCCATCCAGCCCGGTCGACGGGCGCCCTCTGTGTCACGGATGGCCTGCAACGCGTGCTGGCGCAGCACCTTCCCCTGTCCGGCCCCCCAGGCCGACAGGAGGGATTTGTGAGCCAGGATATTGAGCAGGCGGGGGATGCCACCGGAGGCCTTGGTCAGCAGCTTCAGGGCCCGGGCGTCGAACAGGTCGCCCCCATTGTGGCCCGCCTGGGCCAGCCGGTGACGGATGTACTGGGCGGTGGCGTCACGGTCCAGCGGCCGGAGCCGGTACTGGAAAGTGATCCGCTGTCGTAGTTGCCTCAAGGACGACTGTGCCAGCAGCGAATCCAGCTCCGGTTGACCGAACAGTACAACCTGCAGCAGTCGCGCGGTTTCCGTCTCGAGGTTGGTCAGAAGCCGAAGTGCTTCCAGTGTGTCGAATGACATGGCCTGGGCTTCGTCAATGACCAAAACCACCTGCTGACCCGCCTCAGCGCACTCAATCAGGCGTTCATTGATCGCCTTGAGAACGCGGTGCGGGTTGGCAGCATCGTCGACCGATACGCCGAGCTCATCGGCGACAGCCAGGTAGAGACTTTCCGGCGACAGCGACGGGTTGGGAATCCAGGCCGTTGTGGCATCCAGCTCGTTGAGCAGCAGCCGGCACAGCAGCGTTTTACCGGTTCCCACCTCGCCGGTGATCTTGATGAAGCCTTCCTTCTCACGCAACGCCACCAGTAGCAACTCCAGGGCGTCCGCGTGGCTGGGCGCCCGCATGAAGTAGTGCGTGTTGGGAGTCAGGGAAAACGGTGCTTCCCGCAATCCGAAGTGCGCTTCGTACATATTACTCCCGCCCTGGCTGGGCCGGCTCCGGCAAGGGGCTGCTCGGCTCTTCAAGAAGCTCACGCAGCACCTGCATGCGCTCACGACTCCGGGACACATCGGCCCGCATGGTGCCCTCACCACGGCCCGTCACCACCGGGCGCAGCAGGATCACCAGCTCGCTCTTGCGCGACTCGAACCGGCGCTGCTTGAACAGCTCTCCGATCCAGGGAATCTCACTGAAGAATGGGACGGCGGCGTTATTGTCCTCACTCTTGTTCTGGATCAAACCGCCAATCACGACAATCTGACCGCTTTGTGCCTTGATGACACTGTCTGTCTCGCGGACAGTGCTGAGCGCCAGCGGCAGTGTCACATCCCGGTCACCCACGGTGATGACTTTCTCCTGATCGCTGACTTCGCTGACCGACGGGTGGACATGGAGAGTGATGGTCCCGTTCTCGGATATCTGGGGCGTGACATCAAGAGAGATACCTGAAAAGAACGGGGTCAGCTCGACCGACGTCGAGGTACTGTCCGTCGTCCCGGCGGCATTATCCTCATCATCAAACTCAATGTCGGTTACAAAGAACTCGTCGGACCCCACCTTGATGACAGCTTTCTGGTTATTGACCGTCGAGATACGCGGACTCGACAGTGTTTGGACATTACCCTGGCGCCCCAGCAACTCGATCAACGCGGTGAAATCACCGGCTCGAACACTGGCAGAGAAAACACCACCAATATCACTACTGGTGATGGGGACGCCCGCCAGCGCCTGCGCGGTAAAGTCCTCAGGCAACCCATCAGATGCCGTCACACGACTTGCGCTCTGCAGGTCGGACCAGTTGATGCCCTGCTCGTAGCGCTCATCCAGAGCAATCTCAAGCACCTTGGCCTCTATGACTACTTGGCGCTTCATGATGAGTTCGGCCTTGCGAAGATAGCGCTCCACCGCAGCCAGTTCATCCGGCTCGGCGCGCACCACCACAAGACCAGCGCCTGGCGTTGTGATGACTTTTCGTCCGTTGCCGGACCCGACGATCGTCGAAACCGCGCTTCGCAGGTCTGACCAGAAACGGGACTCTGTCTCTGTGGAAATACGGGTCCCGATCACGCTCTGCACACGACCGCCGTCGTCACCATTGGTGGCGCCCCCGCCGTTCTGTCCCGAACGCTGTACGGAGGACACCTGACCGGAGTTGACGCGCGTCTCCGAACCACCCTGACGCTTGAGGTGCAGATAGTCGATGGGGAAAAGCCGGGTCTGCAGACCTCCGGGCAGCACCTTGTAGAGGCGATCATGGCGTGTCACCCGAAAATCATGGAGGTCGTCCACAACGTCCATCACTTCCGGCAGGGACACGTCACGCAGATTGAGAGAAATGGTGCCAGTGACTTGCGGATGCACCACCACGTTGTAGTCGGTGCCATCGACCAGCCCCGCAAAAAAGTCCGCCACGGCCAGGCCACGTGCGGCAACGTCGAATCGCTCGTCTGAGGACGTGGCCGGCTCGGCCAGCGATGGCATCAGGGCGTCGGTGACCGCTTTCGGGACGGTTCCGGACCGGTCGGAGGTGCCGGTTTCCGGCGTCACCTTCTCGGCCTTCGCCAGCTCCTCATCAATCGCTTGCGCCGCATCCGTGGAGGTGGCCTGACCGGAGCGCATCAGCGGATGCTCGGCGGCGCAGCCGCTAAACAGCAATGCCAGCACCACCAACCAGCCGGTTCGGGAACACCTGTGGGTCATAGAATACCTCGAAAGCCCTTTCCGATTAGGGGGTTGTCTTGATGTCCGGGGGGCCCTGCCAGCGCAACACACGGCGCTTACCCCCTTGTCTGAGAATCACCCGATCCGAGTCAATGGACAGGACCTGGGTGCCGGCCACCGGATCGCCCTCACGGACAACCTGACCGTTGATGACTGCGCGGCGCCGCTCACCCGCCTGAATGATCGAGGTCAGCGACAGTGATGTCCGTGTCGGTTTGGCGTCAACCGGTGCCGACGTCCCGGCTGGGCGGGTCGGGTCCTTGAGCGCCAGGGCCGGCCCCGCCATTACCATCAGTATCAGAAGCAGTTTCCGAGTCATCTCACACTCCCAGCCAGGCGGGCTCGAGTCCCAGTGTCCGGATTCTCAGCGTTGCTTCGGCGTCCGGGTGGGACAGGACCTTGTAGTCCAACTGCCGCCAGGACAAATCCCGCTGCAACGCCTCCAGACGTCGGAGATAATCCAGCAATGGCAGATAACCACCGCGAACGGTCACCTCCACATCGTGGGCGTACATAAGCGGCACCGTCTCAGCACTCCCGGCATCGTGTCCGCCCGGCGCCCGGATGGGCATGGGTTCCAGTAACCGAAGACGAACCAGAGTCAGGTTCTGCTGCGACGAGAGCATTTCTTCCAACACCCCTACCATCGCGCGGGGCGAGACGAGCGCCCCAGTGGCTTCGGAAATCCGCCCATCCAGCTCCGACAAACGGGACTGACGCCGGTCGATCCGATCCCTCAGTGCGGTGTTCGGATCTTTTTCGGCGCGCTCGGCCAACGCCTTGGCCTGGTCGTTCAGACCCGCCAGAGACGCATTCTTCTGCGCGAACCGGGCCTCACCAGTGTCGATCTGCGCGAGCGTTGGCCCCAGACTGAATTGCCAGACGCCCAACACCACCACAATCAGGGCGGTCACGAGAATCAGACCGCGCTCCCGCACCGGTCGGTCGTCATACCAGGCGCCCCACTGATGCAACCGCTCGCTAACCGTCATCGTCATCCTCCGTCTGCTCACGACTGGAGGCGATCCGGAAATGCACCGGTCCAGCTTCCCGCTCAGTGGTTTCCCCAGGGCGCTGCATCAGAAATCGCTCAAAGGTGCGGCCACTGAAGACCGGTTCGTGGCGAAGACGATCGAGATACACAGGCACCTTTCCCGGCTGCTGTGTTGCCCCTTTCATGGTGATTCGAACGGGGTCGAGGGCGATGCGGAAACCAGTCAGCCACACCGCATCCGGCATGCGCCGGGCCATGGCCTCCATGTAGGGAGAAAACTGGGAACCCCCGGTACCCACCATCGCATCGATGCGCTCCAGGAGCCTTTGACGCCGATCAATCTGACTGGCCAGACGTGACGCGGCCTCCTTCAACGACGGATCCGGACGGTTGGCCTCAACCGCCTTTTCCAGCCGGGCGACGCGTTGCTCAGCAGCCGACACCTGACGGCTCAAGGCGTCGAGTTCCGTCTGCTGAGCCGCGCGCTCCCAATGCAGCCAGACCGATCCCCCCGCAAGGAGCACAACCGCGCCGACCATCGTTATCAGTGCCGTTCGCGCCGTCAGGCGCTGCTGCCTGGGGCGCAGGGCCTCTGTGTAGAGATTAACCACTTGCCTCATACGGACGCCCCCGCCGGACAAACCACTCCAAGTGCCGGCAGACAGCGGGCGTCGAGATCGCGCGGCGCGGCGAGTCGTTCCGGGTCCAGCGCCTCCACGCCGACACCGACGTAGGGCGAGAGCATCGGCGCCAACGGCATGGCCGGATCCTGGCCCGCTATGACGACCGTCCGGGGCGGCGCCTGACCCAGCTGGCTCTCGAAATAGTCCAGCGACCGCTGCATCTCAAGAGCAAGAGACTGGATGGCGCCATCCTGGCGAGCCGCATCAATCAGATGGTCCGCCACCACATCGAGGCGCCGTGAGAGGTAGAGCGTGGCTCCGCGGCAGATTACCATCTGGCCGGCATCCTCCCGAAGGTGCACCAGAGCCAGACCGCGCTCATCGGCGTCCAGTGCCTCGGCGGCATTGCGAAGTGCCAGGTGGGCAATATCAATCGACTCCAGATCCAGCCCCGCGTCGTGAACGAGCGACACGTAACCGGCAAGCCGATCCTGGCGGGCCACAACGACGTTCACCAGTTCCCCGCGCCCTCGTGACGCGTCCGAAGGAAACGGAAATACGTCGCATACCGCATCCGACGGGCTGAAATCAATCAGGTCACGGAGTTTCCAGCGCAGGGCATCGGCCAGCTCGGACTCATCGACGCCCTCGGGCCGCTCGAGCTGGAACACCTGGTACTGGTTCGGAGAGAGAACAAGGCGAACGGTTTGACAGGTTGGTGCCTTTTCCGCGACCAGTTGCTTCAGAGCCGACAGCCGTTCGGCCGGAGTACAGACAATGACACCGGCATCAGCGGGCCGTCCCGCCTCCCACGAAGCCCAGGCCAAGCCATCCTCACGGATTTCCAATCCCAGCCGGCCAGTTTCCCGGCGGCGTTTTAACCAATGTGTGAAAAAGGCGCTACTCACCCGGTTGCCAGCTCCGTTCCGTCAATACTGCCAGCTTGATAGCGGCATTCTAGAGAAAGGTTGACGTGTTACCTACTGTTACCCGCACTCTGATACGTGAGTTTCACAAGTTTTGTCAACAAATGTAACAGAACACGACGCTTTTTGAGACCGGATGCAAAAGGCCGGCACCATCGACGCCGGCCTTTGACACGATCCAATAGGATCCAACGTGCCCCCTCAGAATGGGATGTCATCGTCAAAGTCGTCGACCGGCTCAGGCATGCCACCACCGCCCGACTGGTTCGGCTGGCTGTAGCCGCCGGACGCGGGCTGACCGCCACCCTGGGGCGCCGATTGCGGGCTGGCTGTCGGCCCGGACTGAGCCATGCCGCTATCCTGGGAACCGCCACGGCTGTCGAGCATCTGCATCTGGCCGTTGATGTCCACCACCACTTCCGTGGTGTAGCGATCAACGCCATCCTGCCCCTGCCACTTGCGGGTCTGGAGTTTGCCTTCGATGTAGACCTTGGAGCCTTTGCGCAGGTACTGACCCGCGATCTCGGCAATCTTGCCGAACATGACGATGCGGTGCCACTCGGTCTTCGGAACCAGCTGCCCGGACTGACGGTCCTTGTAGCTCTCATCCGTCGCAATATTGAAGTTGGTCACGGCATTGCCATTGGGGCTGTACCGGGTATCAGGGTCGTTACCCAGATTGCCGATGAGGATGACTTTGTTGACGCCTCGTGCCATGTTTCACTCCTGATTGTCGTTTCTTGCCACCGGCAACGTCCCTGGCCGGCTTGTCGTGAGGGGTAAGACGGGTCCCGCCATCTTATTGCTTGACGAACGCCAATCCGTCGAGGGCCTTGGCGTCGAACGCTTGCTGGTCCACCTTCAGGTAGGCGGTGCGACTGCCTGAGAGGATCGTGACATCATCGACGCCAGGCAGCTGGCGCAGGGCCTGATCGATACCGCCCTCCGAGTCGTCGCCGGATGAACGCAACTGTACCACGAAACTCTTGGTATGGCTTGGCGCTCGCATGGTGAGAGCGGCCAGCAGCCAGAGGGTCAGAACGACCAGCATCATCTGGAACGGTGCTGCGTCCCCAATACGCTCCACAAGCACCCCGCCGACAGCGCCTCCGACGAACGCACCCAGAAACTGGGACGTGGAGTAGACCCCCATCGCCGTTCCCTTTGCGCCCGCCGGAGACTCCTTGCTGATCAGCGACGGCAGAGTCGCTTCCAGCAGGTTGAAGGCCATAAAGAACAGAAAAAGAGTCCCCCACAACACGGGCAGGGTCGGGGGGCTAACCAGCAACAGCAGGCATGAGAACGTCAGCATCGCCACGGCGCCGCACAGTACGGGCTTCATCAGGCGTTTTTTCTCGCCAATGATGATGAACGGCACCATGGCGATAAACCCGAGCGCCATAACCGACAGATAGACCCACCAGTGGTGACCCGAGGGGAGCCCAGCCTTGTCCTGCAGAGTGACGGGCACCACCAGGAACAATGCGGTCAGCACCAGATGCAGCGCGAAAATGCCAAAATCCAGCCGCAACAGCCGGCCATCGGTCAGCACTCGTTTTAACTGCCGGGAGGCCGGTTGCGCATCCGGATGCACCGTTTCCCGGGCGGGCGTCGGCACCCACCACTGCACCAGCGCCATCCCCGCCAGGGCCAGTCCGGCCGTCAGGTAGAACAGACCGGGCAGGCCCGCAAGCTCACCAAGCATCGGCCCCAGAAACAACGAGACGGCGAACGCCACCCCAATGGACAGGCCAACCGTCGCCATGGCCTGCGTCCGGTTCTCTTCCCGCGTCAGGTCGCTGAGCAATGCCATCAATACGCTCGCAATGGCACCAGCTCCCTGAAGCACCCGACCCGCAATCACGCCGTATACATGCTCCGACAGCCCCGCGAGCAGGCTACCAACCGCAAACAGCGCGAGCCCGAAGTGGATCAGGCGCTTACGGCCAATCCGGTCGGACAACATCCCGAACGGGATCTGCAGCAGGGCCTGGCTCAATCCATAGGCCCCCATGGCAAACCCCAGCAGGGCCGGCGTCGCTCCCACCAGGTCCTGTCCAAGCAGGACGAAGACCGGCAGCACCATGAACAGGCCGAGCATGCGCATGGCGTAGACGGCGGCCAGCGCCGCGACCGAGCGTTTTTCCAGAGAATCCATGAAAGGGAGATCACTCATTCGTTAATGATCAGGCCGGGAATGGTACCAGAGAGAGTCCACGCAAGGGAGCGTGGGTGATCGCCAGCTGTTCAGCTCTGCCAACGGCGGCTAAACTGTCGCCTTGTTATTGGCTTTTAAAGCGACGGGGAGACACTCCATGGATTTTGCGACATTGGTCGGACTTGTCGGTGCAATTGTTGTCATCGCTTTGGCAGTCTTTTTCGGCGGTTCTCTCTCCGTGTTTGCCAATCCTGCATCCATCGCGATCGTCGTCATGGGAACGCTCTTTGTCGTACTGTCAAAGTTCAGTTTTTCCCAGTTCTTAAACGCATTCCGAGCCGCCGGCCGGGCATTCAAGTTCCGACTCCCCGATACTGGGGCCTTGATCGAAGAGGTGGTAGAGGTCGCCGACATCGCCCGGAAGAAGGGCATGCTCGAGCTGGAAAACCATGAAAGCAGCTCGTCGTTTTTCCAGCAGGGCATTCGACATATGATCGACGGCCAGGACCCAGAGACCACCAAGGCATTGATGGCCAAAGAGCGTTTAATGACGCTTGAGCGTAACCGCATGGGCTCCAAAGTGTTCCACGCCATGGGCGACGTCGCGCCGGCGATGGGGATGATTGGTACCATCATCGGCCTGGTCCAGATGCTCTCCAATATGGAAGACCCAAAGTCGATCGGTCCCGCGATGGCCGTCGCACTACTGACCACACTCTACGGAGCCATGATCGCCAACATGGTTGCCATCCCGATCGCGGACAAGCTGGAACTCCGGATTACTGAGGAGGCCCGGATGCAGGCGCTGGTCATTGATGCGGTGACAACGATCCAGCAAGGCCAGAACCCCCGGGTGGTAGAGCAGATGCTTAGCAGCTATCTGCCTCCGGAAAAACGCGAACAGTCCGAAGAAGCCGCTTGATCGCGCTGCACTGGGGAGGCACACACGATGGATGACTTACCGGAGGAAGAAAAACGAGGCACGCCGGCATGGGTCATGACGTTTGCCGACCTGATGTCGCTGCTGATGTGCTTTTTCGTTTTGTTGCTGTCGTTTTCAGAGATCGATGCCAACAAGTTCAAGCAGATTGCCGAAGAGATGGCGAAAGCCTTTGGCGTCCAGCGGGATGTCCCCGCTCTGGAAATTCCTGAGGGAACGTCCCCTGTCTTCAAGCACTTTTCACCCGGTAAGCCCGAGCCCACAGTGCTCGACCAGGTTCGACAGAGCAAGGCCGAACGCGAGCCGGAAGTCGAAACCAACACCACGCAGAACAAGGTCAGCACCAAGCAGGAAGACGCGCTCAAAGAGAAAGTCGACACCGTGGCCGAATCCGCGCGGAAACGTCTGGACGCTTCGATACAGGACGGCCGCGTCTCCGTCGAAGAAGGCCGAAAATCAGTCACCATCCGGGTCGAGGAGAAGGGTTCTTTTGCCTCCGGCTCAAGTCGTATCACCTTTGAGTTCGAAGAACTGCTCTATCGAATGGCCAAAATTCTCGAACAGATTCCCGGTGACCTGACGGTCGAGGGCCATACGGACAACGTCCCGATCAGCACCGCACGGTACCGATCCAACTGGAACCTTTCAGCAGATCGCGCCGCAACGGTGGGAAACGCCTTGATCAAGGCCGCCGACATTGACCCCGGCCGGGTAAAAGTGGTCGGCTACGGCCCGACCCAACCCCGCTTCGAGAACGATTCACGGGAACACCGGGCAAAAAACCGTCGGGTGGAGATCATCATCGATCTGTCCAATGCACCGGATGAAAGTCGCCTCAGACTCGAAGACCTCGCGGAAGATCGCGAGGGGTCCGATGCGAGCAGCTCCGACGACTGGACCGACGTTTTCCGCAGCAAACCCGAAAGCCAGACCCCCGTCTGGTAAATGCAAACAGGGAGATCATGGACCACATCAGCATCCAGGGGGCGCGAACCCACAATCTGAAAAACGTTGACCTTGAGATTCCGAGGGATCAACTCGTCGTTGTGACTGGCCTGTCCGGCTCTGGCAAGTCCTCCCTGGCGTTCGACACACTCTATGCGGAAGGTCAACGCCGCTATGTGGAGTCGTTGTCGACCTACGCGCGCCAGTTCCTGTCCATGATGGAAAAACCCGACGTGGACCATATCGAGGGATTGTCGCCAGCGATTTCGATCGAACAGAAATCCACATCCCACAACCCGCGCTCAACAGTCGGTACCATCACCGAAATCTATGACTACCTTCGGCTGCTGTTCGCGCGCGCCGGCGAGCCCCGCTGCCCGGACCACGGACAGCCACTCGTTGCCCAGACCGTGAGTCAGATGGTGGATCAGGTGCTCGCCCTGCCCGAAGGCGACAAGCGGATGATTCTGGCCCCGGTGATCCGCGACCGCAAGGGCGAGCATGTCCAGGTTATCGAATCAATGCGGGCTCAGGGCTTCATCCGCCTGCGCATCGACGGCCGGGTCTGGGACATTGATGATCTACCCGATCTGGACAAGAAAAAGAAACACTCCATCGATGTCGTTGTGGACCGATTCCGGGTCAAGCCCGGACTGGAACAACGGCTGGCCGAAAGCTTCGAGACCGCCTTGGGGCTGTCTGACGGCATCGCCCTGACCGCTCCGCTTGACGGCGACGGTGAGGAACATACGTTTTCCGCCCGTTACGCCTGCACTCAATGCGGCTACTCGCTGACCGAACTTGAGCCCCGGCTGTTCTCATTCAACAACCCCGCCGGCGCCTGCCCGACGTGTGATGGCCTCGGCGTCCGCCAGTTCTTTGACCCGGAGAAGATCGTTCAGCACCCGGAGGCCTCACTCGCTGAAGGCGCTATCCGGGGCTGGGATCGACGATCCGTCTACTACTTCCAGTTGCTCAGCAGCGTTGCAGAGCACTACGGAATGGATATGGACACCCCCTTCCGGGAGCTGCCGGAGTGGTTCCGGGCGAGGGTTCTCAATGGCACCGGGGATGAAGAGGTCACCTTTCGCTATGTCAATTCCCGCGGCCACATCATGGAAAAAGCGCACCCGTTCGAAGGCGTGCTTCCCAACCTGGAACGGCGTTACCGGGAAACCGAATCCCAGACCATGCGGGAGGAACTGGCCCGGCATCTGACACAGATGCCCTGTGTGGACTGCGGCGGCTCGCGGTTGCGGCGCAGCGCTCGCCATGTATTCATCAACGACCGCAATCTGCCCGACCTGACACGGCTGCCTGTGGGAGAAGCCTGGGACTATACCGAAAACCTGACACTGCCCGGGCGGCGGGGTGAGATTGCTGAAAAGATTCTCAAGGAGATTCGCCAGCGTCTTCAGTTCCTGGTGAATGTCGGTCTCGATTACCTGAACCTGGAACGGGCGGCCGACACCCTGTCTGGCGGCGAGGCGCAGCGCATTCGCCTTGCCAGCCAGATTGGCGCCGGACTGGTGGGTGTGATGTACATCCTGGACGAGCCCTCCATCGGGCTTCACCAGCGGGACAACGATCGGCTGCTGCGAACGCTGACCCATCTGCGGGACCTGGGCAATACCGTCATCGTGGTCGAGCACGATGAAGATGCGATCCGCAGCGCCGACCACCTCATCGATATCGGGCCCGGTGCGGGCGTTCACGGCGGCCACATCGTCGCCGACGGCCCCCCGGACACCGTGATCAATCACCCGGACTCACTGACCGGCCAGTACCTGCGGGGGGATCGCGTCATTCCGGTCCCCGCACGCCGACATCGGGGCCATGGCGAGACCCTGACACTGGCGGGCGCTTGCGGCAACAACCTCAAGGACGTGACCCTGCGCTTGCCACTCGGGACCCTCACCTGCGTCACCGGCGTCTCCGGGTCCGGCAAATCAACCCTGATTAACCACACGCTGCACCCGGTGGCGGCACAACAGCTTAATCGGGCCACCAGCCTGGACCATGCGCCGTACAAGACCATTGAGGGGCTCGATCAACTCGACAAGGTCATCGATATCGACCAGAGCCCGATCGGCCGGACGCCCCGATCCAACCCGGCCACCTACACCGGACTATTCACCCCCATCCGGGAACTGTTCGCGGGCACCCAGGAGGCGCGAGCGCGGGGTTACAAACCAGGGCGTTTCTCGTTCAACGTCAAGGGGGGGCGTTGCGAAGCCTGCCACGGTGACGGCGTCATCAAGGTGGAGATGCATTTCCTGCCCGACATCTTTGTGGCATGTGATGTCTGCAAAGGCAAACGCTACAACCGCGAAACGCTGGAAGTGCAATACAAGGGCAAGAGCATTCACGAGGTACTGGAGATGACGGTGGAGGAGGCATTGCCGTTTTTCGAGGCGGTGCCATTTCTCGCCCGGAGACTCCAGACGCTGATGGATGTCGGCCTGTCCTACGTCAAACTTGGGCAGAACGCGGTCACCCTCTCTGGCGGGGAGGCTCAGCGGGTCAAGCTCGCAAGGGAACTGTCAAAACGGGATACCGGCAAGACGCTCTACATTCTGGATGAGCCGACCACCGGCCTGCATTTCTATGACATCCAGCAACTACTGCACGTGCTAGAACGCCTCCGGGACCACGGCAACACCGTTGTCGTCATTGAGCACAACCTGGACGTGATCAAGACAGCCGACTGGCTCATCGACCTGGGGCCCGAAGGCGGTCAGGGTGGCGGCGACATCATTGCGGAAGGCACGCCGGAGTCGGTGGCCGGCCACGCCGCCTCGCACACCGGGCGGTATCTCAAGCCAATGCTCGGGCAGCCCAACGCCATCGCCCCCAAGCCCAGCCAGGAACCGGTCGACTAAGAGTCTGCGCGGTAGAAATCGTGCAGACTCTTAGCATCCCGTAACATTCCATCAACCAAAAAAAGCCGGTGAGCGTTCGCCCACCGGCTTTCTATTCGGCGACAACGGACCTTAGTCCTCGTCGTCCTCCACGTCGAAGTCGACAGGCCGATCCACCAGCTCAACATACGCCATCGGCGCATTATCACCAGCGCGGAACCCGCACTTCAGGATACGGAGATAGCCCCCCGGACGCTCCGCATACCGCGGGCCCAGCTCATCAAACAGCTTACCCACAGCGGCGTCGTTCCGCAGGCGCGAAAACGCCAGACGGCGGTTGGCCACCGAATCTTTCTTGGAGAGTGTGATCAACGGCTCTGCCACTCGACGAAGCTCCTTCGCCTTAGGCAGGGTAGTTTTGATCAACTCATGCTCAACCAGCGACGCAGTCATGTTCCGGAACATGGCTTTGCGATGCGAACTGGTCCTGCTTAAACTACGACCACTTTTACGATGACGCATTGCTCTGATTCCTTACCTTTAACGACCAGATCGGCGATCAGCCACCGAGTACGCGGTCATCACCACGCAGGCTCGCCGGCGGCCAGTTATCCAGGCGCATGCCGAGGGACAGCCCGCGAGAGGCCAGCACGTCCTTGATCTCGGTCAGCGACTTCTTACCAAGATTGGGCGTCTTCAGCAGCTCAACTTCCGTCCGCTGAATAAGATCGCCGATGTAGTAAATGTTCTCAGCCTTGAGGCAGTTCGCGGAGCGAACCGTCAGCTCGAGATCGTCCACCGGCCGCAGCAGGATCGGGTCGACCTCTTCTTCTTCTTCAACACGCTCCGGCTCTTTTTCGTGATCAAAGTCCACGAATACAGCCAGTTGCTGTTGAAGAATGGTAGCGGCCCGACGGATGGCTTCTTCCGGATCAACAGTGCCGTTGGTTTCCAGGTCGATCACCAGCTTGTCGAGGTCCGTACGTTGTTCGACCCGTGCGTTCTCGACCGAATAGGCCACCCGGCGGATCGGGCTGAAGGTCGCGTCCAGCTGAAGGCGTCCAATCGCGCGGGTCTCATCATCGTCCAGACCCCGCTGGTCGGCAGCTTCGTAACCGCGACCACGCACCACCCGCAGACGCATGTTGACTTCACCCTTATCGCTCAGGTGACAAATCACATGATCCGGGTTGGCGATCTCCACATCGTGGTCGAGCTGGATGTCGCCCGCGGTCACGGCGCCCGGCCCACTCTTGGAGAGAGTCAGTTCCGCGTCATCGCGACCGTCCATCTGCACGGCGACACCCTTGAGATTCAGGAGAATCTCGATGACATCTTCCTGGACACCCTCGATCGCACTGTATTCGTGCAGGACGCCATCAATGGAGGCCTCCGTGATGGCGCACCCCGGCATGGAGGACAGTAGGATCCGGCGCAACGCGCTACCGAGTGTGTGACCGAAGCCGCGTTCGAGCGGCTCCAGCGTCACGCGGGCGTGCGAGGATCCCAGTTCCTTCACGTCGATCGTACGTGGTGTCAACAAATCATGTACTGAACGCTGCATAGACGCCCCTATCTGCTCACTTTGCTGAACTCAGGCCTTACTTGGAGTAAAGCTCGACGATGAGGTGCTCGTTGATGTCGGCTGACAGCTCGGCCCGTTCAGGGACGGCTTTGTAGGTGCCGGTCATCTTGTTGCTATCAACGTCGATCCACTCCACAGGGGCACGATTGGCCGCCACTTCCAGAGCGCCTTTGATGCGCAGCTGATTCTTGGCCTTTTCGCGGACCGTTACCACATCACCTGGCTGCACCTGGTAAGACGGGATATTGACCGCTTTGTCATTGACCAGCAACGCCTTGTGCGATACCAGCTGACGGGCCTCGGCACGGGTTGAACCAAAACCCATGCGGTATACGACGTTATCGAGACGGCTTTCGAGGAGCTGCAGCAGGTTCTCACCGGTCGCGCCCTTGCGACGGGCCGCTTCCTTGTAATAGCTGCGGAACTGCTTCTCGAGAATGCCGTACATACGACGGACTTTCTGCTTTTCGCGGAGCTGTACACCGTATTCGGACAGACGGCTGCGACGTGCGCCGTGCATCCCCGGCGGGGTATCAAGCTTACACTTGGAGTCGAGTGCGCGGACGCCGCTCTTCAGAAAAAGATCTGTCCCTTCACGGCGAGACAGCTTACATTTTGGACCTATGTAACGTGCCATATTTTAACTGTCTCCTGTTATACGCGGCGCTTCTTGGGCGGACGACAGCCGTTGTGCGGAATCGGCGTCACATCAGTGATGTTCGTGATCTTGTACCCACAGCCATTCAGTGCGCGTACAGCGGATTCACGTCCGGGCCCAGGACCCTTAACCTCAACATCCAGGTTTTTCAGGCCGTATTCAGCAGCCGCATTACCGGCTCTTTCAGCTGCTACCTGCGCAGCAAAAGGTGTGCTCTTACGTGAGCCACGGAAACCAGAACCACCAGAAGTGGCCCAGGACAGGACATTGCCCTGCCGATCGGAAATGCTCACGATCGTGTTGTTGAAGGACGCGTGGATGTGCGCGACGCCATCAACAACCGTCTTTTTCACCTTTTTACGGGTACGTGTACCTGGCTTTGCCATCTTTACCTACCTGTTACCTACGAATTGGTTTGGGAGGACCCTTACGAGTACGGGCGTTGTTCTTGGTACTCTGGCCACGAACCGGCAGACCGTGCCGATGGCGCAGCCCCCGGTAACAGCCCAGGTCCTTCAAACGCTTGATGTTCATCTGAACTTCACGACGCAGGTCACCCTCGACGGACAGCTTGCCGACTTCGTTCCGAAGCGCGTCAATCTGCTCATCGCTGAGGTCACGAACCTTGGCATCCGTCTGAATGCCGGCCGCGTCGCAAAGCTGCCGCGCTGTTGTCCGGCCGACCCCGAAGATATAGGTCAGCGAGATAGCAGCGTGTTTGTTGTCGGGAATATTGACACCCGCTATACGTGCCATTCAGATTACTCCGCAGTCAAAGCTTTGCTATGTGAATTGTCCGCCACAAAAAGGGCGCGCAATGATAGCGCTTGAGTGTTCAAACTTCAAGCACCACCATTGCGCCACTCTTTCAGTCAGGCTCCGTTTGTTAACGGGATCAGCCCTGACGCTGCTTGTGACGAGGTTCTGTGCAAATGACCCGGATCGAGCCATTGCGACGAATGATCTTGCAGTTACGGCAAATTTTCTTTACCGAAGCGCGTACTTTCATTGTCGACTCCAGTGTTTCCGAGGGCCGGGCTCACCGGCCGTAGCCCTTCAGGTTGGACTTCTTCATCAGCGACTCATACTGATGGGACATCAGATGAGACTGAACCTGGGCCATGAAATCCATCACGACCACCACAACGATCAGCAGCGACGTGCCCCCGAGATAAAACGGCACGTTTGCGAATACCGTCAGGAACTGCGGGAACAGCGATACCGCTGCGATATAGAGCGCCCCGAACAGGGTCAAACGTGTCAGCACACCGTCGATGTACTTGGCCGTCTGCTCACCCGGGCGGATCCCCGGAATAAAGGCACCAGAGCGCTTCAGGTTATCCGCCACTTCCCGCGGGTTGTACATCAGCGCGGTATAGAAATAGCAGAAAAAGATCACGGCGGCGCCGAACAGGATGATGTACAACGGCTGCCCGGGCGCCAGCGCCTGAGACACGGTGCCCAGCCATTCCATGCCATCACTCTGGCCAAACCACTGGCCCAGCGAAGCCGGGAACAGCAGGATCGATGAGGCAAAGATCGGCGGAATCACGCCGGCCATGTTGACCTTCAGGGGCAGATGACTGGACTGCTGGGCAAATACCCGGCGACCCTGCTGCCGCTTGGCGTAGTTGATCGTCAGCCGGCGCTGCCCCCGCTCCATGAACACCACAAAGCCAATGACGGCCACCGCCAGGATGCCGATGCCCAACACCACCAACATGCTCATTTCACCACTTCGAGCCTGTTCCAGCGTCTGACCGATCGCCCCGGGCAGGCCGGCAACGATGCCAGCGAAGATCAGGAGGGAGATACCGTTACCAATCCCCCGCTCCGTAATCTGCTCGCCCAGCCACATCATGAAGACCGCGCCACAAACAAACGACACCACTGCCACGAAGTGGAAGCTGAATGAGTCGTTGAATGTCACGCCCTGCGATGCCAGACCAACGGAAATGCCCATACCCTGAATCAGGGCCAGCAGTACCGTCCCGTACCGGGTGTACTGACTGATTTTGCGACGCCCGGCCTCACCCTCTTTCTTAAGCTGCTCCAGCTGAGGGCTAACCGCCGTCATCAACTGCATGATGATCGACGCCGAGATGTACGGCATGATGCCCAGGGCCAGGATACTCATCCGCTCCAGGGCACCCCCGGAGAACATGTTGAACAGTCCGAGGATCGTCCCCTGGTTCTGCTCAAACAACGCCGCCAAGCGATCAGGGTTGATACCGGGCACCGGAATGTGGGCACCGATACGGTACACCAGAAGCGCGATCAGCACGAACCAGAGCCGCGATCGCAGCTCGCCGAGTCCGCCGCCGCCCGCTGCCGGTGTTGATGCATTCTTGGCCATGGGGTCCCCAGGTTGCGTTAGTCTTCGACTTTTCCGCCCGCGGCCGTGATGGCTTCACGCGCGCCTTTTGTCACTTTCAGGCCCTTGACGGTAACCGCTCGGGAGAGCTCTCCCGACAGGATCACCTTGGCGGACCGGATTTCCTCGCGGATGATGTCGGCCTGCTTCAGCGCCGCCAGGTCCGCAACATCGCCATCCACCTTCGCCAGCTCATTCAGCCGGATTTCGGCTTCATAGCGCTGCTGACGAGACGTGAAACCAAACTTCGGAAGACGACCGGCCAGCGACTGCTGACCGCCTTCGAAACCGGCCGGGACTGTGCCGCCGGACCGGGCCTTGAGGCCTTTGTGACCACGGCCACCTGTCTTACCGACGCCGCTTCCGATACCGCGGCCAATACGCTTGGCCTCCGGACGGGAGCCGGCTTCGGGACTCAGTTCATTGAGACGCATCTCAGTTTTCCTCCACCCGAACCATGTAATTGACTCGGTTCACCATGCCGCGTACGGCGGGCGTATCTTCCCGCTCGACGGTATGACCGATCTTGCGAAGACCCAGTCCGTTGACACACTGTTTGTGGTCCGGCTTGCAGCCGATCGGACTGCGGGTCAAAGTAATTTTGATCGTCTTGTTCGCCATGACTTCACCCCTGAATTTCTTCGACAGTCTTGCCGCGCTTGGCCGCAATGTCTTCAGGTGAGCGAGTCGCCCCAAGACCTTTCACAGTGGCCCGGACGACGTTGATCGGATTGGTCGAGCCATAACACTTGGCCAGAACATCCTGAACGCCCGCGACTTCCAGTACCGAGCGCATCGCACCGCCGGCGATGATACCTGTACCTTCCGAGGCCGGCTGCATGTACACCTTGGATCCGCTGTGCACTCCCTTGACGGCAAACTGCAGCGTCGTGCCGTTGAGGGGCGCCTGGATCATGTTCTTGCGCGCGGCTTCCATTGATTTCTGGATAGCCAGCGGCACTTCCCGCGCCTTACCGCGACCAAAGCCGACACGACCCTTGCCGTCACCCACTACGGACAGTGCAGTGAAGGTGAAGGTCCGGCCCCCTTTGACCACCTTGGCGACCCGGTTAACCTGGACAAGCTTCTCTTCCAGTTCCGGTGCTTTCTGATCGTTCACACTCATTGCTTCACCTCCTAGAATTGCAGGCCGGCTTCACGAGCCGCATCGGCCAGGGCCTGAATACGACCGTGATAACGGTACCCGGACCGGTCGAATGCAACCGACTCGATGCCCGCATCCTTGGCCCGCTCGGCGATCAGCTTGCCCACCTTCTGGGCCGCCTCGACGTTACCAGTCGCACCCTGGCGCAGGTTCTTGTCCAGGGTGGACGCCGCGGCCAGAACCCGGCTGCCATCAGCCGTGGTGACCTGGGCGTACATGTGCTTCGGCGTCCGGTGAACACACAGGCGATTGACGCCCTGCTCCCGGATTTTCATGCGCAGCTTGCGTGCGCGACGCATTCTATCGTTTCTAGCGTTCATAGCCCCGCCCTATTTCTTCTTGGCCTCTTTACGTTTGATCTGCTCGTCGGCATACCGAACACCCTTGCCCTTGTAGGGCTCCGGCGGCCGGAACGCGCGAATCTCAGCAGCCACCTGGCCAACCTGTTGCTTGTCGATACCCCGGACGACCACCTCTGTTGCAGACGGTGCTTCCGCGGTGACGCCTTCGGGCAGCTCGTATTCGACCGGGTGAGAGAACCCGAGGGTCAGGCTGAGCTTTTTACCCTGTGCGACGGCACGATAACCAACGCCTGACAGCTGCAGGCGACGCTCGAATCCGTTGCTCACACCGACCACCATGTTATTGATCAGTGCCCGGGTCGTGCCGGCCAATGCACGGGACTTCTTCGCCTGGTCACGTGGTGCGAAGCGCAGTACGTTCTCTTCCTGCGTCACTTCCACCAGATCGTGGATGGTGTGTGCAAGTTCGCCTTTGGCGCCCTTGACGTTAATGTCCTGTCCGTTCAGCTTGACCTCAACACCGGAAGGCAGCTCGACAGGATTATTCGCAATCCTGGACATGAGAAACTCCTAAAATACGGTGCAGATGACTTCGCCGCCAACGCCGGCTTCACGCGCGGCCCGGTCGGTCATGACGCCACGGGACGTGGAGACGATAGCGACACCAAGGCCCCCTGCCACCTTCGGCAATTCCTTGGCACCCCGATACTGGCGCAGACTCGGGCGGCTATAACGCTGGATGTACTCAATGACCGGCTTGCCCTCGAAATACTTGAGGTTCACGGTCAGTTCCGGTTTGGTGTCAGCTGTGACAGAAAAGTCGCTCACGTAGCCTTCGTCCTTCAGGACCTGGGCCACGGCGGCTTTCAGCTTCGAAGACGGCATGGTGACGTCTTCTTTTGATGCTCGCTGTGCGTTGCGGATGCGCGTAATCATATCCGCAAGCGTGTCTTGCATACTCATTGGTATGGGCTCCTGAATCTTTTTAGTTGTGCAGCGGCTTGCCGCACCGCTTACCAACGAACGCCCTGAGGGGCATCAACCAATTACCAGCTCGCCTTGCTCAGCCCGGGGACGTCACCACGCATGCCAGCTTCACGCAATTTAATGCGAGACAGCTTGAACTTGCGCAGCACGCCATGCGGGCGGCCGGTTACCTGGCACCGGTTACGAAGACGAGACGGGCTCGCGTTCCGCGGCAGCTTCTGCAGAGCGATCTGCGCCTGCCAGCGGTCTTCGTCACTGGTATTCGGGTTCTTGATGATCGCCTTGAGTTCAGCGCGCTTGGCCGCATATTTGGCAACCGTTTTCTCGCGCTTCAACTCGCGATTTTTCATCGATACCTTAGCCATTACTCGCGTCCTTTATTTCTTGAACGGAAAGCCAAAGGCTTTCAGCAGTTCGCGACCTTCCTCGTTGCTTTCAGCAGAGGTAGTGATGGTCACATCCAGCCCGCGGATCTTGTCGACCTTGTCGTACTCGATCTCGGGGAAGATGATCTGCTCACGAACACCCATGCTGTAGTTGCCGCGCCCGTCAAAGGACTTGGGGTTGAGACCCCGGAAATCCCGGATTCGGGGGATCGCAATGTGCACGAGTCGATCGAAGAAGTCCCACATGCGTTCACCACGCAGCGTGACCTTGCAGCCGATGGGCCAGCCTTCACGGATCTTGAACCCCGCAACGGATTTGCGCGCGCTGGTGATGACAGGCTTCTGGCCGGACAGACGTTCGAGGTCAGCCGCAGCATTCTCGATCATCTTCTTGTCACCTACCGCTTCGCCCACACCCATGTTGAGCGTGATCTTTTCGATCCGCGGGACCTGCATCGGGTTTTTGTACTCGAACGCTTCCTGCAGCGCGGGAATCACGTCCTGTTTGTACTGTTCTTTGCTGTTAAGCATCGTAACCACCACCACTTACTGGTTATCGACTGCTTCGTTCGTGGACCGGAAAATCCGCACTTTACTGCCATCGTCCCGGACATCAAAGCCGACACGGTCGCCTTTTCCGGTTTGCGGATTGAATACAGCCACGTTGGAAGCCTGGATAGGTGCTTCTTTTTCGACGATGCCACCCTGAGTACCGAGCATCGGGTTGGGCTTGGTGTGCTTCTTGATCATGTTGATCCCGGAAACAATCACCCGGCCGTCATCCTGCACCTTCAGGACCTTGCCGCGCTTACCCTTGTCTTTACCCGTGGTGACGATCACCTCGTCATCGCGTTTAATCTTTCTCATAACCGGCCTCTCGTCCTTACAGTACTTCGGGTGCCAGCGAAATAATCTTCATGAACTTCTCCGAGCGAAGTTCACGTGTGACCGGCCCGAAAATACGGGTTCCGATGGGCGCTTCCTGGTTGTTCAGCAGCACGGCCGCGTTACCGTCAAAACGGATCACGGAACCGTCAGCGCGCCGAACACCCTTACTGGTGCGCACAACGACTGCCTTGAGGACCTGGCCTTTGCGGACCTTACCGCGGGGGATCGCTTCCTTGACGGTCACGTTGATAATGTCACCCACGTTGGCGTAACGCCGGTGCGAACCGCCCAGGACCTTGATGCACATCACCCGACGGGCACCGCTGTTGTCCGCGACCTCAAGCATTGTTTGAGTCTGAATCATGGTTGTTCTCCAGCAGAAACCACTTTGTCGTTACGACAAGTCTCACCGTCCGGGCGAGTTACACCTTCGATGCCTGTTCAACGACTTTCACCAGAGCCCAACTTTTGGACTTGGAGATCGGCCGGGTCTCTTCGATCCGGACAAAGTCGCCAACATTGCACTGATTGCTCTCGTCGTGAGCGTGAACCTTGGTGGAGCGCTTGACGTACTTGCCGTACAACGGGTGCTTCACCCGGCGCTCAACCAGAACCGTGATGGACTTGTCCATCTTGTTGCTCACGACCTTGCCGTTCAGGGTTCTGGCAGTAGTAGTAGCTTCGGTCATCTCACTGTCCTGCCTTTTCAGTCAAAATCGTTTTCACGCGCGCAATGTCACGCTTAACCTTGCCGAGGAGGTGAGTCTGATTCAGCTGACCTGTCGCCTTGCGCATGCGCAGGTTGAACTGCTCTTTCAGCAGGTCGATCAGCTCTTTGTTCAGCTCCTCGACTGATTTTTCTCGCAGCTCTGTCGCTTTCATCACATCACCGTCCTCGTTACGAAGGTTGTCGACACCGGCAGCTTGGCAGCAGCGAGGGTGAAGGCATCCCGTGCGATTTCCTCGCCCACGCCTTCCATCTCGTACAGCATCTTGCCGGGCTGAATCTCAGCGACCCAGTATTCGACAGAACCCTTACCTTTACCCATCCGCACTTCCAGCGGCTTGCTGGAGATCGGCTTGTCCGGGAAGACCCGGATCCAGATCTTACCGCCCCGCTTGATACGGCGGGTCATCGTGCGTCGTGCCGCCTCGATCTGGCGTGCCGTTATACGGCCACGGCTGGTCGCTTTCAATCCGTACTCGCCGAAGCTGACCTTGTTGCCGCGATGTGCCAGGCCTCGGTTACGGCCTTTCATCACCTTGCGAAATTTGGTTTTCTTTGGCTGCAACATAAGAGTGCCCCTTTACTTGGAACCTTTCTTGCGAGAGGCATCCTTTTCAGCACGGACCTGTTCCATGCCGCCAAGAATCTCGCCTTTGAAGATCCACACCTTGACCCCGATCACACCGTAAGTGGTAAACGCCTCGTAGGTGGCGTAGTCGATGTCCGCACGCAGCGTGTGCAGCGGAACGCGACCCTCCCGATACCACTCGGAACGAGCGATCTCGGCACCACCAAGTCGACCACCAACCTGGATCTTGATGCCCTTTGCGCCCTGGCGCATTGCGTTCTGGACCGCACGCTTCATCGCGCGGCGGAACATGACACGGCGCTCCAGCTGACCACAGACGTTCTGGGCAACCAGCTTCGCATCGAGATCCGGCTTGCGGACTTCCTCGATGTTGATGTGCACCGGCACGCCCATCATCTGGCTGACTTCGCGGCGCAGCCGGTCAACATCCTCACCCTTCTTCCCGATGACAATCCCGGGACGGGCGGTGTGAATCGTGATCCGCGCGTTCTGTGCGGGGCGCTCGATCACAACCTTGCTCACTGACGCCTTTTCCAGACGCTTCTGAATGAAATCCCGGACTTCGAGATCGTTCAGAAGGTTGTTGGCGTATTCCTCTTTCTCGGCATACCAGACTGAGTTGTGCTCTTTAATCACACCCAGGCGGATGCCGGTCGGATTTACTTTATGACCCATCTGAGCATCTCCTACTTGTCGGCAACCTTGACGGTGATATGGCAGGTGCGCTTAAGAATCCGGTCAGCGCTCCCTTTGGCCCGTGGCTTGATCCGCTTGAGGGTCTGCCCCTCATCCACGCAGATCGTCGCCACGCGAAGATCATCAACGTCCAGGCCCTCGTTGTGCTCAGCATTGGCAATCGCCGATTCCAGCGTCTTGCGGATTGCGACCGCCGCCTTTTTGGGACTGAAAGTCAGAATGTTCAGGGCGTCCTCCACCGACTTGCCGCGAACCTGGTCTGCCACAAGACGTGCTTTCTGAGCAGAGAGGCGAGCGCCCTTGTACTTAGCCGCTACTTCCATTTCGATTCCCCTCAAATCAGCGTTTAGCTTTCTTGTCGGCAGCATGGCCGCGGTAAGTCCGCGTGGCAGCGAACTCGCCCAGCTTATGCCCGACCATCTCTTCGGTGATCAGAACGGGCACGTGTTGCTTACCGTTATGGACTGCAATCGTGAGGCCAACCATTTCCGGGAACACCGTGGACCGACGAGACCATGTCTTGATCGGACGCTTTTCGTTGTTCTCCAGAGCTGATTCGACCTTCTTCAACAGATGCAGGTCTATAAAAGGACCTTTCTTCAAAGAACGTGGCACAGCATTTACCTCTATGTAGTCGTTTACTTGGCTGAACGACGACGTACGATCATTCGGTCAGTACGCTTGTTCTTACGAGTCTTATGCCCTTTGGTCGGCACACCCCATGGAGTAACAGGGTGACGTCCGCCAGAGGTACGCCCTTCACCACCACCGTGGGGGTGGTCAATTGGGTTCATAGCAACACCACGTACTGTTGGACGCTTGCCACGCCAACGTGATGCACCCGCTTTACCAAGCTGCTTGAGACTGTGCTCGCTGTTGGAGACTTCCCCCAGCGTGGCGCGACATTCTGCAAGCACCTTACGCATTTCGCCTGACCGGAGCCGTACCGTAGCGTAGGCTCCTTCCCGAGCGACCAGCTGTACGGATGCGCCCGCACTGCGAGCCAGCTGACCGCCTTTACCAGGCTTGATTTCGACGCAGTGAATGATGGAACCGACCGGGATATTCCGGAGCGGCAGGGAACTTCCCACCTTGATGGGCGCGTCGATGCCCGACCGCACCACATCACCGGCCTTGAGGCCTCGGGGCGCCAGAATATAGCGGCGCTCGCCGTCCTGGTACTTCACCAGAGCAATGTGTGCAGAACGGTTCGGATCGTATTCCAGGCGCTCAACCGTGCCCGGAACACCATCTTTGGTCCGTTTGAAGTCAATGACGCGGTAGTGACGTTTGTGACCACCACCAACGTGACGACTCGTAATCCGCCCGTAGTGGTTACGACCACCGGTGCGGCTCAGTGCTTTGACCAACGGCGCGTAGGGCCGGCCCTTATAGAGGTCCTCGTTGGACGTCTTAATGGCGTGACGGCGGCCAGGCGATGTTGGTTTGGTGTTAACGATCGGCATGTTACGACCCCTTTACCTTATTCGACATCCATAAAGTCGATTTCCTGACCTTCAGCAAGCCGTACGTAGGCCTTACGCATGCTATCGCGCTTGCCATAACCATGGATGGTGCGCTTGAGCTTGCCCTTGCGATTCAGAATCTGAACCCCTACGACCGTGACGTTAAACAGCTGCTCAACGGCCTTCTTGACCTCCGGCTTGGTTGCATCCGGAGCGACACGGAAAACCACCTGGTCCTGCTCCGCCACGAGAGAGGTCTTTTCGGAAACGTGCGGCCCCAACAGGACCTTGTAGATACGCTCTTGATTCATCCGAGCACCTCCTCGATCTTTTTCAGCGCCGGCACGGTCACAACGACGTTGTCGTGCGCGACCAGGCTCACCGGGTCCAGCCCCGCCACATCACGGACATCAACGTGCGGGATGTTCCGGGATGCCAGATGCAGGTTCTCCTCGACGCTCTCTGCCAGAACCAGCGCATTGGAAACGCCCATTTCCTTGAGCTTGGCGCTGAACAGCTTGGTCTTCGGCTCATCAACCGTCAGCTCATCGACAACGACCAGCCGTTCCTGACGAACCAGCTCGGAGAAGATCGAGCGCAGGGCCGCACGGTACATCTTGCGGTTGACCTTCTGCTCGTGGTTCTGGGGGCGTGCCGCAAATGTGGCACCACCGGTGCGCCACAGCGGGCTGCGGATGGTACCGGCACGGGCCCGGCCAGTGCCTTTCTGGCGCCAGGGCTTCTTACCGCCGCCGCTCACATCAGACCGGCTCTTCTGAGCACGCGTGCCCTGGCGACCACCAGCCATGTAAGCAGTGACAACCTGGTGCACCAGTGACTCGTTAAACTCTTTGGCAAACAGGGCCTCGGAAACCGCGATGCCCTTGCCGCTACCTGTAATAGTCAATTCCATCGCACCGCTCCTCAGGCTTTCACTGCAGGCTTGACGACGACATTGCCACCGGTCGCGCCGGGCACAGAGCCCCGAACCAGCAGAAGATTGCGCTCAGCATCAACCCGAACAACCTCAAGGTTCTGAACCGTCACGCGTTCGTTACCCATCTGGCCGGACATTTTCTTGCCCTTGAAAACCTTACCGGGGCTCTGGGCCTGACCGATGGAACCCGGCGCGCGGTGCGCGAGGGAGTTGCCGTGAGTGGCATCCTGAGTGGAGAAGTTCCAGCGCTTAACGGTACCCGCAAAGCCTTTACCTTTAGAGGTAGCCGTTGCGTCAACCATCTGGCCGTCTTCAAAAATGGAAACGTTAACCTCACCTCCGGGCTGGAGCTCGTCGCCTTCGCCATCGGCGAGACGAAACTCCCAGAGACCACGACCGGCTTCGACACCGGCTTTTGCGTAGTGGCCAGATTCAGGCTTGGTTACACGGGAGGCGCGACGCTCACCGACAGTCACCTGGACTGCGCTGTAGCCGTCGTTCTCCGGCGTTTTGAGCTGCGTGACGCGGTTGGCTTCAACCTCGATCACGGTTACGGGAACGGACTGACCGTCGTCCGTAAAAATACGGGTCATCCCGGCCTTGCGGCCGACAACACCAATTGCCATTTTTCACCTCTTCAGTGTACGGGGCTTTCACCCTCTATGGCCTTTCAACAGTTACACTCACTAACGCGTTGCGCGTTAGCCGAGGCTGATCTGAACGTCTACACCTGCTGCCAGATCCAGCTTCATGAGTGCATCAACTGTTTTTTCAGTTGGCTCCACAATGTCCAGAAGACGCTTGTGGGTACGAATCTCGTACTGATCGCGCGCGTCTTTGTTGACGTGCGGTGAGATCAGGACTGTGTACTTTTCCTTGCGCGTCGGCAGAGGAATCGGGCCACGCACCTGAGCGCCGGTCCGCTTGGCGGTATCGACGATCTCCTGCGTGGACTGGTCGATCAGGCGATAATCAAACGCCTTCAACCGAATTCTGATCTTTTGGCTTTGCATGTTGCACCAAACTCCACTCGTAGCAGCTGTTTAGCCGACCTCAAAAAAAGGAGCCGCATTGTATGCAGATCGCCCACCACTGTCAAGCAGCGTCTGTGCCAGCCTGACAGGGTAGGCGAAATGAAAAAGGGGCTGCCGTGAGCAGCCCCTGTTTTCTGCGATGGCCGGATCTTACTCGATGATCTTGGCCACAACGCCGGCGCCAACGGTCCGGCCGCCTTCGCGGACGGCGAAGCGCAGGCCTTCTTCCATCGCGATCGGTGCGATCAGCGTGGCCACCAGCTTCACGTTGTCACCCGGCATGACCATCTCGACGCCTTCCGGCAGCTCGCAAGAGCCAGTCACGTCAGTGGTCCGGAAGTAGAACTGCGGGCGATAGCCCTTGAAGAACGGCGTGTGACGACCGCCTTCTTCTTTGCTCAGAACGTACACCTCAGACTCGAACTTGGTGTGCGGCGTGATTGAGCCCGGTACCGCCAGAACCTGGCCGCGCTCAACTTCGTCACGCTTGGTGCCACGCAGCAGCACGCCGATATTCTCACCCGCACGGCCTTCGTCCAGCAGCTTGCGGAACATCTCAACGCCGGTACAGGTCGTCTTGGTGGTGTCCTTCAGGCCAACGATCTCAATCTCGTCACCAACCTTCAGTACGCCACGCTCAACACGACCGGTAACAACGGTGCCACGACCGGAGATGGAGAACACGTCCTCAATCGGCATCAGGAACGGCTGATCCACCGCACGATCCGGCTCCGGCAGGTGCTCGTCCAGCGCCTCAACCAGCTTCTGGACCGCCGTGGCGCCCATGCCGTTGTCGTCCTTGCCTTCCAGCGCCATCAGCGCTGAGCCGGTCACGATCGGCGTATCGTCGCCCGGGAAGTCATACTCGCTCAGAAGCTCACGCACTTCCATCTCGACCAGCTCGAGCAGCTCCTCGTCATCGACCATGTCCGCCTTGTTCAGGAAGACAACGATGTGCGGAACGCCAACCTGGCGAGACAGCAGGATGTGCTCACGCGTCTGCGGCATGGGGCCGTCTGCGGCGGACACCACCAGAATCGCGCCGTCCATCTGCGCCGCGCCAGTAATCATGTTCTTCACGTAGTCCGCGTGACCCGGGCAGTCAACGTGCGCATAGTGGCGCGTCGGCGAATCGTACTCCACGTGAGACGTGGCGATGGTGATACCCCGATCCTTCTCTTCCGGCGCGTTATCGATCTGGTCGAATGCGCTCGCCGAACCGGTGCCCCACACTTCGTGACACACGCGCGTCAGCGCCGCCGTCAGCGTCGTTTTACCATGGTCAACGTGGCCAATGGTGCCCACGTTGAGGTGGGGTTTGCTGCGCTCAAATTTTTCTTTAGACACGGTTACACCTCTTCCTGTTTCTTAAATCCGCGGGATTATCCCTGTTTGATGATTTCTTCGGCAATGTTCGTCGGAGCTTCCGCGTAGCGGCTGAACTCCATGGAGTAGGATGCCCGCCCCTGGGTCGCTGACCGCAGGTCGGTGGCATAACCGAACATCTCCGACAGAGGCACCTCGGCCCGAATTGTCTTGCCGGACGGGCCATCTTCCATGCCCTGGACAAGACCGCGACGACGGTTCAGGTCGCCGACGACATCCCCCATGAACTCCTCAGGCGTTACGACTTCGACCTTCATCGTCGGCTCGAGGATCGCCGGATTCGACGTCTTGGACGCCTCTTTCAGCGACATAGAGGCGGCCACCTTGAACGCCATCTCGTTAGAGTCCACGTCATGGTAGGACCCGTCGTAGAGCGTCGCCTTGATGCCCAGCAACGGATAGCCCGCAAGGACACCATTTTTCATCTGCTCTTCGATACCCTGCTCCACGGAACCGATATATTCTTTCGGCACCACGCCGCCAACGATTTCGTTGACGAAGACGAAGTTTTCCGCATCCTCTTCATCCAGATTGATCGGCTCAAAGCGCACCTTGACGTGACCGTACTGGCCTCGACCACCGGACTGCCGGACGAACTTGCCTTCCGCTTCAACGGTGTTCCGGAAGCACTCGCGGTAAGCCACCTGGGGCTTGCCAATGTTGGCCTCAACCTTGAACTCACGCTTCAAACGGTCAACGATGATGTCCAGGTGCAGTTCACCCATGCCAGAGATAATCGTCTGGCCCGACTCTTCGTCTGTCTGAACCCGGAAGGAGGGGTCTTCCTGCGCCAGCTTGCCAAGCGCCGTCCCCATTTTCTCCTGGTCGGCCTTGGACTTCGGCTCAACGGCCACCGAGATAACCGGCTCGGGGAACTCCATTTTCTCAAGAACAATCTTGTTGCTCTCGTCGCACAGGGTGTCGCCCGTGGTCACGTTCTTCAAGCCGATTGCAGCCGCGATGTCACCCGCCAGAACTTCCTTGATCTCTTTCCGCTCTTTGGAGTGCATCTGCACCATCCGACCAACCCGCTCTCTCTTGCTCTTGACCGAGTTGTAGACGGACTGACCGGACTCAAGCTTACCGGAGTAAACCCGGAAGAACGTCAACGTACCGACAAACGGGTCCGTGGCGATCTTGAAGGCAAGGGCGGCAAACGGCGCATTGTCGTCAGCCGGACGGGTTTCCGTTGTGCCTTCGTCTTCGTCGACCACACCGGTAATCGCCTTGACTTCGTCCGGCGCCGGCAGGAATTCAATGACACTGTCCAGAACCGCCTGCACGCCCTTGTTCTTGAAGGCAGAACCGCAGGTTGCCAGGACGATCTGGTTGTTCAGCGTTTGCTCACGAAGCCCTTTCTTGACGTCGTCGATGGACAGCTCGCCTTCCTCGAGGTACTTATCCATCAGGTCTTCGGTCTCGGCAGCGGCTTCAACCATTGCATCACGAGCCGCCTGAGCCTCTTCCTTCATCTCATCGGGAATCTCGACCTCGTCGTAGGTCGCGCCGGCGTCTTTCTCGGTCCAGTAGATGGCTTTCATCCGGATCAGGTCGACCACGCCCTGGAAGTTGTCTTCGGCGCCAATTGGCAACTGAATCGGAATCACGCGCGCACCCAGACGATCGCGAATCTGATCCACGACGCGACCGTAGTGAGCACCGGCGCGGTCCATCTTGTTGACGAACACAATCCGGGGTACTTCGTATTTGTTGGCCTGGCGCCAAACCGTTTCAGACTGAGGCTCAACACCAGAGGAGCCGCAGAAAACGACCACCGCACCGTCAAGGACCCTCAGTGAACGTTCCACCTCGATGGTGAAGTCAACGTGCCCCGGCGTGTCGATGATGTTGATCCGGTGCTCGTCGTACTGCTGGTCCATACCGCGCCAGAAACAGGTCGTTGCGGCGGAGGTGATGGTGATACCCCGCTCCTGCTCCTGATCCATCCAGTCCATGACCGCTGCGCCGTCATGAACTTCACCGATCTTGTGGGAGATCCCGGTATAGAAAAGGACCCGCTCAGTCGTGGTGGTTTTGCCCGCATCGACGTGCGCAACAATGCCGATGTTGCGATAGCGCTTGATAGGGGTTTTGCGTGCCACAGTAAAAACCTCGGTCTGTTAGAAACGGAAGTGGGAGAAGGCCCGGTTGGCCTCGGCCATGCGATGAACGTCTTCACGCTTCTTCACCGCTGCGCCCTTGCTATCGGCCGCTTCCAGGATTTCGCCCGCCAGGCGCTCATCCATGGATTTCTCACCGCGCTTGCGGGAGAATTCAACGAGCCAACGCATTGCCAGGGCGTTCTGGCGCGACGGGCGGACTTCGACCGGCACCTGGTAAGTGGCGCCCCCAACACGGCGGGATTTGACTTCCACCATTGGCTGAATATTTTCCAGTGCTTTCTCGAACATCTCCAGCGGCTCTTCCTTGGATTTCTCCGCAACGATGTCCAGCGCACCGTAGACGATGCGCTCGGCGACAGCTTTCTTACCACTTTCCATGACGTGGTTGATGAACTTCGCCAGACGCTGACTCTTGAACTTCGGATCGGGAATAATGACCCGCTTTGCTGCAACTCTTCTTCTAGGCATCGATAAGCCCTCTGTCTAAAAAGGTCTTCAGGAACCCCTGAGATAGCCGCTCGGCTACTCAGCCTTACTCTTATCGCCGTTCAAACGATTCGCATCGCCATTCAAACGATAAAAGACACCCGGCTTGGTGCAAATCAGGACTTGGGTCGCTTCGTACCGTACTTGGAACGGCCCTTCCGACGATTCTGTACACCCTGAGTATCCAGCGTGCCGCGAACCGTGTGATAACGCACACCCGGCAGGTCCTTCACCCGGCCGCCACGAATCAGGACGACGCTGTGTTCCTGCAGGTTGTGGCCTTCACCACCGATGTAGGATGCGACCTCGTAACCGTTCGTCAGACGAACACGGCACACCTTACGCAGGGCCGAGTTCGGCTTCTTCGGCGTGGTGGTGTACACGCGGGTGCACACACCCCGACGCTGCGGGCAGCTCTGCAGAGCCGGCACGTCGGTTTTTGCCGCTTTCCGTTTACGAGGCTTACGGACCAACTGATTGATCGTTGCCATGTAAGCAAACTCCAAAATGAACAAATACGAACTTTGCCCCGCAGGGCAAAAATTTAAGGGACGCAAGTGTAAGCCTGCGCCCCATGGCAGTCAAGAAGACTGTTCCCTTTTTAACCAACCCGGTTGGTTAACGATTGAGCTCCGCGCTGAGTGCCTCGACCACGTCCTCGGCGCTCACGCCCTGACCCTGGTCGAGCTCACGCTTGCGACGACGCTCGTTGTGGTACGCCAGTCCGGTACCGGCCGGAATCAGGCGCCCCACCACGACGTTCTCCTTCAGCCCCCGCAGGTAGTCACGCTTGCCAGTGACTGCCCCTTCGGTCAGTACCCGCGTGGTCTCCTGGAAGGAGGCCGCGGAGATGAAGGAGTCTGTCGCCAGAGAGGCCTTCGTGATGCCCAGCAGCTGACGCTCAAAGCGAGCGGGCTGCTTGTCCTGGGCCTCAATCCGCGCATTCTCTTCGGCCACCTCGTGGTATTCCACCTGATCACCGGAGATGAAGGTCGTGTCACCCGCGTCGATGACTTCGGCCTTGCGCAGCATCTGGCGGACGATCACCTCGATATGCTTGTCATTGATGACAACGCCCTGCAGGCGATACACGTCCTGGATCTCGTTGGTGATGTACTTGGCCAGCGCGACCACGCCCAGCAGGCGCAGGATGTCGTGCGGGTTCGACGGGCCATCCGCAATCACTTCGCCCTTTTCGACCGTTTCACCCTCGAAGACGTTGAGCTGGCGATGCTTGGGAATCAGCACCTCGTACGGATCACCATCGCGCGGCGTGATGACCAGACGTTTCTTTCCCTTGGTTTCCTTGCCAAAGGACACAACACCCGTGATCTCCGCGAGAATCGCCGGCTCTTTCGGGCGACGCGCCTCGAACAGATCGGCCACTCGCGGCAGACCACCGGTGATATCCCGGGTCTTCGAACTTTCCTGCGGAATCCGCGCAACGACGTCGCCCGTGCCGATGCGATCCCCGTCGGACAGCGTCACCAGCGATTTCGCTGGCAGGAAGTAGGTCGCTGGCATGCCGCCGGGAAGCTCCAGCTCATCCCCATTCTCATCCACCAGCTGGATCATCGGACGGATGTCCTTACCGGCTGCCGGGCGCTCGTTTGGATCCATCACCTCGATGGTAGACAGGCCGGTCATTTCATCCGTCTGCTCCCGGACGGTGATACCCTGGTCCATGCCAGAGAGCTTCGCCACACCGTTGGCTTCGGCGATGATCGGGTGCGTGTGCGGGTCCCACTTGGCAACAACCGCACCGGCTTCGACCTCATCACCGGACTTGACCGACAGCACCGCACCGTACGGCAGCTTGTACCACTCACGCTCACGACCCTGGTCGTCGGCGACAGCCAGAGCGGAGGAACGGGATACCACAACCAGTGAGCCATCGCTCTTGTCGATGGACTTCATGTTGTGCAGACGGATCGTGCCACCGTGCTTGATCTGAATGTTGTCGACCGCCGAGGCCCGGCTTGCCGCACCACCAATGTGGAACGTCCGCATCGTCAGCTGCGTGCCCGGCTCACCGATGGACTGGGCGGCGATCACGCCGACCGCCTCACCGACGTTAACCTCGTGGCCACGGGCCAGATCACGGCCGTAGCACTTCGAGCAGATCCCGTATTTGGTCTCGCAGGTGATTGCAGAGCGGACCCAGATTTCGTCCACACCCGCCTTTTCGACCATCTCGACGGTCTTCTCATCCAGCAGTGTGCCTGCCGATACCACGGCGTTTTCTTTGTCCGTCGGCGTGAACACATCGCGGGCCGTCACCCGGCCGAGTACCCGGTCGCCCAGCGGAACCACCACGTCACCGCCTTCGATCAGCGGCGTCATCAGCAGACCTTCGTAGGTGCCGCAATCCGGCTCTGTAACCACCAGATCCTGGGAGACATCGACCAGACGACGGGTCAGATAACCGGAGTTCGCCGTCTTCAGTGCGGTATCGGCCAGCCCCTTACGGGCACCGTGAGTCGAGATGAAGTACTGGAGGACGTTCAGACCCTCACGGAAGTTCGCCGTGATCGGCGTCTCGATGATCGAGCCGTCCGGCTTGGCCATCAGACCCCGCATCCCTGACAGCTGACGGATCTGCGCGGGGGAACCCCGGGCGCCCGAATCCGCCATCATGTAAACGGAGTTGAACGACTCCTGATAGACCGGCTCACCGTTGTCGTCTTTCACGGGGTTACCGTCGGCATCGAACACCTCTTCCTGAGACAGGCGATCCATCATTGCCGTGGACACCTTGTCGTTCGCACGGGACCAGATGTCGATGACCTTGTTGTACTTCTCGCCCTGCGTCAGCAGACCGGAGCCGTACTGGGATTCGATTTCCAGAACTTCCTCTTCGGCCGCCTTGATCATCTCGTACTTCTCGGGCGGGATCTCGAAGTCGTTCATGCCGATGGACGTGCCGGAGACGGTCGCGTAGTGGAAGCCCATGTACATGAGCTGGTCCGCAAAAATCACCGTTTCCTTCAGGCCGACCGTCCGATAGCAGACGTTGATCAGGTTGGAGATCGACTTTTTGACCATCGGCTGGTTGACGATGTCGAACGGCATGCCGTCCGGCACGATGTCAAACAACAGTGCCCGACCGACCGTGGTGTCCACGATGCTGTAGGTCGTGCCCGGATTGTCGTCGTTACCGATCTCCTTGACCCGAACCTTGATCTTGGCCTGAAGGTCCAGCTTGCCGGCACCGTACGCCCGATGCACTTCACGGGTATCCGCGAACACGCGCCCTTCACCCAGACCGTTCTTACGCTCACGGGTCATGTAATACAGGCCAAGCACCACGTCCTGCGACGGGACGATAATCGGCTCACCGTTCGCCGGCGACAGCACGTTGTTCGTGGACATCATCAGTGCCCGCGACTCGAGCTGCGCTTCCAGCGTCAGCGGGACGTGAACCGCCATCTGGTCGCCGTCAAAGTCGGCGTTGTACGGCGCACAGACCAGCGGGTGCAGCTGGATGGCCTTGCCTTCGATCAGGACCGGCTCGAATGCCTGTATGCCCAGACGGTGCAGCGTCGGCGCCCGGTTCAGCAGGACCGGATGCTCTCGGATGACCTCGGCCAGAATGTCCCAGACCACCGGCTCTTCCCGCTCGACCATCTTCTTGGCGGCCTTGATGGTGGTCGCCAGCCCGCGGTGCTCAAGCTTGGAGAAAATGAACGGCTTGAACAGCTCCAGCCCCATTTTCTTCGGCAGGCCACACTGATGCAGGCGCAGATCGGGACCGACCACGATCACCGAACGCCCCGAGTAATCGACACGCTTGCCCAGCAGGTTCTGGCGGAAACGACCCTGCTTGCCCTTGATCATGTCGGCCAGAGACTTCAGCGGGCGCTTGTTGGTGCCGGTGATGGCGCGGCCACGGCGACCGTTGTCCAGCAGCGCGTCCACGGATTCCTGAAGCATCCGCTTCTCGTTCCGCACGATGATGTCCGGCGCATTAAGCTCCAGCAGGCGCTTCAGGCGGTTGTTCCGGTTGATCACACGGCGGTACAGGTCGTTCAGGTCGGACGTCGCGAACCGCCCGCCATCGAGCGGCACCAGTGGACGCAGATCCGGTGGCAGAACCGGCAGCACCGTCATAATCATGTCGCCTGGCCGGTTACCGGACTGCAGGAACGACTCCAGGATGCGCAGGCGCTTGGAAAGCTTCTTGATCTTGGTTTCGGAGTTGGTCTGGGGAATGTCTTCCCGCAGCTGATCCACCTCTTCCTGCAGGTCAATGTCTTCCAGCAGCGACTGGACCGCCTCGGCACCCATACGGGCATCGAACTCGTCGCCAAATTCTTCGAGTGCTTCGAAGTACTGTTCGTCGTTGAGCAGCTGCCCACGTTCCAGTGTCGTCATGCCCGGGTCGATCACGATGAACGACTCGAAATACAGCACGCGTTCAATGTCGCGCAACGTCATGTCGAGCATCAGGCCAATGCGCGAGGGCAGTGACTTGAGGAACCAGATGTGGGCGACCGGGCTTGCCAGCTCGATGTGCCCCATGCGCTCACGGCGCACGTTGGCCAGTGCGACTTCCACGCCACACTTTTCACAGATCACACCACGGTGCTTGAGGCGCTTGTATTTGCCGCACAGGCACTCGTAGTCCTTGACCGGGCCAAAGATCTTGGCGCAGAACAGGCCGTCCCGTTCCGGCTTGAAGGTCCGGTAGTTGATGGTCTCGGGTTTTTTCACTTCCCCGAAGGACCATGAGCGGATCATGTCAGGCGACGCCAGACCGATCCGGATGGCATCAAATTCCTGCTTGTGGTTCTGACTCTTGAGAAGATTCAGCAGATCTTTCATCAGTAACAGCTCCGGATGGCGTTAATCTCGGGCGGGCGCGCCAGCGCCCGCTCCTGCTGCCAGAAAACGGCTCGGATCACTCCTGCTCAAGCTCGATATCGATACCGAGGGAGCGGATCTCCTTGACCAGAACATTGAACGACTCTGGCATTCCCGGCTCCATCCGGTGATCGCCATCAACAATGTTCTTGTACATCTTGGTCCGGCCGTTCACGTCGTCAGATTTGACGGTGAGCATTTCCTGAAGCGTGTAGGCGGCGCCGTACGCCTCCAGGGCCCAGACCTCCATCTCACCGAACCGCTGACCGCCAAACTGGGCCTTGCCGCCCAGCGGCTGCTGCGTCACCAGGCTGTAGGAGCCGGTGGAGCGCGCATGCATCTTGTCGTCGATCAGGTGGTTCAGCTTGAGCATGTACATGTAACCCACCGTCACCGGACGATCGAAGGCGTCGCCGGTGCGGCCGTCAAACAGTTTGATCTGACCGCTGGTTTCCATATCAGCCAGTTCAAGCATCTGCTTGACTTCCCTTTCCTTGGCGCCATCGAACACCGCCGTGGACATGGGCACGCCCTGACGCAGATTACCGGCCAGCGACATCACCTCATCGTCCGACAGCGAGTCCAGGTCATAATGCGGCGCGGCGTCGCTGTGGTTATACACCTTGTCGAGCATCTCGCGCAGGTCTTTCACCTTGCGCTGCTCCTCGAGCATGGTGTTAATCCGGTCACCCAGTCCCTTCGCGGCCGCGCCCAGATGCGTTTCGAGCACCTGACCGACGTTCATCCGTGACGGAACACCCAACGGGTTGAGGACCACATCGACCGGGTTGCCCTGTTCATCGAACGGCATGTCCTCGACCGGCATGACGGCGGAGATCACACCCTTGTTACCGTGACGGCCGGCCATCTTGTCACCCGGCTGAACCCGACGCTTGATGGCCAGGTACACCTTGACGATCTTCAGGACGCCCGGGGCCAGGTCATCGCCTTGCTGCAGCTTGCCGCGCTTGTCCTCAAACCGTGCCTCGTGGTCCTTCTTGCGATCCGCGAGGCCCTGCTCCGATTTCTCGAGCAGCTCGTTGAGCGACTCGTCCCTCATGCGCAGCTTGAACCAGTCATCCCTGTCCAGCTTGTCGAGCGTTTCCTCGTCGAGCTTGTCACCTTTCTTGAAGCCCGGGCCGCTGATGACTTCCTGGCCCTTGAGAGCTTCGGTGAGTCGCTCAAAGGTCGCGGTTTCAACGATCCGGTACTCATCCTTCAGGTCCTTGCGGAACTGATCGAGCTGATCCGTCTCGATGGAGCGGGCGCGCTGGTCCTTCTCAATCCCGTCACGGGTGAAGACCTGGACGTCAATGACCGTACCGCGCGTCCCGGTCGGCACGCGCGAGGAGGTGTCCTTCACATCGGATGCTTTCTCGCCAAAGATCGCGCGCAGAAGCTTTTCCTCCGGTGTCAGCTGGGTTTCGCCCTTTGGCGTCACCTTACCGACCAGAATGTCACCGGCGCCGACTTCCGCACCAATGTAGACAATGCCGGACTCGTCCAGCTTGGACAGCGCGCTCTCGCCAACGTTCGGAATATCGGCGGTGATTTCTTCACTGCCGAGCTTCGTGTCCCGCGCCACACAGGTCAGCTCCTGGATGTGGATGGACGTAAAGCGGTCCTCCTGCGCAATCTTCTCGGACACCAGAATGGAATCCTCGAAGTTGTAGCCGTTCCACGGCATGAAGGCGATGCGCATGTTCTGCCCCAGCGCCAGCTCGCCCAGATCGACGGACGGGCCATCGGCCAGAACATCGCCACGCGCCACGGCATCGCCCTGGCTGACGATGGACCGCTGGTTGATGCAGGTGTTCTGGTTCGAGCGCGTGTACTTGGTCAGGTTGTAGATGTCGACACCCGCATCGCCGGCATCGGTTTCGTCCGCGTTTACCCGGATAACGACACGGGCCGCATCGACACTTTCCACCACACCACCGCGGCGAGCCGTGACACATACACCGGAATCCTGCGCGACGATCCGCTCAAGGCCGGTCCCCACCAGCGGCTTATCGGCGCGCAGCGTCGGTACCGCCTGACGCTGCATGTTGGAGCCCATCAGCGCGCGGTTGGCGTCGTCGTGCTCCAGGAACGGGATCATGGAGGCCGCAACGGAAACCACCTGACGCGGCGATACGTCCTTGAAATTGACATTCTCAGGGGCCGTCACGGTGAACTCGTTCTGGTGGCGCACCGTGACCAGCTCATCCGTCAGGCGACCATTCTCATCGGTCTCGGCACTGGCCTGCGCGATGACGAAGTTGCTTTCCTCGATTGCGGAGAGGTAATGGATCTCGTCAGTGACGACGCCGTTCTCAACCTTCCGGTACGGACTTTCCAGGAAGCCGTAGGAATTGGTCCGCGCATAGCTGGCCAGAGAGTTGATCAGGCCGATGTTTGGCCCTTCCGGCGTTTCGATCGGGCAGACCCGACCGTAGTGGGTCGGGTGAACGTCCCGAACCTCGAAGCCGGCCCGCTCGCGGGTCAGACCACCCGGACCGAGTGCGGAAATCCGACGCTTGTGCGTCACTTCCGACAGCGGGTTGTTCTGGTCCATAAACTGGGACAGCTGACTGGAGCCGAAGAACTCCTTGACCGCTGCGGCCACAGGCTTCGCATTGATCAGATCCTGCGGCATCAGCCCTTCGCTCTCGGCAAGGCTCAACCGCTCACGGACCGCGCGCTCAACACGGACCAGACCGACGCGGAACTGGTTTTCGGCCATTTCACCCACCGACCGGATACGACGGTTGCCCAGGTTGTCGATGTCGTCGACATTGCCCTGGCCGTTACGGATCGAAATCAACGTCTTCAGGACGTCGGTAATATCGTCTTCGGCCAGCGTCCCGGCACCCTCGGACTCCTGCCGCCCCAGACGCCGGTTGAGCTTCATCCGGCCAACGGACGACAGGTCGTACCGCTCTTCCGAGAAAAACAGGTTATTGAACAGGTTTTCCGCGGATTCCTTCGTGGGCGGCTCGCCCGGACGCATCATCCGGTAAATCTCAACCAACGCCTCGAGCCGGTTGCGCGTCGGATCGTTGCGCAGTGTGTCGGACATGAACGGGCCGCAGTCCAGATCGTTCGTGTACAGGGTTTCGATGTCTTTGACACCGGCCTGCTGAAGCTTCCCGACCACTTCTTCCGTCAGTTCGGTGTTGCACTCGAACAGGAGTTCGCCGGTGGATTCATCCACCAGGTCTTTGGCCATCACACGGCCATGCAGATACTCGAGCGGCACCTCCAGCTCGGTGATGCCGGCCTTTTCGAGCTGACGGATATGACGCGCCGTGATCCGGCGGCCTTCCTCGACAATGACGTTGCCCTTGCCATCCTCGATATCAAATGTCGCGATGTCGCCACGCAGCCGGCTCGGCACCAGCTCCAGCATGGCGCTGTCCTCGCCCAGGCGGAACTTACTGGTGTCGAAGAACATATCCAGCATCTGCTCCGAACTGTAACCCAGAGCGCGCAGCAGAATGGTCGCCGGGAGCTTCCGGCGACGGTCGATCCGGACGAACACCGTGTCCTTGGGATCGAACTCAAAGTCCAGCCAGGAACCGCGGTAGGGAATCACCCGCGCCGAATAGAGCAGCTTGCCGGAGGAATGGGTCTTCCCCTTGTCGTGATCGAAAAACACACCCGGCGAGCGATGGAGCTGGGAGACGATCACCCGCTCAGTGCCGTTCACGACGAACGTGCCGTTCTCGGTCATCAGCGGCAGTTCGCCCATGTAGACTTCCTGCTCTTTGATGTCCTTGACGGCCTTGTTCGAGGATTCTTTGTCATAAATGATCAGACGGACCTTCACCCGGAGCGGCGCCGAGTAGGTCACACCACGGAGCTGGCACTCCTTGACGTCAAATGCCGGTTCACCAATCCGGTAGCTGACGTATTCCAGCGCCGCGTTGCCCGAGTAACTCGAAATCGGGAATACGGATTGAAAGGCCGCGTGCAGGCCTGTGTCCTGCCGTGATTCGGCAGGCGATTCGTGCTGCAGAAAGCTCCGATAGGAGTCAATCTGTGTCGACAGCAAAAAGGGGACATCCATCACGGACGGCAATTTACTGAAATCTTTGCGGATCCGCTTTTTCTCGGTGTAGGAGTAAGTCATCTGCATTCCCCAGCGTTGGACCTGATACCTGGTATCAAGAAGCAAACATGTCTCTGCTTCGGGGCCGAATTGCTCGGCTGTTGCGCCGTCTCGAAAAGACTCGGGCTGAAGAGACCCGCGTACTGATCACTTTATGAACAGACAGGATCTCAGATTTATAGCATATACAACAGAAAAAGGCCGGCGGCTCAACGGCCACCAGCCATTTTCATACGTTAAGTATGGCGTTGGTATACCACCCGCCCTTACTTAACTTCAACAGAAGCGCCAGCTTCTTCCAGCTTCTTCTGGGCTTCTTCAGCGTCGTCTTTGCTGACGCCTTCTTTAACCGGAGACGGAACACCGTCTACCAGCTCTTTCGCTTCCTTCAGACCCAGACCGGTCAGTTCGCGAACGGCCTTGATGACGTTGACTTTCTTGTCGCCAGCGCCAGACAGAACCACGTCGAACTCAGTCTGTTCTTCAGCAGCTTCAGCTTCGCCACCGCCGGCAGCGGCCGGCGCTGCAGCAACGGCTGCTTCGGCGGATACGCCGAATTTTTCTTCCATCGCTTCAACGAGCTCAACTACTTCCATGACGCTCATTTCGGCGATTGCGTTCAAGATATCGTCTTTAGACAGAGCCATGACTTTCTCCCAAGTTTAAATGAATACGATTCAACAGAATCAAGCAGCGTCTTTTTTCTGGTCACGTACTGCCGCAACCGCACGGGTAATCTTCGACGGCACTTCGTTGAAGGTCCGTGCCAGTTTGGTGATCGGTGCCTGTGTGACCACTGCCAGTCGAGTAAGCGCTTCTTCAAGCGTCGGCAGCTTGGCGAGGCGATCAATCTGGTCACCGCCCATCAGCTCACCGCCGACAGCCAGACCCTTGATCTCGAACGCCTTGTTCTCTTTGGCAAAATCCTTCAGCAGGCGCGCGGCCGCACCGGGATCTTCCATCGAGAACGCCAGAAGTGTCGGGCCGACCAATGCGTCCTGAATGCACTCGTACTCGGTTCCTTCCACTGCACGCCGTGCAAGGTTGTTACGAACAACCTTGAGACGAACATTGTCGGACCGCGCCTTGGCACGCAGGGCCGTCATATCCGTGGATGTCACACCACGGTAGTCAGCCATCACAACAGACAGAGCACCACCAGCAGTCTCGTTGACGTCAGCGACGATCGCTTTCTTGTCTTCGAGTCGAATTGCCACTGGTTTTCTCCTTGATTTCGCCGGCGGGAACCCGCCGACAAACCCATCTCAACCCTCCGGGAAAACGCACGTCAGTGCGCTGCCCGTCAGGCGCCATACGGTGTTTGGGTTCCGGAGAACGTCGTCACACCGTCTGCGTAGGCATTGCTTTAAACCCGTTACCTCAAAAAGTGAGGCTGGGTGCCTACGGTCTTTGACAGCCTTGGCTTCCGCCCAGACTACAAAGGATCTACCGAACGGAACCTCAGATGCGGAGGTCGCTCAGATCGATAGAAAGACCTGGCCCCATCGTCGTGGAGAGCGATACCTTACGCAGGTATACCCCTTTGGACGTGGAAGGCTTGATCTTTTTGAGGTCAATAATGAGTGCTTCGAGGTTTTCCCGAATCGCATCGACCCCGAATTCCACATTGCCCAGCGGGGCGTGGATAATGCCGTTTTTGTCGGTCCGATAACGGACCTGACCGGCCTTGGCATTGCCAACCGCGGTTTCGACGTCCGGCGTCACCGTCCCGACTTTCGGGTTCGGCATCAGACCACGCGGGCCGAGAATCTGGCCCAGCTGACCAACAACGCGCATCGCATCCGGTGTGGCAATGACCACGTCAAAATCGAGATTGCCCTTCTTCACCTCTTCGGCGAGGTCGTCCATGCCGACCACATCCGCACCAGCCGCTTTGGCTTTGTCGGCGTTCTCACCCTGGGTAAATACGGCGACCCGTACCTCTTTACCGGTACCGCGCGGCAGAACGGTGGAGCTTCGCACGACCTGGTCGGATTTCCGGGCATCGACGCCCAGATTGACCGACACATCGACGGACTCCTTGAAGTTGACGTTCTGAGCCAGCTCAGTCAGGACCGCATAGGCGTCTTCAACAGAGTAGGCACGGCTTGCGTCTACCTTTTCGCGAATCAGCTTCTGGCGCTTACTGAGTTTTGCCATCTTATTCGCCCTCCACTTTCAGGCCCATACTCCGGGCAGTGCCGGCAATAGTCCGAACAGCAGCGTCCATATCGGCTGCCGTCAGATCGGGCTCCTTGGTCCGGACGATCTCTTCGAGCTGCTCGCGGGTGACCGAACCGACCTTATCGGTATTCGGGCGACCGGAACCGCTCTTCACACCAGCCGCCTTTTTCAGCAGCACCGGCGCGGGTGGCGTCTTGGTGACAAACGTGAAACTGCGGTCGCTATATACGGTGATGACGACTGGCGTCGGCAGCCCCGGCTCGACGTCCTGCGTTTCCGCGTTAAACGCCTTACAGAATTCCATGATGTTCAGGCCGTGCTGACCCAGGGCAGGGCCAACGGGAGGACTGGGATTAGCCTGCCCAGCCGCGACCTGAAGCTTGATGTACGCTTCGATCTTTTTCGCCATTTCGCTTCACTCCTGTGGGTTCAAGCGCCTTTCGGCTCCCCGTTTCAGACACAAAAAGCCCGCGTCACACTGTGCGCGAGCTCTTCGCCGTATCGCCGTTCCTCAGTCTTTTTCGACCTGGCCAAACTCCAGTTCGACCGGTGTGGAACGACCAAAAATAAGGACCGCGACCTTAACACGGCTCTTATCGTAGTCAACCTCTTCAACAACCCCGTTGAAGTCAGCAAACGGCCCTTCGATGACCCGGACAATCTCACCCGGCTCGAAAAGCGTCTTCGGCTTCGGCTCTTCCTCGCCGCTTTCCACGCGACGGAGGATCGCCTCCGCTTCTTTCTCGGTAATCGGCGCCGGCTTGTCCTTGGTGCCGCCAATAAAGCCGAGCACGCGGGGCGTGTTATTCACCATGTGCCAGGTCTCATCATCCATTTCCATCTGGACCAGCACATACCCCGGATAGAACTTGCGCTCGCTCTTGCGCTTTTTGCCGTCGCGCATTTCGACGACTTCTTCGGTCGGCACCAGAATCTCGCCAAACCGGTCCTGAAATCCGTTCAGCTCAACACGCTCCAGGAGAGTGCGCATCACATGCTTTTCGAAGCCAGAATACGCCTGAACCACGTACCAGCGCTTAGCCATTCCTCTCTCCTGCTATCCGATCACCCCGGAAACCAACCAGCCAATCAGGGAGTCCATACCCCACAGCATCAGCGCCACCACCAGAACGAACACAACAACAATCGCTGTTGTCTGAATCAGCTCGGGGCGGGTCGGCCATACCACCTTGCGGATTTCAACACGCGCTTCCTTCAGGAGCCGTGCAAATCGCTGGCCACGATCGGTTTGCCACGCCACCAAGGCGGCAACAATGCCCAGAGCCACCAGCCCCAGAACGCGGTAAAGCAGTGACTCAGCACTAAAGTAAAGGTTGCCGACGACACCGACGGCTACCAGCGCAACGACAACCAGCCACTTCAATGTATCGAAGCGGCTGGTTGCCTGGTCCACATTTGACGCCATAGGATTAAGCTCTGGGTGTCCCAGGGGTTAAAAGTGGCAGGCCAGGAGGGAATCGAACCCCCAACCTGCGGTTTTGGAGACCGCTGCTCTGCCAATTGAGCTACTGGCCTGCACCGAAACTCGGTACGGTTTACTCGATGATCTTAGCCACAACGCCGGCGCCAACGGTCCGGCCGCCTTCGCGGACGGCGAAGCGCAGGCCTTCTTCCATCGCGATCGGCGCGATCAGCGTGGCCACCAGCTTCACGTTGTCACCCGGCATGACCATCTCGACGCCTTCCGGCAGCTCGCAAGAGCCAGTCACGTCAGTGGTCCGGAAGTAGAACTGCGGGCGATAGCCCTTGAAGAACGGCGTGTGGCGACCGCCTTCTTCTTTGCTCAGAACGTACACCTCAGACTCGAACTTGGTGTGCGGCGTGATTGAGCCCGGTACCGCCAGAACCTGGCCGCGCTCAACTTCGTCACGCTTGGTGCCACGCAGCAGCACGCCGATGTTCTCACCCGCACGGCCCTCGTCCAGCAGCTTGCGGAACATCTCAACGCCGGTACAGGTCGTCTTGGTGGTGTCCTTCAGGCCAACGATCTCAATCTCGTCACCAACCTTCAGTACGCCACGCTCAACACGACCGGTAACAACGGTGCCACGACCGGAGATGGAGAACACGTCCTCAATCGGCATCAGGAACGGCTGATCCACCGCACGATCCGGCTCCGGCAGGTGCTCGTCCAGCGCCTCAACCAGCTTCTGGACCGCCGTGGCGCCCATGCCGTTGTCGTCCTTGCCTTCCAGCGCCATCAGCGCTGAGCCGGTCACGATCGGCGTATCGTCGCCCGGGAAGTCATACTCGCTCAGAAGCTCACGCACTTCCATCTCGACCAGCTCGAGCAGCTCCTCGTCATCGACCATGTCCGCCTTGTTCAGGAAGACAACGATGTGCGGAACGCCAACCTGGCGAGACAGCAGGATGTGCTCACGCGTCTGCGGCATGGGGCCGTCTGCGGCGGATACCACCAGAATCGCGCCGTCCATCTGCGCCGCGCCAGTGATCATGTTCTTCACGTAGTCCGCGTGACCCGGGCAGTCAACGTGCGCATAGTGGCGCGTCGGCGAATCGTACTCCACGTGAGACGTGGCGATCGTGATACCCCGATCCTTCTCTTCCGGCGCGTTATCGATCTGGTCGAATGCGCTCGCCGAACCGGTGCCCCACACTTCA
>NZ_QEKQ01000009.1:0-8838 GCF_003096655.1 Tamilnaduibacter salinus | reverse complement strand
CACGTGAGACGTGGCGATCGTGATACCCCGATCCTTCTCTTCCGGCGCGTTATCGATCTGGTCGAATGCGCTCGCCGAACCGGTGCCCCACACTTCATGACACACGCGCGTCAGCGCCGCCGTCAGCGTCGTCTTACCATGGTCAACGTGGCCAATGGTGCCCACGTTGAGGTGGGGTTTGCTGCGCTCAAATTTTTCTTTGGACATTCGACCAATCTCCCTAATCAACCAGAATAAGCGACGTTGACCAGACAATAAATGGAGCTCATGGGCGGATTTGAACCGCCGACCTCATCCTTACCAAGGATGTGCTCTACCGACTGAGCTACATGAGCACGCACACCTGCCAAAACTTGGAGCGGGCAGCGGGAATCGAACCCGCGTCATCAGCTTGGAAGGCTGAGGTAATAGCCACTATACGATGCCCGCGAGCATAAAATTGGTGGAGGGGGCAGGATTCGAACCTGCGAAGCTTTCGCGTCAGATTTACAGTCTGATCCCTTTGGCCACTCGGGAACCCCTCCAGCACACCGGCATGCTCTACCGGTTAAAACTGTGGAGCTGGCGGAGGGAGTCGAACCCCCGACCTGCTGATTACAAGTCAGCTGCTCTACCAGCTGAGCTACGCCAGCTCAATCGCCCCGTCAGCGAGGGCGGTATACTACGGATTTTTGTCAGGGGATGCAACACCCTGGCAACCCTTCCCGACCGCAACCGATGCGCTATCGGGCAGAGCGTTTCGCAACTCGCCGGCGATATCCTTGGCCGGAACATCGCGGTCAGCGAAAGCGAGGGCGTACCCTACCGGATCAGGGGGCCGTTTGACCAGAATTGTTTCAATATTTCTTGATTGAAATCGGCTACTGAGACGTCGGGCCCCGTCCGCGGATTCAAACACGCCAAGCGAAATCGCCCATTGGTGGGGCGCTTCTTCCAGAAGGTAGCTGTCAACGCCGGACGCCTGCAGTTCCCGAAGGCGTTCCAGCGCAGCGCTACGACTGGCCATTGGGGGAACGAGCAGGTGGTGTAGCGGCTTCGACGTGCCCGACCGAATGGGGGCGAGGGTCACCGGCCGCCAGGCAGACAACGCCTTCCGGATTCTGGCGCCGGGCTGGTCCAGCTGCGACAGCCCGGTCACCTGCAGACACAGGCCATCGTCCCATCGGCCCGCCTCACTCCGGGCGCCGCCTTGCGCCCGGCGCAGACTGTCGACGCCAGGCAGCTGGCCATCCGGTATGACCCGGCGATCGGACTCCACCGCAAAATTCATTGCGACCAGATAGATTCCCGTGTTGGCACAGGCCAGCAGAAACACCAGCCATTTCATATGTCCGGTTCCCACCCGATATCGACGCGCTCCAGCCCATCCAGCACAAGCTCCGGATACCAACGAGCCTGCAGGCCAGCCGCAAGCAGAGCCTCTGCATCACCTCCTGTCACAAGCACCGCCCCAAAGGACTCGGCGTTCAGCCGGTCCGCCAATGCTTCGCGAAGCCAGTGCAGGCCACCCATCACACAGTCGTTTGTCGATCGCCCCGGGCGCCCTGAATGACCAGCACCGCCCTGAAACCGGACCCGATCGGTTTCCCCGAAGAGCGCATTAAGGTGAAGTCGCTCGCCCGGCAGGATATAGCCGCCCCGATGGCGATACGCCGCATCAAGATAGTCCACGGTGATCGCGCTGCCGGCATCCACCACGACAAGAGGCGGATGCTGGTGCGCTGCCGCACCCACCAGGGCATGCCAGCGATCGGCCCCCATGTCGCCAGGGCGGGCGTAGCCACACCGCAATCCACACTGATGGGCTTGAGTATCGTGAAATTCCGGGGAAACACCGAGGCTTGTTCTGAGCTGATTTGCCAGCTCGACGCGCCGGGCGTCTGATCTCACGGTGGAGACCACCACTCGCTCAATCGGCCGGGGGAGGCCAGCCACATCAAATACGCCTCCCGCGGATACAACCCCCCGGTCAACGATTTCTTCCCCGGCCCGGAGCCGCCATTTGAGGCGTGAGTTGCCGGCATCAATCTGTAATATCATGTCAGTGGTCGCAGACTGAGTTCCCCGGCGGTCACTTCCCGGATGCCGTCCGCCGTCTCTATCCGATAGCTGCCGCTGCTGGTAACACCGGCACCGACCCCCTCGAACGACGCGGGCTCGGTTCGTACCGGCCGCCCACGAAATGCATCCATTGACTGCCAGGCCTCGCGAAACGCCCAGAATCCTTCGCGATCGAAGGCTGAGAGATGATCCGCTAGAGTACCGGTCAGCCGGGCCGCCAGCGCACTTCGGCGCCAGCCGACATCCGGCGCCACCGCATCGAGGCAGGTCCACGGCTGGTCGATTCCGACGTTTTCTGGCGGCTGATGGACATTGACCCCGACTCCGACGATAACGCGCACACCACCCTCGATCTCGCCGCTCAACTCGATCAGGATACCGGCGAGCTTCTGGTGCCCCCACAGCACGTCATTCGGCCACTTCAGTCCGGCACCGCTGAGCCCTTCAGACTCCAGCGCCCGAATCACCCCCAGGCCAGCGACCAGGCTGAGCCCACCCAGCCCTTCAAACCCTGAACGGAGATTCATTGCCAGACTCAGATAGATGTTGCAGCCTGCTGGACTCTGCCAGACTCGCCCCCGACGACCGCGACCGGCGGTCTGGCGGTCCGCAATCGCGGCCTGAATATCCGCAGTCGACGGAGTCGGTACCTCCATCAGGAACTGATTGGTGGAGCCAATGTCGCCAAACACATGGAGGTCGAGACGGTCGCGAATCGGCTCCGGCAGGGCCGCCACAATAGCAGGCTCGCTCAGTAGATCGACAGACTCACCCAAACGGTAGCCTCGGCCCCGGACACGCTCTACCTCGACGCCCGCCGCCATCAGTCGGTTCAGTTGTTTCCAGACCGCCGTGCGACTGACGTTCAGCGAGTCAGCCAATGCAGTGCCGGAGTGCCACTCTCCGTCGGACAACAGTTCCAGTAACGCCTTTTCCGTGCTCATGCTTGAGTGCCTGTTCGATCGCGTGACAACCCATCCAACGACGGATTCTGGTCCGGGATTTAACAACAGACGTGGCGAAAATACAAAAGGCGGGCCAATGCCTCCCACCACGGAACGGTGCAAGGCAGCGGCCCCGAGAAGGCGCTACTGGATGGGGGTTGCCGTCAGGTTGGCCTTGATGTCCATATTCTGCAGCTTGACGCCCTGAATGGCGGTGGCGGCGCCGCCGGTCGGATGGACCAGATCGATGCTGTTCACCGACAGCTCTTTGAAACGGGAGTGCGCCTGAACGGCAAACCCAAGAGGACGGTCGTCTTTCTCCGAGTCCGTCGGGGAGGCCACGTAGCGATACCCAGCGGCCGTGCTGCTGTCCATGATTTTTTCATCGCCACGATTACCCACAACACCGTTGGCGTCGGCCCCGCTGTCCTTCTTGACGACCTTGGTCTGGTAGATGTCGACGTTGAGATCGGTACGGATACCGAACGTATTGTCCTCCTTCCCATCCCCATCCAGGTCCACACCGTCACTGGTGTAGATGTCATTCAGAACGAGCTGAGTGCCCGTGCCGTTCTCCGGGCCGTCTGGCCCGAGGGTCCGGTTCGTTTCCCAGATGAAGGCATTGCGCTTGGTTTCGCTGACCGCTCGGGCCAGGATGCTCTTCAGGGCGATGGTAACGCCTTGCTGACCCCGTTCTTCCCATATGCCACCACTACTCTGGCATGCGGATGCAGAGCCCCCCGTTCCGCCGACACACACGTTACCAGCGCCTCCGGGCTTTACGACCATGCTGCTGCCCTTTTCATAGCTTTGCAGAACGAATCGCCCAAAACTCCCATTGCTGTTCTTGTCACCAATCCGCAAGTTGCCGATATCCATGGTACTCCAGGCCTCGCCCTCAACGATCGCAAGCCCTTCATCCGTGACATCCACCGTCATATCCCGGACGTGTGCGTCGTAATTCAGGTCCGTTGCCCAGAGGCCTTTCTGCGGCTGCTCGCCAGCGCCGTCGTCATAGGTGTCCGCCAGAATCGCGGCGTTGCCATTGGTAATCTGGATGTCGGAATTGACGGTCAGCCCCTCGCCAGTGGCGCCGCCGGCGCCCAAGGTGACCTGCCCATCAAGTTCAAAGTCATAGGCCGGATACACCCCCAGCGCCAGCAACAACTCAGTGCCCCCCTGCAGGTCCGCATCCTCGTTGCCAACCCGCAGACCGTTGAGACGATAGCCACCCTCGACCCCGTCGAAACCGAGCCGAACGCCGTCGTAGAACCGAGTACCGTTAATGGTCTGGTTTCGGGTGACGTTGACCGTGACATCGCCCTGCCCCCAGGACTGAAGGCCGGAGAAAATCACGGTGTTGCCATCTTCCGTCCAGGCAAAATCGGCGTCGGCGAGACTCCACTGAGCGGCCAGACGCAACCCCTGAGGCCCCGCATCCGGGTGACCGCCACCCATCACGTAGACAGCGTTTGTGTAATCACGACCGTTGAAGGCGCGATCGGCAAAGCGGTAATTGAAAGCCAGCTCGCCGATGCTGCCTCCGTTGCCACCCAGTTCGATGCTGCCAATCCGGAAATCGCCGGTCAGCTCACCGAGGGTCAGTGCGAGGCCATTACGGCCGTTCCAGTCCGGAGCGACGTCCACGCGAAGGTCTGTGTACTCACTGCTCCCGGTGATGTTTCGAAGCGCAATCGGGTTACCATCATCCCGGTATATGACGTTGGCGCTGTTGATGATGGTCTCGCCATCGAGGCGAAGACCCTCGCTGCCGAATCGACCACCTGCCGAAATCGTGGTTTCGGAGCTGAAATCAAAATCGCCGCTAAGGCTACCGTAGCTCGGCAGTGCATTCCCGGTCAGTACATCGGTACTATTACCATGGTTCTGGGGGTTATTGCTGTAACGGATGGCGTCGACCGTATAGGAGCCGGTCACCGACGGTGATGCAATCTCCAGGGCACCGCCTACTTCGTCAAGCGTAATCCCCGGGGCATTCATGGTCATCGAAACGCCATCCAGAAAGACTTCGTATCCGTTGGTGCGATAACCGAGCCGTCCGTCGGTCATTTCGTAGTTCACATCGAACGTATAACCATCGGCCGTGGCGCCCCCCGGTGACAGGGTGAGGGTGCCTTCCATGCTCTGGTCCAGGAAGACACCGCCTATCCCCGCGCCAGGCGAACCCTCCAGAGTCACGTCACCAAACTCGATACGCCGATCCTCAATGAGATAGTCCAGATTGACCGACGCGTCCTGAAGAATATCCGTCTTGATCACATGACGGGCGGTACCGTCCGAATCGGTTGCCGAGCCGATCCGCAGGCCTTCGACATGGATCCCGGCACCGTCGTCGAAATAGGAAAGACGATCGGCGGAGGCCTTGAGATCTACCTCCATCGTGATCCCGCTTTGCCCACTGACGCTTGACAGAGCGCTGTCGTTCATCCGCTGCATGTCAGCCTGGGCCGGAAGAGCTCCCACAAAGGCCATGAGCAGTGGCGCCGGGATGTCGTATAACCGCCTCATGACAGAATCCTTCGTTACGGGTTACCAGTGGGGAATACCAGCAGATTCCCTTCGAGGACAACGTCGCCCTGCATCTCGATCGAAAAGACATCAGTTTGCTGGAATCCTGGGTCGGACGGGCGGGCAGTACTACTGTTGGCCAGCGTAAACTGGACGTCGTCATAACGGACCGTATTTGGCAGCCCAACCTCCAGCACGTCCCGATTGAACACGGCGCCATCACCACCGAAGCCGGAATCGATATTGCGTACCCGCAAGGTCAGCCCCTGGAAAGAGAACTTGCCACGGATGTCGTCGAGAACCATCCAGCCACCATTTGCTTTGAGCTGGAAAGCCAGCCGCGCCCCACAGCGTTTACTGCCTTCATCACAGGTGCCGAAATAGGCGTTCTGGATCGGGCCGCCATTCTCGTTGATGCTGACGTCCCCGGACAGATAGATGCCACCCTGACCGGCTACATCGGAGAGATCGCCGTCAGATAGACGCGCCATCTCAGCCGTGGCGGGGGTGACCATCACCAGGCCCAAAATGGCGGCTATTATCCATCCTTGCTGCATTGTGCCTCCTCAGGGCGCCAGATCGTGGGTATCGATCTTCAGATGCTGTATCAACATTCCTTCGACTCTGGCCGAGCCGAAATCCCGGTCCCCAACACTGAAATTGCCAATCCGCAGATTGCTGCGGTAATCCGGATTGGTGTAATAGTCCTCGTAGAAGTCCCACTCGGCCTTGTTGCTGTTCTGCCGCGTACCATCCTGGGCAATCGCGCCCTGGGCGGGCCGCCGGATGGTTTCGATTTCCGCAACGAAGTTGCCTGAGCCATCCACGTCCAGATACATCGGCTGCAGTTTATTACCCAATGCAAGCTCCAGCGCAAAGTTGGTCATCTTAATTCTGGAGCCACAGTCGGAGCCGTCCTGTTCACAGGCGTTGATCGACAATTCAGGCGTGTAAAAATTCAGCTTGAACTGCCCCACCAATTGCTGGCGATCATCATCGCCCCAAAGGCGAATGTGGCTTCCATCAATCACCGCACTTTTTGCATGAACGTTCAGATTAGAGGATTGGTTATCACCAACTTTGACATTGAGCTGAAGCCCAACGTCGGGGCGCTCGCCCAATCGATTGGCCCCGCTCGGGCGACTGGAGCAGGTTCCGCTTCCTGCCCCCGCCCCAGCATCCAGACAGCTGAAACCGTCAGCCGCTGAAACCTTGGAGGGCGCATTCACGCTCAGTACAGCCTTACCGGGAATGCCAATATTGTCACCGTCCTCCAGATCGATGCTGAACGGGTTTGTGAGCCGCCCAAGATTTACCGGGCTCAGGTTCTGGCCGTAGTTGCTTCCAGAGCCCGAGATGTAGAGTTGATTCACAACGATCTCGACGTCTTCTCCCGCCGAACTTTTTATCCCCCCGATCCGAAAAATACGACCGTTATCCACGTCGGTGCCGTGCGCGAACTTGAAGTCGTCCAGAACAATACCAAGTCCCTGACCCTGCACGTCGGCCAATTGGGCGTCAGACAACCCCTGCATTTCAGCGCTCACAGCAAATGGCACCACACAAAGGGCGAGCACGAACTGTTGACTAAACCACCGAACCGAAAAGCGCTTCATCAGAATAGTCCCTGGCCTCGATCGATATACTCCGAGCGGTACCGCGGTATGCCGTCCAATGCATCATAAAGGCTGAACTCAACGGCCCCATTGGGAATGTTGATATATCCACCCGCTGTTGCGCGGAGAAAATCTTCTGCCGACGGGTTCGATTTGGAAACATCTTCAAGCCAGTCGAGCTCCCGGGTCTGAAACGACAGGAACAACCCCTGTTCCGGCCCCGTCAGATAACGCTCGTCCCCTTCTTCGGTGACTTCGCCAACCGGTAGACTTTGAAAATTGGTCAGGGGGAAACAGGCCGTGATGCCAAGTACCTGGCAGTTCTGTGCAATAAAGCTGATATCTCCGGACCCACAGATCCCGAGAAAACAATTTGCATCAATTTCAAACTCGGAACTGCCCCCTAGAAGACTTGCCGCGTTGATCAGCGTCAACGTCCCCCCCGGAACATCTTCAACGGTGAACGCCTCACCGTTTGGAACGCCCGCGTGGGTCGCCCGAACCGGGTCAAGATCGCCGGCGTTCGCCTCCTCCGGACCATAGACGAGTTTCGCCTTGCTTCGAATCGCATTGTTGCTCAATAACAAAGGTGCGAGGCCAACCAAAACGTTGTCGATGAGATCGCCTTCCGATTCCGCCGTTTCCAGATCCTCACCCGTCGCCTTTATATTGACGTTAACGTCCCCCGTCAGATTTCGGATGTCACCGGAAAGAATGCCCATCGCGTCACCAAAGCCGAGACGGACCCCGGTCACTTCATCCGTGTTTTCGTCGAACGCAAACTCCAAAAAAGGATCCGTCATCGTGAAAGGAACGATTTCATCCTCTGAATAACTACTGCCATCCGGTTTGCGCTGACGGGTAACGTTCGGGTTGTTATCGAAGAATTCCTGGTTGTGGATATAACCGAGCCCGAAATCATCAATGAGTACGTCCGATGTACCTGGATCTTCCCCCGCACGCTCATAACGACCAAGCTCCAGGGTGTTCACGTTGGTCTGCAACTCAATGTCCATCCCGAGATTGACACGGGTATATTCCGTTTCACGGTTGGCGTCAGGGTGCTGGTAACGATCGACAGAAAGAAATGCCTGCCCGGTCACGTCCGACATGGCTCGATCAGAAATGGGCTCCAGATCAGCCTGTACAACTGATGTCACCCCCAGCCATAGGAAACCTGCTAAACACGTCCAGCGCATGTATGCTTCTCACTTGAAGACGGAATGTGATTATCGTTGTCCCGTTGACGGCGCCCTGCCGATGTCTCTGAACGCTGGCTTGTTATTTTTCTGACCAGTTAATGACCAATTCTAGACGGCGTAAGGCAGTACGACTGTGCGCAGCGTCATAGATTCGAAACCGTTTGTTGTTTTGAGGTTACGAAAGGTGGCGAGCGAAGGGGTGACGGATCGCTGTGCACGGCGACGATGACCCGGGGCGGGACGCAGAGGCTCCGGGCGTTCGCCCCTGCCAACGCGGTGCTTTGGCTGCCCTGGCGGGCATCGGGACTCACACTCCCGTAGATCATCCCTTTCGTGCAGCCAATAAAAAACCCCCAACGGCGCCGCCGCTGGGGGTTTGTTATTGGGAGCCTGACGATGACCTACTTTGCTCGCGCCTCTCGGCGCTCGGCCCTTCGGGCCCGTCGTCGCGTTGCTCCGACGTCCTGCGCCTGCCATTCGGCAGGC
>NZ_QEKQ01000008.1 GCF_003096655.1 Tamilnaduibacter salinus | reverse complement strand
CGCTTCAGTGATTAGGCAGGCGCGCGGCGAATCCTCATCAGGGCCAGAGGCGGCAACGCCGCCTCGTCAACAGGCCGGATATATGGCAGCAACCTATCCCTCATCAGACTCTGGAGCCTTGCAAACGGGGAGGAGACCATATATGGATTCCGTGGCCGAATCTTCTTTTTTCCGGGTCTTTCCGCGGTTTCCGCGGCAAAAAAAATCCCTCACTCCCGGTCATACGCATCCTCAAACCGCACAATGTCGTCTTCGCCGAGGTAGCTGCCGGTCTGGACCTCGATGAGCTCCAGTGGGGTCGTCTCCTGGTTGCTCAGCCGATGCATCTGGCCTTGGGGGATGTCGATGGACTGGTCGACGTCAAGCCGGAAGGACTCGCCTTCCCGTTCGACGGTGGCAATACCGCTCACGATGACCCAGTGCTCGGCGCGATGGTGGTGCTTCTGGAGAGAGAGCGACCCGCCGGGATGGACGGTGATGCGTTTGACCTGGAATCGCTCGCCACTGGCGATCTGATCATAGTATCCCCAGGGCCGATGAACATGCCGGTGCTGTCTGTGCTCCTCGCGTCCGTCCGCCCGCAGCCGCGCCACCAGTCCCTTGATGGACTGAACACGGGCGCGATCGGCGACCAGGACGACGTCGTCGGTTTCAACAATGACGTGATCCTCAACGCCTAATGCGGCGACCAGCCGCCCATCCGAGTGGATGTAGGAGCCCGTGACGGATTCGGTGATGACGTCTCCTCGGCAGACATTGCCGTTCGCATCTTTTTCCTGAAGATCCCAGAGCGCCTCCCACGAACCCACGTCACTCCACCCGGCATCCAGCGGAACAACCACCGCCTCTCCAGTATGCTCCATGATCGCGCAGTCGATGGAATCCGCCGGGCAGGTGTCGAATGCCTGGTGCTCGACCCGGATGAAATCCAGGTCGGCGGAACGCGCTTCCCACGCTTGGCGACACGCCGCCAGAATGTCCGGACGCCACTTGCCAAGCTCCTCCAGATACCGATCAGCGCGGAACAGGAACATACCGCTGTTCCAGTAGTACTCGCCGCTGTCCCGGTAACGCGCTGCCGTCTCGGCATCCGGCTTTTCCACGAAGGCATCGACCCGGGCACCCGCGCCTTCCTGGACACCGGCGCGAATATACCCGTACCCCGTTTCGGCACTGCGGGGCGTCACTCCGAAGGTCACCATCTTGCCCGCCCTGGCCAGTTCATCCCCTTCCCCGACCGCTTTCAGGAAAGCCTGGCTATCCGACATTGCATGATCCGACGGCAACACCAGTAACAGCTCACTGGGTGACCGGGCTGATGCGTCCAGAGCGGCCAGAGCAACGGCCGGCGCGGTGTTACGACTTTCCGGCTCCAGCAGCACGCTCCAGGACGTCGTCGGCATCTGTTGATTCAAATGCTCCGCCACCAGAAACCGGTGCGCTTCCGACGTCACCGCCAGCACGGATGGCTTTGGATCGAGCCGCTGCGAGCGTGCGACCGTTTCCTCCAGCAGCGACTGGCCGCCGGTCAGGGGCAGGAATTGCTTGGGAAACGTCTCCCGGGACATCGGCCATAGCCGTGTACCAGAGCCGCCGGCCAGTATGACGGCAATCATTGGATGTCAGTGTCCATTCCGGTTCCTGTTGTCTGTTGAGAATCAACGCCGCCAACCATTGAAAGGGCATTGCAAACGCTAACGTAGCCGAACATTTATGTTCGGAGCGGCCGACAGGCCGCCGAGCGCTACTCCACACCCCGTTGTTTGCAGGGAGCCTCACGGCTCCTCCGAACATAAATGTTCGGCTACATTAAAGAGGGCGGGACCTTTTACAACACCCTATGAATATTCGGCGACATTGACGACGGCGTCTTCACCACTCATCCGCCCGGTGAAGCGCCAACGAAAAAAGGCGCCACGCGGGCGCCTTTCTCGAAAACGATTCGTACCGGTGACGATCAGTCCTGACGCCAGCTCTGAACCGTTTCCTTGCCGTGCTTTTCCCGCCACTGTTTCAGGGTCTTGTGGTTGCCGCCGCGGGTCTTCACCACTTCCCCGGTATGCGGGTTCTTGTAAATCTGCAGCGGGCGCTTGGGGCCGGAGGCGCCGGCAGACGAGGCCTTACCCGGTACAACGGAAGGGTCAATCGCACCCAGAACCTGGAGCACGTCTTTCGCGGACTTGTTGTATTCGTCCATCAACCCACGAATCTTCTCTTCAAACTCCAACTCGCGCTTTAGCGTTTTGTCCGCTTCCATCTTGGTGATTTCCTCAGACAGCTGCTCCATCAGCTGTTTCTTCTGGTAGTAATCACTAATCTTTGCCATTGTTTCTTTGCCTTTTCAATCCGGTTTGATTGTCTGGAAATCCTGAACCCGTGATACCCGATCCGAATCCCTGGACCCGTCACGATGGAGACTTTTCAGAATACGGTCATTCATCGTATTTCACTGGTTTTTACAACGCCCCACAAACTTAAATAAAGTTACGTCGATTTTCAAATTAAAAAATAAAACGCTGTTAATCGAGGTGCATTATTGGCGGCGATCCGAGCAATGATTTCGGAAATTCAGACCCACATTGAACCCCACGCTCGCTATTATTCACCCGGAATCAAAACCCGACGATATCCAATAGTCTCCAAACGATCCCGAAGGGTCTCTTTGGCAGGACGCTCGCCATGAACAAGACGGATTTCTTCCGGTGGCCGTTTAATACCCTGAATAAAACGAATCAGATCGTCCTGCCCGGCATGGGCCGAATAACCACCGACCTGGTGAATACGTGCCCGGATCTCATAACGCTCACCATCCAGTTCAACCCAGCCACCCGACGGACCATACTCCAGAATGTCCCGCCCCGGCGTGCCGGCGGCCTGATAACCAACGAACAGGACATCGTTACGCGGCTCCGACAACATGGCCTTGAGGTAGTTCACCACCCGACCCCCCGCACACATCCCGGAGCCGGCCAGAACCACGCAGGGGCGGTGTGAGCCGGCCAGATAATCGACCGCTTTTAGATGGTCGTCGTGGTCATCAATCACCGTCAGCTGATCGAACGACAACGGGTGACGGCCGGACTGGACCAGCGTCTGGGCCTCGTTGTCCCAGAATGGTTTGAGTTGGCGATAGATCCGGGTGAAGTTGGCCGCCAGCGGTGAGTCAACGACGATCTCGAGTTCGTTCCAGTTCAGCGCGTCACCGCCCTCTTCCGTCATCACCGGCGATACGCCGAACTCCACAATCAGGCTCTCCAGCTCGTACAGCAACTCCTGGGTCCGGCCGATACTGAACGCCGGCACCAGCACCGTCCCGCCATCGGCCAGAGCGTTTTCCAGCACCGTTTTCAGACGATAACGCCGGGTCGCACGATCCTCGTGATTGCGGTCCCCGTAGGTGCTTTCAATCACCAACCGGTCGGCTCGCCCCGGGGCAGTCGGTTCGGGCAGCAACGGCGCATGCGGCGCGCCCAGGTCACCACTGAACACGACCCGCTCGCGTTGCTGGCCACTAAGGGCGTCACACTCCACATAGGCCGACCCGAGGATGTGGCCGGCCGGCTGCAACCGAACGTCCAGCTGTGCATCGGCTTCATCAAAAACCGTGTGCCACTGGCCATAGGACAACGGCACAGTGCGCTCCCGAATTCGGTCCAGCACGCGTTCAATCAAGTCCCGGTCGCGGGTGAAGCCGATCTTCAGGGCGTCTTCCAGAATTTCCGGCAACATGATCGCCGAGGGCTCCGAACACAGAATGGGCCCCTCAAAACCGGCTGCCAACAGGTAAGCAATGCGCCCCACATGGTCGATATGCACATGAGTGACCACCAGCGCACGGAGGTGCTCAATGGGAAAGTCAACGGCAAGGTCCGAAGCGCTGGCGCCACGTCCCTGCTCCTGGCCCTGGAACAGGCCGCAGTCGATGAGGATACCAGCCCCGTCGACCGTCAGTTCATGGCAGGAGCCGGTGACGCCGGTCGTGGCGCCGTGGTGGGAGATCTCTATCACAGGATGTCCTTATCGTTGTTTCCAAGGCGTGCTCAAAGTCGCTCCCAGTCATCAACTGGTCTTTCAAAACGCGTACTACAGTCGCAGGCGTCTTACCTTGGCTGAGTCCTCGGTCCCGGCGACCTGACCAGCCGCTAGTTTCTGATTGGCAACCAGATCGCAGGTATCCCCCGATGACACATAGCCCGTCGGCGCTTCCTGCAACAATTCGATGACCGTCTGGCACTCAAACTGTCGACTGGCCTGCTGAAGGCGCTCCAGAAGCAGATTCAGCTCGGACCAGGGCATTGAGACTTCACGTGCCTTCATGATCCGCGGGTGTGCCGTACCCTGAGGGTCATCGCCAATCAGCAATTCCTCGAACAGCTTTTCTCCGGGACGAAGGCCGGTGAAAACGATCTCAATGTCACCATCCGGACGCTCATCGGTTTTCTCGGTCAGCCCCATGAGGTGGATCATACGCGCTGCCAGATCCGCAATCCGAACAGGCTCGCCCATATCCAGAACAAACACCTCTCCGTCACGCCCCATACTGCCGGCCTGAAGAACCAGTTGGCTGGCCTCCGGGATGGTCATGAAATACCGGATGATGTCAGGGTGGGTGACGGTGACCGGCCCGCCATCCCGGATCTGATCCCGGAAAAGTGGTACGACCGACCCGGAAGAACCCAGCACATTGCCAAAACGCACCATGGAAAACCGGGTCTGCTTCTGACGCTCGGCCAACGCCTGTAACACCAGCTCGGCCAGACGTTTACTCGCTCCCATCACATTTGTCGGGCGCACCGCCTTGTCAGTCGAGATCAGGACGAACCGCTCAACCCCGGCCTCAATCGACGCCTCTGCGACACTCAACGTGCCGAAGACGTTGTTCTGAACGCCCTCGATCACGTTCTCCTCGACCAACGGGACATGCTTATAGGCCGCAGCATGATAGACCGTGCTGACGCTAAAGGCCCGCATCACCGCTTCACACCGACGCTGAAGCTTCACCGTACCGAGCACTGCGTGAAGATCGACACCCAGCCCTTCAACATGGTTAATGGTCGACAACTCCCGCTCGATGTCGTACAGGGCGTATTCCGAGCGCTCGAACAACACGAGGCACTGCGGGCGGTGTCGGAGTATCTGGCGGCAGAGCTCAGACCCGATCGACCCACCGGCTCCTGTGACCATGACGCTTTTGCCCTCGATATCCCTTGCGACAGACTCCGAATCAGTAATGACCGGGTCTCGCCCGAGAAGATCCTCTACGTCCAGATCTCGGATGTCATTGATGCGAGCCTGACCGGCAACAAGCTCCGACATTGAGGGAACCGTCTGGACAGGAACAGAGAGCGATTCAAGGCGGGTGATCAGAGAACGACGGCGACGGGCTTCGGTATCGTCCAGGGCCAGCAATATCCGGTCAACTGAGTGCTTACGAATTGCTGACTCGACGTGGTCAACGCTGAACACCGGAAGCGCATTGATGAGAGTTTTGTGCCCGCCTGGTTCAGTGGTCACAAAGAAAACTGGACGGTACTCAGTCCCTTGAGCGAGAGCTGAGGCCAACTGAAGCCCCGTTTCTCCCACACCAACGATCGCGACTCCCTCCAGATGCCGCCTCCGGGAGTGACTGACGAGCATGCGAACGCCCAGGCGAGTACCACCGACAAACGAGAAGGCCATGGCGCCATAGAGAACAGGGACTGAGCGCGGCAAAAGCGTCTGCGTTAAGTAACCAATGACAATCATCGATAGCGCGGAAACAAACACACCACCGATGATCGTTACGAGCGCGCGATCGCTCATGTAACGGATCACTGCCCGATAAAGTCCCAGCTTCACGAACGTTGCCAGCGTAACAATCAGCGTCAGGGCAAGAGTCATCGCCTGGCCGCGATCTGGCGTCCAGTTGAGATTCTCCAGACGCAAGGCGTATGCGCACCACATCGCCAGTGAAAGGAAGCAGGCGTCAGAGAGGAGAGAAATCAATCGTTTCTGGAAGCGGGGAAGCCTAAGAAAGAAATCAAACACGTCATTCATCCTGTTTTTGGCGCCGCCAAAACCACAGCGGCGCTATCGTCGTACCTGGTCACCGCTCCCTCTCCCCAACGCAGTCGCAATCAAATAGCGAAAGTAAGACCTTACGCTCAGGGATTCCAGCATCGTCGCGTCTGTCTCTGCCAGCCGGTCAGGAGTAGACATGTCAATACCACTAATCTGAGCGAGCCCGGTGATACCAGGGCGAGCCGCAAGGACACCCTTTTTGTTACGGCTTTCTAGTAACTCCACTTGATTGAAAAGGCAGGGACGTGGCCCCACCAAACTCATCTCCCCCTTTAAAACGTTCCAGAGTTGCGGCAACTCGTCGAGCTTCGTGCTACGAAGAAACTTTCCAAACCGAGTAATGGAGTTACCGCTAACCAAGTGGCTTGCAACGGATTCTGTATTCACAGGCATCGTCCTGAACTTGATCAGGATAAACACTCGTCCATCACGACCAACGCGCTCCTGACGAAACAGTGGAGCCCCGGTGTCAAATATCCCAACCAAATAAATGACAAGCATGACTGGACCGCCCAAAAGCAGGCCCATCGCTGAGAGAAGCACATCCCAAAACCGGATCAACTAAAAACCCCTCGTCTACTAAAGGAAACATCGCCTTAGGCTCTCCTCAACGGAATACGGGGGGACCCAACCAAGAGCCTCCTCCACGTCAACACCATCAACAACAAGGGAGTCAAGCAGCGACTGCGCAGCATTTTTCTGGCCAGTTGCAACAAGAATCGTACGCAGAACACTCACAGGGAATGGCATAAGCCTTGGCTTTCTCCCCATCGCATTCCCGATTCTGCGAATAAAATCAGTCGTTGAAAGGTCCTCACCGTCTTTTACAAGAAATACTTTCCCAACCGCATTCGGATGATCAAGGCACCGGACGATTACATCCGCGAGATTATACACCGAGATAAACGATCGTTTGTTCCGCACCGTTCCCAATGGCAAAGGGATGCCATTGCGAACCCAGCGCGCCAAACGATCAAAATTACCGGGTGCGCCAGGGCCGTACACTAGAGGTGGGCGAACAATCACAATTTCCATATCTGAGAACGCCCCGGCATCCCGCAACGCCTCTTCCGCCCAGAATTTTGAGCGCGCATAAGCCCCGTGGGGCTCAGGATTTTCATCGGCGATGAAGGGTGAACGCCCACGTGTACTGGCACCACTGACGCCGACAGAGCTGATGAAGATGAACCGCTTAACACCTGCTTCACTGGCCTGGACAGCAAGGCGCTTCGTTCCGAGGCCATTCACCTGATGCACCTCGTCCAAATCGCGCGATAAGTTGTGAGCACTGGCGGCGAGGTGAATAACGACGTCCTGCCCGGCGACAGCATCGGCCCAGTTTGTTCCTTCTCCAATCTCGCCGACAGTAATCTCATCATCACGTTCATCGCTTGTTGGAGTCCTTACTGCCCTCAACAGCTGTGTGTCAGGGCGTTCAGACCGAATCATCCGACAGACATGTCTACCCACAAAGCCTGAGCTTCCGGTTACTAAGACCTTCATGACAGAGACTCCGACTCGCCGTGCTGATACTTGTTGCGGGCGTTCATCGCGTAAGTCAGGCATCGCCATACGCTTTTCAGACGTCCGTAATGCAGCCGGTGGCGGTAGATATGCCAAAAATAAGTCAAAGTCCGCCATTTATTCGATGAGACCGAGCCTGACCTGACACGGTACTCCGCCAGGGGCTGGTCTACGCCGTGAACCTTGCCACCTTCAGAGAGGATATCGAGCCACAACGCGTAATCTTCATGCCCACATTCCGGGAAATACCGTTTACCCAATCTGGCGCGATCGTAAATGGCCGTCAGACAACCAATGGTATTGTGTCGAACCAACTCCGAGAACGATGCTTGCTGGGGCACAGAGAGCTTTCCGATTCTGTTCCCGGCGTCATTGATGACCCAGTATCCACAACAACCGAGAGGCGCACCACTCTCCGTAAGCGCCTCCACCTGAATCTCCAGCTTCTCTGGCAACCAAGCATCATCGGCATCGATAAATGCCACAAAACGCCCTTGAGCCCTCTCTGTCCCCACATTGCGAGGCTTGGCCGGGGATCCGGAATTCTCCGGAAGCTTGATGACGCTAATCCTCGAATTATTTTCGTATTCTTCGACAGCAGCAAGGGACTCATCAGAAGACGCATCATCAACGATTATCAACTCCCAGGCTGGGTAGGTCTGAGCAATCACGCTCTCCACTGCCTGACCCACGTATGCCTGCGCATTATGAAGCGGCATAATGATCGACACCAATGGCTTTTCTTCCAGCACAACCTATTTCTCCACTCTCGGCGACTTCCGGCATCCCTCCAGTCCCGACCTGACGTGCCGGAGCTGAAAATGCGGTCCTTCTTTACTGATCCTTTTGAGCAGCATAAAAACCAACAGAAGGACTCCTCCCTTCCAACCGAACATTCGCTTAAGCATTGCCCCCTTGGCGAACGCCAGCTGTTCCAGCCCGTTTTTACCTGTACCACTGGATACCGCCGGATGCGATACGACAACAACCGGATGCTGCGTTATGCGGACCCCCCGCTTCAGGTTGTCCAGCAGCATGATGTTTTCTCCCCCCGTGTTGAACGGAGTTCCAAGGCCAAAACGCTCGTCGAAGAGCCGAGGAAACCGATCACGAAGCGAAGCGCGAACGGCAATCTCAACCGAGCACACACTCATAATGGAACGAACAGAGTGCTGACGCGTGACCGAAATCGCGTTGCGCGGGTTCAGCAAGCAGCCCTGATCACTGTGCGCCTGAAACGTCATTATCTCCGATTCGGGGTTACGGTCAGCCTCTTCAATCACCCTTTCGCATGAACTCTCATAATACCGACAATCGTCGTCTGCCAGCAGCACCAACGGCGCTGAGGCATTTGCGAGAGCCAAATTTCGACTCAAAAGCAGTCCCACCGTATCGGAGACAACAACAGACACCTGAAAGTGGACCGCATGTTTCAGGAGCACCTCCTCAAGGCGGCTGGCAACCAGGTCATTGGAGTTTTGCAGTAGAATGAGAAGCTCAAAGTCACTTCTCGTCTGACTCTTCAGGTCGATCACTTGTTGTTCAAAGGACGCAATCCGTTTCCCGACAGTCGACAAGGCCACCGTCAACGACACATGACGCTGGTTGAATGTTCGACGCCGGACGACCGTTCTATCGCTCATTCAAATCACAACCCTGCGGCTTCGTTAGTCTCAACCAATCCCAAATATTGGCGATCGAAAACGCTGCAACCGGAATTAGAAAATAGAAAAGTCCTGACCGGTGCCGAACAGCAGCCCCCGCATGCACCTCAAAAAGGCCAATGAGCATGATGGCTCCAGCGACGTAAACCAAAATGCGAACGTTGCCTCTAGAAGAGAGCAGAGCCAGGAAAACAACTATCATTTCAAAGAAAAGGGACAAAACCAGAGAAAAATGAGCAGACCAAGACCAGCTCCCAAGAACCGGGAATGGCGACACAATCAGCTGGAGTGTCAGAACAGGCAAGTCCCGAAAAAGGTCAATCAGGCTTAACCATTCAACAAAACCGTAAGAGAGTTCCGAGTCACCCAACCTGGAATTCCTCACTGACTCAAGCATCGAAACAATGGACCCACCGCCCATAGCCAGCGAGGCAATTGCTATCGAGGCCAAGACCGAACACCATACGGCAAGACGAATACTCGGCATGTCTTTTGGTAAAAACAGAACCAGAAGTGGAAATGTGATCGACAAATAGTCGACACGAACAAGCCCAACAACAATGCTTCCTACAACAAACCATCCGATACCAAGGAACCGTGATGCGTTCACCAGCACTGCACCATAAAAAGCACCGGCCAGACCAAATACAATAAATGACTCCCTCAGAGGAACAGTCGCATAGAGGAGCGTCGCCGGGTACATAACAAAAAGCAGCACAAGAAATGGCGTAAATGCCGTCGGAATGCTGTGTCCGCTGTAGGACCACCACCTTCTGAAGGCACGATCAAAAAGCACGCCGGCCCAGATGAAAAAGAAACACTGAATCACCATGTAAGAGATGATGTTTTTGGCCGAAAGGAATGCGGGAACACTGGAAAAAACGTGAAAGAGCCTCAGGTCAAATGCTTTCTTTGGCTCACTGATGCCCTCAACAACGCTGGAATAATAAACGGCGTCCCTGAAAAACGGTCCCCAACCGCTCATCATCAGGAACGTAAGGAAGAGCAGGACCCAGAAACCGACAAGCCAATGAAGAGAATCGAGTTCCGACTTCCATGAAAAGCCAGTTCCAAGCGCCAGTAAACCAGAAAAAAGAACTACCAGAGCGGACGCGTAGATCAGACTGAGTGATGTTATGCTGTCGATCCAGTAATACTGCTCAATCATGCAAGTATCCGGGAGTACAGGTTAGAGAGATCAACCGGAACAACTTGCTGCCATGACGAAGCCTCAGCCTTTCGACGGGCATTCCCGGAGAGCACCTGGATATCGGAACCGGCAAGCTGAACCATGGCATCTGACAACGATTCAGTCGTCCCCTCAGGATCGAAAACCCCTTCGACACCGGCGCTCATCAACATCCGGTTTCCTCTCGTATCACTCGCCACGACTGGCAGTCCTGCCGCGAAGTACTCCAGAGTTTTCAATGGAGGACCAGAATCGTAGACGCTAGGGCCGATGTAAGACAAAGCACCATCATACACGGCCAGCATTTCTGCGATCTTAGAATGGGGGAAGCGGCCGAGAAACCGGACGCCATTAATGCCCTCGCGGCTAACAAGGTCCATCAGTGCTTCCGTATCATCCCCGTCTCCAATCAAGTCGAGCGTCAAATTCATCTTCTTCGATGCCAACGCGAACGCCCTCAGCATCGTCTCTAACTGGCGCCGACGGTCAATACCGCCAACGTAGACGAACCTGAAAGGGCCGCTCGTCAAGTGTGAACGTTGAGCGAATTGCTTGACATCAACGCCAATCCGGGTGTGACAGGCGCTTTTTGCCACCCACTTACCGAAAACTGTGTCGACAGAGCCAATGGAGTGCCCTGCGGTCGCATCATAACCCAGGCGTTCACAGTTATTGAGCAGGCGCGATACGCTTCGCCTTAGACCCGTTGCCAATAGAGGCCCACGCACATCAACCACCCACTTTGCTCCAAGATCACCACAGTGGTATCGGTACCAGCCGAACCCCCGGTGAAAAAACACGTGAACAACATCGGGGCAGAAGTTTCGGACCACTTCACGAACTTTCTTCGCTCGACATCGACCGCCGCCCGCCATCGAAACATCAAAAACCCGGATACCCCAGGGCATTTGCGGTGCAGCGCCGGACCAATCACCAACGACCGCGACCTTGGCACCCAATTGAGCCGCAATTACGGGATAGAAGTATTTCGAGGCTGTCCCCGTAGTCCCGATCGGGTCATGCCCAATGAACAGAATACGGATCCCATCAAATGCAAACGGAGGCTTACTTCCACTCATCAAAGGACCTTTGCGTCAACGCTTCCAACCGCCTCAAATCCTCAGAAAAGGTCTGCCGAAACCCTTTCATCCAATCCTCGTTGGGCTGTGCTGTGGAATCTGGCGAATTCTCGGGCACCTGGTTCAATTTCCGAAGTCGCTTGCGAAGTCGCTGACCCGCTTCGCCAAGCAGTTTCCGCGTGATCCATCGAGGAAGCGGAAGCGGAACATTTAGCAGTCGATTCAGCCACCGGAATCGCGGCTCACTCGCAGGATTCTGTGCGCCACCATCGAGCGCCTCCAGTGGCTGATCAATTGACAGAAAGCGCAACACACTATTGGTCGTTCCGAGTGGGTCCGCACGCAGTTGCTCCTGCTTGATCACCAAAAACTGATCAGCCCCAAACGCCCGGAACCAGGCTTCCAGTTGTTCTCCATAAAGACTGTCCGAACGATACCGCCACCATTCGTCCGGATCGTTATCTATTCGCTCGCTCTCTGCCTTAATGGCCTCCTCAAAAGACAAGACCTCTTTACCATTTCGAACCCGATGCTTGTAATGAGAGTAGCTGCGTTTCACGGGATCCCTTAGCACAACAACAAACCTTGGAGTGCTCTCACCGTAGCTCTCCTTGATTCGAGAAATGGTTTTCCCGTAGAGGTGCATATAGCCAGGCGTCGCGTCTATCCAGACCTTCTCTTGCTTCGCCTTAGAGAAAAACTGATCCCGAAAATACACCAGCCCTCTCGAATATCGCTCATCACTGTCAAAAAAATGCGCCTCTTTATCTTTTGCAAGCAGAACATCCGGATGCTGGGAAAGGTAGAATGCCAGGGAGGTTGTCCCGGACTTAGCGGCACCAATTAAAAGGCATTCGGGCAGTAGCTTTTCCATCTGACGCTCCTAATACCCGACAGCTAAAGTCGGAAAGCCATCGTTTCAATACCGAGTTTTCGAGCAGCTAACGTGCGAAGTATGAAGTTCCAGGTGACCATGGTGGCCGTCGTCGCACAGGCTGCTCCAATCACACCGTAAAGGGGGATGAGAGCTGCGTTGAGTACCACATTCACGACAACGGCTAACATCAGAACACGGGCAACCAGGCGCTCATAGCCACTCATACTCAGCAACATACCAACCGGCCCAAACACTGCGCTGACGAACCGGCCAAGGATCAGCACGCAAAGCGGCGCATAAGCACTCTCATATTCCGCGCCGAACAACCAGCGAATGATCGTATCGCCGAATGCCAGAAACAGAAGCGCCGGCAGCAGCGCAAGACCAGAGGACAACCTCGCACTCAGCGTCATCAGCATCTGTATTCGTGGGTAATCTGAACCCCGGTGAGCACGGGACAGGTAGGGCGCTACCACCAGATTAATGGCCTGCAAACCAAACGTAACGAGCAGCGCCCCCTGGGCCGCTACACGGTAGAGACCGACCTCTGTCTGCGCCGCAAGCACACCCAGGAGGATAATATCAGCGTAGCGATTGATCACATGGGACGTGGCAGTCACCCCCATGGGAAAAGCCGAACGCCACCAACCAATCTGCATTTGTCCTGAAACGGTCAAAGGCGGTTCTTCGGTAAGCCGCGCACGAGGAACCGACATCAGGAGCATCACCGCACCAATAAGAAAAGCGACCATCGCAGACAATGCGTGGCTGGCCATGGCGTCAGTTGCACTGACCTCTTTCCCCATTTGTAGCCAAAGAAACAGAACCAACACGATCAGGAAGGCTGGACGGAGTATCTCCTCTGGAAGCTGCCCCAGATAGACCCGTCTCAAGCCGCGCAACGCTCCGGCACGCAAACTTCCCAGAGAAAGCAGAGGAATCAGTAACGAACTCCAGAACACCAGCTCCGCGTTCTCCGAACTCAACGGCTGTTCGAACAGCAACGACGTCTCGAGACCAATCAGCCAATAGATACCCAGAACCAGGCCACCCGCGCACAGTATGGCCAGAGTCGCCCAGCGCCAAAGAGCACGAATCAGAGACCACGCGCCGTCCGACTCATACCGTGCCGTTTCCCGGACAATCAAGGTCGAGACTCCCATTTGAACGGGAATGATCAAAACGGAGACAACCGAAAAAACAAACGCATACGCGCCAAAGGCTTCCACCCCCAGCGACCGAGCCAACACAATAGAGAGCCCCAGGCCAAGCGCCATCGCGAGGATCTTCAATCCAACGCTGCCGAATCCTCTTTTGATAAAACGCCAACCCTCGGGTTGGGACGCTCGAAGCTGACTGAATAACGACAATATTGAAAGCCTTTCACAGAAACGAAAAGCTCGGGCATTTGGCCCGAGCTGATTCGCGATCACGCGTCGTGTTTGCGGATCACATTTACGTCAGGAGTCGGAGCGACTCTGCTCTTTATCGCCAGGCCAATAGCGCTGGTCTGTCGTTTCAGATGGCTCCGACAAAAGCCCCTTGTCCTGTAGAAGAGCGGCTATTTCTGATTGACTCAATGCGGGTTCGCTGGCGGAAACGTAGGCGTTATCGACATCTTGGCTGACGACGCCATCGTAGTTGTAGTCAATGTCCTGATAGATCCCCCGGAACGCAGGAACAACTGAGAAATAATCCTCCAGTTCAATGGCGCGCCGGGTTTCCTCATCGCTCATCAACTCTTCATAGAGCTTTTCGCCTGGCTTGGAACCGATCACATCAACCCGAATATCCTCAGGCCGGAATCCATAAACGGGCGCGAGGCGGTCAATCATAGATTGTGCTAGGTCGCTGATCCGAATCACAGGCATCTTGGTAATGAATACCTCTCCGCCCTTTGCCTGGATGGCTGAGTCTATGACCAGACGGACCGACTCCTCGATGCTCATAATAAAGCGCGTCATTTCCGGATCCGTCAGCGTGACGGGGCCACCCTTGGCAATCTGCTTATGGAAGATTGGTATGACCGAGCCACTTGATCCCAGAACATTTCCAAAACGGGTAGACGCGAAAACCGGCCCTTTTCCGGATCTCTTGTTACTGTTCGCCGCGGTAATCAGTCGCTCCCCCATAAGCTTGGAGGTTCCCATCACATTCGTCGGATTCACCGCTTTATCGGAACTTGTAAATATCACCCGATCGACATCGGTCTCGATCGCTGCACTAATGACATTCTGAACGCCAAGAACATTGGAATGAACGGCTTGGTCAGGCGACCGTTCACAGAGAATCACATGCTTGAGAGCGGCCGTGTGAAAGACGACATCCACGCCCTTCATCCGGCGCACCAGTTCGTCCTTGTCCCGCACATCCGCAATGAAGAAATAGGCCCTGTTATCATCGAGGTATCGCTGATCCTCGAAGAAAAGAGCGGTCTCCTGATTGTCAATCCCGATCACTTCAGCGGGTTGATACTCTTCGTTGGTCAGTAACTGCTGGATGAACTCAGAGCCAACCGTCCCGCAAGCACCCGTGACCAAAACCCGTTTACCTTCAAAAAACCCCATATTTCCGATGTCCTATACCGTCTGAGCTGACGTAATCGTTGAGCGAACGCGGGCGATGTACTCACCGATGAAGGCAGCCACGGCACCGCCCATCACGGCGAGTATCATTCCGAGAACAATGACATGTAACCAGGAGAGCCCAACAGGCTTGATGCTCCGGACCGCCTCAGCCATCTCACTGCCTTTCTTCAGTCCTGCTAGCTGTCTCCTGACATCCATTTCCTGCGCTCTAAGCTGATTGGCAGCACTCCCTCCTGATTCGCCGATCTGATTGAGAAGACGCCGAATCACAGTGAGCTCCTGTTTCAGTTGTGCCTCTCGCGCGGCAAACATCTGTTTCTGCTCACGGATCAGCCGAGACAGAAGAAAGCGATGTAGCTCTTCCACAGAGCTTTCCCTTTCCTCCGTTTCCTTAGACCGCAGAAAAACCACCTCACCCGATTTCGAAACCGATACACGGATATTCGGGATTCGCCCTTCGATACTTTTCGCAGCTTGGGGAACCCAATCTGACTTGGCACTGGCGACGACCATATCCGGCGACTCAAGGTAGGTGTCCGGCCCCGCTTTGCCTAGTCGGTACATGGATGTGTACTCGTAAGATCGTTCGCCCCAAAAAGCGAACACACAAGCCAACCCGAAAATCATCAGGAAACCGACGATAAAGATTCGAATGCGTCGAACAAAAATAACGCCGATATCAACCGGCGTCAGGCGCCCATTCGCTGAACCTGCGCTCGAAGTGTGATTCATCTATAACAACCTGTAACAATTAGCAACCGCTCTGCCGAGCATTTTCATTGCAAAAGGAAATAACGAACCGTGCTTGCAAGCCCCTCATTCAGGCCATACTCCGCAACCCACCCAAGCCGGTCTTTCGCCTTACGCGTGTCCGAATAGTTCCTGAGCACGTCTCCAACGCGCTTCTCGCCATTGAAAACCTCAACTCCTGAGACGCCCTGGTCTTCAAGGTGTTTCAACAACAGCGTGGTCATCTCACCCACGGTTGTTTCCTGGCTCGTCGCGATCTGGAATGTTTCCCCGCCAACCTCTGGCTGGCTCGCCGCCAAGCGAATTGCTCTGACCAGATCATCAATAAAAATGAAATCACGGGTCTGCAAGCCATCGCCAAAAATCTCGAGGCGCTCGCCATTAAGCGCCTGTTTGATGAACTTGGCCACGACACTACCTTTATGAACCGACCCAGGTCCGTAGACATTGCCAAATCGAAGTGCGACGGTCTCGACACCAAAGCTCCGGTAATAGGCCGAGCAATACCCCTCGCCGGCCAGCTTACTTGCTCCGTAGGGTGCCACTGGATGAGGTGGCAACTCCTCATGGATTGGCGGCTCCACTTCACCCGCAGGTGCACCACTCGAGGCAAAGACAAATCGGCTCACGCCGTTGTAGCGGACAGCCTCCAATGCATTGAAGGTCCCCACTACGTTCGTCAGGCAGTCATGGCGTGGGTCTTCAACCGACGGCCCAACACCGGTGTTTGCGGCCAGATGCACCAGGATATCCACATCCTCCGCAACCTTGCGAAGTGCCGCTTCTTCCATGATGTCACCAACAACAAGCTCAACCGGGTTGTCAGAAGACACACCTCGACCGACTTGGTCGACCGTGGACTCACTGAATTCACACACCAGACCAAGATCATCCCGCGTGCCAGTACTCAGATTGTCGAACACCCGAATCTGGTGACCACCCTCCGACAACAGGAACCGGATCAAACCGGTTCCAATAAAGCCGCAACCGCCGGTAACCAGCCACCTCATGTCCACTTGATCCCTTTGAAGATCACGTCTTTGCGGATGTTGTCGCGGTAGGACTCAACTAGGGAGAACAGCCTGTCCATCACCTCGTCCGTCAGGAAATGCGGCTCTACACCAATGTCCTGCAGCCCCTGATAGGTCGGGTTGTAGTAGTGTTCTTCCGCTTCCTTCCGCGGGTTCGCGATGGACTTGATCTCAACATCGTGTCCGCGTTTCTGCCCGACGCGCTGGGTGAGCGTCGCAACATCATTGACGCTGAGCGTTTCCATGATCTGGTTGAATATCCTCAGTTCGCTCTGCCTGGCAGGCGTCTCAGCCGCTTTCTGGATACACTGCAAAGTGTCTTTGATATTGAGATACCCGCGAGTCTGACCACCACCGCCGTAGACTGTCAGCGGATAACCGACAACCCCCTGAGTGACGAATCGGTTGACGATGGTTCCAAAAATCTCGTCGTAGTTGAAAATCGTCTTGAGGCGATCATCGATCATTGACTCGTCTGTTTCAAAGCCATAGACCGGCCCCTGCATCAGATCTGTCACGCGCAGATCCCACATCCGCACCGCGAACCAGATCAGGTCCGTGTCCATGACCTTCGTCGTGTGGTAGAGGCTGCCTGCCTGTCGTGGAAAGAGAAACGTGTCCTTACGCCCCTTGTGCTCAACATCAAGCCAACCTTCCTCGATATCGATATTGGGCGTACCATACTCACCCATTGTTCCCAGCTTAATAATGTGGGTATCCCGCGCATAATCGCGCACCGCCCAAAGCAGGTTATTCGTGACCCGGAGGTTGTTGACCAACGTAATATCGGCGTGCTGATAGTCCATCAGAGAGTAAGGCGCGGAAGGCTGCTCTGCGTAATGAACCACCGTCTCCGGAATGCCGGAAAAACTGCTGTTAACAGCCCACTGATAACGAACCCGACCGTCAAACAGGCTCCGCATGGTTTCCGGACTGGCAAGATCTCCGATCACCACCTTGATCTCACGGCCCGTCTTCTCGTACCAGATCTTCGCGCGCTCAATCAGGGTTGGAACGGGGTACAACATGCCCGTATCCAGCTCCGTGCACGCATTACGTCGGAAGTAGTTATCGACGACCGTGACGTCGTAACCGCGATTAGAGAAGTGCATGGCGGTGGGCCATCCCAGATAGCCATCACCACCCAGGATCAGAATGTGAGACAAGGCATACCTCCGAGGAGAACAGTGACTTCAAAATTCGACAATCGATGAAGAGCCAGAGCGAATACGCCCTGAACATAGAGGACCGCGAGTTTACCGGAATATTACCTATCGAGCCATTAACGGGCGGCAATCGCCACCGCCAGTCGCTCAGGTTCGGGTCAGCCGCTGTCGCGCCGCAACCGCCAATCGCCAGGCATGGCGAAGTGACCACTGATAAAGCAGAAACACACCGAGGAAACCACCGAACATCAGCCAACCGGGCACCGCCAGCCATTCGCCAATCAGGCCGATGGATGCCAGGAGAACCGCCATGAGCGTAATCACGACCAACGCCTGACGATCCGACAGACCGGCGCGCAGGAAGATGTGATGCAGGTGATCCCGGTCCGCCTTCATCACCGACAGCCCCTTACGGGCCCGGCGAACCATGATCGAGACCATATCCATGAGTGGAATGGCGATAATCCAGAGCGCCGTCACCGGGCGGAACGCGGCCTGCTCCATCTGGGCCCCTTTTGTCAGCAACCAGACGACAGAGAACCCAATAAACAGCGCCCCCGCGTCCCCCATAAAAATCCGTTTTTCAAACGGGGGCACTCGCAGGTTCGCCATCATGTAAGGCACCAACGCCAGAATGATCGCGATAGACAGCGTCGTTTCCGCGCCAAATCCCGGCGCTCCAACAAACAGGATCAGCAGCGACACCAGCCCGACCAGGGACATGCTGCCCGCGAGGCCATCGATGCCGTCCATCATATTGAAGGCATTTGTCGCGCCAATCACAGCGGCAATGGTGATCAACGGCCCCGTCCAGCCCAGCTCAATCGCGCCGAGGCCAAACAGGTTCCCGAAATGCTCCAACGAGACCCCGGACCCGTATACCAGAAGCGCACCAAGAGTAACCTGAGCCCAGAGCCGGAAGGCGGCCGGAAGATGCCGGGCATCATCCACCGCCCCCAGCAGGACCAACAACAGAGAACACAGCAGGAAGATACCGTACCCCCCTGAAAACGGCATGGCGATCAGCCAGGCCACAAACAGGCCAGCGAAGGCGCTGAGCCCGCCTATCAGCGGCACAGCCCCTTTGTGGGTCTTACGTTGATCCGGAATATCCAGCAGGCGTACGCGTTCGGCCAGGGGGCGAAACACGAGCAGCGAAAACAACGAAATCAAGCCCGCCATCAGGCCAGTGGTACCAGCCATTTCCATGGGTACGTTCATCCATCCATCCAGATTTTTTACACGCTGTTACAGACAAAACCCTAGCAGATTTCGGGTCCGATTGAAGTTTGCCTTTGGAGGTTTAACGGGATATGACAGGGGAAGGTTCCGGGGCAACAAGGCACTTTTACAGGATTTTCCATGCCGTTACGTCGTGCCCCTGGCCAAAACCGCCTCTCAAATGGGAGTGATGACCTGTGACTCATTGACAGGCGGGATTGCATTCCGGATTCCCGAAACAGTGGCTACAACTCGTGGACGAGCCGAAGCCCCAACAGGCCAGACTGGGCAGGATCCTCCGCATATTGGATCCAACAGTTTAAAAGACTACGTGAATTCGATCGCCGTCGCGGCCTCGCCGGAAGGGGCGATCCAGCAGCCCTTCGTGCGTCAAGCGTCCGATAATTGAGGGAAGTCCACCACTAAGACAAAACCCGCTCGGCGAGATGTGAGTCGGCGCAAAAGGGAAATGTCGGTACCGGGGGACAGTTTTGATTTAGCAACCGACCACCCCCAACGCAGGATATGACGAAATCACCCCTTCTTAACACGGTGTCGCGCGCATCAGGTATGCCTCGATCACCGCACTCTCATCAAACCCAGTTTCGGCTTTTTGACGCGAGAAGCGGCTCATTGCCCGAAGTTCGTGCTCATCAAGTGCCAGCACCTTTTCCATAGCTGAAACAAGCGAATCGACGGACTGTTCCTGGACGAAAAAGCCGTTCACCCCCTCGTCCAATGCATCCCGACACCCTGGACGGTCCGTTGTAACGATGAGCTTACCGGCTGCCAACCCTTCCAGCAGAGAGCGAGGCACTCCCTCCGGGTACGAGGAAGGCAACACAACTGCCGTAACCCCCGTAAGTACATCGCTCATTTCCTCAACGTGCCCAAGAAATCGAACCTGCGAGTCTTCACTACAGTAGGAACGGATCACATCCAGCGGTACCGCACGATCCGAGCCATCGGGAACGCCCGCCAAAAGGCATTCCACATTCGTATATCGGGCCACAACGCTTTTCGCCGCCCGCAGGTACTCAACAACGCCTTTGGGATAAATCAGACGAGAGGCCATCAGAAAGCGCACCGGCTCTCCATGGCCCTCAGCATTCTCGGCATCCGGGCTGAACCGTTCCAGATCCACGCCCGAGCCCGGCAACCTCAATGAGTTGGTACTGTCCGCAAGACCCAGCTCGCCAAACACCTCGCGGTCCTCCTCATTCTGGAAAAACAGAAACTCCGCGCGCCGATAAGCCACCTTGACCAAAGCGCTATAGATCCAGCCCGTCAGGCCACGCAATAACGCCGCACTACCGACCCCCGAAACATTCGGAATGCAACGAACACCCAGAAGCCTTGACGCCAGCAATCCATAAAGGTTGGTTTTAGGGTTAAAAGAATAAAGGCAATCGGGCCGAATACGGCGGATTACTCCAGCCAATTCAATCAGTGAACCTAATTCAACAAACGGATTGGTTCCCGCATTGTCCAGCCTGAATGTTTCACAGCGTACCCCCGCAACTGAAAGGTTCTCTTCGCCGGAGCCCTTCGGGCAGAGCACCACGACGTCGTGTCCTGCTTCCACAAATGCTCTTAGAGTATTCGCTCGGAAGTTTTGGAGGTACCAGCCAGTGTTGGCCAGAAAGCAGACCTTCATGCGGCATCCCACTGTTTGTCATTAGACACGGCTTCCAGCCATGCCTGGAACATCAACACCGTCCAAAGCTGCTCTTCAAAACGGCCCTTTCCAGCTAGGTGAGCTTGCCATATCGCGCGAATAGGCTCCGGCTTGAAAAACCCCTCATCACGCAACCTAGTCTCATCGAGCAGGTTTTCTGCCCACCCCTTCAAAGGCCCCCTGAGCCATTCGCCAATCGGCACAGCAAACCCCATCTTGGGACGCTCCATTAGAGACTCGGGGACATAGCGATACAAAACCTGCCGCAAAAGCCACTTGCCCTTACCATGCCGGTACTTGAGTGCCGTGGGCACCCTCCAGGCGAATTCCACGAGCCGATGATCCAGCAAAGGCACCCGAGTCTCAAGACTGACTCCCATGCTGGCTCGATCCACTTTTGTAAGGATGTCGTCCGGCAAGTAGGTTGTCATGTCGAGATACAGCATCTGCTCTCGCAGCCCCGGCAGATCTGGTAGCTTTCCCGGCTTATCCAGCAGCGTCTGCGGCTCCCGGGCTCCCAGGATCAGGCTCTCTGGACACTTCCAATGGGAGACGAGATCCCTATAGAACTCCGTGCCGCTATTGGCCTTCAACGCACTGGCCAGCTTCCCCAGCTTCAGTTCCAGATCAGAAACCTGCGCGCTCGCCGGCAACACCTTCATGAAACGCTGCAGTTCCATACCCGACAATTTGCCTATGACGCTGCCCAAAGCATGGCGAAGCGCTTTGGGCAGCCGGGAAGCTCTGCCCCAGACCGCCGGCCCCATCATGTGCCGGTTATAACCCGCAAAAAGCTCGTCACCACCGTCGCCAGAGAGGGCCACGGTTACGTGCTCACGCGACAGCTGACTGACCAAAAAGGTGGGAACCTGTGAGGCATCCGCAAAAGGTTCGTCATACAGCTCGGGAAGCCGGGGAATAACGGCCATTGCGTCCTCAGGCGTGATGTACCACTCGGTGTGATCCGTTCCAAGGTGATCCGCCACGAGACGAGCGTGATGGGCCTCGTCATTCGTGGAATGGGTGCCAATGGAAAACGTCCTGATTGGCTCCTCGCTCTGGGCCTGCATCAATGCCGCCACTATTGTGGAATCGTAACCACCTGAGAGGAAGGCGCCCAAAGGCACGTCAGAGACCATGCGGCTATTAACAGACTCATTCAGCCGCTCATCGAGCTCGCTCAGAAGATCGCATTCAGATGGCGCCGAATTACCCGGGCCACGCTGAGCGATCTTGCCTAGATCCCAATAGCAGACGGGATCACTGATTGAATTCCCGCTCTGCGAAATAACCACATAATGAGCCGGAGGCAGCTTGGCAATGCCCTTGTAGATACACCATGGCGCCGGAACGTTGCTGTAACGCATGTATAACGCCAGTACATCTCGGTCTACTTGCCCACACCAGTCCGGGTGCGCGGTCATTGCCTTCAGCTCCGAAGCGAACAGGAAGGTTTCACCGCTGCGGCCGTAGTACAGGGGCTTTTCGCCCATGCGGTCCCGCGCCAGGAACAGCTGACGCTCTCGGGTGTCCCAGAATCCGAAAGCGAACATGCCGTTCAGCCGAGTAAGAGTTGATTCCACCCCCCAGTGCAGCAGGGCGACCAGAAGAGTTTCGGTATCAGAGTGGCCGCGCCACTCGGAAGCACCACCTTCAGCTTCCAGTTGAGCCCGCAGATCTTGGTGATTATAGATTTCACCGTTATAGACCAGCGTATACCGCCCGCAGGGCGACACCATGGGCTGATGCCCTGCGGGGGAAAGGTCCAGGATGGCCAAGCGCCGATGGGCCAAGGCCAGACTCGTGCACCCATCCAGCCAGACCCCGGAATCATCCGGGCCGCGGCTGCTGATACGATCGGCAAGGCTCTCAGCTATGGCAGTGGTGTGCGTTGAGCCGCCCCAGTAGCCTGCTATACCGCACATGATCAGATTCCGCTACCAAGATGCTTGGCCAAGTTCAGGCCTGAACCAGGCTGCTGATAAACACACTTTATAGCGAGTTGGGTAATCACGAGCTATTGACCTCAAGGGCATACCGATACGGCCCTCCCTCACTCATTCGACTTCTCCATGCGAATCGCCCCGTAGCGCGAGTGCCCACTCTGGTGGCGCGTCGTCGAGCGCAGACGCGAGCCACTGGGCATCCGCGTCCGTAAGCGAGGGCAAAGCGTTCACACCGGGCCGACCAAAAAACACCCCTTTCAACCCCATGCGTTTGGCCAAATTCACTACGCCATAAAAACGTCTAGCCCGCAGAAAATGCGCCGTTCGATCGCCGGCCGCCGCCAGCCGGGGAAATCGCGGCAACGTTGCCTCATTACGTTTCTGCTGCAGCAACCCCGCTGGCGAGAAATACTCAATCCCCAGTCCATTGCACAACCCCCGCGTGTACGCCTCTGGCGCGACTGCAAGATCCTCTTGCCAAAGCACGAATAGCCGGTGTCGGCCAAAAACTGCTTGCCAGCGATTCAAACAAGCCCCATAACGGCTTGCTTCCAGTATCTCTGGAAACGCATCCGTGGCTTCTCGCAACGACGAGCGGGTGTAGCCGTAGCGACGCAAGTGTAAATAATGCGACCACGCCCTTCGCACGGGGTCGCGCAGCGTCACAACCAGCGGCACGTCTCCTAGCGTGTTACGCACCCTCTCAGGGGCTGACTCGGAATGAAAGTAGCTCGGCGCAACCTCTGCGACACACTGGTAATCAGCTCTATCCGCATAAGCAAAATGGCGCCGATACCACGAGCTACCCTTTTCATAGTACCGATCAAAAAAAAATGTCTCCTTCACGCCACCAGGCAAAGCAATATCGCCCCGTGCCTGCAGATAGTCATGGATCCAGCTCGTACCCGAACGCATCGGGCCAATAACCAAGGCGTCCGGCAACATCAAATTAACCTCCTTCAACTACAGCGTCCAAGTGCTCTTTCAACCGTTTCACATGCTGATCGATGTCATATCGCTCCAATGCCCGAGCACGAGCTGCCTGCCCAAACCGTTGCCTAGTCGGCGCGTCATCTGCCAGTTTCGAGATCTTCTTCGCCAACCCGATGGCATCACCCGCTTCGATCAAATAGCCTGTTTCCCCATCAACAATGGCTTCAGGAACACCGCCGATACGGCTACCGATAACTGGCCTAGCTGCAGCCATGGCCTCGATAATGCTGCGAGGCACGCCGTCTCGGCGTGTTGGATTCACCACCACCTGCGTCCACTCCAGCATACTTCGTATATCATCCCGCCATCCCAGCCATTCAACTTGAACACGTTCCAGTTGGTCACTTCTCGCCCGCAAATCAGCCGCCAGTCGTTCACAGCCTGGAGCCGTGGCCCCCACGATCCGCACATCTACCGACACATGGTGCTGATCAAGCCATTCGAGCGCCTCGATCAGGGTATCCGTCCCCTTGGCCTCACCGACAAACATAACTGCCAAAATACGCAGCGAGCCGCCCGCACCATATGAATCAGCCGTGTCCGCATTAATGTCGCTGAATTCATCCAGTCGCGTGCCAATCGGTTGAACATAGGATTTGTCCCGAAACCAATTCACAAGTCGTTGGCTCTTAACATCAAGACTCTGCGGAGCGATTGCAAGAACACGCCGTGCAAACAGAAAACACAAAAAATCACTCCAGCCGCCTCGGCGGAGATTCTTTACATGCCAAATCAGAGCAATCCGACGAGCCAAGGCTGCGGGCAGTACCGTTAATAGCGAGGCCTCGTTGTGGCACAAAATCACATCCGGCTTTGTCGATCGTATCTGCCGCCACAAGGCAAAAACACGGCTGGTCAAACCTTTGCACTCGAGCGCAACAACATCATCGTTCTGACAAACAGCCTGATAAAAAACGCCCTTGCTCGGCACTGCCAATACAACTTCTACCGCATTGCCATAGAGTTCGGCGAACCGTTCAATCAACAACATTAGATACCGCTGGTTGCCACCAATGCCAGTATCATAATGCTCATAGATAAAAACTTTCATTTCCTGGCTACCGGAATGCTAAGAAAGCTCGAAAGAAGATTTAGCAATAAAAATGATTAGGATAATTACTACTAAAAAAATAACCAAATACAATTTATTTAATCGCATCACTTAGTTGTTCGCCATGAGCTTAGATCACAACCAAGAATGCTCTCGGTTAATCTAATATCCGCTTCCAATTCACTCAATAAAATACGATGTGATTTCGCATCTATCGTCGGATAGACATAAGATTGCTCGTTAACCCTTCTCGCCCACCTAACTGTACGTCCTAAGTAATCATACGCCCAAGCTGGTGTTAAAGAACGCACAGTTTGTAAAAGACGGCGATTCCTCAACCCTCTCGCAACTAATTTTGATTTTGGCAGACCTGAATCATTGGCCCGTGTATACAAACCCAAATCAGGCACATCTGCTGAGACCTGAAGAAACTCAAGCACTTTCCAGACATATGCCTCCGGATCATCTTTAAGATCATCGAGAAATGTTACTAAAATATTTTCTTTAGAGAAATATGTAAAATAACGCTCCAAATGAGCCCCATAACGACTTACCCACAGCATTTCAAGAAACCGAGGATGACCGGACTCAATCATTTCCGAAAAAAGCGGCAGCTCTTTTCCGGCTTTTATCTCTTGCCAATAATTTGAATAAATTCGCTCTACCGGATTACGCAAAATAAAAATTAATGGTATATCCCCTAACTGTTCGCGGATCAACTTTGGTGATTCGGGGTCATACATATAAACAGTAGATGCTTCACCAATCCGTGTCTCGCTAGAAACTTCTTGAAAGTTCTTACGATACTGATGAACCCCGAATTTAAAATTTCCACGCTCCGGCCAAGCACTAAAATAAGCTGGCTCTTTCCCCGAGGGTATATATATATCGGGATGCTGAGACAAAATGCTAGCCAAATAAGTAGTACCGCTCTTACCGGCTCCCGGTATCAAAAAATTTGGACATCCGCTAAACAACATCAAAGGCTTCCATTATAAGAAATGTTATTTATAACACCAAGCAGCCTATTCTTTTCGATCTCGCCACTATATTCATATTTGACAATTTCTCGCATATTATTCCCAGCAAGCCTAACAGACTCTTTATTTCTCAAAACATATTCCATTAAATAAGTCAATTCGCTTTTATTTCCGCACTCGAAAAGCCAACCATTTTCATGGTGGACTATCAGGTCAGGAACGCCACCAACATTTGTTGCAATATAGGGCACCCCCAAACTTCCAGCCTCTAAAATGCTTCGTGGCAGCCCTTCTGACTCACTCGCCAAAATACCACAATCAATCGAACCAAAGGCTACCTCAGGCTTTTCGTAACCATGGAAGGTTATCACGTTAGTTAAAGACAAGTCCTTTACTAGTTGGCGTGCTAGCGCTTCCTCAGGCCCCGAGCCATAAATTCGAAACTGCGCGTCGCCCTTGAATTTCATGTTGTTAAATGCGTGTATTGCCAAGCTGATACCTTTACTCGCTGTCAACCTAGAGACAATACCAAAAACAAAGGGCCTTTGATGTAATACCTCGCTATGATCAGGATCGTAGCGTACAGATATTGGTATCACTTGTATTCTATTCTCAGATATCCCCTGTTGATGCAAATAACGCTTTAAGGAAGGAGTTATCGCTATAATCATCTCACTGGTACAGTATGCCCAGCGTATCAAGAGACGATACAGCCTCCCTTTCATTCTTCCTTTGTACGCGATAGGCGGCATATTTTCACCAGCGCAGCAGCTCACGAACCCTGGCCTTTTTCTTTTAAGTCGATCGCGTAACTTTATAATGCCCGCGGTGATTGTTTCCGAGTCTCCCCTCATTGGTATGACAATATCATGGTCTCCGGAGCCAAACTCATCCCATGCTTTTTTTGCCGCCTTCAACCTTACCAGCCCACCTCTCAAATACGGCGGTGCTGATATGCTGATCAATGTTATATTTTGCTCGATACCGAGCTCCCTACGAACCACATCATTAGTTATCGAGTTATCCGGTGCGCCATACAGTATGGTAATATGACAAGAATCTTTCAGCATTCTTGCCCAGTGCTGCAATCGCCTAATAGTTCCGCCTTTACTTGGTAGATAGGCACTAAAAAATAACACTCGCGGCATTTTATTGTGGTTTATCATTTCAGACTCATATGAGTTGCCCGCCTCTCTCGTATTTACTATCGACGCTCGAAATAACGCCAGAACAAAGAGATTTGACTAGATAACAGATATGCCAATCGATTATTTGAGCACACACGTTGGTTATGACCTACCTGCGCCCCCACTAGCTTCCGCCCGGGCGCGGAGAACCTAGAAATCCGCTATTAGCAACTCGATCACATTTGAAAGAAACACCTCTCCGCATCCGGATAATATCAGCAACGAGTAGCCCAACAAAAACCCAGAACATATTCGTTTGATATCCTCTAAACAGTGACATTTCCACAATCACTCCAAATAGCCCACTTAGCCAAACAGCAGCCCTCAAACGATTTTCATAATAACTGTCAACCAGTGCAATTTTTATTAAATCTTTTATCAACCACGCATGCAAAGCCACAAAAAATATAAGCGGGAAAATGCCTATTTCGAGTAAAACTGCTAACATCGAATTATGCAACACATGCTCAGAAAACAAACGCTCCATCTGGCTACTCGACAAACCGAATATCGGGGCATTGACCGACAAATCCAGAGCGGCTTGATATTGTGACCAACGACTCTCCACCGAACGTTCCCGGATAGAGACCATCAAATTATAACTATCCGAAACACTCGACGGCACACCATATAGAGCCAACCACATTCCAATGAATGCTACTACTACCGCGATAATGACACCGCGATTCAAGCGGTTGTATCGACTGGTTCCCGCGACCATCCAACGTAATGGAATATAAGCGAACATGGTTATTCCGATCGCTAACCAGGTACTGCGAGACAGGCTAAGTGCAACTGAGAAAATTATCGCCAATATCGATGATAAAGCGACTAGTTTTCTTGGTATTGAACCGCACCTCCACCACCACAAACCAACGACTATCCCCAGAATACACAATATACCGTATGATCCACGAGTACCGATAAGACCGGTATAGCCTTGTTTCAAATCAATTGGTAGTATTTTACCTCGATGTGGAACTGGTCCTTCGAATCCAAAAAGAGGGATAAGGTTAGCAGAATGTCCGATCGCGAAGATTACTGCTAGAACGGCCGAAAGTAGAATTGCAGCTTCCCAGTATCTAATATTGATTTCTCTTATGCTTGCCACAATGAGTAAAGTCAACAACATTGAGCTCGCAATAGGAGCAACAACCTCAAACCTTGCATGCCAAATGCACGATAGCACCGCCAATGCACCAAACCCTGAAAGAATTGCCACATATGGCATTTGATATCTACCAATTACGATCTTTTCTTTACGAGCCACATAAGTCAGCAACACTACCAAGTTAATCAACAGGAATAAGTTTGTGATACTCAAGACCAGCGGCCCTAAAAATAACAACCTTATATTCTGAAAAGAAATGGTTGCGATTAATAGAAGCGATATCAATTTTGACAATTGCACTAATGAAATTTTCACTTGCAATTTTTCACATATTTGCTAGATGTAATCACAATTAACAGGCTAGACTTCGCTCAACAAAACTAAAATGCAAAAAGCCTCAGCCATATATGACATGGCCGACGCAGCCCTATAAATACTGCGATATCAGCTTTTTTTTGATTTTAGCCTTTTGAAGTAATATACAGGGAAAAGGCTTTCGATTCCTAGCCGGTTGCGCACTGATCGCCAAAGCAAAAAGTTCCAGATTGCCAAAGCTAATGATGTTGCGGATGCGGCTCCGGCCAAACCAAAATGGGGAATCAGTGATAGATTTAATAAGATATTAACGGTGGCCGCAACGGCCATCGCTTGCAAAGGCGCGCGCTCATTTTGTGTCATATTCAACAAAAACGCGACAGGACCAAATGTAGAATTAAACACTTGGCCTATAGATAATATGACTAGTGGAATGTACGCTTGCTTAAAGGCCTCTCCAAATACCGTGACCAAAAGGGTTTTGCCGAAAAAAATAAATATACTTACCCCAACTATGGCAATAATTGATGCAATCTTCGCGACAATTAAAGTGAGGTCCTGTAGCTTTAGAGAGTCATTACGCTCATACAACCTTACTATATAAGGAGAGATAACTAGCTCGGCGCATTGGAGACCAAAAGCTACTAGAAGCGAGCCCTGAACTGCTACACGATAGGAGCCAACGTTTTCTGCGTCTTTAAAAAGACCGAGTATTAATATATCCGAATATTGATTAATTTTAAACAATCCAGCCGTCAGAGCCAGCGGTAGTATTGCCGTAATCCAACGCCTAGATTGGTATTGTGGCACCGGTTTGTCTCGCAGAGCTACCGGGCGGTTCTGCCGCAACCACAAGGCGCCGAAACCAAATGCTACTGCCGCGGCGACAGCGTGAATCGCCATAGCACGTGAAGCACTAAGCTCTTCGCCCAAATAGGCAAGTACAAGGATAACTGCTACAAGCAACACCGGACGAACCGTTGTCTCCGGCAGTTTTCCTATAATAACCCGACGCAATCCCTGAAGGGCGGCTCCGCGCAACGCACCGAATGCAATCAACGGGACCAAGGCTATGCCCCAATAAAATGTGTGAAGCTGTACCGGTGCGAAACGACTTTGGAACAACCAGGCTGTGCCGAGTGCAATCAGTGCTAGAGCGATTGTCATCGCTAGCGTCATCAACGATGACCATCGCCAAACGCCACGCATCAGGCTCCATTGCTCGCGCACTTGAGCACGCGCGGTTTCTCTTAGGACAAGTTTTGGCAGCCCGAACTGTGCAGGAATCGCAAGAATGGAAATCAGAGAAAAAACGTAGGCGTAGGTGCCATAGCCTTCAGCGCCGAGTACGCGCGCAAGCACAATTGCCAACGTAAATCCTAGGCAGACATTAGTAACCTTTAATAGCAGGCTCCCAAACGCAGTCCTGCCGAATTGCCCCGTCAAGCCACTGATCGAAAACCTGCGTATAAGTCTCACCAAGTTTGGCTTTTCGGTACCATCATGGATTGTCATGAATTTACGAGTGCTATTCCTCTAAATTGTACTTCCAAGAAGCCGCCCGTGCCCTCAAGCAACGAAAAAGTCAGCGGTTTGCTGTAGAAAAGTTGAGTGGAAGCGATGCTGTCCAACAGGTTGGGGCAGGTCATCTCTGCTGTTTGAGAGCCGAAATGCTCTGTTGTCTTTTCTTCCGCTGGTAGTGAAATCAGCTCCTCAATTCAGCTTGCAAACTCAGAGCCTCCTTGATCAGGGTTGCTCTCAATGAAAGAACGGATGAAAACGACAAAAACCGCCAGCATGCCGCCCAATATTGTGATTACAACACAGATCAATGCTCGGCTTGGCTCGCTCTCTTCCTCCGGGATCACGGCCGGATCTACGGTCTCGAACACGTACTCATCACTTGCATTGGCCAACATGACTGTACGGGTTTCGCTTTCGATAAGCTGGTAGAACACTTGTTGCATGCCGGTGATATTGGTTTCTTGGAGTTTGTCGCGCAGGTAGTCAATGCGTTTATTGGCTTCGCGCACGTCCTGCTCACGCATGTGTTCGTTGATGTCTTCGACTAACCACTCCGTCCACTGCTGCGCCGCAACAGGCGACTTGCTGTCAATACTGACCGTGATCATTCCGGTATCTTCGGACTGGCTGACACTTAAAAGCTCCTGGCGAAACCGTTTGACCAAGTCCCAGTCCGAGGGCTTCATGCTTTCTCCCTCATCATCGTTCAACCATGTGTTTGTCTCGGGGTTGTACACCTCACGGTCGATGATCCACTCGCCCTTCTCCACGTTCCACCCCTCAGTCGCCATCAGAGGTACCTCCAGGTTGTGGCGACGAATAAAATCAGCGAGGAAAGCTCGGGATTTCAACGTTTCCTTGGCGATCACAACCTTGCTGGAGCCATCCTCGCCAATGTTCACGCCCGCAAGACTGGCCAAACTTCCAAGCTGACCGCCCAGTTGCCGACTTTGTTCGCCATTCGCAGGCGCAAGCAGGGCTTCGGATTTATAGATGTCTGGGAGCCAGAGAGCGTATGCGACGCCGCCGACGGCGAAGACAAAGGTGATGGCCATGATGAGCCATTTGCCGTCCCATAAGGTCCGGAAGAGGTCCCGGAGGTCGATTTCGTCGTCGGGGTAATATGCCTGTTCAGTTCTTTCGTTCATGTTTTATTCGCCGCGGAATCCGCGGAAGGACGCGGAAGATGGTGAGTTTCAATGTTTTAAGGTTTGAGAGTTTTAACAGCTTTAGCGAGCGGGCTTGTCTTTTTCGCCGCGGAATCCGCCTAAGGACGCGGAAACAAATATAAGATCAGTAAAGATCTCGTATTTGGCGTTGGAGCTCGTCTGCTAACTTTTCCAGTACGCCTACGTTGCTGTGGGCGGTGGTCAGCGCGTCAAACAGAGTCCGGGCATCTTCGATGTATTCGTGAATCATCTGATTACGCAACTGCCGGAGCGCGATCCACTGTTCAGCCGAATCCAGCCAACCAAACTTTTCGGCTTTCTCAAGGTTGATCAACAAGGCCCTGTCGGGTTCTCCCAGCGCTTTAAGCAGCACCGGCAAAAGTTTGTCTCCCAGGGTGTCTTGTAGGCGGCAGAAACGGCTTGTGAAGGCCTCTACCTTAAGCGCCAGTTCAGGGTTGGCATCCAACGCCTCTACCGCCTCAAAGGTAAAGGCATCGACAAAGACCTGACTTGCCGCGTAATCGAGGTGTTTTATTTCTTTGCTCACTACACGACTCAGAAATCTGAGCCTTTCTTCCATTTCCCGGGTAGTCTTCACAGAGCGATCCCTTGCGAGCTGGCGACCTGATGGATACCGGCTTTGGGGATATTCGGTGCGTCCAGCAATATATCGACTTTCCGGTCACCCAGCTGTTTGATGATTTTCGCCTGAAGCTTTGCGGTATCCCAGGCGGGATGTGCGACGGGATCAGGCGTTTTCACCAACAGGTCAATGTCCCCACCCCTGGCCTCGTCGTCGGTGCGAGAGCCAAACAGTGACACCTCCGCCTTGTTGCCGAAGACTTCCTTGACGGAATTTTTGATGACTTTGATCTCAATGGGGCTTAGTCGCATGGTGCACCTGCTGATTGGCTTACCTGTCCTATAGGTTAACTGATTTTTCTGTCAGGTTTCGCTGCTTCTCGGGGTTCGCCGCGGAACCCGCGGAAGGACGCGGAAGTTTTTGGTTTTAAAGCATTAAAGTTTGAAAGTTTTAAGGTCTTAAAGCTTCTAGCTTCCTTGCTCGATGCTTTTAGAGAGCCTGTGGAGCATTGAGCTGATCAGCTTGGTTTTCTCGATCAGGTCCTTTGCCTGCCTACCCTCAATGATCTTCAGTCGCTTCGCCAGATAGAGCAGGCTTCTCTTTTCGCCGCAGAATCCGCGGAAGGGCGCGGAAATGAATGAATTATTGGTTCTCTAAAATGATTCGTTTGACGTATGTTTTTGGGTACGTGAAGTTGGCCAGGAGGCCAAGCTTTATTCCTGTTGCTTTCAAGTAATTGAGCAGTTGTGTCTCCGCTCCTCGCGGTAACGTTTTTTGCGCCTTTAGCTCCAGAATCACTCGACGCTCGACAACCAGATCTAACCTGAACTCGCCAACATCGGTTCCTTTATAGAAGATCTGTACGGGCCATTCCTGCTCCACGGCAAGGCCTTGTCGCCCTAACTCTGCCACCAGCGCCTTTTGATAAACGCTTTCCAGAAACCCGTGGCCAAGCTGCCGATAAACCTCATAGATACAACCCCGTATCCGATAGGTCAGCTCCTCATCCCTGAGCATGTACCTCCCTCTTTGTTCTCTATGTTTTTTCTTCCGCGTCCCTCCGCGGTTTCCGCGGCGAATCTTTTACAAGTTACCCACTGCCGCTGCGCCCAATGCAATTTGATAAACGATCTGGCTGACGTTGGTCCACAGTTTCAGCTGGCTGATTCGGTCGACGTCGATGGGCATGATGATGGTGTCGCCGGGGCCGAGGTTGGTTGGGGTGCCGCCGAACCAGTTGCTGTCTTCCGGGAGGATGACGGAGCCGTCGGCTTTGACGACGTAGACGCGGTCTTCGTCGGCCTGGGCCGTTGGGCCGCCGCTGCGGTCGATATAGTCTTCGGCGGTCAGGCCCGGCTTATGCAAGTGGCTGGTGGGGAACTGGACTTCGCCGAAAACCGACACGGACTGCGGGATCTCCGGAACCGTGAGGGTGTCGCCATCCTGCAGTCGGATGGACTGATATTCCCCCTCATTGAGGACTGCCTGAAGGTCGATCACCATTCGTCCGACAGGACGGGCATCCTGGACTTGGTCCAGCAGATCCTCCAATGTGCTCTCTGAATCGGCATTCGCCTGATTCCCGAAGTCTTCACCCTGGAGTTGCTGCCCCAACAGGTCACCCTTGAGGCGCTCCTCCGCTTCCTTCAGGCGCTGAGCCTCCCGACGCTTGAGGTCTTCGCGCGTGAACACAGCGCCTCTGGGGAACGCGTTGTCGGTCAGTCCACCCGCGCGCCGAATCACGCTCTGGAGACTCTCTCCCTTGCGGAACGTGTATTCGCCCGGGTACTCAATTTCGCCCTCCAGAGAAACCGTGCGCTGCCGTGCATACTCCGGGATGCGTTTAACGAGCAGCCGGTCCCGGCTCTGAAGACGCTCAGCGCCGTTGCCGTTCATTGCTGTTTTGAGGTTGATTTCAATGATTCGGGTTTCGGTGCTGCCCTGCTCGGGCGTTTCATAACGGGCGATTTCGGCGGCGTACAGGGAAGCGGAGTCCTTGAGCCCCCCGGCCACCCAAATGGCATCCCGCACAGCGTGGGACGCTGGCATGGGATATTCACCCGGGTATCGCACGGGGCCGGAAATACTCACGGTCTGCTGCGGATGGCCCGGGCCGGCCTGGGCTTTCAGGCGACGCAGAACGGGGTTAAACAGTTGCTCGCGAGTGAAGTTGCGACCTTCCTCACCGCCCTTCACCTTCCCGGCATCCGAGAAAACCAGGAGCTGGTCCTTTTCCTGAAGCTGGATATCGGCGGCACTGCCCGGATTCTGGACCGCGTTCCGTAGGCGAACGTTGATGACGGAAATGGTGTCATCGTCCGGATCAGTCCGTACTACGGCGGCGTAGCGCTTGTCGGCCACCGGCATGAGGCTGGCGTCCAGCGAGGTGAACAGGGAACTGATGCGCATGCCCGGCACCCAGGCGAAGCGGCCGGTGCGGGTGGCGGCACCCTTCACTTCCACGTACTGGCCGGTGATGTCGGAAATGGCCGCAATACTGATGCGATCACCGGGCTGAACGGCCATTTGCCGGCCGGCCGCTTTCGTCAGATTGGCTTCGGCGATAACCCGGAGATAGTCGTCGTTGGTCCGTTCGATACGGGTGATCTGCGGGTAGGCCTGTGCGGTCATCCCCCCGGCAAGCTGAACCGCCTGTTCGACCGTGGTGGCACCGTCCAGCTCGTAGAGCGCCGGGCGGTAGACCTCGCCGCTGATGCCGACCCTCGGTCCAACCGGGGGTATGAAGATGACGTCGCCCGGCTGAAGGCGAGCGTCGTCGGAGGTGTCCCCGTCCAGAAGCAGGTCGTACAGGTCGAGCTCACCAATGACCTCACCATCGCGCTTGTGTTTAATGCGTCGCAAGGAGCCGGAACGCTGAACACCACCGGAGACAAACAGAGCGTTGGTAATGGTCGACAGCGAGCTGACGGTGTAAGCGCCCGGAGTCCGCGCCTCGCCCAGCACAAAGATGCGCATGCTGCGCAGCTCACCCAGGCTGACACTCGCACGCACGCCGATGAAGCTTTCTGAGATGAGGTTCTTGATGTTGGCCTGAAGCTCACGGAACGTCTGGCCAGCCACGTTGTGAGGGCCGATCTCGGGGATCTCGATATTCCCATCCCGGTTAACCGCCAACTCAAACTGGGCGTTTTTCTTGCCATACAGCTGAACCCGAACCACATCCCCCGGCCCGATCACGTAATCCGACGGCATAGGAATTTCGGTCACCGGTGCGAAGGTACTGGGCGCGCCCGCAAAGAGTTCGTAGCCATACGGCTCCAGCGAGTCTTCACCGCTGCCCTGTGCTTCCCCCTGGTCGTCGGTTGATGGCTTCGACGAGTCCGATCTTCCCGATTCCTCCTCGCTTTCCGCCTCAGCAAGCGGTTTGACCACCGGTTGAGGGGGCTCCTCGGGCTGGTCGGACCCACCGGTCTGCTCGCGCAGGTTCTCCAGATCCACTCCATATTGCTCCGCCAGCGCTTCCTGCTGGGCCTGGGGGAGCGACATGAAGCGGTCGATCTGGGATTGGGAGAGGGATTGCGCTCCCGCAAAGGGAGCCGTGACCGTTACGGAAAGAGCAACAAGGTTTCTGACAAGTCGGTTCATGCGTTCTCGTTATTGCTGCGTTCAGATCGTTGTTTCGCCGCGGAAACCTCGGAAGGACGCGGAAAAAGAGATTGTATTTGCCACGGAAGAACACCGAAAAACACGGAAGCGCCCTCCGGGCGTGAGAAAAGTGGCATATTGAACATGTTCACGCTCATTTTCCGTGTTCTTCAGTGGATTCCGTGGCTGACCATTCACTCTTCCGCACTATTCTGAGGATTCCGCGGCCATATCAAAATCGGTACGTCCACTCTGCCCCTGCTGTCCAGTTCTCGCCGCTCTGGGTGTCGAGGTCGTCGTCGGCGATCTGGGCGTTGAGGGTGAGCCAGCCTGCCAGTAGTTGGTGGCCGTAGGTGATTCGGGCGACGTTGAGGTTGTCGGTTGTCGGGTTGTTCCGGTGCTGGAGGACGAGGCCGGTGTTCCAGCCGGTGCCGGCGTAGTGATGGACGCCGAGGCTGGTGGTCCGGTCCTGTTGGGCGCCGAACTGGTTGATCGGGTCGCCGTGATGGCTCGGTGCGTTTGCCCGGGCATCGTCGTCGTGGGTTTCGTATTCGGTGAACCAGCGTTGTTCGCCGTGCCAGGCGGTGGTGACCCAGTCCAGGCCGGCCAGCCAGCCGTTGCTGTCGGTTTGATCAACGGTCTGTCGTGCCAGTTGGCCATAAATGCCAATCATGTTCGTGCCGATGGCATGGGCGTATCGGGCGTCCAGTGCCATCGTGTCGATGTCGTCTCGATTTCGCCCGGCGGCGTCCTGTTTGTGGGCACCAGCGCCGAGGGTAAGGCCGGCGGTCGGCTTGATGGTCCAGCGGGCACCGTAGAGCGTTTCTGACAGGCTGAAGTCGTCGCTCGGGCCGTCCTGTCTGTCGGCCAGTCGCGCGCCCATGATCGTGACGGACCAGGGACCGGTCATGCTGGCCAGTGGGCTGCGCGAGTCGGCATGACGCCGTAGGCTCACGGCTGGTATTGGTCGGCTCTGGCTTTCAAAGAGGAAGCTGCTTTGCTGTCCCGGCCCCCACCACCGGTCCGTGGCGCCTGCGGCCAGTGTCCAGCCCCGCTGATTAACGGCGACGTAGGTGCCGTCATAGCGCCATTCGGTATTGTCATCCGGTGATGGGGCGTAGCCTGGGGCCAGGCCCAATGCCAGCCATTCGCCCAGGTATTCGATGCGGAGTTGCGCCAGCCCATCCTGTTCCGGGAGCCGTTCCGCCCGCCCTCGGGAGACGCCATTGCCAATCTGCCCACCCAGGCTCAGGTCGCCCCGCCAGCCCATTGGGGCCCGTTCGGCTCTCTCGAAGCGGAGGTAAGCGCGGGATAGCGCCGTCGTCTTTGATGCGGATGCCCCGCTTAGGCGCCAGGAAACCGGCCATGTGGTGGCCGGCGGGAGGTCCGCGTCAAGATCACTCAGAAGTGTCGCCGCATGGTTGAGGCGCTGGTCTTCCGGCGATACCCAGGGGGCGGCGTGGGCCGTTGCTGCTACGAGCAGAAGAGGAACGGCTGCTTTTCGCCGCGGAATCCTCGGAAGGACGCGGAAAGGGGGTTGCCACGGAAGAACACGGAATGACACGGAAAGGGGGCCGATCAAGGTTTTAAGGTTTTAAGGTTTTAAGGTTTTAAGGTCAGGGTGCTGGCGGATGCGCTGTCGGACAACTCCGAAGTTGGAGATGTCGGCGACATTGAGCCCGAGACACATTTTTTGCCTGACTATTTCGCTGCGTTTTCTCGAGTGCACAGGAAAGAAGCGACCATCAGAATCTCGTCTTTCCGGTGAACTCGTTTGGGAGGGATGGCACACCCCGGGGTTCGGGGTGTGCCCTGCCATCATGGTTTTATGATGTGCCGGAACCGCCGGTGCCGCCGGTTGCGCCAGTGCCGCCGGTTTCTTCTTCAACTGCCTTGTCGTAGTTGTTTTTCAGCGTCTGCTGTTCCTGCTCAGCCTGCTGGATCTCCTGCTGACTCGGAACCGCCGGTTGTGCTTCGCTGGTCACCTGTTCGGCAACGGCTGTGGCGATGTCGGCCAGAGCCAGGCCACTCGTGTCGTTCTCAACGGCGTTGCGCACATCCTGGGCGTTCAGCTTCTTGATGGACGCGTTGAACCCGGCCGTGGTACCGCCAGTGTTGCCATTCAGCGTTGCGACCTGACGGCTCAGGACTTTGTTGACCAGATGCGTCTTGGCAGCAATCAGTCGATCCGCGTCGCTTGCGGACTCGTCGTTCTTCGCGGCAATCGGGTCGTAGCTGAGCGGGTCGTCAAAGCCGGAAGGCAGGCCTAGATCAGTCGCCAATTGCGTGGAAAACTTTTGTTTCAGCTGAGAGATCGTTTCTGACGAGCCACTGGCCAAAGCGGTTTCAACCCGGCTCTGAACGATGGTCGACAGTGCGCTAACGGCTTCGGACTTCGGCGGTGCTGAGAACTTCAGGTTCGGATCAACGGCATTGCCATTGTCAGCATCGGTCGTACCGGCACCGACGACGGCCAGCAGCGGGCGCAGTGCCTGGTCTTCGTTCAGCCCGGCGATCGAGAATTTGCCGTCTGCATCCGTGGCGCTAATGGGTTCCCCGTCGTCACACTGCTTATTGAGGTTCACGTCCACACAGACACGGGCGTTCTGGAGGTACCCGTCGTATACGACGCCAGAGGCGGTCGCGCCGGATGTGTCCGAGCTGGAGCTGCTCGTGCAGGCCGTCAGGCCGGCCAGCGGCGCCAGCAATGCCATGGTGGCAAGTTTTGATGCGGTTTTCCTTTCTGTTACGTGAGTCATAATCAGCCTCAGTTCTCCTGGTTTTGCTTTATTGGCAACGCATTGTTGGCACGGGTTATTGTCTGGACGGCCCATCCCAAAACCCTACACGTACTATAAGTTAGGTCTGTTAAAACGCAAGGATAGGGAGTGGAGTCCTCCTATTTTCGTTATTTCTCTCTTACAGTTCGATTAATGGCTGGTCAGCCGACCGCGATTGAGATGCCGCTCCCGGATCGGATGGGCGGACTCAAGCACCTGAGCACCGCCGAATGAGACGTCATTACGGTCTTCATTAACGCGGGTCTGAACACTGTAGTTCCAATCCGCATCGCCTTTGATCTGACCATAGCGGAAATTGGCGTCCCGCGTTGGTGTCAGGGGAATGGTCCAGCCCAGGCTGACGAACTGCGCGTCGGTGTCCTTGTAGGACAGGGTAATGGCATAGTCGCCGAACCAGAACCGGCTGTCCACGCGGAATCCCTGATCTTCAGCGAAGAACCGACCGCCGTAGACCGTCACATCGGCATTGTAGTCCGGATTGAAGTAGCTGTAGCGCGCGAGCGTCTGGGTCCGGCTGATGTCCTCGAACTTTTTATGCTGGAACCGGCCGACAATCCACCCCAGCGTGTGGCGACCGTTTGGTGACAACCACAGGCTCTCGTTGAGGCCACCATTGTAGTCCAGCGCATAACGTCCGCCGTGAAAGCTCGTATACACCTGCGGATGCGGTTTCAGTGTCTGCTGCACTTCCGCCTCGATGAAATCCGTCCGCTGGCGGCTGTCATAGAACACACCGTCCTCGTCGAAATCCTCCGACCGGGCCACTTCGGCGTTGTAGCTGGCACTGGCGAGCGCCCCGGGCCATAGGGAAGCCGACAGGCTGGCATTGACGGCCAGTGAGTAGTCCCACACCCCGTATTCCGTTGCCACGCCGGTGCTCAGGTTCGGGCGCAGGGTCAGGCGCGGTTTGTGATCCCAGCCGTAACTGCCCTCAAAGTCCCAGTCCTGATCCGTCTGGGGCTGCCACTCGGGGAAGTCGGTCTCGGTGGCGTACAACGCCGCTTCGTCGCCCGACAGCGGCACCGTGTGACGAATGACCGGAATGCGCTGATTCGTCAGCACCAGCCGCGCCGTCTCATGGGTTTCCGCTCTGGACTGAACCAGGCGGGCCACATCATAGATCGAATCCCGCTCGTCCCGGTTGTACAGATTGTTCTCCCAGCGGACGGTCAGCACCTTACCCTCTGAGCGAACGCGGACGTGTTCATAGCCTTCGCCCACGAGCGCAGCACCAATGCCAGCGGCTTCCTCAATGCGCTTTTCTTCCGTGTTTCCGTGTTTTTCAGTGTCTTTCCGTGGCTGATACGACTCATTTGGGCTGCCCTCCCGGGCAGCTCCGAAGTCGGAGACATCGGCTACAGGTGCCGTCTCATCCCCTCTTGCCACTTGTAACTTGTCACTTGCAACTGATTTCAGGTGCGTCTTAGACGCCTCGTTGCCAAACGGGATGCTGATGCCAACGGAGAAAAACCGCCGGTCACTCTCGGAATCGCCCTCGTTCCAGAGCAGCACCTTGCTTTTCACCTGCGCACCAAATGGCAACAGGCCCTTGGGGCTGTTCAGCCTCAGGCCCGCGCGAGCATCCTGTGCGTCATGTTCGGCGATCACGCCAGCCCACTCGACGGGGCTGTACTGGATGGCGCCGAAGGCCCCGTCGAGGTAGCGCCCCTCGATATCAGGGTCTCCATAGCCGGCCGACAGGTCCACAGGGCCGAGGGAACGACCGGCGACGATGTAGGTGGCATCAAAGAAATTGGCTTCCCCGCCAAGATCCTGTACACCGGCGGCAAGCGAGAACCACTCTTCCGGAATCAATGGCGCCTGAAGCTTGATGTTGGCCGAGAGATCCCGGATGTCGCACCCCACGCGGAAGCAGTTCGTCTGAGTCCGATTCCATGCCACGCGCCCCCCGACCTCCACCTTTGGGAACACGCCGAAGCCACCGGAGACGTTTTTGTAATGCCCGTAGCGCCCCCGCATATAGCCCTGATCGGAAAACTGAACGTCGGCCTGACCATGCGGCAGCGCCGTCGCCGACGGCACATTCAGATAGCCACTGTATCCAGGAAAGGCGATATCCGCTGCCAGGAGGGAGGGAGACACCGCGAGAAACGGCATCGCGAGGAGGGGACGTAACCGATGTTTGATGCTCAACCTCATAAGTCTATGGACGATTCAGGCACGCTACCGCCCCACCGACCGGTTCTGGTGCGTTCAGGGCCTGGCGACGGCGCAATGCGATTTCGAGTCAGGGACGGAGGAAAGGAGTACAAGGTTCCAGCTCGTCCCTGGCTGGCATTCTCTAACACGTTTTATGACAACGATAGTAATCGGTAAACCCCGATTCTAGGCGCTTACCGTCCATTCACAACGGCAGCGCCGTTAAACCCTGTGAAATCAGCGGCTTTCGAGAACAACGCCGTGTTCGAGAAGGTAGCCAATGAGCTGATCGATGCAGTCTTCAACCGACTGCCGGGACGTGTCCAGCACGACTTCGGCATGCTCCGGGGGTTCGTAGGGGGAATCGATGCCCGTGAAGTGCTTGATCTTTCCTTCCCGGGCCTTCTCATAAAGCCCCTTGGGATCACGGTCTTCGCAGGTTTCAAGCGGCGTATCCATGAACACTTCAATGAACTCGCCGGAGGGAAAGAGGTTACGCACCATGCGACGGTCGCTGGTGAATGGCGAGATGAAGGCACTGAGCACGATCAGGCCGGCGTCCGTGAACAGCTTGCTGACCTCGCCGATGCGACGGATGTTCTCAACACGGTCCGAGTCACTGAAGCCAAGGTCTTTGTTGAGACCATGGCGCACGTTGTCACCGTCCAGCAAAAAGGTGTGGTAGCCCCGTCGATAGAGGGCAACGTCCAGAGCGTTGGCAATGGTGGACTTACCAGACCCGCTCAGGCCGGTGAACCAGAGCAGACAGGGGCGTTGATGCTTGGGCTCGGCGCGCTCCGCGCGGGTGATCTTGTGGTCGTGCCAGACGATGTCCATTCGTGCGTCGTACCGTTGTGTGCCAGATTTGAAATAAGTTTATAACGATAGCATGGGGTGGCTGGTTCGCGAAGAGCAGAGATTAGCCACGGAAAAACACAGAAAGCACGGAAAGCGCCCTTCGGGCGCGAAACCTACAAGACAATTCTTTTCACGTTTGCCTTGGGATAGGAAAAGTTTGACCAGGAGACCGATCTGGAACCGAGTTGCTCTTAAATAGTTGATCAACTGCGCTTCTGCACCGACAGGCATCCTGCTCTGCGCTTTGAGCTCTATGATGACCTGATTCTCGACCAAGAGATCCAAACGGAAGTCCGCTACCTCTTTCCCTTTGTACCGAACGTTGACTGGATACTCCTGCTCCACACTCAAACCTCTCGAGAGAAGCTCTTCAACCAGGGCCTTTTGGTAGACCCTCTCCAAAAAACCGTACCCCAGCTCACGGGACACCTCGAATATTGCACCTTTGATCGAATAAGTAAGCTCTGAAGCCAATAAATTGCGGTGATTCATGCCCATTTCCTTCCATGGAGATCTGTTTCTCTGTCCTTTCCGTGCCTTCCGTGTATTTCCGTGGCTAAAACCCCCAAATCAACGGCACCAACCCAACCACCGTCGAACCGACTGCCAGCGTCATGGGCAGGCCGGTGCGGAGGTAGTCGGTGAAGTGGTAACCGCCGGGGCCCATCACCATCAGGTTGGTCTGGTAGCCGATGGGGCTGAGGAAGCTGGCTGAGGCGGCGAACATGACGGTGATGGCGTAGGGCATGAAGCTGACGTCCAGCTGGTTCGCCAGAGCCACGGCAATGGGGAACATCAACACAGCGGCGGCATTGTTGGTGATCAGCTCGGTCATGATGGCGGTGATCAGGTACACCAGTGCCAGCGCTACCCAGGGATGGAGGCTGGCGTCGCCGAGTATCAGGCCGGCAATGCTGTCCGCAGCGCCGGAGACCTGCATGGCCTGCCCGAGCGCAAACGAGGCGGCTATAACCGTGAGTACCTGATAGTCGATGGCGCGCCGGGCCTGGGTGCTGGTGACGCAACGGGTGGCCAGCATTGCGCCGGCGGCAACCAGTGCCGATTCGAACACGCTGAGCAGCCCAACAACGTTCAAAAGCACCATCCCGACGAGGATCAGGGCGGACAGTGGTGCTTTACGGTGATCAATGCGCCCGGCGTCGTTCAGTAGGCTGACCAGCAGGAAGTCACGGCGAAAACGGTATTGATCCACGAAATCCGGACTGCCTTCCAGCAGCAGCGTATCGCCAACCTGAAGGCGGATATCACCGATCTTGCCCTTCAGGCGCTCACCGCGGCGGGAAATCGCGAGAATGGCGGCGCCGTAGTTGGACCGGAAGCGGGCGTCTCGCACGTTCTTCCCCAACCCCGGGAAGTCCGGCCCCAGAACGACTTCAATCAGACAACGGCGATGGCTTTCCAGCGCCAGTTTTTCGGAGCCGCCATTGGCCGGCGCCAACCCCCGGATGGAGCGCACCTCGTCGGCGCAGCGCGGTTCCCCGATAAAACGAAGCAGGTCGCCGGCCTCAAGCACTGTCTCCGGGCCAACAGCGGACATGAGTCGCCCGCCACGCTCAATTTCCATCAGATAGCCGTAGGCCAGGTTCCGCAGGCCGGCCTCGACGATGGTTTTCCCGGCCAGGAAACTGGCCTCCGGAACCCGCATGTCAACGCTGTACTCGCGGGCGCTCTCCATCTGTTGCATCAGCCCGCCACGGTCGGGCAGAAACCGGTGGGCAATCAGAAGAAACACAATAGACCCGACGAGAATCAGCGGCACCCCCACCCAGGCCAGCTCAAACAGACCCAGCGCGTCACCGGAGGTGGACTGGATCAGACCGTCCACAACCAGGTTGGTGCTGGTTCCGATCAGCGTGCAGGTGCCGCCAAGGATGGCGAAATAGGACAGTGGCATAAGCAGGCGCGACGCAGACAGCCCCAGGCGGCGGCTCCACTCCTGCACCGCCGGGATGAACATGGCCACAACCGCCGTGTTGTTCATGAATGCACTGAGCCCTGCCGTTGGGGCGATCAGCCGGAACTGCGCACCGCGGGCACTACGAGGGACGCCGAGCAGCTGATCCGCCAACCACCGCACGGCCCCGGTCTGTTTCAGGCCCGCAGCAATCACATAAAGCACGGCCACGGTCAGCACGCCGGGGTTGCTGAATCCCACCAGAGCCTGCTCGGGCGTGAGCACTCCCAGCACCAGCAGGACCGCCATGGCGGCCGCCAGGACCAGGTCCGCTGACACGCGGGTAAAAATCAGAGTGGCAAACACAGCGCCGATAGTCAGGAGGGTGAGGTGTGCGTCGGGTGACATAGATTGGGTTCACATCCTTGGATGGCGACAGGATAGCGGCGACACGGCGAAGTTGCTACAGCCTTTATGGATTCGCCGCGAAACCCGAGAAGGAACGAGGAAAGGACTATATTGGCCACGGAAAGACACAGAAAGCACGGAAACGCCCTTCGGGCGGAAAGAAGTTAGAAGAAACGACCTGCAGATACTGATGCTCCGAACCCCTTACGTCTCTGGCTTCTATCGACCGACAACATGACCAAATGTCGTTTTCGAATCTCATTTTTCCGTGCTTTCTGTGTTTTTCCGTGGCCCACACTATTCGGTTACAATCCGTAACCCGCTTTAAAGGAGTTGAAGCCATGCCGTGGTACGCGATCCAGCACAAGCCGGCGCAGGGGGATCGGGCGTTGGCGAATCTGCAGAACCAGGGTGCGTCGTGCTTCTATCCGAAGATCGAAGTGGAACGCATTCGGGGCAATAAGCGGCAGAAGCGGCTGGAGCCGTTATTTCCCGGGTATCTGTTCATCAACATCGAGCAGACCGACCCGCTCTGGGCCAAGCTACGCTCGACCCGGGGCGTGGGCCGCGTGGTGAGCTTCGCCGGCAAACCCGCTCCGATTGACGATGCGGTGATCGATCATATCCGGGACAGCCTGGACAAAGTGGCCGACGCCGGCGGCATTCAGCCAGGCCAGCCCGTTGAAGTGGATAACGGGCCATTCCAGGGTATTCAGGCTGTTTTTGAGGCCTACGACGGTGAGGAGCGAGCCATTGTGTTGATGAACTTCATGCACACGCAGCAACGGGTGTCGGTGCCGGTGGCTGGGGTTCGGAAGAGGGAGTGATTCGCCGCTGAAACGCCAACAAAGGTCTGAACGTTTTAAAGTCTGAAGGTTTTAAAGTCGGTGACGGTTGGCAACTGTAGCCGATGTCTCCGGCTTCGGAGTTGCCTGCGAAGGCAACCTGTTTTCGCCGCGGAATCCACGGAATGACTCGGAAAAGACGGTGTTTGCCACCGAAGGACACGGAAAACACGGACGAAAAACAAGCGACAAGAAGTGCTGGTCTTCAAGCTGAGGGGTGACACACTCGAGCAACTTGTGACTTGCACTTCTTCTTCGCCCGGAGGGCGTTTCCGTGTCGTTCCGTGTTCTTCCGTGGCAAACAACCTTCCTCAGTTACCCAGACTCAGTACCAGCTGCCGGACGCCACGAAGTAGGGATTTTTCACGTTTTCCTTGCCGTAAACGACCGGGTCGCCGTCGAGGGTGCGGACTTTTCCGCCGGCGGCGTTGAGGATGGCGTGGGCGGCGCCGGTGTCCCACTCGCAGGTGGGGCCAAGGCGTGGGTAGATGTCGGCGTGGCCTTCGGCGACGCGGCAGAACTTGAGGGAGCTGCCGGCCTGTACCAACTGGTGGGGGCCGAGGTTGTCAATGAACGCCCGAGTTTCCTCGTTGAGGTGGCTCTTGCTGGCCACAACCCGCTTCTCTTCCGGCGGCACCACAACGTGGAGACGACGGGTGCGGCCGTTGCGCTCACGCTTCCAGGCGCCCTCGCGTTTTGTGCCGTAATACACTTCATGCTTCGCCGGCACGGTCACAACGCCCATGACCGGTTCCCCGCCCTCAATCAAGGCGATGTTGACCGTGAATTCGCCGGTGCGGTTGGTGAAATCCTTGGTCCCGTCGATCGGGTCCACCAGCCAGAACTGGTGCCAGTGGCGCCGCTCGCTCCAGGGCGCACTGGCGGACTCCTCGGACAGAATCGGAATGTCCGGAGTCAGGTTGCGCAGGGCCCGGGAGATGATGTCGTGGGACGCGATATCGGCCGCGGTAATGGGCGACTCGTCGTCCTTGAACTGCACCGAAAAGTCCGTCTGGTAGATGGAGAGGACTTTCTCGCTGGCCTGTTCGGCAATCCGGATGACATCCGGGATGAGTGAGGAATAGTGCATACAATCCGTCTTAAGGTTTGAAAGTTTTAAGGTCGGAGTTACGAATGGCAAGTCTCAAGTGACAAAAGGGGCGGGAACCGCTGGGCCGCGCGGGAAGACCGGAACTTGCTACTTGCTACTTGCTACTTGCTACTTGCTACTTGCTACTTACGGAAGCCTGCATTCTCTCGATAACCGCATCAAATTCAGGCTGAAACGTGTTGGATGCCGGTTTTACGCCCAATGCTTTTTCCGAACAATCCATCAGGTTGGCAGCCGTCTGATAAAGCATGGGTTCGAGTTCGTGCAGCGCGTTGAAATGTTCTGCAATCAGCTGGTAATCCGTCTCATAGTCATGGGCCGCCATATTGCGGACGACTCTCCCCTCTTGCCACGCCTCACGCGAACTGATGACGCCCAGTTTTTCAAATAAAACGATCACCTTGAGGAAGTAATCCACCGGCTCACCCAACAACTCCGCAGCATGCCTCATCGACAGGGCCAGTGTGTCCTGTAGTTTTGCAAACCGCTCGTTGACCGCCGACAACGTCTCGAAAAACTCGGCATCCTTGTTCCTTTGCTCCAGAATCGAAGAATCCAGAGGCCAGAGGATTTTTGATGACGACGACGAAAGAAAAAAAACGCATCGCTGACAGGCTTCCAGCAACTGCGACAGATAGCGCATTTCCTGTTCGGTGACCGTCATTGCGCACCGCTCTCCTGAATCGCCACGGCAGACTCTCTCGCAATGTTCTCAAATGGGGTGAACGATTGCCCTTTCTGGTGAAACACGGCGTCGACAGGCAGTTGCAAAGCGTTTTCCAGAGCCATTTTGAGACGCGCACGCACTCGGACTGAGGCGTGATCCGCAGTTTCAATGTAGAGATCCAGGTCACCGCCACGGCGACTGTCATCAACGCGTGAGCCGAAGACGCTGACTTCTGCCTGCGTTCCGAGATGCTTTTCCACAATCCGCACTATGGTTTTCTGCTCTTCGTTGGTCAGTCGCATACCACCAAGCCGCGTTCAACCTGAACTCTGCTCCAGCAACTCTTCCAGAGTGACCGATGCCCCGCCATGACGTTCCCTCAGCTTTCTGTCGTTCGTCACCAGTACCCCATCAGCCAGTTGCGCGGAGGCTGAAACAATACTGTCCGGCAACTTCAGCGACGTTGCTTTTCGAATCTCAATCGCTCGATCCTTCACGTCCGAGGTCAATCCGATTACATGGATTCCAGTGAGAATATCTCGAAGAACACGCTCCTCAGATGCCGTGAGAGCGGGCCAGGACAGAAGCTCCATTTCCGTAATCACGGATGTGAAATAACGATAGCCTGGGAGCTTGACACGACCGTTGATCGCGTAAATCCACGCGTTCGTGTCCAGAAAATATCTACCAGTCATCCCGCATCGTTCTCTGCACCTGAAGGCCATCCTGGCCTTCAAACGAATGAATCACACAACCAGAGAAATCCAGACCCACTTCATCCGCTGCTTCTGCCACATTCTCGTCGACCATGACAACCACTTTCGCGTGGCTATTCTTGAGACGCTCATACTGTTCCGGAATCCTGACAATTCCGTTCTCAATATTCGCCTCAAATTCGATTGCGTACATCACCAACCTCCATCAAGAAAGCGTGTGGTGACCAGACAATAGTCACGGACCCACCCCGTCGAGAACCCGCCCTTTGACATCGTCAGACATCAAAAGATCGTCAACATCGACGTTAAGCGCTTTCGCCAGGCGGCTCAACATGGTGGCTGAGCCGGTCTTGCGACCAGACTCGATCTGGGACACATACGATTTTCCAACGCCAGCCGAGCGACCCAGGGCCTCCTGCGTGAGACCACGATAGGTTCTCCAAACCCTGAGCGGGTGCTCATCGCCGGAGACCAGGCGCTCCACCACATCGCCCGGAATCAGCTCATCCTTACCTTCCGCAACGTCCCGCATCGCCTCGTGAGCATCGGCAACATCCTGTGCGTCTTCAGCCAACCGAAGCAGCGCCTGATATTCATCATACGGAATCACCGCCCACTCTGGCGCCCCTTCTTTTTCAATCACCTGAACCGTCATTTGTACGCATCTCCACGCCGGTGTCTATCAACGTACTTCCATGTTTACTAATGGTCAACAACGTGTTTACTGAACTTCCAGCGCAGTACTCAAAACAAAGAAGGGCCACCCGCAGGCAGCCCTTCTACTGAATCTGTGGTGCCGGAAGAGGGAGTCGAACCCCCGACCTACGCATTACGAATGCGTTGCTCTACCTGCTGAGCTATTCCGGCGACCGGGCAGGATAGTAGCCAATTGGCGATGGGTCGGCAAGGGGTTTTAGAGGGTGCAGCCCTCCGGCATGAACCGCGCCTCCCAGGTGCCAACCGCCGCCGAGTTATCCACCTGGCAGGTCCACATGCCGTTGGTGTCTCTCTCAAGCCGGATAATAATGCCTGACACTTTCGAGCTGACATTGCCGCCGAGGGTCACCTCGAGCTGCCCCGATCCGTCAGTGTTGAAGCTGGCAATATCGACCGATTTACTGCCGGTGGTAAGCCCTGAGGGCGAATAACCAAGATCTGTGTTGTCGATGGCGGTATTCCCCTCGACCAACTGTTTTTCAACAGCGCTCTTATAGCTGGCAAGCTCGCCATGCGCTCGTGAAACCTGAGAGCTCACCACATAATCCTGATATGAGGGTATGGCGATTGCAGCCAGAATGCCGATGATCGCCAGAACGATCATCAACTCGATTAACGTGAAGCCCCGTTCCATTGCCAATCTCCTCTGGTGCGTTTGTGTAGATGGCAGCAACATACGGGCCAGCTTCACGACTTATTGCCCGGGGATCACTCTTTGTCTGAATAGAAGTCAGCAAGTCGGTTGTAGAACCGCTGATACAGCATCTTCTTGGACTCAAACCCATTCGGCGGCTGGCCGGCTCCCAGCCACACCAGAACCCCACCCCGGTCATCCATCATGACCATGCTGGAGGCACCAGGGAGATGCCCGCCCTGAATGTACACTGGGAACGGGCCATCCTCAGGCTGGTATTGATACGCGGCGTACCCATAGCAGCCTCTAATATTGGTAGGAGAGCACTTGTCGGACTGGTAATCGTAAGAGGTGACGTTCAGCGGCCTGCTGACCAGCATCCCCCGAACTTGCCGGGCCAGAGCGACCGCATTTCCCGACAGCCCCGCAGAAGACGATAGTGCGGCGAAATCCCAATACCTGTAATAATCATCCGACAGGAAGTTGCTGTGCCTGAAATCGTAACGGACCTCATCGTCAAGGTAAGGGCCATCAATGAACCGAATCCCGTGCTCACCGATAGCATATCGCTCTTTGATGTATTCGCGGTAGCCAACACCGGTTGTTTGCTCAATGACAACGCCCAGCAGGCAATACCCCAGGTTGGAATAGGCCGGCTGAGTGCCCGGTTCGTGCTCCAACGTTCTTTCCGATATACGCTTCAGACTCCCGGGACACCATGGGGTTTTGTTTAGCTGCAGCATGTCAGGCATGCCGATAGTTCGATTAAAACCGGAGGTGTGATTCAAAAGATCCTGAATCGTGATGTCGGCAATACGCTCATCCTTTAACTCTCTAACGGGAGGCAAGAACTCCAGAAGCCTGGACTCAAAGCTCAAGCGCCCTTCATCAACCAGTCCCAGAATTGCATCTGCCGTAAACAGCTTTGTGGTGCTGGCATACCGAAAACGTGTTTCCGGTCTCACTTTATCTGAAAAAAACGGCGCCTTCTGCCATCCATTTTCGCAGTGGTGAAGGGTGCCATTAGGCGAAACGTAAGCAACCTGATTGGCGAGACCACCTCCATTTCGACGGACATCAGCTACGACCTTATCCATCCAAGCAGGAGACCCAGTTGAACAGCTGCCTGTCAATTCCGACAAGCTAGCCTCTATTGGATAGATGAAGCGGGAGAAAGCAAGAGGGCGGGCAATAACAAGGTGAGAAAGCCATACAAAAAAGGCCAAAAGCGCCGCAACAACAATCACCCTCTTCAACTTTTTTCGCCGGAACGGCACTAACTTCATGTCAGCTGAGAAACAATAACAGTTATTAAATGAAAATGCCCCCTAGCTTAGCCAGAGGGCATACCAGTAAAAGCTTAGTGCTTAAACTTAATCCTGCCCTAAAGATTTACTAATTCGAGCTGTAATCAGGGACCGCGTCAAGATCGTTAGCAGCATCGGTCAGGCTGTCTGTCTGGTTGCAACCCGCCGGGGTGTATGCTGTATCAACAGTCGTCTCACAAAACCACTCGCCTCCAGTGGTGCGAACCCATTGAAGATTATCTCCATCTATATCCACTGACGCATTGCCACCAAACGTTGCCGTCAAAGAAACGCTCGAATCTGCAAAAGTCGCCGTCAAACCGGCCGTGCCAGATCCACCAGACCCCTGGAGATCCTCTGCCCCGGCAAGCACGTTACTGTTACTCCAACCGAAATTACAGTCAGACTCGCTCAGGCCTTTTAGGAGACAGTCTTCAGTCGCCGTCCGGAGCGCACCGACTTCACCCATCACACGACCGACCTGTGAGCTGGCCACATAAGTCTGGTACTGCGGAATGGCAATCGCGGCCAGGATGCCGATGATGGCGACCACGATCATCAGTTCGATGAGCGTGAAGCCCTGTTGCCCTTGATTCATCTTGATGTTCTTCATGAGAAGACCTCTTTGACGTCGTTTGTTGTCTCGAATCGGCCCGGCTGCCGGTTTGCGTGACCGGTACCGCTTGAGCCTGTCTAGACGCAAGCAGCGACCGTGCCAACTGCAAGATTGTGTTAAAAAATGGCGCCAATTCAGACTACTACCTCAACTGTAACAACAGGTTACCGCTGAATCGTCACCTCGTTGCTGTCGATTATTGGCGGTATGTGACGTTTTTTGTCAGTTCTTTTCGCCGCGGAATCCGCGGAAGGACGCGGAAAAAAGAAGATTCAGCCACGGAAACACACGGAAAGCGCCCTTTAGGCGCGAAAGGAAAGTAGCAGGACGGTAAAATCCAGCCGCACAAAACTCGGAGGGCTTCTCGATACTTTTCCGTGCGTTCTGTGTTTTTCCGTGGCAAACACCATTTCTTTTCCGCGTCCTTCTGCGGATTCCGCGGCGAATAACGGCGGCCAGCCGCTTCGGTACAAGGCCTGCGCCTTTCAATCTACGGCGCGGCCATCTAAACTACTTTTCACACTTATTTTTCCCGATCATTACGACCTTATCTATGCCTCCAGAGAACAAGAACATCCGGCTGACTGGCCTTGCACGACGCTTCGTGGATGATGGTCTGCTGGATGAGGATGCGGCGAAGGATGCGTTCCTTCAGGCGTCCAATAACAAGATTCCGTTGATCACCTATCTGGTCCAGAACCAGTTGGCGGACAGTGGTCGCCTGGCCTATGCGGCGGCGCTGGAGTTCGGCATGCCGGTGATTGACCTGAGCGCGTTCGTCCCGGAGATGCTGCCGGAAAAGATCGTTGACGAGAAGCTGGTCCGGAAGCATAGCGCTCTCCCCCTGTACAAGAGAGGCAATCGCCTGTTCCTGGCGGTCTCAGATCCGACGAACATTCAGGCGCTCGATGAAATCAAGTTCAACACCGGCCTCAGCACCGATGCGGTGCTCGCCGATGACGGCAAGCTCCATGGCCTGATTGATCGCTACCTGGAATCCCAGGAAGAGTCCATGGGCGATCTGGGCGATGATGATCTGGAGGATATCGATGTCGAAGGCGGCGAGGATGACGATGACACCGATGCCGTCAAGCCGTCCGATGTCGACGACGCCCCTATCGTCAAGTACGTCAACAAACTACTGCTCGACGCCATTCGCGGTGGCGCCTCAGACATCCACTTCGAGCCCTATGAGAAGACCTATCGCGTTCGGTACCGGACGGACGGGGTTCTCAAGGAAATGTCGAAGCCATCCATCAAACTCGCCCCGAAGATCTCGGCGCGCGTGAAGATCATGGCCCAGCTCGACATTTCCGAGCGCCGGGTGCCGCAGGATGGCCGCATCAAGATGAAGCTGTCCAAAACGAAGGCGATCGATTTCCGGGTCAACACCCTACCCACACTCTGGGGCGAGAAGATCGTTCTGCGGATTCTGGACCCGACGGCCGCCCAGATGGGCATCGATCAGCTCGGGTACGAAGAAGACCAGAAAGAGCTGTACATGAATGCCCTGAGCCAGCCACAAGGCATGATTCTCGTGACCGGCCCGACCGGTTCCGGCAAGACGGTCTCTCTGTACACCGGTCTCAACATCCTGAACACGCCCGAGCGCAATATTTCCACGGCGGAAGATCCGGCGGAGATCAACCTGGAGGGCATTAACCAGGTCAACGTCAACAACAAGGTCGGCCTGGATTTCGCGGCGGCGCTTCGATCATTCCTGCGCCAGGACCCGGACGTGATCATGGTGGGCGAAATCCGGGACCTGGAAACGGCCAACATCGCCATCAAGGCGGCCCAGACCGGTCACCTGGTGCTCTCGACACTGCACACCAACAGCGCGGCGGAAACCCTGACCCGGATGATGAACATGGGGGTGGCCTCGTTCAACATCGCGACGTCCGTGAGCCTGATCATTGCCCAGCGGCTGGGACGGCGCCTGTGCAAGGCCTGTAAGGAGCCGGCGGATGTTCCCCGTGACGTCCTGATTGCGGAGGGCTTCACGGAGGAACAAATTGAAACAGGCTTCACGTTGTACCGCCCCAAGGGCTGTGATAAATGCAATGGAGGCTACAAGGGCCGCGTTGGGATTTACGAAGTGGTCAAGATCACCGAAGAGCTGGAAAACATGATTATGGAGGAGGCAAGCTCCATCCAGATCGAAAAGCAGGCCCGCAAGGAAGGCTTCCCCAACCTGAGGCAATCGGCCCTTGAGAAGGTGATGCAGGGCGTCACCAGCCTGGAAGAAGCGAACCGTGTGACGAAGGACTAACCACCATGGCAGAGAACGCGGACAAGCTCACGACCTTTGTCTGGGAAGGCAAGGATCGTAAGGGCAACAAGTCCAAGGGCGAGACGATGGGCGCCAACGCGGCTCTTGTAAAGGCCCAGCTACGCAAGCAGGGCATCATGCCCGATAAGGTCAAGAAAAAGCCGAAGCCGTTGTTTGGTGGTGGCAGTAAGAAAGTGACGCCGTTCGACATCGCGATGCTCACACGGCAGCTGGCGACGATGATGAAAGCGGGTGTTCCACTGGTGCAAAGCTTCGATATTGTGGCGGACGGCCTTGACCATAAGGGGCTGCAGGAACTGCTCTCCAGCGTCCGGAACGACGTGGCCTCCGGCACCAGTTTCGCCGGTGCGCTGCGGAAACACCCGAATCACTTTAATGACCTCTATTGCAACCTGGTGGATTCCGGTGAGCGTGCGGGCGCCCTTGAACAGATGCTGGATCGGATTGCCACCTATCTGGAGAAGACAGAGGGACTCAAGAAGAAGGTCAAGAAAGCCATGACCTATCCGATTGCCGTTATCGTGGTCGCGATCATCGTTACGGCGATCCTTCTGGTGAAGGTTGTGCCGCAGTTCGAGAGCCTGTTTCAGGGCTTTGGTGCGGACCTGCCCGTTTTCACGCAAATGGTGGTGAATTTATCGGAGTGGATGCAGGCTTACTGGTTTATCGTTCTTCTCGGAATCGTCGCCACGATTTTCATTTTCAGGGAAGCGCTGAAACGCTCCCCGAAATTCTCTGACTCCGTAGACAAGATGCTTCTCAAGTTCCCGATTGTGGGTGAGATTCTGGACAAGTCCGCGGTTGCCAAGTTTGGCCGCGTTCTTTCCACCACCTTTGCGGCCGGCGTTCCTCTGGTGGATGCTCTGGACTCTGTTTCCGGTGCCACTGGCAATGCCGTGTATCGGGATGCCGTTCTGCAAATCAAAGATGACGTGTCCAGCGGCACCCAACTCCAGGCGGCTATGCGCTTGGCCGAAGTATTTCCGGTGATGGCCGTTCAGCTCACGGCGATCGGTGAGGAATCCGGTAATCTGGATGAAATGCTGGCCAAGGTGGCCGAGCACTATGAAGCCGTTGTCGATGACATGGTCGATAACCTGACCTCCCTGATGGAGCCGATCATCATGTCGGTACTGGGGGTGCTTGTGGGTGGGCTAATCATCGCAATGTACCTTCCGATCTTCCAGATGGGTCAGGTGGTTGGTTAACGCCAACTGATTGCTTCCAATTACTGATATGTCGCCACAGAAAAACACGGACTGACACGGAAAGCGCCCTCTGGGCGCGCAGGACAGAGGCAAGAGAATTCTGCTCTGTTATTGGTGGTGAACATGCCTCTCGCCACTTTTTATTGGTTTCTTGCCTCTTTCCGTCAGTGCTTTCCGTGTCTTTCCGTGGCTAAAACCAAAATCACTAAGATGCCCCAATGTCCCTATTCGATCCCATCCTGACGAACCCCTGGCTTTTCTATCCCCTCTTTTTCATTTTCTCGCTCTGCATTGGCAGCTTTCTGAATGTCGTCATTCTGCGCCTGCCCCGGATGATGGAGCAGGAGTGGCGGGGCCAGTGTGAGATGTTGCTGGAGGTGCCCGAGAGCCAGCGTTCGGATGAGTCGACGGTCACCCTTTCCCGCCCCCGGTCGACCTGTCCGAAGTGCGAGCACCAGATCCGGGCCATCGAAAATATTCCGGTGGTGAGCTACCTGTTCCTACGGGGCAAGTGCGCGTCGTGCGGTACCGGTATCTCGGTGCGGTACCCGATCATTGAGCTGATCACCGCCCTCTTCTCGCTGTTTACCTTCTACTGGTTCGGCTATGGCGCTCCGGCGTTCTGGGCCCTGGTGCTTGTCTGGGGGCTGATCGCCCTGACGGTGATTGACTACGATACGCAGTTACTGCCTGACAACATGACTCTCCCCCTGCTCTGGCTGGGGCTGATACTGAACTATTTCGGCGTATTCACCGACCTCGGGACCGCCCTCTGGGGTGCCGTCGCCGGTTATCTGTCCCTGTGGTCCGTCTACTGGCTCTTCAAGATCGTCACAGGCAAGGAAGGCATGGGGCACGGCGATTTCAAGCTGCTCGCCGCCCTGGGCGCCTGGCTGGGCTGGGAGCTTCTGCCGGCCATTATTCTGTTGTCGTCACTGGTCGGCGCCGTCGTCGGCATCACCCTGATTGTCTTCCGCAGCCACGGGCGCGAAGTGCCCATTCCGTTTGGACCATATCTGGCGGCAGCCGGGTTACTCTGTCTCTGGTTCGGACCAGAGATACTGTCGGCCTGGTATGGGTATCTTGGGGTGCGGTGATAAAGAGAACGATTGTTTCGCCACGGAAAACACAGAAGGGCACGGAAAGCGCCCTGCGGGCGGAAAATAGTGGCAATAGGATAGCGACAACCGTAAGAGGCTAAAGCCTTTCTTGCTACTTCTAACTTGCTACTTTTTCCGTGTCCTTTCGTGGATTCCGTGGCAAATACTCACTAAGGCATGAAACACCTATGAAAACCATCGGCCTCACAGGCGGTATTGGCAGTGGTAAATCGACGGTCGCGCGTTTTTTTCAGGAGCTGGGCGTTCATGCGGTGGATGCCGATGATGTGGCGCGCGAGGTGGTGGAACCGGGGACGCCCGCTCTGGCGGCCATTGCGGATCATTTCGGGAAGGACATTCTCCAGGCCGACGGCGCTCTGGACCGGGCAGCGCTTCGGTCGGTCATATTCGAAACGCCTTCAGAACGGGAGTGGCTGGAAAAGCTTCTCCACCCCATTATCGAGGAAGAACTGACACGTCAGCTCTGGATTCATCCGGATACCCCGGCCCCCTCGGATTATGCCCCGGGGTATACCCTGCTGGTGTCGCCGCTGCTGCTGGAGACCGATCAGCATCATCTGGTCGAGCAGGTCATTGTGGTGGACGTGCCCGAGTCTGTTCAGATCCAGCGAACCACCGCCCGTGACGACAACACGCCGGAGCAGGTGCGAAAGATCATCGACGCCCAGATGCCACGGAACGACCGATTGGCGAAGGCGGACATTCGGATTGACAATGATCGGGACGAAGGCTCGGTGCGTGAGACGGTGAAGGCAATTCACCGGCAACTGACAGAGATAGGGTAGCCACAGAAAAACACTGAAAACACGGAAACGCCCTTCGGGCGAGAAGAATACTCAGAATGGAACATCTAGATCGATGAGAAGGCACCCGTCCGAAGAAACGAAGGACTCGAAACCGCGCGACCACTGCATCCGTCTTCAATGTCAGATTCATTAATGGTTTCCGTGCTTTCTGTGTTTTTCTGTGGCAAACCAAACACCTCCTGGCATCTCCGCTCAAATCGCCAAATGGTAGACCGGCATCCTGTTCTGTTGCTGACCGGCCTGCTCCTCAGTGCGCCTGTTGCGGCGCAGTCTCCGGATAACGCCATCAACCTCGCCCCTCTGAATCCCGACGGCCTCGGTCCGTCTTTTTTCACCTATGAGCCGGACGAGCGCTATTACCCGGACAAGGAGACGTTCTGGCTCAGCCCGTCGGAATGGGTGATCCGCCAGCAATCGGTGCGTTCCAGGCAGGTGCATTCATTGGGCCTGTGGGCGGATCAGACACTGTCCGGAAGTCGACGGGCTGTGCCCGATAATGAAAGCTATCTGCGTGTGGGCTTCGCGACTCAATCGGAGACGGGTGAGCTGGCAAAGATGGAACCGGAAGCCCGCTTCCGGCTGGATCTTCCAACGGTGGAAGAGAAGCTCCGGCTGGTGATCGAGAGCGACAGCGAGGAGAATCTGCCGCTGTCCGAGCGTCAGCGGGATCGGCAACTGACCAGCGAAACCCGCACCGAGGGCGACATTACGGGTGCTCTGCGCTACCTGGGCCGCCTCAGCGACACTGTGAATCTCTCGACGGACGTTGGCATTCGCGGTGGTCTGCCGCTCAACACCTTCGCACGGGTGCGTTCAACCGGCTACTTCAAGCTCGGCCAGCACTGGCTCACGCACATCGACCAGCGGCTGTACTACTTCAATCAGGACGGCTGGGGCGAAAGCACCTGGGTAGCCTTCGACCGAACCATTGGCGAATGGGACTTTCGAGCGGCGTCGGAGCTGCGCTGGGTGCACCGCAACCGGGAGTTCGAGTTCTCCCAGATTGTCAGTGGGTTCCATCGCGCCAACAACCGTTCCACGTTCAATCCGCGTATTGGCATTCTGGGCGAGAGTCAGCCGGGCTGGCGCACAACCGAGTACTTCACGGACCTCAACTGGCGTTACCGGCTCTATGACGACTGGCTTTACAGCGAGGTCATCCCGGCGATCAATTTCCGCCGGGAAGACAGCTTCGACAGTCACAGCTCCCTGACCTTACGAATTGAGATGTTCTTTGCGAGGAATTTCCGATGACGGGCCACTCCCTGACCCTTGAACCCATCGCCATCACGCGCTCCTGCTTCCGGGAAAAATTCGCGGTGCCACGCCAGCCGGGTCAGACACGCCACGCACACGCCGAACTGGTGATTCAGCCTCCCTACAACCGCGAAGAGGCGTTCCGGGGGCTGGACGATTGCTCACACCTGTGGCTGACGTTCCATTTCCACGAGGCCGGCGGCTGGCGCCCGACAGTGCGGCCGCCGCGGCTTGGTGGCAACCAGAAAGTGGGCGTTTTCGCCACGCGCTCGCCGTTTCGCCCGAATCAACTGGGGCTGTCGGTGGTCCGGCACCACGGCCTGGAACGGCGCGGAAAAGAACGGGTGCTGCTCATTCAGGATCACGACCTGATCGATGGCACACCGATTTACGACATCAAACCGTACCTACCCTGGGCGGACAGCCATCCGCAGGCCACCATGCGCTGGTCGGGAGAGGCACCACAGGCCACACACACCGTCCGCTTTTCAGCCGAGGCCGAAACCCGGCTCGCCCACCTCTCACCAACCTCCTACCCGGACTTTCGGCAGTTGATCGCGGACCTGCTCACCTGCGATCCACGCCCCGGATTTCGCCGTGGGGGGAACGAACGGCGCGTTTACGGTGTCCAACTCTATGATCAGGATGTGCGATTCCGTTTCGACGACGACACGGTTGAGGTTCTGGATCTCATTCCTGTTGACCAAGCCCTGGCTTGACGCCAAATCTGTCGTACACTGTCGATATGACAGCCTGATAATGGATCGTCAGGGCGTGATCATCGCCACCAACTGGAATAACCACGGATTCGGCCTGTGCCCTTAAGGATAAGACGCCAATCACCTCTCCGACTTCGTATCGGCTGGCCTCTCGTCTGGTCGCTGACCACGATGGCGGCGTTGATTGCCTCTGCATGGCTACCACTGGCGCCCAGTGAAGTGGTGTTATGGCAGGTGGTCACCGTCGTGCTCGGTATCGCCTGCGTCGGCATCAGTTGGCAACGGCACATCGCCGCCCCCATGCAACAGTTGAGCGAGAGCGCCGCGACCAACGAAACGACGGATGAGGCACTGCTCCCGGTGCAGGAAGAAGCCCGTGCGGCCAGAGAGGAAAGGGACCGCGCCATTGCCGCCAATCTCGGCAAGACCCGGTTCCTCGCCAATGTAAGCCACGAGTTACGCACCCCCCTGCAATCGGTTCTGGGGTGTGCGAGCCTGTTGGAGGACAGCCATCTCGACAGCGAACAGCGGGATTACCTCCAGACACTGCATCGCTCGGCGGAGACCCTATCGGGTCTGGTCGAGGATCTGCTTGATATCTCCAGCATGGAAGCCGGGCGACTGATACTCGACCCGGTCGTCTTCGACCCCCGCACGACTCTGGATGATCTGGTCGCCATGCTCGGCGAGCGGGCCCAGGAAAAGGGCCTGGCCCTTGAGCTTCGCGTGGATGAAAACCTGCCCATCGCGGTTATCGGCGACCCGCTGAGACTGAGGCAGGTACTGCTCAACCTGACGGCAAACGCCATTCATTTTACCGACGCCGGTCACGTCCTGATCAGCGCCGAAGTGCTCGATAGCACACGAGACGCTACCAAACTGCGTTTCACCGTTGAGGATACGGGCATTGGTCTGACGAGCGAGGACATGGCCCGGATCCGGGAACCCTTCTCCCAACCCGACGAACACACGGCCCGTTCCGGTATGGGGGCTGGCTTGGGGCTGACCATCTGCAACCAACTGGTTGGCCTGATGAGCGGCTCGCTCGATGTCCAGAGCGAGCGGGGACAGGGCACCGCATTCTGGGTGGATCTACCCATGCCCCAACCCACCGATGGTCTGTCACAGATCCGTCCGGATGACCGCAGGCTGAACGGCGGCCGCATTCTGGTGATCGACTCCTATGCCCTGTCTCTGAAGATTACGCTGGAGATGCTGGCCCGCCACAACGTCGACATAGAGGCATGCAAATCCGGTAGCGACGCCATCGCTGTCATCCGGCAGGCAGTCGAGATTGGCGCGCCATTCGATGTTGTCATCGTGGATAGCTTCATGCCGGATACGACCAGCGAGGCACTCTGCGAGTCGATTCGCCAGGAACCGGGCTGCTCGGAGACGCGCCTGCTGATTCTCTCAACCACGGTCCATCGCGGCGATGCCCGGCATTTCAAAGGGGCCGGTGCGGATGCGTTCCTGGGCAAATCGCTGCGCGAATCCCGCCTTGCCCCCATGCTGAACCGGCTGATTGAGGACCGTGAGCGCGGCGAGCGCCGGTTCCTGACCCGGTTCTCGATCAACCCCTTACCCGCGGATCATGCACCTCCGCAACTCCGTTGTTCCGACATGCATGTCCTGTTGGTCGAAGACAATCCGGTGAACCGGATGCTCACCCAACGACTTCTGGAGAAGCTCGGCTGTCAGGTGGAAACGGCCGAAGACGGCGACCGGGCCCTCGCCCGGTTACGGACTGAGGCATTTGACGTGGTTCTGATGGACTGTGTCATGCCCCGCATGGACGGTTTCGATGCCACCCGACAATTGCGCATCTGGGAAAAAGCCCATCAACGGCATCCAATCCCCGTCATCGCGCTGAGCGCCAGCGCTATGGCGTCGGACGAGCAACAGGCCCACGTTTCGGGCATGAATGCTTTCCTCGCAAAACCCGTGAGCCTTGAAAAGCTGCATCGGTGTCTGGAAAACTTCTGCCCATCGAGCCAACCAACCCAAACGGCCACGTCCTGAGGCAGCGTATCGCCTCCCTTGTTGTGGCCACTTCGCGAACCGATTGAAGAACGATACACCGCCATGAACGTCACCTGCCCCACGTGCAAGACCGTCCTGGAATGGGACTCAAGCAATCGCTGGCTGCCCTTTTGCTCGGAGCGCTGCAAGATGATCGACCTGGGTGCCTGGTCCAATGAGGAGTATCGGATTCCGGCGGAGACTGCGTCGCCGGATGATCTGGATCAAGGATCCTCTGAGGTGGAAGAGGACGATGATGGGAAGCGGGATTTTCTTTGATTCGCCGCGGAATCCGCGGAAGGACGCGGAAAAAGAGAGCGACGGTTTGCCACGGAAGGACACGGAAAGCACGGAAGCGCCCTTCGGGCGAAACCGAGAATGTCTGAAGGTTTTAAGGTCTGAAGGTTTGAAAGATCGGATCGATCGTTACCTGTAGCCGATGTCTCCGACTTCGGAGTCGTCCGCCGGACGACGGTTCGATATACACCACATTCTGTCTTGTAGGAGCGAGCTTGCTCGCGACATAGTCAGCGTTTTTGGCACTGATACCGGGCGTCAAACCAGTCGCTTGCAAGCAAGCTCCTACAGGTTGGTCCAGGAATCGATCCGGGCCCGCTGGTTGCCTTGGCGGGCAACTCCGAAGTCGGAGACATCGGCTACATTTGCCAGCCGCCACCGACTTTCAAACCTTCTTCCAACCGTCTCAGAAAAACAACCGGATCCCCGCCATCACACCCTCGTCCAGCGTGAGGTCGCCTCGTGGGTCGAGGTCGGTGTTGACGTAGCGATAGCCGCCGAAGATTTCGGCGTTGCGGATCAGGCGATAGCTGGCCTGCGCGTCGAAGCTGGTCATGTCATCGGAATCGCCGAAGGACAGAATGGACGGCGCGTAGTGAAGGCTGCCACCGACGGACAGACCGGGCACGTTGGGGACGTTGACCGTGGCAAAACCACCCACGCCCACGGCACCGCCATCCGCCGGATCGTCATCCCAGCCAATCGCCCGAAAACCGATGCCGGCCGTCGTCGGGAGATTACCGATCGCCGTCTGGCCCTGTGCGTGCAGATCCAGGTTGAGGATGTGGCGACTGCCTTCGTGGTAGGTGTAACCCGCCCCCAGTTGAATCTCTGACTGACGTGGCATGGTGTTGAACTGGCCCTTCACGGAGTCATCCGTCAGGCTGAGGTCAAAGTCGGCCGCCGCGACCGGAGCTGCCAGCCCCAGTGCTAACGACAGTGCAGTAAGGCGACGAAACATAAAGGTACTACCTCGCGTCCGCTGAGTTTTCGCCATGGTATCCGCAGGGCTCGGGTCGCTCAACTGACAATCCGGTAAGTTAAGCTCCAGAGGACGGGTTCTGTTAATTGGTGCACTGTGACGCCGGTTGGGTAATAGTATGATAGGCCTCAGAATCCGCAGAGACCACGCGGGAATACAAGTTGCCACGGAAGAACACAGGAAAGCACGGAAACGCCCTGCGGGCGAACCCCAAAAGGTCTGAAAAAAGAGCTCGGTTGGGTGAACGAAGGACGCCAAACCGACGATATTCAATACTGCCTTTTCCGTGTTTTCAGCGTTTTTCCGTGGCCCTGACTCATCAATGGAGTGTTTCAATGCCACGTCGCCTGACCATCATCATTATGACTGGACTACTCATCACCGGCTGTGGTGGTGGCGACGATGCCATTAAAGATGCTGGCAGCCAGCCCAACAGCTTCCCCGGCAACAAGAATCCCGCCAACGGGTTTTCCGAGCAGAGCACCGGGGACAGCAGTAACAACAGCGGGCTCGAGCAGAACGAAATCCGGGTGACGGTTGAAGTCCCCGGCAGCCTGGCCCCGGACGCCGAGCGGTCCCGCCGTAACCTGCGCCTTGTGCAGCCGGATTCGCTGAGGGTCTATCGCACCAACCACACACTCAACGATCTGGGTAGCGTCGACGTGACGCGTCGCACGGACGATGACGGGTTCACCGTGCTGAAACTCCCCAATGGCCAGCCGCTGGCGCCCAATATCGTGATCGAAGCGACCGTCAACGGTCAGACCCTGCGCGGGCTGGCGACGGATACCGACCGCGACGTCAAGATCAACCCGTTCTCCGAATTCCTGGTTCGGGACGGGCTGGGAGGCTACTCCCAGTCGGACTACCAGGCCGCTCTCGACTGCATCAACAACAACACGGACGACGGCATTCTCTGCCTGAACGCCGTGGCGTGGAGAACGCTGTCCGACCAGATTCACGATTTTGAGATCGCCATTGCGGACAATGCCACGCTCAGCAGTGCCATCACACAACTGCGAGAACGTTCCGATCTGACGCGGTATGTGGACGACATGGCGCAGCTGGCCACGCTGCCACCCGGCTCCGGCGAGACCATTGACGGCGAGAATGTGAACATGAATGCGGTTTTCTTTGGCCTCGAGCTGGGCAGTACGCAACTGATTGCCAGCGGTTCCAATCAGGCGGGGCAATGGGGGCTGCTCCGGGGTGCGGAGGAATCCATTTCAGATGGGGCGAGGGTCTATCCGAGCAAGACGTTCACAAACTTCAGTGGAAGCGGCATTCTGAACATCACCGGCATTTCCACAGACATCCCCTACGAACGGACGACACTGGCCAACTTCCCCAGTGGCAACCTCGACTACCGTGCGCCGGAGTTCTGGACCGTCAACACACACAGCACCTCGCCGGGTGGCGCGACGATTGAAGGCCAGTCCCGGCTTCGTGCCGGCCGGAGTCTGTTCCAGAGCATCACCGGCGAAGGAAGCAGCCAGACCCTGGGCTGGACCCGCAACCCATTCCCGCTGGACGGGCATCTTCTGGGTGGCAAGAGCAACACGAGAGGCCTGGTGGCCAGCTACCTGAGCGGCACGAAAGCCATTGAGCTGGGAGGCCACAGTGGCGACTACACGCGACTGGCAACTCAGGAGGAGAGTTTTTCCGGCATCTTCGACATCAGCCTCGCTCAAAGCGAGGGCTTTGCGGTCACAACGCTGAAGGAGGAATACCGGGTTGTCAGCTTCTCCGCTCAACTGAGCGAGGAGAGCAGCCCCCGTTTTCGTGCCGATTCCTATGTGGGCAAATGGTCTCGCCAATCCGGCACGAACACGGAACAAACCTACAAGCAGACGGCAACAGGACGACGTATTTCGCGAGCCATTGACGGTACGATTTCCGCCAACGATGTGGTCAATTCGAATCGGGCTGACCTCGTTATCAGCAACCGAACGTCTCTGGTCAACGACTCGGAGGGCGGCCTCAATGAACAGGACACTGGTCGGCTGAATCTCGACAGCAATAGCAGCCTGGGTAATGACCTGGAACAGCTCTCGTTAGCGATCGGCGCCGCGTCACCGGATGGCGGCGTGCTCGCGTTCACGCTCGATAACCCCGGCGACGGGACTGGCCTTCTCATGGCGGTCAAGCCGCCCGCAACCGGGAAAGAAATCACCGGCACGTTCCAAGTGCAGGGTGTCATTACAGGCCTGTCCCAGGACGAGAACCGTCTTCAGCAATGGCAAAATGCGCAGTTGGCGATCGTTGCTGGCGGCGCCACCACGTTGACACCATCAGGGCACGATGTGTCCCAGTCACTTGCAGATGGCTCGCTGGACACTCCGTCGGAACTGGCCGGCAACTCACTGAACCTGACCTGCAATGGCTGCGACGATTCATCCGGCCAGCTGCAGTTCACCGGTAGCGGCGTGACTCTCACCGGTTACAGCAACGCCGGCGAGGACGTGATGGTGCTCCAGTACCGGCAAACCGTCGGCAATGAGGAACGGCTGGGATTGCTTCTCGCCTACCGGCGCCAGGAGTCTGCGCGGTAGAAAGTCGCACCGCTGCGACCGCCCCACTGCGGTCCCTTTTGAGCGCTCATTTTCGTTACATAGAACCACTATGCGCCTCAAATGACCGTCAAAATGGACCGCAGTGGGACGATCTCGCCTGGCACGATTTCTACCGCGCAGACTCCTAGCGTCCATCCGACCCGGCCAGGAGTGACATGCTACACTCCACTGTCGCGTCCGGGTCATTTGCTGACTGAGTCCGTGAATGAACCCTTAACCATTTTGGACAGACGGAGCGACTCATGGGAGTAAGCCGTAACCTCCTGGCCCTGATCATCACCCTGGTACTGGCCTTTGTGATCGGTGCGCTGTACACGCCACCTCCGGCCGAGCGCCGTTTTCACATTCAGGAGCGCGAATTTGACGGCATCGCCCAACTTCCGGCTCTCCCCGGATGGAGCACGAACGCCCTGCCCGATTTTTCCCAGTACTCGGATGTCCAGACGAAAAAAGACGCGTTCTTCTCGTTCCTCTATCCACGCATTGTGCTTGCGAACACCCGGGTACTGGCGCTGCGCCATCATCTGATGACACTGGATAACAAAGCGCCTCTCACAGCCGACGACGAAGCATGGTTGACCCGGCAGGCCAAGCGCCTGCGAATTGACACGGAGCTCGCTCCCGAGGCGATTATTCTGGAATTGCGCGAGCATCTGGACGTGATTCCCCCGTCGCTGGTCATGGCACAGGCCGCCAACGAATCGGCCTGGGGTACGTCGCGCTTCGCCCGCAAGGGGAACAACCTCTTTGGTCAGTGGTGCTTCTCGGCCGGATGCGGCATCGTGCCCGCCAAACGCAGTGCTGGCGCCTCCCATGAGGTTGCCAGCTTCTCCTCGCCCTACCATTCCGTACGCGCCTACATTGAGAACCTCAACCGTCACGATGCGTACCAGGGACTCCGTGACGTCCGACTGGCCTCGCGGCGGCGCGGGTATTTCCCGAACGGGGTCGGACTCGCCACAGGGCTTGAGAGCTATTCCGAGCGTGGCCACGCCTACGTCGAGGAAATTCAGAGCATGATCCGATACAACAAGCTCACTCGGTACGATGACCGATACCAGACCCTGCTCGATCGAGGAAACCTGGCCCTGAGGGATGTGCTGACCGGGTCGGAGACGTTGGCGATGGGGGACCAAGCCAAACGAGAAGGATGACGTTGCCACGGAAGGGCACGGAAAGCACGGAAATGCCCGTTCGGGCGAATCCAAAAGGCTCTGACGGCTCGTCGTTAGGCGCGCCGCTGCCTCCTCAGGCACCCAACCCTATTCAGCACTTTAATGCATTCTTTTCCGTGTTTTCTGTGTCTTTCAGTGGCGCTCGCCCTTTTGACACGAATTGGCCCAAACCGCCCACCTGAGATCCGTGCGGCATTCCGGTTTCCATGGCACAATGCCACGCTTTTGGAGTTTTGACGGACCATGAAACAGCTTCCTCCTGGCCCGCTGAAAGGCATTATTGCTGTCCTCGGGATTCTGGCCCAGACACTGATCCTTTTCCCCTTTCTGCTTGTGATCGCCTTTCTGAAACTGCTGATTCCGATTACGCCCTTCCGGACGCTGTGCACCACGCTTCTGGACGGGATAGCGCGGCTCTGGATCGGGTTCAATAACAAGCTGGCCGATACCCTGCACGCCATCGACTGGCAGGTGGAAGGGGCGGACGACCTGAGCCGTTCCGACTGGTATCTCGTGACCTGTAATCATCAGTCCTGGGCGGATATTCCGGTGATACAGCATGTTCTGAACCCCCGCATTCCGCTCCTTAAGTTTTTCCTGAAACAGGAACTGATCTGGGTGCCGTTTCTGGGGGTGGCCTGGTGGGCTCTGGATTTCCCGTTCATGCGACGCTACTCCAAAGAACAGATCGAGAAGAAGCCGTCCCTGAAGGGCAAGGATCTGGAGACCACTCGGGCGGCCTGCGAAAAATTCCGGTACACGCCGGTGACCGTGTTCAACTTCATGGAAGGCACACGATTCACCCCTGAAAAGCAGGCGGCACAGGGCACCCCCTATCGTCACCTGCTAAAGCCCCGGGCCGGTGGTACAGCGTTTGTTCTCGGTGCCATGGGGGATATGCTGCATAAACTGTTGGACGTGACGATCGTCTACCCGGACCGCCGGCACGGCTTCTGGGATTACCTCTGCGGACGGGTCCAGCGGGTGGTCATCCACATTCGGACGGTCGAGATTCCGTCACAGTTTCTCGGTATGGACTACACCAGCGACGAGGCGATCAAGAGAGAATTCCAGGAGTGGATCGCAAGGATCTGGTCTGAGAAAGACGAGCGCATCGAGGCCATCATGGCCGACACGGTCCCGGCAGCGATTACACGATAACGCCGAGTTCCCGGGCCCGGACAATCGCCTGGGTCCGGGAGCGGACCCCCAGTTTGGCGTTGATGCGTCGGGCGTGCGTCTTCACGGTGTGTAGGGATATATGCAACCGGTCCGCAATGGACTGGTTCGACAGGCCATTGGCGATGAGTTCGAGAACGCTCCGCTCCCGATCACTGATGGGCTCATGCATTGGTGTCGCCTCGCCTGAACCACTAGGCTCAAGCTCGAACAGCGGGTAAAGCCGATCCAGCCCCTCTTCAGCCATCAGCTCCGCCAAACGGGTGTGTTCAAACCGGGCCTGCAACTCGGCACGGAAGTCCAATATCGGACTCACAACATGAGCTTCTGATGCCGCTCGAGCCGTCGTGCGGAGTAACGCCAGACCATGGCCAGATCCGGAGTCGAAGCGGCGGATCGTCTCCATCAGTTGGTGATAAAGCGGAATCTGGGGAAACGCGCTCAGATTCAGCCGATCGCCCACGGTGCGGAACGGCCGGAACCCATGACGACCCTGTTGACGGGCAAAGCGGAGCTTGCTGGCCATCAGCATACCGGGAAATAGCGCATTCATCTCGCGTCGTGCGGAGGCGGGCATCAGCGATAAACGACGCATCGCATTGGCGGCCTCACTGGTGTTGTCGGCATCCAACGCCAGTCCACAATGCAAAAGACTGGGCAGTGCAGACCAGACGGATTCGAGCGGCAGCTTGAGAATGCCGCGCTCCAGCCGGGACAATCCGCGAATCGCAACGTCCTCGACACTCCGCGCCCGGGCCACAAATCCCCGGAGGACGCCCTCCAGAACGGTTTCTGGACCCGCATCGTTCGTCGCGACCGCATCGTCTTCGGGTCCCAGGCACGCAATGGCTTCGGTCAGCTCACCACGATGCCAGTGCTGCAGCGCGAGGTTGAGACGTAAGCGGCGCACCTGTTCGGTGGTGCCGATACCAGCCCCTTGGGACGCCACGGTCACTAACGGGTGCGCATCGCCATTATCCAGAGTCCCATTGTCAGCGCGCTCCGGAGACAATGCCTCACCATTAACGGGCGTACTTCCGGTCGACCAGGACGACGACATCGGTCTGAGATCGTTCGGCTCCATAGAGTGCTGAGATTCCATCACGGATGAAGGGTAATACAAACCACGTACGGCGGCAAAGCGCAGAGTGGATGACCCATCAATGGCGAACGCACATTCGCGATGCAAACACACCCCATCAGGCCGATGCGATGGTCAGGGCTGTCCGACCGTACAAAAAAAGGGCCTCCCGAAGGAGGCCCATGTCGTGCTGGTAAAACAGCCGGTCGGTTAGCGCGTGCCCGCCCGGCGCAGAGCCGCAGGCGTGTATTCGCGTGAGCGACGGCTCGTGCCGAAGCTGTAGGGGTTCGTTTCTTCGTTGGTCAGCCCCAGGACCAGGTAACGACCGGACAGTGTGTCGTACAAGGTTTCAATGGCGTACCAGGGCACGTCCACATCATAGAACTGCATGGCGTGGGCTTCCGCCACTCGCCAGAGCTCGCCACGGCCATCATAGTGGTCGATGACCGCCGCCTGCCAGGTGTCTTCATCGATATAGAAGTCACGCTTGGCGTAGATGTGACGCGAGCCGTCCTTGAGTGTGGCACGAACATGCCAGACCCGGTGCAGCTCATACCGCGTGTACTCCTGGTTGATGTGACCGGCATTGATGATCTGATCGTAGCTCAGATCACGGTCAACCAGCTTGTAGGAGTTGTACGGGATGTACATTTCCTTCTTGCCGACCAGCTCCCAGTTGTAACGATCCGGTGCCCCGTTAAACATGTCGAAGTTATCCGAGGTCCGCATGCCATCGGCAGCCGTACCCGGCCCGTCATACGCGACCTGAGGCGCGCGACGCACCCGCCGCTGGCCCGCATTGTAGACCCATGCCCGACGCGGCTCCTTGACCTGGTTGATGGTCTCGTGGACCAGCAGGACGTTCCCCGCCAGACGAGCCGGCGCGGTGATGGCCTGCTTGAAGTAGAACAGGACGTTCGGATCCTGATCCGGATCGAAGTCTTCCAGAGCCGTCCGCCAGGTCAACTCGTCCTGGAACTTGACCACACTGAAGTCCCCATCGGCCGTCGGCGTCACCTGCCCCACGTTCCGGGCCACAGAACCACCCCGGTAGCGGGTGATGTGGTTCCAGATGACCTCGAGACCATTCTGCGGAATCGGGAACGGCACACCGGTGGTGTAATCTTCCATCCCGTTACCGCTGGGGATCAGCGAGGTTTCCGTTGCATTCTCAACGCTGGCGTCGTAGATCTTCTGCGGATAGGCCGCCGAACGCCGTGTCGGGTAGACCGGGATGAAGAAATCATCGTACTGATTGATCATCTTCACCTGTCCCGGCGAGAGCTTATCCGCGTACTGGTCCACATTGGACTGGTCGATGCGGAACTTCTCTTGGTCGTCCGGGTACGGATTCACGTAGATCCCGTCCCCGTCATACCCGCTGGGGGCTTCCTGAAGACCGCCATCCCAGGCCGGAATCGCACCCCCGTTACCGGCTTTTGTCGCGCCAATCGGGGTCAGGGAATCACCCAGTTTTGCCGCCTCTTCCTGAGACACCGCGCCCAGAGCCGGTCCAGCCGCCAGGGACACTGCCAGGATCCCGCCTGTCAGCAGCTTTTTGTTCAGTTTCATTGACACATACCCCATTAAATGAATTCAGGCTCTGTCAGAAGGAGACAGACACGCTCGCCGTTACATTGTCACGATCGGTCAGGTCGTTGTACGGCTTACCGCCGAAATAATTCGTATAGCCGATCGACGCCTCGTAGCGGTTCTGATAGGTCCCGCTCAATGACAGTCCAACGGATTTGCTGCCTTCGATAAAGTTACCCCCCGGGGCCGGCGCATAACCCTGCACATCGTGCGCAAAGGCAATCTGAGGCTCCAGGTTCACGCCGGCGTACACGCCGTTGTACTCCCAACTTGCCCGCATGACGTAGCCCCAGGAAAAGTCGGTCGTGAAGCCTTCGTTGTTGCAGTACTCCGGGTTGAGATTGGAGCCCGGACACGCATCGGCTGTGCCGGCACCTGTCTCAAACGGGATCGTCCCAATCCCAAATGTCCCAGGACGACCGTAGCGCGCTTCATCATAGCCTGGCAGATCGTGAACATACGTCGCGCCGACCTCCCCGATGAACGTCATGCGACTCGCACCCATGATCTGATCAAAGAAATTGACCAGCGTCATCTGAGCCTGGGATACCTTGAATCGGTCGTACCCTTTTACGGGTTGATCCGAAAGATTTGCACCGCCAGCCTCGGAAAGGCGCTGACGTTCCAGCAAGCTAACAGGCTGCCCATTGGGAAGACGGAGTTGCGCCCCGCCGGCGAGCAGCTCGAATGCGTTCCACTGCAGCGGCATATTCGGTCGAAAACTGTATTCCGCGCCGACAGACCAGCCGCCAGGAGCTGTTGTATTGATACTGAGGCCATACAGGTCAATATTCTCCGGGTACTCGATGAAGTAATCCGGAAGCGTTGACGAACCGATGCCGCTGCTAACAATACCGCTCACATAGGGGAGGCGGCTGTTGTACTTGATGTAGTAGAGGCCAAGTTCGGAGTCGTTCAGCGCCGGCACATACCAACGAACAGCCGCACCGAACTGGTCCTTATCATCAGGCTTGCGATCAGCCGCGCGGTCGATCACCGCACCCGCCTGTCGGGCCTGAAACTCCGACACCTGCCCAGCTTCAAAGACCGGACCGCAGCCATCGGGCGCAAAGTCATTGGTTGAAAAGAACGTGCCACAGTCATCCGGCTCGACCTTTTCCCAATCGGTCTGGACGAAAGCCTCCACAGAGACGTTCTGGGTGATACCGGCAGAGGTATAAAGCATTTCAACCGGCAGCAAAGCGTCCTTAAGCTGGGCACCCGGTGCCCGGATGGCATTCACATCCACAGGGTTGATGATATTGACGCCACCCTGGATGAAAGTACTTTCACCCCAGCTCACAACCTGCTTGCCGTAACGGATGCTGACTGGCACGTTCCCGAAATACCAGTCAGAGAAGACGTAGGCATCCAGAAATTCGGCACCAGAGGCATTCTTCTTCGCCTCAGTGTTGAGCGGACGGACGTTACCATTCACGTCCCGATGGCGGTGTTCGTCCTTGAGCTCGAAATCGTAGTAGTAACGCCCACGAGCGAAACCGCCCACACGGGTGAGATAGTCACTGTTCACCCGGTAGTTCAGAAACAGATCGCTCGTGCCTTTGACGATCTTGCTGTAGGTCTTGCCCTTCTCAAAGTTCAGGTTGCCGTCATCATAGTTGGTTGTTGACGCCCCCTTCCCCTGAGCCGCATCGGCCGTGGACAGGTTGCCCCGAGCGATCAGGCGTTTGTCCGGGTCCTCCACCCGCCAGCCCGCCCCGGCCGTCAGCGTGGTATCAAACGAGGCTTCGACGTCCCCCATGTAGAACTGGTAAGCGGCTGTCGGCGTCGACATCGTGGCGGCGACGGCCGCCGCGAGGGGTAGTTTGGCCCACAGATGCCGCTGGTGAGTTTTTCTTGTCATTGGAAGGCTACTCCGTTGTTGTTCTATGTCGCTGCTGAAAGTCTCCGGGACCGGCGATCACGCCAGGCCCCGTGTGAGAGTGACTGTCAAAACCAAGACGTTGTTATCCCAGCACTATAGCGAAGCCACGAACCAGCTTTGATCAGTCAAAAGTATGATTTTGGGTGGCCTCCAGAGCCACCCCGCTGCGGTGGGAATCTCCCACAGTTGGCCTCAATATAGCCACAAAACGGGACTGGGGCCAGTGAGTGTCTTGCCTATGAGTCTGCCCGGTAGAAATCGTGCCCGGCGAGATCGTCCCAATGCGAGGCCATTTTGACGGTGATATGAGGCGCATAGTGGTTCCATCTAACGATAATGAGCGCTCAAGAGGGACCCCAGTGGGACGGTCGCGGCAGCGCGACTGTCTATCGCGCAGACTCCGACACCTCAATCGCAACCGCCGTTGCTTCACCGCCTCCGATGCACAGCGCGGCCACCCCCTTGCTCATTCCCTGGCGGCGGAGCGCGTGCATCAACGTAACGATCAGACGAGAGCCGGTGGAGCCGACCGGATGCCCCTGCGCGCAGGCGCCGCCGTGGACATTCACCTTCTCAGGGTCCAGCGAGAGCTCTCGGATGGGCATCATGGCCACCATCGCAAATGCTTCGTTGATCTCATACAGATCCACCTCGTCCGTCGACCAGCCCGCCTTTTCCAGGACATTACGAATCGCATCGACCGGCGCGCAGGTGAACTCGGAGGGATGCCGGGAATGCGTCGCATGGGCGACGATCCGTGCCATGGGTGTCAAACCGCGGCGCTCCGCCTCGGCTTCGCTCGACAGCACCAGCGCGGAAGCGCCATCGGAAATCGAAGAGGCGTTGGCCGCCGTTACCGTGCCGTCCTTTTTGAACGCCGGACGCATCTGCGGAATCTTGTCGAGATCGGCGGTCATCGGCTGCTCGTCATTCTCGACAACGGTCTCTCCCTTCCGGGTGCTGACGATCACCGGCACGATCTCATCGGCCAATGTGCCCTGCTCGATCGCCGCCTTTGCCCGCTCCAGTGAACGGATGGCGTACTCGTCCATCGCCTCGCGCGAGTACCCCTTCTCGTCCGCCATGTCCTGGGCGAACGCGCCCATCAGGCGGCCGGTTTCCGCGTCCTCAAGGCCATCAAGGAACATGTGGTCCTGAGGGGCCGCCCCCGGCCCCATCCGGTAGCCCTTGCGGGCGTCCGTCAGGATGTAGGGGGCGTTAGACATGCTCTCCATCCCGCCGGCCACCATGATGTCATTGGTCCCCGCCTTGATCAGGTCATGGGCGAACATGGCGGCCTTCATACCGGAGCCGCACAGCTTGTTGATGGTCGTCGCGCCAGTGCTGTCTGGCAGCCCCGCGCCGCGCATCGCCTGGCGGGCCGGCCCCTGCTTCAGCCCCGCGGGCAGTACGTTGCCCATGATGACTTCCTGCACATCCGTCGGCTGGAGCGAGGCACGCCGAACCGATTCCCGGATACTGATCGCGCCCAGATCGGTGGCACCCACGGGCGACAGACTGCCCTGAAACCCACCCATTGGCGTACGGGCGCCGCTGAGAATTACCACGTGGTTGGTCATTGGTTCTCTCCTACGTTGTGTCACAGAAAAAAGAGGGCTGAACGTTTTAAAGTCTGAAGGTTTTAAAGTTGGGAGGGATTGCGCCCCAGAGGCTTATCCGCCTTAAAACATTCAGACTTTAAGACCTTAAAACCTTCTTTTTTGTCTTTCCGTGGTTATAAAACGATTTTTAAGCCCGATGCGGCGCCTCGAGGTATTCATGGCTCTGCATCTCCAGCAGCCGCGATTCGGTCCGCTCGAACTCGAAACCCAGCCGCCCGCCGCTGTAGAGCTCGGTGATCGGCGCCTCTGCCGACAGGATCACCTTGACGTTACGGTCGTAGAATTCGTCCACCATGTTGATGAATCGCCGCGCGAGATCGTCCGAATCGGCGTGGAACACCGGCACATTACTGACGAGGATGGCGTGGAACTCCCGCGCAAGTTCGATGTAGTCATTCTGACTCCGGGGCCCGTCACACAGTTCCCGGAACTCGAACCAGACCACGTCGTCCGCGTGCGCCCGGGCCTTGATGGGGCGGCCGTTAATGTCCAGGTCCAGGTCGTGGCAGGCCGCTTCGACGGCAAGCCGGTCAAAACTCTCCCGCAGGCTCGCGTCCGCTCCGTCATCAAGCGGGTGATAGAACAGCTTGGCCTGCTCAAGGGTCCGCAGCCGGTAGTCCACGCCACCGTCCACATTCACCACATCCGTGTGTTGGTTCAACAGGTCAATCGCCGGAAGGAAGCGGGCACGCTGAAGACCATTTTCGTACAACCCGTCCGGCACGATGTTGGAGGTGCAGACCAGGGTCACGCCCCGCTGGAACAGCCCATCCAGCAGCGTTGCGAGAATCATGGCGTCGCCGATGTCCGAGACGAAGAACTCGTCAAAGCAGATTACCGTCGCTTCGTCGGCAAACCGGCGCGCAACGACGTCGAGAGGATCACTGGTGTTCTGCAGATTCTTCAACTCATTGTGGACCCGCTGCATGAAGCGATGGAAATGCACACGCATTTTGCGGTCAAACGGCAGACTCTCATAGAAATTGTCCATCAGGTACGTCTTCCCGCGACCCACGCCGCCCCAGAAGTACAGCCCCTGGACCGGAGTCTCCCGCCCTTTGCGCAAGGCCCGCCGGAATCGCGCCAATGGACGCTGGCGTTGTTCTTCAGCCGCAATGAGGGCATCGTGCAGGGATTGCAGGCGCTTGACCGCGTCTTCCTGTGCCTTGTCCGGCTCAAAACCGGACCGGGCCAGATCGTTCTGGTAGCGTTCCCAGGGCGTCATGACTGCGTGATTGCTCCTTGCCAGACCATGTGGACGAAAAAACCGCTATTGTCTCCCAATCGCCGGTGTTTGACCACATTACAGGACTGGCGCGGCCAGTGATTCGGTCCTTACACCTTTGTCGGGGCGCCACCCCATCAAGCCCCCGTGTGCGAAGCGCCTCTGACTTTGTATACTCAGGGACTCCAGTGGTCGCCGACCACGCCCGCAACCAGATCAACTCCAGGGGTATTATGAGCACCATCATGATCGTCGCGATTGCCATCGGCATCCTCATTGCCGGCCTGGTCGCCGGCTACTTCATCGGCCGCTCAGGCTCCGCCGGTGGCCTCCAGCAACGCCGGCTGGAGCAACAGATTGACGAGCTGCGCAGCGAGTACACGCGGTACCAGGCCCAGGTGAACGAGCATTTCGTCGAGTCGGCTCATATGCTGCGCCGATTCAATGACGCCTACCGTGACATCAACCGGCACATGGCACGCGGCGCCAGCCGCCTGTGCCATGACGAGGACTGGACCGACGAATTCGCCCTGGAGAGCAACGCACAGGCCCGGCTCGGGCGGAGTGCGGACGACCCGGAACCGCCCCGCGATTACGCTCCGAAAGCCGATCCGGAGGAAAAGGGCACGCTCGCCGAAGACTACGGCCTGGACAATGAACCCGAGGACACTGAGCAGACACCGCCGAGGCAGTAACCCATGGCCCACCGCGATGACATCATTCGCCAGACAGAAGAGTGGCTTCAGCCGGACGCCTTCAAGGACTACAACCCGAACGGCTTGCAATCGGAAGGCAAGGCGGATGTGCGTCGGATCGTGTCCGGCGTGACGGCCTGCCAGGCGTTTCTCGACGCAGCAATCGAGGACAATGCCGATCTCGTCCTGGTCCACCACGGTTACTTCTGGAAAGGCGAAGACCAGCGCATCCGGGGCATGAAACAGCGCCGGCTCAGGACGCTCTTGACTCATGACGTGAACCTGCTGGCCTATCACCTGCCGCTGGACGCCCATGAAACACTGGGCAACAACCGTCAGCTCGCTGACATTCTCTCATTTCAGCGCGCTCGGCCACTGGCGCCCGGTGGCCTGGTCTGGATTGGCGAGCTGTCTGAGCCAATGACGCCAGAGGCGCTGTCGGCACACTTGTCGCAACGGCTCGGCCGGGCACCACTTCACGTTGGCACCGGTCCCGACCGGATCAGGACGATTGCCTGGTGCACCGGCGCCGCTCAGGGCTTCATCGACGAGGCCCTGGCCGCCGGAGCCGATGCGTATGTCAGTGGCGAGATCTCAGAGCCAACAACACACACCGCCCGTGAGTGCGGCATTCACTACTTCGCCGCCGGCCACCACGCCACGGAGCGCTACGGCGTGCAGGCCCTGGGTGAGCGATTAGCCGAGACGTTTGGGATCGAGCACCGGTATATCGATATTGATAATCCGGTGTAGTCGGGGAGGTTTGCCACGGAAAGACACGGAAAGCACGGAAGCGCCCTTCGGGCGGAAACGAAAAGACTCTGGAAGCCGTAGGTTGGGCTGACGCAGGAAGCCCAACAAAGCTTCGTGACTGCCACCAGGCAACATCGGTATGCTCGATTGACACTGTTGGGCTTCCTGCGTCAGCCCAACGTTCAAACTTTAAAACCGTTCTTTTCCGTGTTCTTCCGTGCCTTTCCGTGGCCAAAAAACAATCAACCTCTTTCCCCGAACCGCCTAGCGATACTCCCGATCAAACCGCTTGAGAATATCCCCCAGCGTCGCCAGCAACCGACCGTTCTGCTCCGGGTTGCCAATGGTGATGCGCAGGAAGTTGCCGATGCGCGGTTTGTTGAAATGGCGCACGATGATGCCATGTTCCCGCAGATGCCCGGCAATGTCGGCGCCTTCGTGGTCGGGGTGTTCCGTGAAAACGAAGTTGGCACTTGACGGCAGCACACGGAAGCCAAGAGCCTCAAGCCCCTCAGTCACCCGGCTACGCTCGGCCATGACGGCCTTGCGGGTGCTCTGAAAGTGCTCCTCGTCTTCATAGGCGGCGATGGCGCCGGCCAGGGCCAGCCGGTCGATCGGGTAGGAGTTGAAGCTGTTCTTGATTCGTTCCAGCGCCTCAATCAGGTCGGGATGACCCACGGCAAAGCCGACCCGTAAACCCGCCAGCGACCGTGATTTGGACAGCGTCTGGGTCACCAGCAGGTTGGAGTACTGATCGACAAGACCAATGGCGGTCTCGCCGCCAAAGTCGACATAAGCTTCATCCACGACCACCACGACATCAGGGTGGGCCTTGAGGATCGTTTCGATGTCACTCAGCGGCAACAGACGCCCCGTGGGGGCGTTGGGATTCGGAAAAATAATGCCGCTGCATTCCCCCTGGAACATGTCGGGGTGAATCCGGAAATCGTCATCCAGCGGTACCGGCTTGGGCTCAATACCATAAAGGCCGCAGTACACCGGATAAAAGCTGTAGGTCACGTCCGGGAACAGCAACGGCTTACCATGCCCGAACAGCCCCTGAAAGATATGTGCAAGCACCTCATCCGAGCCGTTGCCGACAAAAACGTGATTACTGCGGACACCATGGTAACGGGCGATGGTCCCCTTCAGCGCGTCGCTGGAGGGGTCCGGGTACAGGCGCAAACCGTCGCCCAGTTGACCGGCAATCGCCTCGTTCACACGCGGTGACGGCCCATAGGGGTTTTCGTTGGTGTTCAGCTTCACCAGATCCGGCATTTTCGGTTGCTCGCCCGGCACGTACGGCACCAGGTTGTGAACAAACGGGCTCCAGTAACGGCTCATTCGCTGTCTTCCTGTTCGTCGTTCCGAATCCGATACTCCGCCGACCGGGCATGCGCAGTCAGCCCTTCACCCCGCGCCAGCACCGAGGCAATGCGACCTGTACGACTGGCACCTTCCCCGGAAAACCCGATGATTGAGGAGCGTTTCTGGAAATCATAGACGCCCAGCGGTGATGAGAAGCGGGCCGTGCTCCCGGTGGGCAGCACGTGATTCGGCCCGGCGCAGTAATCACCCAGCGCTTCGGCCGTGTACCGGCCCATGAAAATCGCGCCAGCGTGCCGGATGGCAGGCAGCATCGACTCCGGATCGGCCACGGATAGCTCAAGGTGCTCTGGCGCAATGCGGTTGGCGACATCGGCCGCTTCGTCCAGATCCGCCACTTTGATAAAGGCACCACGGTCCCGGAGTGATGTCGCAATGATGTCGGCCCGCTCCATCGTCGGCAACAGCCTGCGAATGCTCTCTTCGACACGATCCAGATAGTCTGCATCGGGACTGATCAGAATGGACTGCGCCTGCTCATCGTGTTCGGCCTGCGAGAACAGATCCATCGCGATCCAGTCCGGATCGGTCCGTCCGTCTGCAATGACAAGGATTTCCGATGGTCCGGCGATCATATCGATCCCGACCGTTCCAAAGACCTCACGCTTGGCTGTGGCGACGAAGATATTGCCTGGCCCCACGATCTTGTCCACTGGCGGCACCGTCTCAGTGCCGTAGGCCAGCGCGGCAACGGCCTGGGCACCGCCAATGGTGAATACCCGGTCAACACCGCCCACGGCCGCGGCCGCCAGCACCAGCTCATTGACCACGCCTTTGGGTGTGGGCACCACCATGATGATCTCTCCCACTCCCGCCACACGGGCCGGCATGGCATTCATCATGACGGACGACGGATAGGCCGCCTTTCCGCCCGGCACGTAGAGACCGGCGCGGTCGAGTGGACGAACCTGCTGGCCCAGCACCGTCCCGTCCGACTCCTGGTACTGCCAGGACTCGGATTGCTGTTTATCGTGGTAGCGACGAATGCGCTCCCCCGCCTGCTCCAGCGCCCAGCGCTCCTCCTCAGGCAGGTTCGCCAGTGCCTGTTCCAGGCGCTCGCGGGGAATCTCGAGGTCACTGAGCTGACTCGCCGATACCTCGTCGAACCGTTCGGTAAGCTCAAGAACGGCGGCATCGCCCCGGGTCCGCACGTCATGGAGGATGTGACGCACCGATTCCCCGACCTGATGATCGACACTGTCGTCCCAGGCTAGGAGTTTGCGGAGTGCGGCGTCAAAGCCATCGGCACCCGCTGTCATGCGCTGTATGGACACATCCGTCATGGGTAACACCTCAAATACGAAACAGGGTGTGACAACATCAGGCGCTGGCGGCAACAGCCGCGCCCATCTTCTCAATAATGGGGTGAATATCGCGATGTTTCATCTTCATCGACGCCCGGTTGGCAATCAGGCGCGTGCTGATATAGCTGATCAGCTCGCGGGGCTCCAGGCCATTTGCCCGCAACGTGTTGCCCGTGTCCACTATGTCGACGATTTCATCGGCGAGACCCAGAATCGGAGCAAGCTCCATCGCACCATACAGTTTGATAATGTCCGCCTGACGACCCTGGGAGGCGTAGTGCTGGCGGGCGAGATCCACAAATTTTGTGGCCACGCGTAGACGGCCCTGCGGCGCGCCACCTTCTTTCGGGCCGGCCGTCATCAGCTTGCAACGGGCGATATTGAGGTCGAGCGGTTCATAGAGCCCGGCGCCACCATGCTCCATGAGCACGTCTTTGCCGGTCACACCGAGGTCCGCGCCGCCGTACTGCACATAGGTCGGCACATCCGTCGCACGGATGATCAGCAGCCGTACCCGCTCGTCCGTGGTTGGAAAGACCAGCTTGCGGGTCTTTTCGATGTCATCCACCGGCTCAATGCCGGCCTCTGCCAGCAGCGGCAGAGTCTCTTCCAGAATCCGGCCCTTGGACAGGGCGATGGTGATGCTCTCACTCATAATCTCTTCCCGTCAGGCCGGCAGCCGGCGAATGCTGGCTCCCAGCAACTGCAGCTTTTCCTCGATGCACTCATAGCCACGATCGATGTGGTAGATCCGATCCACCTGGGTTTCTCCCTCCGCCACCAGGCCCGCGATCACGAGGCTGGCGGAGGCCCGCAGGTCTGTCGCCATGACGGGGGCGGCGGTCAGCGCATCCACACCGGTGATAATGGCCGTGTTGCCTTCGAGGGAGATGTTCGCGCCCATCCGGATCAGTTCCTGAATGTGCATGAACCGGTTCTCGAACACGGTCTCGGTAATCGAGCCAGTCCCTTCCGCCACGCTGTTCATGGCGGCGAACTGCGCCTGCATGTCCGTCGGGAAGGCCGGGTACGGCGCCGTCTTGATGTTGACCGCTTTCGGGCGGTTGCCCTTCATGTCCAGAGATATCCAGTCGTCGCCGGTGCTGATGTCCGCGCCCGCCTCATCCAGCTTGAGCAGAACAGACTCAAGGATGTCTTCCCGGGTATCCTTCAGCCGCACCCGACCGCCTGTGGCCGCCGCCGCGACGAGATACGTCCCGGTTTCGACCCGGTCCGGCAACACACGGTAGTGGCACCCATGCAGACGCTCGACACCATGGATTTCAATCGTGGCAGTACCCTGACCCCGGATGTCAGCGCCCATGGCGATCAGGCATTCCGCCAGGTCCACCACTTCCGGTTCTCGCGCGGCGTTCTCGATGATGGTTTTCCCTTCGGCGAGGGTGGCCGCCATCATGAGGTTTTCCGTGCCAGTAACCGTCACCGTGTCGAGGAAGATGTGAGCGCCTTTGAGCCGGCCGCGACGAGTCGCCTTGATGTAGCCATTCTCAACGCGGATTTCCGCCCCCATCTGCTCCAGACCGCGCGTGTGCAGGTTGACTGGTCGGGTGCCGATGGCGCAGCCACCAGGCAGAGAGACTTCCGCATGGCCGAAGTGTGCCAGCAGCGGGCCCAGCACCAGGATGGACGCGCGCATGGTCTTGACCAGTTCGTAAGGCGCGTGGAACTCCTGAATCGCGTTGGCATGGATCTCGACGCTCATCTTCTCGTCGACCATCACCTCCACGCCCATGCGCCCAAGCAGCTCGATCATCGTGGTGATGTCGTTGAGATGCGGCAGGTTGCCGACCGTGACCGGCTCATCCGCCAGCAGCGTCGCGGCCAGGATGGGCAGGGCCGAGTTCTTCGCCCCTGAAATCCTTATCTCGCCGTCCAGGGGGTTTCGACCCCGAATCAGTAGTTTATCCACGGTGTCGGTCCTGTATTATTGACGCTCGGCCCACTGCTCCGGGGTAAACGCCCGGATGGTCAGCGCGTGAATGGTGCCATCGGCCAGCTCATCATTCAGGGCACCGTAAATCAGCTGCTGCTTCTTGACCGGCGTCATTCCTTTGAACCGCTCGCCGACGGCGACCACCAGATAGTGGTTGCCTTCGTTTTCAACATGAATCTCGCAATCCGGCAATTCCTGACGGACTCGCTCTGCCACCGCTTCAGGCTGCATCGCTTACCTCAAACTCTGAATATGGAAAACCCGGATTGTATCGAACTTGCGGGTGGGATGGATAGGCAAAGCCCATGGCGTCAAAGCCCCCGCCCCTCAACCAGGCCGGGAATGGTGTGCGCCACCCCGCCCATCCGGGCCATCGCACAGAGATCGTCGCTGGCGCCCAGACAGCGCAGCGACACCCCCTGACGAGCCGCCGACTGCTGCCAGCGCAAAAGGAGAGAGACGATAATACTGCTGGCGTTGTCCAGACCGGAAAGATCGAGACGGCAGTCATCACCAGTCACCCCGGCAATGGCTCGCTCGCCCTCCTCGCGAAGACGCACGACATCGGACGCCCCAACCCGCCCGGCCAGCAAAAAGCGGCCGTCACGATCCACCGTCAGGCTGGGCGCGTGACCGGTCATGACTCTTCCACTTCGTTTTCGAGACTCAGATCCTTGACGGTCTCATTCCAACCATCAATCACGGCCTGCACATTGCCGCGCTTGGCCTCCATTTCCTGAGCGAACCGGTCGCGGAAGGCCAGGCCGATGTTCACGCCCTCGACGATGACGTTTTCCATTTTCCAGGTGCCGTTGTCGTCACGGTGCATGGAATAGGCGACGGGGTAACGGTTACCGGAATCGGTTTCGATTTCAGTCAGGACAGAGGCCCGATCCGCAAAGTCCGGCTTCATATCCACCTCGGTCACCGTGATCGAGAACTGGCCGGACTCCACCAATGCCCGAGCGTAGGCATCGAAAAGACTGCGCTTGAACGCCCGCACGAACTGATCGCGCTGCTCCGGGCTGGCCTGACGGGCGTATCGACCCATCACGCGGGCGGCAATGCGGCGGAAATCGACAAAACCGGAAAGCGCCTCTTCCATGCTGGCGTAGAAGGCCTCCGGGTCCTCCTTGTACAGGTCGCGGTTCTCGTCCAGCTTCTGAATGAGTTCCTGAGAGCTGTCCTCAACATACTGCTGCAACTGCGCTTTCTCGTCCGCGTGCACCATACCGGCCATACCGAACAGCCAGGCACAAAGCACAACAAGACTTCGGGTCATCATGGTCATGGGCCTTCTCCTACCCTCGCTTCAGGATTTCTCGCGACTACTGGCCGGTCGCAAAGTTACTGATCAGTCGTTCCAGGTTCAGGGCGGACTGCGTGCCGTAAAAGGTGTCTCCATCGGCCATGGTCTGCTGGTCCGCCCCAATGGAAATATCGACGTACTTCTCACCCAACAACCCGGATGTGCGGATGATCGCGGAACTATCGGTTGGAATGATCCGGTAGTCCTCCCGGATTTCCATGGCGACTCGGGCCTGATACGTCTTGGGGTCCAGCGTGATGGCGGACACACGCCCCACCGTGACGCCGGCCATCGACACCATACCGCGCTCGGAAAGACCGCCGATATCGTTGAAGTTGGCGTACACCGTGTAGGTGGCATCTGCTGATCGGGGCGTCAGACCGCTGACCTGGAGCGCAAGGAACAGGAGCGCGAGGATACCCGCAAGCACGAAACTCCCGACCACCACTTCCATTGTTTTCTGTTGCATCAGAAATCTCCGAACATGACGGCTGTCAGTATGAAATCGAGACCAAGCACAGCCAGGGACGAGTAAACAACCGTCTTGGTCGTCGCGGTGCTGATTCCCTCGGATGTGGGAACGCAGTCATAGCCCTGGTGAACCGCGATCCAGGTGCAGACCAGGCCAAACACCACGCTTTTGATGATGCCATTGACCACATCGTCCAGGAAATCGACGGACGACTGCATGTTGGACCAGTAGGAGCCCTCAAAGACGCCCAGCCAGTCGACACCAACGAGCATGCCACCCCAGATACCGACCACTGAAAAAATCATCGCCAGCAGCGGCAGCGTCATGAAGCCCGCCCAGAGCCGCGGCGCGATGATCTGGCGCAGCGGATCCACACCCATCATTTCCAGGCTGGAAAGCTGCTCCGTGGCTTTCATCAGACCGATTTCCGCGGTCAACGCCGATCCGGCGCGACCGGCGAACAGCAACGCCGTGACCACCGGCCCCAACTCCCGCACCAGCGTCAGGGCAACCATCTGCCCGATCGCCTGCTCAGACCCATAGTCGGAGAGAATGTTGTACCCCTGCAGCCCCAGCACCATTCCGATAAACAGGCCGGACACAACGACAATTGCCAGCGAAAGAACGCCAACCCGGTAGATCTGCTTTACCAGCAAAGGGAACCCTGTGCGCGGCTTCGGCGCGGCATACAGCACGCCCCAGAGCAATGACGCCGCCCGCCCGATGGCGGCGAGCAGATCAAACGCGCCACGCCCCAACGAGGCGACCCGGTCGATCACAGAGCGCCTCCCCGGCGTACATCGGACGCCATGTCGGGAGCGGGGTAGTGAAAGGGAACGGGCCCGTCCGGCTCGCCATTGAGGAACTGACGAACGCGCTCCGAAGAGTGACGCTCCAGGCTCTGTGGCGTGCCCTCGCCGACCACGCGGCCATCGGCAACGATACAGGCATAGTGGCAGATGCTGAGCGATTCCGGGACGTCGTGTGACACCAGCACACTGGTCAACCCCATGGTGTCATTCAAATTCCGGATCAGCTCCACCAACACCCCTTTGGCAATCGGGTCCTGGCCGGTAAACGGCTCGTCGTACATGATCAGTTCCGGGTCGAGCGCAATGCTGCGGGCCAGCGCCACGCGCCGGGTCATACCGCCGGACAGCTCGGAGGGCATCAGCCAACGGGCCCCGCGCAGCCCGACGGCTTCAAGCTTCATCAAAACGATATCCCGGATCATGTCTTCCGGCAGGTCCGTGTGCACCCGCAGGGGAAAGGCGACGTTCTCAAAGACGCTGATATCCGTGAACAGCGCGCCGCTCTGAAACAACATGCCCATCCGCGCCCGGAGCGCATACAGCGATTTGCGGCTCAGTTCATGAACCGGCCGACCATCCACATGGATCGACCCGCTGTCCGGGCGGAGCTGTCCACCGATCAGCTTCAGCAGTGTCGTCTTCCCTGTCCCACTGGGCCCCATGATGGCCGTCACCTGACCACGCGGGATGTCAAGGTTGATGCCATCAAAGATGGTCTTTCCACCGCGCTGGAACACAAGGTCGCGGATCTCGATGTAAGGCCGCGATTCGGTCATGACATGGTCCTGATCCCTATCAACAGAGGCGTACAGTATGACAACTCCCCACAGACCTCAATCAGGTTTAACTGACCGTTCTGATCAAACCATCTGAACAACCGGGCCGATGTTGCCACCGCTCATCCTGTACCGCACAATTCGCCCTCCTACGCCGACCGGAACGCGGCAGGGGGTGACCGGGTGCAACCAGCATCCCGTCTGTTTCATTCGCTGGCCTGACATTACGGTATCGTCACACCACTGGATTCGAGAGCGTCTGCATGTCACTGCTTCCCTTCATTGGGGCCATTATCGTCGGTCTGATTCTGTTGATCTGGAGTGCTGATCGGTTCATCGAGGGCTCAGTAGGCATTGCCAGCAATGCGGGCATGCCGCCCCTGCTGATCGGGCTGACCATCGTCGCCTTTGGCACCTCCGCACCGGAAATGCTGGTCTCCGCTACGGCGGCGCTGACCGATGCGCCCGCCATGGCCGTCGGTAACGCCATTGGTTCCAATATCGCCAACATCGGCCTGGTCCTCGGGATTACCGTCCTCGTCTCACCGGTTCCGCTGCGCCGGGCTGTCCTCAAGCGAGAATTTCCGATCCTGCTCGCCGTTACCGGCGCGGCGCTCCTGTTCCTTATGGATCTGTCACTGACACCGATCGACGGCCTGATGTTTCTCGTCATGCTTGTGGTCGCCCTGACACTTCTGGCAAAAGGCTCAGAGAGTGGGGAGTCCCCCGAGTTTGTTGAAGAGCTGGAGGAAATGCCCGAACTGGACACCAGACGGGCCGTGATGTGGTTTGCCGTCGGGCTGGTACTGCTGATCGCCAGTTCCCGTATGCTGGTGTGGGGCGCAACCGAGCTGGCCCTGACTCTGGGCGTCAGTGAGCTGGTCATCGGCCTGACCATCATTGCGATCGGCACCAGCCTGCCTGAGCTGGCGGCTTCGGTGGCCAGCGCCCTGAAAGGCCATCACGACGTGGCACTGGGCAACATCGTCGGCTCCAACCTGTTCAATCTGCTGGCAGTACTTGCCATGCCGGCCCTGCTGAACCCGCTGACCATCGACCCGGAAGCGTTGTATCGGGATTATGCCGTTATGGCGGGACTGACCGTGCTGCTGGCGATTTTCGCCTACAGCATGCAGAAGAAGGGCAAACTGGCGCGTTTCGAGGGTGGTATACTGCTGGTCATTTACATCGGCTATTCCATTGTGCTCTATCAGGCAGCCCGGGGAGGTTAAGCAAGGATGTCGACGCCAAGGAGCTACCGCCAATCCGCACAACAGGCCATTGCCATTCAGCGTGAGGCCATCGACGCACTGACCGAGCGCATCGACGAGCGCTTCGACAGGGCGTGCGACACGATCATCGCATGCCGGGGACGCGTGGTCGTGACCGGGATGGGCAAGTCCGGTCACATCGGCAAAAAGATTGCCGCCACTCTCGCCAGCACCGGTACGCCCGCCTTCTTCGTTCATCCCGGGGAGGCCAGCCACGGCGATCTCGGCATGATCACCGGCCAGGACGTGGTGCTCGCCATCTCCAACTCCGGCAACACCTCTGAAGTGCTCACCATCCTGCCGCTCATCAAACGCATGGGGGCGCCGTTGATCAGCATGACGGGCAACCCGGCGTCCACACTGGCGCGGGAGGCCGTCGCCAATCTGGACATCAGCGTGCCACAGGAGGCCTGCCCGCTCGGCCTGGCACCGACGAGCAGCACGACCGCGACGCTGGTGATGGGGGACGCGCTGGCCGTTTCGCTACTGGAAGCCCGGGGCTTCAGCGCCGAAGACTTCGCGCTGTCCCATCCGGGCGGCAGTCTTGGGCGACGCTTGCTACTGCGGGTCGATGACATCATGCACACCGGCGAGCGAATTCCTCGCGTTTCGCCGGACACGCGTCTGAGCGGCGCGCTTCTGGAGATATCCCGCAAAGGCCTCGGTATGACGACCATTGTCGATGACGACGATCACCTGATTGGGATCTTCACCGACGGCGACCTGCGCCGCACCCTGGACCGCAACGTCGACGTGCACACCACCCCCATCGCCGATGTTATGACGCGCAACGGACGAACCATCGGACGCGAGCAGTTGGCAGCGGAAGCGCTCAATATCATGGACGACATCCGCATCAACGCCCTGCCCGTGACCGATCAGCACAATGTGCTGGTGGGGGCCATCAATATGCACGACCTGCTGCGCGCTGGCGTGCTGTGACAGGAACCCAACTACCGAACAAGGAGTCGCCATGGAGCGTCCACTGCCTGAAGATCTGATCACCAAGGCCGCTGACATTCGCCTGCTTGCCCTGGATGTCGATGGTGTCATGACGGACGGCAAGCTGTATTTCTCCGCTTCCGGCGACGAGATCAAGGCCTTCCACAGCCTCGACGGCCAGGGCATCAAGCAGCTCCAGAGCGCCGGTATTGCGGTGGCGGTCATAACCGGTCGTCAGTCACCGCTGACCGAACGCCGGATGCAGGACCTGGGCATTACTCACCTGCGTCAGGGCCGGTCGGACAAGGCGGCTGCGTTGCGGGAGTTGCTGGATGAACTGTCACTGAGCCCGGACGCCGTCGCCTATATGGGCGACGATCTGCCGGACCTTGGCGCCATTCGCCTGGCGGGGCTGGGCGCCAGTGTTCCGAATGGCCACTGGTACGTCCGTGCGCAGGCCGACTTCTGCACGGAGACAGCAGGCGGGGACGGCGCAGTACGCGAGCTGTGCGATCTGATCCTGCAGGCCCATGAGGCGCTGGCCGACATCCACCAGACCTACGAAACCATGGTCTGAGGGCGCCACCATGTCGCTGCGCCAGCAAATACCCCGACTGCGCCACCTGCTGATTGTTGTCATTGCGATGGCGCTGGTTGCCCTGCTGTGGCAAAGCGATGAACAGAGCCACCCCGACAGTGCTGCAGACCTGCGGGGCCCGGACGAGCCGGACAGTTTTGTCGTCAACGGCGTTTTCCGCTCCTATTCCGAGGATGGTGCTCTCAAGAGCGAACTCCACAGCGAACGCATTGAGCAGTTCGATAACCGCAAGGTGGCCCACCTGATGTCCCCCCGTGCGGTCATCCGAAACACCGGCACCGAGCAACCCTGGGTGCTGGAGGCGGCAGAAGGACGCTACGAACGCAATCAGGAACAACTCCACCTCTCGGGCAATGTCGCCATTACCCGGCCGCTGGATGACGGCGCCCAGGCTCGGCTGAGCAGCGACCGGCTGACACTGGATAACCGCCGCCGCATTGTGCACACTGACGCCCCGGTCGTGCTGGACTCCCCCCGTGGTGTGACGCACGCCGTCGGTCTCAAGGGCTGGATTGACGACCGGGTTCTGGAGCTTCAGTCACAGGTAGAAGGACGTTATGACCTCCGCTCGTCATCGCCATGACCCATTCCCGCGCGTCGGGGCCCGACTTCTTATCGCCCTGCTCGGCCTGATGATGCCCGCCCTCGCCGGTGCCTTCGATCTGCAATCGGACGCGCCGATCCGGGTGAACGCCGACCATGCCCGGATCGACGAAGGCGCTGGCGAAGCGACATACACGGGCAATGTCATCGTTCGCCAGAACGAAACGACACTAACGGCAGAGAAAGTGGTCCTGCATCGCCAAGACGGTGTCCTGAAACAGATTGAGGCGACCGGCGAGCCCGCCCACTACACCCAGCCCGCCCGCAATGACCGCCCGAAAACGGATGCCGAAGCCCACGTCATCATCTATTCGGCGGGGGACAACCGCATCCTCCTGCGCCAACAGGCCGTCATTCGCCAGGCCGGCAATGTGTTCCGCGGTGAACGCATTGATTACGACACGGCCAAACGGGTGGTCACCGCCACCGGCAGCGACACCAATCCGGACGGGCGCGTGGAGATGATTATCCAGCCGGGCAACCAGAGCGGGGACAATCGCTGATGGCGGTCCTGCGTGCGAGCAATCTGGCAAAGAGCTACAAGCATATCAGTGTGGTCAAGGACGTGTCCCTGGAGATCCGCAGCGGCGAAATCGTTGGGCTTCTCGGCCCCAACGGCGCAGGCAAGACCACCTGTTTCTACATGATCGTTGGACTGGTTCCGGCGGATCAGGGTCGGGTCCGGATTGATGACCGGGACCTGACCGCCTACTCCATGCATGGCCGCGCCCGGGCCGGCATTGGCTACCTGCCTCAGGAAGCGTCGGTCTTCCGCAAGCTGAGCGTACGGGACAACATCATGGCCATTCTTGAAACCCGCAAGGACCTCAAACGACGGGACCGGGACGAGAAGCTGGAAAGCCTGTTACAGGAGTTTCATATCACCCACATCCGGGACAGCCTGGGAATGGCCCTGTCCGGCGGCGAGCGGCGGCGCGTGGAAATCGCCCGGGCATTGGCCACGGAACCGGCGTTCATCCTGCTGGACGAACCGTTCGCGGGTGTGGACCCGATTTCGGTCAGCGATATCAAGCAGATCATCCGCCACCTGCGAGACAAGGGCATTGGCGTGTTGATCACGGATCATAACGTCCGTGAAACGCTGGATATCTGCGAAAACGCCTACATCGTCAGCGAGGGCCATATTATTGCCTCCGGGGCAGCCGACGACATTCTTGCCAACCAGCAGGTCAAGGATGTCTACCTGGGTGATGAGTTCCGGTTGTGATGTCTCAGGCGGGGTCTTGAATCGCCAGATTGGACACAAATGACTAGACTGACAGTGCAGATATTGTCATTGGGGTGGCCATGCCAGTAGACTTCGGCAAAGATTTTGCTTGCCGCGCCCATTTTCCGGCGCGGATTTCCATGAAAGCTCATGCGGTACAGGGACCTTGCGTCTTCCGCCCGGTCAATTTTTTGATCAGACGAGACACAAAGCTCCATAGAACTGTCAGGACCTGATAGATGGTAATGAAAGCGTCTTTACAGCTGAAGCTGGGCCAACAACTCACCATGACGCCCCAGCTGCAACAGGCCATCCGCCTGTTACAGCTGTCCACGCTGGATCTTCAGCAGGAGATTCAACAGGCGCTAGAATCCAACCCCATGCTGGAGAATGGCGAGGACGATGAGGCCGATGCCGCCAGCGAGGACACGGATCGCAACGACGACTCATCGGACAACGAGAGCGACTGGGACGACGCTCCCGAGCCAACCGCCTCTGCCGGTGACAGCAGCAGTGAGATTCCCGATGACCTGCCGGTTGACACGGCCTGGGACGACATCTATCAATCGGCACCGGCGCCCGCCCCCCGGGCCGAGGACGACGACACCGATTTCGAATCCCGCAACTCGGTCAGCGAGACGCTCCAGGACCATCTGCACTGGCAGCTCAACCTGACCCCCATGTCCGAGCGGGATCGCGCCATCGCTCACGCGTTAACGGACGCTGTGGACTCTCATGGCTACCTCACCATGCCGCTGGAAGAGATCCATTCCGGCCTGACGAATGAGGAGGACGAGGACCCACTCGAGCTGGATGAGGTCGAGGCGGTGCTGCGCCGGCTCCAGCATTTTGATCCCGCTGGCGTCTATGCCCGGGATCTTCAGGAATGCCTGATGATCCAGCTCAACCAGCTTCCGCCGGAGACCCCCTGGCTCGGCCAGGCTCAGCGCGTGGTCAGTCACTACATCAGCCTGCTCGGAAACCGCGACTACACGCAGTTGCTGCGCCGGAGCCGCCTCAAGGAGGATCAGCTCCGGTCCGTTCTGGAACTGATCCAGACCCTTAATCCGCGCCCGGGCGACGTGCTGGATTCAGGCGAGCCGGATTACGTCGTCCCGGACGTCGTCGTCAAGCGCGACAAAGGCCGCTGGCGCGTTGAGCTCAACCCGGAGATTGCCCCGCGCATTCGGGTCAACGCGACCTACGCCGCCATGATCCGCCGGGCAGACAGCAGTTCCGACAACACGTACCTGCGGGATCAGCTGCAGGAGGCCAAGTGGTTCATCAAGAGTCTCCAGAGTCGTAATGAAACGCTTTTGAAGGTGGCGACCCGTATCGTCGAACACCAACAGGGCTTTCTGGATCACGGCGAGGAGGCGATGAAGCCGCTCATTCTCTCCGATATTGCCCAGGCCGTGGAGATGCATGAGTCCACCATTTCACGGGTGACCACCCAGAAGTACATGCACACCCCCCGGGGCATTTTCGAACTCAAGTACTTCTTCTCCAGCCACGTGAGCACGGATGAGGGCGGGGAGTGTTCGTCCACGGCAATCCGTGCCATGATCAAGAAACTGGTGGCCGGGGAAACGCCAAAGAAGCCTCTCAGCGACAGCAAGATTGCGGCTCTGCTCGGAGATCAGGGCATCAAGGTGGCACGGCGTACCGTCGCCAAGTATCGCGAGGCCATGCATATTCCACCGTCGAACGAGCGTAAGCGTCTCGTTTGACGGGGTGCGGAGCCGGCTCGTGTGAGACGAACCGGCACTCGAAAATACCGCCGGGTAGGTCCGGCGGTGGAGACGCAGGCCAGACTCGGCGCTGGCTCGCTCGACAACAGGAGAAGCGTATGCAACTCAATATCTCAGGTCACCATGTTGAACTGACACCCGCACTGAAAGATTACGTCTCCGAAAAGTTCGAGAAGCTCGAACGTCACTTTGATCACATCAGCACCTGCCAGGTGACCCTGGCTGTCCAGAAACAACGTCAATTCGCCGAGGCCACTTTCCATGTGGTCGGTGGTGATATTCACGCCGAGGCCGAAAGCGGCGACATGTACGCGGCCATCGATGCTCTGATCGATAAGCTGGATCGACAGATTCTCAAGCACAAGGAGAAGAAAGTTGATCGCATGCATGGCGCGGCTGGTCGCTAAACACGCTGTCAGGGGATTGCAGTCCACTCATGACGGAAACCTCTTTATCCATTGAGTCCATCCTGGCCCCGGAGCTCACCCTGTGCGGTGTGCCCGGGACCAGTAAGAAACGCATTCTGGAGCTGATCGCCGAGAACGTGGCGCGTCAGTACCCGGAACTGGAATCCACGCGGATCTTCAACAATCTGATCAGCCGGGAGCGCCTCGGCAGCACGGGCATTGGAGAGGGGATCGCCATTCCCCATTGTCGCCTGGAGAATTGCGACCGGGTGGTCGGTGTCCTGATGACCCTTGAGGATGGCATCTCGTTCGACGCCATTGATCATCAGCCCGTGGATCTGGTGTTCACCCTGATTGTGCCTCGGGAGGCCACCAGCGAACATCTGGAGTTACTGAGCCAACTGGCGGAGACCTTCAATAATCGCACCTTCTGTGAGCGCCTCCGTCAGTGCGAAGACTCGGAGAGCCTCTATCGCGAAATGACCCGATCGTCCTGAGAGGAATCTCATGAAACTGATCATCGTCAGCGGCCGCTCCGGCTCCGGCAAAAGTACGGCTCTGCACGTCCTCGAGGACCTGGGCTATTACTGTATCGACAACCTGCCCATCGGGCTGCTGTTTCCCCTGACCGAACAGGCAGCCCAGGCCTCCCCCAAGCGGCTCCGTCATATTGCCGTGAGCATCGACGCGCGAAACCTCGCGGATGAGATCAGTGACTTCGAGACCATTCACGAGCGCCTGGGGCAGTCCGAGATGCAGGTAGAGACCATCTTCCTGGACGCCTCTGACCCCTCACTCCTGCAGCGTTTTCACGCCACCCGACGCAAGCATCCACTGAGCGATGAACGCACGTCGCTCCGGGAAGCCATCAATCACGAGAAACGGCTGCTGGAACCCATCGCGCGACTGGCGGACCTGCACATTGATACCACGGAGCTGTCGATGTACGAGCTCCGGGACATGGTCCGCCAACGCATCGTCGGGCGCCGTGAACAGGAACTGGCATTGCTGTTCCAGTCCTTCGGCTACAAGCACGGCGTGCCGCTGGACTCGGACTATGTGTTCGATGTCCGTTGTCTGCCAAACCCCTACTGGCATCAGAGTCTCCGACGGTTTACCGGCCTCGACCCGGAGATTCAGCAGTTTCTGGGGGAGCAGAGCGCGACAACCGACATGCTGGCGAGCCTGACCGGGTTTATGGAGCAATGGCTACCGGCCTTCCGGCACAGCAATCGCAGCTACATGACCATTTCGATCGGCTGCACCGGCGGTCAGCACCGCTCGGTGTATGTCTGCGATCAGTTGGCCCGCCACTTCGAGCAGCAGTACAGCAACGTCCAGATCCGCCACACGGAGCTGCCCCACCTGCATACCACTCAGCAGGGGACCGGCTCGTCATGATCGAAACGCCCATCACCATCATCAACAAACTCGGACTCCACGCCCGGGCCGCGGCAAAGCTGGTCAGCACGGCGTCGGAATACAACAGCGACGTCAAAATCCGCAAGGGCGAGCAGACTGTGGATGGCAAGAGCATCATGTCCGTCATGATGCTCGCCGCCAGTCAGGGCACCGAGATCGACCTGATTATTGACGGCGACGATGAGGAGGAGGCCCGGGAGGCGCTGGTGGCGTTGATTGACGATTATTTTGGGGAGGGGGAGTAAGCCCCGCAACCGACTGTGGTCGCCACGGAAAAACACGGAAAGCACGGAACAAACAGCCCAACCAACGACTGACTGTTCGCCCGCAGGGCGTTTCTGTGTTTTCCGTGCCTTTCCGTGGCCAACCCCTTCAGTTCTCCTGCTCGTCGATGCACTCCCGCAGATACCGGAACAACTTCTTCGCCTGCCCGATGTTCCTGTTGTCCTGCCGCTCCTTCTTGGCGTTGCGGACCAGGTTGCGCAGGTGCTGGACGTCGGTCTCCGGGCAGTAGGCAATGAACTCGCTCATCGCCTCATTGCCCTCCCCGATCAGCCGTTCCCGCCAGCGTTCCGCCAGATGGTGGCGCCGGGTGTGTTCGGCGCTGCCGGCATCGAGTGCTTCGATGCCACGAATCAGGTCGTCGAGGTGCTCCTCCTCCCGCATCAGTTTGCCGATGTACTGGAGGTGGCGACGTCGAGCCTCACGTTTGCGGATCCGCTGGGACTCGGCGACGGCATCCCGCAAGCGGTCGCTCATCGGCATGCCCGCTGCCTGATCCACCTGCAGCTCGGTCAACCGGCGACCAAGCCGCTGTAACTCCTCCATATCCCGTTTCCGCTGGGTCTTGCTGACCCATTCCGTGCCCGACTCTTCAGGGTCGTCCGGGCGATCGTGTTCGTCGCTCATGGTGTCTTTTTATCCATAAAAAATCGTCGCGAGGCCGAGAAAAGACAGAAAGCCCATCACGTCTGTGACTGTCAGCAACACCACCCCGCCGGCCAGAGCCGGATCGATATTGCGTTTCTTTAGAAACAGCGGCAACAGCGTCCCCACCACTGAAGCGATGGATAGGTTGATGATCAACGCCAGCCCGATCACCAGCCCGATGGTGGGTTGACCAAACCAGGCTACCGCCACCCCGGCAACAATGACCGAAAACAGCAGGCTGTTGAGAATGGTCGAGAGAAACTCCCGGTTCAACAGCCAGCGCAGGTTGTCCCGGCTGATCTGCCCCAAAGCCATGCCCCGGATCACCAGCGTCAGGGTCTGACTGCCGGCGATGCCGCCCATACTGGCGACAATGGGCATCAGAACCGCGAGCGCCACCACTTTCTGGATGGTGCCTTCAAAGAGACCGATCACTGTGGCTGAGGTGAAGGCGGTCACCACGTTCACACCCAGCCACACGGCGCGACGCCGACTGGTGCGGAAGATGGGAGCAAATGTGTCCTCGTCCTCATCGAGACCGGCCAGGCTCATCAGCGAGTGATCGGCATCCTCACGAATCACGTCAACGACGTCGTCGATGGTGATCCGCCCCAATAGCTTGCCATTATCGCCCACGACCGGCGCGGAAATCAGGTCGTACCGCTCAAACAGGGTGGCAACGCGGTTGTCCGGCATGGTCACGGGAATGGGTTCCACATCGGTGTCCATGATTTCACGGACCGTCGCGCTCGGGCTCGATACCAGCATCCGGGTCAGCGACATCACCCCCACGTACTCATCCTTGCGGTTGACCACGATCAGGCTGTCGGTCATGGGCGGCAGGCTCCGGTGACGGCGCAGATAACGCTGCACCACATCAATGCTGATGTCCGGACGCACCGTCACGGTGTCCGTGTTCATCAGGCCGCCAGCCGTGTCCTCCGGGTAGGACAGGACTTCTTCGACACGCTCCCGGTCCTGGGCATCCATGGTGTCCAGGACTTCCTGAATCACCGCATCAGGCAGCTGCTGAAGCAGGTCTGCCAGGTCGTCCGATTCGAAGTCCTCAATCACCGCCGCCAGTTCCTGCGCATTCAGTTTGCTCAGGAAATAGCTCCGGATGTCGTCATTCAGGTACTGAAGGACATCCCCTTCCAGGTCCTTGTCTACCAGGTTCCAGAGGACCGCACGCTGGCGCGGGGGCGAGGATTCCAGCAGGTGAGCGATATCACTGGGACTCAGGCCACCATTGAGAATCCGCGCCACCTGTTGCAGCGCGCCACTGTCCAGCGCTTCTCCCAGGGTGCGGAGCCGCTGACGGGCCTGACTTTTCTCCAGGATATCGGACATGGATCACCCACCTTCACGGGGACTTCGACGAAACGCCCGTATTATAGCGGACTTAGCGAGCCCGGGTGATGATTGGTTGTACGGATAGGCGAAGAATCGTGAGCAGACGAGGGAAATGATACCGATCTGCCACGGAAGAACACGGAAAGCACGGAAACGCCCTTCGGGCGAAAAACGACACGGCACGTCACAATCGAGCTTCTCTCACGCGCTGAGAACGAGGGCGGCTTATGACTTGCGACTTTTCGTCCGTGCTTTCCGTGTCTTTCCGTGGCCAACACTCTCTTGCTACAAACGCCGGTGCCCCCACACCGGCATGCGCTCGCGCAACCCGGCCAGGGTCTGTGGATCGAGATCGGCCGTTCGGATGTCCGGGCCCTCGTCGGCCTCAGCAATGACGGCACCCCAGGGGTCCACGATCATCGAGTGACCATAGGTCCGACGCTTGCTGGAGTGCCAGCCCCCCTGGTCCGGGGCGACCATCCACACCTGATTCTCGATGGCCCGGGCCCGGATCAGCGGGTGCCAGTGGGCGAAGCCGGTCTGATAGGTGAAGGCGCTGGGAAGGGTCACCCACTCCGCACCCCGTTCCCGCAATGCCCGGAACAGCTCTGGAAAACGCAGGTCGTAGCAGATCGCCAGCCCAAGGCGCCCGACCGGGGTATCGATGACTTCCACCGACTCCCCCGGCTCAAACGTGTCCGACTCGCGGTAACGGCCCTGCGCATCCGACACTTCCGCATCGAAGAGGTGGATCTTGTCGTAGCGAGCCACTTCCTGTCCCTTGTCATCAAACACGAAACAAGCCGCCCGGACCCGGTCCTCAATCGGGCTGCCGTCGGGCCGCACAGCGGCGGGCAGCGACCCACCCACAATCCAGAGTCCCAGACGACGGCTCTCGCTCGCCAGGAAGTGCCGGATTGGGCCATCGGGTGAGATCTCCGACTGGCCCCGTTCCAGCATCTGACGTGTGCTCAGCACCGCAAAATTCTCCGGCAGCACGGCCACCCGGGCACCCGCATCGCGGGCTTGTTCCAGCTGGCGGCTGGCGTCGGCGAGGTTGGTTTCAGGTTCGTGTCCACTCACCATCTGGATGACAGCCACACGCTGATCGCTCATATCACTCCCCACCTGTGTCGAACACCGTCTTCATGTTCACCCGGGGCTGATCCCAGGTGCCCTGAACCGAGTAAGTTGCGCTGGTCAGCTTGCTTAACGGATCCCCCAACAGTTTATCAAGAACGAACAGGGCACCACCGATCGGAGCGGACGCGCCCATAAGCACCGCCGCCAGAGGCAGGTTCTGGGTCAGCGGCAGGACGACCACCAGCTCCATGTCCAGCGCCTCGGTGGCCAGATCCGTCCGGCCGGTCAGACGGAATGCGCCGGAGGGCCCGGCAATCTGCATTTCCGGCTGCCAGGTCAGTTCCCCACCACGGATCAGCGCCTTGCCGGACATGGCATCAAACGTCACGCCCGCTTCATAGAGATCCGAAAAGTCCAGCTGCAACCGCCGCCAGAGCGTGTCAGAGTTCAGAATGCCAAAGACGCGGAACATCTGGGCGGTGTTGCCCTGCTCCAGGATCGCCCCGTTCTCAAGGCGAAAACTCAGATCTCCCCCAAGCTCCGCAACATCAAGATCCGCGGGCCCTCCGGGCCAGTTCAGACGGAGTTCCGCGCGGGTTTTCTCGCTGCGCACCGGAATACTGCCGTCAATCCAGGCGCTCAGGTCCGCCAGGTTCTCACCGCTGAAGCGACCGTCGAGCCGTGTACTTTCGTGCATCCGGTCTGACGACAGCGCCCAGGACAGCTCCCCCTCGAACGCCATGGAACCGGTCCGTACGGTCAGCGGATCAATCGTCAGCTGGTCCGTCCCGGTACGCATCTGCAACGACCAGCGCCCCATGTTCCGACTCCCCTGCTGCAACTGCTCAACCGTCAGGTCGACATCCGGCCAGTCGGCGACGGACAGCGCCAAAAACCGGGGCATGGTGTCATCCTCAGTTGCCGAGGCCCGGCTGGCATCATCCCCGGCGCTCAGCGCCAATCGGTCGAACCGGGCATCGACGGCTTCCGACGGGCCATCCGGTATCGAGATGGTCCCGCTCATGTCCGGACCGGACAGTGCCAGCTCCCAGGACTCTGACAAACGCTCCGCTTCGATGCCAAGCCGCTCGAACGAGAGATCTCCCGCCACGAACTGCCCCACCGAGAGACTGGCGGAGCGCAACGCGGTGCCGCCGGACGCGTTGTCCGACGTCAAGCGCGCCAGGGCGCTCCGCCAGTCTGCGACATCCAGTGTCTCCAACTGCCCGGTAATGCGCACGCCGGCGCCCTTCGGCGCTTCCACCATTCCGCCGCCCACGGTCATATGAACCCACGGTGGTCCGGTTTCTGGAAGGCGCGCTCGCACGCCCAGCCGTTCGGGCCAGTCCACCGACAGCCGCCTCGCCTTCGACGTCGACCAGTCCAGCATCAGATCGATGGGAGCCGCCGCTCCCCGCGCCTTGTCCAGTGGCGCCGGCCAGTCAACCTGAACACCATCCAGGCCAGACGACAACCTCATCCTCGGACCACGCCCGCCCCCGGCCTCCAGGACCGCATCGTAAGCCATACGCCCTTCCAGCCCCGGCAAGGCCCGGCCCAATTGATCGCTCAGTTGACCCATGTCGATCGCGCCCTGCTGGTGCAGCCGGAATGCTTCCGGCGAAGGCCGTGCCAGTGTGACCCTCACAGGCTCGCCCAAAAAACGGGCTGACAGATCGCCGGCCCGGAAGCCATCATCGGACCGGTACCGGACGGTGCCGGTCAGGGACTGCCAGGACAAGGCAGGATCGGGCCAGCGAATGGCCATGCCATCCGGAGCAAACGTCAGGTCCAGATCCGGCGAAGCGTCGTCCGACAACGGCAGCGTGAGAGCCACATCGGCCGAGAAGGGGCCACTGAACGCCAGATTCCGGAGCGGCGTCAGGGACGAAGACAGAGGCGAGGCCAACAGCCACTGACGGGCTGCGGCGCCGTCGAACCGCCCCCCGGTTTCAACGGTCACAATGGCCGGATCCGGCCGGCCATCCACACGGATCAAAGAGGGTTTGAGGGCAAGATCCCCAGTCTGGGCCTGATCAACGCGAATGCGTGCCTGACGACCCTGAACAGCAATATCGGCATCGGTGCCGACCAGAGCGGGCCAATCGTTCTGATAACGGATACGGGCGTCTTCCAGGCGGTACTGCATACTGCTGGTGAAGCTGCCATCCGGCGAGCCCGGAGTGATATTACCGTGGCCATAGTACCGCCCCTCAGCAATTCGCCCGCTTTCCACGGCGCCTGTCAGCCAATCGTAGAATTCGCGGTCAATCACTCTCGCGGGTAGAAAATCCGCCAGCATGGCGGCCTGGGCATCGCGTGTGTCGATCCGCATCGACAGCACATCGTCACCGGGGTTGTTCAGTCGCAGGTCAAACGCACCCTGGAAGGTGGTGCCCTGCTGGTAATCCATGTCGATCCGGTCGGACCATACCCGGATGTCTCCCTCGTCAATCGTCCAGCGTACCTGCGACTCAACCTGCCGGAACGTCCAGGGCCCCCGAAACAGCTTGGGAAAACTCAGGGTCATATCGCGGGCATCGGCGACGACCGTCCCGCTCCGGGCAGTCATACTCAGGCGTCCATCCAGATTCTGCACGCCCGGCGCCCCATCGTGGGCACGGACGGACACGGCGTCCAGGCCGGCACCGAGCGTGAAACCGCCATCTGGCGCAGGCCACTGCGCCCGCACGTCGGTGAGGTGTCCCCCGGGCCGGTAGTTCGCCAGGGTGTCGCGCAGCGATTGCGGCATGGGCGCCAACGCTTCCGCCATGGCCATTACCAGACCCGCCGGCAACTCACTGAACCAGAGTTGATCACGGGCTTCGCGACGGGCCCAGAAGGCATCCACGGGGCCACCCTTGCGCCCATCCCACTGCCAGGTCAGCTCTTCAATCACCATTTGCCCCGGGCCGGACGAAGCCGGAACCCACCCAATCTGCGCCGAGACGGATTCAATGGGGGGGCGGTCCTCACCGTTCCGCCGGAGCTGCAACCAGGGCATCTCCAGATTCGCATTGACGCGCTGGAGCGCACCATCGGTGTAATGCAGCCAGCCCTCGCCGCTCAGATCAAAGCCCGCCACCTCCAGGCCTCGCCAGCTGTACTCCTGCATCAAAGGATCAAATAACCGGCCGGAATCGACGTCGACAAAGAGACGGCCATTGAACTCCCCCCGGAAGAACCGGTCTCCTTCCAGGTGGAACCGCAGGAGCTGAGTGGTGGAACGGGGCTTCATGACACGCCCCCAGGCGCGGAAAGTGCCCTGATGAAAGCCGAGCACCAGCCGGGGAATGAAAAACGTCTGATCCGGCTGGCCAGGAACGGCCAGACTCAGGTCGACCTGATTGATTCGGATTGAGGGATTCGACAGCCATTCGCCAGCCCGGCTGATCAAGCGCTTGATCCGCGGCTCGGTGCGGATGATCTCGCGGATGGGCAGCTTTTCAGGCCGGACCAGTCGAACGCCGTCCACACCGAGATTACCGCCTCGGGACTGGCGAATGGTCAGGTCCAGGCCGTCTGCCGACAGGTCCCGGAACACCAGCCGGCCCGCCAGCAATGACCCCACAACATCCGGACGAATCCGCAGTCGGCGCAGGGTCAGGGCCCGCTCGGTCGGCTCCTCTGTGTCCATCAGTCGCAGTCGGTCGACCCGCACAACCGGGTCAAGCCCCTCCCAGCTGCCCCGGAGCGCCTCAATCCGCACGGGTTGGCCGAGCTGATCGGCCAGTTGAGTCGTCAGCGTGTCACGATAGCGGTCGATCTGACCGACCAGCTGACGCCCCAGTCCGACATACAACGCCAGCAACACCAGCGCGGCCAGCACCAGCCACCAGACAAGACTGCTGATCCGGCGAAGCCAGCGCAGTGCCATCGGCGGGCGAACAGGATCGGTAGCCGAAGAGGATCGGGTCATTCAAAGACCTTTCAGGACCGGTTACGCGTCAGTGCGATTCCTACAGGAGAACCACATCATACTGCTCCTGACTGTAGAACGGTTCCACCTGAAATCGAATCGTCTTGTCGATGAACGTTTCAAGATCGGCCACGTTATCGGATTCCTCATCCAACAATCGGTCCACGATCTTCTGTGAGGCCATCACCAGATACCCCCCAACGTCATAGGCACGATTGACCCGCATAATTTCCCGGAACACCTCATAGCACACCGTTTCGGCCGTCTTGAGGAATCCACGCCCCTCACAGATCGGACAGGGCTCACACAGCACCTGTCCGAGGCTCTCGGTGGTGCGTTTACGGGTCATCTCCACCAACCCGAGCTCAGAGACGCCGGTGATCTTGGTCCGGGCATGATCACGCTCCAGCATTTTCTCCAGCATCCGCAGAACCTGACGCTGGTGCTCCGAGTCCTCCATATCGATGAAGTCGATGATGATGATCCCCCCGAGGTTGCGCAGGCGCAGCTGACGGCTGATCGCCCGCGCGGCCTCCAGGTTCGTCTTGAAAATGGTTTCTTCCAGATTCCGGTGGCCGACGAACGCACCGGTGTTGATATCAATGGTGGTCATCGCCTCGGTCTGATCGATGATGACGTAGCCGCCGGACTTGAGCTGGACCTTTCGACTCAGAGCCTTCTGAATTTCGTCCTCGACACTGTAAAGGTCGAACAACGGACGCTCTCCCGGGTAATACTCGACCATGTCCGCAATTTCGGTCACGAAATCCTCGACGAACGCCATCACGCGCTGGTGACTCTCGCGCGAATCAATACGGACCTTTTCCGTTTGCGAGCGGACAAGGTCCCGGACAGTGCGGATGAACAGCGGCAGATCCTGATAGATCACACTCGGCACCGGGCTGGTCCCGGCCCGCTCGTTGACCGAGCGAAGCACGCGGTGCAGGTACTCCAGATCCGCACGCAGATCCTCTTCGGGCACGCCTTCCGCGGCAGTCCGAATGATATACCCACCCCGCTCATCGCCCATGGCCTCGGCACAACGCTCAATGTGAGTGCGCAGTCGGCTGCGCTCGTTGTCGTCCTCAATGCGCTGGGACACACCAATGTGGCTGGCGTCGGGCATGAACACCAGATACCGGGAGGGGATGGAGAGCTGGGTCGTCAGGCGGGCGCCCTTGGTGCCGATCGGATCCTTGGTGACCTGGACTACCAGCGACTGCCCTTCGCGCAGCAGGGAACGGATGTCCGGTACACTTCGGGAGGACTCCTCCGCGGCGCCGTCACCGTTTTCGGGCACGGACACATCGGAGGCATGGATGAACGCGGCCCGTTCCAGGCCGATATCGACAAAGGCCGCCTCCATGCCCGGCAGAACGCGGACCACTTTGCCACGGTAGATATTGCCCACGATGCCCTTCCGGCTCGTGCGCTCAATGTACGCTTCCTGCAGCATCCCGTTTTCAACCAGGGCCACCCGTGTTTCCACGGGGGTCACGTTGATCAGGATTTCCTCACTCATTCCATTCTCCGGTTGTTGTCTGCCACACCTGCCAGACCGGCATCCCAGACCACGCCAGCAGATCCGCTGTCTCGGTGAGCGGCAGGCCGACCACGTTGCTGTAACTGCCTTCGATGGCGCTGACGAAAACGCCGCCGCGCCCCTGAATTCCGTAGCCTCCTGCCTTGTCGACCGGTTCGCCCGTCTCCCAGTAGGCGACCATCTCGTCTTCCGACAGTTCCCGGAAACAGACGCGGGTCGAGACTTGTCGACTTCCGGTACCCTCCGGTCTGGCCAGCGCCACGCCGGTCAGCACCTCGTGTTCACGCCCGGACAGGCGCCGCAGCATATCGAGCGCATCGTTCCGGTCCACGGGTTTCCCGAGGGGCTCACCATCCAGGACCACGGTGGTGTCCGAGCCCAGAACCCGGTGACCGGGGTGCTGGCGATAACCCGCCTCAGCCTTTTCACGGGCCAGGCGCTCAACGTAGTCAGAGGCGGGCTCACCCGGCCGGTGGCTCTCATCAATATCGACCGGCGCAACCGAGAACGTCAGGCCGATCTGGTGCAGCAGATCCCGCCGACGTGGCGAGGCCGAGGCCAGAATCAGCGAATCGGAAACAGACATACCCTACCCCAGTTTCAGGTTCAGACGGTCCAGCACCGCGCAAACAAATGGCCAGACGAGCGCCCCGGTCAGCGCCGGCAACAGATAGCTGAACCCGGGCGTGCCCGACCCCAGGACCTGATCCGCAAAATGGACAGTCATCTGGTTGATTCCCAACAACAGGAACACCATGAGACACTGCTGAGGCAACGGGAACATCCGCAGCCGCTGATGCGTGGTGAGCACCAGGAAGGCGATCAGTGCCATGGCAAACGCGTTGACGCCCAGCGTGCTGGACTCCAGAACATCAAGCATCAGGCCCAGCAGCCATGCCACCAGCACGCCAAAACGTCCCGGCGCCCGGAAGGTCCAGTAGAACACGATCAGCCCAAGCCATTCCGGCCGGAGCACCAGCCACTGGACCGGGAACAGCGAGACACTGAGAACCATCGCAGCGACGACGCTGACGAAAAACACCGGATAGCTGATGACCGACAGACTCATCCTTCAGCCTCCTGTTCCATACCGCCCGCTTTTGTCGCCTCGTCCCCCGGGGTGGTCGGTGGCGGCGCCGGCGACTCGTTCTGGAACAGCACCAACACCAGGTCACTGGTATTGAGACCTGCCGCCGGCTCTGCCTCGATTTCCGAGAAGGCCGCCCCGGGCCGGCTTTCGATGCTCGCCACCCGGGCGACGGGATACCCTCGCGGAAACCGACCGCCCAGGCCGGAGCTGACCAGCAGGTCGCCCTCACGGATGTCAGCGGTGTCCGGAACGTGCATCAATTGGAGCGTGTCCTTACGCCCCGTACCCAGCAGCACCGCCCGGACGCCGCTTCGCAGCACCTTGACGGGCACCCCGTGGCTGCTGTCAGAGACCAGCAGTACGCGGGAGGTCAACTGGTTCACTTCAATAACCTGCCCCATCAGTCCATCGGCATCGATGATCGCCTGCCCCTCACCGACATTGTCGCGAGCGCCCTTGTTGATGATGAGCTCATGGGAGAACGGATCCGGCGTGACGCCGATGACGTCGGCGACCAGCACGCTTTCATCCAGCTCGCTGGCGGCACTTTCCAGATGGCGCAACGCCCGGTTGTCGGCGGCGAGCGTGGCGTATTTGCTGGAACGGCGCTCCAGAACCAGCAGGCGGGCGCGGAGGGAGTCGATTTCAGCCAGCAGCTCTTCGCGACTCGAAAACGCATTGTCGCTCCACTCACCAACGGCCTCCGGCAGGTGCCCGAGCCACACAATCGGCGACAGCATCGTTCCGAGTACACTGCGCACGTCATCGACACGCTGGAAGCGCGCATCCGCCACCATCAGCACGAGAGACAGCAGGGCCACCGCCATCAGGCGCATTCCCGGCCAGGGTCCCTGTGCGAAGATGGTCTTGATAGCGTTACCCTCCGTCTGAAACAACAACGCCGCTGAGACGGTCATCCGCAGCGGCGATCAGGCATCCGGGCTTCCACTGTGGAAGCAGCCGGCAGTCAGTTTTCGTGGGAGAACATCCCGATACCGCCCCGGTCGATCATCTCAAGCGCCTTGCCACCGCCGCGGGCCACACAGGTCAACGGTTCTTCGGCAACCACAACCGGGAGGCCGGTCTCTTCACTGATCAGCTTGTCCAGCCCGCGCAATAGTGCGCCACCGCCGGTCAGCACAATACCACGCTCGGCAATGTCCGATGCCAGCTCGGGTGGGGACTGCTCCAGCGCGCTCTTGACGGTCTGGACGATCTGCGCCAGGGATTCCTGAAGCGCTTCGAGGATTTCGCTGCTGGTCAGGGTAAAGGCCCGTGGCACGCCCTCAGCCAGATTCCGGCCCCGCACATCAATCTCGCGCTCCTCCTCGCTGTGGAACGCGGTGCCGATTTCATGCTTGATGCGCTCGGCCGTGGAATCGCCAATCAGACTGCCATACTGGCGCCGGACGTAGGTGGCAATGGCTTCGTCAAACTTGTCACCGCCCACACGAACCGATTCGGCGTACACAATACCGTTCAGTGAAATAATGGCGATCTCCGTCGTACCACCACCGATATCCACAATCATTGAGCCGCTGGCGTCTTCCACCGGCAGGCCAGCGCCGATGGCGGCCGCCATCGGCTCTTCAATCAGGTACACCTCGCGGGCGCCGGCCCCCATGGCGGACTCACGAATCGCCTTACGCTCCACCTGGGTGGACTTACTTGGCACACAGACCAGAACCCGCGGACTCGGCGTGATGAAGCTGTTCTCATGCACTTTGTGGATAAAGTGCTGGAGCATTTTCTCCGTGACGACAAAATCAGCAATCACGCCATCCTTCAACGGGCGAATCGCCGTGATATTGCCCGGCGTACGACCCAGCATCCGCTTGGCTTCGCCGCCCACGGCCGCCACCATCTTCTGGGCGTTATTGGTCCGAATCGCCACGACCGAGGGCTCGTCAAGCACTATCCCCCGATCACGGACAAAGATGAGGGTATTGGCCGTGCCCAGATCAATGGAGAGATCGCTGGAGAACAGACCGCGGATTTTCTTGATGAGCATTGGCGTCGTCTTAACCTGAGAAGAGCTGTGGTGAAATGAATGCGGGAACTTTAGCAGCGGGCCCCGCTTCGGGCAAGATGCGACGCGGCGCAACAGAGGCCCTTGAAAGCCTCGGAAGCCGTTCATCGCACGCCACAATCTGTTAACATTCCATGCTTTCTCCCACGCACCTGACTCAAGCGTGACAAGACCGTAATCATGGAGGCACCCCGTGGCGATTTCCCGCGACGAAATTGAAAAGGTGGCCCTTCTGGCCCGCATCAAGACCAGCGACGAGGAAGCCCGGTCGCTGGAATCCAACGTCAGCAACATCCTCGACCTTGTGGATCAGCTCCAGTCAGCCGATACCGATCAGGTGGAACCGCTGGCTCACCCGCTTGATGCTGTGGGACAGCTGCGGGACGACACCGTCACGGAAACCAACCAGCGGGCCGCCTTCCAGCGCATTGCGCCGGCTACCGAGGATGGCCTGTACCTGGTTCCACAGGTTATCGAGTGATATCAAACCGCGATTCTTTCTGACCCAGAACGGACACCCGGACCATGCACGACAAAAGCATTGCCGAACTGGCCCGAGACCTGGACGCAGGCCATTGCTCCAGCGTGGAACTGACCCAGCAGTTCCTCGACCGGATTGAGCAACAGGACCGCCACCTCAACAGCTTCATCACGGTCACGCCCGAGGCCGCGCTGGCGGATGCCAAAGCCGCCGACGAGCGCCGGGCCAACGGCAGCGCAACGCCGCTGACCGGCATTCCCTTCGCCCACAAGGACATCTTCTGCACCAATGGTGTGGCAACAACGTGCGGCTCGAAAATGCTGGCCAATTTTGTGCCACCATACGACGCGACAGTGACCTCCCGACTGCGGGACACCGGCGCCGTCTGCCTCGGCAAGACCAACATGGATGAGTTCGCGATGGGCTCATCCACCGAAAGCAGTTATTTTGGCGCGACACTCAACCCCTGGGGCGACCAGCGGGTGCCCGGCGGCTCGTCAGGCGGCTCATCCGCCGCGGTGGCTGCCCGACTGATTCCAGGCGCGACCGCCACGGACACAGGCGGCTCCATTCGACAGCCCGCTGCCCTTTGCGGGGTCACCGGCCTGAAGCCAACCTATGGCCGGGTGTCCCGTTACGGCATGATTGCCTTCGCCTCCAGCCTTGATCAGGCGGGCACCATGACCCGCACGGCCGAGGACAGCGCCCTCATGCTGAACACCATGGCGGGCCACGACCCACGGGATGCCACCTCGGTCAGCCGGGCCGTCCCCGACTACACCGCCACGCTGAACGAGCCGCTGAAAGGCCTGCGGGTCGGACTGCCTTCGCAGTATTTCAGTGATGACCTGAACCCGGCGATGGCCGAGCAGGTCAATGCAGCGATCCGGGAATACGAAAAGCTCGGCGCGGAGGTCCGCGAAGTCTCCCTGCCGAACGCCGATCTGGCCATTGCGGCCTACTACGTCATTGCCCCGGCCGAGGCTTCGGCGAACCTGTCCCGGTTTGACGGCGTCCGCTACGGCTATCGCTGCGAGAACCCGTCGGATCTGATGGATCTTTATACGCGCACACGCGCCGAAGGTTTTGGCTCCGAGGTGAAGCGCCGCATTCTGGTGGGCACCTACGCCCTCTCCGCCGGCTACTACGACGCCTATTACCTCAAGGCCCAGAAAGTACGCCGCCTGATCCAACAGGACTTTGTGAACGCGTTCAGCGAGGTGGACCTGCTGATGAGTCCAGCCACACCATCGCCGGCGTTCCGCATCGGTGAGAAGACCGACGACCCGGTGCAGATGTATCTCGAGGACACCTTCACCATCGCCATCAACCTGGCGGGGCTACCGGCCATGTCGATACCGGCGGGCCAAATTGATGGCATGCCGGTGGGCCTGCAGCTGATCGGCAATTACTTCGAGGAAGGCCGGCTGCTGAACGCCGCGCATCAATTCCAGCAGGTGACCGACTGGCACCGCCAGACGCCCGCGTAAGACGGCACCGAGACGATTTGAGCGTCAGCCGCTGCGGCGGCTGAACCAGGAGGCAGACAAACCATGCAATGGGACGTTGTGATCGGGCTGGAAATCCACGTTCAGCTCGCCACCCAAACCAAACTGTTTTCCGGCACCAGCACCGCTTACGGTGCCGAACCCAACACCCAGGCCAGCGCAGTGGATCTGGCGATGCCCGGCACCCTGCCGGTGCCGAATCGCGAGGCATTCCGCTACGCAACGCTGTTCGGCCTGGCAGTGAACGCCGAGATCAATCAACGGTCGGTGTTCGAGCGCAAGAACTACTTCTACCCGGACCTGCCGAAGGGCTACCAGACCACGCAGCTGGCAGAGCCGATTGTCGGGCCGGGCAGAGTCGACATCGCCGTCGGTGACGGCGAGGAAAAGATGGTACGCATCCACCACGCCCATCTTGAAGAGGATGCCGGCAAGTCCCTGCACGAGGACTTCCACGGCATGACGGGCATCGACCTGAACCGGGCCGGCACCCCGCTGATCGAAATTGTCACCGAACCGGACCTCAACAGCGCCGAAGAAGCGGTCGCGTTCGCCCGCAAACTCCATGGGCTCGTGACGTCGCTGGGGATCTGTGACGGCGACCTGTCCCAGGGCTCCATGCGTTTCGACGTCAACGTCTCCGTCAAACCACACGGCTCTGACACGCTCGGAACGCGGACAGAAACCAAGAACCTCAACTCCTTCCGCTTCATGGAGCAAGCCATCCACCATGAGGTGGAGCGCCAGATCGACATCCTTGAGGACGGCGGGGAGATTGTTCAGGAAACCCGCCTCTACAACGGCGACCGGGATGAAAGCCGCTCAATGCGGACCAAGGAGGAAGCCAACGACTACCGCTACTTCCCCTGCCCGGATCTGTTGCCGGTGGAAATCGACGAGGCATTCATCGAAGAGACGCGCCGGATGATGCCCGAGCTGCCGGACGAGCGCCGGGCACGCTTCCAGAAAACCTACGGCCTGTCCGACTATGATGCCGACCTGCTCAGTGCCAGCGCCGATACGGCCGGCTATTTCGAGAAGGCCCACAGCACGGGTGGCGACGCCAAGCTGGTGGCCAATTGGATTCTCGGTGAGCTCAGCGGCCGACTCAACAGCGAGGACCGCACCATCGGCGACTGCCCCGTGGCCCCGGAAAAACTGGGCGATATGGTGGCCCGGCTGACAGACGACACCCTCTCATCCAAGGGCGCCAAGACCGTGTTCGACCGCCTTTGGGACGACGACAGTCAGTCCGTTGACGCCATCATCGACGCCGAAGGCCTCAGGCAGGTCTCCGACACCGGTGAACTGGAAGCGCTGGTCGACAGTGTGCTCGCTGACATGCCCGAGCAGATTGAGCAATACCGGGAAGCCGACCCCAAGAAGCGCAAGAAGCTGATGGGCGGTTTCATGGGCCCCTTGATGAAGGCCTCGAAAGGCCAGGGTAACCCCAAGGTTCTGAATGAAATCCTTAAAAAGAAGCTGGACGAGTCATAGGGCCGGTTCGCTCATATCCATATAAAGGAATACTCTAACTAAGCTTCTTCTTATGAAATCGGCCCTTCTGGTATAGTTCTGCTCAATTATGGGGCTGAGCTCCCCGTCGGGCTTTTTCCGGGAACCGACGGCTTACTCGCGGCCCCCGGCGCTTTTCTGATTGGTAGCAGGACATGACGACATACAATCTGACCCATCTCAAACAGCTGGAAGCTGAAAGCATTCACATCATCCGGGAGGTGGCCGCGGAGTTTGATAACCCCGTAATGCTGTACTCCATCGGCAAGGACTCCTCGGTGATGCTGCATCTGGCCCGCAAGGCATTCTATCCGGGCAAGATCCCCTTCAAGCTGATGCATGTGGACACCACGTGGAAGTTCCGGGAAATGGTGGAATTCCGGGATCGCATGGCGGAAAAGTATGACCTCGATCTGATTGTTCATATCAATCAGGAAGGGGTCGATGCCGGCGTGGGTCCGTTTACCCACGGCAGCGCCAAGCACACCGACATCATGAAGACCCAGTCACTGAAGCAGGCGCTCGACAAGTACCAGTTCGACGCGGCCTTTGGCGGGGCGCGCCGGGACGAGGAAAAATCCCGTGCCAAGGAGCGGGTCTACTCATTCCGAGACAAGCACCACCGCTGGGATCCGAAAAACCAACGCCCCGAGCTGTGGAACATTTACAATGGCAAGATCAACAAGGGTGAGAGCATCCGGGTCTTCCCGCTTTCCAACTGGACCGAGCTGGACATCTGGCAGTACATCTATCTCGAGAACATTGAGATCGTCCCGCTGTATTACTCAAAAGAACGTCCTGTGGTGGAGCGCGATGGCACGCTGATCATGGTCGATGACGACCGTATGCCACTCGAGCCGGGCGAAAAGCCGATGATGAAGTCCGTCCGCTTCCGGACCCTGGGCTGCTACCCGCTCACGGGTGCCATCGAATCGAAGGCGGACACACTGCCCGACATCATCCAGGAGATGCTGCTGGCCAAGAGCTCCGAGCGTGAGGGCCGGGTGATTGACCACGATTCGGCCGGCTCCATGGAGCAGAAGAAACGCGAAGGGTACTTCTGATCCCGCGCAACCGCCTGAACCCTCAGCGGCCGGAGGTGGCAGCCCACCCACGGCCCTGACGACCCAGACACCGGAAGAGCGGCCCCATTGCCGGACGCTCACGACGCGACAAACGGAATACAGACATGTCACACCAGTCCGACCTGATTGCCGAAGACATCAATGCCTACCTCAAGCAGCATGAGGAAAAGGAACTGCTGCGCCTGCTGACCTGTGGCAGCGTTGACGATGGCAAAAGCACGCTGATCGGCCGGCTCCTCTACGATACGAAGATGATCTACGAGGATCACATGGCCAGCCTCAAGGCTGACAGCGAGAAACTGGGCACCACGGGCGAAAAGCTCGACATGGCGCTTCTGGTGGACGGGCTCCAGGCCGAGCGGGAACAGGGCATCACGATCGACGTTGCCTATCGCTACTTCTCCACGGACAAGCGCAAGTTCATCATCGCGGATACGCCAGGTCACGAGCAGTACACGCGTAACATGGCGACCGGCGCTTCCACAGCCCAGCTGGCGATCCTGATGATCGACGCCCGGCACGGCGTGCTGACCCAGACCCGTCGCCATACCTATATCGCTTCCCTTCAGGGCATCCGGCACATCGTCGTGGCCGTCAATAAAATGGACCTGGTCGACTTCAGCGAGGAGCGCTTCGAAGAGATCAAGCGTGATTACCTGGAGTTCGCTGAGAAGCTGGGCCTGCAGGACATCCGCTTTGTGCCCATCTCGGCGCTGGAAGGCGACAACGTGGTGAATCGAAGCGAGAACACGCCGTGGTTCACCGGCCAGCCGATGATGGAGATCCTGGAGAACGTTGAACTCTCCCGGGACAAGAACATGGAGCACTTCCGGCTGCCGGTCCAGTACGTGAACCGGCCGGACCTGAACTTCCGGGGCTTCAGCGGCACGATCGCATCCGGCGTCGTGCGCCCGGGCGATCCCATTACCGCCCTGCCCTCCGGCCGCAAGAGCACGGTCAAGGACATCGTGACGTTCGATGGCAATCTGGACGAAGCATACATTGATCAGGCGGTGACCCTGACCCTGAACGACGAGATCGACGTCAGCCGGGGTGACATGCTGGTCAAGACCGGCGACGAGCCGTTGGTGGGCAACCGGTTCGACGCCCACATCGTCTGGATGACCGACGCGCCCATGGCCACCGGTCGCCTCTACGACATCAAACTGGGACCAACAGCCACATCCGGCACGGTCACCGAGGTCCACTACCAGGTGGACGTCAACACACTGGAAATGCAGGAAGACCGGGACGAGCTGGCGCTGAACGAGATTGGCCTGTGCCAGGTCAGCCTCAACCAGCCGGTTGCCTTCGATCCCTACCAGCGCAATCGCCACACCGGTTCATTCATCATTATTGACCGGTTGACCAACGTGACCATCGGCGCTGGCATGATTCAGGGCGTCGCCCGTGACAGCGGTGACGCTCTGAAGCCGGTCACCAGCGACGAGCGCAGCAAGCGTCTGGCCCAGAAGCCGCTGATCATCGGCTGCAGCGGCAGTCAGGCAGAGGACCTCGCTGTCGTGCTGGAACGTCAGCTGTTCGATCTGGGGCGAACGTCAGTGGTGCTGACCGAGAGCAACGCTGGCACCACCAACGAACGCCGCCGGATGGCCCAGGTTCTGACCGCTCACGGCCTGATCGCGATCGTCGTGGACATTGCAGATGACGTCGCCGGCGCCGTTGCCAAGGCGGACGCAGAGACCAATCTCGGCAGCACGGCCGGTGAGCTGGTGGACGAACTGATCGCTCACGAGCGCATCTGATCCATGGCGATCCGCCAGCTTCGCACCGCGTTTGCCAGCCAACTCCAGCCTGGCCAGCCGGCTCGCCTCAGTGCGGGGCCGGCACTGGCCGAGCCGGGTGGCGACTATGAGGCACTGCACAAGCAACTCAAACGCCTGTTCAATGCCAAACCCGGCAAGGGCTACGGTCGCTTTTCGGACGACGTCGCGACCAGTCCCTTTAGCGCCTGGCTCCGGGACTACCTTGAGGACAAACAGGGGTTTGAGGCACTGACAGACCGCCTGTTCGGCCAATGGCAGGAACTGCTGACTGGCTGCCAGGAGGAGTATCAGGGCCACCTGATGCTCGTTCACGAGGCGCTGGCCGACAGCGACGTGGCCTACCTGTTTGTTCTCGAAACGGACAGTGCGCTGCGCTTTGATGCCAATCAGGCGCTGGATGGCACAGAAGTGCTCAGCCTGTCGCGGCTGAACCTGGCGCTGCGCATCGAGATTGATGCCTGGCTGGGCAACGGCGAATCCGATAACCCCCTGACCATCATCCGCGGACGCGGGACCGGGGAACCGGGCGAGTTGTTTATCCAGCTCTGCGGCTTCACCAACCAGGTGGATGTCGAAAAGGAAACCCTGACGTTCATGGACGCCGTCGAAGCGTTCGCCAGCCAGAGCGACGAACCGGAGAAAGCGGGCCAGTATCGCGCCCGGGCCTACGATTTCTGCAAAGAACAGCATGCGCTCGGCGAGCCAGTCGCCATCGATGCCCTGTCCGGCTATCTCGACGAGGACAGGCCCGAGCAGTTCAAACAGTTCGCTTCACAGGAACAGGACCTGCCGGAAAACACGGTCCTGCATCCGGACCATCGCAAGGTCAAGAAGCTTGTCCGTATCGCCGGCTCCGGTGGCGGCATGAGCGTCTCCTTCTCATCAGACCTGGTCAACCAGGCCGTTTACTACGACCGCGAAAACGACGCCCTGACCATCACCCGTCTGCCCAAGGCGCTGAAAGAGCAGTTGAAGCGGTATCTGGAAGAGAAAGGATAAGACCGCCGCGGAATCCGCAGAACGACGCGGAATGATTTTTCGCCACGAAAAGACACTGAAAAACACGGAAGGCGTCCTCCGGACGCGAACAGAAGACATCATTCGTCGTTGGCTGCTTGCGTCCGTGCTTTCCGTGTCTTCCCGTGGCTAAGCCCGTCTTTTCCCACGAATCTCCCGCACTTCCTCCATCCAACCGACCCCATCCACCAGGTCACCGGTTTCCAGATCGATTTCCGGGTACGGCAACCGTCGATCATCGCAGTAACGGGCGACTGTGGGTTGGCTCCAGCGGAAGAAGAGGGAGCGGTATTCGTCGTCCGGTAGACGGGGATGGTCGAACAGCCCGGCCTCCAGTCGCTGGCGCTGCGCTTCGGCGAGAATGATGGCGCAGGCCGAGGAGACGTTGAGGGACTCCACCATGCCCATCATGGGCACCACCACATGGTCGTCCGCCTGGTCGATGGCGTCCTGACCCGCGCCCTCCAGCTCGCTCCCCATGACGATTGCGATCGGCCGGGTATAGTCCAGATCCCGGTAGTCGACTGCACGCTCGGACAGATGCGCTGTCACGATCCGGTGTCCGCTGTCCCGGAGGGCCCCAATGGCCTCGCCGGTGGTCCGGTGGGTGTGGGTCGTCACCCACCGGTAGCTGCCCCCTGTCGTCTTTCGGAACGCCCGATAGCCATCCCGGTTCCAGACCGCATGCAGGTTCGCGACAGCAAACGCGTCGCAGGTCCGGATCAGCGCGGAAATGTTTCTGGGCTTGTGAATCTGATCCGCCACCACCCTCAGATCGGGCTGGCGCTGGTCCAGAGTCTGTCGGATGCGGGCGATGCGTTCAGGCGTCATGGGGTCGCGGTCTCCTTGTGACATCGGCCGAGGAATCATACCACCCAGCCGTGCGCTGTCACGGCCCGGACACTGGTTGAGGGTGGCCTCGCGCGTTACAATAGCGGGTTACTTTGAACCACCCGGTGCACCAGGCATGACCAAGAAGCTGTTTATCAAAACCCACGGCTGCCAGATGAACGAGTACGATTCATCCCGCATGGCCGATCTGCTGCGTTCCGGTGAAGACGTCCAGATGACCGATCAACCGGATGAGGCGGATATTCTGCTGCTCAACACCTGCTCCATCCGCGAGAAGGCCCAGGAAAAAGTCTTCCACCAACTCGGGCGCTGGAAACAGCTTAAGACGAAAAAGCCGGAGCTGGTCATCGGGGTCGGTGGTTGCGTCGCCAGCCAGGAAGGCCAGGCCATCATCGACCGGGCACCGCACGTGGACATGGTGTTCGGCCCGCAAACCCTGCATCGTCTGCCGGAGATGATCACCGAGGCCAAACACGGTGACGTGGGCGTGGTCGATGTCAGCTTCCCGGAAATCGAGAAGTTCGACAACCTGCCCTCACCAGGGGCGGAGGGTGCCACTGCGTTTGTGTCGATCATGGAAGGCTGCAGCAAATACTGCACGTTCTGCGTCGTCCCCTACACCCGGGGCGAAGAAGTCAGCCGTCCGGTGGCCGACGTGATGGCGGAGGTTGGCCATCTGGCCGATCAGGGCGTCCGGGAAATCAATCTGCTGGGCCAGAACGTCAACGCGTACGACGGTGAAACGGAGGACGGCGACACCATCGATCTGGCGGAGCTGATCCACATGGTCGCCGCCGTCGATGGCATCGACCGCATCCGCTTCACCACCTCCCACCCCGTCGAATTCAGTGATTCGCTGATTGAGGCGTTCGGTGAGGTGCCGGAACTGGTCAGTCATCTGCATCTGCCTGTCCAGGCGGGCTCTGACCGGATACTGGCGCTGATGAAGCGTGGCCATACCGCGCTGGAGTACAAGTCCAAGCTGCGCCGGTTACGCCAGGTCCGCCCGGACATCAGCTTTTCCTCCGACTTCATCGTCGGCTTCCCCGGTGAGACGGAAAAAGACTTTGAAAAGACGATGAACCTGATCAACGACATCGGCTTCGACGTGTCGTTCAGCTTTGTCTACAGCCCCCGCCCCGGCACACCGGCGAGCGATCTTCCGGACGACACGCCGGAAGCCGTCAAGAAAGAGCGACTGAAGATCCTGCAGGACCGCATCAACCAGCAGGCCATGGACATCAGCCGCAAGATGGTCGGCAACATTGAGCGTATTCTGGTGACCGGCCTGTCCAAGAAGGATCCGGGCGAGTACGCCGGGCGCACCGAGAACAACCGCATCGTCAACTTCCGCCACGACGACCCGGAAGTGGTCGGACATTTCATCGACGTTGAAATCGTCGAGGCGCTCCCCAACTCTCTGCGGGGACACCCCATCGACGATCAACTCCACTGACGAGGCCCTTTTGAGCAGCACCGACACCCGCGAATTCGACCTGATGCCCGCCGACGCCGGTCGGCTGGCCATGCTCTGCGGCCAGTTCGACGAGCATCTCAAACACATCGAGCGGCGCATGAGCGTGCGTATCGGCTACCGGGGCCACCACTTCCGGGTTGAAGGTCCCTCGGAACATGCGACGGCTGCGGCTGAGGTACTGCGCCACCTGTACCGGGAGACGGAGGCGGCGGAAGACCTGACACCGGAAACCGTGCACCTGTACATCCGCGAATCGGGTTTCGAGCGGCTGCCGGATGAGCAGCCCTTTGATGGCAGCGACATTGTCATCAAGACACCGAAATTCCAGGCCAAACCAAGAAGCCCCAACCAGCAGTGGTATGTTCACAACATCCGGACGCACGACGTCAACTTTGGCATCGGCCCCGCCGGTACCGGCAAGACGTGGCTGGCCGTGGCGTGTGCCGTCGAAGCACTCAAGGATGAAGAGGTCAAGCGCATCCTGCTGGTCCGCCCGGCGGTGGAAGCAGGCGAAAAACTCGGCTTTCTGCCCGGCGACCTCGCCCAGAAGGTGGACCCGTACCTGCGTCCGCTCTATGACGCCCTCTACGAGATGATCGGCTTTGATCAGGTCACACGCCTGATTGAGAAAAACATCATTGAGATCGCACCACTGGCCTTCATGCGGGGCCGGACGCTCAACAACGCCTTCATCATTCTCGACGAAAGTCAGAACACCACCCGGGAGCAGATGAAGATGTTCCTGACACGGATCGGTTTTGGCTCCACGGCGATCATTACCGGCGACATCACCCAGGTGGACCTGCCCCGCGGCCAGCACTCCGGCCTGATCCACGCCGCGGAGGTGCTGCGCACCGTGCCGGGCATCGGTTTCACGCGCTTTGGCGCCAGCGATGTCGTGCGTCATCCGCTGGTTCAGCGTATTGTTGAGGCTTACGATGACCACGACGGAGAGGCGGAGCAGTGAGCCGTCTGACGCTCGATCTGCAAACGGCCATTGAGGGCAACGACTGTCCCGGAGAGCCGGACTTCCGGCGCTGGGCAGAAACGGCCTGGATGGGCGACACGGACACCGAGGTCACCATTCGTCTGGTCAGCCCTGAGGAAAGCTCCAACCTCAACCATACCTATCGGGACAGGAACCGCCCGACCAACGTCCTGTCCTTCCCGTTCGAAGCCCCCGACGGACTCACCATCCCACTGCTGGGCGATCTGGTGATCTGCGCGGACGTCGTCGCGCGCGAAGCGCGGGATCAGGGCAAGTCCCTGTCCGCCCACTGGGCACATATGGTGATTCATGGCATGCTTCACCTGCAGGGCTATGACCACATCAACGATGCCGACGCGGACGTTATGGAAGCCCTTGAAATCCGGCTGCTGGCCGGACTGGGCATCGCCAACCCCTACGTCACAGAGGAAACGGACAAGGACTCATGAGCGACGATCAGTCGAGTCGCAGCGAGGGCACCACCAAGTCCTGGCTGGAACGCCTGTCTCAGGCCTTTTCCAGTGACCCGGAATCACTGGCCGACGTTCTGGAAGTCCTGAGGGACGCCGAATCCCAGAACATTATTGATGCCGATGCCATGAGCATCATCGAAGGGGCCATGCAGGTGACCGACATGAGGGCGGATGAAATCATGATCCCCCGCTCCCAGATGGTGACCGTCAAATCCAGTTCCGATCCCAAGGACTTTCTGCCCGAAATCGTGGAGTCGGCCCACAGCCGCTTCCCGGTCATCGGTGACAGTCAGGACGATGTGGTCGGAGTGCTGCTCGCCAAGGACCTGCTGCCGCTGGCCGTCAACAACGAGCTGAACTGGTCCCGTATCCGCGAAACGCTGCGCCCACCGACGTTCGTTCCGGAGAGCAAGCGGCTGAACCAGCTGCTCAAGGAGTTCAAGGAAACCCGCAACCACATGGCGATTGTGGTGGACGAGTACGGTGGCACAGCGGGCCTGATCACCATCGAGGACGTCCTTGAGCAGATCGTCGGTGAAATCGAGGACGAGCACGATGTGGACGAGGAAGCTCACATAAAAAGTCGCGCCGATGGTAGCTTCGCCGTCAAGGCGCAGGCGCCGGTGGATGACTTCAATCAGTTCTTCAACACCGACATTGACGAGGAAGAGTTCGATACGATCGGTGGCGTGGTTCTGCGCGAGTTCGGGCACCTTCCCCGCCGGGGTGAAACCATCAGCTTTTCAGGCTTCACCTTCACCATTCTCAACGCTGATAACCGAGTGATCCGGCTGATTCAGGTCCGTCGTCGTGATACCCAGTAATTCATCGCTTTCCTGGCCCTCCGCCCTGGCGCTGCTGGTGGCGGGAGGACTGCAGACGCTGACGTTCTCGCCATTTGGCCTGACCTGGCTGGCTCTGCCGTCCGTGGTGCTGCTTCTGCTGGCACTGATCCCGCTGACACCCCGGTCGCTATTCCGCGCCGGTTGGCTGTTCGGTGTCGGCCTGTTCGGTTCCGGCGCCTCCTGGGTCTATGTCAGCATCAGCGAATACGGCAATACGGCCCTTCCCATTGCGGTCGTTCTGACGGTGATTTTCGTGGCCGGGCTGGCGTTGTTCCCGGCGATCACCCTTTGGGCCTGGGGGCGGCTGTCCGGATCCGGCATCGTCCGCCGGCTGATCCTCTTTCCGGGCGTCTGGGTGCTTGGTGACTGGGTCAGGGGCTGGCTACTGACGGGTTTCCCCTGGTTGTATCTTGGTACGGCGCAGGTGGATGGTCCTCTGGCAGGGCTGGCCCCGATCACCGGTGTTCATGGCGTCACCCTCGTCATCACCGCCACCGGCGCCGCCCTTTATGGCGTGTTGGTGCTCCTGCAATCGTCCCGCCGGACCGCCGCCGGCATAACGACCGTGCTGGTCGCGCTGACATGGGGCCTATCGCCACTGCTGACCAATCACAGCTGGACCGAACGGGCCGAGACGCCGCTGACGGTCGCCGCCATGCAGGGGAATGTGCCCCAGCAGCTCAAGTGGGATCCGGAATTTCTCCAGGACCAGGTCCAGACCTATCTCGCACTCACCGAGGACGACTGGCGGTCGGATCTTGTGCTCTGGCCGGAAACGGCCATCCCCATCCTGCAGGATCGCGCCGGCCCCATCCTCGATGTCATCCGGGACCGTCTGGGGGACGACAGTACGCTGATTACCGGCATTCCCTGGCATGGCTATAAACGGTCGATCGACGACTTCACCTACCGCAATCGCATCATCGCCGTGGGCAACGGTGGTGGACAGTACGACAAACAGAAGCTGGTGCCCTTCGGGGAGTATGTACCGCTGAGCCAGTGGCTACGCGGAGTGATCGGCTTTTTCAACCTGCCCATGTCGGAGTTTTCACCCGGGCCGGCTTATCAGGACCCACTGACAGCAGGCCAGCAGTCCATCATGCCGTTCATCTGCTATGAAATCGCTTACCCCGATTTCGTGGCCCGTAATGCGAGCGGCACCGACTTTCTGCTGACGATCAGCAACGATGGCTGGTTTGGCCGGTCGATCGGCCCCCACCAGCACCTCCAGATCGCGCGCATGCGGGCACTGGAAACCGGGCGTTACGTCTTCCGTGGCACGAACAATGGCGTCACGGCCATCATCGACGAACAGGGGCAGGTTCAGACGCGGATTCCGCAGTTCGAGCGAACCGTGCTCCATGGCGAAATCTACCCGGTCGACGGACAGACACCGTTCATGGCAACGCAGTCCTGGCCCGTGCTGACCCTGGCGATGATCCTGATCGTGTTTGCCCGGCCGAGGATCATTCCAACGCCGTCCCGGGCGGTGCACGACGGGCGCTGACGTACTCTTAACCGATCCGCAATAAAGAGACCCCTTTGGGCCACGGAAAGACACAGAAAGCACGGAAACGCCCTTCGGGCGGGATCAAAAAGCTTGAAAGTCTTAAGGTTTTAACGTTTTCTTGGTCGAAGCACCGGACGCTTACCCGCTTTACAACTTTCCAACTTTAAAACCGCCCTTTTCCGTGTTTTCCGTAGCAAACATCGACATCATGCCAGCCCCTACGACACAGCCGACTCGGTCTCCGGATCCCGCGGCCACCGGGCCGTTACCCGTTCAAAGTAGTGCGAGCCGCAGGCGTCACAGGGGTGGATGTGGCTGGTTTCAACCAGGCAGATCATGTGGTCGCAGTTCACACATCGCAGCACGCCGGCCGTGGCGATTTCCCCGCTGATGTACTGGCCCGGATCGTGGTCCAGCTTGTGTTCGAGCTCCAGCGTGTCCAGACGGGTCTGGTCGGCAATGGAGAAAAGCAGATCGCGGAGCTGGCGCTCCAGCAGGGCCAGGTCGAGCCAAAGCCATTCACCGACGCCCTCCCCCGTCTCGTCAACAAACTGCATCAAGTGCGAGACGTCACGCCGGACATAGGCCGCCAGCAGATCAATCTCTTCGCGCGTCAGTTCGGCGATGTGGGTTTCGGCCTCCACCGCTTCCTCGAGGCCCTCTCGCAGGGTGTCAGCGGATTGTTTTTCAACCTCCGTGAGCCGGGACTGCACCTTCTCGAGCATGCGGTTGTATGCTTCCAGGGCTTTACCGGAAAAGTGGGACTTCGGGTCATCACTCATGGGCTTGCCTCCCCGTGATCGGCGGGACTGTGTGGGCCTCATGCCCTCTTGCCCCGTTAGTCTGGCACAGATGCCGGTAACATGCCGACCGGTGACTACCTGTCCAACGCGGTGTGCGTTAGAATGGCGCATTTCCCAACCGACACTATTTTGGCAACAGGATCATCCTCAGCAATGGCAGCAACGGACGAACAGTATCGCCCGAAGGCGATTGAGCAACAGGCACAGCGCTTCTGGGAAGAGAACGACACCTTCGCCGTCACCGAAGACCCGGACAAGCCCAAGTACTACTGCCTGTCGATGTTCCCTTACCCGAGCGGCAAGCTGCACATGGGCCATGTGCGCAACTACACCATTGGTGACGTGGTGAGCCGCTACCAGCGCATGCAGGGCAAGAACGTGATGCAGCCGATGGGCTGGGACGCGTTCGGGCTGCCGGCGGAGAATGCAGCAGTCAAAAACCGGACCGCACCGGCCAAATGGACCTGGGAAAACATTGGCCACATGAAGAGCCAGCTCCGGCAGCTGGGCTTTGGTTATGACTGGCACCGTGAACTGGCCACCTGCGACCCGGACTATTACCGCTGGGAGCAGTGGTTCTTCACCAAGCTCTACGAAAAAGGCCTTGTTTACAAGAAAATGGCCACGGTCAACTGGGACCCGATCGATCAGACCGTGCTGGCCAATGAGCAGGTTGTCGACGGTCGTGGCTGGCGCTCCGGCGCCGTCGTCGAGCGCAAGAAGATTCCCCAGTGGTTCATCAAGATCACGGACTACGCCGAGGAGCTGCTCAGCGATCTGGATCAGCTCGACGGCTGGCCCGAACAGGTGCGTACCATGCAGCGCAACTGGATCGGCCGTTCTACCGGCGTCGAGCTGACGTTCCAGCTCAAGGACCGGGATGACGCTCTGCAGGTCTACACCACACGCCCGGACACGCTGATGGGCGTCACCTACATGGCGGTGGCTGCGGAGCACCCGCTGGCCGAGGCCGCTGCCGAGCGCCACAAGTCGGTTGCCAATTTCGTCGAGGAATGCCGGAACAGCCGCTTCTCCGAAGCGGATGTGGCCACCATGGAAAAACAGGGGATCGAGACCGGCTATTACGCCATCCATCCCCTGACTCAGGACCTGGTGCCCGTCTATGTCGCCAACTTTGTGCTTATGGAGTACGGCACCGGTGCCCTGATGGCCGTGCCGGCACACGACGAGCGCGACCACGAATTCGCCCGCAAGTACCGTCTGCCGATCCGTCAGGTCATCGCCTCACAGGAGCGGGATGAACTGGACGTGCAGGAAGAAGCCTTTACCGAAAAAGGGTTCCTGGTGAACTCCGGACGGTACAACGGACTGACCAGCGACGATGCCTTTGAGGCCATTGCGGATGACCTCGAGAAGGCCGGTATTGGCGAGCGTCAAGTCAACTACCGTCTCCGCGACTGGGGCGTGTCACGCCAGCGTTACTGGGGTGCCCCCATCCCGATGATGAGCCTGGAAGGGGGCGCCGAAATCCCGGTACCGGCCGACCGGTTGCCGGTCGAGCTGCCAACAGACGTTGAGATGGACGGCGTCCAGTCGCCCATCAAGGCCGATCCGGCGTGGGCCAAGACAACCATTGACGGGCAGGACGCCACGCTGGAGACGGACACTTTCGATACGTTCATGGAGTCGTCCTGGTATTACGCCCGTTTCTGCTGCCCGAACTATCAGGACGGCATGCTGGATCCGGACGCCGCCAACTACTGGCTGCCCGTCGACCAATACATCGGTGGTATCGAACACGCCATCCTGCACCTGCTCTACGCCCGTTTTTTCCACAAACTGATGCGGGATGTGGGGCTGGTGGACAGCGACGAGCCCTTCAAGCGACTGCTCTGCCAGGGCATGGTGCTGGCCGAGACCTACTACCGCGATCACGATGACGGCAGTATTGAATGGATCTCACCCGCCGACGTGGAGGTGGAACGCGACGGCAAGGGTCGCATTCTGAGCGCGACACACCGGCAGGACGGCAAGCCCGTCCAGTCCGGCGGCGTCTCCAAGATGTCCAAGTCCAAGAACAACGGCATTGATCCGCAGTCGATCATTGACCAGTACGGTGCGGACACCGTGCGGCTGTTCATCATGTTCGCCGCCCCCCCGGAACAATCCCTGGAGTGGTCCGACAGCGGGGTGGAAGGCGCCCATCGCTTCCTCAAACGGCTCTGGCGTCTGGTCACCGAACACGCGGCGGAAGGCGCCGCCGGCGCCGTCCAGGCGGATGCGCTGAACGACGCCCAACGGGATCTGCATCGCAAGACCCACGAGACGATCGCCAAGGTAAGCGACGACGTCAGCCGGCGGCTGACTTTCAACACGGCCATCGCCGCCGTGATGGAACTGCTGAACGACGTCGGCCAATGCCCCGCTGACAACGAGGCGGGGCGCAGCGTGGTGCAGGAAGCCCTGGAGACGGCCGTTCTGTTGCTGTCTCCGATCGTTCCACACGTCTGCCACCACCTGTGGCAGACACTCGGTCACGACACGCCGGTCGTGGATGCACGCTGGCCCGAAGCGGACGAGGCGGCAATGGTGCGGTCAAGCATCGAAATGGTCTTTCAGGTCAACGGCAAGGTCCGCTCAAAGGCCCAGGTCCCGGCGGACATCGCCCGGGACGACCTGGAGAAGCAGGCGCTGGCCGACGAGAACGTCGTCCGTTTCACCGAGGGGAAAACGGTCCGTAAGGTGATTGTTGTGCCCAATAAACTGGTCAACATCGTGGCGAACTAAGGGCCTCTGATGCCGCTATTCCGCGCCCTCGTACTGCTCGGCTCCGCTCTGCTGGCTGGCTGCGGCTTCCAGCTGCGGGGGGCCGCGCCGGTCCCGGCCGCTGTTCAGCCTCTATCGGTGACCTGCGCGGAAAGCGTTCCCAACGCGCTTTGCGACGGCGTTCGAAGCCAGCTTCGCGATGGGGGCGTTGAGCTCAAGGCGCCCGGCAACCACGCGCACCGGCTCTTTCTCGGGTCATTCCGGGAACGCCGCCGCGCCAGCGCGATCACGCTGGATGCCGCCACTGCGGAGTACGACCTGCGCCAGGACGTGACGCTCCAGTTAACGGCACCAGACGACGTGCCCCTGATCGCGAGTGCGGATATCGAAGCGAGCGAGATCTATCGCTACGACGACACCAACGTCCTGGCCAAACAGCGCGAGGAGGAGGCCATCCGCACGTCGCTCTATCAACGTCTCGCGCAGCAGGTCATCTTTCGGCTCGCGCCCATGACCGAGGACCGGGTCCGGGCCATCCGCCGCCAACAGGCCACCGGGGAGCCCTCTCGTGACGACCAAGCCCCATGAACTGACCCGATCACTGGAGAAAGGCCTCAAACCGGTCTATCTGGTCTCCGGCGATGAGCCGCTGCTCGTTCAGGAGTCCTGTGATGAAATCCGTGACGCCGCGCGGAAAGCAGGATACGAGGACCGGCAGGTCTATCATGCCGATCAGCAGCTGGATTGGCAGGTGGTGGGGGAAGAACTCAATGCCCTGTCCCTGTTCGCAGAGAAGCGCCGTATCGAGGTTCACCTCGGCAGTGGCCGACTGGGCAATGATGGCCAGGCCGTGATCGAACAGGCGCTGACCCGGCCGCCTGAAGACGTCATTGTCCTGCTGATCGGCGCCCGCCTGGAACGTTCCGAAACCCGCAAGAAATGGTACAAAGCGCTACAGAACCACGGGGTTCACGTGCCGATCTGGCCACTGGATCCCGAGCGCTTCCCGGAGTGGCTGCGCAAACGCGCTCACAGCCGTGGCCTGCACCTGACGAAAGGTGCCCTTGAAGCCCTCACCGAACGCCTGGAGGGTAATCTGCTGGCGGCCAGTCAGGAAGTCGATCGACTCGCCCTGCTCGCTCCAGATGAAACCCTGGATGATACGTTTATTGAGCAGGCCGTCATGGACAGCGCCCGTTTCAGCGCGTTCGAGCTCATTGCGGCCCTGATGCGCGGACAGGTCCGACAGGCCCACCGGATTCTGGGCGTTCTGGAGCAGGAAGGCGAGAATCCGCTGCCACTGCTGGGGCTACTGAGCCGGGACATCCGGATGACCCTGCAGCTCCAGCAGGCACGCCGCCATGGCGAATCGCCCGCCGCATTCTGTCAACGCCAGCGCGTGTTCCCGAAACAACGCGCACAACAGCTCCAGGAAGCCGGCTCAAGACTCAGCCCGATCCGGCTCCGGGCCGCTCTGACGCAATGTAGCGACATCGACCGCGCCGCCAAAGGCTATGGGCGCATGTCGGCCTGGTATTACCTGAGAGAACTGGCAACCGCACTCCGCTAGCCCGGATTTCTCACGAAGGGTTCGGATTTTGCGTGTTCCTGGGGAAACAGGTGGGCCAAATGGACCGCCGGGCGTGGCCGTAGCCCCGTCCAAGGGCCATTTGGCCCAGATGTGAAGCCAGGGGCGCGCAAAATCCGAACCCTTGGTGAGAAATGCGGGCTAGGAGTCTGGTTCATTCGCTGATCGACGGCGCACCGCTGGCGCCTGGCCCATTGCCATTCAGGCCAAAGCCCACCGGTTTAGATGCAAATGCTTACATTCTGTAGTCAATGTCCTACAATCCTTGCGTCTCAGACACTGCCGCCGTCCTATAATGAACGGTAGGAATCTCCAACAACGTTCCGGCGGCGATATAGATTCGCTCACCCAGCCAGGGATTGAGGAGTAATCATTATGACGAAAACCACGACAACCTCTTTTTTCACCCGCCTGATCGCCTTGGTGTCAGGAGCGGCATTGACTGCTTCTGTTCTGTTCATTCTTCCCGGACACGCCCAGAATCGCTTCTCCAACCCGGAAAAAACCGTCGAAGACATCTTCTGGGGCAAACTCTATAAACAGGGTGGGAACACGTTTTTCTGCAACAAACAGTTTGGCCAGGACAGTTTTCTCATCACCCAGGGGTACATCTACCCCCTGAATCGAGTCCGGGATGCGCTGCGCTGTGGCACCAAGTCCCAGTGCGAGCGCAACAGCGAGGTCTACCGGCACGTCGCGTCGGATCTGCACAACATGGTGCCCATCAAGAGCCGTATTGAAATGAAGCGCCGCAACGCCGGCTACGGTGAGATGACCTCCACAGCACCCAAAGGCGAATGCGGTCTGAAAGAGGGCTTCCAGAACATTGAGCCACCCGACCGGATCAAAGGCGATGTCGCCCGGGGCGTGGTGTATGTCATGGACACCTACGACCTGCCGGCGCCGGGCTCCAATGATGTCTTTAAGCGCTGGCACCAGGCCGACCCGCCTGGAGACCTGGAGCTGACACGCAATCACCGTATTCGTGAATTGCAGGGTAATGACAACCGCTTCATTACCAACCCGGACGCCATGTTCGACGATTCAATCTGGGGTGACGCGTCCTGACGCTCTGGTCGTGGCAAAAAAAAGCCCGAACGAACCAATGGTTCTTCCGGGCTTTGATGGTCGAGCCGGCAGCACCTACCGGCCCGATTCGATTCCGCGTCAGAACTCCTCGGCAGAATGCGCCATCATCGCACCACTTCCACTGCGGATGCCTTCTGCCAGAGACACGGTTTTGGGCAGCAGTCGATCGAAGTAGAAACGCGCGGTCTTGAGCTTGCCCGTGTAGAAACCGGACGTATCGTCTTGCGCTTTCGGCGCCGCCGCCTTGACCATCATCGCCCACATGTAACCCAGAGCGGTCAGGCCAAACAGGTCGAGGTAATCGACGGCTGCCGCCCCCACTTCGTTGGGGTTCTCGCCCGCCTGCTTGATGACGGTTTCCGTCACATCATCCAGGCGTTCCAGCGCCGCCGCGAGTTGCCCCAGATACGGTCTGAGCGCGTCGTTATCGCTGTTCTCCTCGATGAACGCAGCCACGTCTTTCGCAAACAGTTCAAAGTACTTGCCCTGGTTTGCCACGACTTTGCGGCCCATCAGGTCCATCGCCTGAATCCCATTGGTCCCCTCGTAGATCTGCGTGATGCGGGTATCGCGGACCAGCTGTTCCTGACCCCACTCGCGAATGAAGCCGTGACCACCGAAGATCTGCTGGCCGATGACACAGGCATCCAGGCCACGATCGGTCAGGAACGCCTTGGCCACCGGAGTGAGCAGGGCCACCATCGCATCGCCCTGCTTGCGCCGCTCTTCGTCCTCCGCGAACTTCGCCACGTCCAGCCACTGGGCGACATAGGTTGAGAACGCCCGGCCCCCTTCGACGTAGCCCTTCATTGTCAGGAGCATGCGGCGCACGTCCGGATGCACGATGATCGGGTCGGCCGCCTTGTCCTTTTCCTGCGGGCCGGTGGGCGCACGGCTCTGGGTCCGCTCCATGGCGTAGTCACGGGCGTTCTGCAGGGAGGCTTCTGCGGCACCCAGGCCCTGGACGCCGACACCGAGGCGCTCATAGTTCATCATGGTGAACATCGCCATGAGGCCTTTGTTCGGCTCACCCACCAGATACCCCTTGGCGCCATCGAAGTTCATGACACAGGTGGCCGAGGCCTTGATGCCCATTTTCTTCTCCAGTGAGCCGCAGCTGAAGTGGTTGCGCTCACCCAGCGAGCCGTCTTCGTTCACATCGTACTTGGGTACCAGGAACATGGAGATGCCCTTGGGACCTTTCGGCGCGTCCGGCAGCTTGGCCAGCACGAAGTGGATAATATTATCCGTCATGTCGTGCTCGCCCCAGGTAATGAAAATCTTGGTTCCGGTGATGCTGTAGCTGCCATCATCACGAGGCTCCGCCTTGGTGCGGATGATGCCCAGATCTGTGCCGGCATGCGGCTCGGTCAGGTCCATGGCACCGGTCCAGCTGCCGTCGTACATCTTTGGCAGGTAGGTTTCCTTCAGTTCCTGACTGCCATGGGCGTCCAGGGCCACGCAGGCACCGGCGGTCAGCATCGGCGCCAGACCGAAGGACATGTTGGCGCCCTGCATCATTTCCTCGAACTGGGCAACCAGTGTCTTGGGCATGCCCATGCCGCCAAACTCGGGGTTACCGCCGAGACCAACCCAGCCACCTTCGGCCATGGTTTTGTAGGCCTCGCGGAAGCCTTCCGGCGTGGTGACTTCGCCATCGTTCCACTGACAACCCTGCTCGTCGCCCTCACGGTTGATTGGGGCGAGGGTCCCGGCTGTTATTTTGCCAGCTTCTTCCAGAATCGCATCCGCGGTATCCGGATCGACATTGTCCGCAACTCCGGGGAGCGATGCCCAGAAGTTCGGCGCATCAAAAACCTCATTCAGAACAAAACGAATATCGCGCAGCGGCGCCTGATAGTCTGCCATCGAGACATCCTCTTCATGTGAGCGTTGTTGAAGATATGAGATGAGCCGAGCTTTCTTGTGAGCTGGTCATTTATAGGCGCGGATTTTACAGGAATTCGCCCATTTTCTCATTGACGATCGCTCTTTTCCCGTTCCGCCGGTCGTTATGGGTCGCCGATGGACGGAAAAAAGGAGCTGCGCGGTCGCGGCAGCTCCCAAACAGATCGTCCTGTCGCGGTGGGGCGCGACATCTCCTCTCAGGATTCGTTGACGGATCCACGAACGCCAGGGGCTTCCGGGTCCTCGGTGAATCCAATCAACCCAGTGCGTTCGATCAGCAGATACAACACAGCCCCTGTTGCCAGCCCCCAACCGGCTCCATACACCGCCAGGACCACGCCCATGGTCCCCGCAATGCCGCGTTCCGTGTTGTTCTCAAGCTGCTCCAGCCCGACCATCAGACAGATATAGCCCGTTAACAGAAGCGTCAACGACAGGGCAATGGGCAACACAGGCTGAAAGAAGCTCACCAGGGGTAGGACGAACACCGCGATGAAACCGGTTATCCAAAAGGTCCCACCGCCACTGTAGATGGAATCCATCGCACGACGACCGTATTTGTAGCGTTCCGCCATCGTCGCGGTCACTGCGGTCCAGATGGGACCAGCTAACCCCGGGTAAGGCGCAAAGAATGCGTGCACGCCGTTGCGGATAGCCGTCACCAGATGGACCCGGTCGATACTGCTATCGATCACCTCATCCCGACGTAGATGATCAACCCGGTCCATCAGTGACTTACCGACTATGATGTCACCAAAGGCGATGATGTAGGCAATAACGGCCGTTGGCACGGCGTAGAGAAAGACCGAGGGGTCCGGAAAGCCGACCGTAAAAGGCAAATAGCTCCAAAGCTGGCCGAATGCCGGCTGGGTAATGCCCATATCGACGCTCGGAACCTCATATTCTCCGGAGGCGAATCCGACCAGAATGGCCACCACCATACCTGGCACCATTCCGTAGTTCGCGATTTTACGGGCAATCGGATTGGTCTCGACGAACCCCTTGAAAGAGAGCGAGAACATCAGATAGAGACACACCAGTCCACCCAGGATCAGTGATATCGGCGTCTCCGCCAGACGCCCGCCGGCTTCGATCTCCCCCATCAAGGCCGCAATGCCGGCACCAATAATAATGCCACCTTTCATTGAACGCGGGATCAGCTGGACCAGCTTGCTCCCCAGGCCGGTTAAACCGAGGATCAGAAAGATCAGGAATACCAGGAACTGAAGCGCAAATAGCGCCTGAATGGCTTCTGCCCCTGGCTTATAATCGCCAAGGAAAAGCAGGACCACGGGGATACCCGGGGTAATCCAGCCAGGCACCAGCGGCACCCCCAGCAAGGTGGGCAACATAAACCCGACCCCACAGATCACAACATAGGCGAGCGCGACATCGTAGGGCAGGCCCAGATACTTCTCCAGTAGTGGAATCATCGCCAGGCTGACCACAAACATAATCAGGCCCTGAACCATTTCCGCCACTTCCCAGCGGTAATGGATAAACGGCAGGCGAATCTTGAACGGACCACAGGGCCAGTAGGGCTGCTCCTGACCATCACGGCGGTTGTAGAGTTGCATTGACACTATCTCCCCGTGGCGTACCACTCTGATTGGTACGCCCCTGTTTTTGTTTGAGCGATTGGAAATGCTTTCGATCCGCAGCGATACCGAGCGACCGCCGCGCCAGACTCACTGAAGAGACCGAGCCTCTTCGCGGAGTACGAACTTCTGGATCTTGCCCGTGGATGTTTTGGGAAGCTCCTGGAACACCACTGTTTTCGGGACCTTGAAGCGGGCCAGATGCTCACGACAGAAACCGATAAGCTGTTCCTCACTGACCGATTCAGCATCCGGTTTGAGAGTGACAAAAGCGCAGGGCGTCTCTCCCCATCGGTCGTCGGGTCTGGCCACGACCGCAGCTTCCAGAACCGACGGGTGGCGATACAGAGTGTCCTCCACTTCAATGGTGGAGATATTCTCACCGCCGGATATGATGATGTCCTTGAGGCGATCCTTGATCTCCATGTAACCATCCTCGTGCCACACTGCCAGATCACCGGTATGGAACCAGCCACCCCGGAAGGCCTCTTCGGTAGCCGACGGCTTCTTGAGATAGCCCTTCATGACGGTGTTACCCCGGAGAAAAATCTCTCCAATGGTCTTGCCGTCTTTTGGTACCGGCTCCATGGTGTCCGGATCGCCGATCATCATGCCGGCGAGCGTCGGGTAGCGAACCCCCTGTCGCGCCTTGAGGGTGGCGCGTTCGTTCAGGCTCAGGCTGTCCCAACGCTCCTTCCAGGCGCAGACCGTGACCGGTCCGTATACTTCGGTCAGCCCGTAAACGTGGGTGATGTGGATACCCATCTGCTCGATGGCACCGATGACCTGGGCAGGTGGTGCAGCCCCTGCCGTCATGGCACTCACCGTATGATCAATGCCGGGGCGAGCGTTTTCCGGGACGTTGAGCAAGGCATTCAGGATGATCGGAGCGCCGCACATGTGCGTGACCCCATGATCACGAATCAGCTGCAGAATCTTCTCCGGGTCCACACGCCGCAGGCAGACGTGGGTCCCGGCCATGGCCGTGACAGTCCACGGGAAACACCAGCCGTTACAATGAAACATTGGGAGAGTCCAGAGGTAGACCGGGTGCTGCCCCATGCCCCAGACGGCCTGATTCCCCATGGCGTTCTGAAAAGCGCCGCGGTGATGGTAGACCACACCCTTCGGATTACCGGTGGTGCCCGAGGTGTAATTCAGTGAAATGGCGTCCCACTCATCGTCAGGCACCTGCCACTCGAACCCCGGATCACCCTCCTGCAGGAAGGCGTCGTACTCCAGGTCGCTGACAGCCGTCCCTTCGCCGTACTCGGGGTCATCCACATCGATCAGCAGGGGCGGATTCTCCAGGTGCCGCACGGCCTGACGCACCACATCACCGAACTCCCGATCGGCAATTAACGCCTTCGCCTCGCCATGCTCCAGCATGAAGGCAATGGCATCAGCATCCAGGCGCACATTGAGGGTGTTGAGCACGGCACCAATCATGGGCACACCGAAATGGCATTCCAGCATCGCCGGAATATTCGGAAGCATTACGGCAACGGTATCCCCCTTGCCAATTCCCCGCCCCTGGAGAGCCGAGGCCAGTCTCAGACACCGCTCGTGCGTCTGCGCCCAGTTTCGTCGGATGGCGCCATGGATAACGGCCGGGTAATCCGGATAGACGCTCGCGGTACGGGCCAGGAAATCAACAGGAGAAATGCTCGAGTAGTTTGCCGGGACCGGTGACAGTTCGTGTTCGTAGATGGAAGACATACCGATGACCTCGTCAATCTTGTTTTTGTAGACTTCAGAAATCCAATAGAGTGGCTAAAATAGCCAGTAACAGAATAGTGTCACGAACAGTCGAATATGGTGATTGCACATAGGTATTATAGTATATTCACTATACCAGGAGATTTATGACCAACTCAGGGCTGTTACTGCCACACGACCCAGAGCCCTGCCTCATCCTGACCAGCGACGGGCGGATTCTGGAAGGCAATGAGGCGGCCGGCAGCCGTCCGGAGGCGCTTCTTCCAGTGAACGTGGCAGCACTGGCACAAGCCTGCATTCGTCAGAAGCGGGCCATTACGGGCGTGGAAAGCCGGCTGGAGACTATCACCCTGCTTTGGCAGTTTGTCCCCGATCCGGATCGCAACCGGGTCATCGCTCGTGCGCGGGACGTGACGCCCGAAACCGTCATTATCGACGAGGCCACCCGGTCAAATCGGCTTTACCGGCTGATTACTGAAAACACGACCGATCTGATCTCCCGTCATGCCCCCAACGGTGACTTCATAGACGCTTCGCCCGCCTCGTGGCGACTGCTTGGTTACTCGCCAGAAACGCTCAGGGGTAAGCCACTCCATTTTATTATCGAGAATGGGGAACTTACCGATCAGGGCGACCAGATCAGCAACCAACTCCGTGAAACCGGCTATGCCACGCTGACCCTTCAGGTCACACATCGAAGCGGCTCCCGTCGCTGGTTCGAAACCGCCTGCCGGGCCATCCGCGAGACGTACACCGGCGCGGTTGTGGAAATCATCAGTGTTTCTCGGGACGTGACCGCCCGCGTCAATTCCGCCGAGACCAATCGACGTCTTGCTCAGGTTGTGGAGGCGAACACCGATCTTGTCTTGTTCTCGGAGCGTTCGGGCCGACTGACGTACGTGAACCCTGCTGCACGCAAGGCGCTCGGGCTTGAGGAACGGGACGAAGACGATTTACCGCACCTGGCGGATCTAATGGACTCATCGGAACTGGATCGCCTGATAGCCAACGGCCTGCCCGAGGCGGACAAGTATGGGGTCTGGGAGACCGAGAGCGAGTTGCACATCATCGGAGCGGGGCGGGCTCTGCCGGTCTCTCTTGTTCTCCTGTCACATCAGCCGGCCACAGGCAGTCCCTACTACTCGCTGGTCAATCGGGACATGACCGAGCGCGCCCTGCGGGAAAGCGAGCAACGACGCCACCAGGAAGAGCTTGCGCATGCAGCCCGACTCGCCACGATGGGTGAACTGGCGTCGGGGATTGCCCATGAGATGAACCAACCCCTGGCTACGATTGTTAATTATGCAAATGCCAGTCAGCGTTACCTTGAACCGCCCCTCGACGAGACTCGTCTGGAGAAGGTCAGGGAGGGGCTGCAGAGAATCACTCACCACGCCAATCACGCCTCTGAAGTCATCAAGCGCCTGAGAAATTTTCTGCAGAAAGGCCAACGACGGGTCTGCCGCATTGCCCTCGACGAGGTGATTCAGACCGCCGTCCAGCTCTGTCGATGGGAAGCCGACAAGAAACATGTCACCATCCACCAGGCACTGGAAGCTCGCTGCCCCCAGATCACAGCAGATCCCGTTCTCATCGAACAGGTGCTTCTGAACCTAATTCGCAACGCCATTGATGCGAACTGCGAACGCTGGGGCAATCAATCGTCCGACATCCACATCAGCACAACACCAGGCCCAGACGGCAGCCTGATTGTCACGGTCCGGGACCAGGGCCCCGGTATGAGCGAAGAAGGACTGAGAAACATTTTTACCCCCTTCTATACCAGTAAGGAACAGGGACTCGGCCTTGGCCTCTCCATGAGTCGGTCGCTCGTTGAAGGCTTTGGCGGCTTCCTGGATGCCCGCAACGGCCCAAAGGGCGGGCTTGAACTTATCTGCCGGTTCCCGGGTGAACAGGCTCCGGACGAAAAGCGTTCTTCCTGACTGAGCAAAGACCAGGCCCTTGCAACAAACCGCGAATAAGACTGCGTTATGAAAAACCTGGACAACAAAGTGGTTTATGTCGTTGACGACGATACTGGCATGCTTGATTCAACCCGCTGGCTGCTTGAATCAGTCGGCCTCAGGGTTGAAGGATTCACGGACGGACGGGATTTCCTTGAGCATGTGGACCCCAATCTGGGCGGCTGCATCATCCTTGATGTCCGGATGCCGGGTCTGGGTGGGCTCAATGTACAGGAGGAGTTGCAGAGCCAAGGCATCGAGCTTCCGGTCTTGTTCATCTCGGGTCACGCGGACGTGCCCATCGCCGTTCGCGCCTTCAAAAGCGGCGCCTTCGATTTTATTGAAAAACCCTTCAACGAACAGTTACTGCTCGACAGCGTCCAGCAGGCCATTCAAAGTTATGGATCGAGCAACAACGTTCAGCGCTTCCACCCGGACATCGAGGCTCGGATGGCCCGACTGACACCCCGAGAGAAGGACGTATTTCTGCCATTGGCGCGAGGCTATACCAGCCGTGAAATCGCTGACATGCTGGGTGTCGGCACCAAGACAGTCGACCTTTATCGCTCCCGGGTCATGAAGCGTCTTGGCGTGAGTCGGGTTCAGGATGTCACGGGCATTGCCATCGCAGCCGGCGCTGTCGATCCGCTCGGTCTCCGCTGACCGCCCGCCCTAACGGATAAAAAAATGCCCGCCTTGTTGCTGGCGGGCATATCCAGAACGACATCCGGCGGTCATTCAGAACGCGAACTGATCTTCCGGCAGTGCCATCAGTGAGTCCGCGCCCGCTTCAAGCATGGCCACGTGCCCGCGTGAGCGCGGCAGCAGACGCTTGAAGTAGAAGCGGGCCGTTTCCACCTTGGCGTTGTAGAACGCTTCCTCTTCAGTGCCTTCCGCCATCTTGTCCAGCGCTACCTTGGCCATACGGGCCCAGAGGTAGGCGAAGACCGCGTAACCCGAGTACATCAGGTAATCGAAGGAGGCAGCGCCCACCTCGTCCCGGTTCTTCATGGCGTTCTTGCCAATGGTCATGGTGATCTCGCCCCACTCCTTGTTCAGCGCCTGGAGCGGTTCGATGAACTCCTTCATCTGCTCGTTATCCGCGTTCTCCTTGCAGAACACGTGCACGAGCTTGGTGAAGCCCTTCAGGGACTCGCCCTGGGTCATCAGAACCTTCCGGCCCAGCAGGTCCAGCGCCTGGATGCCGGTGGTGCCTTCGTAGATCATGCCGATGCGGGCATCGCGAACGTTCTGCTCCATGCCCCACTCAGAAATGTAACCGTGACCGCCGAAGACCTGCACACCCAGATTGGCGGACTCGTGGCCCATTTCGGTCAGGAATGCCTTCGCAATCGGGGTCAGGAAACCCATCATGTCGTCCGCAGCCTGGCGCTCTTCCTCGGTCTTGCCCTGATGCAGGATATCGCTCTGCTGCGCGGCCATGTAAATGAGGGCACGGGCACCCTCGGCAATCGACTTCTGGGTGAGCAGCATCCGGCGCACGTCCGGGTGGACGATGATCGGGTCGGCGCTGCCTTCCGGGTTCTTCGGTCCCGACAGTGCACGCATCGCCAGACGTTCACGGGCGTAGTCGAGTGACCCCTGGAAGCCCAGCTCCGCATGGCTCAGCCCCTGAATCGCGGTTCCCAGACGGGCCACGTTCATAAAGGTGAACATGCAGTTCAGCCCCTTGTTTTCCGGGCCGATCAGCCAGCCCTTGGCGCCATCAAAGTTCATGACGCAGGTGGCGTTACCGTGGATACCCATCTTGTGTTCGATGGAGCCGCAGCTGACGGCGTTCTTCTCACCAGCGCTGCCATCCTCACCCGGCAGGTACTTGGGCACGATGAACAGGGAAATGCCCTTGGTGCCCTTCGGCGCGTCCGGCAGACGGGCCAGGACAATGTGGACGATGTTCTCGGCCATGTCGTGGTCGCCGGCCGAGATGAAGATCTTGGTACCGGTGATGCTGTAGCTGCCGTCCGAGTTGGGCTCTGCCTTGGAGCGAAGCGTCCCCAGGTCGGAACCGCAGTGGGCCTCGGTCAGGCACATGGTGCCCGTCCACTCACCGCTGATCAGTTTCGTCAGGTAGGTCTGCTTCTGTTCTTCGGTGCCGTGGCTTTCGAGGGTATTGATGGCACCGTGGCTCAGCCCCGGGTACATGCCCCAGGCCCAGTTGGCGGTCCCCACCATTTCACTCATGACGAGGTTGACGGAGTTCGGCAGCCCCTGGCCGCCATACTCAACGTCCGCCGCCATGGACGGCCAGCCGCCCTCGACGTACTGCTGATAGGCTTCCTTGAAACCGGTCGGCGTCTTCACGCCGTCCTCGCTCCAGGTACAGCCCTCCTGGTCGCCCACCTGGTTCAGCGGTGACAGCACCTGTTCACAGAACTTGGCACCTTCTCCGATGATGGCATCTACCATATCCGGCGTTGCGTCTTCGGCACCTTCCAGACTGGCGTAGTGCTGCTCACTGTCCAGCAGCTCGGACATGACGAACTTGATATCACGCAGGGGCGCTTTGTAATCAGGCATGACTTCCACCTCGGTTTTCGGCCCTGTGGCCGGACATTCCGGCATTGAGCCTCAGGTTGACTCGGGCGCCGACGCTGGACGACGCCTTAATGTTGAGCGCCGACGGATGGCCGGCGGACAATTAAACGGCTGTTTGAAACATACGTTTGCAGGGATGGGATTGTCAATACCTTCAGCCCGCGCCATAGGCCTCAAAACCGGCCACAAGCGCCAGAATCGGCACAGCGTGTGCGGATCAAACACGATCAGAAGAACAGAGAAGGTCAGGCGCTGGCCCGGAAGGGCTCCGTATCGGCACGGTCGCCGTTCAGGGCGACCACTTCGTAGGAAGAGGCGGCGGGCTGGCGCGACCGGCTTTCCTTTCCGCTTTCTCCGGTCGATTCCAGACGACTGACACCGGACTCCTGCCGGGCAAGCTGCAGTTGAGCCTGGAGCATCGCTTGAGTGGCCTCAGCAGCAACCCGCTGGTCCTGGGCGGAGGGATTGGCAGGCGCCAGAGCCGCCGCGCGGACGATCCGCATTTTCTCGAGCGTTGCCTGGGGATCCCCCTTGATCGGTGCGGCATCAATGGAAACCTCACCACCCGTGGCATACCGGTCACCATCGGGACCCTGGGTATAGGTGTACTGAGGCGAACCGGCATACTGTCCGCCAACAGCCTGATGAGCTCTCTCATGCGCGCGGACTTCCCGATCACGGGCCTCCAGCTGTCGCACCTCCCGAAGCTCACCCCGGGTCAGCGGCTCGCCATCAACCCCTCGCTCAGCGCCGACTCCCTGACGCTCCTCCTCGCTGGATGTCGACGACGATCGCTGATCCTCGCCCTGCCCGGACGCATTCGACTCGTTCCGGGCCGACTGGTTCGGGGCTGAATTTCGGGGGCGGGCACTCTCGGAACCGGATGATACGGGGCGACGGGAGTCTTCCGCCGTCGCCGTGGGCTGGCCGTCCGACCGGCCCGGACGCTCCGGCTGGACACCGGTACCGATACTGGGAGGGAAAACAGGCGTACTGGAGGTTAACCCGACAGGCATGTGTCTCTCCGAAGACCCGGACGGACCGGGACTCAGGCGGTGGTATCGAGCAGGGTGCCCACCGTTTCATCAGCCGTCTTCACCACCTGTGCAGACGCCTCAACGCTCCGCTCATACAGCTGGGAGTTCACGAGCGGCTCGGTGATGCCACCGGCCCCATCAGCGTTATTGGCACCCTGCAGGCCATCCTGACCGGCCCGCGCGATCTGGCGCGCCGTCGTTTCCAGGCCCCGCATGCCCTCCTGAACGCCCTGGAGGCCAACACCCAATGCGTTGTTGATCATGGCCACCACCTCGTATTTCAGAAACTTGATCCAAGTAGACCACAACCCTGTTCAGTTTTCAACCAACGGCGACAGATCCAGATAATCGGCCAGCGATACCGGATTCGCGTCCGGGGCCCAGGGGAGTTCGCCCAGACAGGGCGCCGGTAAGTGACTCCGAAGGTAGTCGAGGTTCTCCGCCTCCACGGCCATCGGCGTCTCCTCGGTCCGGTTCGCGACCCACCCCGCCAGAGTCAGGCCATCCCGAAGGATGGCTTCGGCTGTCAGCAGCGCGTGGTTGATACACCCCAACTTCAGCGAAACGACGAGGATCACCGGCACGCCGAGAGCCCCTGGCACCTGCGCAAACGTTTCCCGCTCATTGAGCGGTACCCGCCAGCCACCGGCTCCCTCGATCAGCAGGAGGTCCCCCGGACGGGTCTGCAGACCACGGCACAGTCCAGTCAGCCGCTGCGCACTCAACTGACGGCCGGCCTGCCCAGCCGCTACATGAGGGGCGATGGCAGGCGCCATGGCAATGGGGTTGACCAGGTCGTAGTCCAACGACTCGCTCATGTGTTTCTGGAGCAGCAACGCGTCTTCATTCCGGAGGCCATCCGCCGTTTCTTCGGAGCCAGAGGCAATCGGCTTCATGGCCAGCGTTCGAAGGCCTTGGCGGTTGGCCGCCTCAAGAATCGCGGCGGTGACAACACTTTTGCCCACGCCGGTATCGGTGCCAGTGACGAAATAGGTTTTTCGGGTCATCGGGGTGCCCTTCAGATCAGTGGTTGGAAATCAGTCCGGGATGACTGACAGATACGCCGCCTTGTAGGTGGCCTCCACACGTCCGTCCCCAAGGCGCGGGTAAGCATCGAAACAAGCCCGCAGGCGGGCCGGTGCCGTGGCGGTCTTGCGCCGACTCGGGCTCTTGTTGTGGGCGCCAAGCTCCTTGAGTTCGCGCAGTAACGCCCGGGGCGATTCGTAGCCCAGAGTCACCGTTTCCCGGGTCAGGCGGGCACCATGAAAGGCCTGGCTCACAATCTGTGACCAGCCCTCCGGCGTCTCGAAACGATTGACGTGCGGGACATCCGGGTCCGCAACCTGCCATGCCTGACGCAGCTCGCGAAGCGTTCCGTCCAACAGAGTGGACACAAGTAGTTGCCCGCCGGGGCGCAGCACACGGCGACACTCCGCCAGCACCCGGCCCGGGGCATCACACCACTGGATCATCAGGTTGCTGAATACCAGATCCTGACTGTTGTCGGCCAGTGGGAGTTGCTCGGCATCAGCAACCACCCAGTCAGCATCCATCCGGCGACTACTGCGCGCCTGTGCCAGCATGCCCGGCGACAGGTCCACCCCCGTGAATCGGGCGCCTGGCAGCGCCTCTGCGAGACGTGCCGTAAACCAGCCCGTGCCGCAACCGAGATCGGTCACAGCACTGGCGTGCGACAGACGACACTGCGACAGCAGTTGATCGCCCATGTGACGCTGAAGGCGCGCCGCGCCGTCATAACCACTGGCGGCGGCGCCAAAATCACGCGCCACGTCCGGCTTTTCGGCAATCGCAATGGCATGGGTCATGACTGGACGTCCTCGTGGTAGAACCGATCAATCCGTTCAGAGACCTCTTCGGTGTAGTGCCCCCAGGGCCAGTGGGCCATATCAGGAATCAGCGCCGTATTCATCCCCTGCGAGCGAAGATGCGACGCGGTGTCGGCGCTGACCAGCTGATCGCAATCACCGAACAGATGCAGGGACGGGACCGGTATGGTCTGCCAGCGGTCTCGCTCGTCCAGGCTGGCGAGCCAGCCAAGTGTGTCCATCAGGGTGGCATCGTACGTTGGCGGACCCGCATTCAGCCACCGCCGCAATTGCCGCCGGGCGGACGACTCATGACGATCCCCGCGAATCTGCAAAAGCATGAACCGATGCCATTCCCGTTCGGGTGTGTCGTGGGCAGCCCGGTGAAACTCGTCGAACGTGTCACGATCCATCCCGCACGGCCAGTCGTCACGTTCTACAAAACACGGTGTCGCACACAGTGTGACCACCCCCTGAACGCGATCGGGCGCCTGATGGGCGGCCGCAACCGCGACCTGAGCCCCCAATGACCAGCCGACCCAGACACTGGCAGGCGGCGCTTCTTCCAGCAGACGCGCTGCCGCATCGTCCACGGTCTCACGGGGGTGAATCAGATCTTCATCGAGGCTGTGGGGGTCGGTGTGGTCGGCGTCGGTCCCGGTCACCGGTGCGATCATCGAGACGGGCGCGCCCCAGCCACTGATCAGGGTGGTCGTCAGTTCCTCACTCATGGTGTTGTTCTCAGGCAGCGGTCAGACCAATCTCTTGGCGGCACACGGCCAGCGCCTGTAGCAACCGGTCCAGATGGGCCTCGGTATGCGCAGCGCTCAACGTGACCCGCAAACGGGACTCGCCCTGGGGAACCGTCGGCGGCCGGATCGCCGTCACCCAGATTCCGTGCCCTTCAAGCGCCCGGCTCAGCGCCATGGCCTCCGCAGCACCACCAATCAGGATGGGCTGGATCGGGGTGTCCGATGGCATGAGCGCGTAGCCCATCGCCTGTGTCTCGCGGCGGAACCGGTCGATCAGGTTCCGCAGATGAGCGCGGCGATCGTCCGCCGCCATCGCCATCCGGATGCTGGCGGTACTGGCCGCCGCGATCGCCGGCGGCATGGATGTGGTGTAGATGTAGGTCCGCGCCTTCTGCACCAGATAGTCCATCATCAGGGACGACCCGGCCACGAACGCGCCGCTGGTACCAAATGCTTTGCCCAGCGTTCCAATCACGACCGGTACATCGTCCTGCCCCAGGCCACACGCGGAAAGACTGCCCCGACCGCCCTCACCGAGCACGCCGAAACCGTGGGCGTCATCCACCACCAGCAGGGCGTCATGGGTCCGGCACAGCCGGGCCAGCTCAGCCAGCGGTGCCAGATCCCCGTCCATGCTGAACACCCCGTCCGTCACCACGACTTTATGGCCCTCGGTTCCGGCAAGCTGTTCGGCAAGGGCCTCCGTGTCACCGTGTGGGTAGCGGCGGATGCGGGCCCGGCTCAACAGGCAGCCGTCAATGATCGACGCGTGATTGAGGCGGTCGGAGAAAATCGTATCCCCCCGTCCCGCCAGCGCGCTGATGACGCCCATATTGGCCATGTAGCCGGTGGAAAAAAACAGGGCGTCCTCCCGCCCGGTAAAAGACGCCACCGTCTGCTCCAGCTCATGATGGGCCCGATGGTGGCCGCAGATCAGGTGCGAGGCGCCGCCACCCAGTCCCGCCGAAGACAGTGTCGCGCGAGCTGCCTCAATGATCGCGGGGTCGTTCGCAAACCCCAGATAGTCGTTGCTGCAGAATGCCAGCATGGGGCGCCCGTCCACGACGAGCTCCGGCTGCTGCGGTGAATCCACTTCACGGCGCTGACGGTACAGACCCTGATCCCGGCGCTGCTCCAGTTCCGCGGCAAAATCCCTCACAGCGGAGGCCTCAGGCAGTCTGGCTTTCAGCGTTGTAGAACAGGTGCTTGTTGCGCTCTTCCTGAACAGCCGTCACCAGGCCGGCTTCACGCTCATCATCCGTTTGGACGTCTTCACGCTCTTCCGGGCGGATGCCCAGTTTGCGGAACAGTTTCCGGTCCTCATCCGCTTCCGGGTTGTCGGTGGTGAGCAGTTTCTCACCGTAGAAGATCGAGTTGGCCCCCGCCAGGAAGCACAACGACTGCATCTGCTCGTTCATTTCCTCGCGCCCGGCGGACAGGCGGACGTGGGATGCCGGCATCAGGATGCGCGCCACAGCGATGGTCCGGACAAACTCAAACGGGTCCAGATCCTCCACATCTTCCAGCGGCGTGCCCGGCACCTTCACCAGCATATTGATGGGGACACTTTCCGGCTGTTGGGGCAGGTTGGCCAGCTGCATCAGCAGTCCGGCGCGGTCGGTAATGTCCTCGCCCATGCCCATGATGCCGCCGCAACAGACCTTCATGCCGGCCTTGCGGACGTTGTCGAGCGTGTCGAGGCGATCCTGGAAGGTCCGGGTGGTAATGATGTGGTTGTAGTACTTCTCGCTGGTATCGAGGTTATGGTTGTAGTAGTCCAGCCCGGCCTCGGCCAGCTCGCCCGCCTGATCCTCGCTGAGCATTCCCAGCGTCATGCAGGTTTCCAGGCCCATGGATTTCACTTCACGGATCATGTCCAGCACGTAGGGCATGTCCTTGCGGGAGGGACTGCGCCAGGCCGCCCCCATGCAGAAACGGCTCGCGCCCTTGTCTTTCGCCGCACGCGCCTCATCGACGACCTTCTGCAGTTCCAGCAGTTTCTCCTTGCCAAGTCCGGTATTATAGTGACCGCTCTGCGGGCAGTACTTGCAGTCTTCGGGGCAGGCACCGGTCTTGATGGACAGCAGGGTACTGACCTGTACTTCGTTGGGATCGAAATGCTCCCGGTGAACCGCCTGCGCCCGAAACATCAGATCATTGAACGGCAGGTCAAACAGGGCCTGGATTTCCGACAGGGTCCAGTCGTGGCGAATCGTCGCAGCGGTCATGACAGGGTCTCCCACAATATGCGTACCGGCCATCTCGGAACACAGGCCGGTCAGGAACGTGATGCATGGATGCGAACGATGATAAGGACACCCAGGTCGCTGTCAACCTTTGTCCGCCAAAAGGTTAACAACTGGCCCCGCCCCGCCATGGCCTGTGTGGCCTGCCTGGCGCCCACAACGAGGATTGCTCTCTGCCCGGACTGCGAAGCCGATCTGCCTGCCAATCCAGAGGGTTGCGTGCGATGTGCCCTGCCGGGTCGTTTCGGGGAACGGGGGCTGTGTGGTGCCTGCCATCGGAATCCGCCACCGTTTGACCGGGTCGTGGCGCCCTGGGCCTATCAATTCCCAGTCAGTGCGCTGATCAGTCGCTTCAAGTACCAGAAACAGCGCCCCGACGGAAAACCACTCGCGCGACTGTTCGCCGAAAGACTGCGGGACGCCGGACGAACACCCCCTCAGGCGCTGATTCCTGTGCCAATGGCCCCCTCCCGGGAGCGTCGCCGCGGTTTCAACCAGGCGGAGGAAATTGCCATCTGGATGAGCCGGCAGCTGAACATTCCCGTCTACCGGCAGTCGCTCACACGGGCGAATCACACCCAGACACAGTCCGGCCTCTCCCGACGGGAGCGACTCGCCAACCTGAAGGGCGCTTACCGGGTTCGGGGCCCCGTTCCCAGCCACGTCGCCCTGGTGGATGACGTCATGACCACGGGCGCAACCGTGCGCGCCGCCAGCCGAATACTCCGGGAGCACGGGGCGGCAACGATTGAAGTCTGGGTACTGGCGCGGACGCCAAACACCTAGGAGTCTGCGCGGTAGAAATCGCGCCAGGCGAGATCGTCCCACTGCGAGGCCATTTTGACGGTCATTTGAGGCGCATAGTGGTTCTATGTAACGAAAATGAGCGCTCAAAAGGGACCGCAGCGGGGCGGTCGCAGCGGTGCGACTTTCTGCCGCGCAGACTCCTAGTGTCTCGTCTGGTTAATTCGCTGACTTACTGAGCCATTGAAAGGTCTGAGAGCAAGGCGCGATGGCGACGGTTTGGTGGTTCCAAATCGAGTCAGCGCAACGCGGCTATCAGACCTTTCAGGGGCTCCCGAAGGGCGCGCCGCTGACGGCTCTGGAGCGGCGTTGTCAGCCCTTGACGGGGAGTGACCCCGCCTGCGGACTGACGCCTTGCCCAGAACCGTCAGAGGCACGCAGTAAGTCAGCGAATTAACCAGACGAGACACTAGGCGAGCAGCTCCCTGACCCGCTCCGCGATCGACAGACTGGCCGTCAGTCCGGGCGACTCGATGCCGAGTAGCTGGACCACGCCGTCAACGCCATGCTGCTGCGGGCCTTCAATCCGGAAGTCCTGGAATCCATCCTCCGGTCCGCCAAGCTTGGGACGCACTCCGGCGTAGGCGGGCTGGAGGCGGGCCGGCTCCAGGCCCGGCCACCATTGGCGGATGGCATCCGCAAAGCGGTCACGCCGATTCTCACTGAACCGGCAGTCGGGCGTCTGAACCCACTCCACATCGGGTCCGAACCGGGCCTGCCCGCCCAGATCGAGCGTGAGGTGAACGCCCAGCCCACCGGGTTCGGGCACGGGATAGACCAACGTGCTGAATGGGTGTTGCCCCGGATAGCTGAAGTAACTGCCCCGGGCAAAGTGCGGCACAGGAATGTGGTCGGAGGGATACCCCTGCCAGCGCCTCATGAGATCGATCGCCCACAGACCCGCTGCATTCACGACCCGCGTTGCGCGCAACCGACAGGGCACGTCGCCCCCCAGAAGAAGCTCGTGAGTGCCGACCTGTCGTTCGATGCGTTCGACGGGCGATCGGCATACCAACTGGCCGCCGGCACCCTCCATGTCAGCCAGCAAAGACTGCATCAGGGCATGGCTGTCGATGATCCCCGTCGTCGGTGAATAGAGACCCGATGACGCGGTGACCGCCGGGAGGGCCCGGCGGACCTGCTCCTGACCGGCCCGTTCAAGCGGAACCTCCAATCGCCCGGCCCGCGTCAGAATGTCGGACAGCGCTGCCTCATGACCCTGGTGGGCTGCAATGATCCACTTACCCGTGTTCCGATGGGGCACGCCGCGTTCGCGGCAGTATTCATACAACCGCTGTTTGCCCTCAATGCAGAGCCTGGCCTTGAGGGAATCATCCGGGTAGTAGATCCCGGCATGAATCACCTCACTGTTGCGGGAGGACGTCTCCTCCCCAAAGTGATCGCGACGTTCCAGCACAAACACCTGCTGGCCGGACAGCGCGAGGGCCCGCCCGACGGCGAGCCCCACAACACCAGCGCCGATGATCACCGTGTCCGTGTCAAAGGTTTCCATGGTCAACGACCCCAAGCTGTCGGGGCCGGCATGGTAGCATGACCGCCTCATGAATCATGCGTAGGAGACCGGGTGACATGTCGTTCCAGCGGCAACGAGCCCTCGCCATCACCGGACTGGTGATGACAACACTGTTCTGGGGCGGGAATGCGCTGGTGGCCCGGGCGACGGCTGAGACGATTCCGCCGCTTGCTCTGTCCTTCTGGCGCTGGTTCATTCCCTGCATCTACCTGCTACCGTTCACCATCCGGGCGTTCTACCGGTACCGCCATACGCTGCGGCAGAACCGGCTGAAGGTACTGGTACTGGCGCTGTTCAGTGTCGGTGCCTACAACACGATTCTTTACCTCGCGGCGCAGAGCACGACGGCCATCAACATCGCTCTGGTCGCAGCGACCATGCCGTTGATGATCGTGCTTCTGTCCGCCCTGATTCTTCGGGTTCTCCCCGGAGGCTGGCAGTGGCTGGGCCTGATCTCGGCACTCGCCGGCGTGCTGACCATCCTGAGCCAGGCCAGCGCGGATCGCATCCTTAGCATCACCTTCAACCCCGGGGACGTGCTGATGGTCCTGTCGATCACCTGCTGGGCACTCTATTCCGTGCTGTTAAAACGCTGGCCTCTGGCCATTCCGCCCTTTCCGTTGCTGTGCATCCTGATTACTTTGGGCGTGCCCATGATTCTGCCATTCTACCTGTGGGAGCTCGCCCGCGAAGGTGGCTTTGCGCTCAACACCGGGACAGTCGGGGCACTGCTCTATGTCGGCACCCTGCCCAGCGTGGCGGCCTACTCCCTGTGGATCAACGGACTGAGGGAAATGGGACCGGGAACGGCGGGCCTGTTTGCCTACCTGATCCCGGTGTTTACGGCCCTGATTGCGGTGCCGGTGCTCGGCGAGTCCATCGAGTTGTATCACGCCATCGGCGGTGCACTGGTGTTGATTGGCCTGATCGCCGCCTCCCGGCAGCAGGCGACAATACGAGGATGAATCGCGGTATACTGCCTGCCTCGTGCCTCACATATTGCCAAGATGCTGCATGAGCTCAACGTGGCAGTCATTCCTTTATCCGGCGGGCGGTCATTGCCGAAGGAGCGACAGGGACGTCGCGGTCGCATTTGTCGTGAGGGACGACCAAGTGCATCGTGGTTGAGAGCGGATAGCAGTCGCCTTTCGGGCGACTCCAAAGCCGGAGACATCGGCTAACTGACGGGTAACCACGTTTTGGGAATGTCGATTTGCAGGGAGCATGTCACCATGAAGTCCGATTCCAGACAATTTGTTATCGTTATGCTTGTCGCCGCCCTGTTTGTGGGCTGGCTTGGCTGGCGGGGCTACGAAGTCATCACACTCAACAACCAGCTTCAGGCGGATACGGAACTCGACAACTACCCGTACCTGTTCCGGGTCCTGAGAGTGGATGGGGACACGGCCGTCATGAGCACGCTGCGCTCCCGGGAAGTTGGCATCCGCCAGGCTCTGGAGACGCTGTTTCCCGGCATGCGGTCGCTGCCGCAGGATCATCGTGAGCGGCAACGGGCCGAACGGGAATACGCCCGTCTTCAGGCGCGCGCTGGCAACCTGGTGACCGCGGGTACCGGCATCGAGCGCATTCGCTGGGAGCTCGACAACAACTGGTACCACCTGTCCGCCATGCGGGAGCGCAACCCCGGCCGGCCGTGATAGACTTGTGTCCCGGTTGGCTGATTCGCTGACCGACTGAGCCAACCGAGACACTAACGCCCCCTGACAACCACCGACTGCCGGGACTTTCATGGCCGACAGCGCGCACCCTTACGATGACCTGACACCTGACACACTGCTCGATGCTATTGAGTCTGCCGGCTACGTTGCCAATGGGCGCATCTTCCCGCTGAACAGCTACGAGAACCGGGTCTATCAGGTTGGCATCGAGGACGATTCGCCATTGATCGCCAAGTTCTACCGCCCGACCCGCTGGACCCGCGAGCAGATCGAAGAGGAGCACACGTTCTCCCACGAGCTGGAAGCGGCGGAGATTCCCGTCATCGCGCCCACCGTCATGCCCAACGGCACATCACTTGGGGAACATGCCGGTTTCCTGTTTGCCGTGTTTGCCCAGCGTGGCGGCCAGGCACCGGACACCAGTGAGACCGACATGCTCTGGCGACTCGGACAATGGCTTGGCCAGATGCACAACATCGGCGCCCGCCAGCCATTCCGGCATCGCCCCGCCTTCGATCTGATTGGAGGACTCGTGCGGGAATCGGATTACCTTACCCGGAATGGCTGGATTCCGGAGGATCTGCGGCCGGCGTGGGATTCACTGATTCCGGACCTGATCGAACACTGCCGCCAACGTATCGACGACGCGGGTCCGATTGAGACGGTCCGGCTGCATGGCGACTGCCACGGCGGTAATATTCTGGTTCGGGAAGAACGCATGCTGTTCGTGGACCTGGACGATTGCCGGCAGGGGCCGGCCATCCAGGATCTCTGGTTGCTCCTCAACGGCGATGACACCGAACGCAGCCAGCAGTTCACCGAACTTCTGGAAGGCTATGAGACATTCCGGGACTTCAACCGGCGCGAGCGGTATCTGATCGAACCATTGCGCTGCTTCCGTCAAATGACTCACGCAGCCTGGCTCGCAAGGCGCTGGGATGATCCGGCTTTCCCGCGCTTTTTCCCCTGGTTTGCGCGGCAACGGTTCTGGTCCGACCTGCTGCTGTCGCTCCGGGAGCAACTGGGCGCTCTGCAGGCACCACCAATCAACGTGATAGGACAGTTCTGAATGGCCTCTGATACTGAACGCCGATATTCCGTGCGGGCACTACTGGTCACCGCGTTCGTCGCCGTCCTCGCCACGGTCGCCACCCTGGAGGTGACTGGCCACATCAAACACACACGCGACAAGGCCAAAGTGCCGGTGGGCGAATTCCGCGCGATCTACGTAGGACCACGCGAGGACTACCGGATGTCCCCGAAGTCGTCCGAACTGCACGCCGAGTGCTACAACGGCTACCTCGGCGTCGGCTCAGACACCGATGCCACGCTCAAGGGCGTGCTGGTGGACTACAAGAACCGAGGCATCCGCTGCGCCATGACGCCACGGGAAATCCGTAAGGAGAAGCAGCAGGCCAGCAAGCCGCTCCCCGAGGAAGAGGGCACCGATGTCACGCCCGAGTAATCCGGACCGACCGAAGGCGCCGCTGTTCGAGACCGACCGACTCTACAGTCAGGCGGGCAGCGACAACGCCTTCCGCTTTGACGCCGCGGTGGCGCGAGTGTTCCCGGACATGATCCGTCGCTCGGTCCCCGGCTACACAACGATCATTCCCATGATCGGCATCATTACCGACCGGTTTGCCCAGAACGGCAGCCATTGCTACGACCTGGGCTGCTCGCTGGGGGCATCGACGCTGGCCATGCGCCACGGCGTGGGCGATCGCGACTGCCGGATCATCGGCGTAGACAACGCCAGTGACATGATCGAGCGATGCCAGCACTTCATCGCCCTGGACGACCATCCGGCGCCGGTCTCGCTGCACTGCGATGACATTCTCGACACCCCCCTGTCGGATGCCTCGGTCACCACACTCAACTTCACCCTTCAGTTCGTGGAGCCGGACGAACGTCTGCCACTGCTCCGCCGCATCTTTGAGGCGACCCGTCCGGGCGGTGCACTGATCCTCTCTGAGAAAATCCGGGCCGAGGACGAGGCCGAGCAGCAACTGCAGACCGACCTGCACCACGATTTCAAACGGGCCAACGGCTACTCGGATCTGGAAATCAGCCAGAAGCGGTCCGCGCTGGAACAGGTACTGATCCCGGAAACACTCGCAACGCATCGCGAGCGTCTGGAGCAGGCCGGTTTTGATACCGTGATCGTGTGGTACCAGTGCTTCAGCTTCATCTCACTACTGGCCGTTCGCTCCCAATAACAGGACTGCCCCGTGTTTGACTGGAAACAACGTTTTCAACCGCTACTGACCGATCTCGAAACCAATCATCAGGGCGACTGGGCCCGGGTGATCAGCGATCAACTTCACCGTCGCTTCGAACTTCGCCCCCACGGCGACATGAAACGCTGGAGCGAGGCCCTTTCCCGTTTGCCGGTGCTGCATGAGGTCCAGGCGGACCTCAACGCCGATGCCATCACCCTGCGTTCAGCCGCCGACCTCAGAGCGCCTCAGCACGACTCTCTCGAGGCGGGATTGCGCGGACTGATGCCGTGGCGAAAAGGGCCTTTCGATTTTTTCGGGACCTATATCGACACCGAGTGGCGTTCGGACTGGAAATGGCAGCGCATCGCGCCCTACCTCAGCGACTTGACCGGGCGACGCGTGCTCGACATCGGCTGTGGGTCGGGTTATCACTGCTGGCGGATGCGGGGAGTCGGCGCAGCGCAGGTGATCGGTGTCGACCCGGGGCTGCTGTTTCTGATGCAGTTTTTCAGCGTCCGCGACTACGTCCGCGACGAAGCGGTCAACCTGCTGCCACTGAAGCTTGAAGACCTGCCACCCGGTCTGCAGTATTTTGACACCACCTTCTCTCTGGGCGTGCTCTATCACCGACGCTCGCCGTTGGATCACCTTCTGGAACTGAAGGACACCCTGCGGGACAGCGGCGAACTGGTACTGGAAACCCTGGTCGTGGACGGGCCGGAGGGCTACAGCCTGATGCCGGAGGATCGCTACGGGCGTATGCGCAATGTCTGGTTCCTGCCCAGCTGCGATACGCTGCTACGCTGGCTCGACCGCACCGGGTTCCGGGACGCGCGGGTCGTGGATGTGACGCCCACGACCACCGAGGAGCAGCGACCGACCGACTGGATGCAGTTCCAGTCCCTGCCCGACTTTCTCGACCCGGACGATTCATCGAAAACCATTGAAGGTTATCCGGGGCCCGTTCGGGCGACGGTGATTGCAACGAAGTGACGGGTCAGACGGACAACGACGAAAGGCCAGGTTGCCACGGAAAAACACAGACGGACACGGAAAAAACAACAGCTCCCTGACGGTAACGTCACGGTTTGATCAGGAAGCGGCTGGAGGCCATTGCCGGAGGAGGGACAGGGATGTCCCGGTCGCATTTGGCGTCATGGATGACCATCAAATGCAGCGTAGGCAATGGCCTCCAGCCGCTACCCTGGCACCTTCGATGCGATCCTGCGCGGTCGCCTTGGCAGGCGACTCCGAAGTCGGAGACATCGGCTACATGGCCATTGAAACGACATCAGGCGTCGAACGGATGCCGCATGACGATCGTTTCCACCCGGTCCGGGCCGGTGGAGATGATGTCGATGGGGGCCTCGATCTGCTTTTCCAGGAAGCGGATGTAGCTCAGGGCGTTTTCCGGAAGCTGATCCATGCTGGTCAGACCGACAGTGCTCTCCTGCCAGCCGGGCAGCTCTTCATAGACCGGTTCGATCTCCGCGTAGTCATCACAGCCAATCGGTGGGCGCTGAACATCCCCGTGCGGCGTTCGGTAGCCGACACAGACCTTGACGGTATCCAGACCATCCAGAACGTCCAGCTTGGTCAGGCAGATGCCGGAAATACTGTTCACCTGGATGGCATGACGCAGGGCCACCGCATCAAACCAGCCACAGCGACGGGAACGACCGGTGGTGGTACCAAACTCATGTCCTTTTTCCGCCAGATGCCGCCCCTGGTCGTCAAACAGTTCGGTCAGGAACGGACCGGAGCCCACACGCGTGGTATAGGCTTTGGTAATGCCCAGCACATAATCCAGAAACAGCGGGCCAAAGCCCGTGCCCGTTGCCGTTCCCCCGGCGGTGGTGTTGGAGGAGGTCACGAACGGATAGGTGCCGAGGTCAATGTCGAGCAGCGACCCCTGCGCCCCTTCGAACAGGATATTGTCCCCATTCTTGCGCAGTGTGTGGAGCATGTCAGTGACATCGGCCGCCATTGGCAGAATTTCCTCGCCCATGCGCAGGAACTCGGCCAGCGCGTTATCGATATCCACCGGCTCTTCGCCGTAATACTGGGTCAGCACAAAGTTGTGGTAGCCCATGATCTCGCGCAGCCGCGTTTCGAAGCCCTCGCGATCGTAAAGGTCACCAAGCCGCACCCCGCGACGGGAGACCTTGTCTTCGTAGGCCGGTCCGATGCCACGGCCGGTCGTGCCGATGCGCTCGTTGCCGCGGGCACGCTCCCGGGCCTGGTCGATGCGGATGTGAGTGGGCAGGATCAGCGGGCAGGCCTGACTGATGCGCAGCCGGTCGCGGACCGCCACACCTTTGTCCTCCAGCTCCCGGACCTCTTTCATCAGGGCTTCGGCAGACAGCACAACGCCATTGCCGATCAGACAGGTGACATGCTGGCGCAGAATACCGGAGGGGATCAGATGCAGCGCGGTTTTCTGGCCATCAATCACCAGCGTGTGGCCCGCATTGTGGCCACCCTGAAAGCGGGCCACGGCGGCGACCTGATCGGTCAGCAGGTCCACGATCTTGCCCTTGCCCTCGTCACCCCACTGGGTGCCGAGTACCACAACATTCTTTCCCATGTCAGTCTCTCTGTTCGTACCGGCGGTCGGACGCCTGGTCACGCAGCGCCCTGCGCCCGCGACGTGTTATTTGATGCGCTTACTGCGCTGCTGGGTCAGGATTCAATCGGCTCAATGCCCCATTGCCCGTCGTTCTGGACAAGCTGGCGATCGCAGCCACGGGATTCTGGGTCGCCGCTGTCGTCCGGCAATGCCTGGATCACGGTGTCCGTTTCCCGGAGCTCGTCCACCAACCGGGCCAGCGCCGGATCGTCGCTGACAGGGGCCCAGATCGCGCCGCTCTTCTCAATGCTCGGCCGGGCGCCCAATGCAACCAATGCCCGCACATCGGCACTGAACCCCGTCGCGGGCCGGGCACGACCAAAATCGCCGCCGATGGCATCGTAGCGCCCGCCCTGAGCGACGGCCTGGCCATGGCCGGGCACGTAGACCGCGAAAACCAGGCCCGTATGGTAGTTGTAACCCCGCAATTCACAGAAATCGAAGCCCAGGGCCACATCCGGGCAGGACGCAGCAATCCCATCCGCCATTCGTGTCAGCTCGTCCAGCGCTTTCAGCGCTTTCTCCGGGCCGTCCTGCAACAGCGTTCGGGCCTTGCCGAGCACCTCAGGCCCACCACTCAGTCGCGCCAGCTGACGGAGACAGGCGCCGGGCGTCCCGTTCGGACAGTCGCCAAGCAGTTCATCAAGCTCCGGCAGGGATTGGCGACGCATCGCATCGAAAATCGCAGACTCGGTATCCCGGTCAAAATCGCTGGCGGCAATGAGTTCCTGATAGATCGCCACATGCGCCAGATCCAGGTGCATGTCCGCAACACCGGCACGCCGCACGGTTGACAGCATCAGCTGAATCACTTCCCGGTCGGCATGGGGCGAGGCACTACCGAAGAGTTCGCAACCGGCCTGGATCGGAGTCCGGCCTGTCAGCAGATGCTGGGGGCGCGTGTTGAGCACGTGACCGCCATAACACAGTCTCGTCACACCCGGGCGGCGCAGCGTGTGCGCATCAATCCGGGCCGCCTGCGGCGTCATGTCAGCACGCACGCCCATCATGCGACCGGTGAGCTGATCGGTCAGCTTGAAGGTCTGAAGGGCAAGATCATTACCAGTGCCAGTCAGGAGGGACTCCAGATATTCAATCAGCGGTGGGATCACCAGCTCGTAACCCCAGCGCTGGAACTGATCCAGGATGTCCCGGCGCAATGCGTCGATTTGGCTGGCCAGTGGAGGCAGGATGTCCTCGACACCATCCGGCAACAGCCAGCGGTCGGATGCGGTCATGATGATTCAGTCCGTCAACGCCCGGCGGGCGGGAAGATCAAAGTTGTCAGGGCTCGGTTCGGCGCGCTCTTTTCCATCTGGAACGTCTCGTCTGGAAAGGCACCCGGAGTCCGGATCGCGCCACATTTGCGGCCCCGAAATTCTACACATTCGCACGACACAAAAAAACCGGAGCCCACAACGGGGCTCCGGTCGCTTGATCACCCTTGAACGCCAGCCTTACTCGCGACGGCCGTTCAGGTTCTCCATGTATTGCAGGAAGTCGCTGCTGGAGTCGATGACCATAATGTCGTCCTTGCTCGAGAAGGTACTCTCGTAGGCCGACAGGCTCTTATAGAAGCTGTAGAACTCCTCATCATTCTGATAGGCATTGGCGTAAATCGTCGCCGCCTGACCGTCACCTTCACCACGGAGGGTTTCCGCCTGGGCGAAGGCCTCGGCGAGAACGACGGTCCGCTGACGGTCCGCGTCGGCACGGATGCCTTCGGCCAGCTCCTGACCACGGGAGCGGAACTCCTGAGCCAGCTTCTCGCGTTCAGTGCGCATCCGGCGATAGACGTTTTCGCTCACCGACTGGGGCAGCTCAATGGCCTTGACCCGGATATCAAGCAGCTCAACGCCCAGCTCCTCCAGGACCGTCTTATCGATGCGTGCGACCAGCTCTGACATCAACTCGTCACGCTGCCCGGACACCACTTCGTGCATCGTCCGGACACCGAATTCGTCACGCAGGCCGGTGTCGACACGAGATGACAGAAGATTGACCGCCTGAAGCTCATTGCCGCCCGTCGCCCGGTAGAACTGGTCCACGTCACGAATGCGCCAGGCAATGTAGGAATCCACATCCAGTGGCTTCTTCTCAATGGTCAGATACTGACGCGCCGGCAGGTCATTGGTCAGCACCCGCACATCGAACTCCCGCACCTCATCGATCACAGGTACCTTGAAGTGCAGGCCAGCCGGGACGCCGGTTTCCACCAGCTCACCAAACCGGAGCAGTACGCCACGGTGGGTTTCCGGGATGATATACACACTGGACGACACCACCAGAACCACAATCAGGGCGCCAGCCAGACCAAGAATCGCTTTCGGACTCATTATTAACGCCCCCTCCGAGTGCTGGAATTATTACGCTGGCGGATCTCCTGAATCACCTGATCCGTCAGGCTCTTGATGTCGGGCTGGTTACCGGAGCGGCTGCCTGAGGCGCTGCCAGAGCCACTGCTGCTCTGACTGACGGCTCCCCCGCCCTTCATCAGTCGATCCAGCGGCAGGTACATCATGTTGTCGCTGTTCTTGCTGTCCACCATGATCTTGCTGGAGCTGGACAGAACATTCTGCATGGTGTCGATGTACATGCGCTGTCGCGTCACCGTCGGTGCGCTCTTGTACACGTTGAGCAATTCGGTAAAGCGGGCCGTTTCACCCTGGGCGCGCTGGATCACCTCTTCCTTGTAGGCCTGGGCCTCTTCCAGCAGACGCTGGGCACGACCACGGGCTTCCGGAACCACCTTGTTACGGTACGTTTCGGCTTCCTCAACGAGTCGCTGTTCATCCTCTTTGGCACGCTGGACTTCACGGAAGGCATCCTGCACGGCCGAGGGCGGCTGCGTGCTCTCGACGTTGACCTTCACGATCTGCAGACCGGTGCCGTATTCCTCCAGGAACGTCTGGAGCCGCTGCTCGACGTTGATCGCCAAAGCGGCACGCCCCTCGGTCAGCACCTGGTCAAGCGTGGAGCTGCCAACCTCATGGCGCAGCGCGCTGTCCGTTGCAAACGCCAGCGCCTGGTTCGAGTCGCGCACATTGATCACATAGTCCCGGGCGTTCGAGACGCGGTACTGAACCTGCAGATCGACAGAAACCAGGTTCTCGTCCTGAGTCAGCATCTGACCGGTGGATTCCGCCGTCCGGACGTTCGTGACGCGCACCAGGCGGGTGCTATCAATGATGGGCAGTTTGAACTGAAGGCCGGGATTCTTTGTCTCGTGGTATTCACCGAAACGCAGTACGACCGCGCGCTCCTGCTCGTCCACCGTATAAAACGACTGCCAGCCAAGCAGACCGATCACAACAATGATGGCAATCGCCAGGATGGCGCCAAAACCGGCGTTGCTTCCCCCACCGGAACCACCGCCACTACCGCTTTTGCGCCCCCCAAGGAACTGATTCAGTTTGTCGAGGCCTTTGCGCAGCGCCTCATCCAGATCCGGCGGTCCCTGATCACCGCCGCGACCGCCCCCGGTCCCCCAGGGGTCATTATCGTTACGGTTGCCACCCGGTTCATTCCAGGCCATAACAGTCTCCGTCAAAAGGTGTCGAATGGGTGCAAATACTAGGGACTAAAGCCTTGCTGAACAAGCCCGGCCGCATGCAAGTCCCTCGCGGTCCATAAACCGCTTCGAATGCGGGGGCATCAGTGTCCGTTCTCCGCCAGCCTGACCGCGCTGGCTTCGACGCCCGCCCGGCTCAGCAACTGGTACCAGTCCCGGGATTGAAGGCGCACTTCCATAACGGCATCACCATTATCGCGGTACTGCTCATCCACGACAGAGCCGGCCTGATGCAGAAGCGCCCGAAGCTTGCCATCGGTTGGGCCCAGCACCACGGACTGGTGCAGGACATCCTCGGAAACCCGCTCCACAACCGCATCGATCAACTGGTCCAGCCCGGCCCCAGTCTGACCGGACACCCAGACGCGAACCGGCACGCCGTTTTCATCACGATCAACACGGGGTGAGAAGTCGTCGAGCAGATCGATCTTGTTGAACACCTCCAGAACCGGCACATCCTCGGCGCCAATTTCCTCCAGAACGCTGTCAACCTGGATCATGTTCTCGTCACGGTGCTCGCTGGAACAATCCACCACATGGAGCAGCAGAGAGGCCTGAACCGTCTCTTCCAGTGTGGCACGAAAGGCCTCGACCAGCCGGTGCGGAAGATGGCGAATAAAACCGACCGTGTCGGCGAGCACCGTTGGCCCGACGTCCGGCAGTTCGAGCCGCCGCATGGTGGGATCCAGGGTCGCAAACAGCTGATCGGCGGCATAAACGCCCGACGTGGTAATCGTGTTGAACAGCGTCGACTTGCCCGCGTTGGTATAGCCCACCAACGAGACTGTCGGGATGTCGGCGCGCTGACGCGCCCGGCGCCCCTGATCACGCTGCTTACGGACCTTCTCCAGGCGATTGTGAATCTTCTTGATCCGCGCCCTGAGAAGGCGACGGTCCGTTTCCAGCTGGGTTTCGCCCGGCCCCCGCGTCCCGATACCACCGGACTGACGTTCAAGGTGGGTCCAGCCCCGGACCAGGCGCGTGGCCATGTGATCAAGCTGCGCCAGCTCCACCTGCAGTTTCCCCTCATGGGTCCGGGCCCGCTGAGCAAAAATATCGAGGATTACGCCGATGCGGTCGAGGACCCGGCACCGGACCTCGCGCTCAACATTGCGTTCCTGACTCGGACTGAGGGCGTGGTTGAACAGCACCACGTCGGCGCCGGTCTCGCGAATCGCGTCACGGACTTCTTCCAGCTTGCCCCGTCCAATGAACAGCCGTGGGCTGGGCTGATTTCGGCTGCCGGTAACCGTGGCCACCACCTCGACACCCGCTGAGTGGACCAGATCCCGGAACTCACCGAGATCTTCCGAATCCCCCTGCGACGAAAAATCGACGTGGACAACAACGGCCCGCTCACCGACATCGGGTCGTTCAAACAAAAAAGAGTTACTCCTCCGGTTCCGGCTCACCGGGGTTCTGCTGCACCCGGACATTCCGGGCCGGCACGACCGTGGAAATGGCGTGCTTGTACACCATCTGGCTCACCGTATTCTTGAGCAGAATGACAAACTGGTCGAATGATTCCACCTGGCCCTGCAGCTTGATGCCATTCACCAGAAAGATTGAAACGGGGATGCGCTCCTTGCGCAGCTGATTGAGGTAAGGGTCTTGTAGGGATTGCCCTTTTGACATTATTTATTCTCCTGTTCTTTTTTAATAGCAGATCGTCTGAAATACATCGTCTACTCGTTAAAGATGGTGCGGGACCCCAGGATTTTCAAGGCGTCCAGCGTCGGGTCCGGCGACTGGGCGTCCAGCCAGTGAAGATCCGGCCATTTGCGCAACCACGTCAGCTGCCGCTTGGCGAGTTGACGGGTGGCGGCCTTACCCCGCTCAACGAACGTCGGGTAGTCGACCTCTCCCGCCAGCCAGGACCAGGCCTGTCGATAGCCGACACACCGGACCGACGGCAGCGCCGGGGACAGATCCGGTCGCTCGTACAACGCTCTGACCTCATCAACGAACCCAAGTTCCAGCATCCGCTCGAAGCGATGGGCAATACGCTCATGCAACACCGGACGGCTGGCGGGCGCAACGGCCAGTTGGACGGGATTATACGGCAGAGCATGCCTCCCGTCTGCCTGCCACCGGGTTGAATACGTGGAATCCACGCCCTCGGATGAGGGCGATGCCCAGGCGTCGGAAATCGGGCGACCGGTCAGACGGATGACTTCCAGGGCCCGCGTCAGGCGCTGGCGGTTGTTCGGATGGATGCGTTCAGCGGCCACCGGGTCCTGCGACTGCAACCGCCTGTGAAGCGCCGCCCAGCCGAGCTCGTCGGCCTCCTGCTCCAGTTCCCGGCGAACAGCCGGGTCGGCAGGGGGCAGATCCGACAGCCCGAGCAGCAGCGCCCGGTAGTACATCATGGTGCCGCCGACAAGCAGCGGAATCCGTCCGCGATGGGAAATATCGTCCATGAGCACCAGCGCATCGTCCCGGAAGTCGGCAGCCGAATAGGTCTCGGCCGGATCGCAGATATCGATCAGACGATGCGGCGCTCTCGCCAGTTCTTCCGCCGAGGGTTTGGCTGTCCCGATGTCCATCCCCCGGTAAATCATCGCTGAATCCACACTGATGATATCGCAGGGCAATCGCTCGCACAGACTCAGCGCCAGATCGGTCTTGCCAGAGGCGGTTGGCCCCATGAGGAAAATCGCGGGCGGCGCGGCGTCATTCCTCATTGCGTTATTGACCACGCATGAACAGCTTGTCCAGCTCACTGAGCGTCATGACGGTCCAGGTGGGGCGACCGTGGTTGCACTGGCCACTGCGCTCAGTCGCTTCCATGTCCCTCAAAAGCTGATTCATTTCCGGAATGGTCAGCGCGTGGTTGGCCCGCACCGAGCCATGACAGGCCATGGTGCTGAGCAGCTCCCAGATGCGGGCTTCGACCCGATCAGACCGCCCATGCGTCATGAGATCCGATACGACATCGCGCACCAGTTGCTCCGTATCCGCCTCCCTTAACAGCGCGGGCACCTGACGAACCACCAGGGTTTCCGGACCCATGCGTTCAACCTGCAGACCCAGCGTGCGCAGATCCGCATCGTGGCTTTCCGCAACGCTCGCTTCCCGCTGACTCACGGCCAGTGTCAAGGGGACCAGCAATGGCTGGCTGCGCAGGTTCTCCGCCTCCAGCGCCTGCTTCATGCGCTCATAGGTGATGCGCTCGTGAGCGGCGTGCATGTCCACAACCACCATTCCACGGCTGCTTTGCGCCAGAATATAGATACCGTGGAGCTGGGCGATCGCATACCCCAACGGCGGCTCAGAGCCTTCGTGCGGTGCCGGCGCCGCTGCAGGCATGGCCGCCATTGGCGCCGACCCTGCCTGCCCCGCGCCCGGGCCGGCCGTCGGCGCGGTACCGCCGCCGCTGTTGAGCGACTGATAGAACGCCATCTGGTCGCTGGCCTGCCAGTCCACGGGCTGCCCCGCGCCGCCCGATCCCGCACCCGGCCCCGGATAGCCACCACTCGCGGGCATGACGGGCGGCGCGGGCCCCATTCCCTGGCTGGCCGCCTGTTGCTCCCGGTTCATGGACTCCACCATGGCACCATGGAGGTGGTCATCCGGCGTCACATCCGCCAGCGCCCGATGCAGGGTCCGGAAAATGAAGTCGTGCACCAGTCGCCCGTCCCGGAAGCGCACCTCGTGCTTGGTCGGATGAACGTTCACATCGACGTTGGCGGGGTCCAGCTCCAGGTAAAGAACAAATGCAGGGTGGCGGTTGTTGTAGAGCACATCCCGATAGGCCTGGCGCACGGCATGGGCCACGAGGCGGTCCCGGATGACCCGGCGGTTGACGAAGAAATACTGCAGATCGGATTGGCTGCGCGAGAAGGTGGGTAGGGCCACCCAGCCCCAAAGCCTCAACCCGGAGGCTTCCGCATCAATGACGACCGCGTTGTCCATAAACTGACGACCGCACAGGGACGCCACCCGACGCTCGCGGTCCGTCTGCTCTGCAGCGGGTCGCAGGTTCTGGATGCCCTTCTGATTGTGACGCAGGGAGAAGCCGGTTTCGAAACAGGCCAGCGCCTGACGACGAAGACACTCCTCGATGTGCCCGAATTCCGTTTTCTCGGTTTTCAGGAACTTGCGGCGGGCCGGGGTGTTGAAGAAAAGATCCCGCATCTCGACGGTGGTGCCCACCGGGTGGGCCGCCGGCGACAGGCGCGCGTCCATCTCACGACCTTCCGCTTCGACCCGGGAAGCCGCTTCCGAGGCCGACGTGCGGGACGTCAGCGTCAGGCGCGACACAGAACTGATGCTGGCCAACGCTTCGCCCCGAAACCCCAGGGTCGGCACCGCCTCCAGATCATCCAGATCACTGATCTTACTGGTCGCGTGGCGACTCAATGACAGTGGCAGATCCGCTTCGGCAATACCGTGGCCATTGTCGCGTACCCGAATCAGCTTGACGCCGCCCTGCTCGACCTCGACGTCCACGCGGTCCGCCCCGGCGTCGATCGCATTCTCGACCAGCTCTTTCACGACCGAGGCCGGCCGCTCCACCACCTCACCGGCGGCAATCTGGTTGGACAAACGCGGGCTGAGCTGCCGAATGGCCGTCATGATGTGTTCGCTGCCTCTCTCCGATAAAACCGAAAGGCACAGTCTAACAGAGCAATCAGCGAATCATGAGGCGGGAATTTTGAGCGTCTGCCCCACCACGACCTGATCACTACTCAGACCATTCAGCTGCTTGATCTGGTTGACAGTCGTCGAATTCCGCCGCGCCAGGTCCGAGAGCGTATCGCCACGGCGAACCCGGTATGAATCCGTACCGCCGCCCTGATTCTGCCGCCAGGCCAGCAGTGTGCCCGGTGGCGGAGAGCGACGGAAGTAGCTTTCAACACCACTGAACACCGCCTCTGCGAGCTTGTTCTGATAAGTCGCGCGCTGCAGCTTGCGCTCTTCCTCCGGGTTCGAGATAAATCCGGCTTCCACGAGTATGGAAGGAATGTCCGGCGACTTGAGCACCGCAAATGCCGCCTGCTCAACACCGGATTTATGCAGCCGGGTCACGTGATCCAGCGAGTCCAGTATATGGTCACCCACGCCCACGCTGGCGTTGATGCTGGCTGTCATGGACAGATCCAGCAACACGCCGGCCAACGTGTCGTCCTTGTCTTTCAGAGACAGGCTGCCGGCGCCACCGATCAGGTCCGAGCGATTCTCCCGTCGCGCCAGCCATTTCGCGGTTTCCGATGTTGCGCCACTGCGCGACAGGGCGAACACGGATGCCCCTCGGGGGGCGGACGTCCGAAAGGCATCGGCATGCACCGATATGAACAGGTCCGCCTTATGCTCCCTCGCCAGAACCGTGCGCTTTCTGAGACCGATGTAGTAATCGCCGGTCCGGGTCAGTCGGGCCGTATAGCCCTCCGCACGCTCAATCCGGTTCTTGAGGCGCTTGGCCAATTCCAGGACGACGTCCTTTTCATGCGTGCCCGACGGACCGATCGCGCCCGGATCCTCGCCACCGTGGCCGGCATCAATCACCACCACAATGTCACGTTTGCCGCTGTCATCACGGGAGATCACGGGTTGGCCGGCGGCGCGGTCCGGCGACTGGTTCTTATTCATCAGATCGACGACCAGTCGATGGCCGTACTTCTGGTTCGGCTCCAATTCAAAGCTTCGTGGCTCAATGGCGTCGTCCAGATCCAGCACCACCCTCAGGTCGTCGCCGTTGCGGGGCGCACTGCGGATCCGGCGGATGGGGCTGCCGTCAAGCTCCAGCCCCGACAGTTGTGCTGCCAGACGCACGTTCTCAATATCGATGACGAGGCGGCGCGGGTTTTCAAGCGAAAACACCCGGTGTTCGACACCCGATTCCAGATCAAAGACCAGGCGCGTGTGGTCCGGAGCCGGCCACAGGCGGGCGTTTTCCACGGCGTTACCGGCGGCAACCGACAGGCTCATCAGCATCAGACCGGCCACCCCTGCCAATGCGGCGACAAGGCGCCCGACACCGTCTGCTCTGCGCTTCATGATTCTGTTGCCTCCGTTTCGTCAATCCAGCCATCGCCCAGTTGTTCAGACAGAGCCGCCACCAGCGCCTGACCGGTCTGAGTGCCGGACGTGACGGAGAGCATGCGGCCCGGTCGGGCGGGCGTCAATTCAATAGCCACATCAGCTCCGGGCAATAGCCCGGCACCACGCTCCGGCCATTCCACGAGACTGATTGCCTGCTGATTCAGATAATCGCGAATGCCCATGAACTCCAGCTCTTCGGGATCAGCCAGCCGATACAGGTCGAAGTGATAGACCGGCGGCTCCAGCAGGTCGTAGGGTTCAACCAGGGTGTAGGTCGGACTCTTCACATTACCCGGGTGCCCGAGCCCCTGCACCAGCCCGCGGGCGAGCGTGGTCTTTCCCATGCCCAGGTCACCGTGCAGATAGATCAGCACACCGAACTCGAGCTGCCGCGCCGACTGGGCCAAAAGCGCCCCGAACTGTTCCGTGGCGGTCTCATCGGGTATCCGGATCGTCCGGGACAGCCCCATAGCGTCACTCCTCTCCATCGGCCGGGCTCCCCGGCGCACCCACCCGTTCACTGTCCGACAGGCAGGCGGGCAGCTCACCGATCAAATCCATTGGCAGCAGCCCTCGCTGCCCCTGTTTCCGGGCGGCCCGGTCCCCGGCCTCCGCATGCAGGCTGGCACCCAGCCAGGCCGCTTCAAACGCCGGCAACCCCTGCACGAGCAGGCTGCCGATGATACCGGACAACACGTCGCCCATTCCGCCTGTCGCCATGCCGGGATTGCCACCCTCAATCACAGCCGGCCTCTCGGCGCGTGTCTGCACGACAGTCCCCACCCCCTTGAGGAGAGCGACGCCACCGAAGCGCTCCTGCAATCGATCGGCCGCAGCCAAGCGGTCATTCGCGATCTCAGAGGTGGTGATGCCCAACAACCGGGCGGCCTCGCCGGGGTGGGGCGTCAGAACCTGATTCTCCCGTCGGGCCGGTGCCCGGGAGGCCATCAGGTTCAGCGCGTCCGCATCCAGCACCAGCGGATGCGGGCGCGCGAGCACCTGCTGCATCATCTGTTGCCCCCAGGGACCCTGACCGGCGCCGGGGCCAAACACCACACCGTCCACCCCCGACAACAAGGGACCGAGATCATTTCCATGGGTGACACCCCGCACCATGAGCGACGGACACCGGGTCAGCGCTGCACTCACGTGTTCAGGGCGCGTCGCCAGTGTCACCAGCCCGGCTCCGGTACGGGCAGCGGCTTCCGCCGCCAGGATACCGGCACCGCCCAAGCCCTGCTCACCCGCCACGACCAGCAGATGACCACACTCGCCCTTGTGGGCACCCCGTCGGCGGGGCGACAGCATCGTCGACGCGCGGCGCCAGTTCACACAACGGGCCACCGGAGAGGCCGCATCATAGGTCGCCTCGGGCACCCCAAGGTCGTCGAACACCACATCGCCAGCACAATCCGGGCCGTCGCCCGTCATCAATCCGGCCTTGAGCCCGATAAAGGTCGGCGTCACGCGCGCATGAATCACATCGCCGGAGGCCCGGCCTGTCGACGCGTTCAGCCCGGAGGGCACATCCACGGCGAGCACGCCGATACCGGCGCGGTTCACTCTCTGAATGATCCGATCAAACGGCGCGCGCGGAGCACCGGTGATGCCGGTGCCCAGCAACGCGTCGACGATGGCGTCACTGGCGCAGAGCCGGTCGAAAAGCGCCTTATCCGACACGGCCTCAACCGGCTCGATCGGCACGCCAAGGGAGGTTGCTTCATCAAATGCCCGCCGGGCATCGCCCTTCAAGCGGTCAGGATCGGTGACCGCGACGCAGTCGACGGCCATCCCTTTCTGATAGGCATTGGCCGCAACCAGATAACCATCACCCCCGTTATTGCCACCGCCGCACAACACCGCCACGCGTGCGGCGCGGGGCCAGTGGCGGAGCAACTGGCGAAACGCTGCCCTGGCCGCCCGGTGCATCAGGTCAAAGCCATCAATGCCCTGCGTCTCAATGGCACAACGGTCCAGCGCCTGCACCGCATCCGCACGGTAAAGGGCTTCTGGTAAACTGTGGGCGTTGGTCAGGTTCATCAACAGAATCCGGTTTAAATGAATCGGCCAGATGCCTGTCAAGCATAGCAAAATGCCTGCAAAGGTCATAATCTGATCAGCAGGCGTCATTTCCCGGCCTGATTTCCGCACCATGCCCACGGAAACACTCGACAGTTTGCCCGGAAAAATCCGCCGCTGGGCGGCCGAATTGGGGTTCCAAGACGTCGGCATCACCGAGGCGGACACCGGCGACCATGGTGATTACCTCCAGGACTGGCTGGACCGCGGTTACCACGGCGAGCTTTTCTTCATGGATGCGCACGGTGACAAGCGGTATCGGCCGGAAAAACTCATGGAGGGAACGCGGCGCGTCATCTCCGTACGGCTGGACTACCTGCCTGCGCCGGACAACCCCAGCCACATCCTGAGAGACGGTGAAAAAGCCTATGTCTCGCGCTATGCCGTCGGCCGGGACTATCACAAGCTGATGCGCAAGCGACTGGCTAAACTCTCACGCTGGATCGACGAGGAGCTGGAGGGCCACCAACACCGCGCGTTTGTCGACAGCGCCCCGGTGATGGAGCGTGCGCTCGCCCAGCGGGCCGGGCTGGGCTGGTTCGGCAAGAACACCATGATCATACACCCCCGGGCCGGCTCGTATTTCTTTCTTGGTGAGATCTACACGACCGCGCCCCTACCGGTGGACCCGCCGTTCGAGACCGAACACTGCGGCTCCTGCTCCGCGTGCCTCGACATCTGCCCGACCGACGCCTTCGATGGCCCCCACCGGCTGGATGCAAGACGCTGCATCAGCTATCTGACCATCGAGCTGAAAGGCTCAATCCCGCAAGAGCTGCGCCCCCTCATGGGCAACCGCGTGTTCGGCTGTGACGACTGCCAGTTGATCTGCCCCTGGAACAAGTTCAGCAAACCGACCGCGGAACCGGACTTCCAGCCCCGGCACAACCTCGATAACGCGGATCTGGCGGAGCTGTTTCTATGGAGTGAGGAGACGTTTCTCGATCGCACCGCCGGCTCAGCCATCCGCCGGACCGGCTATGAAGGCTGGTTACGCAACCTGGCGGTGGGGCTGGGCAACGCCCCCTCCACCATCCCGGTTATCGAAGCCCTCAAGCAACGCGCCCACTACCCATCAGAGCTGGTTCGCGAGCACGTGCACTGGGCACTGAAGCGCCATGGGATTGACCCGGTGACCGCCTGATTACTCAGTCAGGTTGAAGAACTGGTCGCGATAATGGCGCAGTTCGTTGATGGAGTCCCGGATGTCATCCAGCGCCAGATGCGAGCCTTTTTTCTGGACCCCCTTGAGCACGTCAGGCCGCCAGCGACGGGCCAGCTCCTTGATGGTGCTGACGTCCAGATTCCGGTAGTGAAAGAAGGCTTCAAGATTGGGCATATAACGCACCAGGAAGCGCCGGTCCTGACCGATGCTGTTGCCGCAGAGGGGGGATTGACCGGATTCAAGGTGTTGCTTCAGGAAATCAATGGTCTGCTGCTCGGCCTCCGCCTCGCTGATCCGGCTCTCGCGGACGCGCTGGGTCAGTCCGCTCTCTCCGTGAGTTTTCGTGCACCATTCGTCCATGGCATCCAGCAACTCATCGGACTGGTGAACCGCCAGCACCGGCCCTTCAGCCACCGTGTTCAGCTCTGAATCCGTCACGATGGTGGCGATCTCGATAATCCGCTCCTGCTCAGGGTCCAGACCGGTCATTTCCAGGTCGATCCATACCAGTTTGTCGGACGCCATGCTTATCTCCTGCTTGAATGAAAACGACGGCTCCGATGCTATCATGGCCGCGCGCAGTCACTCACCGATGGACGATATGGCCAAACGACGACTCAACCACCAGCAGCAACGCCGCATTGCCCGCAAACAGGCCCGACAGGCCGATGGCAGCGGACGGCGCGGGCTGGTCATCGCCCACCATGGCCGCGAGGTCGCAGTGGAGAGCCAGGATGGAGACGACCTGGGCACACTCCATCGCTGCCATTTCCGGGCCAACCTGGGAACGCTGGTGGCGGGAGACGAGGTTGTCTGGCACCCCACCGAGGATGGCCATGGCGTCGTCGAGGCCCTGGCGGAGCGACGAAGCCTGCTGGAACGCCCCGACCGACGCGGCCGACTCAAGCCGGTCGCCGCCAACATCGATCGGGTGTTCCTGATGATTGCTGTCGAACCCGAACCCCACGACAACCTCATCGACCGCTATCTGGTGGCGGCCGAACTGGTCGGCCTGGAGCCGGTCCTGCTGCTGAACAAAACGGACCGGATCTCTGACGATAACCGCCCCGCTCTTTCCCAACTGCTCCAGCGCTACGAGGCATTGGGCTATCACACCGCGCAGACCTCACAAAACGATTCGGCGACCGCGCTCCATCACCTGTTCATGGGCCATACCAGCATCGTGGCGGGCCAGTCGGGGGTCGGCAAATCCTCACTGATCCGTCGTTTGCTCAGTGACGACCGAATCCGCACCGGAGCGGTATCGGACAGCACCGGCCGCGGCACTCATACCACCACAACGGCCCAGCTCTACCACCTGCCGGCTGGTGGCGACCTGATCGACTCGCCCGGCATTCGGGAGTTCGCGCTCGGTCATCTGGAACTGGCGGACCTGACCTGGGGATTCCGGGAGATCCGCCCGCTGACGACGCAATGCCGGTTCCGCGACTGTCGGCACCGAAAAGAACCGGGATGTGCCGTCAAAGCGGCGTTCGAAGATGGCCGGGTCAGCCCGGAGCGCGCCCACAGCTTCGAGCGCATTCGCCATGAAATCGAGGCTACCAGTTAACCTCGTCCTCACTGGCCTCCGGAGGCGTCTGGAACCAATCACCGGAATTGAGTTGCTCCTCGGCCTGCTCCTCAGAGGGCTTGGTGAGATCAATCAGCGGCTTAGACCCATTCCCCGAGCGGGTCTGGAGATCATCGGCCGTCTTCTTGTTCAGGACGATGATTGAAATACGACGGTTGACCGGTGCCTGGGGATCGTCTTTATTGAACAGCACAGAGTCCGACAATCCGACAACACGACCAATCTGCTGGCCGGCCACACCGCCGGCCACCAGCGCCCGGCGCGCTGTATTGGCCCGATCTGCGGACAGTTCCCAGTTGGTGTAGCCCGGGCGCCCCGAAAACGGTGTGCTGTCGGTGTGGCCCGTAATGCTGAGCTTGTTGTCCACGGCCCCCAGCGGCTTGGCCAACTCGAACAGAATATCCTGCGAGTAATACTTGAGTTTCGCGCTGCCACTGTCGAACATCGGACGCTTAGAGCGATCCACGATCTGGATGCGAAGCCCCTCGTCGGTAACATCGATCATCAGCTGGTCCTTGAACTTCTGGAGCGTTTCACTTTCCTCGATCTGCTCCTTCACATTCTGGAAAAGCTCCTGCATCTGGCGCTTCTCCAGCGTGTCGGCCAGCTGTTCAACCTGTTGCTCTTCAATTCGAACCTGAGTGTCCGCCACGTCCTGCGTCGTCGAGTCGACAACGGCGGCACTACCACCAAGATCCACCGGATTCTTACTGGCGGCCTCCATATAGCCGACCGGATCCTTGAAATAGCCCTCGATCGCTTTTTTCTGCTCCGGGGAGGCATTCGTCGTCAGCCACAGGACCAGAAAAAACGCCATCATCGCCGTTGCAAAGTCCGCAAACGCGACCTTCCAGGCGCCCCCGTGATGACCGCCGGAAACCTTTTTCACGCGCTTGACGATAATCGGCCGTTCTTCCACGGCAACTCCCTATGTCATTGAAGCAGGAGTGGCTGCCCTTATTAACACACCCGGTTCGAAAAACCGGTCGCCGGAACGATTACTTCGATCGCACGTGATCGTTCAGTTCCTGAAAACCTGGGCGCATGTCCGTTGGCAATGCTTTACGCCCAAACTCAATAGCCATCTGCGGTGCCTGACCAGACACGGTCGCGAGGATCGCGTTTTTGGCGCAATCGTACGACGCGAACTCCTCATGAGCCTGGTGCTCAAGCGCCTTTGACGTCGGCCCCACGAACCCATAACCCATAAAGATCCCCAGAAAGGTGCCGACCAGCGCCGCCGCAACTTTAACGCCAATCTGTTCGGGCGGGCCGCCCAGTAGCCCCATCGTGATCACGATGCCAAGGACAGCAGCAACAATCCCGAGACCGGGCAACGCGTCAGCGACACCGCCCACCGCGTGACCCGGCTCATGCAATTCGTTCTGGCGCTTTTCAAGCTCATTGTCCATCAATCCCTCAAGCTCGTGCGGCGCCATGTTCCCGGAGCTGATGATGCGCATGTAGTCCACAATGAAAGCCACCAGCTCCTCCTGCTTGAGAATCGCCGGGTAACGCGTGAAGATCTGACTCCCCTCCGGATTGTCAACATCTTCCTCGATCGCCATCACCCCCTGTTTTCGAGACTTATCAAAGAGGTCATACAACAAACTGAGAAGATCCAGATAGAGCGCCTTGTTGAATGGTGACCCTGTCAGCAGTCGCATGATCCGACCCGCCGTCTCTTTGATCAGGTGCATTGGGTGCGAAATAATGAACGCCCCAATCGCCGCACCGAATATAATCAACACCTCGTAGGGCTGCCAGAGCGCCATGAGCTGTCCCTTTGACAGCACATACCCACCCAGCACACTGGCCATAACGATGATTGAGCCAAGAATCAAAGCCATGCGGTCGTGTCGAACTCCGTAGCAGGTCGCAGGGGATGGCCATTTTTTGCCAGAATGCCGCCAGCATAGCAAGACGAAGGTATTCTGGCGAAACCACAATCCCCGGGGCGACGCGGACAATACAGCCAGTACAGCCATGCTATGATAAGCGCCTTTTGCCGGCCCGCCAGACCGATCAGTGCACTCGCCGGCTTTCCGATTCCCGACCGCTGAATACGGAGCCTCCATGCAGGACAAGCTGTTTGTTATGGGGCAGCACCTTGCCCCACAACGTGCCCTGTCACGAATGGCCGGCCGGCTGGCCGACAACCCGAATCTGCCGGGCCTGAAAAACCGGATGATCCAGTGGTTTATCCACCGCTACGGCGTGGACATGAACGAGGCCCTTGAACCGGATCCGGCCGCATACAACAGCTTCAACGACTTTTTTACACGGGCCCTGAAACCCGGGCTGCGTCCGGTCGATCCGGACACCACTGTCCTGACCAGCCCCGTGGATGGCGCCGTCAGCCAGCTCGGCACCGTCGAGGATGGCCGGGTATTTCAGGCCAAAGGCCAGTGGTTCAGCCTGCCGGAACTGCTCGGCGCGCCGGATGATGAGGGCGCGGTATTCCGTAACGGTGCATTCGCGACGCTGTACCTTGCCCCGCACGATTACCACCGCATTCATATGCCGCTCTCCGGCCGCCTGACCGCCATGACACACATTCCCGGCCAGTTGTTCTCCGTCAATCCAGTGACGGCCAGGCACGTGCCCAATCTGTTTGCCCGGAACGAACGCGTCGTCGCCCAATTCGACACTGACTGGGGACCAATGGCCCTGATCCTCGTCGGGGCAATGATCGTTGGCAGCGTTGAGACCACCTGGTCAGGGGTGGTCGCTCCCGGAGCACGCAACGTAACGCATGCCTCTTATGATCGAAACGAGGCACCGGTGTTCGACAAGGGAGACGAAATGGGGCGTTTCCGGCTTGGCTCCACGGTCATACTGCTATTGCCGGAGAGCACCGTCGACTGGGAGCCGAGTCTTGGCGAGGAATCGATCGTCAGGATGGGGCAACCGATGGGACGGGCGCAATGAGCGCTCAAAAGGGACCGCAGTGGGGCGGTCGCAGCGGTGCGACTTTCTACCGCGCAGACTCCTAGTGCCCCGTCAGGCCCGTTCCGCCGGAAACGTCAGCACCTGTTCAATGCTCGGAAGACCGAGCTTGAGCATCAGCAACCGATCAAGTCCGAGCGCAACGCCGGCACAGTCGGGCAGACCGGAGGACATCGCGGCCAGCAGCTCCGGATCGGCGGGCATATCCGTCTTTGCCAGTGCACGCCGCTGCCGGTTGTCCGCATCAAACCGTTCTGCCTGCTCTGCCGCGTCGGTCAGCTCCCAGTAGCCATTACACAGCTCCAGCCCATCCACGAAGAGCTCGAAGCGATGGGCTACCGGCTCACTGCCCACCCGGCTGACCCGAGCAAGCGCCGCCTGTGACGGAGGGTAGTCGTGAACGAAAACGGCACCCTCGCCCGCCAGGGCCGGCTCAACAACGTGGCTCATCAGAACGTCCAGGCAATCGTCCCGCGCCAGACTGCCGGCCAGCACGGCATCATCAAGGGCCCGACCAGCCGCCTCGCGCAGTGAGTCGTCCGTGGCGCGGAACGGATCGAGCTGAGCGGCCTCCAGAAAGGCATCCCGATAACGGACCCGGGCCGGTGGATTCCGCTCCAGCCACTGGCAGACCAGCTCACCGACTTCGGTCATCAGTGCATGATCGTCGAAACCAGGCCGGTACCACTCCAGAAGAGAGAACTCCGGGTTGTGACGGCGGCCTCGCTCACCGTCCCGAAAGGCACGAAACACCTGAAAAATCGATTCGCCGTCACGGGCCAGAAGGCGTTTCATGTGGTATTCGGGGGACGTCTGGAGCCAGCCCTGACCTCCAGCGATTCCGTTGGCCGGCGACAGCATCGCCGCCACGGAATCGAGATGGGGATCGGACGCGCCATGACGCCCCAGCACCGGCGTTTCGACCTCCAGCACATGCCGACGGGCAAAAAAACCACGCAGATAGGCCAGTTGTTCCGCCCGGCTCCGAATGGTCTCGCGACTGGCTGTGGGCATCCAGCTCATTTGGGACGGCCGGTCAGGTCTTGACGCGGCCGACGTAGTCACCACTGCGGGTGTCCACCTTGAGCACCTCACCGATGCTGATGAACAGCGGTACGTTGACAACCGCACCCGTGGACAGGGTCGCCGGTTTGGAGCCACCCTGCGCCGTATCCCCTTTCATGCCGGGGTCCGTGTCCACCACTTCCAGCTCCACGAAGTTCGGCGGCGTGACGATCAGGGGAGATCCGTTGTACAGCGTGACCGTGTAGACATCCTGTTCCTTGAGCCACTTCAGGGCGTCCCCGACGGCCCGCTCCCCTGCCGGGTACTGTTCAAAGGAGCCATCGGTGGCCATGAAGTACCAGAATTCACCGTCCGTGTAGACGTATTCCATTTCCTGATCGATCACGTCCGCGGCTTCGAGGCTGTCTCCGGACTTGAAGGTGCGTTCCCACACCCGGTTGGTCATCAGGTTGCGCAGCTTGACTCGGTTGAATGCCTGACCCTTACCCGGTTTAACGAACTCGTTCTCGAGCATGATGCAAGGGTCGCCATCGAGCATGACTTTAAGACCGCCGCGGAATTCATTGGTAGAATAGGAAGCCATGAGTGATTCACCTGAAATGTCGCTGTTGGGAAGTGAAAGCCGGCTATGATACAGCGAACCCGCACCCCGGTAGAAGCCCGCACCATTACACGAAGCGACACGCCCGACTGGCAGACGGCGCTTCGCCAGTGCATTACCGATCCAGCCGAGTTGCTATCGGCACTGGACCTGGCGCCGACGCGCCTGCCCGGCGCACGGGCGGGCCACGACCTGTTTTCGGTGCGGGTGCCCAGACCGTTTTTGGAGCGAATGACGCCTGGTGATCCGCACGACCCTTTACTGAGACAGGTGCTGCCTCTGGATGACGAAACCCGCACTCCGTCTGGGTATGTCGCCGACCCGCTGGCCGAGCAAGGCAGCACGCAGCAGACGGGCCTGATCCGCAAGTATCACAGCCGGGCACTACTGATGGTGACGGGCAGTTGTGCGATCAATTGCCGCTACTGCTTCCGGCGACACTTCCCGTATGACGCGCACCGCCTGTCGCCAACCGACCGAGAGGCTGTCATCGAGACGCTTTCGGAAGATCCCGCCATCAACGAGGTCATTTTCAGCGGTGGCGATCCCCTGATGGCCAGCGATCGATTACTGGCCCGCTGGGAGGCGGCCATCGCAGCCATCCCCCATATCCGGCGACTGCGGATCCACAGCCGATTGCCAGTAGTCATCCCCCAGCGGATCGATGATGCCCTGCTGGGGTGGCTGGGCGAGAGCCAGCTGCAAGCGATCATGGTGGTGCACATCAACCACCCGAATGAAATTGATACGGCGGTTCAATCTGGCCTCAATAGACTACGCGATGCCGGTGTCACACTCCTGAACCAAAGCGTCATACTCCGTGGCGTGAATGATGACGCGGACACTCTGGAGCAATTGAGCGAGCGTTTGTTTGAATCGGGGGTTATGCCCTATTACCTGCATGCATTCGATCCGGTCAGCGGCGCAGCGCACTTCGACGTACCGGACCACCATGCCCAGCAGCTGCTTGGTGATTTGCTGTCCCGTCTGCCTGGTTTTCTGGTTCCGAAGCTGGCTCGGGAAGTTCCAGGGGAGACAAGTAAAACACCGCTCATGCCGGCGTCGATGCCATACAACAACGGATATCAGGCCTGACGAATCGTCCGGTTGACCCAGTCGGCGAATGGACCAGACGGGCCACTGGTGGCCCTTGGCTATCGGCCTCTGCAGACACACCCTATGTCAAAAAATGTCAAGTCGTCCGTTTCTGGCTTTCCGCGAGCGCTCTGCTACTCTAAAGTCGAAATAGAAAAGTATAACGACATGTATTTTCAGAAAATTCGTTTGCCACAGTAAGCCGTTTATAACATGCCTCACTGGCAGGAAATGGATGGGCGATGCGATTGCGCGTCATCGGTCAGACGCCGGTGACAACAGGGAAGCCAAAAAAAACTGAGCCGGCAACAGCTTATGATACACAAACCAGACCTCACCCTCCCCGAGCAAAAAATTGCCAGCCTCTCGTTCTGCGAGACGTCGCCCAAAGCCTTTGAGAGCTGGGTTAAGGGCTTGCCGATGGCCAATCTCGGAGAAGCATCGCGCCAGCTGTATCACGGTATCATTGAACTCAATCAGTTGATCGCTCAGCCACAGCAACGCTTCCAGCTGCTGGAATTGATTCGACCACGGATCATATTCGTTTGTCGGGAGCTAGCGCGACACTTTCTCGGCCTCTCGGTATCGCTCCCCGAAAAGCAACGGAAAGTCGCCAACCTGTCTCAGGCACTGCAGCTTCACCTTGCCGCCGGTTACAAAACCTGCCTCTGCGAGGCGCTCGACAATGGTTCTCCGGACAAGCACCGCAAGCTGATCATCACGGCGGCGCACCGCATTATCAGCGAACTGGGCGCCACTATTCTCCGGGCCAACCAGCTCTATTGCCCCGCACCAATCAACAGCTGGCTTGAATGCCACCGCGTGTTCCGGTTCGCTTCGCGAAACCGTCTCCACACCACACCGGTCAGCGACAGTGCGCTGATGCACCGTCGGGAGAATACGGTCGCGGATGCGTATCACCGCGTGATTCTGCTCGGCTGCGCGCGGCCGAATCAACTTCGCCAGAATGAGCTCAAGCAGGCATACCAGCTCTTCGAAGTCTGGACGGAACAGATCCGTTGCTCTGCTGATATCGCCTCGAATGCACTGTTCGTCGCCAATATGGAGCAGGACGCACCGCCGGTTTACCGCAGCCTGCTGCAGGAACAGATCACCAGCGACTATTTCGGGATCGACACAACCGTCATCGCCAGACAGATCGCCGAGCACCTTAACGGTCGCGACACAGACAGTCAGCTCCCAGCGCTTGCCATGCCAATCGCCGCATCCGAGACGCTGCTGACCCACCTTCGTCAGGCCCTGGGAACGCTGACCGAGCGCAGTTTCCGACGAATCGCCAGTGAAGGAACCCTCCAGGTTAGCGTGGGGTTGACGGCAACGCACTATTTCGTGGCCGGTGAAAAGCAGTTCAATGAGTTTGTAGCGGGCGGCCAGCCTCTGGCGATCGACAATGAGGAAAACCGTTTCCTCAGTCACTCGCGCAGACGCAACGACCCATGGTCCGGCGCACATGATGCCGGTGCCTCAGACGACATCCTCAGGGCCGCCGACACACCGATTAACTACCGGGGTGGCGCCGGTTCTGGGAACAACGAACCGGAACGCCGAAACCAACCCCGTTTTTACCGTACACGCCTGGTCGACACCAGCCCCGGAGGTTATTGCATCCGCTGGGGTAGCGACCTTCCAACGTCACTACAGTCCGGAGAGATTCTGGCCGTGCGTGAGCAGGACTCCCACCCCTGGAGTATTGCGCTGGTCCGCTGGATCCGCCAGCTTCGTCATCAAGGCACTCAGGTCGGTCTCGAACTGCTCGCCCCAAGTGCCTCGCCCTGTGCCGTTCGCCTGATCCAGAAAACCGGCCAGGGAAGCGAGTTCCTTCGCGGCATCCTGCTACCTGAGGAGGTCGACAACCACCAGGGGCCAACGGTTATCACTCCCCGGATGCCGTTCCAGGAAGGCAGCCGAATTACGCTGCTCCAGGGCGGCCGCGAAGATCAAGGTCAGCTCTCCCGGCGTATCGCGGCCACTGGCAGCATCAGCCAGTTCGAGCTCAAACTGTTCAATCAGGGCGACAAAACAGGCCAGATTGGCAGCGCCTCCCCGGGCGGCACCAGCGAAGATGAGTTCGACTCGCTCTGGCCCTCCCTCTGAGCGTATCGTTAACAATGTTCCCGATACGGGCGGAGGGGCCTCACAGTCCATGATGGCTTGGTTGTGCGCGGATGCTTCGGCACTCTAGAATGCCTGACGGTCGGAGGGACTTCCGGCCTCAAGCGACAGAACGCCTGACACCACCGCGACCAGGCGTTCCTATCCGATCACTGGCGACCTGTCCGGATCAGGGGGCGCCAAGCCTATTGCGGGACGTTGACGCATGCCGAAGAAGAACACGACGGTTCATCTGCTCATCCTCGACCCTTCCCAGAACGACGCGGAAGTATTGGTCAGCCTGCTTCGCAATTCCGGGAAAGCCACCCGTGCGCACCGGGTGACGTCGGAGGAAGATCTGGAGGAGGCATTGGGCCAGGGCAACTGGGATCTGTTCCTCGCCCGTGACGTGGAGGAGCCACTGACGCCTGATCAATGCCTGAGACTGATCAAGAAGGCCGACCGGGATGTGCCCTCCGTCCTGCTCATGCCGGAAGAGAACCGGGACCGGACTGTGGAGATCATGAAAGCCGGTGCTCATGCCGCGATTCCGCAGACCAGCGATGACCTCATCCTGCTCACCGTCAACCGGGAGCTGGCCAGCCTTGCGGAGCGCCGCCAACGGCGTATTGTCGAGGCGCATCTGCGTGAGTCCGAGCAGCGCTGCCAACTGCTGCTGGAAAGCAGCAAGGACGCCATCGCCTACATCAACGATGGTATGCACATTTACGCCAACCAGTCCTACATGGAACTGCTGGGCTATGACGACATCGACGAACTGATCTGCATTCCGGTTCTCGACACCCTGTCCAGCGATAGCCAGGCGGACTACAAGTCATTCATGAAAGCGTTCATGGAAGACAGCCAGGACAACCGGGCACTGACCTGCACTGCCAAGCGCAGCGATGACCGGGAAATCGGCGTCGTTATGCAGGTGTCGGCCGCCACCTACGACGGAGAGCCCTGCACCCAGGTCGTGCTCCAGACCCAACAGAATGATGCGGAGCTCGAAGAGAAGCTGCGCCAGATCAGCAGCGAAGACCTGCTCACTGGCCTGTTCAACCGCCAGTACCTGATGGACCTGCTGACCAAGTCGATCACCCGTGCCACTGAGCAGGACGACTCCGGGGCGTTCGCCTATATCGCGATCGACAACTTCATCCAGGTTCGCAGCAAGGTCGGCATTTCCGGCGCCGATGTGCTTCTTGGCGACCTCTCCAGAGTGCTATTGGACGAAGTGCCAGAGGAAATGACGCTGGCACGCCTGAGCGACGATGCCTTCGGTATCCTGTGTACGCCCTGCAAGGAAGAGGAACTGAAAGGCCTCTGCGAAACCCTTTGCCAGAAGGTACATGATCACCTGTTCGATATCTCCGGGCAGACCGTTCAGCTCAGCATCAGTGTTGGTATCGCGCCCATCACCGAGAATGCGCCGAAGGCCGAAGACCTCATGGGCCGCGCCCACACGGCCGCGGCCGAAGTGCGCCATCAGGAAGGGCATGAGGACGGCAACGGCGTATTGGTCTACAGTCCCGTGCATTTCGAGCCTCTGGGTGACGACAACTCCGTCGAGGCCATCCAGCAGGCGCTGGACGAAGATCGGTTCCGCCTGCTGTTCCAGCCCATTATCAACCTTCGTGGTGAAGGTGAGGAGCACTACGAAGCGTTCGTCCGCATGCTGGACAAAGACGACAAGGAAGTCTCCCCCTACGACTTCCTGCCCCCGGCCGGCCCGTCAGACATGGCCAGCAAGATCGACCGCTGGGTGGTTCTGCAGACCATCAAGCACCTCTCCAGCCATCGCTCCAAGGGGCATGACACACGGCTGTTCCTGAACGTTACCAACGAGACCATTCAGGACAAGACGTTCACCTCCTGGCTGAGTGTCGCGCTCAAGGCCGCCCGGCTGCCGGGCGCTTCACTGATCTTCCAGATCCGCGAGGGGGACGCCACCAACTACATGAAGCAGGCCCGGGAGTTCACCAAGGCGCTGGGCGAACTGCACTGCAAGACCTCGATTGCCCAGTTTGGCGGTGCGCTCAATCCGTTCAACACGCTCAAGCATGTGGATGTGGACTACGTGAAAATCGACGGCTCTTTCACCGAGGAAATCCAGAAGAAAGAAGACGTGAAAGAGGAAGTGAAGGAGATGGTCAAGTCGCTTCAAAGCGCCGGCAAGCTGACCATCGTCCCGCTGGTCGAGAATGCCTCCGTCCTGGCGACACTCTGGCAGGCCGGCGTCAACTACATCCAGGGCTATTACCTCCAGGCCCCGGTGCCGGAGATGACGTACGACTTTGGGGATCAGTAGAACCAGGCGTTCGCCACGGAAAAACACAGAAAGCACGGAAAGGCGCCCTTCGGGCGGGCGCCACAATGAGTTGCGAGTAAAAAGTAACAAGTTTCAAGCCAGTAGGCTGAACTGCCCCCAATAAAGTAGACACCGTTTAAGCCGCCTGCGCCTATTCGTACTGTGCAGCCAGCACGCCACCAAAGCGATCAGGTCGAGTGACACACACCTGAAACCTTCAGCTTGCCACTTTTCCGTGCTTTCTGTGTCTTTCCGTGGCTAAAGAACTAACTCCGCTCCCGATACCCGATCAGATACAGGATCGCATCCAGCCCCAGCGTTGAGATGCTGTGACGGGCGGACTCCTTGACCAGGGGCTTGGCGCGGAAGGCCACGCCCAGGCCGGCCTGGCTGAGCATGGGCAGGTCGTTAGCCCCGTCACCCACGGCAATGACCTGTTCCGGCGACAGCCCTTCGCGATCCGCCAGCTCGCCCAGCAGCTCCGCCTTACGCTGGCCATCGACAATCGTACCGGCCACGCGCCCCGTCACCTGCCCGCCCTCGATTTCCAGCTCATTGGCGTGGACATAATCAATACCCAGCCGGTTCTGCAGGTGATGGGCAAAGTAGCTGAAGCCGCCTGAGAGAATGGCGGTCCGGTACCCAAGCGCCTTGAGGCTGCGGATCAGGTACTCGGCGCCCTCGGTCAGGCGCAGGCGTTCAGCAATCCGCTCCAGAACCGCTTCGTCCAACCCTTTCAGCAGCGCCAGACGCTCGGCAAAGCTCTCGCTGAAGTCCAGCTCGCCGCGCATCGCCCGCTCGGTAATCGCCGCAACCTGCTCGCCGACGCCCGCTTCGGCTGCCAGCTCATCGATGACTTCGGCCTCAATCAGCGTGGAATCCATATCGAACACCACCAGCCGGCGATTACGCCGGAAGATGCTGTCTTCCTGGAAGGCGATGTCGACGTTCAGTTCACCGGCAATCCGCAGGAAATCGGAACGCAGCGACTCCAGGTCACCGGGCGTCCCCCGGACGGAGAATTCCACACAGGCGATGCGATTCTCAGATGCGTCCAGAGAGGGCCGGGCCGACAGGCGGCTGATGTTGTCGATGTTCAACCCATGCTGGGCGGTCACCGCTGAAACACGGGCGATGTGCTCAGCACGGATATCCCGGGCCAGGAGGGTAACGATGTAACAGGCACGATTCCGACCTTCGGCCCACTGCTGGTACTCGTCGCGCGTGATGGGTGCAAAACGGACCTGAAGGTCCAGCGAATGGAGCCGGAACAACAGATCCCGAATCACCGGCGAGGCGTTCGCCTGATCCGGAATTTCCGCCAGGATGCCCCATGTCAGATGGTCGTGGATTACGGCCTGGCCGATGTCCAGAATCCGAACATCGTACTGCCCCATGATGCCAGTAATTTCCGACGTGAGGCCGGGCTTGTCGCGACCGGAGACGTTAATCAGGACCAGCTCACTCACCCTCGCCCGCCCCCTTCGCATCCTCGGAGCCATCATCCGCCGGAATCACTTCCAGGGCGTCGACGCGCTGCAGCCCGCGCGGAAGTTTATGGCCGCGCTTACCGCGGTCACCAATGTAGTGCTCCAGATCGCGGAACGACAGCGTCATACGACGCTTTCCCGCGCGGATCACCAACTCATCGGCCGGTCGGAAGACCGCAACCGCCACGACCATCTCCTCGCGGTTCTGGACGCGCGCCGGCGGGATACCAATCAGCTTGTTGCCCTTGCCCTTCGCCAGCTCCGGCACCTCACTCAGTGGAAAGACCAGCATGCGTCCCTCATTGCTGACCATCGCCACCTGAAGATCCTCTCCTTCCGGCAGGCTGAGAGGCGGCATGATACGGGCCCCCTTCGGCACGGTCACCGCCGCCTTGCCGTTGCGGTTACGGCTGATGAGATTCTCCATAACGGTGACAAAGCCATAACCGGCATCGGTGACCAACAACACGCGCTGCCTGTCCTCCCCCATCAAGAGACCGGAAAAGGTCGCGCCCGACGGCGGATTGATGCGCCCGGTTAACGGCTCACCCTGCCCACGCGCCGACGGGAAGCTGTGTGCCATCAATGCGTAGGCGCGACCGGTGGAATCAAGGAACACGGCGGACTGGTTGTTGCGACCCCGAGCGGCCAGAGCAAACCGGTCCCCGGCTTTGTAGTTGAGGCCCGCGGGGTCAATGTCATGCCCCTTCGCCGTGCGAACCCAGCCTTTTTCGGAAAGAACGACCGTCACCGGGTCACTGGAGACCAGATCGGTCTCACTGAATGCCCTCGCTTCTTCTCGCTGGACAATGGGCGAGCGACGATCATCGCCATACGTCTCGGCATCGGCCTGAAGCTCTTCCTTGACCTGCTGACGGAGCTTCTCTTCCGAGCCCAGCGTTTCCTGCAGACCATCCCGCTCGGCGGTCAGCTCATCCTGTTCACCCCGGATCTTCATCTCTTCCAGACGCGCCAGGTGACGCAGCTTCAACTCCAGAATGGCCTCTGCCTGTTCGGCACTGAGCCCGAAACGACGGATCAGTTCATCCTTGGGTTCATCCTCATAGCGGATGATCTCGATGACTTCATCGATATTGAGATACGCCACCAGCAGGCCATCGAGGATGTGCAGACGGGCGAGCACTTTATCGAGTCGATGCTGGAGACGGCGACGCACGGTCTCGGTGCGGTAGCTCAGCCATTCGGTCAGCATGACCTGCAGGTTCTTGACCTGCGGCCGGCCGTCAATGCCGATCACGTTGAGATTGATGCGGTAATTCTTCTCCAGATCGGTCGTGGCGAAAAGATGGGTCATCACCTCATCCGCGTCCACCCGGTTGGAGCGCGGCACCACCACCAGACGGGTGGGGTTTTCATGGTCGGACTCATCCCGCAGGTCCGCCACCATGGGCAGCTTGCGCGATTGCATCTGCTGAGCGATCTGTTCCAGAACCCGGTTTCCGGACACCTGGTGCGGCAGGTCTGTAACAACAATTTCCCCGTTTTCACGCTGCCAGCGAGCCCGGATGCGCAACGACCCCCGGCCAGTGTCGTAGAGTTTCTCAATGTCCCGTTTGGGCGTGATGATTTCCGCACCGGTGGGGAAATCCGGACCCTGGATGAACTGGCACAGGTCGGCAACGCTGGCATCCGGATGGTCCAGCAGGTGAACGCAGGCCGACGCCACTTCCCGGGCGTTGTGCGGCGGAATGTCGGTGGCCATGCCCACCGCGATCCCCGTCGTGCCGTTAAGCAACACATGCGGAAGGCGGGCCGGTAGCGTCGCGGGCTCATTCATGGTGCCATCGAAATTCGGCTCCCAGTCGACCGTGCCCTGCCCCAGCTCGCTGAGCAACACCTCGGAGAAAGGGGCAAGCCGCGATTCGGTATACCGCATTGCGGCGAAGGACTTGGGGTCGTCCGGTGAGCCCCAGTTGCCCTGCCCGTCAATCAGCGGATAGCGATAGGAAAACGACTGGGCCATGAGCACCATGGCTTCATAACAGGCGCTGTCGCCATGGGGGTGGTACTTACCCAGCACATCACCGACAGTCCGGGCGGACTTCTTGTACTTGGACGAGGCCTTCAGCCCCAGCTCGGACATGGCGTAGATGATCCGACGCTGGACGGGCTTGAGCCCATCCCCGACGTGGGGCAACGCCCGGTCAAGAATGACGTACATGGAGTAATCCAGATACGCCTTCTCCGTATAATCCCGCAGGGAAACGCGTTCGAAGCCCTCATCAGTGGTCTCGAAATCCGGCATTCAGGCCTGTCCTCTGTTCCGTGAATCGGGTCGCGCCCCGCACCATGCGGCCGGACGCGGCGAAAGACGCCATTATAGAAAGCCCGACGCCCAGACACCAACCCGGCATTCCAAGTCCTCAGCGCGGGACACACCTCTGGACCTGCGAAGCCAATAGCGGAATACACGCATGGTCACCATGCGGGCCTCCCCCTACGCTCATCGGACTCGGAGCAACAGAGGCCAACGCGGGCTTGTCATTATTTGCGTGCACACTGCGGGATACCCTGTCCGCCATTGGCCGATCGGGCTCGACGGCCTGCCTGAATGCCGGACTCGCCATGGCACTGATGCTGCTGATGGAGTACGGAATGAGCGGCCAATGGCATCTGGCGCGCCCCTATCTATGGGCCGGCGCCCTGATCGGTCTTGTCGTCTTCGTCGGACAGTTGTTCCGCCAGTATCGGCTCTGCCGCGACCGGCGTATCACACGGAACGCCCGCACCGAGTCATACCAGCGACGGACTTCCCTGTGATGCCCACACACTGATTTGCCAGGCAGGACGCTCCAGGCGTGACAGACGATTGGTGGGACAGCCTCACCAGACCGGTGCCCGGTGAGGCTCAAGGTCGTTACTGGCGAATGCCTTCGACTGAGATGAACAGCTCCACGGTCCGGGACGCCTTGCCCAGATCCATCGGGATGCCGAAGTTCGACAGCGTCAGCTCGGTCTCTGCCTCAAACCCCATGCGGTAACCGCCCCAGGGGTCTTCGCCATGCCCCAGCATTTCCGCATCCAGAGTCACTTCCCGCGTGACACCACGCAACGTCAGATTGCCAATAATGTCCGCTTCTTTGGGATTGTCGTCGTCAAGCTCAATGCGCGTGCTCTCGAAACGCGCCTCCGGGTATTCGTCAACGTAGAGGAAATCCTCGCTGCGCAGGTGCTTGTCCCGCTCTGCATGGGCCGAGTCGACGCTGGCCGGGTCAATGGTCACGGTGACAGAGCTCTCGGACGGATTCTCCGCGTCGTAGGTGAACTCGCCATCAAAGTCGTTAAAGCGACCGTAAAGCCAGCTGTACCCCAGGTGAGAGATCTTGAAATTGATGGACTGGTGTTGGCCCTTGGTATCGAACGCATAGGTGCCACTGCCATCATCCGCCTGCAACGGCGCTGAGATGGCCACCGACAGTGCCGATGCAACCGCGATTCGTTTCAACATTGTTTCTTCCTCCTTAAGATGCCCGGCTCCGCCGGGTATGGTCAGATCATTTCACCGGGGACGCAGCCCCAGCATGCGTCTCAGCGTCTCGTCCCGATCGACAACATGATGTTTCACAGCGCCCAGCGCATGCACTACCGCCAGAGCGATGATGGCCCAGGTCACCCAATAGTGAACGCTTCCTGCCCAGTCCTCCATACGCTTCACCTCGCCAGTGACCGACGGTACCGTAAACCAGTCAAACACATCGATGCCGGACCCGTCCGCCGTTGAAATCAGGTAACCGGTGATACCCGCTACAAAAATCAGCACATAGAGCAACCCATGAGCCATGTGCGCAGCCGCCCTTTCAAACCGGGAGTGACTGGCCAGGGCCGGGGGCGGTGGCGAAAGCCAGCGCCACAGCAGGCGCAGGATCATCGCGGCAATGAGCAGGATGCCGACGCTACGGTGAATGTGAGGCGCCAACGTGTACCAGTCATCATAATAGGAGAGATCCACCATCCACCAACCGAGCCAGAACAGGCCGACAACCACGATGGCGATCAGCCAGTGCAGACCCGCGCTAACCCATCCATAGCGTTCCGTGGTGTTCCCTGCCGGCATTGATGGCCATCCTCTGTTGCTGTCACACGTTCGCATCATTTCCCGATTACGGTTGCAGGAAGCTTAGCGTTGGACGCCGGTCACACCAACCCAAAAGTTTTGTGAGCGTCGTTCAGAAAAACTGAAAGACGAGGCCGACCCGACGCAGGTCGTACGACCCGAGTGGAATGGGGGAACTACGGATTGTGGCGCTACCCTGGCAACCGGACAATACAAGTGTCCCGTCTGGTTAATTCGCTGATCGACTGAGCGCCTGATTGCTTTGAGAGCAAGGCGCGGTAGCGACGGTTTGGTGGTTCCAAATCGAGCTGCCGCAACACGGCTATCAAAGCAATCAGGCGCTCCCGAAGGGCGCACCGCTGGCGTTTCTGGACCTGCGTTGCCATCCCTTGATGTGGAACCACCACACCGGCGGGCTGGCGCCTTGGCCAGAAACGCCAGCGGTACGCAGTCGATTAGCGAATTAACCAGACGGGACACTAATGATTCATTCACACAACATGGAGTGAACCGATGGACGTTGAATTCGACGAACTGGTCGTCATCCCCAGCAACAACTGATTGGCACTGATCTCCGCCCGCAGGGGCCGGTGGTGGGTACGGCGCGCGTCCGCCGGCCGGCGTGCCCACCCTGTCTTACTTTAACGTAATTTAACTGAAAACAACTGGTTCCGTTGGGGAGCGTCTGGCAGCATCACATCATAATTGCGTTCATAGCTCATTGAAACTCCTCAACACAGTGACCGGATGAGGAGTCCATCCACAGCCCATCAGTGTCAGGACGTCTGGGCGAGTCACAGAATCAGCGATTAATGTCGACACGCATTCCCAACCAGACAGCCGAGCCGGAACTCGACCTTCTTACGCCGCTTCTGGATCAGCAGGACGCGGGATGGCAGGCCACGTTTCAGGGATTGACACTACGCACGGCCCTGCAACCCATCTTCAGTATCTCCCACAAGCGGATTGTCGGCTATGAGGCCCTGATACGGGCGTTCGATACCGACATGGCCCGGGTACTGCCGTTGCATCTTTTCCAGCTCCCGACAACCGATCCGGAAGATCTGATGCTCGACCGGCTATGCCGGTATCTTCACATCCAGAACTTCGCGTCCATGAACGACGAGATCAACTGGCTGTTCCTGAACGTCTCCCCCAGAGTGGTCGCTAACAAGGGAAAGCGTGACGCCTTCTTTGGCCACCTTCTGGAACGGACTCAGTTCCCGCCCCATCGAGTGGTCGTCGAGATCGTTGAGCAGCCAACGGATGACGCCGAACAACTACGGCGTACCGTGGAGTACTACAAGGAACTGGGTTGCCTGACAGCGATCGACGATTTCGGGGCCGGTCACAGCAACTTTGAACGCATCTGGAACCTGTCACCGGACATCGTCAAACTGGACCGTCAGATTCTCAACCGCGCCACGGATGACAAGCGCGCCCGCCAGATTCTGAACGGCATTGTGTCCCTGCTTCACCAATCCGGCTGCCTGGTACTGCTTGAGGGCGTGGAAACGCGGGAACAGGCGATGATTGCCATCGACGGTGGCGTGGATTTTGTCCAGGGCTTCTTTTTCAGTCACCCCAGCACCGAGCTGTCCGAGGTCATGGCCTCCGTCATGGACTTCGACAGCCTGTTGACCGACTACAAGCGGCAAAACGCTAACCGCTTCGACCCGAGCCACCAGATCACCGATTTTTTCGAGCCACGTTTTCGCGAGGCCGCAAAGCAACTCAGCGGGGGCACCCCTTTTCAGCAAGCCTGCCACGCTCTGATCGGGCACCACACGGTGTCACGCTGCTATCTGATCAACGAACATGGTGTTCAGATCGACGACACTCAGCGCGACACCACGATGGAGGCCTGCTCCGACCCGCGCTTCCGCCCGCTGGAAAACACCCGCAACGCCGACTGGTACCGCCAGCACTATCTGCAACAGGCCCTCAACCAGCCCGATCACGTCCAGGTCACCCGCCCCTACCTCTCCGTCACCGGTGCCTACATGTGCGTCACCCTTTCGCTGGCATTCCAGAATGGGAATGAGGTGAACGTGTTGTGTTGCGATATTCTGGCGTAATCTCTTCAGCTTGAAGGTTTCGCCGTCTTCAATGTAGCCGATGTCTCCGACTTCGGAGTCGCCCGCCAGGGCGACCGATATCTGCTCTCGATCACGGTGCCTGGGATCGGCTGGTAATCATTGCCTACGCTGCATTTGATGGTCATCCCTGACGCCAAATGCGACCGCGACATCCCTGTCGCTCCTCCGGCAATGACCACCAGCCGTTCCCGATCAGACAACGGGGTTACCGCTGGGCAGGCTTGTACAACACCCACTCAATGTTCGACTACCTTGCTTGAGAAACGTGTCTTGCTCAGGCCGGCACGTCCGCCATATTCCCGTAGGTCTCCAGCCACGCGCGACGGTCAGACGCTCGCTTCTTCCCAAGCAGCATGTCCATGCGCTGAATCGTTTCTTCCGCATCTTCAAGCGACAGCAGAACCAAACGACGGGTGTCCGGCGCCATTGTCGTTTCGCGAAGCTGTAACGGATTCATCTCACCCAGGCCCTTGAAACGGGTGACCGAGACCTTCCCCTTGCGCTTCTCGGCCGCAATCCGGTCCAGGATGCCCTGCCGCTCATGCTCATCGAGGGCGTAAAAGGTTTCCTTGCCGACATCCACCCGGTAGAGCGGCGGCATCGCCACGTAAACGTGCCCGGCCTCGACCACGGGCCGGAAATGCTTGACGAACAATGCGCACAGCAAGGTGGCGATATGCAGGCCATCGGAGTCGGCGTCCGCGAGAATGCAGATCTTGTCGTAGCGCAGCCCTTCGAGCTTCTCGGAGCCGGGGTCAACACCAATCGCAACGGCAATGTCATGCACCTCTTGGGAGGCCAGGATCTCGCCAGGGTCGACCTCCCAGGTATTCAGAATCTTGCCCCGCAGCGGCATCACCGCCTGATACTCCCGGTCACGCGCCTGCTTGGCGGAACCGCCGGCAGAATCCCCCTCGACGAGGAACAGCTCCGCCCGGTTGGCATCACCACCGGAGCAGTCTGCCAGTTTGCCCGGCAATGCTGGCCCCTGGGTGACCTTCTTTCGGGCGACCTTCCGACTCGCCTTCAGGCGTCGCTGGGCATTGCTGATGAACAGATCCGCCAGCGCCTCACCAATATCGGTGTGCTGGTTCAGCCAGAGACTGAACGCGTCCTTGACCACGCCAGAGATGAACGCCGCGGCCTCCCGCGATGACAGGCGTTCCTTGGTCTGCCCCGAGAACTGCGGATCGGACATTTTGAAAGAAAGCACATAACTGCAACGCTCCCAGACATCGTCCGGGGTGAGTTTGACTCCCCGCGGCAGCAGATTGCGGAACTCACAGAACTCTCTCATGGCCTCCAGAACGCCAGTTCGCAGGCCATTGACATGAGTCCCGCCCAGGGGCGTCGGAATCAGATTGACATAGCTCTCGGTGACCGCCTCACCGTCTTCAGGCAGCCACTGAACGGCCCAGTGGACTTCCTCACTATTACCCGACATGTCACCGGTGAATGGCTCTGCCGGAACCCGCTCGATGTCAGCCAGGGCGCTGTGGAGATAATCCCGCAGTCCGTCCTCGTAGTACCACTCGTCTTTTTCACCCGTCTGCTCCTGATGAAACGTCACCGTCAGGCCGGGGCAGAGGACCGCTTTGGCCCGCAGGTTGTGGCGCAGCCGGCTGATGGAAAAGCGGGGGCTGTCGAAATAGCTGACATCGGGGGTAAACGTCAACCGGGTGCCGGTGTTGCGTTTGCCCACGCTATCCACAGGGGTCAGATCGCGGGTCTTCTCACCGTTGGCAAAGGCGATGCTGTAACGCTGTCCGGCACGTTTGATGGACACTTCCAGGTGCGTGGACAACGCATTGACCACAGACACCCCCACCCCATGCAGGCCGCCGGAGAAGGTGTAACTGCCCTTGGCGGAAAACTTACCACCGGCGTGAAGCCGCGTCAGAATCAGCTCCACGCCCGGCACGCCATGCTCCGGGTGAACGTCCACCGGCATGCCCCGCCCGTTGTCTTCGACGCTCAGCGAATTGTCCGCGTGCAGGGTTACATCCACGCGAGTGGCAAAGCCCGCCAGGGCCTCGTCCACACTGTTGTCGATGACTTCCTGAGCCAGGTGGTTGGGGCGACTGGTGTCGGTGTACATGCCCGGGCGTTTGCGCACCGGGTCCAGGCCACTGAGTACCTCAATCGCTTCGGCGTTGTAGTCTTTCTGGCTCATGGAACTCCTACAGCTTCTGGTAGAACAGGTTGTCGGTCTTGTCCTTCACCACCACTTCATCCCAGCCCTCGGACGGGACGTTGAGAATCGCACAGGGGGTCGTCAGCGCCTGGGAGACCATGCCACCACCGGGGCGTTCGACCAGCACGTCAATGACCAGCAGTTCATCCCGGATCCGCGCGTCACGCATCTCGATGCTGTAGCCACCCGTCGGGCGCTCCCCCATGCTGATCACCAGCATGCTCCGATCGTCACGGGCTGGCCAGGGCGGCAAGGCCCCTACCCGATCCTGCTGGAGTTGCTGCCAGTCCGACTCGGAGGACACCAGCGTCAGCCCCTCCGCCGTGAAGCCACAGTGACTGGAGGAAAGCGAGGCGGTGACTACCGGCCCCGAGCTGCCGATCGCAGCGCAGCCGGTCAATGCTGCCGACGCCAGCAGACCAGCAAACCATCGAATACGAATCATGGTACTACCTTTCGTTGGGGTTCGGCCGATTCCGGACGCAACAGACGATAGCCGCGAAAGCCCGGCCGGGGCAAGCTCTGTGCTGATGACGCCGAGCGCCGGAAACTGGTGGTCATACTCAGGTCGTTGCGCGACGTGTCGCCCAGACGAACCGGCTCGGGCAACCCGTTCGTGGGATACTCCGCACAGGCCTCACCGTTGTCGCAGATATTGCCGTCGTTATCGACGTCGCTGCCGGCGACGAGAAAGTACTCGCCAGGTTCGACATCATCAAACGCAAAGGCGTAGGAGCCGCCACTGGCCGTTACGACCTGCTGGGCGACCGTCTCCCGTTCGCCATCAGCGCTGACCAGGAGCACATAGTGCCGACCGGCATCGCGGGCATTGACCGGATCACCCAGTTGGACGTTGACCGGGATGTTGAGTGTTCTGGAATTGCCCTCAGCGTTCTCGTAAGACACTGTCACTTCGTCCTGCTCAGCCTGACGACGATTGTTGATGGTGGCCACCAGGGTCACGGTCTCCCCATTCAGGGATTCGTCCTTGCTGACATCCAGCCAACTGGGGCTCGCGACAGACGCTGTCGGCAGAACCGCTTCACTGTCCGTTTCCGGTAACACGGACAGGGTCGTCTCCGAGGTCGTGACCGACCCATTGAACCGAAAGCTGGCCGGATTTCCGACAATGACGCCATTAAAGGAGAGTCCAGCCGCATCTGTCGCTTTTACTGCGTCCATCAGCCCCTCGCCGTATTCACTCGGACTGTAGAAACTGTCATCCCTGCTTGTCAGCCGCCCGTTTCTGAGATGAGTCATGAACTCCGCAAGAGACAAGCGCCTGCCTCGCTCGGCGAGACTTGACTGCTGCATCAAGGCAATCACACCTGAAACATGTGGTGTCGCAACTGACGTTCCCTCGAGAGGCGCATAGTCGGGCGTAAACGTATTACCAGCCTGTCTCCCCCAGGCACTGATGATTGATCGTCCATCGCGGGGGGAGTAGCCGCCGGGGGCCATCAAGTCCAGCCAAGGTCCAAAGTTGGAGTAAGGCGCCCTCTCACCACTTGAATCAACCGCCCCAACCGCGATCACGTTGTCAAATGCGGCCGGATAGACCGGGTCCGAGGTACCCTGGTTGCCAGCCGCCGCCACAAACAGAATGCCTTGATCAACCCCCCAGTCGATCGCACTACGAAGCGTGTCACTGTTACCGACACCACCAAGACTCAGGTTGATCACGTGAGGTCTCTGGGAGGGAGACAGACTGGCAAGGTCGTCAATCGCCGCGATCAGATCGGACGTACTGCCCTGCTCATCCGTCCCCAGCACCCGGATCGGCATCAGGTCTGCAAAGGGGGCGATACCTACAATGCCATCCTGATTGTCTCGCCCGACCACGATGCCCGACACGTGCGTCCCGTGGAAACTACTGGACTGTATATCACCGTTGCCGGGATTCGCCGGGTTGCGATCCCTGCCGGCCGTGGTGTCACCCTCGTTATCACCCGAGACATAGTCTGCGGTCGAAGGCAAAACAATCCCGCTGCCATCCGCCTTCTCAATATCTGGATGCCAATTCCCGAGACTCTCAGGGCTGCTGCTGAAGAGCCCCGTATCCAGCACCGCAACACGAATGCCCGATCCGGGGTTGCTCTGAACCTGCCAGACCGCGGGTACCTGGATCTGCGGGAGGTTCCACTGTTGTCGGTATAAGTCATCATCATCCGGGTTCACCTGCATCCCATGAACCCGGTAATTCGGTTCTGCGGCAACCACACCCGGCTGCTGGCGCAACTCGCGTATCCAGTCAATGGTCTGCCGGCGGTCACTCATCCCGCCTCTGGACAGGGCTCGGAACTGATCGGACTGACGAAGCAACCAGGTGTTGCCGCTCAGGCGACGAGTGCCTGAGGCCCCGGACTGCACCGCGAGACTACGAACTCCGGAAACCGGAGCCGCGTAGGTCACCAGCGCTTCGCCGGCCTCAAACGGGGCGTCCCCCGCAGCGAGGTGGGTTGCTGTCGAACCGCCGGATGAAGAGCTCACACTGACGACATACCGAAACGGGGCGCTGTCAGGACCGGTATCAATCACGAGCTCGTACTGGGCTTCGCTGCTTGCCGAGGGAGACACGCTGGCCGAATCCGTGGTCTGACTCAACAGAGCCTGGTCCACCGAATCACCGTCCTGATTCAGGAGCCGGACGATTCCGCTCTCCAACTCGTTCGTCACCGTAAACAGTTGAACGGAAACAACCTGTGACCCGGTCAGGGAGAGCTGGTAACGATCCGTCTCGTCTGTGCTGAATCTCAGGCCCGGCGTCTCATGCGGACCGGACGTATCGCTGACATAGCCCCCAACGATGGCCGGGCTCGGCAACCCCTGGGGGATGCTGTTGTTACTCTCAGCCTGACCCCGCCCGAGATCATCCGCTGTATCACTATCCACCCGCGTCCGCGCCTCAATGCGGATCTCACCACTGGCATCGGGTGTCGGGCCTCCGCCCATAGTTGAGCCAGAGCCACCCCCACAGCCACTGAGAATCAGCAGCAAGGACAAACCGGGCAACAGCAGGCAGCGATGTGGAGGTGTGGTCATCATAGTGTTGAGCATATAACGGGTTCATAGTTAACGACAGTTTACCAGCGCACGGCCATCAGGGACGCGATCCATGGCTGATTTCCGACAGATTCCATCTATGATTTCTTACGTTTTATCAGCGTCGACCTATTCACTGAACGAAAAAAACCGCCCGACGGGTTCTCCGAAGGGCGGTTTTTTGGGGCTGATGGTCCGGTCAGATGGCGTAGAAGAACAGTGGCACAAAGCCGACCAGCAGCAGTGTGGTGCCCATCACCATGAGCGGCAGCAGAAGTCGCTCGTAGCGATGATAGAAACTGCCGGTCCGCTCCGAGGCGATGACTTCCGTCTCGCCCACCACCTGTCTCGTCAGCAGGTGGTTCAGCGCCACTGGCGGGCTCAGGTAACCCAGCTCGAAGGCCACCAGACAGACCATCCAGAAGTGCAGCGGGTCGATGCCCAGGTTGATGGCCGCCTGCGCGATCGTCGCCGACACCAGAATCACGGCACCGAACGGGTCCATGACCATGCCGATACAGGTCAGCATCACGACAATGACACCCATCACCAGCCACGGATTATCCAGCGTCTCAGGGAACACCGCATGAACGATGTCCGAGCGCTCCATAATGCCACCCAGGCAGATGGAAAAGCCGATCAGGGCCAACAGCGCCCCGATGTGAACGGCCGAATCGCTGGCTGCCGCGGTGCTCCGCGACCAGAAGGCCGACGAGCGACTCTGGCCCTCGTCCCGGTTCTCCCAACTGGCATCCAGCGCCACCAGCGCCAGCATCACCAGCGGCAGAATCATCGGCGCGCTGTATTCATTGAAGACCAGCCCCAGCAGGAACCAGATCCCCCCGATCACCAGCGCCGCTGTGATCACATAGGGCAGCAGCGGTTTCAGGCGTCGCGCTGCTTCCCGAAAGGCACCCGGTTCCGGGCGCGGCTTCCAGTTGCCCTGAGTCTTGCACACGATCAGCGAGAAGAGCGACGCCGACATGAGAAAGATCCAGAAGCCCCAGCCGTAGAGTTCATCGGTGGTCACTTCCTTGTTGAGGGCGGCCACCACCACGATGAGCAGGCAGGGATTCAGTACCACACCCATGCTGCCCGACATGGCCGTTGTGGCCAGCGACAGCTGACGGTTGGCTCCAGCCTTGCGCAGTTCGTCATAGACGACGCCACCCACGGCCAGGATGAAAATCCCGGATGCCCCGGTGAACGCCGTCGGGAAGGCGGTCGCAAAAATCATCAGTGAGGCGAGCGCGGGCGCCGGCAGCTTGAACGGCTGAATGACGTCCAGCAGCATGTCGGGAATGCGCGTCTGCTTCAATGCCATGCCCACCAGCACGTACAGGCCGATGTTGATGAACATGGAAGAGAAACTGATCATCTGGCCGAAGTAGATCGCCAGCCCAGAGCTGTAGCCGTCCACGAAGAAGAAATACGACATCGCGATCAGCCCCATCCCGCAATAAAGCGGAATCACAAGCCCGGACGATGCCGACAGGGACCCGGCCTTCATCCGGCTCGGCAGCACCAGCAACCGATACAGGTTGATCAGCATGAACACCCCGAACACCGAGGCGACGGCGTACTGCGTCCGGATGATGCCACCCACATCCGGGGAATCCTCAAGCCGACCGACGTAGGAGAAGCTCGAGTACACCATCAAACCATTCACGGCTAACTGGGTCAGCTGGGACAACCGCCACTCGGCGCGGTTGCGGGGCAATCGCAGCGCAATGTGATCGGTGTCCAGCGCCGAAATCAGCGCCGCCAGGGCGAACAACCCCAGGAACAGGTATTTCTGCAGGTCAATGTTGTCGAGCAGAAAATCGGCCATCCCCTGCTCGACCGTTTTGAACATCGTCAGGGACGTGGTGATCTGCCCCTTGTTCTGTTTGTAAAGGGCGTGCTCCTGTTTGCACTGCTCCAGTGATTTCTCGAACGACTCTCTCAGCTTCGATTCGCTCGGTGGCGACGAAAACAGGGCATCCGGATCCGGCTCGTAGTTGTCCAGACGCTTCTGGATCGCCGCATCAATGTCCATGTTCACGTTACACTCGGGCTTCTCCGCCCAGGGATCCAGCAGATAATAGTCGGACCACATCTGCTCGCCAATCCAGAGCATCCGCGAATGCAGGGAGTTGCCCATACCGAGCAACAGGGTAAAGATCAGCAGGCCCAGGAGGACGACCCCATGCAATCGATGCATGGGGTAGAGTGTCGTCACTCGGCTGGGCGACATCGCACGCCAGTTCATGATGGTTGATCAGCCTTTACTGCGTTTATTCACGGTTCCCGGCGGTGCATTCAGCCGCACCCGGGTTGGAGGCACAGCGAATCTTGGCCATCAGTGACAGCATCTTCGCGTTGTACACCTCAGGCGCGCCGCCTTTGCCATCACGCAGCTCGAGGCGGTTCTCGCGGAACATTTCCTGGTAACCCTGGATGTCCTTCTCCGGGATGTTGATCCACTGTTTTTCCGGGATGCTCTGCTCTGACTTCTCAACCAAATTCATGGCCTGTCCATAGAGGCCCCAGGTGACGTCCCGAGAGGCCTGGGCCGTCTCGTCGTTCATGACGTCGTCACGAGCAATCAACTGGTAAGTCAGCTGGGCCAGCGGGTAGTCCACAATGCCGCCTTCTTCGCCAATGCCTTTGTAGAGCTCCAGAGCCTCGTAGGCATAGGCGGGCGAGTAGGCAGAGTCGACAGAACCGTTGTTGAACTTGCCGGCAAAGTTGGTGATATCAGACGGCACAACGGTCGCCTTCACGTAGTTCACCATGTGGATCGCGTCTTTCTGATACTCGAGTGTCGCGATCCGCTTGCCTGCCAGCTCCCCGGCCGTATCAATCTCGCGATCATTCACAAACAGATAACCTGCGCCGGCCGGTGCAATCCCGACCACCTCATACTGACCGCTCTTCATCAACGGCGCCGCCTTGGGCTGGGACAGCGTCTTCAACAGAGTCTCAAGGTTGTCGTAGGACGGGAGCGCCCCGACCGCACTGATGGTGCCGGTAAACCGGTTAAAGCGCCGGGTGCGCAGATCGGTCGCCGCCAGCACATCACATTGGCCGGACTGGAAATCCCCGAGCGCCACACCCTCGTCAGTATACGGCTTGAGCTCGTAATCGATGCCGTGTTCCTTCATGTTCAGGGCGTAGTCTTTCATCATGTTGTAAATGTCACCGTTGGCGCCGATGACATCGAACACGCACATGCTGACATCCTTGGCATCGTCCTGAGCCTGCGCCAGCGGCGCCACCATGGCCAGGGTCAGTGCAGCAGCAGTCTTACGGAGCATGGGTTAAACCTCCCGTTTCGGTTTTTTGTGCTTGTGAGTCTGAAAGTCAGGCTGATGGGCTGTCAGAGCAGCCCATCGAGATCCATCGCCTCGGCGTCCGACGAGGACTTCTTGCTCATTCGGCCAAAGTAGGCGCTCGGCGTCCGGTGGCCGTATTCCTGCGTCCAGTGCCTGTCCGACATGTACTGGATGACGCTATGGGCGACCTGATCCACCAGGGCGTACTCTGCGCGAACCGTGAAGCCCTTCTCCGAATCGGCGTAGCGCTTGATCACGTCGGCCAGGACCTCATCCCGGCCGGCACTCTGGGCCGCGACCGCTTCAAGCGCCATCGACGCGCGGAAGCCTTTCTCAATGCCCAGCTGAGAGCTGGCCTTCAGGAGCTTGAACGGCTCGGGCGCCATCGTCGGTTGAGTGTCCGGGAGCAGCAGCCAGACATTGGCTCGAATGGCATTCGGGATGCCGCCCCACTTCTCATTGTCCAGACACTGCGCGGCCCGCTCTGCTTGCGGCGCAATGTTCTTGGGCACACCCGCCGTACCGCCGGAGTTGGTGTCGTTGACGATCGCCTGCATGCCGGTCAGCAGACCCAGAAGGAAGGTAAGCTCGTCCTGATCGTTGTAAAGGAACGGGCACTCCGGGCTATCCGCCGTCACGTCATACTCATACGCCTTCATGGCTCGACGGAACGTTTCCAAGCGGCGCTCGGCGGTCACCTTGTGCCAGCGCTTGGCCTGGGTCCGGGCATCCTTGGCTTTGGCAACATTGCCCTGATAGTCGGCTCTCAGGTAAGCCAGGTCCGCTTCCCAGGCCTTGGCTTCCGCACAGTTGGCGGACAGCAACTGCATCAGCGAGCCGGTTTCATTGGGGAAGTCGGTGACGCGACCGAAGGAAGAGACCAGGGGGTCCAGCGCAGAGCCCATGCTGCAGGCCATTTTCGCGTCAGACATCTGGAGGACATACGGCGTCGCTTCGGACTCAGCATAGCCGGTAATCACGACCCCTGTGGTGTGGTAGATCGGGTTGACGCCGCAACCGCTGAGGACGGCCAGGGCGAGGATCGGAGACAGAACTCGACGAACGAAACCCGCGAAGGTTGTCGGGATGATGGAAGCGTACATTCTGATTCCTTTTGACTTGTTTGTTCTTGTCAGTGTCCGGGTGAAGCCACAGATGATCCCGCTTCAGGAACAGGGATACAATCTGTTACTCCTCACGCGGACTGAAGGATGCGACCCGGTTCGCATTTCGTGAATGGCCGCTGCGACCAGAAATTTGGCCGATGAGGCCAATGGGCCGATCCGCACACCGCACTCAGGCGGTGCCAGGCCGGGCTGAAAGGCCTGAAAAACCTGCCCGGCCCCGGCATGGCGGCCTGAAACCCCGGTTCGCAACCGAGCGTCCGCTTGACGACCGCCACCTGCAAGGACGCAGGAACCGGTACAAAAGTTTCATTTCGTAACGCTGAATCGGAAAATCGATTCTCGAAGAAAGGAGGGACGGGTCTAAAGCCCAAGCATTCCCATGATCTCGCCGGTGAGATCTTCGAGGCTCATGCTACCGCCGGGGCGATACCAGGTGATGGTCCAGCTCAGCGCCCCCGTCAGCATGCGGCGGGTGACGAACGGATCGGCTTTCAGACGCCCTTCCTCTTCAAGCGCGGACAACACCTCCATCCAGAGCGCCTCGTACACATCGCGCAGTTTCAGGATCTCCGCTCTCGAGGCGTCGGAAAGACTGCGCCACTCGAACACCAGCACCGCCATGGCCTCACCGGTCTGACCGTTGATGGACTCCAGCTCACAGGCGATCAGAGACCGGAGCTTGTCACGCACCGTTTCCGCGCGGGCCAGGGCCGCCCGCATGATTTCGGTATTCAGAATGATGGTTTCTTCCATCACCGCTTTCAGGATGTCCTCCTTGCTGCGGAAATGATGGAACAGGCTGCCGGACTGAATGCCGACATCCGAAGCCAGATCACGGACGGTCGTGCGCTCATACCCCTGTTCGCGGAACAGTCGGGCGGCCGAGGTCAGCAATCGCCCCCGGGCACTACGGGGATCGGAAATACGCTGGTCGGCAATCAGTGATTGCTGGATGGTGTGATCGGGCACGGCGCGGATTCCATTCAGGAGCGTTCAGACTGACCGCCATTCTAGCGTAGACCGGGCTATTCACAAACCAAGCGCTTGCTTGGTATTGTAGCGTTACGTTAACCGGAATCAGGAGCACCCCCATGCCGAGCACGACCCGAACCACGCGCATCGGCTGTTCTGCCGCCTTCTGGGGAGACACGGAAATCGCCGCACGGCAACTCGTGGAGAAAGGGAATCTGGACTATCTGGTGTCCGATTACCTGGCGGAGATCACCATGTCGATCATGGCGGGCCAGAAACTGAAGGACCCCAGCCAGGGCTATGCCCGGGATTTTGTCGAAACAGTGATGGCCCCCCTGCTGTCACAGATTCGGGATCAGGGCATCCGTGTCATCAGCAACGCCGGCGGCGTGAACCCGAAGACCTGCCGGGATGCCCTCCAGCAACTGTGTGACGACCAGGGCCTGGACCTGCGCATCGGCCTCGTTCTGGGCGACGACCTCATGCCCGCCAAATCCGAGCTGAGCAAGCGCGACATCCGGGAAATGACCACCGGCGAACCGCTGCCCGCCACGATGGTCAGCCTCAACGCCTATCTCGGCGCCCCCGGCATTGTCGCCGCGCTCGAAGACGGCGCCGACATCGTCATCACCGGTCGGGTGGCCGACAGCGCCCTCGTGCTCGCCCCCCTGATTCACGAGTTCGGCTGGGCGTGGGACGACTGGGATCGGCTTGCACAAGGCAGCCTCGCTGGTCACCTGATCGAATGCGGCGCCCATGCCACCGGGGGAAATTTCACCGACTGGGAAAGCGTTGCCGACGGGTTCACGGACATGGGGTTCCCAATCGTCGAGGTGCAACCCACTGGCCCATTTGTTCTGAGCAAACCGCCGGAAACCGGTGGCCGAGTCAGCTTCGGCACGGTCGCCGAACAGCTGGTCTACGAAATCGATGACCCGGCGGCTTATCAGTTGCCGGATGTCATCTGCGACTTCACGCAGGTCACCCTTGAGGAGACCGGCCCGGACCAGGTGACGGTTAGAGGCGCCACGGGTCGTGCACCGACCGATCAGTACAAGGTCGCGGGGACCTGGCCCGACGGCCATAAGTGCACGGTGACGTTCCTGATGGCCGGCATCAACGCAGCCCGCAAGGCAGAAACCGTTGCAAACGCCATCCTCGACCGGACCCGACGACTGTTCGAGGAAAAGGGATACGGCCCCTACACCGACACCCACGTGGAGCTTCTGGGCACCGAAGCGACGTACGGGGCGCACGGACGCCGTTCCGACACCCGGGAAGTGGTCATCAAGATCAGCACCGCCCACGCGAACAAGAAGGCACTGGTGCTTTTCTCCCGGGAAATTGCCCAGGCCGCCACCGGTATGGCGCCGGGACTGACCGGTATCGTCGGTGGCCGGCCCACCGTCTGGCCCAAGATCCGGCTGTTCTCCTGTCTGGTGCCCAAGAGCCACACAACCGTCACCGTTGATGTGGCCGGGGAAAGCCGAACGGTGGCGCTACCAGCAATCGACGCCTCCCGGGGGGCGACCCCGTCGACTCCGACCAGTGACGAGGCTCAGCCCTCCGGGACGGCCAACACGACCGTGCCCCTGATCAGGCTTGCCTGGGCCCGCTCCGGCGACAAGGGCGATCACGCCAACATTGGTGTTGTCGCCCGTCGGCCGGATTACCTCCCATGGATTCGTCAGTCCCTGACCGAAGACACGGTGACTGATTGGATGCGCCACACCCTGAACCCGGACAAGGGCCGGGTCCGGCGCTGGGACCTGCCCGGTATTCACGGCCTCAATTTCCTGGTGGAGCACAGCCTGGGCGGCGGCGGTGTCGCGAGCCTGCGCATCGATCCGCAGGGCAAGGCCTTCGCCCAGCAACTTCTGGACATGCCGGTCTCAATCCCGGACGAACTGCTTGATGAGGATTCCGAATGAGTTACCAATCGATTTTCCGCCCCGGCCTCTTTGCGGGACAGACCCTCATTGTGACGGGAGGCGGGTCCGGCATCGGCCGCTGCACCGCTCACGAGCTGGCCTCGCTGGGCGCCACGGTGGCGCTGGTGGGCCGTAAGGCCGACAAACTGGAAGCCGTTCGCGCCGAGATCGCTGAAGACGGTGGACAGGCTCATACCTACACCTGCGACATCCGCGATGAAGCCGTCGTGGCCGACACCATCCGGACCATTCTGAGCGAGCACGACAATGTCACCGGGCTACTCAACAATGCCGGCGGCCAATACCCGTCCCCTCTCGCCTCCATCAACCAGAAGGGCTGGGAAACCGTCGTGCGCACCAACCTGACGGGCGGATTCCTGATGGCCCGCGAGCTATACAACCAGCACCTGTCGAAGACCGGCGGCGCCATCGTCAACATCGTCGCCGACATGTGGGGCGGCATGCCCGGCATGGGCCACTCCGGCGCAGCAAGGGCCGGCATGGTGAATTTCACCCAGACCGCCGCCGTGGAATGGGGGTGCTCGGGCGTGCGGGTCAACGCCGTGGCGCCGGGCTGGATTGCCTCGTCCGGCATGGACACCTACCCGGAGCAGATGCAGCAGTGGATTCGCGGCCTGCGGGACGCCGTGCCCTTCAAGCGCATTGGCACCGAGTCCGAGGTGAGCGCCGCGATCTGCTTCCTGCTCAGCCCGGGCTCCGCGTTTATCAATGGGGACACCCTGCGCATCGATGGTGGCGCCTCCCAGGGCACCGCGGTCTGGCCGCTGCCCAAAGCGAAGAACAACGAGCCGTTCAACGGCTTCCACCGGGCAACCACCCCGAAAGTGCTGCAGGACTGATCGGAGCGAACGCGCTATGCAACCACTGGAATCCACCCTCAACCCGCAGTCGGACGAGTTCGCCGCCAATGCCGAGGCCATGTCCGCCCATATTGAGACGTTCCGGGATGTGGAGCGGCAGGTGGCCGCCCTGGCCGAGTCGGCGCGGGAGAAGTTCACCAAGCGCAACAAGCTGCTGCCGAGCGAACGCATCAATCTGTTGCTTGATCGCGGCACACCCTTTCTGGAGCTGTGCTCCCTGGCGGGCTACAAGATGCACGATGATAAGGACGGCAGCCAGGCCGGCGGCGGTCTGATTGGCGGTATCGGCACCGTGGCGGGTACCCGCTGCCTGGTGATCGCCAACAACAGCGCCATCAAGGGCGGCACCATCACGCCGGCGGGTCTGGACAAGACCCTGCGGCTTCAGCAGGTCGCAAAAGAGAACGGCCTGCCCATCGTCTCACTGTCGGAAAGCGGCGGCGCCAACCTCAACTACGCCACGGACATCTTCGTTCAGGGGGCGCGTGGTTTCGCGAACCAGGCCCGTCTGTCCGCCGCTGGCATTCCTCAGGTGACCGTCGTCCACGGTAATGCAACCGCCGGCGGCGCGTATCAACCCGGTCTGTCTGACTACGTGATTGTTGTCCGGGATCAGGCCAAAATGTTTCTCGCCGGTCCACCGCTACTGAAAGCGGCGACAGGTGAGGAGGCAACGGATGAGGAGCTCGGCGGCGCTGCCATGCATGCGGAGCTCGCCGGCACGGCTGAATACCTGGCCGAGGACGATGCCGATGGCGTCCGGCTGGCACGTGGCGTGGTCGAAGCATTGAACTGGAATAAGAACCGACCGGCCCGGGAAGCACCGGAATGGGACGAGCCACGCTATTCGCCGGAGGAGCTGCTTGGCGTCGTCCCGGCCGATCCGAAAAAACCCTACGACGTGCGGGAGATTCTGGCGCGCATCGCCGACGGCTCCCGGTTTCAGGATTTCAAATCCGAGTACGACGACCAGACCGTCTGCGGAACGATCACCATTGAGGGACACGCGGTCGGCATCATCGGCAACAACGGCCCCATCACACCAGCCGGCGCTACCAAGGCCGCACAGTTCATCCAGCTGTGCGACCAGGCCGGCACACCGTTGCTGTTTCTCCATAACACCACCGGCTTCATGGTCGGCACCCACTCCGAGCAGAACGGCATCATCAAACACGGTTCCAAGCTGATCCAGGCCGTCGCCAACGCCCGTGTCCCGCGCATTGCGGTCGTGGTGGGCGGCTCCTACGGTGCGGGCAACTACGCCATGTGTGGCCGGGGGCTGGACCCGCGATTCATCTTTGCCTGGCCCAACAGTCGTACTGCCGTCATGGGGCCGGCCCAGGCCGGCAAAGTGATGCGCATTGTCTCGGAAGACAAGCAGCGGCGGGCCGGCAAGGAGCCGGACGAGAAAACTCTCGATTTTCTCGAACAGGCCACCGCGCAGAAGCTCGAGGAAGGCTCCACCGCCCTCTACGGCACCGCCCGACTGTGGGATGACGGCCTCATCGACCCCCGGGATACGCGCCGGGTGCTGGCTCTCGCACTGGGGATCTGCCGCGAGGCCGAAGACAGAGAACTGCGGCCCAACAGCTTTGGCGTTGGGCGGTTTTAACGATTTTTTAGCCGCGGAATCCACGGAAGAACACGGAAAATAGACAACGATCCCAGACTCCAAAGTTGAGACCAGAAAAGGGTCGCCCTGCGGGCGACTCCGAAGTCGGAGACATCGGCTACATAAGAATGTTCGTCGTTTCCGTGCATTCCGTGGCCAATCAAAAACTCCATCACCAGGAGCACGACACCATGATTTTCACCGAAGAGCACGAAGCGCTGCGAAAAACCGTCCGGGATTTCGTGGAGAAAGAGATCAACCCGCACTGCGATGACTGGGAAGCCGCCGGCGGTTTTCCGATTCACGACATTTTCCGCAAGCTCGGCGACCTGGGGCTGCTCGGCATCCAGAAGCCGGAAGAATACGGTGGTATGGGGCTCGATTACAGCTACAACCTCGTCGCCGCCGAAGAACTCGGTCGGGCCCATTGTGGCGGTGTCCCGCTGGCCGTCGGCGTCCAGACGGACATGTGCACCCCGGCTCTGGCGCGGTTCGGTTCCGATGAACTGAAGCAGGAATTTCTGGCACCGGCCATCAAGGGCGAGAAAGTCGGCTGCATCGGCGTCAGCGAAGTCGGTGCCGGCTCGGATGTGGCCGGGCTGACCACGACCGCGACAAAGGATGGCGACGACTACGTCATCAACGGCGCCAAGATGTGGATCACCAACTCGCCGCAGGCGGACTTCATGTGCCTGCTCGCCAACACCAACGACGACAAGCCGCACAAGAACAAGTCGCTGATCATGGTGCCGATGGACACACCGGGCATCTCGTTTTCCAAGCACCTGGACAAGCTCGGCATGCGCTCGTCGGAAACCGCCCAGGTCTTTCTGGACGACGTCCGCGTCCCCCAACGCTATCGCATCGGCGCAGAAGGCACCGGCTTCATGATGCAGATGATGCAGTTCCAGGAGGAGCGCCTATGGGGCGCCGCGAACATCATCAAGGCGCTCGAGTACTGCATCGAGTCCACCATCGAGTACTGCCGTGAGCGCAAGACCTTCGGTCAGCCGCTGATCCACAACCAGTCCATCCACTTCCGGATGGCCGAGTTACAGACCGAGGTGGAAGCCCTGCGCGCCCTCACCTACCAGGCCTGCGAACTGCATATCCAGGGCAAGGATGTCACCCGCATGGCCTCCATGGCCAAGCTCAAGGCCGGGCGCCTGGGCCGGGAGGTCACCGACAGCTGCCTTCAGTACTGGGGCGGCATGGGCTACATGTGGGACAACCCCGTTGCCCGCGCCTACCGGGATGTGCGTCTGGTCTCCATCGGCGGGGGCGCTGACGAAATCATGCTCGGCATCATCTGCAAGATGATGGGTACGCTGCCCGGCAAGCGCGACTGAACAGGAGATCACCATGGCCACATTGCCGAACTGCGAGACTCTGACCCTTCAGCCGGAAGGCATCGCACTGATGATCACGCTGAACCGGCCGGACCAGCGCAACGCCATGAGCCTGCACATGGTGCAGGAACTCAGCGCCGTGTTCGACGCCATTCGGGACGATGACACTGTCCGTGCCGTGGTCCTGCGTGGCGCCGGCGGTCACTTCTGTGCCGGTGGCGACATCAAGGACATGGCCTCAGCCCGCTCCGCCAGTACGAAGGATGGCAGCGATCCGTTCCGCGACCTGAACCGGGCGTTCGGAACGCTGATCCAGCAGGTCAACGAAGCGCCCCAGGTCACCATCATGTTGCTGGAAGGCGCTGTGATGGGGGGTGGCTTCGGCCTGGCCTGCGTCTCAGATCTGGCCATTGCCGACAAATCGGCCCGCTTCGGCATGCCGGAAACCACGTTGGGCGTCATTCCGGCCCAGATTGCGCCGTTTGTCGTGGAGCGCATCGGGCTGACTCAGGCCCGTCGTCTGGCGCTGCTCGGATTGCGGATCAACGGCGAGGAGGCACACCAACTGGGCCTGGTGCATGAACTCATCGATGGCGAAAACAATGCCCGCGCCGCCATTACCGATACGTTGCGACAGATTCAGAAATGCGCGCCAGTCGCCACGGCCACAACCAAATCCCTGCTGCATCGCGTCGGACGCGAGCCCATGGACCAGCTCCTGGATCAGGCAGCCACGGATTTCGCCAGCGCGGTCCGGGGCCCCGAGGGCGCCGAGGGCACCCGCGCCTTCATGGAAAAACGGGACCCGTCATGGGCCGCTGACGGCGACTGAGGAGCCACCACCATGCTGAGCAAGATCCTGATCGCCAACCGGGGCGAAATCGCCGTCCGCGTCATCCGCACGGCCTCGGAGCTGGGGTATCGCACCGTGGCTGTCTACAGCGATGCGGACCAGAATGCATTGCATGTTCTGGAAGCCGATGAAGCGGTTCGGCTCGGGCCCGCGCCGGTGGGCGAGTCCTACCTGGACCAGAGCGCGGTACTGGACGCCGCCCACCGGACCGGCGCGGATGCGATTCATCCGGGCTACGGGTTCCTGTCCGAGAATGCCGGGTTCGCCCGCGCCTGTGAGAACGCCGGACTGACGTTCATCGGCCCGAAGGCGGACGCCATCGAGCTGATGGGCAGCAAGCGACGCTCCAAGATTGCCATGCAGGAGGCCGGCGTCCCGGTGGTTCCCGGGTTCGAGGCGGACGGCGCCAGCGATGAGGCCCTGATCGAGGCCGCTGGTGACATTGGTTATCCGCTGATGATCAAGGCTTCCGCCGGCGGCGGCGGCCGCGGCATGCGGCTGGTCCAACAGGCCGATCAGCTTGCCGACGAGATCGCCCGGGCCCGCTCCGAGGCCCGTAGTGCATTTGGCGACGATGAGCTGATTCTGGAAAAGGCGGTCATCCAGCCCCGCCATATCGAGATTCAGGTATTCGCCGATCAGTCCGGCAACACCATCTACCTGGGTGAGCGGGACTGTTCCATCCAGCGCCGGCACCAGAAGGTCGTCGAGGAAGCGCCCTCTCCGTTCGTCACCCCGGAGCTCAGGGCCGCCATGGGCGAGGCCGCCGTGCGTGCCGCCAAAGCCTGCGGGTATGTGGGAGCCGGAACCGTTGAATTCCTAGCGGACGCCGACGGCCACTTCTATTTTCTGGAAATGAACACGCGTCTCCAGGTGGAGCATCCGGTCACCGAGCTCGTAACGGGACAGGATCTGGTGGCGTGGCAGCTCGCGGTCGCCGAAGGCAAACCGCTGCCGCTGACGCAGGACGAGGTTGCTCTGTCAGGGCACGCCATCGAAGTGCGCCTCTACGCGGAAGATCCGGCGAATGGTTTCACTCCCCAGACCGGAACGCTGGCGCGATTTGAACCGATCGAAGGCAACGGCATCCGGGTGGACACCGGTGTCCGGTCCGGCGACGTCATTTCGCCCTTCTACGACCCGATGCTGGCCAAGGTCATCGCCAGCGGCCCGACGCGGGATGATGCCAGGCGGCGGCTGCGCAGGGCGCTGGAGGACATGCCTGTTGCTGGGGTGGTCACCAACCGGGCTTTCCTCGCCCGGATTATGGCGGACCCGGTCTTCGGTGCTGGTGAGGCGACCACCGCCTTTCTCAGCGACGCGTTTGCCGACGATGAGAGCATGCACGCGCTCGCACCCTCGCTGACCGAGCAGGCACTCGCCGCCGTGCTGCTCAACGACGATCCACGCCATGGCGGCCAACGCTGGAGCAACAGCCTGCCAGCACCGGTGCCCTTCCACCTGTCCATCGACGATCAGCGCCACAGCCTGAGCCTCACGTGGGATGGCGCCGACGTCACCGCCCGGGCCGGAGAGGCGACCGTCACCCTGACAATCCTTGGTATGAGCGGCTCGCGGCTGGACTATATCGACAGGGGGGTCCGTCAACATTGCCAATATCACCGTGTGGGTGATCGCCTATATTTGCAGCAGCTCAGCCGGTCTCTGGTTGTGGACGACGTCACGCACGCGCCTCGGGATGCGTCCGCCGGCAGTGCCTCCGGGCGGTTGCTGGCGAGTATGGATGGGGCCATCATCGATGTGATGGTGTCACCGGGCGACGAGGTGTCACAGGGCGATACGCTGGTGATTCTCGAAGCCATGAAGATGGAGCACCCGCTGACCGCCGGGCGGGACGGCCGGGTGGATCAGGTCCATATCTCCCCCGGCACCCAGGTCAGCCGACGTCAGGTGCTGGTGGAACTGGCCGACGAACAGGAGACCGACGCATGAGCGACATGAACGGCAAGACCGTGTTTATTACCGGTGCCAGCCGGGGCATTGGCCGGGCCATCGCCCTGGCCTGTGCCCGGGAAGGCGCCAATGTGGTGATCGCGGCCAAGTCAGACCAGCCGCACCCCAAGCTGCCGGGCACGATTCACTCGGTGGCCGAAGAAGTTGAGGCAGCCGGGGGCCGCGCGCTGCCGCTGGTTCTGGATGTGCGGGACGAAGCCGCCGTCAAGGCACGGATCGATGAAGCCGGCAAACATTTCGGCGGCATCGACAAGCTGGTGAATAACGCCGGCGCGATTCGCCTGCAGGGTGTCGAGAAACTGCCGGCCAAACGGTACGACCTGATGCATCAGGTGAATGCCCGGGCGGTGTTTGTCTGCAGTCAGGCGGCATTGCCCTGGCTCAGGGAATCGGATGAGGGCCATATCCTGAGCCTCTCACCGCCGATCAACCTGGCGCCCAAGTGGTTCGCACAGCACGGTGCCTACACCACAACCAAATACGCCATGACCATGCTGACCATGGGGATGGCGGAGGAATTCCGGTCCGACGGCATCGCGGTCAATGCCCTGTGGCCCAAGACGCTGATTGCCACGGCGGCGATTGAGTTCGAAGTCGGCGGCCCGGAGCTGATGAAGCAGGGGCGCACCCCGGCGATCATGGCCGATGCGGCGCTGGCGATTCTCAAGCGGCCGGCGGACATGATGAGTGGTCAGGCGGTGGTGGATGAGGACCTGCTGCGCGAGACCGGCATCACGGATTTCGACGCGTACCGGTATGACGCGTCCAGCGACAAACCGCTGCTACCGGACTTCTTTCTGGACTAGGACCCTGGTCATGCCGGGGTCCCCAACAACAATGGATCACAGCATGACCCAGGAAAGCATCTCGACCCTCGACATCGCCCGTCAGTTGCCCGGCGTCATTCGCCGGGCGCCGGCCATTGCCAAGGGGCTCTTCTACTACTCCCTCAAGAGCGAGCGCAAAAGCGTGACGCTCGGCTCCATCATTGAGCACAACGCGTCCAGGCATGGTGATCGGCCGGCCGTTCTCTACGAGGACCGGCGCATCACCTACCGCGAGCTGAATGAGTGGGCGAACCGCATTGCGCACTATCTGCGCGCGCAGGGCCTGAGCAAGGGCGACAGCATTGCAGTGTTCCTTGAGAACCGCCCGGAACTGCTGGCGTTCGTGATCGGGGCCGCCAAGCTCGGTGTGGCCTGCGCGATGTTGAACACGTCCCAGAAAGGCCGTGTTCTGGAGCACAGCATCAACCTGATCGAGCCACAGATGATCGTCGTCGGGAGCGAACTGCTGGAACCGTTCGAGGCAGTCCGCGGCCAGATCCGGTTTGGTCACGACAACCCGCTGCTGTACCTGGCCGATGCGGATACGCGCCGCGAGTTCGGCGACGCGCCGGAAGGCTGGGTCAATCTGGCCGAACAGGTCAGTCAGTACCCCCGTCACAACCCGGCCGTGGTCAACCCGCCGACCATGGGTGACACGGCCATCTACCTTTTCACTTCGGGCACCACCGGTCTGCCGAAAGCCGCCCCCGGCTCCCACACCAAATTCGTGCGGGCGTACGGCGGTTTCGGGCTGATGTCGCTGAATATGGGTCCGGAAGACGTTCTGTACTGCACCCTGCCGTTCTACCACGGCACCGCGCTGCTGGTGTGCTGGGGCTCGGCGCTGGCCGGCGGCTCGGCCATCGCCATGCGCCGCAAGTTCTCGGCGAGTGCCTTCTGGGACGACGTCCGGTACTTCGGAGCCACCACCTTCGGTTATGTGGGTGAACTGTGCCGTTACCTGCTCAACCAGCCGGCCAGCCCGAAGGACCGGGATCACCACCTGACCAAGATGATCGGCAACGGCCTGCGGCCGTCCATCTGGAAGCCTTTCAAGGAACGGTTCGGCATTGAGACTGTCGCCGAGCTCTACGCCTCCAGCGAGGGCAACATCGGCTTCAGCAACTTCTTCAACATCGATAATACGGTGGGCTTCTCTACAGCGCCCTATGCCCTGGTGCGCTACCACGAGGGCACCCGCGATCCGGTGCGCAACCAAAAGGGCTACATGGAGAAGGTCAGACCGGGTGAGCCGGGCCTCTTGCTGGGCCAGATCACCAAAAAGTGGTCCTTCGAGGGCTACACCCAGAAAGACGCGACGGAAAAGTCGATCCTCCGTGACGTCTTCAAGAAGGGTGATCAGTGGTTCAACACCGGTGACGTGCTCAAGGAGATTGGCTTCCGCCACCTGCAGTTCGTCGACCGCATGGGCGATACATTCCGGTGGAAAGGGGAAAACGTGTCCACCACGGAAGTGGAAAACATCATCGACGAATCCGGCCTGGTCGAGGAAGCCATTGTCTACGGCGTGGAAATCCCCGGTACCAACGGCAAGGCCGGCATGGCCACGATCGTGCCCCAGGGCCCGGCGGACCAGTTCGATCCGGACCCCCTCTATCGGTTCCTGAGCGAGAATCTCCCGCCCTACGCTGTGCCGGTGTTCGTCCGCGTGGCCGATGCCATCGAGAAGACCGGCACGTTCAAGTACAAGAAGGTGGATCTGCAGAAGGCCGGCTTCGATCCCTCCAAAGGCTCCGGCACCGTCTACGCCGCCCTGCCCAAACGCCAGGGCTACGTGCTCGTGGACGAGGCCGTTTTCGGGCAGATTGAGGACGGGGACATCAGCTTCTGATGGCCCCGAAGGCGGTGATCGCCTCGATCGCCGCCCGCCACTGCGCTCTTGCCACACCCACCCCGCAGGCAGTCAGGCGCACGGGGTGGCCAACGGCACACTGGGCCAGCCGCGCCCGTGCGACGGGGCTCAGCGTGCCCAGCCTCGGGTATCCACCGATGGTCTGGCGGTCGTTCATCAGGCAGATCGGCTGCCCGTCCGGCGGAACCTGAACAGAACCGGGAGCAATGCCTTCGGACACCATGGCGGGCAACGGTCCGGTGAGCACCGGGCCGGTGAGGCGAATGCCCATCCGATCCGCACGGGTATCCACCTGCCACTCGCGGTTGAATGCCTCATAGAGGCTACGGCCATCAAACGCGGCGATCTGACCGGCGGGAATCAGCCCCAACCGGGCCGGTTGCTGATAATCGACCCGGTACGCCTCAGGCACTTCCGACGCCACCGGCATAGGGTCCGGGCGGGCCGCCGGGAATCGCAGCGTGTCCCCCGCTTCCAGCGCGGTACCGCCGCCCTTGTGGCCACCCAGTCCTTCCCGCGTGACACAGGCGACACTGCCCAGACTGGCCTCGCCAATCCAGCCTCCCGGCGCTGCCAGGTAGGCCCGCATTCCGGAGCGGGGCAGATCAAACGCCAGCCGGTCGCCCTTGTTCAGCTCAACGCGCTGCCAGGGCGCCAGAGCCCGGTCGTTGACCGTGGCCCCCAGATCGGCCCCGCACAGCGCGAGCGTTACATCGGCTTCGGCCATCAGGGTCAGCCCACCCATGGCGATTTCCAGAACCGGGGCCGAGGCTGGATTACCCAACAGCGCATTGGCCCAACCCGCCGCGTGCCAGTCCATCGGCCCGCCCTGGGTCATGCCCAGATGCCGAACCCCGAAGCGCCCGGCATCCTGTAACAGTGCCTGTGGCCCGGCTTTTTCGACTCTCAGCAGGCCCGTTCCGCTCATGCGCTGCCCTCCCCGACCGGCGTTGTGTCGCCGCCAAGCTCGATAAAACAGTCGCGGGTGATCGGCACAAACCGGACGCGATCGCCGGCCTCCAGAACCGTCATGGGGTCACTCTGCGGGTCGAACAGCGTTAGCGGCGTCCGACCAATCAGGTTCCAGCCGCCCGGTGTGACCTGCGGATAAGCCGATGTCTGGCGTTCGGCAATGGCGATGCTGCCTTTTGGAACGCGTTGACGCGGGGTGGCCAGCCGAGGCGTCGCAAGCGCGGGATCGACCAGTCCCATAAACGCAAAGCCAGGCACAAACCCGAGCGCGAACACCTGATACTCTCCAGCAGCGTGCGCACTCGCCACCTGTTCCATCGTCCAGCCGGTCTGTTCCGCGATAAGCGCCAGTTCCGGCCCAACACTCACGTCGTACCAGACCGGCAGCTCCACCAGACGACCCACGGTCTCAGCACTCTCTGGCGCAAGTTGGTCGAGAAGATCCGACAACGTAGCTCGTGCCGCCACGTCGGTCATCTGCCAGGGATCGTACTGGACAAGGACGGTGGTGTACGACGGCACCAGGTCCACCAGCGCCGGACCGAAGACTGCCCGGCACTGGCGGCAGAAGGCACGGATCCAGCGCTGGTTGTCGGGGTTGATCTGATCGGCGAATCGAACCATCCACGCGTCAACGCCGGCATTCTCGATACACGGTGTCGTCATGACGTGCCCCCCAACGGTTGATCAATGCGCCCGCTCGACACCAGACGCTGTACCAGCCTGGCCCAGCCAATCGGCAAACGCGCCTCAAGCCGGTCGAGTTGCTCGGAATCCGGGCGCGGAATCGCAACAGGGCGCCGGCTTGCGTAAATCACGAAGTTGTTGGTTTTGGTCCGATACAGGAGGACATCGGCAAACAGCCGGCGGAGCTGGCGGAGCAGCGCCCCATCCAGATCGGGAGCCCGGTGAAAGTTCAGGACCAGCCAGCCACAGGGGCCGAGCGCACGGTGACAACGGTCGATGAAACGGCGCTCGCCCTGCGCTGTACTCATTCGCGTTGCCGTGTAGAGATCCGCGAGAATCAGGTCCGTTCCGTCCGCAGGCATCGCGTGCAGGGCCGGCCGGGCATCGGAGACAGAGATCCGCACCCGATCATCGTCCGGCATGGAGAACCAGTCCCTTGCGATGGTCACCACCGCCTCTCTCAGTTCCACGCCATGAATGACACAGGCGGGCACGAGGTGGTGCAGCGCGCTGACCATGACACCCCCACCCACGCCAAGCACCGTAGCATGCGCGGGCTCCCGGTCGATCACCGGTAGTAGCATCGCGCGGTTGTACTCATGGACCGGCAGATGCGGTCGCCGTCGAGCGATCTTGCTCTGCTCAAACACCGAATCGAACCAGAGGACCCGGTGCTTGCGATAGTCCAGGACCTGGATCTTACCCAGCGCATCCTCGACCTGATGGACAACGTGACCGTTCAAACGGAACTTCATGGGCGCTCAACTCGGTTGCGATGGCGACCATCCTAGGGCAGCGCCATGGAGCGGCCAACCATTTTGAGCGTTTCCGTCACCCGACAAGGTCGGTTTCACCATAGTCAGTAGCCTGCTATTCACCTATGCTGAACGCTGATCAATCTGCCTGAGGATGGCCCATGGATCCCTTTCTGGCGCCCACACCGTTTTTTGATTACGACCACCCGCACGTCGAGGCCTGGATTCGCCGCCAGTTGGATGGTGTGGGCGACGATCCCGTTACACAGATCCAACACCTCTATCTCGCGGTTCGGGACGGCATTCGGTACAACCCCTATGTGTTTCAGACGAACGCATCCTCCTTTAGAGCCAGCGACGCACTCAAAAGGGGCGAGAGCTACTGCATTCCCAAAGCCGTTCTGCTGGGCTCAGCGGCCCGCGCCATTGGCATCCCCAGCCGTCTTGGCCTCGCCGATGTGCGCAACCATCTCTCTAGTGTCTCGTCTGGTTAATTCGTTGACTGACTGCGCGCCTCTGACGGTTCTGGGCAAGGCGTCAGTCCGCAGGCGGGGTCACTCCCCGTCAAGGGCTGACAACGCCGCTCCAGAGCCGTCAGCGGCGCGCCCTTAGGGAGCCCCTGAAAGGTCTGATAGCCGCGTTGCGCTGCCTCGATTTGGAACCACCAAACCTTCGCCATCGCGCCTTGCTCTCAGACCTTTCAGGGGCTCAGTCAGTCAGCGAATTAACCAGACGAGACACTCGCCCCCGGCTGATCGAGTTCCTGCAGTCGGACATCTTCCGGATGCACGGCTATATCGAGTTGTTTATCGCCGGCCAGTGGGTCAAAGCAACTCCGGCATTCAACGCTGCCCTGTGTGAAACGATGAATGTCGAACCGCTCGAGTTCGACGGCTACCACGACTCCGTCTTCCAGGCCTACACAGCCTCCGGCGACGCGCACATGGAATACGTGGCAGACCATGGCGTTTTCCCGGATGTGCCGCATGAGTTCATTGTGTCCGGCATCCGGTCTGCATACAGCCATCTGTTCGATCATGAGGGCAATGCCACCGGCTTCAGCGGGAGTCTGGAACGTGACATTGCCAATCGCCGCTCAGCGCCACAGACCACCTAAGGCGCAGTGATACCCATCACCAGCGGCTCCGCCTCAATAGCCAGCGGCGACAGCATCCGTACAGGGCTGCGGAACGTAGTGTCGACGGGGATCGACAGGTCTTCATCCAGCGCGACGCTGACCGGGGTGTCCAGTTTTAGCGGTATGGTCTGCTGAATGGGAATGGACATGGAGACCGGCACACTCATTTCGATCGGCACAGAGCCCCGGACCGGTAATTCTGTCCAGACACCAAGAATACGGGCCTCCATCGACGTATCAATACGCAGCTCCGTATTGACCGGGATGCGCTGATTCACATCGACCGTCATTGCAACCGGTACCTCCGTGTCGACACTCGCTTGCGTCGACAGCGTCTCCGTTATCGGCACCCGCACCGTGTCTTTCAACGGGACTTCAATATCGACGTCATTGGTGACGCGGGCCCTCATGCCCTCGGGCAGAGTCACACGGAACGGCAGCACCCCGTCCGGCAACTCGTCCATCAGTGTGCGGGACAGAACAAACAACGCGGCCGCAACAACGGTCAGTGCAATCAGCAGCGTGATCAGGTTGCTGACCAGGAGGGCTCGCCAGGTCACAGGTTGGGGCATTGGGCGCTCTCTTCGTCGCTTGAAGGTCAGAGGGAGAACGTTACCACTGCACCACCCGGTTCCGATTGACTACCGGGACAAGGGGCGACGGCCCCTGAGCCGCCAGTGTCCATCACGTTTCTTCAGGAACGGTTTTCCCCAGAGCCTCTGCACTGGCTCGCAGCCGGTCCTCCTCGGTGCGGAGTGTCTCCAGCAACTGACCCAACGCCGTCATCCGCTGTTCGACGGCACGGCGTTTGTTCCGGACCAGGGCGGCACCGAGGGCACAGTCCATGTCGCCGGACCGCATGGCCCCCAATACGGTCCGGATTTCCGCCAGCGTGAAATCCATCGCCTTGAGCTCCCGGATCATCAGCAGATCCTTCACGGCAGATTCCGGGTAGACCCGGTAGTTGTTGCTCTGCCGATATGGAGGCGACAGCAATCCCTCCTTCTCGTAATACCGGATGGTGTGTCGGCTCAGACCGCTTCGTGATTCCAGTTCGCCAATACGCATGAAAACCACTGTTGACCGTTGAGTTCACTCAACAGTTTAGCCTTTCTCCAGACTCGTCACACGGAACGGAGCAGGCCCCATGACACACCACGTTCTCGCGACCGGAGGTACCGGTTTCATTGGTCAGCACACGCTCGCATCACTCACCGGCCAAGGTCATCAGGTCCATGCGCTAATGCGGCGGCCGGACCGCCTGCCAGTCCTACGTGAGACGGTCCGACGTCTCGGTGGCGATCACGAACGCCTCCACGGAATCAAAGGCGACCTCGCCCGCGCCGGATTCGGCTGGGACTCCCCCATCCCATCGGCACTTGGGACGGTCGACCAGGTACTGCATCTGGGCGCCCTGTTTGACTGGCGTCTCAGGAAAGACCAGGCACGTGCTGTCAATACGGAGGGGACGCGCCGGATCGTGCAGTGGTGCGGACAACAAGGGGCGGATCTGACAATGGTTTCCGGATTCATGACCCATAACCGATCCCATCTGGTGCATCTGGGCATCAACCCGGAATCAGGATTTGCGGACTGGGATCGGGTCTATCGACGGGCCGGAGCCTACGAAGCCAGTAAACTGGAATCACACTTCCTCGTGAAGCGCCTGGCAGCCAAAAACAATGTGCCACTGACTGTCGTTAATCCCGGCACCCTGGCGGGCCATTCGCAGACCGGCGAACTGGCGCCCGGGCAACCGCTGGCCATGCTGATCGATAATCTGAAGGCAGGCCGGATGGCCATTGCCCCCGGCTCCAGCGCTCACTGGTTACCGCTGATTGCCGTCGATACCCTGGCTGACATGCTGACCCGGTGCATTGAAGATTCGACCACGCGAGGTCGGTCCATGCTCGCTCTGGACCCGACAACACCCGACTGGCCAACGACGCTTTCGCATTTCGCCGATGCCCTCGGCGTGACACCACCCCGCCTCTACCTACCGAAGGGGCTGGTAAAGGCAACGCTGAGCCTTCCCGGCATGGAACGTTTCATGGGCACGCCACGGGAGGCCCTCGATTTCATCCAGACGGCTCGCTTTGATGTATCCGACATGAACGCCTTTGTTGCTCAACACGGATTGAGGTGGCCATCAGTCGACCACGTTATGCACGCGAGCGCACGACACCGATCCAGTCAATAGACAAGTCAAGTGTTTGGATGCCTTAAGGAAGTGCGGATCAATTCCTTAAAAACGCAGAGTACTCCCTCGCACAGCGTGTACCCGGCACGGTGTGCAAGGGACACACAATTCAGAGCATCATGGCCGCGATCCAGCCGAAGATGATGAACGGGATCTTGTAGCGGACGAATGTCGCCACCAGAACGGCAAGACCAGAAGAGCCGCCACCATGAGGCCTCCCCCGATCTTTACCGCCTTTCGGTTCTGCCGTCTCACGGCTGTTGTTTTGTCGCCGTAGCTCAGCAGAGTCCGATCGCCCATCCGTAACTCCCAGACGTCGTACCGATCACGCCCCCAAAGATCCGGCTCAACCCAGACGGTCACCTCATGCCCCGGCAACCGACGGTTACAGGGGCAATCGGAACGGAGCCGATAGCGCCGACTGCCATCGTGGAGAATGAGCAAACGGTGGGCGTTCGCCTGCCCCACCGCCGACACGGCCCCCTGTTTCACGATCAGTTCCCGGAACTCAGGGGGCGAATTCATTGCGCCAGACAGCACGAGAAACGCCGCGAAAGCCAGCAGCCCCGGCCCAAAGATGGAAAGGAGAAACAAACGGCGTTCTGATCGGTTCACTCTCACGGCCACCACCCGTTACGACGATCATCCACGTCATCTCACGCCCAACCGGTACAACACATCATGAAACGCCTCTTCACTGACGTCCACGTACTCCAGGACGCGTCCGTACAGCATCACCGTAGGAACGTCACGACCGCCCCGCTCTTTCTGAGTCTCGTAAAGCACTGTCAGCACAATCCGCTCGGTGCGGGTCAGGCCGTCCCGTACATCGGGTATGATGTCGTCAATGTCAGACTCGTTCATACGCGGTCCCGTGTACACCCTGTCGCTGATGACTAATGCGGCCCAGTGTCCCGCCCCTGCACACTGGCACGTGTTGCCAGTTACATCGCATGGTAAAACGATCATGATGATTGTCGACATCGCTGACCAGAGGGCACACACCATGGAGATTGACACCACCAAACCGGTCATGGTCACCGGCGCCACGGGCTACGTGGCGGGCCGACTGATGGAAAGGCTGCTTGAAGAGGGCCTGACGGTCCATGCCGCCGTGCGCAACCCGGATGACAACGAGAAACTGAAATACCTCAACGCCATCGCGGAGAAGACGCCGGGCGTCATCCGCTACTTCCAGGCCGATCTGCTTCAACCGGGTTCCTACGCCGAAGCGATGGATGGCTGCTCTGTGGTTTTCCATACCGCTTCGCCGTTCACAACCGATGTCCGGGATCCTCAGAAAGAACTGATCGAACCGGCTCAGTTTGGTACCCGGAACGTGCTGGAGACGGTGAACGAGATCGACTCGGTCCGTCGTGTCGTGCTGACCAGCAGCTGCGCCGCCATCTACGGCGACAATGCCGATCTGGAGCAGACGCCCAACGGCGTGTTTACAGAGGACATCTGGAACACCAGCTCATCCCTGGACCATCAGGCCTATTCCTATTCGAAAACGCTGGCCGAGCAGGAGGCCTGGAAAATCGTCAACGCTCAGAACCGCTGGGACCTGGTGACCATCAACCCATCGCTGGTGGTCGGCGCGGGCATCAACCCCTATGCCACCTCGGAAAGCTTTAACATTCTGAGGCAGTTCGGCAATGGCGCAATGAAACCGGGCGTCCCGAATATCGGCATCGGGCTCGTCGATGTACGCGAAGTGGCGGAAGCCCACCTGCGCGCCGCCTTCACACCGCAAGCGAACGGCCGTTACATCGTCTCCGGCCATAACACCACATTCCCGGAAATGGCCGACGCCCTGAAACCCCGCTTTGGCAACGATTACCCGCTGCCCAAACGCACCCTGCCCAAATGGCTCGTCTGGCTCACCGGCCCCATGGTCAACAAAGCCATGACGCGGCCATTCGTCGCCCGGAACGTCGACAAACCCTTCCGCGCTGACAACAGCCGGAGCCGCAAGGAGCTGGGCATCGAATACCGTCCGATGGAAGAGTCCGTCAACGAGTTCTTTCGGCAGCTGGTGGATCATGGTTTAATCCGGAAATAGACCAGCCGGAGAACGCTTATGCTGAGACAGGACAACACTGGCCTCATCATCGTCGATATTCAGGGCAAGCTCGCAACGCTGGTGCAGAACAGTGACCGGCTCATCGATAACGCCGTCACGATGGTGAAGGCCGCCCGCATACTGGGAATACCGACACTCTGGCTGGAGCAGATTCCGGACAAACTCGGCCGCACGGTCGATCCGTTGCGCGACGCGCTCGACCCACTGGAACCCATCGCGAAAACCAGCTTCGGTGGCTGCGGCGAGCCCCGGTTCATGGAAGCGGTGGAAAACGCCAATGTGGACAACTGGCTGATCTGTGGCATTGAGACGCATATCTGCGTCTACCAGACCGCGCTGGGCCTGATTCACCACGGCTACGGCGTGGAAGTGGTCGCCGATGGCACCTCGTCACGCGACCCCGACAGCAAGGCCATGGCGCTGGCGAAAATGAGCGCGAACGGCGTCGGCATGACCGGTGTCGAGATGGCACTGTATGAGCTGATGGGGGACTGCCAGGCGTCGGAATTCCGGGATGTGCTCACTCTGATCAAGTGATGCGGTCACCGAATGTAATGAATTGCAAGCATTGGCGACCGGTGGTTTCGATGCGACACCCAGAGTGGTACGTTGAAACCGTTGTCTGATGTTATCGGAGAGTCGGAACCGTGGATACCTCCTCACTTGCCAGTTTCGCCACGCAGTTGAACCAGTCACAGGTCCAGCAGCAGGTGCAGATCAGTGTGCTGAAATCCGCTCAGGAGATGGCCAGCTCGGGCGCGCTGCAACTGCTCGAGGGCGTGTCACAGAGTGTGCCGACGTCCCCGACCAGCGCCAACCCCAACGTGGGCAGCCAGATCGACGTCAGGGCGTGAGGCCAATACTCGGATAATCACAGCCGTGACGGCCAAATCGACAAGGCCCCGGATGCCTCGCGCCCGGGGCCTTGTTGCGTCTGGGGCCGACTGATCAATTGGCGACTTTTAGCACCAGCTTCCCTTTCGCCCGACGCTCACTGAGCGCATTCAGCGCATTCACGTAGTCCTCGAACGCGAAGACCTCGCTGATGCGGGGCGTGATCCTGCCCTCGCCGTGGAGCTTCAACAGTTCCATCATGTTCTGGGCGCTCGCCTCCGGCTCTTTCTGGGTGAAGGTGCCCCAAAACACGCCCACAACGGAGCAGCCTTTCAGTAGCGGCAGGTTGGCCGGGATTTTCGGAATGTCGCCCGCCGCAAAGCCAATGATCAGGTGGCGACCGTTCCAGCCGACTGACCGCAGGGCCTGCTCGGTCATGTCTCCGCCGACCGGATCGTAGACCACATCAACACCTTTGTTGCGCGTCAGCTTCTTGACCGTCTCCTTCAGTGGCTCTTCGGTGTAGTTGATGCCGTGGTCGGCACCCGCTTCCTTCGCCACCTCGAGCTTCTCCTGACTGCTGGCCGCTGCGATTACCTCCGCCCCCATGGCCTTGCCCAGCTCCACTGTCGCCAGCCCGACGCCACCACTGGCCCCAAGCACCAGAAGCGTTTCCCCGGGCTGAATATTGGCGCGTTGTTTAAGCGCGTAGTACGAGGTGCCGTATACCATCGTGAAGGCAGCCGCTTCCTCATCACTCATGCCATCCGGAACCGGAATGAGGTTGTCTTCGGCGACGACGATTTCCTCGGCGAAGGCGCCAAACCCGCTCAACCCCATGACCCGGTCACCTGGCTTGAAGCGACTGGCCTTTTCCCCGACGGCGGTCACCTCCCCCGCCATTTCGCCGCCCGGCGAGAACGGCATGGGCGGCTTGAACTGGTACTCACCCTTGATGATCAGCGTGTCGGGAAAGTTCAGCCCGGCCGCTTTGACACGGATTTTCACGCCGCGGCCCTTGGCCTCTGGCGACGGTTGGTCACCGATCACCAGCTTTTCGGCGGGTCCGTATTCCTGGCAGAGGATGGCTCGCATGGTCCGTCTCCATTCTTGATAGTGGCATGGCGACCACGCTAGCCCGGATGGGAGCATCGGGCAAATCAATTCCATTCAGAGCGGCCGATCAATCTGGCGAATAGCGGTAAACCATCACAGCAGAATCACACCGGAGACGACAAACCCGGCAATCAGCACACCGGCAACCATCAGCAATACGTTGCGCTCCCAACGTCCCTCGGCCGTCGCAGGAGCGCGGGACCTTTCTGCCCCACTGGCGGGTAGCGCTTCCTGATTCGCTTCCTGACCGATGAGGCGGATCATGGCGTCCGTAAGCAGGTCGTCGAACTCGAACGGATCGAACCGAGTCATATTCCATTCCGAGAGCAGACTGCCGACCGCATCGTCGGTGGGCACGTATTTCATGGACCAAGCGCTGAACGTATAGGCCTCCAGCGGCTCCTCAAGCAACGTGACGACGTCGGTATGGCGCGGATCACTCTGAATGGTCTGGTAGAGCTGCCGAACAGCCGAAGCAGGTCCTTCCAGATACTGAAAAAAGCAGCCATCTCCGTAATACAGACCACCCACGATGTCCTGCTTCGGGTTATTACGCCGCGACGCCATAAGAATGCGCGCGACGGTAGGCTCCACGCCCATACTGGCGGGACGCTCCTCAAAGGCAGCGCGGCTGGCATAGGCAAGCCGGACGAGACTCATGGCGAAGGCTCCTGTTCACTCGATTGGCAACGTTCAGAAAGAGATACTCACTCCGCGGCCGTTCGGATTAGTCGGTCATCTGTCGCTTGGCGCGCCTCACCTGTACCGGTACCATTTCGCCTTTGCGTTCGACTCAAACTCCGCAGGGCGTTTCCATGCTTGAAAGACTCTTCCAGCTCAAGGCGCACGGCACGACGGTGCGTCGCGAGGTCATTGCCGGTATCACCACGTTTCTGACGATGGCTTACATCATCGTCGTCAACCCGAGTATTCTGTCCGCCACCGGGATGGATTTCGGGGCCATCTTCGTTGCAACCTGTCTGGCCGCCGCCATCGGCACCCTGATCATGGGTCTGTGGGCGAACTATCCGATTGCCCTGGCGCCGGGCATGGGCCTGAACGCCTTCTTCTCGTTCACGGTGGTCGGCAGCATGGGCTACAGCTGGCAAGTAGCGCTGGGCGCCGTATTCCTGTCAGGTGTCATCTTCTTCCTGCTCAGCATTTTCCGGGTCCGGGAGTGGATTATTAACAGCATTCCCATGTCCCTGCGGTTCGGCATTTCCGCGGGGATCGGCTTTTTCCTCGCTCTGATCGCGTTCAAGAACGCCGGTGTGGTGGTGGATGACAACGCCACGCTCGTGAGTCTGGGCAACATCAAGTCGCCGGAGAGCCTGATGTTTTTCGGAGGCTTCCTCCTGATCTGCGCGCTGGCTTACAAACGCGTGATCGGTGCCGTCATGATTGGCATCATCGTCATCACTCTGGTTGCCCTGACACTGGGCATGGTCGAGTACAACGGCCTGGCGTCGGCACCACCCAGCCTGGCACCCACGTTCATGCAGATGGACGTTGCCGGTGCGCTGGAAGTCGGCATGATCAGCGTGGTGTTCGCGTTCCTGTTCGTGGACCTGTTCGACACGTCCGGCACCCTGATCGGCGCCGCTCAGCGCGGGGGTCTTCTGGACGAGAACGGCAAGCTGCCACGGCTCGGGCGTGCGCTGATGTCCGACTCGGTCGCGACCATGTCCGGTGCCGCCATGGGCACCTCCACGACCACCAGCTACATCGAATCCACCGCTGGCATTTCGGCGGGCGGTCGGACCGGATTGACCGCGGTGGTGGTCGCCCTGCTATTCCTTGCCTGTCTGGTGTTGTCACCCATCGCCAAGATCATTCCCGCCTACGCCACGGCGCCCGCCCTGCTTTATGTCGCCGCACTGATGACCAGCGGCCTGAAGCTGATCGATTGGGACGACATCACCGACGCCGCTCCGGCCGTGGTGACCGCATTGATGATGCCGCTGACCTTCTCCATCGCCAATGGCATTGCCCTGGGCTTCATCACTTACGCGGTGCTCAAAGCCCTGAGCGGTCGCTGGTCGCATCTCAATGCCAGCATTGTCATCATTGCGGTGGTGTTTATCCTGAAATTCCTGTTCCTCAACGAATAAGCCGACACCATGGACTATTTCTCCGAAAGCATCCGCCAGGCCATCCGCACCGTGCCGGACTGGCCCAAGCCGGGCGTCCAGTTCCGGGACATCACCACGGTTCTGCAGGACCGTACCGCCTTCCGGAAGCTGATCGACGCCTTTGTCCACCGCTACCATGGTGAGAGCATCGACGCTGTGGCCGCCGTCGATGCGCGCGGCTTCATCATTGGCTCGGCACTGGCCTACGAGCTGAATGCCGGACTCGTGCTGGTCCGCAAGAAAGGCAAGCTGCCTTTTGACACGCTGGTCGAGGATTACGAGCTGGAATACGGGACAGCATCCGTCGAGCTCCACAAGGATGCCTTCAAACCCGGCGACCGGGTTGTGCTGGTGGATGACCTGATCGCCACCGGCGGCACCATGCTGGCCGCCAGCCGCCTGATCCGCCGCATCGGCGCGGACATCGTCGAGGTCGCTGCCATGATCGACCTGCCAGGGCTGGGGGGATCGGCGAAACTGCGTGAAGAGAAACTGCCCATCTACACCGTCTGCGCGTTTGAGGGCGACTGAATGAGCGGCTACCGGCACCAGTGGTGGGATCAGACACCCATGGATCTCCCGGTCGGAAAGATCGTCTGCGTGGGTCGAAACTACGCGGCCCATGCGGTCGAGTTGAACAACCCGATCCCGACCGAGCCACTGCTGTTCATGAAGCCCGCGTCGGCACTCACGCCGCTGGATGCTCCGATCCGGCTGCCACAGGATCGGGGCGCGGTGCATTTTGAAACGGAACTGGCGGTGTTGATCGGCCAGCGCCTGACCGCTGCCGCCGAGACAGACGCCCGGGGCGCCATCATCGGCTACGGCCTTGCTCTGGATCTCACACTGCGCGACCTCCAGGCCCGCCTGAAGGAGAACGGACATCCCTGGGAACGGGCCAAGGCCTTTGATGGCGCCTGCCCACTGTCACCATTCATCCCGCCGGATCAACTCGGCGACCCCGCCGCCTTGCGATTCACGCTCGAACTGGACGGCAAGCCCCGCCAAACCGGCAACACGGACCAGATGCTCACGCCGGTCCTTCCGCTGATTGCCCATATCAGCCAGACGTTTACCCTCGAACCCGGCGATGTCGTCCTCACCGGGACCCCCGAAGGCGTTGGCGAACTGACTTCCGGTCAGACGTTGACCTTGACACTGGGTGAGATGAGGATGGGATCTACCACCGTCGTCTGAGCGTAAGATCCTTTCCGTTTCCAGCGAGCATCACCATGGCAAAGAAACCCACCACCACCCGCAGCGGCCGCTTTTTCCGGCTCGCCGGCATGACAGCGTCCGTTGCCGGCCAGTACGCCGGCAACCGGGCAAGGCGATTCTTCGGTCAGCAGGAAACTGACGAACAGCGCAGTGCGCGCTATTCCAGAATGGCAAACGATGTGGTCGACACCCTTGGCGACCTCAAAGGCGCGGTCATGAAGGTCGGGCAGATCGCCTCCCAGACCCAGGATTTTCTGCCTGCCGAGTTCTCTGACGCCCTTCAGAAGCTCCAGAAAGAAGCGCCGCCGATGCCCTACGAGGTCATCGCGCAGCAGATCGAGTCCGAACTGGGACAGCCCGTCGGGGAACTCTTCGAATACCTTCAGGACACACCCTACGCCGCCGCGTCGATCGGTCAGGTCCACCGGGGGCGCCTGCAGTCCGGCGAAGACGTCATCGTGAAGGTGCAATACCCCGGCGTCGACGAGTCCTGCGACTCAGATCTGCGCCAGCTTCGCACCGCCCTCAGGCTCGGTGGTCTCCTGAAAATGCCAAAGGAGAGCGTCGACCAGCTCTTTGGCGAGATCCGCGAACGTCTTCAGGAGGAGCTGGATTACGAGAATGAAGCGGCGAACATCCGACGCTTCCGCGAGTTTCACCAGAACGATGGCGGCGTCCTGATCCCGGCCGTGTTCGACACGCACTCCACACGCCGCGTGCTGACACTGGCGTTGGTGGAGGGCGACCATGTCAGCGAGCTGGACGGGGAGCGCTACCCTCAGGACGTTCGCAACCAGCTTGGGCATCGCATTTTCACCACCATGGCCGACCAGTTGTTCCGGTTCCACTGCATTCATGGCGACCCTCACGCGGGTAACTTCGCCTTCCGCCCGGACGGCACGCTGATTCTCTATGACTTCGGCTGCGTCAAACAGCTCAAACCGCGCATCGTGGAGGCCTACCGGCACGCCCTGATTGCCGCTCTCGAGCAGGATTACGCCGCGCTCGACCGGCACCTGATCGCGCTTGGTGCGCGCGTCGAATCCAAGCCCGCCGTGGATGAGGCCTACTACGCCATGTGGCGGGACATCTTCATCCGGCCGTTCAGCGGCGACCAGCCCTATGATTTTGCCCACGCCGACATTCACAAGCACGTCGCCGCCAAAACGCCGACCGTGTTTGAGTACCTCGACTACTTCAAACCGCCCGTCGAGAGCATCTTCATCGACCGCATGATCGCCGGGCACTACTGGTTGATGAAACGTCTGGGCGTGCAGGCCGCGTTCCGGGAGGAATTGGAGGGGTATCTGGCGGAGTAGGAAGACCATTTCGCCGCGGAATCCACGGAAGGACGCGGAAACGTCCTGCGGACTTGAACAATGAATGAAATGTCACTGTAGGTTGGGCTGACGCAGGAAGCCCAACACAAATAACCCAGCATGACCGCCGCTGAACGACTAAAGCGGTTTGTCAGCCACGGAAAGACACGGAAAGCACGGAAGCGCCCTACGGGCGCAAACTCGCAAAGAAGTAAAGGACACCCGCCTTGCTGCTTGCACCTCGTTTTTCCGTGCTTTCCGTGTCTTTCCGTGGCCCAATCAATTCTTAATCGAGATCAAACACCTTCCCCGGATTCATGATGCCGTTCGGATCGAACACCTGCTTGATGCCGCGCAGGTAGGCGATTTCCTCCGGAGGGCGGGTGTAGGTGAGGTAGTCCTTTTTGATCAGGCCCACACCATGCTCGGCGGACACGCTGCCGCCGTATCGCTCGACGATTTCGAACACCCACTTGTTAACCTGCTGGCACTTCCCGAAGAAATCGTCCTTCGACATGTCCTCAGGCTTGAGGATGTTCAGGTGCAGGTTGCCGTCACCGATGTGGCCGAACCAGATGATCTCGAAGTCCGGGTAATGGTGCGTGACGACATCGTCGATTTCCCGCAGGAATTCGGGCACCTTCGAGACGATCACGGAAATATCGTTCTTGTAGGGCGTGCGCGGTGCGATGGACTCGGAGATCCGCTCGCGAAGCTGCCAGAGGTTGTGGGCCTGGGTTTCACTCTGGCTGATGACGCCGTCCATCACCCAGCCATTCTCCATACACTGCTCAAACAGCGTCATGGCATCGTCCATCACCTGATCGGACACGGCCTCGAACTCCAGCAGAGCGTAGTACGGCGCTTCGGTTTCGAACGGCGCCTGCACAGACCCATGGGTCTGAACGTGCTGCATGGCCTCGTGGGAAAAGAACTCGTAAGCGGTCAGGTCGATCTGCTTCTGGAACGTCTGGAGCACGTCCATGGTATTGGTCAAGTCGTTCAGACCCAGAACCAGCACGGTCAGGTTGTCCGGCTGACGGGTGAGCTTCATGGTCGCTTCGGTGATGAAGCCCAGCGTGCCCTCAGCCCCAATGAACAGATGGCGCAGGTCGTAGCCGGTGTTGTTCTTCTCCAGATCCCGGTTCAGATGCAGCACGTCACCCTTGCCGGTCACCACCGTCAGGCCCGCCACCCAGTCCCGGCTCATGCCGTAGCGGATCACCTTGATGCCGCCGGCATTGGTGGACAGGTTGCCCCCAAGCTGGCTGGAGCCGGCCGAGGCAAAATCCACCGGATAATGCAGATCGTTGTCCTCGGCGAACTGCTGGAGCTGTTCGGTGATCACACCCGCCTGACAGTGCACAGTCCGGTCACTCGGGCTGAAGTCCAGCACCTGATTCATGTAGTCGAACGCCACAACCACTTCACCGTTGGTCGCCACCGCCCCGGCACTCAGACCCGTCCGGCCACCCGAGGGCACGAGAGCCACCCGATGCTCATTGGCAAACCGAACCAGCGCCTGAACCTGCTCTGTCGAGCGGGGGAACACCACCGCCACCGGCTTGGGAGCGTGCATTTTGGTCCAGTCGCGACCGTAGTGGTCGAGATTCTCCGGATCATCCAGTACCTTGCCGTCGTCCAGCAGCGCCTTCAGTTCGGTGACAATCTGCTCAGGGGTCATGGTCGTGCGTCTCGTATCCTGTGATGTCGGTTCACAATGAAGTGGCGTCCGGGGCCGATCCGGACACTGTCAAAAAGGGCGTTTATGGTATCATACGCGCCCTGTTCTACGAGCCGGCCCGGCATCCGCCCGCTGGCCGGCGCTGTAATCCGTGTGACGAAAGGTCTGAAGCGCTCATGGCAACAACGTCCCTCGACAAGAGCAAGATCCGGATTCTGCTGCTCGAAGGCGTGCACCAGTCCGCCCTGGACACCCTGCATGCCGCCGGATACACCAACATCGAATACATCAAGCACGCCATTTCAGAGACGGAGCTGAAAGAGAAGATTGCGGATGCCCATTTCATCGGCATCCGCTCTCGCACGCAGCTGACCGATGACGTGCTCCAGCACGCCGACAAGCTGGTTGCCATCTGCTGCTTCTGCATCGGCACCAACCAGGTGGATCTGAAGGCCGCCACCCGTCGGGGCATTGCCGTTTTCAACGCGCCATTCTCCAACACCCGCAGCGTGGCCGAACTGGTGCTGGCGCAGGCCATCCTGTTACTGCGCGGCATTCCCGAGAAAAACGCCAGTGCCCATCGCGGCGGCTGGATGAAGTCCGCCAAGAACAGCTACGAGATCCGCGGCAAGAAGCTGGGCATCATTGGCTACGGCAACATCGGCACCCAGTTCAGCGTGTTGGCCGAGTCGCTCGGCATGGACGTGTACTTCTACGATGTGGTGGCCAAGCTGCCAATTGGTAATGCCAAGCAGGTGGGCTCACTCAAGGAGCTGCTGAACCAGTCCGACGTGGTCAGCCTGCACGTTCCGGAAACGCCCTCCACTCGCTGGATGTTTGGTGCCGAGCAACTCGCCCAGATGAAGCCGGGCAGCATCCTGATGAACGCCTCCCGCGGCACCGTTGTGGACATTGAGGCGCTGACCGAAACGCTGCGCAGCGGCAAGCTGCTGGGCGCCGCGATCGACGTATTTCCGGTGGAGCCGCGCTCCAACGACGACGAGTTCATCTCGCCACTGCGGGAGTTCGACAATGTCATTCTGACGCCGCACATTGGCGGCTCGACCGTCGAGGCGCAGGAAAACATCGGGCGTGAGGTCGCCGAAAAGCTCACGCTGTACAGTGACACCGGCACCACCATGGCCTCGGTCAACTTCCCGGAAGTGGCTCTGCCATCGCACCCAAACCAGCATCGACTGCTGCACATCCATGAGAACGTGCCGGGCGTGCTGTCGGAGATCAACCGGGTGTTCTCGGAAAACGACATCAATGTCTGTGGTCAGTATCTGCAGACCAATGAAGACATTGGTTATGTCGTGATCGATGTGGACAAGGAATACAGCGAGTTGGCACTTGAGAAGCTCAAGCACGTGAAAGCGACCATCCGCTGCCGGGTTCTTTTCTAACGAAAGAACCCCGTCACGGCGTCGCCTCCCGGGCGGCGCCGTTTTCTCTTTCCCCCTCTCCTTCCGACGACGTTACCACTTCGTCATTGCATTCGGCCCCGAATGACCTTGAGTTGTCATAGCCCGCCCGCACAGTGTGATCTATAGACAGTGGTGACGGACAAAAGGAGGAAGCCGCATGTCCCTGAAAGATTCCATCGTGAAAAAACTCGAAACCCAGAGCAACGCCTGGACCAAAAAGATCGACAGCCTGCGCGCTCAAGCCGAAGAGAAGATGGCAAAAGCCGAAGATGAACAGGCTGAGGCCCGTATTCAGCAGGAATTCACCGAACAGATTCAGAAGCTGGAAGAAAACGTTGAAAAGGCGCGCACCCGGATGAACGAAGCAAAGGACGCCGGCGAGGACAAGATTGCCGACCTGAAAAAGCGGGTGGATGAGTGGTTGCCGAGCAACACCAACTGACTGATCGGCCGCGGAATCCACGGAAGGACACGGAAAAAGCCGGAAGATGAAAGACAGGGGCAACGCCCAAAGGCGCTCTTACCGAGTCATTCTTCCGTCTTTTTCAGAGATGGGATGGTCTCCTCCCCACTCCATAACGGCGTCGCTATGCGCCAAGATAGGTGTTGAGGCATCTATCTACGAGTTAAGGAGGAGACCATG
>NZ_QEKQ01000007.1 GCF_003096655.1 Tamilnaduibacter salinus | reverse complement strand
GTCTCCTCCTTAACTCGTCGATAGTGTTTGCAACATCTATCTTGGCGCATAGCGACGCCGCTATGGAGTGGGGAGGAGACCATCCCATCTCGGAAAAACTGAAAAGAGAACAGCCAGAAAGCGCCGTCTCTCTTTTCAACCAACTCTTACGTTCATTTTATTTCTTTTTCTGCGCCCGCAGGGCGCTTCCGTGCTTTCCGTGTTCTTCTGTGGCAATCATTCAGTCTCTTTTCTTCCGCGTCCTTCCGCGGATTCTGCGGCGAACCCTCACCGCCGGCGCTGGAAGTACAACGTCAGCGGCTGCCCGACCACGCTCTGCACCGGGTTGCCGCTCGCCTCGGCCTGTAGCTGTTGCTGAACCGGGCCTGTGGCCAGAGCGTGGCCATCGTCGTCCAGAGCCTCGAGCAGTTTCCAGTCCACTTCGTTGCAGAGCAGTCCGATCATGTCGTGGAGCTGCTCGCGGGATTGCGGGCGGTACCACCGGTCCCGGCAGCCGCCGAGCGCGTAGAAATCCCCGGTGCCCAGCAGATCCTGCCAGAGAGGGTCCTGATGGTTGTTCATCACCATTCGACGCAGGCGGCGCAGGTTCGTCGCTGTCGGATCGAGCTGGTGCTGTTCGATCAGACGGCGGATCTGGTGATCGCCGCGGGTCTGTTCGGCCGGACAGGTATTGAGGTGCACGACGGCGCCACGCTGGGTCGCGTCTTCAACAACGGCGGCCAGCGACAGGTCCGTCATGTGCTGTGATGGCAGCCGACCCACCTCAATCCAGTTAACGGAGTGGCCATCGGCGACGAATTGCCGGGCCAGGGACCATGGCCAGAAAACGATGTTGTCCAGCCCCATTTCGTCAGCGCGTCGCGTCGCTTGAGCAATGTTGGACAAGGACTCGTCGACGGCCACCACCTCGACATCGCTGAGGTAAGCGGCCAGTTCCAGCGCCCGCTGACCTGACTCGGCGCCGCAGACCATCATGCGCAACGTCTCCGGCAGCCCTACCGTGTCGATCTGGAAGCGCTGTGAAAGGATCTGTCTCAGGCTGGTTTCCGTCTGCAGTGACAGATGACGCCAGCTGGGCCATGCCTGGGGCACATCCGAGCGTTCGAGCCGGAGTTCCTCGGCCTTCTCCGCAAAGTTCTGTTTGACGGCTTCTTCGGTCGCCCGGTGGTAATAGCTGGCGGCCATCATCGGCTGCATCACGAGTGGCCATTCGGTCAGTTTCCACTGACCGAGTTGTGGTGCGAAGGATTGATGGAAAAGCGCACCATACAGGGCACTGATCATCACCGAACCCGCAATGGACTCAAGTGACTCCCCCATGGCCAGCTGCGCAGTGATGCTCTGATTGACCGCATCGACCAGGCGCACCTCATCCTCCTCGACGAGCAGGGCGTAGCCGGTTCGTTCCGCGTAGATGGCCAATGAGCTCACCAGTGGATGGAGCTCGTCCCGCAGCTCAGCGGTTTGGGCCACCTCGGCCACGATGGATTGCCGCAGTCGCGTGATCAGGCCTTCAACGGCGGGGTCTGGCAGCAGTGTCTTCTCCAGGGCCAGCAACAGCAGCTCGTCCTGGCTGGCCGCGTCCAGAAAAACGTCGGCGTTCGGGTTGTCAAGATCGTACCGTTGGCGGATCAGGGCGCTGACAAAACCGTTCAGCTCCTGATGGGGCAGGTCGTCCCGCCGCAGCATGCGAATCGCGTCTTCCGCCAGTGACTGATCGGCCTGTTCCACGGTCAGGTGGGTCGCACAGGTGAGCATGCCGCTATAGATCGTCGGCCAATCCAGCTCCCGGTTGGCGAGGGAACGGTAGTGGAGGTAGGCGACATCAAATTCGCCGCGCTGGCGGCGGGCGTGGGCCACCCCACAGAAGGCGGCCGCGGATTGCGCGTCGAGCTTCAGGGCCTGTTCGAAGTATTTCTCTGCGAGCGTCGGCCGCTCATTTCGCAGTGCCCAGTACCCGAGGTTGGTGTACTGCTGGGGCTGCCTCGGATCGGCTTCGAGGCTCTGCTGGAACAGCGACGCGGCGTTGTCGAGATTCCCGTCGTCCATGGCCACACGACCGAGCAGGCCCAGTGCGGCCGGATGAGCGGGCTCCGAAGATAGAACATCGTGCAGCCATTCGCGGCACCTGTTGCGGGCTGCGAGACGCTGGGGGTGGCTGTGAACCGGATCGTTCGATTCGTGGTACGCCTGATTGGCTTCCAGAAGCCGGAGTGCCTGGGTTGCCCGGTCCTGTGTCTGACTCTGGAATTGATGTTGTGCGCTCATCATCCACCTCGTTGGGGCCCTTCCGCCGCCGTGCGGCAAAGGCCTGCCTGTTCTTTGACGGTTTACAGGGATGAAGCGAAGGACGTGCCAGGTTCGCCGCGGAATCCGCGGAAGGACGCGGAAAAGAGAGAAGGTCGCCACGGAAGAACACGGAAAGCACGGAAAAGAGAAGGTATCGACGTTTTAGGGTTTGAAAGTTTTAAGGTCGGAAGGTATGCAACCGTAGCCGATGTCTCCGACTTCGGAGTCGCCCGGCAGGGCGACCACTGGGTTTGCCGCGGAACCCACGGAAGGACACGGAAAAACTGAAAAAGAGAACAGCTAAAAGCAAAGCCTCTCTTTTCGACCAAGTCGTTCACTCATCTTCTTAATTCTTCGCGCCCGCAGGGCGCTTCCGTGCTTTCCGTGTTTTTCCGTGGCAATCATTCAGTCTCTTTTTTCCGCGTCCTTCCGCGGATTCCGCGGCGAACCTGCCCTATCAATAGTGCCGGGCAGGTGACCGGTATCCCGTCAAGGCGCTATCCTTGTCGGACATTCCCGGCCATGGAGATGCTCTCAGGTGACGAGTTCGGAAGACATCCGCTGGCAACAGCGACTACGGAACTTTCAGAAAGCACTGGCGCAGCTCAATGAAGCGATGGCGCTGGCGGATGAGCGGGCCTTGTCCCGCCTTGAGAAGCAGGGTGTTATCCAGGCCTTTGAATACAACTACGAGCTGGGGTGGAACCTGTTACGGGACTACCTCAAGTGGCAAGGCCTTGCCCACATCACAGGGTCGCGCGACACCATTCGCGAAGCCTTTTCCGCCGGCCTGATCGAGGACGGCGAGGCCTGGATGCGAATGCTGGTGGACCGGAACCGGACCTCGCACACTTATAACGAAGATACGGCCGACGCGATCCTGGCTCAGGTTCGTCTGGAGTACCATGGTTTGCTGAGAACGCTGGAGATGACAATGCTCTCGGAGGAAGCCCGCCATGGCCTCTGAGGCGACGTCACTGAATGACCAGCTTGGCTTGCCCGCCTCGGCGCTGGATGGCATCCAGTCTGTTCTGGCAATCCATGAATCGGTGAACGGGGCCATTGTGTATGGCTCGCGGGCGAAAGGCACCTACCGCAAAGGCTCGGACATCGATCTCACCCTTATCGCACCGGACATGCCATGGTCCGAGTTCCTGACCATCGAGCAGCAACTGGACGACCTCCTGCTGCCCTGGCGCATCGACCTCTCGCTCTACCACCAGATCGACCAGCCGGACCTGAAGGCGCATATTGACCGGGTGGGTATTCGGCTGGCCTGAGCATTCGCCGCGGAAACCGCAGAACGACGCGGAAAAGAGACGGTTTGCCACGGAAGAATACGAAAAGCACGGAAACCGCCCTTTGGGCGGGAAGGAGAAAAAGGCGGTCAGGCGCCTGTCGCCGATGTCTCCGACTTCGGAGCAGCCTGAAAGGCTGCCGAATCCCCCGGAGACGGTCTGATCCGGCCACTGTAGGAGCTTGCCTGCAAGCGACGGATTAAGGCGCTATCCATTGTGTGCGTCGGCGGATTATGTTGCGAGCAGGCTCGCTCCTACATTGGTCGTCGAGGTGTTCGGTGAGTCAGGCTGGTCGTCCCCTGGACGACTCCGAAGTCGGAGACATCGGCTACAGGTGCATACCTTCCGACTTTAAAACTTCCCGACCTTAAAATATTAAAACCGCCTTTTCCGAGTCCTTCCGCGGATTCCGCGGCGAAAACAACGAGACATCGGCGACCGTTTGACGCCCACACGGCTTTCAGACCTTCCGACTTTCAAACCTTCAGACCTTCAAACGTTAAAACCAAAAAAGGGGAGCCCGAAAGCTCCCCTGATCCGTTCTTCGTTGCGCCATTACCCTTGCAACAACTGCAACACCTGCTGGGGCCTGGCGTTGGCCTGGGACAGGACCGACAGGCCCGCCTGTTGCAGAGTCTGGGTCCGGGCCAGCTCGGCCGACTCCTGGGCGAAATCGGCATCGCGAATGCGTGAGCGCGCGGCGGAGAGGTTCTCCGACGTTGTGCTCAGGTTGGCGATGGTCGACTCCAGCCGGTTCTGGGCCGCACCCAGGTCGGCTCTCACGCTGCTGATCTCTTCCAGCGCGCTGTCGATAATGCCGAGCGACTTGGTGGCAGCCTCGAAGTCGCTGATATCGACCTCATCCACGTTCTCCTCCGTCGAGGAGACGGCCGTACCGCCTGGCGCTGCGTCGACAATGCTACCAGCCGTGTTGGCGACAGAAGAGCTTGCTGTAAAGCTGTTCGATGAGTCCAGCGTGATCTCGCCGGATGCAATAGCGCTGTCCGCCCCGCCGCTCACCAGCGTTGTGTTGGCGGGAGTGACAGTGTCCTGGCTGCCGGCAAATTCAATCTCACCCGTGGCGCCATCCGACGTGTAATTCTGAATGGCAATGTCCTTGCCGGTGGACTGGGTGAGTGTAATCTCACCGTCGGCGGTCACCTCTGCGGTGATCCCCGTCTGACCCGATGCGGCATTGATCTCTCTTGCAAGCGGACTGAGATCATTCGTGTCGGTGATATTGGCGGAGACTGTTGAGAAGTCGCCGGTATTACCGGTTGAAGACAACTCCAGCGAAACGACGCCTGCTTCGGTGATGCCTGACAATGTGGCCTCGGTCCGTGCTGACGCTTCCACGCCGGTGGACTGGGCGTCATTGTTGACGGCTGCGGCAATGTCCTCGGCCGTGGCTCCCGCGGAGAAGTTCAGCGTTTCGGTCGCCAGTGAGCTGGATATGGTTAGATCCTGGGTTGCGATCGTGTTGTTCGACGGCAAGTTCGTTGCGGGCGCTGTTACGGAGCCTGTGCCTTCGTTGTCCTGTGAGTTGGCGGTCGTCAGGGTGTTGTTGCCGATCTGATCAATTCGTGTTCCGCCAACGGAGACAGCTATGGTCTGATTTTCATTGGCACCAGCCTGAAACTTCTCAGCCTGGAAGGTGCCGTCCAGCAGTTTCAGGCCATTGAACTCAGTCGTTGTCGCAATCCGCTCCATTTCTTTCTTGAGCTGATTCACCTCGGCCTGGAGTGCTTGTCGGTCTGAGGCGGAGTTTGTTGCGTTGGCCGCCTGAACGGCCAGCTCCCGCATCCTCTGCAGAATGTTACTGGTTTCTCCAAGGGCACCCTCCGCCGTCTGCGCCAGCGAAATGCCGTCGTTCGCATTCCGAACGGCCTGATTCAGACCCTGAATCTGGGACGTAAACCGCTCTGAGATGGCCAGGCCCGCCGCATCGTCCTTGGCGGAGTTGATCCGCAGACCGGAGGACAGACGCTCCAGAGCCGTGTTGGCATCGCCCTGGGTCCGATCCAGGTTGCGCTGCGCATTCAGCGACGCGATGTTGGTGTTGATGATCTGAGGCATGTCGTTTCCCCCTGCTCAGAAAGCCGGCCTGAGACCGCCGACGGATTTGGACTTTGGTTCTGTTGGTAGCCGGGGAAGCGAAGGGTGTGCCAGAATTTTAGATTCGCGTTTAAGGTGCTGAAAGTTGGAGAGAATCGGGTTTTAAAGTTTGAAGGTTTTAAGGTTTGAAAGACTGGCGTTGCCGGGTTTCTGGCGGTGGGGTGGCAGGGCGTTGCCGGTTTTTTGAGCGGCGGAGTGGTAGGGAGTAGTTGCCACAGAACCCACGGAATAACACTGAAAATTCGCCGCGGAAACCGCGGAAGAACGCGGAAACGCCCTGCGGGCGGGGTAGAAAGGTTTGAACGTTTGAAAGTCTGAATGTTTTAAAGCGGGCAGATCTCCGGTGGGGCGCGCCATCACTTTAAAACGTTCAGACTGTAAAGCCTTCGTTCTTCCGCGTCCTTCCGCGGATTCCGCGGCGAACCCAGCGGTCACCCTGCCGAGAGACTACGAACCTGAACACATCGACGACAGGTGATGCCTTCCGACCTTGAAACGTTCAAACCTTAAGACCTTCATTATTGCCGCATCCTTCCGCAGCGAAACAACGTCAGATCCGACGTATCGGTCCGGGGTAGCGTGCCACCAGGTCGTCGGCGGTCAATAGCAGAAAGCCTTCCGACTCGGCCTGGGCGATGAGTAGGCGATCAAAAGGGTCTTTGTGAATCTCCGGGAGGTGGCCAACGGCCAGCGTGTGCGCGGACGAGATGGGCAATTCCTGATAGCCGTTGTCCAGAAGACCCCGCCTCAGCAAATGGGGCTCAACCCGGAAGTCCGGCCGACCAAGCCCGTTCTTGATCACCACTTCCCACAGACTGGCGGCACTGAAGTGCAGCGTGCTATCGCCATCACTGATGAGCGTGCGTGCCGCCGATGACAATTTGTGGGGCGTCATGGCCGCCCAAAGCAGAATGTGCGTGTCCAGCAGCAGATTCACATCAGCCACCGAACATGTGTGTGATTTCCTCCTGCCCCATGCGATCGAAATCGTCCGGGACGTTGAATTCACCGGCCAGGAAACCGAGCCGCTTCTGCGCTTTTGTCTCGGGCGCGTCAATGGCCGTTACCCGGACAACCGGCTTTCCCGCCCTGGCAATAATGAACGCTTCACCGTTTGCGGCGCGCGCCACCAGCTGCGACAGGCGGGTTTTGGCCTCATGCATATTGACGGATTCCATACCATCCTCGTGTTCGTGTTAGTTTGATTAAGTTAGTCTAGCATGCTGTCTTCGGTCCGGCGACAAAGAGCGACCGATCTGCAATGACCATTCGCCGCGGAAACCGCGGAAGAACGCGGAAACGCCCTGCGGGCGGGGTAGAACGGTTTGAACGTTTGAAAGTCTGAATGTTTTAAAGTGTTGGCGTGCCCCACCCGAGGCCTGCCCGCTTTAAAACTTTCAAACTTTAAAGCCTTAAGACCTTCTTTCTTCCGCGCCCTTCCGCGGATTCCGCGGCGAAAAAAAACCGAGACATTGCCTACAGGTGCGACCCGCAATCCTCCTTGCCACTAGAATCGCCGACTGACCCATGCTGGAGTGTCACGATCCTGTTAAGGTATTGGTACTGAGCGGGTTCTGGAGAATGAGGTGTCTATGGACATTCAGTCGATGACAACACTTGAGAAATTGCAGGCCATGGAGCAGCTTTGGGACTCCCTTGAGGAAGCATCTGCGGAACCGCCTGCCTGGCACGGTGCCGTCCTTGAGCAGCGTCGGCAGGTCATGAAAGAGTCGTCAGATCGCGAGGTGGAATTGTCCGCTTTGAAGGCACGGGGGGCGCGTTGAAAAGTCGTCGAGTCGTCCTGCTGGATGATGCTGTTGGGGATCTGGACGCGGCAGTGTCTTTCTACGAGTCAATGGAATGCGGGTTGGGCGACTACTGTTTCGATAGCCTGATTTCGGATATCGAAGGGCTCACCTTTTTTGCGGGGATCCATCCCGTTCATTTTGGAGCGCATTGCCTCCGCGCCAAGCGTTTTCCCTTCAATATTTACTATGAATGGGATGACGAAAAAGTCGTGGTCCTTGGCGTTCTCGATATGCGCCAACAGCCGGAAAAATCTCTACAGAGACTGCGTTCGCGCGAGTAGATGTCGGGCCAGGGCGTTGCCGGTTTTTTGAGCGGTGGAGAGGTAGAGATTGGCTGCCGCGGAAGAACGCGGAAAGCGCCCTTCGGGCGGGGTAGAACGGTTTGAGCGTTTGAAAGTCTGAACGTTTTAAAGTGTTGGCGCGCCCCCACCCAAGGCCTGCCCGCTTTAAAACTTTCCGACTTTAAAGCCTTAAAACCTTCTTTCTTCCGCGGTTTCCGCGGCAAAGAACATGTCTCTTTACATTCCGTTACCAACTTCCCCGAAAAATTTTTAAAGGTCCCGGACCGGGTGCCGTTAAGCGGAGTAACAGGCCGGCGCACCCGCTCCCAGAGCCGGGCGCCTGACCTTCAAGCGAAAACACCGATAAACGGTATGAAGGAGACGCATCATGGCTCTCGGTATTAATACAAACGTTGCTTCTTTGAGTGCTCAGAATGAGCTGAATAGCTCGTCCAATCTTCAGAACCAGGCTCTTGAGCGGCTGTCCTCAGGTTTGCGGATTAATTCGGCCAAGGACGATGCGGCGGGGCTGGCGATTTCCACACGCTTCCAGTCACAGATTTCTGGTCTCAATGTTGCGCAGCGTAATGCTAATGATGGTATTTCGCTTGCGCAAACTGCTGAAGGCGCGCTCGAGGAGACGGTTAACTCTCTGCAGCGCGTTCGTGATTTGTCGCTGCAGGCAGCGAACGGTACGAACTCCGCTTCAGATCGAGCTTCTCTCCAGGAAGAGGTCGACCAATTAGTGTCGGAAATTGATCGTATCGCTACAACTACTCAGTTCAACGGTCAAAACATCTTGGATGGCAGTTTTGAAAGCGAGCAATTTCAGGTTGGAGCGAACGCTAATCAAACAATTTCTGTGTCCATCGGCGATGCGCAATCCAGTGCTTTGGGTGCAAACGCAACTTTCGATTCTACTGGTTCAACGCTTTCTGACGGTGTAGCTGCTGGTAATATTGGTAACGGGAGCCTTGATCTTGAAATAAACGGCACTACCATCAGTACAGAGTCAGACGGCGTGTCAACCGACGGTGATACGGGGTCAGCGCTCGCTTTCGCGAATGCCATCAACTCAGTAGCTGGCACTACAGGAGTCACAGCTGAAGCGAACGCGACTGAAACTAACTTGGGCGCTATTAGTGCAGAGGCCTCGGGTATTTCTCCAGGTGAATTTACGATCAATGGCGTAGACATTACCACTTCGGAGGTAACTAATGGTGATACCAGTGGGTCTCTGAGAGACGCGATTAATACTGTTAGTAATCAGACCGGTGTTGAAGCCTCACTCAATGATTCTAGTGAACTGGTTCTGACTGCTGAGGACGGCAGGAACATACAGTTTGGTGGCACCGGTGCTACCTCGGATATTTTTGGTAGCGGTGATATCGATGCTTCGGGTGCAATGGATATTGTAGTCACAGGCACGGTGTCTCTTGATAGTGATGAGTCTTTTTCGATTACCGCAACTCAAGCTGCTGCTGGCACTGAAGGTCAGGGGTTCACCACTGGTACTCAGGAAGTCAACACATCCAATTCGGTAAAAAACCTCGATATTTCGTCAGTGGCCGGGGCAAATGATGCGATCACGAACATTGACCGCGCTATAGATACGGTAAATTCGCTTCGAGGAACTTTGGGTGCTACTCAGAACCGGTTCGAATCCACCATTTCGAATCTGGCGACTACTTCAGAAAACCTGAGCGCCGCCAACAGCCGAATCCTGGATGCTGACTTCGCCGCCGAAACGGCGAAGCTCCAGAAGTCTCAGGTACTGCAGCAGGCCGGTATCTCGGTTCTGGCGCAGGCAAACGCCCAGCCGCAGCAGGTACTGTCCCTCCTGCAGTAAGGGACCCTTCGGTAACAGCCGGCTTCTCTCTTTAACGAGGGGAGCCGGCTGAACGCCGTTTGAGATAAGTGGGGTGAGTCATGTCTGACGTAAACCTGAACAGCCCGGATCTGAAGCTGGTCCAGAACAATGGTCCGGTTCCGGCTAGGGCCAATGCGTCACCTCTGACAGCCGAAGGTCAGAAGACCTCTGCTCCAACCGCCACGTCGGCCGGTTCGACCTCTCAGCCGGTTTCTCCCCAGTCTTCCGAGGCTGCGCCCTCCAAAGCCGAGCGTCTCAATCAGAAGAACGAGAAACAGGAAGAGGCCCTGAACGAAGCGGTTACGCAGTTGAACGACTTTGTTCAGACTGTGCAGCGCGATCTGGAATTTGAAGTGGACCGGGAATCCGGCGAGACCGTTGTGAAGGTCATCGACCAGGAAACCGACGAAGTGGTCCGGCAGATTCCGGATGAGTTGGCGATGAGGTTGGCAGAATCTTTGCAGCAGGATGAACCGCTGACGTTGTTGGACATCAAAGTCTGATCGTTTTGCCGGTTCGGCTTTGGTGATAGGCGTCAGCACCGCCGTGTCCCGTGAGGGCCGGCGGTGTTTTTCGTTCTCTCCGCGGAAACCGCGGAATGACGTGGAAAAGAGGATGTGGCCACGGAAAGACACGGAAGAACACGGAAAGCGCCCTGCGGGCGAAAACGAAGTGGCAAGTTACAAGAGGGTGTATCCCGCAACCTGAGGATGATCACTTCTTGCTTCTTGCTTCTTGCTTCTTGCTTCTTGCTACTTTTTGTCCGTGCTTTCTGTGTTTTTCCGTGGCTAAAAGATCTTTTTTCAGTGGCGTTGATGGTTAAAAAGTAATCAGCTCGCGTTAGACTGGTAGTAACGCGTTGTTACAAAACTGTCGGAGGAAGGGGCAAAGGTTTGCCGCTTTTTGCCGATAACCGGACATAGAAAGAACAATCGTCCTCCTGGGGAGGAAGTGATTATGGCAGGCATATCATCACTGGGCGTTGGGTCCGGTGTTCTCAATTCGGACCTGGTGGATCAGCTGGTTGCGGCAGAGCGTAAGCCTGTTGAAACCCGACTGACCCAGGAAACCAAGCGGACGGAAGCGCTGATTTCGGCCTACGGCAAGATTCGGAGTGCCGTGACCGATGTGCGTCTGCCGATGCGTCAGCTGGGCTCGCCGGATGCGCTCCAGTCGTTTTCCGCGTCGTCTTCCGGGGACAATGTTCAGGTGTCTGTCGACAGCGCGAAAGCGTCCCGGGGCAATTACAATCTCGACGTGACTCAGCTTGCCTCCGGACAATCACTGGCGTCGGGCTCTTTCGTGGACCGGGATTCCACGACTCTGGGGCAGGGGACGCTGAACATCTCCGTTGGTGACAAGACAACCAACGTCACGATCGACAGCAGCAACAACACGCTGCAGGGCATTGCGAATGCGATCAATGATGCGGACGCCGGGGTGTCTGCTGGGGTGATTGACACTGGCGATGGCTACCGACTCGTCATGTCCTCGGACGACACGGGGACGGCCAACGCGGCGAAGATCTCCGTTACGGATACCGGCGATGGCAACAACACCGATGCCAGTGGTCTGTCCCGGTTCGCGTTCAACGACACGACCCAGAATCTTGAAGAAACCGTCACGGCCAAAGACGCGAAGATGTCGGTCAATGGCATCGAAGTCACCCGCTCGACGAATACCGTCGAAGGGGTGGTGGATGGCCTGTCGTTTACGCTGAACGACACGGGTCAGTCTCAAGTCGAGGTGAGTCAGGATACGCAGGCTGTTGCGGACAAGGTCCAGGCGTTTGTCGACAAGTTCAACACGCTGAAAAGCACCATCAGTGAACTGACATCCTTCAGCCCGGAGGCCGGGGGGAGTCTTCTGACCGGCGATTCCACCGTCCGCAACATTGAGAATCAGCTCAGTCGCCAACTGACATCGGTCGTGCCGGGGCTGGAAGACGCGAACGTGCGCAGCCTGGCGGACGTGGGCATTACGACGAATTTTCAGACGGGCCAGCTGAATTTTGATGCTCAGAAATTTCAGGAACAGCTCAAGGCCAACCCCGACGACGTGACGGCCCTCTTTGCCGAACAGGGCCGGACTACGGATTCCCAGGTGGAATTCGTGCGCAGTGGCACCGATACCCAGCCGGGCGAGTACGACATTAACCTCACCCAGACGGCGGAGCAGGGTGGGTTCCTGGCGAGTAGTACGACGCCCGCGAGCGTGACGGTCGACGCGGACAACGACGAACTGACCTTTCAGGTGGATGGCGATACGACCGCGAGTATTCAGTTGACGGCCGGCAGCTATACCCGTGACGAGTTGGCGAGTGAGATCCAGTCCCAGCTGAATGGCAGCTCGGCGCTGTCGTCGGCGGACAAGGCGGTGTCGGTCTCCGTTGATGGTTCCGGGGCACTGCAGTTCAATTCGACGGCGTTTGGCAGTGATTCGAATGTCAGTATCACGTCGGTGGACACCAATACGGCAGCGGATCTGGGGCTGTCAACGCAGTCTGGTACGGCCGGTCAGGATGTGGCCGGGACCATCAACGGTCGAACGGCGCAGGGGGACGGGCAGGTCCTGTTCCTGGACGGCGATGCGGGTGAGGCCGGCGGCCTTCAGGTCCGTATCACGGGCGGTAGCACAGGGAGTCGTGGGTCCATCCAGTTCATTGAAGGGGTGAGTGAACGGACGGTCGATACGATTTCCAATATCGTCGGTCTCGACGGTGCCCTGCGTACCAAGACGGACTCGCTGAATCGCGAGTTGGAAAACATCTCGGACGAGCAGCAGCAGCTGAATGATCGCATCCAGTCATACCGCGAACGCCTGGTGAGTCAGTTCTCGGCGGCGGATGCCCGGATCTCGCAGTTCAACAGCACGCAGCAGTTTCTGACGCAACAACTCGCCACGCTTGGTGGTGGCAACAGTGGAGGCGGCGGCGGTAACTGATCCGTCGCCCGCTTACTCCGGTAATCAAAGAGGTCAACTATGAACGGTCTGAAACAGTACCAACAGGTCAACACCCAGACCAGCATCACGGATGCGGACCCCCACAAGCTCATCCAGCTGCTGTACAACGGCGCGCTGGAACGCATCAACATGGCCAAGGCGCGGATGCAGGCGAACGACTACGCGGGCAAGGGTCAGTTGATCAACAAGGCGACTGAAATCATCGGTGGGCTGCGCAGCTTCCTGGACTTCGAGCAGGGCGGTGAACTGGCGGCCCGGCTGGAGGCCCTCTATGATTATATGGAGCGGGCCTTGTTCGAAGCGAACCGATACAACGATGTGCAGAAGCTTGACGAAGTGGCGGAACTGCTCAGAACCGTCAAAGATGGCTGGGACGGCATCCGCGACGAAGTCGTGGAGAAGCAGCAAGCCGCCGTCTGAGCCGGGAGGGGCCGCCTTCCCGGCGATTGTGAGAGGGAAGGGGCATCTCGGTTGTTGTTCAGCGATGTAAGAAATGCGTTGGCATGCTGGCTGTGGTTGCTGGTTTTCATCGCAGGCGCCAGCCCTGCAGCAATGGCCGCTGAGAATGATGGTTCTGAGGCGGCGGTGTTTGCCATTACGGAGGTCTGGCCATGGGGGTATGAGAATGCCAAAGGCCGGATCGAAGGTACCCTCGTGACGCTGACAAAGGCGTTGGAAGCCGAATCCGGCATCTCCGTTGAAGTGACACTCCGCCCCCACCGGCGGGTGATGCGCGAACTGGCGTCTGGTCAGGCCGATTTTGTCTATCTTTTTCAGAACCCCGCCGCTGATCCGATTGGTGTTGATCTTGGCCCCATTGTCACCACGCGGATCTTTCTCGTCGGGCGCCCGGAGCGCGAGACGGCACTGACCATTGAAGGACTGGCCAATCAGTCGGTGGCTTACACGAGAGGTACGTACTACGGTGAGCCGTTCCGGCTGGCGACCGATATTCACAAAGTCCCCGTCGATGATTTGGAGCAGGGTATCAAAATGCTCGATCTTGAACGCGTGGATGCCGTCCTTGCCAGCGATCAGTTACTCTTCAACACGATGCAGAAAGCGGGCTGGGCGTTGGGGGATTTCCAGTTGAGTGTCATTTCACATGGACAGACGGGGCGTCTGTACATGTCCCGCAACGCAGAACACCCTGAGTATGAAAACCGGATGCGCGAGGCTCTGAAAACATTGCGTCGTGAGGGGCGGCTGAGGGATATCTTCAGAGTGACGGCGTATGAGCGGTCGTCGTCTGACGCCATGGCCTTCTGGTATGGGCAGCCGATCGCCTCGGAATGACGCCGCGTTGCGAGGGCCTCAACGCACCCGACTGAGTTGTTCAATATGGGCCCCGGCGCATTCGGCGAGCGCCTCAAGGTCGTATCCCCCTTCCAGCGTCGCCACCAGACGGTTCCCGGCATGCTCGGCGGCAACGCGCAGCAGCAGGCTGGTGAGCCAGCGGTAATCGTCCACGGTCAGGGACAGTTCGGCGAGAGGGTCTGACTGGTGGGCGTCAAATCCGGCCGAGATCAGCACCAGCTGGGGCTGGAAGTCGTTCAGAGCGGTCAACCACCGCTGTTCCACCTGCTCACGATAGTCGGCGGCGGTTGTGCCCGCGGAAATGGGCACATTGACAATATTCTCCGCAACGGCTCCAGCGTGGGAATGGGGGTAGAACGGATGTTGAAAGCTCGAGCACATGAGAATGCGTTCGTCCCCCTGAACGGCATCGACGGTGCCATTGCCCTGATGGACATCGAAATCGACGATGGCAATTCGCTGCAGACCGTGAAACCCCAGTGCATGGCGGGCGGCGATCGCAATGTTGTTGTAGAAGCAGAACCCCATCGACCGGGTCCGCTCGGCATGATGCCCGGGGGGGCGCGCCGCAACGAACGCATTGGTCGCCTGCCCGGACAGGACCATGTCGACGGCTTCCACATTGGCACCGGCCGCCAGACGGGCGGCGCGAAGGGTGTGCGGTGTCATGGCGGTATCCGGATCGGTGAACACCCGCCCCTGCGTGGGCGCCATCATATCGAGCTGATGAAGATAGCTCTCCGGATGCACCAGCCGGAGCTGATCGCGCGTCGCTTCCTCCGGCCGTACCCAGTCGAGCGTCTCATTCAACCCCAGGTCGGCCAGGTGGGCGATAATCGCACGCAGACGCTCCGGGCTTTCCGGATGCCCGGCGCCCATGTCGTGCTTTTCGAAATCATCGTGATGGAAGAATGCTGTGCTCATCCCCGCAGTTTAGCAGCGATGGGCCAGCGCGGGGATAGGGGGTGACTTTGGTCGTAGATATCTTGGGTTGGCCACGGAAGGGCCCTGTTCGCCGCGGAAACCGCGGAAGGGCACGGGAAATTGAAAAAAGAGGGCAGCCAAAAAACGGCCTTTCTCTTTACAATCAGCGTGTCCTGCTCATTTTTTCTGTCTTTCTTTCGCGCCCGCAGGGCGCTTCCGTGCTTTCTGTGTCCTTCCGCGGTTTCCGCGGCGAATAGGGGCGGTTCCCATTCCCTCTGCGCTGACCTACCATGATTCCCATACTGGCAACGGAGACGTGCCGTGAGCACCCGCTATCTGGAAAGCCTGTTCAATCCCGAATCGATCGTTGTGGTCGGGGCGTCGGAGCGTGCGACCAACCTGGGTGGGATGGTGCTGCGAAACCTGATGGCGGGCGGGTTTCCGGGGCAGCTTCAGGTGGTCAACCGGAATGACTATGACAACGTCCATGGCATTCCCTGTGTCCGGAAAGTCTCCCGCATGCCGACCCGTCCGGATCTGGCCATCATCTGCACGCCCCCGGACACGGTGCCAAAAACGGTCCGAAAACTGGGTGAGGCGGGGGTACGCACGGCCATCGTCATGACCGGTGGCCTCTCTCGCGCTCACAGCAAGAAGGGCCAGCCGTTGATGTACTCGGTGCGGGATGCCGCCCGGGAAACGGGGATTCGTATTCTTGGTCCGAACACGATTGGCCTGATGGTACCGGCCCGCCAGCTGAACGCGACCTACGCGCACATGGGAGCGATGCCGGGCAAAGTGGCGTTTGTCGGGCAGTCCGGCTCGGTGGCCAGTTCCATTATCGACTGGGCGTTTGCCCGGGGGGTTGGTTTTTCCCATTTCCTGACGCTTGGCGACGGTATGGGGATCGGTCACGACGACCTGATTGACTACCTCGCTCAGGATCCGCGCTGCCGGGCGATTCTGCTGCATCTGGAGAGCATCCCCCAGCCGCGGCGATTCATGTCCGCCGTGCGGGTGGCGTCCCGGACCAAGCCCGTCATTGCGGTGAAAAGCGGTCGGGTGCCCGAGTCCGAATGGATGCCTGTCACGTTGCCGGCCGGAGTGACGCGGACGGATCCGATCTACGATGCGGTTCTCAAGCGCGCCGGTGTGCTGCGGGTCGACGGGTTATCGCAGATGTTCGATGCGCTGGAGACGCTGACCCGGATGCGTCCGGTCCGTCGCGAGGGGTTGGTTGTCATGGCCAACGGGGTGGGTCCCGGCGTGCTCGCGGTTGACCGGCTGAAGGCGCTGGATGGCGAGCTGGCATCGTTGTCAGGTCGCACCATTGAGGCTTTGGCGGCGCATTTGCCCTCGTACTGGACCCGTAAGAATCCCATCGACCTGAACTACGATGCCTCGCCGACGCTGTATGCCGAGGCGATCCGGATTCTGGCGGCGGACCCGGAGGTGTCCAATGTGCTGGTCATGTACTCTCCGAGCCTGACGGAAGACAGTCTCCAGATCGCTGATGCGGTCATGCAGGCAAGCAAAGGCACCCGGCTGAATGTGTTTACCTGCTGGCTGGGGCACGCCACGGTGCTCGACGCCCGGGAGGCGTTCTACGAGGCGAGCATTCCATCGTTTTTCTCCCCGGAAAAAGCGGTCAAGGCGTTCATGCAGCATGTGCATCATCAGCGGGTGCAACGCCTGCTTCGGGAGACGCCGGAATCGTTTCTGGATCATTTCGAAGACCGTGCGGACGCCCGTGCCATTGTGGCTCTCGCTGACCGGGAAGGGCGCAACCACCTGTCCAACAGTGAAGCGAGGGCGGTGATCGAGGACTACGACATCCAGTCCGTCCATACCGTCTACTGCGACGACGTCGATGAGGTGGTGGAGGCGTACGCTGTCGAGCGCAGCCCCATCAACATTACGCTCATTCATGAGCACGCCTGCCACCCGTTCCTGGAGGGGCGCAGTGGCCTCGGCCGCTATAAGAGCACGGTTGAGGCCGTCAATGGAGAGGGTGCGATCATTGAGGCGTGCGACGAACTCATGGCCGATTACCGGGAGAACTACCCACAGAGTGGCTTTCTCGGCTTTGCGATCCAGCGCAGCCATAGTCATGTCGAAGGCATTGAGTTCAGCGTCGGGATCACGCGGGATCCGGTGTTCGGGCCGCTGGTGGTCTGTGGAGCGGCCGGGGCCAGTGTCAACGTGATGAGCGACCGTCAGATCGCGTTGCCACCGCTCAACATGGTGCTCGCCCGTGAGCTCCTTCAGCGGACCTACATGTATCGCCTGCTCAGGGAGTACAGCGAGTCGCCCGAAGAGCACACGCGCGCGATCTGTGAAACGCTGGTGACCCTGTCACAGATCGTGATCGACATCCCGCGGATTCGCGGCATTGAGGTTCAGCCACTGCTGTTTGATATCGATCATGCCGTGGCGGTGGACGTTGCGATTGACCTGGCGGCTGAGCCGGCAAAACCCATTATCCAGCCGTATCCCCGTGAGCTGGAGGAGTGGGTCGTGCTGCCCCGTTCCGGGCGTCGGGTGATCGTCCGACCGGTGCTGGCCGAAGATGAGCCGAGCCACCTGGATTTCCATGAGCGCCAGTCACCGGAATCCATCCGTTACCGGTTCTTCCAGTTCCGCAAGCACTTCTCCCACGAGGACGTTGCCCAGATGGTCCAGATCGACTATGACCGGGAGATGGTCTTCATCGCCAACGCCGAGAAAGAAGACGGCACCGGCGAAGAAACCCTTGGTACTGTGCGGACCTGGACCGACGCTGACAACCTCCAGTGTGAGTTCGCGGTCATGGTTCGGGATGATCTGAAGGGTGAGGGGCTCGGCTACACGCTGATGCGCAAGATGATCGACTACTGCCGGGCCCGGGGGACGGTGGAAATGGTGGGCGACGTCCTCCCCGACAACCGCCCCATGCTCGATCTTGCCCGTGAACTGGGCTTCGAGATCCGCTTTAACGTCGAGGAAGAGGTCATGGACCTGCGGCTGGCGCTGAACGAACCGGAGACCGACTGGCAGCGGGAGCGGTTGGAGTAGGTTCGCCGTGGAATCCACGGAAGGACACGGAAAACTGAAAAGAAGAACCATCAAAAAGCGGAGGCTCTTTTTGTCACCCACTCGTTTTGTCGATTTTTCTGTCTTCTTCCGCGCCCGCAGGGCGCTTTCAGTGCTTTCCGTGTTCTTCCGTGGCAATCACTCAGTTTCTTTTCTTTTTTGATTCCGCGTCCTTCCGCGGTTTCCGCGGCGAACCGCCTTACGCCGCGTCCACAATCGCGGACCGGTCTTCGCCCCCCATCGCTTCCAGCAGCGTCGGGATAAGTCGCGCCAGTTCCAGGGTCATCAGGTTGAACGCCGCATCGAACCGCGCGTGATCGTCATCGGTGTCGATGTCGTCCAGCTTCTCCTGAAGCGTGTCGCCGAATTTGAGCCGCTTCAGCGCCAGGTCTTCGTCCAGCACGAAGGTCAGAGCGTCTTCCCAGCCCAGAGCCAGCTTCGTGACCTGCATGCCGGCCTCCAGGTGATTCCGGATCTCGTCGCCGCGCAGATCCAGCCCCTTGCAGCGTACGACGCCGCCTTCCTCGCTGGTATCCTTGAGTTCACATTCCGTCCCCAGGGAGAACGCGCCGGGCAGATCGATGGATTCGTTCAGCCATCCGGAGAAGGTGAACGCCGGCGCTTGCTCGACCGCCGGAGGGCGCACAGGCAGTGAGCCGATCGCCCGGCGCAGTTCGCTGGCCAGCTCTTCGGCCTGCTTGTCCGAGCTGGCGTCGACAATCAGAAACCCGTCTTTTGGCGCCAGGTAGGCAAAGGTCCGGCGGGATTTTGTGAAGGCGCGGGGGAGCAACTCCTGGGTCAGCTGATCCTTGAGTTCCTGTTTTTCCTTGCGGGCCACTTTCCGGACCTGTTCAGTCTCAATCTGCTCAACCTGCTCGTCCACGGCTTCGCGGACCACAGTCGCGGGAAGCACCCGCTCTTCACGACGCAGGGCGATCAGATGGTAGCCCCCGGCGCTGTGTACGCGCTGCTGCCCTTTGCGGCCCAAGGGTGACACCCAGCCCTGGCGGAATGCTTCCTGTGGTCCACAGGGCTTGAAAGCCGCCGCTTCGAGCTTCTGCTCGAGCTCTTCCGGGTCAATGTCGAAAGGTTTGGTAAAACGAAACAAACGCGCGTTCTTGAACCACATGGGGGGAAAGGGTCCTTCTAAATGAAAATCGGTGAAAAGCGTTGTTTTAGCCACGGAAAGACACGAAAAGCACGGAAAAGAGAGAGCCCCGTAGGTTGGGCTGACGGAGGAAGCCCAACAAGCGATTAACCCGCCTTCCGACCTGTTGGGCTTCCTGCGTCAGCCCAACCTACTCGCTTTCAAACCTCTCGGTTTCGCCCGAAGGGCGTTTCCGTGCTTTCTGTGTCTTTCCGTGGCGAATAACAACAACCGCTCCGCGTGCCGGATGACGTCACCCGATCCCGATCACCTCAACCAGAATGGTCTTGATCACGAATCCGACGACGCCGGCGCCGAGAACGATGAAGAGGGCAATCGTACCAAATCGACCGGCCTGTGACTTCTTTGCCAGGTCCCAGACGATGAACCCCATGTAGCCGATCAGTGCGGTGAGCAGAACGACGAGGGCGATCTTGGAGAAAAGCGCTTCACTCACAGGTTGGTGTCCTCAAGCCGGTTTCTCGTCACGCAGGAAGACCCATTGGTCTCCTTTCGAATGCTCCGGGCTGAAGTAATAACCGGCCACATCGAAGTGCTTGAGATCTTCCGCGTTGGTGATGCGGTTTCGAATGGCGTAGGCGGCCATCAGCCCCCGGGCTTTCTTGGCGTAAAAGCTGATCATCTTGTACTGGCCGTTCTTCCAATCCTTGAATTGCGGGGTGATCACTCGCCCCTTGAGCGCTTTCTTCTGGATGCTCTTGAAGTACTCATTGGAAGCCAGATTCACCAGTACATCGTCGTCGCCGTCCAGCTTCTCGTTCAGGGCCTGGGTAATCCGCTCGCCCCAGAAGGCATAGAGGTCCTTCCCGCGCCTGTTCTCGAATTTCGTGCCCATTTCGAGCCGGTAGGGTTGCATCAGGTCCAGCGGGCGCAGCACACCGTAAAGACCGGACAGGATGTAGAGATGCTCCTGTGCAAACTCAAAATCGTCGTCTGTGAACGACGACGCATTCAGCCCGGTGTAGACATCTCCATTGAACGCCAGCGCGGCAGGACGGGCGTTGTCCGGTGTAAAGGGCGTGTGCCACTCCTGATAGCGCTGGGCGTTGAGTTGCCCAAGCTTATCGCTGATGCCCATCAGATTGCTGACTTGGTGAGGTTCCAGCCCCTTGAGTTGATCGATCAGCTCCCGCGCGTCTTCCAGAAACGCCGGCTGGGAATAGGCCGATGTGGGAAGCGGGCTCTCGTAGTCCAGATTTTTGGCGGGGGAAACGACCATCAGCATGTCAGCACCTCGGAGCGTCTGATTGAGTTGCGATAGATTTTACGGTTGGGGTTTCTGTTTTTCAATAATAAAGAACTATTAAGTCGCAAGTCGCAACTTCCTGCCTTACGGTCGAAATACCTCAATGTCGAGCCCGTCGATGAAGCGATAATGCCTGTCGTTGGCTGTCAGAAGAGCGTCACCCGTGGAAATGGCGGTGGAAGCGATCAAGGCATCGGCGAGTGCCATGCTATGACTCAGCGCATAGCGCTCGACCAGAAACATGGCCCGGTTGGAAATGCCGGTGTCCATTGTTTCGATGTGTGCATTCCAGAAGCGCAGGGTACGGCGAATCAACTGGCTTTCCCGCTGGTTTTTCGCTCCCTGTAGCAGTTCCATGTATGTTACTGCGGAGATGGCAAACCCGGGTTCACTGTCCAGCCGGTCTGCTGCTGGCTCGTTCCCCCGGAAACTCCAGATCAGAACATCCGTGTCGACTAGCATTCGTCAAATTGCCTTCCCTTTCTGAGTGCGCGCACCTGATCATCCACGGTTTTCAGGTCGTCAGACCACATCCCGAAGCCAGGATTTCTCTTCTTCGGTTCTGATTCCGTTTGAGTTGTCAGCGGCACCAGCCGGGCTGTGGGTTTTCCACGAAGAGTGATGACGATCTCCTCACCCCGGTGAGTGGCCGCCAGCAGTTCCCGGGTGTGCAGGCGTAGGTCTTTGGTGGTTGCTTCCATCATTGAGTCCTTTAAGTTACACGGAAAAGTGTAACCTGAGAGCCGGTGCGTTGTTAACCAATGTATGCATGATGGCTTTGTAGCCGATGTCTCCGACTTCGGAGTCGCCCGTCAGGGCGACCGGATAGATCTACGACAGTCACTTGGCATGGGTCAATGTCGGAGCGAGCTTGCTCGCGACCGGCCGAGCGGTAAGCGCCTCAATCAGTCGCTTTCCTGCATGGGTTGAGCGGCCTTCGGAGGGTCGGCAGCCTGCTAAGAGTCGGAGACATCGGCGACAGGTACGGATTCCAACCGCTTTAAAACGCTCAGACCTTAAAACCGTCCTATCTACCGTCCGATGAACTGCAACAATTGCTCCTGCGTGAACGGCCAGTCCAGCTCCTCATCGGTATCCAGTCGGCGCAGAACGGGAATCCGCTCACCATACGTCTCCACCAGACGGGCATCCTGCGCGATATCGACGGCGTCGACCGGCACCGGCGGGTCCATCGGCGTCTGCATCATCAGATTCTCTGCCAGCTCACAGAGGTGGCAGTGAGTGGTGGTGTAGAACAGGAATTGGGGATCGGCCATGGTTCAGTCTCTGGGAGTGTTTAAAGCGATTTGTAGCCACGGAAACCACGGAAAGACACTGAAATGGCTTTGCCGCGGAATCCGCTGAAGAACGCGGAAGCGCCTTTCGGGGGCAGTGCACACTTTTGACTTGTGACCTGTCACTTCCTGCTTTTTTTGCCCGAAGGGCGTTTCCGTGCTTTCTGTGTCTTTCCGTGGCCAATCACCATTTCCGCGTCCTTCCGCGGTTTCCGCGGCGAATCGGTTATTTCTTCGGTTGCGCGTCGAACTGCTGGCCGGTCTGTCCTTCGCTGTCTTTCCCCATCAGGTACAGGTACAGCGGCATGATGTCTTCCGGCGCCGTCACGGATTGGGGGTCCTCCGCCGGGTAGGCGTGGGCGCGCATGTTGGTGCGTGTGGCGCCCGGGTTCAGTGTGTTGACGCGGATGTTGTTGCGCTCGTCGTCCAGTTCGTCGGCCAGTAACTGGCTGAGCCCTTCGGTGGCGAACTTCGAGACGGCATAGGCGCCCCAGTAGGCCCTGGCTTTGCGCCCGACGCTCGAGCTGGTGAAAATCACGGAGGCCGTGCCGGACTTGCGCAGGGCAGGGATCAGGGCACGCGTGAGCAGGAAGGGGGCATTGGCGTTGACGTGCATGACATGGTTCCACGTCTCCGGGTCATACAGCTCAACCGGCGTCCGGTCACCCAGCATGCTGGCGTTGTGCAGCAGACCATCCAGCCGACCGAACGATTCCTCCACCTGCATCGCCAGGTCTTCGTATTCCTTGACCGCGGCGCCATCCAGGTTCATCGGCACGATCGCCGGTTGTGGGTGCCCGGCGGCTTCAATCTCATCGTAGACGCTCTCGAGCTTGCTCACCGTCCGCCCCAGCAGGATCACCGTCGCCCCATGCGCCGCGTAGGTTTTCGCCGCGCACCGGCCAATCCCGTCACCCGCGCCGGTCACCAGGATAATGCGGTCTCTGAGAAGGTCGGCGGGGGCCTGGTAGTCATGCATGACGTTGGTCCTCGGTGTGGTGTTAAACGATTCGTGATTTTACGTTTCGCCGCGGAAAGCGCGGAAGGGCGCGGAAACGCCCTTCGGGCGAAACCAAGAGGTTTGAAAGTTTTAAAGTCAGAAGGTTTTAAAGTTCTCGTTGCCTGAGCCTCGGGCATTTGCCCGCCTTAAAACTTCCAGACTTTAAAACCTTAAAACCGTTCTTTTTCCGTGGTTTCCGCGGCGAAATAGTTAACCCTGTTCCAACCATGCCAACAGCTCACGCGCCGAATCAATCGTCACGTCGGCTTCCCATGAGGGCACATCGGCCGGTTCGGCGATGTAGCCGTAGCGGGCGGCGATGGTGGTCATGCCGGCGCGTCGGCCCGATTCAATGTCCCGTTGATGGTCTCCGACGTAGACACCGCCTTCGGGATTGGCCTTGGCCAGGTGGGCGCCGAGCAGGAGTGGTTCCGGGTGCGGTTTGCGGTAGTCTACATCGTCCGGGCAGACCACGGCATCGCAGCGTTCGGCCAGATCCAGTGCGGCCAGCAGTGGCACCGTGAAGCGTCGTGGCTTGTTGGTGACGATGCCCCAGGGGACGCCCTGGACTTCCAGCCACTGGAGCACCTTGTCCATTCCTGGAAACAGCCGGGTTTCAACGGCGATTTCCGATTCGTAGAGATCGAGGAACTCCGCGTGTCGGTCGAAATAGTCGTCGTCCTCCGGCAACAGGTCAAAACCGACGCGGATCATCGCTTTGGCGCCATCGGACACATGCCGCCGTATCCGCTGATGTGGCAGGCTTGGAAGGTTGTAGCGCGCACGGATCATATTGAGGCATCGGATGAAGTCCGGTGCCGTGTCAATCAGTGTGCCATCCAGATCAAACAGAGCAACGCTGGGGCGACTCAACCCGACGCCTCCCCATGGTCAGCCACCGTGGCGTGCATCAGGTAGTTCACGTCCACATCCCGCCCCAGTTTGTAGTGCCGTGTGATCGGATTGTAGGTCATGCCCGTCAGGTCCTGAACGTCGAGTCCGGCCTGGCGGAGATACGCGGACATCTCGGACGGGCGGATGAACCGGCGCCACTCGTGGGTTCCGCGCGGCAGCATGTTCATCACATACTCGGCGCCGACAATCGCAAACAGAAACGATTTTGGATTGCGGTTGATGGTGGAGACGAACAGGTGGCCGCCGGGTTTCAGAAGCCGCGCGCAGGACTGCAGAACCGACCCGGGTTCCGGCACGTGTTCAAGCATTTCCAGGCAGGTCACTACGTCGTACTGGCCGGCATGATCCGGGTCGTCAGCGAGTTCTTCCACCGTTGTCTGGCGGTAGTCCACCTGAACGCCGGATTCCAGACCATGCAGCCGGGCCACGGAAAGGGGCGCCTCGCCCATGTCGATACCGGTGACCTGTGCGCCCCGTTGCGCCATGCCTTCGGACAGCAGACCGCCGCCACATCCGACATCGACCGCTCGTTTTCCGGGCAGCCCCGCGCGACCGTCGATGTAGTTGAGTCGTAACGGGTTGATGTCGTGGAGTGGCTTGAACTCGCCTTCCGGGTCCCACCAGCGACTGGCGAGTGCCTCGAACTTGGCAATTTCCTGTGGATCGACGTTCTGGGTGGTCATGGCGGTTCCGTTCAGGTGTTGTTCCGGTGCTGACGAATCCGGTCGGACCAGTCCCGGACCCGGAGCATCAGGTCGTTCATGTCGATTCGGGTCAGGCGGCCATCCTGAACCTGGGGAATGCCGCCGATCCAGCTGTGACTGAGCTGTCGTGCGTGCAGGCTGTAGATCAGGTGCGAGGCTGGATCGTACACCGGCTGGGCGAAGGGATCGCCCAGGTCGACGGCAATCACGTCAGCCTGTTTGCCGACTTCCAGGGAGCCAATCTCGTGATCCCGACCCAGTGCCCGTGCGCCATTGATGGTGCCCATGGCGAGCGCCTGATGGGCCGACAGGGCAGCGGCATTGCCGGAGACCGCTTTGGCCAGCATGGCCGCTGAGCTCAGTTCGCCAAACAGGTCGTGGTCGTTATTGCTGGCGGCGCCGTCGGTGCCGATAGCGACGTTGATGTCCTGCGACTGGAGTTGATGGACCGGGCAGAACCCGGACGCCAGTTTCAGGTTGGATTCCGGGCAGTGGATGACGTGGGCGCCGGTACGCTCCAGCAGGGCGAGGTCCGTCTTATCCACCTGTGTCATGTGGACGCACTGGGTGGTGTCGGTCAGCAGGCCGAAGCTCGCCAGTCGCTCGGAGGGCCGGACGCCGGTTTGCTCGAGGGCGTCACGGATCTCGCCAGCCGTCTCGTGAAGGTGGACCTGTACGGGCACATTCCGGGATTCGGACAGACGCGCGATGTCCTGAAGCGGACCGTCCGATACGGTGTAGGGCGCGTGGGGGCCGAGGGCCACTCGAATGTAGTCGTCATCCGGCCACCGACGGATCAGATCATCGCCTTTGCGAAGGTATTCCTCCGGGCCACTGCCCCAGGGCGTCGGAAAATCGATGACTGGAACACACACCTGGGCGCGCATGCCCGTGTCCCGGGCGCTTTCCGCTACCACTTCCGGGAAGAAGTACATATCGGAGAAGCAGGTCGTGCCGGTGCGCAGCATTTCCGCCATGGCGAGCGTCGTGCCATCACCGATGAAATCCGCAGAAATGAACGCGCCTTCGGCAGGCCAGATGTGTTCCTGTAGCCAGGTCATCAGCGGCAGGTCGTCGGCCAGTCCGCGGAACAGGGACATGGCGGCATGGCCGTGAGCATTCACTAGTCCGGGCAGCAGGACATGGTCGCCCAGATTCAGTGTTTCACGCGCGCGGTAATGACGGTCGGCCTCGGACTGGGGCACGATGGCTTCGATCCGGTCGCCGAGAATCAGCAGGGCGTGGTGCTCCAGAACCTGGTGTTCCGGCACAACGGGAATGACCCAGCGTGCGTTGATGCGGGTGTCTACAGCGATGATGGTGTCTGCAGCCATGTGACTCCCTGTTCGGTGACAATCACGTCCACCAGGTCGGCCGGTGTAACGTCAAAAACCGGATTGTAAACGCTGATGCCATCGGGGGCGATGGGCAGTCCCTGGATCATACGTAGTTCGTCCGCCCCTCGTTCTTCAATAGGGATGTCGTCGCCGGATGACAGGGAGCGGTCCACGGTGCTGGAAGGCGCCACGACCATGACGCGTACGCCGTGATGGCGGGCCAGAACCGCGAGCCCGTAGGTGCCGATCTTGTTGGCGACGTCACCATTGGCGGTAATGCGATCGGCGCCCACGATGACCCAGCGGACGTCGCCACGCCGAAGAATCTGCGCAGCGGCCCCGTCCGTGTTCAGGGTGACAGGAATGCCTTCCTGCTGAAGTTCCCAGGCGGTGAGTCGGCTGCCCTGAAGCCAGGGCCGGGTTTCGTCGGCGTAGACCCGCGTCAGCCTGCCCTGGTGCCAGAGGTGGCGGATCACCCCGAGCGCTGTGCCATAACCACCTGTGGCAAGAGAGCCGGTGTTGCAGTGGGTCAGTACCGCGAACGGCCCGTGATCCATGATGCTCAGGGCATGCTCGGCCATGCGGTGATTGGCGGCGACGTCCTCGTCGTGGATGGCACGGGCTTCGAGGTCCAGCCGACGAATGGCCTCGCGGGCGTCATCCGCGTCGTTGAGAACGGACTGGAGGCGTTGCAGGGCCCAGGACAGGTTGACCGCGGTTGGACGGGCCTCGGCGAGCGTGCGGGCGGCGTCCTGGGTCATCCCGCGCCAGTCATTGTACCGTGCGGCCTGGCGCGCTGCCAGAACCAGCCCGTAGGCGGCGCAGATACCAATCGCCGGGGCTCCGCGCACCACCATGTCGCGAATGGCGCTGGCAACGCCGTCGGCATCCGTATAGGTCAGCCAGACCTCCCGCTCCGGCAGCAGGCGCTGATCCAGCAGCGCCAGATGGTCCCCGTGCCAGAGCAGGGCGGTCGTCGATGGTTCCTGGTTTCCAGTCATAGGGTGTTACGCCGTGTTGGTCAGGGCCAGTGTAGCCGAACACGAAGAGGGTTTGGCAAAAGCAATGTTCGGCGACGGTGAAGGCATCAAAACCTCTCGCGTCCTTCAATACACAAACGGCGCATCCTGCAACGCCTCAATCACGGATCGGTCGGTCTCCAGTGTTTTGGCCGCCTTGACGCGAAGAGCGCGCTTGCGCGGCTGAATGGTCTCTTTCCAGGCCGACAGCAGTTCGGACTTCTCCACCGAGCGGACCGCGTCGATCAGTTGCTCACGACTATCGAAGCCGGTTTCGCCCCGGTCGATCTCACGCCAGTATCGTTCGGACCGTTCAGAGAGCTGACGGTCTTTTTCCCTGAGCCGACTGATCACCGCATTCTTTTCCCGGCTCACGTCCTTTTCCGAGAAACCCACCAGAGTGGACGTGAAGTCGCTGAGGAATTCGTTGACCGCCTGATCTATCGCTTCAGGCGTTGCTGACGGCGACTGGATGAGCATACCCAGTCCCGGCGTCTCGAGGATCTCCCAGGACGATGCCGACACAATGTAGCCGAGCTGCTGGTCCGTTCTGAGGCTCTGGTAGAACGGGCTCCCCACCATCTGGGCCAGGACGCGGTATCGTGCACGCACTGGATAGGCCGTCGACTGTCCCTGCAGATATAGCGCATAGCCAACATCCGGGTGCCCGACGTTCAGTGACACGTTGCTGAGCCCCTTCGGCAACGCATGGATACCGCCCCTGGGGACATCAACCCGTTCGCTGTCCCCGAGTAGAAGGGCCCGGGCCTGGCCGTGAAGGTTGAGGGCGGCTGCCTTGCTGATGTTGCCATGGGCGAGCATGACCGGGTCCAGGCGTCTGAGATACTCGCTGGCATAGGAGCGAAGGTCGTCGGCCGTCAGCGATTGGGCGGCCTCCAGGCGGGACTGGATGGACCAGACACCATCAATCAGGGCTTCCTGCATGGCCCGGGAGGCCTGCTGCACGGGCTTTTGCCGTCGCTGGTTCCTGAGGCTGTCGATCAGCGCCTTTCGGTTTACCTCGAATCGGTCCTTTTGGACAGAGGGTGAAGCGAGGTTGCTGAGAATGCGACGCAACAGAACATGCAGTTTGTCGTTGTAGCCTCCCACACGGATGGTGATACCGCGGAGATGGCTGTAGACGGAATAGTCGAGCCCGGCCAGTCGTGCAGGGTAGGCGTAGGCGTTGATCCGGTCCTGAATGTTTTCAACCAGCAGATCGGTGAGCACGGCATTGCGTGCCGTGTTCCGCACCAGTGGCGAACGCAGGCTGAGGTAGACGCTGGCCCGGGGCACGTCGAAACTGGTGTCACGGGCATACCAGAGGGTCGTGGGGCCGTCCGTCGTCAGGGGCTCGGGATGGTCCATCGTGGCGCCATCGACCAGGGACAGATCCTCCGGAATAAATGGATTGGGCGCGGGTAAAGCCAGTTGACTGGCCAGTGCCTGGCTGGCTTGCCCCGTCACATCGCCGGGCTCGAGTGTCGTGAATTGATAGGGCGTGCGATACCACTGGGTTGTCGTTGTATCATCCGGCAACGCTGTGGGGCTGAGGACCGCAATGAGGATGTTGTCCGGTGTGAGGTGACTGAGTACATGGCGGTATTTTTCCGGCGTGTACTGCTCCTGCATCCACGGTGCCTGAAGGACGTCCTCCGCAGCCACGTCGTGAAGCCGCATGGCCAGGTGGGTGACCTGCTGTCGAGGGTCCGGCTTGTCCCGGAACCGGAAGCTGATCTCATTGAGCTGTTTCAGTTCGCGGAAGTAGCGCTCCTGAATCCCGCTCTGACGAATCTGGCGGATGGCATCAAAGGTGAGGTCCACGATGCGCTGGCGCCTCTGAACGCCCTGGGGCGTCAAACCGATGGTGATCTCAAAGGTGGTTTCCGCCCCCAGATCCTGCCCGAGCCCTGCCGACAGGCTCTCCGCGAGGTTCGCCTCACGGAGCACGTTCAACAGGCTTCCGGGGCCTTCGTGGCCCAGTAGGTTGGCAATATAGCTGGCCGGCTTGTCAGCGTACTCGGCTTCCAGCGACGGCATGGGAAACGCCAGTGTGAGCCGGCGTACTTCCTTCTCCGCCTGAACTGTCAGTTCCGCCGGCAATGTGCCCGGCTCAAATAGCGGTGCGTCGTGGCGGGCCTTGGTGAGCTCCCGGTTTTTAATCGTCGAGAATCGCGGCCTGACCATGGCGGCGAGTTCGTCAAGAGACTGCTGACCGTAGACGACAAGCGTCATCAGGTTGGCCGAATAATGGTTCTCCCAGAACTCGATCAGCTCATCACGGAGGTTGGTCTCTTCGTTGCTGACCAGCGTCTTTTTATTGCCAACGGCAAATTGGCTGAAAGCGTGTGCCGGATTGGTCACGGCTTTGCGGGCGGATTGGAACCGCCGCGAATCGCTTTTGAGTCCGGAGGAATACTCGGAATGAACGGCCTTTTTCTCCCGCTCGACAAGGTCGTTGTTGAACAGAGGGGCCGTGAACTGCTGAGCAAACCGGTCGAGCGCCGGTTCCAGAGAGTCGGGCTGGATATCGAAGAAGTAGTTGGTGTCCTGAAACGCCGTGAAGGCATTGTGACTGCCGCCGTGACTGCTGATGAACTGCTGGTATTCGCCGGGGTCCGGGTACTTCTCGGTCCCGAGAAAGAGCATGTGTTCCAGAAAATGGGCGAGCCCGGCCCGATCGACGGGGTCATCACCGCTGCCGACCTCGATGTCCAGGGCGGCCGCCGCCTTGTCGGTATCCGGGTCGGAGATCAGCAACACGTCAAGCCCGTTTTCGAGGGTCAGGGCCCGATAGCGGTTGTCATCGTTGGGGCTCTTGATCGGTGTGGTTGCGCCCACGGCCTGGGAGATCGCAAGCCCAAGGCAAAGCACTGCGACCAGCGGGAACAACCGGAATCTAAGAGAGGGATCTCGCAGCACGAACGGCTCCTTGTTGTCGGTTTATTGCAACGTCGTTCCAGGCGATGAACCGGATTGTGCCAGTGTCCTGGCAGCCAGGTCGGCCGCCGCCTGGGCATCGAGTTTACCGGTGGCAATCCGCTCCAGTACCGAGATCATGATGGCCTCGTTCTCCCGATAAGTCTGGAATTCGGCATTGAAGGCGTCGTCAATCGCATCGTAAACGGCCTGGATCTGGTCTTCGCGCCCGGCCCCAGGCTGGGCCGCGTCGTTGATCGCCCGCAGGCAGGCGCGGGCGATGGCGATGTAGCGGTCGGTGTTCGACATGGTGGCGCTCCCGCAAGTTCCCTGAAAAGAAGGTGGATTATGAACAGCGGATTGCCAGCGGGGCAAATTCCCCGCCGTGCACTGATCCATTTCTCTCAGCTTGTGCTAGCTTTGAAGACATGTCCCGCAGATCGCGTTTGGAGTAAATGCTCTAGATAAACCCATTCAAAACAAATGGTTACAAGAGTAAAGGCTCTAAAAAAGTGCGATACATGATGATGTGATCTGGTTACAATGCGACCGATTTCGCGAGTCCGGTGGTGTGATGCAGCGCTACTGGCGGAACGGGCAACAAACACAACAAAAGGAAGGACACCAATATGCATTACTTTCTGACGGGTGGCACCGGGTTTATCGGCCGGTTCTTTGTCGAGACGCTTCTCAAGCGTGGTGGTACGATCCACCTTCTGGTCCGGGAAGAGTCCCTGGACAAGCTGGCCTTGCTGCGTGAGCGCTGGGGCGCGTCTGAAGATCAGGTGAAGGCGGTCGTGGGGAATCTTGGCAAGCCGAATCTGGGCATCGCCGACAGCGACATGAACGCCCTGAAGGGTAACGTCGATCACTTCTTCCACCTGGCGGCGGTTTACGACATGGGCGCCGATGAGGCCAGCCAGCGCACGGCCAACATTGACGGCACCCATCATGCGATTGACGCGGCCGACGCCATGCAGGCCGGGTGCTTCCACCATGTGTCGTCCATTGCCGCGGCGGGCCTGTACAAGGGCACGTTCCGGGAAGACATGTTTGAGGAAGCGGGAAAGATGGATCACCCCTACCTGCGCACCAAGCATGATTCTGAACGGATTGTCCGCGAGAACTGTCAGGTACCGTTCCGGATCTATCGCCCGGGCATGGTGATTGGCCATTCCGAAACCGGGCAGATGGACAAGGTTGATGGCCCGTACTACTTCTTCAAGCTGATTCAGAAAATCCGTAATACCCTCCCGCAGTGGGTGCCGACCATTGGTGTCGAAGGCGGTCGGCTGAACATTGTGCCGGTCGACTTTGTCGTGAAGGCGCTGGACTACATCGCCCACACGCCGGGTGAGGACGGTAAGTGCTTCCATCTCGTGGACAGCGACCCGTACAAGGTCGGCGAGGTGCTCAATATTTTCTCCGAGGCCGGTCATGCGCCGCGCATGGCGATGCGGGTCGACAGCCGGATGTTCGGGTTCGTCCCGCCTTTTATCCGTCAGAGCCTGAAGAGCCTGCCACCGGTCAAGCGCCTGACCGGCGCGGTGCTGGACGACATGGGCATTCCACCGTCGGTCCTGTCATTCCTCAATTACCCGACCAAGTTCGATGCCCGAGAGACCGAGCGCGTGCTGGAAGGGTCCGGGATTGAGGTGCCGCGCCTGCCGGACTACGCGCCGGTGATCTGGGACTACTGGGAGCGTCATCTGGACCCGGACCTCTACAAGGACCGCACGCTCAAGGGCGCCGTTGAGGGGCGGGTCTGCGTGGTGACCGGGGCGACGTCAGGTATTGGTCTGGCGACGGCCACTAAGCTGGCGGAAGCCGGCGCGATACTGGTGATTGGTGCTCGCACGAAGGATAAGCTCGATGAAGTCAGCCAGCAGCTGGAAGGGCTGGGAGGTGATATTCACCCCTATCAGTGCGACTTCTCGGACATGGACGACTGCGACCGCTTCGTGAAGACCGTGCTGGACAACCACGGCCATGTGGATGTGCTGGTGAACAACGCCGGCCGCTCCATCCGTCGGTCATTGGATCTTTCGTTCGACCGCTTCCACGATTTCGAGCGGACCATGCAATTGAACTTTTTTGGCGCTGTCCGTCTCATCATGGGCTTTGCGCCCACCATGCTGGAGCGTCGTCGGGGGCACATCGTCAACATCTCCTCCATTGGTGTGTTGACCAATGCGCCGCGTTTCTCGGCGTATGTCTCATCCAAATCCGCCCTGGATGCCTACAGCCGCTGTGCGGCCTCGGAATGGTCCGACCGGAACGTGACCTTCACGACGATCAATATGCCGTTGGTGAAAACCCCGATGATCGCGCCGACGAAAATCTACGACTCGGTACCGACCCTGACACCCGAGGAGGCGGCCGACATGGTGGCCGACGCTATTGTCCACCGGCCGAAGCGGATTGCCACGCGACTGGGCACATTCGCCCAGGTCCTGCATGCGCTGGCACCAAAAATGGGCGAAATCATCATGAACACCGGTTACCGCATGTTCCCGGATTCCGCCGCCGCAACAGGCAAGAAATCCGGCGAAAAACCTCAGGTGTCCACCGAACAGGTGGCATTTGCCGCGATCATGCGTGGTATCTACTGGTAACGCCCTGCCGTGTGCCGAAGGCGGGCCGCTCGGGCCCGCTTTCGGCACGTTTCCTGCGTTATACGGACGAATCCTTACGGCGCCGCTGTTGAACCCGGCGCTCTAACCATCTATTTTGTCTATCCGGTTCAGGTCGCTGTTAGTGGCGACCTATGGCATTCATTGCCAATCTTAATAGCGGCTGACATGGAGGCGTCATGCCTCAGTCTGTATAGTACAGCCGCTTCGGTTGGCGACGAGTGCCGACACATCCCTTTTCCCGAGGTCCGGCGGGGCACGCCGGGCCAGACCACTGAATGATTGACCAAGGAGTTCACTATGAGCGTATTGGTAGGTAAGCCTGCTCCGGATTTCACCGTACCGGCCGTTCTGGGCGACGGCACCATTGTTGATGAGTTCAATCTGGCGGAAACCATCAAGGGTAAGCCGGCCATTGTTTTCTTCTACCCGCTCGACTTCACGTTCGTTTGCCCGTCTGAGCTGATCGCTCTGGACCACCGCATGGACGAGTTCAAGGAGCGCGGCGTTGAAATCATCGGTGTGTCCATCGACTCCCACTTCACGCACAACGCGTGGCGGAACACGCCGGAAGACAAGGGCGGCATCGGCCCCGTCCACTACACGCTGGCGGCAGACATGAACCATGACATCTGCCAGGCGTACGACGTTGAGTCCGAAGGCGGCATGGCATTCCGTGGTGCCTTCATCATCGACAAGAACGGCATTGTTCGCTCTCAGCTGGTCAACGACCTGCCGCTGGGCCGTAACATCGATGAGCTGGTTCGCCTCGTGGACGCACTGCAGTACCACGAGAAGCACGGCGAAGTCTGCCCGGCAGGCTGGCAGAAAGGCGACGCCGCTATGGAAGAATCTCCGGACGGCGTTGCGAAGTACCTGGCGGAGAACGCCGAAGGCCTGTGATCCAGGCGATCACATGAGCCAACGAAAAACCCCGCTGGCCGGATTGGTCAGCGGGGTTTTTCGTTGGTTTTGCCACGGAAAAGATGGTTTTAAGGTTTGAAAGTTTTAAGGTTCTAAAGCTCTCTTGGCCAGAGCCCCGGGCGCTTGCCCGCTTTCAAACTTTCAGACTTTAAAACCTTAAGACCGTCATTTTCCGTGTCTTTCAGTGGTCAACCCTGTTCATCTTCATCCCAACTCAAACCCTTTCGGTGGAAAGCCTCCCAGTTCTTTCCAGCGATTGACAATGCTGCAGAACAGTTCCGCCGTTTTCTCCGCGTCGTACGCGGCTGAATGCGCTTCGCGGTTGCTGAAGTCGATGCCGGCGATCTCGCAGGCTTTGGCAAGCACGGTGTGGCCGTAGGCCAGCCCGGCCAGTGAGGCCGTATCGAACGTGGAGAAGGGGTGGAACGGGTTGCGCTTGATGTCGGCCCGTTCGGCCGCGGCGAACAGGAAGTTGTGGTCGAACGTGGCGTTGTGGCCGACCAGCACGGCGCGCTTGCAACCCTGCGATTTGACGGCTTTGCGAATGGGGCTGAATATCTCGGTCAGGGCATCCCGCTCGTGGTCCGCATTGCGTTCCGGGTGCCAGGGGTCAATGCCGGTAAAATCCAGCGCGGCCTGTTCCAGGTTGGCCCCATCGAAAGGATGAATGGCCCGCTCAATGGTATCGCTGGGCTGAATCCAGCCTTCCTCGTCCATTTCCAGAATCACGGCAGCGACTTCCAGCAGGGCATCGGTCCGCGCATTGAAGCCGGCGGTTTCCACGTCCACCACGACCGGCAGGAACCCCCGGAAGCGGCCGGCCATGAGCGTTTTCGTGTCGGATCTCTCGGTCACGGATACCTCAGTCAATCAGTGCGGGCGAGTTGCCAGTTCAGAGTCTCGCCGGCTCGCAGCGGCCGGATCTCACCACTCCCCAGTGGCAGTGTCTCCGGCACTGTCCAGGGCTTACGGACCAGCGTGATGGTGTCGGTGTTACGCGGCTGGCCGTAGAAGTCGGCGCCGTTGAACGCGGCGAAGGCTTCCAACTGATTCAGGACGCCCAGCTCCTCGAAAACGTCCGCGTACAGCTCAATGGCGGCCGGCGCGGAAAAACACCCGGCGCACCCGCAGGCGCTTTCCTTCTTCGTCCGGTCATGGGGGGCGGAGTCGGTTCCCAGGAAGAAACGGCTGTCACCAGAGACGACCGCGTCGCGCAGGGCCTGCTGATGCGTGTTGCGCTTGAGAATCGGCAGGCAATACAGGTGCGGGCGCATGCCGCCAACCAGCATGTCGTTGCGGTTGAACATCAGGTGTTGAGGCGTGATCGTTGCCCCCAGGTTATCCGTGCTTTCACGGACGTACCGGGCCGAATCCGCCGTCGTGATGTGTTCCAGAACGATCTTCAGCGTCGGGAAACGTTGGCGCGTCGGTTCCAGGACCCGCTCAAGAAAGATCTTTTCCCGATCGAAGATGTCGATGTCAGAGTCAGTGACCTCGCCATGAACCAGTAAGAGCATGCCGCACTCACTCATGGTCTCGAGCACCGAGTCGATCTCCCGGATGTTCCGTACACCAGATGCTGAATTGGTCGTTGCGCCGGCGGGATAAAGCTTGGCGGCCGGCACACCGGCCTGATGAGCCTCGAGGATCTGTGCAGGCGTTGTCTCGCCGGTCAGATACAACGTCATCAGCGGAGTGAAGGCGCTGTCGGCTGGCATCGCCCGCTCAATGCGCTGGCGGTAGGCGTTTGCGGCAGCGAGATCCGCCACCGGTGGCACGAGGTTCGGCATGATGATGGCCCGGCCAAAACAGCGGGCCGACGCCGCCACAGTGTCACCAAGCACATCGCCATCGCGCAGGTGCAGGTGCCAGTCGTCCGGGCGCGTCAGTGTCAGCGTATCGGTCATGGATGGGTCTTTGGCGGAAAATGTGAAGCCGGAGTATACCAGATTCGCGACCGGCTAAAGTTTGCGATGCGGTCGCCGTTAAACGATCAATAGAGGAATCGGTTCCGGAGAGTCTTCCCATGTTCCAGAAATCACTGGCCGTTGTCGCGACCGGCTTTTTATCCCTGGGGGCGGCCCAGGCGATGGGATCGGCCTACGGCGCCGGTATTGAAAACAGCCAGTGGTATCACTCCGGATCGGTTTTCGCCTGCACCCTGACCCATGAGGTGCCGGGCTATGGGCGTGCGGTATTTCATCACCGCGCGGGTGAGGACCTGACGTTCTATCTTGAGACCCAGACACGCCTGATGAAGACCGGGCGGGGTGAGTTGGTGATTGAGGCGCCCGCATGGCGACCGGGCGTTGACCCGCGTCCGTTGGGAAACGTGACGGTCAGCGGTGAGCGACGGCCTGTACACATCGAAACGCCCCAGGCCTTTTCCATGGCCCGCAGTCTGCTCCGGGGCATGGCGCCAACCATCACTCAGGAGGCCCGGTACAGCGCCGACCCAGTCCGGGTTCGGGTCTCCAACATCAACTTCGGTGGTCCCTGGCAGGACTATCAATCCTGCGTCTCAGGGCTGCTGCCCGTGAACTATGACCAGATCCGGCGATCACGCATCGGATTCGACTCGGGGGGTTCAACGCTGACGGACGAGCACAGGCAGCGCCTGGACCTGATCGTGCAATTTGTTGAAGCCGATCCCTCCGTTGAGCGCATCTTCGTCGATGGTCACACAGATCGTCAGGGTAACCGCATCGACAACCGCGCCCTGTCGGAGGAAAGGGCGAAAGTGGTCGCTCGTTACCTTCAGCAGCAGGGCATCCAAAAAGACATGATCATCCAGCGCTACCATGGCGAGCGTTACCCGGCCTACGCCGACCCACGCAAAAACCGCCGAGCCACCATTCGCCTGGAGCGTCAGGGCGAAACCACCGTCCTTCAACGGGCGGATAGCGGAAACGGCGATGGGGCGAGTGGGTAATTCGCCCTTCGGGCGGAATTCAAAGGTTTGAACGTTTTAAAGTCTGAAGGTTTTAAGGTTCTCGTGGCCGAGCCTCGAACACTGACCCGCCTTAATGCTTGCAGGCTTTAAAACTTTAAAACCTTAAGGCGGTTACAGCCCACCAATTGGCTCATTCCCCGTCCTGCCGTACAATACCGGTCTTCTTTCCACATGACCCGACGCTGTTCTGGCGGCGGTGTCCCTGTTGATGTTTGGAGAAATGCGGCATGTCTGACGTAAACAAGGTCGTTCTGGCGTACTCCGGCGGGCTCGATACCTCGGTGATCGTCCGGTGGCTTCAGGATACCTACGACTGCGAGGTGGTGACCTTCACGGCCGATATCGGTCAGGGCGAAGAGGTTGAGCCGGCGCGCGAAAAGGCGAAGCAACTGGGCGTTGAGGAAATCTACATCGAAGACCTGCGTGAGGAATTCGTGCGCGATTTCGTCTTCCCGATGTTCCGCGCCAATGCTGTTTACGAAGGCGAGTACCTGCTGGGCACGTCCATTGCCCGGCCGTTGATCTCCAAGCGACTGATCGAGATTGCCAACGAGACCGGCGCGGATGCCATTTCCCACGGCGCCACCGGTAAGGGCAATGACCAGGTCCGCTTCGAGCTGGGTGCCTATGCGCTCAAGCCGGGCGTTAAGGTCATCGCTCCGTGGCGTGAGTGGGACCTGAACTCCCGTGAAAAACTGATGGCCTATTGCGACGAGCGCAATATTCCGGTGGAGAAGAAGAAGGGCAAGTCGCCGTACTCCATGGACGCGAACCTGCTCCATATTTCCTACGAGGGTATCAACCTTGAGGACCCCTGGACCCCGGCGGAAGACGATATGTGGCGCTGGAGCGTGTCGCCGGAGGAGGCGCCGGATACGCCGACGACCATCGATCTCACCTATGAGAAAGGCGATATCGTGGCCATCGATGGCCAGTCCATGCGGCCGCACGAGGTGCTCAGCCACCTGAACAAGGTCGCGGGTGCGAACGGCATCGGCCGGATTGATATTGTCGAGAATCGCTACGTCGGCATGAAGTCCCGTGGCTGTTACGAGACGCCGGGCGGCACCATCATGCTCAAGGCCCACCGCGCGATTGAGTCCATCACGCTCGACCGCGAAGTGGCCCACCTGAAAGACAGCATCATGCCGCGCTACGCCGAAGTCGTGTACAACGGCTACTGGTGGGCGCCGGAGCGCGAAGCCATGCAGGCGCTGATCGACCAGACCCAGACCTACGTCAACGGCGTCGTCCGCCTGAAGCTGTACAAGGGCAATGTCGAGGTAATTGGTCGTCAGTCGGACGATTCCCTGTTCGACGAGAAAATCGCGACCTTTGAGGAAGACCAGGGCGCCTACGACCAGAAAGACGCCGAAGGCTTCATCAAGCTCAACGCGCTGCGGCTGCGTATTGCCGCTGGCAAGGGGCGGGGTTACTGATTACCGCTATTGCGGCCGTGAAACGAAAGGGGGTCGGATGCGTTATGGCCCCTTTTTTGTTTATTGAAAGCTTAAAGGTCTGAAGGTTTTAAAGTCGGAAGGTTGTAGAAGGCACTTGTGGCCGATGTCTCCGACTTCGGAGTCGCCCTTAGGGTGACCGATTGATTTAGCCACGAAAATACACGGAAATCACGGAAAGCGTCCTTCGGACGAGAAAGCAGGGCAGACGACCCGTTGTAGGAGCGAGCCTGCTCGCGACCGTTCAGGTCTGATCCCAAGGATTGATCAACGCCAAACCAAGCGGCTCAAAATCTCCGGTATTCCGGGTGGCAAGCATTGCCTCATGCTGGTGGGCAATGGCGGCAATCTGTGCATCCGCCATCGATACCGGGCATCCGTTCCGTTCGGCATCAGCCACTATGCTGGCGTAGATGGCGGCCGCATCTGCATCAAACGAAAAAATCCGCCTCTCGAAATCCTCATCAAACATTCCGGCGGCGAGCGTTGCGAAACGGCGCTTTCTTTTGCCATCAGGCAGCCGCTCGATGCCGTGCAGAATTTCCGCAACCGTGATGGCGGTAACGGCGATATCCCGAGCGTGCTGCTGATCCAGCCAATCCACCACGCGTGCCGCAGGGGAAGGCCGCATCAGCTCCGATAGCACATTGGTGTCCAGAAGAATCATTCGCCCAGATCCGGTGCTCGTGGGGCGTCGCGGCGTTCCGGCAGTGCGAGTTCTTCCCCGCCAGCCACCGAGAAGCGCTCCCGGATACGGCTCCCCAGTCCACCTACTGGCTTCCCGGAGAAGCGATGCCGTAGAATCACCCGAACTTCTTCCTCCATAGAATGGCCATGCCGGGCCGCTTCCATGCGAAGCTGCGCTTTCAGATCGTCGTCCAGGTTACGAATAGTGATGGATGCCATATTGAACCTCCGTTGCATTGCAATCAATGATAGCATATTGGGCGCATGTTTATCCTGCATGGGCAGAACGGGTCGCTCTGAAGGGTTTAACGTCGGAAGGTTTGAAAGTGGCACGGGCGTTAACCTGTAGCCGATGTCTCCGACTTCGGCGTCGCTGGCTGGTGTCGAGCCTGCTATTTAAACAGTGTCTGGTGGTGGCCTGATTCTGTGATTGTAAAGCTGAGAAACCGTTGTGTTTTTGTGCTGGGGACTGGCAATATCGTTGATAATTATTGGTATTTTTAGACAAGAGCATTATGACTGGGCTGGTCTCAGGTGTTCAGGTTCCCGATTGCAGTGCTCAGACGAATTGAGATGAGATATCAACAGATTACGGCATTGTTCTCAGAAGGGACGCCATGGATCGTGAGATAGCACTTCCGGCTCATTTCCCCCGTCGTCTTATTGCGTTTCTTGTCGACAAACAGCGTATTCCGTTTACGGACATACTGGCTGCGGTCGATCTTCCGCCAGAAGCGATGATGCAGGTCGATGCGCTGCTGGACCAGGACCGGTATCAGAAGATCGTGCGTTACGGTATACAGCGTATCGGCCGAGACACATTGGGTCTGGAGTTCGGCGAGAACCTTCATTTGTCAGATCTTGGACTTCTGGGGTATGCGGCCAGCGCTCAACCCACCATCCGAGAGGCGATCCAGCTGTTCTCGGACCACTACGAGGGCATTTCTCGGCTTAGCCGAATTGCTCTTGAGGGTGGGGAGGATGTCTTCATTCGTGTCTTTCTGGAGCCGGATTTGCCGGACGATATGGCACGCTTTCTCGTGCAGTCCATTGTTGCCGCTATAATGCACAATCTGGTTCGCCTGGGTATTCCGTCCTCTCCGGCCATGAGGGCGCACTTTCATTATGAGAGGCCTAACGATCTGAAAGGTTACCGGAGGCTTCCCGGAGAGGTTCTCTTTAGCGATCAGTACGCCGGCGTTTATGTTCCGGCCCAGTTGCTGGAGCAGACGCTGGAGGTTGATGGGGGCAGGCGTTGGCCGGAAGGGTTGACCCTTGCCGGAAACGATGGCGCCTACCGTAATACGGCGGAGGCGCCGGAAGAGTCCCTGGCGGCATTGATCCGATCGTCATTCCCGGAAGTCCCGGACGTCTCGACTGCGGCCCGCAGGCTGGGTTTCTCGGCGCGAAAGCTCCAGAGAGAACTTGCGGATCGCTCGCTAACGTACACAACGCTGGTCGAAGACGTCAGGATGCGTGAAGCGTCGTCCCGACTGATGAGAATGGATCTGACCATTGGTGTGATTGCCGAGCAGCTGGGGTTCGCGGATACCGCCAGTTTCAGTCGCGCTTTCCGTCGTTACACCGGGATGTCGCCCCGGGATTACCGGAAAAACGGGCCGGCTCAGGAGCCGGCCCGGAATGATCGCTTTACGGACTGCTGACCGTTTTCTCCTCAACGGCCTCTCGAGCGATGGCCTCAGCCGTGAAGGGCACTGAGCGCCAGGTTTTCTTGCTATAGAGCTCGGTCTGGTCCTTGAAAAAGCCGCGACCATCCGCGTTGTTGCTCTGACTGTAGGTCAGCAACGCTTCCGCGGACGGACCCTCTTCCGTGTATTCGACCGTCATGACGTATGAGGCGCCGTAGTTGATCAGGTAGCCTTCCTCTGTGAGGTTGCTCGGTTCGTTGAGAACCGGCTTGCGGTCCAGTGCCGGCAGGGTGGAGGTGAACAGGTTGTCGTCGTCCCGGTATTCCACCTTGTTATAGGCGCCATCGATCTTTTGAAGCCCACCGTGAATGGGAATGGTCTCGTCCCCTTTGCGGGTGAACTGCAATGTCTTCAGCGGGGCGTCCAGTGGCAAGCTCGCATTGCCGAGCTTCTGGGCCGCTTGCGCCAGGCTTCCCTGTAGCGTCTGGCGCCCGACGTTTGTCAGTCCGCTCGGCGTATTGACCGGGTCGGCGGGGTCGTAGGCCGTTGTGAACATGGCCTCGGTCACCAGACTTCCATCCGGGTTACGTTGAGGGTCGCCATTTCCGTCGAGCTGAATCAGCTGACCGTCATCCGTCAAAAGATCCTTGACCGGGGAAAGGGCCTCTCGGAAGAGGGCGACGCCACGGCTGTCGAGATTGAGCTTTCCGTCCCAGGTCTGCTCAATCGTCCCGCAGGCTCCGCTGAGGCTGCCTGGCTCGCTCCCATCGCAGATCTGGTCCTGCCAGAGCAGTCCGGTAAAGGACCAGTTCGAGAAAAGCAGGTCCTGCAGGCTTTCCTTTGTCGCCTGTCCGGGCGTGATCAATGCGCTACCAAACTCGTTGGAGCCCTCGAGCATGGTCAGCCCCATGCGAGTACGGAAGCTTCTCGGCTTGGTGCCCGGATCGCCATACAGGCGGGTGGAAGCTTCCAGCCGTTCGTCCGCATTGGGCAGCCAGTAGCTGTCGTTGGAGTTCATCACGTAGTCGTCGCGGAAGGTGTATGGGGCGCGGTCGAACGGAATGGCTCCGGCCACCGGAAAGCCCGGAACAACGATTGGCTTCGCCAGGTCCGTTTTCCCATCAAGTAACAACAACCCAGCGTCGAAGAGTTGCTGAAGCTGTGGGTCGGACTGAAGTGCCTGGAGCAGTTGCGACTCGACCTGTGGCAGGAGAAACGGGACAAAGGTCGTGTCGGCGTAGAAGCTCTCGCCATTGCTGTCCGTGGCCATGGTGTGATTCCAGGGTACGCCGCCTCGGTCAAGGAAGACCTGACGGAGCTCGCGCACCGACTGAGCCTTGGCCATCTCCAGGAAGGTCCCGAGGAACTCGGCGTTGTCGATGTTGACGTCATAGATGGCGAACGCTTGGTCGCTATCCCACCCGAGCCCCTGGCTCGGAGCGGCCAGAATCGGACCGAAATCGGAGCTGTACAATGTTTGCGTAAAAGGCTGCTCCATTCCTTTCACATCAATCGAGATGTCCCGGGTGGTCATCGAGCGCTTCTCGCCGTCGACGACGTAGGCCGTCGGATCATCCTCGGCGAGATCCAGCCGATAAAGAATAAACTGCTTTGAAGGCGACGTCGTGTGAGTCCAGGCCATGTTCTGATTGAACCCCAGTTGCACGCCGATCCCGCCGGACAGAGAGGCACCCGCCACGTCCAGTTCACCTGGAATCGTCAGGTGAACTTCGTGATAGATCGCCTCGCCTTCCCAGGGCAGGTGCGTGTTGGACAGCAGGGCACCCCCTTCTCCGGCGGTCATTTCCTTACCCAGCGCGATGCCATTGCTGGCGTAATCCTGTGGAATCCGGACGTTGACGTTGTCCAGTGCCAAACCGGTTGCGTTGGCCTGAGGCGGCTTCGCGTTGGCGAACGCCGGTAGAAAGTTTCGTGAGCCGGCCAGTGTGGCCAGATCCAGATAGTAGGCCACCAGATCCTGTGAAGTGATCGGCGACACCCAGTCAGCGCCTGCGCAGTCTCCTGGCAGGTTCGCCGCACCCGTTTGCTCAAGGTACGCGTTAAAACCGGCGGCGTACCCGGTAATCATCTCGCGGGTGTTCTTGTTGAGTTCAGGCAGATTGTTGGACGCCCGCTCCATCACGTTCAGGGCTTTATAAGCCACATCGGAGGCGATGTTGGCGTTGTTTTCACCGGGCCCGAGGTACTTGGCGCGTTCACTCCGGACCTTGACGATCTGGTCCATGAGTGTGCAGAAGCGGTCCTCGGCAAAGGCGTAGCCCTGGCCGTAACCGAGAGACCCGTAGTTTTCAGCGCGGACGTGAGCCGTGCCGTGGGTGGTTCGTGTGATGTCCGCTTCGTATGAAGTGGCTGCGGTATTACCGGTGGATGGATTGTTGTCATTGTCATCGTTACATCCGGCAATAACGCCGAGACTCAGTGCGGCAATGGGAAGCCAGGTGGCCCGTCTCATGAATCGTGTCTCCTTGTTGTTGTGGTAGACCCACTGGCATCGTGCCAAAGCCCTTCTGAATAACGGTTGTTTGAGAGCGCCATAAGTTGACCTCAAACGTCAGCAACGTTATTTCGCGGTGACAGTTTGTATACACGTTTTTCAGGATTGAGGAGAACAGACTGAGTTTCCGGCGGCGACGTTCTGAAATGGTGACTTCCGGGAGGGGCGAAACGTTGGGCCGTTGCAACGCAAAAGCCCCCGGAAACCGGGGGCTTTCTTGCTCTTGGGTTGATGCAGTCAATCAGTTCTGTGGATTGAACGTGGCATCCGTTTCCAGAACCATCTGCACGAACACGCTGGCCGGTGAGGCGCTGACGGGCGTGCTGTGAGAGCCGCTGGAATAGGTTGAGAACAGCGGGCTGTTCTGACCATCCGTAATGCCAGTGCCGAAGGCCTGAGTCAGCGGCAGGCTGCCTGCCAGCGGCGCCGGGAAGCTGTTGACGGTCACCGGTACGGGGGCCGCGCTTTCGTCGGCCGGAACGGTCCGGTTCAGTGGGCCGTTTCCGTCACCCCAGACGTCAGCGTCCGCCGCATTCGGGATCACCGAATCGCCTTCGACCATGGAGAGAAGCTGCGTCGTCGTCCGCAGACCGCTGTTGTCGGTGAAGTTCACCGGATCGGCCGAGTCGATGGCGTGCTGGAAGACGTTCATGAACGTCTCGAAGCTGGCACTGCCTTGCTCAATGCCGTTCTGCTGCAGGCCCAGAAGGATCTGCGGCGCGAACGTGGGCGAGTTTTCCAGCAGACGAACCACGCCACCGCCCGGAGTCAGCATGCTGGCGGCTGCGATGTCGTTGTTCACGCTCGCAATTGGAAGCGCGCTGCCGGTCGGGTTACCTGAAGCGTCGGCCGCGATGTTCAGGCTGTTTTGATTGACAGAACTGATGTAAGGCGTACCGGTGATCGTCCCCAGAGAATGTCCGGCAAAGAAGACAGAGTGTTCTGGAGGTGTACCGTCCGACGCGAAGTCAGTGTCAAGAGTTTCGAGTGTTGACCCCATGCCCGCTGCGGGCAATTCAAGCCCTTCGAGACTGGCTCGCAGAGTCATCTGATCCAGGGCGCTCTGACGGTTGTTGTCACGAGCCGCCAGGAAGTTGTTCAGATTGATATACAGGCTGCCTGACTCTCCAGCGCCGACAGCGTTGCTGGTATCGAAGGTCATGCTTTGAATCTGGCCCTGAGCGTTGGCGAAGAGGTTGAAGTGACGCTCGTTACCGCTGTTTGCCAAGCCCGGCACGGTGCTCCCAGCCCGAGACACAGTGCTGATAAGGGCGGCGGCAGTTGCGTTCGCTTCAGTCTGATTCTGGTCTGTGTTCGCTTCGATAGCGGTTGCGACAGTCTGCTGATCGCCGGCGACAACAGCAGGCGCCAGCTGCTGAGCCGCTTCTTTGGCCACCCCGCCGCTAACAAGAAGTTGAACAGCAGTTGCTTCCTGGTCGTCCGTGGAGAAAGGAGTCACGCCGTGCAGAGGCTGATCAATGGCAATGACCGCGTAGCCGTATCCGGCCAGTGCGGTACCGAACGTCAGAGCCGCGCTACGGTCTGTCGTGATGCCATGTTGATACATGACGACCCCTTTGATGGTCCCGGTATCGGGGTAAAGTGCGAGCACCGGAGCATCAACGACTTGCCGCTCTTTCGGGAACGGGAAGATGTAGTTAACCGCTTTGGACACCGACGGGTCCGCTTGAGGGATGCTCAGGCCGAGCGGCTCAAATGCGGCGTTGAGTCCGGCTGCCAGCCCGGCGTCGGCTTCCCAGTTGACGCTCTGTACCTTGCTCTTACTGGTTCCTAGGTAGTACGGCAGTTCGATAGAGCCTTGTGCCGCGACGACACCGCTGGGCATCGGCGTGTCTTGATTGGCGGTCAGTTTTTGAAGAACGGTGCTTGCGGCGAGGGACACTTTTCCAACCTCTTTTGCGGAATCAAAAGAGATGCCACCGTCACTGATATCGGGCAGGAGCCCTTCAAACTGTGAGGCAAGCGCGTTGCCCGCGCATTTCATTGCCGCCACATTGGTTAGACCAGCGCAGCCCTTGGGATCCCCATTCGGTGGGTTGTCAAAGATTGGGCTGAGAGAGGCCTTAAGGCCTGCACTTGGGAACGAGGGGAAGGCGCCTGGGATGCCTTTCTGTTGATCGCCTTGAATCGCCAAATTGATATCGGCGTAGCCGAGTTCGCCATTGCCATCAAAATCAAAGTCGACCGCCGTGAGATTGCCGTCTTCGTTCACGTCAAAATCGGCCGCCGTGACGCTGCCGTCGCCGTTGATGTCCCAGCCGCCGTCAACGGTCAGCTCGTCGCCACCGAGGAAGCGGGCGGCACCGGTCACCTGCCGTGAGGTGCTGACGCCGACGAATGTTTCGAGCTGATCGGCAAACCAGATGCCTGGCTCGGCAATGTACTCCAGCACCTTCTCATCGTTGGAGGTGGTGAAGCTGTATGTCATTGCGAAATCATTAGGGTTTGTGCCGGTAGTCTCCGCAAGCTTGGGCTCCCAGAAGCCGTTGATTAGACCTCGAATTGGAGCCAACGCATCCGACACCAGCGCTTCGTCTGGGTTCGTGAGGCTGGAGTAGGATGGGGAAGCGACGATCGGTTCGCCATTGACGTCTTTTACGCCCTTGGTAATGCCCACAACATAGCGTTGCCGCGGGTCGAGCGGCTTGAGAGGCAGCAATCTAATGGCTGATTGGCCGTCCAGGTTTTCAACATCGGGGCGTATCTCGGTATCTGTCAGAGCCGTTCCATCGCTCGGAGGAGCCCCCAATGACAGCGCTTGTACGGGGTCGCCGCTGGCGTAGTTGACGGCGACGACGAAGATCGTTTCGCCAAGCACGACGGTGTCGGCATCGATCTGGCCATTGAACTGAATCACTGCAGGCGCGACGGTGGACGCGCCACTGAGGCTGTTCAGGGCCGTTGTAACGGGCGGCTGCGTGTCGGCCACCGCGAAGGTTCCATCGCCCGCTTCCGAATCGAAAATGAAGTCGTTCGGGAGTGGCACCTCGCTGGTCGCCGGGTTGAACAGCGGCCAGGTCTTACCCGAGAAGTTTTCGTTCTCGATCTTGTAGTCCGGGTTGGCGTTGCCTCCGACGGAGCTGTCGTCCAGGCAGCCGGTCAGGCCAACACTGGACGCCACGGCAAGGCTTAAGAGGGTTTTTTTATACATGGGTGGAACCTTTTCCTGTTGTTGTCTCGTTATTCTGGCCCGGCCCGACTTTGGCGGAGCAGGCCGGTCGCCTGTCTGTCTGAAGTCCCGGGATGCTCCCGGTCAGCGCATTATTCTCCCTTCGACTATAGCCGACGGGATGAGCCCCTTTGATCGCACTAAAGTGTGATTCTCGCGCGGAACCTCTCCACGTCCTGTGAATGGTATCCATTGAAAAATAGCCCGCGCCACGCCGTTTGTCGAGTACGGCGCGATGGCGGAGGCGGTCACTCGAAGCTTGAGAAATCAGGCGTGCGCTTCTCTGCGAATGCAGCAAACGCCTCGGCCGCTTCCGGTGATTGCAGGCGGTCGGCAAATAGCCGTCCCTCGGCCTGCATGGTGGCGTTCAGCCGCTCGGACGTGGCCCGGTTGATGAGCTGTTTGGTCGCGCGAATCGCGGCCGGTGGCTGTGACGCGAGTTGCTGGCATACCTCCAACGCCGTTGTCTCGGTGCTGTCGGGCGGGCAGATCCGGTTGATCAGTCCGAGGCGGTCCGCGTCCTCGGCGGAAAACCGCGTTCCCAGCATCAACAGTTCGGACGCCCTTACGCGCCCCAGCCATTGCGGGAGCAATAAGCTGGAGCCGCCTTCCGGGCAAAGCCCCAGATTCGCGAACGGCATCTGGAATCGGGCGTTGTCGCCGGCGAATACCAGGTCGCAGTGCATCAGCATGGTGGTGCCGATGCCGACGGCCGGGCCGTTCACGGCGGCAACAACGGGTTTTGAGGCGTTTGCGAGCCCGAAGAGGAAACGCCCGACCGGCGTTTCCTCGAAATCGCCCGGCAGCCCGTCGGCGAAATCGCTCAGGTCGTTGCCGGCGGTGAAGCAGTCCGTATTACCGGTGAACAGGGTGCAGCGAATGGCGCTGTCCTGTTCCGCCTCCATCAGGGCATCCGCCAGCCCGTCGTACATGGCATGGGTCAGCGCGTTCTTGCGCTCCGGCCGGTTGATGCGGACGACCAGAACCCGGTCGTGCTGTTCGGTGAGGATCAGATTGGTCACGCGTACTCCTGCCTGTGATTTCTGTGGTCTGGAACAATCTAACGGATTTGTGCGGGCGGTTCTAATTCTGTTCCGGCTCTCTCCCGGGTGGTAGAATCCGCGGCATTCCATGACGGCACCGTGGCCGACAAACGAGTGCAATCAAAGAAGAGAGAGACCCATGACGACCGTGATCCGACAGGACGACCTGATCGAGAGTGTGGCCGACGCGCTGCAGTTCATCTCCTATTACCACCCGAAGGATTTTATTCAGGGCGTGCACGAGGCCTATCAGAAAGAGGAGTCTCAGGCGGCGAAGGACGCCATGGCGCAGATTCTCATCAATTCGCGCATGTGCGCGCAGGGCAAGCGCCCCATCTGTCAGGACACGGGCATCGTGACGGTGTTCGTCACCATCGGCATGAACGTGACCTGGGATGCCGACAGGCCGCTGGACGACATCATCAATGAGGGCGTGCGCCGGGCCTATACCCACGAGGATAATGTGTTGCGGGCGTCGGTGCTGGCCGATCCGGACGGTAAGCGCGCCAATACGAAGGACAATACGCCGGCCATCATCCACTACAAGATGGTGCCGGGCGACACGGTGGAGGTCCACGTCGCGGCCAAGGGCGGCGGCTCTGAGGCCAAGTCCAAGTTTGCCATGCTCAACCCCTCTGACTCGGTGGTGGATTGGGTGCTGGAGCAGGTGCCGAAGATGGGTGCCGGCTGGTGCCCGCCAGGCATGTTGGGTATCGGCATTGGTGGCACCGCTGAAAAGGCGATGGAGCTGGCGAAGGAGTCGCTGCTGGACCCGATCGACATTCACGACCTGAAGGAGCGCGGCGCGAACAACCGCTCCGAGGAGCTGCGTCTTGAACTGTTCGAGAAGGTCAACGAGCTGGGCATCGGCGCCCAGGGCCTGGGCGGCCTGACCACCGTGCTGGATGTGAAGGTGAAGGATTATCCCACGCACGCCGCCAACAAGCCGGTGGCAATTATCCCGAACTGTGCGGCGACCCGTCACGCGCACTTCACGCTGGATGGGTCCGGCCCGTCCCTGCAGACGCCGCCGAATCTGGATGACTGGCCGGAAATCACCTGGGAAGTCGGCGACGACGTCCGCCGGGTGAACCTCGACACGGTGACGGCCGAGGACGTCAAGGACTGGCAGCCGGGTGAGACCGTCCTGCTGTCGGGCAAGATGCTGACGGGCCGGGACGCCGCTCACAAGAAGATGGTCGACATGATCCAGAAGGGCGAGGAACTGCCTGTCGACCTGAAAGGCCGCTTCATCTATTACGTCGGTCCGGTGAATCCGGTCCGGGACGAAGTGGTTGGCCCGGCTGGCCCGACGACGTCGACGCGCATGGACAAGTTCACCCACACCATGCTGGAACAGACCGGCCTGCTGGGCATGATCGGCAAGGCCGAGCGCGGGCAGGTGGCCATCGACGCCATTCGCCAATTCGGTGCGGTGTACCTGATGGCCGTCGGCGGCTCCGCGTACCTGGTCTCCAAGGCCATCAAAGACGCCAAGGTCGTGGCTTTCGAGGAGCTGGGCATGGAAGCGATCTACGAGTTTGAGGTCGAAGACATGCCCGTCTCCGTCGCGGTCGATACCGACGGCAAATCCGTCCACCAGGTCGGCCCGGCCGAGTGGCACGCCAAGATCATCGACGCGAAAGCGGTGAATGAATAGCCGCTGAACCCGCGGAAGGACGCGGAAAAGTAACGAACGAATGGCCACGGAAACCACGGAAGAACACGGAAAAATAACGGTTTTAAGGTTTTAAAGTCTGACAGTTCTAAGGCGGGCAAACGCCCGAGAATCAGGCCACAAGAACTCCAAAACTTTCAGAATTTTTTCCCGCCCGAAGGGCGGTTTCCGTGTTCTTCCGTGGTTTCCGTGGCTAATATCTTTGTTTCCGCGGATTCCGCGGCGAACCCGGAAATTCCCCATGTCTGACCGACCCCGAATCCTCCTTCTCTCCGGCTACGACGCCGCCAGCCACCGCCGCTGGCGGGAGCAGCTGGTGGCGAGTCAGCCGTCGTTTGAATGGTCGTCACTGGCGTTACCGGCTCGGCATTTTCGCTGGCGGATTCGTGGCAATGCGTTGAGCTGGCTGGAGGCGCCGGAGTTTGGCGAGTCCTGGGATCTGATTCTGGCCACCTCCATGGTGGACCTGGCGGGACTGCGGGCGTTTCATCCTCATCTGGCGCACGTTCCCACGCTGCTGTACATGCACGAGAATCAGGTGGCGTATCCCGGCTCCGGGCGGCAGCATTCCAGTGCGGAGCCGGTGATGGTAAACCTGTTCAGCGCGCTGGCGGCGGATCGGGTCGTGTTCAACAGTGAGTGGAACCGGGAGAGCTTTCTCGCCGGGACGAGCCGCTTTCTCCGGCGTATGCCGGATCGCAAGCCGCAGACGGCGACGGAACGGATTCGCGCGAAAAGCGACGTCTTGCCGGTCCCGATCAGTGATGGCCTGTTCCGCGAGCGCTCTCAGCCTGTGGATCGTCAGACTCCCCATCTGTTGTGGAACCATCGCTGGGAGTACGACAAGGGGCCGGACCGCCTGGTGGCGATGCTGGCGCGGTTGGAGTCGTTGGAGCAACCATACCGGTTGAGTGTGGTGGGGCAGCAGTTCCGTCGCGAACCAGAGGCATTCGCCGAGATTCAGTCGCGGTTCGGTCAACGGCTGGTCCACTGGGGCTACGTGGAAGACCGGGCGGACTATGACCGGTTGCTGGTCACGGCGGACGTGGTGCTTTCCACGGCGTTGCACGATTTTCAGGGGTTGTCGATGCTCGAAGGAATGGCATCGGGCTGTCTGGCGCTGGCGCCTGATCGTCTGGCGTATCCTGAGTACGTGCCGGAGACGCAGCGCTACCCGTCTCTGGAGGATGATCCGATCCGGGAGGGGGAGGGCGCGGCGGAGCATCTTGTGCGCCTGTTGTCGGCGGCGGATGCCAAGGCGGCGCCACCCGAGGCCTGGCGATTGTCGCGGCTTGCCGGTCGATATACGGAGATCATTCATGCGACACGGCGGAGAGCGGTCTCATGATGAAAACCCATGACGCGTTGCTGCGCAGCGCGGACGAGTTGCCAGAGCGTGTCGCGCTGATCGGCGTTGCCGAGCCGACCCTGACGAATGAGTTGGGGGGAGGGCTGGCAATGACCGAACACCGGGGCACGTATGATGATCTGATCGCCGGTTGTGGGCCCGGCTGGCGTGTTGCGTTTGGCTACGACGACCCCGCCCTGACGCCGGGCGAGGTGGAGGGCGTTGTGGTCTTCATGCCCAAATCCCGCAGGGAATTGGCGATGCGTCTGGCCCTGGCCCGGAGTCTGGCGCCGGGAGGCGAGTGCTGGCTGGTGGGTGGTAAGAAAGAGGGGGTCGGCGGTGGTTCCCGGCTACTGAAGGACCTGTTCCCGAACGCGCGAAAAATCGACAGCGCCCGCCACTGTCAGGTGTGGCAGGCCGACATTCCAGCGGGTGCCGAGCCGTTCCGGCTGTCGGACTGGCTGGAGTGGCACGACATTGGTCTGACATGGTCGCTGGCGCACCTGCCGGGCGTGTTCAGCGACGGGCGTCTGGATGAGGGCACGGCCCTGTTACTGGGTACGCTGGATTCCGAGCCGCCGGTGGCGGGGTCTGTGCTCGACTTTGCCTGTGGGGCCGGGGTCATCATGACCGCGTTGGGGCATCCGTCTGATCGCGAGGTATTGCACGGCGTGGACGCACAGGCCCAGGCAGTGTACTGCGCGCGTCAGACCCTGTCTCGTGCGGGGGTGGACGGTGAGGTCTGGGCCTCCGATGGGCTCAATGAGGTTGGGCGGCGGTACCAACTGATTGTATCCAACCCACCCTTCCACCTGGGTGTGGAGACCACCACGGCCGCCACCGAGGCCTTCCTGACATCCTGCCGGGCTCATCTGGCACCGGGTGGCGAGCTGCGCCTGGTCGCGAACCGGTTCCTCCCCTATGAAGCGTTGATCGGGCGGTATGTCGGACGGTGCGAGAAGCTGGCGTCGAACGACCGGTTTGTGGTGTACCGTGCATTCGGGTGACAACGATGATGGGACGATTGGCTCTGTTTCTTCTGGGTGTGGCGATCATGGCGCCTGCCCGGGCGGAACTGTCCGCTCGGGTGAGCGGGGCGGAGGCTGACCGGAGCGCGCCGTACCGCGAAACGGTGTCGGCCGTCATGGTCCGACCGGACGAGCACCGTGTCTGGTCTCTGGACCATGAATACCGGGTGTTAGAGCTGCTGCCGCGGAATGGTGTGCCACCGGCGACCAACGGCCATGTCCATCAGTTGGCCGTTGGGTGGTCGGATCGGGTGGGCGCCTGGGACGTCTCGCTCGCCCCGACGTTGGCGGTTTCCTCCAATGTGCTTCGGCATCCGGCATCGATGCGTCTTGACGACTGGCGCCTCGACGGTCGTGTGGTGCGCCGCACGGTGGGACTGGCCGGTGGCGACTGGCGCTGGGGCATCGGCGTGGATGATCGCTTCGGTGACTATGCGCCCTGGCCGTTGGTGCAGTGGCAGACGACGCTGGGCGAGGCGTTTGAGCTGACGCTGGGCCTGCCATCGAATGGCGTTGAATGGCGGGTCACCGAGCGCTGGCGGCTCTCGCTGGACGTGTTTCCGGATGGCGGGCAATGGCAGGTCCGGGATGAAAGCCGGACCCGGGTCAGTCGTCTCGAACAGACACGCTGGCGGGCCGACCTGGCCCTGCAGTGGCGTGTCCTGCCGAAGGTGGCGCTGGCCGCCGGCGTGGCCCGCTTGATGGACCGGCGTTGGTCCTATCGTCTGGAAGACGGTCGTGGGGCAGAGCGGACCCCGTCGTCCGCCAATGCCTGGTTTCTCGCCATCAGTTGGCGCCTTCCCGGGCAGACTGACAATTGAGGCAGAGAGTGACTTCCGGTTTCACGGACAGTCGCGGGTAGGGGATGTCCTCACCACACTCGTCGCAGAAACCGTAGTCGTCCTCGTCCATCCGCCTCAGGGCGGCCCGCACTTGCTGGAGTTCGCGTTTGTACTGGTTCTCGTTGGCGATCGCCATGGCCTGTTGCTGCAAGGCATCGCCCCGCGAGACCCGACCGGTGCTCTGCTGGTCGAGCGCCACCGTCTGCGTTCGGTCTGAAACGCTGTTCAGGACTTCCGTGAGCTGCTTTTCGCGCTCCTGGAGTTGTTGATGAAGGGCGGCGAGTTGCGTGTCATCAAGCATGCATGGCATTCCCTCTGGCAGTCATGACTGAGTGGACGAGGGGTGCTCACGGAACCGGTTTGCCGATCGCGACGTGCTGTCGTTGCGACCTGCCAAAATTGTGACATAAAAAAAAGCCCCTGGGGTGGAGGGGCCAAAGGACAGGTCGCTTAAGGGTGGCAAGCAACCTGAAATCGAAGGGTGGATCGTGCGGGACACTATGTCCCGCGTTCCCCAATCAGTGTCTACTCGGACTCGGCGCGCTGACTGGCGGGTGCCAGTTCACGAATCTGCTCGAAGAGAGTGCGCGCCCGACTCTCCGCGGTCTGGCGGTAGTGTTGAAGCTTGGGCTTGACCTCGGCTTCGTAACGCTGGCCCGCCTGATCGGCGACGTAAGCGGACATCATATTGGCGTTCCACCAGAGTTTCTTGCGCAGGTCGTAGGTGGCGACGTCCAGATTGCGGGTAAATGACCGAAGCGACGGGTTGCGCTCGCGGAGCTGAGTGACCAGCTCCTGGAGGCGCGTTTCACCCGTGACTTCGACGCCCAGATCGCTGAGTACTTTCTTCAGCTCAGCGCTGGCCTGGTCCACCTGGGGCTGGACGCGCGATTGCAGCTTTTCACGCGCGGCGCTGACATTGTTCAGTGTGTCCTGCAGCATGGATACTCCTGTCTGCTGTCGTGTCAATTTAGAGAGCAGGTTACGGAGCAGGATTAGAATAATCAGCCTAATTCCGGCATGGGATCTGGTCTGATTGGGCCAAAGGCGTCAGGGGCTCAACGCGGCCGGAGGCCCATTCGTTCGATGGTATCCACCACCGTCTGGGTCTGGCTGTCGATCTCGACATTCACGCGGTCACCGACGGACAGGTTGGCAAAGGTCGTTACGCGCAGGGTTTCCGGGATGAGGTGAACGTTGAAGGTGTCGTCAACAACGTCGCCGATGGTCAGGCTTGCGCCATTGATGGCGATATAGCCTTTTGGAAACAGGTAGCGGCACCAGTCATCAGGTACCCGGAATGTGATGGTTCGGTTGTTCTCCGGCGTGTCGATGGCAATGACTTCCGCCGTCGTGTGGACGTGGCCGGACAGGAGGTGTCCGCCGATTTCGTCGCCAATGCGGGCGGCCCGCTCGAAATTGACGACGTCCCCGGTATTCAGGTCACCAAGGTGGGTCAGCCGGAGGGTTTCCTGCATGGCATCGAAGAACAGGCAGTCGCCCTCCTGATTCGTGACGGTCAGGCAGACACCGTCTATTGAGACGGAGGCGCCGGTCTGGACCGCGTCCAGGTGTTCGGGCGGGAAACGAAGCCGGAACCGGCTCAGACCGGTTTGACGCTCGATGTGCTCAACCCGGGCCAGCCCCTGGATAATGCCTGTGAACATACACACTCCTGATGGCGCCTGAAAATCTGGTCTAGAATACCGGCAGGTGCTCCCAAAAGGAACCCGGACAAGGGCTTATGGCTGACGAATCCACTGACTCCAACACCGATCCCCGCCAACCGGTGCTGCGCCCGGGCCGGCCGGCTGACCAGCCGCCGTCTTCGGAGCCTGCCGAGGCCGGTGGTGCGGTGGTGCGTCGTCAACGGGAGACGCCGGAACAGCCGACCACTGAGGTGGCGGCGACAGTCGATGAAAGCGAACACGACGCCGGAGCGGAAGAAGCGCCAGACGATGAGACCGACGCGGAAGAAGAGGCGGACGTCATGGCGCGTCAGATGGGGCGCCGTCGTCTGTTGAGACAGTGTGAGCGTGTATTGCTGCTGGATTTTGATCGTCTTTCCATTCCGGATTGGCCAACGAATTTCGAGGTGATTTCGGCTCGTCGCCGACGTGACCTGTGGCTGGCTTTCGTGGTTCTGTCTGCCGTCGTTTTCCTGGCTGGCATTCCCGGATTCGTACCGGCATGGATCGCGGGCGGCGGTTTTGGGGTCTTTGTGCTGATCCTGTTGGCCGGTGTGCCCTTCGTTCGACGTCTCTTTTCCAGTCAGCCGACCTACCTTGAGCTTGTGCTGCGTCGTCACCAGCGCCTGCGGGAAGGGCGCATGCATGTGGAACATCTGGAGGGCCACGAAGGTCTGGCCTGGCAATGCGCGATGATGGCGGATTTCAACCCGGCGCTGCGCTCAACGCGTTTCTCGTCCATCGTCCGGCTTTCCGAGCAACGCCAACTGGCTCGCCACATCAGGCGGCGCGATCATCTGCGGCTGTACCTGATTTTTCTCATGGAAGCTGAAAAGGCCTACCATCGGTTGCAGAACGCCTATTTTGAAGGCCATCAACAGGCCATCGACGAAGGATGGGTCGTGGAGGAGGTGTCATCCTCGGAGGACGCGGACGACGAGTCCACGACGGACGAATCCGACAACGAGGCAGGAACGCCGCCAGCGACAACTTGACAACATTCTGGGTCAAACGTATGTTTCAAACGTATGTTTGGACAATAACAAGCGCTTCCCATGGCCCAGAACGACACCGTTGACCGTATTCTTGATGCCGCAGAAGAGCTGTTCGCCGAGCGCGGCTTTGCAGAGACCTCCCTGCGCATGATCACCAGCAAAGCGGGTGTGAATCTGGCGGCTGTGAATTACCATTTCGGATCCAAGAATGCACTGATCCATGCGGTGTTCGCCCGTTTTCTCACCCCGTATTCCCAGACTCTGGAGAGTGCGTTTGACGAGCTGGAAGCCAACTGCAAAGGGCGGCCGCCCTGTCTTCACACAACGCTCTGGGCACTGACCGAGAGCGCGATCCGCATGCCGCATCGCAACGAGCGGGGTATTTCCATCTTCATGCGCCTGCTCGGGCTGGCTTACACGCAATCCCAGGGACACCTCCGGAAGTTTTTAGAAGAGGAATACAGTGAGCCGTTCGGGCGTTTTATGCGTCTTCTGAAGGAAGCGACTCCACAGCTCTCCGCTGTTGATCGTTACTGGCGAATCCAGTTTATGCTGGGCGCCACGGCGTTTACCATGTCCAGCAGTGACGCGCTGCGCGACATCCTGCAGAACAAGTTGGGCGTTGACACGCGAGTTCAGGAAATTGCCTCACGCCTGGTGCCGTTTCTGGCAGCCGGGATGCAGGCGGAGGATCCGCTTCTTGTGTCATCGCCGGCCTGATCGAGCTGTCCGGGCCGCGGCGCACCTCAGCAACAGCTCCGAAGGGCGTGGCAGAACCTGCCGCCATGACATTCGGGGCCTCCTGAAGAGGAGCGTTCATGCTCGAGCACATCGAGTCCATCCATATCAGTCTGCCGGACCAGCGCCTGACGGCCTACGGACCGTCCGGTAAGAAGTGGAGCCGGCCGGTCTCAACCGCGGCCAAGGGCCCCGGCGAAGCCAACGGTTCCGGAGCAACACCCCGTGGTGCTCACTACATCCGCGCCTGCATCGGTGGTGGCCAGCCGTGCGGGGCCGTCTTTGTCGGGCGTCGGCCGACCGGTGAAATCTATTCCCCGGAGCTGGCGGCCCGGTTCCCGGAACGCGACTGGATTCTGACCCGGATTCTGTGGTTGTGCGGTCGTGAAACCGGTTTCAACCGTGGCGGCCGTGTCGATAGCATGCGCCGTTTCATCTATATTCATGGCACGCCGGACTCCGAGCCCATGGGTGTGCCGGCTTCTCACGGTTGTATTCGCATGCGTAACGACGACCTCATGGCGTTGTTTGATGCGGTAGCACCCGGTGTGCCGGTGACAATTTCAACGGATGACCGGCACTGACACCGGCACGATCAATCTGGCTGGCTGAACGGAGAACCCTTTGAAAAACCTGCCTGATTTCATTACCCGGTGGATCGAGAGCTGGAACCTGCTATCACAGGAGTGGCGGGCATTGATCGCCATTGGTGCACTGGTACTGATGACCGCGGCGGTGGCGTTTGTCGTCAGCCGGGTCGTCGTCCGACTGGAGCGGCGCGCGGAGAGGTCCCGAAACCTCTGGGACGATGCATTGCTCCATGCGCTGCGTCGGCCCGCGCTCGGTCTCGTCTGGCTTCAGGGCATCTACTGGGCGGCCGATATTGCCCATCATTACTCGGAAGCCGCGCTTTTCCAGGCGAACAATACGCTGCTCAAACTCGGCATTATTGTGCTGGTGGTCTGGACCCTGTGGGGATTCATCCGACAGACCGAAAAGATCATGGTGTCGCCGCTCAAGATGGAGCGGCCGATGGATTACACCACGGTCAGCGCCGTCTCCAAGCTTGCGCGTGCTGTGGTGGTCATTGTGGCGATACTCACGGCCATGCAGTCGCTGGGTTTCAGTATTTCAGGGGTGCTGGCATTCGGCGGCGTCGGTGGCATCGCCGTTGGTTTTGCCGCGAAAGACCTGCTGGCGAACTTCTTCGGCGGTTTCATGATTCATCTGGACAGGCCGTTCAAGATCGGTGACTGGGTGAAATCCCCCGAGAAGCAGATCGAAGGTGTTGTCGAGCACATCGGCTGGCGTCTGACCACCATCCGGACATTTGATCAGCGTCCCCTGTACGTCCCGAATGCTTTCTTCACGACCATTTCGGTGGAGAACCCATCACGGATGGTCGCCCGCCGGATCTACGAAACCGTCGGGGTCCGGTATGTGGACGTTGCGCATATGGCGAGCATCGTCGAGTCCATTCGAGAGATGCTGCGCAATCACCGGGACATTGATCAGGATCAGCTCACCATCGTCAATTTTGACCGCTTTAACGCGTCGTCGTTGGACATTATGGTGTACACCTTCACAACGAACCTGGCCTGGGCCGACTATCAGGCGACCAAACAGGACCTGCTCCTGCGGATCAGCGACATCATCGCTGAGCACGGCGCGGAAGTGGCCTTCCCGACCCGGACGCTGCATGTCGCCGACCCGGTACGGCTGCGTTCCGCTGGACCAGATGCCAACGGGAGCCCGCAGCCTCCGGAACCCGCCGCCCGGGCGCAGGAACCGGAACATCAGGGGCCGGGCGCCCAGTTTGCCCGGCCCAAAACGGATGGAGAAGCATGAGTCAGCACGAATCAGAGCGCATCGGTATTATCGGAGGCACCGGCCTTGAATCGCTTGAGGGTCTGACCATCACTGAAGAAAAGGCGGTGAGCACTCCCTGGGGCATCCCGTCCTCGTCACTCGCGGAGGGGCACCTGGCCGGTATTCCGGTCGTTTTTCTGGCCCGCCATGGCAGTCCGCATCGCATTCCTCCCCACCAGGTGAATTACCGGGCCAATCTCTGGGCGCTGCAGGAAGCGCGGGTCAAGCGTGTGATTGGCGTGAATGCCGTCGGGGGCATTCACCCGGACATGGGCCCATCGACACTCGTCGTGCCAAACCAGATTCTGGATTACACCTGGGGTCGGGGCCACACCATGTTTGAAGGTAAGCTGGCGGAGACCACCCACATTGATTTCACATGGCCTTACAGCGCGCCGCTTCGATCGGTGCTGATCGCGGCAGTGGAACAGGCCGGATTGAGCTGTGTGCCTGAGGGCACCTATGCCGCGACGCAGGGGCCGCGGCTTGAAACCGCCGCCGAGATCACCCGGCTGGAGCGGGACGGTGCCGATCTGGTGGGTATGACGGGGATGCCCGAGGCGGCGTTGGCGGCCGAACTCGGCATGGACTACGCCAGCCTCTCGCTGGTTGTGAATTGGGCGGCCGGAAAAACCGAAGAGGCCATCACCCTCGATGACATCCGGGCCGTGCTCGACGGGGGAATGGCAGACGTCCGGGCCGTGCTTGAGCGGGCAATCCCGAGGGCGGCTGCCTACTGATCGCCGGCCGTCTCAAGCGTACCGGTCTCCATATCATCCGCGTCGATCGGCTCGAAGTAGACCAGCAGACCGAGGGTGGGCGAGTCCAGATAGTGGAGTTTTTCGCTGCGCATCCGCCGTGTTTCATGCAGCCAGGTCACCAGTTCCCGTTTCGGTAATGCCAGGGGGGCTGGTGCCATCTCCCCTTGCTCTGCGCCATCATGCGGAGACAACCCGGCAGCGATTGGTGAGTCGGTCAATGACGTGAATTCGGGCAGGGTCGGGATCGTGGTGCGCCAGTGATGGATCCGTGCGTGGACGTGCAGGTAACGGCGTCGCTCAATGCGGATGCTGCCCTCGAACTGGCGGCGATCCCCCAGCAATGGCAGTTTGTCGCCGAGCTGCACGATCATTGGGCCGCTGTCGAACCCGGGCGCATAGCGTTGGTGCCACGCTGCGGTCATCAGGACCCGGTAGCGGCCGCTGCGTTCCAGACGGGCGGCGGCTTCGCGGAGATGCATCTCCTCCGCTGGCAGCAGGTCTCGGTCAGAGAGCGCGGGGGCGTCGTCCTGCGGAATCCATAACGCTTCGGCCTCCTCGGGTAATGGCGCGGGCGAACGATCTACCATTTTCTCAACGATGCCGTCGCGGCTTTCCAGTCGCTCCATGAGGACAAGCTCGGCGCGATAGAGGTTGTCATCGTCCGTGGTCTGCGCCGCCAGTGGCGCCGATGCAGCGAACGGGGCGGCGAGAACCAGCCAGGCAGCAGCCCGGACCGGGTGTCGAAGAGCGGTCAGCAACGGCATGGAAATCCTCATTTGGCGCTGGCCTTGTCCGTCTTCTGGTCGGAAGACTGTTCGAGTGCGGCCAGCATGTCGGCAACGCCGCTGAGTTTACCATCGGTTGAGGTGTCCTTCAGCCGAAAGCGGAAGGTGTTGGCGCCTTCCAGTTGGTAACGGTCTGGGGCAGACTGGACCTTTTCCACCAGTGCCAGCGGATCCACCGGGGTGTTGTTCCCGAACTCCAGGCGTCCCCAGTCGCCGCTCCCATCGATCTTCTGGATACCGAGGGCTTCGGCCCGAATGCGGAGCTGGGCCTGGCGCAGCAGGTTTTTCGTGGCGTCCGGCAGCAGGCCGAACCGGTCGATCATCTCAACCTGCAGTTCTTTGAGTTCGCTGGCTTTGTGGGCGCCCGAAATGCGTTTGTAGAGCAACAGCCGGTTGTGCACATCCGGCAGATAATCGTCCGGGATGAGTGCCGGGATGCGAAGATTGATCTCGGTGCCGTGACTGAGTGGGAGTTCGGCGTTCGGCGTCCGGCCCTCGCGAATGGCCTGCACCGCCTCTTCCAGCAGCTCCATGTAGAGTGTAAAGCCGATACTTTCGATCTGGCCGCTCTGTTCCTCGCCGAGCAGTTCCCCCGCACCGCGGATTTCCAGGTCGTGTGTCGCCAGCATGAAGCCCGCGCCGAGATCCTGCGCACCGGAGATGGCCTCGAGTCGTTTCTCGGCGTCCGCTGTCATGCTCTTGGGCGGCGGTGTCAGCAGGTACGCATAGGCTTGGTGGTGGGAGCGGCCGACACGGCCGCGCAGCTGGTGAAGTTGTGCCAGGCCGAACTTGTCGGCGCGCTCGATGATGATGGTGTTGGCGCTGGGGATGTCGATGCCGGTCTCGATGATGGTGGAGCAGACCAGGACGTTGAAGCGCTTGTGGTAGAAGTCCGACATGATCTGTTCCAGCTCGCGCTCGCGCATCTGGCCATGGGCGATTCCGACACGCGCTTCCGGGACCAGTTCCTGAAGGCTGGAGGCGGTGTTGTCGATCGTGTTGACCTCGTTGTGCAGGACATACACCTGACCGCCGCGCAGCACCTCCCGGAGTACGGCTTCCCGTACCAGGGCATCCTCGCGCTGGCGTACGAATGTTTTCACCGACAGGCGTCGGGCCGGGGGAGTGGCGATGATGGACAGGTCCCGCAGATGACCCATGGCCATGTTCAACGTGCGGGGTATCGGCGTTGCGGTCAGTGTCAGCAGGTCCACTTCGGCGCGCAGGGCTTTGAGCTTTTCCTTTTGCTGAACGCCGAACCGGTGCTCCTCATCGATAATCACCAGTCCCAGGTTCTTGAAGTGGATATCGCCCTGGATGAGTTTGTGCGTGCCGATCACGATGTCGGCCTGGCCCTTTTCGATCCGGTCGATGGCGGCGCGGGTCTCTTTGCTGCTCCGAAAACGGCTCAGCAGTTCGACTTTGACGGGGGTGTCCGCAAAGCGGTCCCGGAATGAATCGTAATGCTGCTGGGCAAGCAGTGTGGTGGGTACCAGCACGGCGACCTGTTTGCTCGCCCAGGTGGCGATGAACGCGGCGCGCATGGCGACTTCGGTCTTGCCGAAGCCAACGTCGCCGCAAACGAGCCGGTCCATGGGTTGCTCGCCGGTCATGTCCGCGACCACGGCATCAATCGCAGCTTGCTGATCCGGGGTCTCCTCGAAGGGGAAATCGGCGGCGAATGCCCGGTAATCGCTTGCCGGGTGTTCGAAAACGTGGCCCTTGCGAGCGGCGCGCCGGGCGTAGACGTCCAGCAGTTCCGCGGCGGTGTCGCGGATCTTCTCCATCGCCTTCTGCTTGGCCTGGCTCCAGCGCTCTGTGCCCAGCTTGTGAAGCGGGGCCAGATTCTCGTCGGAGCCCGAATAGCGCGAAATCAGGTGGAGGCTTGAAACGGGCACGTAAAGCTTTGAGCCGCCGGCGTATTCCAGCGTCAGGAATTCCTCGACGGTGTCCCGGTCCACCGGAATGGTCTGTAGCCCCTGATAGCGACCGACGCCATGGTCGATGTGAACGACCGGCGCGCCGATGCGCAGCTCCGACAGGTCCCGGTAACCGTCATCGCGGATTTCGGTGGGCTTCTGGCGACGGCGCTGCTGAAGCACCCGCTCGCCGTAGAGTTCGGTTTCTGTGATTACCGCCACCGAGGCGTCGTTCAGGTACAGCCCGGCGTCGAGGCCGCCGACAGTCAGAGCAAAGGGCTCTCCGCCGCTGAGAAATTCGTCCCAGTCGGTGGCCAGGGACGGCTTGAGGTCGAAATCCGCGAGGTTGTCGATCAGCGCTTCGCGGCGCCCGGCTGACTCAACGCATAACAGGGTTCGTTCGGGCGTTCCCAGAAACGATTTGAGTCGGCTGGCCGGATCGGAGGCGCGGCCGTCGATAGCGACCGGTGGCAGTGGCGCGGTGTTGCAGATGGTTTCGCGGGCGCCGGCGTTCTGTGGCTCCTGTGTCAGGGTGACTCTTGGGAACGACTTGAGGTGACCGAAGCAGGTTTCAGTGGCGAGGAAAAGGGACAGAGGCGGCAGGACCGGGCGTAGACGGTCGTGCCGGCGCTCCTCGTAGCGATTTTCGACATCCTGACGGGTTCCCTCGAAGGCCTCCTCGAGTCCGTCGAAGGTGAATACGTGCGTGTTGTCGGGCAGGTAGTCGAACAGTGTGGCCGTCTCGTCAAAAAACAGCGGCAGATAGTACTCGATGCCCGGTGGTGTGATTCCGTCGCTGATGTCGCGGTAGACCGATGCATTCCGGTCGGCCTCCGGGAAATGCTCGAACCACTGGTTGCGGAAGGTGCTTCGGGCCTCCTTGTGCATCGGGAATTCGTTGGCGGGCAGCAGCTCGACCTCATCAATGTGCTCGACGGAACGTTGGGTGTCCGGGTCGAATGTCCGCAGTGTCTCGATTTCGTCGTCAAACAGATCGATCCGGTAGGGTTTGGTGGCCCCCATCGGGTAAATGTCCATGATGGCGCCGCGGACCGCGTATTCGCCGTGCTCGTAGACATTCTCCGCGTGTCGGTACCCGGCAGCCTCCAGTTGATCCCGCCAGCGGCCGATGTCGAGTTGCTGACCGGTTTTCAGCAGCAGGGTGCTGCCCTGAAGGTAATGCGCCGGCGCCAGACGGTGCATCAGTGTCCGGGCCGGCACCACCAATAGGCCGCGGTCCATGCGTGGCAGTCGATAGAGCGTGCGGATGCGCCGGGAGATGATGTCCTGGTGGGGCGAGAACATATCATAGGGGAGTGTTTCCCAGTCCGGCAGGGACAGCAGCTCCAGTCCGTCATCGGAGATGCCTGGCTGGTCCTCATCCGAGCTCATACCGAGGAAGAACCGGAGAGACTGTTCCAGGCGCAGGGCTTCGTCGGTGCTGGAGGTAACGATCAGCGTCAACCCATCCTGGCGCCTTGCGGCCTCGGCAATCGCCAGTGCCTGGCTGGTGCCATGCAGGCCGCTCCAGAGGTCGTGGTTTCCCGCCTTTTGGGGGAGCGGCGGTGCAATCAGTGATGGTCCGGCGTTGGCTGCGTTCATGGCAATTCGGGTCATCCTCGGTGAAAAGGACGCCATTCTAGCCCCTGGGGCACCTCTGAAAAACTCCCTGCGACGGCAGATCGATGCGCGATGGGCTTGCGCGCCCCGTCCTGCCAGTCAGGCATGCCTTGCTTTCCGCGCCCCGGGTGCCTCCATTCTCGCTACGCCAGGGCGTTTCTCTGGGGTTTTCGGGCCGCATTGATAAAACGTACAGGAAGCTGGATAATATGCGCCCATTTTTAGCGAACCGTTCGCCGGTTGAGCTGGTCGGTGAGACGGAACCCGCAGAGTGGGCGTGGCGTGTTCTGCTACACCAGCCGCCGCCTTTATCAGCGCAAACGACAGAGGTTTACACGTGAGTCAGCAACAGATGAACGAGTGCCTGTCCGAGTGGACAGAACGTGAGGCGACCGCCGAGGCGATGATCCCGCTGATCGGGCGTTTGTACCGCAAGAACAATGTGGTGACGTCCATCTACGGCCGGGCGATTATCAATCAGTCAGTGATTGGCATCCTGCGGGCGCACCGGTTCGTTCGTCAGGTGGAAGAGAACGAGCTGTCTGTTCACGACACGCTGCCGATTCTGGAAACGCTGGACCGTCTTGAGCTGGGTCAGGCTCACATCGACATCGGCAAGCTGGCCGTTCGGTTCCGCGAGCAGGGCAACGGGCGTTCGCTTGAGGATTTCCTGCGTGACGAAGTGTCTGGCGTGGTTGGCCAGTACACCGAACAGTCCCGCAAGCAGGCCGAGGAAGAAACGAAGGACGTCGTTCTGTATGGCTTCGGCCGGATCGGTCGCCTTCTGGCGCGCATCCTGATTGAGAAGGCCGGGGGTGGCAACAACCTGCGCCTGCGGGCGATCGTGGTCCGTAATGGCGGTGCTGAAAGCGATCTGGAGAAGCGCGCGAGCCTGTTGCGTCGTGACTCGGTTCATGGCCCGTTCAACGGTACGATCAGTGTGGACTATGAAAACAGCGCGCTGATCGCCAACGGGAATTTCATCAAGGTGCTGTACTCGGACGGACCGGACCAGGTGGATTACACCCAGTACGGTATCAACAATGCCATCGTGATTGACAATACCGGCAAATGGCGTGATGAAGAAGGTCTTGGGCTGCACCTCAAGTCCAGGGGCGTCAGTCGCGTGCTGCTCACGGCGCCGGGTAAGGGCGATATCAAGAACATCGTCTATGGCATCAACGATCAGGATGTCACTGAGGATGATCGCATTCTGTCGGCGGCGTCCTGTACGACCAACGCCATCACGCCGGTCCTCAAGGCCATCCATGATGAGTTCGGCATCAACGGCGGGCACATGGAAACGGTCCATGCCTACACCAACGACCAGAACCTGATCGATAACTATCACAAGGGCTCTCGTCGGGGGCGTGGCGCACCGCTCAACATGGTGCTCACCGAGACGGGGGCGGCCAAGGCGGTCGCCAAGGCACTGCCGGAACTCAAAGGCAAGCTGACTGGCAACGCCATCCGCGTGCCGATCCCGAACGTGTCCATGGCAATCCTGAACCTGAATCTCGACAAGGCAGTGGATCGGGATGCGGTCAATGATTACCTCCGGGATATGGCGCTGCATTCCGAGCTCCAGAAGCAGATCGACTTCGTCAACTCCCCGGAAGTGGTCTCCTCAGACTTCGTGGGGTCCCGGCACGCGGGCATCGTTGATGCCCAGGCAACCATTGCTGACGATCACCGTGCCATCCTGTACGTCTGGTATGACAACGAGGCGGGCTACAGCGCTCAGGTGATCCGGATCGTCAACGAGATGGCTGGCGTCAATCACGCGGTCTATCCGGCCCGGGTCCGCTAACGGCGGGTCCGGTGTGATCCCGGACGGCACACGAGACCCGGTCCTTTCCCGAGGGCCGGGTTTTTTATTGTCTGAAATCTGTGCCAAGCTGCCTCAGGAGGCCATTCAGCCAGTTTCCGGCACGGAAGGGTGGTGGAAATGACGGGCTCGACTCTCTATAATTGGCGCGATTTTGGACGCGTCCGGCTGCCGATTTCATTTCCCTGAGACTGATCGGGAAAACGACCCGATGCCCGCGCCGTTTCTGGACTGGAAAGACAGGTTTGCGGGGCTCTGAGCCACGCCGGACGGTAAAGTTTCTGATGATTGGATGGGGCTAATGATCAAGATCAAGAAAGGCCTGGATCTTCCCATCAGTGGCGCTCCTGAACAGGTCATTTCCGAGGCCGGGCCCGTGAGCCACGTGGCGTTGATCGGATTTGACTACAACGGTATGAAGCCAACCATGGCCGTTAAAGAGGGAGACCGCGTCAAGCGCGGTGAGCTGCTGTTTACGGATAAGAAGACCGAAGGCGTTCGCTATACCGCGCCTGCCGCCGGTGTGATCAAAGAGGTCAACCGGGGTGAGCGTCGGGTGTTTCAGTCCATCGTGATTGAGAAGGACGGCGACGAGGCCGAAACCTTCGCCCGCTACGAGGCGAGTGATTTGGGCTCTCTGGAGCGGCAGCAGGTGGTGGACAACCTGGTGGAGTCCGGCCTCTGGACGTTGCTTCGGACCCGTCCGTACAGCAAGGTGCCGGAAATCGACTCGGCCCCCAATTCCATTTTCGTGTCCGTGATGGACACCAACCCGCTGGCGGCGGACCCGACAGTCATCATTAAAGATGACCCGGAAGCGTTTGAAAATGGCCTGAAAATCATCAGCCATCTGACCAACGGCAAGGTGTTTGTCTGCGGCAAGCCGGGCTCTGATGTGCCGGTCCCGTCCGACGACCGGATCGAGGTACAGCAGTTTGATGGTGTTCATCCGGCGGGCAACGTGGGTACCCATATCCACTTTCTGGACCCGATTTCCGGAGACAAGAAGGTCTGGACCATCGGCTATCAGGACGTGATGGCCATTGCCCGGCTGTTCACGACCGGCGAGCTTCCAACCGAGCGGGTGGTGGCGATTGGTGGTCCCAAGGCGGAAAAGCCCCGGCTGGTCCGTACCGAAGTGGGTGCCAGCCTGGAGGACCTGATGGCCGGCGAAGTGGCCACGGACTGCGAAGTGCGGACGATTTCCGGCTCCGTCTTTGGCGGACGAAGCGGCCGTGGTCCCTGCAACTACCTGGGCCGATTCGCCAATCAGGTGACCGTTCTGGAAGAGGGCGACAAGCGCGAGTTCATGGGGTGGCTCTCACCGGGCAGTCGCAAGTTCTCCAAGCTGAACATCTACCTGTCCAAGCTGGCGCCTGGTCGCCTGTTTGATTTTACGACCACCACCAATGGCAGCGAGCGCGCCATGGTGCCTGTCGGTGCGTACGAAGAGGTGATGCCTCTGGATATTCTGCCGACGCAGTTGCTCCGGTCACTGATCATCGGTGACACGGAGATGGCACAGAACCTGGGATGCCTGGAGTTGGATGAGGAAGATCTGGCCCTGTGCACCTTCGTCTGCCCCGGGAAGTACGAGTACGGCCCGATTCTGCGTCAAAACCTGACCCGCATCGAGATCGAGGGCTAAACCATGGCATTACGACAGTTCCTTGACGGCATCGAGCATCATTTCGAGAAGGGCGGCAAATTCGAGCGGTGGTATGCGCTCTATGAAGCCGTCGATACGATTTTCTATACGCCGGGCCATGTGACGTCCACAACGGCTCATGTACGTGATGGTATCGATCTGAAACGGATCATGATCACGGTCTGGTTCTGCGTGTGGCCGGCCATGTTCTTCGGTATGTGGAACATCGGCTACCAGGCCAACAGCTTCCTTGCGGCCAATCCGGACGCGATGATGGGCGATGGCGGCCTCAGAACCGCATTCATCGCTGCGCTGGCGGGTAATGATCCGTCCAGTATCTGGGACAACCTTGTGTATGGTGCCGCTTACTTCATACCCGTGTATTTCGTCACGTTCGTCGTTGGCGGTTTCTGGGAAGTGCTGTTCGCCACCGTGCGGAAACACGAGGTCAACGAAGGCTTCTTCGTCACCTCCATCCTCTTTGCCCTGATCTGCCCGCCGACAATCCCGTTGTGGCAGGTGGCGCTGGGCATCACGTTCGGCGTGGTGATCGGCAAGGAAGTATTCGGTGGCACCGGCAAGAACTTCCTGAACCCGGCACTGACCGGTCGGGCGTTCCTGTACTTCGCCTATCCGGCGCAGATTTCCGGCGATACGGTCTGGACCGCCGTCGATGGCTTCAGCGGAGCCACTGCTCTGAGTGTCGCGGCAAGTGACGGCATGGCGGCGTTGCAGGAAAGCATCAGCTGGATGCAGGCCTTCATGGGCACCATCCAGGGCTCCATGGGTGAAACCTCAACGCTGGCCGTTCTGATCGGCGGCATTGCGCTGCTGGTGATGAAGATTGCCTCCTATCGTATTGTTGGCGGGGTCATGATTGGCATGATTGCAACGTCCCTGTTGCTCAATGCCGTCGGCTCCGAGACCAATCCGTTGTTCGCCATGCCGGCCCACTGGCACCTGGTGGTCGGCGGTTTCGCGTTTGGCATGATGTTCATGGCCACCGATCCGGTATCGGCTTCCATGACCAGTACCGGTAAGTGGATCTTCGGGATTTTCGTCGGGCTGATGACAGTGCTGATCCGGGTGGTCAATCCGGCCTTCCCCGAGGGCATCATGCTGGCGATTCTGTTCGCCAACCTGTTTGCACCGCTGATCGACTACTTCGTGATGCAGTCCAACATTAAACGGAGGCTTGCCCGTGGCTAACAAGAAGGAAACCGTCTCCAGAACCGTCATGGTCGCGCTGGCACTGTGCATCGTCTGCTCGGTGATTGTCTCCACGGCGGCCGTCACCCTCAGTCCGGCGCAGGCGACTAACCGTCTGCTGGATATGAAATCCAATATCCTGGCGGCTGCCGGTATGTTGCCAAAGGGTGCCTCCTCCGACCGGATAGAGGAGCTGTTCAGTCGCTTTGACGTCAAGCTGGTGAGTCTGGAAACTGGGGAATATATCGACCCCGAATCGCTCGGGCTGGCCAATGCCATGGCGTACGATCAGTATCAGGCGTCGAACAACCCCGAGCGTTCGGAGAATATTCCGGCGTCCGAGGATAAGGCGGGTATCAAGCGCCAGGCGGACATCGCCAAGGTGTACATTCTCCGTGAAGGCGACGAGGTGACGAAGATCGTCCTGCCTGTCCACGGTTACGGCCTCTGGTCGACGATGTACGGGTTTATGGCGCTTCAAGGCGACGCGAATACCGTTGAGGGGCTGGGCTTCTACTCTCACGGTGAGACGCCGGGTCTGGGTGGCAAAATCGACAACCCGGAGTGGAAGCAGAACTGGATCGGTAAAAAGATCTATGAAGAGGACTCGACCGAGCCGCAGATTCGCCTGATCAAAGGCGGTGTCGGCGCCGACGCCAAAGACAAGCAGCATAAGGTGGATGCGTTGTCTGGCGCGACGCTCACCAGTCGAGGCGTCCAGAACATGGTGAATTTCTGGATGGGGGATCGCGGCTTCGCGCCTTATCTGAAACAGCTTCGTAGCGGGGAGGTCTGACAGTGGCCGAAAAATCAGCCAAACAGGTTCTCTTTGAACCGATATTTGACAATAACCCGATCGCGCTCCAGATCCTTGGGATCTGTTCAGCGCTGGCGGTCACCAGCAGCATGAGCGTTACGCTGGTGATGTGTGCCTCGGTGATTGCCGTGTGCTCCTTCTCCAATCTGGCCGTGTCGCTTGTTCGGACTCAGATTCCAGGGAGCATCCGGATCATCGTTCAGATGACCATTATCGCCTCGCTCGTCATCGTGGTGGATCAGATCCTCAAGGCCTATGCCTACGAAATCAGTAAACAGCTGTCGGTCTTCGTGGGGCTGATCATCACCAACTGCATCATTATGGGTCGGGCGGAAGGGTTCGCCATGCAGAACCCGCCGTTCCTGAGCTTCATGGACGGTGTCGGCAATGGTTTGGGCTACTCGGTCCTGCTGGTCTTTGTGGCGTTCTTCCGGGAACTGCTGGGTGCCGGCACGCTGATGGGGTACACGATTCTGCCGTCGGTCAGCGATGGTGGCTGGTATGCCACCAACGGTCTGATGCTGCTGCCGCCGAGCGCGTTCTTCATTATCGGGCTTGGTATCTGGGCACTGCGTGCCTGGAAGCCGGAGCAGGTGGAAGAGCCGGAGTACCGGATGTCCCGGCAGACCGTTAAGGAGGCCTTCTGATGGAACATTATATCAGTCTGATTATTAAGGCCGTCTTTGTTGAGAACATGGCGCTGGCCTTCTTTCTGGGGATGTGTACCTTTCTGGCCATCTCCAAAAAGGTGGAGGCGGCGATCGGCCTGGGTGTTGCCGTTGTCGTCGTGCTGACGCTGACGGTGCCGGTCAACAACCTGATCTACAACAACGTGCTCCGTGAGGGGGCCCTGTCCTGGGCGGGTCTGCCCAACGTCAACCTCAGCTTCCTGGGCCTGCTGACCTACATCGGCGTGATCGCCGCGATGGTTCAGATCCTTGAGATGGTGCTGGACAAGTACATACCCACGCTCTATGCCGCGCTGGGCGTCTTCCTGCCCCTGATTACGGTGAACTGCGCCATTCTGGGCGCATCACTGTTCATGGTGGAGCGAGACTACACCTTCGGGGAAAGTCTGGTATACGGCTTTGGCGCCGGCCTGGGCTGGGCTCTGGCGATTGCCGCACTGGCCGGCATCCGTGAAAAGCTCAAGTACAGTGATGTGCCAGAAGGCCTGCGTGGTCTGGGCATCACCTTTATCACGGTCGGTCTGATGTCGCTGGGCTTCATGTCCTTTTCCGGCATTTCGCTGTAAGCCATCCGGTTGAATAACCATAGGACGAGACCATGAGTACAGAAATCATTCTTGGTGTGGTCATGTTTACCGTCATCGTGCTGTCGCTGGTGGCGGTCATTCTGGCGGCACGATCCAAACTGGTGAGCACCGGGGCCGTTCAGATTGAAATCAATGATGACCCGGATCACTCCCTGACGGCGGAGTCGGGCGGTAAGCTGCTCGGCACCCTGGCAAACAGTGGCATTTACCTGTCTTCCGCCTGCGGTGGTGGCGGCACCTGCGCCCAGTGCAAGTGCAAGGTGTTTGAAGGCGGTGGCGCGATGCTGCCAACTGAGAAGACCCACTTCACACCCCGTGAGGAGCGTGAAGGCTGGCGTCTGTCCTGTCAGGTTCCCGTCAAGCAGGACATGAAGATCGAGGTGCCGGAGGAGTTCTTCGGCGTGAAGAAGTGGGAGTGCACCGTGCGCTCGAACCACAACGTCGCCACCTTCATCAAAGAGCTGGTGCTGGAGCTGCCCGAAGGTGAGGAAGTCGACTTCCGTGCCGGTGGCTATGTGCAGCTTGAGGCACCGCCCTACGAAGTGGATTTCAAGGACTTCGACATAGAGGAAGAGTTCCACGAAGACTGGGACAAGCACGATCTCTGGCGCTTTAAGTCAGTAGTGAAAGAGCCGATCATCCGGGCCTATTCCATGGCCAACTATCCGGAAGAGAAAGGGGTTCTGAAGTTCAATATCCGGATTGCGATGCCGCCACCCGGAACGGACCACCCGCCGGGGCAGATGTCTTCCTACGCGTTCAACCTGAAGCCGGGGGACAAAGTCACCGTGATGGGGCCGTTCGGTGAGTTCTTTGCGAAGAAAACCGATGCCGAAATGGTCTTTATCGGCGGTGGTGCCGGCATGGCGCCGATGCGGGCTCACATCTTTGACCAGCTCAAGCGCCTCAACTCTGATCGCAAGATCAGCTTCTGGTACGGGGCCCGCAGCGTTCGGGAGATGTTCTACGAAGAGGACTTCAACCAGCTCCAGGAAGAAAACGACAACTTTGAATGGCATGTGGCGTTGTCCGATCCGCTCCCGGACGACAACTGGGAAGGCCCGACAGGCTTTATTCACAACGTGCTGTACGACATGTACCTCAAGGATCACCCCGCTCCCGAGGACTGTGAGTACTACATGTGTGGGCCGCCCATCATGAACGCCTCGTGCATCACAATGCTCAAGGATCTGGGCGTTGAGGATGAGAACATTATGCTGGACGACTTTGGTGGATAAGGCCGGTCCATGACAGCGAGGTTCACTTGGCCCGCCAGCGTGATGGTGCTTGTTGGCATCATCGCCCTGGCGGGTTGTTCGTTTGGCCCTTCCCGTGTTGTTCACGAAATCAGTGGTCCCATCTTCGGTACCAGCTATCACATCAAGGTCGTATTGACCGGCGAGTCGAGCACGCCGGATGATCTGCGTGATGATATCAACCGGGTTCTGGAAGACGTTGACGCTGCCATGTCGACATGGCGGGATGATTCCGAGCTCTCGCGGTTCAACCGCCAGTCCGGGAGCGGGGACTGGTTTCCCGTGTCGGATGGGTTTCATGAGGTGCTGGAAGAGAGCCTGCGCATTGGACGCATGACCGACGGAGCATTCGACGTCACGATTGGCCCAGTGGTGAATCTGTGGGGATTCGGCCCGAAAGGGCGCCCGGAGACGATTCCCGACCCCCGGACCTTGTCTGCCACATTGTCAGAGACAGGGTATGAAAAGCTGGCGCTGCGCGAGAAGCCTCCGGCCCTTAAGTCGCAGGGGGAGCAGTATGTCGATCTCTCGGCCATCGCGAAGGGCTATGCGGTCGATGAGGTAAGCCGAATCCTTCGGGAAAAAGGCATTGCCGCCTATCTGGTCGAGATTGGCGGTGAAATCCGGGTTCAGGGGCGGAAACCGTCGGGAGACGCCTGGAAGCTGGCAGTTGAACAGCCCATCTCCTCAGCGCGTTCTATCCAGCAGGTTGTGGCGATGGAAAAAGGGGCGATTGCCACTTCGGGGGACTACAGGAACTACTATGAGGTGGATGGTCAGCGATACTCGCACACCGTCGATCCGCAAACCGGTCGACCGATTGAGCATAGCCTGGCCTCCGTATCGGTGATCCGAGAGAAGGCGATGACGGCGGATGCACTGGCGACAGCGCTCAGCGTCATGGGGGAGGAGCGCGGTTACGCGTTTGCAGTCGAGCGGGATCTGCCCGCATACTTTGTCTACAGAGACGGGGAGTCGTTTCGCGTGCGGTACACGCCGGAGTTCTCGTCTTACCTGATTCAATAAGGAGGGGCGTATGAGTACCTTTCTTCTCGCACTGGGGCTGGTGGCGTTCCTGCTTCTGGGCATGTCAATCGGCGTCATCATGGGGCGCAAGCCTATCAGTGGCTCATGCGGTGGTATGAGCGCGCTCGGAATGGACACTGCCTGTGATGTCTGTGGCGGCGACCAGAAGAAGTGTGAAAAAGAGAACGCCGGGCATGGAGGCGCGGACGATGAACCGTTGGCGTACGATGCCACCAAGCAGGACTAGTGGATGAATTCGCTGACTGACTGAGCCCCTGAAGGGCGCGGCGCCGGAGCGACGTTGTCAGCCCTTGAGGGGAGTAGGCCCGCCTGCGGACTGACGACTTGCCCAGGACCGTCAGAGTCACGCCGTCAGTCAGCGAATCAACCAGGCGCGACAGTGGCGCAGAGCCATCCTGAGGTGGGCCGGAGGAATCGAATTGACTGGCGAAATGAATGGAAAGGAGTAGCTGGGAGTATGGCGGAACATCACTATGATGTGGTCGTGATCGGGGCTGGCCCATCCGGCGAAGGGGCGGCGATGAACGCCACCAAACATGGGAAACGCACCGCGATCATCGATGACAAGGCCATGGTGGGCGGTAACTGCACCCACTGGGCCACGATTCCGTCTAAGGCTCTGCGCCATTCGGTGAAACAGATCATCACGTTCAACACCAATCAGATGTTCCGTGAGATTGGCGATCCGCGTTGGTTTTCCTTCCCTCGGGTGCTCCAGAATGCTGAAAAGGTGATCGGTAAACAGGTCAAACTACGCACTCAGTTCTACGCCCGCAACCGGGTTGACGTGTTCAGCGGTCAGGCTTCGTTCATCGATGCCAACCGGCTGGCCATCAAAGGCGGCCGTTCGGACGAGGTGATCCACGCCCGCAATATCGTCATTGCGACCGGGTCACGGCCATACTCGCCGCCGGATGTGAACTTCCGCCATCATCGGATCTACAACAGTGACACTATCCTCAAGCTGTCCCATACACCGCGGACGCTGACGATCTATGGCGCGGGCGTGATCGGCTGTGAATACGCCTCGATCTTTGCCGGGCTGGGTGTCAAGGTTGATCTCGTTAATCCGGGCAGCCGGTTGCTGTCGTTCCTGGATGACGAGATATCGGATGCGTTGAGTTACCACCTTCGGAACAATGGCGTGCTGGTTCGTCACAACGAGAAGTATGAGTCGGTGGAAGGCGACGATCATGGCGTTATCCTGAACATGGAGTCTGGCAAGAAGATCCGATCTGACGCTTTTCTGTGGTGTAATGGTCGGGCCGGCAACACCGAGAAGCTGGGATTGGAGAACATCGGACTGGAGCCCAATGGTCGAGGTCAGTTGGCGACCGACGAGCATTATCGGACGGAAGTACCGAGCGTGTATGCCGTGGGTGATGTGATTGGCTTCCCGGGCCTGGCCAGTGCGTCCTATGACCAGGGGCGCTCGGCCTCTTCAGACGTGACCGGCGATGAGCACTTCCGCTTTGTGGAGGACGTGCCAACCGGGATCTACACCATTCCTGAGATCAGTTCCGTCGGTAAGAATGAACGCGAACTGACCGAGGCGAAGGTGCCGTATGAAGTGGGGCAGGCGTTCTTCAAGGACCTGGCCCGTGCGCAGATTACCGGCGAAGCGGTCGGCATGCTCAAGATTCTCTTCCACCGGGAAACCCGGGAGCTTCTTGGCATTCACTGCTTCGGTGACCAGGCTGCAGAAATCGTTCACATCGGCCAGGCCATTATGAATCAGGAAGGTTCGGCCAATACACTGAACTATTTCGTGAACACCACCTTCAACTACCCCACGATGGCGGAAGCTTACCGGGTCGCCGCCCTGAACGGCCTGAACCGGATATTCTGAAGGGGGCATGGCTTTGCGGTCTTCGTGTGTGTCGCGGGGCCGCGCCTCACCGGATTCAGTGCTCCGTCTGGTTTGTTCACTGACTGACGATGCGTCTTGGTCGGCCCTGGGGCCGGCCTCTCAGTCGACATCAGTCGCTCAGCGCTGGCTCAAGAACACGGCGCCGCCGGTTCTCAAAGTACATGTGGGCGCTGGTGGGGTAATCCGTAATGATGCTGTCAACGCCGTGGCGTTCCAGCTCAAGCATCTGTTGAATCCGGTTTTCAGTCCAGACCGAGACGTGCAGCCGACTCTGGTGCGCGGCTTCCACGACAGATGCTGAGGCGAGTTTGGTGTTCAGGCAGAGGTACTGACAGTCGAGTTTTCGAGCCGCCTTGAGTGGCGTCGGGAAGCGACGGTCCCAGACCAGTCCGGTCTGAATGTACTGACCCCGCCTTTTGATCTCCCGCAGAACCCAGGTGTCCGACGACGTGATGGCCACGCGACTGTGCCACTGACGACGCTGTATGAGTTCCGCCAGACGGTTGCAGAGCACGTTCATCCGGCTGCGTTGATCGGACTTGACTTCCAGCTGTAGGTGCTGGAAATCGGGGCAGGCGTCCAATACGTCGGTGAGGCGGGGAATGCCGCAGTGTTCCGGCCACGTAAGGGTTCCCTGGCGGACATCCATGCCCGCAAGCTCATCGGCCGTTCGGTCGCTGATGCGGCCTTCCTGGCCGGTTGTTCGATCTGTTGTCAGGTCGTGGTGCACAACGGGCTCGCCGTTTCCCGATAGCATCACATCCATTTCGAAGTGCCGGAGGCCATTGCCATAGGCGTGCCGGAAGCCAGGCAGGCTGTTTTCGGGGGCTTCGCCCTTGGCGCCGCGGTGGCCATAGATGATCATGGCGGTGAGTCTCCCTTGCTCAATCAGCCGCTGTAGATTGCCTGCCGCTGTCGCCAGGTGTCGTGGCAGAGCCGGACATCCTCAAGAAAGCGTGGCAGTTCACTCAGCGTGAGGGCCTGCGGGCCGTCGACCAGCGCTTTCTCCGGATGTGGGTGGAAATCCACGAGCACCATGTTGGCGCCGGCCACGACGCCTTGGGCGGTGGCGTGGACCAGCTCGGGGATGCCATCCGGCGCGGCGTCGCGGTTACCCACCGAGTGGGACGGGTCGATGCAGACCGGCATGCGGGTCAGGCGCTTGACCGTTGGTACGTGCGCAAAATCAACCATGTTCCGGTGCGGGTGACCGAGTTCCGTTTTCATGCCTCGCAGGCAGAAAATGACATTGGCATTGCCTTCGCTGGCCAGATACTCGGCGGCATTCAACGACTCGTTGAGTGTGATGCCGAACCCGCGTTTGAGCAATACGGGATACTCCCGTTGGCGGCCGATGGCTTTAAGCAGCTCGAAATTCTGGGTGTTGCGGGTGCCGACCTGGAGCATGACGCCGGTAGGGCGGCCAAGCCTCTCCAGGCAGGTGTCGATCTCTTCGATGTGACTCTCGTGTGTGACTTCCATTGCCACGACACGGATATCATGGCGGCCAGCCGCTTCGAACACCCAGGGGAGTGATCGCGCGCCGTATCCCTGAAAGGAGTAGGGATTGGTGCGTGGTTTGTAAGCGCCCATCCGGGTGCAGTGCTGCCCGTGTGCGGCCAAAGCGGCCATCATGGCATCGACGTGACGTTCCGTGTCTACCGCGCACAGGCCTGCGAACACATTCAGGTTATCCTGATCAAAGGGCACGCCGTTGTAGGTGAAGCCGGTGTGGCGACGGTCGTCCCGGTGCCGGCCGAGTATGCGGTAATCGTCCGAGATCCGGATCACCCGCTCGACCGCCGGCAGAGCCTCGATTTCCTCCTGATTGAGTGACTTGGTGTCGCCGAGCAGGTACACCTCCGTCAGTTTCTGTTTCCTGCCCTGAACCTCGTGAACCTTGACGCTGACGCCCGGAAGGTTCTCAAGAAAATCCATGGTCTGCCGATAATCATGGCTGTCCAGAGGGGTGTCAGGGTGCAGAATGGCGAGCATCGTTCCCTCCTTCAGGATGATAAGGACTGTTCGGCGTGGTGTCTGGCTTCCATGTACTCCCGGTGGTTCAGGTGCAGGAGTTCCGCGATGCGCCGTATCAGATGTTCCTCGTACTGGTCGATGCGGCCATCCGCGAAGGCGACTCGCCAGATATCGATCAGGATGCGCTGTTTCTGGCCCTGGTCGAGGTGGCGGTTGAGCCGATCCGTGAACTCATAAAGGGACGTGGCGTCAGTGGCATTGTGGCGCGCATCCCGAAGAATGGCGTGTGCCTCCTGGTGAGAGACATCGCCTGTGCGGACCGCGCAGTCGATGATGGTGGTCAGTTCCACCTCGTCTTCAGACTCGTCGATTCGCGCCAGCTCCACCATCAGTGCGGTCGCAGCGATCGCCAGTTCCCGGTCGTCCGGCTCGGAGTCCGTGTGCGCCGGGTCTTTTTCGAAGAGGTTTTTGAGGGCGTCCAGCATGGTTAGGCGACTCTCGCAATGCGTTGCACACGTTTTTCCAGCTCGAGCTGATCGTCGGCGAATCGACGGATGCCCTCCGCCAGTTTTTCGGTGGCCATGGCATCGTCATTCATCGACCAGCGGAAGCTTTTCTCATCCATGGAAACCGGATGGTCCGAGGATGAGGCCTGATCCGGCGCGAGCACCCGTGGCAGATTGGCCGGGTCCGCGCTGAGCTCACCCAGCAGTGCGGGGCTGATGGTCAGGCGGTCACAGCCGGCGAGCGCCTCAATTTCACCCGTATTGCGGAAGCTGGCACCCATGACGATTGTCTCGAAGCCATGGGTCTTGAAGTACTCGTAGATCCGGGTCACCGAGCGGACACCGGGGTCCTCGAAAGGCTCGAAGGCGTCCCGGTCGCTGTTCTTCAGGTGCCAGTCGAGAATGCGTCCCACGAACGGAGAGACCAGGTGAGCGCCGGCATCGGCACAGGCAGCCGCCTGGGTAAAGGAGAACAGTAGCGTGAGGTTGCAGCGGATACCCTCGTTCTCGAGAATCTGTGCGGCGCGGATGCCCTCCCAGGTTGAAGCGATCTTGATCAGTACACGGGTCGGGTCGGCGCCAGCTTCCTCGTAGAATCGTACAAGGCGACGAGCGCGTTCGACTGTGGCGTCGGTATCAAACGACAGGCGGGCGTCCACTTCCGTTGAAACCACGCCGGGAACAATGTCGAGAATCTGACATCCGGCCTGCACGGCCAGGTGGTCGGTGGCAAAAGCGAGCTGATCCAGATTGCTGCCGCCCTGTTTCTCGGCGGCGTCAATAGCCCGATTAATCATGGGTCGGTAGGCCGCTGAATCGGCGGCTTTCAGCAGCAGGGACGGGTTGGTAGTGGCGTCCACTGGGCGCCATTCGCGTATGGCATCCAGATCCCCCGTGTCCGCGACGACGGTGGTCATCTGCTTGAGCTGGTCCAGCTTGCTTGTCATTGTTTTATCGTCCTGATCAGTGAGTTATCGAATCTACAATAGCTCCCCTGACCAGTACGCGACAAGAGCCGTGATGCGGTTTCAGGCAGGGCCTTGGGCCTGCTCAGGCCGGCTCCTCAAGTAACGCGGGATGGTCCTCCGGGACCTGTGCCATAGCGTCCTCAAGCACCCGGAGGTCGGCGCCGGGCCGGGTGGCGTTCTCAGTCAGGTGACGCCGGAACCGTCGACCGCCGGGGCAGCCATGGAACAGCCCCATGAGATGCCGCGTGATGTGACTGAGAAACACACCGCGTTCCAGCTCGCTCTCTATCCAGGGGAGCATCCGGCGCAGGGCCTCGTGGCGGCTTGTGACCGGCGCTTCTTCGCCGAAGAGTACCGGGTCGACACCCGACAGCAGCCAGGGGTTCTGATAGGGCTCGCGCCCAAGCATCACGCCATCCAGAGTCTCCAGGTGCGACTGGCACTCCGCCAGCGTCTTGATGCCACCGTTGAGGATGATCTCGAGCTCCGGATAGCGCTCCTTCAGCGCGTGGACCCACCCATATTGAAGCGGCGGAACGTTACGGTTCTGTTTCGGGCTCAGGCCTTCGAGGATTGCAATGCGGGCATGGATGATGAAAGTCCGGCAGCCCGCCGCGGCGACGGTCTCAATGAAATGACACAGATCCTCCCAGGACTCCCGGCCATCAATGCCGATACGGCTTTTGACGGTGACCGGCAGCTCGGTCCGGGCCTGCATCGCTGCCACTCCCCGGGCCACTGTCTCCGGCTCGCCCATCAGGCAGGCGCCGATCCGGTTATTCTGGACGCGGTCGCTTGGGCAGCCGACATTCAGGTTGACCTCGTCAAAACCGTACTCTTCAGCAAGAGCGGCACAGCGCCCCAGTTCGTCCGCATCGCTGCCACCGAGCTGCAACGCCAGTGGGTGTTCTGCGGCACTGTGCCTTAGGAAACGCGGTGTGTCGCCATGGATCAGTGCACCCGTGGTGACCATCTCGGTGTAGAGCAACGTCCGGCGCGACAGCTGCCTGGCGAAGTAACGATAGGGCTGCATCGTGCAGTCCATCATGGGGGCCACTGAGAAGCGCCGGTTGAGTGTGGGCTGCAGTCTGTCCCAAGTGTCGTGCTGGTTCATTACGGATCAACGCGGACTATTGAAAGGCGCCAGTATCTCAGGATAGACCTCAGCGTGTCACGAAGTGCGCAGTCGATCAGCGAATGAACCAGACGAGCCACTAGCCCGGATTTCTCACCAAGGGTTCGGATTTTGCGTGTTCCTGGGGAAACAGGTGGGCCAAATGGACCGCCGGGCGTGGCCGTAGCCCCGTCCAAGGGCCATTTGGCCCAGATGTGAAGCCAGGGGCACGCAAAACCGAACAGATCCAATTTGGATCTCGGGAAACGTGTTAATGAATACCATAACGCCATGGCCCTCAACGTTTTTTTGACATTTCAGTCGTCCTTGGTGCGAAATGCGGGCTAGTGTCCCGTCGGGTTACTAGAGTTCGTTGAGCAGGGCCTGAACCTGGTCTGCCGCGTTCTTGTAGAGTTTTAGAAGGCGTGGGTCGAGCTGTTCCAGCTGGACCCTGGAGGCCAGGCGGTACTCCGTGTTAATGGCTATGTGAAGAATGCGACCGATTGGGCCGGTCCGGGATAAAAGGGCGTCGCGAAGCGGGGAGTCGAGTTGCAGGGCACCTATGAATGTGGACTGATCGACTCCGAAAAGCGATTCAGCACCTGAAAGCAGGCCGGCCAGCAGCGCTTGGTCTGGGGAGGCGCCGGAGCGAGATCGAGCAGCCAGAAGTGAGCACATTTGGGCGCGTGTCAGAATCATTCGACTGGCGCCAGGCGAGGCGGCACCGACGACGCTGATCAGCATCACCCATCGTCGGAGATTGTCGAGACCCAGTCGCAGTACGACATCCCGGATGCTGGTGAGCTCGTTGGTTGCCCTGTAGAGAGGGCTGTTTACGACTCTCAGCAAGCTGACTGCGAGGCCGGGGTCTGTCGAAATCGCTTCAATGATCGCTTCGACATCCGGGTCTTCGCTGAACATCAGACCGAGAAGATGGGCGGCTTGAACGCCAGTCGCGTTGAGGCGCTCCCCAGTAATGCTGGTAGGTCTTGCGTAAAAGTATCCCTGAAAAAGATCGAAGCCTGCCGAGTGGTATTCGTCATGGGTGGTCATATCCTCTACGCGCTCCGCCAGCCACTGGAGGTGTGGGCGATCGAATCGTTCTCTCTGGCGGGCAATGGCCGCGGGGTCGCCGCCAAGAACATCCACCTTGACGATGTCTGCCAAATCGACGAGTGCCTCCCAGGTGTCCTCGAATTCAAAATCGTCGAGTGCGAAACGGAATCCCTTCCGGCGCCATTGCCGGACTGATTCGACAACATTGGCGGACGGTTTGATGCGTTCGACCAGTTCAATCACGACGCGGTCCGGGTCTATCGGCAGGAATTGCTGCGAAAGCAGGAAGTCGCCCGACACATTAATGAAGGCCGGGGAGTGGTAGTGGTCGGTTTGCTCGGTGATGCCGGTACACAGGTTGAATAGCAGTTCGCTGGTTGCCTGAGAGTCGCCAACATCGGCGGCGGTCAGCTGGTCGTTGCGCCGGTATAGCAGTTCGACAGCAGATAGGGCGTTGTCGCGGTCGTAAATGGGCTGAGCGGCCAGCAGTACGGTTTCGGTTGTATCCACCCTATCTCTCTCTTGTCACTTACCAGCCAACATCACTTTAAGGATAGCGTTGTCAGAGCCGGGTTCAAGCCAATCAACAGTGTTGTGCTCTCGCCCGCGGGCGGATTCTCTTTTTTGGGTGGGATCGGTAGCATGGCACTCTTTGAGACGTCTGCGGAGAATGAGGTTTGGCCATCTTTCTGGATGCCCTTGCGCCTTTGTTCGGTCTGATTCTTGTCGGTGCGCTGATGCGACGCCTGGATTTTCCGGGCGACGCTTTTTGGCCTCTTGCGGAACGTCTGACCTATTACGTCCTGTTTCCGGCCATGCTGTTTTATCGGCTTGGTAATGCCCATGTTCCGTTGAAGGTGTTGATTGAGACCGGTGGGTTTATGGCGCTGATGCTGACCGCCATGATTGCCTGCCTCTTGGTTGTTCAGGCACTTGTGCGCTGGCACGGTCCGGTGTTCAGCTCCTTTTTCCAGGGCGGTCTGCGCTTTAATGCCTTTGTGGGGCTGGCTGCTGCCGAGGCGCTTCTCGGCGACCCACTGCTGCCCGTATTTGCCGTCGCGATGGCCATTCAGATTCCCCTTATCAACCTGGCGTGCATTGTTATGTTTCTGTGTGCTGTAGGAGAAGGGCGGACCGGGGCGGCAGGCGTGCTAAAGGCGATTGCCAGAAACCCCCCTGATTATAGGCTCGGTCGCCGGTGCTTTCTGGGGAGCAACGGGCATCGGGTTCCACCCGTTGGTGGGTGGGATGCTGGAGCCGCTGAGCGGCATGACACTACCTTTGGGGTTGTTGACGGTCGGCGCCGGTTTGAGAGTGCGAGCGTTGCGAGGGGCGTCAATGCCCTTCGCGGCCAGCGCCGGGGCCAAACTGTTGCTGTTCCCGTTGGTGACCACCGGACTGATCGCGCTCACCGATGTGAGCCCTCCCATTGCTCAGGCCGCCATATTGCTCTCGGCCCTCCCGGCCGCGTCCTCTTCCTATATACTGGCACGGCAGTTAGGCGGCGATGCGCCATTGATGGCTGCGATCGTAAGTGGAGAGACGCTTCTGGCGATGGCTACCATGCCTTTGGTGCTGTCGTTGCTCAGATAGCCAGAGCATTCTGTCCTACGGCTGCTGACAGGTCATGACGCTATCGGCAATGCTGCTGAGGAAGCGTGTGTAGCCCCCATCACCCACTGAGATCGTGGTGGCGAGCGGATCCCAGGTCGCATGTGGCAAAGCACCGGTTGTCAGAGACTGCCAATGCCGATCGCTGAACTGGACTTCGTTCAGCAGGCAGGGGCGCTCTGCCGTTTTCAGTTGTTCCTGCAGGCCGCTCAGATGTCTTGCGCCGGGCTGCTGTTCCGGGGACCGGGTGAGCGTGCCGGCCACCTCGAGTCCGAAGTGCTTTGCGAAGCGCTTGAAAGCCGGATGATAGATGAAAAACACGTGCGAACGAATCGGGGAGAGTTGTTGCTCGATGGCGTGATTCGTGGCACTCAAACGGTCTTCGAATGCGTGGAGGCGATGTTGGATTACGTCGGATCGATCGGGGGCTTTATGGCTGAGAATGTGCGCGATCTGTTCGGCAAGATGATGCCCCTCGTCAGGGCTTACCCAGATGTGAGGGTCGTCACCGCCGTGATGATGACCATGATCGTGGTGGTGTTCATCGTCATCTGGACTGTTTGGCTGACCATTTTCTAGCCGATGGCCGAGTGCGTGGGCCCGGCCAGCCATGTCCGGGCCTTCCAGCAACCGTTGCAGGAAGGTCTCCAGCGCCGGGCCGACCCAGAGAATCACGTCCGCGCGCGCCAGGGCAACCCGGTCAGAGGGCTTCAATTGGTAGGTGTGAGGGCTGGCGCTGGCCGGTACCAGCGTATGGAACCTGGCATCTGCCGGGGCGATTTCGGCCGCGATCAGGGTAATGGGTTTGATGGACGTGACAATGCGCAGGGGCTCGGCGTGGGCCGCCATCGCCAGGGTGAGCATCAGTACGAAAGCAAGCAGTCGCGGCATCACTCTGTCTTCCTGATCGGCTTTTGAAAGGTGTGCAATGTTATAGTATATCCTGGTTGGGATAAAGTCGTTCGTCACTCCCGGTGTCCTACCATGCGCGCCAAACGCTCAGTCGTTATAATGCGGTCCGTTCATTTCGTTCCATCCAACAGGAAGCGCATTCATGACTGTTCGTACCCGTATCGCGCCGTCGCCGACCGGTGATCCGCACGTTGGTACCGCCTACGTAGCCCTCTTTAACCTCTGCTTTGCCCGACAGCATGGCGGGCAGTTCATTCTGCGTATCGAGGACACGGATCAGGCCCGCAGTACCGCCGAGTCGGAACAGGACATTCTCAACGCGCTGAGCTGGTTGGGGCTGGCATGGGATGAAGGTCCGGATGTGGGCGGCGAGTACGGTCCATACCGGCAGTCGGAGCGCAAGGCCGACTACGCCGCCTATGCCGAAGAGCTGGTTCGCAAGGGGCATGCATTCTACTGTTTTCGAACCCCGGAAGAGCTGGATGCCATTCGCGAGCACCGCAAGGCCGCTGGCCTGAATCCGGGAATAAAAGGGGATCTTGCGCTGCCGGACGATGAAGTCAAGCGGCGCCTGGACGCCGGTGAGCCCTACGTGATCCGGATGAAAGTGCCGGACGAGGGCGTCTGCGAGATTGATGACATGCTCCGCGGCACTGTTGAAATCGACTGGGCACAGGTGGACTGCCAGGTGCTGCTCAAATCCGACGGCATGCCCACCTACCATCTGGCCAATGTGGTGGATGACCATCGGATGGGCATCACGCACGTGATCCGTGGGGAAGAGTGGATCAACTCGGCGCCCAAGCACCAGCTGCTGTATCAGTACTTCGAGTGGGACATGCCGACCCTGTGCCACCTGCCGTTGCTGCGCAATCCGGACAAGAGCAAGCTGTCCAAGCGCAAGAACCCGACCAGTATCAATTTCTACGAGCGGATGGGATTCCTGCCGGAGGCTGTGCTCAATTACCTCGGGCGCATGGGCTGGTCCATGCCGGATGACCGGGAGAAGTTCACGCTCGACGACATGATCAAGCACTTTGATATTCAGCGCATTTCACTGGGCGGCCCCGTGTTTGACGTGGAAAAGCTGCGGTGGTTGAACGGACAGTGGATGCGGGAAGATCTGGATGACGAGGCGTTCGTCCGGCGCATCCAGGACTGGTGGTTCAATCGTGAGGCTCTGCAAGCGCTGGTGCCGCATGTTCGTGGCCGGGCTGACGTGTTTTCGGATGTGGCCCCGCTGGCTGGATTCATGTTCTCCGGAATGCTGGATGTCGCGCCTGAGGACTTCCAGCATAAGAAGCTGGAGGAAGGGCAGGTCAAGCGAATTCTCCAGTTTGCGCTCTGGACACTCGAGGCTCAGCGGCACTGGTCCAAGGATACGATATTCGCCGATGTGAAAGGGCTGTCGAAGGCCATGGGCCTGAAGATGGGGGAGTTCATGTTCCCGATCTTCGTGGCGATTGCCGGGACGCCCAATTCCTGGTCGGTGATGGATTCCATGGCCTTGCTGGGCCCGGATATGACGCGCGCCCGGTTGCGCCATGCGCTGCACGTTCTTGGCGGATTCTCCAAGAAAGAGACCAAGCGCGTCGAGAAGGAGTTTCGGGCGCTGGGAGAGGAGTAGGCCCAGGCGACAACTTTTTTACGATCGGGGGTTGACGCCAAAAGGGGCCATCACTACTATACGCATCCGTTGACGGGGCCATAGCTCAGCTGGGAGAGCGCAACACTGGCAGTGTTGAGGTCAGCGGTTCGATCCCGCTTGGCTCCACCAAGTTTTAGTCCCCTTCGTCTAGTGGCCTAGGACTCCGCCCTTTCACGGCGGCAACAGGGGTTCGAACCCCCTAGGGGACGCCAATACGGAGTAGCGGATCAGTGATCCGGTACGCCACTAAAAAAAACCGCCCGATTCCGGGCGGTTTTTTTTATGTCTGAAATAAAGTTGGTGGTGGCATGGCCGGTCCCAGGCACCTTCGTCGAGAGCCGAAACCGGTCGCCCTGGCGGGCGACTCCGAAGTCGGAGACATCGGCTACATGTTCAACGATTGCCTTTTACAACGCCCTCTATATCTTCGGCTACGTTCGCTTTCCGGCCTCTCCAGTCGCCCTACCGGATGGCCAGCGCCCCTTTCCCAACCCCCTCATATGCTTTGACGCGAATCTCGCTATCCGGGTGATTGGCTTTACTTTCATCGGCCAGGTGGGCGGCGATCAGTTCCACAGTCGAGTCCGAATCGATCAGATAGACCGTGTTGGAGGGGAGGGTCAGGGCGAACTCGCCCTGATTGGCGTCATAGGCGAAGCGGGTGTAGGGCGTCTCGTTCTCCACGAACTGTTCCACCACATCTTCCTGAGTGCCGACGTAGATGTCCCGCCACCGGCGTGCCCATGCGTCCTCAAGCGAATGATCCCGGTGGCCGTCGCGATGAATCTGAAGGCGGGACCGATGACCGTGGGCGATCCGCTGGCAATTGCCCTTGTGCTTCTTGAGGCCGTGCACGTAATGGTAGTAGGGCCCGTCGATGACCTCCTCGCGAAGGTGGACTTCAATGTCCGTGACATTACCGGGCAGGACATTGCGCAGTTCCCGCTCAAGCATTGCGCTGACGCTGGAGGGGAGAATCTGCTTTCCGGGAATGACAGCAACAGCCTCACGGGGCGACTCGTGACGGATTCCGCGCCCATCCTCCAGGCGCCAGCCGACGGCGATCCGGTCGCCATTGATGTGCAGGTTTGCGCTCGGGTGGTCCGCAGGCACGGCGAGGCGGTGATCAACGCATTCGTCAATGACGCGCTTGATGGTTGGCTTCACGTCACCGAAGTCGAACACCATGCCCTGATCGTCCAGATCGCCCGCCAGTACCACGTCGGCAATCCAGCTTTCCCCGACCAGTCCCCGCCTCGGGTCCAGATAGGCGAAATCGATCACGGTCAGGTTGTCGACAAACAGGTGATTCATGGTGAGCATCGGCCCCGGAAGTAAGTGGGGCGATTCTACCAAAAAATCCCGCCGGTCGTGCTGCCGTCTCCGGCGGGGGCTCTGTCAGCGAATGGTCACGCCGGGGGCTCAGAAGATCCCGGACAGCCAGGCAATGCCCACGGCAAAGATGCTGAGGCTGACCCCGAGGCCAATGGTATAGGCTTTTGATGCCGCGACCTTCTGCTGGCGCACGTAGAGATCCACCGTGCGCTGGGCAATGTCCTCGGCCGTCTCACGGGAAATTTCGTGGGCCTGCTGGATGGCTTCGGACTGGAGGGTCTGCCAGAACTCGGTGTCGATGGTCTGGACCGACGTGATGTGGTCTTTCAGCTCAGACATTCGATCGTCCGAGAAACCGCCGCTTTCCTTCATCGCCTTGCGCACGTCGGCGAGTTCCTGGCTGAGGCTCAGGTTGACCTCGGCGGCCACTTCGTCCTTCAGACCGGCTGTGCGTTCCTCCACGTCGCGTCGGAGCGACTCCAGTCGCTGTTCCAGCGCGTCCTTCTGGTGGCGTTCGCTGTCTTCGAGCGCCCGCTTGAGGTGATCGAACTGCTCATCGAAGAGGCTGCTCAGCAGTTCATGCAGGCGGTTGTTGATGTGGGTCTTCACGGCGGAGCGGGCGATCTGCTCGATCAGGTCCGTGGTGAGGGGGACGACCTGGTCGTCCCGGGTATTGCCGTCCAGCCCCTGCTCGGCCTTTGGGGTCAGCGCCACCGAGGCGTTGTCCGGCAGATCCAGGGTGTCGTCTTCCTCGTCGCCGGACTCGGCCATGGCGTCGGCGCTGGGTGCCTCGGGAAGGTCGTCGTTGTCCACGTCCCGGTTAAGCTGGTCCAGCAGGCTTTCCAGTCCCTCATGCCGAGGGGGTTTGGTCAGGATGTTGTAGACCCCAAAGTTGCGGGCTTCGTCCATGAACGTCGAGGACTTCTTGGACGTGCACATGATGATGGGAATGTCGGCGGTGTCTGGGTTGCCCTTGATCGCCTTCGTCGCTTCCACGCCGTTCATTCCGGGCATCAGGTGATCCATGAAGATCACATCCGGTCGGTTGGCGCCATCCAGAAAGTCCAGCGCCTCCTCCGCCGACCCGGCCATGTTCACTTCCATGTCCCGGTTTTCCAGCAACTTGCTCAGGGCAAAGCGGGCGACCTTGGAGTCATCCACCAGCAAAGCGTTCTTGATCGCCATCATACAACCTCAACTTGTTCCAAGAAGTCCTTTCCCATGTCACGACAACATCCTTTATTCGTTACCACCCTTCAAGGGGCGGGCACTGGGTCGCGCGGTAACTCTTCTCACGATAGCAGACGCCGGGCTCACTGGTACGGGCACGGAACACCTCGCCCGCCGGCGTTGTGAGCTTGACCTGACCGTAGGGCTCGCCGTATTTGAAGGTGGCCTGAATGGAGCTGCCGTTGGGGTTCTCCAGAATTCCCTTGCCGTGGAAGTCACCGTCCACGAACTGCCCCTGGTACTGTTTACCGTCCGCGAAGACTTTGGTGCCCTTGCCGTGATACTCCCCCTTGGAAAAGGTTCCTTCATAAGAGCGGCCGTCGGGGTAGGTCAGGGTGCCCTGGCCATGAAATTCGCCGTTTCGGAATGAGCCCACATAGAGTCGACCATCGGCCGCGGTCAGTGACCCTTCTCCGTCCAGTTCGCCGTCTTCCCACTGCCCGGTCAGCACATCACCGTTGGGCCGGGTCAGTGTGCCCTGGCCGTTGAACCTGTCGTCGGCAAAGGAGCCTTCGTAGACCGTGCCATCGGGGCGGCGCAGGGTTCCCTCCCCGGAACGCTGGCCGTTTTTCCACTCGCCTTCGTAGCGGCTGCCATCCGGATACTGCGCCGTGCCGTCGCCGTGGAACTGTCCATCCACGAAGTGGCCGTTATAGATGAGGCCATTCTCGCCATGGAAGGTCCCATCGCCGGTCTTAACGCCGCCTACCCAGCGCCCCTCCTGATAGTTCACCCGGGTGTGTTTCTCCAGCTTACCGCGAAGTGTCCGTGTGTCCCCCGCTTCCAGCGCCACCGATTGGGACCAGGCCTTGTAGCCGGGTTTGCGAATGGTGACGTCGTAGCGACCGGGATCGAGTTCGAGATCCAGGCGGGTGGTGCCGTATGAATCACCGTTGATAATGACCTCATCGCCATAGACGTTGGAGCGCAGGGTGAGGGCGGCTGTCGTGGGTTCCGGTGCCTTCGGCTGCTGATCGCTCTCTGGAACCGCTTTGGTCGACGTGTCCGCTGTCTGGTTGGCGGATGACGGCGGCATCGCCGGGTCGGCCATGGCCAGTTGTTGCTCGGCCAGCTCGTTCTCCGGTGTGTCCAGCGTGAAGGGCTCCGAGTTCAGTGGTTCGCGATCCTGAACGGATAACGGTTCGGTTGCTGCCTGACGGGGCTTTTGTTCCTCCGGCTCCGTGGAGGAGGGCGTCGCAGCGGGCTGAGCGGCGTCGTTTCCGGACGGGGAGGCGGTTTGCGTGGTTTGGTGGACAGGCTGCTCCGCCCGGTCCTCGCGGATGGATGCAAAGCCTGCCGTCACCAGCAGCATCAGTGCCAGCGCGTTAACGAACAGCAGCGGTCTGAAATCGACCATCGCAACCCTCAGTGATGACCCGGTTTATTCTATCGTCCCAAAGGACACTGGCTCAGTCGCCTATGGTAGCGCCGGGAGTCGCGGTGGTGTAACAGAAAGTGACAGCACTTCGTCAGTTTGCTGGACGTATCACACTTTCTCCGGAACCTGTTCCGGTCTTTCCGTGACCGCTGTGGCGTCTTCGTCCTGAGGTGGGGTCTCCGGCGCATGAGGTTCGGATGGGTCGGGCTGTGGCGTGGCCTGCTGCTGTTCCCACGCCCGCATGTGAATGTCCGCTTCGATCTCGTAAGGCGACCGGAATGGCGTCAGAACAAAGTCAAAGACCAGGAAGAAAAAGCTGACCGACAGCCAGGCAATGATCAGGGTCTGGATCGTACCGGCCTGAACCTCCGGGTTGGACGCCAGGAAGGCCTCCAGCTCTGGCAGTATACCGTTGATCATGACCACTGGGTTGAAGTTCGCCATCACAAGCGGAATCCAGAAGGCGAGAAAGACCGGAAAGAAGCCAAAACACCACAGTGCGCGACGCAGCAGATAGATAAACAGCGCGCCCCACCAGCGCTGGCGCAACTCGGGGATACGACGCAACTCCTTCAGGTAGCGGCGGCGCTCCACCCAGTAGGGTGCCATCGCGGCGCTGCCGGGCTCCGGCTGGCGGGTGATGGTCGTTCCGGTCGTGTGATCCATGGTCACAGTGCCATCCTCAGATACAGCGTTTCCCAGTGGGGCGTGGCGGTCTGGGCCATTTCCATCGCCCATTGGTTGGTCATGCTACCGGATTCCAGCCCGCTTGTCGGCCCGGTCGTTCCAGCCTTTTCTGTCCGCCTGGCGGACGCCATGATAGGGTAGTGGTTTTGCGGAGACCGATGACCATGACCCGTCCGATATCCCGCGTTGCCCTGGTGGCCCATGACAACCGGAAAACCGATCTGATCGATTGGGTGGCCCGTCACCGGGAGGCACTGTCCGGCTGCCAGCTGGTTACCACCGGCACAACAGGGCGGCTCGTCGCGGACCGGACGGGACTGGTAGTGGAGCGGCTGCAGAGCGGCCCTTTGGGTGGCGATCAGCAGGTTGGCGCCCGCATTTCCGAAGGGCAGGTGGATCTGCTGATCTTCTTCTGGGACCCGCTGGAGCCGATGTCCCACGATCCCGACATCAAGGCCCTGCTGCGCATTGCCACGCTGTGGAACATTCCCATTGCCTGTAACGAGAGTTCCGCGGATTTTATTGTGAATTCACCCTGCTTTTCCGGCTACGAGCGTCGGGTTCCCGACTTCGGGGCGTATCAGAGTCGCTCCGTCGGCGGAGAATCCACGCCCGACTGACCGGACACCAACACAGGACCGAACATGACCGATGTGACCGTATCGGCCGTTCACCCGGCTTTTGAGCTCATTCGCACCCATCGCATCGAGACACTCCAGATCGATGTCGAGGAGTACCGGCACCGCCAGACCGGCGCGACCCATCTCCACCTGGCGTCGGACAATGACGAGAACGTCTTTTTCGTCGCCCTGCGGACCTTCCCGATGAATTCCACCGGTGTGGCCCATATCCTGGAGCACACGGCGCTGTGCGGCAGCGAGCGCTATCCGGTGCGGGATCCGTTCTTTATGATGATCCGGCGTTCGCTCAATACCTTCATGAACGCCTTCACCAGCAGCGACTGGACCGCCTATCCGTTCGCCACGACCAATCGGAAGGATTTTGACAACCTGCTCTCGGTCTATCTGGATTCGGTGTTCTTCTCCAATCTCGACAAGCTGGATTTTGCGCAGGAAGGGCACCGGCTTGAGTTTGACGATCCCGCCGACCCATCCACGCCCCTGGTGCACCGGGGCGTGGTCTATAACGAGATGAAAGGGGCGATGAGTTCGGCGCCGGCGCGGTTGTGGCAGACCCTGAGCAGCCACCTGTTCCAGACCACGACCTACCACTACAACAGTGGCGGCGAACCGGACCATATTCCGGATCTGACCTATGAGGACCTGACCCGCTTCTACCGGCATCACTACCATCCGAGCAATGCCATTTTCGCCACCTTTGGCAATATCCCGGCGAAGGAGCATCATCAGCGCTTTGAAGAGCTGGCGCTGTCGCGGTTTGAGCAGCAGAGCATTGAGCTGCCGGTGCATGATGAAAAGCGTTTCTTCTCGCCCGTGCGCGTTGAGGAGGGGTATCCGGTCAGCGAGGATGAGGGAACCGAAGGCAAGACCCACATTGTCACCGGCTGGCTCCTGGGTCACAGCTTCGATCTGGAAAAGAACCTGGAGGCGCAGCTTCTGGCCAGCGTGCTGCTTGAGAACAGTGCCTCGCCGCTGCTTCGCGCTCTGGAGACCACAGAACTTGGCCACGCACCATCTCCGCTGGTCGGCCTGGAGGATTCCAACCGCGAGATGACGTTTGTCTGCGGTATTGAGGGCAGTGAACCGGAACGGGCGCGGGACTTCGATGCATTGCTGGAGGATGTTCTTCAGAAGGTGGCCGAAGAGGGGGTCCCCACCGAGCGGCTCGATGCCATTCTGCATCAGCTCGAGCTGCATCAGCGCGAGATCGCCGGGGACCAGTTCCCATACGGTCTACAACTGATCATGACCGCGATCTCACCCATGGTGCATGGCGGCGACCCGGTCGAGGCACTGGATCTGGAGCCTGTGCTGGCGACGCTCCGTGAGCGTATCCAGGATCCGGATTATGTGCCGGGTCTGGTCCGCCGCCTGCTGCTCGACAACCCCCACCGGGTTACGCTGACGCTGCGCCCGGATGATGGTATGGAAGCCCGTCACCAGGCGGCGCTGGAGCAGGCCCTGGCGGATCGTAAGGCTCAATTGAGTGACGAGGAGCAGAAAGCACTTGTCGATCAGGCGCAGGCGCTGGAGGCCCGTCAGCATCGGGAAGACGATGATGGCATTCTGCCCCGTGTTGATCTGTCGGATGTTCCGTTGCAGAAGCCCGAGCCAGAGTCCCGTCAGATGGATGAGCTGCCAGCCACTCTCTATGCCCGCGGCACCAATGGTCTGGTGTATCAGCAGGTGATCCTGCCCATACCGGCACTGGACGACGACGCGCTGTCCATGTTGCCAATCTACGCGGCATGCCTGACCGAAGTGGGGTGCGGCGACCTTGATTATCTGGCGATGCAGGACCGCCAGTCGGCGGAATCCGGCGGCATTGGTGCAGCCGTGACGTCCAAGGGGCGCATTGACGACGTTCAGGATCTGAGTACCTATCTGGTGCTCAGTGGCAAGGCGCTGTCCCGGAACCGCGGTCACCTGACGCGGCTGTTGCGGGATGTGCTCGATCAGGCCCGTTTCGATGAGAAGGAGCGGATCCGTGAGATTGTGGCCCAGATTCGGGCGCGCCGGGAACAGTCCGTCACGGGCTCAGGACATGCTCTGGCCATGGGCGCGGCGGCTCAGGGTCTGGCGCCGGGGGCGCGTCTGGCTTTCCGTCTTGGCGGTCTGGAAGCGACTCATCGACTCAAGGCGTTGGACGACCGGCTGGAAGATCCCGATGAGCTGGATCGTCTCTGTGAGCAGCTGGCCGCGCTTCACGAGCGCTTCCGCCAGCAGCCACGCCAGTATCTCGGCATTGGTGAAACCGATCAGCTGACGCCGATGGCCGATGAGCTCAGTGAGGCGTGGGCGTCGGTACCGTCCGTTGAGGGCAGTGAATTGACAATGCCGCCGGTGAGCGAGCAGACCCGGGATGCCTGGCTGACGTCCACGCAGGTCAATTTCTGTGCGAAAGCCTATCCGACAGTGCCGGTGGATCACCCGGATTCTGCGGCTCTGACGGTGCTCGGCGGTTTCCTGCGCAACGGACACCTGCACCGGGCGATCCGGGAGCACGGCGGCGCCTACGGCGGCGGTGCGGCGCAGGACAGCGTCACGGGTACCTTCCGGTTCTTCTCCTACCGTGACCCGCGGTTGACCGAAACGCTGGCGGATTTTGATGACGCACTGAACTGGTTGCATGAGGAGGCGCACGATCCCCGGACGGTCGAGGAGGCAATCCTTGGCGTGGTGAGTCAGCTCGATAAGCCGCGTTCGCCGGCGGGCGAAGCAAAAAATGCCTTCCACAACCGTCTCTTCGGGCGGACGCCGGAGCAGCTGGCCCGGTTCCGGGAGCGGGTGCTGGCGGTCACGCTGGCGGATCTGCGCCGGGTGGCATCAACGTGGCTGGTGCCCGAGAAGGCCAGTACGGCGGTGATCACCGGGCATGGTGAACGCCCGGTCGTGGAGTCGGCGGGCCTGAACGTGCGGGAGCTCTGATCAACGGCGCCGGAGCGGGAAGATCCCGCTCCGGGTGCCTCAGCGATTTCGTTCGATGCCCGTCATCACCATGATGCGGGTGGCAATTTCCTCGACCGAATACGCGGTGGTGTCCAGGTAGTGGATGCGTTGTCGACGGTACATGGCCTCGATTTCCTCGATTTCGAAGGCGCACTGGCGCACGGAGGCGTACCGGGAGTTCGGGCGGCGCTCATTACGGATGGTGGCTAGCCGCTCCGGGTCGATGGTCAGGCCGAACAGCTTGTGCCGGTGAGGTTTCAGGCAATGCGGGAGATCCTGGTCATCCATGTCATCCTCGGTGATGGGATAGTTGGCCGCTTTGACCCCGTACTGCAGCGCCAGATACAGGCAGGTTGGCGTCTTGCCGCTCCGTGATGCGCCGACCATAATGATGTCTGCCTCGTCGTAGTACCGCGTGCGCGCCCCATCGTCGTTGTCCAGCGCAAAGTTGACCGCATGGATGCGTTGTTCGTAGTTGCTCTCATTGCTGATGGAATGGGACTTGCCAACCGAGTAGGACGAGGACGACGACAGCTCCTCCTCCAGGGGCTTGAGGAAGGTCCCGAAGATATCAATCATGAAGGCCTCGGCCAGGGCGATCTCATCCCGAACGGTGCTGTCGACAATGGTGTCGAACACCAGAGGTCGTTGCCCATCCTGCTCGGCGGCCCGGTTAATTCGGTTTACCAGCTCTCGGGCCTTTTCCCGATCATCCACATAGGGCACTGTCACGCGCTCGAATGTGATGGTCTCAAACTGGGCCAGCAGGCTGTTGCCCAGTGCCTCAGCGGTGATGCCTGTGCCATCGGAAAGAAAAAAAGCGGTGCGTTTCATGAGGGAGGAAGGGCTCCGTTGTCCGGTGAAGGCCGACATCGAGGGGGTGTTTTCTCCGGCCTGTTGGGCCTCTCAGGGCGGCCGGAGACCGGTTTCCTCTATGTAACAGAGGCAGGTTACAGTATCATAGCGGCAGTTTTCGAGAGGCCGGACTGCATGGTCGGGCGCTGAGTGCCGGTAAACCGGGTGCTGTCATAGCGGTGTTGCGCTGCTCTGGCCCTCTCAACAGATTCTGGAAGGGAGATGCGCTTTGGAAGACTACATCATCTGGTTTGAAAACCTTGGTATGGCGGACGTTGACCGGGTTGGCGGCAAGAATGCGTCCCTCGGTGAAATGATCAGCAACCTCGCCAATGCCGGCGTGACCGTTCCGGGGGGCTTTGCCACCACGGCCAAGGCCTATCGGGAGTTCCTGGCAAAGGATGGCCTGCAGGACCGGATCGATGAGAAACTCAACGCCCTCGACATCAATGACGTGAACGAGCTGGCCCGTGTGGGTGCGGAAATCCGCCAGTGGGTGCTGGAGATGCCGTTCCCCGAATCGCTTGAAAAGACCATCGAGTCGGCGTATCGCACACTTCAGGGTGATAACACGAACCTCGCGGTCGCCGTGCGTTCCTCGGCCACCGCTGAAGACCTTCCGGATGCGTCGTTTGCCGGTCAGCAGGAAACCTTCCTCAACATTGTGGGGCTGGATCACGTCAAGACCGCGATCCGGGAAGTCTTCGCCTCGCTCTTCAATGATCGCGCCATTTCCTACCGCGTCCACCATGGGTTTGATCACAAGTCCGTTGCCCTGTCCGCGGGTATTCAGAAAATGGTCCGCAGTGAGACCGCTTCAAGTGGCGTCATGTTCACGTTGGACACTGAGTCCGGCTTTCAGGACGTGGTCTTCATCACGTCGTCGTACGGCCTTGGGGAGACCGTCGTTCAGGGGTCGGTCAACCCGGACGAATTCTATGTTCACAAGCCGACACTCGACGCTGGTCGTCCTGCCGTATTGCGCCGGAATCTCGGCAGCAAAGCGATCAAGATGATCCATACCGGCGACACCAGCGCCGGTAAATCCGTCGAGACGGTGAAGGTTGACCCGGAGGAGCGCAATCGTTTCTCGATCAATGACGAGGAAGTGGAAGCGCTGGCCCGGCAGGCCATGATCATCGAGAAGCACTATCAGCGGCCCATGGATATTGAATGGGCAAAAGACGGCGACGATGGCCGGATCTACATTGTTCAGGCGCGCCCGGAAACGGTCCGTAGCCGGGCCAAGGCGAATGTCATGGAACGTTACCTGCTGAAAGAGCAGGGCAAGTTGATTGCAGAGGGGCGCAGTATCGGCCACCGGATCGGCAGTGGTCCCGTACGGGTGGTGATGACCATCAACGAGATGGATCGCGTCCAACCAGGCGATGTCCTGGTCACGGACATGACCGATCCAGACTGGGAGCCGGTCATGAAACGGGCCTCTGCGATCATCACCGACCGGGGCGGTCGGACGTGTCACGCCGCGATTATTGCTCGGGAACTTGGTATTCCGGCAGTCGTTGGTTGCGGCGATGCGACGGAAACGCTGTATGAGGGGCAGGCGGTGACCGTGTCCTGCGCCGAGGGCGACACGGGCATGATTTACGAGGGCAGCCTCGATTTCGAGCGCAAGGCCAACACCGTGGAGTCCATGCCTGAGATTCCGTTCAAGATCATGATGAACGTGGGCAACCCGGACCGCGCCTTCGATTTCCAGTCCCTGCCGAATGAGGGGGTCGGTCTGGCCCGGCTGGAATTCATCATCAACCGGATGATTGGCGTTCACCCCAAGGCGCTGCTGAACTTCGACAGCCTGCCGCGTGACATCCGCCAGACGGTTGAGAAACGCATCTCCGGGTACAGCTCCCCCGTGGACTTCTATGTCGACAAGCTCGTCGAAGGGATCTCCACACTCGCCGCCTCGTTTGCGGACAAGCGGGTGATCGTGCGGCTGTCGGACTTCAAATCCAATGAGTACGCCAATCTGATTGGTGGCACGCTGTACGAGCCGGACGAAGAGAACCCGATGCTGGGGTTCCGGGGGGCATCCCGTTACATCTCAGAAACCTTCCGGGACTGCTTCGAGCTGGAGTGCCGGGCGCTGCGCAAGGTCCGTGACGAGATGGGCTTTGAAAACGTCGAGATCATGGTGCCGTTTGTCCGCACCGTCGGCGAGGCCAGTCAGGTCGTGGATCTGCTGGCAGAGAACGGCCTCAAGCGTGGCGACCGCGGCCTGCGTGTGATCATGATGTGCGAGCTGCCCGCCAACGCGCTGCAGGCTGAAGAGTTCCTGGAGCACTTCGATGGTTATTCCATCGGCTCGAACGACCTGACCCAACTGACCCTCGGCCTGGATCGGGATTCGGGCATCGTTGCGCACTTGTTCGACGAGCGTAACGATGCGGTCAAGGCGCTTCTGTCCCACGCCATCCAGGCTTGCAAGAAAGCCGACAAATACGTCGGTATCTGTGGTCAGGGCCCCTCCGATCACCCGGATCTGGCCAAGTGGCTGATGGATCAGGGCATCGATAGCGTGTCCCTGAACCCGGATTCGGTGCTGGATACCTGGTTCTTCCTCGCGGAAAAGGACCTGAGCGAGGTCTGATGTGTCTTTGCCGGGTGCCTCGTCTGGAGGCACCCGACTCTCTTCCCGTAACTCACTTTCAGGCAATTCAGGAGCATCTCATGGCGATTGTGACGCCCGATATCTGTGATGATTACCCCGAAGTGACCGTGGTCGAACCGGGCTTCCGGAACTACGGCGGTGTCCCTGCGTTCGGTGGCGAAATCGTGACGGTGAAGTGCCACGAGGACAATTCCATCGTCAAGGAACAGGTGGCCAAGCCGGGCGAAGGCCGGGTGATGGTTGTGGACGGCGGTGGTTCCAGGCGAGCCGCGCTGTTGGGCGATATGCTGGCGGAAAAAGCGGCGGGTAACGGCTGGGCCGGGTTGATCATCTATGGCTGCATCCGCGATGTGGACGTGATCAACGAGACCGGGATCGGTGTCCAGGCACTCGCAACGCATCCGCGAAAAACAGAGAAACGTGGGGTCGGCGACCTGAACGTACCGGTGACCTTCCACGGTGTCACCTTTCAGCCGGGTCACTACGTTTATGCCGACAACAATGGTATTGTCGTCTCCGAGAAGGCACTTTCCGTCTGACGATCGCCAGACCGGCTGACGCTCCGCTCCTTCCCGCCCTCAGGGCGGGGCGGAGCGAGACTATCGTTTGACCTCTGTTATGGCCGTCCCCAGCCGATAACGATCCCCCTCAGGCACACACCGAATGACCGTCACCACGGTTTCAAATGGTGGGAACTGGTCACTGCTGGAGGGGAGGACCGTGTGCAGCTGAGTGCCCTCGTCGAGGGCGCGGTCGAGGATGATCTGCATTCCGGTCCCGCTCAGGTCTCGACAGACACCCTGATACGTGTTGCCCGCCGTGTCTGTCAAATCGATGCGGGTATCGACCTGCATTCGGTGAAAGTCCCGCTTTTCTGAATAGTCGCGCATTGTGTCTGCCATGCTCACCCCTTTGCGGCTGCCGTTTTGTCTTTTATAGGCGTCTGACCGCTGATCGTCAAAGAATAATCTGTCATAAGAAACGTGCTATTTAGTGGTTGGGGCGGTTCCTGGGCACCACATATAGGAACGGCCCCAGGGGCGGGGGCGTGTTGAGTGTTTCGGAGCCTGCCTAAAAAGGCCTTGATTCGGTTACGTATGGAACGACTGTCCGACGCAGAAAGAAGCCGGTCGTTGGGTCAGACGCCCGAGAATGGCGTTGCGCGGCTACCCGTTGTATCAGACCCAGTTGTCGGTCTTCCTGGCGGGCTTGAGCCAGGGAACGACCACGGCGATCAGAACACCGGCCCCAACGAGCAGGGCGCCGAGCATCATAAAGTCCGACTCCTTTTTCGACTGCAGTCGCTCATTCTCGGCAGTGAGTACTTCCACCTCTTTCTTGAGCTGCTGATTGCTCTCGCGCAAAGTCTGATTTTGACGCTCCAGCGACAGGGCGTTCTCGGAAACCGACCGGATCCGCTTCAATTCCGCGCTGAGTTCGGAGACCCGATTTTCCAGTTGATCCCGCGTGTTCGCCAACTGGTCTCGCTCCTCGGTAACCGTCGAGAGCTGTTCGCGAACGCTGGACAGGCTACTACGAGTTTCTTCGAGCTGGCTTGAAACCCGCTTCAGGCGATCCTCGGCGATGGGTTGACGGGACAGATAGCGAGTGGGAAGCCAGCCTTCCTGGCCGTCGCCGGTTCGCACGCGACTGTATCCGGAATCGCTGGTTTCCAGCAGATTGACCTGGGTGCCAGAGGGTAACCCCTTGTGCACGATCCGGTATTGCAGGCCTTCGCCGGCACGCAGAGGGGCCTTGAGCATGTCGTCGATGTACATTGTTTCGGCGCTGACCGGCATTGCAAGCAGTGTGAGGGCGGCCAGCAGCCCGGCAGTGGCTTGTCTGTTCACGGGGTCTCTTTCCTGTCCTGTTAAAAAGACGTCATTTTCGCACACGGGTCCCGGCGTGCAAGCACTGGGGCGATTACCATTCGGTAAGTGCCGGGACCGTCAGGGAAGAACCGGTTTGAACGGCTTCACCACAACCCGCTCATACACGCCGGCGTTTACGTAGGGGTCAGCATCTGCCCATTGCTGAGCTTCCTCAAGGGAACCGAACTCCGCCACAACCAGGCTGCCGGTCATTCCAGCGTCACCGGGATCGGTACTGTCGATCGCCGGGTGAGGGCCGGCGAGGAGCAGACGACCTTCATCGCGCAGCAGGTTCAGGCGGGCGATGTGCTGCTCCCGCGCCGTCTTCCGTCGCTCCATACTCTGTTCAACATCGGTGCTCATGATGGCGTAGTACATTGCAGGACCTCCATTACAGGTGGGCGGTGCTGTGGTATTGTTCGCCGGTATCCCGCCTGCCGCCCTGACGCTTTGTCCAGAGCCGTTGGGGGCGTGCAGAAAGTCAGCGAATGAACCAAGCGGGACGCGAGCGCCGCCCGAATTGGAATCAGGAACGCATGAGTCTAGCAGCCTTTCCCATTGATCTTCATTGCCACAGCCTGGCCTCCGATGGCTCACTGGCTCCCTCCGAGGTGGTCGCCCGAGCCGCTGAGAAAGGCGTCACAACGCTGGCGTTGACCGATCACGATACCACCGACGGGGTCTCCGAAGCGGCGGAAGCGGCCCGGCAGTCCGGTGTGACGCTATTGCCGGGTATTGAGCTGTCCTGCCAATGGCGGCGGCGCACGGTCCATATCGTGGGGCTCGGGTTTGATCCTGCCGACGCGGATTGGCAGGAGGCTCTGGCCGGACAGCTGGCCAATCGCTGGAAGCGCGCCCGGCAGATTGCCGAGCGATTGACGCCTCTGCGTGTGGAGTCGCTTCTGGAGAAGGCGACCGAACAGGCCGGTGGCCGCGTTCCGGGCCGTCCGCACTTTGCCCGGGTTCTGGTGCACGAGGGCGTGGTGAAGGATATGAATCAGGCGTTCCAGCGACACCTCGGGAATGGCAAGCGGGGCGATGTGAAAGCCTGCTGGCCAGAGTTGGCCACCGTTGTTGACTGGATTCGAGCGGCGGGTGGGAAAGCGGTTGTTGCGCATCCCCGAAAATACGGCCTCACAGCGACCAAACTTCGGGAACTGCTGGACGATTTTCAGGCGGCAGGGGGCGAGGCCATGGAAGTGCTGACGTCCGGTCAGTCGGATGGTGACCTCGGCTTTCTTGCCGATCTGTGCCGAAAACGGTTGCTATTGGCTTCATGCGGCAGCGACTTCCACCATCCGGGCCGTCCCTGGTGCGAACTCGGTCGCCTCCCGGGCCGTCCACCGAAAGACCTGGCGATGGTGTGGGATTATCTGGGGTAGGGAATGGTGCTTTTGAGGTTTTAAAGTCTGAAAGTTTTAAGGTGGTAAGGCTCTGGTGGAGCGTCTCGCCAAGACTTTAAAACCTTCAGACCTTAAAACTTTCAAACCATACCGATTCCGCCCGAAGGTGCGTTTCCGTGTTCTTCCGTGGCAAAACCCAGTCTTTCTCCGTTCACTCCGGCGCGTGGAAGAGCAGGTAGAGGTCTGTGATGGCGTCGGGAATGGCGTCGGCCATTTTCTGGGTCAACCGCTCATTCTCGCGCACGCGCTCGAAGTCCTCATCTTCGAAAAGGCCGGACAGTGCCAGGATGGGCACAAGCCGCTCCGGCACCTCTTCCTCGTCCCGCTCAAGCCAGTCCGTTTCGTGATTGAGAAAGGTTTCCACGAAGCCGGCGCACCAGTTTTCTAGAGCGTTCATCGGATCGCCGTCCTCGGGTTCCGGTAGTTCCACGCTTTGCCCCATGGTCAGGGACTGGGCCATATCTCTGGCCATGGTGGTGACTGCCTGGACAAACGAGTCCGACGGCACGCGTTCCGGCTCCTCCTGTCCCGTCGCGAGCGCAAAGATGGACTCCGGTGTGAGATCGACCGGACCGATGACGCTGGCACAGACCACGCCGTGGAGCCCGAAGAAATCCAGTGCCTGATCCGCCCATGAGGGATCAAACAGGACGTCCTCGACCGCTTCAATGTCCGAGGATGAGAGCATAGAGCACTCCTGAATGCATGCAGGTAAGTGGCGGGCCGGCGATTGCCGGCCCGCCTGTCCGGGAACGTATCAGGACGAGGCCGGTCCGGCGTCCTGACTGCTGTCAGACTGTTGTGCCCGGCGACGTTTCCGGACCTCTCGTGGATCGTTATACGCTCTGCCGGAGGCCGTCAGCGCTTCGCCATCCTGATCCGAAGCGGGACTGCCCTGAGCGGGTTTCTGGTCCGGTTTCTGATCCGGCTCGGCAGCCTTGAGCTCAGTCTTCGTCTCTGGCGCTTCGGCCTTCGACGGTGCTTCCGTCTTGGAAGCGGCCTCTGCGGAAGAGGGCGCTTTCTGTGGTTCCGTTCCGGCCGCCTCGGCTGACGTATCCGTTGATGGCTTGTCCGTCTGTGCGTTTTTGGGCGCCGGTTCTACCGGCTTTTCAGGCCCAGCGGTTCCCTCGCTTCCCTTCTTATCGGCCTCTTCGGACGGCGATGCGGCGGGGTCGCCTTTTGACTTGTTGGACCGGTTGCCGCCCCGTCCACGGCGCTGCCCGGAACGTCGGTTGCCGCCACGAGACCGGCTTTGGCTTTTGTTGGTGCCCGTCGTCGCGTTTTCTTCCTCGGAAGATTCTGTCGTCGTGTCGGCATGACCGACAAGCGCGTCATCCTTTGACTGATCCTTTTTGGCGGTTTCGTCTTTCGCTGTGGAGGGCGTTTCCGGAGCCGCTGAGGATGACGTGGTCTCCGATTCCTCCTCGGCAGTCTGAGGTTCCGGTGCTTTCGTTTTGGCGGACTTTGCCGGCTTTGCCTCGGATTTGGGCGCGTTCGTCTCGGGTTTGCCCGACGCTGCCTTTTTCACCGGAGCCTCTGTTTTAGCGGTGTCCTGTGCGTCCTCAATCGGTTGATTGGCCGTTTTGGGTGCTGGTTCGTCAACGGGTGAGCCGTCACGATGGCGAGGGCGACGCGGGCGCTGGCGGCTGCTGTCGACGTTCCCAGAAGCGGCTTTGTCATTGCCCTTCTGGTTGTTGCCGCCCTTATTGCCGCTGCCCTGTTGTCCCTTCTGGTTCTTCGGGCCACCGCCTTTCTGGTTATTACCCCCTTTATTGCCATCGGACTTCTGGCCACCTGAGGATTTCTGCTGGCCGGAACCGCCTTTCGGCTTCTGTCCCTGGCCGGAATCCTTCTGATCTTTCTGGGGTTTCTGACCCTTTGGTCCTTTCTGCCCATCGGACTTCTGGCTGTCGGGCTTGCCGCCATCGGCTTTCTGCCCGGGCTTGCCTGAGCCTTTGTTTCCGCCCTGGCCCGATTTCTGGCCGCCACTGCGTTGCGGCTTCTGACCTTGTCCACCACCGCGGCGGTTATCCCCGGAGCCGGACTTCTTCTGTCCGCCGCCGGAGCCGCCCCCCTGATCCTGCCGGGCGACGCGGCTCTTGCGCCGGTCCTGGCGCTGACGACTGGCATCCCGCTCCTCGGAGCGCTGGCGCGGTGTGGTATCCGGGGTGTCCTCAGACGATTCATCACTGAAGAACGCCGCAATCCGACGCGAAAGGCGCCGGAAAAGGCCTTCCTCCGACTCGTCTTCCTGGGGTGCCGTTGCTGAGGGGGCCGGAGCGGAAGGGCGTACACCCTTGACGGCGGCTTCTTCTTTTTTGGCCGGCTTCTCCCGCGCAATCTGTTCGTCCGCCAGTTCCTCGTTGCGGTACTCGTCGGCAATCTCGTAACTGGAGGTGCGTTCGACCGACTGCATCTCGTCATCGCGTACCCGCAGGATTTCGAACTGGGGCGTGTCCATGTGCGGGTTCGGGACCACCACGACATTCACGTCCTGCTGCGCTTCGATGTCCGCAAGCTGGCGGCGTTTTTCGTTCAACAGGAACGTTGCCACGGCCACCGGAACGATGGCGCGGACATGGCCGGTCTTGTCCTTCGAGCATTCCTCGTAGACCAGGCGCATGATGCTCAGGGCCAGCGATTCGATACCGCGAATGGAGCCCTGTCCACTGCAGCGCGGGCACACCTCGCTGCGGGTTTCCCCAAGTGATGGGCGCAGACGCTGGCGTGACATTTCAAGCAGTCCGAAGCGGGAGATCTTCCCGACCTGGACCCGGGCGCGGTCGAGCTCCAGCGCCTCGCGGACCCGTTTTTCCACTTCGCGCTGGTGACGGGCGGGAGTCATGTCAATAAAGTCGATGACAATCAGGCCGCCAATGTCGCGAAGACGCAATTGCCGGGCGATCTCCTCAGCCGCCTCCAGGTTGGTCTGGAGTGCCGTTTCCTCGATGTCCTGACCCTTGGTGGCGCGGGCCGAGTTGATATCGATTGAGATCATTGCCTCGGTCGGGTCGATCACCAGCGAGCCGCCGGAGGGCAGTTTGACCTCGCGCTGGAAGGCCGTCTCAATCTGGCCCTCAATCTGATAGCGGCTGAACAGCGGGATGTCGTCCTTGTAGAGCTTGATCTTGTTTTCAAAGCTCGGCATGACCGCCTTTACGAAGCTCAGCACATCCTCGTAAACCGCCTGGGAGTCGATCTGGACCTCGCCAATGTCCTGGCGAAGGTAATCCCGGACGGCTCGGATGATGACGTTGCTTTCCTGGTGAATCAGGAAGGGGGCCTCACGGTTGGCTGAGGCATCGGTAATCGCCTGCCAGATCTGGGTCAGGTAGTTCAGGTCCCACTGCAGTTCTTCAGAGTTACGTCCAATGCCTGCCGTGCGGACAATCACGCCCATGCCCTTGGGCATTTCCACGTCGCTCATGGCGTCCTTGAGCTGCGTGCGCTCCTCCCCCTCAATGCGGCGGGAAATGCCGCCGGCGCGGGGATTGTTAGGCATTAGAACCAGGTAGCGGCCGGCCAGTGAAATAAAGGTGGTCAGTGCCGCCCCTTTATTGCCGCGTTCTTCCTTATCCACCTGGATGATGACCTGCTGCCCCTCGGACACCACGTCCTTGATGTTGATCTTGCCTTCGATGTCCTTGGGAGACTTGCTGAAATACTCGCGGGAAATTTCCTTGAGGGGCAGAAAACCGTGTCTCTCGGCGCCGAAATCGACGAAGGCCGCTTCCAGGCTCGGTTCCACGCGGGTGATGCGGCCCTTGTAGATGTTGGACTTTTTCTGTTCCCGATTGCTGGCCTCAATGTCGAGGTCGAACAGACGCTGGCCATCGACCAGCGCGACGCGCAACTCTTCGGGATGAGTTGCATTGATCAGCATTCTTTTCATGAAAAACGGTTGTTCCTGTCGGTTGACGACGGAAGACCGGATGGAATGGGGGCATCGGCGAGGTGGGATGGCAGCGGGCCGTGGTCCAGAACCAGCGGCCGGACACAGTTCAGGAATCGTCGACGGCCGGAAAGGCCCGCTCCCTGGCGAACGACCCGTCGCCCGGGGGCAGGGCAGTCGCGCTGTTGGTTCGTGTCAGTTGTCGCATGCAATCCGTTTCAGAGTCACACCGGTGTCTGGGTCTCACGTCATATTGGTTAGCAGGACGGCCCGACCCGGCGTGATTGTCATGATTCGTCGCGATGTCACCCGCCGGTTTTCCGTGCGGATTGAACACGTCCCCGCCGGTTCGGCCGCTTTCGGGCCCGGAATAGTCCGCCGGGGTGCCTTTTCATTACCAGTGGCGGCTTCCCACCGCCACCGGCTTTCAAAGTCTCGAATAGTGTCGGTATACTTCGACATCTGCGGTCCGCCGTCGATTGACCGTCTGGCGGTGCTTGATCAGCCCACATTCCGGGCGATTCCGCAGAGAACAAAAGCATGCCGGAAATTAGCAGTATTCCCCCGGCCCGTCAATCCTGAGAGCGTAAGCCCGCGTTATGTCCAGTCAGTCCCCCGGTGCGTCGCGATCCGGCCAGAAAACCGCATCCGGCTTTCCTGCCGAGCGCAAGGCCCGTGTCGAATGGGTCACGATCGATGATGACCAGGCAGGCCAGAGAGTCGACAACTTTCTGATCAACCGTCTTGGCGGTGTTCCGCGCAGCGTTGTCTATCGCATTCTGAGAAAAGGTGAGGTGCGGGTGAATCGGGGGCGGGTCAAACCACCGTATAAACTTCGGGCCGGTGACGAAGTGCGTTTGCCGCCGGTGACACGCCGGAATGATGCGCCGGAGCGTGTTGTGCCGGGAGCGCGGGTGCAGCGTGTGGTGGAAAAGGCAATCTGCCACGAGGACGACCGCATGCTGGTGATCAACAAGCCAGAGGGGATGGCGGTTCACGGGGGGAGCGGGCTCAGTTTTGGGCTGATCGAGGTCCTGCGGGCGGCTCGCCCGGATGCGCGGTTCCTGGAGCTGGTCCATCGGCTGGATCGGGATACATCCGGACTGGTGATGATAGCGCGGAAGCGCTCGGCATTGCGCCATCTGCAGGAGGAAATACGGAGCCGTCGCGTCACCAAGCGTTATCAGGTGCTGGTCGCCGGTGACTGGCCTGAAAGCTGTACCGCGGTGGACCATCCGTTAGAGCGCTACGAGCGGCAGTCCGGTGAGCGCATGGTCCGGGTTTCGGACAGTGGTAAGTCGGCGCTGACCCGCTTTCGCGTGCTGGAGCGTTTTCAGGGGTACACGTTGATGGAGGCGTTTCCGGTGACCGGGCGCACCCATCAGATTCGTGTTCATGCCGCGTCCCAGGGGCACCCTGTGGCGGGTGACGACAAGTACATGGACGGGGCGGCGCTCAAGGCGTTCCGCTCCGCCGGTGGTGAGCGGCTCATGCTGCATGCCAGCGGCCTTGAGCTGACCGGTCCGGACGACCAGCCACTCACGCTCGAGGCGCGACCCTCCGGGGCGTTCGCCTCGCTGCTGGCCCGCCTGCGAAAGCCGTAACAGGAAAGACGTCCAATGACGCAACGAGTCGTAATTTTTGATTGGGATGGCACCCTGGTCGACTCCGTGGACCACATCGCGGACAGCCTGCACCAGGCAGCCACGGACATGGGGTTTCCGCCGCGGGATCGCGCCGACTACCGGGACATCATTGGCCTGGGGATGGTCGAGGCGCTTGACCGCCTTTACCCCGGAATGACCCCCGAAGAGATGCGGCAGATTCGTGAGGGGTACGCCCGCTATTTCTTTCAGCAGCCGGTAACGCCCCAGTCGATCTTCGAAGGCATGGCGCCGCTTCTCGAATCACTCTCGGAGGCGGGGCGGCCGCTGGCTGTCGCAACGGGTAAGAGCCGTCCGGGGCTGAGCCGCGCGCTGGCCTCCAGTGGGCTGGGGGCGAGGTTCGGCATCACATGCTGTGCCGATGAGACGCGCTCGAAGCCCGACCCCGCCATGCTGCACCGCATACTTGCGCACTACGATATTGCGCCTGGCGAGGCGGTCATGATTGGCGACACCGTTTACGACATGGAGATGGCTGCCCGCGTCGGAATGCCGTCCGTGGGTGTCTCGTGGGGCGTGCACTCGCCGGAACAACTCAACCAGCATGATCCAGTCACCGTTGTGCAGACGGTGACGGAACTGCGTGATTATCTCTTGGCCTGAGCGGCTGAAATGGACGAACAGGAGAGCGGTTGCAATGTCGGATTGGGACGATAACGGCAAGTCGGGTTGGGGTGTTCCGGAACGCCCCGCCGGACCCGAATCATCAACCGGGCGGGAGGCGCCGGAAAACAGCCGCGACTGGAAGCTGATTGAAAAGCTGGTGATGTCGCTCCAGTCTGAGCAGCGCCGCAGCCGGCGGTGGGGCATTTTCTTCAAGCTGTTGACGTTCGGGTACCTGTTCCTGTTGTTGTTCCTGCTTCGCACCCCGGTCACCGACGGGCTCGGAGGCGTGTCCACAACGTCGGGGTCGCACACCGCCATGGTGACGATCAATGGCCCGATCGCCTCGGACAAGGTGGCCAGTGCCGACAATATTGTGTCGGCGTTACGGAACGCCTTTGAGGCCGAAAACGCCAAGGCGGTGATGCTGCGTATCAACAGTCCGGGAGGCAGTCCTGTGCAGTCCGGGTACGTGAACGATGAGATTGAGCGGCTGCGGCAGAAGCATCCGGACAAGAAGGTGTACGCGGTGGTGACCGATCTCGGCGCCTCCGGCGCCTACTACATTGCCGCCGCCGCGGATGAGATCTATGCCAACAAGGCCAGCCTCGTTGGTTCGATCGGCGTTGTTGGTGGCGGGTTCGGGTTTACCGGCCTGATGGACAAGCTCGGCGTGGAGCGTCGTCTGTATACGTCCGGCGAGAACAAGGCGTTTCTTGATCCATTCTCGCCGGAGAAGCCTGAGGAGGTGGACTTCTGGAACCAGGTGCTGGAAACCACTCACGAACAGTTCATTGAGGAAGTGCGCGAAGGGCGGGGCGATCGCCTCAGAGCCGACGAGGAAACGTTGTTCTCCGGTCTGATCTGGACCGGAGAGCAGGCCCGGGCGCTGGGCCTGATTGATGGTCTGGGAAGCCCCGGCTCCGTTGCCCGGGATGTGGTGGGCGCGGAGGAGATCGTGGACTACACCCACAAGCGCTCTCCGATTCGCAAGTTGGTGGATGACCTGGGCATTGCCATTGGCAGCGGACTGTTTGATGCGGTGATCGAGTCCCGTCTCGAGATGCGCTAACGAATCCGGTCCGTCGGGCGTTAAGTGGCGCCCAACGGATCGATGCCCCGGTCCCTGAGCAGATCAACCAGCGCGATCAGTGGGAGGCCGATCAGGCTGTTGGGGTCACTGCCTTCCATGTGCCGGAACAGGGCGATCCCGAGGCCTTCCATACGGAAGCTGCCGGCGCAGTCAAACGGTTCCTCCAGTGTCAGGTAGCGGTTGATTTCGTCGCCGGTCAGGTTCCGGAAGTGCACCTGATAGGGTTCGCAGACCGACCAGGCGCTACCGGTCCGGGCGTCCAGCAGGCAGAGCCCGGTGAGAAAGCGCACCGACTGCCCGCTGCACCGGCCGAGTTGTTCCCGTGCGACGTCGAAGTGACCGGGCTTTTCCAGGCGGTGGCCGTCTCCGGTGACGGCCACCTGATCCGAACCGATAATCAGGTGTTGCGGGTAGTCCCCGGCCAGCGCTTCGGCCTTGCTCTCGGCGAGGCGGACGGCCAGGCTCTCGGGCGGTTCTCCCGGTAACGGCGATTCGTCAATGTCCGGGCTGGCGCAATCGAAGGGCAGCCGCAACCGCTCCAGCAGTTGCCGTCGATAGGGGGATGACGAGGCCAGGAGAAGGCGTGGTTGGGGCGACATGGGCGATTCCTTGTCCGGTGATTTGATGGTTCTATCATACGGGTTTGCCGACACCCGTTGGATCCCCTGCGTCACGGCGCTTTTCGTCTTTGACAGGGGCGGGTCAGAGGCATAAAATTGCGCGCCTATGTCCAGTGCCGAGCTGACGCGACTCATCGACCCCGACAAAACCACGCAGCAGGCGGCGGTTGTCGAGGGGACGATTCCGGTAACATCGCTGGTCCGGTTTTCCGAGCTGCTGTTTGAGCCGACCGGCGACGTTCAGGTTCGTCTGTCGTTCGATCAGGATCCAGAGCGCCGTCGGGTGGTTGAAGGCGAGCTGTCAGCGCCCGCTGTGCTGCAGTGTCAGCGCTGCCTGAAGGCTCTGGCGACGACGCTGACGTCGTCGTTCCGGGTTGGTCTGGTCAGTTCGGACGAACAGGCGAAACAGCTTCCGGGCGAGCTCGAGCCGTTCCAGTTCGGGGACAATGAAGTGGACGTCTGGCAACTGGTGGAAGACGAGTTGCTGCTGGTGGTGCCGCCGTTTCCGCTGCATGACGAAGCGGACTGTGAGGCGGCGGAACTGGTCGCCCGGTACTCGGACGACGGTGAGCCAGAGTCGGCCGGCGAGCATCAGGCCGCGGACGAGAATCCCTTCAACGTCCTGGCGGAACTGAAAAAGGGGAAGGATTCGTAGCGCCACACGGGGTCACCGGGTGGCGGGTCGATTCACGACGGGGCGGTGTCAGATGCCGGACCGTCGCATCATTTATTGGCAAGGTCAGGAGTTAAGACAAAATGGCTGTTCAGAAGAACCGGAAAACCCGTTCCAAGCGCGGTATGCGTCGGTCTCACGACGCGCTGGGTACGGCGGCGCTGTCCGTTGATCAGACCACGGGTGAGTTGCATCGTCGTCACCATGTCTCCCCGGACGGTTTCTATCGTGGCCGTCAGGTCGTCCAGTCCGACGACGAATAAGCCACGTTCCTTTTGTGACGTGGGGCAATGGATGACTGACACGTGAGTCCGGTTACCATTGCAGTGGATGCAATGAGCGGCGACCGCGGTGCCGCCATTGCCGTCGCGGCGGCCGAAGAGGCCGTGCGCGAGAATGAGGCCTTGAGTCTCGTCCTGGTGGGAAGCCGGGGTGAGCTTGAGGCCTTGTTGTCTGAGCCGCACCCTCGCCTTCGCATTGTCGAAGCTACAGACGCCGTCCACATGCACGAGCGTCCCTCCCACGCCCTCCGGCACAAGCAGAATTCGTCCATGGCGGTCGCCTTGCGGCTGGTCCGTGATGGTGAGGCGCAGGGCTGTGTCAGTGCCGGTAATACCGGCGCACTCATGGCGTTCGGCCGTTCACTGATCAAGATGTACCCCGGTATCGAAAGGCCGGCCATCGTCAAGTTGATCCCGTCACTGCGTGGCCGCTGCCACGTGCTGGATCTGGGGGCCAACGTGGACGCTTCGGCCGAAAATCTGTACCAGTTTGCAATCATGGGCTCGCTCATGGCCGCGGCGGTCAGTGGGTTGCCGGAGCCCCGCCTGGCCCTCCTCAATGTCGGAGAGGAGGAGATCAAGGGCAACGAGCAGGTTCGGCTTGCCTCCCACATGCTCGCCCAGTGCGATTCCCTGAATTACATCGGCTATGTCGAGGGCAGTGACCTGTTCCGGGACGTGGCCGATGTGGTCGTCTGTGATGGTTTTGTCGGCAACATCGCTCTGAAAACCGGTGAAGGCGTCGCGGCGATGCTCATGGAATTGCTCGAGCAGGCGTTCACGCGGTCCCTCTACGGCCGGATTCTCGGTTGGCTGGCGCGACCCACGCTCATGCGTCTGTTGCGCACGATCGATCCTGCCCGGCATAACGGCGCCAGTCTTCTGGGGCTTCAGGGTGTCGTCGTCAAGAGCCACGGCAACGCCAACGAGCGGGCGATGCTTGCGGCCATCCGTCAGTCAGTCCGTGAGGTACGGCTGGAAATTCCCCGCCGGATCAACGAGCAACTCGACGAGCTCATGTTGTAGGCGCATCCTGTAGGGACAGGAGCCACTGAGTGAAGAGGGCGGGGCGTTGATCGTCAACGTCAAGGCCATTTTCCGCTTGAACCCCCGTGTTGTCCTCGTACCATTGGCTAATCTCTCTGAAACAGGAACATCGGTAGACTGCGCGCTATGACAACAGCATTTCTATTTCCCGGTCAGGGATCACAGAGCATTGGCATGCTGGCGGAGGCGGAGAAGGCGTGGCCTGTGGTGGCTGAGACCTTTTCCGAGGCGTCGGATGCCCTGGGGTTCGATCTTTGGGATCTGTGCCAGAAAGGCCCTGAAGACGAGTTGAATCAAACGGCGGTGACCCAGCCGGCGATTCTCACGGCAAGCATCGCGCTCTGGCGCGAGTGGTGCGGCTCGAAAGGGGGACGCCCGGAGTGGGTTGCCGGCCACAGCCTGGGTGAATACAGCGCTCTGGTAGCGGCCGAAAGCATCAGCTTTGTCGATGCCGTCAAACTGGTGCGGCTCCGAGGTGAGCTTATGCAGGAGGCGGTGCCGGATGGCGGGGGGCGTATGGCCGCCATCATCGGGCTGGATGACGAGACCGTCATGGCCGTCTGCGAGGAATCCGCTCAGGGCGAGGTCGTCTCGGCGGTCAACTTCAATGCCCCGGGGCAGGTGGTGATTGCCGGCGAGACCTCGGCCGTTGACCGGGCCATCGAGTCCTGCAAGGCCAAGGGGGCCAAGCGGGCGATGGCGCTGCCGGTCAGCGTGCCTTCCCACTGTGCCCTGATGAAGCCAGCGGCGGATGAGCTGTCGAACGCCCTGGACGAAGTGGACTTCGGGGACGCTTCGATCCCCGTCGTCCAGAATGTGACAGCGGCCCCCGAGCAGGACAGCGAGGCACTGCGGGACAACCTGGTCCACCAACTCTACTCGCCAGTGCAGTGGACCGGCTCGGTGCGGTACCTGGTGGAAGAGAATGTGACCAGTGCGGTTGAGTGCGGTCCGGGGCGAGTGCTGGCGGGGCTCGTACGCCGGATTGACCGCAATCTCAAGGTCCACGGTATCGAAACGCCGGATGCGATGACGAAGGCGTTGGAACAGGCCTGAGGGCCGGGAAAAGGATCAGGAGGACGCATGTCACTCGATGGAAAGGTGGCACTGGTAACCGGTGCCAGTCGTGGCATCGGTCGGGCGATTGCCCAGACACTGGCGCAAGCCGGTGCCGAGGTGGTGGGAACCGCCACCAGCGAGGCGGGCGCATCCGCCATCACAGAGGCGCTGTCGGCGGCGCCGGTTCCCGGATACGGTGTGGCCATGAATGTGGCCGACACGGACAGTGTCGACTCGGCACTGAAGACCATTACGGAAACGTCAGGCGCACCGGTTATTCTGGTCAACAATGCCGGAATCACCCGTGATAACCTCATGCTGCGCCTGAAAGAGGAAGACTGGGACGCCGTGATCCAGACGAATCTGAGCGGTGTGTACCGGACGACCCGTAAGGTGCTGCGTGGCATGGCCAAGGCACGGTTCGGGCGCGTGGTCAATATCAGCTCTGTTGTGGCAGGGCTGGGCAACCCCGGCCAGGCGAATTACTGTGCCGCCAAGGCGGGGATTGAAGGGTTCAGTCGCAGTCTGGCCCGGGAGATGGGCAATCGTGGTATCACTGTGAACTGTGTGGCGCCGGGGTTCATTGATACCGACATGACAAAGCAACTGGACGAGAGTCAGCGCGAGGCTATGCTGGGAGACATTCCGGCGGCTCGCCTGGGGGAGCCGGAGGAAGTCGCCAGCCTGGTGGCCTATCTGGTTTCGCCGGAGGCCGGCTATGTGACCGGTCAGACCATCGGTGTGAACGGTGGTCTGTACATGGGTTAAGGCCTTGATTGGAGGTTCCCCGGGGCTTGTTGTAACCGATTGAACGGCAAGCCTTTCGAACAGAACTCTGCTTGTTCGCGGGTGGGGTATACACTAAACTGCACGACATTCAGTGCTTGGTTGGGATCTAAGTGAGGAAACTATGAGTACAGTCGAAGAACGCGTAAAGAAGATCGTTTGTGAGCAGCTCGGTGTGAAGGAATCCGAGGTTCAGAACACGTCTTCTTTCGTCGAGGACCTGGGCGCCGATTCGCTGGACACAGTGGAACTGGTGATGGCTCTGGAGGAAGAGTTTGAAACCGAGATTCCGGATGAGGAAGCTGAAAAGCTGACAAGCGTTCAGGACGCGATCGACTACATCGTTGCGCATACCTGATTCCGACCTGGCCTGAATGCCAGGTAGTCCGGGTAGAAGCCGTCCCTGTTCGTAAGCAGTTGGGCGGCTTTTTTATGATGGCAACCTCGAAACAGGTGAAGGAATGATGGCTGGACGACGCGTGGTGATTTCCGGTCTTGGAATGTTGTCACCACTGGGAAATGACGTGGCCGCCTCCTGGAAAGGCGTTCGGGAAGGGCGCAGTGGCATTGGTCCGATCGACCGGTTTGACGCGGCTGACTTTGGCACCCGCATTGGCGGCGCGATCCGTGATCTCGACATTGGGGACTATCTGTCTCCAAAAGAGGCGCGCAAGCTGGATGCCTTCATTCACTACGGGCTGATCGCAGCCTCTCAGGCGGTCAGCGACAGTGGCCTGGACCGAGACGAGTCACTGGATCCCGAGCGGATCGGTGTTGCCATCGGCTCGGGCATTGGAGGGCTGGAATACATCGAGAAAAACGTGCGGTCGCTGGCGGAGAACGGGCCGCGCAAGGTGTCGCCATTTTTCGTGCCGGCGTCGGTGATCAACATGGTTTCGGGCAATGCCGCCATTCGCTTTGGGTTCCAGGGACCGAACATTGCCATTACCACAGCCTGCACGACCGGCACCCATAACATTGGTTATGCGGCCCGGACCATTGCGTATGGTGATGCGGATGTGATGCTGGCAGGTGGCTCGGAAATGGCCACGACGCCGACTGGGGTCGCGGCATTCGGTGCCGCGCGGGCATTGTCGACCCGCAATGAGGATCCACAAGCCGCCAGCCGTCCGTGGGACAAAGACCGGGATGGCTTCGTGCTCAGTGATGGGGCCGGGGTGCTCGTACTTGAGGAGCTGGAACATGCCCAGAAGCGCGGCGCACCGATCTACGGCGAGGTGGTTGGTTTTGGCATGAGCGACGATGCCCATCACATTACCGCACCGCCAGAGTCGGGTGAGGGCGCGCGTCGCGCCATGCGTAATGCGCTGAAGGACGCCGGTCTGTCTCCCGAAGACGTGGATTACATCAACGCTCACGGCACCTCCACCCTGGTTGGTGATGTGGCGGAAGTGCGCGCTGTCCGGGAGCTGTTTGGCGACCACGCGGAGAAACTGGCCATCAGCAGCACCAAATCCATGACCGGGCACCTGTTGGGGGCGGCGGGCGCCGTGGAGGCGATCTTCTCCCTGATGGCGCTTCGTGACGGTGTGTTGCCGCCAACGATCAACCTCGACAATCCCGACGAGGAGTGTGACCTGGACTTTGTGGCGAACCAGGCCCGCGATGCGGAGGTCAATGTCGCCCTGTCCAACTCGTTCGGTTTTGGGGGCACAAACGGCACTCTGATCTTCCGCCGATTTGACGGGTGAGGTCGCCATGGACGTCCTATGGGCCGACCGGGACACGCTTCCGCTGGATGACCGCGGGCTGGCCTATGGCGATGGATTGTTTGAAACCATCCGGGTTCAGGGTGCCGAGCCACTCCTGGCGGCGCGACACGTGCAGCGTCTGATTGGCGATGCCCACCGACTGGCCATCCCGGTCGAGGAGGCGACCATCCAGTCGGTGATGAGACAGGCCGTGCAGCGTTACGGGCGGTCGCCGGGGGCGGACTGGGTGTTGAAGTTGATGCTGACACGGGGTTCGGGTGGGCGTGGATACCGCCTTCCCGCTCACCCCACTCCACGCCTGATCGTCAGCGCTCATGAGGCGCCCCCGATTCCGCCCCGTGAGGGCGTTGCCGTGGCACTGGCGAGTGACCCGTTGCCGCAGGAGTTCGCCACGGCCGGCATGAAATCCCTGAACCGGCTTCCGCAGGTACTGGCCAGCCAGGGGCTTGAAGGTGATCTCTGGGAACACCTGATGACGGATGGCGACGGGGGCATGCTCGAAGGCACCCGAACGAATCTTCTGGCCCGATGGGGGGATCAGTGGCTGACACCACCGGTCGCATCCTTGGCGGTTGCGGGTGTGGCACGTTCGGTTGCCATTGATTGGCTTGAACGTGAGGGCGCAGCGCTGCGGGAAGTGTCGGTGCCGGTGTCGGCCATTGACGACGACCGGTTTCAGGGACTGTTGCTAATGAATAGCGTCACGGGCGCGGTGGTGGTCACACGGCTCGGGTCACAGTCGCTGCCGTGTCGGGAACCCGTGTGGGCGTTGCGTGATGCAATCAATCACAGGATGGGGCTGAACGGGTGATACGCAAGCTGATCGTCATGATGTTGCTCCTGGGGCTGATCGGGGGCGGGGCCGCCGGTGTCTGGCTTTGGCGGGGGTATCAGTCGCTTCAGTCGCCGTTGTCGTTCGAGGGGCCGGTCCTGTTTTCCGTCGAGCGCGGGCAATCCTTTACACAGGTTGCGGGCCGCCTGAAGGATGCGGGCGTGATTGACAACGCCTTCTGGCTGCGGCTTTGGGGTCGACTGAATCCGGGGCAGTCGGTGATCCGGGCTGGCGACTATGAGTTGCGGGACGGCATGACGGCGCTCGGTATTCTGGAGGCGTTCCGCAAGGGCGATGTCAAAACCTGGTCCGTCCAGTTCATCGAAGGCTGGCGTTTTCGGGAAATGAGGCAGGCTCTTGCGGATCATCCAAGGCTTGATCACACCCTCTCCGAGCCGTCCGACAAGGCGTTGATGGCGGCGCTTGGTTTCCCGGACCAGCACCCGGAGGGCCGGTTCTTCCCGGATACCTACCAGTTTTCCAGCAGTGCGACTGATCTGGACATTCTGCGCCGCGCCCATCAGCGGATGAGCGATATTCTGGCGGAGGCCTGGGAGAACCGGGCCGATGGCCTGCCTTATGACGACGCCTATGAGGCGCTTATTATGGCCTCAATCATTGAGAAAGAAACCGGTGTGGCGGGCGAGCGCCATCGCATTGCGGGTGTGTTTGTCCGCCGCCTGAACCGGGGGATGCGCCTGCAGACGGATCCGACGGTCATTTATGGCATGGGCGAGTCCTATGACGGCAACATCACGCGAGCCGACCTGCAACGCCACTCCCCATACAACACCTACCGGATTGATGGTCTGCCCCCGACGCCGATCGCCATGCCCGGAGAAAAAGCCATTCAGGCGGCGTTGAACCCGGCCGAAGGAACGGCACTGTATTTCGTGGCACGTGGCGATGGCTCCCACGTGTTCTCCGATACGTTGGAGGCACACAACCGGGCGGTCCGTGAATACCAGTTGCAGCGCCGCTCGGACTACCGGTCATCCCCCGGACCGACAGAGGAGTAATGAATGGCACCGCGCCGTGGCTGTTTCCTGACGTTTGAGGGTACCGAGGGGGTGGGGAAATCCACCCAGCTGGCGTTTGCCGCCGATTGGCTCAAGGCCCGCGACGTTGACTTTGTTGTCACCCGCGAGCCGGGCGGCACGCCGATGGCTGAAGCGATCCGAGAGCTGTTGCTGGCCCCGCGCCAGGAGCCAGTGGACGACCTGACCGAGTTGCTGTTGATCTTCTCGGCCCGTGCACAACACCTGAGCCAGCTGATCCGCCCGCATCTGGATGCGGGGCGTTGGGTGCTCTGTGATCGATTTACCGATGCGACCTACGCCTATCAGGGCGGTGGCCGGGGTGTGTCGATGGAACAGATCGGTATTCTGGAGACGTTGGTGCAGCAGGCCCTGCGCCCGGATCACGTCATCCTTCTCGACGCGCCAGTGGAGACCGGCATGGCACGGGCCCGGCAGCGTGGAGACCTGGACCGCTTTGAGCGCGAAGCGGTTGCGTTTTTCGAGCGGGTCCGGGCGACCTATCACGAGCGGGCGTCACAGTGGCCGGATCGCTACCATGTGCTGGATGCGGCGCAGTCGGAGATTGCCGTCAGTGACCAGCTTGCGGCCACCCTGTCGGGGATTCTTGAGGCATTCCGCCCGTAATGTGCTTAAATAGTACACAGTCGTTGGCCTGATCGGTCGGGACGGTTCCGGGATGCAATGATGCTGAATGCACGGGTACTGACACTGCCGCGGGATACGCACCGCCACGAACATGTCCACCACCAGGTGGTGATCGGCCTCCGGGGGCAGGCCGAGCTGGACGTGGAGGGGCTGGGCGTCGCCCTCGATACCGGCCAGGCCTGCCTGGTGCCGACCAGCGCACGACACGACTTTCAGGGCAATGATCGCAATCACGTGCTGGTCATCGATCTCGATCGGGATGACCCGGCACTGACGGATCCCCGCCACGGCGAGTATGAGCGCCTTGCGCCACTGTTTGATCGGCCCCAGACGGTGTCGATGGACCAGCAGTTATGCAACATGATTCAGATCTGCGCGGCGGAGCTGAATCAGTCGCCGGATAATGCCGCGCTTCACAGTCATTTCGCGGCAGGGATCATGCACTGCCTCTCCCATCGGGTGGACCATCCGACGCCGCCCACGGGCCGAACACGCCACACCGTCAGTCCGGAGCACCTTCGGGACTGGATTCTCCGGCATCTGCACCTGAAGATCACCATCCGGGATCTGGCGGCGGAAGCCTGCCTCAGTGTCTCGCGCTTTCATGAGGTGTTCCGGGACCTCACCGGTATCAGCCCCCACCAGTTCGTCATTCAGGTGCGGCTCGAACGGGTCGTCGAGTTGCTTCACTATTCCCATCTCCCGCTGGCTGAAGTGGCATTCCGAACCGGATTCTCCAGTCAGGGGGCTCTGACAAATGCGATGAAGAAATACCGTGGCATTACCCCGTCTGCATTACGTTCGCGTTATAAAAAGCGCTGATCCCCACCGTTTCCCGATAAATCTGCAAAACAATCGTAGGTTTTTGTAATCCGCCGTCGCTGAATCGGGGCTACGTTAAAGAATAGCGACGTCACCCGAGGGGTCGGCCGGTGTCTATTGTCTCGTCTGGTTCATTCGCTGACTGACTGCGTGCCTCCGACGGTTCTGGGCAAAGCGTCAGTCAGCGAATGAACCAGACTCCTAGGGGGCCGCCTTTCGCTTTCATCAACCGGACTCGCCCCTGTCTGCTGTGGGCGTGGTCCAAAGACAGTGCGGAGACCGTTCATGTTCAAGGCAAGCCAGGTCATGGACACGGCGATTCAGCAGAAGCCCCGTGATTTCTTCTGGCGGGGTATTACGGAGAATTACGACGCCGATGAAGAAGCGTACCTCAAAGAGCTTATCCCCCTGGCGCAAAGTGATGCGTCGGAATACCGGGATGTGACCGAGACGGCCACCGATTTAATCAGGAAGGTCCGAGAGCAGGACGATTCCGTCCACATGGTGGACGCGTTACTCCAGGAGTACAGCCTCGATACCGAAGAGGGCATCCTGCTTATGTGTCTGGCCGAAGCGCTCATGCGGATTCCGGACAAATACACGGCCGACGCCCTGATTCACGACAAGCTGTCCGATGCCGACTGGAAAAAGCATGTTGGCCGCAGTGAATCCACGCTGGTCAATGCCTCCACCTGGGGGCTGCTGCTGACCGGCCGTGTCGTCAAGATGGACAAGCGTCTCGACGGCTCGCCGTCCAACATCTGGAAACGCCTGGTGAAGCGCTCTGGCGAGCCGGTAATTCGCAGCGCCATGTACCGCGCGATGGCGATCATGGGCAAACAGTTCGTTCTGGGCCGTGACATCCGCGAAGCGCTGGAGAATGCCCGCGATGAGCGGGACAAAGGCTACACCTACTCCTTTGATATGCTGGGCGAGGCCGCAATGACCATGGAGGATGCGGCCCGTTACCTCCAGGACTACCGGGATGCAATCGAGGCGGTGGGCAGTGACACCTACCCGGCGGGTAAGGCACCGCGACCGTCCGTGTCCATCAAGCTCTCGGCACTGCATCCGCGTTACGAAGTCAGTCATGACGAGCGGGTGCTGAGTGAGCTGCACGACACGGTTATCGAGCTGCTGCGCTTCGCCCGTGAGCGGGATGTGTCGATTACCATCGATGCCGAGGAGATGGACCGTCTGGAGCTGTCGCTGCGGTTGTTCGAGAAGCTTTTCCGTAACGAGGCACTGGATGGCTGGAACGGCTTCGGGATGGTCATCCAGGCCTACTCCAAGCGCGCGCTGCCGGCGCTGTGCTGGCTCAGTCATCTGGGTCACGAAGTGGGGCGCGAAATCCCGATTCGCCTCGTCAAGGGGGCTTACTGGGATACAGAGATCAAGTATTGCCAGCAGCTGGGCCTGACGGACTATCCGGTGTTCACCCGCAAGGAAGGCACGGACACCTCGTATCTCGCCTGCCTTCGCTACCTGCTCAGCGATCACACCCGGGGTTCCATCCTGCCGCAACTGGCGAGCCATAATGCCCATACGGTGGCCTCAGTGCTGGCCATGGCCCGCAAGAACGATCGCCAGATTGAGTTCCAGCGTCTTCACGGCATGGGGGATGCCCTTTACAACACCATCCTTGAGCAGCAGGACTATCCGGTCCGGATCTACGCGCCGGTCGGGGCTCACAAGGATCTGCTGCCGTATCTTGTTCGCCGACTGCTGGAGAATGGTGCCAATTCCTCATTCGTGCACCGGCTGGTGGACGCTGAAACGCCGATCGAATCGCTGGTGACCAATCCGGTCGAGGAGTTGCTCAAGTACCCGACCCTTCGCAATGAACGCATTCCGCGACCGACCGATATCTACGGACGGGATCGCAGGAACTCTCGAGGCTTTAATCGCCACGTGGAAAATCACCTGCACCCACTGCTGTCCACGTTGCGCCGCTGGGACTCTCACCAGTGGCACGCCGGTCCGGTTATCGGGGGGCAAAAACGGGAAGAGGGCGAGCGCAAGCCGGCATACGCGCCGTTCGACCAGTCCCAACAGGTTGGCACCGTTTACTGGGCAAACGAGTCCCTGGCGCGGGAGGCTCTCGACATCGCCAGTCGGGGCTTCCCGCGCTGGAATGAGACGCCGGTTGAGGAGCGGGCGCGGTGCCTGGAGCGCTATGCCGACCTGATGGAAACCCACATGGAAGAGCTCATGGCCATCTGTGCCCGGGAGGCGGGCAAGACCATGCAGGATGGCATCGACGAGGTTCGCGAAGCGGTGGATTTCTGCCGGTATTACGCCAACCAGGGGCGGTCGCGATTCGCCGAGGCCATCAAGCTGCCAGGGCCGACCGGCGAGAGTAACGAGCTGTACCTCGAAGGGCGTGGTGTCTTTGTCTGCATCAGCCCCTGGAACTTCCCGCTGGCGATCTTCACCGGTCAGATCATGGCGGCGCTGGTGTCCGGCAATACCGTCATCGCCAAGCCAGCGGAGCAGACCAGCCTGGTGGCCCACCGGGCCCTTGAGCTGATGCTGGAAGCCGGCTTTCCGGGAGATGTGGTGCAGTTCCTGCCAGGCGATGGGGCCAAACTGGGCGGCGCATTGATTCCGGACCAGCGTGTCTCCGGAGTTGCCTTTACCGGTTCCACTTACACCGCTCGCCGCATCAACCGGATGCTGGCTGAGCGTGATGGGCCGATCGTGCCACTGATCGCTGAAACCGGCGGCCAGAATGCCATGATCGTTGATTCCAGTGCCCTGCCGGAACAGGTCATTCGCGACGTTGTGCAGTCTGCGTTTGCCAGTGCCGGTCAGCGGTGTTCCGCGTTGCGTGTACTTTACGTCCAGAAGGAAGTGGCGGATCGCATGGAAAATCTGTTGGCGGGCACCATGCAGGAGCTTTCCGTCGGCGATCCGAGACTTCACAGCACGGATGTGGGCCCTGTCATTGATGACGAGGCGCGCCAGGGGCTACAGAAGCATCTCGATGACATGGAGCGTTGCGGGCGGGCCATTTCCCGTACGCCATTACCGCCCATCGCCCAGCGGGGCTTCTTCATTCCGCCATCCGCCTACGGCATCAACAGCATCCATGACCTCGAGGAAGAGCACTTCGGCCCCATCCTGCACATCGTGCGGTATGAAGCGGAGAAGCTGGATGAGGTGATTGGTGAGATCAACAACGCAGGTTATGGCCTGACGCTGGGCATCCACAGCCGCAGTGAACGCACCGCGGCGTACATCGAGCAACGGGTCAAGGTGGGGAATGCCTACATCAACCGCAACCAGATCGGTGCGGTGGTGGGGGTGCAGCCCTTTGGGGGACGAGGCCTGTCCGGCACCGGTCCGAAGGCGGGCGGCCCCCACTACCTGCTGCGGTTTGCGACGGAGCGCAGCCGTACCAATAACACCACGGCAGTAGGCGGTAATGCGTCCTTGCTGTCTCTCGGTGTGGAGGAGGTCTAGGAGTCTGCGCGGTAGAAATCGTGCCAGGCGAGATCGTCCCACTGCGAGGCCATTTTGACGGTCATTTGAGGCGCATAGTGGTTCTATGTAACGACAATGAGCGCTCAAAAGGGGCCACAGTGGGGCGGTCGCAGCGGTGCGACTTTCTACCGCGCAGACTCCTAGGGAACGTTTGAAACGTCTCCGCTCCGGCAGGGACGTTTTGAGAGGTTCCAGAGGCGCTGGCCGGGCGCCAGACATGGTTCCGGGACGGAGCCTGATCGTCACCCGGCTCTTAAGAAACGTATAAAAACCAATCAGAGGCGCTTCGAGTGCGCGGGAGATAACGAGAATGGTGGAAAATACCCTGGGGGTCAGCCTGACCTTCGTCGTATACATCGTCATGATGCTGGTGATTGGCTACATTGCCTGGCGTCGGACGTCCAACCTGTCTGACTACATCCTGGGGGGTCGAAGCCTCGGGCCGTTGCCCTCAGCGCTGAGTGCGGGCGCATCCGACATGAGTGGCTGGCTACTGCTGGGTCTGCCAGGCTACGCCTATGCGGCTGGTTACGAAGCCGTCTGGATTGCTGTCGGTCTGTTGGCCGGTACCTGGCTGAACTGGCTGTTCGTGGCCCGGCGGCTGCGGCTTTATTCCCTGTCGGCTGGCGATTCTCTGACACTGCCGTCCTACTTTGAGAACCGCTTCAACGACAACACACGCATTCTGCGTGTCATCTGCGCTGTGTTCATACTGCTGTTTTTCCTCTTCTATACCAGTTCCGGTCTGGTGGCCGGTGGCAAGCTGTTTGAGACAGTGTTTGGTCTGGATTACACCATCGCGGTGCTGATCGGAACGCTGGCGGTTGTTTCCTACACATTCTTTGGCGGCTTTCTCGCGGTGGCCTGGACGGACGTGATCCAGGGGCTGCTGATGTTTGCGGCGCTGCTGATTGTCCCCATGCTGGCGATCAACTATGCCGGTGGCTGGGACGCGACCCAGGCGGCAATGGAGGCGAAGAATCCCGAGTTCCTGAGCGCACTGACCGGCACAGACGGCGCGGCACTTGGCATCATGTCGATCGCGTCTCTGCTTGGCTGGGGCCTGGGTTACTTTGGTCAGCCGCACATCCTGGCGCGCTTTAAAGCCATCCGCAGTGAAGACGATATTCCCACTGCCCGTCGTATCGCTGTGATCTGGAGCGGTCTGGGTCTGCTCGGTGCGCTGCTGGTCGGGTTTGCCGCCATCGGCTACTTCGATAACCCGCTTGAAGACGGCGAGAAGGCGTTCATGCTACTGGTAAACGCGCTGTTCCACCCGGTTGTGGCGGGTGTGCTGCTGGCGGCGATTCTGGCGGCCATCATGAGTACTGCCGATTCCCAGTTGCTGGTGTCTTCCTCGGCGCTGGCTGAAGACTTCTACAAGGCCATCTTCCGTCGGGACGCGTCCCAGGAAGAGCTGGTGTGGGTCGGGCGTTTCGCGGTGGTCGGCATCGCGGTTATTGCCTGTATTCTGGCGTTCGACCGCGACAGTAAGGTTCTGACGCTGGTGTCCTACGCCTGGGCCGGGTTCGGCGCCGCATTTGGTCCCGCCCTGATCTTCTCGCTGTTCTGGAAGCGGATGACGAAGATCGGTGCGCTGGCCGGTATCGTCGTCGGTGGTGTGACCGTGGTGATCTGGGGCAATGTCTCCGGTGGCATCCTGGATCTCTACGAGATCATTCCTGGCTTCCTGTTCGCGAGCATCGCCATCGTCGTGGCGTCTCTGGCGACTCCGGAGCCGCCGAAAGAGATTCAGGATGGCTTTGACAGAGCGATGGGCTAATTGCCTGACGTGAACCGGACAGACCGTCCGGACACAAAAAACCCCGGCGCGAGCGCCGGGGTTTTTTTACGTCGGTGTTTCTGAAAACCGGGATCAGTCTTCCGAAACCACCGTGTCCGCTTTCTTCTGGTACTCCTCCATCTGATCGAAGTTCATGTACCGATAGATGTCATCGGCCATGGAATCGATCTCGCCGGCGTACTCGAGGTACTCGTCGGCGGTGGGGATGCGACCCAGGATTGCCCCGACAGCGGACAGCTCCGAGGATGCCAGGTAGACGTTGGCACCATCACCCAGACGGTTCGGGAAGTTCCGGGTCGAGGTGGACAGGACCGTCGACTTGGCTTCCACCCGCGCCTGGTTACCCATGCACAGTGAGCAGCCCGGAATCTCCGTGCGGACACCACTCTTGCCGTAGGTGTTGTAGTAGCCTTCTTCCATCAGCTGCGACTGGTCCATCTTGGTGGGCGGTGCCATCCAGAGACGGGTGTTCAGCGGATCGGTGTTCCGCTCCAGCAGCTTACCGGCGGCCCGGAAATGACCGATGTTGGTCATGCAGGAGCCGATGAAGACTTCGTCCACCTTGTCACCGGCCACATCGGACAGCGTGCGGGCATCGTCCGGGTCGTTCGGGGCGCAGAGGATCGGTTCCTTGATCTCGTCCATGTCGATCTCGATCACGGACGTGTACTCGGCATCGGCGTCGGCGCGCATCAGGTGCGGGTTCTCGAGCCAGTCTTCCATGGCCTTGGCGCGACGCTCCAGGGTACGGGCATCGCCGTAGCCTTCTGCGATCATCCAGCGAAGCATGGTGATGTTGGAGCGCAGGTACTCGGCAACAGAGTCTTCGCCCAGTGTGATGGTGCAGCCGGCAGCGGAACGCTCAGCGGACGCGTCGGACAGTTCGAATGCCTGCTCAACGGTCAGGTCTTCCAGACCTTCGATCTCCAGGATGCGACCGGAGAAGATGTTCTTCTTACCGGCTTTTTCGACCGTCAGCAGGCCTTCCTTGATGGCGTACAGGGGAATGGCGTGAACCAGATCCCGCAGGGTGACGCCCGGCTGACGCTTACCCTTGAACCGGACCAGCACGGACTCCGGCATGTCCAGCGGCATGACGCCGGTGGCCGCGGCAAACGCCACCAGACCGGAACCGGCCGGGAAGGAAATGCCCATCGGGAAGCGGGTGTGGGAATCACCACCGGTGCCGACGGTGTCCGGCAGCAGCATACGGTTGAGCCAGCTGTGGATGATGCCGTCGTTCGGGCGCAGGGAAACGCCGCCACGGTTCATGATGAAGTCTGGCATGGTGTGCTGCATTTCCACGTCCACCGGCTTCGGATAGGCGGCGGTGTGACAGAACGACTGCATCACGAGATCGGCGTTGAAGCCGAGGCAGGCCAGATCTTTCAGCTCGTCCCGGGTCATCGGACCCGTGGTGTCCTGGGAGCCGACGGTGGTCATCTTCGGCTCGCAGTACTGGTTCGGGCGTACGCCTTCCAGGCCGCAGGCCTTGCCGACCATCTTCTGCGCCAGAGTGTACCCCTTGCCACTGTCTTCGGCTGCGGCCGGGCGACGGAACACGTCGCTCGGGCTGAGGCCCAGCTCAGCACGGGCCTTGTCCGTCAGGCCACGGCCGATGATCAGCGGAATCCGGCCACCGGCGCGGACTTCATCCAGGATGACATCGGACTTGAGTTCGAACTCGGACAGAACCTCGCCTGTCTCGTGATTGGTGATCTTGCCCTCGAACGGATACACGTCGATGACGTCACCCATATGGATCTTGGACACATCGGCTTCGAAGGGCAGGGCGCCGGCGTCTTCCATGGTGTTGAAGAAGATCGGGGCGATCTTGCCGCCGATGCAGACGCCGCCTGCACGCTTGTTCGGAACGCCCTCAATGTCATGGCCGATGTACCAGAGCACGGAGTTGGTGCCGGATTTCCGTGAAGAGCCGGTGCCCACAACGTCGCCGACAAACGCAACCGGGTGGCCTTTTTCCTTGAGTTCTTCAATCTGCTGCTTGGCGTTGGTGATGCCTTCGCGTGGCATCTTGTACATGGCCAGGGCGTGCAGGGGGATGTCCGGGCGGGACCACGCGTCCGGTGCCGGAGACAGGTCGTCGGTGTTGGTTTCGCCGGTGACCTTGAAAACCGTCTGGGTCATCTTCTCCGGAACGTCCGGCTTCTTCAGGAACCACTCGGCGTTGGCCCAGGACTCAATGACCGCCTTGGCGTGAGGGTTGCCGGCATCCATCTTCTCCTTGACGTCGTGGAAGGCGTCAAAGACGAGGAGGGTGAATTTCAGCTTTTCAGCCGCCAGCTCGCCCAGTTCCTCATCATCGAGCAGATTTACCAGCGTTTCGATGTTATAGCCGCCCTGCATCATGCCCAGCAGTTCGGTCGCCTTGCGGCGATCCAGCAGCGGGCTTTGCGCTTCGCCGTTGACGATGGCGGACAGGAAGCCGGCCTTCACGTAGGCGGCTTCGTCGACTCCGGGCGGCACACGGTTTTCCAGCAGGTACAGCAGCTGATCCTCTTCACCCTTGGGCGGGTTCTTGAGCAGCTCGACCAGCTCGGCGACCTGTTCCGGATCCAGCGGCTTGGGCGGGATGCCCTGTTCCTGACGTTCTTCTACGTGCTTGCGATAGGCTTCTAACACGGTCAACCCCTCATCAGTCGTTGTCCCGCCGGACCGCCCCACAGGAGTCACTGAATAAATAGATTACGCGGCCTCCCATGGCCTCGGGGTCGCCATGGATGGGGCAGGAGATGAGGGGAGGCTCGGGCAAGTTACTTATTCAGTGGCTCCTGATGCCTGGTACGACGGGGTTAGTGATCTTTGAAAACCGGCACTGGCTTTCAACGATTAAACGGCGACGGAGTATAAGGGAATTCCACGAAAAAGTTAAGAAGTCCGTGAATGGTGCAGAGAGGCACAGGGGGTGGGTATAATGCGCGACCGCGTTGATGCCAAGATTTGAGAGCACTGCCATGTCGATTCCCGGTCTTGATGAGATTCACGCGTTTCTGCCGTGCCGAACGCCGCAGCGGTGGATCGAGAACGCGCTGGCATCGCCGGACCTGATGCTGATTGATCACGCCCATTGCGAGAAGAAAGCCGCCTCGACGGCGTTGAGCCTGATGTACCGGTACGTCGAGGACACCGAATTGCTGGAGCGTATGTCACGGCTGGCCCGGGAAGAATTGCGTCACTTCGAGCAGGTGCTGTCGATCATGAAAAAGCGCAATATTGCCTACTGCCACCTGACCCCGTCGCGATACGCTGCCGGGCTGCGGAAGCCGGTGCGGACAGAGGAACCAGGGCGGCTGGTGGATACGCTGATTGTCGGCGGCATTATTGAGGCCCGTTCCTGCGAGCGATTTGCGGCGCTGGCGCCCCATCTGGACGACGAGCTGTCGGCCTTCTACACGGGCCTTCTCAAGTCCGAGGCGCGCCACTTCCGGGATTACCTGCATCTGGCGGAGAAAGCAGCCGGTGGCGACGTGTCTGAGCGTGTCGAGCGGTTTCTTGCGCTGGACCACGAGCTGATTCAGTTACCGGATTCCGAATTCCGCTTCCATAGTGGGCCGGTCCCCGACGCCGCCTGATAAGCCCGTAGCGCTGTCACCGGTCCAGTGCCCGGCACAGCTCGATCCACCGGTCGATCCCGGCGCTGCGGTACTTCTGTTTGTGGAGGATGAAGTAGAACTGGCGGTCGAACTGTCGGTGTTCTGGCGTGGACAGTTCGACGAAACGCCCGCGCTGGAAGGCATCTTCAAGGCAGACCCGGGACAGGCAGCCGATCCCCAGCCGGGCCTCCACGGCGTGTTTGATGGCTTCGGTGTGCTCCAGTTCGAGAGCGAGGTTCAGGTCCGGGAGCAGCCCATGCATGCCGCGCTCGAACGTCTGACGGGTGCCGGAGCCGGGTTCCCGCATGATCCAGTCGGCATCGCGCAGGTCGTCATCGGACAGGGCGTCTTTCCGGGCCAGTGGGTGGTCCGGCGCACAGAAGACGACCAGTTCGTCGGGCCGCCAGGGTATGACGTCCAGATCCCGGGCCTGCAACTCGCCCTCGATCAGGCCGATATCGAGTTCGAACTCGCGCACTCGTCGGACGATGTTCTCGGTATTGGCGACCTGCAGCGACACGCGGGATTCGGGCCGGTTCTTCATGTAGTCGGCCATGATGTCGACGGCCAGATAGTTGCCGATGGTCAACGTCGCCCCGACATTGAGCGCGCCCAGATCGGTGTGTTCGCTCAGGGCCTGTTCCAGATCCCGGCCCTGTGACAGCAATGATTCGACCTTTGGACGGAACAGCCGGCCCAGCTCATTGAGCTGCAGGCGTTTGCCAACGCGGTCGAACAGTTGGGTGTCAAACTGGGTCTCCAGCTCACGCAGCGCGCTGCTCGCGGCGGACTGGGACATGGCCAGTGAGCGGGCTGCCTGGGTGATGTTCTGGGTCCGCGCGACGGCGACGAACACCTCGAGCTGCCGAAAGGTATAGCGCATTATCGATTATTCCGAATAAGGTTATGACAATATCCCATTTTGTCGATAGGTTACTCTTGCGTTAGCATACGCTCAAGCGATTTGCAGACTCCGAACTCTGGATTGGACGGACACACTTTATGGGCAACATGAATCGAGAAACGGTGACCAGCGTTCACCACTGGAACGACACCCTCTTCAGCTTCAAGACCAGCCGCGATCCCGGCTTCCGGTTCAAGAACGGTCATTTCACGATGATCGGACTGGAAACCGACGGTAAGCCGCTGATGCGTGCCTACAGCATGGTCAGCGCCAACTACGAAGAGGAGTTGGAGTTCTTCTCGATCAAGGTGCAGGACGGCCCGCTGACCTCACGCCTCCAGAATATCGAGGTAGGGGATGAGATTCTGGTCAGCCGCAAGCCGACCGGCACTCTTGTGGTGGACCATCTGTTGCCCGGTCGCAACCTTTACCTGCTCAGCACCGGCACCGGACTCGCGCCGTTCATGAGCATCATCAAGGACCCGGAGATTTACGAGCGCTTCGATAAGGTCATTCTGACCCACGGCGTCCGGTACGTGTCCGAGCTGGCGTACCAGGATGACATCGAAGGCCTGCCGGAAAACGAATACTTCGGTGAGATGGTGGACGGGAAGCTGCTGTATTACCCAACCGTCACACGCGAGGACTTCCGGAACCAGGGCCGCCTGACGGACCTGCTGACCAGCGGCAAGCTCACGCAGGATCTGGGCCTGCCGGACCTCAATACCGAGGACGACCGCTTCATGCTGTGCGGCAGTCCGGCCATGCTCAAGGACATGACAAAGATCCTCGACGATAAGGGATTCCGGGAAGCCCGTGGTGGCGATGTGGGCCACTACGTGATTGAGCGGGCGTTTGTTGAGAAGTGATTCGTTGAGAAATAAGGAGCGGATGGCCGGGCGCAATGCCTGGCCATCGCCCCAGAGCCTTCATCAGAGGCTTTCTTTCAGGAGCTCGGGTGTCTGGTCGTCAATGACCTCGATCCACCAGACGCTTTCTTCCCAGTCGCCGAGCACATAACGACGCGCTTCCTCGTCGTTGGCTGTCAGCTCGTGGATGGCCGGCCGGTGCGTGTGGCCGTGGATCAGCCGCTGAACGCCGTGCTGCTCCATGGAGGCGACCACGTCCTCGGGCGTCACATCCATGATCGCTTCCTTCTTGCCCTGATTCTTCGCCATGCTCATATCCCGGAGCTGACGGGCGACCAGTTGGCGGTCGGCCAGAGGGCGCTTGAGGAACATGGTCTGCCACTGCGGGTCGCGCATGGTCTTGCGGAATTTCTGGTACTCGACATCGGCCGTGCAGAGGCTGTCGCCGTGCATTAGCAGGGTTGGGGTGCCGTGCAGGTCGATGACGGTCGGGTCATCAAGCAGCTCGCCGCCGACACGCTGACAGAAGTCCTCGCCGATCAGAAAATCCCGGTTGCCGTGCATCAGGTAGAGTCGGGTGCCGTTGGCGGTCACGGTCTTCAGGGCTTCCGCGACTTCCTCCTGCAGCGGTGTTCGTTCATCGTCACCGATCCAGGCTTCAAAGAAATCACCGAGGATGAATAGCTGGTCTGCGCCGGTTGCGTGAGCACGCAGGAACCGGAGAAAGGCGTCGGTGATGTCCCGCCGGCTTTCCTCCAGGTGCAGATCCGAGATAAACAGCGTTCTCACGCCGAGCCTCCCTCGTCCAGAACGTCCGCTTTCTCGAGCACAATGTCCTCGGCCGGTACATCCTGGTGGCCTTCCCGGAAAGTGGTGGGGACGGCGCGAATGCGGTTCACCACGTCCATGCCCTCAACCACTTCGCCGAAGACGGCATAGCCCCACCCCTCGGCGGTCTTGGCCGAATGATCGAGAAACCCATTGTTTTCAACGTTGATGAAGAACTGGGCCGTGGCCGAGTGCGGGTTCATGGTGCGTGCCATCGCAACCGTGCCTTTCATGTTGCTCAGGCCGTTGTCCGCCTCGTTTTCAATCGGCTCCCCTGTGCGCCGGGGCACCATGCCAGGCTCAAAGCCGCCGGTCTGGATCATGAAATTGTGAATGACCCGGTGAAAAATCAGTCCGTCGTAAAAGCCATCACGGACGTAGGCTTCGAAGTTGGCGGCCGTTTTCGGAGCGCGCTCGTGGTCCAGTTTGAGAGTGATGTCACCATGGCTGGTTTTCAGGAGAATCATCAACGTTCCTTACCCAGTGAATGAAAGCCCCCAGTTTAAACAAGAGGCCCGTCGAATGCATGAGATTGAGTGCCATCTGTGCGTATAATAACGCGTTTATCGTGACACCCATTGCAACCGAGTCTATATGAGCGCCGAGTCCAAGAAAGCGAACAACTTCATCCAGAATCTGATCGAGGAAAATATCGCCAGTGGCGAGCATTCCGGTCAGGTTGTGACCCGGTTCCCGCCGGAGCCGAATGGCTATCTTCACATTGGCCACGCCAAGTCCATTCTGCTGAATTTTGGCATTGCGACCACCTTCGATGGCGTCTGTACGCTGCGGTTCGACGACACCAACCCCGAGAAGGAGAGTCAGGAATACATCGACGCCATCAGCCGGGATGTCCGCTGGCTGGGGTGCGAGTGGGAAGGCGACATCCGCTTTGCCTCTGATTATTTCGATGATCTGTACGCGTTCGCCGAAGAACTGATCCAGAACGGCGACGCCTATGTCTGCGAGCTGGATGCGGAACAGATGGCCGAATACCGGGGGACGCTGACCGAGCCCGGGAAAAACAGCCCCTATCGCGACCGGCCGGCCGAGGAGAACCTGCGCCTGTTCCGGGAAATGAAAGCCGGTGACCACCCGGACGGGGCGATGGTGCTGCGGGCGAAGATTGACATGGCCTCGTCGAACATCAACATGCGCGACCCGATCCTCTACCGCATCCGCCGGGCGACCCACCACCAGACCGGTGACAAGTGGTGCATCTATCCAATGTACGACTTCACGCACCCGATCTCCGATGCGCTCGAGGGGGTGACGCACTCACTGTGCACGCTGGAGTTCGAGGACCATCGCCCACTGTACGACTGGGTGATCGACCACATCTCGGCGCCATGCAAACCGCGTCAGATCGAGTTTGCACGACTGAATCTGAATTACACCATTACCAGCAAACGCAAGCTGCTGCGTTTGGTGGAGGAGGGGCATGTCGAGGCGTGGGACGACCCTCGCATGCCGACCATCTCCGGCCTGCGCCGCCGCGGTGTGACGCCCGAGTCGCTGCAGATGTTCTGCGACATGGTGGGCGTCAGCAAAGCGGGTGGCACCGTGGACGTAGGCATGCTTGAGCATGCCATCCGGGAGGACCTCAACGCCCGGGCGCCGCGAGCCATGTGTGTGATGGACCCGGTGAAGGTGACGCTGACCAACTATCCCGAAGGCGAGCGCGAGGTGCTCACCCTGCCAGTGCACCCGCAGAACCCGGAGCTGGGGACCCGTGACGTGGCCTGGACGCGGACGCTTTACATTGATCGCAATGACTTCGCGGAAGAGCCGCCCAGAAAGTGGAAGCGGCTGGCGCCGGATCAGGCGGTGCGGCTGCGTGGTGGTTATGTGATGACCTGCCGGGAAGCGATCTATGACGACGACGGCCGTCTCGTCGAGCTGCGTTGCGAATACGATCCGAACACGCTGGGCGTGAACCCCGAGGGCTACAAGCCCAATGGCGTGCTGCACTGGGTGTCCGCAGAAGAAAGTGCCGAAGTGGACATCTATCAGTACGACCGTCTGTTCAATGCCGAATTCCCGGATGCTGACAAGTCCGTGGACTTCACTGACAACCTGAATCCGGAGTCGCTGGTCGTGATTCGTGGTGCGCGCGCCGAGGCCAACCTGCTCGAGGCTCAGACCGAGCTGCCGTATCAGTTCGAGCGGGAGGGGTATTTCTTCCTCGATCCGCAGCACAGCATGGGTGAGCGACCGGCGTTCAACCGCACCGTGACGCTCCGTGATTCCTGGGGCAAGGGCAAAAAGTAGCGATGACCGAGATACAACTGCACAACACGCTGACACAGCGCAAGGAACCGTTCCGGCCCATCGACGACGGCAAAGTCCGCATCTACGTGTGCGGCATGACCGTTTATGATTACTGCCATCTCGGCCATGCCCGCGTGCTGGTGGCGTTTGATGTCATCACCCGCTATCTGCGCCATCGCGGGTATGACGTGACCTACATTCGCAACATCACCGACGTCGATGACAAGATTCTGCGCCGGGCTGAAGAGAACGGCGAGGACTTCCTCGTACTGACCGAGCGGATGATTGCCGCCATGCACGAGGATGAAGCCGCTCTGGGTGTCCTGCGCCCCACCGAGGAGCCCAGGGCGACGGACTATATCCGCGAAATGATCGCCATGATTGAGACCCTGATCGAAAAGGGCGCCGCCTATGTGGCCGACAATGGCGACGTCTACTTCGCGGTGGCGTCGTTCGATGGCTATGGCAAGCTCAGCAAGAAGAAGCTTGAAGACCTGATCGCGGGTGCCCGGGTGGATGTGTCCGACGTCAAGCACAGCCCGGCGGACTTCGCGCTCTGGAAAGCCGCCGGGCCGGGCGAGGTCAGTTGGCCGTCGCCCTGGAGCAACGGTCGCCCTGGCTGGCACATCGAATGCTCGGCCATGTCCACCACGCGCCTGGGGAACCACTTTGACATCCACGGGGGTGGTCCGGATCTGCTGTTTCCGCATCATGAGAACGAGATCGCCCAGTCGGAAGCGGCCACGGGTGAGCCGTTCGTGAACTACTGGATGCACGCCGGCGCGGTCCGCGTCGATCAGGAGAAGATGTCCAAATCACTGGGCAACTTCTTCACGATTCGTGAGATTCTGGAGACCTACCCGCCGGAGGTCGTGCGCTACTTCCTGGTCTCGAGTCACTATCGCAGTCAGGTAGACTACTCGGAAGACAACCTGAAAGAAGCAGAGCGCGCGCTGACGCGGCTCTATCACGCAATTCGTGGGCTTACTCCGGATGAAACGGCGCCGGAAGGCGAGCATGATCGGCGCTTTTCCGAGCTGATGGACGATGACTTCAACACCGCCGGGGCGATGACCGTCCTGCACGCGGTGGCTTCCGACATCAATCAGCAGCGCCGTGATGGGGATGACACCGCCGCGACGCGCTCTGCGGGGGTTCTGCGTCGCCTTGGTCGAGCGCTGGGGCTGCTGGAGCAGGACCCGGAGGCGTTTTTCCAGGGCGGCTCCGACGACGACCTGTCGCCCGAGGTGATTGAGGAGCAGATTGCCGCGCGGGCCGAAGCCCGGCGGAACAAGGACTTTGCCGAAGCGGATCGCATCCGTGATGAGCTGGCGGAGCAGGGCGTGATCCTGGATGATTCCCGCGAGGGCACCACCTGGCGCAGGGCATGAATTTATCCGTATTTTCACGTAGAATGGCGCCCCATTTCTGAGACGATCACGACGTCTCGCCGTGAACATTGACAACCATCGAGGCTGAAACAATGACAGAACGCGTCCAAGTCGGCGGCCTTCAGGTCGCAAAAGCCCTCTACGACTTCGTCAACAACGAAGCGATTCCGGGCACCGGCGTTGATGCTGACAGATTCTGGTCGGAATTCGACACCATCATTCATGACCTGGCGCCGCGTAACCGCGAGCTGCTGCGCAAGCGCGATGACATCCAGGCAAAAATGGATGGCTGGTATCGCGAGCACAAGGGTCAGCCGATCAACATGGAAGAGTACAAGGGCTTCCTCAAGGAGATCGGTTATCTGGTGGATGAGCCGGGTGACTTAAACATCAGCACCCAGAATGTTGACCCGGAAATCGCGACCCAGGCCGGGCCTCAGCTGGTCGTTCCTGTCCTGAATGCGCGTTTTGCCCTGAATGCCGTCAATGCCCGTTGGGGTAGCCTGTACGACGCGCTTTACGGCAGTGATGTGATCTCTGAAGAAGACGGTGCCGAGAAAGGCGCCGGTGGCTACAATCCGGTGCGTGGTGCGCGGGTCATTGAATATGCCCGCAAGCACCTGGACGAGCAGGCGCCGTTGGCCCAGGGCAGCCATCGCGACGCCGCGAAGTATCAGATCGATGGCGGCAAGCTGGTGGTAAAACTCCAGAATGGTGAGACGACTGGCCTGAAAGATGAGGCTCAGTTCGTTGGCTATACCGGCGCTGAGAACGAGCCGAACGGCGTGCTGCTGGTCAAGAATGGCATGCACTTCGAGATCCAGGTCGATGCGACCCATCCGATCGGCAAAGATGATGGTGCGCATGTCAAAGATGTGCTCGTTGAGGGCGCTCTGACCACCATCATGGACTGTGAGGACTCAGTTGCGGCCGTTGATGCGGCGGACAAGACAGCGGCCTATCGCAACTGGCTCGGCCTGATGAAAGGCGACCTCGAAGAAAGCTTTGAGAAAGGCGGCAAGACCGTCACCCGCCGGATGAACCCGGATCGGGTCTATACCGCGCCACAGGGTGGCGATCTTACGCTGCCAGGGCGCAGTCTGATGTTTGTCCGGAACGTGGGTCATCTGATGACCAACAATGCGGTTCTGGACAAGGATGGCAATGAAGTGCCGGAAGGCCTGATGGACGGTCTGGTGACCTCGCTGGTGGCAATGCATGACCTGAAGGGCGATAGCGACCGGCGTAACACCAAAACGGGCAGCGTCTACATCGTGAAGCCAAAGATGCATGGTCCGGAAGAAGTGGCGTTCACGAATGACTTCTTCAATCGTGTGGAGGACGCGCTGGGCCTGACCCGCCACACGCTGAAAGTGGGCATCATGGATGAAGAGCGTCGCACGACGGTCAACCTGAAGGCCTGCATTGCGGCCGCGAAGGAGCGTGCCGTCTTTATCAACACCGGCTTCCTGGATCGCACCGGCGACGAGATCCATACCTCCATGGAATTCGGTCCGGTGCTGCGCAAGGGCGAGATCAAGCCGGCCAAATGGATGCAGGCCTACGAGAACTGGAACGTAGACGTGGGACTGGAAACCGGATTCAGTGGTGTTGCCCAGATCGGCAAGGGCATGTGGCCCATGCCGGATAAGATGGCGGCCATGATGGACGCGAAGATCGGCCATCCGAAATCCGGCGCCAATACCGCCTGGGTGCCCTCGCCGACTGCCGCAGTGCTGCATGCGCTGCACTACCATCAGGTCAATGTGCAGGACGTCCAGAAAGAGCTGGCCAATCGCGAGCACGCCAAGCTTGAGGATATTCTGACGCTGCCGCTGCTGGAGGACCCGTCCAAGCTGTCGGCTGCCGAGATTCAGCAGGAGCTCGACAACAACGCCCAGGGCATCCTCGGCTACGTTGTGCGCTGGATTGACCAGGGCGTGGGCTGCTCCAAAGTGCCGGACATCAACGATGTCGGCCTGATGGAAGACCGGGCGACACTGCGGATCTCCTCGCAGCACATCTGCAACTGGCTGTACCACGGCATCTGCACCGAGGAGCAGGTGCGCGAGACCATGCAGCGCATGGCCGCGGTCGTGGACCGCCAGAACGCGGCCGATCCGAGCTACCGCAACATGGCGCCGGACTTCGATGACAGTGTTGCATTTCAGGCCGCCCTGGATCTCGTCCTCAAGGGCCGCGAGCAGCCGAACGGCTACACCGAGCCGCTGCTGCACGCCTACCGCCTGAAGGCGAAGGAGAAGTACGGCGCGTAAGTGCCGACGTCATCCCATGAAAAAGCCCCGCCTGGTGGTCCCAGGCGGGGCTTTTTTGTTTTGTTAGCCACGGAGAATCGAGGTTATAAGGCTTTAAAGTTTGAACGTTTTCAGGTGGCTCAGTGTCCGAGGCTCAGGCCGCGTGAACTTTAAAACCTTCAGACTTTAATGCGTTCAAACGTTTTATTGTTTCCGCCCGAAGGGCGGTTCCGTGCTTTCCGTGTTTTTCCGTGGCTAATCAGCACCGTCAGTCGTGCAGATAGTCCGCCGCGTACAAGGTGTTCTGCAGCAGGGTCGCGATCGTCATCGGCCCCACACCGCCGGGCACCGGAGTGATCCAGGCCGCGCGTTCGGCGGCCTCGTCGAATTCGATGTCGCCACGAAGTTTGCCGTCTTCCATTCGATTGATGCCTACGTCGATGACGGTGGCGCCTTCCTTGATCCATTCGCCTTTTACCAGTCCCGGTTTGCCGACGGCGGCGATGACGATGTCGGCCTGGCGGACGTAATAGGACAGATCCCCCGTGAATCGATGGGTGACTGTCGCGGTCGCCCCCCGCAGTAGTAATTCCATGGTCATGGGCCGCCCGACAATGTTGGATGCACCGACGATCACCGCGTGCTGGCCTTTGTAGGGCGTGCCGATGTGATCAAGGAGAGTGATGATGCCGGCCGGCGTGCAGGGGCGCAGCGCTGGGCGTCGCTGAACCAGGCGGCCGATGTTGAAGGGATGGAAGCCATCCACATCTTTATCAACGGCGATTTTCAGCAGAATCGGGTCCGGATCGAGGTGATCGGGCAGCGGCAGCTGAACGAGGATGCCATCCACGTGCCGGTCGGCGTTGAGTTCGTCGATCAGGGACTCCAGCGCCTCCTGGGAGGTGGATGCCGGCAGGTTGTAGGAGAACGATTGGATGCCGGCCTGCTCGCAGGCTTCACGCTTCTTGCCGACATACACCTCCGATGCGGGATCGGAGCCGACCAGTACCACGGCCAGACCTGGCGGGCGTTTGCCCTGCTCCCGCCGCGCGGAGACGCTGCTGGCAACGTCCGCTCGCACCTGTTCCGAGATCTTCCTTCCGTCAATCAGTTGTGCTGTCATGGTGGTATGCCTGAGTTGCTCCGCCAGGTCGCGCCCGGCTGGTAAAACGGGTTGTTACGAAAGCGGCGTATTGTCGCACGCTTCCCGGGTCCGTCCAATGATGGGAGCGTCTCAAAACGGTCCGCGAGCGGCGTGAAGTCCGTGTTGACGGGGTGGGGCAGGGTGGGTATCATTCGCGCCAGCTTTGATGAGGCACCCGCCGATCAGGCTGAAGTTCGGGGTATAGCGCAGTCTGGTAGCGCGCCTGCTTTGGGAGCAGGATGTCGGGAGTTCGAATCTCTCTACCCCGACCACTTTCCCGATGACACCGGGTGAGTGAAAGGTCGAGCGCTCGTAGCTCAGCTGGATAGAGCAACGGCCTTCTAAGCCGTAGGTCGCAGGTTCAAGTCCTGCCGGGCGCGCCAACCATCAGGGCGCTTGAGGTCCGGCTTCAGAGCATGCGCCAAGCTGGCCAGTGGTCGCCTTTTCGCAAAGGTGATGTTGCGAGCCCCTGCCGATATCGGTATGGTGTGCAACCTCTCGGGGCGGATCGGCCTTTCCGGGCCCGACAATGTGGTGGACGTAGCTCAGTTGGTAGAGCTCAGGATTGTGACTCCTGCGGTCGAGGGTTCGACTCCCTTCGTCCACCCCAATCTCTTCTTTGTTCTCCCCGCGTTTTTTCGTATCGGCTCGTGTCCGTTCCTCTTTCCGTTTGGTGCGCTGGCTGGCGATTGCGTCTCGTCAGTGGTAGCATTCGGTCGGCTCGGGGTGATTGATCGCTCGCTGATTGCAGCAACGGAACGTTGACTTCGGGCCGCTTGATTTGCCGTGGTGGTGGAATTGGTAGACACGCTAGGTTTAGGTCCTAGTGCCGCAAGGCGTGGGAGTTCAAGTCTCCCCCACGGCACCAGTCAGTCGACCCCCTTGGTTGCTTTGCGCCAAGGGGGTTTTTCTTATTGGTTATCAGTGGTTTGCCGGCAATCGCGCCCTGAGCCGGCTGTCGCCCCAGCTCGTGAGGCGCGTGGACGGGCACACATTCTCTCAGGCCGGCAAACCGTGATAATATGGTCGTTTTATAGTTCGCGGGCCGGGGCGCCAGTCACCGGGCCGGCCACTCATTAACCCATTGAAACGGTAATTCGAGGATCTTCCATGCAAGTCTCTGTAGAAACGACGTCCAACATCGAGCGTCGCATGACGATTGGTGTGCCTGCCAGTGAAGTCGATGAAGCGGTTGAGAGCCGTCTTCGGGAGACTGCCGGTCAGGTGCGTCTCAACGGCTTCCGCCCGGGCAAGGTTCCGCTGAAAGTGGTCAAGCGTCGTTTTGGGGCCGGCATCCGCCAGGAAGTGGTCAGCGAGGTCATGCGCGATCGCTACATGAAGGCCCTTGAGGAGCAGGAGATCAACCCGGCCGGGTATCCCAGCTTCGAGCCGAAGACGATGGAAGAGGGCAAGGATCTGGAATTCGTGGCGACGTTCGAAGTGCTGCCCGAGATCGAGATCGGCGACCTGAGCAAGATAACCGTCCAGAAGCCGAACGCCGAAGTCACGGACAAGGACGTCGAGAAAATGATCGACAACCTGCGTCGCCAGCACGCGGACCACAAAGAGGTCAAGCGCAAGTCCAAGAACAAGGACGTGCTGACCATGGATTTCACCGGTTACATTGATGGTGAGGCCTTTGAGGGCGGCTCAGCGGAAGATCACCAGCTGACGCTGGGTGACGGTCAGATGATTCCCGGCTTTGAGAGTGGCATCAAAGGGGCTCGGGCTGGCGAAGAGCATGAGATCGAAGTGACGTTCCCCGAGGACTATCAGAACGAGGAGCTGGCGGGTAAGCCGGCGACGTTCAAGATCAACGTCAAGAAAGTTGAAGAGCCGATCCTGCCGGAACTGACCCCGGAATTTTTTGAAAAATTCGGTGTCAACGCCGAAGACGAGGAATCTTTCCGCGCTGAAGTACGTAACAACATGGAGCGGGAGCTCAAGCAGGCGGTGAACAACAAGGTCAAGAATGACGTTGTGGAAGGCCTGCTGGAAGTCAACGAGTTTGACATTCCTCAGGCACTGACTGACCAGGAGATTGATCGCCTGCGTCAGGATGCGGTTCAGCGCTTCGGCGGTCAGATGGACCCGCAGCAACTGCCTGCTGAGCTGTTCACCGAGCAGGCGCAGCGTCGGGTGAAAACAGGGCTATTGTTCCAGGAGTTGATTCGCCAGAATGAGTTGAAGGCGGACAGCGACAAAGTGGATGAGAAGATTCAGGAAATTGCGTCCACCTACGAGCAGCCCGATGAAGTGATTGCCCACTTCAATGGTGATCCGCAGCAGAAGGCCCAGGTGGAAAACGTGGTGCTGGAAGATGCGGTGGTTGATTTTGTCCTGGATCAGGCCAAAGTCACCACGAAGAAGATGAAATACGAGGAGGCTGTGCAGGCTGGTCAGCAGCAGGGCTGATGACGGGCAGGCCGGGCCGCCCGGGTGGCGGCCCGAGTCTGGTGCGCTACACTGCCTCCTGATCGGGCATCGATGCGAAGCCGCCCGATCCAGTCACACAAAGCCGGGGTTACACCCCGTTCCCAGTAAAGGAGTCCAGGCACACCATGACGCAACAACCCTTTGACGGCCCGAGCACGATTTCCAATTCCGGCCTGATCCCGATGGTGATCGAGCAGACGGCTCGTGGTGAGCGCTCGTTCGACATTTATTCCCGTCTGTTGAAAGAGCGCGTCATCTTCATGGTTGGTCCCGTTGAGGATCATATGGCCAACCTGATCGTCGCTCAGCTGCTCTTCCTGGAGTCCGAAAACCCGGACAAGGACATCCACCTCTACATCAACAGCCCGGGGGGCTCTGTGTCCGCCGGTATGTCCATTTACGACACCATGCAGTTCGTCAAGCCGGACGTCGCGACGCTTTGCGTCGGACAGGCGGCAAGCATGGGGGCGTTCCTGCTGGCGGGTGGTGCTGAGGGTAAACGTGCCTGTCTGCCGCACTCGCGTGTCATGATCCATCAGCCTCTGGGTGGCTACCAGGGTCAGGCGACGGACATCGAAATCCACACCCGTGAGATTCTCAAGACCCGTGAAACCCTGAACAAGCTGCTGGCAAAGCACACCGGGCAGGATGTGGAGACCATCGGCCAGGACACGGAGCGTGACAATTTCATGGATCCGGAGCAGGCGAAAGAATACGGTCTGGTGGATGCCGTACTTGATAAACGCGCTTCGAATACATAATACTGATTTTGTACGACGCGGCTCAGCGGCGGCGTATTCAGCGCTGCACAGTCAGTCGGTCGAAGTGCTGTGGGGGCCGTAGAGCGGCCCTGATCGTTGAACCCGGGCCCGTCGCAGTCCTGTTTGCCATCAGGGACGGGTTTTGGGATACGCCGTTACCGGTACGGCCGGGCGATACCACGCATAGCCAAAGACAGAGGTAGATCAATGGCAGATGAGAGAAACGGCAGAGGCGACGATAGCGGTAAGTTGCTCTACTGCTCGTTTTGTGGAAAGAGCCAGCATGAAGTCCGAAAGCTCATTGCAGGGCCCTCGGTGTTCATCTGCGACGAGTGCGTCGATCTGTGCAACGACATTATCCGGGAGGAAATCCAGGAGACGGTCGAGGAAGAGCAGAGTGATCGGCTGCCCACGCCTGCAGAAATCCGGGATACCCTCAACGAGTATGTGATCGGACAGGATGATGCCAAGGTCGTGCTGTCGGTAGCGGTCTATAACCACTACAAGCGCCTCCGCTATGGGGACACCAAGGCGGAAGTCGAGCTGGGCAAGAGCAACATCCTGATGATCGGCCCGACCGGTAGCGGCAAAACGCTGCTGGCCGAGACGCTGGCGCGCATGCTGAATGTGCCGTTCACGATCGCCGACGCCACCACGCTCACCGAAGCGGGTTACGTTGGTGAGGACGTTGAGAACATCATTCAGAAGCTTCTGCAGAAGTGCGACTACGATGTCGACAAGGCCCAGAAGGGCATCGTCTATATCGACGAAATCGACAAGGTGTCGCGCAAGTCGGACAACCCGTCCATTACCCGGGACGTATCCGGCGAGGGCGTGCAGCAGGCGCTGCTGAAGCTGATCGAGGGTACCACCGCGTCCGTGCCTCCGCAGGGTGGTCGCAAGCATCCCCAGCAGGAATTCCTGCAGGTGGACACCGGCAACATCCTGTTCATCTGTGGTGGCGCGTTCTCCGGGCTCGACAAGGTCATTCGCGAGCGGTCCGAGCGCAGCAGTATTGGCTTCTCGGCGTCCGTTGTCAGCGAAGAAGATCGCAAGAGTACGGCGGAAGTGGTCCGGGACGTTGAAACAGAGGATCTGGTGAAGTACGGCCTGATCCCCGAATTCGTCGGTCGTCTGCCGGTTGTGGCGACGCTGAATGAACTGGACGAAGCCGCCCTGGTGGAAATCCTGACCCAGCCGAAGAACGCGCTCACCAAGCAATATCAGACGCTCTTCGATATGGAAGACGTGGAGCTGGATTTCCGGGAGGATGCGCTGCGCGCCGTGGCCCGCAAAGCCATGGAACGCAAAACGGGGGCACGTGGTTTGCGTTCCATTCTGGAATCCACGTTGCTGGATACCATGTACCAGATCCCGGGCGAACCGGACGTCACCAAGGTCGTTATTGACGAGAGCGTCATTGACGGTGAGTCTGAGCCGTTCAAGATTTACGCCAATAACGATCGTGCCAAGGCGGTGCCTGAGGATTGATCGTCATGGCCCATGGCGCCATTCGGGCGCCATGGGCTTCTCGCCTTTTCTGGCCCTGCCGGGCCATTGCATTCCGCTCTTTTTATCCCAATAGTGAAGGAAGCACATCGTGAACGTCGCCGAGGGCCTGAGGTCGTCCGGTGGCGAGACACGTTCAGTCTCCCTCCGTATCCGGTCGTCTGGCATGGTCGGATGCGTCAGTCAGAGGATGCTTTATGAGTCCGATATCCGAGTCTGCTGTGAAAGAATATCCCATGCTGCCGCTGCGGGATGTGGTTGTGTTCCCGCACATGGTGGTGCCGCTTTTTGTCGGCCGTGATAAGTCGATTCAGGCGCTGGAAGCGGCCATGGAAGGCAGCAAGGAGATCCTGCTGGTGGCCCAGCGGGACGCAGCGACGGACGACCCCGGGGCCAGGGACCTGTTCCAGATGGGCACGCTGGCGTCGGTTCTCCAGATGCTGCGCCTGCCGGATGGCACAGTGAAGGTGCTTGTCGAAGGCAGTGCCCGCGTCCGTGTGGAGTCCATTGCGGAAGAGGGCGAGTACCTGCTGGCTGAGGCAACGACCCTGGAAGGGGAGTCGTTGCCCGAACGGGAGGAAGAAGTACTGCTCAAGACCCTGTCGGATGAGTTCGAGAAGTTCGTCAAGCTGTCCAAGAAGGTACCGTCGGAGGTGACCAACTCGCTGTCCGGTATCGAGGAACTGGAGCGTCTGGCGGACACCATGGCGTCTCATCTCGACCTGAAAGTGCACGAGAAGCAGGAACTGCTTGAGATTCTCGATATCCGTGAGCGGGTGGAAGCGCTCATGGGGCGTCTGGACGGTGAAATCGATCTGATCGAAGTCGAGAAGCGAATCCGCGGCCGCGTGAAGAAACAGATGGAACGCAGTCAGCGGGAGTACTACCTGAACGAGCAGATGAAAGCCATCCAGAAGGAGATGGGTCAGCTCGGTGATGGCAGCAACGATTTTGAGGAGCTTGAGCAGAAGCTAGAAGAAGCCGGTCTGCCTGAAGAGGCCAAGAAGAAGACCGAGGAAGAGCTCAACAAGCTGAAGATGATGTCGCCAATGTCCGCCGAAGCAACGGTGGTCCGGGGCTATATCGACTGGATGCTGTCCATTCCCTGGAAGAAGCGCAGCCGGGTTCGACATAATCTCGACAAGGCACGCCAGATTCTGGATGAAGACCACTATGGCCTTGATGACGTCAAGAAGCGCATCCTTGAGTACCTCGCGGTACAGAGTCGCGTGCGCAAGATCAAAGGCCCTGTGCTATGTCTGGTCGGCCCCCCGGGGGTGGGCAAGACATCGCTGGGGCAGTCCATAGCCCGTGCCACAAACCGCAAATACACCCGGATGGCGCTGGGTGGCGTTCGTGACGAAGCAGAGATTCGCGGACACCGGAAGACCTATATCGGCGCCCTGCCAGGCAAGCTGATCCAGAAGCTCTCCAAGGTCGAGGTCAAGAACCCGCTGTTCCTGTTCGACGAGATCGACAAGATGGGCATGGATCACCGTGGCGATCCGGCCTCGGCATTGCTGGAGGTGTTGGACCCGGAGCAGAACCACACCTTTAACGATCATTACCTGGAAGTGGATTATGACCTGTCGGACGTGATGTTTGTCTGCACGTCCAACACCATGGACATCCCACCGGCCCTGCTGGACCGGATGGAAGTCATCCGCATCCCCGGCTACACCGAGGATGAAAAGGTCAATATTGCGCTTCAGCACCTGATCCCGAAGCAGCTCAAGGCCAACGGCCTGCGCAAGAACGAACTGACGATTCCGGAAGAGACGTTGCGGGACCTGATCCGTCATTACACGCGCGAAGCCGGTGTGCGGAGCCTGGAGCGTGAGATCGCCAAGATCTGCCGCAAGGTGGTGCGCGATCACGTCGAGGCCAACGACAAGTCGTCTGTCGAGCTCACCTCGGAGCTGCTCGAGCATTACGCGGGTGTCCGTCGCTTCAAGTACGGGCTGGCCGAAGAGCACAATCAGGTAGGACAGGTGACCGGCCTGGCCTGGACCCAGGTCGGCGGCGAACTGCTGACCATCGAGTGCGCGCTAACCAAGGGCAAGGGCAAGGTTGTGAAGACCGGCTCACTGGGTGACGTGATGCAGGAGTCCATCCAGGCCGCTCTAACCGTGGTACGCAGCCGGGCCGCTGGCCTGGGCATCGGGGACGATTTCTACGAGAAGCACGACGTGCACATCCATGTGCCGGAAGGTGCGACGCCGAAAGATGGTCCCAGTGCCGGCATCGGAATGTGTACAGGGCTGGTTTCGGCCCTGACGGACATTCCGGTCCGTGCCGATGTTGCGATGACCGGTGAGATCACCCTGCGTGGCCGTGTGCTCCCGATCGGCGGTCTGAAGGAGAAGCTGCTTGCGGCGCACCGGGGTGGCATCAAGACCGTCGTGATTCCTGAGGAAAATGAACGGGATCTCAAGGAGATACCGGACAATATCAAAGAGTCGTTGGAGATCCGTCCCGTGAGCTGGATTGATGAAGTCCTCGACATCGCACTGGCGTGGCAGCCCGAACCGTTGCCTACCGGTCTGGAGCAGGAAGCGTCCAGCCAGGCGGGTCGCGAAGAGGATGGTGACAACTCCGATCGCATTAAAACCCACTGAACGCGGGGGGATCGATTGACAGCCCAGAGAACCCGTTGGTATAACTGATCGCACTCTAAGCGGCCCATACCAAGGGTTTCCCGGGCGCCGTCCGTATTCCTGTCGATGCCGGAAGGAACGAAAGGAATAAAAAGACCGAGAATGGAATTCTCCCCGACCGTGTGCGATAGTCGGGAGGTTCCGAAGAAAAAGAAGCCAACCAACAACATCTTCAACCTGAAATCGAAGGGGTTTAGTGTGAACAAGTCCGAACTGATCGATGAAATCGCAGCGTCAGCAGATATCTCCAAGGCCGGTGCAGGTCGCGCCCTGGATGCCATGGTCGATTCCATCACCGGTGCGCTCAAGAAGGGCGACCAGGTGACCCTGATCGGGTTTGGTACCTTCTCCGTGAAGGAGCGGGCGGCACGTACGGGCCGTAACCCGCAGACTGGTCAGGAAATCAAGATTCCGGCCTCCAAAGTGCCGAACTTCAAGGCGGGCAAGGCGCTGAAAGACTCCGTCAAGTAAGCGGCTTGTCGCGGGCGGTATCCAGCCGGGTGCCGCCGGCGAAGGCTCCGCCAGGCGGTCCGGGTCGGTCTCCGGCCGGTAAGGCTCTCCGCCAGCCAGCCCGTAGGCACTCCCCGGACGAAAGAGGCGCATTCCATCCCGGATGCGCCTTTTTGCGTTTAGCGGCCGGTTCCCGCCCCGAACCGGTCAACCCGAGTTCAATAGAGTGACGGAACATGCTTCAAGATATCCGCAGCAATGCGCAGGGCACCATTGCCAAGATCATCGTCGTCCTGCTGGTCCTGGGTCTGTCCATGTTTGGTATGGACGCCATGATCAATGGGTTCAGCGGTGAGCCGACTGTCGCAACGGTCAATGGGAAGGACGTAACCGAGCGCAAGTTCCAGCGCTCCGTCCAGATGCAGCGCCAGCGTCAGCTTTCACAGATGGAGACTCCTGATCCCTCCCTGTTGGACGAGGACCGGATTCGTCAGACCGTGATGGATTCACTGATTCGTCAGGCGCTGCTTACCCAGGACGCGGCCGATCAGGGTTTCACGCTGTCTGCTCGTGACGTCGATGGTCTGATTACCTCCATGAGTCAGTTTCAGGTCGATGGGCAGTTCAGTCAGGAAGCGTTTACATCGCGCGTTCGTCAGATGGGGATGGGCGTCACCGAGTTCCGCCAGGCATTGCGGGACCAGTACCGCATCAATCAGATCCGCGCGGGCGTGATGAGCAGCTCCTTTGTGACGCCGGAGTCCGCCCGGTATGTCCTGCAGCTTCAGAGTCAGACACGGAACTTCCAGACGCTGGCGATCGACCAGTCTCGTGTTGTGGACACGGTCTCCGTGACAGAGGACGACATACAGACCTACTACGACAACAACCCGGACGCCTTCAAACAACCGGAACGGGTGGATGTGGCCTGGTTGACCCTCTCGGTCGAGGCGCTGGCAGAGAATGTGGAGGTCAGCGACGATGCCCTGCAGGATCGCTATGAGCAGCGTCTGTCGGAGTTGGAAGGGCAGCAGCAGCGTCGAGCCGCCCACATTCTTATCGAAAGCGGTGAGAATGCCGAAGACACCCTCCAGGAAGTGCAGTCGAAGCTGGAGAATGGCGAGGACTTCGGAGCGCTGGCCCGCGAGTATTCGGACGACCCGCTGTCTGCCGAAAAAGGAGGCGATCTTGGTTTCGCGGGCCGGGGTGTCTACGAGCCGGCGTTTGAAGACGCGCTCTATGACCTGGAGAAAGGCGAGATCTCTGAGCCGGTTGAGACCCGTTTCGGGTATCACCTGATCCGTCTGGATGCCGTTCGCGAAGCGGATAAGCCGAGCTTCGACGCGTTGCGTCCGGAGCTGAAGAAACAGATCGCCCGTGAGAAAGCCGGACGGCTTTTCTCCGAGAAGCGCTCCCGGCTGGCCGATGTGGCCTACGCGGAACCCAACCTGACGGTGCCTGCCGAGGAACTGGGGCTGGAGATCCAGACCCGGGATGGAATCAGCCGGGAAGGTGGCGACGCGCCGTTCGACCATCAGGGGCTGGTTCGTCAGTTGTACTCCGACGATGTGCTGAATGGCGACTTCAACACCGAAGTCATCGAAGTCAGTGATGGCAGGGCGGTGGTGGCGCGGGTTCGTGAGCACCACCCCGGTAAGACGCTCGCTCTGGATGCCGTGCGGGATCAGATCGAGACGACACTGCGCCAACGTGAAATCGCCGAGGCGCTGTCTGAAGAAGCCCGGAATGTCATTGAGCGGCTCCGTGGTGGTGAGGCTCCGGAAACGGTCGCCGCCGATCTGGGCATCGAATGGCGCCGTCACGAGGGTGTCGGACGCTCGGCTTCGGAACCCTCCCGTCGAGTGGTCAGCCAGGCCTTCCGCATGCCTCGCCCGGATCAGGGCCAGACCTTCGACTGGACCGGGGGACAGCAGCAGGCGGTGATCATCGGTCTGCAATCGGTACAGTCTGGGTCGGTGGAAGGCAGTGAATCCTCGCTGTCGTCGATTCGCCGATTCCTGTCGGCTCAAAGTGGCCAACAGGCCTACGCGGCGTATGTCGAGCAGCTCCGCGAGAAGGCAGAAATCGAGCGGAACTGATCCGGCTTGCCGCGGGCAGGGCTCTCCGGTGTGTCCTAAGCTGTGATAAGCACACACGGCGTCACACCGGAGGAGCCTCCCCTTGGACCATCTTGACTACCAGAAACGCCTCGCGGCCTCGCTGACCGAGCGAGAGCACGCCTTTCCCGACACCGAACTGGATCGTCGCCGGCACGCCCTGGACAGCGCCATGGCGCGAGCTGGACTGGACGCACTCCTGATTACCCAGCCTGCCGAGATCCATTATCTGACCGGCTACAACACCTTTGAAGTCTCGGTGCATACGGCACTGGCCTATCGACCGGGTGAGGCTGTTCTTCAGGTTCCGTCCATCGAAACCGGCCCGGCAGTGGCTATGGCGCGCTGCGACCGTATTCTCGGCTACCGATGGGAAGGGCCCGGCGAGATCCTGGATCCGCTGTCGGAGACCCTGGACGCCATGGGCCAGACCATCGGTCTTGATCTTGGCGGTGCCAGCCTGAGACCCCGGCTGGTGGATGGTCTCCGTGAACAGCTCGGGGCGGCCCGTATTGTTGACAGTCAGGGCATCCTGGCGCGGATCAGGCGGGTGAAGTCGGAAGCGGAAATCGATCTGTTGCGTCACAGTGCCCGAATGACCGAGAGCGGCATGGCCGCCGCTCGGGACGCGGTCCGTGCCGGAGGAACCGACAGTGAGGTGGCCGCTGAGGCCGCCCGCGCCATGCACGCGGCGGGCAGTGAGTTCATGAGCATGCAGCCGATCGTCGTGGCCGGCATGCGCAGCAGTATCATCCATACCAACCATCGCCGCCTGCTGATTGAAGCGGGTGATCCTGTTTTTATGGAAATGGGCGCGGCGTGCCAGCGTTATACAGCGCCCCAGATGCACACGGTGATCGCCGGTCAGCAAGGCCCGACGGACACCATGCGCCGTGTGGCCGACACCATCCGCACGGTTTATGAGACGTTGTGTCGGGCCATGGTGCCCGGGCGCTCATTTGACGATGCGGCGCGGGACGCGGAGGCCGTGTTCGCGCCACTGGCTGATGAAGCCTTCTTCTCCGGCGTCTACGGGTACACTGTCGGCGCCCAGTTTCCCCCGTCCTGGGTGGAGGGGAGCGGATTCATCGCCCGTGGTGAGCCGGATGTATTCGAGGCCGACATGGTGTTCCATCTGCCACTGTGTTTCCGTATTCCCGGTGCCTGGGGTATCGGCTTCAGTGAAACGGTCCGCGTCACGGTGGACGGTGCCGAGCCCCTGACCCACAACGACTGGCATCTTCGCGGCCAGGTGTTCTGACCCTGCGGTTGAACTGTGTCTCAATCCTCCAGGGCCGGGCCTCTTCTGCCCGTACAGATTTGAGGCACAGTTATCTTTCAGAGGCTTATCATTCCGGTATCTTACTGTAACGCGCTGTAACAGGCCGTACCCGGTTGTTGCCGGCGTCGTGCGATCCGTTCCGAACGAAAGGAAGCAGAAGTGCCATGATTCTCGTGCTGGCAGGGTCCCTCATGACATTCGCCATGGTCCAGGAAGCGACCGTGGAGGCGCCCCATGAGAAAGGCCATGTAATCATTGAGCAGAACGTTGACGACTCACCGGTTGAGCTGAGAAAGAGCGTGGCGGTGGAGCCGTTGGTGGCGCAGAAGTACCGGAACGTGGTTCGCCAGCAGTACGACTACAGTTGCGGTTCGGCAGCGCTGACAACGGTGCTCAATTTTTACCTGGGGCGCAGCCTCAATGAGCGTCAGGTCATGGAGGGGTTGCTCCACTACGGTGAAAGTGACCGGATCGTCCAGCGCCGCGCGTTTTCGATGCTGGACATGAAGCGGCTGGTGACGGCGCTTGGTTACCCCTCTGGCGGTTTCCGCGCGAACATTCAGGATCTCAAGGATCTGGACCATCCGGCCATCGTCCCCATCCAGCACGCCGGGTTCAAACACTTCGTGGTGCTTCGGGCGATTCAGGACGGTCGTGTGTTCCTGGCCGACCCCTCGGTTGGCAACATTTCATTTACGTTGTCCCAGTTCAAGAAGAAGTGGGATGACAACGTGCTGTTTATCGTGTTCCCGGGCAGTGAGAAGCCATTCGATGCGCTCGAGCTGCGGGAGGAAGACATGCGCTTTGTGGATGACCAGACCTTGCGTCTTCAGGCCATGCAGCGGGTGCCGGCCTTCCACGAGGCCGTCGAGAGGCGCATTCAGAACATGCTGGAGCGCCAGAAGAACAACCCGGACGGCAGCGCTGAGAACACCCGGAAACAACTCCATTATCGCCGTAATTGACGGTGCAGTATTCGGCCGATAACCGGATACGGAATCGCGGATCAAGGCAACTCCGACTACAAAAAAGAAGGAAGCTGGGATGAATCGTTGGTTAGTGCGAGGCGTGATCCTCCTGATGACAGCAGCCGGGGCGGTGCCGGCCCTGGCGCAGGACGACGCCAGTGTGGACGAGGCCCGGGAGGCCCTGGCGAAGCAGGAAGGCGACGAGGGGTCGGCGGAACAGCTGGAGGAGGTCTTCCAGTCTGCCGAGAAGAACTACTCCCTGCAGAAAGAGGGGTCACACGCGCTGACCTATTCGTTTGACTACTCCTACACCGGGGACCAACGGCTGGATCTGGAGATCGTCGATTCCTCGGTCCGTAACCTGGACGTGGTGCCGTCCGCCACGCACAACTTCACCAACTCCTTCTCCTATGACTACGGCCTGCTGAACAACGTGACCGTTGGTACCCGCATTCCGCTGGTGGTGAAGTTCGACACGCAGGACGAGCTTGAGATCTATGACGTGGGCGACATTGCCTTTACCGCGCGCTGGCAGCCCTTCGCCTATGTGCCCGGTGAAATGTCAACGACCCTGTTCGGTAGCCTGACGTCCAAGACGGGGGTCAGCCCATACGAGATTGACGTTAATCGTCAGCTATCGACGGGGAGCGGGTACTACAGCCTGTCCGGCGGGGCCAGCCTTTCCAAAGTACTGGACCCGGTCGTGGTCTATGGCTCCGTGAGCACCAGCTACAAGCTGCCGGAGAAGGACCTGCAGCAGGTTCGCGGCGCCCGGCTGCTCAATGAAGTGGATCCCGGATTCACCCTGTCGGGCTCCGGTGGTTTCTCCTATTCCCTGTCCTATGACATTTCCCTGAGCGCCTCCGTGCAGATCAGCTATACAGACGAGACGATCCTCAAGTTCAGTGATGGTTCTGAGGCAGTGGCGCAGGACCAGATGAGCGGTTTCCTCAGTTTTTCCCTGGGCACGCGCGTGACCGATACCACCATCGTCAACACCAGTCTGGGCATTGGCCTGACGGAGGATACCCCCGACTTCTCACTCGGGCTTTCTCTGCCGATCAATTTCTCCGGTTTGAAAGAGTGATCTCCACGCGCGCATTTTTCGGCTAGGAAGACGTCATGCCATTGTATCGACATGGACAACGGAACCGACACAGACAACGGCTACTCGGGGCCCTGGTGGCCGGTGCGCTTTCCTGTAACGCCCAGGCCCAGCTGACACAGAATCTGGCGATCCATCCCAAGGCTCTGGCATTGGGAAACGCCGTAACGGCTGATCCTCCCGGGGTGATGGCCGTGCATTACAACCCGGCGGGTCTGTCCAAACTGGACGGCCGACAGCTGGAAGTGAACCTGCTCGCCCTGTATCTGGATCTGGACGCGGATTTCATTGCGCCGCCAGGCTATGAAATTTTCGGTATCGACGGTCTCGAAGAGGACCCGGTGCGTGGTGGCCAGCGTGATCCGGTCGCCAACACGCACAGCCATACCAGCACCATCGCGCTGTATGTGCCGGGATTTGGCATCCAGAAGTTGCCGAATGGGCCGGCGATGGCCCCGTCCGCGGGGATCAGCATCAAGCCGCCCGGGTCGAAGCTGACCTTTGGTAATGCCTTCTATCTGCCCCAGGCAGGGGGGTGGTATCGGGACTCGGACGACCCCGGTCGCTTTCAGCCAAAGGCCACTGCGCTCCAGCGTACGACCTACCTGTCGCCAACGGTCGCCTACGAGGTGAATGACGAGTGGGCTGTCGGCGCCGGGATTCATCTGTCCCATCAGGGGATTGCCGCCGATCAGAACATGCGGGCGCCCAACATGCTGCTGGGCGTTGCCGAAGTACTACAGGATGCGTTCAACTGCCAGGACGGTGAAGAGCCCCTGGCGCCCTGGCTTCAGCTGTGCGGAGGCAACGTCGGGCCCTGGGACGAGATTGGCGCGTTCAACGTTGACGTTCAGGAGACGATCTCACCCACCTACAATCTGGGGGTGCTCTGGGAGCCCACGCCGTGGTTCCGCTGGGGGGCAAACTATACGTCCGAAGCGGATATGAACCTCAAGGGGCAGTTCGCCATCCAGTACACGGAGGACTGGTCCGGCTTCTGGCAGAGCGTGAACAGCTCCATTCTCGGGGCCATCGGGTCGGCGATCCTGAGTCTGCCGTCCGGCGCACCTCGCGAATCCGGCAACGTGAGCATGGACCTGACCTATCCGCAGCATTTTCAGACCGGGGTCAGTGTCAAGGCCTTCCCCTGGCTGACGCTGAATGCCGACCTGAGCTGGACAGACTGGGCCGAGTGGGAGTCCTTCACATTCCAGTTCGATCGCGAGCTGGAATTCCTCAATGCGGCGCGGATTCTCTCGCCGGACAACGCGACACCGACGTCACTGCGCCTGCCCCTGAACTTTGAGGACGAGTGGACCTGGGGCTTCGGGGCGGAATTGCATGTGTCATCACGCCTGGACCTGCGGGCCGGTGTTGAGCTCCGGGATTCGGTGATCCCGGACGATCAGCGCCAGCTGCTGGCACCGTTCGGCGATACCCATATGTACGGGATTGGCATGGGGTACCAGTGGGATAAGGACACGCACATTGACCTGAGCCTGAGCTATTTGCGGACCATCGAAACCATTCCCGCGGATACCAGTTGCAACATCAACTGTGACAATATAACCAACATCATCTACAACCCCTATGCCGGATTGGACGTCAAAACCGACCTGAGTGTTGTCTCGGCCGGGTTGAGCTTCCGGACCCGATTCTGATCGGCCATGCCCGATGATAGGGGCCCTGTTACACGCGGTGTTAGGATATGAATGATCAGCGATGGAAGGGCCTGCTCCTGGCTTTGGCGGTTGGAGCGGTCGGGTGTGCCGGCCCCGGGCCGGAACAGGATGGGCGTTACTACACCTGGGTGGATGCGTCCGGTCAGGTGCGCCATACCCGCATCGCGGAACAGCGGATGGAAGACCGGGCCGGAACCGCGCGCGCCGACACGACGTCGGCAAACACCCGAGCCCGCCGCAATACCTCGACTTCCCGGGACAAAGGCGCCTCGTCAGCATCCCCCCAGTCGCCGGAGTCGACGACCGGGGAGTCCCGGGATGATGACGAGGCGCTGGCGTATACCCTGGAGAACTACCCGGACGGAAATGAGCTGGCGCGCCAGGGTTTTGTGCGCGAGGGCGGTCCCAGACCGTACTTCACCTGGCGGGATGCGACCGGGGAGCTACGGAACACGCCCTACCAACCGGAGCCGGGCGCATTCACGGATGACGCCGGAGAGCCCGAGGCGCCATCGCTGACCCCAGCGCGGGAGATCGTCGCGGACAGCGGTTCACCGACGCGGGCACCCAACCCGGAGGCGCTGTCGAATATGGGCGTGGAAACCGAGGGGCCGTCGCTGATCGAGCAATGGCAGCGGACGTGCTGCGAGTCGTTGCCGGTGGCGGATGCCGTCCCCTGGGACGCGAGCCGGGCGTTTGGTGCCGGGCTGGATCCGTCCGGTCCCCGTTATGACTTCGCCAGTGGCAAAAGCCATTACCGGCTGGTGTCGCTTCCTTCGGCCAGTAAGGCACCGGCCCTGGTTCTGCAGTTGCGATCATACGTTCGTGATGGGGTCGTGCTGCCCACGCTGGTCTTCCTGGACCAGTCCATGGAGGTCCGGCGGCTGATCACAGATGTCACCTATCGGTTTGAGCCGGAGAGCTGGTCCCGCCGGGCGTTCCTGGAAGCGCGCCTGGCGGCCTATCCCGCCCAGGGCGAGGCGTGGCTGCTGATCCTCACGCGTCAGGCGGATCAGCAGGGGCAGACCGTCTACGAGACCGATGAGGGCCCTGAGGTGATTCCCCACGCGCCGACCGGTGAAATCGGGCTACAACAGCACCGTTAGCCGCCGAGGCATCACACGCCTCGCCAAATCAAAGGCGGGCGCAGAGTGCTGCCTCGACGGTTGCTGGTCGTCGAACCAGGGCCTCGTTCAGTCTTCGGGCTGGGACAGATCCGTCCATTGCTGCGACAGCCAGTAGAAACGCCCGTCGCCGGCCGGGTAGGTGCAGTTGTAACGGAACCGACGGCTGTCGAATGCCGTATCGGCCTGAACGGTGACGGAAGAGCCACCGTCGGTCCGGATGGTTGGCAGTTTGCCACGGCCAGAGCCGTAACAGGTGAGCCTGGCCGGCTCGAACCCATCGGGCAGCGCCAGTGTCATGGACGGTGGGTTGGAATCGACGACACTGTCTGGCAGAGAGTCCGCTGGAACAGGCAGCGCCAGGCTTCGCAGTTTGGTGGGCAGTGTGTCGAGCTGACCATAGGCCGTGGCCATTGGGAAACGGGGCAGGCGGGTCTGGCCGGACGTCTCACCGACGGGCCCTGAATGTTGGCCATAGCCCAGCCATCCCCGATCGCGGACCAGCGCCTCGGTGGCGGCATCGTATTCGCCATAGGGGTAGGCAAACAGGCCCGGTCGTTCTCCGATTTCGGTTTCAAGACGCTCGTAAGCCTTGTCCAGGCTGTCTGTGACGCGCTTGCGCCACGCCGACTCGGTCTCGCCGGGCCGGCGGGGCAGGTGGGCGTGATCCGCGCTGTGATTGGCAATGGTGACGAGCTCGTGATCGGCCAGCTCCCGGAGCTGGTCCCAGCTCATGCTGTCCTGGCGTCCTTCGTCCACGGGCTGGGTATTCACGAAAACCGTGAATGGCATGCCACGTTCCAGCAGGATCGGTGCGGCGGTTTCATGGATCGAGCTGTAAGCGTCGTCAAAGGTGATGGCTACCGTGGGCGTGTCGTCGCCATTACCGCTGAGTTGTCGCTGGGTTGCGGCCTTCAGCGGTTTGACAGGGATCCCAAGTGATTCGATGCGATCCAGCTGGGCCCTGAACAGCGAGGGAGTTGTGCTGGTGGCCGCCGGCGTGTCATTGCTGACGTGGTGGTACTGGAGAATGGCGAGATCCGCGTGAGAGACGCCGCTCAGCAGCGTCAGCACCAGGAACCCGCCTGTGTGAAACCGTCCTGCCTTGAGTCTCATGATGTCCTCTTAAGACGATGCGCGGTAATAGTGACGCAGTCGGGTGAAGGCCTCATTGATCGCCTGAATCGCCTCGCTGGAACCACCCCGATCCGGATGTGACTGCATTGCCCGTCGCCGGAAGGCGCGCTTCACCCCGGCGAAGTCGGACGGTAACTCATACAATCCCAATGTGCCAGCGGCTTCCTGCAGCTCGGCGGTGTCCATTGACCGGGCGCTCTGACCGGACCAGAAGTCGTCCAGCATACGCTGGACGGTGCTCTCCGGCAGCTCATAGCCCGAAAGGTCCAGATAGAAGGCCCGCAGGTCGTCGTGCCGGTCCGGGAGGCCATCGCCTGCTACCGTCTCTTCTCGGTAGAGACGGATCAGCAGGGGCGAGATGGCAACCGATTCCCCCTCCGGCGCCAGCTCGTCCCGCAGCCGGTACAGGCAGTGGAATACCAGAAAGTGCGCTGGATAGAGCCGGGCGGGGTCGCTGAAATCGATGTCGCCCAGAAGCTCCCAGGGCCGGTTCTGCAACGAGCGGATCAGCGATAGCTCGGAGAGCCCGGCCGGATGCTCCCGGAGCAGGGTTTCCACGGCCACCATGAGATGACCCAGATGATCCTGGAGCGCGTCAGTGCCTGCGAGCGGCATTCGGGAATCAGTCATAGTAGCAAGATTAAGCGAATCGCCTCGCCCATAAAAGCCCTGTGACTGACGAGCTGCGGGTGAATCCGGTATACTCCCGCCTCATTTCCATCAGAGTGTCGGTGGCATGGCAAACGAGACGCTGGACCCGAAAGAGCATCACAAAGAGCAGAACCGGCTCCAGAAGAAGCTGCGCCGGGACGTTGGTCAGGCGATTGCCGACTTCGACATGATCGGCGCCGGTGACAAGGTGATGTGTTGCCTCAGTGGTGGCAAAGACTCCTACACCATGCTCGATATCCTCCTGAACCTGCAGCGCAGTGCGCCGGTCCGGTTTGATCTGATTGCAGTCAACCTGGATCAGAAGCAGCCGGGATTTCCCGAACACGTCCTGCCGGACTATCTCTCAAAGCTCGGCATTGAGTATCACGTAATCGAAAAAGACACCTATTCCATTGTCAAGGAAAAGGTGCCGGAAGGGAAAACCACCTGCGGGCTATGCTCGCGCCTGCGCCGGGGCATTCTCTATAACTTTGCCGAAGAGCAGGGCGTGACCAAGATTGCCCTGGGCCACCACCGGGACGACCTGCTGGAAACCCTGTTCCTGAACATGTTCTACGGCGGGACCCTCAAGACCATGCCGCCCAAGTTGCGCAGTGATGATGGTCGTAACCAGGTCATTCGACCGCTGGCCTATGCGCGCGAAGAGGACATTGCCCGTTACGCCGAGTTGCGTGAGTACCCGATCATTCCCTGCAACCTCTGTGGTTCTCAGGAGAATCTCCAGCGCCAGGTGGTGAAAGACATGCTGCAAAGCTGGGACAGAGACCATCCGGGGCGCCTGGAGAGCATGTTTCGGGCGATCTGCAACGTCAAGCCCTCCCATCTGGCGGATCCGTCGATCCACGATTTTGCGGACCCGGAAGGCGGTTCCGCCCAGCCGGCGACGGTGATGCCGACCAATGACAGCGGCGGCTATGGCCGCGTGGATGTGCTCAACCTGTGAGCACGGCCTGCTGATGGCTGTTCTCGGAGTGACTGGCCAGCTGGTGACTCAGGAGTTCCTCGAAGCGGACGACCTTCTGGTGGCCCTGAATGGACGTCAGCTCCGCCCATAACCTCGTAACGCCTGCCACATCATCGCTTACCGGCGGCCAGGTGGACTGTACCCACTGGAGCGCGCTGATGCCGACGGCTGCGGCATAACAGGTGTTGGTGATCAGCTCGTCGTCCGGTGCCTCCAGAAACCGGTGCTGGCTCGCGTAGCCGCGTACGCGGCTCGCCTGCTCCGGCCGGTATGCCAGATACTGATCCCAGACCTGGCGATGGAGTTCCGGGGTAATACCGAACAACCCCAGTGTGCCCGGTTCGGCGGCGTGCCAGGGGTCGAACTCCCGCAGGCTGGCGGCGCTGAAGAGAACGTCTTCCAGTAATGGGTGAGGGCCGCCCAACGCTTCGGAAACGGGGCGAATGACATGCGTGATGAGTGCGTGAGCCCGGGACATCGTCAGGGACCTCTCGTTCAGGGAAACCGAACTGTCAGTTTCCTCAGGCCACACAACCGGCAGTTAGCACCGGTTTCCAAGATCCACTTGAGCAAAAACGCCTAAGTTCATGTTCAAGCTAGACCAGCCTGGTAAGGCGGTCAATTGTGAATGCCGAAAAACGATACAGAACGACGGGTTCTGAGAAACACGCTGCAATTCCCGGGCCACTAGTGCGCCATGCTGAGGGCCATCCAGGGAATGGTCCAGATGCCAAATCCAATCATCAGCACACCGGCACCCCGGCGGAAGTACGGATTGCTCCGAAGTCGCTGAAGCGAGCGTGCGGCCATGCCGGTGAGCAGCATGGAGGGCAGGGTGCCGAGCCCGAAGCAGAGCATGGTCAGCATGGCTTGTGGCACAGTGGGCTGGAGTGCGGCCCACGCGAGCGTGCTGTAAACCAGACCACACGGTAGCCAGCCCCAGAGAATACCCAGAAGCAGGGACTGATGAGGGTGACGAATCGGCAACAGTTTGCCGGTCAGTGGTGAGAGGCGCCGCCAGAGTGGCGCGCCGATGCGTTCAATCACACTGATGCCCTGCCACCATTGTCCGATGGACAGCCCCATGAGAATCAGCAGGGCAGCCGCCAGGCTCCGTAAGACCGGGCCAAGGGCCTTGAGTTCACCGACGGCCGACGTGCTGAGGAACGCCAACAGGCTGGTCAGAAGAACATAGCTGCCGATACGCCCGCCGTTGAAACACAGCAGGTAGGCTAGCTGGCGCCACCGAAAGCTTCGGCCCGTCGGCAGGGCCATGGAAAGGGAAGCGCTGATGCCGCCGCACATACCGATACAATGGGTGCTGCCGAGCAGGCCGACCAGAAAAGCAGCCGGGTAGCTTACCGGCATGTCAGGCATCATCATCATCGTCGCGGGGGGTCCTCTGGGTTGTCGGAAGGAGTCGGTGATTCCGTCTCTGCTGCGTCGTTAGTGTTCGCCCTGGCGCCAGGCGGAATCATGTCTTCGTCGTCATCGTAAAGAATCTGATGGGCCGGACCATCGAGGTCATCGTACTGACCGTTTTTGACGGCCCAGGAGAAGATGCCGATACCGACGGCAACGAGGAGCAGTGTCAGCGGGACCAGCAGATAGACGATTTCCATGACTCACCTTGCGGGATTGGACGACGGAAGCGATGCCGGATTCATGGTAACGCGGTAGCCGGCGCCAGGCGATGACGCCATCCCGAGTCGCAGGGCGTTGAGTACCACCACCAGGGAACTGGCGGACATCCCCAGTGCGGCCAGCCAGGGCGGGACAATGCCCGCGGCTGCCAGCGGCAGGGCAGTGATGTTGTAACCCAGGGCCCACCCGAGATTCTGGCGAATCGTTCGCCGGGTCCGGCGAGCCAGCGTCAGGGCTTCGGGCACGCTGGCCAGCTGTTGCCGGAGCAGGATGGCATCCGCCTGGAGCTGGGTCAGGTCCGCGGCCCGGCCAAGCGCGACCGAAACGTGGGCGCCCGCCATGACGGGCAAATCGTTCAGGCCATCACCCACCATCAGGATTCGGTGCCCCTGGTGCTCAAGGGCTTTCAGCGCATTCAGCTTGTCTTCGGGGGTGCACTCGCCCCGCCAGGCATGGATGCCGGTTGCCTGCGCGACCTCGGCGACGTGGGTTGAGCGATCACCGCTGAGCAGGTGCGTCTCAAGCCCCCGGGCCGTCAGCGCCTGCACGGTCTCGATGGCGTCCGGGCGCAGCCGGTCATCAAGGTGGAAGCGAGCCACCAGTTGGTTGCCGACGGTCAGCCCGATGATCATGCCCGCGTGGTCGGGAAGGGGGAGATCGGATTGCGCCTGGAGAAAGCCCGCGTGACCAATGGCCACCGTTTGGCCCTGCCACTGCCCGCTCAGTCCGCCGGCGACGTGATTCCGAACGCCGTCGACCGACCAGCTAGGGCGACGGAATGGTTTGAACGCCTGAGCCACAGGGTGCTCCGAGTGCACTTCCAGAGCGGCGGCGAGGGACAGGCAATCGTCTTCGGACCAGTTCGCCAGGGCATCTGTTCCGGTCAGCGTCAGGCTGCCCTGGGTCAACGTGCCGGTCTTGTCGAACACCACCGTATCAATGGTGGCCAGCGATTCGAGTGTGTGGCCACGGGCTGGTAGAAACCCCCGGCGCCGCAGCGCATTGGTGGCGCTGGTCAGGGCCGTGGGCGTGGCCAGCGACAGGGCGCAGGGGCAGGTTACGACCAGCACCGCCAACATGATGTCGAAGGCTCGCCCCGTACCCGCCAGCCACCATCCCAGCCCGACCAGGGGAGCGACCACCAGCAGCGTGCCGACGAACACGGCGGCCACGCGATCGGCCACACGGGCCGCCCGGGGGCGTTCGGCCTGAACCCGATCCATGATGCGCAGTATCCCGGCCAGCCGGGTGCCCGCGCCGGCGCGTGTCATGGCGATGACCAGCGGCTGGTCGCCATTGACCGTGCCGGCATGGACGGCGTCCCCCGGCTGCCGGGAGACCGGGACATACTCGCCGGTGAGGGCGGCTTCGTTGACTGTGGTCTGACCGGAGACAACCTCGCCGTCCACGGGAATGGTATCGCCCGGATAGAGTCGGATGTGATCCCCGGGTGTCAGCTCATGAATGGAGACGATCGCTTCCTGCTGACCGTTGATCCGATTGGCGATCGTCGGAGTCTGGCTGCCTGCCGCCTGGTCGCTCAGACCCGCCCGGTGTCGGGCCTGCATCTCGATGTAGCGTCCCAGAGAGAGGAAGAAGGTGAACATGCAGACCGACTCGAAATAGACCTCCTCTCCACCGAAGACCGTGACGACCGCGCTGGCACTGTAGGCGAGTCCGATCGCCAGAGCCACCGGCACATCCATGGACAGGTGGCGGGTGCGTAGGTCACGCCACGCATTCCGGAAGAAAGGCCGGGCGCTATACAGCACCACCGGCGTCGCAACAAGCAGGCTCACCCAGCGGAAAAACGTTTCCAGATTGCCAGACACGCCATCAATGAGACCGAAATACAGAGGCACAGCCAGCATCATGCTCTGCATGCCGCCAATACCGGCGACGCACAGGCGTATCAGCGCCGAGCGACTTTCCTGCTGCCGTCGATGATCAGCCTCGCTGGCATCCCAGGGGCTGGCGTCGTAGCCAAGCTCATGGATGGCGCGGAAAAGGTCACTCAGGGCAACCTCATCCGGGTACCAGATCAGACTGGCGCGATGGGTGGTGTGGTTGACCGTCAGATGCTCCGCGCCGTGCTGCTGGCCAAGATGGTGCTCCAGAAGCCAGATACAGGCTGCACAGCTGATACCGCTGATCAGCAGGCTGGCCTCGCGCCGCTTACCATCTGGCAGGGCGCTTACGAACGAACGTTGGACGAGTTCATGGTCGTACAACGCAATCCGGCGCGACTCGGTGTCCGTCAGGGTGCGAGCGGTGGGCTGCGGTGCGGTCCGGTAGCGATAGACAGCGTCCAGATCCTCATCGATGATCAACTGGCAAACAGCCCGGCAGCCCTCGCAGCAAAACGAGCGCGGTTCGCCCCGAAGTGTCAGCGTGACCGCTGCCCCTCCGGTTAAAGGCTCGTCACAGTGATAGCAGCTGCCGGTCGCCACAGTCAGCCCTGGGTTGCCGGAACCAGAGTCAGCGGGTCCTTGAGCGGCAACGAGGCTTCACCGGTCAGGCGCCAGTCGTTGTCGGGCCCCCGTACCTCCAGGTACCAGCGGTTCTCCAGTGCCGCGGGCAGGGTTGCCCGGTAGTGGCCTTCCCCCTGATGAATCAGCCGCAGCCTCTGGTCGCGGTCGCCAAGGGTGGGATGGAACAGGTTCAGCATCAGGAACGGGAAGGGTCTTTCCCGGTTGGCCGCACCGGATAGATCGACGCGGACCAGCTCGCCGTCCACCCGCATTGAGGCGGACAGGCCCAGTGCCGCTGCCCGGCGGTCCCGGGACAGTTCCTGATTGATGGCCAGCCCCTTCTCGTAATAGTCGTCATTGACCATGGCATTTTCGGACTGGATTGCCATGGTGATCATGAAAATGCACCAGACGATGGTGATGAGCGGAATCGAAAGAATGAACCAGGGCCAGAACTGACGATACCAGGGCTGTGTGTCTTCGACTGTACGTTGTTTCATGCTGATGTCCTGAGCGTGCTAGCGGCTTGGTCCGATGAACCGACTTTCCGTTTCCGCGGACAGCGGTGGTTGACCCTGTGACTCGATACGGAAGCGGATGTCTGTGCGGGATTGGGTCAGTGATTCGGGGCTGATCTCCACGACCGTGGGCAGCGTCCGGTTGGCGCCCGGATCGAGCTGGATTTCGTCACGGGTGATCAGCTGGGTGCTTTCCGGCCCTGACACACTGATCCGGAATGTCTGTGGCACCTCCGTCATGTTCTGGACCTTGAGCGTGTAGGAGTTCTCCAGCATGCCGCGCCCGTTCATCTGATAGAGCTGACCGCGGTCCCGCAATACGTCAAGCTCGACCGGCACCCGCATGACCAGCGTGATGGCGATCGCGGCGATCATGGCCACCAGTGCGGCGCCATAGCCGAATGTGCGTGGCCGCAGGAACTTCGAGGGCTTTCCCTCCAGCTCATTCTCGGTGACATACCGGATCAGTCCGGTCGGGTAGTTCATTCGCTCCATCACCTGATCGCAGGCGTCAATGCACAGGGCGCAACCAATGCACTCATACTGGAGACCGTCACGGATATCGATGCCGGTCGGGCACACCTGGACGCACTGGCCGCAGTCGATACAGTCTCCCAGACCCAGTTCAGCCGGATCAGCGGATTTCTTGCGACCGCCCCGCGGCTCGCCACGGTTATAGTCGTACGCGACGACCCGGGTGTCCTCGTCGTACATCACCGACTGAAAACGGGCGTATGGACACATGTAGAGGCAGACCTGCTCCCGCAGCCATCCGGCATTGGTGTAGGTGGCAACGGTGAAGAAGCCGACCCAGAAATAGGCCCAGCCGTTGGCCTGGAGTGTGAACAGATCGGCCAGCAGCTCCCGCACCGGGTAGAAGTAGCCGACGAACGTCAGGCCCGTGGCGAATGCGATCAATAGCCAGACGGCGTGCTTGGAGGCCTTTTTCACGCTCTTCGATGCGCTGTTCGGCGCCTTATCCAGCTTGATCCGTTTGTTCCGGCTGCCTTCGATTTTTTCTTCAACCCACATGAAGATGAAGGTCCACACCGTCTGGGGGCAGGTGTAGCCACACCAGATGCGTCCAAACAGGGTCGTGATGAAGAACAGGCCGAAGGCGGCAATGATCAGCATGCCTGACAGCAGAATGAAATCCTTCGGGAAAAAGGTGGTTCCGAACAGGTGGAATTCACGTGCGGGCAGGTCAAAGTGTATGATCGGCTCGCCGCCGACCTGAATCCAGCAGAACAGGAAGTACATCCCCATCAGCGCCCAGAGGCTGACGAAGCGGATGCGCTGGAAGAACCCCTTGACTGAGCGGGTGTAGATCTTCTTGCGGTTGGCGTAGTGGTCGACGTTCCCGGCTTTTTTCTTCTTATTGGAGGCGTCGTCAGTCGCCGGATCGATCTCTCTGACCGGAATCTGACTGCTCATTGTGACCTCTCAACAGGCGCCGCTGTGGCCGGTGTCCCGGCCACGCCGGCTTTCGTCCGGGCAGTGGCCGGCCCGCATGGGCCGACCACTGTCGGTTGGATTACTGGCCCCGGTTGGACAGACTCCAGACATAGGTGGCCAGGATATGAATCTGGTCGTCGCTGAGACGACCCTCCTGTGCCGGCATTTCGTTCTGCCGGCCGTTCATGACGGTTTCCTTGATCCAGTCGTAGGTGCTGCCGTACAACCAGGCGTCGTCCGTCAGATTCGGTGCCCCCAGTGCCGGGTTCCCTTTGCCGTTCGGCCCGTGGCAGGCCACGCAGGCCTGCTGGAACACCTTCTCGCCGGCTTCGGCCGCCTCGGCGCTGCGTTCCCGATCACTGAAGCTCAGCACGTAGTTTACCACCTGATCGACCTGTTCCGAGGTCATGTTCGGCATGGTGCCCTTGGCCGGCATGGCATTCTGGCGACCGTTATGAAGGGTGGTCTTGATGTTCTCTGGTGAGCCACCCCAGATCCAGGCATCGTCCGTCAGGTTGGGAAAGCCAATCGCGCCCCGCGCGGCGGAACCATGGCAGACAGCGCAGTTGTTGGCGAACAGGCGCTGGCCCATCTGCAATGCGTCCTCGTTCTGCGCGAGCTCCTTGACGGGCGTGTCGGCATAGCGGGCATACAGCTCACCGTAGCGAGCTTCCGCCTTCTGCATTTCCTGTTCCCACTGCTTTTCCTGGGTCCAGCCCAGCAGCCCCTCGAAGCTGCCAAGGCCCGGGTACAGGACCAGGTAGCCCAGGGAAAATACGATGGTCGCCGTGAACAGGTGCACCCACCACTTCGGCAGCGGGTTGTCGTATTCTTCGATGCCGTCGTAGGAGTGACCCGTGGTCTGGTCGGTTTCAAGGTCACTGGACTGACCCCTTCGGACGGACCAGAGCAGCCACCAGCAGCCGAGGACCGTACCGAGCACGATCACACTGATCCAGATGCTCCAAAAGGTACTCATTGATCGTTCTCCGTGTTCTCTTTTCGACGCGTACGCTGGTCGATGTCATCGTCCTCGAAAGGCAGATTGGCGGCTTCGTCATTCGGCTTTCTGCGCTTGGCGCTATAGGCCCACCAGACGATTCCCAGAAACGCCACCATCACGAGCAACGTGTGAATACCGCGCACATCGTTTAAGTCCATGGGGATCACCGTTTGGTCGAAATGACCGTGCCCAGTTGTTGCAGATAGGCCACCAGGGCCTCGATCTCGTATTTGCCACGGACTTTCTCCGGGGCTTGCTCAATCTGCTCATCGGTATAGGGCACGCCCAGAGTCTGCATCGCTTCCATCTTCGGCTGGATGGCCTCAGGGTCCAGCTTGTCCTCAAACAACCATGGGAAGGCCGGCATGTTGGACTCAGGCACAACATCCCGCGGGTTGTAGAGGTGAACCCGGTGCCAGGCGTCCGAGTACCGGCCGCCCACGCGTGCCAGATCCGGGCCCGTGCGCTTGGACCCCCAGAGGAAGGGCCGCTCATAGACGAACTCGCCGGCCACCGAATAGTGGCCATAACGCTCGGTTTCCGCCCGGAATGGCCGCACCATCTGCGTGTGACAGACGTGGCAGCCTTCGCGGATATAGATATCGCGTCCTGACAGCTCCAGCGCCGACAGCGGCTCCAGTCCGTCAACTGGCTCGTTGACGGATTTCAGGAAGAACAGCGGCACAATTTCCACCAGAAACGCCGTGCTGATGACCAGAATGATCAGGATGCTCATCAACCCGAGGTTTTTCTCGACAATTTCGTGCTTCATGGTCACTCGCTCCTGCTTCAGGCGGCCTGCGGCGCGCTATTGTCCAACGCAACGGCGTCTTTCTGGCGGACGGTCATCCAGGCGTTATACGCCATGACGAGCATGCCGCTCAGGAAAATCGCCCCGCCGATGAAGCGAACCAGGTAACCCGGTTTGGAGGCTTCCAGAGCTTCCACAAAGCTGTAGGTCAGGGTGCCGTCAGCGTTCACGGCACGCCACATCAGGCCCTGCATGATGCCGTTGACCCACATCGCGACGATGTACAGTACGGTGCCGATCGTGGCCAGCCAGAAGTGGATGTTGATCAGGTTGACGCTGTACATTTTCGACACGCCCCACAGCTTGGGAACCAGGTGATAGGTCGCGCCGATGGAAATCATGGCAACCCAGCCCAGCGCACCGGAGTGCACGTGGCCGATGGTCCAGTCGGTGTTGTGGGAGAGGGCATTGACGGTCTTGATGGCCATCATCGGCCCTTCAAACGTGGACATGCCGTAGAACGACAGGGACACCACCAGGAAGCGCAGGATCGGGTCCGTGCGCAGTTTGTGCCAGGCACCGGAGAGGGTCATCATGCCGTTGATCATGCCGCCCCAGCTCGGTGCGAGCAGGATCAGGGACATCACCATGCCGGCCGTCTGCGCCCAGTCGGGCAGCGCACTGTAGTGCAGGTGATGACCACCAGCCCATACATAGGTCGCCAGCAGCGCCCAGAAGTGAACGATCGACAGGCGGTAGGAGTAGACGGGCCGATCCGCCTGCTTGGGCACGAAGTAGTACATCATGCCGAGGAAGCCGGCAGTCAGGAAGAAGCCGACAGCGTTATGTCCCCACCACCATTGCATCATGGCGTCGGTGACGCCTGCATAGATGGAGTAGGACTTGAATGCCGATACCGGCAGCTCAAGGTTGTTGCCGATGTGGAGCACGGCCACGGTGATGATGAATGCGCCGTAGAACCAGTTGGCCACGTAGATGTGCTTGGCCTTGCGCTTCATGATCGTCCCGAAGAACACCATCGCGTAGGCGACCCAGACCACAGTAATCAGGATGTCGATCGGCCACTCGAGCTCGGCATACTCCTTGGTGGAAGTGAAGCCCATGGGAAGGGTGATGCAGGCGAGTACGAGCACCAGGTTCCAGCCCCAGAAGGTGAAGGCCGCAAGTCCGTCCGACAGCAAACGAGCCTGGCAGGTGCGCTGTACCACGTAGTAGGACGTCGCAAAGAGGGCGCTACCGCCGAAACCGAAAATCACCAGGTTGGTGTGAAGCGGGCGCAGGCGCCCGAAGTGAGTCCAGGGCAGATCCAGGTTCATGGATGGCCAGTACAGTTGGGAGGCGATCAGCACCCCCATGGCCATCCCCAGAATGCCCCAGACAACTGTCATGATGGTGAACTGTCGCACCACCTTGTAGTTGTAGGTGAGGTCGAAGTTTGCTGTGCTCATTGGCCTTACCAGTGGGTTTCAAGTGGAGAGTCTTTGTGGGCGCAAAGTATGGGGAAACCGCCCTCCATTTGCAATGACACAAATGGGGTAATTTGCCGTCGGGAACGGCGGCATGGGCCTATTGACAGTGTTTTGCGCAGCGCCTGTGATAGGCTTGGCGCCGACATGTCCACCGGCTGGTGGACGGCCCCGGGACCCCGTTTCAACATAGCAGACAGGAGAGACGTTTTGCCTGCGAATGATCGCCTGACCGATGGTCAGGGCCCGTTAACGCTACTGCTTGCCCACGGTGCTGGTGCGCCGATGGATTCCCCGTTCATGGAGGCTCTGGCACGGGAGATTGGCGCTACCGGCGTTCGCGTCGTCCGCTTTGAGTTCGGTTATATGCAGAAACGCCGGGAAGATGGTCGCAAACGGCCGCCGTCGGCCGCCAACACGCTCAAAAAAGCGTTTCGTGAGCAGATTGACACACTGACGTCGGAGAATCCGGTGGTCATCGGTGGCAAGTCGATGGGCGGCCGCATCGCCAGTGAGCTGGCGGCCGATGCGGACCTCGCTGCTCAGGGCGTGATCGGTTGTGCCTGTTTCGGGTATCCGTTCCATCCGCCTGGCAAGCCGGACCGATGGCGCACTGATCACTTCAAAGCGTTGCGAATGCCGTTGTTGATCCTGCAGGGCACGCGGGACCCGTTCGGTCGGCAGGACGAGGTGACCGACCACCTGACCCCCCTGTTGCCCGCCATCCGGCTGCACTGGCTTGAGAGCGGCGAACATGACTTCAAGCCCACCCGTCAGAGTGGCCGGACCCAGGATGATCTGATCCGGGAAGCGGCCTCAGTGTTTTCGGGCTGGCGGGCCGGGCTGGAGGTTGACGGTCATGGATGAGCTTCTGCTGTTCTGCCGTCCGGGGTTTGAAGTGGAAGCCGGGCAGGAAATGACGGATGCGCTGGCGGAAAAGAGCATGGCGGGGTACTTCCGGCCTGATAAAGGCTCAGGAACGGTGCGTTTCATGCTGGCGGACGGTTCCGTTGCCCGGGACGCCATGAGTGCCGTCGGGCTGGATACGCGGGTTTTTGTTCGTGACTGGTTTCCGGTGTCCCTGTCGCTGGATCTGCCCGAGAGCGACCGTGTGGGTGCCGTCCTTGAATGCCTGCGGGCTGCCGGTGGCAACTGGCAGGCCGGGCGGGTTGAGGTGCGGGTGCCTGAAAGCGCATCGACCGATCTCAGCGTCTTTGCCCGTAAGTGGGTGGCACCATTGTCGCAGGCCCTTCGAAAGACCGGATTTCTCGGTGGTGCCGATGTGGCGGGAGAGCGCCGTCTCGAGCTGTTTCTTCCAGATTTTGAAACGGCGTTGATGGGGATCAGCAAGGCACCTGAGCGATCACCATTCCTCTCGGGCGCGCCCCGACTGAAGCTGCCGGCGGACGCCCCCAGTCGCTCGGCGTTGAAGCTGGAAGAGGCGTGGAAAGTGCTGCTTTCGGAGTACGAGCAACGGGAGTGGCTGAGTGACGGGCGACAGGCGGTCGATCTGGGCGCAGCGCCCGGCGGCTGGACCTGGCAGCTTGTGCGTCGGGGCATGATGGTGACGGCCGTCGATAACGGCCCGATGGATGAAGCGCTGATGGCAACCGGTCAGGTGACCCATGTGCAGGAAGACGGCTACCGATGGCGTCCGGCCCACCCGGTTGACTGGATGGTCTGCGACATCGTCGACCGTCCCCGCCGGACCGTGGACATGGTCGGGGACTGGCTGGCGGCCGGCCTGTGCCGATGGAGCCTTTTCAACCTGAAGCTCCCCATGAAGCAGCGCTATGAGGAGTGGCTGATCTGCCGGGACCTACTGCTGGAGCGCGCGTCGACCGAGGACTTTCGCGTTCAGCTCTCGGCACGGCAGCTCTACCATGACCGGGAAGAGATCACCGTCCTCGCGGTCGCCTACTGACCGCGCCGTATAAAGTAGACATACCGCTCCTCCGAGTGATCCTCACCGACCAGGTCGTGATTGAGAAACTGGCAGAATCGTGGCACGTCGCGACTGGTGGACGGATCCGTCGCAATCACCCGGAGAACCCCGCCCACCGGGACTTCCGCGATCCGGTTATGCAGCATCATGACGGGCTCCGGGCAGGTCAGCCCGGTTGCGTCCAGCGTCATATCAAACGTCGGCTCGGTCATGATGCCCCCTCTGTGTGACCCTCTCACACCCCATCTGGATCCGGCGTGCTATGTTGGGATTATAAGATCAATGGCTTGTGGAGGTCACCATCATGATCCGAGTTCTGATTGAACGGCACATTGCGGAGTCTCTGGAACCGTATTATGAGGAGCGTTCGCGGCAACTGCTGCAACGGGCGGTCACTGCGCCGGGCTTTATTTCCGGGGAGACGCTGGTGGATCTGAGCGATCCCAACCACCGGATGACGCTCTGCAACTGGCGTTCGGTGGCGGACTGGGACCATTGGTACCGGTCCCAGGAGCGCCAGGGGCTGATGGATGAGCTGGTCGCCCTGCTTGAGCGGGAGGAGAAGGTCACCATTCTCGAACAGAGTTAGGGTAGGGGCCTTGGAGGCGCTCGATTTTCCTAACGCCGCAATCGCGTATTCACCAGCCCCGCACCCACGATCAGCGCGCAGCCCAGTGCCTGTTCCAAAGTGAAGGGCTCGGACCAGAACAGCCAGCCGAGCAGCGCCGCGAACAGCACTGACGAGTAGGTGAACTGGCCGATACGCCCGGCCGGGGCGATGCGATAGGCGGTCGTGATCAGCATCTGCGCCAGGGTCGCGCAGGCAGCCAGAGCAATCAGCCACAACCATTGGGTGGGCGTTGGCGTTTGCCAGCCGGCGATGGCAGCCGGTGCCGTCACCATGGTGCCGAAGAGCCCGAAGTAAAAGACGATACGGGCGCTGGGCTCGGTGACGCCCATGCGCCGGATCGTGACCTTGGCGGTCGCACCGAGCAGAGCGCCGAGCAGGCCGGCGGCGACGAACAGGTAATCCTGGAAGCCGGCCGCCGTCGGGTCGAGAATCACAAGCACGCCGGCAAATCCGGCGGCAATGGTCAGCCAGGCGGCCCGCGAGGTCGATTCACCGAGCCAGAGCAGGGCGATGATCGGGATAAAGAATGGCGCGGTCAGCTTCAGCAGAATGGCCTCGGTGAGGACCAACTTCTCCAGACTGAAAAAATAGCAGTACATGGCGCTGACGCCGATGACCGCCCGCATCAGGTGAAACCGGAGGTGGCGGGTCTTAAGCCCTGCCGGCCCGGTGCGCACCAGCAGGATTGGCAGCAGAATGGCCAGGCCCAGTGCATTGCGCAGGAACACCAGGACCGCATTCGGCATCTCTGGCGCGAGGTGCTTGATGATGGCGCCCATGATGGCCAGCAGCAGTTCGCCAGCCAGCACGAAAGCGGCCCCCTGCCGGAGGGCCTGGCGGCCCGACGCGCTCATGAACGCTCGCGAACCGGTAGCGCCGCGAGATGGTCGAGGAAGGCCTCGCGGCCCATATCCCCCAGGACTCGAAACTGCGAGAGTTCCCGCCCACTGGCATCGTGGAACAGGATGGCTGGCGGCCCGAACAGGCCCAGTTCCTCAAGCAGCGCCTGTTGCGCGGGGGTGTTGTCGGTAACATCGATCCGGAGCAGGCGATAAGGGGTGAGCGCCTGTCGGACCGACGCGCGGGAAAACACGTTTCGCTCCATCGTTTTACAGGTGATGCACCAGTCGGCATAGAACTCGAGCATCACCGGCTGGTCCTGCTGCGCCGCCTCGTGCAGCGCCTGTTGTAGAGCGGCGGGTTGTTCAATGGTCTCGAATTGCGAGGTCCCGGATGCGGGGTCGCCGACCGGTGGTGTTGCGGTAAACGGGGCCAGAGGCCGGAACGGATCGGAGGCGCCGGCCAGCCCGCCCGCAAACAGGGACACGGCGTAGAGGAGCACCACAACGCCCACGCCCTTGCGGAATCGCGGCCAACCGGTTGCCGCCGGCTCGAGAGTGCCGAGGTGCAATGCAATGCCGATCAGCAGGGCGCCCCACAGCAATAGCGTTGTCCAGCCCGGAAGCAGCCGTTCCAGTAGCCAGACAGCCACCCCGAGTAATAGCCATCCATAGAGTGCCTTGACGGCCATCATCCAGGGGCCGGAGGTGGGCAGAAAACGTTGGCCGCCGACGGCGACCAGAATCAGGGGGACACCCATGCCGAGCGCCATGGCAAACAGGACAATACCGCCCAGAATCGCATTCTGTGTGGCGCTGATATAGAGAAGACTGCCGGCCAGTGGCGCCGAGACGCAGGGCGAGACGATCAGCGCAGAGAGGGCACCAATGCCGAAGACGCCCGCGAGGCGCCCACCGCTGAGCTGACGGCTCGCTGAATCCAGCCGGTTGCGCAGCGCGGCGGGAAGCTGGATGTCGTACAGGCCGAACATGGCCATCGCAAACACCGCGAAGAACGCGGCAAATGTGATCAATACCCAGGGCTGCTGGAGCTGCGCCTGCACATTGAAGCTGGCACCGAGCAGGCCCGTGACCGCACCGGCCGCTGCGTAGGTCAGCGCCATGCCCAGGACATAGCTGATGGCGAGTGTCAGGGCCTGAGCGGTGGTCCGGGTATTCCGGCTGGACACCACCGTGGCGACGATGGGAATCATCGGCAGGACACAGGGCGTGAAGGTCAGGCCGAGCCCGAGCAGGAAAAACAGCCCAACCGCGACCAGCAGACTCTGCTCGGAGAGCAATGCAGCCAGCCCGGTGGCCGTATCGAGTCCTGCCGAAGCGGGTGCTTTTGAATCGCTGCCGGACGATGGTGCACTGCTGTCTCCGGCAATATACAAAACATCACGGGTTTCCGGCGGGTAGCACAGACCGGCTTCGGCGCACCCCTGATAGGTCACCTTCAGCGTCGTCTCCCGTTTGTCCGCGGGCAATGTGACATCAATATGGGCGGTGGCCGGCTCGGTAAACACGGTGACCTGCCCGAAATAGGGATCTTCCCGGTCCTCACCCGCTCTGGAGAACCGGGGGGCGCTGACTGATACGCCCGCTTCGGGAGCTCGGACCTGGACGCGGCCCTGATACAGGTAGTGGCCGGGCGTGACATCCCAGTGCAGCGACAGTCCGGAGTCGGTCAGGGTGGTTTCAAACGGGAATGCCTGATCGACTGGCAGGAAGTCACCGGCCCCCTTTTGCTGGCCCAGATCCAGCGCATGGACAGGCAGGCAGAGCGCCACGAGTACGAGCGCCATCAGGTGTTGTGCCATCGTTAGGGAGTGGGGCGGACGACGCCAGTGTGCCATGGGGATAACGACCTGAGTAAAACAGTGAGTGTGAACGGGTCAGCACTATGAGGCGGGATGGTACCAGAAAGTTCCTGACCCGGGCCGCCCGACCGGGCGTCGGGTGGTAATCACTGGTTGAAACGCGCACAATAGGCGACCGCATGACACACCATCCCGACGATCTGATACGACTGTTCAATCGGTGTTTTCTTCAGCAATGGAACACCGAACTTGTCCGTGGTGAGGATGAGCCGGAGTATGTGCCGGCATCCGGGGAATACCCGCACCACCGGGTGGTGTTCGCGCATGGTTTCTATGCCAGTGCTCTTCACGAAACGAGTCACTGGTGCATTGCTGGAGAGCGTCGCCGTCAGCTTTATGACTACGGGTACTGGTATTGCCCGGATGGGCGGACGGCCCAGCAACAAGCGGAATTTGAAAAGGTGGAAGTGCGCCCTCAGGCCCTCGAATGGATTTTCTCAGAGGCAGCGGGCTTCCGCTTTCACATCAGTCTGGATAACCTGTCCGGAGACGGGGCAGCCGATGAGGCACGGTTCCGCCGGGCCGTCAGTCAGCAGGCGTTACGATATCTGGATCAGGGGCTTCCCGTCAGGGCAAAACGGTTTTGCGACGCCCTGTTGGAGGCCTATGGCCAGCGTCGCCAGTTTGGCCCGCACCGGTTCCGGTTGCCAGACGATACCGAACAGAGGAGTGAACGTGCCAACGAGTGGTCAGAATCCATCGCAGTCTGCAGTGAGTGAAGACGCCCCTGAGCGCCCATCCGACGTGGAAACGCTGACGGAAACGGAGGTGAGTGGTTCGTCGGAGTCCGACGGGGAACAGGGCAACGGTACGGACGGTCGCACTGCCGGGCCGACCGAAGCCGATAGTGGGGAGGAGGCTGCTGAGAACGAGGAGCGCCCGACACGGTTTGAGGACCTGGCCCTGTCCCCACCGCTGCAGAAAGCGCTCGCCGGTATCGGCTTTACCACCTGTACGCCGATTCAGGCGGAAACGTTGCCCATGACGCTGGCCGGCCATGACCTGATCGGCCAGGCACAGACCGGCACGGGCAAAACCGCCGCGTTCCTGCTGACCGCCATTCAGCGCATGCTGGCGACGCCGCTTCCCTGGGAAGAGCGATATGCCTCCGAGCCGCGAATCCTGGCGCTGGCGCCAACGCGGGAGCTGGCGATGCAGATCGCCGAGGATGCCGAGCAGCTCTGTGCCCACACCGGCCACTCCGTGATGACCGTGATGGGTGGTGTGAACTACGACCGCCAGCGGGAGCAACTGCGCAATGAAGCGCTCGACATTCTGGTGGCAACACCGGGTCGTCTGATCGATTTTCTCAGCTCTCAGGACGTGTTTCTGGACCAGATCGACATGCTGATCATCGACGAGGCGGATCGGATGCTCGACATGGGCTTCATTCCTGACGTCAAACGCATCATCCGCAAGTGCACACCGAAGGATCAGCGTCAGACGCTGTTATTCTCCGCGACCTTCAATCAGGACGTGCTTAACCTGTCGTCCATGTGGACCCGCAAGGCGGAGTTCGTCGAAATCGAACCGGAACAGAAAACCGCCGAGCGTGTCGATCAGTCGGTCTTTATGGTGGGCAATGACGACAAGCTGACGGTCCTGACCAATTACCTGAAGCGCCCGGAAGTGGAAAAGGCCATCATCTTCGCCAACCGCCGGGATCAGTGTCGTGACCTGAACGACGACCTCCGGAACCAGGGCATCGCCTCCGAGCTGATGTCCGGCGAGATCGCGCAGAACAAGCGGCTCAAAACACTGGACCGGTTCCGGGAAGGGCAGATCCAGGCACTGGTGGCGACCGATGTTGCCGGTCGCGGTATCCATGTCAATGGCGTGACCCACGTGTTCAACTACAATCTTCCGGACAATGCGGAAGACTACGTGCACCGCATCGGCCGTACCGGTCGCGCCGGCCGCAACGGGGTGTCGGTCAGCTTCGCCAGTGAGGATGATGCCTTCTCGCTGCCGGCCATCGAGGCGTACATCGATCAGAAGCTGACCTGCGAAGTCCCTGAGGAAAGTCTGACTCAACCGCTCAAGAAACCGCCGATTCAGCGACGCAAGCGTCGTGGCGGTGGTGGCGGCCGGCGTCCGCAGGGACGGCGGCGTTGATCGAGCCCCTGGATACGGACTCCGCCATGCAGATTCTCGCCGACGAGAACATCCCGCTACTGGACGCGTTTTTCGGTGATATTGGAACCATCCGCCGCATGCCCGGCCGGGCCATCAAGGCGGCGGATGTGACAGACGCCGATATCCTGCTGGTGCGCTCGGTCACCCGCGTGGATGCCGATCTGCTGTCGGGCAGCCGTGTGCGGTTTGTTGGCACGGCCACCATCGGCACCGATCACATTGATGAATCCTGGCTCGAGCGGAACGGCATCGGCTTTGCGGCGGCGCCCGGCAGTAATGCCGACAGCGTGGTGGAGTACGTTCTGAGCGTGCTATCCGTGTACGCTGAAGAACGCGGCATTGAGGACTGGACCCGCCTCTCGGTCGGCATCGTTGGAGCTGGTAATGTCGGCGGTCGGCTGCGTCATCGGCTTGGCAAACTCGGCTTTTCGGTTCGTGCCAGTGATCCGCCACTGGCCGACGACGGGGAAGACGGCCTGGACGATCTGGACGACGTGCTTACCTGTGACGTCATCACGCTGCACACGCCGCTGACCCGCGCCGGTGATCATGCCACGCACCACCTGCTGGACCGGGCGCGTCTGGCGACTCTTAATGAGCAACAATTGTTGATCAATACCAGCCGGGGCGCTGTCGTGGATTCGGAGGCGTTGCGGGAGCGCATGCGACAGGAAGCGCCCCCCTGGCTTTGCCTCGATGTCTGGGAAGGCGAGCCGGAGACCGATCCGGAGCTGGCGGAGGCGGCCTGGCTGATGACCCCTCACATTGCCGGTTACAGTCAGGAAGGCAAAATTCAGGGCACGGAACGGATCTATCAGGCGGTCTGTCGCTATTTCGGCCTGCCGGTGCGCAAGTCGAGTGGCCAGTATATGCCGGAACCGCCACTGAGCAAGCTCTCGTTCACGGCCAGTGCATCCACTCAGGAGGCAGCCCGTGTCGCCATCCGGGCCTGTTACGACGTCCGCTGCGACGATGCGCGTTTCCGGTCCGTGCTGAGGCGGCCGGTCGGCGAATGGAGCACGGGCTTTGATCGTTTGCGCCAGCAGTATCCCATTCGCCGCGAGTTCGACAGCGTCAAGATACAACTGAAGAGCGGGGCGAAGGATCTCCAGCAGGTGTTCAAGGCGCTGGGTTTCAAGCTCAAGCAGAAGTAGGGCGCTCGCCAGACGCCGCCGTTCGGCGGCATCCGGTCGATTGGTTCAGTCTGTTAAGCCATGTTCTGAAGGGCGGCAATCCGGTCTTCCAGCGGCGGGTGTGTCATGAACAGGGCGGCCAGGCCGCTTCGGGCGCCGCGGTTGATGCCGAAGGCCTGCAGGCTGTCGGGCATCTGGTCGGGCAGTTCGCTTTCCCGCTTCAACCGGTTCAGGGCACCGATCATGGCCTGGCGACCGGCCAGTTGCGCGCCGGCCACATCGGCCCGGAACTCCCTCCGGCGAGAGAACCAGAAGACGATGGTGCTCGCCAGGATGCCCAGCACGATCTCGGCAACAATGCTGACCACGAAGAAGCCAATGCCGTGGCCGTCTTCGTTCCGGAAGACCACCCGATCCACAACCGAGCCAATCACCCGTGAGGCGAAGATCACGAAGGTGTTCACCACCCCCTGGATCAACGCCAGCGTAATCATGTCCCCGTTGGCGACGTGGCCTATCTCATGGCCCAGAACCGCGCGGATCTCGTCCTTGTTGAACCGCTCCAGCAGTCCCTGGCTGACTGCCACCAGCGCCTTGTTCCGGTTCCAGCCCGTTGCGAATGCGTTGGACTGGGAGGCGGGGAAAATGGCCACTTCCGGCATGCCGATGCCCGCTTCTCGGGCGAGTTGGCTGACGGTTTCCACGAGCCAGCGTTCGGCGGGGGTCCTTGGATCCTCGATTTTCTGTGCCCGGGTGCTCCAGACCGCCATCTTCTTGGAGATCAGCAGTGAGATGAACGATCCCGCGAAGCCGAAGACGGCCGCGAAGATCAGGAGCGATTCGTAGTTGAGGCCGTTGCGTTCCAGGTAGGAATCCACCCCTAGCAGACTCAGGGTGAGGCTGGCAACGACGATCACTGCCAGGTTGGTGGCCAGGAACAGCAGGATTCTCATCAGATGACTCCTCCAGAGTATTTTTTCCTATGATCGGGGCAACCCGTCATGGTTCAAGAGGATAACGAAAATTTAAGACGAAGCAGCGTCGTGAAAAAGGATGCCTTGGACGGTGTCGGCAATACGGGTCGAGTGCCCGCTTTTGAGCGCCTTTCGAAACAGGTGGATGCTGGTGGCATGATCGGCACGGACAGCCGGTGGAATCTGATCGGACTGGTTCAGTTCCTCGGTGATCGCACCGGGTAAGCGGTCGAGCGGGGCAGCCGCACTCAGCCGGGTGAAGGTGTCCTGGGTCAGCACCGCCTGATCGATGGCGTCCTGACTGATCGTGGTTTCGTACCGCAGATGGCCTTCATCGGCCAGCCACAGCATGGTACCGAAGCACGCCATGTGTCGCCGGCTGTGGAGCCCGAACTCATCGGGCTCGTCCGGCCCCGCAATGTCCTCGACGAACAGGGTGGTCTTGCGGGGGAAGGCGTTGTAGAGCTGGACCAGGATAATGGCCGTATCCCGGAAAAACTCCTCGATATGGATGTCGGCCATGGCGAGCCCCTATTGCTGATAGTGCTCGAGGAAATTGCCCAGACGCGAGATGGCGTCTTCCAGCGTATCGACCCGGGGGAGGAAGACAACGCGCATGTGCTGTCGATCGTTGATGTTGAATGCGGACCCCTGTACCAGCAGGATCTTCTCCTGTTGGAGCAGGTCGTAAGCCAGTCTCTCGTCGTCCTCAATCGGGAATCGTTTCGGGTCCAGTTTCGGGAACATGTAAAGGGCACCCTGGGGCTTGACGCAGCTGATGCCCGGAATGTCGTTCAGCATCCGGTACGCGATGTCCCGCTGTTCGTAGAGGCGCCCCTCCGGCGCGACCAAGTCCTCAATCGACTGATACCCCCCAAGCGCCGTCTGTATGGCCAGCTGTGCCGGCACATTGGAGCACAGGCGCATGGAAGCCAGCATGTCGATGCCCTCGATCAGGTTCCGGGCCCGGTGCTTGGCCCCGCTGATAATCATCCATCCCGAGCGGTAGCCGGCCGCCCGGTAGTTCTTCGACAGTCCGTTGTAGGTGAAAAACAGCACATCGTCCGCCAATGAGGCGGCGGGCACATGCTGCACCCCGTCGTAGAGAATCTTGTCGTAGATCTCGTCGGCGAGGATGATCAGATCGTGTTGGCGGGCGAGCTCGATCACCTGTTCGAGCAGCTCCTTCGAATACACCGATCCGGTCGGGTTGTTCGGGTTGATCAGGACAATGGCTCGTGTGTGGGTGGTGATCTTGGACTTGATGTCATCAATGTCCGGAAACCAGTCCTGAGCCTCATCGCAGACGTAATGGACAGGTCGGCCACTGGACAGTGTGACGGCCGCCGTCCATAGCGGATAGTCCGGTGCCGGGATGAGAACCTCGTCCCCCGTGTTGAGCAGCGCCTGCATGGACATGACGATCATCTCGCTGACGCCATTGCCAAGATAAATGTCGTCGATCTCGACTTTGTTGATGCCGCGGCGCTGGCAGTAGTGCATGACCGCCTTGCGGGCCGAAAACAGGCCCTTGGACTCCACGTAGCCCTGAGCGGAGTGCATGTTGTAGATCACGTCCTGCTGGATCTCTTCCGGTACATCCAGCTCGAAAGCCGCCGGGTTGCCAATGTTGAGTTTCAGGACCCGGTTGCCTTCCTCTTCCAGGCGACGGGCCTCACGCAGGACCGGGCCGCGGATGTCGTAGCACACGTCGTCCAGCTTGGTTGATTTTTTAAAGTTCTGCATGAGGTCCTGAATCCATGATTTTGTGCATAAAAGACCATTCTGCCAAAGCCGGCGCAGGGGAGGAAGAGGCCAGTCCGTGGTCGTATCATTGATTGTGAAAAATTAAATTGGACACAACCAAAGTACATCGTCAGGATGGCGTCCAACAGTCGTAGAAGGCAAAAAGGAGTAACCACCATGTCGGAATCGCTCTACGAGATCGAAGTGGATGACATTCGTGGCCAGCGCAGGACCCTGGCGGATTATCAGGGGAAGGTCCTGCTGATTGTGAATACCGCCAGCAAATGCGGGTTCACGCCACAGTTCGAAGGGCTTCAGTCTCTGCACGAGGAGCTGGGTGATCGCGGATTCGAAGTGCTCGGGTTTCCATGCAACCAGTTCATGAATCAGGACCCGGCTGAGAACGGTGAAATCAGCGAGTTCTGCAGCCTCAATTACGGCGTCGACTTTCCGATGTTCTCCAAGATTGACGTCAACGGTCCGGACGCCCACCCCCTGTATCAGTACCTCAAGCGTCAGGCCAAAGGGTTGATGGGCTCTGAGAAAATCAAGTGGAACTTCACGAAGTTCCTGGTGAACCGGGACGGGGACGTGGTGGACCGGTACCCGCCGACCGCCAAGCCCGGCGACATCCGAAAGGACATTGAAAAGTTGCTTTGATGACAGACGACCCTCTGGCCCTGGACAATCAGGTCTGTTTTACCCTTTACGCGGCCAACCGGGCCATGACTTCGCTGTATCGGCCGCTTTTGGACGCATTGGGGCTCACGTACCCTCAGTATCTGGTGATGCTGGCGCTCTGGGAGGCGGATGGTCAGGGCGAGTCGGTCCGGGTCTCCACGCTCGGCCGTCGCCTGCGGCTGGACTCCGGGACACTGACCCCGTTGCTCAAGCGACTTGAGGCTCACGGGCTCGTCGCGCGGGCCCGTAGTCGTGTGGATGAGCGAGTGGTGACGGTGGCCCTGTCGGAATCGGGCCGGGCGTTGCGGGATCGCGCCCGGTCGGTGCCCGGTGAGTTGATGTGCCGGTCCGGCCTGGATCTTGAGGAAGCGGAGCGTCTGCGGTCCATGCTGCAGTCGCTGCTGCACCGACTGGATGGTTAGTGTCCCATCAGCGAATGAACTTAGGTCCAACGCTGAACGACCCGTTGCAGCGTGTCACGGTCATACGGCTTGGACATGTAATCGTCCATCCCCGCGTCGATGCAGTGCTGCGCGTCGCCCTCCATGACGTTGGCGGTAACGGCGATCAGCGGCAGGTCCGGCCAGCGCCCGTCGCGGCGTATCGCCCGTGCCGCCTGGTATCCGTCCATCACCGGCATCTGGCAGTCCATCAGAACCAGATCGAAAGAAGTGTGGTCCAGCGCCTCCAGCGCTTTCTCGCCGTTTTCAGCCACTTCGACCTGGTGGCCCAGCTTTTTCAGCATACCGCTGGCGACGACCTGATTAACGCGGTTGTCTTCCACCAGTAGTATCCGGCGGCCGGCGGCGGGGCGCTCCGGCTCCGGCAGGGTGGCGACCGCGTTGGCGTTGCTATCGGGGGGGTCGGACACGGAGAGGGGCAGCCAGACCGTGAAGCGGGTTCCTTCACCGGGCTCAGAAGCGACTGTGATGCGCCCATTCATGCGGTCCACGAGTTGACGGCAGAGCGTCAGACCCAGGCCAGTCCCCCCATAGCGCCGGGTGGTCTCCTCGGACCCCTGTGAGAAAGGGGAAAAAATTCGCTTGCGCGCCTCAACCGAGAGGCCGATTCCGGTATCCAGAACATCGATTCGTACCTGGTCGCCGACCCGGTCCAGCATGATCCGGACCTCGCCGTGATCGGTGAACTTGACGGCATTACTCAGCAGATTGTTCACCACCTGGCGGATGCGGGTGGGGTCGCCGACGAACCACTCGGGGGTGCCCGGGGCAATGGCCACCGTGAGGCCAATGCCTTTCCGATCCGCCTGTTGTTCCATAAGCGCGGCGGCTTCGCGCACGACCCGCACCAGATTGAAATCGATGGCCTCCAGACCAAGCTTGCCGGCTTCGACCTTGGAAATGTCCAGAATATCGTTCAGCAGGCCCAACAGGCTCTCACTCGCGGAGCGGGCTAGCTCAAGGCGATCCCGTTGTGTCGCCGTCAGCTCGTCGTCCAGGGTCAGGCTCAGCATGCCAAGAACGCCGTTCAGTGGCGTCCGGATTTCGTGACTCATGTTCGCCAGGAAGTCCGCCCGGCCCCGGGCTCTCTGCATGGCCTCTTCCTTGGCGCGGATGAGCGCCCGGTTGCCTCGCTTGAGCGCTTCATTCTTCTCCGAAATCTCACGTGTGCGGTCATCCACCTCCCGTTCCAGCTGGAAGGAATAATCCTTCATGCGGGCCTCGGCCATACGGACCTGTTTCAGGCTTTCGTCGATGGTGTCCAGGTGATGATTGATCATGGTCACCAGCCGACCGATTTCGTCGTCATTGTGACTGGGTGGCACCGGCAGACGGGTTTTCTCCGGTGCATCGGGTTCCACCCGCCCGAGGGCGCTGATGACGTTCAGTATCGGGCGGGTCAGAATCCGGTGGAAGATGAACAGCAGGATGATGCTGAGGATCAGGCTCTTCACGAAGCCGCTGATCAGCGTGTAGCCGGCCCGGTTCAGGAACGCGGTGCCATAGTGGTAGGTGTCGATGGTGACGGAGAGCTCGCCAAGCGGCATGTCATCGAGCTGGGGGACAGACAGATCCTCCTGATACCGCTGGCGCGCCCCGAACAGCGCATCACTGAGCCAGCGGTAGTCGGATGACAATGTTGCACGACTGACCTCGGCCAGAATGTCGCCCTCCGGATCGGAAATGCGCGCCTGGAGGATGGCGGGATGGTTCAGAAGGCCGTCGAGCAGTTCCCGGGCCAGTCGCGCATCGATGTTGTAGGCGATCTGGGAGGCGGGGCTGTCACTGATATTGATCAGTGCCGTGATCTCGTCGTCCATGGCGGCCCGTGCCTGGGTATAGTCCAGCCCGACCTGGACCAGATTCAACAGGATGCCGAGCAGCAACGCCAGCAGGACGGTGTTGCGCGTCAGTCGAAACGACAGGCGTGTTTTGAAGGGGCGTTCCACTCACACGGTCCCTTGCTTCCTTGCGCGCCGATCAGGGGACCGGCGGCGGTGGTCAGTCATCGTAATCCGCTTTTTTCTTCCACTCGTCCTCGCTCAGGAAGGAATCCCATTCCTTCTCCAAACGGTCCTGGCCTGCCTTGCCCCCAGACTGTTGTTCGGCCGCCTGTTCCAGCTCCGTGATCCGCCCTCGGAAGCTCTTGAGAGCCTTCACGGCCGACGGATGGTCCTTGACCGCGTCAAGGGCGCTGCAGGCCATGTGGTAGGCGTGGATGGCGTGCCGGTAACGCTGGTTTTGGGTAGCCTCCTGTGCCTGGTGGACGTGGTAGTCGGCCTGAACGCGATGGAGGAGGTAGATAATCACTTTCAGGTTGCGTTTTGCCAGAGAGGCGTCGATCCGGCCCTGCTTCTGCATGGTTTCGATGATGCGGTACAGGTGCTCAAGGTCAATTTTGATGTCTGATGTTTTCTTCTTTGAGTCAATCCGGGAGGCGGCGGGGCCTTCACCGCCGGCCTCAAGGTCCTCGCGCTGTTTGCGGATACGTTGGCGCCATTCACCAGTGGGCAGGTCCGTCTTGAGCGCTTCCAGCGACTGGCAGGTCTCCTCGGCGTGCAGCAGGAGCATGCGGCGCAGGTCCCGTGACAGATACTGGGATGGGATGTCGGACAGCAGCCGCTGGCTGAGTTTGAAGCGATCTTCCAATGCCGTCGCACGGCGGGCGCGTTCCAGCCTTGCCTTTTCCCGGGCCTGGCTGACCATGATGGCGATGATTGAGAGGACGACGATGACCCCGAAGAAGATAACGATGGTTGTCAGGTCCATAGGCGATACATTCTGCCGGTCGTGGATCGTTGAGTGGTCGGGACCCTGGTGTCCCACATGGTCGGGTCATGACGCTCTGTCCTCCCGCCAGGTTTCTCTTATCCTAGCAGATTCGCGGATTTTGGTCGCCGGAGGGGCGGGTTGGGGAGTGCTACAATAGGGCCGAACTTTTCAAGGGCACCGTTCATGGACATTTCCCGCGTTGATCTGAATCTGCTGGTCTATCTGGATGTCTTGCTGCGCGAGAAAAATGTGACCAAGGCCGCCAGTCATCTCGGGATTACACAGCCGGCCATGAGCAATGGCCTGAAGCGGTTGCGGGAGCTGTTCGGTGACCCGCTGCTGATCCGCACCAGCGAGGGGATGACGCCCACCGAGCGGGCCGAGGAACTCAAGCCGATGGTGCGGAATGTGCTGGCGGACATTGAACGGGCCGTTCAGGCGAAGACCGAGTTTTCCGCTGGCGACAGCCAGCGGGTGTTCCGCATCATGGCCAGCGACTATGCCGAGTCGTGCCTCATGCCCAGGGTGTTGCGCCGAATTCGCCAGGAAGCACCCAATGTCACGCTCGACGTATTGACGCCCAGCGACGTGAGCTTTCTGGACGTGGAGCAGGGCCGTCTGGACATGGCAATCAACCGCTTCGACAAGCTCCCTCAGTCTTTTCATCAGAAAACGCTCTGGACGGAGTATTTTGCTTGCCTGATGAATGCCCACAACCCGATTCTACGGGAGCCGTTTACCCTGGACACCTACCTGGACGCCAGTCACATCTGGGTGAGTAAGACCGGCTTTGGGGTCGGCGTGGGAGTGAACCCAAAAGACGTCCAGCGCCTCGGGTGGGTCGACGAGGCCCTGGGGTTGATGGGGCGCAAGCGTCGCATTTCCGTGTTCACAAGACACTACCAAGTCGCCATGCTGCTGGCCGAACAGCACGATCTGATCGCCACGCTGCCGAGTCGCGCCGCCTGGCTGCAGCGGAAGAATGACGATCTGGTGGTGAAAGTCCCGCCGTTCAACATTCCACCCTTTGAGCTCAAAATGGCCTGGAGTCCGCTGCTCCAGCACAACCCGGACCATCAGTGGCTGCGACGGCTGATCGTGGCGGTCGCCGAGGAGTTCGATGAGGAGTTTGCGGGGTTCGGCGCGCCGTTTGAGACAACGGGGATGCAACCGCTGAGTTCGTCAGAGCGGTAACTCGCGCAATTCCACCGATGGTGAGGCGGTTTCCCAGAGCTGCTGGAAGCGCTCAGCCAGTCGTTTGGCGTGGCCGGGCGCGTCGAAGCGGAACCAGCCGTGCGGTTCGTCAAAGCCATGGCGATAGCCCACACCGCTGCGATCAGCGATCACGAACGGTTCATCGGGGGTCGGATAATCCGGGTTCACCACGCGCAGCTCAATGCTGCTGGGCAGGCGTCTCATCAACTGCACGAGTTGATGGCGCCGTTTGACCAGCGGGCCGTCATCCTGAATCAGCAGCCGCACCTCGCTGTGCCGGTGGTGGCGGGCGAGCCAGGAGAGCAGATCACGTAGTCGGCTCCGGTCGTAGCGGTCGTGGGACAGCTCCCGGTCGTAGAGCCAGAGTCGTTGGCGGGCCTGGCCGACCAGCGTATCCAGCAGGTTGGAATACTCAGCCTCGGTTTCCACCGGCCAGGTGCTGTCATCGGCTCCCAGGATGGTCGGTGTGGACCTGTGGTCAGCCTGAAGGATTGCCTCAGGGGCCAGGCAGCGCATGTCCTTGTGGGGAATGCCGGCATCGTCGTAGGTGTCTGAGCAAACGTGGAAGCCCGAGCGTTGATAGAACGGAATTGCCTGCTCCTGGGCACTGAGAATGAGCTGGTCCGCCGATTCGCCAGCGATGGCCATCAGGTGACGGAGCAGGGCCTGGGCATGGCCGTTTCCCCGGTGCTCACGCAGAACGGCCATCCGACCGATTGAGGCGTAGCCGGACCGGCCTGCGACCGGTGGAATCAGGCGGGCAACGGCCACCGGCGTGTTGTCCGGGGTAACGCCGACGAAATGATCGGCAATCTCGTCCGTGTCATCCCATTCCAGCGCGGGAGGGACGGACTGCTCCTTGATGAACACGCGCTCGCGGATCTCCCGAACGGCTCGGGGGGCGAGCTGCCACGAGTATTGGCGAATGCTCAGGCTCATTCCAGATACAGGCTGCCATGGTTGACCAGGTTCGTCATCAGACCGGCGAGTGCGGGATCGTCGCAGAAGGCACGCAGCGCCGCCGGGTCCGGTTGATGACCAGCACAGAGCACGGGTGCGATGGCCCGGGCGTCCTCCCTGAGTATAAACCGTTCGCCATCGACGAACAGAGCCGTTTCCTCGTCCGAGAGCCGGTGCCAGGCAAACCGGGACCCTTCGTTCCAGCGCAGCGTCTGCCCGCTATCAAGTGCCTCCCGTAGCGCGTTGGGCTCTGGCAGGGGGTCATCCGGTGGAATGACGATGCTGTCGTTTTTCGGGGCGGTGGTGTACTGACCGAACCACAGGGCGAGTTCCCGTCGGCGTCTGAGCTGATCCTCCAGCACCGACGCGGCGCGATCGATGGCTTCCGGGCCGATTTCACCGGGGTTCTCCGGCGCTGTCAGATCCGGATCACGCAACAGTTGCTCGGCGCCGGCCTGCTCGCAGAGAAAATCGGAAAAGCCGGTCAGGATGTCATCGTGACTCGGCGCCCGGAAACCGACGGAGAGAGTGACGCAGTCGCCACGGGCAATGCCGTGGTGACCAATGCCCGGTGGGAGATACAGCATGTCGCCTGGCTCGAGGAGAACGGTTTCCTCCGGCTGCCAGTCTTTCAGGATGCGTAGCGGCGTCTCCGCCACGCGCGGCGACTGCTCATCACAGTGACCGCCAAAATGCCACTCCCGGCAGCCTTCGGCCTGGAGCAGGAACACATCATACTGATCGAAATGCGGCCCAACGCTCCCGCCTTCCGGCGCGTAGCTGGCCATGATGTCGTCGAGCCGCCAGTTGGGGATGAAACGGAAACGGTCGAGCAGAGGCGCCAGCTCCGGCACCCAGTGGTCGAGCCCCTGAACCAGAAGCGTCCAGCCCGTGGTCGGTAGGTCGCTGAACCGTTCCGGATCGAAGGGTCCGTTTTCCAACTGCCAGGGTTTGCCGTCCTTCTCATCCAGAACCAGGCGCGATTCAACGGTGGGCTCGCAGGCGAGTCCTGCCAGCTCATCCGGAGAGACCGGGCTGGCCAGTTCCGGAAACGCACCCCGGATCACCAGCGGCTTCTTCTGCCAATACTCTGACAGAAACGTGTCGACATCGGGTCCGCCAGGTATCCGCATTACCGGAGCTTCCCCGCCTGCTGGGAGGCGTTGCCGGTGTAGCGCCCGGGAGTCAGGGCCTTGAGATCGTCCTTGGCGTCCTGAGGAATCTCGAGACTGTCGACAAACTCGCGGATCACCTCCGGCGTCATGGCCTTGCCCCGCGTCAGGGACTTGAGTTTTTCGTAGGGCTTCTCCACGCCGTAACGGCGCATCACGGTCTGAATCGGCTCGGCGAGCACTTCCCAGGCGTGGTTCAGGTCCTCGTCCAGCCGCTCCGGGTGGATTTCCAGCTTGTTCAGGCCCTTGAGGGTGGATTCCAGCGCAATGACCGAGTGGGCAAACCCGACGCCAAGGTTCCGCAGGACCGTGGAATCGGTCAGGTCACGCTGCCAGCGGGAGATGGGCAGTTTTTCCGCCAGGTGCCGGAACAGCGCGTTGGCGATGCCCAGGTTGCCCTCGGAATTCTCGAAATCAATCGGGTTGACCTTGTGCGGCATGGTCGAGGACCCGACTTCGCCGGCCACGGTTTTCTGTTTGAAGTAGCCCAGTGAGATGTAGCCCCAGAGGTCCCGGTCCAGGTCAATGAGGATGGTGTTGAACCGGGCGATGGCGTCGAACAGCTCGGCAATGTAGTCGTGCGGTTCGATCTGGGTGGTGTAGGGGTTCCAGCTCAGGCCCAGCGATGTGACGAAATCCCGTGCGTTCGCCTCCCAGTCGACGTTCGGGTAAACAGCCAGGTGCGCGTTGTAGTTGCCGACGGCGCCGTTGATCTTGCCGAGAATGTCCACGTTACGGACCTGATCGAGCTGACGGCGCAGACGGTGCGCGACGTTGGCCAGTTCCTTGCCGACGGTCGTGGGAGAGGCGGTCTGCCCATGGGTCCGGGACAGCATGGGCTGATCTGAATGCTCCCGGCCGAGCTCCGCGACCCGGTCGGTGACCTGTTCCATCGCCGGAAGCAGTCCATGGTCGAGGCCTTCACGAAGCATCAGGGCGTGGGATAGGTTATTGATATCCTCAGAGGTGCAGGCGAAGTGAACGAACTCGGAGATCGCTTCCAGCTCCGGGGTGTCCGCAATCACTTCCTTGATGAAATACTCCACCGCCTTGACGTCGTGGTTGGTGGTGGATTCGATGGCCTTGATCCGCTCCGCGTCCTCGACGCTGAAGTCGCTCACGATCTGGTTGAGTCGTTTGCGTGCGGCGTCGGAGAGGGTGGGGACCTCAGCAATACCAGTATGCCCGGCGAGCTTTTCCAGCCAGCGGACTTCCACGGTGACGCGATTCCGGATCAGGCCGTACTCGCTGAAAATGCTCCGGAACACCTCGGTCTTGCGGCCGTAGCGGCCATCGACGGGGGAAATGGCGGTCAGCGTGGTCAGGTCCATCGAATACCTCATGTGTGAATTGGTTGAGCTGTGGGGCAACTATTATACAGTAGAGTCAGTGCAACACCGACTGATTCGCCTTCTCCGCGAGCCGCTTTGCGGTCTCGGTCATCTTCTTCCGGAACAGCAGCAGGTGCCAGCGACGGCCGCCGACCTGACGCCAGAGCACGGCCGAGCGGATGCCGGCCAGCAGTAGCGCTCTGACCCGGGCGGCGTTTTCCTCGCGCTGGAGTTCGGCGGGGCTGCCCGTGACCTGGATGCGGAGCCGGAAGGTGCTGACCGTGTCGGTGTAGATCGACGCCAGGTTGTTGATCAGGTTGATATGGCTGTAGCCGAAGTGGTCGGCGGTGTGGCGGGCCTGGTCGATGCGGCTGCCGATGATATCCAGCATCTCCGGCTTCCTGCGGAGCCGGGATTCGAGATGGATCAGGTTGAGGGCATAGCGCAGGATTTCCATGTCCTGCTGGCCCCGCTGCTGCTGGAGCAGGTCCCGCAGTGTGGAGAGCCCTTCGCGGAGGTCCCGCAGTTCGCCGTATACCGCCCGCGTTGAGGGTGGGTCGGTTGCGAACAGGGAGGCAATGCAGGTGTCGAAACTGCCGGCATCGCATCGCCCCTGGTGCGCGATCTGTTGTACTTGTGTGACCGCCTGGAAAAGGCCGGCCAGCGCAATGATCTGGTCGTCCAGTGATTGACTCAAGATTACCTCGTCAGTCGGGTTCGCGGCTCATCCGGCATCGGACAGGGATGCGTGGGCATCACGCCAGGTGGTCTCGATGACGCCGCCTCCGAGGCAGACATCGCCGTCGTAAAAGACCACGGATTGGCCCGGTGTCACGGCGCGCTGTGGCTCATCGAAGTCCACCCGGCAGCCGCTGTCGCCCACCGTGACTGTGCAGGGTTGGTCGGGCTGGCGATATCGTGCCTTGGCGTGGCAGCGGAACTGCGATGAAGGGGCATGGCCCGCCACCCAGTCGATGGGGCCGGTCGTCAGCCCACGGGAAAACAGCAACGGATGCTGGCCGCCCTGAACGGCGATCAGCACGTTACGGGTCAGGTCTTTTTCGGCAACGTACCACGGATCATCGCTGTAGCCGCTCAGGCCCCCAATGCCAAGCCCCTGGCGTTGTCCGATGGTGTGGTACATCAGTCCCTGATGGCGGCCGATCACGTCGCCGTCCGGGGTTTCGATGTCACCCGGTTGCGCCGGGATGTACTGCTTGAGGAAGTCCTTGAACTTGCGCTCACCGATGAAGCAGATGCCCGTGGAGTCTTTCTTGTCATGGGTGACCAGTCCGGCCTCGGCCGCCATCTTCCGGACGTCCGGCTTTTCAATATCGCCCAGCGGGAACAGGGTCCGGGCAATGCGCTCACCCGACACGGCGTGCAGGAAATAACTCTGGTCTTTGTTCGGGTCGAGGCCCTTCAACAGCTCGGCGGGGCCTTCGCCGTATTCAGGCGGACGACGGCGGGCATAATGGCCTGTGGCGATGTAATCCGCGCCGAGCGTCAGGGCGTAATCCAGAAAGGCCCGGAACTTCACTTCCTTATTGCACAGGATGTCCGGGTTCGGTGTGCGTCCGGCCTGGTATTCCGACAGGAAATGCTCGAACACACGATCCCAGTACTCTGCCGAGAAGCTCGCCGTGTGGAGCGTGATGCCGAGGCGGTCCGCGACGGCCTGGGCGTCCGCCAGGTCGGTCATGGCGGTGCAGTATTCGGTGCCGTCGTCCTCGTCCCAGTTTTTCATGAACAGGCCCTCGACGGCATAGCCCTGGGACTGCAGCAGCATGGCTGAAACGGAGGAGTCCACCCCGCCGGACATGCCGACAATTACCCGTGTTGCATTGGGGTTTGTCACTGTCATCGAGTACCGCTCTTGCCGATGGATAAAACCGGGATTCTACCATCTCTGCGGGGTGTCTGGCGCGGCGCGACCCGTCAGAGTGAGGGAACCGGGTCCACAATGACATCCAGGGGGAAGCGCCGTCCGCGGCGATAGTCATCGATGCACTGGAGAACCAGTGGGCTGCGCAGCTGGTCGTACTGGTCGGCCAGCTCGCCACGGGTAAGCCAATGGGCCGCGATAATGTCGTCATCCAGTTCTGTCGTTTCCTGTCGGACGGGGCGGGCCGAGAAACAGAACCGGTAGTAGGTGACGCCGTTGACCGGCGCCCGAAAGGTGTACAGCCCCAGAAAGTGCTCGGGCTCGACCGACCAGCCGGTTTCCTCGAGCGCCTCGCGGCGGGCAGCATCAAGGATGGTTTCGTTCTCCTCAATGTGGCCGGCCGGTTGGTTGAACACCACACGCCCCTGGCTCCGTTCCTCCACCATCAGGAACCGTTGATCGGATTCAACGATGACAGCGACGGTGGCGTGGGGTGTCCAGGTCATGAGCGTTTCCTTCGTCGGTTCCGGCGATTCCGCTGGTTCTGGTTGGGGGCGGACGCCGGCAGGTGTATGGTCTGTTGGCGACTGTCTCCGGGTTGGAGTCCGTCGAGCGTCCAGTCGCCGATACGATACCGGACCAGTCGGAGCGTGGGGAAGTCCACGGCGGCGGTCATCCGGCGGACCTGACGGTTGCGGCCCTCAGTCAGTGTCAGCTCGATCCAGCTGGTGGGAGTGTCGCGCCGGAAGCGCACGGGCGGTTGCCGAGCGGCGAGATCGGGTGGGTCAATACGCCGGGCCTGGGCCGGTCGAGTCAGGCCATCCTTGAGTTCGACGCCTGATTGGAGATGCTCCAGCGCCTCGTCGGTGATGGCACCCTCCACCTGCACCAGGTAGGTTTTGCTCATCTTCCGGGCGGGGGAGGCAATCCGCTGTTGCAACCGACCGTCATCGGTTAGGAGCAGCAATCCCTCCGAGTCGAAATCGAGGCGGCCCGCCGGATACACGCCGGACGCCCCGATATAGTGGGCCAGCGTCGGCCTGCCGCGTTGATCCGTAAACTGGCTGAGAACGCGAAACGGTTTGTAAAGCAGAATGAGTTGGGCCATACAGGACAGTGTCCGGAGCGAAAGCGCGAATAAGCGGCCATACTACAAAGGCGAAGGGCGCTTTTCTATCATGGAACAGGCGTCGCCTGACCGCGGTGGGTGGGCGGAGTCTGGAACGACAGGGAGACCAATATGGGGTATGAGAAGATCACAGTGCCGGCGGATGGCGACCGGATTACCGTCAACGCAGATCTTTCCCTGAATGTACCCAATCACCCGATTGTCCCTTATATCGAGGGTGATGGCATCGGCACGGATATCACACCGGTGATGAAAAATGTGGTGGATGCGGCGGTCCGGAAAGCCTACAGCTCCAAACGCTCTGTCACCTGGATGGAAGTCTACTGTGGCGAAAAGGCCACCCGGGTCTACGGTCCCAATACCTGGCTACCGGCCGAAACCCTGGAGGCGATGCGGGAATTCCCGGTCAGTATCAAGGGGCCGCTGACGACGCCCGTGGGGGAGGGGTTCCGGTCGTTGAACGTGTCGCTGCGTCAGGAGCTGGACCTGTACGCCTGCGTTCGCCCGGTCCGGTATTTCAAAGGGGTTCCGAGCCCGGTCAGTCACCCCGAGCTGACCGACATGGTCATTTTCCGGGAGAACTCCGAGGATATTTACGCCGGTATCGAGTGGCAGGCCGATTCCCCGGAAGCGAAGAAGCTGATCACCTTCCTCCGGGACGAGATGGGGGTGCGAAATATCCGCTTCCCGGAAGGCTGCGGTATTGGGGTGAAGCCCGTGTCGAAAGAGGGCACGCAGCGCCTGGTCCGCAAAGCGATCCAGTTTGCCATCGATAACGACAAACCGTCCGTCACGCTGGTCCACAAAGGCAATATCATGAAGTACACCGAGGGCGCGTTTAAGACCTGGGGGTACGAGCTGGCGGCGCAGCGCTATGGTGCGACACCACTGGACGGCGGCTCCTGGCACGTCATGACGAATCCGCAGACTGGTCGCGAGATCGTCATCAAGGACGTCATCGCGGATGCGTTCCTTCAGCAGATTCTCATGCGGCCTGATGACTACAGTGTCATCGCGACCCTCAACCTGAACGGTGACTACATTTCCGATGCGTTGGCCGCGGAAGTGGGCGGAATTGGCATTGCGCCCGGCGCGAATATGGGCGGCTCCGTCGCGAATTTTGAGGCGACCCATGGCACCGCGCCAAAATACGCGGGTCAGGACAAGGTCAACCCCGGTTCATTGATTCTGTCTGCGGAAATGATGCTGCGTCACCTGGGCTGGTTTGAGGCGGCGGACCTGGTGATCCGGGGGATGGAGGGTGCCATTGCCTCCAAGACCGTCACGTACGATTTTGAACGCCTGATGCCGGACGCAACACTGCTCAAGTGCTCCGAGTTCGGTGACGCCGTGATTGCCAATATGGAATGAGGCGTCGCGAACACGAAGCAGGGCACTGTCGGGGCACTCAGGGTGCCCCGCTGTCGAGATTGGTTTTCCGGGCCTGGACGCGTCAGACGGCTTTCAGGTGCGGTCGGTCGCTCGAGCGGGATCGTTTATCCAGCTTGTCCTGAGGGACGATATTGACCGCGTGAATGCCTTTATCACTTGGTTTCTTGTCGAACGTAACGGTTTGCCCAGCCTTGAGGGTTTTGTAACCTTCCATCTGGACTGCGGAAAAGTGTGCGAACAGGTCCTCGCTGCCACCATCCTCAATGATGAACCCGTAGCCCTTGGCGTTATTGAACCATTTGACTTTGCCTTGAGGCATCGTGCTCACTCCCTAGCGTCATTCGTGCGTGCTGGTCGTTATCGGGGCACCTCCGGGTGCCTTACCTGCCGGTCCGAGACCGATCATGAGCGGTCTCGGCCGGCGCCGTGTTTACATAATTTAACAATGTGAAATCTACTGTTGACCAATATTCGATCAGAGTCAATAGCAAAATGGCTGGTTGTGGCCGACGGCGGCACGTTATTATGAACTGCGTCAAACCAGAGGTTTTTTCACAGGTTTGCCGACCCGTATCGGAGGGCGATGGCTTGAAAACGGATCGGCGAACCGTCACGTATCACAGTAGGGAACCGGAGGGTTCCTGAACGGTCAAAAATCCGGTAACGAAACCATGCGGAAGATTTCCAATTCTCTACTAATATGGAATCAGGAGGATGATGATCAGGCGCCCGACCGTGAAGACGGTGTGACGACGGCGCCGGAGAAACCGGCGTTGAAGCGCCCGGCGCGCTTTCGGGTTGTCTTGCTGAACGACGATTACACCCCGATGGATTTCGTGGTGGAAGTTCTGATGACGTTCTTCGGCATGAATGAAGAAAAGGCGACTCAAGTGATGTTGCTCGTCCATACGCAGGGAAAGGCCGTATGTGGGGTATATACCCGCGACATCGCGGAGACCAAAGCGGCTCAGGTGAACCAGTACTCCTCGGAGTGCGAACACCCGCTGCTTTGTGAGATAGAACGTGCGGACTGATAGAGCCTGGGGTGGCCCATGTTAAGCAAAGATCTGGAAATGACGCTCAACACAGCGTTTCGGAACGCCCGTGAAAAGCGACATGAGTTCATGACAGTAGAGCACCTGTTATTGGCTCTGCTGGACAATGAGTCGGCGTTGGGTGTGCTCCGGGCCTGTGGTGCGGATCTCCAGAGACTTCAGGACGAGTTACTGGAGTTTGTGGACTCAACAACCCCTCTGATTCCCCAGAATGACAGCGAACGTGAAACCCAGCCGACATTGGGCTTCCAGCGCGTTCTGCAGCGCGCGGTGTTCCACGTGCAGTCCTCCGGTAAGAAAGAGGTGACCGGCGCGAACGTGCTGGTGGCCATCTTCAGCGAGCAGGAGAGTCAGGCGGTCTATGTACTGAAAAAGCAGAACATTGCCCGCATTGATGTGGTCAATTACGTCTCTCACGGCATCTCTCGGGTCCAGGGCCCTGAAGAACAGCAGGACAGTGGTGATCAGGCCCAGGAGGAAATGGGTGAAGACGGCGCATCCTCGAAGCCGCTTGAGAGCTACGCCTCCAACCTGAATGAACAGGCCCGCCTGGGCCGGATCGATCCGCTGATTGGGCGTGAGCACGAAGTCGAACGCACTGTTCAGACGCTGGTTCGTCGCCGCAAGAACAACCCGCTGCTCGTGGGCGAGGCTGGTGTCGGCAAGACGGCCATTGCCGAGGGTTTGGCAAAGCGGATTGTGGACGGGCAGGTGCCGGATGTGATTTCCGACGCGGTCGTCTATTCGCTGGACATGGGTGCGCTGCTGGCGGGCACCAAGTACCGAGGCGATTTCGAGAAGCGATTCAAGGGGTTGCTGGCGGAACTTAAGAAAGAGAATCACGCGATTCTCTTCATTGACGAGATTCACACCATCATCGGTGCTGGCTCGGCATCCGGTGGTGTCATGGACGCCTCGAACCTCCTCAAGCCGTTGCTGGGGTCTGGTGAGCTGCGCTGCATCGGCTCCACCACTTACTCGGAGTTCCGAGGCATCTTCGAGAAAGACAGTGCTCTGGCCCGTCGTTTCCAGAAGATTGATGTGAACGAGCCGAGTGTTGACGACACCTATCAGATTCTGAGGGGGCTGAAGTCACACTTCGAGAAGCACCACGATCTGAAGTACACCGACAAGGCACTGCGGGTCGCGTCGGAGTTGTCGGATCGTTACATCACCGACCGGCATCTGCCGGACAAGGCTATCGACGTCATCGATGAAGCGGGTGCCCGACAGCGCCTGATGCCGACGAGCAAGCGGCGTAAGGTGATCGGGGTGTCCTGCATCGAGGACGTGGTGGCCACCATCGCCCGGATTCCGCCGAAGAGCGTCTCCAGCAGCGACAAGGATCTGCTGCGTAATATGGAGCGCGACCTGAAGATGACGGTCTTCGGGCAGGACGAGGCAATCGAGTCACTGTCCACGGCCATCAAGCTGGCCCGTGCGGGGCTCAAGTCGCCGGACAAGCCGGAAGGGGCCTTCCTGTTCTCGGGCCCGACGGGTGTGGGCAAGACCGAGGTCACCCGCCAGCTTTCTAAGGTGCTGGGCATCGACCTGGTGCGATTCGACATGTCCGAGTACATGGAATCGCACACGGTTTCCCGGCTGATTGGTGCGCCTCCGGGCTACGTTGGCTTCGACCAGGGTGGCTTGTTGACCGAGGCGGTCAACAAGCAGCCGCACTGCGTTCTGCTGCTTGACGAGATCGAGAAGGCGCATCCGGAAGTCTTCAATCTACTGCTGCAGGTGATGGATCACGGGACGTTGACAGACAACAACGGTCGCAAGGCGGACTTCCGGCACGTGATTCTGGTGATGACGACCAACGCGGGCGCCGAGTCGATGGCGCGTCGCTCAATCGGCTTCACCGAGCAGGATCACAGCTCCGATGGCATGGAGATCATTTCCAAGACCTTCACGCCGGAGTTCCGGAATCGTCTCGACGGTATCATCCAGTTCCACGATCTGCAGCGTGACACCATCACGCATGTGGTGGACAAGTTCCTCACCGAACTGCAGGCGCAGCTCGACGAGAAGCGGGTGGTGCTGCATGTGGACGAGGACGCCAAGCAATGGCTGGCGGAGCAGGGTTACGACCCGACAATGGGCGCGCGTCCCATGTCCCGCCTGATCCAGGACAAGATCAAACGGCCGCTGGCCGAGCAGATCCTGTTCGGGCGCCTGTCCGAAAACGGCGGCGATGTGAAGGTCCACCTCGAAGACGATCACCTGACGTTTGAGTACGAGGATGAACCGGCCGAGGCGGTCTGAGCCGGCCCGCCGCGACCACAAGGCGCAAATGAAAAAGCCCCGTCGGCGAGAGCCAGGCGGGGCTTTTTTTATTCGTGCCGGTCGATCAGCGGGCGCGGTAAACGATGCGGCCCTTGTTCAGATCGTACGGCGTCAGCTCAACCTTGACCTTGTCGCCGGTCAGGATGCGGATGTAGTTCTTGCGCATCTTGCCCGAGATGTGGGCTGTCACAACGTGACCGTTGGTCAGCTCGACGCGGAACATGGTGTTGGGAAGGGTATCGACCACAACGCCTTCCATTTCGATGACATCAGACTTTGCCATTCAGTAATCACCTCAGAAACATTCGGTTGGTGAACGATGATCAGTTTCGGGCCATCGCCGGTGTTCCTTGGGCTGGCCCTCACTCATGAAATGCGGGCAATTCTGCCTGATTTGGGGGGTGAAAGCAAAAGCCACGGTGCTATCGTGTGATTAGCGGTGGGTAATCATCAGGTTCAGCCGTGGAAAGCACGGAAAAGTGACGAGTCGCAAGTAACAAGTGGCAAGTGCTTGTGACTCTCTTTGCGTCCGCAGGACGCCGTCCGTGCTTTCCGTGTTCTTCCGTGGCAAATGTCAGTCCTTATTGTGATTTGTGATCTGCCATCACCTGCCACTGCCCATTCAACAACGCCTCAAGCGGCCGGAAGCGGGTCTTGTAGTTCATCTTGCGGCAATCCCGGATCCAGTAGCCCAGGTAGACGTAGGACAGGTCGCGCCGGAGCGCCTCATCGACCTGCCAGAGAACCGCGAGCGTCCCCAGGCCCCGGTCGGCTTCGTCCGGGTCGAACAGTGTGTAGATGGCTGAGAGTCCGTCGTCCAGCACGTCCAGAACCGCCAGGCCAATCAATCGCTCCTCGGCCCACATCTCCAGGAAGTGACTCTGGTTGGCGCCTTCCACAAGAAACGATGTGAACTGCTCACGCGATGGTGGATACATGTCACCGTCGTAGTGGCGTTGCTCGATGTATCGCGCATAAAGCGTGTAGTACCGCTCCTGAAACCGCGGTGGCGCCAACGCAAAGCGGACGTCTGGATTGTCGCGCCAAACCCGGCGCTGGGATCGGTTGGGGCGGAATCGGGTCGCGTCGATACGGACCGGAATGCAGGCATTGCAGCCTTCACAGTGGGGGCGGTAATAATGCGAACCGGAGCGCCGGAAGCCCAGTGAGGTCAGTTGGCTGTAGAGGCGCTTGTCGACGGTCGCCCGCGGGTCAACAAACATGGTGGTTGCCTCGCGATCCGGCAGATAACTGCAGTCGTGAGCCGGCGTGGCGAAGAAGACCAGGGTTCTCAGGCTGCTCATCGCGGCGACCTCCGGGATGGTGGTCGTCACCATCTCCGCGTTGATACATGGGCCATCCCTTCCGGAAAAGGGAAGCTGGCATAACCTACCAGCGCCAGGTCAGGGACCAGTCCTCATGGCCGGGGGCCTGATCCACGTTCTCCCTCAGTATAGATAAAAAGCGGGCTCTGGGGATACAGCGTGCGCCCATTCTGAGCAGGTGACCGTTTTCCACTTGGCAGTCCAGGATGGCGTACTGCCACTGCGAAAGCTGGTTGGCCACATGGACGAACAGGGCCTTCGAGGCGTCGGTTTCGCGCGTGAACATGGACTCGCCGAAGAAACAGCGCCCCATGGCAACGCCATACAGACCGGCCACCAGTTGACCGTCAGTATTCCAGGCTTCGAACGAGTGAGCGCGACCGAGGCGATGAAGGTGCAGGTAGGCGTTGCGCATGTCTTTCGTGATCCACGTCCCTTCGGCACGCTCCTCGGCGCAGGCACGGATGACGTGGTCAAAGGCCCTATCGGCCGTCATGGACCAGGGGCGACGGTTCAGGGTGCGTCGTAGACGCCGAGAAATATGGACTTCATTCGGGAAAAGCACGCATCGGGGGTTTGGCGACCACCAGAGTACTGGCTGCTCTTCGCTGAACCAGGGAAATATACCCTGCCGGTACGCGTTCTCCAATCGCCTGGGAGAGAGGTCGCCCCCGATGGCCAGAAGGCCGTCCGGGTCGTTCAGCGCTTGTTCCGGAGGAGGGAACCAGTCGTTGCCGGGTTCCAGCCAGGGTAGTGTGGTCATGACGTCCGTCAGAGAGCTGATGTGATTGGCCGAAGGATAACACGACCACCCGCTGTCTCAGGAACGTCGGAAGAAGTGATTGGGTTCCGCGTCAGTCTGCAATCGATGGCCCCGGGGGCGCGGCGCTGAGTTCGTGTCCCGATACACATAGACCATGGGTCGGGGCACATGTGGGAGTCGGTGCTTCACCGACTCCTAGGACCTCAATTGTCTAGTGTGTCCAGGTACTTCTCCGCGTCCAGCGCTGCCATGCAGCCGAAGCCGGCGGAGGTGACGGCCTGACGGTACACGTGATCCGCCACATCACCAGCGGCGAATACACCCGGCACACTGGATTCAGTCGCCATACCATCGAGCCCGGAACGGATGCGGATGTAGCCGCCTTCCATGTCCAGCTGCCCCTTGAAGAGCTCGGTATTCGGCCGGTGCCCGATCGCAATGAAGACACCCGCCAGGTCGATGTCCTGGGTCTCACCGGATTTCGTGTGCTTGACGCGCATGCCGGTCACGCCCGTGGCATCACCCAGCACCTCGTCGAGCGTGTGATCCCAGAGAATCTCGATGTTGCCGTTTTCAACCTTCTCGAACAGCTTGTCCTGGAGGATTGCTTCGGCCCGCAGCTCGTCCCGGCGATGAACCAGCGTGACTTTGTCAGCAATGTTGGATAGATACAGCGCTTCCTCAACGGCTGTATTGCCACCGCCGATCACAGCGACCTTCTGTTTTTTGTAGAAGAAGCCGTCACAGGTGGCGCAGGCGGAGACGCCCTGTCCCATAAACGTCTCTTCGGATTCCAGCCCCAGGTACATTGCGGTGGCGCCAGTCGCGATAATCAGCGCATCGCACGTGTACTCGCCACTGTCCCCCTTGAGCCGGTAGGGGCGGCTGTTGAGGTCAGCCTCGTTGATGGTGTCGTACACGACGTTGGTCTCGAACCGCTCAGCGTGTTTGAGCATCCGTTGCATCAACTCCGGCCCCTGGACGCCGTCATTGTCACCGGGCCAGTTGTCCACGTCGGTGGTGGTGGTGAGCTGGCCGCCCACCTCGATGCCGGTGATCAGCGTGGGTTTGAGGTTGGCCCGCGCGGCATAGACCGCGGCGGTGTAACCGGCGGGGCCGGAGCCGAGAATAATCAGACGGGAATGTTGTGCGTTGCTCATGATGGCTCTCTTCGAAAAAGGCGGTCTTCGGAAACTGCCGCGGACGGTATCACGATCCGCGGGTTTCTTGAATTGGTTGGGGCAATGCCCAATATTGCCGGCTCCTATGCGCGCCGACGTTGGACGACCCCGGATGCTGGGAATATTGTGCCGTCCTGCTGAAATTCAACCTGGGAGCGTGCGCGGCACCGCTTTCTATCGCGCTTTTATCACGCAAACGCCTGGCGCATCAGCTCATCACCGGGACCTGGTCGAGCAGGGCGCGCGCCCGGTCCCGGCCCCGGCCGGACTCGCCGTTCTCGAGCCGGTGCTCGGCCACGGCAGGAAAAATGGCCTGCACGTCATCGGGAAGCACGTGGTGGCGACCTTCCATGAGCGCCCAGGCCCGCGCGGCCCGGATGATGCCCAGACCCGCCCGGGGCGAGAGTCCGTAGCGCACGCCGGGCATCTGACGGCTCTGTTCCAGCAGACGCTGGACGTAGTCGAGCAGAGCCCCGCTCGTGCTGACGCGTTCCACACCCTGCTGCAGCGTGGCCAGGTCATCGGGGCGCAGCAGTGGTTGCAGGTGCTGGGTCAGAGTGCGGCGGTCTTCGCCTTCCAGTAGGGCCCGCTCCGCGCGGGGGTCGGGGTAACCCAGCTCCACACGCATCAGAAACCGGTCAAGCTGGGATTCGGGCAACGGATAGGTGCCGCCCTGTTCCAGTGGGTTCTGAGTCGCAATGACAAAAAACGGTGAGGGAAGCGGGCGTGTTTCACCCTCAATCGACACCTGCCGCTCCTCCATGGCTTCCAGAAGGGCGCTCTGGGTGCGCGGAGAGGCCCGGTTGATCTCGTCGGCAAGCACCACCTGCGCGAAAATGGGGCCCGGGTGAAAGACCAGGTGGTCCGCTTCCCGGTCGAACATGGAGAAGCCCAGGACATCCGCAGGCAGCAGATCGCTGGTGAACTGGATGCGTTGATAACTCAGATCGGTGATCTGCGCCAGGGCATGGGACAGGGTCGTCTTGCCCATGCCCGGGATGTCCTCAATCAGCAGGTGCCCGCGGGCGAGCAGGCAGCACAGGGCCAGCCGAACCTGTTCGGACTTACCCAGGAGAATGGTGTTGAGTTGGTTGAGGGTGCCGTCGATCAGTTTCTTCATGGTGGGCGTCAGTCCCGTACCCGTTTCAGAAGGTCGTCGTACGCATCAATGCGCCGATCCCGGAAATACGGCCAGATGCGGCGAATGGACTCACTGTGGTGTCGGTCAATCGACGCGTGAAGCACCGTTTCATGGCGATCATCGGCCCGGGCCAGCATCTCTCCCTGTGGGCCGCAGATGAAGCTGTTGCCCCAGAAGTCGATGCCCGGGGTTCCAGTCTCGGGCGCGGGCTCATGGCCGACGCGGTTTGGAGCGATCACCGGGAGGTTGTTGGCAATGGCGTGCCCCCGTTGCACCGTTACCCAGGCATCAAGCTGGCGGGTCTGCTCGTCGCCATCGTCGGTCCGGTCCCAGCCAATCGCGGTGGGGTAGATGAGGATGTCCGCCCCGGCCAGGGCCATCAGCCGGGCGGCTTCGGGATACCACTGATCCCAGCAGACTAGCACGCCCAAGCGCCCGACGGCTGTGTCGATCGGACTGAACCCGGAAGGCATGTCGCGGGTACCAGCATCTCCCGGCGTGAAATAGAATTTCTCGTAGAACCCGGGGTCATCTGGGATGTGCATCTTGCGGTAGCGCCCGGCAAGCTGCCCGTCACTGTCCAGAACCACCGCCGTGTTGTGGTAGACGCCCGCCATGCGGCGCTCGAATACCGAGCCGACAATCACCACGCCCAGCTCGCGGGCCAGCTCGCCGAGCCGGTCGGTTGTGGGCCCCGGAATGGGCTCTGCCAGGTCGAACACCGCTACATCCTCGCTCTGGCAGAAATAGTGCGTGGCGTGCAGCTCCTGCAGAACGATCAGGCGGGCGCCGTCACCAGCCGCCTGTCGGATCAGCCGTTCGCTGATGGTCAGGCTCTCGGTTTTGTCCGGCGAGCAGGCCTGCTGGATTGCTGCGACGGGCAGAGTCTCCTGATTCGTCATACCGGTGCGTCTCCCGAGGGAATCTGCATGGTCAGACAGTGAAGGCTGCCGCCCTGTTCAATGAGGGACCGGCATGGAATCGGGATGACCTGCCGGTCCGGGAAAAGCTCCGTCAGCGTGGCCACAGCGGCATCATCCTGTGCAACGTCGTAGACCGGTGCGAGCACGGCGCCGTTGATGATCAGGAAGTTGGCATAGCTGGCCGGGAGACGGTTGCCGGCGGCGTCCCGGATAGGATCCGGCCACGGCAGGGGCACCAGTCGATAGGGCGTGCCGTCCCGCTGGGTAAACCGGCCCAGTTCGTTCTCCATGGCGTTGAGCGCACCGTAGTGCTCGTCGGTGGGGTCCTCACAGCGCATATAGGTAATGGTGTCCGCCGCGCAGAACCGGGCCAGGGTATCGATGTGGCAATCCGTATCGTCCCCGGCCAGGTAGCCGTGATCCAGCCATAGTACGCGGTCGGCGCCCAGTGTCTCGCTCAGAACCGCTTCGATGCCGCGGCGGTCATGGGAGGGGTTGCGTGTTGGCGTCAGCAGACACTGGCTGGTCGTCAGAAGCGTGCCGGCACCATCGGAGTCGATTGACCCGCCTTCCAGCACAAAATCGACGGTTTCAATCGGATGCCCATCGAATGCGTGCTGCCGCGCCAGGTGACCGGTGATCGCATTGTCCTTTTCCCAGTCATACTTGCCACCCCAGCCATTGAACTGAAAGTCCACAAGCACTGGTCCCTCTGATGTGAGGACGCCGATCGGGGCGTGGTCCCTTGCCCAGGTGTCGTTCGAAGGGGCCATCAGCCCCCGTACCCGACCGGGCAGGTCATGCGTCCGAGCGTATGCGTTGAGTGTCGATTCAAGCGACTCGGCGCGGATGACGTTTTCGCAACTGATCAGCACGTTCTGGAAGGCCAGCGTTTCCCGTGCAATCTGCTCGAAAACGGGCTCAACCTCGGCCAGCCGGTCCCGCCAGTCGGTGCCATGGTGGGGCCAGGTCAGTATCAGGGTGCTTTGGGGTGCCCATTCGGCAGGCACGCAACGGGAATCACTCACGAACAATCACTCAGTCTGCGCGTCAAAAACACCGCATTCTACCGTCTGGGGGTGATCCCGTCAGTCCGCATTCGTGTGACCCGCTTCCCTTATTGGCCTTTCGCCGGCTCGACGACCGTATGGATGACCCGGTTGCGTTCGAAATAGACCACAAAGTCCTCGTAGTGCCATTCCCGGATGGGGGGCTCGCCAACCGGGCCCACCATACGCCGTGGGGCGCCGAACCGCTGTTCGACCTGGGCCTGGCTCATGCCGTTACGCGGGACGTTGATGGCTTGCTGCCCGGTGGCCATGGGTTTGGCGCCGATGGGCATGCGGACCTCGTCAGCGGCCAGCGGGGAGGTGACCGCCATCAGGCCGCCCAGGCAGACACTGGCCAGGAGGCGGCGAACTCGTGGGCGTGCGTCGGCAATCGGTGATTGTTGTTGGCTCATGTACTTCGGTCCTTTCTGTCTCATGATTCCGTCGGCGTGTTCACTGATTCGCCTGATTATGGTTCAGGTCTGGGCGCTTTGCAGAGCCAGTCTCTGTTCCGGTTCCGGGAATCGCCTGTTCCGACTGTTGTTGCTGCCGCCGACGGATCTGCCACTGCATGACGTGCCGGGCAATCTGCTGGCGGGGCCCTTCGTCGAGACTGACGAACTCGCCATGAAGAATCCGCAGGCCGTTGGCGTCACGACTCTCCGATACGATATCGAGAATGCCGGAAGGGCGGAAGAGTGCGGGCGGTAGCGTCAGGCGCATTGCCACGCGGCGTCCGGGAACGAGCTCGGAGTCCTCACTCGGGAACGCCACGCCACCCTCGCTCAGCGTCACGGTCGCCCATTGTTCCGGTTGCAAGGGATTTTGCTCAAAGGTCATAATGCGCGCCAACGCGTCGACACGACTGTTGAGCGACTTGATCAGGGACGCGACGAGTCGGTCACGTTCGGCCAGGGTGGCAAGGTTGCCCCGGATGTCGTGATCCAGACGCTGTAATTCGTCCATCAACGCGGACAGGTGGCCGTCCCCGAACGGATCGGCGGGCAGTGTTTCGTCGCCCGTCAGCTTTTTGAGCTCCAGCCCCACCTGATCGGTTATCCGGTAGAACTGGCGTCGATCTTGTTCGCCTCGGGGTTCCATTTGGTCCTGTGCTCCGGTTTCAGGGCGATACGGATCGCCAGTATGGGAAGGCGCGCGCTATCCAGGCGGGCCTTCTCTTAAAAGTGTAACAGGTTCTCCCGACACTGCTGTCGAGGGGAATCGTGGCCCAGGGAAGTAACGAAACCACATGTTCAAGCCGCTCGCATTCTCCATCGGCCTTCGCTATACGGCCGCCAAACGGCGTAATCATTTCATCTCGTTCATTTCACTGACCTCCATGATCGGCCTGATGCTTGGCGTTGCGGTACTGATCATTGTGCTGTCGGTGATGAATGGCTTCGACCAAGAGCTGCGCAAGCGCATCCTCGGGATGGTGCCCCACGCGGTTATTCAGGGGGATGACGTCGTTGATGACTGGCGCCGGATTGACCGGTTGGCCACCGACCACTCCCGGGTGAAAGCCGCCGCGCCTTTCATTCAGGGGCAGGGAATGGTGACCGGCTCCGGGGATGTCCGGGGTGTGTCGCTCAATGGCATCCTGCCGGAGCAGGAGCGTCAGGTATCCATCATCGAGAACCACATGGAGGTGGGGACGTTGGACGATCTTCGTTCCGGTGAATTCGGCATCATCATCGGTCGGCTCATGGCCAGTGGGCTGGGCCTGGAAGTGGGGGACAAGGTCACGGTGGTGCTGCCCGAGGCATCGGTGACGCCGGCCGGGGTGCTTCCCCGGCTCAAACGCTTCACGGTCAAGGGCATCTTCAGCGTGGGCGCTCAGCTGGATGGCAACTACACGCTGGTCCACATGGACGATGCGGCCAAACTCATGCGCACCGGTGGTAAGGCCCATGGCGTGCGCCTGAAAGTGGACAACCTCTTCCAGGCGCCGTCCATTGCCGAAAACGTGGCGCGCAGTCTTGGCGGGCGGTACTTCATCTCCGACTGGACCCGTTCTCACGGGAATCTGTTCCAGGCCATCCGCATGGAAAAAACCATGATCGGACTGCTCTTGATGTTCATCGTCGCCGTCGCCGCCTTCAATATCGTCTCCACTCTGGTGATGGTGGTGACGGACAAGACGGCGGATATTGCGATCCTCCGCACCATGGGCGCGACGCCGGGACGGATCATGCGCATTTTCATGATCCAGGGGGCAGTGATTGGCGTCTTCGGGGTGATTGTCGGCACCCTGCTCGGCGTGGTGGGCGCGATCAATATCAGCGCCTTTATCAGCTGGCTTGAAGGGGTCATCGGGCACCAGTTCCTCAGTGCCGATGTGTACTTCATCAGTTACCTGCCGTCCCGCCTGATGTGGCAGGACGTGCTGATTGTCAGCGGTGCCGGCCTGGCCATGAGCCTGCTCGCCACATTGTATCCGGCCTGGCGGGCATCCCGTGTCGATCCGGCAGAGGCGCTGCGTTATGAATGATCAGGGAGCATCCGGCATGGTGATTGACTGCGAATCCATTGGACGAACCTATCGTGAAGGCCCCGGCAAACTCACGATCTTCTCTGATATTTCCCTGCGAGTAGCCGCCGGAGAAACCGTGTCCATCGTCGGCAGCAGCGGTGCGGGCAAGACCACGCTGCTGAATCTGCTCGGTGGTCTGGACCAGCCCACATCGGGCGATATTCGAATCTGTGGCGAGCGGATTCATCGCCTCAGTGAGGGGCAGCGGGCACTTTTCCGGAGCCGGAACCTGGGATTCGTGTACCAGTTCCACCATCTGTTGCCGGAGTTCACCGCGCTGGAGAACGTGATGATGCCCTGCGCGCTGGGCCAGCAAAGCCTGAAAGACGCCCGGGAGCGCGCCCGGTCCATACTGGAACAGGTCGGTCTGGGCGATCGGCTTGCTCATAAACCCGCCGAGTTGTCGGGTGGCGAGCGTCAGCGGGTCGCGATTGCCCGCGCGCTGGTCAATGATCCGCAGTGTGTCCTGATGGATGAGCCGACTGGCAATCTGGACGAGCAGACCGCCAACAGTGTGCAGGCGATGATTGAGTCACTTCGCGACCGTCTGGGGACGGCGTTCGTCGTTGTCACCCACGACACCGGTATGGCGCGTCGGCTGGGCCGGGTCATGCGACTGGAGCAGGGGCAGCTGCACGAGGACCACGAAGTCGCACCCTAGGAGGGAATCTGGCCGGACCGGGCTGCGCGCCGCTGCGCCTGGCGCTGGTGCCAGGCCGTCCGGACATGGCGCCGCCAGAGATACTGAAGGATCAGGTAACTGCTGCCCCCGGCAATCGCGCCGACCACGACCGATCCCAGATACAGTGGTACGCCGATGTCGACAATGCGCTCGGTAATCCAGCTCCAGGAGAGCTGGAACTCGAATTCCAGGGCAGGCTGGCCGAGTATCCAGGCACCGATCCGGTAGTTGAAATAGAACATTGGCGGCATTGTCAGCGGGTTGCTGATCCAGACGAGCACCAGAGAGAGCGGCAGATTGGCATTGATCCAGATGGCCATGAGAACCGCCCCGACCATCTGGAATGGAATCGGAATGCAGCACAGGAACAGGCCGATCAAGAATGCCCGGGAGACGGCGTGACGATTGATATGCCAGAGGTTTGGTTCATGGAGCACGTCCCCCAGAAACTGTAGGGACTGGATCTTTCGCACCCGGTCCGGGGTTGGCATGTTGCGTTTGATGAACCGTTTCGGCATAGCGTCTAGGGCCTGTCAGCACCGTGCCTTGGCACGGATGGATTGACTTCCGGGCTGGCACCAGTATGACGCCGGAGTCGTGACAAACAAAAGTAGGGCATGGATTGCCCGGGAGCCTGATGCGTACATGGATGGCCGCATTCTCAGGCGGCGCTATCTTACTCTATTGTGCTGGCGAGCGACCACCCTGGATCTTGCTGGGGGTGGTGATGCTGTGCGCCGTGCTTGTGTGGCTGCTCCGTCGGCCTGATTCGCCCGCGTTGCTGACCAGCCTGAAGGCCGTGATCGGACTGTGCCTTGGACTGGGTTGGGCGCTGATCCACGTCGATGGTGCGATGGAAGCGCGGCTGACCGAGCGCGACGCCGGGCTGTACGACGTGAGCGGTTACCGCTGCGGTCTGGTCGAGTCAGGTGCCTACCACAGCCGGCGTTTCCCGTTTTGCGTCACCCAATGGCATGGGGCGACGCCCGCCGTATTGCCGCAAACCATTCGTCTGGCGGCGTACGGTGAGGATGAGCCCGTGCCGCTTCCTCACCGCCTGCGTCTGACTGTCAAGCTTAAACCGCCTCACGGCTCGGTCAATCCAGCCGGCTTCCGTTACGAGCGCTGGCTATTCCGCCATGGTTTTCATGCGACCGGCACAGTCCGCTCGGTTGGGGTGTCGGCTTCCGTGCGCTGCGATCTGCGATGCCAGTATCACCGCTGGCGGGATGAACTGGCCCGGACTCTGGAAGCGCGCTATGGCGACCTGACCCATTTCCGGCTCATTGAAACGCTGGTGCTCGGAGAGCGTCGGCATCTGACTGACGCGGACTGGGAGCGTTTCCAGGCCACCGGAACCACTCATCTGGTGGCGATCTCTGGTCTGCACATCGGGCTGGTGGGTGGTCTGGCGATGATCCTGGTGCGGGGGATGCTTTGGCCGGTACCCATGACTCGGATGGGGAGTCGGCCCCGCCGGCTCAGCATGGTCCTTGCAGGGCTGCTCGCCAGCCTGGTCTACGCGCTGATGGCTGGCCTTTCTGTGCCCACTCAGCGGGCATTGATCATGGCGCTGGTGGGTGGCGCCGCCTGGGTGCTTGGCCATCGTTCGGGCGCCTGGACGGCCTGGCTGGTAGCAATGACTCTGGCGCTCCTGATTGACCCGGCAGCACCGCTCGACCCGGGATTCTGGCTGTCGTTCGGCGCGGTCGCCAGTCTTATACTGGTATTTCGCGGTCGCCTGGGACAACCCGGTCCGGTTCGGGGGCTGATGGTGGCGCAAGCGGGCATTTTCGGTGGCCTCTGGCCGGCACTGGCCGTACTCGGTGAGTCACCGGTGCTGGTCGGATGGCTGGCGAACCTGGTGGCAATTCCGCTGGTCTCCGTCCTCATCCTGCCTGTGACGCTGGGGGTGGTCGTAGTCGGTCTCCTGTGGCCGGGCGCGGCAATGTTTGCGACATGGTTGGTCGACCCGTTGCTGTCGGTCCTGATGTATTGGCTGTCCTGGCTGGCTGACTGGCCCGCGCCGGATCTGGCATGGCCGCTGTGGTTGGCGGCACCGCTGTCGATCGCGGGATTGTTACTTGCTGTGGTGCCGGTAAGCGCCGGGTATCGATGGGCCACTCTGGCGTGCCTCGGCGTGTTGGTGCTGTCGCAGGGGATGGCGTCCGGGAGCGTGCCGAATCGAACGGTTGTGGTGCCGGAGCTGTGGGTCTGGGATGTGGGCCAGGGACTGTCCGCGCTTTTCCGTGATGCTGACCAGGCGATTCTCTACGATACCGGGCCGTCATCGCCCTCCGGATACAACGCCGTTGAATCTTCGATTCTTCCCTCGCTGAGCCGGCTGGGCGTCCGGTCTCTGGATGCCGTGATTCTCAGTCATGGGGATGGGGACCATACGGGCGGGCTGGTCCCTTTATTGGAGGGAATGACTGTCGAACGTGTGCTTGCCGGTGAGCCGGGCCGGTTGAACCTCTCGGAACGTCGTGCCATGGAGGGCCGTCTTGGGCGCTGTGATGGTGCACGACTCATGGTTGGTCGTGCGGACCTGTCTGGCTGGCAGTCGTCGGGGGCGGACGCCGGGAATGCCTCGTCATGTGTGATCACGATCCATGTCGGCGGCGCTCGGGTCGTCCTGCCTGGCGATATACCAGCCAGGGTTGAGCACCAGTGGTTGCGTCGCCAGCCGGCTCGGCGCCCAACGCGGACGCTGCTGATTGCGGCGCATCATGGCAGTCAGACCTCGTCTTCAGAGGCGTGGGTCCACGGGTTGTCGCCAGAGGGCGTGGTCTTCAGTGCGGGGTATCGTCATCCCTACGGTCATCCGGCGGCGACGGTCGTGGACCGGTATGTGGCGCAAGGCAGTCGCCTGTTCAGTACGGCGCATCAGGGGGCTCTGCATTTCCGGTTCCACCCGGATGGCATACGGGTGACGACCGCGAGAATGGATTCGCCATTCTGGATCCGTCCGCCGCAACCGCTCCGTTCCAATGAGGGCAGGGTGTGGCGGGACAGGGTGCCTGTGCTAAAGTAGCGCGCGGCCCGTTCGGAATCAGGGAGATCATCTGTGTTAGAGCTTCTTCAAGCTGGTGGCATCATCATGGTGCCGATTGTCGCCTGCTCCATTCTCGCCCTGGCGATTATCTTCGAGCGCTTCTGGTCGCTGCGCCCGTCGCGAGTAGCGCCCGCCAGCACCACCGATGAGCTCTGGCGCTGGATCAAGAAAAAGGAACTCAATGGTCGCAAGCTTCGGGCGCTGCAATCGGCCTCTCCGCTGGGTCGTGTCCTGGCCGGTGGGCTGATGAACGCGAAGCACGGTCGCGACATCATGAAGGAAAGCATCGAGCATGAGGCCAGCCAGGTCATCCACGATCTGGAGCGGTTCCTCAATCCCCTGGGGACCATTGCGACCATCACGCCGCTACTCGGCCTGCTCGGTACGGTGATCGGCATGATCAAGGTGTTCGCCGAAATCCAGCTGGGCGGTGTTGGTAACGCCGAAAACCTGGCCGGTGGCATTTCCGAGGCGTTGGTAACAACCGCGGCGGGCCTGAGCGTGGCGATTCCTGCCCTGATCTGCCATCGCTACTTCATCCGGCGAGTGGATGAGCTGGTGGTGGGGATGGAACAGGAGGCCATCCGTCTGGTGGAAGTCGTCCACGGTGACCGCGATATCGACATCGAGGGAGCCTGACCCCCGTGAAGTTCAAACGCCAGCGCAGCCAGCAGGTCGGTGTGGACCTGACGCCGTTGATCGACGTCGTCTTCCTGCTCCTGATCTTCTTCATGGTGTCCACCACCTTCACGAAGGAAAGCCACCTGAAGGTGGACCTGCCTGAGGCAAAGGGGCAGGCGAGCCCGTCGGATGTGGATCAGATTGACGTGGTCGTGACCGGCGATGGCCAGTATCTGGTCAATGACCGGGCTCTGGTCAATAACCAGCGCCCGACGCTTCGCCGGGCGATCAGTGAACTGGCCTCCGGCGACCAGTCTCTGCCGTTCGTCATCACCGCCGACGCCCAGACGGCCCACGAGTACGTGGTTCGTGCGATGGACGTGGCTGGCGAACTGGGCTTCAGTAAACTGAGTATCACCACCGAGCGTCTCTCCGAGCAGGAGTGAGCGCGCACATCCGGATTGGCAGACGCATTCTATGACCGCAGTGTCCGAGCCCTCCAACTGGCAGACGTACAAGCGACTGCTGAGCTACGCCAAACCCTTCTGGCTGGCATTCAGTCTGGCCGTTATTGGCAACATGATCTACGCTGGCGCGTCAACCGCCATGGCGGCTGCCATGGAAGTGGTGATCGCCGCGATTGAGAATCCCTCGGACCGCAACCGCATCTTCCTGACCGCCCTGATTATTGGCGTTTTTGCGATGCGGGGGCTGGGGACCTTTCTGGGGCAGTATTTCATCCAGTATGTGGGGCGTCAGATCATTCACGCCCTCCGGACGCAGGTATTCGACCAGCTGCTGGTGCTGCCGTCGCGCTTTTACGATGACCACTCGTCCGGTCATCTCGTGTCCAAGATGACATTCAACGTGGAGCAGGTCGCCGACGCCACCACCAATGCCGTGACCATCCTGCTGCGTGAAGGGCTGACTATCGTTGGCCTGCTGTCTTTCATGTTCTACACCAACTGGAAGCTGACGCTGATCTTCATCGGCCTGGCGCCGCTGATCGGGCTGGTGGTGAGCTTTGCCAGCAAGCGCTTCCGGAAGATCAGCCTGCGTATCCAGAACTCCATGGGCGATATCACGCACGTCGCCTCGGAGGCGATTTCCGGGTATCGCGTGGTACGGATCTTTGGCGGCGAGCGCTATGAGCGGGATCGGTTCTACGACGTCAGTCAACGCAATCTGAAACAGAGCCTGAAAATGGCCTCCACCAAGGCGATCAGTGTGCCGATCGTGCAACTGCTGGTGGCGGTCTCCATTGCCGCACTGGTGTGGCTGATGCTTGCGCCGGAGATCCGCAATGGTATGACCACCGGGGAGCTGGTGGCGTTCATTACGGCGGCGTCAACGATGGCCAAGCCCGTCCGGCAGGTGACGTCCATTCACGATCAGATCCAGAAAGGTGTGGCGGCCGCTTACGATGTGTTCCAGACCGTTGACGAAGTACCGGAGCCGGACGGCGGCGATTACGCACCGGGTCGGGTCGAGGGTCAGATCGCGCTCAATCACGTGTGCTTCCGGTATCGCGACCAGCTTGACGATGTGTTGCATGACATCAACGTCACCATCCCGGCGGGTCAGAGCGTCGCGCTGGTCGGACGTTCCGGTAGTGGCAAGTCGACGCTGGTCAGTCTGCTGCCGCGGTTTTACGAATACACCGGTGGCGAGATCACGCTCGATGATGTGCCGATTCGCGACTACACCCTGAGAGCGCTTCGGGATCAGATCGCACTGGTCACCCAGAACGTGGTGCTGTTCAACGACACCATTGCCGCGAATATTGCCTACGGAACGCTCAGTCAGAATGACCCGGACGCGATCCGGGATGCGGCCGCCAAGGCCCATGCCCTGGAGTTCATTGACCGGATGCCGGAGGGCATGGACACGCTGATTGGTGACAACGGCGTGATGCTGTCAGGCGGTCAGCGCCAGCGGCTGGCCATTGCCCGGGCGTTGCTCAAGGACGCACCCATCCTGATTCTGGATGAGGCCACCTCGGCGCTGGATACCGAATCCGAACGCCACATTCAGGAAGCACTCAACGTGGTGATGGAAGGCCGGACGACGCTGGTGATTGCGCACCGGCTGTCCACCATCGAAAAAGCGGACCGGATTCTGGTCATGGACGGCGGGCGTATCGTGGAATCCGGCCGTCACAGCGAGCTCCTTGAGGCGGGCGGTGTGTATACACAGCTCCACCAGACCGGGTTCGGCGAGCCGGCATGAGCCAGCGTCTCGACCGGCTCTGGTACGGCAGCAACCGTCCCCTCTGGTGGTTGTGGCCCCTGGCCTGGTTGTTCCGGTGGGTTGCCCGTCGGCGTTACCGGGCCTACCGCACCGGTCACCGAGGCGAAGAGGCGGGTCTGCCGGTTATCGTGGTCGGCAACATTACAGTGGGTGGCACCGGTAAGTCCCCGTTGGTCCTGACGCTGGTAACCTGGCTGGCCGAGCAGGGTTGGCGCCCGGTGATCCTCAGTCGGGGGTATGGCGGTGATCCGGAAACGCTCCCGCTGGTGGTGACGCCGCAGACACCGGTGGATGAGAGCGGGGACGAGCCGGCGATGCTGGCGCTGACCTCCGGTTGCCCCGTAGTGGTCGATCCCCGGCGGGTCAGGGCGGCGCGATACGCGCGGGAGCACGATCTGGGAGACATCCTGGTCTGCGATGATGGCCTGCAGCACTATGCCCTGCATCGGGATCTGGAAATTGCTGTTCTGGATGCGGCCCGGGGGCTGGGGAATGGCGCGCCGATTCCCGTCGGCCCCTTGCGTGAAGAGCCCGCCCGGCTCGACTCGGTGGATCTGGTGGTGACCAATGGCGGGACGCTACCGTCGCTTGGCGGCGCCCACGAGATGACGCTGGCACCGAGTCGGCTGGTACACGTGTCGAGCGGTGACGAGCGCGGGCCGGGCTGGCTGGCGGGGCAGTCGGTCTCCGCCGTGGCGGGCATCGGCAACCCGTCGCGTTTTTTTGAGACGCTGCGAGAGCTGGGCGCCCGGGTCAACGAACGGCCGTTCCCGGACCATCACCCGTTTTCCGCTTCTGACCTGACACCCGCCCCGGGTGAGACGCTTGTGATGACGGCCAAGGATGCGGTGAAATGCCGTGAACGGACGGCGGACGCCTGGTATCTGGCCGTTGACGCCCGGTTGCCGAAGGCTTTCTGGCGGCAGCTGCAGCAACAACTGTCGGAGCGGGGGATTCGGCCGTCGGCTCCGACCAGAGAGGATCATGATGGATAAGAAACTGATTGCCTTACTGGCGTGCCCCGTCTGCAAGGGCGACCTGGTGTTGACCGAGGCCCGGGATGAACTGATCTGCCGGGCGGATGGGATGGCCTTTCCGATCCGTGACGGCATTCCTGTGATGATCGCGGATGAGGCCCGGACGCTGACGACAGACGAGCGCCTGGAAAAGCGGCGCTGATGAACCAGGCACTGCCTGACGGAGGGAGAACCGATATGTCCTTTACGGTCGTCATTCCGGCCCGCTACGCCTCCACGCGCCTGCCTGGTAAGCCCCTTCTGGACCTGGACGGCTGGCCGATGATTCGCCACGTCCATGCCAGGGCCTGTGAAAGCGGCGCATCGCGGGTCATCGTTGCAACCGACGATGAGCGTATTGCCGACATCTGCGGCGATTTTGGCGCCGAGGTGGCCATGACCGATTCCGATCACGCTTCCGGCACAGACCGACTTGAAGAGGTTGCGCGCCGCTGCGGACTGGCTGCTGAGGAACGGGTGGTCAATGTTCAGGGTGACGAGCCGTTGATTCCGCCCGCGCTGATCAACCAGGTCGCCCAGTCGCTCCAGCGTTTCCCGGACGCGGCCATTGCCACCCTGTGCGAGCGACTCCATGACGTGGAGTCGGTCCTGAACCCCAACATCGTCAAGGTCGTCCGGGATCGCGAGGGTTACGCGCTTTACTTCAGTCGCGCCCCGATTCCCTGGGCCCGTGATCAATGGGCGGACGGCACGCCCGCCTCACTGCCGCCAGCCACGCCTTACTTCCGTCATATCGGTATTTATGGCTATCGCGCCCGGGTGCTGCACGACTTTGTGAACTGGCCGCCGTCCCTGCTGGAGCAGGTCGAGTCTCTGGAGCAGTTGCGGGCCATGGAGAACGGCGCCCGGATTCATGTGGACGAGGCATTGGAAGTGCCGCCTGGCGGCGTGGATACCGAGGCGGACCTGGAACGGGTCCGTGCCGTGTTTCAGAATCGGAAGCAGGAGAAGTAGGCATATGACAGCTCCCGTTCGTGTACTGTTTGTGTGCCTCGGCAATATCTGCCGGTCCCCCACCGCCCATGGTGTGTTCCGCCAGCGAGTGGCGGACGCCGGTCTGGCGGACCGGGTGGACATCGAGTCCTGCGGAACGGGCGGTTTTCACGTCGGCGAGGCGCCCGACGCCCGCGCCACCCAGGCCGCACTTGGGAGGGGCTACGACCTGTCGGACCTGCGTGCCCGGCAACTCCGTCCGGACGACCTCCTCGCCTTCGACTACGTCCTGACGATGGATCACCAGAACCAGTCCGTAGTGGCGCGAATGGCCGACGGGCAGCCGAACGCGACCGAGCCCCGACTGTTTCTCTCCTATGCCCGTGGACGTCGAGAAGAGGAGGTTCCCGACCCCTATTATGGCGGCCGGGACGGTTTTGGTTACGTGCTCGACCTCGTGGAGGACGCCTGTGACGGCCTGCTCGACGACATCCGGGAGCATCGTTTGTGACGCACCCCGACTGGCCGCCACGCGAGAATGTGGACCTGACCGAACGGACCACGCTCGGCCTGCCGGCGCGGGCCGAATGGTTCGTGCGGGTGAGCCATCGTGAGGCACTGATCCGGGCACTGGAGTGGGCCGCTCAGCATGATCTCGAAACGCTGGTTCTTGGTGGAGGCAGTAATGTAGTGCTGGATACGTTCCAGCCCGGTCTGGTCATCGAGATGGCGATCATGGGGCGGCGCTGGTCGGATGTCTCGGAAGACCGGGCGGTGCTGGAACTGGGGGCTGGCGAGAACTGGCATGCCAGTGTGTTGTACTCCGTCTCAGCGGGCTACCGGGGTCTGGAAAACCTGGCGCTGATTCCCGGGACGGTTGGGGCGGCGCCGATCCAGAACATTGGTGCCTACGGCGTTGAACTCAGTGATGTGCTCGTGTCCGTCTCGGTGCTGGATCGTCATAGCGGTCAGGTCCGTGTGCTGGGTCCGGACGAGTGTGCATTCGCCTACCGCGACAGCGTTTTCAAGCGAGAACCTGGTCGGTATGTGGTGCTGGATGTGCGGTTGGCGCTGTCCCGCTCAAGGCCTGTGAACCTGTCCTATCGTGAGCTGGCGGACTGGTTGGATGGCCGCCAACCGGAGACCCTGCGTGCGGCCGATGTCGCCGAAGCGGTCAGTCAGATCCGTCGTCGCAAGCTCCCGGACCCGGCTCTTCTGCCCAACGCCGGCAGTTTCTTCAAAAACCCCGTGATTTCCCGTGACACGTTTGAACGCCTCAGCGCCGAGCATCCCGACATGCCCGCCCACGAGGTCGAGGACGGCATTAAGGTGGCGGCTGGCTGGCTGATTGACCAAAGCGGCTGGAAGGGGCACCGCGAGGCGCATGTCGGCGTTCACAGCCGTCAGGCGCTGGTGCTGGTGCATCACGGTCAGGGCAACGCGCGGGAACTGCTCGACCTGGCCGCACGCATCCGGGACGATGTGTTCAGCCGGTATGGCATCGAGCTGGAGATTGAACCGCGGATCTATCCGATGGCATTGCGGGACGGGTGGTGAGTTGGTTTGGCAGCCGAAGCGTTTTAAAGTCGGAAAGTTTGAAAGTCTAAATTACTACAACGGGGCGTAGTAACGGTGGAGAACCCCACCCACATCCACGTACCAAATACCAAGCGCTACAACCGCCGTCTTCTTGCTGGCGTTAGCGATGTTTTCAAGCGTGGCGAAGTGCGCGGGTCCAGATCGCCATGGGGTAATACTTCCTGATGCGACCATTCAGTATTTCGGAACTAAGCTGAGTGTTACCAGTTAGCCTGCGAACGACCATGAGAAACCGCTTTGACAAATTTTCAAGATTCAGTTTCGCAAACGAACAATCTGCATAGTGACATTTCACGGCCCGGTGACTACCTTTCTGTATGAAGCTGAAACTCGCTTTGCGCCGAGAACGACATCTTCTATGCGCTACGAAACGACGGAGCTTGAGATTGACGTCTCTGAGCTTCGAATCGGTATGCACGTCACCAAACTGGATCGCCCCTGGGAGGAAACCGACTTTCTGTTGCAGGGCTTTATTATCCAGCGCCAGGACGATATCGACGCATTACAGTCACAGTGCCGTAAAGTCACTATCGAAGGTAAGGTCAAAAAAACCGAATACGAGCCCCATCCCGGCGAGCATTTAAAGCGGAAGGAAAAGGCGAGATTCGTCCAGTATAGCCAGCGACCAGACACAAAAAAAAAGGTCAAGGCCAAACGTCGCCCTCAACCGGACTCCGGCGAAGGCCGGATCACCAAACGCGTCACCTACGTCAACAAAGTGGATGTCAACTACGAAATTCGCAACGCCACTGGTCACTACGGTGAAGCGAAAAAGGTTGCTGACGGTATCATGTCAGGCCTTCGGGTCGGCCGGGCCCTGGACCTGAATCGTGCCAGGGAAGTGGTGAACGACTGTGTTGACAGCATTCTTCGCAACGACGATGCCCTTCTACTCCTGACGAAACTGAAACACAAAGACGAATACACCGCCGAACATTGCCTCAACGTGTCCATCCTGAGCGCCGCCTTCGGCAAACGTTTGGGACTATTGGAAGAGGAAATTCGGACACTTGGTCTTTGCGGATTGCTGCATGACATTGGCAAAGCCAAAGTCCCGAGCGAAATTCTCCAGAAACCCGGAGCCCTGACACCAGAAGAACACGCTATCATGCAAAATCATGCCAATTGGGGACGAGACATGTTGATGGCCCTGCCCAAGGTGGCGCACGCAACGATCGATGTCGCTTACAACCACCACGAGAGACTGGACGGTAAAGGCTACCCGCGAGGGCTGGAAGACTATCAGATCCCCTATTTTGCAAAAATTGTGGCGATTGTGGACACCTACGATGCCATCACCAGCAACCGTGTTTACGACCGGGGCCGGTCGTCTATGGAGGCGCTGGAGATCATTCACCGATTCCGGGGAACCCAGTTTGATCCCGATCTGGCCCGTGAATTCGTGCAAATGATCGGCATTTATCCTCCCGGTTCCATCGTCGATATGAAAACAGGGGAAGTGGCCATCGTGATCGCGTCCAATCCGAAAAACCGGCGACGGCCACGTATTATGATGGTTCGTGATGCCAACAAAGAGCGCCTGCCGAAGTTTCGGCTACTGGACCTGAGCCTTAAACCCCGGAATGACGATGGCCAAGTACTTGAAATAGGCAAGGAGGTGCCAGATGGCACCTACGGCGTGGTGTTACAGCGCTTTATTGACAGCGGCCTCACTCTGGGTCATCAGACCGGCGGCGCTACGTAACCCGAACCAGTTCAGATATGGGTTATATCGGTGACCCATCGCTCACTCAGAACACCTGCTTGGCTTTGCGTTAGTGTAACGCCCTCAGGTGTCTACTGTATCGGGGGCTTGCCAGTTGTCGAGTTTTGAGAGATGGGGACATTCATAAAAAACCCCCAGAACGGAAGGCTCTGAGGGTTAGCGATTGAAAAACTGCTAGGTGTTATAAGTAACCACTTTTAGGGGGTTATGAACACTTCGAATCCCCACACGACAGGCAGGTCGCGCAGCCGTCCATGACCACCACGGCTTTGGTGTTGCACTTGCCGCACGTGGTCGCGTTGGAGGGGTAGCCGCCAGTGTCGCCATCGTTGCTGGACTCTTTTTGGCGGGACTCGAACTCGGCCTTCTTTTCCGCCAGGATGCGTCGGCTGACCTCGCTCATTTCCTCGCTTTCGATCAGCCCGATGGCCTTCATGTGCTTCTCGATCACGGCGCCAATTTCGGCCACCAGTGAGGGCATGAAAACGCCGCCCTTACGGAAGTACCCGCCGTTGGGGTCATAGACCGAGCGTAGCTCCTCCACGAGGAAGGTCACATCGCCGCCTTTGCGGAATACGGCGGAGATGACCCGGGTGAGGGCGATCACCCACTGGAAATGCTCCATCGACTTGGAGTTGATGAAGATCTCATAGGGCTGACGAACCTCGTGATCCGTGTCCTCGTTGAGCAGGATGTCGTTGATGGTGATGTACATCGCATGCTCGTCAACCGGCGGCTTGATCTTGTAGGTCGTGCCCAGCAGGAAATCCGGCCGTTCGATGTGCTCGTTCATCTCGATCGGCTGGTGCTGCTCTTCCTCTTTTGCCGCCGGAGCCGCGGGTTCGGCCGAGTCGTTGGGTTTGACCCGATAGCCTACGATGTTTTTGTCGATCTTTACCGTCATGATGTTCTGTCCTGTTCTGGTGCGGGGCGCTTAGTACTTGCCGTAAGTGCCTTCCTTGAGTGCATCAAAGAGGTTCGCAGCCGTGTGCACCTCACCGTCGTATTCGATTTCCTCATCGCCCCGGACGTTAACCTTGGACCCGTCGTCCAGGGTGAACTCGTACAGCGTGTTTTCCAGATCTTTCTGTTTGACCAGGACACCCTGGAACGCCTCGGGGTTGAACCGGAACGTGGTGCAGCCCTTGAGTCCGTTCTCGTAGGCGTACATGTAGATGTCCTTGAAGTCCGGATAAGGGAATTCTGTCGGAACATTCGCCGTCTTGGATATTGAGGAATCCACCCATTTCTGGGCCGCTGCCTGAATGTCCACGTGCTGAGTCGGCGTCACGTCGTCGGACGTGGTGAAGTATTCCGGCAGTTTGGCGTCCGCCTCTTCCGAGAAGGGCATGGCCTTGGCATTGATCAGATGCCGGTAGGCCAGCAGCTCGTAAGAGAAAACGTCGACTTTCTCCTTGGTCTTACGGCCTTCCCGGATGATGTTGCGTGCATAGTGGTGCGAGAAGCTCGGCTCGATACCGTTACTGGCATTGTTGGCCAGTGACAGACTGATGGTGCCCGTCGGCGCAATCGAGGTGTGATGCGTGAAGCGTCCGCCTTTCTCCGCCAGTTCCGCAACCAGCTCCGGCTCGACATCGGCAATCTGTTGCATATACGCACTGTACTGGGCGTGCAGGACGCGTCCCGGGAGCCTGTCACCGAGCTTGTAGCCTTCTTCCTTCAGCTTCGGGCAGATGGCCAGCATCCGGCGGGTGATCTCGAAGTCGTCGTTCATGATCGGTGCCGGGCCTTTCTCCTGGCCGAGGGCCAGTGACTGGCGCCAGCCTTCCACGGCCATTTCGCGGACCACGTCTTCGGTAAAGGCGACGGACTCTTTGGAGCCGTACGGCATCCGCAGCATGGCGAGCGTCGAGCCGAGACCCAGAATGCCCATGCCGTGCCGGCGCTTGTACTCAATCTCGTGACGCTGTTCGTCGAGCGGCAGGCCGTTGATTTCTACCACGTTATCCAGCATCCGTGTGAAGATGCCGACCACCTTGCGGTACTTCTCGTAGTTGAAGCTGGCCTTGTCCGTAAACGGGTAGTCCACGAACTGTGTGAGGTTGACCGAGCCCAGCAGGCAGCTGCCATAGGGCGGCAGCGGCTGCTCGCCACAGGGATTGGTGGCCCGGATGTCTTCGCAGAACCAGTTGTTGTTCATCCGGTTGACCTTATCGATCAGGATGAAGCCAGGCTCGGCGTAGTCATAGGTAGACGTCATGATCGCATCCCAGATGAACTGGGCCTTGACCGTCCGGTAGATCCGGCAGGCGACCTCGCCATCTTCGTTGATGACATACCCTTCCTGGGTGGGGAAGGGCCGGAAGACGAACTGCTCCGGATCGTGAACGTCGAGGTTCTCAGTCTCGACTTCCTGCTGGGTCACGGGGAAAGACAGGTGCCAGTCGTCGCCGTTTCTCACCGCTTCAATGAAGTCTTCGGTCACCAGCAGGGACAGGTTGAACTGCCGCAGGCGGCCGTCTTCGCGCTTGGCCTGGATGAAGTCCAGAACGTCCGGGTGGTGAACATCAAAGGTGGCCATCTGGGCACCACGCCGGCCGCCGGCGGAAGACACCGTAAAGCACATGCGGTCAAAAATATCCATAAAGGACAGCGGGCCGGAGGTGGTCGCGCCGGCGCCGGCAACGTATGCGCCTTTCGGACGCAGGGTCGAGAACTCGTAGCCAATCCCGCAGCCGGCTTTCAGTGTCAGACCGGCCTCATGGTTTTTCTCCAGGATGTCGTTCATGGAGTCGCTGACCGTGCCTGATACGGTGCAGTTGATCGTGGACGTGGCCGGCTTGTGGGCTTCAGCGCCCGCATTCGAGGTGATACGGCCTGCGGGAATGGCCCCGTTTTGGAGCGCCCAGACGAAATCGTTGAAACACTGCTTGCGACGGTCCTTTGCCTCGACCTCGGACAGTTTGCGGGCCACCCGTTCGTAGGTGTCCTCAACGGTCCGATCCACAGGTTCGCCGCTCTTGGTCTTCAACTGGTACTTACTGTTCCAGATGTCGATCGAGGCTTCCTGGAAGGGAATGGTGGATATCAGCTCCTGTACTTTCGCGCTCATTGCCGCCCTCAAACGTCCGGTTCTCGTTATAGGTCTGCCGATCAGCAGGTCGGGTCCAGGCGGCTATAGCGGCCTGGACACTATATCTGGTGGTTCGGGAATTCGATCATTGCCACCCGCTCACTCCCCGAATGACGGCCATGGCCGAGGGGACGCGGTTGACAACCGGTGCTCCCAGGCACCGACCCCGCTTTTCGAAAACCCAATATATCCGCCAATTGGTGATTTAGTATAACACCATATTGTGGTCTGTGAAGGGCGAGGAAACTATCGGAGATGGTCGCGGATTGGGAAAAATCAATCTGTCGGGGGTTGCCTGTTGTTGAAACCGCGTGGTTGGGCCTTCAGCAACGATGGCACTAGATCTAGTGCTCAGTTGATAACCGGATTCCGCGGTTACCAATTGGGTCGCAGAACGGAGCGATGCGTTGTTTGTGTCGCATTTGCATCCTGTAACCCGGTTTTGTGATCGCGAGCACGTTGACTCGATGGATGTGTCGCTAAAGTGAGAGTATGCGGGGTGATTATGCCCAGCATTTGCCAAGAACAACAATAAACGGCCTTGATTTTGATGCAGTCTCTCGTGATTGATTGCGGGAAGTTCAGATGACAACAAAAGCAACAGGGAAGCAATCAAATGAAAGGTTTTAAAACAAGCACAGTTGCGCTGTGCCTCGGTCTCGCACCCGGCCTGGGGATGGCGGAAATCCAGCCACTTGATGACAGCCAGATGGGCAACGTGACCGGCCAGTCCGGCGTGACCATTGAGCTGCAGACACGTATCAACATCGACGAAGTTCGGTATACGGACGAGGGCTCACTCGCCGTGAACGACGTCTTTGTCGGTGGTGCCAACCGGACGGACTTTTTCTCGGAGATGAATCTGGACTTGGCGGGTTCCACGCCAACTGACTTACTGGATGATTTCCGGATGGACATTGATGTCCTTTCAGACGGCGATGCCGTTATCAATCTGCTGCCTGCAGGTCTTCTTAGGGCGGTGGATGTGCGGGTCGCCACGGGGGAGTGGGTGCTCGAGGGCGAGGGCGCCGGTAACACGGACTCCACGACGATCATGGACAACTTCCAGATGGATGCCCTGATCGGTTCCGGCACCCTGCGTGTTGACACGGCAACGGACACGCTGAACATCCAGACCGATATCGCCATCGACGATTTGGACTTTGATGCGCCGTTCCTGGCCTTGGGTGTTCGGGACGTCGTGGTGACCGGTGCCGACTACGACCTCGACGCGCCGCAGCCCCTTGATGTTTTCGCTCCGGTGGAGCTGAACCTCTATGAAGGCAACAACGCGACCGGTAATAGTAGTCTGGCGATTGATTTGGCGCAGTTCGAGGCGGATATCCGTGTGGGCGGCGTCCTGATCGGTGGCACGTCCATTGGGTCACTGGCCATGGACAACCTGTCAGTAAGTGGCACCAACATGCGTGTTTACGGACACCAGTAAGTGCCCGTCCGTCGCAGGGGGCGCCCGGCAACGGGCCGTCCCCTGTGTTTCCAGAAGCACCGTCAGCCGAGCAGCAGGCTGTCGTCGGTCACCTCCAGTCCCCGCTGCTTCTCGAACAGCGACAGCAGATCCGGTACCTCCAGCCCCTCACGTTCCTCGCCACTGATATCGAATACCACCTGACCCTGGTGCAGCATGACCGTCCGGCTGCCGACGTCCAGTGCCTGCTTCATGCTGTGCGTGACCATCAGGGCCGTCTTGCGATGGCGCTCAACAATGTTGCATGTCAGGTTCAGGACGAAGCGGGCCGTGCGCGGATCGAGGGCGGCTGTGTGTTCGTCCAGAAGCAGAATGCTGGAGGGGTTCAGACTGGCCATCAGCAGGCTGACCGCCTGACGCTGTCCTCCGGACAGCAACCCCATCCGGTCGCCAAGACGATTCTCCAGCCCCAGATTCAGCTCCGCCAGCGCATCCCGGAAGCGCTTCCGGTAACGGTTCTTGACGCCAGAGCCCAGCCCCCGTCGCATGCCCCGCTTGATGGCCAGGGACATGTTCTCCTCAATGGTCAGATCCTCGCAGGTGCCGGCCAATGGGTCCTGAAACACCCGAGCCACCCGGTCCGCCCGACGGTGTGTGGGGAGTTTGGTGACGTCCTTGTCGTCCACAATGATCTGGCCCGAGTCAACCATGACCTCGCCGGAGAGGGCATTGAGTAGCGTGCTCTTGCCGGCGCCATTGCTGCCGATCACCGTCACGAACTCGCCCGGGTCGACTTTCAGACTCAGTCCACGCAGAGCCGGATTCTCCAGCGGTGTTCCCTTGCCGAAAGTCAGTTGCAGGTTGTCTGCGCTAATCATGGCATCAGCTCCGCGAGAAGAATGACTTGACCGAGTGTCGGGCGTTCGGGAGAACAATCGCCAGCGTCACCAGAACTGCGGTAATCAGGTTCAGGTCCTGCGTCTTGAGACCCACGAAATCCGCATTCAGAGCCAGGGCAATGGCGAGCCGGTAGAGAATGGCGCCGACAAGACAGGCCAGCAGGGCGCGGAAGACATTGCGGGGGGTCAGCACGGCCTCGCCGCCGATCAGTGACGCCAGCCCGATTACAATCACGCCAACGCCCATCGTGACATCGGCGGCCCCCTGGCTCTGGGCAAACAGAGCACCCGCGAGGGCCACAAGACCGTTGGAAAGGGCAATGCCAAGGACAATCATCCAACCGGTGGCAATGCCCTGGGAGCGAGCCATTCGTGGGTTAGCGCCGGTGGCCCGCATGGCTAGGCCGGTCTCGGACTGCATGAACCGCCAGAGCATCACCAGGCCGACCAGAGAGACGAGGAGGAACAGCGCGACCGGCACCTGATGGAATGCCAGATCCAGCTCATACCAGGGCGTCAGCACCGTCTCTTCGGAGAGCAGGGCAATATTGGGACGGCCCATGATGCGCAGGTTGACGGAATACAGGGCAATCATCGTCAGGATGGACGCGAGCAGATTCAGGATGTGGAGCCGGACGTTGAGCAGCGCCGTCACGGCACCGGCGCCCATGCCGGCGACCAGGGCCATACCGGTCGCCAGCCAGGGGTTGAAGCCGTCAATGATCATCACGGCCGCCACGGCCGCACCGAGCGGGAAGCTGCCATCGACGGTCAGGTCGGGGAAGTGGAGCACCCGGAATGAGAGATAGACGCCAAACGCGACGATGCCGTAAATCAGGCCCGTCTCGAAGGCGCCGTAAAGCGCGATTTCACTGAGCATGGAGATCCTGCGTTGATCGTCGGGCGATTATTCGGAAATGACCTTGTCAGCGTCATCAACGAAGGATTGGGGCAGGGCGATGCCCATGCGTTCCGCCGCTCCCGGGTTGACGTGGAGAGACAGCTTGTCGATGCCACGAACCGGAATGGAAGCGGGTGCTTCCCCTTTCAGGATGCGGTCGACAACCTGCCCGGTCTGGCGACCCATGTCGTAGTAGTTGAAGCCCAGAGCGGCGACGGCGCCGCGCTCGACCGTTGCGGTATCCGCGGCGAAGACCGGGATGTCGGCACGTTCGCCGACGGACATCACCGCTTCGGCAGCGGATACCACGGTGTTGTCAGTGGTGATGTAGATGGCATCCACCTTGCCGACCAGTGAGCGGGCCGCGCCCAGTACTTCCGACGTCTTGGTGGCGGCGGCTTTCACCAGCTCGACGTCCCGCTCTTTGAAACGCTTTTCGATTTCATCCACCAGGGCCACGGCATTGGCTTCGCCGGGATTATAGACGGTCCCGATGCGGGTGGCATCCGGTACCACGCGCTGGAGCATGTCCAGGTGGCGATCAATCGGCAGCATATCGGTGATGCCGGTAATGTTGGCGCCTGGTTTCTCCATGCTGTCGACGAGTTTGGCGCCGACCGGGTCGGTGACCGCGGAAAAAACGACTGGCGTTTTGCGGGCAGCGGCGGCGACTGTCTGCGCCGACGGCGTGGCAATGGCAACAATCACGTCCGGACTGGCACCGACAAACTTGCGGGCGATCTGGGACGCCGTGGCGGTATTCGCCTGGGCGCTTTCATGCATGAACTTGATGGACTCACCAATGCGGTAGCCCGCGTTTTCCGTCAGCTCGTCACGGACGCCTTGATAGACCGCATCGAGAGCGGGGTGCTCGACGATCTGGGTGACGGCAACGGTTTTTGGTTCCGCCTGCACGAGTGAGGCGGTGGCCAGCAGCAGGGTCGCTAGCATGGTTTTGACTAAACGGCTGAACATGGTGTGTCTCCGGATCATGCTGGATCAATCGGCGCCGGAGCAGATCAAGGTTCCGGGGCCGCCCAAAAACGAAAGGGCCGGATTTTAGCACAAAAACCAGTCGCCGCTGTTACCCGGATCGCGGGGGAACATGCCGGTACTGAAGCTGGGTTTTCATGCTCTGGATGGCCTGGATGATGGTCACCACAAAGCCGACCAAGAGGATGGTCGCGAGCAGTGAGAGCCCCAGGTCCGTGACCATGTTGCCATTGCCAAGCTGGAAGGCCTGCAGCGCCTGGCCCAGATGGCGGAACAGCAGAAACAGGGCGATTCCGGCACCGGCCAGGCATGACAGCGCTTGAGTAACGGAAATGGCAACCGGCGGGATTGTGGTCTGGTGACCGCAGTAACTGCACTGATATCGATCCAGGTGACCGACCTCGTCCAGTTGTGCCACCGGGTCCATCAGCCCCTGGCGGCAGTGGATACAGACGTACATCGCTTGCTTCCTGTCTTTCAGACCCATGCCATTATTCGCTCTTTTTGGGCGCAATTGCCGTGAACGGGTTGGGATCCCGTGAAATCCGGCAGTTAATGCAGTATAACGGAGAGTCACCATGACCCGTCCACTGACATGCGACAGACCAATGACAGTGCTGTGGCATGCCGTCATCCGTCGGCCATTTCACTGAGATCGGCCTCCGGCTCGCGAGGCCGCTTTGACGCTGGTGACAGAGTTGGCATAGGGTCTTTTCCATAACAACCACAACCGGGTAAGGAAAAGAAATGGAGACAGCACAGACAGCGCTTCCCCTGGAGATGATTTATCATTGGGAAACCGCCCGCGCCGAGTCGATCTACATGACCCAGCCGGTTGGTGGCGGCAAGACCGTGGACTACACCTGGCGCCGTGCCGTCGGCGAAGCGCGGCGAATGGCTTCCTATCTCAAGTCGCTCAACCTGCCGGAAAAGAGCCGGATCGGGATTGTCTCTAAGAACTGCGCTCACTGGATTATGGCTGACTGGGCGATCTGGATGGCCGGACACATTTCCGTGCCCCTGTACCCGACGCTGAATGCGGATACCGTGCAGTACATTCTCGAACACAGTGGCTGTGAAGCCCTGTTTGTCGGCAAGCTGGACGACTGGGATGGTATGAAAAGTGGTGTTCCCGATGCCATCCACTGCATCTCTTTTCCGCTGAGTCCGAAAACGGACTTTCCCACCTGGGACGACCTTGTCGCCAAGTACCCGCCGCTGAAAGAGAACGTTCAGCGTGATCCGGATGAGCTGGCGACCATTGTCTACACCTCCGGAAGCACCGGCCGGCCCAAGGGGGTCATGCTGGACTTCAAGAGCCTGGCTATTGCCGCGGAGGGTGGGACATCGCTGTTGGAAGTCACGGCGAACGAACGGATGCTGTCCTATCTGCCGTTGTCACACGTATTCGAGCGTTACCTGGTGGAACTCGGTTCCATGAAACGAGGGTTCCGCGTGTACTTTGCCGAGTCGCTGGATACATTCGTGGAAGACCTGCGCCGGGCGGAGCCGACCCTGTTCCTTGCCGTTCCACGCATCTGGACCAAGTTCCAGCACGGGGTCTTCGAGAAGATGCCCCAGAAGAAGCTCGATCGGCTGCTGCGCATTCCGGTATTGAACCGGATCATCAAGAAGAAGGTGCTGACCAACCTCGGTCTTCAACACGTCAAATTCGCTGGCAGTGGGTCGGCGCCGCTGTCCCATGACATCCTCGAGTGGTACCGCAACCTGGGGCTGGAGCTGCTTGAGGGGTACGGCATGTCCGAGAACTTTGCCTACTCCCACACGACCCGGCCGGGCCGGGCTCGCACGGGGTATGTCGGCGAGCCCCTGCCGGGCGTGGACGTGAAGATCAGCGAAGAGGGTGAGGTGCTGGTCAAAAGCCCAGCGACCATGATGGGCTACTACCGGGACGAGGAGAAAACCCGGCAGACCTTCACCGAGGATGGTTACCTCCGCACGGGCGACAAGGGCCAACTGGATGAACTGGGGCGCCTGAAGATTACCGGGCGGATCAAGGAGATCTTCAAGACCAGCAAGGGCAAGTATATTGCCCCGGCGCCCATCGAGAATCAGTTGATGAGCCATCCCGACGTGGAGATGGTGTGCGTCTCCGGTGCCAACCAGACGCAGCCGCACGCGTTGGTGATGCTCTCGGAGGAGGCGCTGAGCAAGTCCTCAGACCCCGAGTTCCGTGAGGAGCTGGAAAAGAGCTTCACTGAGCTGATGGCCCAGATCAACCAATCCGTGGACCCTCATGAAAAGCTCAAATTCATCGCCGTCGTGGACGGAGAATGGACCATGGAGAACGATTTCCTCACCCCGACCCTGAAGCTCAAACGGAACGTCGTGGAAGACGCCTACGCTGACAGGGTCGACGACTGGTACCGCGCCGGTGAGGCGATCATCTGGGAGTAATCCGCTCCAGCCCCCGCCCCAGAGCGGGGGCGGGCGACCGCCTTTGGTCGAATTGGGCAAGCCGGACGGGCGTCCTACACTGGGTGCCAAGGAGGATAACCCATGACCCGTCTTGCCCGCTTTCAGGAGCGCATCAACACCCTGATTCCGCTCACCCGATCGCTTGGGGTGACGCTGACTGCCTTTTCTGGCCGCGACATCGAAGTGCACGCGCCGCTGTCGTTGAACCACAACCACCAGGGCACCGGCTTCGGTGGCAGCATCTATGCCGTGGCGGTGACCGCGGCCTGGTCGTTGCTGGAGCTGTGGGTGGAGGATCAGGGCCTCGAGGGCGAAGTGGTGATCCAGTCCGGCGCCATCGATTACGGTCAGCCGCTCAGTGGAGACCTGTTGGCCCGATGCTCCCTCCCCGGCGCGGAGGACATGCAGCGGTTCGAACGCAGCGTGGATCGTCGGGGCATCGGTCGGCTGTGTCTGGAATCCACGGTCTACTCTCAGGACGCGGCCGGAGCGACGCCGGCGGCCACCTTTAGCGGGCGCTTCGTGGTGACCGTCCCGCGCTCGCAGGACCAGAGGTAATTCGCTGACTTACTGAAACTCCCGCGACCGGCTGATCGAGCGGCTCATCAGAACGATCGGGATGATGCCCGCTGTCACGATCAGCAGAGCGGGCAGGGCGCTCTGGCCCAGCATCTCATCCGAGGCGAACTGGTACACGTGGGTTGCCAGTGTCTGGAAATTGAAGGGCCTGAGGATCAGTGTCGCCGGCAGTTCCTTCATGCAATCCACAAAGACGACCAGCGCCGCCGTGAGCATGGTCCCTCGAAGCATCGGCAGGTGCACCCGCAACAGTGTCCGCGCCGGCGGACTCCCCAGCGAGCGGGAGGCCATGTCCATGTTGGGCGTCACGTTCTGAAGCGCCGACTCAAGGCTGCCAGCCGAAACGGCCAGAAACCGCACGGTGTAGGCGAAAATAATGGCGAATGCCGATCCGCTCAGCAGCAGCCCGCTGTTCCACCCCAGGAATTGCTCCATCAGCCCATCGAACCAGTTATCGAATGCCGCAAGCGGGATGATGACGCCGACTGCCAGAACCGCGCCGGGCATGGCGTACCCCAGGGACGAGAGACGCAGCAGGGCTTTCATCACCGGCGTGTCATGAAGCCGGCGGCTGTACGCCAGCACCAGACCGATCACTGTGGTGGACAGCGCGGCCATGGAGGCGAGGAACAGGCTGTTCCAGGTCGTCTCCAGAAATGACTCGGTCCAGCTTTCGTCCAGATAAAGCCAGGCATAGTGCCCCAGTACACCGGCGGGAACGAGAAACCCAAGCACGACCGGCATCGCACAGAATACCAGGCAGAATGCCTGGACGGAGCGTCGGGGGCGGAATCGATGGACGGGGTCGCGGAGATCTCGCGCCGCGTATTGCTGCTGGCGGCGTCGGGACAGGCGCTCGAGTGTGACCAGCACGACCATGAACGTTAGCATGACCATGGCGATCTGCGCCGCACCCCCGAGATTGCCAAGGTTCATCCAGGTGTCGAACAGCCCTCGCGTCAGGGTGTTCACGGCGAAAAAATCCACTGTCCCAAAATCGTTCAGTGTCTCCATCAGCACCAGCGACAGGCCCACCGCAATCGCCGGGCGTGCGACGGGCAGCACGACCCGGAAAAAGGTCGCCGTGCGGGAACGACCGAGGCTGCGACTGACTGCAAACAGGGACGGCGACTGTTCCATGAACGCCGCCCGGGCGAGCAGGTAGATGTACGGGTAGAGCACCAGGCCGATCATGATGATGGCGCCGGTCAGCGTCCGGATGGCGGGAAACCAGTAGTCCCCGGCACTCTCCCAGCCAAACGCGGCTCTCAACGTACTCTGGATGGGCCCCGCATAGTCCAGCAGATCCGTGTAGACATAGGCGATGACGTAGGCCGGCACGGCGAACGGCAGCAACAACGCCCACTCCAGCACCCGGCGCCCGGGAAACTGGCACATGGTGACAATCCACGCGCAGGGAATGCCCAGGCCCAGTGTCGTCACAGCGACGCCCAACATCAGCAGGGCCGTGTTCTCAAGGTAGAGCGGGAGTGTGGTGGAGACCAGGTGGGGCCAGACGTTCGATTCCGGGAAAAACGCCAGAACCATGACCGCAATGATCGGCAGGGCGACCAGGGCGGTGGTGGCAGCGGCCCCGAAAAACCACCGTTTGCCCGTTCGATGGGTCAGCGTGTAACGCGAGGTGCTGATTGCGGGGTCCGACGAGGTCGCCTGTGTCATAGAAGTGCTTGGCCGGGTGTCATGAGAAAGCGGGCGATTGTATCAGACTGCCCGCTTTCCCATGGGCGGAATCAGTTGTCGTACCGGACCCGATCCACCATCTTGACCGCCTCCTCACGATAATCGGCGATGGTTTCCAGTGGTAGATCGTCGCGGTTCAGGGTGCCCCAGCCCGAGACCAGTTCGGATGGCGCGACGGCTGGGTTGGCCGGGTACTCAAAGTTCACACGGGCGTAAATCGACTGCGCCTCTTCTGAGGCGAGGTAGTTCATCAGTTTGACGGCGTTGTCCCGGTTCGGGGCGCTCTGAGTCATTGCCATACCACTGACATTGACGTGCGTGCCGCGGTCATCAGCGTTGGGGAACACCAGGTGAACCTGATTGGCAATGGCCTTCTGATTCTCGTCCTGCAGCATCTTCCCGTAGTAGTAGCTGTTGCCGATGGACAGATCGCATTCGCCAGCGGCAATCGCCTTGATCTGGTCGCGGTCGCCTCCCTGGGGCTTGCGGGCCAGGTTGTCCTTGAGGCCTTCAAGCCATTGCTCGGCTTCCTCGACACCGTGGTGTGCGATCATCGAGCTGAAGAGGGCAATGTTGTAGGGGTGCTTGCCACTCCGGGTGCAGATCCGGTCATCCCAGCGCTCGTCGGCCAGCTCCTCGTAGGTGGTGATCGCCCCTTCCTCGACCCGCTCATTGGAGGCAAAGATGAGACGGGCACGTGTCGTGAGGCCGTACCACAGTCCCTCGGAGTGGCGCAGACTGGACGGGATGTTGTCGTTTAGCGTGTCTGTCACGACGCTTTGGGTCAGGCCCCGCTCCACCAGTTCATTGAGCCGTGATATATCGGTGGTCAGCACCAGATCCGCCGGACTGTTCTCACCTTCGCGGGCCAGGCGCTCAGCCAACCCCTTTTTGGCGAACACCACATTGGCGTCAATGCCGGTTTTCTCGGTAAAGGCATCGAGCAGAGGTTCCAGCAGATAGGCCTGGCGGTAGGAGTAGATGTTGACGTCACCACTGGCGCTGGCCGCCGCTGGCATGAATGTGCTGGCCGCCAGTGCGCTGCCTAGAATGATGTTTCGTAGCTTCATGTCACTGTCCTTATTCTCGTTTTACTGCGTGGGCGTTCTGTCAGTTCGCTGTTTTCGATAAACGTGATAATAACCATTCTTGTTGGGTTTTGCGAGAAAAAGGAAAAGCGGGGCGGTATCGGTCGGGAAGGGCACGGCTGATGATGCTATGCTCTTCAACACGATGGATAACAACAACCTGTAGGCCTTTTTGATTATGTCCCGTGATCGCCGAAAACACCTCCGCACCCCCATGACCGCGAAGCTCCTGATCACGCATGAGACGCTTGGAGAGAAGATATTTCTAACGCGGGACATCTCCGACAGCGGGGTTTTTGTCGAAGTGAATGACCCGGAATGGCTTCCTGCCGTTGGGGACCGGGTTAGGGTTCAGGTTCAAGACATGCCGGTGCCAGCACCGATCCGGGCGATGAAGGTGGTGCGATATGCCGAGGATGGTATCGGCATGCAGCTTGTCGATGAGGATGATGACGAATGAGCACAAGACCGCCTCTGGTTCAACGGGAACGTTCCTTCGGGCGCTGGCGGGGCCGCCTCTCGGGGGCGCTGGTCGGTGGGTTCGCTCTTGTGATGGCCGGCTGTGCATCTCACTATACCCATTATGCGGTGTTCCCTGCGGAGAATTCGTCGGGCGAGGACCGGCGTGTGCGTGTGGTCTGGCATACCGCTGAGTACCCGGCGTGGTGGCCGGGGGCTGATGTTGTGGCGACTGCTTTGACCGTTGAGACACAGTGCAGTACCCGGGTCTGGCGGTTGAAGGGGGTGCCCCAGGGTGACTCAGGCTGCGCCAGTGAGGGGGTTCGCGCGTGTGGCGAACCGGGGCAGGACCGGCTGGCACGTACTGGCGAGCCGGTTGAGCCCGGAACGGTTTGCATGGCGGTGACAAACGCTGACCGGCTGGAAGCACTGGAGGGGGAACTGGCGCTGCGGGTGGATTGCGAGCCGATCAACACCCAGCGTGGCTCCGGCGAGGAGGCTGAAAACCGGGACTACGTCCGGGCATCCGCTGTCCCCTATTCCATTGCCGTACGCAAGGCACCGCGCTACAGCCTGGAGGCCGGGCCGCCAGAGCTGGGAGATGCCGTCTGCGACGACGAGTAACAGCGATCGGGTCGGCACCGGATTTGTTACAGCCGTCACACCGACACACGATGTTGCGAAGTGACAAGATAGGTAACCCGATGTCAGTGAATGGTGACGAGTCGCTACGAAATTGTAATGGCCTCTGGCTGCCAGACAGGCACAATAGACAGTGTCAAAAACCGTGAAATCTGGAGTCGAGGTGTACCGTGGGCGTTCGACAGAAAAAAGTCGCAGCACATGATCTTGAGATCGGGATGTTCGTGTCTGATCTGGACTGCCCGTGGCACCAGACACCGTTCCCCATCCAGGGTTTTCACATTCGCCACCAGCACGAAATCCAGTCACTGATCTCCCATTGTAAGTGGGTGATGATTGATGTGGCGGAAGGGCGTGACGTTTCCACCCCGGACGACGACACCTTTTCGCCACCGGGGCGCAAACGCAAGGATCAGAACGTAGCGATCAAGCTGCCCCCCATCCACATCCGGCAACCCCGCCAGTACGACGTCCAGACGTCCATGAAGAAGGAGGCTCGTCAGGCGTCGGTTGTTCTGGAAGACGCGGAGGCGGCGCTGCAGGGTGTGACCCGGCAGTTTCGTGACGGCGAGGCGCCGGATCTGAGGGCCGTATCGCGGGTGGCCCGTGGCATGATGGAGAGCGTGGTCCGTCACCCGGATGCGCTGCTCTGGATGACCCGGATTCGCGAACACGACGACCACAGCTACCGCCATGCCATGAACGCCTCGGTATGGGCTCTGATCTGTGGCCGACACTTCGGTATTGACGAAAATGCGCTGCACAGCCTTGCCATGGGCACACTGCTTGCGCACGTGGGCAAACTCGATCTGCCGGAATCGATCGTCCAGAATGAGGATCGGCTCAACGCGGACGACTACCGCACGTTCCAGAAGTACGTCGAATACGGTGTTCGGCGCCTGAAAGACGCGGATGTGGCACGTCCGGTACTGAGCGTCGTGCGCTATCACCGCGAGCGTCACAATGGGTCCGGTTTCCCGTCCGGACTGCGGGGCGACCGGATCCCGCTTCTGGGCAAGATCGCGGGTCTGGTGGACTACTACGAGTCACTGGTGGAACCGCGCCCGGGCCGTCGCCCCATGACGTCCGCGCAGGCCGTGGCTCACCTCTACGAACTGCGGAATATCGCCTTCCAGGAGGATCTGGTAGAGCGGTTCATCCAGTCGGTGGGACTGTATCCGACCGGCACGCTGGTGCAGCTCAGCGACGGTCAGCGCGGCGCTGTTATCTCACATTCACCAGAGCGCCGGCTCTGGCCGCGTGTGATGGTCATGACCGACCAGGAACACCAGCCGCTGAAAAAGGGCCGCATCATCAACCTGGCCGAGTACAACAAAGGCCGTGATGCCTCGCAGACGCTTAACATCACCGCATGCCTGCCGCTCGGCACCGCAGGGCTGAACCCGATGCAGTATGAGGTCACCGGTGCCAGAGTATCCCGATGGAGCATCAAACGCCTGGTCGGCTGACGCGGGCGGCTACTCTTCGATGACGACCCGCAGGGGCTTCTGCACCCAGCGATAATCACCGACCGGGCGGAAATTGATGATTAACTCCACCTCCGTACCGGCATCCCCGCTCACAAAATATTCGACCGTGCCGCTTTCAGCGTGCGTGCTGTGAATGGTGAGCGCCGACGGGTTGGTGCTGATGGCCTCGATACGGTCAATTTCGATCCCGCCACCCACCTTCAGTACAGTCACCTCCCGGACCGATTCATCACCTTCACTGACGGTCTGGGTGACGGTGTCGAGGTAGTAGCGGTTGGCGATGTCGACGGTGATCTCATCCAGTTCGCGAAGCAGATAGTCTTCGGCGTCGGACTCGCTCACATCCCCGATGCTGCGCTGGGCGCCCAGGATTCGGTCCCGCTTCTGTTGAAGGTCGTCCTGGTACTCCACATCCGGGTCCCGCTCCGTATCGTCCTCGGGGGCCACCGGTGCGTTGCTGATTTCGGTGGGCGTAGGCGGATCGTCGCAAAGCTCGCTGTCCGCCGGCTCGAAGCAGATGCGTTCAAGCACCCAGTTGACCGGTGACCGCTCGGCACCGGGATCGGGCTCTTCATTGGTGTCCGGCTGCTTGCCGCCCTGGTTGAAGTCCGACGCGGAGACCGTAAAGTCAATCGGCTCCTCCAGTTGCTGGCGAAGGTCCCGGAATTGATCCAGAGTGCGGTCCGTGATCTGAAGATCACTGCCCTCTGAGGTGGACTGGTCTTCGTCCATCACCATCAGGAATCGGGTAATGTTCAATAGCGTGGTGTTGCTCACCACCTGCTCCTCGACTGGGCGGTGGCTGAGCAGGCCCAGTTCGTTGGTCAGCGGTTGCTGCAATTGCTGGCGGGTTTCGGGGAGGAACTCCAGTGGCGTGATGATGGGGTCCGTTGGCACCGACTCGCCGACCACGAGATCTCCCACGCGAAAAGTCACGTTCTCGCCTTCGAAATATCGAAATGTGCCGCGATCGTTGGTGGTTCCGGTCTGGCTTTGGGTGTCGTAGTTGAGGCCGGCGATACCGCCAAGGGTCAGCTGCCCCGTGGCGGCGGCGTTGCCATCGTCACCGCTGTCATCCAGGACACAGCCGGTGAGCCCGAGGGCCAGGGCGAGGCTCAGCGTTGTTCTTATCATACAGTCGAGTGGTCCCTGCGCAGTTGGTCGCGTATGTATTCCGCGATTATAAGAATCCGTGCACGTCTTTACCGGACGCCCGTCGCAGTTTGCGCAGTTGATCGACGACGGTCGAACGGCTTGAACTTGCGGAATTCATCACAAGATAGGACCCTTACGATCCTTCATTCTCCAGACCGGGCGACATCATGAACGACGCACTCCGGATTCGGAATCTCAATAAGACCTACGAAGGCGGCTTTCAGGCCCTCAAAGGCATTGATCTGACGGTCCAGAGCGGTGATTTTTTTGCACTGCTCGGGCCCAACGGGGCGGGCAAATCGACCACACTGGGCATCGTCTGTTCGCTGGTCAACAAGACCGGCGGCACCGTCGAGGTGTTCGGTCACAGCATCGACACGGATCTGGCGAGAGCCAAGATGAATCTGGGCGTTGTGCCGCAGGAAATGAACTTCAACCAGTTCGAAAAGGTGTTCGACATCCTGGTGACGCAGGCGGGTTACTACGGTATTCCGACGAAAAAAGCTGCGGAATCGGCCGAACGCTACCTGCGACAGCTCGGACTCTGGGACAAACGCAACTCGCCGGCCCGGATGCTTTCCGGTGGCATGAAGCGTCGCCTGATGATTGCCCGGGCGCTGGTCCATGAACCGCGTCTGCTGATTCTCGATGAGCCCACCGCCGGTGTGGATATTGAGCTGCGCCGCTCCATGTGGACGTTCCTGGAAGAAATGAACCGGCGGGGCACGACCATCATCCTCACCACCCACTATCTGGAAGAGGCGGAAGCCCTCTGCCGCCACATTGCCATCATCGATGAGGGACGCATCGTCAAGAACACCAGCAAGCGTGATCTGCTGCGCCAGCTCAGCATGGAAACGTTTGTCCTGGATGTCGCCGAGCCACTGGGTGAGGCGCCTGCGCTGGCGGACTTTGACACCCGCCTGAATGGCGAAGGGCAGCTGGAGGCAGACGTGCAGCGTGGTCACCCGCTGAATGCGCTGTTCCGCGAGCTCAGTGATGCCGGTATCGAGGTCACCAGTATGCGGACCAAGTCCAACCGTCTGGAGGAACTCTTCCTGAAGCTGGTGGAAGAGGGCAGCGGCGACCAACAGGAGGCGAGCGCATGAATCCCAGCGCAATCTGGACCGCATTCACCACCATCGTGGTCCGCGAAATCCGCCGGTTCACGCGGATCTGGCCGCAGACACTGCTGCCGCCCGCCGTCACCATGACGCTGTACTTCGTGATCTTCGGCAACCTGATCGGCTCGCGGATCGGCCCGATGGAAGGGTTCGACTACATGGCGTTCATCGTACCGGGGCTGATCATGATGTCCGTCATCACCAGCTCCTACGCCAACGTTGTGTCTTCGTTCTTCGGCATGAAGTTCCAGCGCAGCATCGAAGAACTGCTGGTATCACCGGTACCGAACTGGGTCATCCTGGCCGGCTATGTGGCCGGGGGCATGGCGCGCGGCCTGGGGGTCGGACTGATCGTCACGCTGCTTTCGCTGGGCTTTACGGACCTGCAGATGTACAGCGTCAGCGCGACCATCCTGACGGTGATCATGACCTCGATGCTCTTCTCGCTGGGTGGGTTCATTAACGCCATGCTGGCCACGAAGTTCGACGATATCTCCATCGTACCCACGTTCGTGCTGACGCCGCTGACCTATCTCGGCGGCGTGTTCTACTCGATCCAGATGCTGCCGGAGTTCTGGCAGGGCGTCTCAATGATCAACCCCATCCTGTATATGGTGAATGCCTTCCGCCACGGTATTCTGGGCGTCTCGGACGTGAACGTGTGGGTGTCGCTGGCGATGGTGGCGGTCTTTATCGTGATCCTTTCCACCGTATCGCTGCGGATGCTATCCCGCGGCCGGGGTATCCGGCATTGATGAGGTGCTCATGAGCCTGAACGACGCACCGCTGGGCCAGACCAGCGACTATCCTGAACAGTACGCGCCGGAGCGGTTGTATCCGGTGCCGCGCGCGGCCAATCGCAAGCGTCTGGCGCTCAGCGAGGGGCATTGGCCCTGGTTCGGTGCCGACATCTGGCAGGCCTGGGAGCTGTCCTGGCTGCGCTCCGATGGCATACCGGCCGTGGCCTGGGCGCGGTTTACCGTGCCGGCGGATTCGCCGTTCCTGATCGAGTCCAAGTCGCTCAAGCTTTACCTCAATTCCCTGAATCAGGAGCGGTTTGAGTCGGCAGCGGCGGTCCGTCATTGCATAGAGCGTGATATGTCCCAAGTCGCGGGAAAGGCCGTCGGCGTTCAGCTTTACTCCGTGGACGACGCGACCACCGCCGCTGGAAGGCCGGATAACACGATTCTGATCGACGACGCGCCGATAACGACGCACACACCGGAGAACCCCACAGCCGGAGAACGCCGCGTGACCGAGCGGTTGTGCTCGCACCTGCTCAAATCGAATTGTCCGGTCACTGGCCAGCCCGACTGGGCGACCGTCGTTGTGGCGTACACCGGCCGGGAAATCGAACGGGCGTCGCTACTGAACTATCTCGTAGGCTTTCGCCAGAAGCAGGACTTTCACGAACACTGCGTGGAGACGATCTTTACGGACCTGATGAAGCACTGTCGGCCAGAAGCGCTGAGCGTTCTGGCGCAGTACACACGGCGGGGCGGGTTGGACATCAACCCATGGCGCAGTACGGCGGACCGTGCGCCCGCATTCCAGCGCCTGGTGCGTCAGTAGTCGGGGTCTTCTTCGCGAAGGCGTTCGGCGGCTGATTCCAGTGCCTCGAGAATGTTGCGACGCTCGTCGGCATGGATCTTCTCGGAGTCCAGATACATTGCGAACCCGGCGTGTTCGTGCTCAAGGAAGCTTCGGTCCGCACCGAGGTCGCGGCGGAAATCGATCACCTCATAGATCGGGACCGGGCGCCCAAAGCCCTTGACGGAAATTTCCCCCATATCCCGGCACATGATCGTGTCCTTAATCAGGGAAAAGGTCTCGTAGGAGATCAGGATCTCGCCGGGGTCCGCCAGTGCCTCCAGCCGGGCCGCCAGGTTCACCTCCTTGCCGATGATTGTGTAGTCCATCCGGTTTTCTGCACCGAAGTTGCCGACGGTCACATAGCCAGTACTGATGCCCATGCGGATTTCCAGCGGTGTCTTGATGCCTTGACTGCGCCATTTCTGGCGCAGAATCTTCATGTGTTTGCGCATCTCCACGGCCATTGATACACAGGCCTGTGCATCCTGACGCTGCCCCTGACTGGTGGGGTCGCCGAAGAAAATCATGATGGAATCACCAACGAACTTGTCAATGGTGCCGCCGTACTTGAGGGCGACCTGTGACATTTCGTTGAAGTAGGTGTTCAGAAGATCCGTCAGCGCCTCGGGCTCCATCTCTTCCGACAGCTCGGTGAAACCCCGGATGTCCGAGAAGAAGATCGACAGCTTCTTGCGCTGGGTTTCCAGCCGCACATCCCGCTCACCGGTAAAAATGGACTGCCACACTTGCGGGGACAGGTACTTGGAGAGCTTGTGGGACAGGGCAATGGACTGTTCACGCTGATGCTGGATCTGGGACTTGGCCGTCACCAGTGCCTTGGCTTGCAGGTGTGCGTAATACGCCGTAACGCAGATGTAGAGACCGGTCGTTAAAACCGCCACCATGCTCAACAGGATCGGTGCGTTGGGCGAGGGCGCGAGTCCGAAGAGCCAGAGTGATACAGCGGCCGAGGCCAGAAAGCAGCCCGTTCCCAGCAACCACTGGCGCATACCGCCAACCAGCAGGCAACTGAACATCAGCATCATCAGAACCGCCAGGGATGGGACCACCACCATGCCGATGAGGCCCACAAAGCCACCGCCGAGCGCACAGTCAGCCAGCAGCATCTTGTGCCGAACCCGCGAGGAGCGCCGTAGAATCGTCCGCCGGGTGAAATAATGCGCCATGTGGGGCCAGAAAAGGGCTCCGGCCGCCAGCCAGATCATCCAGTGTTCGAAGGTCTCTGTGTACAGCCCGACCAGGATGATGGTCGCTGTACAGACATATGCAAGCACACGTCCGGTGTAGTCGGGCATGGGCGGGATCGCGACCGGTCGTCGAGACGTCGCCGCGGAGGTCGGTTTTGTCGCCGCCAGTGGTGCGTTCATCATCCTACAGCCGGATTCGGCCGGTCAGCATGTCTTTGAGCATGACCCAGTCACCCATCAGGCTGTAGAGCGGGTAGGTGAAGGTGGCCGGCCGGTTCTTTTCAAAGACAAAGTGTCCAACCCACGCAAACCCGTATCCGATCACGGGCAGCAGGAGCAGATACGCCCACTGCAATGTGGCGATGGCGTATACCAGCACAGCAATGACCAAGAGACTCCCCACATAGTGCAGGCGCCGGCAGTTGGCATCGCTGTGCTCTTCGAGGTAATAGGGATAGAACTCTTTGAAACTCTGGAAACGACGCTGTTCTGTCATGGCGATAAACCAAATGATTCTTGTTATCATGTGTGCCGAGCTGTTCAACAATCGGCTTATGCTTTTGTCTAAGACTAACAGTATTGGAACCCCGTCACAATTCGGGCGACGGGTGCATTCAGCGCAGTAGGAGAACGACATGAGCGAGATTACGGGGGCCATACTCGGTCGGGCATCCGAGCCGCGTCTTCAGGCGCCGGCGCCGGGGAATGATGTACTGAACGAGGCGTTTGCCTGTGCCGCTCGCGCACCCGACCATGCGTTGCTGCGCCCATGGCGTTACCTGGTGATTGAGGGGGACGGGCTGGACGCGCTGGCGGACGTTCTGGCGCGTGCAGCCGATGACAGCGCCATGCCGAGCGAGGCGAAGTTACGCTCGATGCCGCGTCGGGCGCCGATGATCATCGCCGCCATCACCCGCCACCAGTCCCACCCCAAAGTGCCGGCGGTGGAAGAGACGCTATCTACCGGCTGCGGCGTTGCCTACCTGTTGCTGGCGCTGCAGGCCCATGGCTTTGCCGGCATGTGGCGCACCGGACCGGCCAACTACCACCCGGTGGTCCATGAGGGGCTCGGGCTCGCCGACAACGAAAGCCTCGCCGGCCTGATCTACGTTGGCACTCCCATCCAGCGCAAACCCGCCGTGCCACGGCCCGAATCCAACGAATTCGTCCAGCGCTGGCCGGCTCAAGGGATCTGAATTCGCCGCGGAATCCGCGGAACAACGCGGAATGAAAGAACATGGCCACGGAAAAACACGGAAAGACACGGAAAAGCCAATGTCTTTATTTTTTCTTTCCGTGTTCTTCTGTGTTTTTCCGTGGCTAATCTTCTTTTTTCCGCGTCCTTCCGCGGATTCCGCGGCGAAACCAAAAGAAATCGGTAACCCCTTGCCGCTTTTGCCACCTTCGGATCGCCGCCCGGCACGGCCGATTCACCCCGACCGCCCGGTTCACGGGCCGTTCCCCCCCGTTTCTAATTTCTGGCATGCGTTCTGCTTAGTCTCTCTCAGACCGACCAACAGAGAGTGGGTGAGGAACGGGCATGGCCATTTCATTCGACAAAGCGCTGGGCATTCGTGACGACGCGCTGATGTTGCACAGCCGTCGAGCAGAGGTGTTGGCCAACAACTTGGCCAATGCCGACACGCCCGGGTTTAAGGCCCGTGACATCGATTTTCGTGCCGCGCTCAGGGACGCTTCGGCCTCCCAGAGCGGCGCGGCCATGGAACGTACCCATGATCGCCACATGGCAACCGGCGGTGCCATGACCGAGCGGGCAGCACTGCTGTATCGCGTACCGCACCAGCCGTCCGTGGATGGCAATACCGTGGAAACCCAGCAGGAACAAGCCCGCTATACGCGCAACGCCATGGGGTTTCAGGCGAGCTTCCAGTTCCTGAGCAGTACATTTAAAGGTATGAGCGAGGCCCTGAAAGGCCAGTCTCAGTAACAACAGTGGGCGCCTGACCGGGCCCGCGTGAATGGAGACAGACATCATGTCCCTGGGCAACATCTTTGACATCGCCGGTTCCGGCATGACCGCACAGAGTCAGCGGCTGAACACCACCGCCTCCAATATCGCCAATGCGGAGACGGCCAGTTCAAGCATCGATCAGACCTATCGTGCGCGTAAGCCGGTGTTCTCCACCATCCAGCAGGACGCCCTGACTCAGGGGCAGGGCAGGGACACGCTGGGCACGCCCGGTCAGGACGCCGGCAAGGGCGTGCGGGTGGACGGCATCGTCGAAAGCGATGCGGAACTCAAGATGCGATACGAGCCCAACCATCCCGCCGCCAACGAGGAAGGCTACGTCTACTATCCGAACGTGAACGTGGTTGAGGAAATGGCGGACATGATGTCCTCCTCACGCAGCTTTCAGACCAACGTGGATGTGATGAACACCGCCAAATCCATGATGCAGCGGATTCTTACTCTGGGTCAGTAGTAAGCCGTCGGCAAGGAGTCATTTATGAACGATACCGGGGCAGTCAGTAACGCCAGCAGCATCCTGGACCAATTCCGCAATCAGACCCCGCAGTCCGGACAGGGGCAGGGCACTGACGAGCTGGGCCGCAGCGAATTCATGGACCTGATGCTGGCCCAGATGAAGAACCAGAACCCGCTGGAGCCGCAGAAGAACGGCGAGTTCATCGCCCAGCTGGCGCAATTCAGCTCGCTTGAACAGATGGAAAGCGTCTCCAGCAGTGTCGAACAACTGGCCGGCGAGTTCCGCTCCACCCAGGCGCTGCAGGCATCCGCCATGGTGGGTCAGTCGGTGCTGGTGCCATCCCAGAGCGGCCAATTGGGCCCGGACGGCAAGATGGACGGGGTGGTGAACGTGCCGGCGTCCACTTCCAGTCTTCGGCTGACAGTGGTCGACGAGTCGGGTGCGCAGGTCCGACAGCTGGATCTCGGGTCGGCCCAGGCTGGCCAGACAACCTTTGAATGGGATGGCAAGGACGGAGACGGCAATGCCATGCCGCCCGGCGCCTATGCCATCAAGGCAGAGGCCAGCTACCCCCAGGGCACTCAACAGCTCTCCACCATGATCAACGCCAATGTGGACAGCGTGTCGCTGGGCCAGAAAGGCGGTAAGGGTGTCACTCTCAATCTGGCCGGCATGGGGCAGGTAGCGCTCTCAGACGTTCAGCAAATCAAATAACCCGCACAGCGGAGTAAGGGGCGAGGTGTAACATGGCTTTCAATATCGGTCTCAGCGGGCTGCGGGCGTCCCAGGTGGATCTGGATGTCACCGGCAACAACATATCCAACGCCAGCACCGTCGGGTTCAAGGGAAGCGAAGCCCAGTTCGGGGATCTGTACGCCAGCGGCTTTCTCAGCTCCGGTAGCAACCCGATTGGCGATGGTGTGCGGGTTCAGGACGTTCAGCAGCAATTCGGCCAGGGCAACATACGGTTCACCGACAACGGTCTGGACATGGCCATCAACGGTGACGGTTTCTTTGTCCTGAACAATGACGGCGAAGTACGCTATTCCCGTGCCGGCCAATTCGGCATCGACAAGGACGGCTTCGTCACCAACAACCAGAACATGCGCGTCCAGGGCTTCCAGGCCGATGACGACGGCAATCTGAGCGGGGTCCGTGGTGACCTTCAGGTCGACAGCGACAACCTCGCGCCGCAACGGACCACGAACGTGGATTCGGACCTGAATCTGGATTCGAGGGAATCGGTGCTGGCGGAAAGCGGCTCGCGTTATGAAACCGACCAGCCCGCCCTGAATGCCCAGACCAATGCCCAGGAGCTGACGGTGACCTACCCGGACAGCACCACCCGCACGGTGGATATTGCCGCCGGGGCTTCTGCCCGCAGTATTGCCAACTCGCTCAGTCAGGAGGAGGACGTCAGTGCCACAGGGCGGACCGAGTCCGTACTTGACGGGACCAATGACGGCAATATTCTGCCAGGGGATATCCTGACGCTCCAGAATGTGGACTTCACCGTCCAGGCGACCGACGACAACGGCAACGCGTTGACTCAGCAAGAACAGCTCCAGCAGCTTGCTGATGACATTAACGGCTCGTCCCTGAGCAGCCTGAACGCCACCATCAACGGGGCGGGCGACCTGCGCATCATCTCCAGCCGGGGCGACACCCTGGGTTTCAGCTATGACAACTCGGGCGGTGGCGGCAGTCTGGAGTTCGACAGCGGTACGGCCGTCTCCGGCGACCCGAACAACCCGTCCGAGCAGGTCGGGGGCGTGAACATCACCCTGGGCCGAGACATTACGCTCGCGGCGACACCAGACACGGCGGGCGACGACACGATCCTCACGGGTGAGTCCCCGGATGGTTTTGTCACCAACACGTTCGACCCGACCGACCAGCGCACCTACAACCACGCCACCTCGTCCACGATCTACGACAGTCTGGGCAACCCCCATACGATGACGCAGTACTTCGTAAAGGAGCCGGCAACCGGGGTCAATCAGGGCAGTCCCTGGTCACTCTACGTACAGATCGATGGTCGGAACGTTGGTGACCCGGTAACACCGGGTGGCCAGCCGACCATGGCCCAGTACGACCTGCTGTTCAACGAGAACGGCACGTTAGAGAGCGTGGATGGCGACCCGGAAAACGAGATCCTCGTCTCCAACTGGGTGCCGGTGGACGAGAATGGCCAGCCCAACGGTGCGGATGGTCCCAGAACGGTGGCGGACGGCGGTCAGATTCCGATCCCCGAGCCCCCGGTCAGCTCTAACTTCTCAATTGATCTGCGTGACACGACCCAGTATGGCAGTGAGTTCGCGGTGAATGATCAGCAGCAAAACGGCTTCACCACAGGCCGGCTCTCTGGGCTGGACGTGTCCAACGAGGGCGTGTTGTTCGCCCGCTACTCGAACGGGCAGTCCCTGACATTGGGGCAGGTCGCCCTTGCGGGTTTCAACAACACCGAAGGCCTCTCTCCGGTCGGGGAGACCACCTGGGTGGAAACCTTCGAGTCCGGCCAGCCCATCGTTGGGGCTCCGGACAGTGGCACACTGGGGTCCATCAAGTCTTCGTCCGTTGAAGAATCCAACGTCGACCTGTCCGGCGAGCTGGTGAATCTGATCATTGCCCAGCGCAACTATCAGGCGAACGCCAAGACGATTGAAACCGCCGACTCGGTGACCCAGACCATCATCAACCTGCGTTAATGATCCGGCATCCCGGGGCCGCCGAGCCGGTCCCGGGGTTGCCTTCCTGCCTGAGTTTCCTCTCGAAATCCGGTTTGTCGTCGGTTTGGCACAGCTTCTGCATCTGTCGGGGTAACGCGTCAATAACCCGGCAGGAGATTACCGATGGACAAGATGCTGTATCTCGGCATGTCCGGCGCCAAACAGAACATGCTTGAGCAACAGTCGCATGCGAACAATCTGGCCAACGTCAGTACCACCGGGTTCAAGCGGGATTTCGCCCAGGCCCGGTCCATGCCGGTCTTTGGTCAGGGAAACCCCACGCGCGCCTATGCCATGACGGAAAACCCTGCCACGGACACCGCCGCCGGCCCACTGATGGAGACCGGCCGAAAGCTGGATGTCGCCATCAACGGTCCTGGCTGGCTGTCGGTCCAGACGCCCCAGGGCGACGAAGGCTTCACACGTGCCGGCAGCCTGCGCCTGGACGTCAACGGCATCCTCCGTAACGGCGAAGGCGACCCCGTGATGGGAAATGGCGGCCCGGTCGCGGTGCCTCCCTATGACGACATCCAGATCGGCAAGGACGGCACCGTCTCCATTGTGCCCAAGGGCGGCGGCGCGGGCGATCTGGTGGAAGTTGACCGGCTGAAACTCGTCAACCCGCCGCAGGGGTCGCTGGAGAAGGGGGTCGACGGTTACATGCGACGCAAACCGGACGCGGCGCTGGACGGTCCGGAGCCCCCCGATGCGGCCGTGCGTCTTGAGAATGGCTTTCTGGAAGGCTCCAACGTCAACGCGGTGGAAGAGATGATCGCGAATATGGAGTTGTCCCGTCAGTACGAAATGCAGGTGAAGGTCATGCAGACGGCCGACAGCAATTCCGAGGCGGCGGCACGACTGTTGCAGAACCTCTGATAATCGATGAATCACGGGCGTTCCCGGCGGCAAAAGCGGCAAACACTGGCCGCTCCGGGGACCGTCACAGGAGATGAGCTATGCATCCGGCACTCTGGGCAAGCAAGACCGGCCTGACGGCGATGGACACCAAGATGTCCACGATTTCCAACAACCTGTCGAACGTCAACACAACCGGCTTCAAGCGTGATCGCGCGATGTTCCAGGACCTGTTGTATCAGGTCCAGAAGCAGCCGGGCGGCTTCAACACCCAGAACTCGCAGCTGCCCTCGGGCCTGCAGCTCGGTACCGGTGTGCGCGTAGCGGGTACCGCGAAGCAGTTCACTCAGGGCAATCTGCAGGTCACCGAACAGTCGCTGGACATGGCCATCAACGGTCGTGGCTTCTTCCAGATCCAGATGCCCGACGGCACGACTGGCTACACCCGTGACGGCCAGTTCCAGTTGAACGCCAACGGCGATGTGGTCACCCCCAACGGCATGCCGCTGGAGCCGAACATTACCGTGCCTGAGGGCACGACCAATATCACCATCGGCAAGGACGGCACCGTTTCAGCCACCATCGATAACGAAGCCGACCCGGTGAACCTGGGCCAGATCACCACCGTGGATTTCGTGAATCCGCAGGGGCTGCGCGCGATCGGCGACAACCTTTACCGGGAGACCAACGCCAGCGGTGATCCCCAGGAAGGCGAACCCGGACTGGACGGCCTCGGCACAGTCGAGCAGGGCAGCATTGAGGCGTCCAATGTGGAAGTGGTGGAAGAGCTGGTGAACATGATTACCACCCAGCGGGCCTACGAGATGAACTCCAAGGTCGTCTCCACCACCGACCAGATGCTGCAGTTCCTGTCACAGAACGTGTGATAGCGGGCTGAACGGGTAGAACGGAGAGCCGTCATGAATCGATCCATCGCGACAACCGGTCTGATCCTGCTGCTGGCGGTCCTGCAGGGCTGCGCGGCGGTCAGTCGTCCGCGGGCAACGCCGGGTGATCCGGAGTACGCCCCGGTGATTGCGGATGCCATGATGCAGCGCGATCCGAACTCCGGCGCCATCTACCAGACCTCGCGCAACTTCAATCCCTATGGCGACACCGTGGCGCTGAACGTCGGCGACATTCTGACGGTGACGCTGCAGGAGAGCACCACCGCGTCCAAGAACGCCGAGAGCAGCGTCACCAAGGACAGTGAGGTCAACATCAACGAAGGCACCATTCTCGGTCTCGACGGGCTGAATCTCGGCACCAACCCCAATTTCGAGCGCGATTTTGAAGGTGCTGCGGAAGCGGACCAGAGCAACAGCCTGGCGGGCAGCATCACTGTGACCGTGACCAAGGTCTATCCCAACGGCGTTCTTCAGGTCCGTGGCGAGAAGTGGATCACGCTGACCAACGGCAAGGAATACATCCGTCTGACCGGTCTGGTGCGCCCGCAGGACATCACGCCGGAAAACACGGTGACGTCCACCCGCATCGCGGACGCCCGCATTGCCTATGGCGGCACTGGCGATTTTGACCAGGCCAACCGCATGGGCTGGCTGGCCCGTTTCTTCAACAGTGAGTGGTTCCCGTTATGAGCCGTGTCATCCGATATGCGATTGTTCTGGCCCTGTGCCTGCTCACCGCACCCGCGCTGGCGGACCGCCTGAAGGATCTGACCCGCGTTCAGGGCGTGCGTGACAACCAGCTCGTCGGCTACGGCCTTGTGGTGGGTCTGAGTGGCACCGGGGATTCCGCCCCGTTCACCAACCAGACCTTCAAGAACATGATGAGCCAGTTCGGCGTCACGCTGCCGCCCGGCACGGACCCGGACACGGAAAACATCGCCGCCGTCACCGTCACGGCCGATCTGCCGCCATTCGCCAAGCGGGGTCAGGAGATCGACATTACCGTCTCCTCCATCGGCAACGCCGAGAGTCTGCGTGGTGGCAGCCTGCTGATGACGCCGCTCAAGGGGGCGGACGGGCAGGTCTACGCCATGGCTCAGGGCAATCTGGTGGTCGGTGGCTTCGGCGCCTCGGGTGAGGATGGTTCGAGCATCACCGTCAACGTCCCGAGCGTCGGGCGGATTCCCGGCGGCGCCACCGTTGAGCAGGAAGTGACGTCGCCGTTCTCCCAGGGCGATACCATCACCCTCAACCTGCTGCGTCCGGACTTCACAACGGCCCGGCGCGTGGTGGAAACCATCAACGGCAAGCTGGGGCCGGACATGGCCTACGCCCAGGACGCGACCTCCGTCGCGGTGAAAGCGCCGCGGGATGCCTCCCAGCGCGTCAGCTTCCTCTCCGTACTGGAAAACCTGCAGGTGGAACCGGCGGACGAGGCGGCCAAAGTGGTCATCAACAGCCGCACCGGCACGATCGTGGTCGGCCAGGAAGTGAAGGTCAGTCCGGCGGCGGTCACCCACGGCAACCTCACCGTGGTGGTGGAAGAGAACCCGGAAGTGGAACAGCCGAATGCGCTGGCGGGCGGGGAAACCGCTGTGGAGCAGAACACCCAGATTCTGACTGAGCAGGAGCCGTCGCGCATGTTCAAGTTCGGCCCCGCCGTCACGCTCAACCAGATCGTCCAGGCGGTCAATCAGGTGGGCGCCGCGCCGGGGGATGTCATGGCAGTGCTGGAAGCACTCAAACAGTCCGGCGCGCTGCGCGCTGAGCTGATCGTCATCTAGGGGGCCTCATGCAGGATCCGCGACTGGAACAGGCATCGGTCTACACCGACCTCAACGGGCTGAACGCCATCAAACGCCAGGCCAACACGGACCGTCGTGCGGCGCTGGAGCAGGTGGCCAAGCAGTTCGAGGGGCTGTTCCTGTCCGAGATGATGAAGTCCATGCGCAAGGTCAACGACGTGTTTGCCGAGGGCAATTACCTGAACAGCCACCAGGGCGAGATGTATCAGGACATGTTCGACAAGCAGCTGACCCTGTCCATGAGCGACAGTGGCCGGTTCGGGCTGGCGGACAGCCTGGTGCGCCAGCTGAGCAAACAGGTCCCAGGAATGGATGCGAGCGGCGAGAAGCGCAGCACCCACAAGGGCTCGATTGCCGATTACTCGCGGGACCTGCCGTCGCTGACCCCGTCGCTGCCGGAGAAGGTCGAGCAGGTCGACGTCATGATGAAGCGCGACGCCGTTCCGGAAGAGCGTGCCGACCAGCCGCTGCCGAAGCGGTTTGAATCACCGGAGCAGTTTGTCGAATCACTGATGCCGCTGGCGAAAAAGGTCACGGCCGACAGTGACGTGAACCCGCAGGTCATGGTCGCCCAGGCCGCGCTCGAGACCGGCTGGGGCCGGCACATGATCGAGGGCCGGGCCGAGCAGCCCAGCCACAACCTGTTCGGCATCAAGGCAGACAACCGCTGGCAGGGGCCGTCGGTAGGCATCACCACGACTGAGTACCGCGAGGGCGTGCCGATGAAGGAGCAGGCGCAGTTCCGGGCCTATCCGGATTTTGAGGCCAGCTTTCGGGACTACCTTGGTTTCCTGGAGAACAACCCGCGCTACCGCGAGGCGCTGAACAGCGCGGACCGACCGGACGTGTTCGCCCAGCGCCTGCAGGAAGCCGGCTACGCGACGGACCCGGCCTACAGCGACAAGATTCAGCGGATCATGGGCAGCGACCCGTTCCGTGCGGTGACGGGCGATTCCCTGTCCCGGGTATCGGCCGACCCTGCGTCGGGAGAGAGGGAGTAACGACACATGGCGGGACTGATCAATATTGGCCTTTCCGGCATTCTGGGTCACCAGGCGGCGCTGAATACCACCGGTAACAACATCAGCAACGCCAACACCGACGGTTACAGCCGTCAGAGGGTCGACTTCGAAAGCAGCCCGGGCATGCGGACCGGTGCTGGCACGATCGGCACCGGCGTCAACATCAGCAACATTGAGCGCATCACCAACGAGTTCGTCACACAACAGGTGCGCACGGACACATCCCTGTCCAGCGAGCAGGAAGCGCTCAATACCGAGCTGTCCCGGCTCGACAACCTGCTCGGCGGTGAGAGCACCGGTCTGAACAGCGCGCTGAACAACTTCTTTTCCAGCCTCCAGAGCGCCGCGGAAGACCCGTCCGCGTTGCCCCAGCGCAAACTGGTACTGAGCGAGGCCAACGAGCTGGCCAGCCGCTTCCAGTCCCTGCAGACCGAGCTGCGTCAGCAACGGGACTCGGTGACCGGCCAGATGGCCAACGCTGCAAAAGATGTGAACTCCCTGATCGCCAGCGTGGCGGATCTTAACACCAAGATTTCTGAAACCCCGGGGCTGGCGCAGGGTGAGATGCCCAACAACCTGCTGGACCAGCGTGATGAAAAACTCCGCGAGCTGTCCGAGCTGGTGAAGATCAACGTCAGTCAGGCCGATGGCCAGCAGGTGAACGTGTCACTGACCGGCGGGCAGGCGCTTGTCGTCGGTGGCCGTGCGGCCAGTCTTGATACCGTGGAAAGCCAGTCCGACCCCAATCAACTCGACTTCCAGCTGCGCACCGGCAACCGGGTGGCGCGGGTCACCGAGCAGATTGTGGGCGGTACCATGGGCGGGCTGCGTACCTTCCAGGAACAGGCGCTGGAACCGGCCTTTGATGAGCTGGGTCGTGTTGCCATTGCCGTCTCCGAACAGGTGAACCACCAGCACGCGATCGGCATGGATCTGGAAGGGGATCTGGGTGGCAATCTGTTCACGGACATCAATAGCGAAGCCGTGCGCCTGAGCCGGGTCACCGCCGATAGCGGCAACGCCCCGCCGCAGGATGCGACCATTGGCGTCGAGATCACCGACAGCAACCAGCTCGACGGACGTTCCTACCAGCTGCGGTTCGGCGGCAACAATGGCAACAATTACGAGCTGATCGACCGCACCAGCGGAGAAGTGGTGAGCCAGGGCAGCCTGCCCAGCCCGCTGCCGGCAGAAATCGCGCAGGATGGCTTCAACGTGCAGATCGAGGAGGGCACCTTCCAGCAGGGCGACCGCTTCCTCATCCAGCCGACCAAGAACGCGGCGGCCAACATCGGCGTGGAAATCGAACGGGAACAGGATCTGGCGCTAGCCAGTCCGATCAAGGCCGAAGCCGATTCCGGCAATGCCGGCAACGGCGTGATCAATCAGGGCACCATGCTCAATGTGGACAATCCGCTGACCAACCAGCGGCTGGACTCATTCAGCCAGCAGGGCGAGCTCAACCCGCCGCTGATGATCCGCTTCTCGGACACCGAGAACTACGAGATTCTGGACGCCTCCGACCCGAACAACCCGCAGTCGTTCGTGCCGCCACAGACCGGCAGTTTCGAGCCCGGGCGCCCGAACGAGATCTTCACCGAGGACCCGACCGATCCCAACTACCGCGGGTTCCAGTTCGCCATCAATGGCAACCCGGAAGCCAACGACACCTTTCTGATCAACTACAACGGGGACGGCACGTCGGACAACCGCAACGCGCAGCTCCTCGGTGGTCTGGGCACGAAGGACACCATGAACAACGGCAACCAGAACTTCTCGGAAGCGTACGGCGGCCTGGTGGAGACCGTTGGTGTTCAGAGCCGTCAGAGCAATCTGGATCTGGAAGCCGGCAAGGCCCTGCTCGAGCAGTCCACCAATCAGGAACAGTCGATTTCCGGTGTGAACCTCGACGAGGAAGCCGGGCGCCTGATCCAGTACCAGAATGCCTACAGCGCCAATGCCCGCGTGATGAGCGTGGCGCAGGAACTGTTCAATACCCTGCTGGGCACCTTCCAGTAAGTGGCCCGGTCAGGCGGTAACAAGGGCGGAGACTCGTCATCATGATGCGCATATCCACACAACAGGTTTTTTCCGGCGGCCTCAACCGGCTGCAGGATCTCAACACCAGCCTGAACCAGACGCAGCAGCAGGTGTCGTCCGGCAAGCGCGTGCTCAACCCGTCGGACGACCCGGTGGCCGCCGCCCGCATCCTCAAGCTGAACCAGGAAGTCTCGCAGATCGACCAGTTCAAGCGCGCCACCGATCTGGCGCAGAATCGCCTGGAACAGGAGGAGGCGACACTCGGCGAGATGGTCGATTCGCTCCAGCGCGTGCGCGAGCTGACGGTGCAGGCCGGCAACGGCACGCTGTCCCCGGACGATCGCGCCTCGGTGGCGGCCGAACTGCGCGAAAAGGTGGAGCAGATGGCCTCCATCGCCAACACCCGGGATGCCTCGGGCGAGTATATCTTCAGCGGCTTCAAGGGCGAGACCCAGGCCTTCGCCCGTAACGTCTCCGGCGACTGGGTCTACCAGGGCGACGAGGGGCAGCGCCAGCTTGAGATCGACGAGGGCGTGAAGGTGCCCATCAACGACACCGGCAAGAGACTGTTCGTCGACGTGCCGACGGACCAGCCCAGCTTCACCACATCCGCGAGCCCGAACAATACCTCTGGCGCCACCATTACCTCGGGCATGGTGTTGGATCAGGACATCTACAACAGCTTCTACAACGCCAATAACGAAGACCTGGTCGTGGACATCTACGACAACGGCGGCATCACCGAATACGGCATCCGCCGCCAGTCCACCAGCCCGTCATCACCGCCCGTCCCCGGTGACTATCTGGACAGCGGCACCTACACCAGTGGCGACAGCATCCAGTTCCAGGGCATCCAGTTCGAAATCAGTGGCGCGCAGGTCGGTGACCGTTTCGAGGTGAACACCGCCGAGAAGCAGTCCATGTTCGCCACGGTTGAGAAGCTGATCTACGGCCTGGAAAATCAGACCAAAACGCCAGCCGAGGCGACCATTCCCGCCGCGTCGTACGTGGGTGAGGCGGACGACACCCTGACCATCAACGGCGTGAGCTTCACCGGCAACACAACGCTGGCGGGCATTCGCGATGCCATCAACACCAGCAACGACGACGCCCTGGAAAAAGTCGAAGCCAGCCTCGACAGCAGCGGCAACCTGCAGATTGTTTCCCAGGCAGGCGACCTGAGCTTTTCCGCCAACGACGGCGGCACCGGCACCGGGCAGATCCAGGTGCAGGGCGCCAAGTTCGAGGACCTGGACCTCCAGAACGGCCCCACCAGCGCCACCGTTGGCAGCGGCCAGCAGGCGTACGACGAATTGATCGCCAACTCGCTGAAGAACCTCGACAACGCCCAGTCCAGCATCCTCCAGGTGCAGACCGACCTGGGCGGCCGGCTCAACGCCGTCGACTCCACCCGCGAGTTCCTGACGGACTCCTCCGTCTTCACCGAGGAAATCCGCTCCAAGTTGCAGGACGTGGACTACGCCGAGGCCATCAGTGAACTCAGCTTCCAAAGCTTCGTCCTCCAGGCGGCCCAGCAGTCGTTCGCGCAGACGAGCCAGCTATCCCTGTTCGACAGCATCTAGGGGGCCTTTGAGAAAGCCCCGCGGGATACGCCGTTTTGACCTCTGTCGCGTGATCGGTATAATCCCGATTCCTCCCTGCCGGGGTGGTGAAACTGGTAGACACGCGAGACTCAAAATCTCGTGCTCTTACGAGCGTGTGGGTTCGAGTCCCACCCCCGGCACCACTTGATTCCCCGTATTTTATCGTCCTCCCGGATTCCCTGGGGCGACTGCGTTTGTTACCTGTAAGCCCAAAAACGACCCCCTGCTACGATGCTGGCTGGCCATACAGTCGTATTGTGTGAGCAAAAACGAGAACTCAAGCGAATACGTGGCAGCGCAGGGCGTTATCGGCTAAGGTGTTGGCGTTGTTGAGGTTATTGGTTGGGGTGGTCTGTGGATAAAGTGGAGTTATCTAGAGCTCAAGTTTATCCAATATTGCTGAGCTCGATCTAAGGAACCTCTGAATAACCGGGCTTGAACACCGATTCCCGGTCTCTATCCGGAGATGAGCCGATTTCAGCGATAAATCCCCAGTCTATTTGTTCATC
>NZ_QEKQ01000006.1 GCF_003096655.1 Tamilnaduibacter salinus | reverse complement strand
GACCAGCAGCAGATCTACGTCCACGCCCAGAAGGATCTGGACCTGCTCACTGAAAACGACCGTACGGAGGTGGTCAAGAACAACCAGCACCTGACGGTGCATAAGGATCGGGTCGATCACATCCAGGGCAACGACGACCGAACCGTCGACGGCGAATCCCGGGTCGCGATCGGCGGCGATGCCAGCCAGACCATCGACGGCAGTGTCCATCAGAAAACCGGCACCGCGACCCTCAGCGAAGCGGGCACCGAAGTGCACCACAAAGCCGGTCAGAAAGTGGTCCTGGATGCCGGCACCGAACTGACCATCGCTGCCGGCGGCAGCTTTCTCAAACTCGACGCCAGCGGCGTGACGATGATGGGGCCGCAGATCAAACTGAACTCCGGCGGGGCGCCGGGCAGTGGCTCTGGCACCTCCCCGAAAAGCCCCGGAACACCCGGCGCTGTCACGGCTCAGGGTGGGAAGGTGGCGCCGGAGGCCCTCGCAGAGCTGTCAGAGCGAGCCACCCATGAAACGAGCCCTAGCGCTCCGGAAACGCTCATACGGGCGGCAAAGAACGATCAGCTGTTCAGCGGGCAATGTCATCAAAAACCGGATGGCAGCTGCCCGCTGGCGGACTGCCCCTGTGCCTCTGCGGAAACGTCCTCATGATGGCTGAATCCGTCACGTCCTATCTGATCCTCGACGGGGCGGCTTTCGATGCCCTGAAGACCGTCTATACACAGGACGATTCGCCCTGGGTGGACTGGCTGTATCGGGGTACCCGGCATGAACCGGCTGTCGATGCCAGCCCCCTGTTAGTCAAGCCGTCGGCGGATTCCCGTCTGTGGGAAGCGGAGGATGACTGGGTCGATTATGCGGTCGGTCTGGAATCACCGGCCGGTCCGGACCTTGTCGCCGCGCATTTGCGCAGCCTGATCAGCGTGCGTCTGCCGTCCGGGCAGTTCAGCTACTGCCGGTTTTACTCCGGTGGACAACTGCCGGTGTTTCTTCAGGCGATGGATGAGGGGGCACGGCAGGCGTTCAGTGGTCCGATTCAGACGTGGTACCACCCAGGCTCGAAACCGTCATGGGAGGCGATTCAGGTTAGCGGAAGCGCTCAGTCTCGGACGGCCGATGACGAGGGCTGGTTCCAGGTGACCCCGGAACAGCTGGATCGACTGAATCAGTCCAAAGCGAATCGCTTTCTGAGCAAACTGGCTAGGCATCTGGAAATGGACCCGGGACCGGCAACACGTGAGCGACTGCGTCAGACGATGCAATCGGCCCGCCAGCATGGTTTTGAGTCCGAGAAGGACATCGCCCGTTACGCGGAGCTGATCCTGGGTCGGGAGGAGCAACTGGCTGAGACGGCCTGCCAGGACATTCTCGCAGACCCGACACTGACCAATGTCGAGAAGCTCGGCATGCTGGACCATCAACTGGCATATGGAGGTGCCTGATGACGGCGGCTTATACCGTAAAGGCTGGCGATACCCTGAGCGGCATCGCATCGAAACACGATTCGACCGTATCGCGGTTGATGGATCTGAATCCGGCCATTGAAGATCCGGACCGGATCTACGCGGGGCAGGACCTGACGTTGCCTTCGACCGCGGAGAACGATTTCTCGTCGACGTCTCCGGACAGTGTGCAGGATGAGGCCCCCTGCGCCGACGAGTTCGTGGAGATCGTTCACGTGACCGGGACGGAGTCGTTCTACTTCCTGACACAGGAGGATCTGGAAGCCGTTGTCGAGGAGGAGCGACGGGTCGGACGGGCCATTGAAGCGCTCTATCAGACACTCGATACGGAAGAGGAAGCTGGTTCGGGCGGCAGCGATGAGCTTCCCTCGGAGTCTGAAGGCGCGGTGACCTCGGCAATTCAGGAGAAAAAACAGGCCACGGTGGCCGAGCTGCAGGATCTGGACGTCATCGGGACGTCCATGCAGACCACGCCGAATCTGACGGAGATCAAACGCCTCAAGGGCAACAAGCATTACACCTACGTCCGTTCCGATAAAATCGCCAATCACTGGCGCCGTTACGACATGACCGCGAAGGACCGGGACCGGAGTGCGGGCTGGTTGAGTCGAGACGGAATCGATACCGATAAGCTCCGGGAAGCGGTCGAGATGGATTTCGGAATCCGGTTCCAAAACAGCTTCTGGAAAATGGACCCCGAAAGCAATTTCGGGCAGTCAATGAACCGCTTCCACGAGGAAGTCAGCTGGTCCTATTGGGGCGACGACGAACAGAGGCAGAATCGACGCGATGAAACCGGCTTCGACGCGTCGGCGGAGGCTCAGTTCATGCGCTTTGCCTCCGGTGCCAGCGCGCTGGCCAACTTTGACCCCAGCGAAGGCAAAGTCCATTTGCAGGCTCGCGTTGACGCGCAATACAGCCTCGCGCAGGGGAAGACCACCGTCGAGCAGGCCTATCCGGCCAACAATGAGTCAGAGATCCGGATCTACTACCGGATCGGTGGCTGGGAAGGCGAGCGCGCCTACGAGACGCTCGGCCACTTCCAGGCACGCCTGACCATCACGGCCAGTGGCTACGCCGGCGCCTCAGCCATGCTCGCCGCCAACGTCAAAGTGGATTGCTCGGAGGGCGTACCAAGCCTCAAGGGCATCACTGCGGACAGAAGTGACAACCAGGGCGTCGACGCTGAAGGGGGCGTTTTCGCCGGCGTTCGGGCCGGTTGTGAAGTGTTGGGCGGGTTGTACTGGGACGACAAACTCACCCACCCATCGGATTGGAAGACGCTTTGCAAGATTGGCGAGAAGGTGGAAGGGGCTGCCGGGATTGGGGCCGAGGCTTATCTGAAACTGGGTTTCAATGACAGGTCTGGCAAGTTTATTCTTCGGGCTCATGCCGGGCTGGTACTCGGGCTTGGCGCCAGTGGCACGTTCGTATTGGAGGTTAATGCCAATGATCTGGCCAGCATGATGCGCTTTGTCTATAACGCCTTGTTGAAAGTGGACATCCGCTATCTGGAAGTGTTTGATGAAGATACCGGGGCTTTTGGCCAGTACGTTGAGACTGCTTTATTTGCCCTGTCAACCGGTTTGGACTTTGCTGGTGCGGCCAGTGAATACGCATCATCGGGCGTAAAAACAGTTGAAAGTTTTGTCATCGACTTCATTCGCAGGCAGAAAGAAGGCTGGGCTCAGGAAAGAGAGAGCGTCACACTCGCCGAAAACCTTGTCGAAGACATTGCTAAGGGCGAAGACAGCGTGTTCCGGCATTCGCCACCCGAGGTCAAAGGTCCCGTATTGCACAAGCTCACTTACGATTATTCGTGGACGCCCCAACTGGTCGATGGCACCTTCATTAAAGTCAAGGCGATTGGTGACATCCTGAAAAGCTTTCAGGGGTGGCGGGACTTTGAAGAGTCGATGTTGCGGATGAACCCGGAAGGCAGGGTGGAACCGAATACGGTCGAAGTGCATGCCTTGAAGCTGTTCCGGTTTATCGGCAAGAACGCGCAGGACTACCGTCTGTTTAGGCATTATCTCAAAGGCAAGGTGGCGATCGCTGACCGACCGGTCATTCTGGACCCCTTCCGGGCATGCCGTTATTGCGGCATCACATAATCGACAGGATTCTCGATGAATAGACGTCAAACGCGACTTGCCGGGCTGGCTGTGACTTTGATAGTGGCCGGATGCTCCAGTTCCACCTCCGGTCCAACGCCTGAGCGGGTGAATGGCATTGCCGAAAAAGCACTGGATAACATGGTGTTTGTCGAAGGCGGCACCTTCATGCTCGGTGATGTCGGGGTATTGAATGGCAAGCCTTATACCACGTTCAACAGCGAGAATAACAAGCCACCGGTTGAAGTCACGCTGGACAGTTACTCCATCTCGAAACATGAAACGACCTGGGAAGAGTTTGTGGTCTATCTCAGGGATGTGGGGCGCGCTCAGCGATACACCCTCGAGAACGGCTACAGCATGGCCTACAAACTCCCGATGACATCCAATAAGGACCCGTTGTCGCCCAACTATTATCGAAAGCCGGCACGCAGTCCCAACTATGGGGAGGCCGAAGGTTACTGTGCGTGGCTTGCCAATCAGACAGGAGTTGCATTCGCTCTGCCTACCGAAGCCCAATGGGAATTCGCTGCCCGTAATCGGGGGAAAAATGTGCCTTATGCCACCAATGACGGTACCAAACGCAACGATCCCTATTTGCGGCGCCCCAAGGAGCATGTCGACCCGAGTATCCCACCGTCCGGCAACATGCTGAGCCATTCTTCTCTGAAACCGGAACGGCGCCCTGTCGGCAGCTACCCGCCGAGCCCAATTGGACTCTACGACATGTCAGGCAACGTCGCCGAGTGGACGCAGGACTGGTACGACGAAAATGCGTACCAGCATATCGACCCGCACAACCCGCAGGGTCCGGGCGAGCCGGTAAACCCTGAGAAGCCCGAGAAAGTGGTTCGGGATTGGGCCGGGCGAGGAGATCATGTTGGGGGTGGAGGAACCGTTTTTGTGAGAGGCGGAGCCCCCATGAGCGCCAGCAACGGCTTCCGCTGCGTCGTCAATCAACCCGAACCGATAGACGGGTGAATTCCCAATAGCTTGCGGCCTGCCGTTTCCCGGAAACTGATGGGCTGGATTTCGCTGGTTGACTAACGATTTATCCAGGAGCAGGGATGCACGTTAAATCACAGGTGGCAGTCTTGGGGGTCTTGCTAGTGGCGCTGGTGGGCGGCTGTTCTGATGTGATGATCGACTCGGTGGTTTCGCCCGAACAGGTTCGCGATGTGGTCGAAAGAAACATAGCCAACCTTGTCTATGTAGAGGGCGGCACCTTCATGCTTGGTGATGTCGGGGTTTTGGATGGAAGCCCGTATACGACTCTCAACGACCACAGCAAGCCGCCAGTCGAGGTGACTCTCAATAGCTATTCGATCTCAAAGTATGAGACTACCTGGGGCGATTTCGTACTGTACCTTAAAGACGTCGACCGGATACAGAACTACACCAAAGAGGCGGGATACACGACGGCAGCAATCGTCCCTATAACGTCAAACCAAGATCTCCTATCGCCGAATTATTACAAAAAGCCTGCTCGTAGTCCGAATTATCACGAGGCGAAGGGGTATTGTGATTGGCTGGCCGAAAAGTCTGGACTGCCATTCGCACTTCCTACCGAGGCGCAATGGGAATACGCGGCTCGGAGCCGTGGGCGGAACGTCCCCTATGCTACCGATGATGGTACGCTAGAGAACGACACGTATCTTCAGCGTCCCGAGCAGTACATTGATCCGGAAACACCGCCTTCAGGCAACGCGCTGGGCCACTCTTCTCTTACTCAAGAGAGGCGTGCGGTTGGCAGTTATCCTCCGAGCCCGCTCGGTCTCTACGATATGACGGGCAATCTGGCCGAATGGACGCAGGACTGGTTTGACCCGGATCACTACCAACATATCGACAGCACAAACCCGGGCGGCCCGGAGCAGCCGCTTGATAGTGAGAATCCTGAAAAAGTCGTTCGTGACTATGCAGGGCGTGGTGACCTGTGGGGTGGTGCGGGAACAGTCTTCGCCAGGTCCGGAGAGAATATCAACACGTCGTTCAATAACGGCTTTCGCTGTGTCGTTAATCAATCCACGCCGGTGCAGCAGTAGCTGGTCTTCCTGACCGGCTACTCGTTTTCCCCTTGAGCGAACAAATCCGGTGCCAGCCCGGCTCACTATGGCCGTCTGCTGAAGGCACTCATCAGGCGCCGCCACGAAAGCAACGCCAAGTTTTAGACCCATTCGGAAACGATGACACTCCATACTGGTTTATTCAGGAAGTCACGGTATGAACACAGGCGATTTAAAACCAAGGGGGAACGGTTTTCGCTCAAGCGATATCCCGCCATTGCCAGCAACGCGAAAGAATCGATTCCACATTGGTGAAGACCTTCAAGCAGTTGGTGATTACGCTCAAATCGATCCCGTTAATTGGCTAGAAGAAGATATTGGATTTGTTCAGTCTGCAAAAGGCGATAGTGGTGGGGTGCCAGGTGATGATGACTTCTGGTGGAATGAGCAGCGTATACATTTTTTAAATGGCAAGGCTCAGGTTGGGCTTTCGGCCGTTATTCTGGCTGTGCCCTATATCTGGACTATGGCTGTAGTCTGTGCAGGTATACTTGGGCCGTCGTTCTGGTTGGGTTCTCTGGAAGAGCCTAGCAAGTTAGTGTCGTATCTGGTTGCTTTCTTCATGGGCGTCTGGGTATTCGCATCCTTCTTTTACATTATCCCCAAGACGATTCCTTGGGTGATGAGTGTCTTTGGTCTCCTGCTCCTCCCCTTCGATAAACTCCTGGCCCGCCTGCTGGACCGCACCCTGGAATCCGGCAAAAGCGAATTCAATCGCGAGACCGGCGAGGTGACCTTTGCACTGGGCGGTGGCAAGACCCTCACCGCCCCGTTCGTAGAATTTGATGCCTATGTGGAGCGGCTTTTTCAGCACGGTGGGACATTTTACCGCCTGCAATTTGTCCATCGCTACACGGGTAAACGGTTTAGCCAGACTTCGCTGACCCGCATCGAACCGACTCGGGAGGAAGTGCTGGCGCTTTGGGATATGCTCCAGCGCTACATGGACGTCGACCAGCCGCTGCCGGACATTCCCCGACTGGAGCCCTATCGCCACAAAGACCCAGTCACGGCCGAGCACGACCGCAAGACCGGCCGGGATCCGCGTTACTGGCGGGATCTGGATGTAGAGGCCTGGAAGAAAAACGAAGGCGCTGACCTGGCCCGCCGCCAGGCCGAATTCCCCTGGGACCAGCGCCGATGTCGGCTGACGCCACAGTTGGGCAAAATCGACATGGCGGTCTACCGGCAAAAGCAGGGCCGTGAAGCCGCCGTTGCCGCAGGGTAGAACCCCTAACGCTGGCAGATTGACGAACGAGACGTATCACGGTTATTCGCGATGATGGGGCCTCGGCGACGGAGAAACGCTCTTCGCCCGATCGGGCGGCGTCAACCGCGGCGTCTGCTGTGTCGTCAATCAACCCAGCCCCGCAATGGCCTGTCAGCGCCGGATGCCGCAGGTGCCGCAGAGTTTCCCGTCCGGGAGCTGGAACTTCAGGCAACACCCCTTGCGGCGTGGAATGGTCAGCGTGGTGCCGTGACGCTCGACGTCTTCCCAGCTCAGGTAACGGGCAATCGGTGAGGGCATCCGTTCGAGCCATCGCTCGGCCTGGGGGCGCCACTCGTGCCCGGGCACCTGCATGAACAGGAGGCTGTACGGGCGGGCGGTGGCCAGTGCCGCACTGCTCCAGAAGCCGCTTTTACTGACCTGCCAGTGTCCCCGGAAAAGGTGTTCCATTATTTCGAGCCACTGAGTCAGCGTTGCGAGCGCGTCATCGGGTAGCTCGATGGGGGACTCCGGCGCGTCCAGGCGAACCCAGTCGCCTGTGTCAGGGTGCCAGCCGATCTGATCGGGGGTGTGAAGCCTGAGCGTCTTTTGGGCCATCCAGAGCACGCAGGCCGGTGCGAGCAGGTCCAGCGACAGGCGTTGCCACAGGACGGTGGCCGCCGTTCGACGATCGGGGGCCCTCATTCGGGCGACAGTCTGATCCAGAAAGCGAGAGGTCAGTGCGGTATCCGCCAACAGCGTTGATGTCACCGGTGCTGACAATGGCGGGTCGGTTGGTGTCTGGCGGTGACCGGAGAGCGCCTTTGCCGGATCACTTCCCGCCAGATCCAGAAGCCGGGCATAGTCGGCCATCAGATCAGGCAGGTCCCACCCCGTCGAAGGGCTGTTGGTAAAGGTGTCAGTGCTCATCGATACCGCGATTTCGGTTCCGGAACAACAGAACCCGGGCCAGTCGCCTGACCCGGGTTCTCTATCCTACAGGGATTGGCTGCCCTGCTCAGTACTCCACGGCGTAGGAAAGCGTGTAGGTCCGGCCGCGGCCTTGGAAGTCGGTGACTTCGGGCAGGCCGTAGAACAGCTTGGCACGCTGGCTCCAGACGGTGGTGTACTGCTTGTCGAAGACGTTGTTGACGCCCAGTGTCAGCTCGCCGGCGGCAAGGCGCTGCGTGGCCTGAAGATCGAAGGTCGTGGGACCGTCGATCTCATTGCCCTGCTCGTCGTCAACGTCAAAGGCATGAGCGCCCTGGAATCGGACGGTGGTCTGATCGTTAGCCCACTGGACATGAGCGGTGGTCTTGGGAAGACTGGCCTCGGTCACGGTCTTCTTCTGCCATTCGCTGTTCCGCTTGACCTCGGAGCGCACGTAGTGAGCGGAGCCCCCTACCTGCCACTGGTCCGTGATTCGCCAGTCCGCACCGGCTTCCAGGCCATAGTCACGAGTCTTGGCGTCGACCACACGAATGGTCAGTTGATCAGTCACTTCCGTTGCCTCGTCAGACCAGGTGTAGTAAGAGGCGACCTGCACGTCCCAGTCGGTCGTGTACTGGCGCCAGCCCAGTTCGACCTGATTGGTCTTAACGGCAGGCAGGTTGTTGTCGTTCAGGTTCAGGAAGTCGGTCAGCACGTATTGACCGTTCATGCCGGTGAGGGCGTAGTTACCCTGGCCGAGCGCCTTGCCCGGGTCCGGGATTTCCATGCCCTGACTGAAGTTACCCCAGACCTGCTGGCTGTCGGTCAGGTCGTAGATGGCACCCGCGTTGAGCAGGCTGACGTTGTAGTCGTTTTTACCGCCCGGAATGGGTTCGGCGGCTGTGCCAATACCGGCGGCAATGTTCACCCGCTGCTGGACCGGCACGAAGGAACCGACTTCAAGACTGGCGCGACGATGGCGGACACCCGCGTCCAGCTTCAGCCGGTCGGTCGCCTGCCATTCAGCCTGGAAGAAGCCGGCGACGCCGTCCACGCGGTACTGCGGATAACGAGGCGTGGTAAACACTTTGTCGTTGACCAACAGGCCGGAGGCCAGCGCCTGGTTGAGATCAAAGATCATCTGGTTGGCGTCAAAGTCCTCGCGGTCGAGATCGACGCCGTAGGTCAGCCTGACGTCGTCAATGTCCTTGACGAGCATGGCCTTGAGGTTGTGCTGCTCGGTGTTCTGCTTGGACGCGCCCTGATACGGCATCTCAGGGATCGGCGTGTCGGGGTCGTCCGCGGTGCGGCCCGGGAAGGGATGGAAACTGACTTCTTCCATGCGGGTGGACGCCTGCAGGTAGGCCGTGTGTCCCAGGAAGTCGGTGTTGCGGTAGGAGGCGTTCAGCAGGTAGCGGTCGCTCTCCGGAGTCCGGTCGGACTGGAAGCCACTGCGGATTTCCGGGTCGTTCAGTTGCGACAGGTTCGGGCCGACGAACAGCCCCTTTTCCCCCTGATACCCCGAGTTGTAATACTGGGCCGTCACATCAAGGCTCTGGCTGTCGGTCAGGTTGAACTGAAGGCTTCCCATCAGGTCGACGCTGCGGTTGTACTGCAGGTCGGTCTGAGTGATGTCTGGCTGGATCTGATCGCCGTTGCCGTCATAGAAACCGCCGTTGTCCTGAACCGCCAAGGCGAGACGACCTTTGACGTCCTCATTGCCGCCGCTGATGGCCTGCCCGGCCCGGAAAACGCGGTCGTCGGTCTTGTTGAAACCGGTGGTGGCGCCCAGTTCGGTCTCGAACTGCGTGTCGCCGGTCTCGCCCTTCTTGGTGATGATGTTGATGATGCCGCCGGTGCTGCCGCCGCCGTAGATCGCGGTCGCACCGGAAAGCACTTCGATACGCTCGATGTTGAACGGATCGATGCTGTCGAACTGGCGGCTCACACCGCGGGAGGAGTTGAGGGACACCCCGTCAATCATCACCAGCACACTGCGTCCGCGCAGGTTTTGGCCGAAGTTGGTGCGGTTCTGGGTGCCCAGGTCCATCCCCGGGATCAGCTTGCCCAGTGTGTCCTTCAGGGTCTGCCCGCTGTCGAACTGGCGTTGCAGTTTCTCGCCTTCGAGTACCCAGACCGTGCCTGGGACTTCGCTGATCTGGGAGGGCGCGCGGTTGCCCACCACCACCAGCTCATCCAGAGCCGTGGTGGATTCCGCGGCCAGGACCGGCAGGGCGGTGGTGCTTGCAAGCCCGGCCGCCGCAACGCGGGTGAGCAGTGAAAGGGGAGTAAGACGCATGATGAAAATCTCCTTAACGTGAGTCACCGTCCGAAAGATTGCGGGACAGTAATACAAATAAAAATGATTATCAAATAGTGTTGCTGGTGGCACCCATCTCTGATTCGTGCCTGGCTGCTTGATGGCTGTCTGTCTGGTGAGTCTCCGTCGGCCTGTCGCTCTCCCTCTGGACGGCTGTCCAGTCCACCATGTTGACGCTCGCTGTGACCGGAAACAGGACCTGATCGGACAGGTGATTGATGATGCGGGCTGAGCGCCAGCACATCAGGCTCATCTGGGGCTCGGCGATGCCGTGGGAATGACGGCCGGCGTTGACCGCGTAGATCCGGCGGTCGATGGGGCCATCCCAGCGGGCCTCGAAGTCCGGGCCGAGCCGGAGCTGTCCGTCGGAATCGGTGTCCAGACGCTGCCGGAGGTCGTCGTCCAGATATGCCGGCAGGCGCGACTCGAAGCCAGTGCAGAGAATGACGCGATCGGCCTCGGAGGACTCCCTGGTGCCGTCCAGCCCGTTGACCGTCTCCAGACGGAAGGGGCGGTCCGCGCTCATGGACTCGACCGTCCGGTCGGGCTGGAGGGACACGGCGGGCGAGCCGCCATCCGCCACATGGTGCTCGTAGAGGCGTTGGTGCAGCGCTTCCAGCGTGACCGGGGAAATGCCGTCGGACGCCAGTTTCTGTTGCGCCACAAGTGTGAGCCGGCGGTCTTCCGGCAGACCGTGGAAGGTGTCCACATACTGGGGGGTGAAGTACTCGTTGGTAAACGGTGTTTCATCCAGTGGTTCGAAGTTGGAGCGCCGCGAGAACCAGGTGATGGCGCGGGGGCGGCCCCAGTCGCCCTGCAACAGGCTCAGTACGACCTCGGCGCCCGACTGACCGCCACCAACAACCGTGACGCGCTGGCCGCTGACGTCCGGCTGGCGCAGGGCCAGTTCCATGTTGTGGAAGCAGTGGTCGCCAGCCGCTGCCTGACAGGCCTCAGGTATATGGGGCGTCTTGCCGGTTCCGAGACACAGGTTGCGGGCGGTGACCGGTTCGGCCTCGCCGGCGAACCGGATCTGGAAGTGGTCACCGTCAAACTGAACCCGCTCCACGGCCCGATTGAAATACAGGTTGTCGAGCCGGCTGGCGACCCATCCCATGTAGTCGGCGAACTCGGCCCGGCTGACCGATGCCATGCCGGTGTTCATGAACGGATAGAAGCGCCCGTGCTGGACGAGGTAGTTGAGGAAGCTGTACGGGCTCCAGGGGGCAACACCGGTCACCAGGTCCTTCAGATAGGATGTCTGCAGCCGCACCCCGGGGAGCATCATGCCGGGATGCCAGCTGAAACGGGGTTTTTGGTCAAAGAAGGCCGTTTTCAGCTCAGGGGCTTCCTGCAACAGGGCCGCGATACTCAGATTGAACGGACCAATGCCCAGTCCGGCAAGATCGAGTGTCTTGGTCATGGTGTCTCTCCTGTTGGCAGCGGCTGTCGTAAGGGGTTGCTCAGTGATTCGCCCAGTTCGGGCAGAGGGCGTTCGGCGTGGTCTTCATACCCGATCCGGAAGCGGACGCGGTTGATGCAGACCCGTTCCAGCGTTGGCCGCAGCAGCGGAAACCGGTCGAAGCGGTCGGCCAGTTCCGGATGATCGGCCTGATAGGCCCGGATACGCTCCGCCAGTAAGCCGTAGAAATGGCGCTCGTGGAATCCGAGGTCGTCCTCCAGCAGTGGCGAAATGAACCGGAGCGTCGTGACGAAATGCCCGGTGATCAGGTCGTGCACCAGATATTCGGGCGGCAGTCGCTTCAGGCTGTCCAGCAAGGAGGTTGACATGCCCGCCGCTTCCGGTATCGGCTGATCCACACAGCGCAGATCGCCGTGGAAGTCCTTGATCGTGACCCGCTCCGGCGCGTTGTCCCGGAGAATCAGCCCCAGGTTCTGACCGTGGGCGACCAGGCCGATGCCATAGGCACACAGCAGGTGGTAGATCGGCAGCGTGACACAGTCGAACAGCCGGGTGAGCCAGGCTTCCGGCGCGAGACCGGAACGCCGGATCAGTGCCGCGATCAGCGAGCGGCCCTGACCGTCGCATTGCATCAGCGTGGCCATCAGCATGGTCCGCTCGTCCTCCCGGGCCTTGCTGGCCATGCTCTCGCGCCATACGGCGCCAAGCATCTCGTGATACCGGTAGGGCGCGCCGTCGACCAGAGACTGCTGAGGGTGCGGTACGTGGCAGCCGGCCAGCTCGCGCTGAACTTCCAGCCCCATCCGGTGCAGCTCCGGATCCTGCCGGCTCTGCTCCCAGAGCCACTGGGACAGCGCGGGCCCCTGGGCAATGGGCTCGGCCGGAATGCCCCGGTAGCAGGACGTGTTGAGAATGGTCAGGGCCAGTTTCAGGTCGCAGTGTTCAGGCGCAGCATCGTTACTGAGCGTGCGCAGGGACTGTTGCGGTCGATACCAATGCCCCCGCACCCCCAGATCCACGAGCTGACCCCGGGCCAGCGGCTCTGCGTACTGGGCCTGCAGTCGGTGATCCCACTGCCAGGGGTGGACGGGGACGAGGGGCCAGTCCCGTCGTTCGCCCAGCTCCTGTTGAATGGCATTGCGTTCACTGTCTGTCAGGCACTGCTCCAGCGGGGCAGTACCGACGTGGGTGCCGGTCAGGGCGGGGTCAACCGCCAGCCAGCGTAGCCGAAAACGGTTACCGCCTTCCGGGCTGTACGCGAGCAGATCGGCCTGCCCCCAGCCCATGCGGCCCCGGTTGGCCAGCGCCTTCGGGTGGCCATCCAGCAGTCCCTCCTGCTCGGCAGCGGGCAGTTCCAGCAGATCCCCGGCGCTCAGTGCCGAGAGGCGTTTCTGCTGGATGCGGTCGCCGGCGAGGGTGTTCTGGAGCTCTTCCAGAAAGTTGGCCAGCACAATGTCGGTCAGGCCCAGTGATGCCTGTGCATCGACTACCAGTTGAGCCGCACTGTCGGCGGGCTTGCCATCACGCGTCAGGCTGTGCGGTTCGATGCGCAGGAAGTCCCAGACGGTCCGGCGGGCCCGGAACCGGTAAAGGTGTCCGCCCAGCGTCAGTTCCCAGCCCTGATCATCGGTCTGCCGGGGAGCCAGGCAGCCCTCGTAATTGGATTCGGCGATGATTTTCGCCATCAGCCGCTGGTTGGTGTGTCTCCAGAGTGATTCTGTGGTCATGGCATTACAGTCGGGCGTTGGTAAAGAACGGGTGCCGGTCCGCAGACACCAGGCGGGCACGCTTGTGAGGGAAGTCGAACGCCTCGTGAATCCGCCAGGTGAGGTTTTCGGCCTGCTTGAGCATCGCTTGGTTGGCCGCGTCCGGTTCGCCGTAGAGCGTGCGCGTGCGCGGGTCGGTCAGGAACAGGTAGTGGGTCAGCGTGTTGATCCAGACCGGCGCCTGCCCCTTGCCGCAGTAACGCTCCTCACCCACCAGCACATGCATGCCCTGGTCGAATGGGCCGGCATTGCAGTAGGGGCCGAGGCGGTCCTCGGGCACGTAGTAGGTCTCGAAGTACCCCACCGGGTCGCCGTCCGCGAGGAGAATCAGCGGAAAGCTGTTGGGATCGGCGCGGCGATCGGCCAGCATCTGATCCAACCGTTCGCGACTGAACGGGTATTCCCAGAAACGCGAGACCCTTGGCAGGTTTTGCCATCGGTGGAAGCGTTCGCCGTCTTCATCGACGCGGGCCTGTCGCAGCTCCAGCACCTGATCGAGACCCGGATGGTAGCGTCGGTACAGGACGCCGTCCGGGAGCGTCGGGCGCCGGGGATGGGGCACCTCACCGGTCTTTGTCCAGATCTCGGGGATCAGGGGCTGCATGTCGTGACTCAGCCACAGCTCCCGCATCTGATAGAACGCCGCACGCTGGAGGCGGGCCGATCCATCGTCGTGATGCTCCCAGGCCGGGTGGGTCAGGGACCAGCGCGCCGCGACCGGTGCTGCCAGCGTCAGGGTGTCCAGTTGGAGGCGAGACAGGAGCACATCGATGAGGGGGTACAGTGCGTCGGTTTCAGGTTCCGTGCCCTCCCAGTTGGTGATCGTCCGGTCCCGCCCTTCGCCGGTCAGGGTCAGTTGCCAGGTCTGTTCAGCGGATTCCAGCAGCGCCTGCCGGCCGTCTTCGGTCAGCCTCAGGCGGGTCTTGTGGTGATCGGTCGTCATGGCTCTCAGGCCTCCGGGTAAAGCGGATTGGTCAGGGGGTGATAGATGGAGAACACATCATCCAGCGTGTTCTCGTTGAGCGCCCGCAGCGTGCAGATGAAGTTGCCCTTGGCGTACAGCTCCGGACTCTCCAGCAGGTAGTGGATAGCCCGGGTGTCGGCGGGTTGCTCGTCGAGACGGGCCAGCAGCCAGTCCCGCAACGTCTGGATCAGCACGTCTTCACTGGTCAGGTGGCCGGCGGCCAGCGACGACATGACGTTGAAGGTGGCGTTGATGAACAGGTAATAGCAGAACAGCCGGATACCAAGATCGTCCGGAAGCAGGTTCTCGCTGTCGTCCGCCAGGCCGCCCAGTTCGTCTCCGAGTCGCTCCAGGGCGACGCTGGTGAAGCCGGTGCCCTGGCAGTCACGGAAATAGAGTGTCTCCGGCCAGACGCCATCGAGACGCAGTACCAGGTTCTGCTGATGGGCGCCGAACAGGATGCCGAAGCGCGATTGAGCTTCCAGCAACGGCCCGACGGCCACGTCCAGGTAACGGCGGAACCAGTCGCGGGTCTGGGTGGCATCCAGACCGGCCTGACGCAGACGCTGAACCAGCCGGGATTCGCCGGAGCGGGGGTCGTCCTGCAGCAGTGTGGCGACCACTTCGGTATTCTCCGCTGTGGTGCCCAGAAACGGGTTGTCACGCCAGACCACGAGCGTCTCGGTGAGAATGTTGCCCTCTCGGCCCCGCAGGCCCGTGGCGACCGGTTCGCGAAGAACGTCGAAGTCTCTCCGGCTTTCAATCCAGCGTCGTACCGGGCCGCTATCCAATACCCGGCACAGTTCGGCGCCACGAACAACTTCCTCTGGTTGGAGGTGACGGACGGAATTGGTCAGCCGAACCGTCAGTGAGAACTTCAGCATCCAGGGGGCGGATTCCGAATAGATGGCGCGAAGAGAGGAGGTGGCCCCCCAATGTGACTGACCGTGGCCCACGTGGATGAGGGTGCCGGCATCCATCATGGCGCGCAGGCTGGCGGACGCCTGCCACTGGTCGTGCTGGAATGGATGGCATGGGATCAGGCAGTGATTGCCGGGCAGGTCCGCCCGCCAGATGGGCGCGTCCGGCTCCGCGTCCAGCAGAGGCTCGATGGCCGCATCCAGATCGGTGCCGTCGGCATGGCGCAGGAAGAGGTGATCGCGATGCACGCTGTACCAGGCGAGTGGAAAGCGGCTGCCATACTCCGGCGCATAGTCTCGCGCCTCACCCGCACTCATGTTGCCCCTGTCCTTTGGGCAGGGATGAATGGAATGCCCGCTGAACAGGGCCTGCTCGGCCTCCATGAAGGACAGTGGCGCCTGGAATAGTTTATCGAACCGGTCAGAGAGGGCGCTGTGGGAAGCGGTGAGATTGCGAATGCTGTTATGCACCCGCTGTTTGATGCTTTCCAGTGCCTCGGGCGAGCCGTCCTTCTGAAGGGCAGGCAGACCCAGGCACCATTCCACCGCATCATTGAAACCAATGGTCCGGCGTTGATCGCCGGTTTCCAGCATCAGTGGCCCGGTCAGAAGGTGTCGCCCGGTCCGTGCGCGGAACCGGCAGGGGACGAGCAGTGATGTGTCCGCACGGCCGGGAATCTCGAAATAGCCCCCCGGAAGTCGGTGCTGGCTGGACACCGTCGTATCGCTCTGGTGATAGTGCGCCACCGGCCATTCCCGGATCAGCGCATTGAAGAAGGCATTCAGCGAAGCGTCGTGGAACATGGGTGACCTCGTGGCGTTCTTTATCAGGGATCGCGAATGGCGTAAACTACGAAAAATAAGAATCATTTTCAAATAGGGTAAAGATGCAAACAAGGCCAGAGTGCATTAACGTTTCGTTATCCCAGCGTGTGACGGATCAACTCGAAGGGCCGGTGGGCCGGGCTTCATGAGGTGGGTCCTGGCGCTTGGAACGGTTGGGCTGATGGGGCTTTACCAGTCGTCACTGATGGTCAGCCTGCCGTGGATGATCGAGCACAGTGGTCTGTCCGCCGGCCTTTGGTCGGTGCTGATGGCGGTCGGGATGATTCTGGTTGTGATCGGAGGGCCGCTGTGGGGGCGTCAGGCAGACCAGCGTGGCGCCGGTCCGATCATGCGGCTGACGCTGGGTCTGGTGGTGGTCGGCTACATGGTATTGGTGCTGGCGCTGATCGGAGGGGGTGCCGGTTGGTGGTTGATCGGCGCCGTGGCCATGGCGCGCCTGCTCCATGGGCTGGGTGCGGGCGGCGTGTTTCCGTCAACCCAGCGGTTCCTCCTGTCCTCCCGTCCGCCGTCGCGCTGGTCCGTTGAGCTGGCGCAGTTGCAGGCGGCGAACCAGATTGGCCGATTGGCGGGGCCGGGGCTGATGGCCGTGGCCAGCCTGCTGAGTGTCCCGTTGGGGCTGTCGGCGATTGCCGTTGCGGGCCTGGCGCTCTGGGTTCTGCAATGGCGGCAGGTGGGCGGAGTGACCGGTGGGGCGGTGCCGTCGACAGAGCCGGTCACGCCGCCGGGCTGGCGACCGGACTGGCCGCTTTATCTGCTGGCACTGATGATCACTACCTGGGTCGGGCTGCTGCAGTTTGTGTTGGGGCCTTACATTCAGCAGCTACTGGCTGTGGATGCGGTCGCGGCGACCCGGATGACCGGGTATTACCTGATGCTCTCATCGGTTGTCGCGCTGGTGGTTGGGCCTCTGGGGCACCGGTGGCTGGCCGGACGGCATGGACTGCTGTCGGGGATCTGGCTGTCGGCGTTGGTCGCCGGGGGGCTGGTTCTCGCGGTGGCAGTGACACCGTTGGGACTGGCCGTGGGCATCGCGCTGGTGGTCAGTGGCCTGGCGCTGGCAACGCCGTGGTATGGCAGCCTGTTACGGGGGCGCTGGCCAGCCGCACAGGGGCAGGTGTCGGGCCGGCTGACCAGCGTTCACACCACCGGTTATGGCATCGGGACGCTGGCGGGCGGCGTCGCCCTGGAGTGGGCGCCGGAACAGGCACTCCTGCCGTTTCTGGTACTCGGGCCGTTGGCACTGGTGTGTTATCTGGCCCACCGTCGACAGGAGGTCAGGCGGGTTCGGCCGCATCGTACAGGCGGGTGATCAGTACCGGCACAGCCGTCTCGACCCGCAGGATGCGGTCGCCGAGGTGCACGGGGTGGCACCCAGCCGCCGTGAGCTTGTCCACCTCGTAGGGGATAAAGCCGCCTTCCGGGCCGATGCACAGCGTCGCGGGGTGTGTCAGGTTCCGTGGGCAGGGCGTGTCGGTGCCCGGGTGGGCAACCAGTCCGGGGCGCTCCTCCAGCAGGCCGGGCAGCTCGTCCTCCACGAACGGCTTGAAGCGACGCCGAATCCGGACGCTTGGCATCACCGTGTCACGGGCCTGCTCCAGACCCAGAACGAGGTTGTCGGTGAGGGCATCCTCTTCCAGCCAGGGAGTCTGCCAGAAGCTCTTGTCCACCTTGTAGGAGTGAATCAGCCAGAGGTCTTTCACTCCGAGCGAGGCCATGGTCTGAAGGACCCGGCGGAACATCTTCGGGCGTGGCATGGCCAGAACAACGGTCAATGGCAATGGGGCGGGCGGCGGTGTGTCGAGGGCCACACGGAGCTCGGCGCGGGTATCATCCAGTGTCGTCACTTCGCCCGTGCCCATGTTGCCGTTCAGCCGTCCGACCGGGATAGTGTCGCCCGTGCGCGCCGAAAGCACCTCGTGCAGGTGGGTCAGTCGTCGTCCCGTCAGCACGGCCCGGTCCGGGGTCACGAAATCCGCGTCACTCAGCAGCGCCAGGTTCATTCCTCGACGTCCTCATCCGGCGTCCGGCGGCGGATCAGTCGGGCGCAAAGGACGCCGGACTCGAACAGTAGCCACATCGGCAGTGCGAGCAACGTCTGGGAAATGATGTCCGGTGGGGTCAGCAGCATGCCGACGATGAAGCAGAAGACAATGACGTAGGGGCGCTTGGCGGAGAGATCCTCCGGTGTGGTGATCCCGGCCAGGACGAGAAGAATCGTGGCGATCGGGATCTCAAACGCCACCCCGAAAGCGAAAAACAGTTTGAGGACAAAATCCAGGTATCGGCTCATGTCCGGCATTTCAGAGATGCCGGCGGGGCCGACGGTCGTGAAAAATCCGAATACCAGCGGAAAAACCACGAAGTAGGCGAATGCCGCCCCGAGGTAGAACAGCACGACTGAGGAGAACAGCAGCGGGAACGCCAGTTTTTTCTCACGCCGGTAGAGACCCGGCGCGATGAAGCTCCAGATCTGGTAGAGCACGTAGGGGATCGCCACGAACAGCGCGAGCATCAGCGCCAGCTTCAGGGGGGCGAAGAAGGGTGCGGCCACGTCCGTGGCGATCATCGTCTGGCCCTCCGGTAACAGCCGGGTCAGCGGATCGGAGAGCAGCGTGTAGAGCGGGTTGGCGAACGGGTAGATGGCGGCAAAACAGAGCAGTACCGCGAGCACCATCTTCAGGAGACGGTTGCGCAGTTCCAGCAGGTGCGCGATCAGCGGCATCTGGCCCTGGTCGTTGGTGTCGGGGTGTTGGTCGGATTGGGACACGGTGTCGTCTGCTGCTGGTGGTTCAGTCGGATGACGGATCGTCGGTATTCGTTCGTTTCGGGTAAGGGGCGTCTTTCGAGACGATCATGTGCTCGTACTGGCGGGCCTCTTCCATGGCGCTGCGCACGTTCTCGCGGACGTCTTCAAGCCCGACATCCCCTTCTTTGCGCAGCTGTTCGCGCAACTCCTCGTCGCGGACCTGGCGGTCCAGCTCTGTGGTGAACTGCCGGACCAGCCGTCGGCTGCGCCCGATCCAGCGCCCGGCAGTACGGGCGGCGCCGGGGAGGCGCTCCGGTCCCAGTACCAAGAGGGCGATCACGGCGCAGATGAGCAGTTCAATGAAGCCGATATCGACCATGGCGCGCCGGTTCAGCGGGGCGTCTTGGTGTCGGAGTCTTCGGGCGAGCGCGTGCGGGCATCGTCCTTTGTCTCGGCCTCATCCAGCGCACGGCGCTCCTCGTCCTGCTGCCGGGCGGGCGAGTCGGACTCTTCGTCGCTCATGGATTTCTTGAACCCACGGATGGCGCCGCCCAGGTCCGTGCCCATGGTGCGCAGTTTTTTGGTGCCGAACAGCAGAACCACGATGCCCAGCACGATCAGTAGTTGCCAGATGCTGATTCCCATGAATGCCTTCCCGGTTGATCGGTGATGGGCCCATTGTACGCCAGACAGCGAAACAGGCGGAAATGCCGGTTACGCTTCGGGCGGTCGCGAGGCCTTTTCCTCCAGACCTGACAGGTCGAATCGCGAAGCCAGCTCATCCAGCACATCGGATGGCCCGAGCCCCAGATGCGAGAGCATCACCAGTGAGTGGAACCACAGGTCGGCGGTTTCACTGATCAGGTGTTCCGTTCGCCCGGTCAGGTCGGCGTCCTTCGCCGCCAGGATGGTTTCGGTGCACTCCTCGCCGACTTTCTCAAGAATCTTGTTCAGCCCTTTGTGGTGAAGGCGGGCCACATAGGACTCGTCCGGGCTGGCCTCCTTTCGCTGCTCCAGCACATCGGCCAGAGCGGCCAGAACCGGATCGTCGCGTCGCTCGGTGGTCATGAACCATTCCCTTTGTCGTCTTGGTAGATGGCGTCCGGGTCCTTCAGAACCGGCTCGGCCTCGATCCACTGCCGGTCCTCAAGGCGCCGGTAGAAGCAGCTGCGGCGGCCGGTGTGGCAGGCAATGTCACCGATCTGGTCGACTTTCAGCAGGATGACGTCGGCATCACAGTCGATGCGGATATCGTGCAGGGTCTGCACATGGCCTGATGATTCCCCCTTGCGCCACAGTTTGCCACGCGATCGCGACCAGTAGATCGCGCGCCCTTCCTCCACGGTCCGCGTCAGCGCCTCGGCGTTCATCCACGCCATCATCAGCACCTCGCCCGTCTCTGCGTCCTGGGCGATGGCGGGGGCCAGTCCCTGGTCGTCCCAGGCGATGGCGTCAATCCAGTTCGTTGAGGTCATGGTCTGCCACCTTTCATCATTGGGCGGGCCTCAGTCTTGGCGGCCGCCGGTGAGAACGAGTCCGCCCGCGGCGGCCAGCAGTGCCCAGCTCGCGACGGGCACGGATTGCATGGCTTCGCGGGCTGTCGGCCAGAATAGCAGGGCGGCCGCCACGAGGCAGCCTGTGGCGAGCCAGCGTCGGCGGCGTGACAGCGGGCGAGCGACGGGTTTGGGGTCTTTGGGCGCCGATGCCTGCCCCTGACCGATCTGGCGCAGCGTGTCGTGAATCAGCTGCGGCATCTCGGGCGATTGTTGAATCCACTCCGGCAGACGTTCGCGCACTTCGCGGACCAGTGAGGCGGGGCCGACCTGCTCTTTCATCCAGCGCTCCAGAAATGGTTGGGCGGTGGCCCACAGGTCCAGATCCGGGTAGAGCTGCCGGCCAAGCCCCTCGACATTGAGCAGCGTCTTCTGGAGCAGGACGAGCTGAGGCTGGACTTCCATATTGAATCGCCGTGCCGTCTGGAACAGCCGCAGCAGGAAGTAGCCGAACGAGATCTCGCTCAGCGGGCGGGCAAAGATGGGCTCGCAGGCTGTGCGGATGGCGGACTCGAACTGGTCCACCCGCGTGTCGGCCGGCACCCAACCGGACTGCACGTGCAGCTCCGCGACTTGGCGGTAGTCCCGCCGGAAAAAGGCCAGCAGGTTACGGGCCAGATAGTTCTGATCCACGGGGGCGAGTGTGCCGACGATGCCGAAGTCCAGTGCGATGTAACGTGGATCCTCGGGATTGGAGGCATCCACGAAAATATTGCCGGGGTGCATGTCGGCGTGGAAAAACCGGTCGCGGAACACCTGCGTGAAGAAGATCTCAACGCCTTTTTCCGCCAGCACCTTCATGTTCACGCCGGCGGCCTTCAGCGCCTCCGTGTCGCCGATCGGGATGCCATGGATGCGCTCCATGACCAGCACCTGTGTGGCGTTGTGATCCCAGTCCACGGCCGGGACATACAGCAGATTGGAATGCTCGAAGTTGCGCCGCAACTGGCTGGCATTGGCCGCCTCGCGCTGCATGTCCAGCTCATCAAAGATGACCTGTTCGTAGTCCTCGACCACTTCCAGCGGTCGCAGGCGTGGTGCCTCTTCCCAGTAGCGAAGCATCAGCCGTGCCATCAGTCGCATCAGACGGATGTCCTGTCGGATGACGGCGTCAATACCTGGCCGGACGACCTTCACCACGACCGACTGCCCGCGGGGCAGTGTCGCGGCATGGACCTGCGCCACCGAGGCGGAGGCGACGGGGGACGTCTCGAAGTCCTGGAACAGCTCATCAATGGGCTGGCCGAAGCTGGCCTCGATGATGTCACGGGCCTGCTCACCGGGGAACGGCGGAACACGGTCCTGCAGTCGGCTCAGGGAGTCGGCGAGGTCGTCGGGCAGCAGGTCCCGGCGTGTCGACAGCAGTTGACCAAACTTGATGAAGATCGGGCCCAGGGCCTCCAGCGCCAGTCGCAACCGCTCTGCCCGGTCTTTGCTGGACCGGGGGAAGAACCGCCATGGCCCGAGTCGCACGAGCAGGCGGGCCGGCAACGGCAGGGACTGAACCGGGAAGAAGGTGTCCAGCCGGTAACGGCAGATGACCCAGAGAATGCGCAGGCTTCGGTGCAGATGGCTCACGACGACTCCCCGTCAGATGACGCCAGGCGCTGGATGCGGGCCTCCAGGCGGTCGGTGCGGAGCGCCATCTGGTCGATGTCCTCAAACGTGGCGGACAGCTCACGACGACCGGGCAGTGCCCGGGTCTCCTCATGAAGATACTCTTCCAGGCTGGCGGTGATTGAGGCCATGGCCTGACGCTGCCAGCGCAAAGCGCTTCGGACCCGCTGGCCCAGGAAATGGGCGGGCAGTTCCCCGATTCGCTCGGCCAGTGCCGCCTCCCAGTCCGGATCGAGTTGCAGCAGAGCCCGTTGCAGGGCATGGGCCTGCCCCACGTCGCCATCGACCGTCAGGCGCCCGTCGGAGAACACGGCATCGTCGCCCAGCGCGAGGGTGACAAACGCCATGGGGCCGCCGGACAGTGTCAGGCTGGCGTCTTCGGCTGGCTGGCTGCCGACGCCGATCCGGTCTCCGGAGCGGGTGAGGGTGACCGTGATTCCGATGGTGTTGACCGTGACGGTGACCGGTCCGCTCAACGCCGCGAGAAGCGCCCGGCGACCGGCTGGGTCCAGCGCCAGCGCCCGGTTGAGGGCGGTTTCGGCGGCGGAAAGCAGAGTGGGGCCGGGAAACATCAGGGTTTGACTCCGGCGTGCAGTGCAACGATGCCGCCCGTCATGTTGTGGTATTTGGTGTTCGCGAGACCGGCGTTGTCCATCATACGCTTGAGCGTGTCCTGATCCGGGTGCATGCGAATGGATTCAGCGAGGTACTGATAGCTGTCCGAATCGCCCGCGATGAGCTGACCCATGAACGGCAGGGCGTTGAACGAGTATAGGTCATAGGCCCGGCTCAGCAGCGGATTGGTCGGCTTGGAGAACTCCAGGATCAGCAGCTTGCCGCCGGGGCGCAACACCCGGGTCATCTCCCGCAGCGCCTGGTCCTTGTCCGTCACGTTACGCAGCCCGAAGGCGATGCTGACGACACTGAAATGGTTATCCGGGAAGGGCAGATGCTCGGCATCCGCCTGCACATAGTCGATATTCCCGACATACCCGCGATCGGTCAGTCGGGTGCGGCCGACCTCCAGCATGGAGGCGTTGATGTCGGCGAGAAACACCCGCCCCTCGGGGCCGACCAGATCCGAGAACTTCATGGTCAGATCGCCCGTGCCACCGGCGATGTCCAGCACCTGCTGCCCGGGGCGGACGCCACTCAGCTCAATGGTGAAGCGCTTCCAGAGCCGGTGGATGCCCATCGACATGAGGTCATTCATCAGGTCGTACTTGCCGGCGACGGAATGGAAAACGCCAGCCACCTGTCCCGCTTTTTCCCGGCGACTCACCTGTCGATACCCGAAGTGGGTGCTTTCCTCGTTCCCGGGAGCCGGGTTCTGCTGGTCGGTCATGGTCTGTCCTGTTGGGGAATTCTCCAGTCACGTATTCTAATGGTCGTGACGCTGGCGACAAGCGGCGGCACCGCAAAACGTGGATTTGCAGTCATGGGCGATTGTCTTAGAATCGCCTTGAGAATTGAGTGTCGTCGGACGCTCCCCATCGAAACCGTTCCCAGAGAGTGTGCATGTCCACCATCGATATCAACCGAAGTCATTCCCTGGATCACGATCACGCCCGCGAAGCGGCGGAAAGCCTCGCCAGGGACCTGTCCCGCCAGTTCGACGTCGGTTATCACTGGGAAGGGGATGTGCTGCGTTTCGAGCGCAAGGGCGTTAAAGGCCAGCTGAATGTGCTGCCGGACGCCCTGAAACTGCATCTGGAACTGGGCCTGATGCTCCGTCCGTTCCGCAGTCGCATTGAGGCGGAAATTCACAATCAGTTGGATCAGCTCACCGGCGAAGCCTGAGGCAACTTGGTTTGTCGGGCTGACGCAGGAAGCCCAACAAACCCAATCCAGCTGTGGCCGGGCGCTCTCCCTCCCTCTTGCGTTGGTCTTCCTGCGTCAGCCTAACTTACCGGAGCGCCAACCTGCCGGTTTACGCCTGCACGGCGGTCGGTACCGACTCCAGCGACGGAATCCAGGACTTGGAATCCAGCGTAATGAAGTGGCTTGGCGCCTGCGTTTCGATGATGCGCATGGTGGTCGGGCTCTGGCGGGCACTGTCGAGCATGGCGCCTCGGTCCAGAATGCGGTCCACTTGGGGAATCAGGAAGGTGCCGTGGCGGATGTTCTGGTAAAGGTCGGTGTTGTTACGTTCCATCCAGGCCATCAGGTTCTCCAGATTCCGCACGATCGTCAGGTGATCCTGCGTCGCGGAGAAGAGGTGGCTCAGGAGCTGCTTTTTGCGCGGGTTCATGCGACCGAAGAAGGTCTGGCCGTATGTGGACGCGGGGGCGCTGTTGATCAGGCGGATCAGCCAGGGCCACATACCGTGGCTGACCGGCTCGAGCAGCATGGTCACCAGCGGGTGGAGACGCCCCTGTGGCAATACCGGCGCTTCCAGGACCACTTCAACGTTGTCGTACAGATCCGGCCACTGCCGGACCCCTTCGAGGATGACGGCGCCACCGCGGGAATGGCCGTGGACGCGAACACGCTGCGTCGTTGGCAGGTTCGCCAGAGCCTGGTTCAGCATGGCCGCATCGTACTCGATGGTGGCTTCCAGGTGTTTGATGGGTACTTCCCACGGCGCTTTCTCCGGCGTGATGCCGTTGACCGGGATGTGGTAGTTGCTGCAGGTGAGCAGGATCAGTTCGGTTGAGGGATCGTCATAGGCCTGGGTGAAATAGCAGTGGTTCTCCAGAAACCCATGGACGCCGATGACGGTCTGCTCCGCCTCGCTACTGTGGTTACGCACCGAAACGGCGCCGCGCCCGACTTTATAGACCCGCCCGGAGAACATTTCCGAGTAGGCCCGGTCGATCGGCTTGATCAGCTTTCTGACGTCGCTGGCTTTCATGATGCGTCTCCCATCAGGGTGTGGCCGGCTCGATTTTTATTGTGCCGACTGATCTGTTCCACCGTTCTATCGTTATTCCTGGCTCCCGGTATTGGCTTGAGTGACACGGTCCTTACTGTCAAAAGTAACACTGAGTTTCGTGTTCGGGAAATCAGCGGCTTAGCGACTCCGCGCGGAGCGCACCTGTCACTGTGTCCCAAAATGACCGGTGTTTGTCATAACTCACTGATTTGATTCTATGGCGCCGTGAGTGGTTCCGGGTAATTTTTTGTAATCCCCCGGTCGTGTGGAGCACCCCCGGGTTGTCTGGCACAATGCCCGGTCGGTCCGGATCATCGGCAGACCCCGCCACGAAGGAGCTACGCCGCGATGCCGGGAAACGATCACCCCAGTAGAGGACGGGAATGTCGAGCCACGCGGACGCCACCATGCTGTCGCCGGTAGACGCCGCCTGGCTTGCAATGGACCGGCCCGGACACTCGGCCACAATCACTGCCCTGCTGCGGGTTGAGGGGCTGACACCCGCCTGTTTTCGCCGTTTCCTGGAAAATCATTGGCTTGGCCGGCATCGTTTCCGGGAAATGCCGGTCCGCCATGGTGCCACCTGGCGCTGGGAGCGGGATCCCACCTTCTCGCTTCGTCATCATGCCCATATCATCATGACGCCATTCAGCGAGCAAGCGTTGCAGGATTGGGTGAGTGCACGCCTGAACGAGCCCCTTCCGGACTATCGACCGCGCTGGTGCTTCTGGTTCCTGCCTCAGGCTGAAGGGGGAGCGGCGCTGGTGCTCAGGATCCATCACTGTTACGCCGACGGCCTGTCCCTCATCCAGTTGTTTGAGTCCCTGACCACCCGATTGCCGGATCATCCCACCCCGCCACCGCCTCTGGATCAGACCGATCGCGCGGCGCGTCGCTGCCTGGATGCCGGCTGGCAGTGGCTGCAGGACCGTATCCAGCTGAGTGAAACCCAGCGCCTGCAGGCCGCCCACCCCAGCCGGGCCGCAGCAGGTCAGTTGGCTCAGACCGGCCTGCGCCTGGTCAATGAGCTGAGCCAGTACCTGCTCGCACCGGAGGATTCGGAAAGCGCTTTGCGACCGGACCTTCTGGGCCGGCGCGCGTGCCGCTGGTCGGAGTCCATTTCCCTCCAGCAATTCCGGGATCTGGCCGAAGCCACCGGCTGCACGATCAACGACGTGCTGTTGTCCTGTGTGGCCAGTGCGGTGCGGCGTCACCTGGTCCGGCACGATGGGGATGTGGATCTCGAGGAAGCGCTGTTGCATGCCGCCGTGCCGGTCGATATCCGTGGTCTGTTGCCCGAGGAGGCTCGTCCGGGAAAGGGGGAACTGGGTAACCTGTTTGGCACCGTCTTTGTGCCCCTGCCCGTGGATGCCGATCGGCCTCTGGAGCGGCTCTATCGCATCAAGCACGAAACCCGGCGGCTCAAACAGTCCTGGCAACCCGGTATTTCCTGGGGGCTGATGTGTTCTGCCGGGCTCCTGCCAAAGGGGGGGCAGCAGCCACTCTCCGATCTGTTTGCCCGTAAGGCCAGCGCCGTGGTCTCAAATGTGGCCGGAACCCGGGAGACCCGCTATCTCGCCGGTTGCCGGGTGACGGATCAGATGTTCTGGGTCCCCCAGGCCGGTGACATCGGTCTCGGCGTCAGCATCGTCAGCTATGCCGGCCGGGTGCGGTTCGGCGTGGTGGCCGACGAAGCCGTACTTGCCGAGCCCATGCCCTTCCTGAACGACTGTGTTGCGGCGCTCAATAACCGCCATTGATCCGCTCGAAACGCCCATATCATTTCCGGATTCGTCACACTACACTGCCAGTAGACAGTGACGGTTCAGGAGGTGGTGATGAGCGATTTCCGGACGGAAAAGGACAGTCTGGGGGAGGTCGAGGTACCCGCCGATGCCCTTTGGGGCGCGCAGACCCAGCGCGCCGTGGATAATTTTCCGGTCAGCGGGCGTCCCATGCCCAGGCCGTTCATTGAGGCGGTCGTCCGGGTCAAGCGGGCGGCGGCCAACGCCAATCACAAGCTTCACCTGCTCGGTCGTGAGGAGCGCGACGCCATCGTGCATGCCTGCGACCAGCTTCTGGAGGGTGAGCATGCCGATCAGTTCCCTGTCGATGTCTACCAGACCGGGTCGGGCACGAGCACCAACATGAACGTCAACGAGGTGATTGCCCGGTTGGCGTCGCGGGAGGTGGAGGGCATCAATCCCAACGACCACGTCAATATGAGCCAGAGCTCCAACGACGTGATCCCGACGGCGATCCACGTGAGCGCCGTCATGGCAATACAGACCCGGCTGCTACCGGCGCTGACGCATCTTCAGGGCGTCATCTATGAGCGGGAAGCCGAGTTCAACGAGACGGTCAAGACCGGGCGGACGCACCTGATGGATGCCATGCCCGTTACCGTCGGGCAGGAGCTTCAGACCTGGCGCGAGCAGTTGGTGACCACCGTCCATCGGCTGGATCAGGCCTGCAATGATCTGCTTCTGGTGCCACAGGGGGGGACGGCTGTTGGTACCGGCGTGAATGCGCATGAGAAGTTTGCCGAGAAGTTTGCCGCTGCGCTCAGCGAACACAGTGGCTTCAAGTTCAAACCGCTGCCGCATCCATTCACCGGCCAGAGTGCCGTTGACGCACCGGTGCATTTCTCGGGTCAGCTGCGTGGCCTGGCCGTGGTGCTGATGAAGATCTCGAACGACCTGCGGTGGATGAACAGCGGCCCCATCCACGGGCTGTCGGAAATCAGTCTGCCGGCGCTGCAGCCGGGATCCAGCATTATGCCCGCGAAAGTGAACCCGGTGATTCCGGAATCCTCGGCGATGGTGTGCGCGCAGGTCATGGGGCTTGATAGCGCGGTGGCAATGGCCGGGCAGTCCGGCAACTTCCAGCTCAATGTCATGCTGCCTCTGGTCGGGGCCAACCTGATGGAAATGACGTCGCTTCTGGCCAATGCCTCGCGCATGCTGGCGGACAAGGCCATTCGGGGCTTTACAGTCAACGACCGGCATCTGGCCGAAGCCGTGGACCGTAATCCGGTGCTGGTGACCGCGCTTAACCCGGAGATTGGCTATGCCCGTGCCGCGGAAATCGCGAAAGAAGCCTATGCCAGTGGCCGTCCGATCATCGATGTGGCTGACGAGCGAACGGACCTGACCCGGGAGCAACTCGAAGGCATTCTCAGTCCCATCAAGCTGACGCGGGGTGGGCTCGGCTGATGCCCCTGAGGTGCCATGATCCTGACCCTGCTGCTTATCCTGTTGGCCGCTAACGGCGCGCCGGTCCTGCTCCGGAGCCTGATCGGGCGGCGGGGCGCCTCTCCAGTGGATGGGGGGCGGCTGGCCTGGGACGGTCGCCCCTGGCTGGGCGCGAGCAAGACCTGGCGCGGCCTTCTGGCCGGTATTCTGCTGGCGGCGGTGGTGGCGTGGCTGCTGGGTCCGGGAGCCCTGTTTGGTGCCGTTCTGGGGGGGCTGGCCATGGCGGGCGATCTGTTCAGCAGTTTCGTCAAGCGACGACTGGGAAAGGCGTCCAGTGACCGGGTGACGGGCCTTGATCAGATCCCCGAATCCCTGTTGCCGGCACTCGCCGCCGGTGTCTGGCTGGCGCTGGCGGTCTGGCAGGTGCTGGCCGTGGTCCTGCTGTTCATGCTGGCGGACATGGTGGGGTCACCGTTGCTCTACCGGCTGGGCCTGCGGCGTCACCCTCACTGAGGCCCTCGCGTCAGGGTGTGGAGAGTCACTTCCGGCGGGCAGTTCAGGCGCACGTTGACCACGGAGGTCCCGGAGCCGGCCGAGGTGTACCCCTGCATGCCCGCATGGCGCCAGGCGCCTTTCCCGACGTGGCGGGGGCAGTCGGCGTCCAGCGTCAGCGGGAATCCGCCGGGCAGGCAGATCTGACCGCCATGGGTGTGCCCACAGAGGTAGATGTCGTAACCGGCATGTGCCGCCGCACGCCAGATTTCCGGCGTGTGGCTGAGGAGGATGGAGGCGGCGCTGGCCGGGATGCCATCCGCAGCCTGCTCAAGATTGTCGACCTTGTAGAAGTGCGGGTCATCGACGCCGGCAATGTAGAGGCTGTCGCCATTGCGGTCGATGCGATGGTGTTCGTTCAGCAGCACCCGATACCCCTGATCCTCCAGGCCAGGCACCATCCGAATACTGTCGTGATTGCCCAGAATGGCCAGCGGTTCGTCCTTGAGGACTGCCCGGAGCCGTTCCATGCCGGCGAGCGCACCGTGAATCGGCCCCCATGTCAGTTTGCGGTAGTCGCCGGTGAGGACGCAGAGATCGTAGTCCAGTTCGGCGACCGTCTGAATCAGGGTCTCCAGTGCCGCCTCGTCCATTTCCACATGCAGGTCCGTCAAGTGCAGGATCCGGAAGCCCTCAAATGACGCCGGCAGGTGGGGGAGCGTAAAGCGATGCGTCTGAAGGGTCAGGGCGCGGGCATTGCGTTGCCCCCGGCCCCACAGGCCTGTGACACTGAGGCAGAAACGCACCAGGCCGTGCAGTGAGTACCAGTTTTCGACGTGACAGAAGTGCCCCTCCCGGTCCCTGAGGCGGGCCTCGAAGGCCTGTTCAATGCCCAGTCGCTGACGGGCATGCTCGGAGCCCAGTCGCAGGCTGAGGCGGTAGTCGAGCCGCTCATCCTCGGCGGCAGAGCCGGTGCCGTCCGGTGTCTCAATGCGGGCCGTCATTGGGGAACTCCGGGTCGAAACTGACAATCAGTATGGCTGGCGAGCTGGGCGCTCGCCAATGATCGCGGTTGGAAAACCGGCGCCAGCGCGACAGAATAGGGTTCTACTCGTTACAGGAGCGCATCATGAGTCAGTCCTGCGATATTCCCGGAACCACTGTGCCCCGGGACCGGTTTCCCCTGCCGGATTCCGATCTGGCGACCGAATCCGGGGCCACCGAAGAGCGGCTCGTTCTGGCCGGTGGCTGTTTCTGGTGTGTTGAGGCGCTGTACCAGGCCGTGGAGGGCGTAAAAGCCGTGACCTCGGGGTACGCGGGTGGCAGCGCCGAGACCGCCAACTACAAGGCCGTCTGTACCGGCAATACCGATCACGCCGAGGCGGTGGAGGTGCGCTACGACCCGTCTGTTACCTCCTTTGGCGAGCTGCTGCGCCTGTTTTTCTCCGTGGCCCACGACCCCACGCAGCTCAACCGGCAGGGACATGACACGGGGCCCCAGTACCGCTCCGCGATCTTCTATGAGTCCGAGGCTCAGGAGGTCATTGCGCGTGCCTACATCCACAAGCTTGATGGGGCCGGGGTGTTCCGCGCGCCGATTGTCACCAGTCTGGAGCCCCTCACCGGCTTCTATCCGGCGGAGGATTACCATCAGGATTTCGCCGCCCGTAATCCGCATCAGCCATACGTTATGGCCGTCGCCGGGCCAAAGCTGGACAAGCTTCGCGATCATTTCGGTGATCGCATGAAGAGTGATCATCAGGGCGAGGACTGAGCATTTGCGTCCTGGCCAGTGCTGACCTAAAAGTGGTCGACCATTGGAGCGTTTACCGGATGCCGACAGGCAGTGACAATCGGCAGTAAACCCATTGTATGCCCGTGCCGTACGGATTCGGTAAACGGTTCTGTTCGGAGGTTCTTTTCCCATGAGCACATCGAAAACCGGTTACGATCTGACCCCGTTGACGCCCGACGCGGTTGAAAAGCAGGCGGCTGACCTCAGCCCCCAGGAACGCCGTATTCTGCTCGACCACGGTACCGAGCCTCCGTTCTGCGGCAATCTGCTGGATAACAAGGAGGTCGGGGTTTATCATTGCCGCCTGTGTGATCTGCCGTTGTTCCGGTCCAATGACAAGTTCGATTCGGGGACAGGGTGGCCGAGTTTTTTCGCCCCCTTCGATCCCGATCACATCCGTTATCTGGACGATCACAGCCTGGGGATGACCCGCACCGAAATCCGGTGCCCACGTTGCGATAGCCACTTGGGGCATGTGTTTCCCGATGGCCCGGAGCCCTCCGGTGAACGCTACTGCCTGAACTCGGTGGCTATGCGGTTTGAAAAGCAGTAGTGGCCCTAGTGTCCCGTCTGATTAATTCGTTGATCGACTGCGCACCGCTGACGCCTCTGGCCAAGGCGCCAGCCCGCCGGTGTGGTGGTTCCACATCAAGGGGTGGCAACGCAGGTCCAGAGGCGTCAGCGGTGCGCCCTCCGGGAGCGCCTGAACGCCTTGATAGCGGTGTTGCGGCAGCTCGATTTGGAACCACCAAACCGTCGCTACCGCGCCTTGCTCTCAAAGCGTTCAGGGGCTCAGTCGATCAGCGAATTAATCAGACGGGACACTAGGAGCCTGCGCGGTAGAAAGTCGCACCGCTGCGACCGCCCCACTGCGGTCCCTTTTGAGCGCTCATTGTCGTTACATAGAACCACTATGCGCCTCAAATGACCGTCAAAAGGGCCTCGCAGTGGGACGATCTCGCCTGGCACGATTTCTAACGCGCAGACTCCTGGGCGGTTGCCGTCGCCAATGCCGGGGCCGGGAAGACTCTCCTGTCTCGGTTTGCCATGACAGATGTCCGGGGTCAGTCGCGTATAATGTAGGTAGCGACGTATTCCGTCGGCATCAAACAGGGTAAGCAGGGCGTAATGAATCGGCTGGCAATGACTCCTCTCGTCGAATCCGCGACGGTGGCGCGCCGCGTGGGTGTTTTGGTTGGCTCGATCCTGGTGACGGCCTTCTATTCCGTCCTGGTGTTGATCCGGGCCGTAAGCGGTCGTCTGCATCGGGAGCAGGTCGACCGCTACGTGCGCGAGTGGTCGGCTCACCTGCTGCGCCTGGTGCGCGTCAAACTGACCGTCAGCGGCGACGTGCCGGATTTTGACGACGGCCGCCGGTACCTCATCCTGTGCAGTCACGCCAGTCATTACGACATCCCCATCAGTTTTGTGGCGCTGCCGGGGTCCATTCGGATGCTGGCCAAGAAGGAACTCTTCGCCATTCCCCTGCTTGGCCCGGCCATGAAGGCGGCTGAGTTTCCGGCGATTGACCGCAGCAACCATGACAATGCGCTGGCGGATCTGCGCCGGGCGCGGGCAATGATGGAGAGTGGCATTGTTCTGTGGGCAGCGCCGGAAGGCACACGCTCGAAAGACGGAACGTTGTGCGGATTCAAAAAAGGCTGTTTTCATCTGGCGTTGGACACGGACGCGGTCATTGTCCCGGTGGCGATCCGTGGCAATCATCATGTGCTGCCAGCGCGGACCTGGCAGATCAATCTGGGCCAGCCCGTGGCGCTGGAAGTCGCCCCGACGATTGATGCCTCGGCCTACAGTCGCGATCAGTTGCCGCAATTGATGGACGATGTCCGGCAGAGGATTGCCGAGCGATTGACCTGAGGTTATCGCCACCTACGACCAATGTCCGAGGGTGAAATCGGCGGTCGGATGGTACCGATAGTGATTGGCCGGTATCCCGTCGCCAGATGGGGCCGAGGGCCGGAGAAGTGTTGAGGTAACGGTCTGCAACGGCGCGGGCGATTACCTGAATGTTTCCCGTTACCCCGAAAACCAACCAAAGGTGCGAACCCGATGACTGTAACTCAGGCAGACGTGGTGCTTGTCGGCGGTGGTGTCATGAGCGCCACCCTCGGCATGATTCTCACGCAGTTGGACCCGTCGCTGCATATCATCATGGTGGAACGTCTGGATCACGTGGCCCATGAGAGTACCGATGGGTGGAACAATGCCGGTACTGGCCATGCAGGCTACTGCGAACTGAACTATACCCCTGAAACGGGAGATGGTGACGTCAAGATTGATCGGGCGCTGAACATCAATGCGGCGTTCGAGCAGTCACTGCAACTCTGGTCCTACCTGGTCGAACAGGGCAAGATGCCCGAGCCAAGCCAGTTCATTAACGCCACCCCGCACCAGAGCTTCGTCTGGGGTGAGAACGACGTCGCCTATTTGCGTCGGCGCCATGAGCTGCTCAGCCAGCATCACCTGTTCCGGGAGATGGAGTACACCGAAAGCCCGCAGACACTGGAGGAGTGGATGCCGCTGGTGGTCCGTCATCGTGATCCAATGCAGCCGGTTGCCGCGACCCGCGTCCGGCACGGTGCCGATGTGGACTTTGGCTCACTGACTCGCAACATGGTCCGGGAGTTGGAAAAGCATCCGAATTTCACTCTGATGCTCAGGCACCCTGTCACCTGGCTCGCACAGCGTGACAATGGTCGCTGGAAGGTCCGTGTGAAGGATGAAGACACGGGCGTGACCAAGAAGCTGGAAGCCGGTTTCGTTTTTCTTGGCGCAGGCGGTGGTGCGCTGCCGCTTCTGCAGAAGTCCGGCATTCAGGAGAGCCACGGCTACGGTGGCTTCCCGGTCAGTGGTCAGTGGCTGGTCTGTCGGAAGCCGGAGATTATCGAGGAGCACTACTCGAAGGTCTACGGCAAGGCGCCGATTGGGGCGCCGCCCATGTCGGTGCCCCATCTGGATACCCGGATCATCAATGGCGAACCTGCGCTACTGTTCGGACCGTTCGCCGGTTTCACGACCCGGTTTCTGAAGAAAGGGTCGGTGATGGATCTGTTTTCGTCGGTCAAGCGGCGCAACGTGGGGGCCATGATGCACGTAGGCCGTACTAACATGGACCTGACCAAGTACCTCATCAAGGAAGTATTCCAATCCCATGAGGACCGCGTGGCCTCGCTCCGGAACTTCTTCCCGGACGCCGAACCGGAGAACTGGGAGCTGCGTGAGGCCGGCCAGCGGGTGCAGATCATCAAGAAGAACGCCGAAGGGCAGGGCAAGCTCGAGTTTGGTACTGAGATTGTCGCCGCAAAGGACGGCTCGCTGGCGGCACTGTTAGGCGCTTCACCCGGCGCATCGACGGCGGTCAATGCCATGATTGATGTGCTCGAGCGGTGCTTCCCCGAGCGAATGCAGTCTCCCGAATGGCAGGAAGGCATCCGCCAAATGGTGCCGTCCTACGGCGAGTCGCTGGTGAACAACGCCGAGCTGCTCAATCGCATCCGTCCCTGGACACTCTCCACATTGGGGCTTGATCGCGGCCCCGAGACCTACTGACACCACCGCGTGTCCGGGACACAAAAAAGGCCTGCCGGCGGAACCGGCAGGCCTTTTTTATGACCGGTTGATCGAACCCCCTGCCCCGCTGGACGGGGCAGGGCGTGATCAGACCTCCGTGGTAGCGCCCTCGTCCTGCCCGGCGTTGTGGTCCCGCGCGAGCAGCAGGTAGAAGGCCGGGAGCACGAACACCGTGAACAGCGTGCCGATACCGAGGCCGGTCGCGATCGTCAGGCCAATGGCGAAACGGCTCTCCGCACCCGGGCCGACGGCAATCAGCAGCGGCACCATCGCAACGATCAGTGCGAGCGATGTCATGATGATCGGACGCAGCCGGATCGCCGAGGCCTCCACGACGGCATCGAACTTGTTCAGCCCGCGGTCATGCTGGAGGTTGTTGGCGAACTCCACGATCAGGATGCCGTTCTTGGACACCACGCCGATCAGCGTGATCAGCCCCACCTGACTGTAGATGTTCATCGTCGTCAGCCCCAGCGCGATGAAGGCCATGGCGCCGGCCACGGACATCGGCACGGACACGAGGATGATGAACGGATCACGCCAGCTTTCGAACTGGGCCGCGAGTACCAGGTAGATCACCAGCAGTGACAGGAAGAAGGTGACCATCAGGGCACTCCCCTGATTGTCGAGCTGTCGTGTCTGGCCCTTGTAGTCGCTGGTGAAGCCTTGCGGGAACACCTCTGCGGCGGTGGTCTCGATGTAGTCCATGGCATCGCCCATGGCCACGCCCGGCGTGGGAATCCCCTGCAGGGTCAGCGAGTTGAGCTGGTTGAACTGGGTCCGCTGGGACGGCTCGACGTCGTCCTCAAAGCTGACGACGCTGCCCAGAGGCACCAGTTCTCCGGAGTCCGTCCGGATGTAGTAGTCATTCAGTGACTGGGCCGTGGGGCGTGAGGCCCGCTCGACCTGCGGGATCACCTTATAGGAGCGCCCTTCCATGTTGAAGCGGTTGATGAAGCCCCCACCCAGCATGCTGGAGAGCGACTGACCAACCTGCTGCATGGACAGACCCAGGTCGGCGACCCGGTCGCGGTCGACCTTCACGCGGGTCACCGGACGGTCAAACTCAATGGACTTCTGCAGGAACATGAAGTTGCCGCTCTGCATCGCCTTGCCCATCAGCGCGTCGGCGACTTCATTCAGCTGCTCATAGTCCGCTCCCGTGGTGATAACGAACTGGAAGGGGAAGCCTCCCCCTGACCCGGGCAGTGCGGGGATCGGGAAGACGGCGGTTTTCAGGCCGGTGATCTCTTTGAGGCCTTCCTGGACCTGAGGCTGTACTTCGAACTGGGAGATCTCCCGCTCACTCCAGGGTTTCATCTTGAAGCCGCCAAAGACGGTGTTCGGACTCTGGAGACCCAGCAGCATGAAGGTTTCCTCGTACCCCGGGAGGGACTCGAATGTCTCCTGCATCTCGGTGCCATACTTCTGCAGGTAATCCAGCGTCGCGTTCTGTGGCGCCGTTCCCTGGAACAGCAATATGCCCTGATCTTCATCCGGCGCCAGCTCGCTCTGGCTGAACATGACCATGAAGTAGATCGAGCCCAGTACCACAATGGCGAAAAAGACGGTTACGGAGACCGTCTGGAGTGAGGAGCTGAGCAGACGCTTGTAGCCATTGGACAGAGCGTCAAACGTCTTCTCGACCTTGGTCTCGAACCGGGTGGGTTGACCGTGGGGCTTGAGCACCTTGCCGGAGAGCATCGGAGAGAGGGTCAGGGCCACGATGCCGGAGATGACGACGGTGCCGGCAAGGGTGAAGGCAAATTCCGTGAACAGCGAGCCGACGAGTCCGCCCATGAAGCCGATCGGGGCATAGACTGCGACCAGCGTCGTGGTCATTGCAATGATCGGCGTGGCCATTTCCCGGGCCCCATGCAGAGTGGCCTGGAACTTTGGTTCGCCTTGTTCGATGTGGCGGTGGACGTTTTCCACCATGATGATGGCGTCGTCCACGACCAGACCAATGGCGAGTACCAGAGACAGGAGCGTCAGCAGGTTCAGGGAGAACCCGAGCATCAGCATAATGAACGCACCGCCGACCAGTGACAGCGGGACTGCCACGGACGGGACGACCGCTGCGCGCAGGGAGCCGAGGCTCAGGAAGACCACGACGAGGACGATGAGAACGGCCTCGACCAGTGTTTTGAGCACCTCGTTGATCGAGTCGTCGATGAACTCGGAGGCGTCATAAGGCAGGCTGACGCTCAGCCCCTCGGGCAGCTGCTGGCGAATCCCCGGCAGTTCATCCTTCACCAGCCCGGCGACCGTCAGCGGGTTGGCCCCCGGGGCCATCTCGATGGCCACGTAGGTAGCGGGCTTGCCTTTATACAACGCGAGACTCTCGTAAGTCTCAGATCCCAGCTCGACCCGGGCAATGTCCTTCAGACGGATCAGGGAACCGTCGACTTCCTTGACCACCAGTTCCTGGAATTGCTCCGGGTCGCCCACATCGGTGTTGCTGGTCAGGTTGACCTTGACCATCGTGTCCTTGGTGTTGCCAACGGCCGCCTGATAGTTGTTCTGGCGCAGGATCTGGGCGATTTCCGTGGACGTCATGTCCACCGCCGCCAGACGCTGGGGGTCGAGCCAGACCCGCAGGGCAAACTGACGACCGAGCAGCTCAGCCTTGCCGACCCCGGACAGGGCCTGCAGCTTGGGCTGCACCACGCGGGTCAGGTAGTCCGTGATCTTCGGCACCGGCATGGTCTCGCTGGAGAACGCGATGTACATCAGGGCCGTGCTGTCCCCAGTGGTGGAGGTGATGACCGGGTCCTGTGCCTCGGCCGGCAGCACGTTGCGCTGACTGGCCACCTTGGCCTGAATCTCGGCCAGTGCGGCGTTGGCGTCATAGTTCAGGTTCATCTTCGCGGTGATCGTGGAGACGCCCTGGCTGCTGGTCGAGGTCAGGTAATCAATGCCGCTTGCTTCGGCGATGGCCTGTTGCAGCGGTGTCGTGATGAAGCCCTTCACCAGGTCCGAGCTGGCGCCGGGGTAAGCGGTGGTGACCGTGACCGTTGTGCTTTCAATTTCGGGATACTCCCGGATTTCCATATCCAGGGCAGCCCGGACGCCGAGCAGCAGGATGAGCAGGCTGACGACCGTGGAAAGGACCGGCCGTTTGACGAAAATGTCGGTAAATTGCATCAGTTGCCGGCCTCCTTGCTGTTACCACCATCCTGGCTCCCGTCGGTGTTCTCCGACTTGATCTCGACGCGCTGACCGGCGCGCAGGCGCAGCAGGCCGGTTGCCACAACGCGTTCACCGGCTTTCAGGTTCGTCTTCACCTCAACCCGTCCATCCCGGACTTCGCCGGTCTCAACGCTGCGACGCTCCGTGATCAGTTCCCCGTTCTCGTTCTCAGTGACCACGAATACAAAATCACCATAGGTGTTAAAGGAAATGGCCGTGCGCGGCACAGTGACGACGTTGCGGCTTTCCGGTCGCAGTGTCTGGACCGTGGCGAACATACCCGGACGCAGGACACGATTCGGATTGTCGATGGTGGCGCGCACGCGCACCGTCCGGCTTTCGGGACTGACCGAGCTGTTGATCGCGGAAATCTCGCCGTCGAACACCTCGTTCGGAACGGCGGCTACGGTGACGTTGACGGCGTGGCCGACGTCGATGTTGCTCAGCTCTTTTTCCGAGACGGTGTAATCGACATAGATCGGATCAAGCATGTTGATCTCCACCACGGGGGAGCCGGTGGGGAGGTATTCACCCTGGTCGACCAGCCGCAGACCCAGGGTGCCGTTGAACGGCGCGCGCAGGGTCTTCTTGGCGAGCTGTGCCTCGGCTTCCTTAACACGTGCCTGGGCGGCGGCGAGGTTCGCTTCCGCTTCATCGTACTGGGATTGGGAGACGGCCTTGCGCGGCAGCAGATCCTCCACGCGCTCGAACTCCTGGCGGGCCAGACGCGCCTCGGCCCGTCGGGTGCGCAGTGCGGCTTCGTTCACCTCGCTGTCGAGCCTCACCAGAATGTCGCCCTGCTCGACGCGGTCGCCGGACTCGAACCGGACATCGCTGGCCACACCCGGCACCTCGTTGGCGATCTGGACGCCATTGATGGCGGTGACGCTGCCAACGGACTTGAGCGACGGCGTCCAGCTCAGCTGCTTCGCGCTGGTCGCCTCAATAACGGCCGGCGGTTGCGGCTGGGAAAGCATTTCCTTCATCTGCCCGAACTGGTACATCTTGTACCCGAAGATACCGCCGAGGACGACGGCAAGGACAACAATGACGATCACGAAACGGGAAGCAGTGCGCATGGGGTCCATCCTGACAATCGGTCGCTTGAATCGAAATAAGGGTGTCCCGTTCGGCCAATGACAACGGATTCGCCGAGCGAGACAGTAGCCTGGCAGTATACCGGAACTAATAGGGTGCTATACAAGCCGGCGGCAGGGTGTGAACGATGCGATAGACTTCATCCTGTCGATCACCCATGACGCCTGCATGACAGTATGGACCGGGGCGATCCCGTTGAGAAACAAAACAGCCAGGGAAGCATACCCCACCATAGCCCCAGAGAATGACACTCATAGCCAGTAATGTGTCCAGCACCAGGGCGCCAATGGCCAGTGTGGCGCTGGTAGTGATCGCCCCCTGTCTGGAACGGATACCGAGAAACGACGGAATATCGGGGGACAGCAGATTGGCGTCCACGCAGAGCCCAGTGGTAACGCCCATCAGGCACGGGCAGACCGACGGCTAGAACGCGACCAGCCCGCTCCGAAACAGGCGCGTCATGATGTGGCTGGCATCAATCACACAGCGCTTGCGATTGTGTGGGGTCGCATAACGGTTCGACATCCAATGACTGACGTCACTAATCCCAGAGAAAATGAACGAGTTGGTCGTGTTGTGCTCTGGTGAAATCTCAGGGCTGGTGTGGTGAGTCAGGACTACCGGCCAGGAGCGTTGACCTCAGGTTGGCGGTCTCGCCGAGGACGTGTTGAGCGACTCGCTGTGCCTGCTCCAGGGCGCCTTCCATGTAGCCGCCGAACTGGGGTGCCATCTCGGAGGCCCCGAAAAGGACCTGACCGTGCCAAATGCTTTGAATACGGCCTGTGATTTCGGTCGACGGGTGCTCCATGCCGAACCCCTGGTCAGCGTCGGTGGCGGTGTCCGGTTCGGTTGCCCAATCTCTTATGACGGTTTTGACGGGCTTTTCCGCGCGACTGCCAAACAGCCGGCCCAACTGTGCCAGCGAGGCCGAGACCAGGCTGGCGAAACCGAGACCACGATGGACCTGTCTTCCACTGTCCTCAAACAGCAGTTCGCCATCGCTGAACTGCTCAAAGACATCGATGCCGAAGCGCTCGCAGGCCGCCGTGAGCCTTGGCTGGACATGCCAGAACCAGGCGGGCCCTAGATCGAAACGGGCCCCGTCATAGGCTTTGGACTCGATCCGGCCGCCAAGCCGGTCGCGAGCTTCAAAGAGTTGATAATCCACGCCTTGGCGGTGAAGCTGTTCAGCAAGCCCCACGCCGGCCAGTCCGCCGCCGACGATGGCGATATCTGTCTGGTTCATTGGACCTCGAAATCAGGACAAGGCGGTGGAAGGCGTCAGGTCACTCCGGCGGCCGCTGGACTTTGTCCAGATGGCCAGTCTTCATCCAAAAACGCGCACCGCTCTCCCCGGCAGTACCCTGGTAACCTTCGCCGGGCGGCAGACGGAGCCAGGAATAGCGCTCCAGAGTCTGCGTTTCCCCGATCAGTGATCCGCTGAGAACCAGGATTTCGATTCCGTTGGAGGGGGGCAGGGTAACACGGCTGTTTGGTTCGGCTTCGGTGTAGGTGACGCGCTCGCCAACGCTCTCGTGGAGAAGAGCCTCAGACAAGCCAGAATCTGTCGCCTGAAGGTTGGCTCGCATGTCGATGTGGAATTGTAGCCGATCATCCGGATCAAACTGCCAGAGCTTAACGAAAATGGTGCAACCCTCGGTAGAGCCTGGCGTATGTCGCGATGTTGGCGGGTTGCGCACATAGGTGCCGGCTGGGAATTGCCCATATTCGTCTTCAAACGTGCCTTCCAACACCACAAACTCTTCGCCGCCTCCGTGCGTATGCGGTGAAAAGGCGCTTTTCGGCGCGTAGCGCACGATGGATGTGGCACGGGCCACTTCACCACCCAACCGGTCGAGTATCCTTCGTTCGACGCCCGGCATCGGCGAGGCAACCCAAGGCTCTTGCTCGGCGTGAACCAGAGCGGGTTGCGAGAAGTCGGCGTTGGTGTCCATGTGGCCTCCTGTCAGGCATTCAGGCTGAGTCTACTACAGCAGGCGAGGCAATGAGGACCGCTTGACCAGAGCACAGTGAAGGGCAAGGGTTGCCGACCCACAATGTTGCCCAAGCCTGGACGCGGTGCAGCAGTGTTTTGCGAATCGCTCCGGTGGCCTTTTGTAGGATACGCGAGAGAAGCACAAAACCGATTCGTCCACTCAGTGGTTTATTGCTGAGACCGACAGCGGGCGATGGCTCAAGGTGGCGTGACAAGACGGCGACATTATTTTGAAAACGGCCCACGAGTCGAATGAATCTGGAAAAAGCATTTACGGCAAGTGCGCCGACTGATTGCACTAAGTCGCAGAAAAGAAGGTAGAAAAGCCGTAGGCGACTGGGACGAGCGGTTATGTGCAAGCATCGCAAGATAGCGGCGCTCCCGAAGCCTGGGAAGATGGAAGCCTTGGTTGTGAAGAAGAGTTTGTGAGTGTATCAACCAATGTCGACGAAGACACGCTGGATGCCGCGGCTGATCTGAAGCCGATATCCATCCGTCGACAGCAGTCGCTTATCGACGACTATAAGAGGATTGCCGAGATCAATGATATTGGCTACCAGCCCCTTATCCGTCAGGTTTTGAAGCGGTTTGCAGACTCTGAGAAAAAGCGACTCCTTCGCGAGCGTGCGGTTGAGCTGCGCGATCCGGAAGACAACGGCGATGATGAAGCGACCAACGGCAAGGCGGCTCGCGGTTAAGTCGGTGGCTGACAGGGTGAGATCCCCAGTACAACCGGCAAGGATGCGAGGGCGTTGACGTGTTTGGACGCCCTGCATGTCGGTGGGATAAGGCGTATATAAAAAAGCCCCTGAAGTCAGGGGCTTTTTGCTCTCTGTCTGGTGGAGACGGCGGGAATCGAACCCGCGTCCGCCAGTACTCCGCCTTGAGATCTACATGCTTAGTGTCCTTCTATTCGTTTAACCTCAAGCGACCCGAAGGTCAGGGTGCAGGAGGCGAGCTCTTTGGGTCTTTGCCCTCAGTCAGTGAGCTCTGACTGAAAGCGCATCCTGTTTGCTATGACGTCCTGAAAGTCTGGGGAACAGGCACCCCAGTCAGGACGACCAGCGGCTTTACGCCGCCAGTGCGTAGTTGTCGTCGTTTGCGACTATTTTAAAGCAGCTTTCGATTAACGAGATTCGCTGCCATCTCGGCATGCACCCAAGGTTTCGCATCCGGCGTCGAAGCCATATCGTCCCCTTGTGCGAACAGTATATGGGGCCGCGATGCCGCCTATCAAGCGGCATCGTCGGAAATTGCGCAATAACGGGAAGAGCCATGGAATACGCGGCTTACCCCGCCCGGCGCCGGTCGATCTCCGGATAGCTCTCTGGCGGGCCGGCGAATTCGCGCAGCTGATCGAAATGGGTCTGGAAGCTGCTGACCAGTTGGGTCGGGTCCACGCCGAGGTTGGTGTCGGTGATGAGGCCGAACTGAACCTGCCCGGCATAACTGAAGATGCTCATGCCGACGCCGATACCACCGGTCTGGGGCACCCAGAAGTGGGGCTGGGTCAGTTTCGCGCCCGCCAGGTAGACCGGCTCCCGGGGGCCTGGCACATTGGTCAGTACCGCCGAGGCCTTGCGGCTCAGCAGGTCCAGCGCACGCCGCTCGAGCATGGCCGGGCCGCGCCCGAACAGGTCCAGTAGGCTGTAGCTGACCTGAGCCTGCCAGGAACGCTTGATGCGGCTCATCTGTTCCTGAACCTGCCGGAAGCGCATGCGTGGACAGGCGACATCCACAGGCAGGGGCACCATCACCAGGCCGAACTGGTTGCCGAGCGCCTCCACAGGCTGATCGATGGGGCGAAGGTTGAAGGGCACCGCCACCCGGATGCCGCACGCCGGGGGTGTGGCATTGCCCTGGGTCAGGCAGTCGTGGATCGCGCCGCTGGCGACAGTCATTAGCACGTCATTCACGGTGCCGTTCAGTCCCCGGGCGACCTGTTTGACCATGTCCAGGTCCAGTGGCGGTGACCAGGCAACCTGCTTGCGACCCCGCAAAGGGCCGGTCAGGGGCGTTTGGGGATCGGCCGGTGCAAGGCTGAGTTTGGCGCACTCCAGAGTGATGTCGCCCACTGTCTGTACCAGTCGGAGCGGGTAGTGGCGATGCTCCCGGGTGTTGGTGAGTAGAGCCTTGATCTGCTGCTTTCCGTCCCTGAAACGTTGCTGGAGACGTCGAAAATGGCGGCCCAGCCCGCTTTTGGCTTGAGGCGGGGGTGTCTGCGAGTCGGAGACGGCATGCAGCGTGGGCGTCGGTTGGTCGTCGGTCAGTGTTAATAGCACCCGCACCAGCGAGAGCCCATCGGCAATGCAGTGGTGCACCCGCACGATCAGCGCGCAACCGGCACCGTAATTACTGACATAGTGAACCTGCCAGAGCGGCTGGCGTCCATCGAGTGGGGTGCTGTTGAGGTCGCTGGCGAGCGACTGCAGAGCCGCCTCGTCCGCCGGTTCGGGCAGGGCCGTCACGTGGATGTGATTGTCGATATCAAAGTAGGGGTCGTCGACCCACCAGGCGCTATCGCCGTCCTGCTCGACCCGCTGGCGAAAGCGGTGAAAACGCAGGAGGCGTTCTCTGAAGACCTGCTTGAGTCGGGGCACCGCCATCGGGCGGTCAAAGATCAGGACAGCGCCGATCATCATGGGACTGCATGGGGTTTCCATGCAAAGCCATGCCCGGTCGATCGACGACATAGCACTTCGGGATGAAGACATGAGTACCCTCTGCAATCCATTCTGAGAAGGATGTCGGGACACAGCGTCAGGAACTGCGGGAACTTACCTGGACAGGCCATGTGTCCCGATGGGAGATGATCAGTATAGGGCGGTTTGGTGTGGTCTGTGAACTGGTTGCAGAGGCGATACATCGCCCGCCGTCAACCCGCGTTCACTTCCCGCAGGATCCGCTGCTTCTGGCGGTTCCAGTCCCGCTCTTTCTCGGTCTGGCGTTTGTCGTACTGCTTCTTGCCTTTCACAAGCGCGATTTCGCACTTCACCTTATTGCGTTTCCAGTACAGTGCCAGGGGGACGCAGGTATAGCCCTTCTGCTGGGTGGCGCCAATCAGCTTGCTCAACTCGCTGGCATGAAGCAGCAGTTTGCGGGTGCGCGTGGGGTCCGGGATCAGGTGGGTAGACACGGTTGGCAGCGGTGTCACCTGGGCACCGAGCAGAAACGCTTCGCCGTCTTTCAGCAGGATGTAGGCATCCGTGATCTGCGCCTTGCCGCCCCGCATGGCTTTCACTTCCCAGCCCTGCAGTGAGACACCGGCTTCGTAGCGGTCCTCGATGTGGAACTCATGGCGCGCCTTCTTGTTGAGCGCGATGGTGCTTCCACCAGGTGCCTTTTTCTTTTTGACCTTGCCCTTGCTCATAATCGCCTGCGTCGGGAGCGGATGATGGGAGCCGCGCATTGTAGCCCAGTGCCGCCGCTGGCTCCAACTGTGGTGCGGCGGAGCACGAAACGGTGCGCGGTAGCGTGTTCCCCGGCAGCCTTTCAGCTACAATGCGCGGCGCGCCCACTGGACGGAAGCACCGATGGATAGACGCAATCTGACCCCGGCGGGCTCCTGGGTTCACCGCATGACGTTTTTCTGGGCGGCAACCGGAGCCACGGCGGGGCTGAGCAACTTCTGGACGTTCCCGGGACTGGTCGCGGAGCGCGGTGGCAGTCTCTTCCTGTTTGTCTATCTGGTGGGGCTGTTGCTGATTACCCTGCCGCTGATGCTGACCGAGGCCGCCATCGGGCGGTATGCCCGGTTCGGACCGGTGCTGGCATTTGACCGCCTCGCCGGTGACACCGACGCTCCGGGGCGTTGGTTGTGGGTCGCCCGGCTCGGTGTGTTCTCGGGATTTCTGGTGCTGGCCATGTTCGCGGTCATCGGCGGCATCTGTCTGTATTACCTGTTTCACGCCGCGCTGGGCGAGTTCAACCACGCGACGGAATCCTCACTCCTGTCCACGCTGGATGAGTTTGTCCGCAACCCCGAAGCCTCACGGGCGTTTATGGGGTGGCATGCCGTGTTCCTGTTGCTGGTGGTCGCGGTCTCTGCCCAGGGGGTTTGGCAGGGCCTTGGTCGTGCCATGCGGGTGATGGTGCCCCTGATGGTGTTATTGCTCTCCGGTCTGCTGATCTACAGCGCTCGCGATGGCGAGTTCGCACGTGCGACGTCGCTGATGCTGGACCCGCACTGGGCGGATTTCAGTTTTGAAAGTGTGCGCCTGGCGCTGACTCACGCGTTCTACACCCTGGGGCTGGGCGTCGGGGTGTTGATTGTATTCGGCGCCTATTCCGCGCCGACCACGCCGTTGAAACGGTCGGTGTTCACGGTGGCGCTGTCGGACACGCTGATTGGTATTATGGCGGGGCTGGTGGTGCACTCGCTGGTGACGGCGTCGGAGGTGCCCGGGCTGAGCGGTTTCGAGCTGGTCTTCCTGGCTCTCCCCGAGTCGCTGGCCTCCGTTCCGGGCGGCCAGTTTCTGCTCACTGTGTTCTTTATGATGGTGACGCTGGCGGCCTGGACCTCCGCGCTGGCTCTGATGGAGCCGGCCATCGGCTGGCTTCAGGATCGTCTGGCGGCGCCACGGCGTTGGACAGTGCTCATCATTGGCGTGGCCGCCTGGCTGGCGGGGTTGATGGTGCTGTTCTCATTCAATGTATGGTCGGATGACATGCTTCTGGGCGGGACGGCCTATCGGTGGATGGACATTGTGTCCAGCGCGGTGCTCATCCCTGCCGTCTGTATTCTGACGTCGTTCTTTGTCGGTTGGGCGTTGGCGGATGAGGAGTCATTGAGGCTGATCGGGCACGGGCCAGCGCTGGTGCGTCAGATCTGGCTGTGGGTCACCCGTCTGGTGTTGCCGACGGTGATTCTCTATATTGCCGTCCATCACGCAATGGCATCGGCTGCGAGTCTGTGCGACGGAGCGCCGTCGCTGATCTGGTGCGGTCATTAGGGAGCGGTATGGCTCATACAATCGAGAAAAGTGCGCTGGTCTGGTATTCGGCCGGCCAGATGTTTGACCTGGTCAACGATATCGGTCGGTATCCCGAGTTCCTGCCCTGGTGCGCCGGCACCGAAATCCACGAATCGGGCCCGTCGGAAATCATCGCCTCCATCGATGTGGCGCGTTCCGGTGTTCGTCACCGGCTGACGACCCGCAATCGCCTCAGCGCGCCGGAGACCATCGATATGGCACTGGTGGACGGGCCCTTTCAGAGTCTCGCCGGTGGATGGCGCTTCCAGCCGCTGGAGCATAACGCCTGCAAGGTCGTGCTGGTTCTCGACTTCGCCTTTTCGGGGTCGCTCTCGCGCATGACGTTCGGGAAGGTGTTCAGTCAGGCCGCCAACACGATGGTCGATGCGTTCTGCCAGCGGGCCATTCAGGTCTATGGGCGTTCGTCATGAGCGACGAGGTCGTGCGCGTCGAGGTGGCGTACGCGACGCCGGAGCGACAGGAGATAGTGACGCTTGAGGTGGCGGCGGGAACCACTGTGTACACTGCGGCCACTCAGTCGGGTCTTGAGCGGGTGTTCCCGGAGCTTGATTACGAGCAGGCGGCGATGGGGGTCTTTGGCAAAGTGGTCAAACGCCCCCGCGAGCAGGTCCTGCGTGCCGGAGACCGAGTGGAGATCTACCGGCCTCTGAAAATCGACCCCAAGGACGCCCGGATCCAGCGGGCCAGGAAAAAGAAGAAAGGCTGAGCATGCCGCCGGGATCAGTAGGCGGGCGTTTCCTCCAGCAGATTCGCCTCATAGTGCGAGTATTGGTCGCCCTCGTAATACACCACCACACGTTGTTCGCGAATTTCGCCACCGTCCTCCTGGTACGTGTAGACGTAGTACTCGCGGGAATCATCAACCGGGTTGAGCATGATGGGGGAACCCAGTGCGTTGCGTACGTCGGACCGCGACATGCCACTGTCCAGCCGGGCAAGGTCTTCTTCGTCGAGGATGTTGCCCTGTTGCACATCAATCCGATAAACGCCGGGAAATACGCATCCGGTCATCAGCAGGGCCAGACTCAGGGCAAGGACGGATTTCATGAGTGGGCAAGATCCTCTAATGGGTATGATAGACGCCGGGTATCACGCGGGTGATTCCCGATCATAACGGTTAGCCAGTTCTCCTGACCGCCGTTATAATAACGGACTAGCACAGTTCACCAAAGAGCGGACCGCAGCATGTCATCTGAAAACACGGAACTACGCAAAGCCGGACTCAAAGTCACCCTGCCGCGGGTCAAGATTTTCAATATTCTGCAGACCACGTCGGAAGACCATCACCTGAGTGCGGAAGATGTGTACCGTAAGCTCCTGGAGTCAGGTGACGATGTGGGGTTGGCCACTGTCTATCGTGTGCTGACCCAGTTTGAGGCGGCGGGCCTCGTCCTGCGCCATAACTTTGAGGGCGGTCATGCGGTCTTCGAAATGGCTGGTGAAGAGCACCACGACCATATGGTGTGCACCGAGACGAGCAAGGTGATCGAGTTCTACGATTCGGTCATTGAGGAGCGTCAGCGCGCGATTGCCGAAGAGCATGGCTACGACCTGGTCGACCACAGCCTGATCCTCTACGTGAAGCCCCGCAAGAACTGAACGAATAAAGCCGGCCTCGATGGGGCCGGCGCTGGCATTGCCGCTGGTGTCCTTCAGTGGTGAAGCGCCTGTCCCTTCTGAAACATCTCCTGTGCGTGGGCCATTGTCTGGTCCGTCAGTTCCATTCCACCCAGCATGCGGGCCACTTCCTTGATGCGGTCGTCTTTGTCGAGTGTTTCCACCTGAGACCAGGTGCTGTCCTTTTCGCTGAATTTGCTGACGAACAGGTGCTGATGGGCCTGTGCGGCGACCTGCGGAAGGTGCGTCACGCAGAGAATCTGGCCGCCACTGCCCAGCTGGCGGAGCAGCCGCCCCACGACTTCCGCGGTGCCGCCGCCAATCCCGACATCCACCTCATCGAACACCAGTGTCGGAATGGTGCTGGTCTGCGCCACCACCACCTGGATGGCGAGGCTGATACGGGACAGCTCGCCGCCGGAGGCCACCTTCGCCAGTGAGCGGGCGGGTTGTCCCGGGTTGGCGCTGATCAGGAATTCGATGTCCTCGTGACCGTTGGGGGAGGGCGCCGGGTGATCCCGCCGGGCAAGATGCGTCACGAACTGCACGGCCGGCATGCTCAGTTCGGCCAATTCCGACGCGATTTTCTCGTCGAGAGCCATCGCCGCGTTTTGACGCCGCTCGCTGAGCTCGTCGGCGCGGGCCTGCCACTCGTCGGCCAGTCGCTCGGTCTCCGCCGCGAGCGCCTCCAGATTGCCGTCACCGCCTTCCAGCTCTTCCAGCTCGCTTCTCAGGCTTTCGTGATGCTCCGGGAGCTGTTCTGGCGTAACCCGGTGTTTGCGGGACAGATCGTAGATCGTGCTCAGGCGCTCCTCGACCTCGGCGAGTCGTTGCGGGTCGGCGTCATACTGGTCGAGGAAGTGACGCAGGTTGCTGCCGGCTTCATTGAGCTGGATCTGGGCCTCACTCAGCATCTGGAGGGTCTCGTCCAGTTCCGGCATGGCCACCGGGAGCTGTTCGAGTTGCTGCAGCGCCTGGCTGGCGAGCGAGGCGGCGCTGGTGTCATCGTCACTGGCCAGCAGAAGCGCCTGGTGGGACTGGTGCATGACCGATTCGGCATGGCTGAGCCGCGTCTGCTCCGCTTCCAGTTCGGTCAGCTCGCTGGCGCTGAGCGCCAGTTGATCGAGTTCGTCCACCTGGTAGCGCAGGAGTTGTCGCCGGGCCTCGTTGTCATCCCGGTTATGTGTCAGGTCATCCAGCTTCTGGCGGCTGGCGTGCCATGTCTTGTAGGCCGTGCGGGTGCTCTCGGCAAGGTCGCGGGCACCGGCGAAGTTATCCAGCAATATTCGGTGTGTTTCCTTCTGGAGCAGGGACTGGTGCTGGTGCTGGCTGTGAATGTCCATCAGGTGGCTGCCCAGTCCGCGCAGGTGCGACAGCGGGCAGGGCTGGCCGTTGATATAGGCCCGCGAGCGACCCTCCCGGCTGATCACGCGGCGCATCAGGCACTCCCCGTCCGCGTCCAGCTCGCGCTCCTCCAGCCACTCGGCGGCGGCTGGTATGCCAGTGATGTCAAAGCTGGCCGTGATGTCAGCGCGCTTGGCACCATGACGGACGGCCGAGGCGTCGGCCCGACCGCCCAGAATCAGGGACAGTGCATCCAGGACAATGGATTTACCTGCGCCGGTCTCTCCCGTCAGCGTTGTCATACCGTTGCGGAACTGGAGTTCGACCTTCTCGGCAATGGCGTAGTTGGAGACGGTGAGCTGGGTCAGCATGATCAGGCTCCGTATTGGTGATCTGTCTATCTATACAGTACCTGTGAATGTATACAGTGTTGTTGCGGATTGCAAGGAAAGGGCAACGGGGTGGTTGAAACCGTCAGGGGGTGGCCCCATGTCTTCGGCAAACCAGACGATATGGTCGGTGTTTCAAGCTGGCCCTACTTGGAATCACGGGAGAACTGGCACATGAGTGACGAAGAAAAGCGTCAGGAAGAGGCGGCTGAAACAGCCGCTGAGCAGGCTGCTGAAGAAGAAACAGCAGCCGGTGAGTCAGCTGAAGAGGCCGTGGAGAACGAACAGGCCGCTGACGATGAAACCGAAGTCGATGCCCTGAAGCGTCAGGTCGGCGAATTTCAGGATCAGATGCTGCGGACCCAGGCGGAAATGCAGAATGTGCGCCGCCGGGCCGAGATCGACGTGGAGAAGGCCCGGAAGTTTGCGGTGGAGAAGTTCGTCAAGGAGCTTCTGCCGGTGGCGGACAGCCTGGAAAAAGCGGTCGAAAGCGCTCAGGAGAAGGAAGCCGCGGATGACGTTGTGGCCTCCATTCGCGAGGGCGCGGAGATGACGCTGAATCTGTTCCTCACGTCGATCGAGAAGTTCAACGTCAAGCAGCTTGATCCGGTGGGTGAGCCGTTTGATCCGCAGTATCACGAAGCAATGTCGATGGTGCCGGCGCCGGACGCCGAGCCGAACAGCGTCGTGACCGTTGTGCAGAAAGGGTACACGTTGCATGACCGCGTCGTGCGTCCGGCGATGGTGATGGTCGCCAAGCCGGAAGACAGCGCAAAAATCGACGAGCAGGCTTGAAAAACGAAAGCTCAGGCCAATATAGGCAGGTAAAGGCCGTCAGCACATACATTTCGGTGGCTGGCGCAAAGAATTTGACCGAGCGGATTGATAAAGAACTGGAGTGAAGTGACATGGGTAAAGTAATCGGTATCGACCTGGGGACGACCAACTCCTGTGTGGCCATCATGGATGGTGACAAGGTCAAAGTGATCGAGAACGCCGAGGGCGACCGCACCACACCGTCCATCATCGGTTATACCGAAGACGGCGAAACATTGGTGGGTCAGGCGGCCAAGCGGCAGGCGGTGACCAACCCGACCAACACGCTGTACGCCATCAAGCGTCTGATCGGCCGTCGCTTTGACGACAAGGTTGTGCAGAAAGACGTGGAGATGGTGCCCTACACAATCACCAAGGCGGACAACGGCGACGCCTGGGTCGAAGCCAAGGGCAAGAAAATGGCGCCGCCGCAGGTGTCTGCGGAAGTGCTGAAGAAGATGAAGAAAACCGCCGAGGATTATCTTGGCGAGGAAGTGACCGAGGCGGTGATCACCGTTCCGGCCTACTTCAATGATAGCCAGCGTCAGGCGACGAAAGACGCCGGCAAGATCGCTGGCCTGGAAGTGAAGCGGATTATCAACGAGCCGACCGCGGCGGCGCTGGCCTATGGTCTGGACCGCAAGAGCGGTGACCGGAAGGTCGCTGTGTACGACCTGGGCGGTGGCACGTTCGATATCTCCATTATCGAGATTGCCGATGTGGACGGTGAGCACCAGTTTGAGGTGATGGCGACCAACGGTGACACCTTCCTGGGCGGTGAGGACTTCGACATGAGGCTGATCGAGTACCTCGCCGATGAGTTCAAGAAGGACCAGGGCATCGATCTGCGCGGTGACTCACTCGCCATGCAGCGTCTGAAGGAAGCCGCCGAGAAAGCCAAGATCGAGCTCTCCAGCGCCCAGCAGACCGACGTCAACCTGCCGTATATCACGGCGGATCAGGCTGGTCCCAAGCACATGAACGTCAAGGTGACCCGGGCGAAGCTCGAGGCGCTGGTCGAAGAGCTGGTGACGCGCAGTCTTGAGCCGTGCAAGACCGCTCTTGATGACGCTGGCGTGGATGCCAGCGAAGTGGAGGAAGTGATCCTTGTTGGCGGTCAGACCCGGATGCCGCTGGTTCAGCAGAAAGTGCAGGACTTCTTCGGCAAGGAAACCCGCAAGGACGTGAACCCGGACGAAGCCGTTGCGATGGGCGCGGCGATTCAGGCGGCGGTTCTGCAGGGCGACGTGAAAGACGTGCTGCTGCTGGACGTCACGCCGCTGACGCTCGGTATCGAAACCATGGGCGGTGTGGCGACGCCGCTGATCGAGAAGAACACGACCATTCCGACGAAGAAGTCGCAGACGTTCTCGACGGCTGAAGACAACCAGACTGCCGTGACCATTCACGTCGTCCAGGGTGAGCGCAAGCAGGCGACCCAGAACAAGTCTCTGGGCCGGTTCGATCTGGCGGACATCCCGCCGGCACCACGCGGCACCCCGCAGATCGAGGTGACGTTTGACATCGATGCCAACGGCATTCTGAACGTCTCCGCGAAAGACAAGGCGACTGGCAAAGAGCAGTCGATCGTCATTAAGGCATCTTCTGGTCTTAGTGATGACGAGATCGACCAGATGGTTCAGGACGCCGAAGCCAACGAGGAAGAGGACCGCAAGTTCGAAGAGCTGGTCCAGGCCCGGAACCAGGGCGACGCCATGGTCCACACCGTGCGCAAGACGCTGGAAGATGCCGGTGACAAGGTCAGCGATGACGAGAAAGAGTCCATCCAGTCCGCGATCAGCGATCTGGAAGAGGCGCTCAAGGGTGACGACAAGGACGACATCGAAGCCAAGACTCAGAAGCTGACAGAAGTGTCCTCCGAGCTGGCGCAGAAGATGTACGCCGACCAGGGCGGTCAAGAAGGTCAGGCAGAGGCCCAGGCCGACGCCGGTCAGAGCGGTGATGACGCGGTCGATGCGGAATTCGAGGAAGTCAAAGACGACGATAAGAAGGGCTGAGCCCGTCGTTGATCGCCGCTCGGAACGCGGGGAGTTCGCTCCCCGCGTTCCGCTCGTTTGAGAAAACCGTTTCTGACAATGCCCGGTGCTGACCGTCGGGTGATGTCAGCGAGAAGTCACAGGCTGGCGGGTCAGTGACTGGCGCGAGGTCCTTGCGTCGTCGGTCCGCCCTTCAGTCGAAAACAGGTGTCAGACAATGGCCAAGCGCGATTATTACGAAATCCTCGGCGTGTCCCGGGATGCGGACGAAAAGGAAATCAAGAAGGCGTATCGCAAGCTTGCGATGAAGTACCACCCCGACCGCAATCCGGACGACCAAGACGCGGAAGCGCGCTTCAAGGAAGCGAGCGAAGCCTACGAGGTGCTTGCCGATGGTGAAAAACGCGCCGCGTATGATCAGTTCGGTCACGCCGGCGTGGACGGCCAGGCGGGTGGCGCCGGCGGCTTTGGTGGATTCGGAGGCGGTGGTGCGTCGTTCTCCGATATCTTCGGGGATGTCTTCGGCGATATTTTCGGCGGCGGGCGTGGTCGCAGTAATCGAGGGGCGGACCTTCGGTATACGCTCGATCTGGACCTGGAAGACGCCGTCAAAGGCAAAACCGTCGAGATTGAAATCCCGGGCCATACGGAATGCGGTCGGTGTGATGGGTCCGGTGCGGAAAAGGGCAGTACTGCGGAGACCTGCGGGACCTGTCGTGGTATGGGTCAGGTGCGCATGCAGCAGGGTTTCTTCGCCGTCCAGCAGGCCTGCCCGAACTGTCGTGGTTCCGGTAAGGTCATCAAGAATCCCTGCAAGGACTGCGGTGGTGCCGGACGGATTGAGGAGACCAAGACGCTTTCCGTGAAAGTGCCGCCGGGCGTGGACACTGGTGACCGTATCCGCCTGAATGGCGAAGGCGAGATGGGTCTCGATGGTGGACCGCCGGGGGACCTCTATGTGGAGGTGGCCGTCCGGGAACACCGGATCTTTACCCGTGATGGCCGTCATCTGTATTGCGAAGTACCGATCAGTATCGTCGATGCCGCCCTGGGTGGCGAGCTGGAAGTGCCGACGCTGGATGGCCGCGTGAAGCTCAAGATTCCGCCGGAGACGCAGACCGGTAAGCTGTTCCGTCTGCGCAATAAAGGCGTGACGCCGGTCCGTGGTGGTCCTGCCGGGGATCTGCTGTGCCGGGTGATCGTGGAAACGCCGGTCAAGCTGACCAAGCGCCAGAAAGAGTTGATGGAGGAGTTCCAGCAGACCCTGAAAGGCGAGAATGGCTCGAGTCACGCTCCGCGCAAGACCTCCTGGTTTGAGGGCGTAAAAAGCTTCTTTGATGAGATGAAATTCTAGGAGATCGCCATGACGCGTGTCGCCATTACCGGCGCTGCCGGACGTATGGGCAAGGTGCTGGTGGAAGCGGTGGATGCCGCCGATGATCTGAGTCTCGGGGCGGCCATCGTTCACCCGGACAGCTCGCTGGTTGGCGCCGATGCGGGCGAGGTGGCTGGTATTGGTCGGGCCGGTGTCAAACTGGCGGCCCGGATTGACGATGTGGTTGACGATTTCGACGTGCTGGTGGAGTTCACCTTCCCGGACCTGACGTTGTCGAACCTTGAGGCCTGTCGGGAGCATGGTAAGTCGGCCGTCATCGGCACCACCGGGCTGACCGACGCGGAAAAGGCTCAGGTGGCACGGGCGGCGGAGTCGATCCCGGTTGTCTTCGCACCGAACATGAGTGTTGGGGTGAATCTGCTGCTCAACCTGCTGCGCACCGCTGCGACGGCCATGGGTGACGATGCGGACGTGGAAGTGATTGAGGCGCACCACCGCCACAAGAAAGATGCGCCCTCCGGCACGGCTCTCCGCCTTGGTGAGGTGGTGGCGGACGCGCTCGGCCGGGAGCTGTCCGAATGTGCGGTGTACGGCCGAGAGGGCTTTACCGGCGAGCGGCCCAGGAATCAGATTGGCTTTGAAACCATCCGGGCCGGTGACATCGTCGGGGAGCACACGGTCTTGTTTGCCGCGATGGGAGAGCGTATCGAGATCAGTCACAAGGCCAGCAGTCGCATGACGTTTGCCCGGGGAGCGATCCGGGCCGCGTCCTGGCTTGCAGACAGGCCTGTCGGTCTTTACGACATGCAGGACGTGCTGGACCTCAAATAGGACGTCGCGTGGACACTGAGCCCGGTATTTTTTACAATACCGCAGTTTGACCGCACCCACACCGGCGTTCCCTGCCCGATCCTCAAAGCGGGATGGAGTTCAAGCTCTGTCTCGCTTTTTTGCGAGCGGACGTCGGAGAGGTGTGTCTCGCGGCGGGCGCCGGTCCCGGCCCCGCGCTTCGCCCAGACGGTAGGAAGAGGAAACGGCATTGACTTCACCAGCAATCCTTGCGCTCGCAGATGGCAGTGTTTTCAGAGGGTTTTCCATCGGCGCCGACGGTGAGACCAGTGGGGAAGTGGTCTTCAATACCGCGATGAGCGGTTATCAGGAGATCCTCACAGACCCGTCCTATGCCCGCCAGATGGTGACGCTGACCTATCCGCACATTGGAAACACCGGGGTGAATGACGAGGACGTGGAGTCGGATCGGATTCACGCCGCCGGCCTGATCATTCGCGACCTGCCCCTGCTACCCAACAGCTGGCGTCGCCAGCAGAACCTGGATGAGTACCTTCGTGGCAATGATCGTATTGGCATTGCTGGCATTGATACGCGCCGCCTCACCCGTTTGCTGCGTAACACAGGCTCCCAGAATGGCGCGATCGTGGCCGGCGAGAACGCCACTGAAGAGCGCGCTGTGGCGCTGGCGCGTGACTTTCCCGGGCTGAAGGGGATGGACCTGGCAAAGGAAACGGGCAGCAAGGAGCGTTACCAGTGGACGCAGACCGTCTGGTCACTGCATGGCGGTGGCTACGGCGAACTGACAAACCCGCGCTATCGGGTGGTCGCCTACGACTACGGCATCAAGTTCAACATTCTGCGAATGTTGGCGTCCCGCGGATGCGATGTGACGGTTGTGCCCGCCGACACGCCTGCCAGCGATGTGTTAGCCATGCAGCCGGACGGAGTGTTCCTCTCCAATGGGCCAGGGGATCCGGAACCCTGCGATTACGCGATCGAAGCCATTCGGGAGCTGCTGGAAACCGATGTGCCGGTGTTCGGGATCTGTCTGGGGCATCAGTTGCTGGCACTCGCCAGCGGCGCGAAGAGTCTGAAAATGAGTCACGGTCACCATGGTGCCAACCATCCGGTCCAGGACCTGGCGACTGGTGGTGTGATGATTACCAGCCAGAATCACGGGTTTGCCGTGGATGAGGCGACACTGCCGGCGAACCTGGAAGCGACCCATAAGTCTCTGTTCGACGGTACGCTGCAGGGTATTCGCCGGACCGACCGGCCCGCCTTCAGCTTCCAGGGGCACCCGGAAGCCAGCCCCGGCCCCCACGACGTGGCGCCTCTGTTTGATCAGTTCATCCGGCTGATGGACGAAACAGGAGGCAACCGCGCCGCGGGCTGATCATCGCCCGAGACCGAGAGGTGGGCGGCGCCCGCCAGGATTGAAACCGCTGCTGACAGGTTAACGATTAAATGCCAAAACGTACTGACATCCAGAGCATCCTGATTCTCGGAGCCGGTCCCATTGTGATCGGGCAGGCGTGCGAATTCGACTATTCCGGTGCCCAGGCGTGCAAGGCGCTGACCGAAGAAGGGTTCCGGGTCATCCTGGTGAACTCCAACCCGGCGACGATCATGACCGATCCGGCGATGGCGGATGCCACTTACATTGAACCCATCACCTGGAAAACGGTTGAAAAGATCATCGAGAAGGAACAGCCGGATGCCCTGCTTCCCACCATGGGCGGGCAGACCGCGCTGAACTGTGCACTGGATCTGCAGAAACAGGGCGTTCTTGAGGCGAATGGTGTTGAGATGATCGGCGCCAATGCCGACACGATCGACAAAGCGGAAGACCGTGACCGGTTCGACCAGGCCATGAAGGCCATCGACCTGGAGACCCCGCGTGCGTCACTGGCGCACTCGATGGAAGAAGCGTTCCAGGTGATGGACAGCATCGGCTTCCCTTGCATCATCCGGCCGTCGTTCACGATGGGAGGCTCTGGCGGCGGTATTGCCTATAACCGCGATGAGTTCGAGGAAATCTGTCAGCGCGGGCTCGATCTGTCGCCGACCAACGAGCTGCTGATCGACGAGTCGCTGATCGGATGGAAGGAATACGAGATGGAGGTCGTTCGAGATAAGAACGACAACTGCATCATCGTCTGCGCCATTGAGAATTTCGACCCGATGGGCGTGCACACGGGCGATTCCATCACGGTGGCCCCCTCACAGACGCTGACCGATAAGGAATATCAGGTCATGCGCAACGCCTCGCTTTCGGTGTTGCGCGAAATTGGCGTGGAAACCGGCGGCTCCAACGTCCAGTTTGGTATCAATCCGGCGACCGGTCGGATGGTCGTCATTGAAATGAACCCGAGGGTGTCACGCTCTTCTGCGCTGGCATCGAAGGCGACCGGCTTCCCGATTGCCAAGGTCGCGGCCAAGCTTGCCGTCGGTTACACGCTCGATGAGCTGCAGAACGAGATCACCGGTGGTGTCACTCCGGCGTCGTTTGAGCCGAGCATCGATTACGTGGTTACCAAGATTCCTCGGTTCACCTTCGAGAAGTTCCCACAGGCCGATGCTCGTCTGACGACGCAGATGAAGTCGGTCGGCGAGGTGATGGCGATTGGCCGGACTTTTCAGGAGTCACTCCAGAAGGCGCTGCGTGGTCTTGAGATCGGCTCCGAAGGCTTTGAGGCGCTGATCGACCCCGATAACGAAGACGACCAGGATCTGCTGACCCATGAGTTGAATGTGCCCGGCGCTCGCCGGATCTGGTACCTTGGGGATGCGTTCCGCGCCGGTATGACGGTCGATGACCTGTTCCGTCAGACCTGGATCGACCCGTGGTACCTGGTGCAGATTGAAGACCTGATCAAAGAAGAAGCCATGCTCCAGTCTGCCGGCAAGGCGGATCTGGATGCGGCGGCGCTGTATCGGCTCAAACGCAAGGGCTTCTCCGACGCGCGCATGGCGAAGCTGCTGGGCATTTCCGAGGCCAGTCTGCGCAAGCGTCGTCACGACCTGGGCGTGCGCCCGGTCTTCAAGCGCGTCGACACCTGTGCCGCCGAGTTCGCCTCTTCCACCGCGTACATGTACTCGACCTATGAGGAAGAATGCGAAGCCGATGTGTCGGACCGCAAGAAGATTGTGGTGATCGGTGGCGGCCCCAACCGCATCGGTCAGGGGATCGAGTTCGATTACTGTTGTGTCCACGCCTCCCTCGCCATGCGCGAAGACGGCTACGAGACCATCATGATCAACTGCAACCCGGAAACCGTGTCCACGGACTATGACACCTCAGACCGGTTGTATTTCGAGCCGATTACGCTCGAGGACGTGCTGGAGATCGTGTACATCGAAAAACCGGACGGTGTGATCGTCCAGTTCGGTGGTCAGACCCCGCTCAAGCTGTCCCGTGGCCTGGAAGCAGCGGGTGTGCCCATTATTGGTACCAGCCCTGACGCGATCGACCGCGCCGAGGATCGCGAGCGTTTTCAGGAGATGATCGGTCGCCTGGGGCTGCGTCAGCCGGCCAATGCCACTGTGCGCAGCCACGAGGAGGGCATTGTTGAGGCCCGCGGGATCGGTTATCCGCTGGTCGTCCGGCCGTCCTACGTTCTGGGTGGTCGCGCCATGGAAATCGTTTACAACGAGGAAGAACTCGTCCGCTATATGCGGGAGGCTGTGCTGGTCTCCAACGACAGCCCCGTGTTGCTGGACCACTTCCTGAATGCCGCCATTGAGGTGGACATTGATGCGGTCTGTGACGGTAACGATGTCGTGATCGGTGGCATCATGCAGCACATTGAGCAGGCCGGCGTTCACTCCGGTGATTCGGCCTGCTCATTGCCCCCGTACACGTTGCCGGCCGAGGTGCAGGATGAAATGCGGGAGGCCGTCCGCCGGATGGCGCTGGAGCTGGAGGTGGTCGGCCTGATGAACGTCCAGCTCGCCTGGCAGGACGATACGATCTATGTGATCGAAGTAAACCCGCGGGCGTCACGGACCGTGCCCTTCGTCTCCAAGGCCATTGGTGTGTCGCTGGCGAAAGTGGCGGCGCGCTGCATGGCGGGCGTCTCGCTCAAGGAGCAGGGCTTCACGAAGGAGGTGACCCCACACTATTATTCGGTAAAAGAGTCCGTCTTCCCGTTCCCGAAGTTCCCGGCGGTAGACCCGATCCTGGGTCCGGAAATGAAATCCACCGGTGAAGTGATGGGCATCGGCGACAGCTTTGACGAGGCTTTTGCCAAGGCGGCGCTGGCAGCGGGCGAACAGCTCCCGGTCAAGGGCACCGCGTTTATCTCTGTCCGGGAGGCCGACAAGCCGCGAGCGATCACGCTGGCGCGGGATCTGGTGGAAGCCGGTTTCGAGCTGGTGGCCACCGGCGGCACTGCGCAGACGCTCGAAGATGCCGGCATTTCGGTGGACCGGGTCAACAAGGTCCGGGAAGGCCGACCGCACATCGTTGATGCGATCAAGAACGGCCAGATTCAACTGATCATCAACACGACGGAAGGGCGCCGGGCAATTGCTGATTCCGCCCAGATCCGCCAGTCCGCGCTACAGCACAAGGTGACCTATACCACCACGCTGGCGGGCGGCGAGGCCTTCTGCCGTGCCATTAAATTCGGACCGGAGCGGACCGTGCGTCGGCTCCAGCAACTGCATGCAGGAAATTGATTGCCATGAATGACCGAGTACCCATGACCGTCAATGGCGAAAGCAAGCTCCGTGAGGAGCTGCGGCACCTCAAGTCTGTCGAACGCCCGAGGGTCATCGAAGCCATCGCCGAGGCCCGTGAGCATGGCGATCTGAAGGAAAACGCCGAATACCATGCAGCCCGTGAGCAGCAGAGCTTCATTGAAGGGCGGATTCAGGAAATTGAATCCAAGCTTGCGGGCGCCCAGGTGATCGACATCACCAGCATCAACAACACCGGGAAGGTCATCTTTGGCGTGACGGTGACTCTGATCAACGCGGACACGGACGAAGAAGTCCGTTACCAGATCTGCGGTGAGGACGAGGCGGATGTGAAAGCCGGTCGCCTGTCTGTGACGTCACCGATTGCCCGTGCGCTGATTGGCAAAAGCGAAGGCGAGGTGGTTGAGGTGAAAGTGCCGTCGGGCACAGTTGAGTACGAGATTGATCAGGTGGAGCATCTCTGAAGGCGCTGATAACGCGCCTTTCAGTGGCAGAGCCAGTCGCGTCGCCGGGCGGGAGTCCGGCGACGCATTTCGTTGTGGCGGGATCTGTTGTCAGGTGCGGGTCAGGTTGGACAGCTTGGGGTTGGGCTTGGCAGCGCGACGCAGCAGCACGGCCACTTTGCCAATCACCTGAACCAGTTCCGCGCCGGTGTCTTCGCAGATCGCGTCAATCGCGGCCCGTCGTTCGTCCCGGTCCGGGCTGGCCACTTTGACCTTGATCAACTCATGGTCATCCAGAGCCCGCTCCAGTTCCTGCTGCAGGCCCTCCGACAGGCCCTTGTCACCCACCATGACGACGGGTTTCAGGTGGTGGGCAATGGCGCGGTATTCCCGGCGTTGTTCGGGGGACAGGCTCATAATACAGTCTCTCAATCGCAGTCATTTGTCGGGCGACCCGGGGTGACGCTCCGGTTTGCTGTAAACTCGCATTGTAACAGGGAAGCGGGCGTCGATGGGCTGCCCGCACGCCCAGACTCGGAGGTGTCCGTTGGCCAAATCCGGTTCCAGCCGTCGCTGGCTTCGCGAACATCATGACGACCCCTACGTGCGCCAGTCCCGTGCTGAGGGGTATCGCTCCCGTGCCAGTTTCAAGCTCAAGGAGCTGGATGATCGGGACCGCTTTTTTCGGGGCGGTCAGCTGGTCGTCGATCTGGGGGCGGCGCCGGGTGGCTGGTCCCAGGTCGCCATGGAGCGCATTGGTCATAAGGGACGTGTAGTGGCGAGCGACATTCTCGCCATGGACCCATTGCCGGGTGTCGATTTCGTTCAGGGCGATTTCACCGAACAATCGGTGCTCGATGACGTGTTGGCCTCGCTCGGTGATCAGCCGGCGGACGTTGTAATTTCCGATATGGCCCCCAATATGAGTGGTATGGCAGCGGTGGATATCCCCAACGCCATGTACCTTGTCGAGTTGGCGCTGGATACCGCCCAACAAGTGCTCCGCCCGGGTGGCGTATTCGTCACCAAAGTGTTCCAGGGTGAAGGGTTCGATGAACTGCTCCGGGATATGAAGCAGCAGTTCGACAAGGTGGTCAGCCGCAAGCCGGACGCCTCGCGGGCCCGATCGCGTGAGGTCTACCAGGTTTGCCGGGGCTTTCGGGGGTAATTCTTGCCGGACGTTCATCCGAAGGTCGGTCGACCATGGTGGGCCAACGCTGGTTGATGGGCGTACAATTAGGGTAAGGTTGACGATAGCGCGACAGTCCAACCCTTTTCGAAGGGCCCTGTCGCGACTGGGTGGCGTATACCACCCTCTCATTCACAGGTGATGATCCTTGAGCGATATGGCAAAGAATCTGGTTCTCTGGCTGATTATTGCAGCCGTCCTGCTGATGGTTTTTCAGAACTTCTCCCCGACCACGGGAGCGCAGGAAGTCAATTATTCCCAGTTTGTACAAATGGTGCAGCAGGAACAGGTCCGCGAGGTCACAATCGACGGGCTGGAAATTCAGGGCGTGCGTGAGAACGGCTCGCGCTTCCAGACGGTGCGTCCGCCGGTGCCCGACACCAAGTTGATGGACGACCTGCTCGCCAACAACGTACAGATCGTGGGCAAAAAGCCGGACCGGCAAAGCATCTGGACTCAGTTGCTGGTCGCGTCCTTCCCAATCCTTATCATCATCGCGCTGTTCGTGTTCTTCATGCGCCAGATGCAGGGCGGCGGTGGCGGCAAAGGCCCCATGTCGTTCGGCAAGAGCAAGGCCCGCCTGATGAGCGAGGACCAGATCAAAACGGTGTTTGGTGACGTTGCCGGCTGCGACGAAGCCAAAGAAGACGTGAAGGAACTGGTGGACTTCCTGAAGGACCCCAGCAAGTTCCAGCGACTCGGTGGCCAGATTCCCAAGGGCGTCCTGATGGTGGGGCCGCCGGGTACTGGTAAGACGCTACTCGCCAAAGCGATTGCTGGCGAGGCGAAGGTCCCGTTCTTCTCCATCTCCGGCTCCGATTTCGTTGAGATGTTCGTCGGCGTGGGCGCGTCCCGCGTTCGCGACATGTTCGAGCAGGCCAAGAAGCAGAGCCCCTGCATCATCTTCATTGATGAGATCGATGCGGTCGGTCGCCATCGTGGCGCTGGTATGGGCGGTGGCCACGACGAGCGTGAGCAGACGCTGAACCAGTTGCTGGTCGAGATGGACGGTTTTGAGGGCAACGAGGGCGTCATCGTCATCGCCGCCACCAACCGGCCGGACGTGCTGGACCCGGCGCTGCTGCGTCCCGGACGCTTCGATCGCCAAGTCGTGGTGAACCTGCCGGACATCCTGGGCCGCGAGCAGATTCTCAAGGTGCACCTCAAGAAGGTGCCGATGGCCGATGACGTGGACCCGAAGCTGGTCGCCCGTGGCACGCCTGGTTTTTCCGGCGCTGACCTGTCGAACCTGGTGAACGAGGCGGCGCTGTTCGCGGCGCGTCGGAACCAGCGGCTCGTGTCCATGGAAGAGCTTGAGCTCGCCAAGGACAAGATCATGATGGGCGCTGAGCGCAAATCCATGGTCATGAACGAGAAAGAGAAGCTGAACACGGCGAACCACGAGTCCGGTCACGCGATCATCGGGCGCCTGGTGCCCGAGCATGATCCGGTCTACAAGGTCACCATCATTCCGCGCGGTCGGGCGCTGGGTGTGACGATGTTCCTCCCCGAGGAAGACAAGTACAGCCACAGCCGCCGGGCCATTATCAGCCAGATTTGCAGTCTGTTCGGCGGTCGGATCGCCGAGGAACTGACGCTGGGTGCGGATGGCGTGACGACCGGTGCCTCCAACGACATTAAACGCGCGACGGAGCTGGCCCGTAACATGGTCACCAAGTGGGGGCTGTCCGAGAAGCTGGGGCCGCTGCAGTACGACTCCGACAACGAGGAGCCGTTCGTCGGCTACTCGGCGGGGCAAAGCAGCCAAACGGGGCACTCCCCGGAGACGGCCCAGCGCATCGACGAGGAAGTACGGAACATCATCGATGAGTGCTACGAGACGGCCCGTCGCCTGCTCATCGAAAACCGCGACAAGCTCGATCTGATGGCCGATGCCCTGATGCGGTACGAAACCATTGATCGCTTCCAGATCGATGACATCATGGAAGGCAAGGTGCCGAGACCGCCGCAGGGCTGGAATGGTCCGGACGACGGTGGCAACACCAGCGATGGGACGGCCGCTGCGGACGATCGCGACGCCGGTCGTCAGCCCGGAGAAGGTATCGGCGGTCCGGTGGGCGACCACTGACGGTCGACTACCGGCCCGTGCTCATGACGCCGCCCAACGGGCGGCGTTTTTCGTTATGGCAACACAATCATAGGGGGGCGCCCGCCCATGCAGTTTGGGACCCAGCAATGCCGACTCGACGCGCCACGCGTCATGGGCATCATCAATATCACACCGGATTCGTTTTCCGATGGTGGGCACTTCAATACGGTGGATCGCGCTCTGACGCATGCGCGTGAGATGGTGGCTGAAGGCGCCAGCTTTGTGGATGTCGGAGGGGAGTCCACGCGCCCGGGGGCCGCGCCGGTGTCCGTGCAGGAAGAGCTGGACCGGGTCTGTCCGGTCGTGGAGGCGATCGCCTCGGAAGTGGAGACGATCATCTCAGTGGACACCAGCACCCCGGAAGTGATCCTAGAGACGGCGCGCCTGGGGGCGGGGTTGATCAATGACGTGCGGGCGTTGCGGCGCGAGGGGGCGCTATCGGCCGCCGCCGACAGCGGTCTGCCGGTCTGTCTGATGCACATGCAGGGCGAGCCCGGTACCATGCAGGAGCGTCCCCGCTATGACAGTGTCACTGAGGAAGTAGCCGGATTTCTGAAGGCTCGTGTGGATGCGGTCCGGGCGGCCGGTATTGCCGGCGACCAACTGATCCTTGATCCCGGTTTCGGGTTTGGTAAGTCCGTGACCCACAACCTGCAGTTGCTGGGGCGCCTGGAGCGATTCCACGAACTGGGCTATCCATTGCTGGTCGGCATGTCCCGCAAGTCGATGCTCGGCCATGTGACGGGCCGTTCCGTGGACGAGCGCTTGCCTGCCAGTGTGGCGGCGGCGACAATATCCGCCCTGAAGGGTGCACAGATACTGCGTGTCCATGACGTGAATGCGACGATTGATGCCGCCCGGTTGGTGGCTGCGATGGAGGACGCCATAACATGACGGAACGCCGTTATTTTGGAACCGATGGGATTCGGGGGCGGGTTGGCAGCGAGCCCATCACGCCGGATTTTATGCTCAAGCTTGGTTGGGCCGCCGGCCAGGTGTTGCGGCGCGACGGTCAGCGCAACCGGGTGCTGATCGGCAAGGATACCCGTCTGTCGGGCTACATGTTCGAGTCGGCTCTTGAGGCCGGCCTCGCCGCCGCCGGGATTGATGTGCGCCTGCTGGGGCCCATGCCGACGCCAGCGATTGCCTATCTCACCCGCACCTTCCGCGCGTCGGCGGGGATCGTCATCAGCGCCTCTCACAACCCCCATCATGATAACGGCATCAAGTTTTTCTCGCATGAAGGGACGAAGCTGAGTGATTCCGTCGAGGCGGAGATTGAGGACTGGCTGGATCGACCGCTGGCAGTTTGCGATGCTGCGGATCTGGGCAAAGCATCCAGGGTGGACGATGCGCCCGGGCGCTATGTCGAGTTCTGTAAGAGCACGGTGCCCAACGAGTTTCGGCTCGATGGCATGCGCATCGTGCTGGATTGCGCTCACGGCGCGACCTATCACGTCGCACCCAAGGTGTTTCAGGAGCTGGGCGCGATCGTCTCGGTGATTGGTTCTGAGCCCGACGGCCTCAATATCAATCTCGGGGTGGGCTCCACCCATCTGGATGCGCTCCAGAACGAGGTGGTGCATCGGCAGGCGGATCTGGGGATCGCCTTTGACGGGGATGGGGACCGGGTCCAGTTCGTGGACCGGGATGGCAGCGTCGTGGACGGCGATGAGCTGCTGTACATCATTGCCGCCCAGCGCCATCGGGAAGGCCGTCTGCGGGGCGGTGTGGTCGGCACGCTCATGACCAACCTCGGGGTCGCGCTGGCACTGCAGGAACGTGACATTCCCTTCGTCCGCGCGAAGGTGGGCGACCGGTACGTCATGGAGCAGCTCATCTCGCGGGGGTGGCAGCTGGGAGGCGAGGGCTCTGGCCACCTGGTGATCCGCGACTGCACCACGACGGGCGATGGCATTGTTTCCGCTTTGCAGGTGCTGATGGCGGTGTGGCGAGCAGACCGGCCGCTGGCGGAGTTGCGCCGTGAGATGACAAGGCTCCCGCAGGTGCTTGTGAATGTCACTGTCGAAGAACGGTTTGACCCGATGAGTCGGAAGGTTGTCGCCGACGCCGTGGCCGAGGCCGAGAAAGCCCTCGGGGATGCCGGGCGCGTTCTGCTGCGTGCCTCCGGAACCGAGCCGCTGATCCGTGTGATGGTCGAAGGCGAGGATGAATCGGCGATGACAGAGTGGGCTGACCGACTCGCGAACGTGGTGCGGGATTCCGGCGCTGCCTGACGCTTGCCGTGTCCGGGTGCCTCCTGTATAGTTCGCCTTCGCTTGAGGCCGGGGTGAGGTATGCGACGGAAGCTGATCGCCGCCAACTGGAAGCTCAATGGCTCCACGGCAATGGCCAGTGGTCTGGTCGGTGACATTCAGGACGGGCTCGCCGAGCTTGATAATGGTGTTGAGGTTGTTATCATTCCTCCCGCTATTTATGCGACGCTCGTGAATGCTGCTCTGGCCGAATCCGAAACGTCGGTTGGTATTCAGGACGTTTCACGGTGGAACAAAGGGGCGTACACCGGCGAAGTGTCAGCGCCGATGGCGCACGATGCCGGGTGCCGGTACGCATTGGTTGGTCATTCCGAGCGCCGCGAGTTGCTTGGCGAGACCGACACGCTGATCGCCGACAAAGTGGACAACGCGCTGTCGGCCAGCCTCAACGTGATCCTCTGCGTTGGTGAAACAGAGGCTCAGCGTGAGGCAGGCGCTCAGGACCGGGTGGTTGGTGAGCAGTTGAAGCAGGGCTTGTCCCGCGTCAGCGATGCCGATTGGCTCCGGGTCGTTGTGGCTTATGAGCCAGTCTGGGCCATCGGTACAGGCCGGACCGCGACGGCGGAGGACGCACAGAGCGTGCATGCCGTGATTCGCCAGACACTCAAAGGGATGGGTGCTCCGGCAGAAGAGATGACGTTGTTATACGGCGGAAGCGTTAAGCCGGACAACGCGAAAGAATTGTTTGCGCAGCCCGATATTGATGGGGGCTTGATTGGCGGTGCCTCGCTGAGTGCGCCGGACTTCCTAGCCATCTGTCGGGCGGCTTGAGAGAGCGGATTATGTTGGAAACACTGGTAGTCGTTGCTCACGTGCTGATTGCTGTCGCCCTGGTGGCGCTGGTGCTGATCCAGCAGGGCAAGGGCGCGGATGCTGGCGCCGCTTTTGGCGGTGGCGCTTCCCAGACCGTGTTTGGCAGTCAGGGGAGTGGAAACTTTCTGAGTCGTGCCACGGCGTTTCTGGCTGCGGTGTTTTTTGTGACCAGCTTTACGCTGGCCGTGTTCGCCAAAGAGCGGGCGGAAGTGGCTGGTCAGGTTGGTGTGCCTGAGGCTCAGGAGACCTCGGCGCCGGCGCAAAGCGCGGGCGGCAGCCAGGAGCAGTCTGGTGAAAGCGGCGATGTGCCGGCTCTGGAAGAGAGTGGCTCTGACGGCCAGTCGGGTGAGACGAATCAGGGCGAGTCCGGGGGTGGTTCTGACATTCCCGAGCTCGAGTAAGTTTGTTGCCGAAGTGGTGGAACTGGTAGACACGCTATCTTGAGGGGGTAGTGGCGCAAGCCGTGCCGGTTCGAGTCCGGCCTTCGGCACCATACAGGAGCGTTGCCCGAGAGGGTGGTGCAGACTGGTCAAACCTTGACCAGTTTCGCCGGGGTTTTTATACTTCGGCGATCATTGCGGCGGCTACCTGTGCCCGTCCGTGGGATGGGGCACAAAGCCGCTCAGGCAGGCCAGGTGTCTGTCGGCGGAAAAGCAGGGAGCTTTTCCGGCACGCAACGTCTTCAGAAGGCCCCGGATGTACAGGGGCTTTTTGTTAAGGGGCCTGGCACTGACGGGCCCGTGTTTGAAAAAGGGCTGGGAATCAGGCCCTTTTTTTGTTTGTAGCGAAAGAATGTGACGGAGACAGAAGCGACTTGTCCGCCAAACTGCAGAAGCTTGAATCAATACTGACCCCGGTCATTGAAGGGCTGGGCTTCGAGTGCTGGGGGATCGATTATCGCTCGCAGGGCCGTCACTCTGTCCTACGGGTGTTCATTGAGGACGCTGAGAATGGCGTCTCCGTGGATGACTGTGAACGCGTCAGCCGGCAGATCAGCAGCGTGCTGGATGTCGAGGACCCCATCCGTAACGAATACACCCTGGAGGTGTCGTCGCCCGGGATGGATCGTCCGCTTTTCTATCCCCACCAGTACGAGGCATGGGCCGGCCACCGGATTCGGCTTCGCCTGAGAATGGCGTTTGAAGGACGTCGCAAATTCGAGGGACGACTGTGCGGGCTGGAAGACGGTGATGTCGTCGTTCAGGTGGATGACGAAGAACTGGTGCTGCCGTTTGACAGCATTGAAAAGGCGAACATTGTTCCGGTGTTTGATTGAATCATTTGAGTCCAAGTCAAAGGGTTAAGGCAGGGCAAACAGATGAGTAAAGAGATCCTGGCGGTCGTGGAGGCTGTCTCTAACGAAAAGGGCGTGGAAAAGGATGTCATTTTTGAGGCCATCGAGCTTGCCCTGGCGACGGCTGCCAAGAAGCGGTACGAGGAAGAGGAAGCCGATATTCGGGTCGCCATTGACCGCAAGACCGGCGACTACGAAACCTTCCGCCGCTGGCTGGTCGTTGATAATGATGCCGTTCCGGCACTGGGCACGGAGCTGACGCTCCAGGAAGCCGATGAGCTGGAAGGCAGTCTGCAGCCCGGCGATGTGTACGAGGAAAAGGTCGAGTCGGTCTCGTTCGGCCGCATCGGAGCCCAGGCTGCGAAACAGATCATCTTCCAGAAGGTGCGGGAAGCCGAGCGCAGCCGCATCGTGGACAGTTACCGAGATCGGGTCGGCGAGCTGGTTGCCGGCTCCGTCAAGAAGGTCACACGTGACAACGTCATCGTCGATCTGGGGGGCAACGCCGAGGCGTTGCTGCCACGCGATCAGTTGATCCCGCGGGAAACGTTCCGCATGGGGGACCGTATCCGGGCCCTGCTGCTCGAAATCCGCACCGACCATCGTGGCCCCCAGTTGATCCTCAGCCGGACCAGTCCGGCAATGCTGATTGAGCTGTTCCGCATCGAGGTGCCGGAGATTGCCGAAGAGCTGATTGAAATCCGGGGTGCGGCCCGGGATCCGGGCTCCCGCGCCAAGATTGCCGTGAAAACCAACGATCGGCGCATTGATCCTGTCGGTGCCTGTGTTGGCATGCGCGGATCACGGGTTCAGGCGGTGTCCAACGAACTGGGCGGTGAGCGCGTTGACATCGTGCTTTGGGACGACAACCCGGCTCAACTGGTGATCAACGCCATGGCGCCGGCGGATGTCGCGTCCATTGTCATCGACGAGGACCGTCAGTCCATGGAAGTGGCTGTTGCTGAAGACAATCTCGCACAGGCCATCGGCCGTAATGGCCAGAACGTTCGCCTTGCAAGCGAACTGACCGGCTGGACGCTGGACGTGATGACCGAGGATGAGGCCGGCGAGAAGCAGGAAGAGGAATACAACCGTCTGCTCAATCACTTCATCGATAATCTCGATGTGGATGAGGAGTTTGCGGGCGTGCTGATAGAGGAAGGGTTCACCACGCTGGAAGAGGTGGCCTATGTCCCGATGGATGAAATGCTCGAGATCGAAGGGTTCGATGAAGAGACGGTGACCGAGCTGCGGCGCCGGGCCAAAGACCAGCTTCTCAACAAGGCTCTGGCCAGTGAGGAGGCTCTGGAGGGCAATGAGCCTGCCGAAGACCTGCTCAACATGGATGGTATGGATCGGACCCTGGCCTTTCAGCTGGCCGGCATGGGCATTCGTTCCATGGACGATCTGGCGGAACAGTCCGTCGATGATCTGATGGAAATCGACGAAATGGATGAAGAGCGCGCGGGCCAACTGATTATGACCGCACGTGCGCCCTGGTTCGAGGACCAGGAATAACCGGGAGAGGAGGACCAGTATGGCTGAAGTGACTGTAAAACAGCTGGCCGATGATGTAGGCGCTCCCGTGGATCGTTTGCTGCGCCAGATCGTTGAAGCGGGCCTGAAAGCCCGCTCTGAGGACGATTCGGTCTCCAGTGACGAGAAGCAGCAACTGCTCGCGTACCTGCGGAAACATCATGGTGAGGCAGAAGCCGAGCCGCGCAAGATTACCCTGAAGCGCAAGACCACCACGACGCTCAAAACGGGCGCCGGCAGCGGTCGGTCCAAGACGGTGAACGTCGAGGTGCGTAAGAAGCGGACCTATGTAAAGCGCGCCGAAGCGGCAAAACAGGCGGAAGCAGAGGCGGAAGCCGAAGCGCCGGCGACTGAAGCTCCTGCATCGCAGCCGGAGCCGTCCCCGGAACCGCCCCCGGAGCCGGAGCAACCGGCACCGGAGGTTCAGGCTGAAGCGCCGGAGAAGCCAGCGCCGGAAGACGCTCAGGAGGAGGCTCCAAAAGCGGAAACCCCGGAAGCCACTCAAGATCCGGAACCGGCCGCTGCCGAGGAACCGGCACCGGTCGAGGACATGCCGGCCCCGCCGCCCGATCCGGAGAAAGCCAAGCGCAAGGCGAAGAAGAAAAAGGACAAGGGGCGCCGCGACGACGATTTCGAAGACGGCAAGCCGAAGAAGAAATCGGCCGGCCACCGTGGCCCGCGCAGCAGCCGCGCGGCCGCAATGCCGGACGACGAGATGCGTAAGCCGCTCAAGGCCAAGCGTCGTGGTAAGTCGCAATCGAATCGGCATGGCTTCGAAAAACCCACCAAGCCGATTGTCCGTGAAGTGGAAATTCCTGAGACCATCACGGTGGGCGAGCTGGCCCAGCGGATGGCCATCAAGGCCGGTGACGTGATCAAGGCGCTGATGAACATGGGCGTGATGACCACGATCAACCAGGCGCTGGACCAGGAAACCGCCGTACTGGTGACCGAAGAAATGGGCCACAAGGCCAAAACGGTCAGTGAAGACGCTCTGGAGGAAGATGTCCTGAGCGAGATCGCCTCCGAAGGTGAGAAAGGCGAGAAGGAAAAGCGTGCGCCGGTCATCAGTGTCATGGGGCACGTGGACCACGGTAAGACGTCGCTGCTGGACCACATCCGTCGAACCAAGGTGGCCGCAGGCGAATCCGGCGGCATCACCCAGCACATCGGTGCGTATCACGTGGATACGGACCAGGGTATGGTCACGTTCCTGGATACACCGGGCCACGCGGCGTTCACGTCCATGCGGGCACGGGGCGCGCAGTCCACGGACATCGTTGTTCTGGTTGTCGCCGCTGATGACGGGGTTATGCCGCAAACCCGGGAAGCGGTCGATCATGCCCGCTCGGCGGGTGTTCCGATCGTTGTCGCCATCAACAAAATGGACAAGGAAGGCGCGGATCCTGACCGGATCAAGACCGAGCTCGCAGGCATGGAAGTCATCCCCGAAGACTGGGGTGGTGACATCCAGTTCGTGCCGCTGTCCGCTCACACCGGTGACGGCATTGACGACCTGCTTGAAGCGCTGCTGCTGCAGTCGGAAATTCTGGAGCTGGAAGCCGCACCGGAAGGCCCTGGTATGGGCGTCGTCGTCGAGTCCAGCCTGGAGAAGGGGCGCGGTTCCGTTGCCACCGTCCTGGTACAGAACGGCACCCTGCGTCAGGGCGAAACGATTGTCGCTGGCGCTTTCTACGGCAAGGTCCGTGCTCTGATGGACGAAACGGGGCAGCAGGTGAAGTCGGCGGGGCCGTCGATTCCGGTCGAGGTGCTGGGTCTGAACGGCACCCCGGATGCGGGTGACGAGTTCTACGTCGTAGCCGATGAAAAGAAAGCCAAAGAGCTGGCCGAGTTCCGTCAGAAGCGCGAGCGTGAGCAGCGTCTGCAGCGACAGCAGGCGGCGAAGCTTGAGAACCTGTTCGAGAACATGGGCAAAGATGAGGTGAAAACCCTCAACGTGGTCCTGAAGGCGGACGTACGTGGTTCTCTCGAGGCGATCACCAAGGCCCTGCAGGATCTGGGCAACGACGAAGTCCAGGTCAAGATCGTATCGTCCGGCGTCGGCGGCATTGCCGAAACGGACATCAGCCTGGCGCTGGCCTCGGAAGCGGTCGTGTTCGGCTTCAACGTCCGTGCGGATGCCGCCTCCAAGCGCAAGGTGGAGGAAGAAGGGGTCGATCTGCGCTACTACAGCATCATCTACAATATGATTGATGATGTGAAGGCGGCGCTGACCGGCATGCTGGCGCCCGAGTACCGCGAAGACATTGTGGGCATTGCAGACGTTCGCGATACCTTCCGCTCACCCAAGTTCGGCCAGGTGGCCGGCTGCATGGTGACCGAGGGTGTGGTGTACCGGAACAAGCCGATCCGCGTCCTTCGGGACAACGTGGTGATCTTTGAGGGCGAGCTCCAGTCGCTGCGCCGCTACAAGGACGACGTCCAGGACGTGAAGAAAGGCCTCGAGTGCGGTATTGGCGTTAAAGGGTATGACGTCAAGGTGGGAGACCAGATCGAGGTCTTCGACCGTGTTCAGGTGCAGCGTGAGCTGCAGAGCTGAGGCGTCAGCCGTCACGTAAACCACTGAAGCGCCCCGGGTCAGGCCTGTCCGATAGGACAGACCTGGCAGTCCGGGGCGCCGTTCATTGAGACCGAGTCCGATTCATGCCGAAAGAATTCAGCCGAACCGAACGGGTCGGCGACCAGATCCAGCGCGAGCTGGCACAACTGATCCAGCGTGAGGTCAAGGATCCGCGCCTGGGCATGGTGACCATTAACGCGGTGCGCGTCAGCCGTGACCTGGGGTATGCCGACGTCTACATCTCGCTGCTGACCACCGATGATCTCTCCGAGGATCATCCGGACATTGCGGACGCCCTGATGGTCCTTCGCAAGGCGGGCGGTTTCCTTCGTGGGCAGATCGGGCGGGCGATGAAACTGCGTGTTGTGCCCGAGCTGCGATTCCACTTCGACAACGCCATGAGTCAGAGTCGTCGACTTGACGACCTTATCGATCAGGCGGTCGGTAAGGAGCCGGTGGTGCGGCACACTCCGGATGACGATGGCGACGGGGAGAGCCGCGAGTGAGTCGGCGTCGCAAAGGGCGACCGGTTAACGGCCTGCTGGTCGTCGACAAGCCGGCGGGTATGACCTCCAACAAGCTTCTTCAGGCGGTGCGTCACCTTCTGGGCGCGGCCAAGGCCGGTCACACCGGCGCGCTGGATCCGCTCGCCACCGGTGTGCTGCCACTGTGTTTCGGTGAGGCCACCAAGTTTTCCCAGTGGATGCTCGACAGCGACAAGGGGTATCTCGCCCGTGCCCGGTTGGGGGTGACCACCGAGACCGGCGACAGCGACGGTGAGGTGGTGTCGACCGACCCTGTCCCTGAACTCGATGAAGACCGTCTCGAGTCGGTACTGGCCTCCTTCCGCGGTGAGATCGAGCAGATTCCCTCCATGTATTCCGCGCTCAAGCACAATGGTCGACCGCTGTATGAGTACGCGCGGGAGGGCATTGACGTGGAGCGCCCCCCAAGACCGGTCACCATCCGGGAGCTGGTTCTTGAATCCCAGGGCGCCGATGAATTTGAGATTCGTGTGACCTGTACCAAAGGCACCTACATCCGCACTCTGGTCGAGGACATTGGCCAGGCTCTTGGTTGTGGCGCCCACGTGACCGCGCTCCGCCGGACGCTGGCCGCCGGGTACACGCTGGAGCAGGCGATGCCGCTCGAAGAGCTGGTGCGGCGACGGGAGGGCGGTGAGTCCCTTGACCCGTTGTTGTATCCCGTGGACACCGCGCTGGCGGGATGTCCGGCGATCACGCTCGATGATGACGAATCACGGTCGATATTGAACGGCCAAGCAGTTAGAATGAAAAGCCAGTCCGGCACCGGCTCCGTGCGCCTGTATCACGGCGCGGAACGGTTTCTCGGACTGGGAGAAGTCACACCCGCTGGCGAGGTTGCCCCTCGGCGGCTGGTGCGGCAGGACTGACCCGTGGAAACATCCCGGGATGTCGGTCCCGTTGGCGAGACGGTGTGGTGATTCACTACGCCGGATGGCCCTAGCCGGGCTGTAGAGATGCGCGGTTCGGCTGGACACTATTGGCATCGCAATTAACGAGGTGAACTATGGCACTCTCTGCCCAGGAGAAGTCCGAGATCGTCCAGAAGTACCAGCAGACGGACGGTGACACCGGCTCCCCGGAAGTGCAGGTGGCGCTGCTGAGCGCGAACATCAACAAGCTCCAGAGCCACTTCAAGACCAACAAGCAGGATCATCATTCCCGCCGTGGTCTGATCCGGATGGTCAACCAGCGCCGCAAGCTGCTGGACTATCTCAAGCGCAAGAATGCGGATCGCTATCTTGACCTGATCCGTAGCCTTGGTCTGCGTCGGTAAGTCCGGCGTCAGTCTCCTGACCGTTCCGGCGACCCAATGGGTGGCCGGAACGGGAGCTGCCGGTCGGGATGAGTCCTGCCGGTAGTCATTCTCCTCACCAGGCCGATGCATCGACATTGGCTGACAACAGGGTGATCCCGTGAACCGTCCGTGCCTTCAGCGGTCCGTCGGCATCCGAAGAAAGCCCGTGTAGCAGGTTGTCGAAAGGCGCTGATTGCGGCGTCCTTTCGACAGCCTGTTCGCTTTCTGTCGTCAAGCTGAGGTTCTGTGGTGTCACGGTGGCCCTCCCGTGACGGGGGTTCCCCTCCCGTCGGATCGCAATCAGCGACAAGCAAGGAGATACCGTGGAATCGGTTAAGAAATCATTTGAACTCGGTGGCAAGACCGTCACGCTGGAAACCGGGCAGGTTGCCCGCCAGGCGACCGGCTCGGTCATGGTCACAATCGACGACATTTCGGTACTGGGTACCGTTGTCGCCAAACCGGAAGCGAACCCCGGTCAGCCGTTTTTCCCGCTGACCGTCAACTATTCCGAAAAGACCTACGCGGTCGGCAAGATCCCGGGCGGTTTCCTCAAGCGCGAAGGCCCACCTTCCGAAAAGGAAACGCTGACAAGCCGTCTGATCGACCGTCCGATCCGCCCGCTATTCCCGGAAGGCTTCATGAACGAAGTGCAGGTCATCTGTACCGTCATGTCCTCCAACAAGAATCAGGACCCGGACATCGCCGGCATGCTGGCCGCTTCCGCCGCGCTGGCCCTGTCCGGCGTACCGTTCGATGGCCCGGTCGGGGCCTCCCGTGTGGGCTTCACCGCCGAGCGTGGTTACTTCCTGAACCCGACGTTTGAAGAGCGGGAAACGTCCGAGCTGGACATGGTCGTCGCCGGTACGAAGGACGCCGTGCTGATGGTCGAATCCGAAGCCAAGGGCCTCACCGAAGACCAGATGCTGGGTGGCGTGCTGTTCGCGCATGAGGAAATGCAGGGCGCGATCGAGGCGATCCAGTCCCTGGCGGACGAAGCGGGCAAGCCGCGTTGGGACTGGCAGCCGGAACCGGAAAACACCGATCTGCTGGAAGCGGTTCAGTCTGGATTCGCCGGCGCGATTGAAGAGGCCTACGGCATCAAGGACAAGATGGAGCGCTTCGCCAAGCTGAAAGAGGTGAAACAGGCCGCCGTCGAGAAGCTCGCCGCTGGTGAAGACGACGCCGAAGGCCCGTCCGAGGACGAGGTGAAGGAATACTTCGGTAAAGTTGAGAAGAACGTGGTTCGTCAGCAGGTGCTGGACGGCAAGCCGCGGATTGATGGCCGGGACCACCGGACCGTGCGTCCGATCGACATCGAAGTCGGTGTGCTGCCGGGGGCCCATGGTTCCGCCCTGTTCACACGTGGCGAAACCCAGGCGATCGTCTCCACGACGCTTGGCACCTCCCGCGATATGAAGATCGTGGATGCGCTGGAAGGTGAGAGCAAGGATCCGTTCCTGTTCCACTACAACTTCCCGCCATACTGCGTTGGTGAAACCGGCCGTGTCGGCGCGCCCAAGCGCCGGGAAATCGGTCACGGCAAGCTGGCCAAGCGCGGTGTGTCCGCGGTGATGCCATCGGTTGATGACTTCCCGTACACCATCCGTTCCGTGTCCGAAATCACCGAATCCAACGGCTCCAGCTCCATGGCGTCCGTCTGCGGTTCCAGCCTGGCGCTGATGGACGCTGGTGTTCCGGTATCCGACGCTGTTGCCGGCATCGCGATGGGCCTGGTCAAGGACGGTGACAAGTACGCCGTACTGACCGACATCCTCGGTGACGAGGACCACCTGGGCGACATGGACTTTAAAGTGGCCGGTACCGCCAAGGGTGTCACCGCGCTGCAGATGGACATCAAAATCCAGGGCATCACCGACGAGATCATGGAGCAGGCCCTGGATCAGGCCTACGAGGCCCGTCAGCACATCCTCGGCGAGATGGCCAAGGTGATCGACAAGCCGCGTGCCGAACTCTCGGAGCGTGCGCCGAGCATCACGACCATCAAGATAGATCCGGAGAAGATCCGGGACGTCATCGGCAAGGGCGGTTCCGTGATCCGCTCCATCACCGAAGAGACCGGGGCCTCCATTGATCTGGATGATGATGGCAACGTCCGCATCTACGCCGAGAGCCAGGCGGAATCGCGTGCGGCTGAAAAGCGTGTTCGTGAGATCACCGCCGAGATCGAGGTGGGTGCGATCTATCAGGGCAAGGTTGAACGCATCGTCGACTTCGGCGCCTTCGTGAACATCCTGCCGGGTAAAGACGGTCTGGTGCACATCTCCCAGATAGCCGACCACCGGGTAGAGAATGTCACGGATGAGATCAGCGAAGGTCAGCAGGTGCTGGTCAAGGTGCTGGACGTGGACAACCGCGGCCGCGTCAAGCTGTCCATGAAGGAAGTGAAGGAGGGCGACAAGCCGACCGAAATGGCTTGATTCCCCTCTCTTCAAAAAGCCCGCCACGGTTCGCCCTGGCGGGCTTTTTTTGTGTTGGCCACGGAATCCACGAAAGAACACGGAAAAAGGAACCGCATTTGGCGCCCGGCGGGCGCCTTCCGTGCTCTTCCGTGGCGAATCAATCGGTCTTTTTGTGTTTTGCCATGAACGCGAGCACCGCCTCCCGGTACGCCGGTATCACAAACGTCCCCGCGTGGGCGGTGTCGGTTTTCAGGAAGCGTTTCGGTTCCTTCGCCGCCTCGAACAGCGTCCGCCCGTGGTGGTACGGAATGACCGGGTCACGAACGCTGTGAATCACCATAACCGGCGTGGGGTGGATGGCGGGAAGACGCTCAACGCCCTCGTACTCCCCCGGAATGGTCCAGCTCAGTGGAATCTGGAACGGCCAGGTCAGCCAGAAGCCGTCAAGCTTCTCCCGGGCGATGGCGCGAAAGCCGGAGAACGTGCTGTCGAGAATGACGCCCTGCAGTGGCGGCGCCTGGTCCTGCGTCTGCCAGCGTTCGGCCAGCACTGTGCCCAGGCCCCCACCGAGGCTTTGCCCGAGCAGGAAGACGGGGCTCTGGTCGTGATTCCCGGCGATCCACTCCATTCCGGCGCGTGCGTCCGTCAGGGCGCCGGGAATGTCGGGCTCGCCCGTGGACTGGCCGTACCCCCGGTAATCCAGAATGAAGACGTTGTAGTGCCGCTCAGGCAGCCACGCCACGTTGAGCAGATGGCTGCTGATGTTCTGGGCATTGCCATGGAGAAAATAGACGGTGCCTTTCGCGTCGCCATGGGCCGGTAGCCACCACCCATGCAGGGTTTCGTCATCCGGCGTCTCGACGTAGACGTCCTCGTAGTCCAGGTTCAACCGATCCGGTGTGATGTAGACGGTCTGGTCCGGGTAGAAGAACAGGCTGCCACACCCGGTTTGCAGCAGAGCCAGTAGCGCCAGCAGAGCGAACGGCAGGCGACGAATCAGAAGTAGAGTTGCAGCCCCGTGCGCCATGTGGTCTCCATCCGGTCAAAGTGGTCCTCGCGCTCCCAGCGCGCCTGAAGGCTGAGGCCGCGATCCAGGTGCCAGCGAACCTCGGTGTAGGCCCGGTCTTCCCGGTGTTGCGAGTTGATCAGCCACGCCTTGGTCTTCAGGCCGGCCATCAGGCTGACGGTCCGACCCTGATGAAGCAGCCCGAGGTCAGCGCCCGGGGCCAGGTTGTGCCCCCGGGCGATGTCATCGTCAATCTCCAGGTCCGCAGTGGCCATGGCAAACGCCTGCAGTTCACCCGGCTGCCCCCAGCTTCCGCCGACGCCACCTTCAAGGTATGGCGTCAGTACGCGTCGTCCGTTCCGGGTGTCCGTCCGCCGTCCGCCGACGCCCACCTGCCAGGACAGCGGTGAAAAGAACCGGTCCCGGACGGACAGGGAGCGAATCTCAATGGCGGTGAGCTGCTCCAGTTGCAGCTCCTGATTGCCAGTATAGAAACGGGCATCGAGGCGCAGGAACTGCAGTTGGGCTCCGGGCCGGTAACCGGCTGGCGGGTCCAGCAGGTCATGGTAGGCCGGGCGGACGCTCAGTTGGGCAAAACCCCGGTTTCCCTCACGTCCGCCGCCAAGCCCAACCCGGAACGTGTCGTGGCCCTGGTCATCGCGTACCTCGGGCCTCGGGGCAGTAGGGCGGGGCGCCTCCGCATCAATCCGGCTGCGTTCGCTCAGTAGGGCATGGGACAGCGTCGCGCGCCGTTCGCGCCGCCATTCGTCTTCTCTGGCCCGGAACTGAACGTATTCATAGGTGGTGTCGAGTACCTCGGCACGACGTCGGGCCGGCAGCTCCCGCACGCGGGGTGCCGCAGGCATGACGTCGCCTTCCACCATCTCGAGCACGTGGTCCTGCTCGGTCTCGGACAACGAGTCGATGGCATGACGGACTTCGGTCGCGGAGGAGGGGCGGTAATTCACCGATGCCACCAGATTCTCGTCCACCACCCAACGAACGGTGTCGGAAGGGATGGCATGGGTGCCAACGCGATCAAGCAGGTCGGTCCCGGGCCGGGCCACGTCAATCAGCGCCAGCAGTCGGTAGGCGCAGTTCTCATCGAAGAAATAGTAATCGAAGTTCTTGCCGGTCAGCTCCCAGGCATGGGCAAGCATCCGGTCGATTTCCTGGTCGGTCAGGTTGAGCCGGTATTCCCAGAGATCGCGATTTTCTATGTCCGAGTATAGGCGGATTTTCTCGTAGTAGGGTTTGACGCTGGTAATGCCCGGATAGCCACCGAAAATACCCCGGTAAGCAAACATCAGCTCGCTGTCGTGCGCTTCGGCATCCGCCGCGTAGGAAATGGTGTCGGCCAGCAGGAGGTCGGCGGCTTCATCCGTGTCGTCCGGGTCCAGCCGGAGAAACGTGTGCCCGAACATGGACGAGGGCGAGTTCAGGTAAGAGGCCGCAAATACCAGTGTGACGGCTTCCGTATTGAGCTCGCTCCGCCAGGTGTCGTAGTCCGGGCAGTCAATCGGGCGCGCCGGCAGGTTCAGTTGTCGACGGAGCCATTGATCGCGGGCGGGGAATCGGCAACGGGCATGGTCATTTCCCCCTCCCGGCTGCTGAATGGCTTCCAGGGTCGCCCTCAGTTCGGCTTTCGGGTTCGTTGCGCCCTCCGGGCTGAGAAAAAATGCCGCATCATCCGCCTGGGACTGATCGGCGTCGGAATAGGTGGTCTCCTGATAATGCAGCAGGGTCAGCCACTCGTCGGACTGGGCCAGTTGATCAATTCGGGAGGACGGGGTGGTTGCGGACAGACAGACGGGCGGAAGCAGACAGAGGCAGAGCAGCAGTGGCCTCAAAACCGGACTCCTGGGCGGTGAATGGTTATTGGGTATGCGGGTGCGCCGTCCCTGGCGCGGGTAACAGGGTTCTTCAGCCGACGTACTGGTTGAGCGTCTGGTGCTGTTCCATCAATGCCACGATGGCCGAAACGGCCTGGTCGGCAGTGGTGTCTGCAGACGGGAATACCGTCGCAAAGTTGTCTTTCATCAGCGTCCGGAAGGCGTCCCGATCCGCCGGCGCGACGTCCAGCAGAACGGCCAGAGTCTCAAGGTTCTCACCTTCGCCACGGGACATGTCACGCGCCACCTTGTCGATGTTGGTGTTCATGTACATGGCCATGGACTGAACGGACTCGTTGGTCTGGCAACCGAGTGTGCCGGTTGTCATGCCGAAAGTCTGGTTACCGAAGGTTCCATTGGTGGTGGCAGCCAGAACGTGCGGAGCAATGCCGGACTGTCCTTTCCAGATCATGGCGCCGACGCCACAACCGGGCTGCGCGAATGCCATGGAAGAGGCGCCAAGAAGCAGTGCTGCCGAGATCACTTTTTTCATGATGTTCTCCTTCGTTCGTTTCTATTCGGTAGGCCAGATGCGTTGAATCGACCATCAGGCTCGATTCTGAGTGTGGTCCGAGAATCAGTGTAGTTCAAACGACCGTCATGCGCGGGAAATTCGTCTCTCGCAAATCGCTCGATAATTGTCGATACTAAGTATTGGGGCGGCTCAGGATGTTGGTGGATGCCCGCCCTAATCAATCCACAGCAGGAAGGGAAACCAAATGAGTACATCCCAACGACTCTTGATACTTTCTCTGACAGTTATGGTGATCGTGGCGTCGGGCTGCACCACGGTTTCACGCCAGATGGGCTCCCTGACCGATAATAAGTACGCGGAGCCGCGCAGTGGCACGGTCTGGGTTGTCCCGCCTCCGCAGCTTGAGCCGCCGCGCCCGAGCGAGAAGACGGTCTACATTTCCTATCGCAACATCAGTGACAGTGACATTGACCTGCGCAATCTTCTTATCGAATCCGCCCGTGAACAGGGATGGACCGTGACCAGCGATCCGCGTTCGGCCCACTACCGTTTGCGGGCATCCAACCGGTTCTTTGGGGAAGTCGAGCCGGAGTCCGGTGGTGCTGGTACTGGCGCAGCGATGGGGGCCATTGCTGGCGCAGCAACTGGCCTCGGGACGGGTGCCGCGGTCGCTAACGCCACGGATTCCGGGTTGGCCGGCGCGGCAGCGGGTGTTGGCGTAGGCGGGCTGGTCGGCGCTGGTATCTCCAATGCGTCCAAGCCGCGTGAATGGGCGATGATTGTGGATGTGGTACTGGAAGTGAAACAGGATCGGCCAGTCGAGTTCACGGTTGCGACCGACTCTGGCTCCGGGACCGCTGATGTGGCTGGCGCCAGTAATAGTCGCATGGCGTCAGGCGGGGGAACCAGTCAGACCAACACCAGTTCGGCAACCGCCACACGTAAAAGCCAGTACTTCCCCCACGGTGTGCGTTTGTCTGTCTGGGCCAATCAGATGAATATGAAAAAGGATGAGGCGCTGCCGCACATTGAAGAGCGCACTCGGAAAGTCGTTACCCAGATGTTGCCGATGTGATTCGGAACCGGCGCCCTGGCGGCGAGGCCGCTGCCGGGGCGCTGCTTTGTCTGGCAGACCAGTTGGTTGCGTGGCACCCTCATTGTAATCCCCCGATCTCTCCGGTATATTTCCGCTCGCCATTGACGGCAAACCCACTGACTTACGGAGAGAGTTACTGTGAAAAAAGGACTGATTGTTTCCAGCCTGTTGCTGGCGGGCGCACTGACCGGTTGCAGCTCACTGAACACGAGTTCCAACCCCATGCCGCTGGCAGGGAACGTCCAAACCGATATCAATGCTGACATTGAGGTTGGCGAGAAGATTTCGGGTTCCTCTTCTGCAACGAAGATCCTCTTCTTCACCATGAGCTCCGACAGCGAGTACGCTGACGGCGTTGTTTATGGTGCGCCGAACGGGAACGGGGGTGGCTCACTGCTGCCGTTCAACCTGGACCCGACCGCTTCCGTGAAATCCGCTGCTGCGTACAACGCCATTGAAGCCTCTGGTGCCGATGTGATCGTTGCGCCGCAGTACACGGTCAAAAAGAAGGACTTCGGTGTCTACGGAACCATCGACGTAACGGTCGAAGGTTACAAAGGCACGATCAACAGCATCGAGTGATTCGTTCACTGGCTGTTTAGCCCGCTCGGGGGCGTCGGTAACGCCCGGCAGACCCCGACGGACGAAAATACCCGCGATCAGAGTCTCATGAAGGCGTCTGATTGCGGGTATTTTTGGTTTGGGGGTCGATAATGTGAGCGGCCGTAGTCTCAGCCGCCCAGATAGGCCTGCTGGACTTCTTCGTTATCGAGCAGGTTCGCGCCGGTGTCTTCCAGTCGGATGCGACCGGTTTCCAGCACATAGCCCCGATCGGCCAGCTTGAGGGCCTGCTTGGCGTTCTGTTCCACCAGGAACACGGTAATGCCCTCGTCCCGGAGTGTTCGGATGATGTCGAAGATCTGGCCGATGATCAGTGGCGCCAGCCCAAGCGAGGGCTCGTCCAGGATCATCATCCGGGGTTTGGCCATCAGGGCGCGGCCGATGGCCAGCATCTGCTGCTCACCGCCGGACATGGTGCCGGCGCGCTGGTTCTTGCGTTCGGCCAGGCGCGGGAACAGCTCAAACACATGTTTCTGGTTCCGGCGGATCTCGTCCTTTGACGTGAAGAAGCCGCCCATGTGCAGATTTTCCTCCACGGTCAGCCCGGGGAATACCCGACGGCCTTCGGGAGCGATGGCAATGCCCGAGCGCATAATGTCCGAGGTCGGCTTGTGGGTGATGTCCTCGCCCTGAAACAGGACGCGGCCAGCGCTGGCCTGCGGGTCACCACAGATGGTCATCAGCAACGTCGTCTTACCGGCTCCGTTGGCGCCGATCAGCGAAACGATCTCACCCTCATTGACCTCGACTGAGACGCCATGAAGCGCTTCGATCTTGCCGTAGTGGGTGTGGATATTCTCAAGTGACAGCATGATCGGTCCTTATGCCTCGCCCAGATACGCTTTGATCACGTCATCGTTTTTCTGGATGTCTTCCGGCTTGCCGGATGCCAGAGGGCGGCCCTGATTGATGACGTTGATGCGGTCGGAAATGTCCATGACCAGGCTCATGTCGTGCTCGATCAGCACAATGGAGACGTTGTAGTCCTCCTTGAGGCTGATGATCAGCTCGTTGAGCTCGCGGGTCTCATTCGGGTTGAGCCCGGCGGCCGGTTCATCGAGCATCAGCAGCTCGGGTTCGGTCACCATGCACCGGGCAATCTCGAGGCGGCGTTGCTGCCCATAGGCCAGGTTGCCGGCTTCCCGATTGGCCAGCTCCAGCAGCCCGACCCGGTCGAGCCAGTAGGCCGCCCGATCCAGCGATTTCTGCTCCCGCTTACGATAGGACGGCGTATTGAGCAGCCCGGCGATCAGGTTGGTGTTCAGGTGACGGTGTTGGGCGACCAGCAGGTTTTCCACCACCGTCATGCGACTGAACAGCCGCACGTGCTGGAATGTCCGCACCAGCCCCATGCGGGAAATCTTGTGATCGGGTTTGCCCTGAATCTCCTGGCCCCGATACAGGATCTTGCCACCGGTGGGGCGGTAAAAGCCGCTCATGCAGTTGAATACGGTGGTCTTGCCCGCCCCGTTCGGACCGATGATCGAAACGATTTCGTGTTCCTGTACGTCCATGGACACCTGATCCACGGCCAGCAGACCGCCAAAGCGCATGGACAGATTCTGTACTTCCAGCATGTCCTTACTCCAGACGGTTCAGTTGCACATGGATGCGGCGCATCGGCAGCAGGCCCTGAGGCCGCCAGACCATCATCATGACCATGGCGGCGCCGAAGATCAGCATCCGGTACTCGGAGAACTCCCGGGCCAGTTCCGGCAGGATTGTCACGGCAATGGCCGCGAGAATCACGCCAATCTGCGAGCCCATGCCCCCAAGCACCACGATTGCCAGAATGATGGCCGACTCCAGGAAAACGAACGACTCCGGGCTGATGAAGCCCTGTTTGGAGGCGAAGATGGTGCCGGCAAACCCGGCGAAAAACGCACCGATCGTGAATGCAGAGAGCTTGACCGCCGTCCGGCTCAGACCTAGTGAGCGGGCGGCAATTTCGTCCTCGCGCAGCGCCTCCCAGGAGCGCCCCACCGGCATGCGGATCAGTCGTCGGATCACGACCAGTGTGAACACCGCGAGAACCAGCGTGATCAGGTACAGAAAAATGACTTTGTGTACGGACTCATAGGGCAGGTTGAATACCTCATGGAAGGACGCATTGCCTTCCTCTTTAACGCGGCGACCAAACTCCATTCCGAACAGCGTCGGATCGGGAATGCCGCCGATACCGTTGGGGCCACCGGTGATTGACGTCAGGTTGTTCAGGACAATGCGGATGATCTCGCCGAAGCCCAGCGTCACGATGGCCAGGTAATCCCCCCTCAGCCGCAGGACCGGGAAGCCCAGCACAAACCCGAAAAGGGCAGCCAGCAGAGCGCCCAGCGGCAGTGCCACCCAGAAGGAGACACCGAGATACTGGGACAGCAGTCCGAAGGTATAGGCACCGACCGCGTAGAAGGCCACGTAGCCCAGGTCCAGCAGCCCGGCCAGACCGACCACCACATTCAGGCCCAGCGCCAGAATCACGTAGATCAGGACCAGTGTGGCGAGGTCCACCGCGCCCCGGGAGGCCATGAACGGCCAGATCAATGCCAGCAGAACGATGATGGTCAGGGCGCCGCGCTCCAGCTTGAGGCGCTTGTTCTGCTCCATGGGTGGCCGGTTGGCAAGTGGGTTGAGGCCGACCAGCCGGGCCAGCGTGCCCATAATGGCGGGCCGGAACAACTGGAAGACAAAGACCGCTGCCACGGCCAGCAGGATGCCGGCAATGGTGCCCGCCTCGACCTGCTGCAGCTCGAGGGACAGGCCGGTAAACACCAGATCGAACCCGACGATCGGGTAGGAGATGATCAGGGTGATCATGGCGCAGAACAGGGCGTGTCCGAAATTACGTGCCACCATCAGATCTTCTCCACTTCCGGTTTGCCGAGCAGGCCGGTCGGGCGGAACAGCAGGATCAGGATCAACAGACTGAAGGACACGACGTCCTTGTATTCGCTACTGAGATAACCGGCGGTAAAGCTTTCGGCCACGCCCAGAATGAGTCCGCCGAGCATGGCGCCGGGGATACTGCCAATGCCGCCAAGTACGGCCGCCGTGAACGCCTTGAGGCCGGCGATGAACCCGAACAACGGGTCGATGGAGCCGTAGTACATGCCCAGCAGCAGGCCGGCAACCGCGGCCAGGGCCGCGCCGATAACGAAGGTCGCGGCGATGATCCGATTCGTGTCGATGCCCAGCAGGCTCGACATCTTCCGATCCTGCGAGACCGCACGGCATGCCCGGCCGGTCTTGGAACGGGAGATGAACAGCGAGAGGAGTGTCATGCAGACCAGCGTGGTGGCGAAGATGGTCAGCTGCATGTTGGAGATGGTGGTCTGGAAGCCTTCACTCGTTCCGAATGTGAAGCCGCCGTCGATCAGCGAGGGGAAACCGATGTTGCGTGACCCCTGGGCGAGGTGTACGTAGTTCTGCAGGAAAATCGACATGCCGATGGCGGAAATCAGCGGGATGAGGCGATGCTGGCCGCGTACCGGGCGATAGGCGACGCGCTCGACCGCCCACCCCATCGAGCTGGAGACAATCATCGCGCAGATCAGGGCCACCAGCAGTACCAGTGGTAGCCACACCGGGTTCAGTGCCGCCAGGCCGGTGATGACGATCAGTGATGTGTAGGCACCGATCATGTAGATCTCGCCGTGGGCAAAATTGATCATGCCGATGATCCCGTACACCATCGTGTAGCCGATGGCGATCAGGGCATAGGCACTCCCCACGGTCAGCCCGTTGATGAGCTGTTGAAGAAAGTAGAATTCGTCGAACATCGATCAGGCTCCGATAGGTGGGGATCCTTTCCCGTAACCTGGATTCAAAAAAACACCTTCCCTGTGACGGGAAGGTGTTCGGAGGACCGGCCGGGCCGGTCCCATCGCGCAACCATTACTGTCTGTTAATGGTGCGTTATTCTACCGGAGTTTTGCTGTTGTCTGAATGCCATTCGTACACGACGAAATCGAATGACTCCAGATCTCCCTTCTGATCGAAAGAGATGTCGCCGATTGGCGTGCCGAATGTGCCCTGACGCAGTGCCTCAGACACCTCGAACGGGTCCTCGGATTCCGCCTGGCGGATGCCCTCGGCAATCACTTCGACGGCTGCATAGGAGGTCAGGACGAACGGGCCGGACGGGTCCTCGCCCTTCTCTTCGAACGCCTTGACCAGCGCCTGGTTCTCTTCCTGCTCGTCAAAGCTCGGCGGCAGTGTCACGAGCAGGCCTTCAGCGGCTTCGCCGGCGATGTTGGTGATGCCCTCGTTGCCCACGCCTTCCGGACCCATAAACTGAGCGTCGAGGCCCGCCTGGTCTGCCTGACGCAGGATCAGGCCCAATTCCGGGTGATATCCGCCGTAGTAAACGAAGTCGACGTTGGCCTGCTTGAGCTTGGTGACCAGAGAGGAGAAGTCCTTCTGCCCGGCGGTGATGCCCTCGTACATGACGACATTGATGCCGGCGTCCTTAAGATTGTCACGGACCGCGCTGGCAATGCCCTCGCCGTACTGCTGCTTGTCATGCACAACCGCCACGCGGTCGGGCTTCTGGTCGATGATGTAGTCCGCCGCGGCCGGGCCCTGCATGCTGTCCAGGCCGATGGTGCGGAAGATCAGCTCATAGCCGCGCTCGGTAATGGCCGGGTTGGTGGCCGCCGGGGTGACGGCGAGGATGCCTTCGTCCTCATAGATGTCAGAGGCCGGCTGCATGGAGCTGGAACAGAGGTGGCCCACGACGAACCGGACACCCTCGTTGACCATGTTGTTGGCGACGGTGACAGCCTGCTTCGGGTCACAGGCGTCATCCTGCTCGACAGCAACGAGCTCTTCACCCATGACGCCGCCATTCGCGTTGATGCGTTCAATGGCCATTCGGGCGCCCGAGAACTGCATGTCGCCATACTGGGCCACCGGACCGGTGACCGGGCCGGCAATGCCGATGCGGATTTCTGCAGCGGCGGGACCAGCCGTCATCAGGGCAGCGGTCAGTCCCGCGCCCGCTGCCAGTTTGCTCATTGAAGTCTTCATGCTGGTGATTCCTGTCCTGAAGCGTTGATTTTTCTTCTGTACTGGCTGGCTCAAGAAGCCGCCAGCGATGCAACAAACAAACACCAGCGTCAAGCGATTGTCAAGAAAGCGGAGGCGTCGGTGCGCCCCCGGTCAGTCGGCCGAGGGGTCAGGGGGTGGGTGGCGGCGTTTCGCTGTTCTCGTCGTTCATGTCGTCTGGTTCGACGAGTAGCCGGAAGCCTTCGTATTCGCGAATCCGGTCAAAGCTGGGGTCAACGGACGCGTCGTCCTGATATGCCTCGGAGATATGAATTGCCGCGGCGAGTGTGTTGACGGCATCCTCCCACCGACCGATCTCCGCGTAGGCGCAGGCGAGCTGATAATGCGCGTGGCCGTTGTTCGGTGCAAGCTTGAGGGCTCGCTGGCAAAGGGAAATGGCCCAGAGCGGCTCGTTCAGTTCCAGAACGGCGTCGGCCTTGTAGCTCAGTGCCTCTATGTCGTCCGGGCGCAGGTCCAGAATCTTGTCATAGGCAAAGATCTTGTTCTGCTGCGAAGTCTCCTGGCTGGCTTTGAGCCACAGGGAGTGAACCTCATTGGTCCGCTCGATCTCCTCCTGGTTTTCCTTGATGATGTCCGATTTCTGCTGCAGCTGCTCCTCAATGAACTTCAGCCGGGTCTCGTACTCGGTCACCAGCTCGTTGACCCGTTTCTCGGCAAGGCTGGACAGCTGACTGCGCATATCGCGGATCGAGTTCCAGCCGATGACCACCAGAATGGATGTTGCGCCGGCAATCAGGTAGAAGAAGTAGGTGACCGTGTCCGTGGCGTAGGACATCGACTTGTCCGCCACGGACAGCTCCTTGTCCACGACCTTCTCGATCAGTTCCGCCCGCGTGTTGAGAATCTCTTTGCGCAGCGCCTTGGTTTCCTCCAGGAGGTACAGTTCCACGAAAGGGGTGTACATCGGTTCCTCAAGGTCCGGTAGCTCTTTGCGGACGTCCTGCGCGTCAGTGGGCGTTTCCTCCGGCAGCTTGTCCGATGAGGCAGTGGGACCATCGGGGGATGCCATGTCCTGTGCCAGCGCCGGCATGGTCAGGGTCAGCAACAGTAGAAGCGGCCGTAACAGTCGGCCAGTGGAGTACAGCCAGTTCATTATGTGTCCGTTGGTATCATGGTACGGAGGATGGGCGCAGCGGAGCCCTGCACTATTGGGGAGCAACGATAGCACAGAGTCACCCGTAAAGGCGTTGCCATGCTGGCCCGGGCCCCTGTGGAAAACCGTAACACGGCCCCCGGTAAATGGACGCGTTGGAGGAAAATGGTTACAGTGACGAGCCTGCCGTGAGGCCGCTGCCGTCGCGTTGCGACACTCGCACCCGCAAAGCCCCGCACCTGCAAAGACAAGAGGACGTGGACCCTGAATGAGTCGGACCATCCCCGAAATCGGCGAGGCACAGCATCGACGCTCAGCGTCCCAGACATCACCCGTGGATGCCACCATGGACAACTATGAACAGGTTCTGGTCGCGTTGCGCCGCGTCATCCGCGCCACCGATCTCCATTCCAAACGGCTCAGCAAGAATGCGGGCCTGACTGCACCTCAACTGCTCATCATGCGCACGATCCGTGATCTGGGGCAGGTCACGATTGGTACCATTGCCGATTATGTCAGCCTGAGTCAGGCCACGGTGACAACCATCCTCGATCGCCTTGAGCATCGCGGGCTTGTCTACCGTGTCCGCAGCACGGCCGACAAGCGCAAGGTTCACGCCCACCTCACCGAGCAAGGGGGCGCGTTGCTTTCGGGCGCCCCTCAACCGTTGCAGGAGGAGTTCATTCTCAAGTTCCAGAACCTGCAGCAATGGGAACAGAGCATGATCGTGGCCGCGCTGCAGCGGGTCGCGAACATGATGGACGCCGACGACATCGATGCCTCCCCGGTGCTGGATGTCGGCCCAATCAACCGAGAAGACGGCTGGAAAGGCTCGCCCGGTAAAAACTCCAGTAGCTGAGGGCGGGTGTTACGTCTTTCCGGCCTTTGTGGTCTACAGTTTTTGTCACAAAGGTCGATACCATGCCCAGATAGCGGGCAGGCGTGGCTTCGTCGACCAGGCCAGTGTGAGGGGACCCATCCGATATGCGAAAGAACTATCCCGTAACCCAGCGTGAGGTCAGCATGCGGGAGGGTGATCGGCTGATCACCAGTACCAACCCGAAAGGCGTCATCACGTACGTCAATGATGCATTTGTTGAGATCAGCGGCTTTTCGGAGGACGAACTGCTGGGGCAGGCCCACAACATCATCCGCCACCCTGACATGCCTCAGTCCGTGTTCAAACACATGTGGGACACGATCCAGGCGGGCAAGCCCTGGATGGGGGTGGTCAAGAACCGCTGCAAGAATGGTGACCACTACTGGGTCAGCGCCTATGTAACGCCGGTCTCCGAACGAGGCGAGCTGGTGGGGTTCGAGTCCGTCCGGACCTGTCCGACCCGCGGGCAGGTCGAGCGCGCCGAAAAGATGTACAAGCGACTCAGTGCGGGTAAGACCTATTCTCAGGAAGATGCCCATGTTGAGAGCGTCAGCTTTGCGGGGCTGCCGTTCCTGATATCGCTCATCGTATCGGGCCTCGGGCTGTGGCTGGGTGGTGGATGGGCCGCCGCCGGCGGTCTGGTGCTTGGCCACGTGGTGGGTCTGGGTGTCGCGAAGTACATGATCGAGCAGCGCATGGAAAGCTTCCTGCGGATGCGGTCCGACGCCTTTGCCGATCCCCTCATCGCCCGCATATACACCTCCCACAAAGGGCGCTCGGCTCAGCTGGCGATGCTGCTGATCAGCGAGCAGGCCCGGTTGCGCACAGCACTGGCAAGAATTGAAGACCAGGCAATGAGTCTGGCTGACAAGTCGACCGATGCCCACCACCTGATTCGCGAAGGTTCCGCCGAAATTCAACGTCAGCGCTCCGAGACGGATCAGGTCGCCTCGGCGATGAACGAGATGACCACGTCCATTCACGAAGTCTCTGAAAACGTTAACTTCAACGCCCGGGAATCGGAGGACGCGAACAGGCAGGCGAATGAGGGTAGCGAGCTGTCGCGTCAGGCTCTGGAATCGATTCAGCGCCTAGTTGAGCGTGTTCAGCAGATCGGTAACTCGGTTGAGGCTCTGGGCAAGTCCACAGAAAGCATTGGCGAGGCCACCAACCTGATCACGGAGATCGCGGACCAGACCAACCTGCTGGCGCTGAATGCGGCGATAGAGGCGGCGCGGGCCGGTGAGCAGGGGCGTGGCTTTGCCGTGGTGGCGGACGAAGTCCGCTCGCTGGCGTCCCGGACACAGGAATCGACCAAGCGGATTCACGACGTGATTGAGGACTTCCGCAATCAGGTGAACGATGTGCTCCAGTCGACCAGGGAAGGGGAGCAGGTCGCGACGGCCGGTCTCACGAAGGTTCAGGAGACGGAGTACTCGCTCGGCGAAATCGTTGATGCCATGGGGCGTATTACGGATCGTTTCCTTCAGGTCTCCGCCTCCGTCGAAGAGCAGAGCAAGGTGGCCGAAGACGTGAACAAACAGGTTGTTTCGATTGCCGAGCTTGCCGACAGCAGTGAGCAGAAAGCGCGTGGGGCGGATGAGGCCAGCGGCGAAATGAATCGGCTGTCCACCGGGCTGCATGATGTCGTCGCGCGGTTTATCGGAAAATAGCTCAAAAAAAAGCGCCCCGTTGCCGGGGCGCCAAAGGCTCTTCTCAGATGACAGGAATTCGACGCGAGTGCGATGAATTCGATAGCGTCATCCTAGCTCGTTGCCAGAGAGCCGGCCATACGGGCTTTCCACGATCAGCAGACTAAAGAACACTAATGCACGCTGGCGCCCTGTTTGGGCTGATGGGCAAAGCAGACGTTGTAGACGTCCTGATAGCGCTTCGCGAAGTGCACCTCCAGGCCTTCCCTCAGGTAGTCCGGTAGTTCCTCAAAATCACCCCGGTTGCCCTCCGGCAGCACCAGTGTGTTGATCCGCTGCCGACGGGCCGCAATGACTTTTTCCCGAATGCCGCCGACCGGCAGAACCTGCCCGGTCAGGGTGAGTTCGCCCGTCATGGCGACATTGGCGCGTGGTGTCTCTTTCCGGGCAATCGACAGCAGTGCGGTGGCCATCGTGATGCCGGCGCTGGGGCCGTCCTTCGGCGTGGCACCTTCCGGCACGTGCAGGTGCACAAAGGACTTGTCGAAGAATGTCGGATCGCCCTTGAAGCGCTTCAGGTTGGATGAGACATAGCTGTAGGCGATTTCCGCCGATTCCTTCATGACGTCCCCGAGCTGTCCGGTCAGGCGGAAGCCGCGTTGCGTGGAATGGATCCGGGAGGCCTCCACGTTGAGCGTCGCCCCGCCCATTGCCGTCCACGCCAGACCGGAAACGACACCGATGCCACTGAGTGATTTCTCTTTCCTGAACGCCGGTTGGCCAAGGTAGTCGCTCAGGTCGTTCACGCCCACTTTGATGGGGGTGTCCGGCGATTCGAGCAGCTTCACAATGCCCTTGCGAACGATCCGGTGCAGCTGCTTCTCCAGATTCCGGACGCCGGCCTCTCGGGCGTAGCCTTCAATGATCTGGCGCAGCGCCGCATCCGTGATGTTGAGCTGCTTCTTCAGCAAGCCGGAGCGCTTGAGCAGCCGGGGCAGCAGGTGGTGTTTGGCGATCACCACCTTCTCTTCAGTGATGTAGCCTGAGAGGCGGATCATATCCATCCGGTCCAGCAGGGGCCGGGGGATGGTGTCGAGCTGGTTGGCCGTGCAGATGAACAGCACCTTTGACAGGTCCAGGCGGGCGTCCAGGTAGTGATCGAGGAACTCCCGATTCTGCTCCGGGTCGAGTGTTTCGAGCAGGGCAGAGGCCGGGTCGCCCTGGAACGACGCCCCGATCTTGTCGATCTCGTCCAGCATGATGACCGGGTTGGACACCTCGCACTCCTTTAGCGCCTGAACGAGCTTGCCGGGCATGGCGCCGATATACGTACGCCGGTGGCCCTTGATCTCCGCCTCATCGCGCATGCCGCCCAGGCTGAATCGGTAGAACTGCCGACCCAGCGCGTCGGCCACTGAGCGCCCGATCGAGGTTTTACCGACACCGGGCGGGCCGACCAGCAGGATGATGGACCCCGAGATTTCCTGTCGGTAGGCGCCTTCGGCCAGGAACTCCACAATCCGGGATTTCACATCGTCGAGTCCATCGTGATCGCGGTCGAGTACCCGGCGTGCCTCGGCCAGATTGAAATGATCCTCTGAGTAGCGCCCCCAGGGAATCTGGGTCAGCCAGTCGAGATAATTCCGCGTAACGCCGTATTCCGGCGAGCCCTGTTCCAGAACTGACAGTTTCTGGATTTCATCATCGAACCGCTCCTGAATGTGTTCGGGCGGGGCGAGCTCTGCCATGCGTTCCTGGAAGCGCTCCACGTCGGCGGTCTTGTCGTCCTTGGCCATCCCCAGTTCGCGCTGGATGACCTTGAGCTGCTCCCTCAGGAAGAACTCGCGCTGGTGTTGCTGAACCTTCTCGTTGACCTCCTCATTGATCTCCGCCTGGAGACGGGCGACTTCCTGTTCCTTGCGCATCAGGGGCAGCACCTTCTCCATGCGCCGTAGCAGCGGCACGGTATTCAGCACATCCTGCAGGGCGTGACCCTCGGCACTGGTCATTGAGGCCCCGAAGTCAGCCAGCGGGGAGCTGTCATCCGGACCAAAGCGCGACAGATACTGCTTCACATCCTCCCCGTAGAGTGGGTTGCTCCGCAGCAGGTCCTTGATGGCGCTGATGATGCTGAGCGTATAGGCGCGCAGCTCGTCCGGCTCTTCGTCGGGCTCCTCGGGGTACTCGACTTCGACCAGAAACGGGGGCTTGCGCCGCAGCCACTGGGCGATCCGGAACCGTTGCAGCCCCTGGGCGATGAACTGGATTTTGCCGCCTTCCTCCTGCGCGTGATGGATGCGCACGGCGCAGCCCATTGTGGACAGCTCATCGCTGTCCGGCGCGTCTTCGTTGGGCTCGCCATCCACGAAGCAAAGGCCCAGAATGTAGTGGTCCGTCTCGCTGACACGTTTGATGGTCTCGTGCCACGGCGCCTGGTTGACGACAACCGCCTGGACCTGCGCCGGAAAAAAAGGACGGTTGTAGACGGGCAGCAGATAAATGCGGCGCGGCAGGGATTGCTGGGGGAGCGCCAGGCTGTGGCCACCACGATCCTCCCGGCCGATGTATTCCATGGTTTCGTCAGTCGCGTCGTCTGTCATCATGGGCTGTGTCCTGTCCGGGTCAATCGATCCATTACCAGTGACGTGTTCTGATGGATTTGACGGCAGCGGGTGGAATTTCAAGGTGGCGGTGGGTGAACCTTGAAATGCCGGGCAAAGACGCCATCTCATCCCCAGTCGTATTTTGCAGGAGCCAGATCATGAACGAATCGCCGTACAGTTTTGACGCCACCATCGATAATTTCCAGGAGCAGGTGCTGCAGGCGTCCATGCAGACACCGGTGCTGGTGGACGTCTGGGCAGACTGGTGTGAGCCCTGCAAGACCCTGATGCCCATGCTGGAGAAACTGGCGGAGGAATACCGCGGCAACTTCCTGCTGGCGCGGGTGAATGCGGACCAGCAGCAGGAGCTGGCCGGGCATCTGGGCGTGCGCAGCCTGCCGACGGTGCTTCTGGTCAAGGAAGGTCAGGCCGTTGACGGATTCAACGGGGCGTTGCCTGAAGGCGAGATTCGCAAGGTGCTGGAGAAGCACGTGGCCGCGCCGGCGGAAGATCCGTATGACAAAGCGCACCGGCTCTGGGAACAGGGCGATAAGGAGGGCGCGCTGGCGGTGCTGACGGAGATGAATCAACAGGACCCGTCCAACACCGACGTCCTGATCGACCTGGCCCAGCTCAAGGCCGAACTCGGTGATCTGGACACCGCCCAGCAGGTGCTCGACAGCCTGGCGACCGAAGACCGCATGCAGCACAAGGCCAAACAGCTCGAAGCCCGTCTCAAGTTCCTGCGGCAAGCTGGCGAACTACCGCCTGTGGCGGATCTGGATCGTCGGCTGGAAGCCGACCCGAAGGATGCGGAGGCGCTGCACAAACGAGCGCTTCACCATACCCTCGCCGAAGAGAATGGTGATGCCATGGCACTGCTGATCCGCCTGATGCAGGTGGCGCCGGAATACGAGGACGGGGTGGCGAAAACCACGCTGGTGGAGCTGTTTGAAAAACTCGGCAACACCGATCCCAATGTCCGTACGTATCGTCGGAAGCTGTATACCCTGATGCACTGACTGATTGGTGGCCACGGAAAGACACACAAAACACGGAAAACTGAAGGGTTTTAAGGTCTTAACGTTTTAAAGCGAGCCAGAATTCTGAGGCTCATGCCCTTCAAACCTTAAAACTTTCAAACCTTTTTCATTCTGCCCGAAGGGCATTTCCGTGTTTTCTGTGTTTTTCCGTGGCCAAATCATCTATGCCCAAACTGCCGCCCAAACCCGACCACTGCGAACTCTGCCAACGCCCGGTGCCGGACCTGACTCGGCATCACCTGATTCCCCGTCACCTGCACCGTAAGAAGCGGTTCCAGAAGGCCTTCGATCGCGACGATCTCATCGCCCGCACCCTCTGGGTCTGCCGGCCCTGCCACAACGCGATTCATCGTATCTGCTCGGAGCGCGAACTGGGGCTTTACTACAACACCCGCGACAAGCTGCTGGAGCTGGAGGAGCTGCGCACGTTTGTGGACTGGCTGAAGGACAAGCCGGCCGGATTCATCCCAAAAAAGCGGCGATAAAAAGTTCGTCGCAGACTTGCGTGAAAACGGAACACCATGACCTGTAGCCGATGTCTCCGACTTCGGAGTCGTCCGCAGGACGACCGGGGTTGCAAGCAAACTCCTGTGGGGTGGGGGCAGTCCTGCCAATCTGGCAGGCCTGACGGCCTGCTCCGAAGTCGGAGACATCGGCTACAGGTTCAGTACCATTTAACAAGACAGCTTGGCGCTCCCTTTGCGTTTTCACGCCGGTTTGTGATGAGCAACAAAAAAGGGCAGCCCGCGGGCTGCCCTTGTCTTTCGGACGAATCGTCTTGATCAGCCGTTGCCCCGGCGCATCTGCTCGTACTCATCCTCAAAGAAGAACTTTTCTTCGCCAAGGGCCGGTTCCAGTTCGTGGAGCCAGGTGGCGGTATCGCTGTATTTGGCGAAGAAGGGACGCTGGACCCAGTCCGGGTTGCGGCCCTGCAGGAAGCGCAGGACGAACACTTTCTCGCCCTTGATCTCGGTGATGCCCTGGATTTCGACCTTGCCGGGGCCGGCGCTCATGCTCGGCCCGCGGGCGGTGCGGGCGAGGCCGGACACCTGCTTGATCGCATCCCGGTAAATGTCGTAAGCACGGGCCAGCGGCAGTTCGAAATGGTTCTTCGCGCCGGTGTCGCGCTCGACGAACATGTAGTAGGGGATGATGCCCAGCTCCACCTGTTTCTGCCACATCCTTGCCCACGCATCGGCATCGTCGTTGACGTGCTTGATGATCGGCCCCTGGGCGCGGATCTCGGCGCCGGTGAAGCGGATGCGACGGATGGCTTCCTCGGCGATCTCGGTGGTGATTTCCTGCCAGTGGTTGTAGTGAGCCATGATGGCCACGTGCTTGCCTTTCTCCACCAGCCGGGCGAACAGCTCGATCAGCTCGTCTGCATCCTTGTCGGTGACAAACCGGTACGGCCAGAACGTCAGCGCCTTGGTGCCGATCCGGATCGTGCGGATGTGGTCGAACTCCGGCTCCAGCAGCGGTTCAAGGTACTGCACCAGGTGCTTGGTCTTCATGACCATCGGGTCCCCACCGGTCAGCAGCAGGTCGGAGATTTCCGTGTGCTGCTGGAGATAGCCGTGAAGCTTCTCCGCATCGGTGCTGGCCATCTTCAGGTCCTTGTCGCCGACGAACTGCGCCCACCGGAAACAGAAGGTGCAGTAGCTGTGACAGGTCTGCCCCTGTGAGGGGAAGAACAGCACCGTCTCCCGGTACTTGTGCTGCACGCCGTCCAGCACCTCGCCGTCCAGCTCCGGCATGTTCATCTGCATCTGCCCGGCCGGATGCGGGTTCAGTTCCTCGCGGATCTCCTTGGCGACGGCGTTGATGGTCTGCTTGTCGGCGCCTTCCCGGATGGTCTCAGCCATGCGGTCGTAGTGCTCGGGTCTGAGCATGTCGCGCTGGGGGAAGACCAGTTGGTAAATCGGGTCGTTGGGGATGTTGTCCCAGTTGATCAGCTCGTTGATCACGTACTCGTTGACGCGGAACGGCAGTACGCTGGAGACGACCTTCATTTCGAACAGCGTGTCTTCCGGCAGCTGCTGAATGACGTCGATCTTATCGAGGTGCTTGGCGGTGTAGACCTGGAAACGGCGTTCCTCGAATTCCACCGTGGGAATGCGATTGGGAAACTGGACGACCGAGTTCATGGGCCTTCCTCCTGAAATCGTTGTGTCTCTCTCCGGGGCGCTCACGTGTTGTTGTGACGTGGGAGTGAGGCCCCGCCAGAATTTGTGGACGGCGGAGTATAACTGATGGAGCAACTATTTTCAGGTCTAAAGAAATTGGCCGGGATGAGCCGGGGTTGCAGTGGAACGTGCGTTTACTGGCGGGGGTTTTAGCGATGTTTTAAATTTCGCGTTTCAAAATAGTGGTTGGCCGAGAGGGTTTCCGCGGCGAAGGCGTCGATCAGTCAAGCGCGACAGGGGAGACGGTTCTGTACTCGTCAGACATTGGTCGCAAATGTCTTGCCCCTGTCATTTGAAAAGAGGATTCTGCCAACAAATGACCGATCCTGTTCTATGCTTACCCAGAGCAGAACAGAGTTGACGTCCACCGGAAGCCGGCTTTCGGAGGTCATTCCGACCCGCAGGTACCCGTCGATGAGCACCGGCAACGCCGCCGGCCGCCTCCCATGGCTCCGCACCAGCGGGACGTCCCCAGGCCATTGCCAGGGCCCACCCGCCGTTCCGACTCCGGGTGGGATACAAGATAACCCTCAGGAGGATTGGATGAAGCAGGACGACGATCCGATCGAAACCCGGGAGTGGCTCGACGCCCTCGACTCACTGATTGAATACGAAGGCATCGACCGCGCCAAGTACATCATGGAGCGCCTGTCCGAGCGCGCCAGCCGAGACGGCACCCAACTCCCCTATTCCATCACCACCCCATTCCGTAACTCGATTCCAGCGACCAAGGAAGCCCGCATGCCGGGGGACCTGTTCATGGAGCGACGCATTCGCTCGCTGATCCGTTGGAATGCCATGGCCATGGTGCTGCGTGCCAATCAGCGCCCGGGCGATCTGGGCGGTCATGTGTCCAGCTTCTCGTCCGCCGCGACACTGTATGACGTGGGCTTCAACTATTTCTTCCACGCGGGTGACGACAAGCGCGAGTCGGATCTGGTCTACTTTCAGGGCCATTCCGCGCCCGGAATCTACGCCCGCTCTTACCTGGAAGGGCGCTTCGATGAAGAGCACCTCGACAAGTACCGCGAGGAAGTCGGTGGCAACGGCCTCTCCTCCTATCCGCACCCCTGGCTGATGCCCGACTACTGGCAGTTTCCGACGGTGTCCATGGGGCTGGGCCCGATCCAGGCAATCTACCAGGCCCACGTCATGAAGTACCTGCACAGTCGTGAAATGATTGACATGAGCGACCGCAAGGTCTGGTGCTTCGTGGGCGATGGCGAATGCGACGAGCCGGAGACGCTGGGTGCCATTTCCATGGCCGGGCGTGAGAAGCTCGATAATCTGATCTTCGTTATCAACTGCAACCTGCAACGGCTGGACGGGCCCGTGCGGGGCAACAGCAAGATCATCCAGGAGCTGGAAGGGGTCTTCCGGGGTGCGAACTGGAACGTGCTCAAGGTGGTCTGGGGCCGCATGTGGGATCCGCTGTTCGAGCAGGACTCGGAGGGCGTCATGCAGCGCGCCATGGACGAGAGCTGTGATGGCGATCTGCAGAACTACAAGAGCAATGGCGGGGCCTACACCCGCAAGCACTTCTTCGGGAAGTACCCGGAAACCGCCCGCATGGTCGAGAACATGTCGGACGACGACATCAACCGGCTCAACCGGGGCGGCCATGATCCGTACAAGGTCTATGCGGCCTACCACCAGGCGGTGAACCAGACCGGTCAGCCGACCGTGATCCTCGCCCACACCATCAAGGGCTATGGCTTCGGCGATGCCGGTGAGGCGCAGAACACGGCGCATTCGCTGAAGAAGCTCGACATCGAGCAGCTCAAGCGCTTCCGGGACCGGTTCGCCGTGCCGCTCGGGGATGATGAGCTCAAGGACGTGCCGTACTACCGGCCGGCGCCCGACAGCCCGGAAATGGTGTACATGAAGAAACGGCGTCAGGAGCTGGGTGGTTTCTATCCCAAGCGCCGGACCGACAGTCAGCCGCTGGAGATTCCCAAGCTCGACGTCTTCAAGAACCTGTTGCAGGGCTCCGATGGTCGGGAAATCTCGACGACGATGGCGTTCGTGCGCCTGCTCACATCGCTGACCAAGGACAAACGGGTCGGTAAGCGGGTGGTGCCGATCGTGCCTGATGAGGCCCGGACTTTCGGCATGGAGGGCATGTTCCGTCAGCTCGGGATCTACACGTCCGAAGGCCAGAAGTACGTGCCGGAAGACCGTGACCAGATCATGTACTACCGGGAAAGCGAGAAAGGGCAGATCCTTGAGGAAGGCATTACCGAGGATGGCTCGATGGCGGCCTGGATGGCCTGTGCGACCTCCTACAGCACCAACAACTTCCCGCTGATCCCGTTCTACTGCTTCTACTCCATGTTCGGTTTCCAGCGGGTCGGCGATCTGGCCTGGGCCTCCGGCGACATTCAGGCGCGAGGTTTCCTGATCGGCGGCACGTCCGGGCGGACCACGCTCAACGGCGAAGGCCTTCAGCACCAGGACGGTCACAGCCATGTGCTGGCGCAGACCATCCCGACCTGTGTGGCCTACGACCCGACCTATGGCTACGAGCTGGCGGTGATCGTGCATGAAGGCATGAAGCAGATGTACGAGCGCAACGAGAACGTCTTCTACTACATCACCATCATGAACGAGAACTACGAGCAGCCGGCCATGCCCGAGGGTGTCGAGGACGGCATCATCAAAGGCATGTACAAGCTCGAGTCCGTGGAAACCAAGGGTCGCAAGAAAACGCCCCGGACCCAGCTTCTGGGCTCCGGCGCCATCCTCAACGAGGTGCGGGCGGCCGCTCAGTTGCTGAAGGACGACTTTGGCGTCGCCAGCGATATCTGGAGCGTGACCAGCTTCAACGAGTTGGCCCGGGACGGTCAGCATGTCGATCGCTGGAACCGCCTGCATCCGGACGACAAGCCGCGCAAATCGTGGCTGACCCAGTGTCTGGAGAAGCAGGAGGGGCCGATCGTCGCGTCGACCGATTACATGAAGCTGTTCGCCGACCAGGTCCGTGCCTGGGTGCCGGGACGCTTTGAGGTGCTGGGTACGGACGGCTTCGGGCGCAGTGACACCCGCGAGCGCCTGAGACACTTCTTCGAGGTGGATCGATACTACGTCGTTGTGGCGGCGCTGCATGCGCTGGCCGAGGAGGGCGACATCGAACAGAAGCAGGTTCTGGAGGCCATGCGCCAGTACGGGATTGATCGCAACAAACCCAACCCCGTCCGGAATTAAGGAGACCGTCATGAGCACACAGGACATTAAAGTGCCCGATCTTGGCGGTGCGGACGAGGTGGAAATCATCGAGATCACCGTCAGCGAGGGCGACCAGGTTGAGGAAGAGGACCCGATTCTCACCGTGGAATCGGACAAGGCATCGGTGGAGCTGCCCGCCCCGGCGAGCGGCACCATCCAGTCGCTGACCGTCAAGGTCGGCGACAAACTCAAGGAAGGGGATGTGGTCGGCACGATGGAGGCGGGTGAGTCTGGCGGCGCTGACGACCGTGCCAGCGAGGACAAGGCTGAAGCCGGCGATACCGTCTCTTCCGACAGTAAGTCTGACGAACCGAAAGAGAGTGCGACACCGGCTCCATCCGGCGGCACGCGCCAGGAAACGGTCAAGGTGCCCAACCTGGACGGCTTCGACAACGTGCCGGTCATCGAGATCAATGTCTCGGTCGGTGACGAGGTCGAGGAAGAGGATGCTCTCGTCTCGGTGGAATCCGACAAGGCCACCATGGAAATTCCATCGTCCCACGCCGGTCGCATCGATGAAGTGCTGGTGAATGAGGGTGACAAGATTTCCGAGGGCGATGACCTGGTCCGGATGACCATCACCGAAGGTGGCGGGGAAGAAGCCGCCGCTGCCGAGGGGCCGGCCAAGTCGTCCGGGAAAGAGGAAGCGCCGGCTGAGCCCGGTCAGGACAAAGCGCCCAGTGAGCCCCAGCCGGCGGCAGAGCCGGCTTCATCCGAACCAGTGACCAAGCCGGGCGCGTCAGTCCATGCGGGCCCGGCGGTGCGCAAACTGGCCCGTGAGTTTGGCGCCGACCTGACCCGGATCAAGGGCAGTGGCCCCAAGGGGCGCGTCCTCAAGGATGACGTCCAGAGCTACGTGAAAGGTCAGCTCAAGCAGACGCAGGAAAGCGGTGCGGCGGCATCCGCCGGTGGTATCCCGGGCATTAAGCTGCCGGACTTCAGCCAGTTCGGCGAGGTGCAGCGTGAGTCCATGACGCGCATGCAGGTGGCGACGGCGGAGAACATGCATCGAAGCTGGCTCAACGTGCCCCACGTGACCCAGCATGATGACGCCGACATCACCGACCTGGAAGCATTCCGGAAAAGCCAGAAAGCGGCCGGCGAGAAGCGCGGCGTGAAAATGACGCCGATGCCGTTCCTGCTCAAGGCCGCCGCTCAGGCGCTGGCGGAACTGCCGCAGTTCAACGTGTCGCTGGACATGGAGCGCCGTGAGATTGTCCGCAAGCAGTACATCCACATCGGTATTGCCGTCGACACGCCCTCCGGGCTGATGGTGCCGGTGATTCGCGATGTGGATAAAAAAGGACTCTGGGAGCTGGCGGAAGAAGCCGGTGACCTGGCCGCCAAGGCGCGAGACAAGAAGCTCAAACCCGATGAAATGAAAGGCGCCTGCTTCTCGATCACCAGCCTGGGGGGCATCGGAGGCACCGCCTTCACGCCCATCGTGAATCCGCCGGAAGTGGCGATTCTGGGTGTCTCCAAGGCGGCCATGAAACCGGTCTGGGACGGCGACGCCTTCCAGCCGCGGCTGATGATGCCGCTCTCCCTATCCTACGACCACCGGGCCGTGAACGGTGCGGATGCCGCCCGCTTCACGTCGCTGATGGGCGAGTTGTTGGGAGATATCAGACGCCTGTTGTTGTAGTCCGCCACTGAAAAACACGGAAAGCACGGAAGCAATCGGTTAATGTTGGTCCGTGTCTTTCCGTGTCTTCCGTGGCTCATAATAAAAACCGCCGATCGAAGTCGGCGGTTTTTTTGTGTCGGTCTGTTGCGCGTGCGATCAGTTCGCGAAATACATCCCGTCAAAGTAATCGTGCAGGTCACGCATCAACTGCGTGTCGCCGGGGTGGGTGAGTTCGAACAGCAGATTGGGTTTCTGTGTCGCTTTCATGGCGTTCCTCCATTGATCCGGTCCGAAAATGTGGACTCAACCAAAAGGGAGCATGGAGTGTGCCAGATGCCCCGTGTCATTTCTTTTTCATTATAATCAGTGTGTTAGTGATTTAAAGGGGGTGCGACTCGACGGGCGGACGCACCATAGTGAACCGCTCGCACCAGCAGAGTGCCTTGGCGGACAAAAAAAGCCCCGGTGTCGCCACCGGGGCTTTTCACTTCCGTTTCCCGAATCGGGTTTAGAAGTTGTACTGGCCAGCGAAGAGAACGCGGCTGGCATCGCCGTCCGCACCGCTCAGCTCGTCCACCATGAAGTGCTGCAGCTCAACACCCATGTTGACGTTCTGAACCGGGCTCCACTGGTAGTTCACCATCACGTTGGTGTTGTTTTCGTGCTCGGCACCGGTGTTTACTGCAGCAAAGGACCCGGACCTGGTGCCGAACGGCGTTGAGATGTCTTCGTCAATATAAGTCGTTGTTGTCGCGTCTTCGTAAACGTAGTTACGAATTGACGACAAAGCAAACAAATTGGTTAATTTTCAGACGAATGTCTCAGCAAACTGTCATGGCTTGGAGGAAAGGTGTGGGTGTGTTCGCAGTCCCTTCCCCTGAACACGGTCCAGATGGTGCCCCGAAACGTATGACGTCAGCATGACAGAGCCCGCATCATTCCTGGATTCCAACACGCTGGCCTTTCTCGACCTGGAAACGACCGGTGGAAACAGCCGTCGTGACCGGATTATCGAAATCGGCCTCCGGCTGTGGCGTCACGGTGAGGTCATCGATGAGTGGCAGACGCTGGTGAATCCCGGCACAACCATCTCGCCGTTCATCCAGCGCTTCACGGGCATCAGCAACGCCATGGTGGCCGATGCGCCGCCCTTCGCCGATGTGGCAGACGAGTTGCGCGAGCGGCTGACGGGTGCGGTGTTCGTGGCGCACAACGCCCGGTTTGACTATGGGTCCATCAAATCCGAGTTCCAGCGGCTGGGTCAGGCGTTCAGTGCCCGGGTGCTGTGCACGGTCAAGCTGTCGAGGCGACTCTATCCCGAACATCGACGTCACAACATGGATGCTCTGATCCGCCGGCATGGCCTGCCGGACGTCGCCAGGCACAGGGCGATGGGAGACGTGGATGCCATGATGGCGTTTTTCGATGCGGTCCTGGCGGACCACGGCGAGGCTTCCGTGGAGCAGACCGTCCAACACCTGCTCCGCCGGCCGAGTGTGCCATCCCATCTGCCGCCGGATATTCTCGACGAGCTCCCGGCCTGCCCGGGGGTCTACCGGTTCTACGGCGAAAACGATGTGCTGCTTTATGTCGGTAAGAGCACCAACATTGCGCAGCGCGTTGCTTCCCACTTTTCCGGCGATCACGGCAGTCACCGAGGGGTGCGCCTGTCCCAGAGTCTGCGACGGGTGGATTGGACCGAGACCGCTGGTGAGCTCGGCGCCCTGCTGCTGGAGTTGAAGCAGATCAAGACTCTGCGTCCGCTCTACAATCGCCGCTCACGCCCGGTGAAACGACTCTGGAGTGTGGAGCTGGCGCCTGCGGAGGATGGCTATCTCGAGGCCTGGCCGGTTACAACCATAGAGCCGTCGCGACTTGGCGATTTCTATGGTCTGTTCCGTGGAAAAAAAGACCTTGAGAAGGCCCTTAGCGGTATCGCGGCCAGTAACGACTTGTGCAATCAGCGACTGGGACTGGAGCCCTGGCGCGATGGAGGCTGTTTCCAGCGTGAGTTGGGGCGGTGCAAGGGCGCCTGCGAGGGTCAGGAGGATGTCACGCGTTACAATCTGCGCATGCAGATCGCCTTCCACAGCCTGCGGTTAACGACTTGGCCATGGCGCGGCCCGGTGGCGGTTGTTGAACACAACGCCAAACGGGACCAGACGGACATTCTGGTGATCTATAACTGGATGCATCTGGCCACCGTTCATTCCGAGGACGAGCTGCGGGACTGGTCCTGGCGGTGCCAGAATCCGGTCACTTTTGATCTCGATTCCTATAAGCTGGTGGTCCGGACTCTGCTCAAGCCGGACACCCGGGCACAGGTGATTGAACTGGAGGCGTTGACCGAAGAGCCGGACTGGTGGGTGGGTGACTCGCCGGCGGAATGATCGTCAAAACGGCCTATATCGGTTAGCCTCCGTGATAGCCCGAGGGTCGCCGGCAACAGGAATTCACCGTGGACTACGTCTCACTCATCCAGCAGTTTGGTTACATCGCCGTCTTCATCGGAACGATCGTTGAGGGCGAGGCTGTGCTGTTGCTGTCTGGTCTCTTTGCGCAGAAAGGCTACCTGTCCTATCCGGCGGTGTTTTCGCTCGGTGCGCTGGGCACCTACGCGAGTGAGACGTTCATTTATTATATGGGCCGCTGGCATGGCCGGGCTTTCATGAAGCGCCGGTCCGAGTCCTGGCGCGAGCGCTACTATCGTTTCGCGGACCGCCTCCACCGCCACCGCTATCTGATCATCCTCTTCTATCGTTTTCTGTACGGCATGCGCAGTGTTGCGCCCTTCGCGATCGGGTCGAGCGGTGTCCGCCCGATCACGTTTCACAGCCTCAACCTGGTAGGTACGCTGTTGTGGACGGGGATGATGTCCGGCCTGGGCTACTTCTTCGGCCGTTCGGTTGAACGGTTTTTTCAGGAGTACGCGGAATATAATATGTGGGTGGTCGGCAGCGTCGTCGGCGCGGTGCTGGCTTATGTTTTCTATTTCCACTGGTGGCGCAGGCCCACGCCCTGATTAATGATAGAAGAACGACTGCTATGAACAACGATGAGGTGAAACCGTCGGTCATGGAGAATGACGACTCAGGATCGGGGCGCGATGTCCGCGCCATTGATTTCTTCCGGGGCTTCCTGAAAGAACCCAAGCAGGTCGGCTCCGTGATTCCCAGCTCCCGGTTTCTGGAGCGCCGTATCGTCTCGGCGGCCGGGCTGGAGCAGGCCGAGCTGGTCGTCGAGCTGGGGCCTGGTACCGGCGGCACCACCCGGGCGTTTCTTGAACGGCTGGGAACCAACGCCCGATTGCTGACGATCGAGATGAGCGCCGATTTCGTGTCCCTGCTGGACCGGATCGGCGACGACCGACTGGTCAACCACAACGGCAGTGCCGAGCACCTCCCTGCCATTCTGGCAGAGCATGGTCTGGGCGCTCCGGATGCGGTGATCTCCGGCATCCCGTTTTCCGCCATTCCCGAAAGCGTGGGTGGCCGGATCGCCGAATCCATTCGTGACAGCCTCGCGCCCGGCGGGCGCTTCGTGGCCTACCAGTTTCGGGGCGATGTGGCGGATCGGACCTCGCCGGTCATGGGGAGCCCCCATGTCAGCACCGAGTTCCTCAACATTCCTCCCATGCGCGTCTATTGCTGGCAAAAGTCCTGATTGGGGAGCCGCCGGCGACCGTCTCATCCTTTCGGGCCCCCGTTTGGTGCGCTAATCTTGTGGCATTGGCCTGAATGAACAACCCACCCGAATAAGGCAACGATCCAACCATGACCAACAACACCATTACCCGCGAGATGTTCGACGACGTGATGGTCCCGAACTACGCGCCAGCGTCCATGATCCCCGTAAAGGGTCGGGGCTCGCGGGTCTGGGACCAGGAAGGCAACGAGTACGTGGATTTCGCCGGTGGCATTGCCGTCACCGCACTGGGCCATGCCCATCCGGGGCTGGTCGGGGCCCTCAAGGATCAGGCAACGAAGATCTGGCATCTGTCCAACGTGATGACCAACGAGCCGGCCATCCATCTGGCCCAGACGCTGTGCCATCTCACCTTCGCTGAGCGCGTGTTTTTTGCCAACTCCGGTGGTGAAGCCAACGAAGCCGCCTTCAAACTCGCGCGCCGCCATGCATGGCAGCATCACGGCGAGGACAAGCATGAGATCATCGCCTTCCGCAACAGTTTCCACGGCCGCACGCTGTTCACCGTCAGTGTGGGCGGGCAGCCCAAGTATCTGGAAGGGTTTGAGCCGGCGCCAGGGGGGATCCGGCATGCCGAATTCAACAATCTGGATTCGGTGAAGGAATTGATTTCCAGCAAGACCTGCGCGGTGGTGGTCGAACCGGTTCAGGGTGAGGGCGGTGTGCTGCCGGGTGATCCGGAGTTTCTCAAAGGGTTGCGTGAGCTGTGCGACGAGCACGATGCGCTGCTGGTTTTTGATGAAGTCCAGTCCGGTGTGGGCCGAACCGGTCATCTCTATGCCTATCAGCATTACGGCGTGACGCCGGATATCCTGACCACGGCCAAGGCACTGGGGGGTGGCTTTCCGATTGGTGCCATGCTGACCACTGCCGGGATTGCCCAGAGTCTCAGTGTCGGCACCCATGGCAGCACCTATGGCGGCAACCCGCTGGCCTGTGCGGTCGCCCAGCGGGTGATCGACGTGGTCAGCCAGCCGGAAGTGCTCAAGGGCGTTCGCGAGCGCTCGAAAACCTTCCGGGATGGGCTGAAGTGGATTGGCGACAAGTACGACCTGTTCGACGAGGTCCGCGGCGAGGGCCTGCTGCTTGGGGGTGTCCTGTCCGAGACCTGGAAGGGCCGTGCCAAGGAAGTCCTCAAGGCCGCGGCCGAAGAGGGCGTCATGGTCCTGGTGGCGGGTCCGAACGTGGTTCGTCTGGCGCCCTCGCTGATCATCCCGGAGAGTGATATTGAAGAGGGGCTGGAGCGCTTCGAGAAAGCCGTGAAACGGCTCGTCGGGTAAATTTCATGCGCCTGATCCGCCCTTTGCAAGCCGATGATCTGGACGACCTCTATCGCATGGCGGGCAATGCCGGCAAAGGCCTGACGTCATTGCCCCCGGATCGGGAGTTTCTCGCACGCAAGATCGACCGCGCTGACGCCACCTTCTCCGGCCGGCAGCCCGCCGATGCGGGCATGTATCTGTTCGCACTGAGCGATACCGACACGCATCAGTGCGTCGGCATAAGCGGGATCGAAGCCCGCGTTGGTCAGGACGAGGTGTTCTACAACTACCGCCTCAGCACCAACGTCACGGCGTCCCGTGAACTGGGCGTGCATGTGCGCACGCCCACGCTCTACCTCACCAACGACATGACGGACGCCACCGAGATCTGCTCCCTGTTGCTGGACGCGGATCACCGGGGTGGGGGGAACGGCCTGTTGCTCTCACGCTGCCGGTTCCTGTTCATGGCGGATTTCGGGGGGCTTTTCGCGGACAAGGTGTTCGCGGAGATGCGGGGCTACTCGGACGAGGACGGGCATTCACCGCTCTGGGAGTCCCTCGGGCGTCTGTTTTTCAACATGGACTTCGCCGAAGCGGATCGCCTGTCGGTTCAGGGGGACAAGTCATTCATTGCTGAGCTGATGCCGAAATACCCGATTTACCTGCCGCTGTTGCCCGCGGACGCCCGTGCCGTGGTGGGCCAGGTGCATGAGGGAACGGCGCCGGCCCTGAAAATGCTCGAAGCCGAAGGCTTCAACTTCAATGGTCTGGTGGACATCTTTGACGGCGGGCCGGTGGTGGAAGCATTCCTCCACAATGTCCGGACAGTGCGCGAGAGTCGGCTGCGGCCGGTAACGATCGCATCCGGTGCGCCGCGTCCGGCCGGTCCCCTGTCTTCGGGGGACCAGTTGATGGTGTCCAATCGCTCGTTTGCCGACTTCCGGGTGATCACCGCGCCGCGCTCGGCCCTGACCCCCGACCATCTTCAGCTCAACCCGGCCGAGGCCGACGCGCTGGCCATCGAGGACGGTGACGTGGTGCGCGCATCGCCGTTGAAAACGCCAACAACCGAAGGACCTTCGTCATGACACACGAGCTAACTGGCAAAGCCCTGTTGGGCGCCGAATGGGAAGCCGGCAGCGGACCGCTGTTCCAGTCCATCCAGCCGGTCAGTCGTGAGGTGGTCTGGGAGGGCAACGCCGCGACAGCCGATGATGTGAATGCCGCTGTCCGGGCCGCCCGGAGTGCGTTTCCGGACTGGCGTCGCCGGTCTTTCGAGGATCGCAAAGCCATCGTGGAAGCGTTTGGGCGCCAGCTGGAAGACCATCGGGAGGATCTGGCCACGCTGATCGCCCGTGAGACGGGCAAGCCGCTCTGGGAATCCCGGACTGAAATCGGCGCCATGATCGGCAAGATCGCCATTTCTATTGACGCCTATCATGACCGCACCGGTGAGCGAGTAAATCCCGCCCCGGTCGGTCGTGCTGTCCTGCGCCACCGGCCCCACGGTGTGGTGGCCGTGTTCGGGCCCTATAACTTCCCGGGGCACCTGCCTAATGGGCACATCATCCCGGCATTGCTGGCCGGCAATACCGTCATCTTCAAACCCAGTGAAATCGCACCGGCCGTGGCGGAACTCACTGTCCGGCTCTGGCGCGAGGCCGGATTGCCGGACGGTGTCGTCAATTTGGTGCAGGGCGAGAAAGACACGGGCGTGGCGCTGTCCGGCCATCCCGGCATCGACGGTCTGTTCTTTACCGGCAGTGCCACGGTCGGCCATCTGCTGCATCGCCAACTGGGCGGTCAGCCGGAGAAAATACTGGCGCTGGAGATGGGGGGCAACAATCCGTTGATCGTGGACTCGGCGCCGGATCGGGATGGTGCTGTACACCACGCCCTGCAGTCGGCGTTTCTCTCCGCCGGGCAGCGCTGTACCTGTGCGCGTCGGCTGCTGGTCCGTGAGGGTGACGAGGGCGACCGGTTCCTGGAGCGCCTGGTGTCGGTGGCCTCAACCATCACGGTCGGCGATTGGAACGACGACCCGCAGCCCTTCATGGGCTCGCTGGTTTCCAAGGCCGCCGCAGACCATCTGCTGGCGGGGCAGCAGCGGCTCATTGATGCCGGCGCCCGGTCCCTGCTGACGATGGAGCGCCAGGACGCCGGACCGGCCATGGTCTCGCCGGGCATCATCGACGTTTCGAAGCTCGAGGAGCAGCCCGATGAGGAGTTCTTCGGGCCGCTGCTGCAGGTGATCCGTTACCAGCACTTCGATGACGCCATCCAAATCGCCAATGATACGAGCTTTGGGCTGTCCGCCGGTTTGCTGAGCGAGGATCGCTCGCTGTTTGAAAAGCTGACCGAAGAGGTCCGGGCCGGCATCGTCAACTGGAACCGGCCGCTGACGGGAGCCAGTAGCGCCGCGCCCTTTGGTGGTGTCGGTGCCAGTGGTAACCATCGCCCGAGTGCCTACTACGCGGCGGATTACTGTGCCTGGCCCATGGCCTCGCTGGAGGCCGAGCAGGCAACCCTGCCGGAGCAGACCGCGCCCGGCCTGACATTCTGATCACTCTGGAGCCGCTATGAGCCAGCCCGCCCAGGAAGCCAACTTTGACGGCATCGTCGGCCCCACCCACAACTATGCGGGGCTGTCGTCCGGCAATGTGGCGTCCCAGTCCAACCGCAATGCCGTATCGAACCCCCGTGAGGCGGCCCTGCAGGGCCTGGCGAAGATGAAGCGCCTGGCTGACAGGGGCTTCCTGCAGGGGGTTCTGCCGCCTCACGAACGGCCTCATTTGCCGACATTGCGTCACCTGGGTTTTTCCGGGTCGGACGCCGATGTGCTGCGGCAGGTTTCACAACAGCAGCCCTCACTGCTGGCGGCTGTCAGCTCGGCGTCGGCTATGTGGACGGCCAATGCCGCAACGGTATCGCCCAGCGCCGACACCCGGGATCATCGGGTGCATTTCACACCGGCGAACCTGAACGACAAGTTCCACCGCTCCATCGAGCACGATGTGACTGGGCGAGCGCTGAAAGCGATCTTCACGGACGAGGCCTATTTCGCGCACCATCATTCGCTGCCGCCGGTGAGTGCATTCGGCGACGAGGGCGCGGCCAACCACACACGGCTTTGCTCGCAGTACGGCGAGCCCGGTGTGGAGCTGTTCGTCTACGGTCGGTCGGGCTTTGATGCGAGCGCACCGAAACCGTCACGCTACAACGCCCGCCAGACACTGGAAGCCTCACAGGCGATTGCCCGGATGCATGGGTTGCACGACGGGCGGACGGTGTTTGCACAGCAGAACCCGGCCGCCATTGATGCCGGCGTGTTCCATAACGATGTGATTGCCGTCGGCAACGGCAACGCGCTGTTTTACCACGAGCAGGCCTTCCTCGATGAGCCGCGTCTGCTGGACGACCTGAACGCCGCGATGCCCAACGGCGACCTGCGGACGGTCCGGGTGCCGGCCTCGGACGTGCCGATGGGCGACGCCGTGTCGTCCTATCTGTTCAACAGCCAGCTTCTGACCGGGCCGGATGGGGGCATGACACTGCTGGTACCCGGTGAGTGTCAGGAAACGGCCAGCGTGAAAGCCTACCTGGATCGACTGATGGCCTCGGACGGCCCGATCACCAGTGTCGAAGTGGCCGACCTGCGCCAGTCCATGCGCAACGGCGGCGGACCAGCGTGCCTGAGGTTGCGAGTGGTGCTCACCGGCGACGAGATTGCCGCCATGCACGACGGCATCCTGCTGACCGATTCCCTTTACAAGCGACTGGTCACATGGGTCGAAGGTCACTACCGCGACGAAATCACCCCGGACGATCTGGCCGATCCGATGCTCCTGGAAGAAAGCCGCCACGCGTTGGATGAACTGACCGGGATTCTTGGGTTGGGGTCAATCTACGAGTTCCAGTGGTAGCGGTGTTTGCCACGGAATTCACCGAAAAACACTGAAAAAAGATTCGCCGCGGAAACCGCGGAAGGACGCGGAAAGAAATGATGGGTTTGCCACGGAATAACACCGAATAACACGGAAAGCGCCCTCTGGGGCGCGAAAAGAAGCAGCGAATCAAGCCCTCTAACCTGTCGTTCTCTTTATTCCGCGCCTTTCCGCGGTTTCCGCGGCAAAGTCGTCATTATTCCGCGGCGAATTCGTTAATCAGCCTTCAACGAATGCGTCAGCATCGCCATCGTATGGGCAATCAGCGCATCGCCGGAGTGTTCGGCCAGGGGGCCGGATTCGCCCATTTCCTGCTGCACCATCATGATCACGCCGTGGAGGGCGCCCCGCAGGTAAAGTGCGGTCTGGAACGGGTCGGACACGCGCTCTCTGGAGAGCGTGCCGTCCTTCAGGCCGTTTTCCAGCGCCTCCACCATCATGTGCATGGTGGCCTGTTCGGAACAGACCATGGTGTCGGCTTCGTCTTCCCCCGCTTCCTGCATGGCGGTTGTCGCCTCGGTCAGTGCGGCGAAGTAGTTGGGTTCCTCCAGATAGAAATGGTAGTAGGACTGTCCCATGGCGCCGATCTGCTCCAGTCCCGTCTTCCTTGAGTCCAGTGCTTCCCGGAATCGCTCCCGCAATCGCTCGGCCGCGCGTAGCATGATGCCTCGCTGAATGGCGGCCTTGTCGGTGAAGTAAACGTACAGCAGGGCCCGGCTGACCATGGCTCCCCGCGCAATGTCGTCCATGGAGGTGCGGTGGTAGCCCTGCTGGCAGAACACCACTTCCGCCGCATCGAGGATGGCATCGCGCCGGTCCTGCTTCTCCTGTTCGCGCCGTTTCTGGTGATTGCTCATTCAGTGATTCCGGTCGGTGAGATTGAACGCCCGCGCATTATAACGTGCTTTGACACTCTGTCATTGACAGTCTGTCAAAAAATGACATGATGTCCAGTAAAACCTCCGCGTGTGACTTCCGATGAAGGTGACTGACATGCTCCGCTGCTTTCGACTCCTGCCGTTTCTGTTGCTGGCTTTCAGTGCCGTGAGTCCGGCCCAGACGCCGGCGCCCGAACCGGTGACGGTGCGCACGGCACCGGTCACCGCCAATGGCGAATCCGCCGCACCACTGCGATTTGCCGGCATTGTTCAGGCCCGCCAGCGGGCGACGCTGACGTTCCAGGTCAGCGGTACGTTGACGGACCGGCAGGTGGAGTTGGGCGAGCGGGTCGCGGCGGGTCAGGTGCTGGCCCGGGTCGACAACCCCGGTCTGGAGCCGGGGCGGGATTCGGCCGAGGCGCGACTGGATGAACTCAAGACCCAGCTGGCCCAGGCGGAACGCGAACTCAAGCGGTCGCGGCGTCTCTATGAGCGCGGCGTCGTCTCCGAGCAGAATCTGGAGCAGCTGAAAGCCCGCCGCGACAGTCTCAAGGCCAGCGTCGCCACCGCACGTGCCTCGCTCGCCGAAGCCGACCAGATGGTCGCTGAAAGTGCCTTGACGGCGCCATTCGGAGGTCGGGTGGAAGCGTTGATGGTGGAAGAGGGCGAGTTTGTGGGTGTCGGCCAGCCGGTCATGCGCCTGTCCTCCCCGGATGGCCGGGAAGTGGAAATCCGTGTGCCCGCCTATCTGCTCGGGCAGGTTGAACGGGGCCAGACGTTGCCGGTCTGGTCCGTCCAGAACCGCGATGCCGGTTCCGTCGACGGCAGGGTGGTCGAGATTGCCCAGCCCGGTTCGGTGCGTGGTGAATTGCACCCGATTCTGGTGGCGTTGCCCAAGGACAGCCTGAGCGTGGGGCTTCCCGTCGAAGTGGGCGTCCAGCCCCGATTGCGGGCGAGCCTGACAGTGCCGTTGCTGTCGGTTATGCGCTCATCCGGCGGCACCAGCGTATTCGTCGTTCGGGACGGGAAGGTGCAGCGGGTGTCTGTGACGGTTGACCGGATCATCGGTGAGCGGGTCGCGATCGAATCCGGGGCGTTGTCGGCGGACGAGCCGGTCGTCTATTCGGGCATGACAAAACTGCTGGACGGTGATCCGGTGGAGGTGCGGCGATGATCGACCGCCTGCTCCGCAACCGCCGATTGCTGGGCATGGTGGTGACCATGCTGTGCCTGCTGGGCATTGCCGCCTACAACACCATGCCCCGTCAGGAAGACCCCAGCTTTCCCTACCGGGCCGCCATCCTGACCGTCAGTTACCCGGGTGCAAGCGCTGATGACGTGGAGCGGCTGATACTGAGGCCACTGGCTGACGAACTCCTGCAGGTGGAAGAGGTCGATTTTGCCCGGGGCACGGCGCGCACCGGTGTGGCAATCTCCAACATCCGGCTGCAGGACACGATCTACGAAACCGACAAGGCCTGGGATCGGGTTCGCCGGGCCATCGACCGGGCCCGGCAGGAGTTTCCCGACGATGTGGGGGCGATCAGCCTGGATGACCGCATCATCGACATCCCGGCGGTCACTCTGGCTGTCAGCGGCTCGCCGTCGGTCACCGAACTGACCGGGGTGGCCGAGCGGCTCAAACAGAATCTCTCGGACATCCCCGGTCTCTCGCGTATTGAGCTCGATGGGGACGCCGACGAGCAGATCACACTGGCGCTGGACGATGCGGCGCTGTACCGGCTTGGTATCTCGCCCGCGCGCATTCTCAACACCCTGTCCCGGCGCAATCAGACCACGCCTGGCGGGTTTGTGGTCGTGGATGGGCGGCGGCTGTCGATTCTGCCCAATAGCGAATTCCAGAGCCTAGAGGCGATCCGCGCCACGCCCATTGCCTTACCCGACGGCTCTCAGGTGCCTCTGGCCGCTGCCGCTGATGTCTGGCGGGGGCCGGCGGAGCCTCGCCAGCCGGAAGCCTGGCTCGACGGCGAACGGGTGGTGCTGCTGAACCTGATTATGGAGGAGGGCACGACGGACGCGATCCGGTTTGGCGAGCGGGTCCGCGAGCGCATCGAGGCGATTCGCGGGGAGTTCGAGCCCTACAGCATCGATGAGATGTTCTTCCAGCCGGACAAGGTGGAGGAGCGTCTGGAAAACCTGGCCTGGAGTCTGGTGCTGGCGGTCGTGATCATCGTGGCGGTGGTGTTCACGGGGATGGGCCTGCGCATGGGGCTGCTGGTGGCCTCGATCCTGCCGATGGTGGCGATGATCAGTGTCGGGCTCTACGACATGGGTGGCGGCGTTCTTCACCAGATTGCCGTGATTGGCATGGTGATCTCGCTGGGTATCCTGATTGATAACGCCATCGTCATGGTCGAGAGCATTCAGTCGGGGCTCGATCATGGTCGGTCCCGGTCGGAGGTGTTCCAGCGGTCGGTCCGGGAATTGGCGGGCCCGCTGGGTGCCTCCACGGGGACCACGATCGCCGCGTTTGCCCCGCTGCTGCTGGCCAAGGGCGGTACGGCCGACTTCACGCGCGGTGTGCCGGTCATGATCATGCTGACCCTGTCGGTCAGCTATCTGCTGGCGATTTCGGTCGTGCCCATGCTGGCGGTGCGCTTCCTCAAGCCCCGCAATCAGGCCGGTCGAGACCGGCTGGCGGGCCTGTCCCGGTGGCTGGGCGCCCGGGTTGCGGGCATGCCGGGCGGGCTGATCCTGATCGGGGGCGTCATGGTGGCGATCAGCCTTGGCATGACGCCGTTCATGAAGCAGCAGTTCTTCCCGAACGCGGATCGACCCAGGGTGGTCGTCGAGCTGTTCACGCCGGAAGGCACGGACATCGCCCGTACCGCCGAGCTGTCAGCCGATCTGGAGCGGGCCATTCGCCAGAAGCCGAATGTGTTGACCGTTCACCGTTTTGTCGGATTTGCCGGCCCCACCTTCTATTACAACCTCAGCCGCTATCCGCGTGCCGCCAATCGGGGTCGGATCGTTGTCGAAACGCCGACGTTGGAAGACACCACCGCGCTGGTCCGACAGGTTCGCGAGGAAACCCGTGAGAATTTCCCGGAGCTGGACGTTCGCGTCGGCATTCTTGGCCAGGGGCCACCGAGGGTGGCGCCCGTGGAAGTACGCCTCTACAACGCCAGTGACGATCAACGAGCCGAGGCGGTCAAGACCGTCTATGCCGGTCTGAGGCAGGCCAGCAGCACGGTCGATGTGCGTCACGATCTGGACCCGGGGGTGCCGAGCGTCGCCATCCATGTGGACGACGCCATAGCCGCACGTTACGGCATCAGCCGGGCGGATGTGGCCCAGAGCCTTTACGGACAGAGCTTCGGTGCCGTTGCCGAGCGTTACCGGCAGGAAGACGATCCGATCCCCATGGTCCTGCGCTCCCGGGAGGGGACGGCGCTGTCGTTACCGCGCCTGTTGTCGATCAACCTGTACAACGATCAGGGCCAGGCCGTGCCCCTGTCCGCTGTCGCGACTCTGGAAACGCGTTGGGAGCCGGCCTCCCGGTTCCTGCGGGACGGTGTCCGGGTCAACGCCGTGACCGCCAACCTCAAAACCGGGCACAGCTTCAGTCAGGCACTGGACTCGCTGGAACAGTATCTGGCCGACCACCCGCTGCCCGAAGGCACCCGAATGGCGTATGGCGGTGATGCGGAGGGCTCGGACGAGGCCAATAACGCGCTTCTGACGACCGCACCGATCGGTGTGCTGCTATTGCTGTTTTTCCTGCTGCTGCTGTTCAACTCCTTCGTGCGTGTGGGCATTGTCCTGCTGACGGTGCCACTGGCGGCCGTGGGGATCTTCCCGGGGCTGGTGTTGTCGGGCAATCCGTTTGGGTTCCAGTCGCTGCTGGGCGTGATCGCGTTGGTGGGGATCGTGGTGAACAACGCCATCGTGCTGCTGGATGTGATGGATCGGAAGCTCGAGGAAGGACACCCCATCCGCGATGCCGTCCGGCGGGCCGTCGAGGAGCGCACGCGTCCCATCCTGCTGACCACCGGCACGACGGTGGCGGGGCTCCTGCCGCTGGCCTTTTCCAGTTCCACGCTCTGGCCTCCCATGGCCTGGGCGATCATCTCCGGCCTGCTGGCCGCGACGGTGCTGACGCTGCTGGTGGTGCCCGCAGTCTGCGTGAAGCTGGTCCGGCCCCGACACCCGGAACCGGCCTGACCGGCGCGTGTCGCTTCCGGACCAGCCGGCCAGGCCCGTGTGCACCAGAATGATGACAGTCGCTTGACACTGCCATCGGCATCTCGTTTGATGGCGGTTCTCTCGTAGAGCCACGGTTTTCAAGGTTTGCAATGAGGTGATCCCATGAGACGTCCGGTTCGAATCGCGGTCACTGGGGCCGCCGGCAGCATCAGTCACTCGCTGCTGTTCAAGATCGCAACGGGCGAGATGGTCGGCCACGATCAGCCGGTCATCCTGCAACTGGTGGAAATGCCGGAGGCCATGGAGCCTCTGCGCGGTATCGCCATGGAGCTGGAAGACTGCGCTTTTCCGCTGCTTCACAGCATCAGCCTGCACGACAACATTGAGGAAGGGGTCGTCGGCGCCCACTATGTGATGCTGATTGGCGCCAAGCCGCGCGGACCGGGTATGGAGCGCAGCGAGCTGCTCACCGCCAACGCCCCGATCTTTGCCAAGCAGGGCAAGGCCATCAATGAGCATGCGAACCGGGACGTGAAGGTGCTGGTGGTGGGCAACCCGGCCAACACCAACGCGCTGATTGCCAGCCGCAACGCGCCCGACCTGAGCCCCGCCCAGTTCACGGCACTGACGCGCCTGGACCACAACCGGACCCGGGGTATTCTGGCGAACCGCACGGGCGCCAACCCCAAAGCCATCCGCCAGGTCATCGTCTGGGGCAACCACTCGTCGACTCAGTTCCCCGACCTGCGTCATGCCACCATCTACGGTGAACCGGCATTCCGCCAGATCGACCAGAAATGGTACCGGGAGCAGTTCATCGAAAAGATCCAGAAGCGCGGCTCCGCGATCATCGATGCGCGGGGGCATTCCAGTGCCGCATCGGCCGCTCAGGCGATCATCAACCACATGTATGACTGGATCAACGGCACGCCCGAGAACGACTGGGTCAGCATGGGGATCGTCAGTGACGGCAGCTACGGCATCGAGAAGGGCATTTTCTACTCCTTCCCGGTGCGCTGCGACTACGGTCGGTATCAGATCGTGCAGGGTCTGGAGATCAGCGAGTTCGCCCAGCAGAAAATGACCGAAACCGAGCAGGAGCTGATCGACGAGATGCGCACCGTCGGCGACCTGCTGCCGGCGGAAACGGAAGAATCCCATCGTAACCTCTCCGTCTGCCTGCGCTCGGGCATCACCCTCTACGACGACGGCATCTCACTGCCCAAGCAGTACCTGCAGACGGATCGGGTGCGGTAATCGTTTCGCCACGGAAAGACGCGGAAAACACGGAAAAGTGACGAGTTGCGACTCGTCCTCGCGCCCGAAGGGCGCCTGTCCGTGTCGTTCCGTGGTTTCCGTGGCTACTTCACCTCTCTCACCATCAACCCCACCCGATGCCCCTTGGGCACCTTCGGGTTCGGGAAGACAATGGCCTCCGGCCGGTCGCCCACTGTGTAGTCCGTTGTCCGGTCGCCCCAGATGATGATCCCGGGGGCGTATTCGGTGAAGTTGGGCGTGTCGTCGCTGACGTGGAAATGGAAATCCTCGCCGGTGTGAATGATCTCGTGGACGACTTCAAAACGGGTCAGTTTGCGGTCGGTGGCGGGCGCCGGTTCGCCGCGCAGGTGGCGGCGCAGGGCCCGGTCGATGCCCCGGAAGTCCTCAGGGTTGTTCTCGCCGAAGGGGCGGACCTTGCCCAGCTCGATGGTCAGGCTCTCGCCGCCCAGATCCACCGCAGTGAAGGCTGAGAAGGTGGTGGCGCCGGTGTGCTGGAGCAGTAACGTGTCCACGTCCGCATCCAGCAGGAAACGGCACTGGTCGTCGCTAATGGTTCGGTCCGGCACCCAGGGGTAGAGCGCGAACTTCTCCCGGTGGGAGGGGCGAATGGCCGTGTGCAGATCGTAATGCACCAGGCGCTCCGCGCTTTCGGCGAATGCCAGGCAGAACTGCTCCAGTTGTGCGGCCCGCTCGGTTTCATCGCACGGCTTGTAGTCCGGGTGTTGATGGGCGTCGCTGAACAGCCGGTTCATGTTGTACGTGACGAACCGCTGATCGGCGACCATCGCCGGTGGGTTGCCGAGGATCAGCAATGTCGGACAGGTGGCCGTGAGGTCGCCTTGCAGGAGTGACTGCACCAGCTCGTTGAGGATCTCGATGGGGGCGGTTTCGTTGCCGTGAACGCCAGCAGACAGGATGGTATGCGGGCCGGACACCTGCGCAGGGTGCACGCAAAGTACGCCGGTGGCCAGTCGTTGCAGGCGGCCCCCATCCGGCAGCGCGACATCGCCCACGGTCGTTGGCAGGCCCGCGTTGGCCAGAGTGTGGCTGAGCCAGTCCGGGTGGCCCTCGAACAGGTCGGTGTTGGTCATGGCGTTACTGATTCAGTGGTTTCAGGTGGCGGAGCATTCGACGCTCCAGACGCCTGAAACAATAAACAATCAGGAACGTCAGCGCCATGTAGATCACCGCGACGGCAATAAACGCCACGAAGGGGGCGTAAAACCGTGAGTAGATGTCCCGCGCGGCGCCGGTCAGGTCGACAATGGTCACCACGCTGGCGATGGCGCTGGCGTGGAGCATGAAGATGACCTCATTGCTGTACGCCTGCAAAGCCCGGCGGAAGGCGCTGGGCAGGATGATTCGGCGCATGCGCAGCAGCCAGGACATGCCGTAGGCCTGTGCCGCTTCGATCTCGCCGTGGGGTGTCGCCACCAGCGCGCCGCGGATGATTTCCGTGGTGTAGGCCGCTGTGTTGAGGGTGAACGCCAGCAGGGCCGGGTAGAAGGGCTCCCGGAAGATGTCCCACCAGAAGGTGTCCTGGATGCCGTCAATCTGCCCGATGCCGTAATAGATGATGTAGAGCTGGATCAGCAGTGGCGTGCCCCGGAAGATGTAGGTGTACAGCCACACCGGGCCGGAAACAAAGGGGTTCTTGACCGTTCTCAGGATCGCCAGCGGCACGGCCAGAAGCAGGCCAATGACCAGCGACAGGAAAACGAGCTGAACGGTTGTGACCAGGCCATCCCAGTAGTGACCGACCGTTGTGGCGGTAAAGATGGCGTTCTGGTTCAGCAGGTCGGCGAGAAATTCAGGCATGGTTCAGGCGCCTCCCGCAACGCCGACATTGGCGCGTTTGTTCAGCCATTTGATGGCCAGTTCCGAAATGGCGGTCAGCGTCAGGTACATGGCCGCCACCGGAATGAAGAATTTGAAGGGTTCGTGCTCGGCCTTACTGGCCTGTTCCGCGATGCGGACCATGTCCGACAGGCCGATGATGGAGACCAGCGCGGTGGTCTTGAGCAGCACCTGCCAGTTGTTGCCCAGCCCGGGCAGGGCGTGGCGCAGCATCTGTGGAAACATGATGCGGAAGAAGATCTGGACCCGGCTCATGCCATAGGCACGTCCGGCTTCGATCTGACCGCTGTCCACGGCCAGGAAGGCGCCACGGAAGGTTTCTGTCATATAGGCGCCGAAGATCAGTCCGATGGTCAGAACGCCGGAAATGAACGGGTCGAACTGAACAAAGAAATCGATTTCGTAGTTGTAGTACAGATAGTCGGACAGCCGGTTCATCAGCACCTGCCCGCCATAGTAGAACAGCATCATCATGACCAGGTCGGGGATGCCGCGAATGACGGTGGTGTAGAAGGTGGCAATGCCCTTGGCCGAGCGACTGCCGGACAGCTTCGCCGAGGCACCGAGGAGGCCGATACCCAGGGCCAGCGCCAGCGAGGCGAATGCCAGTTCGGTGGTGACGAGAGCGCCCCGGAGCAGCTCCGGGCCATAGCCATGAAAATCGAGCATGGACGCAGTGATCCGTGACGGTGCGGGGCCGGCACAAGGCCGGCCCCGGGGAGTGGTTTACATCTTGATGTTGTAGTCGAAGTACTTGTCCATGATGGTGTCGTACGTGCCATCATTCTTGAGCGTCTTCAGCGCGGCGTTGATTTTCTCCGCCAGCTCGGTGTCGCGCTTGCGCATGGCAACGGCCACGCCCTTGCCGAGCTTCACCGGCTCGCCAACCACCTTGTAGTTGTCTTCACTCAGGAAGTACTCCTCGCCGACCGGATAATCCACGAAGGTCAGGTCCAGGCGATCACTTTCCAGGTCCAGTACCATGTCATCGGCGGTGGTGTAGCGCTTGATGTCCACCACGTCACTCATGTTCTCGGTGACGTAATTGTCCATGGTGGTCCCGCGTTGAACACCCACGACTTTGCCCTCCATCGCGGACATGTCGGTGACGTCCACTTTGGTCTTCATCTTGCCGAACCAGGCGCCCGGCGTGATGTAGTAGGGCTCGGAGAACAGCACACGCTTGGCGCGGTCTTCGGTGATGGACATGGACGACATGATGAGATCGTACTTCCGGGCCAGCAGCCCGGGAATGATGCCGTCCCAAGCCTGGATCACGAATTCACACTCACGCCCCATTTCCTCGCACATGGCGCGCGCCAGCTCGACCTCGAAGCCGGTCAGCTCACCGTCGGGTGTCTTGTACTCGAACGGTTCGTAGGGCACATCAAAGGCAATCCGCAGCGGGCGGTCCTGCGCCTGGGCCATGCCAGCCATCATGGCCAGGATGCAACCCGCGGCAATCAGCAGTTTTTTCATGTCAGAAACTCCGTCGTTTTACTTTTTATCAACTGTGTTGATGGAATTCGGCGGTGCAGACACACCGCCGGAAACGCCATGCGTCCGGAAAGACGGAACGCATTGGACGAATCTTGGGAAAGCCTAGCAGGCATCGGGCCAGGTTGAGACGTCACGCCGTCGACCTCTGCTGAAAGTTGGGGGTCAGGAACTGCTTCATACGCTCCGAGGAGGGGTTGTTGAACACCTGATCCGGTGTTCCCTGCTCCTCGATCTGCCCCTCGTGCAGGAACATCACCTGATTCGACACGTCCCGGGCGAATGCCATTTCATGGGTCACCACAATCATCGTGCGCCCCTCTTCGGCCAGATCCTGCATCACCCGAAGCACCTCACCGACCAGTTCCGGGTCCAGGGCGGAGGTGGGCTCGTCGAACAGCATGACCTCCGGCTCCATTGCCAGGGCCCGGGCAATGGCTGCCCGCTGCTGCTGACCGCCGGACATCTGGGCCGGGTAGTAATCCTTGCGCTCGTAGATGCCCACCTTGTGGAGGTAGGCTTCCGCCCGCTCGATTGCTTCCTTTTTCGGAACCTTCAGGACGTGGACCGGCGCCTCGATGATGTTTTCCAGAACGGTCATGTGGGACCAGAGGTTGAAGCTCTGGAACACCATGGAGAGCTTCGCCCGGACGCGTTCCACCTGGCGCTGATCCGCCGGAACGCGGAGGCCTTTGCGGTTGTGTTTGAATCTCAGGGGCTCGCCATGAAGGATGACGTCGCCGGCCGTCGGGGTCTCAAGCAGGTTGATACAGCGCAGGAAGGTGCTCTTGCCGGAGCCGGAGCTGCCGATCATCGACACCACATCGCCCTTGCGGGTTTCCAGATCCAGGCCCTTGAGGACCTCGGTATCCCCGAACGATTTGTGGATGTCCCGGCATACAAGCGGGGCACTGTCATCGGCCATGGAATGCTCCTGGTTTATTGGGGCAGGCGTCCGACCCTGCCTTTGTCATTGGTTTACCTGTCAACAATAGTCCGATACCGCCACTGCCGAAAGCGTTCGGGGGAAATCGGGCGCTGTCAGCCGGTTCCATGGCGACGGCATTTTTTTACGGACTGTGGCCCAAAAAATCAATAGTGATCCCATTTCGGGCCAAAATCACCCTCAAGCACCGTTCCGCACGTGTCGCTTGGTACGTTTGTGCAGTATTTCAAAGACTGTCGCTCGTCCCGGGTGAGCCGGTTCGTTATGGTTCATAGTGGACATGTCGGTCGTGTGCCGACAGTCCGTTTCGATAACAACAACCACGCCCCCATCAGGATTGCGTCCATGGCAGTAACGCAGGAAGTGCTACTTGAACAGGATCTGCTCCGGATCGTTTCCCGGGCGGATGAGTCCAGCGAGGGCCGGGTCTACCTCGTCGAAATTGATGGCCGCGAGACCCTCCACAGTTTCAGCACCTTCGAAGCGGCACGTCAGTTTGTGGCGATGCTCGCGCCCGATTCCTCTCCGGAGTAGCTGGTCTGTCACGCCCGCTTCAGGCGCACGTAGAGCGTCTTGTGAACGCGGGCGACCACCTCTCCCTCCTCGTCGGTAATTGCCACTGTCCACTCCGGTAACTGCTTGTCACCGTTTGCGGCTGCCTTTCGGATCGCGTCGACGCGGTCGTCCGTCAGCTCGAAATGGGCCGTGACCGTGCCCCGCCCGGGGCGCAGGAAGTCGATGCTCGCCGACTTGTCCCAGACGATGTAATCGTTCCCCAGCCGCCGCATGAGCAGCAGCATGTACATGGGATCGACCATGCTGTAGAGCGAACCTCCAAAGTGTGTGCCCACATAGTTGGTGTTGAACCAGCGCTGGCGCATGGTCACCGTCGCCGAACTGAAATCGTCCTCAATGTGGGTGATTTTCACGCCGGCACCGACGTAGGGGCCGAACACATTGAGTGCTTTGCGCATGGCGCCGGCCGTGGCGAACCAGCGTCGGATAGTGGCATTCATCAACAGACACCTTGGTTATCTATGAGTAGACTGGGTGAAAATGTCGCGAGCTAACCGAACGCGACGCCCCTCATGGTACTGAATTCATACGACCGTTTGAATCCTCCGGCTCTCCGGATCGGCAGCCGGCTCGCGTCGTTCTGACAGGAGTCCCTCATGCCTCACCTTCAACTGGCCATCCTTCTCGGTATGACTGTCGCGCTGGGCCCGCTGGCATTGGATGCCTACCTGCCCGCCTTTCCGGATATCGCGGCCGCGCTGGGCGTTACGCAGGCGGATGTGGGTCTGAGTCTCAGCGCCTATGTATCGACGCTGGGTCTGGCACAGCTCGTGGGTGGTCCTCTGTCAGATCGCTATGGCCGAAGGGGGGTTCTGATGGCTGGGCTGACCGTGTTCGCGTTATCGGCGCTCATGGTGTCCCAGGCCGGCACGCTGGCGGAGCTGCTGGGATGGCGGATTGTGCAGGGCATCGGGGGCGCCTTCTGTGCCGTTTCCGTGCCCGCGATTGTGCGGGACCAGAGCCACGGGCAGGATGCCGCGCGCCTGTTCGGCCTGATCGGGCTGGTGATGTTTGTCGCTCCCGCGGTGGCGCCGTCACTGGGCACCCTGCTGCTGACCATCGGGGACTGGTCCCTGATCTTCCTGTTCCTGACCGGGTACGCGGTATTGCTGGCGATCACGCTCAATCTGCTGCTGTTCCGGCGTCTGCCGAAACATGAGCCGATTCATACGCCGGTTGCAACACTGGTCACGAACTACTGGCAGGTGCTGCGCCATCCGCTGACGATGCGCTTTATTGGGATTCAGGCCCTGTCGTTCAGTGTGATGATGGTGTTCATCACCCACGCGTCATTCATCTATCAGGAATGGTTCGGCCTGACGAAAACCGGCTTCTCGGCGCTGTTCGCCTCCAACGTGGCGGCCATGGCCACACTGAACCTCCTGAACCGGGCCCTGCTCAAGCGGTTCGAATCGGTGGACATCCTTCGCACGCTGGTCGTGATCCAGTGTCTGGCGATCTTTGGCGTGATGATCGCCGCCTCGCTCGGTGCGCCCTGGTACGTGTTCGCCGGGTTTGTCATCGCCTCGGTCGGCTGCATGGGCGCCATCATCCCCAACAACATGGCCAACGCGCTGGAGTATTTCCCCCATCTGGGCGGCACCGCCTCGGCCCTGCTCGGTGGTACGCAGTTCACCATCGCCGGGGCTATCAGCGCCATCTCGGCGAGCATCGGTGCCCACACCCTCACGCCCATTGTGGGAATGATGATGGTCGGGTCTGTCGGGGCGACGGTTCTGGCGGTCGGGGCACCCCGGGCCGTGCGTCGTGGCCGTGAACAACCTGCCCGGACCGAAGGCGCCATCTAACCCTCCCGTCTGGCCGCTCCAGACGGGGCGGTCGGATTTCCTCGCCGCTGTTCTCACTTGGTTCGCGGTCCATTTTGAGTGGATTTCACCGACCGCTGCACCCAAATCCGACTCCCGACCGTACAACCCCACTGAGAACACCAGCGCCGGGTTGGTTGAGATCTGATCAGCGGCGTAAAGTGATGGTTGCGCGCCCTTGTTGTGGCAGGGGTGTCGGGAGAGGAGAGCAGAATAATGACAAACGATCGAAGCCTGTGGCTCTTACGCAAGGGGCTGATCCTGTTGCCGGTCCTGTTGGTGCTGGCTCTGGCTCGCTGCACCAGTGAACCGGCCGATGAGGACAGCAAAATGGTGAGCGCGGCGGACTACGAACCGCCGGCGAAAGAGCAGTCGGAAGAAGCACGCCCTTTCACCGCCAACGATATCAAGGCGGCCATGCGCAAGCACATCCAGAAGCGCACAGAGCATGGTAATCCCGGCGTATTCGAGATCACCGACCCGCGCACCAGCCAGACGTTGGCGCTTCAGTTCCAGACAATCCACGACCCGGTGCGCACCATGGGCGGCGGACACTATTTCGCCTGTACGAACTTCGCCGCCGTCGGTAACCCGTACAAGACCTACGATCTGGACTTCTGGCTGCAGATGCATGACGGCGAGCTGGTGGTCTACGAGGAGAACGTGCACAAACTGCCGGTGCATGAGGGCGGCGAATGGCGTCAGCAGCCGCGCTATAATTTCGTCAACGACCGGATCAATCTCCTCCGGTAAATGGTGGAGGGGCAGCGATGGATGACGTGAAGCTTCCCGTCTTCCTGGCCGGGTTCGCCCTGTTCTTCCTGCTGGAAGGACTGATGAGTGCGCGCCCATGGCAGGATGCGCGGGGCAAGCGCCTGCGTATGCACGCCACTGTGGCGGTGGTGAACACCGTCCTGCTTCGCGTGGTCCTGCTGGCTCCCTTCCTGTACTGGACTGAGTATGTGTTCCAGCAGGGCTGGGGGCTGGCGCCGATCATCGGCTACAGCGGCATTGGCGGCATCGTGGCCACGATCATCGTGCTGGACATGTTCGACTACTGGTGGCACCGCTTCAATCACCGCGTCGGACTACTCTGGCGGTTCCACAAGGTGCATCACGTCGACACCCATGTGGATGTGACCACCGCCCTGCGGTTTCACCCGGGCGAGCTGTTCATCTCGTTCTTCGTGAAGCTGGTGTGGATTGCACTCTGGGGACCGTCGGTCGTGGGGTTCGTCGCGTTCGAGATCGCCGTGAGTCTGGCCAGCCAGTTCCATCATTCGAACATCGATTTTCCGGACCGCTGGGAGCGTCTGCTGCGCTGGGTGATCGTCACGCCCCGGTTCCACACCAGCCACCACACGGTGAAGCGGCGGACTGGCGACGCCAATTTTGCCACCATCTTTATTATCTGGGACCGCTTGTTCGGCACCTATCAGGAGCCGGACGCGGAGGAAATGAAAGAACTGGGGTTGTCGGAAGGGCGTGATGATTACCTGTCACTCGCCACCTGGCTGACCGAGCCGCTGACGCCGCGAAACCAGAATCAGGCCAACCCGGAACGGTCATTGTGAAACCTGTATGGCCGTCACAACGTAAGAGCTAGTGAGGTTCTGATTGTCGCGGGTGGCCGCAGGTTGTCGGGACCAGACCCTTGAAGTGCCAGCCGGAGGGCGCACGGTGTGCTCCCAATGTCGCGTTGCGGGCGCGCCCTTCGGGGACATGAATGACAAAAACGAGGAGAGACCCATGAGACAGTTTCGATACATCCTCGCGCTGCTCGCCTTCGTCGCAGGCCTGGCCATGACCGGTCCGGTGATGGCGGCCGATGAGCACGGTGGTGATGCGGTGGAAACCGAAAGCGGTGATGAGCATGCCGGCGAAGAAGCCGAGGAAGAGTCCGATGAGCATGCGGGCGAGGAAGCCGAGGACGAATCGGACGAACACGCTGGCGACAGCTGGTAACGCGTTTTCCCGGGTGAGGCTCGGGGCCCATCTCGTTATGAACTCCTTGACCTGGCAGGAGGCGTAAAGCGCCCCTCTGCCCGGTTTTTTGTGAGCCGTCACGCGCGGCGCTGGAAGTCCCGGAGCATGCTGTAGCTTAGGCCCCAGATGCAGTGCCCATCGTACCGGTAGCAGGGCACTCGCAGGGTGCCCAGCGACGTCCGCCAGAGTCGGACGGAACGCACGAGATCTGTGTGGGGAATCCACACCATCCGATCCACCTCGTGATTCTGCATTGAATCCTCAGGCCCCCGCCACCGATACACATACGGCGTCACCACCATCGGCCGCCAACGGCTGTGCTCTCGCGTCACCAACTCCGCCAGACGCCCCTCCAGCTCACCGTGCGACGCCAGATCCAGACCCGTTTCCTCCAGCGTCTCCCGCTCCGCCGTCCGCTGCGGATTCCGATCCTGAGCTTCCATCCGCCCACCGGGAAACGCCATGTCTCCGGACCACGGATCGCCATCCCGAACGGCGCGTTGGATGAAAAGCAGCTCCTGCTCGCCCGACGAATTGGTCCGGTGGATCAGGGCGACTGACGCGCGGGCCAGGTAGCGGCGTAGGGGGATTTTCTGGGGGCGGAGGGTGTGAAGCGTTGGCATGGTGGGCGGTCTTGTTTCTGGGATAACCGCACCGTAACGAAAAAGCCCCCAGCGTGGTAGGCGCCGGGGGCTTCCAGAATTCGTGGTGCCCGGGCGGGATTGAATCACCCACACGAGGGTTTCAAACCACCATCTGTGGTGGACACTTCGTTGACACCTGAATCGGGGTCGATAGCATGCGCTGTAGTGCCTTCAACAGGGAGAGTGAGCGCATGAAGTTTCTTCGGCTCGTCGCGGCCATCGTGGTCGGCAATCTGATAACCATCGCCATCATGACCGCGTTATGGGCGTGGGTCATGTCGGAACTGGTCGGGGCGATGGATAGTGTCTTTGAGTCGAGTGATTCCCCGTACCATCACGACGACTCGACCCACACAGCGCCTCCCATCGACTGGGAGCCGGATCTCTCGACCATTTCCAAACCGTCTGGGCCAACAGCTGAAGAGAGGGAAAAGGCTCAACAGCACCGCCGAAACCTTCGAAGTGCCCGTCAGATGTGCCAGTTCTGGCGCGAACAGTATAGGGACGAGCCGACCAAGCGAAACGACGCTTACAAAACGAACGCCTGTCTTCGATTAAAGAACTTGCGTAGTCGGTGAGTGTCGGTGCTCTCTGATAGCCGCTTGAGAAGTCGACATTGTTTCGGATCTGTCACGGTTTTTGGACAGTCTCGTCAAGGGCATTGGGGGGGGGCAGAGCCTGGCGCCTTGTTTGTATGCTTTAGCTATCACGCCAACAGTATGAAAATGACCTTGGTTCAACGACCTATGAGCTATGCGCAGAGCAAGCTTGCTTAACGGTAGATATTGAAACCATCCAAGTCATCAGAGAGCTGGCTGCGACTGGTACTTTTTAAAGCAGCATTTCGTGCATCATCCGACCAGGTAACAGGGTCAGGGCGCCCGTTAAAATCAGAGCTAAGAAGTAGGTTGCAGACATGGTGATTGCATGGGTTCTGTGTTTACCAACCCTTGCCGCCCAGACGCCAACTCCCAAGATAATCAGGGTAAATATCGACAGCCCGTGAATAGGGCTCCATAGACCCCACAGCTGGATTTCGTGGATGAAAAACGAGGTCAGAGATACGGCCGCCATGAAAACTACCCAGCTCCATCCCGCTATCCGATGAACTCGGGTTCCTCTCGGAAGAACTAGCTGCAATCCGCCGATGACGACGGCGATGGCTGCCAATACGACATGCCACTGTATGGGCAACGACGCCTGAGCGAACAACTCCAGATTCATTAAAACTTCTCCAAGTCGGACGTCCGAGTGTGTTGATCATTTTACGCACAGAATACTTATATGCAACAATGTGCATATAGTTTATTGGTCGCTCGATAGGGCTGAGAGAAGGAGAACACAGCAATGGCTCTCAAATATGCGCTGCTGAGCTGCCTGAACGAATCCCGGGCAACCGGATACGAGTTGACGCAGTTGCTTCGAGAGCGAATGGGAAATGTCTGGAATGCCAGTCACCAGCAAACCTATCGTGAACTTGCGAAGTTGCGTGACGAGAAATGCGTGACGTTTGAAGAAGTGCCGCAAAGCGATAAACCGGACCGAAAGGTGTATGCCATTACTGAGCGCGGCCGCGGAGACCTGGCGGAGTGGGTAAATGAGCCTTCAGAACGACCGAGAGTACGGGATCCCCTGTTGCTTAAAATGTTCGCCGGTGAGCTATGGGATATAGCCAACCTCAAGGCAGAAATTGAGGGACATAGGATCCATTGGCAGGCGACTTTGGATCGCTATCTGGCAATTGAGTCGCGTTACTTTTCCGATCCGGAGAACCTGCCGTTTCATTACAGGCTTCAGCATCTCGCGCTTTTGCGGGGGATCGACGTCAACCGGTCCTGGCTCGAATGGTCCGACAATGCCTTGAGCGTGATTGAGAAAGAGAAATAAGCGCCAAATCTGTCGAAAGAGAGGAGAAATCTATGAAAATGCTAGCGTTGATGTTGCCGGTGATCGGTTTCAGTGGCGCACTTTCGGCGGAGACCATTACCGTTTCCCTGAACAGCAGTGAACCGTTGCTAGGAGAGCTAAGCCTCGCGCTTTTTGATAAAGATTCTGAATTTCCAGATGGCAAGCCTTTGGTGGGAATACGAAAGCGATGGAGTGGCGAGTCCATGAAGTTGACGCTGAAAGACGTCGAGCCTGGCCTTTATGCCATTGCTGCGTACGTCGATGAGGATGGCAATCATAGCCTGAGCAAGAACTTTGTCGGCATACCTACGGAGCATTATGGGTTTAGCGGCGAAGCAGGCTTTGGTGAGCCGTTGTTTGAAGATGTGTCCTTTGAAAAGGGTCCTGAAGAAAGAACGGTTCGGGTTTCCCTTGATCAGTAATCGCCTTCGAACCGAAAGGGAGAATAAGTGTTGAGCCAGGCGTTCTGGCGGCCTGCTTCCAGGGTATTCGGTTTGAATGCGCGAGGCTGGGAAATGAGGTGGACTGAATCAGTTGGACCATCTCATGGTGCCCATAGGCGTGGTATTTCGCCCGTAACCGGAAAAAAGCCAGTACGTCGAGATCGTCGTTGTTGATCGGAAACCCCTTCGAGCCTGTTTTGGTCGATCGAGCCGGATGACAAGAATCACCGACCATAGAAGAGGCAAGAGCGCGACGAATTTCTGGATAAGGCGTCTGCGGCAGCGGATTTTTCCCTGATTCGCTTTCCTGCTCAGTTAAGTGACAACAAAGTCGATATCCTTTTGAAGCTTGGCATCGCTCAGGAGAGCATTGAGCGAAGAGAACGTTGGAATGCGTGATCTCGACCAACGAAAAAGCCCCCAACACCAAAGGCGCTGGGGGCTTTCAGAATTCGTGGTGCCCGGAGGCGGAATCGAACCACCGACACGAGGATTTTCAATCCACTGCTCTACCGACTGAGCTATCCGGGCACATTGTCAGCAATTTTTTGTTCAGTGCTTGCCTGACACCGGCAGCCTTCCGGCTGCTCCACTGCTAGCTCCTGCCGCAAATCGTAGATTTGCGTCGTTCGGCTGCGCACAAAGCGTTGCTTTGTAACCGCTTGCCTCACCCAACTGAGCTATCCGGGCACATTGTCGACGGTTTTGATGTCGGTGCTCGCCTGACACCGGCAGCTTTCCGGCTGCTCCGCTGCTGGGGATACCCCGCGAGCAACGGGGCGCTATTAAACCGATTTCCCGTTTTTGAGTCAAGGGCCGGGCCGGAAAATCGGTGAGATCGGCCAATCGGTGATCAGTTTTTGTCGTCCTCGGGTGGCACGAAGCCCTCGGCCTGGTCGAAGGGCTCGTTGTCGAGGAACTTCTCCATCTGCGACTTGAGGTATTTGCGGGCGAACGGGTCCATCATGTTCAGGTGTTTTTCGTTGATGAGCATGGTCTGCTCGTTCTGCCACTCCTGCCAGGCCTGCTTGGAGACGGTTTTCCAGATTTCCTCGCCTTTGGCGCCGGGCATGGGCGGGTAGTCGAGGCCTTCCATTTCTTTCTGGTATTTGCGGCAAAAGACGGTGCGGCTCATTCGGGTGTCCTCGTTTTGGAGTCTCCGGTCCGGCCCGCCCCGGTGGTCTTGCCGACAAGACACGCTGTGAATACATCCCTGTACGCTCGGCAGATGCCATCCGTGGCATCTGACGGTCTGTCGGCAAGACCACCGGGGCGAGCCTCCGTGTTGGGGGAACCTTAAACTGCGTCGGTTCCTTCCAGCAATGATGTCTGGTGTCTCGATTCCAGTAGTTTCCGGATTGGCGCGGGCAGGCCGAGTTCGGGAATCGATGATTCGGCGACGAAGGACTGGTCGTTGTCGGCGATCGCCGTCTGGCCCTGCACGACCATGCGCACTGGGTGGATCTGCAGGTGGTAGTGGCTGAAGGTGTGGCGAACGTCGGGCAGTGGGTCCGGTTCGCTGCAGGCGAGCCCCAGTTGGCGCTCAACGGCTTCGGGCAGTTCGTCGAGGGTGATGGCCGGGTCCAGTTCCGGGAGGCTCCAGAGGCCGCCCCAGATGCCGTTGGGCGGGCGGCGCTCCATCAGCAGCCGGCCGTCGCCGTCTTCCAGCACCAGCGCCCAGGTTTCCTTCTGGGGTTTGGCTTTCTTTGGCTTGCGCTCCGGGAGGTGTTCGGTCAGGCCCTGAGCGTGTGCCTCGCAGCCGTCGTTGACCGGGCAGAGGTGGCAGTCTGGCTGGCGGCGGCCGCAGACCATCGCGCCCAGATCCATGATGGCCTGGGTGTAGTCGCGGATGCGCGTGTCGGGCGTGTGCGCCTCGGCGTGCCGCCAGAGCTCGCGTACGACGGCGGTCCGGCCCGGCCAGCCGTGGACGGCGTGGTAGCGGGCCAGTACACGTTTGACGTTGCCATCGAGAATCGCCGCGCGGATGCCGTGGGACTGGGCGAGAATCGCCGCCGCGGTGGAGCGGCCGATGCCGGGGAGGGCTTCGAGCGCGTCCTGATTGGTCGGGAATTCGCCGCCGTGCTCCGCCATAACAGCCTGTGCGGCTTTCTGGAGGTTGCGGGCACGGGCGTAGTAGCCCAGCCCGGACCAGTGCTGCAGCACATCGTCTGTCGGTGCCTCGGCCAGCGCCCGCACGTCCGGGAAGCGCTCCATGAACGCCCGGAAGTAGGGGATGACCGTGGCGACCTGGGTCTGCTGGAGCATGATCTCTGAGACCCAGACCCTGTACGGCGTCTGGTTGTGGTGCCACGGCAGGTCCTTGCGGCCGTGGCGGTCGTACCAGTCGAGCAGTCGTTCGGCGAAGGTGTCGGTCATCGTCAGAACAGGTTCTTCAGTTTGTCGCCGACTTCATCGCCCAGCTTTTCCTTGATCGTTTCCTCGGCCTTTTTCTTCGCTTTTTCCTTGGCCTTGTCGACTTCTTCTTTGGCTTTCTGCTTCGCGGCGTTGGCGGCCATGTCCTTCAGGGTGTCGCGGAAGCGTGAGCCGTCGAAGGAGCACAGCGCGGCGGGATCACCGGCCAGATCGCCGCGGCATTCGACGGGGATGACGGTCCCTTCCACGTACTTCGTGACGCGGCAGGCTTCGTCCCGGTGGATCTCACCAACCACGCGCAGGCCGGCCTCATAGTCGAGCACCCGTTCCTTCGCGTCCACCGTGCCTTTCCCGCCCAGCTTCATGCCGGCGAGGGCAGCGGTCAGATCGTTGTTGGTGAGGGTGTTGCCGTCAATGGTGAATCGCCCGCTCATGTCATTGAAGGGTGTCTTGTCGCCCCAGTCGTTGGTGCTGAGGCTTTCCTGATTGGCCATGGCAATGCCCTGGCAGGCCAGGTGAGTCAGGTTCATGCCCCGGAAGGCGCCCTTGTCCAGGTTGAAGTCGATGGTGCCGGCCACGTTGTTGCGCAGGGTGGCGATGCGGTTGCCGCGTGTGGTGATGTCGGCACTGATGTTGGCGCCGCCTTCCAGCATGTCGACTTCCGCCAGATCGATCAGCAGCGGCAGGATCTGGACGTTTTTCGTGCGCTCTGTGATGGTCCACTTGGGATTATCCGAGCGGGCATCGAGCTTGGCCTGGAGGTTAAAGCTGCCGTCATACAGATCGCCGGAAACCGGTTTGACGTTGACCAAGCCGTTGTCGGCGGTCACCACGGCCTTGAGATTGGAGATGGTCAGGCCACTGGCGATCAGTTCGTCCAGGCCCAGGTCGATGTCCAGTGCCAGCGAGCGGATGGTTTCCAGTGGCAGCAGGTCGGATTCCTCGGTCTGGCCGGTCGATGCCGTGTCTGAGGAGGCGGTTTCCTCGTCGCTTGGTGCGTTTTCCTCACCCTCCTTCTTCGGCGGCAGGTAGCGATCCACGTTCAGGCTGTTGCCCTGGAGTGTGAGGTTGATGCCGGTGTTGGCGAGCGTCAGGCCGGCGTCGCCCTGGAACTGTGTGTCGTCCAGCGTCAGCAACAGGTCGCTCAGGCGGATGACGCCCGGCTTGCCGCCGATGGTCGTGGAGAAGGCGGCGGCATTGAGCACGTCCGGATCACGGGTCTCGATGGCGGGCAGGCCCATGGTGTCCATCGTGTCGCGAATTGAGAACTCGGCAAGGTCGATGTTGCCGGAAAGCTGCGGTTCGGCGCCGAAGCCCTTCACGTCCAGGTTGGCGGTCAGTTCCAGGTTGGCAAAGGTGGCCACCAGTTCGGAGAGGCTGGCGGTTTCGGTGTCGAGATTCGCGCTGGCTTTACCGGCAATGCCGGCGGTGACGGTGTTGCCATTGAAGGGCGCACCGGTCAGATCAAACTCGCCGTCCAGGTCGTTCAGGGTGAAGGCGTTCAGGGCCTCGTTGGCAGACAGCGCTGCGCTGAGCTGGCCATTCACGGTCAGCTCCGGTTGATTCGTGGCGACGCGGAAGCCCAGTTCCAGCGGGAAAGTCTTACCAAGCGCGATATCCCGGGCGGTCACGCTGACGTTCTCAAGGGTCAGTGACTGGCCCGTGGTTTCGTCCGAGTAATGCAGGCGGGCGTTGTCGATCAGCACCTCTTCGACGCTGAAGGCGAGCGGCTCGCCGCCGCCAGCGGATGTGGGCTCTGCCGGTTCGCTTTCCGGGGTGGCGGTCTCGTCCGGCTCACCCTCGGGCATGATCCGGGTCCAGTTCCCTTGCCCTTCCTTGTTTTTGACCAGGTGCGCATCCAGCCCGCTCAGGGCGAAGGTGTGAACGGCCGGCGACATGGTGATCAGCGACCACAGGCTGACCCGCGCTTCCAGGCGGTCCAGCGCGACCAGGCGCCTGTCGTCGAGCTTCGCTTCCACGTCGTTGATTTCCAGCCCGATCGGCATGAAGGACCAGCCGATGTCCCCGGTCAGGATCAGGTCGAGGTTGGTGCTCTCCTCGACGGCGTTCTCGATCTGCGGTTTGTAGTCGTTGGGGTTGATCACGGCCACGGCGATGCCGACGGCGATGACCAGCAACAGGAACAGGGCGGCAATCGCGATCAGGGCGTAGCGAAGCGCTTTCATAGCGTGGGCATCCTTTTAAATGAATCCATGTTGGGCGTGGTGCCCTGTCTGGCTCAGTCGGCCAACGAATTGGCCAGACAGGGCACCAGCATAATGCACAGGCTCGCGGGGCGGCCAGAACCACCGCATGACGGTTTGTTGAACCGCCACTGTCTGAACGAGTGTCGCCATGAAGAAGGTTCCCATTGACGCGTAGGGCGAGTGCGGTAGCCTTGAGGTTCCTCAACAAAGACAATAACGATCAGAGACGAAGGAGTCTGCGGTGGCGATTACCATCACGATTGAATTGAACCGCGAGCTGGATCTGCCGGCCGGTTACGACGACGTATTTGACCTGCTGGCGGACGTGCCAAAATCCGCTGCGCACTTTCCCAAGCTGCATGAAATGGTCGATCTTGGCGACAACACCTACCGCTGGGAGATGGAGAAGATTGGCGTGGACCGCCACTCCATCCAGTCCATCTATGCCTGCCGGTATCAGGACGACCGGGATGCCGGGCGCATCACCTGGGAACCGGTGAAGGGCGAGGGCAACGGGTTGGTGCAGGGGAGCTGGACGCTCAAAAAGAAGAGCGACAGCGAGACTCACGTCGTCTTTCGCACGAATGCGGAACTGACCCTGCCACTGCCGGGGATGCTCAAGCTGGCCATCAGCCCTGTCGTGAAACACCAGTTCAATGACCTGGTGGACCAGTACATGGAGAATCTCAAAAAGGCGTTCTGATCGGCCCGCGTTGAGCGACGCACGATGAGAATTGCCGCCAGAATCGGTATACTGTGCGCCTGATCTGGCATTTCTGGAGTCACCATGGCCGAACGCAAGGCAGAGGTCGAGCGTAATACGCTGGAAACCCGCATCACTGCGAGCATCAATCTCGATGGCACGGGGCAGTCGTCGTTCAAAACCGGCGTGCCGTTCCTTGAGCACATGATGGATCAGATTGCCCGGCATGGCCTGGTGGATCTGGACATCCGTGCCGAGGGCGACCTGCACATCGATGACCACCACACGGTGGAGGACATCGGCATCACGCTGGGTCAGGCGTTTGCCAAGGCCGTTGGTGACAAGAAGGGCATCTACCGCTACGGCCACGCCTACGTGCCGCTGGACGAAGCGCTGTCCCGCGTGGTGATCGACCTGTCCGGCCGTCCCGGCCTGCACATGGACGTTCCGTTTACCCGCGCCTCGGTCGGCGGCTTCGACGTGGACCTGTTTGAGGAGTTCTTCCACGGTTTCGTGAATCACTCCATGACGACCGTCCACATCGACAACCTCAAGGGCAAGAACAGCCACCACCAGATCGAAACGGTGTTCAAGGCGTTCGGCCGGGCCCTGCGCATGGCCGTCGAGCAGGACGAGCGCATGGCCGGCGTGATTGCCTCGACCAAGGGTGCCCTCTGAGGGCGCCCCATTCACCCGACAACCTCTGACCCATTCAACCAATAACCTCTAAAGAGTCTCCATGGCGACATCCACCATTGCCATCATCGACTACGGCATGGGCAACCTGCATTCGGCCAGCAAGGCGCTGGAACACGTGGCGCCGGACCAGCGCGTGCTGGTGACCGATCAAGCCGATGACGTGCGCCAGGCCGACCGGGTGGTGCTGCCCGGCGTCGGCGCGATCCGTGACTGCATGGCCGAAATCCGCCGTCAGGGCGTGGACGAACTGGTGCGTGAAGTGGCCGCCGACCGGCCGCTGCTGGGCATCTGCGTGGGCATGCAGGCACTGATGGCGCGCAGCGAGGAGAATGGCGGCGTCGATGGCATCGGCCTGTTCCCGGCAGAGGTCCGCTATTTCGGCGACCATCTCGAAGAGGAGGGCCAGCGGCTCAAGGTGCCCCACATGGGCTGGAACCGGGTCTGGCAGACGCGCGATCACCCGCTGTGGAATGACATCGACGACGGTGAACGCTTCTACTTCGTGCACAGCTATTACGCCGAGGCAGAGGGCAATGACGCCATGGTGGGCCGTGCCCGTTATGGCGTGGACGTCGCGGCGGCCGTGGCGCGCGAGAATATCTTCGCGGTCCAGTTCCACCCGGAAAAGAGCCACCGCGCCGGCCTGCAACTGCTGAAGAACTTTGCCCACTGGTCCGGTCACTGACACAACCTGATAACCGAGTTCCCCAATGCTGATTATTCCCGCGATTGATCTTAAAGACGGCCACTGCGTTCGGCTTCGCCAGGGCCGTATGGATGACTCCACCGTGTTTTCCGAGAACCCGGTGGACGTCGCCGCCCGCTGGGTTGAGGCGGGTGCCCGTCGGCTGCACCTTGTGGACCTGAACGGGGCGTTTGCCGGCGAGCCGGTCAATGGTGCGATCGTCCGCGAGATTGCCCGCGCGTATCCGGATCTGCCGATACAGATTGGCGGGGGCATCCGCTCTGGCGAGACCATTGAGGCCTATCTCAAAGCCGGCGTCCAATGGGTCATCATCGGTACCAAGGCCGTCAAGGAGCCGGATTTTGTCACCCGCATGTGCAAGGAATTCCCGGGCCATATCATCGTCGGGCTGGATGCACAGGACGGTCGGGTCGCCACGGATGGCTGGGCCGAAGTGTCCGAGATAAAGGCGACGGATCTGGCCAGCCGGTTTGCCTCCGACGGCGTGTCCTCGATTGTGTACACCGACATCAGCCGGGACGGCATGATGCAGGGCGTGAACGTCGAGCAGACCGCTGCGTTGGCGGAAGGATGCGGCCTGCCGGTCATCGCCTCCGGCGGCATTACCGACATGAACGACATCCAGCGTTTGAACGCCGTCGCGGACCGGGGCATTCTCGGCGCCATCACGGGCCGCGCGATCTACGAAGGCTCACTGGACGTGGCCGAGGCGCAGCGCTGGTGCGACGAGCAGGAGACAGGCGCATGACCGTCGCCAAACGCATCATTCCCTGCCTCGATGTGGACAAGGGTCGTGTCGTGAAGGGCGTGAACTTCGTCGACATCCGCGATGCCGGCGACCCGGTCGAGGTGGCTCGCAAGTACAACGAGCAGGGCGCGGACGAAATCACGTTCCTGGACATCACCGCCAGTCATGAGAGCCGGGACACCACTTACGAGACGGTCGAGCGCATGGCCAGCCAGGTGTTCATTCCGCTGACCGTCGGCGGTGGCGTGCGCACGGTGGAGGACATCCGCAAGCTGCTCAACGCCGGTGCCGACAAGGTGTCGATCAACACGGCGGCGGTGTTTAACCCGGAATTCGTGCGCGAGGCGGCTGAGCGCTTCGGGCGTCAGTGCATCGTCGTGGCGCTGGACGCCAAGCAGGTCAGCGAAGACGGCGAGCCGCTGCGCTGGGAGATCTTCACCCATGGCGGTCGCAAGCCCACCGGGCTGGATGCGGTCGAGTGGGCGCAGAAGATGGTCGACCTGGGCGCGGGTGAGCTGCTGCTGACCAGTATGGACCGGGACGGCACCAAGGCCGGCTTCAACATCGGCCTGACCCGCGCGGTCAGCGACGCCGTCTCCGTCCCCGTCATCGCGTCAGGGGGTGTCGGCACGCTCCAGCACCTGGTCGATGGCATCAAAGACGGCCACGCCGACGCCGTCCTCGCCGCCTCCATCTTCCACTTCGGCGAACACACCATCCCCGAAGCCAAGCGATTCATGGCGGAGCAGGGGATTGAGGTGAGGGAGTGAGGTGAGGTGTTTTTGCCGCGGAATCCGCGGAAAACAATGAGTAGCAAGTTGAAAGTGGCAAGTGCTTGATCCCCGGCTCGTTTCTCATGGGGGCTGAAGAGCTTGTCTTTATCCCGCCCGCTGTCCCTTCTTGTAACTTGCGACTTTTAACTTGTAACTAAAGTGGCCGCCCGCAGGGCGATTTCCGCGTTCTTCCGCGCCTTTCCGCGGCGAATCGATCACTCGTCCTTCTTCGCCAACGCCGGTGCGACGGCCTGCTTTTCGCCTTCCACAAACATCCGCCGATTGTCGTGCCGCATGGCCCAGAGGCTGCTGACGGTGGCGACGGCGATGCCTTGCTGGTCCAGTTCCGGCAGGTGTTTCTCCAGATAATCCACAGTGACCTTGTGCGGATGCCCGATGGCGATGGCGGTGCCATTGCGCCGGGCCGTGGCGATCAGTTTCTGGAACTGGGCATCGACGTACTCGGTGGTGGTCTTATGGTCGAGGAAGACGTCCCGGCTCAGGTGGGGAATCCGCCGGTCGCGGGCGGCGTCGGCGGCAACAGAGCTGGCAATGGTGCGACTGTCGACGAAGTAGAGCGGGTAACGGTCGAGTTCCGACATGATCCAGCGCATGGGGGCGAGCTGCTGCGTCAACAGGCTGCCCATATGGTTGTTGACGCCTTTGACGTGGGGGATGGCCTTTAGCGCCCGGCGCAAGGTGCCGGTGATACCGTGCTCGCCCATGCCCGCTTCCAGCCCGCCCGGGCCAAGCGACAGACGGCGGGTGTTCGCCATGGGGGCGTGGAGCATGATTTCCTTGCGGTTGGCGTGGGCCGACTTGGCCAGTGCCCGGGTATGGCGGCGGTAGGGCAGGAAGGCGAGCGTCAGGGGCTGATCCATTTCGATCAGTCGCCGGCCCTGGGTGATGTTATTCCCCATGTCATCGATGATGATCGCGATGGTTGGCGGTGGCCCCTCGCCACCGGCCTGCGCGCCGATACTCGACAGCGCCAGTAGCAGGCCGGTCGCCAGAGACCGGAGCCGCGTTGATCGTCGCGTCACCGCCCGGCTCACTCCGTGCTGACTCCCTTTTTCTCGCCAAGAATGTTCAGCCCCTGAAGCAGGTTGAGGGCACTCTGGAGCTGGAAGTCCCGCTCCAGCAGCGAGGCCTCTTTCCGGTCCTCGTCTTGTTCCTGCGACGGGTCACTGTTTGCCGGTTTGTCCTCAGGCGCTTCGCCTTCGAGATGGCCGCTCAGGTCCGCCTCGGTGAAGAAGGGCTGGCTGTCCAGCTCAGTCAGTTTCGCGGGGCGCACGACCACATCGGGATGGATGCCCTTGGCCTGGATCGAGCGCCCGTCCGGTGTGTAGTAGCGGGCCGTGGTAAGTTTGATCGCGTGGGTTTCGTCCAGTGGCATGATGGTCTGGACGGAGCCCTTGCCGAACGACTCGGTACCCATGATGACGGCGCGGTCGTGGTCCTGCAGCGCACCGGCGAGGATTTCAGAGGCCGAGGCGGAACCGCCGTTGATCAGCACGACGATCGGGGTGCCGTTGGTCTCGTCGCCCGGTTCGGCGTTGAAGCGCAACTTGGAACTCTTGATGCGGCCTTCGGTGTAGACCACCAGCCCGCCATCGAGCAGCGCGTCGGCGGATTCCACAGCGGCCTGCAGGACGCCGCCCGGGTTATTGCGCAGGTCGATGATCAGGCCATCGAGCTGGCCGTCGTTCTTCGACTCGAGTTCGTCAATGGTCTTCACAAAGTCCTTGCCCGTGTCGGCCTGGAACTGGGTGACACGCAGGTACCCGTACCCCGGCTGAAGCATGCGGGAACGGATGCTGGTGACCTGGATGACGTCACGCTTGACGGTAATCTCCAGCGGTTTGCTGCGTGATTCCCGCACGATGGTGAGCGTGAGCTCGGTGCCGGGCTTGCCGCGCATGATGTTGACGGCTTCCTCCAGGTTCATGCCCTTCACCGGTTGGTCGCCGAGTTTGACGATGGTGTCGCCCGCCTGCACGCCGGCCTTCTGTGCCGGGGTGCCGTCGATGGGCGCGATCACTTTGACGAAGCCGTTCTCCATGCCGACTTCGATGCCAAGCCCGCCGAACTCGCCGCTGGTGCTTTCTTCAAGCTCCTCATAGGCCTTGGGCGCGAGGTAGGCCGAATGCGGGTCCAGACCGGACAGCATGCCCTTGATCGCATTCTCCAGCAGAGTGCGGTCGTCGACTTCCTCCACGTAGGCCTCGCGGATGCGGCCGAACACCTCGGTGAACTGGCGCAGATCCTTCAGTGGAAGCTGCTTTTCCGGGTCCGGCAGGTCGACTTCCACGGTCTTCCCGTCGGCTGTCTCCTGAATCAGCGTGTTGCCGTCGTCCTTCTTGCCACCGGTGGCTTCGGGAACCTCGGGTTCCGCGGCGTGGGTGGCAACGGGCACGGCCAGCACCAGGCTGGTGGCAAGGAGTGCAGAAGCGGTCAGTCGGGCAATCGTCATTGTCGTCATGTTGTATTGGTCGAAGCCTTCGAGTGGGTTCGGTACCGCTGAACCCGGAGGATTTCCGGCGCAACGGATGTCACAAGTATGCCGCCTGCAACGGGTTTTGTCAGTCCGGACCGTGCAGGACTGTTACTGGTTCACTGTTTCAGCCAGCTTTCCGGGTCCACAGGCCGGCCGCCCTGGCGAATCTCGAAATACACACGCGGCGTGTCGTCTGCGTCACCATTGCCGGCAATCGCGATGGTTTCGCCCGCCCGGACCCAATCGCCTGGCGACTTGAGCAGACTTGAGTTGTTGCCGTACAGGCTCATGAAGCCATCACCATGATCGATGATGGTCATCAGGCCAAATCCGCGCAGCCAGTTCGAGAACACCACCCGGCCATAATGCACGGCTGAGACGTTGGCCTCCCGGCGGGTCTCGATCGCCAGACCGTTCTGGCGCAGGCGCCCTTCATGGAGGCTCTCGCCGTAGTGGCTGATGACGCGTCCGTCGACCGGCCAGGGCAGCTCGTTGCGCCGGGATTTGAACGGTGCGGCGTCGGTGGGCGCGGAGAGGTTCGCGACGGCTTCCTGAACGTCCCGGAGCAGCTCTTCGAGCCGTTCACGGTCCGCGACCAGTTGCTCACGGCGGGAGCGTTTCTCCTCAATATCGGATTCCAGCAGGGCCAGCGTGCGCTGACGCTTGTCCTGCGCGTTCTGAAGGTGCGTTTGTTGCCGGGCAAGCTCGCGCTCCGAATCCCGCAGCGAGGCCTTGGCGCGGCGTGCCTGCCGCCGGGTGGTCTCGAGCTGTTCGAGCGTGCGGTTAAAGTCGTCGATCTGCCCCAGGGTGTGCTGGCTGATGTGCTGGTGGTAGGTCATCAGCCGGGCCAGTTTCTGGGGGTCGCTCTCGTTGAGCAGGACCTTGAGGGCAGGGGCATCCCCGGTCATCCAGGCGGCCCGCAGCTGAGCGGCGAGTTGTTCGCGGCGATTGTCCAGCTCACGGCTCAGTCGGCGTTCCTTCGCTTCCAGCGTTTCCAGCCGGTCCTGCTGCTCACGGATGCGGCGGCGCAGATCCCGGCGTTCGCGTTTGAGATCGCTGATGCGGCGCTCGGCGGTGGCGAGCGCCTCCTCGAGTTCTGACCGGTCCTGCCGGGCGTCGTTCAGCCAGTCGTCGATGTCTGCGATCTTTTCCTTGAGCGCTTCGATCTTCTCGGGAGAGACATCCGGCGCAGCGAGGGACGCACCGGACGCTCCCAGCGCCAGTGACGCGCCCAGAACCCACCGGCGCAGTGTCGCGCCGGTGATGCGATTCATCCCACTGCGCACCCGGATCAGTTGAGTGTGACCAGGGAGTGTCCGGTCATCTCCCCGGGCTTTTCCAGGCCCATGAGCGTGAGCAGTGACGGCGCGACATCGCTGAGACTGCCATCGTCGTGAAGCGTGACCGGGCGATGGCCGAGGTAGATCAGCGGCACCGGGCCGGTGGTGTGCGCGGTGTGCTGCTGGCCGGTTTCCGGGTCGGACATCTGCTCGCAGTTGCCGTGGTCCGCGGTGATCAGCGCCTCGCCCTGAACCTCTTCCAGCGCGGCGGCAATCTGGCTGAGACTCTGATCCACGGTTTCCGCTGCCGTGACGGCCGCTTCCAAGCTGCCGGTGTGGCCCACCATGTCGCCGTTGGCGTAGTTGCAGACCACCAGGTCGTACTTCTGGCTGCGGATGGCCTCGCACAGCTTCTCCGTCACCTCGGGGGCACTCATCTCCGGCTGGAGGTCGTAAGTGGCCACTTTCGGGGAAGGCACCAGGATGCGGTCTTCACCCTCGTACGGGGTCTCACGGCCGCCGCTGAAAAAGAAGGTGACGTGGGCGTACTTCTCGGTCTCGGCAATGCGAAGCTGGGTCTTGTGCTGGGACTGCATGTACTCGCCCAGTGTGTTCACAAGTGTTTCCGGCGGGTAGGCGCAGGCCGTGTCGATGTCCGCGGAATACTCGGTGAGCATGACGAATTCGGCCAGCTTCGGGTGCTTGTCACGCGTGAAGCCGTCGAAATCGTCCTCGACGAACACGCGGGTCATCTCGCGGGCCCGGTCGGCACGGAAGTTCATGTACAGCACCGAGTCACCATCCTGGATGGTGGCGTCCGCATCGCCATCGGCCTGGATGCGGGTGGCGCGCACGAACTCGTCGTTCTCGTCCCGCTCGTAGGCGGCGTTCAGGCCCTCGACGGCGGAACTGGCGGCATAGGGGGCGTCGCCGGTGGTGAGGAGGTTATAGGCTTCTTCGACCCGCTCCCAGCGGTTATCCCGGTCCATGGCGTAGTAGCGGCCCACGATGGAGGCAATGCGGCCCACGCCGAGTTCCTTCAGTCGGGCGTCGACCTTCACCAGTGAGGCTTCGGCACTGCGCGGTGGCATGTCGCGGCCGTCCAGGAACGCGTGGACGTGGACGGTTTTTGCGCCCCGGGCGACGGCCATCTCCGCCGCGGCAATGATGTGGTCCTCGTGGGAATGAACGCCCCCCGGTGACATCAGGCCCATCAGGTGCACGGTGCGGTCGTTCGCAACGGCCTTGTCGACGGCCGCGGCCAGCACCGGATTTTCAGCAAAGCGACCGTCTTCGATGTCCTTGTCGATGCGCGTCAGGCTCTGGTACACGACCCGACCGGCGCCGAGATTCATGTGACCCACCTCGGAGTTCCCCATCTGGCCGCTGGGCAGGCCGACGAACATGCCGGAGGTGTTGATCAGCGTCTTCGGCTGCTCCTGCCAGATACGGTCATAGAATGGTGTATTGGCCGAGCTGATGGCGTTGTCCTCGCTCGGGTCACGGTGACCCCAGCCGTCGAGAATAATCAGTGCCGTCGTCTTGCGCGATTCAGTCATGGTGTTGTCCGGTCGGTCATGAACGGGTTTAGAAACTGGACCGCAATTTTAACGGTTTTGGGCGCTTGCGGCTATGTGCCGCGGTTTCTGTGGCCTCCCCGCCGTGTGTATAATCTCACCCTCTTTTCACTTCGTGTTTAAGGCCCAACCATGGAACAGCTGTTCGAATTCGTCACCAATCACTACATTCTGGTGTCCGCTTTTGTGGTGCTGCTGGTGGCGGTGATTTTTGTGGAAACCCAACGGGGTGGCAAGAAGGTCAGCCCGCAGGAGGCGGTGAACCGGATCAATCGTGATGAGGCCGTGATTCTGGATGTCCGCGAGAAGAAGGAATACTCGGAAGGGCACATCAACGGCGCGATCCACATGCCGCTGTCGACCCTCAAGGATCGGATGGATGAGTTGAAGAAAGAGGGCGAGAAGCAGATCATCGTCACGGATAAGATGGGCCAGCATTCAGCGACCGCGGTCAAGCAGCTGGTGGCCGCCGGCTACCAGAATGTGGTGCGGATGAACGGCGGTATCGCCGAGTGGAAAGGGGCGAATCTGCCGCTGAAAAAGAAGAAGTAACCGGTGCCGTTGGTCGGCCTGCGCTTGAATCGCGGTGGTAACTGACGCACGGTTTCACAATACGGTGATGATGTTTGGGGTAGAGTAGCGGATCTGTACCGACATCATCCGATGACACAACAAAGGAACGAACCATGGCTGAGAACGATCAGGCAGCTGCCGGAAACGAACAGAATCAGGAAAACCAACCGCAGTTTGCGCTGCAGCGGATCTACATCAAGGACCTGTCCTTCGAGTCGCCGAACTCGCCGACGGTGTTTCAGGAGCAGTGGAAGCCGCAGGTCAATCTGGACCTGAACACCAGCCACACCCAGATCAGCGAGAACCAGTACGAAGTCGTTCTGTCCCTGACGCTGACCGCGAAGGCGGAAGAACAGGTGGCCTACATTGTTGAGATCCAGCAGGCGGGTGTGTTCATGGTGAAGAACATCGAAGGCGCCCAACTGGGCCAGATGCTCGGCGCCTACTGCCCGAACGTGCTGTTCCCGTATGCCCGTGAAAGCATCGACAACATCGTCAACAAGGGCAGCTTCCCGGCGCTGATGCTCGCACCGGTCAACTTCGACGCCATCTACCAGCAGGCGCTCAAGCGCAAGCAGGAAGAAGCGGCTGGCGAAGAGCAGGCGCACTGATCCGGGGTTAGCCACGGAATCCACGGAAAAACACGGAAATACCCTTCGGGCGAGATTTAGAACGGTTCTTTTTCCGTGTTCTTCCGTGGATTCTGTGGCTCAACCTCTATTCTTTTATCGACCTCTCTTTTCACGCTATACCCCGCCCTCAAACCCGTTCTGCCGCCAGGCTTCATAGGTCACGATCGCCGCGACGTTGGCCAGGTTCAGGCTGCGCCGGTCGGGCAGCATGGGCAGGCGGATGCATCCATTCTCTCCCAGTCGATCCAGCACCGGGTCGGGCAGGCCACGGGTTTCCGGGCCGAGCATCAGGTAGTCGCCGGGCTGATACCGAATTTCGTGGTAGTGGCGTTGGCCTTTCGTGGTGAGGCCGAACAGGCGCGTGGGCTGCTCCGCCTGCAGGAAGGATTCGAAGTCGTCGTGGACGTTGAGGTGGGCGTATTCGCTGTAGTCGAGTCCGGCCCGGCGCATCTGGCGGTCCTCAAGCGTGAACCCGAGGGGCCGGATCAGATGCAGCCGGAAGCCGGTGTTGGCGCAGAGCCGGATGATGTTGCCGGTGTTCGGCGGAATCTCCGGCTCGTAGAGCACCAGGTCGAGCATCAGCGCTCGACCGCGAGGGCGACACCCATGCCGCCGCCGATGCACAGGGTTGCCAGACCCTTCTGCACGTCACGGCGCTTCATCTCGTGCAGCAGCGTCACCAGAATGCGGCAGCCGGAGGCGCCGATGGGGTGACCCAGGGCGATGGCGCCGCCGTTGACGTTCACCCGGTCCGTGTCCCAGCCCAGATCCCGGTTCACGGAGATCGCCTGGGCCGCAAATGCCTCGTTGGCTTCCACCAGATCCACGTCCGAGACCGCCCATCCGGCCCGTTCCAGGCAGCGGCGCGTGGCGGGAATCGGACCGGTGCCCATGATTTGCGGGTCGACGCCGGCGTTGGCATGGGCCCGGATCGTCGCCAGCGGCGTCAGTCCCAGTTCCTGTGCTTTCTCCGCGCTACAGACGACCACCGCTGCCGCCCCATCGTTCAGCGAGGAGGCATTGCCCGGGGTGACAGAGCCGTCCTTCTTGAATGCGGGCTTGAGCTTGGCCAGGCTCTCGGCGGTCACGCCCTCGCGGGGGCACTCATCCCGGTCCACCACCAACGGGTCGCCCTTGCGCTGCGGGATGGTGATGGGAACGATCTGCTCGTCAAAGTGGCCGGCCTCACGCGCAGCCGCGGCCTTCTGTTGGGAGCTGGCCGCAAAGGCGTCCTGCTCATCACGGCTGATGTCGTACTTCGAGACAATGTTCTCGGCGGTCACGCCCATGTGGTAATCATTGAACGCGTCCCAGAGGCCGTCTTTGACCATGGTGTCGACCATCTTCCAGTCGCCCATCTTCTGGCCGTTCCGGCTGTTGGGCAGCGCGTGCGGTGCCTGGCTCATGCTTTCCTGGCCGCCGGCGATCATCAGCTCGGCGTCGCCGCAGCGGATTGCCTGGACGGCCATGTGCACGGCTTTCAGGCCGGAGCCACAGACCTTGTTGATGGTCATTGCCGGCACGCTCTCCGGCAGGCCGGCGTTGATGGCCGCCTGGCGTGCCGGGTTCTGGCCGGCCGCCGCCGTCAGGACCTGGCCGAGAATCACCTCATTGACCTGATCTCCGGCGATGCCCGTCTCTTCCAGCAGTGACTGGATGACGGCAGTGCCGAGTTTGTCCGCGGACTGGCTGGCGAGGCTTCCGCCAAAGGCGCCGATGGCCGTCCGGCGAGCGGCGGCAATCACAACGTCACGCATGGGAATGCTCCTGTGTCGAAAAATGACTGTGGGCGGATTGTACCATTGCGAGGCGGGCGTCCCGATCACCGCTCGGCAAGGGCCTGCTCAATCCGGCGTCGTTTCTCCCGGCTGATGGCCTTGCCCAGCTCCGCTCCCCGGTAACCCTCGGCCATGAGTGTCTGGGGGTCGACCTGTCGGGCCCTGGCCGATGCGTCCCGGATGACCGCGACCGGGCTGGTGCGGCCCATGGCCGTCGCAATGGCGTCGGCTGCCGTCAGCAGTCCTTCGAAGCGCTCCGGTCGTCGCCAGGCATCACAGCTGTCCATCAGCCTCTGAAGCGCGTCAGCGGTCAGATCATTCGTTCCGGTCAGCAGATCCCGATGCCTGGCCACCAGCCCGGTCAGGTCGCGGCAGTCGTTGGGCGCGCGGAGCTGGTCCACCCGTGCGGTCAGGGCCTCGGCATCGTCGGTTGGTGCGAGCAGGGCCGCGAGCCGGACTGCCGTGTCATCGCTACGATCAGCGGCGGCCAGCAGTGCTTGCAGCGCCAGCGGTTGTCTCGTGTCGTCGAGAGCCCGGGCCAGTGACGGAATAATCCGGGCCAGCGCGCCGCAGTGGTGGAGAACCCGGAAATAGACATCCGGTGCCTTCTCGTGCAGTGCGCGACGTGTTTCCTGCCAGATGCGTTCCGGGACCAGATGGTCGACCTCTCCGGAGGTGACCATGGACGCCATCAGGCGCTGAGTATTGTCGGCCACCCGGAAGCCCAGCGGATGAAAGCGGGCGGCGAACCGGGCCGTCCGCAGAATGCGAAGCGGGTCTTCCTCAAAGGCCGGAGAGACATGGCGCAGGCACCGGTCGGCGAGATCCTGCTGGCCACCGAAGGGGTCGATCACTGTGCCGTCGGTATCCTGTGCCATCGCGTTGATGGTCAGATCCCGGCGGCGCAGATCCTCTTCCAGTGTGACGTCCGGCTCGCTGTGGATGGTGAATCCGTGGTAGCCGTGCCCCTGTTTGCGCTCTGTCCGGGCCAGAGCGTACTCCTCATGGGTGTCCGGGTGCAGGAAGACGGGAAAGTCCGCCCCGACCGGACGGAACCCTTGAGTCTCCATTTCCTGGGGTGTCGCGCCGACCACGACCCAGTCCCGGTCCGTGACCGGTCGGCCCAGGAGGGCGTCACGAACGGCGCCGCCCACGAGATAGGTGTGCATGACGTTCCTCGTTGCTGTGGGAATGGAGGCGTATTATCCCCGGGTGGGTGTGGCGCTCCAAGGGGGGCTCACTCCGTCGCTCTCCGGGTTTTTTGGTGTAGCAGCTGTTTACCCCGGTGGTGCTGTTCGAGCCATTCCAGCAACTGGTCTTCAGGGAGCGGTGCGGACAGGTAGTACCCCTGGGCACCGTCACAGCCCATGGCCGTCAGTTGGTCCAGTACGGACTGGGTTTCCACCCCTTCGGCCACGACCTGATAGCCCAGGTCGTGACACAGGTTGACGGTGGCACGGACGATGGTGGCGTCGCCCTCGTTGGCGTCCATGTACATGACGAACGACCGGTCGATCTTGATCTCGTCGACCGGCAGACGACGGAGGTAGGACAGGGAGGAATGGCCGGTGCCGAAGTCATCGATCGACAGACTGATGCCGTGATCCCGGAGCTCACTGAGGACCGCGAGGGAACGCAGTGGTTCCTCCATGGCCGCGGTCTCGGTGACCTCCAGCTTGAGGCGGGTTGCTGCCATCCGGTGAGCATCCAGCAGATTCAGCACATCCCGGATGAACTCCGGGTCCCGCAGGTTCACGGCGGAGATGTTGATGGAGACCGTCAGGCTGTCATCCACCTCATTCAGCCGCTCGCAGAATCGTAGCGCCTCGTCAAGCACCCAGCGGGTCAGTGGGCGGATCAGGCCCGTGCGTTCGGCCACCGGGATGAATTCGTCCGGTGGAATCGGTCCGCGTCGTCCGTGTGGCCAGCGCACGAGGGCTTCGAAGCCGCTGACAAGGCCGCTTTCCAGATGACGTTGTGGCTGCAGATGCAGCGAGAGCTCATTGCGTCGGATCGCCTCGCGGAGGTCGGTCATCAACGTCAGCCGGTCCGGGCTGTAGGGGTTCATGACCGGGTCGTACATGGTGGCGAAGGTGTCCAGATTGCCGGCATGATCCAGTGCAATCGCCGACTCGCGCAGCAGTGACTGGACATCGTCCGTGATCGTGGTGGCGAAGCTGCACCCCACGGAAAACGGCATCTCCAGCGACAGTCCCATGAAGTCGATGGGCTGGCGAAGCGGGTCCGTGGCGCTTTGGACCCGTTCCAGCAGTCGCGTGCGGCTATGACCGCGAGTGAGTAGGGCGAAGGTGCTGCTGTCCACCTGAGAGACTGAGAAATGACCGTAGGGGCCGCGCTCGATGACGGACACTTCATCGGTCCGCACGGCACGTTCGTTGAGCCGCCTTGCGAAACGGGCCAGGAGCTGTTCGGCGTGCTCGTATCCCAGAGTCTTGTAGATTTCCTCAAAATCGTGAATCTGAAGTTTGAAAACGCCAATCAATTCGGGCGGTTTCAAGCTCTCCAGATTGTTCTGCAGTGCACGCTCGAACATCCCCCGGTTGGGCAGGCCGGTGATTTCATTGTGGCTGGCGGCCCGGTATAGCGCAGCCTCTGCGGATTTCTGCTGTTCCATGGCCTCGGCCTGATGCTGGCGGGCCTGGAAGTAGGCGACACGTTGTCGGTTGAAGCGAACGGCAAGCGCCAGCGAAAACAGAACGGCCTGGAGCGTTGTGCCGATCGGAATGCTGTGTTGAACGATCTCGAGGTTGGGGATGACGCCGACCTTACTCAGGCCTGTGGCCAGTATTCCAACCACCATCAGGGCCCACGCGAACGAAAACAGGCGGATCTCGGTTTCTCTCTGGCGAAAGAGCATGAGCCCCGCCATCAGGTTGATGGTTGCGACCGGGATGCCGATCAACACGGACAGGCGTGTTGAAATGGCATAAGGGAGAATGAACGCGCCGAGCACACAGAGCCCTGAACCGATGGTCATGACCTGAAGCAGTCGGTGCATTTTCGGATGGCTTTGTTGCAGCTTCAGAAAACTGCTGTTGAACAGGCAGAGTGCCAGCAGGAACAACGGAACCACGACCAGAGTCGCCTCGTTATTCAGCCAGGGAACCTCCGGATAGAAGTGCTGATAGCTGAAGCCGGTAATGGTCATGACCAGAGCCAGCACTGAGAGTACAAGAAACACGTAACTCAGGTGAGCAGGTTCCCGACTCGACATGAACAGGAATAGATTGAATGCAGCGAACACGATGAGCATGCCGTAGAAAACGCTGCGCCAGATGAGCGTGATTTCGCGGTCGGCGTAGTACGCCTCCTCCTGCCATAACTTCAGTGGTGCCTGAACCGATCCATCGGTTCGGATTCGCAGATACGTGTGAGTGTCACTGTCGGGTGGAATTGTGACGGGGAACACGAAATCCGGTTGGGGAAGTGGGCGCTGTGAAAACGGCTGGGTATCGCCGGTAACGGCCTGATCCAGCATGAATCCACGCCGCATATGATAGAACTCGATGTGGTCCAGCAATGGGTATTCAAGCTGTATCAGTCGTTTGACGGGGCGATCATACGGGTTGCGCAGTATCAGACGAACCCAATGGCCACTGCGGTCATAGCCCGCGTTGATGCCGTGCGGTGGTAGTTGCCAGGCTGAGGCAGGCTGGCGCCGGACTTGATCGATGTTGAACGGGGCGGGCTCGACGAACAGGGCAACGCGCCCCGCTAAATCCAGCTCACCGCGGTCCTCGGACACCGTGACAACGGGCAGGGTTGTGTCGCTGACAGACGGCAGCGGGGTCGCCAGCAGGCAAAGAAAGACCAGCATCCGGCACGCGGATGTGAACAGATGGTCCGTGGTCTCGTCAGCGCCAAAGCGTCCATTGAGCATGGGGTAGGCACCACCGATCAATCATGTTGTTCTGGTTTTGATACTGTCAACGTGCGACATCCCTGTCGCATTGTCAAAGCGAACGATCAGAAGGCGGTACCAAGCTCGATAGAAGCGCCTTTCTCGGTGTCGCTGATCAGGCCGGCGAGTTCGAGGTGAGCGCCGAAGGGCGACAGGCCGATACCGAAAGTGGCTTGGGTATCCTCGGCAATGCCGTTGCTGTCGCCGTTGCTGGCCAGGTTATGACGAAGGCCAGCGCGCAGCTGGGCAAAACGCCAGGCGTCGAACTCGGCACCGAGTGCGAGCCACTGGGTGTCGTCCTCATAGCCGAACGCCTCATTTTTCGTCAGGTCCAGCTCGGCCGTGACCACATGGTGCTGGCCGATATGGGACACGCCCGTGGTGATCAGCGGGCCGACCTCCAGTGTGCGCTGCTGTTCCAGCAGGGGCTTGCTTCGGGCGGAATCGAGCTCCATTGGGACGAGGTTCTTCACCACAGCGCCGGCTTTCCACTGCTTCTGCTGGCCGAATGAGTAGGCCGCGCCGAGATCGACGTTCAGTCGGTTCTTTGTCGTTTCCGCGTCTTCGGCATCGAAGTTGTCATCATCGAAGCCCGAGACGGTCTCGGTGTACTGGAAGGTCCGCAACTGCACGAATTTAGGAGACACCCCCAGTTGGAGCTGCTCGCCGTTGCTGAGTTCGATGCTTCGGGCGAAGCTGATACCCGCTTCCGAGACTGCGGAGGCCAGTACCTTGCCTCGGGACTGCAGGTCCTGATCGAGATCTGCCGTTGCCAGCTCGGTCGGGGTGCCGTTCTCGAGTGTTGCCAGCAACGCTTCGTCGCTCTCATCGAATTCGCCGCGCGCGGTGGCTCTCAGGTTGCCGTTGGCAAAGAAGCCGACGGCGAAGTTCGGACTGGGCACGGCCAGAGCCAGCCCGAGACCGGCATCGACCCGGACCGTGTCCCGGTCAAACGCGTTGAGCTGGTCGCGGAGCTGACCGGCATTCTGGCGGGCCCCGGAAACGTTGTTGTTGGATTGCGCCTGTTGGAAGGCGTCGATGGTCTCCTGAATCCGGTCAATCTGGTCGACCGTTTCCTCATCGTCAGCGAACCGGGCGTTTACCGAGGGGAGCACCATCGCAAAGTCATCGCTCCACTCGTGGTGGTTGGCGGCCAGCATGGCCGGGTTCGAGGTGCCTGCCCCTCCCGGGTGGGCAATGGCGACACCGGTGCCCCCCATGGCGAACGAGCGCGCGCTGGAAAAGGCCTGAGGACCGGCCAGGGCGGTCGAGGCACAGAGGGTCAGGCTAACGGCGGTGGTGAGGGGAAGTCGTCTCATGAACGGAGCGTCTCCTGTTGGGTGTTGGTCGGGCTTGCTGTCATTCGTCAGAATAGCTCACAGGAGGCGGCATGATGCCTCCGGTGCGGTAACGGTCTGTGGTTTTCTGTAAAAGCGTCGGGCCTTCTCCGTCTCGCGCCGGGAGCGACCTGCGGGTTCCCGGTAGCGGCAGTTTCTTGCCGGTCAGGCCGCCAGGGTGGCAGAGCATGACGGCCTTTTGGCTGGTGAACAGCGAGTGTCTCGTCCGGTTCATTCGCTGACCGACTGCGTACCTGTGACGGTTTTGGGCAAGGCGTCAGTCCGCAGGCGGGGCCACACTCCCCGTCAAGGGCTGACAACGCCGCTCCAGAGTCGTCAGCGGCGCGCCCTCAGGAGGCTTAGTCAGTCAGCGAATGGACCGGACGAGACACGAATGATCGGTTCTGGCGCGATTTTTTCATGGTTGCTCCCCAGAGGCCTTCAAAGCGATGTCGGAGACAGGACATGAAACGAGTGGCAATCACCCTGACGGGGCTGTGCCTGGTGCTGGCTGGATGCACTGGGTTCCAGCGCAATCAGCAGACCGCCGAACCGGTAGCCATGGAGCCGATCACGGTTCGAGTGAGCGGTTACGGCACCTATGAGGACGTGCGCAAGGATCGTCTGAATACGCGCAAGCGACTGCAGGCGCGTCGGGCCTCCAAGCTCGATGCCTTCCGCAATCTTGCCGAGCGCGTTTATGGGACGGTGATTCAGGGCAACTCCACGGTGCAGGACTTCGTGCTCCAGAATGACCGGTTTCGGGCCTATGTCGACAGCTACATCCGGGGCGCCAGGCTGGTGGCGGTCAATGAACACAGCGACGGTGTTGTGGAGTCCGTCATGGAGCTCAAGCTGGAACCGCGCTTTCGTGAGTGTGTCGCCCGGACCAGCGATGACAATGTGAAAGACAAATGCCCGATTCCCATGCCCCGCGGTAATGACAGTCAGGGCGATGTGCATAGCGAGAGCGTCGATTCCCTCTACTACCTGGAGTAACGAATGATCCGGACACTGGTGTGGCTCTGCCTGCTGATGATCGCCTGGCCTGCATCGGCCCAGTGGGTTCGTGGCACCGGCGAAGCTGCCATTGAGAACGGCAATGTCGCGGAAGCCCGGGAAAAGGCCCGTGAGGCGGCTCTTCGGGACGCGGCGTTGAAGCGCGAAGCGACCATCAGCAGCCAGGACACGATGAAGGATGGCCGTCTGACCGAATCCCGGCTGACGGTGTCGGCGCAGGCTCGGGCCCGTCACGTTCAGGTGATCCGCGAGGAGCGGGAAGGTGGGGTTCTGCGCCTGACTATCGAGGCCGATCTGACCGGGCAGGGACAGTGCGAGGCCAACGACGCCTATCGCATGCAGAAGCGGGTCGCCGTCACGGGTTTTCCCGTCGCCGAGCCGGACCAGGGGCGGGTCGGGCGACTTGAGGATGCCGGTCGGGTGGTGTCGGCGCGTCTGGGCCGTGCGTTGCAGGCCGAAGGCCGGGTTCAGGTTCTGAATGCCCATCGCATGCAGTTGTTCGGCAATGTCGGTAATGCGCCGACGCACCAACGTTTCGATAACAGCCTGTCTAATGTCGTGAACGTGGCCCGGGAGCTGGATGCCCAGTTTGTCGTCGCGGGCGTGATCCGGGACATGAGTCTGGTCGAGCCGGACGCCTGGGGCACCTCTGTGCTGGACCAGATGCAGCGCGGCATTGGGCTGGCGGACACACGGCGTCGGTTTGTGGTCGATCTGATGGTCTATGACGGCTACAGCGGCTCACCGGTCTACCAGGAGCGCCTGTCGCGCGTGGCTGACTGGGACGAGGGCATTAATGTCAGTGAGGGATTGGGTTCCGATGCGCTGCGGAATACGGACTATGGGCGCGTGGTTGCCGGTGCCGTCGAGGCGATGGGCAGCGCCGTCCAGCAGTCACTGGCCTGTCAGCCGTTCATCACCCGGATCCGCCGGGTGGACGGTCGCCAGGTCCAACTGTCATCGGGCGCCACGGCCGGCCTGCGTCCGGGGGACAAGCTGCACCTCTACCGGAGCTTCCGCTACAGCGATCAGCCGGATGCCATGCCGGAGCTGAGGGACACCGGCCGCATCATGTCCGTGAACAATGTTCATCCGAACTTCAGCAGCGGTGTGATGAACGCTCAGGGCGGGCAGGTGAACCTGCAGCAGGATGATGTGGCGATTATTTGGTGAGGGTGATTTTATTGGCCACGGAAGGACACTGAAAACACGGAAAAGCGCGCTTTGGGCGGTACAGAAAGGTCTGAAAGTTTTAAAGTCTGAAGGTCTTAAAGGTGCTAAGGCACGTGTCTCAAGGCCCCCTTTTTCGCCTTAAGACTTTCCAGCTTTAAGACCTTAAAACCCTTTTCCCTGTCTTTCCGTGGCAACCACTCAATCTCTTTTCTTCCGCGTCCTTCCGCAGCGACGTCATCAAGCGGCCGCTTCCGCGGCAACCCCCCGGATCTGGGTGATCATCGCCCGCAGACCATTCCCCCGGGTCGGGGAAATGTGGCGGAACAGGTCGAGCTGTTCGAACAGGGTGTCCAGGTCGACGTCCAGCAGATCTTGCGGCGTCCGCGCGTTGAGCGCGACAAGGATGATGGCGGCGAGGCCGCGCACAATCATGGCGTCGCTATCGATCAGCAGGAAGAGTTTGCCGGTATCCGGATCAACGTGGTGGATCAGCCAGACCTGGCTCTGGCAGCCGTGGACGTAGTTGTCCTCGACCTTCTCTGATTCGGGAAACGTCGGCAGCTGTCGTCCCAGGTCAATGATGTAGGCATAGCGCTCTTCCCAGTCGTCCAGGAATTCGAAGCCTTCCACCACATCGTCAATGGTGACCTTCTGGCCGAGCGGGTTATTAATGAAAGAGTCGGCGACAGCGTCGGTCATTACAGCATCCCCAGTTCCAGTTTCGCCTCGTCGGTGAGCATTTCGCTATCCCACGGCGGATCAAACGTGAGCTCCACCTCGACCCGGTCCACATTGGGAACGTGCTCGATCTTGCGCTTGACGTCTTCAGTAATGACCGGGCCCATGCCGCAACCGGGCGCGGTCAGGGTCATGCGTACGAACACCTCGTTGCCCTTCTCAGCGTCGTTGGTGACGTGGCACTCGTAAATCAGGCCAAGATCGACGACGTTGACCGGAATTTCCGGGTCATAGCACTCGCGCATCGCTTCCCAGACCTGGCTTTCGTTGATCGTGCCGTCTTCCGGAGTCTCGTAGTTGCTCTCGGGCGGTTCCTTGCCGAGCGCGTCAGCATCGTGACCTTCGACGCGCGCCAGATTGCCGTTGACGGCCACGCTGAACGTGCCGCCCAGCGACTGGGTGATCGTGACGAAGGTATCCGAAGGAATCCAGATCAGAGTGCCATCCGGCACCAGCCGTGCTTCGACGTCACGCTTGGTCAGTACAACTTCCCGTTCCTTCATTGTCCGTCCTAGGCGACTGTGAAGCTCTCGCCGCAGCCGCACTCAGCGGTCGCGTTCGGATTTCGGAAGTGGAACATATAGTTCAGTCCCTCCCGGATAAAATCGATCTCTGTGCCGCTGACCAGCGGCAACACACTGCGATCGACGTAAACGGCCACGTCGTCGACGCGGTAGATTTCATCGGAGTCGCTCTCTTCAGTGACCCACTCCGTCTCATACATGTAGCCGGAACAGCCGCTCTTTTTCACGACGAGCCGAATACCGTGGGCATCCGGCTTGCCGGCCAGCTGTTTGCGGATATGGCTGACGGCGGCATCGGTCAGCGTGACGCCACCGGCATTGGGATCAAAGGTTTCCGCAGTCATGACCTTTCCTCCGTTACTCGGCGAACAGGCGCTGAATCTTCTGCAGCGCCTGGAAAAGCTGTTCCACCTCGTCCAGCGTGTTGTAGAACGCGAAGGAGGCGCGCGCGGTGCCGGGCACCCCGTAGTAATCCATCAGCGGCATGGCGCAGTGATGGCCCGTGCGGATGGCGATGCCCTGCTGGTCCAGCAGTGTCCCGATATCGCTGGGGTGCAGTCCTTCCATTTTAAAGGACATTACGGGCACCTTGTGAGTGGCCGTGCCAATCACCGACAGTCCCGGTACCGTCTCTACCAGTTCGTTGGCCCTCTGGAGCAGTGCCTGCTCGGCGGTTTCCAGTGATTCGCGGGAGAACTGCCCCAGGTAATCAATGGCGGCGCCCAGTCCAACGGCCTCGGCAACCGGCGGTGTGCCGGCCTCGAACTTGTAGGGCAGCGTGTTCCAGGTGGTCTTCTCGAAGCTCACCCGTTCAATCATTTCACCCCCGCCCTGGAGTGGCGGCATGGCCTCCATCAGTGTCTCGCGGCCATACAGCACGCCGATGCCCGTCGGGCCGAACAGCTTGTGACCGGAGAAGACATAGAAATCGCATGCCAGCGCCTGAACATCCGGCTGGTAGTGGGGCACCGCCTGGGCGCCATCCACCACTGTGTACAGGCCACGCTCGCGGGCCTTTGTCAGCAGCCGCTCCAGCGGCACAACCGTGCCGAGCACGTTGGAGACGTGGGTGATCGCCAGGATCCGGGCCCGGTCGGAGGCAAGACGCCCATCGAACGACGATTCGTCGATCTCCCCGGCGGGCGTGATCTCGATGGGCCGGATCACCGCACCGGTGCGTTCGGCGATCATCTGCCAGGGCACGATGTTGGCGTGGTGCTCCATTCGGCTGACGAGGATCTCATCCCCTTCGGAGAGTGTTTCCGCCAGACCATTGGCCACCACGTTGATGGCCTCGGTCGTGCCGCGGGTCCAGATGACTTCGTTGGTGCTGCGCGCGTTCAGGAACGACCGGACCGTCTCCCGAGCGCCCTCGAACAGGGTAGTCGCCCGGTCACCGAGCGTGTGCGCGCCCCGGTGTACGTTCGAGTGGGACGTCCGGAAATAGTGATCCATGGCGTCCAGTACCGCCGTGGGCTTCTGCGCAGACGCACCATTATCCAGGTACACCAGGGGCTTGCCGTTCACTGTCTCGGACAGTATCGGGAAGTCCTGACGAATGCGCGTGATGTCCAGCGCTTTGCCGGCAGCGGCCAGGTCCGTCATGAGTTTCAGGCCTCCTCGAACGCTTGCTCGATGAACTGGTTGAGCCGGGCCTGGGTGGTTTGGCGAACCGCCTCGACCGGAATCTGCTCCACCAGCTCGTTGATGAATGCCATGGTCAGCAGCGTATTGGCATGCTGACGGCTGATGCCGCGTGACACGAGGTAGAACAATGACCTGTCGTCGAGCTGCCCAATGGTGGCGCCATGGGCACAGGTGACGTCGTCGGCGTAGATCTCCAGCTCCGGCTTGGCGTCGATCTCGGCACCGGTCGTGAGCAGGAGATTCTTGTTGTTCATGTCCGCGGCGGACTTCTGCGCATCCTCATGGATGTGGATACGACCGTTGAACACGATGTGTGACTCGTCCGCGGCAATGTTGCGATACGTCTCTTCGCTGTTGCAGTGCGGCGCGACGTGCTCAATCGTTGTGTGGTTATCGTAATGCTGCTTGCCCTGGCTGACGGCAACGCCGTTCAGCCGGCACTCCGCGCCGGGCTGCTCCAGGCGGACCTGCAGGTCGTGGCGCCGCAGTGGACCGCCAAAGCCGACGGTGTGGCTGTCCAGCCGGGCGTGCCCCAGCAGCCGGGCGCCGGTCGCACCGATGTGCTGGACGGAGTCGCCTTCCAGAGACAGCCGGATGCTGGTCAGGTTGGCGCCTTCCCCGAGGCTGAATTCGGTGACGCTGTCCACCAGTGCCGCATCGTCGCCGCTGGAGATGTACTCCTCAACCAGTGTCATCTGGCTGTTGGCTCCCACGTCGACATAGAGTCGCGGGTAGGCAGACCCACTGGCGCCGGCATCGGTCTCGATAATGACGTAAAGGGGCTCTTCCAGGACTGCGCCCGGTTTCAGGCGGATGTAGAGCCCGTCCTCGAAACGTGCGGCATTGAGTCGGGCCATCTGGATGGCCTGGTTATCGAGCGTGTTGTCCAGTCTTTCGGCGAGCTGACCGGCCGTGTCGTCGTCCAGATCGGCGAAGCTGCTGATCTCGATGCCATCCAGTTCCGGAAAATCACTGGCTTCCGGGACCACAACCCCGTTGTGAATCAGGATGTGCGGATGGTCGAGAGCCAGCCCCGGCCCGGCTTTGCGGCCGGACGGCAGGCTGTTGGCCAGCTCCTCTGTCAATTTCAGGTGCCGGCTGGAGTATTTCCAGTTCTCCGTCTTGCGAGTCGGCAGGGGCATGTCGACCAGCGCCTTACCGCGTTGCTGACGCAGGGTCAGAAGCGGCTCAGGCAGCTTGCCACCTGCCGGCTGCAGAAAAGCCGGAGAGAGAGTTGGTGCGGCTTTCATGAATCCCCTCCCTCAGTTGGCGGTGGCTTCTTCGTCATCGCTGACGCCCAGGCCAGCGTACCCGTGCTCTTCCAGTTCCTTTGCCAGCTCGCTGTCGCCCGACTTGACGATGCGACCGCCGGCCAGTACGTGCACCTTATCCGGCACAATGTGGTCCAGCAGGCGCTGGTAGTGGGTAATCATCAGGATCGCCCGGTCTTCGGAACGGAGCTCGTTCACCCCCTGCGCGACGGTTTTCAGGGCGTCGATGTCGAGGCCGGAATCCGTTTCATCGAGGATCGCCAGTCGCGGTTCCAGCAACAGGGCCTGCAGGATTTCGTTGCGCTTCTTCTCGCCGCCGGAAAACCCTTCGTTTACGCCACGCTTGAGGAAGGATGCGTCCAGATCTACCCGCTGAGTGATGTCCTTGGCCAGTTTCATGAAATCAACGGCGCTGAGTTCTTCCTTGCCCTGGTGAGCGCGATGTGCGTTCACGGCCGTGCGCAGGAACTGGAGGTTGCTGACCCCGGGAATCTCGACCGGGTACTGGAATGCCAGAAAGATGCCCGCCAGAGCGCGTTCTTCAGTTTCCAGCTCCAGCAGGTTTTTGCCATCCAGCAGGACCTCACCGCTGGTGACCTCGAACGTCTCGTTGCCGGCCAGCACCTGGGACAGTGTGCTCTTGCCGGAACCGTTCGGGCCCATGATGGCGTGGACCTCGCCCGGCTGGATGTCCAGGTTGATGCCCTTGAGGATTTCCTCGCCTTCCACTGCGGCGTGCAGGTTGCGAATGCTCAGCATGAATCGGGGTCTCTCTGTCTGAAATTCGGTGCGTGTTCGTGGTGGTCCGGGAGCGGGTGGGCGATCAGCCCACCGAGCCCTCCAGACTGACTTCCAGCAGCTTGCCGGCTTCGACGGCGAACTCCATCGGCAGCTCCTTGAACACTTCCTTGCAGAAGCCGTTCACGATCATGGAAACCGCCTGCTCCGGGTCGATACCGCGCTGGCGACACAGGAACATCTGATCGTCGCTGACCTTGGATGTGGTGGCCTCGTGTTCAACGATGGCGCTCTTGTTCTTGCTCTCGATGTACGGGAACGTGTGTGCGGCGCTCGTATCACCAATCAGCAACGAATCACACTGGGTGAAGTTGCGCGCGTTACCGGCGCCGGGGCCGTATTTCACGAGCCCCCGATAGGCGTTGCTGCTGTGGCCGGCCGAAATCCCCTTGGAAATGATGGTGCTGGACGTGTTCTTGCCCAGGTGGACCATCTTGGTGCCGGTGTCGGCCTGCTGCCAGTTGTTGGTCAGTGCGACGGAATAGAACTCGCCGACACTGTCGTCACCGCGCAGCACGCAGCTGGGGTACTTCCAGGTCACAGCGGAGCCGGTCTCCACCTGCGTCCAGGAGATCTTGGCCCGGTTGTGGGCCATGCCCCGCTTGGTGACGAAGTTGAAAATGCCGCCCTTGCCTTCCTCGTCACCGGGGTACCAGTTCTGGACGGTGGAGTATTTGATCTGGGCGTCGTCCAGCGCCACCAGTTCCACAACGGCGGCGTGAAGCTGGTTCTCGTCCCGCATCGGTGCGGTGCAGCCTTCCAGGTAGCTGACATAGCTGCCTTCGTCGGCAACGATCAGTGTGCGCTCGAACTGGCCGGTGTTCGCCGCATTTATGCGGAAGTAAGTGGACAGCTCCAGCGGGCAGCGGACGCCTTTCGGGATGTAGACGAACGAGCCATCCGAGAAGACCGCCGAGTTCAGCGCGGCGAAGAAGTTGTCGCCGTGGGGTACGACGCTGCCCAGGTACTTCTGGACCAGTTCGGGGTATTTGTGAACCGCCTCGGAAATCGGGCAGAACACAACGCCCGCTTCGGCAAGCTGGTCCTTGAACGTGGTCGCGACGGAGACTGAGTCGAAAACGGCGTCGACGGCCACGCCCGCCAGTGCTTCCTGCTCGTGCAGTGGAATGCCGAGCTTTTCGTAGGTGCGCAGCAGCTCCGGATCGACCTCATCCAGGCTTTGGGGCTTGTCCTCTTCCCGCTTCGGTGCGGAATAGTAGGAGATGTTCTGAAAGTCGATCTTCGGGAAATTCACGTGGGCCCAGTCCGGCTCCTGCATTTCGAGCCAGCGACGGTAGGCCTTCAGGCGCCACTCCACCATGAATTCCGGCTCGCCTTTGACGGCGGACAGTCGCCGGATCACATCTTCGTTCAGGCCAGGCTCAAAGGTGTCCGCCTCAATGTCGGTTACGAAGCCCGCTTCGTATTCCCGTTTGATGGCCTCGTCCACCTGCTTTTCGGTGTTTGCCATGGTCGTTGCTCCGTCTCTCTGGTGCAGGCCCAATGCCGGGCGCTCGTCACGGAAAGTCCGAGGTTGACGGGCTTTCCATGGAAAATTCAGTACGTCATACGCCGCCTTTTATGCCCTGGATTCCAGGCGACAGCGTGCGCGGTGACGGCCCTTTTTCGACGTTATTGGGTGGGCTCTGGTGCGGGATTATACAATATCAGAGTAAAATAGTCAGGTATTTTTGTAGCCCGCCTCACAGGCGGGCCGGGCAAATTATACCGACTTTTTCGAGGCGGGGCAGATGGTGATTGTCAGCGGGTAACGGGCCGATAGAGACTCTCAAGGTCGGTGGTATAGGAAATGCCGACCAGCTTCCAACCGTCATCGGGCTGGTAGAAGGTGAACTGCCAGGCGACCGCCGCCGCCGGAAATTTCTGCAGCCAGGTCACGCGATGGAAGTCGTGGCCGATGGCCGCTTCCCGGGCCAGTGACACGCCAACCGGATCGCCAGCGCGCTCCCGGACCTGACGGGCATAGTCGTCGGCCTTTTTCGCCGCCTTGTCGAACGGTGTGGCGGGCACCCCAAGATACGGTCGCAGGCTGCGGTAGGCGCCCGTGGCATCGCCTTCGGACAGGGTGCCCATGAATGCGCGGGTTTTTTGTGTGAGGGCGTCCCGGTCGGGCAGCGTTTCCGCTACGACGGGGTGAACGCTGGCAATGAAGGCCATGAAGAGAATCCGTAGAATCCGGGACATTCTGATCGCTCCGTTCCGGTTAGCTTAAGGAATGAATCAGCACTTCCTTGGCGATGCTTACAAGGCTAACCGGCCCGGCTGAGCGCTTCAAAACCTGTTCCACACTTGCGACAAGGAATGCCATGTCCGCCGCACTGGCCCTGCTCTACGAACTGCTCCCGGTCTATATCCTGGTTGCTCTCGGGTGGGTTGCGGGTCAGTACATGTCCGCCAGCGGCCGTCACATTGCGGGCATCATGCTCTATATCGTAACGCCGGCCGTGGTGTTCTCCGGGGTCATGGAGGCACCGCTGTCTCCGGGCGTCCTGCTGTTGCCGTTGCTGACATTCGGGCTGTGCCTGACGGTGGCGTTGCTGGTCCGCCCGCTGGCTTCGCACTGGGTCCGGGATGGCAGTGGCGCCGTGCTACCGCTGGCCGTGGGGACCGGCAACACCGGCTATTTCGGCATTCCGGTTGCACTGCTGCTGTTCGGTGAAGAAGGCCTGGCGCTGTACATCGTCTGCATGCTGGGGACGACACTGTTCGAGAACTCTGTCGGCTTCTATCTGGCGGCGAGAGGGCGCTTCAGTGTGCGGGACTGTCTCGTTCGGGTGGCGCGTCTGCCAACGGTCTACGCCTTTGGTCTGGCGGCGGTCGTCAACCTGTCGGGCGGGGCGATCCCAGAGGTCTTCGTCCCGCTGTTCGATAACCTGCGCGGTGCCTACAGTGTCTTTGGCATGATGATCATTGGTATGAGCATCACCAGCTTCCGCGGGCTGGTTGGCAATCCGAGATTCACTGCTCTCGCCTTTTTCGGCAAGTTTCTGCTCTGGCCCATGCTCGCCATGGCATTCTGGTGGCTGGACAGTCATGTCTTCGGGTTGTACGAATCGGCGGTCTATCAGGCTGTGTTCCTCATCTCGATCACCCCGATCGCGGCCAATACGGTCGTTATTGCGACGCTCCTGGAAACGGCGCCCCGTCAGGCGGCCGGGACGGCGCTGCTCAGTACCCTGTTCTCCCTGATCTATATTCCGCTGATGGTCACCGCCATCGGCGGCTGACCAGACACTGCCTTCCTCATGATGGCTGTTCATCTCGTCAGAGCTCATATATAACAAAAAAGTCTATGCTTAGATTAAAAAGTTGGGTTATGGTGGCCTAAAGATCATGTGAAACGTCAAACCGAGCGGTTTGTGGGAGGAGCCATGCAACGCCCGATCGTCACCCATTTCTTTGATGAGCCGACCAGCACATTCAGTTACATCGTTCAGGACCCGGACAGCCGGTCCTGCGCCATTGTGGATTCCGTGCTGGATTTCGATTACGACGCCGGCCGGACCGACGTCCGCTCAGCGGACGCGATCATTGACTACGTTCGAACGCACGACCTGTCGGTGGAGTGGGTGTTGGAGACGCACGTGCACGCCGATCACCTTTCCGCGGCGCCGTACCTGCACGAGAAGCTCGGCGGGAAAACGGGCATTGGCGCCCGGATCGTGGAGGTTCAGGACATATTCGGTAAGGCTTTTAATGCCGGAACGGAGTTTGCCCGCGACGGCAGCCAGTTCGACCGCCTGTTCGAGGAGGGGGATTCGTTCCGCATCGGGGAACTCGAGGCCCGAGTCCTTCATACCCCCGGTCACACACCGGCCTGTCTGACGTATGTGGTTGGTGACTCGGCCTTTGTTGGCGATACGTTGTTCGCCCCGGACTTCGGAACGGCCCGGTGCGACTTCCCTGGTGGTGACGCCCGAACGCTCTACCACTCCATTCAGAAAGTACTGTCTCTTCCCGATGAGACGCGGATTTTTCTGTGCCACGACTACAAGGCGCCAGGGCGCGATGAGCACCAGCATGAGACCACGGTCGGCGAGGAGCGCCGGGCGAACATCCATGTTCACGATGGTGTTAGCGAAGATGACTTTGTTCAGATGCGGACCAAGCGGGACTCCGGGCTGGGTATGCCTCGGCTGATCTTGCCCTCCGTACAGGTGAATATGCGGGCCGGGCACATGCCGCCGGCCGAGGACAATGGTCAGATTTATCTGAAGGTGCCGATCAACCGTTTCTGAGAGGAGGTTCTGATGAAGATTCAGCAGATAGAGCCTGCGGTTTCCATCGCGGATGCCGTGACGCCGGATGACCTCAAAGAGGTGGCCCACCGGGGATTCCGGACAGTGATCTGCAACCGTCGTCCCGGTGAGGCCGAGGATCATCCCGGAGAGGAGTCCCTCCGGGCAAGGGCCGAGGCCCTTGGGCTGGAATGGCATAGCGTGCCGGTCTCGCCGGGAGAGTACTCCGACGACGATATCGAATCCTTTGGCCAGGCGCTTGACCATGCACCATCGCCGGTTCTGGCCTTTTGTCGGACAGGTCGTCGAGCGGTCCACCTCTGGGCCCATGCCAGGAGCAGGAAGCCCGGTTGCGATATTCCCGGACTCCTCAAAGCCGCCCATGAGGCGGGCCATGATCCCGAGCCCATCCGCGAGATGATCGATGGATGACGGCGCGTCCAAATATACGCTCATAGGGCGTGAATTCGGAACCTGAACGTTGGGGTTCTCTTCAGCAATCGATGAGGTGTGGATGATGACGGCAGAAGCGGACCGGAGAACGGGGGTGAATCACGCCCACCAGATCGTGGTGATTGGGGGTGGCGCTGCGGGGATCGCGGTCTCCGCGAGCCTGCTCAAGCGGAAGTCCTCACTCGATATCGCGATCGTTGATCCCGCCACCACTCACAGTTACCAGCCGGGTTGGACGATGGTGGGCGGCGGTGTGTTTCGCCCGGAATCCACCCGCAAGAGCATGTCCGGCGTGATCCCGTCCAAAGCGACCTGGTATAACGTGGGAGCGGAGCGGGTCGACCCTGGTCGGCACGAAGTGGTTCTCTCCGATGGACAACGGCTTGCCTACGAGCGCCTCGTCGTGGCCCCGGGACTGGCATTGGACTGGGGTGCCATTGAGGGCCTCACGGAAACCCTTGGTGCGAACGGGGTGACGTCCAATTACCGCTATGACCTTGCGCCCTACACCTGGTCCCTCGTCCAGAAACTGAAGGGTGGCACTGCCCGCTTCACTCAGCCGCCAATGCCGATCAAATGCGCGGGTGCGCCGCAGAAGGCCATGTATCTCTCGTGCGATCACTGGCGTCGGCAGGGGCGTCTCGGTGATATCGACGTTGCCTTCCATAATACAGGGGCAAAGCTGTTCGGAGTGGATGCCTATGTACCGGCCCTTCAGGAGTACATCGATCGGTACGGCATTGATCTGTGTTTTGAGGAGCAGCTCGTTGGAGTCGACGGCCCTCAACAGATCGCCCGGTTTCGACAATTGGGTGTGGATGGGCAACCGGTCGTCGAGCGATCATTTGACATGCTTCATGTGGTCCCCCCGCAGACAGCGCCTGGGTTCATCGCCCAGTCGGGGCTTGGCAATGAGTCAGGTTGGCTCGATCTTGAGGACGATACGCTGCGACACCGCCACTATCCGGATATTTTCGGTCTTGGGGATGCCAGTGGCACGCCGAACGCAAAGACGGCCGCTGCGGTCCGAAAACAGGCGCCGGTTGTTGCCGAGAATCTGATGGCATCGCTGGATGATCGCCCGCTTGAGGCGGCTTACCTGGGTTATGGCTCCTGCCCGTTGACGGTTGAGCGTGGTCGTATTGTTCTTGCCGAGTTCGGGTATGGTGGGGCGCTGCAGCCGAGTTTCCCAAAATGGGTGAACGATGGTACGAAAGCGACGCGGGCGGCCTGGTTTCTGAAAGCAAACCAGCTGCCGTTGCTCTATTGGCACGGGATGCTCAAGGGCCGTGAATGGCTCGCCTCGCCGGCACGGCGATCCGCTCTGAAAGCCAGCCAGGATAACGCTCAATGAGGTTTGGTCGACTGCTGCCGATTGCCAGCTGGTTGGAAGGATATCGTGGGGACGCGTTTGTCAGTGATTTGCTGGCGGCGGTGATCGTTACCCTGATGCTGGTGCCGCAGGCATTGGCGTATGCGCTGCTCGCTGGGCTCCCTCCCGAAGTCGGGCTGTATGCCAGCATGCTGCCGCTGGTGATATACGCGGTTTTTGGGACCAGCGCCACGCTGGCCGTTGGCCCGGTTGCCGTGGCCTCGTTGATGACGGCCTCAGCGTTGAGCGGTATTGCTGAAGCTGGAAGCCCGGAGTACGTCGGGGCCGCCCTGGTTCTGGCGAGCCTCTCAGGTGTGGTGCTGGTCGGTATGGGCGTCCTGCGACTCGGGTTTCTGGCGAATTTTCTCAGTCATCCGGTGATTTCAGGATTCGTGACCGCTTCCGGCATTCTGATCGCCGCGAGTCAGCTGGGGCACTTGCTGGGCATACCATACCGGGGCAGTAACCTGATCGAGATGGGGGCGGGGCTCATCAACGGGCTGGATAGTGCCAATGTGACGACGATGGTCATCGGGTTTGGTGTTCTGGCTTACCTTTACCTGTGCCGGAACTATCTGCGCTCTGTTCTAACGGGAGTGGGTCTGACCCAGCGGGCCGCGGATCTGATCACGAAGGCGGCGCCGGTCTCTGCCGTCATTGTGACGACCCTGGTGGCATGGGGGCTCAAGCTTGGCGGTGATGGTGTCAATCTGGTTGGGCAGGTACCCAGTGGGCTGCCGACGCTGGCAATGCCCTCCATGGACACGTCCCTTTGGCGCACGCTACTGCCGGCGGCGGTTCTCATCAGCCTCGTGGGCTTTGTGGAGTCCGTTTCCGTCGCTCAGACGCTGGCGGCAAAACGTCGCCAACGGATTGATCCCAACAAAGAGCTGATTGCGCTGGGGTTGTCGAATGTGGGCGCCGGCGTCAGTGGTGGGTCGCCGGTATCCGGTGGTTTTTCGCGTTCAGTGGTGAATTTCGAGGCCGGTGCCGTGACGCCGGTCGCGGGGGCTCTGACGGCGGTTGGCATTGCCCTGGCGACGCTCACGCTGACCGAACCGCTGGCGTTTCTTCCCAAGGCCACGCTGGCGGCGACGATCATCGTTGCGGTTGGCACTCTGATTGACCTGCCAGCGATTCGTCGGACCATGGCCTATTCCGTACCCGATGGTATCGCCATGCTGGCCACGCTCCTGTTGACGCTTCTTCATGGGGTTGAAAGCGGTATTCTCGTGGGCGTCGGGCTTTCCATTGGATTACACCTGTATCGCAGCAGTCGACCGCACAGCGCGGTCGTCGGTCGGGTTCCGGGAACGGAGCACTTCCGGAATATTGAGCGGCATGATGTGGAAACCAATCAGCGAGTCGTGTTTCTGCGAGTGGACGAGAGTCTGTATTTCGCGAACGCCCGGTATCTGGAAGACACCGTGCTGGCGCTGGTGTCCAATCAAGCCTGCCTGACCGATCTTGTGCTGACCTGCCAGGCCGTCAACATCATCGATGCCTCTGCGCTGGAGAGTCTGGAGGCGATCAATGCCCGCCTCAGAGACGCAGGTGTACGCCTGCATCTGGCGGAAGTGAAAGGCCCGGTTATGGATCGTCTGGAAAACACGGAGTTCTGTCACGAGCTGACGGGGCAAGTGTTCCTGAGTACCTATGCGGCCTGGGAGGCTCTCACCAATCGGGATGGGGCGGGGGCTGCCCGGGGGCTGAAATCAGCGTCCGGCTTTTCGTCACGCACAGCGTGATGGTGCATTGCGGAGCTCTTGGACGCAGCTCTGTCGGTATTGACGTCGTTTTGATGCGGCTTTATTGGGGAGGTCATCAAGTATGGATTGGGGGTCGGCTCTGCAGGGGCTACTCGGTGGTGTTTTAATCGGCGCGTCCGCCAGTTGGCTGATGGCGGCGCTGGGTCGGGTTGCCGGTATCAGTGGCATTGTGTCCGGATTACTGTTTGATCGCCCGACCGGCGACACGGCCTGGCGACTGACATTCCTGCTGGGACTGGTCAGTGGGCCGGTTCTGCTTTTGTTATTGGGCGAAGGTGGCAATGTCGCCGGTCAACCAGATGCGGTCGTCGGCCCCCCAGTCGGCGGCGCTGGCCTGATGTTGGCGGCCGGTGCGCTGGTCGGTTTCGGAACCGGTATCGGTAGCGGTTGCACCAGTGGTCACGGTGTCTGCGGTCTGTCGCGCCTGTCGGTTCGTTCGTTAATGGCGACCGTCACGTTTTTGGTGGCGGGAATGGTGACGGTTTATGTGTCGCGGCATCTTATGGGAGTTGGCGCATGAACCTGAAAGCGTTGATGGGGTATCTGGCCGGTCTCCTGTTTGGTCTTGGCCTGGCGGTATCCGGCATGACCGATCCTGCCCGTGTCATCGGTTTTCTGGATATTGCAGGTGCCTGGGATCCGACACTGGCGTTCGTCATGGGCGGGGCCGTCGTCACCACCTTTGTTGGCTTTCGTCTGGCCTGGCACCGTGGCGACCCTTTGTTTGGGGACGTATTTCATATCCCCACGCGCCGGGATCTGGATGGCCGCCTTATCGGGGGCGCCGCGCTGTTTGGCATCGGCTGGGGCCTGTCCGGATACTGTCCCGGTCCAGCCGTTGCCTCGATAGCGGGGCTGTCGTGGCCGCTGGCGGCCATGCTGCTGGCCATGGTGGGTGGTTGGTTTCTCGCCCGGCGCTGGTCCTGAGCTCAGAACAGGGTCATCTGGTCATCCCCGGCGTTTTCCCGGGGTGGTTTCGGTCGTTTCTGAGGTGGTCCCTTGCGGCTGCCATGCCGGTCGAGAACACGATTCGTCTCCGCCTCGCTGACGTGTTGGCGTCGGAATTCGCGCACCGCTCGCCGCGCGGTCCGGGAGGCCTCTTCATGGTCACAGATGGGCTGCGGATAGGTGCCAACGCCAAAACGGGCCTGTTGATCCGCTGACATCAGCCAGGGCTGATGAATCCATTCGCAGGGCACGTCAGTCAGCTCCGGAATCCACTGGCGGATGAAGCGACCGTCTGCATCCAGTTTCTGGCTCTGAAGCACCGGGTTGTAGATCCTTAGTGCATTGATGCCGGTCAGCCCGGACTGCATCTGGGCCTGCGGATAGTGGATGCCGGGCTCGAAGTCGGTGAACTGTCGGGCCAGGTGGAGCGCCGGCTCACGCCAGTGTAGCCAGAGGTGGTAGTTGGCGACGGCCATTAGCATCGCGCGCATGCGGAAGTTGATCCATCCGGTGGCGTGAAGGGCCCGCATGGAGGCGTCTACCAGCGGCCAGCCTGTTTGCCCCTCGCGCCAGCGCTCCAACCGCTCAGGGTCATTCGGACCGGATTTGAGGTGCTCCATCTCTCGATGAATCGCCCGGAATTCCAGCTCCGGCTCATCTTCCAGTTTCTGGATGAAGTGGCAGTGCCAGTGCAGCCGGGAACGAAAGCTGGTGAGGCTGCGCTGCTTGCGGGGCAGTGCCCGTCGGTCAGCACCGGCCATTTTCGCCGCCTGATAGACCCGTCGAAGGCTGATGGTGCCGTGCGCCAGGTGTGGGCTCAGCCGGGACGATCCGTGGGTCGCGGTGTTCGGACTGGAGATGTTGTGTTGATAGCCGACGCAGCGGCGTTCCAGAAACGTGTCAAGCAGCTTGCGCGCGGCGCGGTCGCCGCCAGGTTGCCGTCCGGGGCAGGAGCGTCGGTCCGCGAGCGTCGGCTCGCCTGGCCAGTTCGTGTCGAGTCCGTCAGGCAAGGCCGGGATCGAGCTGGGGGCCGGCACTGGTTCCGCCCGCATGATGCGCTGCCATTCGCGGTCCCAAAGATCCCGGTCCGGCAGCCGGCGCACCACTCCATAGGGTCGCCACTCCCGAAAGGTGACCGACTGATCCCGGCACCAGGCCAGAACGTCCCGGTCACGCTGGAACGTCCAGTCGTTGCCCGTTTCCTGGTGCGCCAGAACCGTGTCCACATCGAAACGACTCCGCAGTTCTGACAGGACGTCTGTGACCCGGCCAACCCGGACGATCAGGGCGCTGCCGCGTTCCCGAAGCCGGTGGTCCAGTTCCACCAGACTCTCACGCACGAACGCCCACTGACGCTCGCTGGTATCCGGCAACTGCCAGTACGCCGGTTCGATGACGTAGAGCGGTAATACGTCCCGGCCCGAGGCCACGGCGTGATGCAAAGGCGGATGATCGTCCACCCGCAGGTCGCGCTTGAACCAGACGACGGTTGTCATACACCCCTCCGGCGCTGTCGGCGGCATCGCTGGGAGCAATAGCGTACCTGATCCCAGTCTTTCGCCCATTTGCGACGCCAGGCAAAGGGGCGCCCGCACACGGCACAATCCTTTGTGGGTAGGTGAGGTTTCTGATGCATGGAGTCCGGTTATCAACAACTGGGTAGCGGTTTTACGGTGCCGGAAGTGGTTTGGGTCAGTCTATACTGGCTGGTAGCGAACCAGTTGCGATTTAATGGAGAGCGCTTTGACCGTTGAAAACCGCGATCTGCTAGCACCCCACACGCTCCTGTTCGACTGGCATGGCACACTGGCGGACACGCACGATGCCATGTTCAGCGCGATGGAGGAGATGCTGCCCCAGCTGGAGGATCTTGGGCTGGTGGAGCGACTGCTGCCTGAGGCCGATTGCGCGACCTCCGACGACGCCCGGCTTGTGCGCTACATCCGTATCTTCCGCCGTCTCCATCCCCGCATCCTCGCCGAGCGCCGGGTGTCCCGGACGGATATTTTCAACGCCATCTTCGGGGACGACCGCGAGGCGAAACGCATTGCCCACGAGGCCTACAATGCCTGTTACCGGCGCCACTTTGGGGAGGTCAAACCCTATCAGCAGGGTGTCCGGGCCTATCTGGAGGCGATCGGGAAGCTGGGCATTCGGCGGGTAATCGCCACCAACCGCAGTCGGGAGTTCCTGGAAAAGGAAATGGCATTGCTGGGGTGGGACGATCTGTTTGACGCCATCGTCTGCGCGGATGATCTCACCCGCTACAAACCCGATCCGGAGATGATTCTCCGGGCCGTCGAGAAGGTCGGTGTGGCGCCGGATCGGCATGTCTGGTACGTCGGCGATGGCAAGACGGATATGGTGACGGCCAACAATGCCGGGGTCGCGCCGGTGTTCTTCAATGGCTCCGGCTGGGAGGACGACAAGATCCGGAGCTGGTTCCGCAAACCGGCGCGCCCGGAAGCGATCCTGCACAGTTTCGAGGAACTGATGGGCACGCTGGCCGGGCTGGACCACCCGCCCGGTGAGTTCGCGGCCCGTGTGGCCGAGGTGCGACCGGAACCCTATCCCGCGCCGAAACCGCCCGAGCCCCGCCAGGAGGCGGATTGGCACCCGGCGGTGGCGAAACTGATCCGCCCCCGGGTGATCCTGTTCGACTGGCACGCGACGCTGGTGGATACGCTGGATGCCATGTACCACGCCGTCGACGACATGCTGCCCGAGTTCGATTCACTCGGACTGACCGAGCGGATGATGACTCCCGAGGACAGCAAGACGCCCGAGGATGCCCGCTTGGTGGCGTATGTCCGGGAGTTCGCCCGGCTTCATCCGAAGGTCCGGGCAGACCGTAAAATCTCCCGAACCGACATCTTTGAGGTGCTGTTTGGCGAGGATCAGGCGGCCAAGAAGGTGGCCCATGAGGCCTTCAACCGTCACTACCGGACGCACTATGGCGAGGTGAAATCGTTTGAGCCCAAGGTCAGCCAGATGCTGGCCAGCCTCCGCAATCTGGGCATCCAGGTGGGTGTGATCACCAATCGAGACAGTGAATTCTTCCAGCACGAACTGGATTGTGTGGAGGACACCGGCTGGCGTCACCTGTTCGACACCACCGTCTGTGGCGACGATGTCGAGCACCGCAAGCCGCATCCCGATCAGCTCCTGCTGGCGGCGGAGAAGCTGCATTATCCCGCCGACCCGAGCGTCTGGTACGTCGGCGACAGCACCACCGATATCATCGCCGCAAAAACGGCTGGCATGACCGCCGTTTTCTTCAACGGCGCCCAGTGGGATCTACCCTGGCTGGAGAAGATCTTCCCCGGCACCCACCGGCATCCTCACAAGCCCGATGTGGTGGTGAACGATTTTTCCGAGTTCTGGGCGCTGGTGCTGGCCTGTGAGGTGGGGCCGGCCGGTTGAGAAACCGGTTGGCAATCGCCCGCTGACTCCGGGAGAATGCTGTAGCACATAACAACACGAATCCTGCCATTCAGATGCACACAGGGAACTGACATGAAAATAGAGACCAAAGCCATCCACAGTGGCTTCGCCCCAGACCCCACCACCCGCGCGGTTGCACAGCCGATTTACCAGACCACGTCCTACGCATTCGACGACACCCAGCACGGGGCGGATCTGTTTGATCTTAAAGTAGAGGGCAACATCTATACCCGCATCATGAACCCGACCAACGGGTCTCTGGAGCAGAAGGTTGCCGAAATGGAAGGTGGCATTGGTGGCCTGGCTGTGGCCTCCGGTATGGCGGCGATCACCTACGCCATTCAGTGCATCACGCGCGCCGGTGACAACATCGTGACGACCAGTCAGCTGTATGGCGGCACCTACAACCTGTTCGCCCACGGTTTGCCGAACATGGGCATCGAAGCACGCTTCGGCGACGGGGAAGACCCCCAGTCACTGGCGGCGTTGATCGATGACCGGACCAAAGCGGTGTTCTGCGAAACCGTCGGCAACCCGAATGCGAACGTCGTGGATGTCGAGAAGCTGGCGGTCATTGCCCACGAGGCGGGGGTGCCCCTGATTGTCGACAACACGGTGCCGACGCCGTACCTCTGGCGACCGATTGAGAGCGGTGCGGATATTGTGGTGCACTCGCTGACCAAATACATGGGCGGCCACGGCACCACCGTGGGCGGTGTCATCGTCGATTCCGGGAAGTTCCCATGGGCGGAGCATGGTGACCGCTTTCCGATGATGGTCGAGCCGGACCCGTCCTACCACGGGGTGGTGTATACCGAGGCGCTGGGCGAGACGGCGTACATTGGTCGCTGTCGCGTGGCGCCATTGCGGAACATGGGTGCAGCCCTGTCGCCGTTCAACGCCTTCCTGCTGATGCAGGGCATTGAAACACTGCCGCTGCGAATGGACCGGCACAGCGAGAATGGTCTGGCCGTGGCGAAGCATCTGGAGAATCATCCACAGGTCCGCTGGGTGAAGTACGCCGGACTGGAAAGCAGCCCCTCCTATCCGCTGGTGCAGAAGTACATGGATGGCAAGGCCGGGGGCATCCTCAGCTTTGGTATCGAAGGCGGAGAGGAGGCCGGCGCCCGGTTTATCGACGCCCTGCAGCTGATCGTCCGATTGGTGAATATCGGGGACGCGAAGTCGTTGGCGTGTCACCCTGCGACCACCACCCACCGTCAGCTCGATGACGAGGAGCTTGCCAAGGCGGGTGTCAGTCGGGACATGGTGCGCCTGTCGATCGGAATCGAGCACGTCGACGATATTATTGCCGACATCGACCAGGCCCTCAGCGCTGCTCGCGGATGATGCCGGGCCGCCCCGCCCGCAATGGGTTGGGGCAGCCTCGTGTTTCACAGATTCAGTGCCACGCCGAGATAGATCGTGCGCCCCGGGGCGGGTTCGAAATAGCCCCGTTGGTCAACGGGCTGGTCTGAGTTGGCATTGACCCGGATATTGCTGAAGTACGCCTCGTCCGTGACGTTCCTGAGCCCGCCGTAGACGTCGATGGTCTGCTCGCCGATTGCAAACGAGTCACCGGCGCGCAGGTTCACCAGCCAGTAGTCGGACACCCGGGTCTGGTTGCTGTTCTCGGCATAGACCTCACCCGTGTAACTGAGTTCCACGGCCGCGAATGCCTGGTCGGTGGAACGCCGCGTCAGTTCGCTGACCCACTGCTCCTGGGGCAGACCGGGAAAGCGGTTGCCGTCTACGTTATTGCCCTGGCTGTCCCGAAAGTTCTCCAGGCGGTAGTCCGCCAGGGTCAGCGCACTGGTGAGCCGCCACGCATAGGAGAGGGACCAGTCCACGCCCAGCTCAATACCGTCGCGCTGGGTTTCCCCGGCATTTTCGTAGAAGGTTCGGCCATTCTGTTCGAAGGGCAGAATCTCGTCGTCAACGGTGATCGAGAAGGCCGCCAACTCGTAACTGAGTCCACGCCCCACCGTGCCACGCAGGCCAATCTCCCGATTCAGGGCGTCCTGAGGACCGATTTCGGGGTTGAACCCGCCACTGCCGTCCGGATTGGCGAATTCCGTGAATGTGGGGGATTCGAAAGCGGTTCCGATCGTCGCGTAGGCCTGATGGCTTGGTGTAATGCGGTAGTTCAGCCCCGCTGAGCCGCTGGTTTCCCGGTAGATCCGTTCGCCGGAATCATCCCCGTCCGAAAGCCGCTGGTCGTCGATGGCCAGGCGCAGCCGGTCGAACCGGGCGCCCAGTGATAGCGACAGGGCCGATGTCAGGGCCAGATCGCCCTGGGCAAACACACCGGCTTCGGTCGCCGTCTGGGTTTCGTCCTGAACCTGCCCCTGATTGTCGCCATTCACGCCGATCTCGTACCGGCGTCGTTCGTCGGACTGGTGGTTGACCTCGGCACCGACGCTGTAGCGCAGGCGATGCCCGACCAGTGACGTGCGACCCTGGTAGTCGGCACCCGAGCCGTAGAAAAGCCGGTCGTAGGAGATGCGGCTGCTGCCGGGAAAGGGCAACTGTTGGGCGAAGTCCCGGTGAGTGAAAAAGGTATTGAGGGTCAGTGTGCCCGGCAGCAGGGCCGGGTCTTCGTAATTGAGGCCGATCGTTTGCTGATCGACCGTCTGTCCGGAATCCAGGCTTCGGGCGAATTCCGTGGCCTGTTGCCGGTCCTCGGCGACTTCCGTCCGGCTCAGGCCGCTGGGATCTTCCGCTGTCGGCGTATCCAGCGCATTGAGCGTGACCGTCAGGCGCTGTCCGCCCGACCAGTCATGGGCGATGCGGGTGTTGAGCCGGCCCTGTCGGACCTCGCTCTGCTCCCGGTAGCCCTCGAAGTCCAGCCAGCTCAGGCTGGCATGGGCGCTGGTGTCCGCCCACTGTTCGCTGGCTTCCACCGTGCCCTTGCGATAGCCATGGCTACCACCGTCGAGCCGCAGCGTGGCGCCGGGCGGTGACTGATCGCCGGAGGCGGTGGTGACGGCGATGGCTCCGCCCGCCGCATTGCCATACTGGACGGACGATGGCCCGCGGACGATCTCAATCCGTTCGGTGGAATCCAGGCTCAGGGCATCGATCTGGGCCTGTCCGTCCGGAAGGGTGGAGGGAATACCGTCGACCTGGATGTGAATGCCCCGGATGCCGAACGGTGCGCGCGCCCCGAACCCGCGTGTCGACAGCCGCAGGCCCTGTGCGAAGTTGGTCCGATTCTGGAAAAACAGCCCCGGGACCGTGTCGAGTGACTCCGACAGATGCAGCCGTTGCTGACCGGTCTGTATGGCGGGGCGATTCACCACCGAGACCGCCGCTGGCGTCTCGTAGAGTGGTCGGGTGAGGCGGGGCGAACTGACCTTGATTACCGTATCATCCGGGTGGCTCGGACCTTGACTCTGCGCCGCCTCGGCCAGGAGCAGAATACTGAATACGCCGATAAGGTGTCGCTGTCTCACGTTGATGCCCTGTCTCGTGATTAGAGCGTTTCGAGTTGTGACAGAAGGTACTCGCCCCTGGCAATGATGGCGTCTCGGCGTTCGGTCGGCTGGCGGTCCCAGTTCCGGTAGATCATTCCCATCCGATGATTGCTGCCGAACTGATCCCGGTGGCGATCGACGAAATGCCAGTACAAAGCGTTGAATGGACAGGCGTTTTCGCCAAAAGACTGCTTTACGTCGTAGCGGCAGTGCTTGCAGTAGTCGGACATGCGCTGAATGTATTTGCCGCTGGCGGCGTAGGGCTTGGAGCCCAGATAGCCACCATCGGCGTGCATGACCATGCCCAGCGTGTTAGGCAGCTCCACCCAGTCGTAGGCGTCCGCATAGACGGCCAGATACCAGTCGCAGATTTCCGCCGGTGTGACGCCGGCCAACAGGGCAAAGTTGCCGGTCACCATCAGACGCTGGATGTGGTGAGCGTAGCCGTTCCGGCGGGTGGCGTCGATGGCTCGGTGCATGCAGTGCATGTCCGTGTCGCCGGTCCAGTAGAACCAGGGCAGGGCGCGGGTGTTGCCGAGTCGGTTCTCCTCCGCGTAGGCGGGCATATGAAGCCAGTAGATGCCGCGCACGAATTCGCGCCAGCCGATGATCTGGCGGACGAAGCCTTCGACGGCGTTTAGCGGTGCCATGCCGTCGTGGTAGCGATCCACCGCAGCCTGGCAGACGGCAAGCGGATCCAGAAGGCCGCAGTTGATGTAGGGCGACAACACGGAGTGGAACAGCCAGTCCTCGTCGTCGGACATGGCGTCCTGGTAGTCGCCGAAACACGGCAGTGCGAAGTCGAGGAAGTGCTCGAGAGCGCCCTGTGCGTCTTGGTGTGTGACGGCGAAGTGGAAGTCGTCAGTGGTGCCAAAATGGTCCGGGAAGAACTCGTTTACCGATTCGATCACGTCACGGGTCATGGCATCTGGCGTGACACGGAACGGGCCCGGAGCCGGAGGGGCGCCCTTCCATTTGCGGCGGTTGTCGGCGTCGAAGTTCCACTGACCACCCTCGGGCTGGCCATCGTCCGTCATCAGCAGGCCGGTCTTGCGACGCATCTCCCGGTAGAAAAATTCCATCCGCAGCTGTTTTCGGTCTTTGGCCCAGGCGGCGAATTCGGATTTGCTGGCCAGAAACCGGGTGTCTTCGCGGATGTCGACCGGGCAGCTCAGCCGGTCCGCCCACCCCATCATCTGCTCATGCAGCCGCCACTCGCCGCATTCGGTGACGACCACGCGTTCCGGCGCGTTCTCCCGGATGGTGCGATCAAGCACGGCTTCAAGAGACTGATTGGGGTTGTCCGGATGATAGCGCTGGTAATCCACCGTCCAGCCGACGTCTTCGAGTGCTGCCGCGAAGTGGCGCATGGCGCTGAACAGCAAAACCAGTTTCTTGCGGTGATGGTTGGTGTAGGAGGCCTCGTTGTGCACCTCGGCCATCACGATCCGGTCCTGAGCCGGATCGGCATCGGCCAGGGCACTGATGCCGGTTGTAAGTTGATCGCCGAGTATAAGGATGAGGTGGCGCATGTGGTGTCTCCTGACAGTGGTCCTCCGGGTACGCGTCGGGAGACGGACCGGTTCAGCCGCCGGTCATGTTCATGAAGCGCAGGATCTGGACGTCGCCGTCGGTGCTGAAGTGGTGGCGTTCGGGCTTGAGGTCCATCGCCTTGATGATGGTATCGCGCACGGGCGTGTCATCGGTCGGATGGTTGCGCAGGACCTCCCGCAGGTCCACCGAGTGCTCGTTGCCCAGGCAGAGCAGCAGCCGGCCTTCCACCGTCAAGCGGACGCGATTGCAGGTGTCGCAGAAGTTGTGGGAGTGCGGTGAGATGAATCCGACCCGGATCGGGCTGTCGGGCATTCGGTAGTAGCGGGACGGGCCGCCGGTGTCAGTGGCAGCCGGCAGCAGCTCGTGACGCTGGCGGATGATGTCCCGCACCTCGTCGCTGCTGCAGAAGCTTTCTGCCCGGCTGTGCTCGCTGATTTCCCCCAGCGGCATTTCTTCGATGAAGCTGATGTCGATCTGTTTTTTCCGGGCAAACTCGATCAGCTCCGGAACCTCGTCGTCGTTCCGGCCCTTCAGGATCACGGTGTTGAGCTTGATGCCCGGGAATCCCGCTTCGCGGGCCGCGTCTATGCCGTCCAGAACACGCTCGAGGCGACCCGTTCGGGTGATCTGCGAGAACCGTTGCGGGTCGAGGGAATCCAGGCTGATGTTGACCCGGTGCAGACCCGCTGCGCGCAGCTCATCGGCAAATCGCGGGAGCTGGTTGCCGTTGGTGGTCATGGTGAAATCCCGCAGGCCCATACCACCGATTTCCCGCACCAGCTCCATCACATCGCGGCGGACCAATGGCTCGCCGCCGGTCAGGCGGATCTTGTCGGTGCCGAGATCGACGAATGACCGTGCCACCCGGGCCAGTTCCTCCAGCGAGAGGATCTGGGGTTTGGGCAGGAATTCCATGTCTTCGGCCATGCAGTAGACGCAGCGGAAGTCACAGCGGTCCGTTACGGACAGCCGGACATACCGGATGGTCCGGCCGAAGCGGTCCACCAGTTGACTGGTTCCCATGACAGCTCCGAAACGAGAAACGCCGGGACCGCCGCTGGCGGCCCCGGATGAATGCGTCGGGAACAGTATGACAAATCAGGTCGGCCCTGCCGATAGCGGGATCGGCAGGGAATGGTCTTTATGCGGCCTGCAGGCGGGTGCGGATCCGATCCGGCAGGGAGTAGTGGAACACCTTGCGCAGCACGGTCTTGTACTGGCTGGCGAAGCTGGCGGAGTTGTAATGCAGGCCGTACTTCTCACAGATCTTCTGGACACGCGGCGCGATTTCCCGGTACCGGTGGGCCGGCATGTCCGGGAACACGTGATGTTCGATCTGGTGGCTCAGATGGCCGCTCAGGATGTGCATCCACTTGTTGCCCGTGAAGTTGCTGGAGCCGGTGAGCTGACGCAGGTACCACTGACCGCGGCTCTCGCCTTCCAGCATGTCTTCACTGAAGGTTTCCGCGTCTTCGGTAAAGTGGCCCAGGAAGATGACGTTGGATGCCCAGAGGTTACGGATCAGGTTCGCCCCGATGTTACCGGCCAGCACGATCGGTGCGACCGGAAAGGTCAACAGCGGGAAGAATACATAGTCCTTGAACGCCTGCCGGCCGCCTTTGCGCATCAGGTCGCGAAGCACCTCGCGCTTGTCCGACAGCTTGATTTCACCCCGACGCATACGCTCGGTTTCCAGCTCGTGCAGGCCCACACCCCACTGGAAGAACACACTGAGCAGCGTGAAATTGATGAACTGCAGCAGGTGCCCCGGATGCCATTTCACGTCGTCGCTCAGGCGCAGGACGGCATAGCCGTAGTCCCGGTCCTTGCCGATGACATTGGTGTAGGTGTGGTGCTCGTAGTTGTGGGTATAGCGCCAGGAATCGCCGGTGCAGACCGTGTCCCACTCGTAGGTCTGGGAGTGGAGCGACGGATCGTTCATCCAGTCGTACTGGCCGTGCATGACGTTGTGGCCAATCTCCATGTTTTCCAGGATCTTGGCGATGCCCAACGATGCCGTGCCCGCGATGAATAGCGGCGGCAGGAAGCCGAACGGCAGCATGGCGCGGCCGCCGATTTCCAGGGCACGGTGTGTGCGGATGACGCGGCGGATGTAGCGGGCATCCCGCTCGCCGACATCGGCCATGACCTCATCGCGGATCGCGTCCAGGTCACGGGCCAGGTTATCGAGTTGTTCGTTGGTCAGCTGTTGCATGTCGATTTCCTCCTGTGTGCGTCCGATCAACCGGTGGGTGATGAACAGCCGGTTCAGACATCCACTTCAACGTCGCCCTGCGGCACTGAAATGCAGAGCTGAATGGTCTCCTCGCCGGGCCCGGATGCTTTGCCGGTCAGCCGGTTAACGACAGTGCCGCTGGTCTTGCGGCAGCTGCACTGGTGGCAGATGCCCATGCGGCAGCCGTGCTTGGGGTTGAGCTTCGCCGCTTCGGCAATTTCCAGAAGCGGGGCATCCCCCTCGGATTCGACGGTAACGTCGCTGCCGGCAAAGCGGACTTCGCCGCCCAGCGGCTCGCTCACCTCGACCGGCGTCGGTGCGGTAAAGAAGGTGGCGCTGATCTGCTCCTCCCGGATGCCAAAGCGGCCGAGCAGGTCCTGCGCCAGATCCATCAGCCCGGGCGGGCCGCACAGGAAGCAGTGACGGGCTTTGATGCCCGGAACCTGCTCCAGATGCGCCTCGTTCATCAGGGCCGACGGGCCGTCCTCATCCGTGCGATGAATGACCAGCGTGAGCGCCGGCCAGCGCGCTTGCAGCGCCCGCAGCGTTTCGGCGCCGATCTCATCGGCCTGGGTGCGCACGTAATAGAGCACAGTGACCGGCGCGCGGTAGTCCTGATCCGCCAGTGTCACCAGGTGGCTCAGTACCGGCGTCACGCCGCTGCCGCCCGCAAGATAGAGCAGCGGTTGCTCGACGTTGGGGATGTCGAATTCGCCGAACGCCTCACTGATGCCAACGACCGTGCCGGTCTCCAGCCGGTCGTGGAGCCAGTTGGTCACCTTGCCGCCCGGCAGGCGCTTGATGGTCAGGGTGATCGTGCCGTCCTGTTCCCATTGCGCCGGCGCGGAGGACAGGCTGAACGTGCGGTGGCAGCGAACGCCGTCGATTTCCACGTTGATGTTGATGTGCTGACCGGCCCGGAAGCCGGACCAGCGCGGTGACGGCTTGAGGTGAAAGGTCTTCGTGTCCCGCGCGGCGTGGGTGATGGCTTCCACGCGCGCCGGGGTCAGACCGCGGACCATCATCGGGTTGATGATGGACAGGATCGGGTCGAAAAACGCGGCCGGATCCTCGCGGTTAAAAAGCTGTTTGCCGAGCCAGCGCATGGCGCTGTTGTTCTCAAAAACCGACAGCATGGTGCGTCTCCTCATCTGCCGTGTGTACGACTGTTCACATTCTGTGAACGAATGTACACACAGAGACTTTTGCTGTCAAACACTAAAATCGGATTTCCATCGGTATTTTTATGGGGAGCTGAGAAGTGACTGTTCTGAATAGGGTTTTATATTGATGGATGTTGGTTTGGCCGGATCGGAGTCGTGTGTGCGGGTGTGTTTTAGTTACTGAGGCGGGCTGGAAAAGGTAGACTAACGGTTTTGTGAAGTGACGCCCCCTATGACCGATCGCAAAAAGCGCCGGAAGCCGGGAGAGACCCGGGAAAAACTCATGGAATCGGCCCTGACACTCGTGGGCAAGGGCCGCCACTATGCCTCACTCGGTATCCGGGAAGTCACCCGGCAGGCTGGTGTGGTGCCGACCTCGTTCTATCGCAATTTCCGCAACATGGACGATCTGGGCCTGGAACTGGTGGATCAGCTTGGGTTGGTACTGCGCCGTATGATGCGCGAGGCGAGGATCAATGTCGTCCAGGCGGACGAGCGCCTGATTGAGGAGTCCGTGGATATCTTCATTCGCCACGTGGAGGCGAACCGCGATTTCTTCTTTTTTATGGCGCAGGGTCTGGCGGGTGAAAGTCGGGCGGTCCAGGACGGCATCCGCAGCGAGATGCGCTATTTCGCCACCGAGCTGGCCAACGACCTGCGCCGGATGGGGGTCATGAGCCATCTTGGCGACGCCGATCTCGAACTGACCTGCGACCTGGTGGTCCGGACCGTGGCGTTCAGCTTTACGGATCTGCTCGGTGTCTCTCCGGACGACGACGCCCAGATCCAGCAGATCCGTGACCGCACAACCCGCTTCCTGCAGCTCATCTTTATCGGGGCGGAGCACTGGGAGTCGGGGCGGAAGGCAAAGGAAGGGGTTTAAAACTTTCAGACTTTAAAACCTCATAGTCCGTCCGAAGGACGCGTCCGTGATTGCCGTGTTCTTCCGTGGCAATACAGCGTTGTTCTACGACGCCCCCGCCAACACTCCTTCCAACTCATCCAATGCCTCGCCGGTGTATACCGCCAGTCGTTGCATGCTCGGCAGGGTGTCGCGACAGCCGGTGTAGCCGAAGTTCAGCGAGCCCGCGTAGCTCAGGCAGGTGATATTGAGTGCACCGCCATGGGCGATCAGGGACACCGGGTACATTGCCTCCAGCCGGGCGCCCTCATAGTAGAGCGGTTCTTCGGGGCCGGGCACGTTGGAAATCGTGACGTTGAACACCGGCCGCATCCGGCCGCCCAGTCCTGACATCAACTGCAGGATGTAGGGTGACATCAGCAGCATGGTGTATTGATTCAGCGCATGACGGGGCAGGCTCTGCAGGTGCTCCTTGGCGATGCGCGTCGACGTCTTGATGGCCTCCAATCGCGCTTTCGGCGTCGCTTCGTCCGTGGCGAGACTGGCAATCATGAAGCTGATGGCCGTGCCCGTTCCTTCATCGTCCGCCGGGCGGATGTTCACGGGGATGCCCGCCGTCAGCGGTGCTTCCGGCAGATTGTTTTGCTCCACCAGGAAGCGTCGCAGAGCCGTGCCACAAAGATACAGCACGATGTCGTTGAGCGAGGCGTCCGCCTGTTTGGCGAGGCGTTTCAGCCGGTCCAGATCATAGTGCTGTGTGGCGAACCGGCGCTGACCCGTCACCCGGCGATTAATGCTGGACCGCGGGCCCGTGAATGGTGCTGTCAGCCGGTCATCGTCGTGCCGGGCTGCGTTGGCCAGTCGCGTCATCGCACTGGTCAGTCGCGGGAGGGTATCCGCCTGGATGCGCAGCGCCTTCATGGCTTCACGATAGGCGGACGGGATCGTCGGCGCGGTTTCGGGTGTGCTGCGGTCGCGCTTCTGTGGCGCCACCGACCAGGGGGCCAGCATGTTGCGCTTGTCCGGATCGGTGGAAAGGATTTTCTGCATCAGCCGCACACCACTGATGCCATCGATCAGTGAGTGGTGCATCTTGGTGTAGAGCGCGAACCGGTTGTCTTCCAGCCCCTCAATGATGTGGCACTCCCACAGTGGGCGGGAGAAATCCAGCGGGTGGGAGTGCAGCCGGGAGACCAGAACACCGAGTTCCCGCTCACTGCCGGGGCTAGGCAGCGCGGAATGGCGGACGTGATAGTCCAGATCAATGTGCTTGTCGACTTTCCAGGCCGGAGCGAGTATCCGACCGATGGTGCCGGGACGAAAAAGCTTGTCGTTCCACGGAGGTTCCACCTCACAGTTGGCCTTCATGCGCTGGACCATATCCCGCAGGAACGTGTCGGAGGCGTCCGACGGCAGCGAGAAGATCTGCAGGGTGCCAACGTGCATGGGCGTGTCGTCAGACTCGACCGCCAGCCAGGCGGCGTCGAGGGGGCTTAGCCGTTTCATGAGACTCCTTTATGCAATCCGGCCGATGCAGTGGGCGCACGATTACGCAGGTTACAGAACGTAATGCGGGCGTGACAGGTTCCCGTTCACAATCTCTGTGAGTTTGTCGGACAGTCGGCCGGAATGCCAGGAGGGAATGGTGGGAAAGGGAATCGCCTGCCGGGCGTTCATGGGCCCGACAGGCAGACGGCGTTACAACCCCCGGTGCTTGAGCCGGTTGGCCTGCTGACGGAAGACCGTCACCGGATCGGTCTCCCACAGGTCCACAATGCCCAGAACCTGATTGACCTCGTCCAGGTGGTTCATTCGGTAGTCATCACGAATGACGTTACCCAGATGGCTGGAACAGGTGCCCACCAGGCCATCGCTGCGCAGGCCCTGTATCGAATAGAGCAATCCTGTGGTGCCCAGAGCGCCGTCGAGTGGATCGAAGATGCTGGTGACCGGCTTGGCGCCAGACCAGGAAAAATAACGAACGCCATTACTGGCCAGCTCCGCTGTCTCCCCACAACGTGATTGTGGAATGCCCTCCGGGTGGCGCTGGTTGAATGCCTCAGAGCCTTCGGTGGTCAGCGAGTTCAGCGCCGCAAGTGAGTTCTGGTCATACCCGCCACCGGAAATGAAGTCGATGAATCCGGCGAAGAATGTGTCCACGATGCTGCCAATCAGTGCACCGTCATTGGGCAGGGCTCCGGCCACACCAGCAACGGCGTCGGCTATCAGCGAGCCCTTATTGACGCCGGCAACGGTCGTAACGGAGGCGACATACTGCGGGTAAACGGACCCGACATACCGCGCCGTCGGACCGCCGTGACTGTGGCCGATCAGGTTGACTTTGCTGGCGCCGGTGCTGGCGAGAATGGACTCCACCTGGCGCGCCAGTTGTTCTCCCCGCACTTCCGTGCTGTTGGCGGCGGCAACCTGGGTAACATGCACCTCGGCGCCGCCACTGCGGAGCGCCTCGGGAATCTGATACCAGTAGTCATAACCGGCAATGTCGTCAAAGCCGAACAGACCATGGGCCAGCACAATGGGGTGACGGGTGTCGGTGTAACCGGCACTCGCGACGGTGGGCAGACACAGGGCGATGGCGATCGCCACCGCGGTCAGGCACTGTTTCATTGTCATGTTTGACCTCTTGTTGTTGTTCGTTCTCATTTTTTGGTGGCGTTTGATTGTTGTTGTGTCCCGGCTGAAAGCCGGGGCGATTCATCAACGCACGATTTGAGTGTAGCCAACTCGCGATCAGAAACGATGGTCAGAATGTGCCAGTCTCTCAGAATCCGGGATCTTATCGGGAACGGTGGTGGACAGGCGCGCTAAGCTGGTAATTCATGAGCTTCGGAGTGGGTTTGATGAAAAAAATCAGTCGCGTGGCGTTTTTTGTCAGTGTTTTTGTGGTCCTGGCCGGTGGGTTCTGGCTGGTTGTCGGGGCCTTGTCGGTCGAACCCGGGACATCCGTTGGATCATCGGATGCCCCCGCAGGGGAGTCCACTGAACTGAACGGAGGTGATCCGGCACTCCCGACCGGCAGTCTGGCCCGGTATGCCCGCGAGGGCCGCCAGCAAGCGCGCCCGGAGTCGCTGGAAGGCACTCGGGTGGATGGCAGCCTGACGACCGACGCGGCGGGCAACCTGAAACTGACGCCGGATGTGCGACGGGTGTTCGAGTACTTCCTGTCCACCATCGGCGAGGTGGATCCGGAGACCGCTAGCGCATTGCTGGCGGCCCACATTGAATCCAGCCTCCCACCGAAAGCGGCCTCCCAGGCCTGGGACCTGTTTCTGCGATACCTCGATATGAAGCAGGCGCTGTCGGAAATGCCCGCCCACGACGGCACGGTGTCGGACATGGAGGCGACGCTGGCCCAGCGGCAGGCGATCCGTGAAAGCGTACTGGGCGCCGAGGCGGCGGATGCGTTTTTTGGTATGGCGCATCAGTACAGTGACTATCGGCTGTCCCGTCAGGCGATTCAGGAGAACCCGGACCTCTCGGCGACCGAGCGCCAGCGGCAATTGGATCAGTTGCGGGACAATGCGCCTGAGCGTATCCGGTCGCTGCTGACCCAGCCGGATTCTCCGGCCGCGGTCAGCCAGGCCGTTTCCTCCATGCGGCAGGAGGGTGTCAGTGATCAGGCGATTCAGGCCTACCGAATGGAAAAGCTGGGGCCGGAGGCCGCCCGGCGTCTTGAACAATTGGATCAGCAGCGGGAACAGTGGCAGCAGCGGTATGATCAGTACCGGCAGGAACGACAGGCCATTCTCAACAGTGGACTGGCGGCGCCGGACCGACAGGAGGCGATCCAGCGGCTTCGCGACCGGCATTTCGATGAGTCGCAACGGCGTCGGGTCGAAGCGCTGGACCGAATTCGGGCCAGCGAGTCATCGGATCAGGCAGCCGGGGCCACCGGCCCCTGAGCCAGACCCACCGCAATGACCAGCATGGTCAGGCCGATGCCGCCGTCGATGATCCGCCAGGCGGCCGGCTTTGCCAGCCAGGGGGCGAGCCGGGAGCCGCCCCAGGCCAGCAGTGAAAACCAGAGAATGGAGGCACTGATGGCTCCCACGAGGAAAAGCAGTGGGTATGATTGCTGGATGCCAATGGCGGGAATCAGCAGCAGGGTGTCCAGATAGACCTGGGGGTTGAGCACCGTCACCGCCAGGGTGGTCAGCAACACGCCTTTGAGGCCCTGACCGGCCGCACCGTCCTCTTCGAGCCCGGCTCGGCCCTTGGCTGCGCGCCAGAAGGACTGCGCTGCCAGCCAGCCCAGAAAGACCACACCAACCCATCGAAGGACTTCGAGTGCTGTGGGCATTGCCACGAGTGCCGCGCTGACGCCGAGCATGCCGGCGCTGAACAGCACCACATCAGAGCTGATGCACAGGGCCGCACTGGGCCAATGATGCTGGCGACGTACGGACTGGCCCAGCAGGTAGGCATTCTGGGCGCCAATGGCGACGATGATGCCGATGCAGACCACCAGCCCGGTCAGATAGCTTGCAACCACGCTCTTTCCCTCCTTCCGTGCGTTGTCCTGTTGAAGGCCTATCTTAGGGCGGTGCTATCATCCAAAAAAATCATTCTGATGATAAGGCATAAGAAAACCTGATGATCGATTACAAGCTGCTTCATGCGTTGGCCCTGGTCGTTGAGTGTGGCGGTTTTGAACGTGCTGGGGAGGCTCTGGGGTTGTCCCAGTCCGCCGTCTCCCAGCGCATCAAAACCCTCGAAGTACGACTCGGACAGCCGGTTCTGGCCCGCCAGTCGGTGCCGCGCGCCACGCCCGCCGGTCAGCGGTTGCTGAACCACTACCATCAGGTCCGGCTGCTGGAACGGGACCTGAGCGACACGCTGCCGGCGCTGGCTGAGAGTACGGCACGGGTTCGCATCGCCATCAATGCGGACAGCCTGGCGACCTGGTGGGGCAGTGTCGTTGGGGCCTTCTGCCGGGAGTCCGGTCTACTGATGGACCTGGTGATTGAAGATCAGGATGTCGGGCTGCGTCGGATGCGCGAAGGCGATGTGGCGGCCTGTCTGTGCAGTAGTGACCAGCCCATCGTCGGGGCGCGCTGCGTCCGGGTGGGGACCATGCGTTACCGGCCACTGGCTTCTCCGGACTACATGGCAAGCCAGTTCCCATCGGGTGTCACGGTGGCGGCGTTCGGGCAGGCTCCGGCCATCGTATTCGGCCCCAACGATCAGCTTCAGCACCGGTTCATGGCGGACCGGGGGTACACTGGTCCGTTCCCGCATCACCTGTGTCCGTCCTCTGAAGGGTTTGTGCGACTGGCGCTGGCCGGGATGGGCTATGGCATGATTCCGGAAAGTCAGGTCACCTCGGAACTGGAGGCTGGCGCGCTGGTTCGCGTGGATCCGACCTACGCGCTGGATGTGCCGCTTTACTGGCACTACTGGCGTCACAGCGGCGATGCATTGGCGCAGCTCACGGATCGGTTGCAGGACACGGCGATCCGCTGAGATCAGTGCTCGCGTTCATCCGAGGCGTGAAATCGAGTGCCGCCGCCGCTGGCACCGAGCTGCTGGATGTCGTCGGGCTGGCCATCCGGCTGGAAATGCACCAGCCCGACCCCCGCCTGGTTCCAGAGCCGTTCTCCGGCATCCCGGCCTTCCGGACGACGCGGCATCACCTTCATGCGGCGCCGCTTGGTGAACCAGTTCAGTGGTGACCAGGGCGCGAACAGCCACCGATTGAGACGATCCAGCCATTCCAGCAACTGATGCGGGAATTCGTTGCGAAAGCCGCTGCTGGTGATCTGCCAGATTGAGGGCCCGCCGGGGCGGCGCCGCAGTCGAATGTCGTAGGCAAAGGAATAGTGAACGTCTCCAGAGAGAATGGTGAAGTATCGTGGCGTGCGCCGGTGGCCGAAAATGTTCAGCAGCACACTGGCCGCGCCCCGGTGAGCCATCCAGTTTTCCGCGTCCACCGTCAGGGGCTGACCAAGGAAGGTGAATGCTTTCTGGATGGCTTCGATCAGCTTGACCCCGAACATCGGGGCGGGTGAGACGACGATCACCGCTTCCTGATCGAGCATATCCTGCTGGAATTCGGTCAGTGCCTCCCAGTCCAGCAGGCCCGACGGACGGCTCGGATCGATTTCACTGCGCCAGCGGCGTGTTCGGGTGTCCAGCACCACGATTCTGGGCGATGTGGGCAGTGTGTAGTGCCACTGCTCGAAGCGCAGAAGCCGGTCGATCATGTGATTCTGGTCGGTCGACGGAAGCCAGCCGTCGTTGACCTGATCGAGCAGGCTCCGGACGCCGTCGATCAGAGGACGAACCCGCTCCGGCGCATTGCCCCAGGCCTGGCACAGAAGGTAGGCGAGCAGGGCGTTGCCGATGATGCGCCGTGAGAAGGGATGACCGTAAGCGGTTTCCTCCCAGGCGGCGGACAGGTTCCAGTCGTCGGTGACGTCGTGATCGTCAAAGATCATATAGACCGGCAGATGCGCCATGGCCCGGGCCGCTTCGGGCAACCCCGTCACGAACTGATGGACGATGGGGGCTTCGCGCCGGTAATGCGCCGACTCGTCCGCTGGCAGTTCCGGTGCGGTCATGTCGATCAGACGCCAGGGTACGGGCGACCAGCACAGCAGGTACATGGCCATCACTTCGCTGAAGGTGGCCAGGTGATTCCAGGCGTGGTCGCTGGTGAAAATCGGTTTGCGGACCCCGCCAAAGACCTGCTGAATCATGGTCTGGTTCGGACGCGAGTCGGGCAGGAGCCTTTGGCGGCCATAGAGGCTGTGCTCGTGTGCCATCAGGGCATCGCTATCCTCAACGATGGCCCCCTCCAGCGACTCGCCGAACAGCCCCAGCCGCCGGATCAGCTGTTGGATGGCATGCAGCACGGGGCCGGCGACGTCGTCGGCGTAGATCTGATCACCGGTCATCAGCAGCATCGCTGGCCGGTCGGCGCTGTCGGGACCTTTCTCCCGGATCGTTGCATCGACCCGGCACAGCCCGTCATCGGAGTCGTGATGGGGACGTCGACAGGAACCGTGAAGTATCTGGCGGATGCGTTGGCTGACCACCATCGTCGGTGAGGACTGCCCCTCGTGGCACAGGTGCGGTGCCCAGTCGGCGATCCAGGCGGCGGGTTCGCCCAACAGACCAAGATCCCAGTGCAGGCACTGATCCGTCGGGAAGGGCGTATCCGGGGAAACGGTAATCTGCTGAACGAATGCCGATCGACCGATGGGCAGCGCCTTCTCTGGCGCGTGCTCCAGCCGCTGGTCCAGTAACTCGCGCCCATCTGCACCGGTGACCCGTACCCGCAGCTTGAGGGGTCGTGTGGTGACAAGCCACAGTGTCATACGGTCCGGTGTCAGCTCTCTCAGAATGGGCCCGGTAATGACGGGTGGCAGTGAGTCGCCGATGTCGACGGACGCCGGATCGGTCATATGGGATCGATTCCATTGAGTTGTTATAGCGGTACGATATCCCCTGAGAGTGGGTTTGTCAGTGATGACGCCGGTTGCCTGAGAGAAGGGAGGATTTCGTCATGCCGGATCTGCCATTGACTCGTCCTGAGATCGAGCAGGCCGCCGAACGCCTGTCCCCACACCTGCCGCCCACACCGCTGCTCCGCGCACCGGATCTCGACACGTTCCGGGACCACCCGCTCTGGCTGAAAGCCGAGTCGCTGCAGCGGACCGGTAGTTTCAAGGCCCGGGGGGCGTTGAACTGGTTGCTCACCGCCTCTGATGACGAACTGGCGAATGGCCTGATCACCGTATCGGCCGGCAATCACGCGATGGCACTCGCCTGGGCAGGCGCGAGGCGTCAGGTGCCGGTGACGGTCGTGATGCCGGAGGGGGCCAGCCCCATGAAGGTGGCGCGGACGCGCGAACTGGGCGGTCATGTGATTCTGCACGGTGGTATTCAGGAGGCAGTCGCGGAGTGCCACCGCCTGCGGGAGGAGTACGACCTGACGCTGGTGCACCCCTATAATGACCTTCGCGTCATGGCCGGGCAGGGGACCGTGGGGCTGGAACTGCTCGAGCAGCAACCGGATCTGAACCGGATTGTGTGCCCAATCGGCGGCGGTGGCCTGATTTCCGGTCTGGGAGTGGCGGTCAAGGCGGTACGCCCGGACATCACGGTGATCGGTGTCGAGCCAGCCGGTGCGGGGACCATGCGCAATGCCTGGCAACAACAGGATGCCACTGCGAGCCTGTCGACGGTGACGACCTGGGCCGGCAGTCTCGCTCCCGCCGTGGTTGGCGAGCACACCTATCGGGTGAGTCGGGCGGTGGTGGATGACATTGTCACGGTGAGTGAAGCGGCCATTGTCGAGGCGACCCGCGAGCTGCTGACCCGGGCCCGGCTGATGGTGGAGCCGGGGGCGGCTGTCGGGCTGGCAGCGTTGCTGGAGGACCGGGTCCCATCGGCGGTGGACGAGGGCGCGGCGCTGATCATCACCGGAGGCAATGCGGACCTCAATCAGATTGCAACGATCTGATTTATAACCACTTATGTCGTCATCCCCGTGGCGCTACCACCCCGTCATGTGTATAACGATGCGACATTCGTCACGGATTCCCGCTGGAAGTGTGTCGGTTCCATCTATTTTTGTGCTCGCCGTCAAGAAACGAACAACTCGTCCTTCATCATGGGCCACCGCGTCCTGTAACTTTGTGTAAAAATCAATCACAAAAACAATGTCTCGGTAAGGACGCTTGTCTACCATGACTTATCTGCCGCCACGGGAGCTGTTTTCCCGATCAGTCGTTTCCTTCAGTGGAAATCCGGATCATTCATTGACGGACGACCAATGCCAACAACTGGTTGCCCGTTACGGAAGCCAGTCCAGTGCCTACTTCAACCTGCAGGCGGGTGTGTCGCGGTTTGGCTCAGCGGACGTCGGATTCGTGGCCTACTTCCCGATTCGCACCATCGCCGGGCGTTTCAACCTGGTCTTCGCCAATCCCGTCTGTGAACCGGCCATGCGCTACTGGTTGCTGCGAGCGTTTCTGAATGAGGTGCCGGGGCGTCACATGTTCATGGGAATTGACGCCAGCGTGGCCCGGGATCTGGAAAAAGCGGGTCTGCGAATCAACGAGTTCGGAACCGAGTTTGCGGTCGATGTGGGCAACTTCTCTGTTGCGGGTAAGAGCAAGAAACAGCTCCGCCATGCCTCCAACCTGGGCAAGCGCGAGGGTGTGACCGTCCAGGAGCAGACCTGGGAGACAGTGGACCGGGCGCGTGTCGAGTCCATTTCCGAACAGTGGCGTGGTCACAAGGCGGTCGGCTGCCGGGAGCTACGGCTGTTGACGCGTCCTCCGGTGATGGACAACGAGTGGGGCGTCCGCAAGTTCTACGCCTACCAGGGGGATCGCATGTTGGGCTATGTGTTCTTTGACCCCTACTTCGAGAACGGCGAGGTGGTGGGCTACACCGCCAACATCCTGCGGCAGGATATGGAAAATGCGCCCACCGGCCTGCTCGACTTCATCATTATCGAGGCCATCAATCGGTTCCGGGAAGAGGGCATCCGCGAGCTATCGCTTGGCATTTCACCGTTGCACGGCGTTGAGGCCATGGAGGGTGACCGTCCGCTGATCCGGCGGATTGCGCAGCTCGTCTACGAACGCGGTAACAGTCTCTACGCCTTCAAGGCGCTGAGCTACCATAAGACCCGTTACCGCGGCCGGGAAACCAAATGGTATCTGGCGACCGACCAGAGCTCGGCGCTGAGCGTCGCCTGGTCCATCCTGCGTGGTACCGGCATCATGCCTCTGGCCCCCGCGCTCGCCAGCTCCTGAGCCGGGGCGCCATTCCCTGGCGGTCCGCCGGCTCAGTCAACGGGTGGATCCAGTCAGTCTTCGTAGCCCGGATTGCAGCGGTCCAGCTTGCGCAGCAGCCCCGGCCAGGCCAGGTTGCCGCCCATTCCTTTCGTCACCTGATCCGCCTGCTGGCGAATGGTCTCGACGATGCCGTCCGGGATCGGTGTCATGGCCCGGTTGCCGGACAGGGCCTGAATCTGGACCTCACAGGCTTTCTGCAGAATGTACATGCCCAGGAACGCATCGGCGATGCTGCCGCCGGTGGTTAGCAGCCCGTGGTTGCGCAGGATCATAAAGTTGTTATTGCTCAGATCCTTCTGGAGCCGGGCTTTCTCGTCCTCGCGCAGCGCCACGCCCTCGTAATCGTGATAGGCCAGGTTCGACAGTGGAAACAGGCTCTGCTGGGACAGCGGCAATAGCCCGTCCTGCTGGGCCGACACCGCGACGCCTTCGGTGGTGTGGGTGTGCATGACACAGGCCGCATCCTCGCGGATGGCATGAATGGCGCTGTGGATGGTGAAGCCGGCCGGGTTCACATCGTAATCATCGGGGTTGAGCTTGTTGCCGTCCTGATCGATCCGCACGAGGCTTGAGGCGGTGATTTCGTCGAACATCATCCCGTAGGGGTTGATCAGAAAGTGATGTTCGTCGCCGGGAATGCGCACGGAGATGTGCGTGAAGATCAGGTCATCCCAGCCATAGAGGGCGATCAGCCGGTAGGCCGCGGCCAGATCCACCCGCAGTTGCCATTCCTCGTCACTGACGACGCCTTTTTTGGAGGGGATCGGTTGCTGTGCGGACATGGTTCGTCTCCGTCTTATTGTTGTAGGTCCCGTCGAGTGTACCGGATGGATCACGGGGCGGATATCCTCTGGAGTAGACGCTCTATTCGTCCTCCATCGGCTGCGGCGGACAGTGATACTCGCCCACCACGGTGCCGTCCTCCACGCTTTCCAGGTGCACATCGAACCCCCACAGCCGATGCACATGGCGCAGCACTTCCTGTGTGCTTTCGCCGAGTGGAATCCGGTCTTGCGGTGTGTGGCGCAGTGTCAGTGAGCGGTCGCCGCGCAGGTTGACGTTCCAGACCTGGATGTTGGGTTCGCGATAGCTCAGGTTGTATTGTCGGGCCAGCTTTTCCCTGAGATTCCGGTACCCGGCTTCGTCGTGAATGGCGGTAATGCGATACACGTCTTCCTGATCGTCATCGGAGATGGCGAAGAGTTTCAGGTCCCGCATGACTTTAGGGGACAGAAACTGCTGGATGAAGCTCTCGTCCTTGAAGTTGCGCATGGCAAAGTGGACGGTTTTCAGCCAGTCGCCACCGGCAATGTCCGGGAACCAGTGGTGGTCCTCTTCCGTGGGGGCCTCGCAGATGCGGCGCAGGTCGCAGTAGATCGAGAAGCCCAGTGTGTAGGGATTGAGCCCGGAGTAGTAGGGGCTGTCGAACGGTGGCTGGTAAATGACGCCAGAGTGGCTGTCGAGGCACTCCAGCATGAATCCGTCCGTGACCAGGCCCTTGTCGTATAAACGGTGAAGCAGGGTGTAGTGCCAGAAGCTGGCCCAGCCCTCGTTCATGACCTGAGTCTGGCGCTGGGGATAGAAATACTGCGCCATCTTGCGCACGATGCGGATGATTTCCCGCTGCCAGGTGTCCAGCAGCGGGGCGTTCTTCTCGATGAAGTACAGCAGGTTCTCCTGTGGATCGGCAGGGAAGCGCTGATGCTCGCTGTCCTCACCGTCCTCGTCGGGATTCATGTCCGGAATGGTCCGCCAGAGATCGTTCACCTGCCGCTGCCGATATTCTTCACGTTCCTCCTGCCGTCGGCGCTCCTCGATGGCGGATACTGGAGAAGGGCGTTTGTAACGGTCCACACCAAAGTTCATCAGGGCATGACAGGAGTCCAGCAGCTTTTCGACCTCCTCGACGCCGTATCGCTCTTCGCATTCGGACACATAGCTCCTTGCGAATACCAGATAGTCAATAATGGCACTGGCGTCGGTCCAGGTGCGGAACAGGTAGTTGCCCTTGAAGAATGAGTTGTGGCCGTAGCAGGCGTGGGCGATCACCAGCGCCTGCATGGGCAGGGTGTTCTCCTCCATCAGGTAGGCGATGCAGGGGTTGGAGTTGATGACCAGCTCGTAGGCCAACCCCATCTGACCGCGCTTGTAGCCGCGCCAGGTTTCCAGAAACTGTTTGCCGAATGACCAGTGGTGGTATCCCACGGGCATGCCCACCGAGCTGTAGGCATCCATCATCTGCTCTGCGCTGATGACTTCGATCTGGTTCGGGTAGGTGTCCAGCCCAAACTCGGCCGCGCACTCGTCGATGGCTTCGTTGTACTGCTCCACCAGATCGAAGCTCCATTCCGAGGCTTCGGAAATCGGGCGCCGGTGCGTGCGGGTGTCGGCGGTATTGCTCATGCGGCTTTCCTCTCGAACAGCTGTCGGAAGACCGGGTAGATGTCCGCGGCGTCCGTGATCTGCTCCATGGCGAAGCTGTCCGGGTCCTGCTCCATCAGCTTCTCGTATTCGTACCAGAGCATCTGGTGATCCTGCGGCGTGATCTCGACATAGGCGTAGTACTGAATCATCGGTAACAGGTACTCGCCCAGGATCTTGCCGCAGATCGGGGAATCGTCATTCCAGTTGTCGCCGTCCGAGGCCTGGGCGGCGTAGATGTTCCATTCCGAGGGCGGGTAGCGCTCGTCGATGATCTGTTTCATCAGTTTCAGGGCACTGGAAACGATGGTGCCGCCGGTCTCGCGGGAGTAGAAGAATTCCTCCTCGTCCACTTCCTTCGCGCTGGTGTGGTGGCGGATGAAGACCACATCGATCTTCTTGTAGTTCTTCTTGAGAAACAGGTACAGCAGGATGAAGAAGCGCTTGGCGATGTCCTTGTGCCCCTGGGTCATGGAGCCGGAGACGTCCATCAGGCAGAACATGACGGCGCTGGTCGCCGGGCGCGGGCGCTTCACATGCTGGCGGTAGCGCAGGTCGATTTCGTCGAGAAATGGGACGCGCTTGAGATTCTGCTTCAGCTCGGCGATCTTCTCCTCCAGCTCGGCAATCTGCTCGCTGGGGCTGAAGGCCGGGTCGTCGCTCTCGGGGTGAGCCTTCAGTTCCGCCAGTTGGGCTTCCATGTCACGAAGCCGGCGGCGGCGCTTACCACTCAGGCTCAGCCGCCGGGCGTGGGCCCCACGTAGTGACCGCAGCACGTCCAGCTTGGCGGGAATGCCCTGGGTGGTGAAGCCCGAGCGCTCGTAATGGAATGTTTCGGTGTCTTTGAGTTTCTTCCGGGCAAGGTTGGGCAGCTCCAGATCATCGAACAGGAAATCGAGAAACTCCTCCTGAGTGATCTGGAAGGCGAAATCGTCCATGCCTTCGCCATCGGGGCTGGCCTGTCCCGACCCCTGGCCTTCGCCCTCGCCGCCCTGGGGTTTGTCCAGTTCGTCCCCGGTGACGAACTCCTTGTTGCCGGGGTGGACCATCTCCCGGTGTCCGCCACGACCGTGGTGGAAGACCGGTTCATCAATGTCCCGGCTTGGGATGCTGACATCTTCCCCGCGCTCGATGTCGGTGATCGAACGGCGCTGGACCGCGTCGGACACGGCACGCTTGATGTGCTTGCGGTAACGACGCAGAAACCGCTCGCGGTTCACGGCACTCTTATTCTTGCCGTTCAGGCGACGGTCAACGATGTGGGTTCTCATCCCCATAATGGCGGTACTCCCGTGAGTCTGCCTGTCGGCTCCGGCGGGCCCGGCGCCCGCCGGAGCACCGTTTTACTGCGACTTGCGGACCCGCAGGTACCATTCAGCCAGCAGACGCACCTGCTTCTCGGTGTAACCGCGGTCGACCATCCGTTCCACGAACTGCCGGTGTTTCTTCTGATCGTCTTCCGACGCCTTCGGGTTGAAGGAGATGACCGGCAGCAGGTCTTCGGTGTTGGAGAACATCTTCTTCTCAATGACGCTGCGCAGCTTCTCATAGCTCAGCCAGGACGGGTTCTGGCCCTGATTGTTGGCCCGCGCCCGGAGGACGAAGTTGACCACCTCGTTGCGGAAGTCCTTCGGGTTGCTGATGCCGGCCGGCTTCTCGATTTTCTCCAGTTCGTCGTTGATCGCAGACCGATCGAACATCTCGCCGGTCTCCGGATCACGATACTCCTGGTCCTGAATCCAGAAGTCGGCATAGGTCACGTAGCGGTCGAACAGGTTCTGTCCGTACTCGCTGTAGCTTTCCAGATACGCCGTCTGGATTTCCTTGCCGATGAACTCGACGTAGTGCGGCGCCAGGTATTCCTTGATGAAGCGCAGGTAGCGTTCCTGCACATCCGCCGGGAACTGCTCCTGCTCAATCTGTTTTTCCAGGACGTAGAGCAGGTGCACCGGGTTGGCCGCCACCTCGGTGGTGTCGAAGTTGAACACCTTGGAGAGGATCTTGAACGCAAACCGTGTCGATAGTCCGTCCATGCCCTCGTTGACGCCGGCCGTGTCGCGGTACTCCTGGATCGACTTGGCCTTGGGGTCGGTGTCCTTGATGTTCTGGCCGTCGTAGACCCGCATCTTGGAGTAGATGGACGAATTCTCCGGCTCCTTGAGGCGTGAGAGCACCGTAAACTGGGCGAGCATGTCGAGGGTGTCCGGCGCGCAGGGCGAGCCGGCCAGCGAGCTTTCGCGCAACAGTTTGCGGTAGATGTCGATTTCCTCCGTGACCCGCAGGCAATAGGGCACCTTGACGATGTAGACCCGATCCAGGAACGCCTCGTTGTGTTTGTTGTTCCGGAAGGTCTGCCACTCCGTCTCGTTGGAGTGCGCGAGGATGATGCCGTCGAACGGCACCGAGCTCATCCCTTCGGTCGTATTGTAATTGCCTTCCTGAGTGGCGGTCAGCAGCGGGTGCAGCACTTTGATCGGCGCCTTGAACATCTCGACGAATTCCATCAGCCCCTGGTTGGCCTTGCTCAGGCCGCCGCTGAAGCTGTAGGCGTCCGGATCATCCTGGGAGAAGTCCTCCAGCATGCGGATGTTGACTTTGCCGACGAGCGCCGAGATGTCCTGATTGTTGTCATCGCCGGGTTCGGTCTTGGCCACGCCGATCTGGTCGAGCACTGACGGGTAGCGTTTGACCACCCGGAACTGACTGATGTCGCCGCCGTATTCGTGAAGCCGTTTCACCGCCCAGGGCGACATGATTGGCTTGAGGTAGCGCACGGGGATGCCGTATTCCTCTTCCAGAATCGGGCCATCCTCTTCCGGATCAAACAGGCCCAGCGGGGACTCGTTGACCGGTGAGCCCTTGATGGCATAGAAAGGGATTTTCTGCATCAGGTGCTTGAGTTTGTCCGCCAGGGAGGATTTGCCACCCCCGACTGGTCCGAGCAGGTAGAGGATCTGTTTCTTTTCTTCCAGTCCCTGTGCCGCGTGACGGAAGAACGACACGATGTTCTCGACGGCGTCTTCCATGCCGTAGAACTCGGAGAATTCCGGGTATCGCTTGATCACCTTATTGGAGAATATGCGGGAGAGTCTGGCGTCCTGGGAGGTGTCCACCAGCTCCGGTTCGCCGATGGCCATCAGCATCCGTTCGGGTGCTGAGGCGTAGACCGATGGGTCCTTCTTGCAGAGTTCCAGGTATTCCTCCAGGGAGAGTTCTTCCTCCCGGGTGGCCTCATACCGGTCTTGGAATTGCTGCAGAATACTCATAGTCGCCCCTCGCTTCGATGACTACACGCCCGTTGACTCCGTTTCCATTGTCCAAAACCGCGTATACCGGCGGCTCGTTGGTGAGTGTCGTGAATATGGCAGGTTGGGTTCCGGTTGCGCCGGTCGCGGATTCCGGGTCCCCTGACGTCAGTCTAGTTCAGGTTTCACTCTTGAGACAGGTCTGAGACCGATCCGTTCGTTCCGATTCGGCTCTTTCTGACCCGTTTATTATGAGGTGCGCCGTGTGAGCCGGAAGACGCTTTCTGTCGCCCCGGTCAGCCCGCGGCGCTTCGCGAATGGGTGGTCGTGGGCGAGTGTGTTGGTCAGCACATGCTCGACTCGGAAATCGGCACCGAACAGCTCATCAACCTCGTCATCCCGCACGTTAAAGGGCGGTGCCTTCAGGTCCGGATTGTCGTAGTCGAGTGTGATCAGCAGCATCGCGGCGCTGTCGGGCAGGATTGCGCTCAGATGCACGGCATACTCCTTGCGCAGCTTCGGCGGCAGGGCGATCAGCGCGGCCCGGTCATAGACCAGTCGCACATGCCGGACATCCTCCGGCACCAGTTGGAAAAAATCCCCGCACCAGAGCTCAAGGTCGTCATGTCGATAGCGGGTGAATGGCTGGCCGGGTGTCACGTGTGCCCGGGTTTCCGCCTCCTCGAAGAAGTCCTTGCAGGCAATCGGGCTCAGTTCGACGCCCATGACCGGGTGACCGTGATCGTGAAGCCACCACATATCTCGCGCTTTGCCGCACAGGGGCACGAGCACGGTTTCGTTGCCGTGGCGCACCAGTTCCGACCAGTGATCATGGAGGTAGCGGTTGACCGTCCCCTCGTGGAAACCGATTTCCTGTCGGGCCCAGCGGGCATGCCAGAACTCGTGATCCATGATGTGTCTCCTGTCGGGTGAGGCTCTACTGTGACTTCACTATGGATGGTCTGGCGCAGAACGTGACGCAAGTCACTATTTTTGAAATGTTGTTAATCATCAATGCGACGTTCGTCGGAGTCGCGATTATTGACTACGCTTTATTGCAGACCCTAACGAAATCATACTCGTTAAGGCTGCGGGCGTTGAGGGATGAAGCGCACCAATCGACGTGTCAGGGAGGCGATCTGATCTCCTGATAGGGCGCTGAGCGTCATGAAAAAGAGTTTGAGTCTTCGGGTCAACGTTCTGGTCGCGATCACGGTTCTTGTGCTGATGGCCGGTTTCGGCGTGTACAGTTATCAGTCAACGAGCGAGAGCTTTCGTGACCAGATGGACAGTCAGCTTGAAGCAACCCGCGGACGGCTGGCCCAGAATATTCCGCCCACTCTCTGGAATTACCAGTTCGATCAGACCGGTAACATCGTGAGGGCCGAGGTCGTCGCTGACGCCGTACGGGCCATTGTGGTGTTCAATGATGCCGGCGAAGTGGTGGCCGGCCTTCAGAGTTCGGCAGAAGCCGAGGAGCCCCAGGCGATCGAGGCTATCCCCGAGAATGCCGCAATTGCCCACGATGAGCCGCTCAAATACGACAACAATGGCGAGATGAAGACAGTCGGGCGCCTGGTGATCGTCGCGGATTACAGCGCCCTGGCCGCGCTTCAGTCGTCCGCCCGAAATCTGCTGTTGGTTCAGGTGGTGATCATGGTGGTGGTGCTGGTGGCGGCCACTCGCCTGATCATCGGCTACTTTGTCACGCGCCCTATCCGCAACGTTTCCGCAGCGCTTATGGACATTGCCCAGGGGGAAGGCGACCTGACACGGCGCCTGGAGGTGGATCGACAGGATGAGATCGGGCAGCTCGCAACCGGTTTCAATCAATACACCGAAAAGATTCACACCCTGGTGCGCCAGTTCGTCCAGTCGTTTGATGATCTCGATGCCCAGGTGGCGCGTCTGCAGGACATCGCGCAGGACACGGCCGCCGGCTCAAACCGCCAGAGGGAGGAGTCCGACCAGGTGGCGACGGCGATGACCGAGATGAACACCTCCTCTCAGACCGTGGCCGAAAACGCGGCGGAAGCGGCCAGCGCTGCCAGTGAAGCGGATCAGCAGGGCAATCGGGCGAAAGATATTGTCGAGGGGACTGCCGAGTCCACTGGTCGGCTGGCGGATGAGGTGAAGGAAGCGTCCCAGGTGATCGGCTCGCTGCAGGAGGAGGTTGGCGAGATCGGCACTATTCTTGACGTCATTCGCGATATTTCCGATCAGACCAATCTACTGGCGCTTAATGCGGCAATCGAAGCCGCTCGGGCCGGTGAGCAGGGGCGGGGATTTGCGGTGGTCGCGGACGAGGTCCGGGCCCTTGCCAAGCGGTCCCATGACAGCACCGAACAGATTCAGGGCATGACCGAACGGCTGCAGAAGCGGGCGAGTGACGCGGTCGCGGTGATGGAAAAAAGTCGCCAGCAGGGCGATGAGACCGTCGAGCGCTCCCGCGAGGCGGATGAGGCCCTCAATCAGGTTTCCGAGGCGATTGGCACTATCCACGAAATGAATACCCAGATTGCCAGTGCGGCCGAACAGCAGACCGCTGTTTCCGAGGACATTCAGAAGAGCCTGCACGCGATGCTGGAGGTGACCGAGTCGGCCGCACAGGGCACCCAGGACACGGAAGGCGCAGCAAACAGCCTCAGAGAGCTGTCGGACAAGGTGGAGCGTCTGATCAAGCAGTTCCGGGTGTGACGTCCGGAGCAGCAGATCGTTTGCTGTCGAAGACCAGAAACCCACGACACAAGGTGAGCGTATGCGAATTCAGACTCTACTTTGCACTGCCATCCTGGCGACGGCGTCGGTGTTCAGCAGCATGGCGACCGCTGATCTGAAGGACTACCAGATGATGACCGAGACCTACCCGCCCTTTAATTTCAGGGTGGATGGAGAGCTGAAAGGCATCAGCGTTGACATGCTGATGGCGGCCTCCGACAAGGCCGGCCTCGGTATTCAGCGATCGGATATTCAGTTACTGCCCTGGGCACGCGGCTATCAGACGCTTCAGAACAAACCGCAGACCATGCTGTTTGCGACAACCCGGACCGAGAAGCGCGAGCCGCTTTTCAAATGGGCCGGCCCGATCACGGATACAAAGATCGCCCTGATTGCGAAAAAGGGCAGTGATGTGACGTTGAACAGCGCGTCGGATTTCGCCAGCCCGAGCATCGCCGTCGTCCGGGACGACGTTGCCGAGGAGCTGGTCCGTGATGCCGGCGCCACCGACGGCAACCTGGATCTCAACCCCAAGCCGGAACCGGCGATGCGCAAGCTGCAGGCCGGTCGGGTCGACCTCTGGGCTTATGAGCAGAACGTGGCGTTCTGGCTGATTAACAATGCCGGGTTTGATACCGACAACTTTGAAGTGGTGCACGTCCTGAGCGAGGGCGAACTGTTCTATGCCTTCCACAAAGACACGCCGGACGAGGTCGTCAGTACGTTGCAGAGTGCGCTGGATGCGTTGTCCGATCAGGAGCGTGCCTCGGTTCTGAGCCAGTACCGCTGATCGGGCGGCTGAGATGATTGTTTGGTCAACCCACACCCTTCGGTGGGTTGTTCGCGCCGGGGTCCGCTCCGGCGCTTTTTTGGTGATGCCCTGTCACTTTCCCGTAATCCCCCGTTCACGGTATGGTTATCCCCGATTTTGAGTGTAAGCTACAGGGGCTCAGGAAACCGTTGGCCTCGTGCTGGTTTCCAAACCCTCTGCCCGGATGGATAAGGAGCCATGAGCGCAGTATTTCTGGATGCGGCCACCCTCGGCGACGATATCGACCTGACACCTATGGAAGAGGCGGCTCGCGGTCTGACCTGTTACCAGAGGACGGCGCCCGACCAGGTGCTGGAGCGTATTCGTGGTTTCGGGGTTGTCGTGACCAATAAGGTGGTTCTGAACCAGTCCCATTTCGATGCCTGCCCTGATCTCCATACCATCGTCCTGACGGCGACTGGGAAGAACAACATTGATCTGCCGGCCGCCGAGGCCGCCGGCATCACCGTTTTGAATGCCACCCGCTATGGCACCTCGACCGTCGCGCAGCATACGGTGGCGTTGATGCTCGCCCTGGCGACGCACCTGATCGATTATCACCAGGATGTCCAGGCCGGTGCGTGGGCGGAGAGCCCCCAGTTCTGCCTGATGAATCATCCGGTGATGGAGCTGGAAGGCAAGACCCTGTGCATTGTCGGGTTCGGCGATATCGGTCGCGCCGTGGCGCGCCGGGCCGAGGCATTTGGGATGAAAGTGGTGCTGGGTGCCCGTCCGGGACAGTCGGCCGGTGATGTGGATGGTTACCCGAGAGCACCGATTGAGGAGCTGTTGCCGCATGTCGACGTGCTTTCCCTCCATTGCCTGCTGACGCCCGAGACGGACGGGTTGATCGGAGCGTCGGAGCTGGCGGCAATGAAAAACGAGGCGCTGATCATCAATACCAGCCGGGGTGGGCTGGTGGATGAAACGGCGTTGGCGGAGGCACTTCGTGAGCGTCGCATCGGTGGTGCCGGCTTTGATGTGCTGACGGGGGAGCCGCCTCGCAATGGCAATCCGCTGCTCGCAGGGGACATTCCCAACCTGATTGTCACGCCCCATTGCGCCTGGGCGAGCCGGGAGGCGAGACAGAGTATTGTTGAGAAGACGGCTGAAAACCTGAGAAACAGTGTCCATAAACACGCAACCGGTTGAATGGCAGGGCACCACTGCAACAACAAGAAGAGCCAGAGGACAGCGCCTGATGAGAAAGCACTGGCGTTTTATCAGGAAATTCATTGAATCGCCGGCCCAGATCGGCAGCGTTCTGCCCAGCTCCCGGATGCTGGTGGGTTCCATGATGGAGGCGGTCGATTGGCAGAGGGCCAATACCGTGGTCGAGCTGGGTGCCGGAACGGGCGTGGTCACCCAGGCCATCAATCGATTGCGCAGCCCGCAGTCCCGGTTCTACTGCTTTGAGCAGGATCCGCACATGCGGACCGATCTGATGTCGCGGTTTCCGGGCGTCTGGCTGGAGAGGGATGCCTTTGAGCTGGAGCGGGTGCTCAAACAGCGCGGCCCGGGGCAGGCGGACTGCATTGTTTCCTGCCTGCCGTTTGCCAACCTGGACGACACAGCGCGCGAGCATCTGCTGGCGGTCATCCACCGAACACTCAGTCCCGGAGGACTGTTCATCGCCTTTCAGTACTCCCGGCAGCTGTTACCCTACCTCAGTGCCATCTATGATGACGTGGACACCCGATGGGTGATGCTTAACATGCCACCGGCCTGTGTCTACATCTGCCGCAAGAAACAACCCTGACAGGCGGGCGGCGCCTCAAAGCGACGGGATAACCACTGTGACGACGATTCGATTGAAGGACCGCCTGCAGGCGGCGGAGAACTGGATTCTCGCCAATCCCAACCCGCCGGAATCGTTCCCCTGGACCTGGTTGTACCGTGTTGGTCGAACCGGCTATGCGGTGATCCGCGATGTCATCAATGGTCAGTTGACGCTGCATGCCATGAGCCTGGTCTATACGACTCTTCTGAGCATTGTGCCGCTGATGGCTCTGAGCTTTTCAGTGCTCAAAGCCCTCGGTGTTCATCAGCGTATGGAGCCGCTGATGTACCAGTTCTTCGAGCCCATGGGCGAGCAGGGGCTCGAGATGGCGGACCGCATCCTCGGATTCGTGGATAACATGAAGGTCGGGGTATTGGGATCGGTCGGGTTGGTGCTGCTGGTCTACACCGTCATTTCCCTGGTCCAGAAGATCGAGCGATCATTCAATATGATCTGGCGAGTTCCCCAGATGCGTTCGGTCGCCCAGCGGTTCAGTAACTATCTGAGCGTCATTATGGTAGGGCCGCTATTGATGGCTTCGGCCATTGGGATCAGCGCGACCATTCTGTCGTCGGACATCGTTCAGGCGCTGATGACCGTCGAGCCCTTCGGCATGCTGATTCTGGAAGTCAGCCGTCTGATGCCCTTCTTCCTGGTGGTGCTTGCCTTCTCCTTTGTGTACGTCTTCATGCCCAACACGCGGGTCCGGATTGGTTATGCCCTGGTCGGCGGTCTTCTGGCAGGGGTATCCTGGCAGGCCGGCAGTCTGTTGTTTGCCTCCTTCGTGGCGGGGTCTGCCAAGTACGCGGCCATTTATTCCAGCTTTGCCATCGGCATCATTCTGTTGATCTGGCTGTACCTGAACTGGCTGATCCTGCTGATTGGCGCCAGCATCGTCTTCTACCTTCAGCACCCGGCGGCGGTTGCCAAACGGGCCGAGGTGCGTTACTCCCCCGAGCTGCAGGAATCGGTCGGGCTGGCTCTGATGTGGATGGCCGCGGTGCCGTTCAGCCGGGGAGAACCGGCGCCGTGTCAGGAGGTGTTGGAGCATCGCATGCGTGTGCCGGGAGAAGTCACCCGTCGGGTGAGCGACAAGCTGATCCGGGCCCGGTTACTGAGTCTGGCCGGGGAGAGTGGTGACGGGCTGATTCCCGGCAAAGCATTGGACCTGATTACCGTCCAGGACATTCTTCGTGTCGTGCGTGCCGACGAAGACGGTCTGGTCGAGCGGGTGCCAACCGTTGTCCCTGACGATATCCGGAGCGCTGGCGGTGGCGATGACCGCCGAACACTGGCGGAGCTGCTGGCTTCGGGGCAGGCCCCGGCAGGCGCATCGTCGGCCACGGAGCCTGCGGAAGCACCCGACTGAATCAGGCGCTGGGAGTGTCCGGTTTCCCGGATCGGTCGCTCTGAAGCATCGTCAGAAGCGAGGCGCGGATGGACTGAAACTGGGATTCGCTGAGCTGCAGCGCCGCCTGCAGCGTGTCCTCGGGGAGGTTGAGCTGGTTGGCGCGGCGCAGAACTTCGCGCGTGCCAAGGATAATGCCGTCATTGAGTGGGCTGTGTGCCGTCCGGGGCGCGGGCCGTTCCGCCGCCAGAAGCCAGGCGTGGTACTGCGGTGGCAGGTGCCAGGCTTCGGCGATTTTCTGTGTGGTTTCCCAGTCCCAGCTCTTTAACAGGCTGCGGATCAGCGCCGGCGTGACCGCGATCCGGTCGCCGGTTCCCTTCGCAATATGGACCACTTCCCGGCGTAGTGTGATGTAGGACAGTGCCGGCAGCAGGCCTACCATGAAGAAGCCGTTACCGTCCCCACCATGCGTGTTGGCGATCAGTTCGGCTGATCGTGCACAGGCAAGGCCCCAGCGCCAGGTGCGCTGGGCGAATAGGGCCTCCTGGCTGTTCCGCGCAGCCATCATCGGGCGCATGATCGCCGCCGAGGCAACGTTGCGGATGCCATCCAGGCCCAGCATGAATACCGCATGCTCCACGGATTCAATAGACTGGTCGCCTGGTTTGAAGAATGGGCTGTTCGCGACGTCCAGCAGTTGAGTGGTCAGCGACGGGTCCGCAAGCAGGATCTCGGTAAGGTCATGCCGGTTGATGCGTTCATCTGCCAGGGCGCTCATCAGTCGGGGCAGCACCGATGGCTTGCGGGGGAGCTCCGTCAGTCCGGATTGGCGCAACCGTCGTTGAATCTCCTGGCGGACCTCGGGTTCGTTGGGGTCCTCGTGGCGAAGCTTGTGCGGAGGGGTGTCGAGCAACCAGCAAAACAGCGATGCTTCCAGCCGTCGCAATGGCAGCTGCGTGTCGTCGCCAGCCGGTGTTTCATGAGCCGTATTGAGCAAGTGACTCCGAGTGGGGGGAGCCGATGGCTGCTCTCTCTTGAACCAGCGTAAAACGCGCCACATTCGTTTGGCGACTCCCTGCGTGTTGGCCGTCCGGATCAAGCGGTACGGACACTGTCGGGCCTGCAACGGGCGCCTGCACTGAGGCGTCCCTCAACTGGTCAGTATAGAAAGGGTGTGGGAGGTTGCCACCCACCCGGGTCCTACATGAATTGATGGCCGAAGATGAAGATCAGCTGGGAGATACCGGCGCACATCCCGAGAAATGCCCCCACCATGATCAGCTTGATCTCATCTTCCTGGAAGCAGGGCCGCAGCAGGTCCTGGAATTCCTCTGAGGAGAGCGCCACCATGCGTTCGACCATGATGCGCTGGACTGCCTCCGCCCGGTCTTTCTCGAACACCGGGTTGTGGAAGGAGGTGGCCGACAGTTCCAGGGCCTTCTCGCCGACCTTGTTCTTGAGCGTCGCGAACCCGGTTGGGCCGAACGCCATCTGGGTGAGCGCCTTGCCCATACCGGCGGTCTCGTCAACAAGCGGTTTGATGTGCTTGCGGACCATGTTCTGCGCACGCTCCCCGTTGGGACCGTTGAGGACTGAGCCAATGATGTTGCCTACCGTCAGAATCTCGTGAGTGACGATGTAGGTGAACGATTCAGCCACCTCGGGCTGGCGTTTCAGAAACAGCCCTTGTACCCGTACCGGGCCGACCTTCTTCTCGTTGAGCGGTCGGAAAATGACGTTGAGCGCAATCCAGTTGGTCGCCCACCCAACCAGCAGACCGAATAGCGGCAGGACCCACCAGGCGGAATAGAAATACCAGACCGTCATTTGGACCAGGCCGAACAGGAAACCGAAGTACAAGCCCGAATTGACGATAAAACGGAACTCTTTGTCGCCGCACTCCAGGAATATTCTGTTCAGAAGGCGTTTATCTTGGGCCAGATGATCCACCACCATGCCCTTGATATCCAGCAGGTCCTCAATGTTGTCCGAAATGTCACCGACAAGATTGTCCACCTGACCCGGCATGGATTTGCGCACCCGGTCATAGACCATGTTGCGGGCCGAGGTTGGCAGGTTTTCCCAGAAAGTTGGGTACTCGTGGAGCATCAGCTCGTCCACGTACTCCTCGATTCTGGGATCGACGGACTCGACCACATACTCGGCCAGTACGCCGGGATCGATCTGCTCGAAGATCTCCTGCACCGTGCCGATTTTTGAAATGGTGGCGTCGACGCTGATGGCTGCCATTTTCCGGGCCTTGGAGGGAATGATGCCCTGCCAGCCGTAGATGGGGCGGATGCCGATGAACTCGAGGGGATAGAAGGTCATCTTGATGGCCAGCCAGTTGGTGACCCAGCCGATCAGGGCCGCAATCACCGGAATGCTCAGGTATTGCCAGAATTGTGTGTCTTGCAACAGCGCGCTCATGGAGTCACTCGTCGGTTATTTTTTTCTCGCGGCTGCACGTGCCGCAGCCTCTTATTCTTTTGGGTTGTTCTTCTTGTCCGGGGAGCCTTTCGGTGGCCCCTCCACCGGTCACACGCTCATGGTGTCGTCCGGGTTCCCGCATCATCTGTTCGGGAGGTCGGGATGTCAATGACGCTCAGGCCGACCGTCCGGTCAATGTGACCACTCTTCGGAAGCGGGTTGGGAGCGACCTGAGCCGCCCGGACGTGTCCGCCCGGGCAGTCGTGACCGACCGTCCTCAATGAACGACAGCAGCACCGGAATCACCAGCAGGATCAGGAAGGTACCGACCGCGAGGCCGAATGCGATGCTGGCTGCCATCGGAATCAGGAACTGTGCCTGAAGGGACGTTTCGAACAGCAGCGGCAGGAGCCCGCCGATGGTGGTCAGTGAGGTGAGCAGCACGGCTCGGAGCCGTGCTGAGGACGCTTCAAGCAGCGCCTCACGGACGGGCACATCGCGCTCCCGGAGTTGCTTGTAGAACGTCACCAGAATAATCGAGTCATTGATGACGATCCCGGCCAGGCCGAACATCCCGAACAGCGACAGAATGGTCAGGTCGATGCCCAGCAACAGGTGCCCCAGAATGGCGCCGCACAGACCGAACGGGATCGCGAGCATAACCGCCAGCGGCCAGGTATAGGTGCCGAACACCCAGGCCAGGATCACGTAGATCAGCACCAGCCCGATCAGCGCGCCGGTCTTCATGTCGCCCGTGGTCTCGCGCTGGTCCTCCGCTTTACCCTGAAAGCTGGCCTGAACACCGTACTGGCGGGTCAGCCCCGGCAACACGTCCGCCTCCAGATCGCTCAGGACCTGGTTGGCGTTGGTGACGGTGGTATCGACGTCCGCGGTGACGTGCACGCCCAGCTTACCGTCCGTATGGCGGAGCAACTCCAGTCCGCGACGAGGCTCGATTCTGATGACGTTCGCCAGCGGCGTGGTCTCGCCGGCCGGCGTCACGATCGGGAGCGTCTGCAAGGTCTCGGTGCGCTCCTGTTCCTCCGGAGTCAGCATGATCCGGACTTCCACTTCGTCGTGCTGGTCGTAGAACACCTGCAGCAACTGGCCATCAAATGCGGCCCGCATCTGCCGCCCAACGTCTTCAATGGTCAGGCCGACCGATTCGGCCATGGGCGTCAGGGAGAAAATCGACTGCTGCTGCCCCCAGGGCAGGTCGTCTAGGATGTCGGTTACACCCTCGTATTGTCTCAGTTCCGTCTTGAGGGCTTCTGCGGCCTTCTTCAGGGTGTCGGCGTCGGCGCCCGACAGGAACACATCCACCGGCTTGCCCGGGGGGCCGCCGGACGGGCTGGTAATCGACAGCTGTTCCAGTCCTGACGGCCTTGGCAGGGCTTCCCGCCAGGCCTGGATCAGCTCCGGGTTGCGGACTGTCCGCTGGTCCGAAGGCACCAGCTCCACGGACACCATGGCGTACTGCTCGCCACGCTCCATGTTCATCCCGCCGTCGAAGGAGCCCCGGTTCAGCTCCAACAGGGCGACATCAATCAGTGCGTCGTCCTCGCTGGTGAGCCGGTCCGTTACCTGCCTTAGCACGTCCTCCATCTGTCTTCCATAGTCTTTCACCGTTGTCGGGGGCGTACCGGCCGTGAACTTGACGCTGGCAATCACGCGCGAGGATTCCGGTGTCGGGAAAAAGGTGAATCGGACATGGCCGCTGATCACGACCGACAGGCTCAGCGCGAGCGCGGAGAGGGTGGCAACGATCACGGTGCCGCGGTGGTTGAGACTCCAGTGGGCGACGGGTCGGAACACATTATCCCGGAAGCGCGCGAAGGCCCGGTCCAGGCGTTCGCGTAACGGTCCTTCGTCGCGGTGCTGGTGACGATGGAAAGAGGCGCGCAGGTGCCCTGGTAGAATCAGAAAACTCTCAATCAGTGACGCCACGATCACGCAGATCACGACAAATGGAATATCCTTCAAAATGTCGCCAATGATGCCGCTGACCAGCATCAGCGGCAGGAAGGCGGCAATTGTGGTCAGCGATGAACTCATCACCGGGACCAGCATCCGTCGGGCGCCGCCTTCGGCGGCCTGAAGTGACCGTTCGCCGGACTGGTAGTGCGTCATCGCGTCTTCGGCCACCACGATGGCATCATCAACGATGATGCCCAGCGCCATGATCAGCGCAAACAGGCTGATCATGTTGATGCTGCCACCATTGAGCCAGAGGATGGCCAGCGTCCCCATCAGAGAGATGGGAATGCCCGCCGCGACCCAGAACGCGATCCGGCCGTTGAGAAACAGGAACAGAATGCTGACGACCAGAATCAACCCGCCGATGCCGTTCTTAAGAAGCAGATTGATGCGCTCGACGATGTACTGGTACTGCTCTTTATAGGCGAGCAGGGACAAGCCCTCCGGCAGGGTGGGTCGGGTGTCCGCCAGCCACTGATTCATGGTGTCGGCTGAATCCAGCGCGTCAGTCGTTTCGGCTCGCATGAGCTGCATTAGAACGGCGGGCTGGCCATTGTGGAACACCTGCACGCTGTTATCCTTTGACCGTTCCCGTACCCGGGCCAGATCATCAAGTGTCAGGCGACGGCCGTCCGCTGTGGTGAGTACCGGCATGTCTCCAAACGCCTCTGCCGTGCGTCCTTTCTGCAGGCTCCGAACGTCCCTCGCGGCTTCCGACTCGCCTACGGTACCGGCAGGGATGTCCTGGCTGCGCTGGATAACACGCTGACCGATCTGCGGCAGTGAGAGACCGAGCTGGGCAATGGCATTGCTGCGGACTTCGATGGCGATCTGGCGCTCCGGCAGGCCGGTAATGTTCACCTTCGCAATGCCCCGGTCGAGCAGTTCCTCCTCATACTGGTACGCCAGGCTGCGGAGGGATTCGAGGCGAGTATCGCCGGTGAGAATGACCGTGGCGATCTCCTCATTGCGGATCACCTTGCTGATCTCAGGGCGTTCGGAATCCGAGGGCAGGTTGCGGACCAGATCCACATGCTCGTTGACCTGATCCAAGGCAATGCCCATGTCGGTTCCTTCCTCGTACTCGAGCACGATGCTGCTGGCGCCCCGGTAAGAGGTGGAGCTCATCTCCTTGACGCTGTCCAGGTTGCCCAACTCCTGCTCCAGCGGTGTGGTGATCGAGCGCGCCACATCTTCGGCGCTGGCGCCGGGCCAGGTGACGTGGATCGTGATGAAGTCGGTGGCAAAGTTCGGAAAGAACTGGCGATTCAGGTTGCCCAGGGCAAACGTGCCGGCCATGACCATCAGCAGCATCAGGAGGTTGGCCGCCACCCGGTGACGGGCGAAACGGCTCAGAAGATCCGTTCGCTGAGGACGGTCACTGTCTGTCATTCGTCACCTGCCTGATTCCGTATCCGCACTCGCAGGCCTTCAACGGCATTGGGCAGCGCGGTCGTCAGAATGCGATCGCCGGCGGAGAGGGCGTCGCTGCGAACCAGCCGTTGCTGCTGCCCGTCCACATACCGGCTGCCGGCCACCGTGACATCGACGGCCCTTAATCGTTGCTCCTCAACCCGGTAAATCGTGTCTCCCTGATACATCGCAGAGACGGGAACGGCGAACAGGCCGCTCTGCTCCGGGAGTGTCAGGGTCAGTTCCAGAGTCTGGTTGAGCGGCAGGGCCGGAGACCGTTCCCGGAAGCGGAAGAAGCCGTCGACGCCACCGGCTCCGGCGTTCACCTGGCCGGAGAGGCGCGCCAGCCGCAGCGAATAATGCGCTCCGTCAATGGTCAGTCGAGCGTTCAGCGGGGCGTCCGAATGCAGACCCTGGCGAATCAGTGAGAGCTGGCCCATGGGGAGTTGCGCCCGCACTTCCAGCGGATCGTTACCATACAGACTGGCCAAAGGCTCTCCCGGGCGGACCCGTTCGCCGGGGCTGACGGCAATGTCGGTGACCGTGCCGCTGAACGGTGCCTGTACCGTCGTCCGCTGCTGGTCCAGCCGGGCCTGTTCGAGCTGGGCCTTCGCGCGCTCAAGACTGGCGTTGAGGGCCTGCATGCGGGCCTCGTGCTGACTGACGGCGAGTTCGCGGTTGATGCGTGTCATCCGCGCGGAGGCCAGTGCCTGCCGGGCCTGGTCAACCTGGGACTGGCTGCTCAGATCGGATTGTCCGAGTCGCTGTTCACGCTCCAGGCGCCGCTTGGCAATGGTCACCAGGGACCGCTCCTGATCAAGCAGCTGTTGATTGGCGGCATGCTGTCGCCGCTCCTGATCGATCTGGCTCTGCAGCTCCGTCACATTGGCCTGGCGCTGGCGGAGGGTCAGGTCGACATCGCGGTCATCGAGCCGGACGATCACCTCACCCTGTTCAACCGACTGGCCTTCCAGAACCGGCAGACTCTCCACGTCGGCGGTCACCGCCGCCGTCAGCGTTGTCTGGAACGGCGTTTCGACCCGGCCGAACAGCCGGATCTCCGGGGCGTGGCGCCGGTCGGTCAATTCGGTGACCTGGACCGGCCATGTCTTCTCAGTCGCCTGGGATTCGGGAGGCGCTGGACGAAGAACAAACAGCAGCGTGACGATGGCTGTCGTTGCAAGAACAAGAAGCAGCGGTATCAGCCAGCCGCGCCTCCGGAGTGGAGCAGTGAATGCAGGCACTTGGTCGTTCTTCCTTCTGGTTGATCCGGCACCGGGGCGATTCTCACTCTACGGCCCCTGCGCAAAGTCTCCCCAAAGCCACTGGCATACTGACAGGGCGGCAACTGGGGCGGTCTCTGTCCGCATGACACGGGGGCCAAGCGCGGCCGGGTGATAGTTGTGTGCCAGTGCGGTCTCAATTTCCGCCTCATTCAGGCCGCCCTCGGGACCAATCAGCAACGCCAGCGTTCCCGGCCGACCCCATTCCGACAGTGAATGCTCGGTGCGATGATGCAGCACCAGCCGGAGGTCCGCTGAGCCGTTCCGGGCGAACCAGTCGGACAGGGACGTCACCGGGTGGATGGCTGGCACCCGCGCCCGACCGCATTGCTCGGCCGCGCTGATGGCCACCTGTTGCCAGTGCCGCTGGCGTTTTTCGGCCCGGTCGCCTTTCAATCGCACCTCGCAGCGATCACTGAACAGCGGTGTGATGCTGGCAACACCCAGTTCGGTGCTTTTCTGAATCGCATAATCCATGCGATCCCCCCTGGACAGGACCTGCCCGAGATGCACCTGTAGTGGCGATTCGGCCTGGCCCGGTACGGGCGTTCCCGGTCGGGCGGTGACGGTCGACTTGGTGACCTGCACCAGCTCCGCCGGGTAATCGTAGCCGTCACCATTGAACAGCACCAGCGACTGACCGGGCTGCATCCTGAGTGCGCGTCCCACATGCTGGGCGGCCGGCGAGTCGAGTAGGGTGTCGTCGCCTGGCGTCAGGGGGCTGTCGGTGTAGATCCGGGGCACGCGCACGCGGTTCAGTCCCTCGTCGCCTTATCGATGCCTTCGGTGGCCACCTGCGCCAGGTGCTGGATCTGGCTCTCTGTAATGACGTACGGCGGCATGAAGTAGATCACGTTGCCCAGCGGCCGCAGCAACGCCTCGCGGGTGATCGAGTGCTGATAGACGCGGATGCCCCGTCGCTCCTGGAAGGGGAAGGGCGTTTTGGTGGCCTTGTCCTTGACCAGCTCAATCGCCAGCGTCATGCCGTGCTGGCGGATGTCGCCGACATGGGGGTGGTCGGCCAGATGCGCCACCGAGTCACCCATGCACTGGGCCAGCGCCTTGTTGCGCTCAATGACATTGTCGTCCCGGAAAATGTCGAGGGTGGACAGGGCAACGGCGCAGCCAATCGGATTGCCCGTGTAACTGTGGGAGTGGAGGAACGCCTTGAGGGTCTCATAGTCGTCATAGAACGCGTCGTAAACGTCGTTGGTGGTCATGACGATCGACAGTGGCAGATAGCCGGCGGTCAGGCCCTTAGACAGGCACATGAAGTCCGGTGAGATGCCGGACTGTTCGCAGGCGAAGAGCGTACCCGTGCGCCCGAAACCCACTGCGATCTCATCGGCAATCAGGTGCACGTCATACTTGTCGCACGCCTTGCGCAGCATGGTGTGGTAAATGGCGTGGTGCATGCGCATGTTGCCGGCACACTGGACCAGCGGTTCCACGACCACCGCGCAGATCTCATCGTGATGCTCGGCGAGGATGCGCTCCATGTGCTCGAACTGCCGGATCGCGTAGTCTTCCCAGCTCTCGCCCTCTTCCCGGTTGAAGGCGTCCGGAGACGGTGCGGTGAATACCTCCATCAGCAGCGGCTGGTAGGTGGCCTTGTAGAGGCCCACATCGCCCAGAGCCAGCGCGCCGAGGGTTTCGCCGTGGTAGCTGTTCCCCAGATTGACGAAGTTCTTTTTCCCGGGTTTGCCGTGGTTTTTCCAGTAGTGGTAGCTCATTTTGAGCGCGGCCTCGATGGCCGAGGAGCCGTTATCGGCGTAAAAGCACTTGTTCAGCCCGTCCGGAGTGACCTCGATCAGCCGTTCCGAGAGGTTGATCACCGGCTCATGGGTAAACCCCGCCAGCATGGCGTGTTCCAGTGTCTCCGTCTGCTCGCGGATAGCGGCATTGATGCGCGGATTGGCATGGCCGAACAGGTTCACCCACCAGGAACTGACGGCATCGATGTACTGGTTGTTCTCAAAGTCCTCCAGCCAGACGCCCTTGCCACGCTTGAAGGGGATGAGTGGCAGCGTCTCATGGTCCTTCATCTGGGTGCAGGGGTGCCAGACGGCGTTCAGATCCCGTCGTACCAGGTCGGCGTTGTTCATTGGCGCTTGTCTCCATCCCGGGGTTGTAAGGGGCTCCATGATACTGACCCGCCGGGATACTCGTACAGTCGGTTCGTGAATGATCCGGGCAAAGGCCGGCGTCCTGACTCTTTTGCCCCGGGGCTCTGGTGGTCGGGCCAATGTCGGATTTCCGCCGGATCATGGATGATGACCGGCACTGAGAACAGGAGACAGGCAATGAAAGTCGAGGTGGTTCATCCGTACGACGCCGGCATCGACCGGGTGCTCGATACGTTCTTCGATGAATCCGTGATTCATGAGAAAAACAACCGGTTGGGAAACCGCAACGTGGCGGTGAAAATCCGGGATCGGGACGAGTCGTCCGGTAAGTTGGTGGTGGCCCGGGATGTGGCCTCTTCCGTACCGGTACCGAATGCGTTGTCCGCCTTCCACCGACCGTGGAATGCCGTGCGCCAGGAGGAACACTGGTTTCGCAAGGACGACCGGGAATGGCACTGTGAATTCCGGATACACGTCGATGGTGTGCCGGCGAGGATTCGCGGCAACATGCGCCTGAAAGACAATGGGGATATCTGTACCAACCATGTCTCGTTGAACGTGCGGTGCGATGTGCCGCTGTTGGGCAAGAAAATCGCCCGGTTTCTGGTGGAAGACTCCCGCTACAAAATGGAGCGGGAGTACGACGTCATAAGGGAGCTGATGGCCTGAGGGGCAACGCCCCTCAATGCTTGAGTACCCGTGAGAGGAACGATTGTGTGCGCTCGTTCTGAGGATGGTCGAACACGTCTGCGGGTTTGCCTTCTTCCACGATACGACCACCGTGGATGTAGATGACCCGGTCGGCCACTTCGCGCGCGAAGCCCATCTCGTGGGTCACCACCATCATGGTCATCCCTTCCTTCGCCAGTTCCCGCATGACGTCCAGCACCTCCCCGATCATCTCCGGGTCCAGCGCCGAGGTGGGCTCGTCAAACAGCATCAGGCGGGGTTCCATGGCCAGGGCCCGGGCAATGGCTACGCGCTGCTGCTGACCGCCCGAGAGCTGCTTCGGCGACTTGTCCGCCTGATTGGCAATACCAACCCGGTCCAGCAGTTTCATGGCGCTGTCGGCCGCTTCTGACCGGCTGGCGCCGCGCACCTTCATGGGCGCGAGCATGACGTTGTCCTTGACGGACAGGTGCGGGAACAGATTGAACTGCTGGAACACCATGCCCACTTCCTTGCGAATGTTCTGCAGGTTCTGCTGGTTGGCGCCTTTGGGCGCCAGCTCATGGCCATCCACGACCAGTGAGCCGGACTCGAACTCCTCCAGTCCATTGACGCAGCGGATCAGGGTGGACTTGCCCGACCCGCTGGCGCCGATCACCACGACCACCTCGCCGGGGCTGACGGACAGGTTGATGTCCTGCAGCACGTGGAGGTCGCCGAAGTATTTGTCGAGATTGGTCATGTCGACAATGTGTTGCATGAGACGGCTCCGTCAGGTTGAAGCAATGCCGCGACGTTCGACGATCCGCAGCAGCAGGGACAGTGTCAGGGTGATCGCCAGGTACAGAAGGGCCACCATGAAGTACACCTCGAACGCGGTGAACGTCGTTGCGATGTAGACCTGGCCCTGACGGACCAGCTCGCCCACGCCGATCACCGAGAACAGCGACGTGTCCTTGATGCTGACAATGGCCTGATTGCCCAGCGGTGGAATCATCCGACGAAGTGCCTGGGGCCAGATGATGGACCAGAACGTCTGGTTGCGGGTCAGGCCCAGCGACAGGCCGGCCTCGCTCTGGCCGGAGTCAATCGACTGGACGCCGCCCCGGACCACTTCGGAGATGTAGGCCCCGGAGTTGAGCGCAATGGCGGCAATGCCGGCTGTCAGCGCGTTGATCGGGCCGCCGACAATGTCCGGCAGGCCGTAGAAGATGAACAGTACCTGTACCAGAATCGGCGTGCCTCGAAACACCTCGATATAGGCAGTGGCGGGCCATCGCAGCAGCCGGTTCTTGTTGATACTGAGAAGCCCGAAAATGATGCCGATCACGAACCCAATGGCGAGGCCGCCAAAGGAAATCAGCAGGGTGTAGGGAATGCCTTTGATCAGATACGGCAGGGAGCCAAAGGCTGCTCCCCAGTCAAACGTGAAGCCGGAGTCCACAGGGAATCTCCTGTCAGGTTCTGAAAGCGTTCAACCGGCCTCCCGGGCGGGAGGCCGGTTCATTCCGGGTGGACAGGATGACGGTTACATACCCATGTCTTCCGGCATCTTGCCGAACCACTTCTCATAGATCGTCTTGTAAGTGCCATCTTCTTTCATGGCGGCCAGCGCATCGTTGACGTCGTCCACCCACTCGCTGCCGTCTACAAGGGCGATGCCGTACTGCTGACCTTCATACAGCGGGCCGACAGTTTTTACCTTACCTTCGCCCTTGGTGCGGGAGAAGTAGCCCACATTGGGAGCGTCGTAGAAGACCGCATCGACGCTGCCGGACATCAGAGCCATGTACATGTCGGAGCTGCCTGGATACGGCGTGACCCCTTCTGTGTCGTCCAGGTTCGCCGTCAGGTAGTCGTAACTGGTCGAGCCGATCTTGGTGCCAATCTTCTTGCCCTCCAGGTCCGCCAGCTCGTCGACGTTGTCATTGCTGGCCCGGATCAGCAGACGCAGGCCGGAGTCGTAGTACGGATCTGAAAAGTCGACGATCTTCTCGCGCTCCTCGGTGATGGTGATCCCAGCCAGTGCAATGTCGGCATTGCCGGTCTGAAGGGCCGGGATAATGCCGTTGAAGTCCATGGTCCGCAGGTTGTAATCAAAACCGGCGCGCTTGGCGACTTCCTGCAGGATGTCCATGTCGAAACCGACCATCTCGCCGGATTCCTGGTCCATCATTTCAAAGGGAACGAAGCTCGGATCGGTGACCGCGGAGAGGGTCTCGGCACTCGCCATGGTGGAGCCGAGTGACAACGCGACGGCGGCACTGAGAGAGGTGAGCCATTTGCCGTTCATGAATCCTCCTGTTCTTTTATCGTTAATGGCATTCCTTGTCAGCATAGACCATTGATGACCGGATGGAAGTGGTCGGACTTCGCCTTTGGTCTAATTGCAAAACGAATTGAGGGCGCCATCGGGATGCTTCAGCCGGCAGCGGTGCCCTGTTGCTCGATGTGGGCCTGCAGGGAGAACCCGTAGGCGCCATCCGGGAGTGGTTCGGTGATGGCGTAGGGTGTGCCATCGCCCGATTCGGGGTGCGTTGCGAGGTCGAGTACCCGTCGACGGCAGGGTTGCCTGTCCGGCCCGAGAACTACCTCTACCTTCGGAGCGAGTTTGTAGCGCGGGTTGTTGGCCAGCACGAGGGCGACTTCGCCGGTGTTAAGAGCCACCAGGCTGCCGGGCGGGTAGATGCCGATCATTCGGATGAAGTGCTCGACCAGTTCCGCATCGAACTGGTCACCCCGATTCTTGAACAGGATGCGCAGGGCGTCGGCGGTCGAAACGCCTTTTTGATAGGTGCGGTCGCTGGTCATGGCGTCGAACGCATCGACAATCGTGACAATGCGGGTGAAACGGCTGATGCAGGAGCCCGGCTTACCGCCTGGGTAGCCCCGCCCGTCCATTCGCTCGTGGTGGGACAGGGTCGTGTCCTGAACGATCGGGTCGAAGTCGCCCTGTTTGGTGAGCAGGGCATAACCGTACTCCGTGTGGCGCTTCATTTCCGCCATCTCCTCCGGCGTCAGCCGACCGGGTTTGTTGAGGATGGCGTCGGGGACTCGCAGTTTGCCGATGTCGTGCAGCAGGCCGCAAAGGCCGAGGGTGGTCAGGTCCGCGTCGTTCAGCCCGAGGCTACTCCCGAAACCGATGGCCAGTATCGCCACCCGCACGCAATGCTCCGCCGTGTAGGCATCCTCTGAACGGACGCGACCCAGCCAGAACATGGCGTTGGCATTCGCCTGGATGCTGGTGGCGCATGCCTCAATGACGGGGCGAGCCTCCTCAAGCTCGATGGTCTGCTGGTTGCGGATGTCCGCCAGCAGGGAGTCTACGTAATTCCGGGTTTTCCGATAGGCTTTCCGGGCCCGGGGCAGTTCTTCCGACAGCGGATGTTGCTCCGGGAGCGGGTGCACAGTCCGGACGGCTCCGCGTTTCATGGCCATGGCGCCCCAGTCCGCGTCGCACTCCGAGGCATTGGCATCCACCCAGACCCAGACGCAGTAATGGCGCAGGGTGGATAGCTGCTCTTCAGTCCGGATCACAAAACGCTGAAACAGAACCGGTACGTCCGTCCACGGACGATCCAGTTCCTCCACATGCATGCCGAGGGTTAATGCGTCGACGGGCACCTGTATCTGATGGTGCCGGGAGGCAGAGCCGTTCTGTCCGGCGCCCGCACTGGCACCGTCAGAGTCTGTGGATCGCATGACAGCAATGGACCCCTGGTACTGCGGCGCTGCACCGAGCGGCTGCCACCCATGCGTTCAGCCGGTCGCGGAAACGAACGCCATCCCTGATCGTGCATGCCTGTGACAGACACGCCCCCATCAAAGGAGAATGGTCGATGCCGGATGCGTGGTCAAAACCTCGCTTTCTTTTTTGTGCGCTGGTCCATCCTCGGTTACAAATGAATGAGGCACATCAACAATAGGAATAGCGATCATGGCCTTTACCCCGAGTCTGCTGGACGAACTGAACCTGCTGGTCCAGTTCCGCGACGCCACTGCCCTGGAAGGGATCAAGGTTCACCAGCATTCGGCGTCGCCGGAAATGGTGGACGCCGCTGAGCGCCTTTATGGCAAGGGCCTGATTACGCAAAAAGATGGTGGCTACCTCACCACGTTGGGGATTGAGGCGGTGGATCAGGCCCACAAGCTCCTCGCCATTCTCTCAACTCAGTGACGACAGCAGTTCGGAGGCTGTCCATCGGCGCCGGTGCTGTTCGCATTCGTGGACCAGTCGGGTCAGGGCCTCGTTGACGGGGGCGCGTCTGCCAAGGTTTTGGGCGAGCGTGACCACTTCCCCGTTGATCCAGTTGACCTCGGTCGGTCGACCGGCTTCCAGGTCCTCCCACATGGAGGATCGGGCCACCGGATCAATGGCGAGCATCTTTGAGGCCAGTCGCTTGAACAGCCAGTCCGGGAGTTGCATGACGTACGGAATGAGCCAGGTCGGCACGCTGGTCAGCTGTATGGGGCGAATGCCTGCGGTTCTCAGAAGCGACAGGGTTTCGAATTGTGCCATGGCGAGACAGCGCCGGTAGTCCCGCTGGTAGAGCTCTTCAAGCAGCGGGACGCCGGCCAGTGCGTTGATCGGATTGTTGAGATTCAACAGAAGCTTGGACCAGAGCACGGAGGTCATGTCACTGCGAAGCTCCAGCGGCAGCCCTGCCGCTTTGAAGGCGTCCAGAAACGGGGCAAGACGGTCGTCCCGCGCCGCCATGAGATGGCCTTCGGTGCCGTGGTGAAAGTGCGCCGGCGGTTGTTGCAGCACATTGAACGGAATCATGCCCGCAAGGACACGGGCCCGGGGCAGGGCGTCCGCCAGCTGCTGCGCATTGGATACGCCGTTCTGCAGACTGATGACCGGTGTGTCATCAGGCAGCACGCTCGACAGTTGTTCGCCCATCTCACGAGTGGCCGCTGATTTGACGGTGACCAGCACAAGGTCCACCGGGCCCACCGCGTCGGGCGTTGTTACGTACTGATCGCCGGACAACCGGGTTTCAAAGCGGAACCCCTCGTAGTCGGTGACGAGCAGGGGATGCTCGGCCAGCACGGACTGCAGTCGTGGTCGACCGAGAAACACCACATCGGCACCGCCGGCCAGAAGGCGGGCGCCGACGTAGCAGCCCACGCTGCCGGCGCCGGCGATGAGGATTCGGGGACGTGCCATGGAATGGTCCTTTCTTTCACAATCAACGATGACTGTAGGGGGCTGACGCGGCAAGTCAATGCGTCTGCCGGGTGGACAGAGTCCGGGCGATGACGCTGAGCAGCGCGGCGCCGAACAGCATGCCGCCGGACAGGGATGCATCCAGTATAAGCAGAGTGGCGCCGTTGAACAGGCACCAGATGGTCGGTATGACCAGCATCAGGTGATTCCGGGCGCCGGGGCCAGATTCTCCCGGACGTGGTCCACGCGTGTGGTGGCCGGAATGGCGCAGGTGATTGCCGGGTGTGACAGCAGATACTGCAGTGTGAACTGGGCCCAGGATCGGGCTCCGGTGTCTCGGGCGCTATCGGGAAGGGCATAGCCGTCCAGTTTTCGCAGCAGGGCACCCCGCTGATAGGGGCGATTGAAGGATGACGTCATGGTTTCCCCCGGCTCATAGGCACATGATAGGTGAGACCGGCCGATCTGGATTATGATCCACGGGACGAATTCACAACCAAGGCTCAGGAATGACCCAGCAGGAATCGACCACGGCCCCCGGAACCATCCGTTACGAGCAGTCGCTGGCTCGGATCGACCGGTATGCGCGCCTTCTCGACAGTCAGTTTCGCGTCCCCTTCACTCGGATACGATTTGGTCTGGACCCGTTGATCGGGTTGTTGCCCGGCATTGGTGATCTGGCCGGCTTCGGACTGTCGCTGTACCTGATTGTGGAGGCCATAAAAGTCGGGGCCGGGTCGAAACTCGTCACCCGGATGCTTGGTAACGTCCTTGTGGAGTTCGTTGTCGGGTTGGTGCCGGTGGCCGGCGATGCCTTTGATCTGTTCTGGCGGGCGAACGATCGCAATGCCGCCATGCTCCGTGCGCATCTGCACGAGAAGATGGCGCCCACACCTCCCCGGCCAGCCTGGCGACGTTGGTTCTGGCCCGGTGTGATGATTCTGATCGGTATCGCTGTCGTGGCGGGACTGGTGGTGCTGTAATCAGAACCAGGCCATGGTGGGTGGCGCCCGCTTCTGGAGCTGGACGCCCTGTTCCTCCAGGATGCCGATCAGGATGGTCACGTCCTCATGGTTGAGAAAGGGGGCCAGTGACACGTCCCGGGCATGGTGCCGCAGGGAGAGCTTGGGAGTGGTCCAGGGATGCCGGGGGGTATGAATGTCGATACGGGCCGTCTGGCGGGGCCATTCCCACTCGCTGTCCTTGTGATCGATGCCTTTCTCCAGGCGGATCGTGTCCGCTGACAGCGTCAACACCTCCTTCTGCTGACAGTGGCGCGCCGTGACGTAGAGTGCGGCCGCCAGTGCCGCCAGTTCCAGCCCGGCAAACGGGAGCACCAGCCAGGCGCCGGCGAGACTCATTCCGCTCACCACGATCATGGAAAGGGCCACCAGCGCGAGCCAGACACGGACGTTGCCGTGCCAGCTCAGGGACCGGTTGGGGGTTAACAGCAGTCGGGTGCCGGTATCGGCCGGGAGCTGTTCGACCATTGCGATGCCCTCATGGAGAGGTGATCTTACCCCTCCATTATAGGGCGAACGTCGACAGGGAACAGCTCAGCCGATCCGGTTCAGTGTCCGCCGGACCAGAGGTAGCAGCAGGCTGCGGGGTGTGTGGCGCCCGCTGTGCAGGAACAGCTTGGCCAGCGCGCCCGGAACAACCGTCCGTTGTCCGTTTTCCAGACCCGCGACGGCGCTTCGCGCCACCTGATCAGCGGTCAGCCAGGCCCATCCGGGCACTTGATGCTCGGCTTTGGGGACGTTCGCGGCCTGCATGAATTCCGTGTGAACCGGACCGGGTGCCAGCAATGTGCAGGTGACGCCGGTGCCCTGAAGTTCCGAATGAACCGCCTCGGAAAAGGTATTGGCGAACGCCTTGGTCGCGGAGTACGTGGCGGCGCCCGGAAGAGGCTGAATGCCGGCGGTTGAACCAACGATCAGCACGGCCCCCGCGCCCCGTGAGACCATGCCGGGAAGAACCGCCATGGTGAGATCCTGGACGGCCGCGACGTTCAGTTCCACTTCCTGCCGCTCGCGCTCCGGGTCGCTCTTCCAGAGCTTTCCAAATGTGGCGAAGCCCGCGTTGTTGCAGAGCACAGAAACGGTCTGGTTTGCCAGCTCCTCACGTAGCGTGGCCCGTGCCTCCCGGTCGGTCAGGTCGCAGGGGCGCAGATCCACCGTCACCCCGTGTTCGGTCTGCAACTGCTCGGCCAGTGTTTCCAGCTTGTCCACGCGGCGGGCCACCAGCATCAGTGAGTGACCACGCTGGGCCAGCTCATGGGCGAGGCGTTCCCCGATGCCTGAGGAAGCACCGGTGATGACGGCCCGGGCGTCTGGGGTTGGTTGTGGTAATGGCATCGGTCGATCCTCGTTGACGGTGTATTATCGATCTTTCAGTTTTATAATTCGATAACTATCAAATCGAAAGTCGGTCAGCATGTCAACCAGTCAGAGGTTCCAATGCAACACGCCGACGATGTCAGCGCTGGCGTCGGATGTACTGAACGATCCGTTTGAGATCCTGATTGGCCTCCGGCACAAAGGGCACGAAGATCGGCCAGACATGGAACAGTCCTGACCGTTCAAGCCACTCCACCGGCACCCCCGCTTTTTCCGCCGAGGCCTTGGCATCGAGGGCGTCGCCGTAGAGGACTTCCTCGTTGCAGGCAGTGATCATCAATGGCGGGAGTCCGGTGTGGTCTGCGGTGCCTGGTGAGGCGTACGGGTGGCTTCGGTCGTCCGGGTTCGGTACGTAGACCTCAATCACGTTGCGAATGGTGTCGGCCGACAGCATGTCGTCTGTCGGGTCATTGCGTTTCAGCAGTTCCTCGTTCGGAAAGCAGTTGGTGCCGGGCGAGAGCAGCACACCGCACCGCGGCATGGGCAGCCCCTTGTCACGGGCGTGCAGCAGAGTAGCCAGCGACAGCCCGCCCCCGGCGGAGTCCCCGCCAATCACAATATTGGCCGGATCCTTGCCCTGATCCAGCAGGTACTTGTACGCCTCGAGGCAGCGGTTGACGGCCGCAGGAAACGGATGTTCGGGAGCAAACGGGTAGGTCGGGAGATACACCTCGCCCTGAAGCTGTTTGGCCAGTCGTCCCGCCAGGTTGTGGTAAGTGCGGGTCTCACCGGCGATGTAGGCGCCCCCGTGGAAAAACAGGACGGTGACCTTCGGATCGGAGTGGCCCAGATAATCGCCCCGAAAGGCGAGGGTGTCGATCCGTTCGGTCTCGATACCCCGCGGGATCAGCCGGATCACGGGGGTGTTGTTGAAGGCGCGGCGCAGGTGGCGCACCAGCCGGTCACCGGCCAGCCCTTCGCGACGCAGGGCACGGCGACTGAATGCTTTGACCAGACGGGCCTGAATGCTCATGGAGACTCCTGTTGTCGGGTTATTGTTGGCAACAGTCGCCTACATTAGCGCTCTGTCGCCCAGATGCCGAGGGGCGCAGAGGCCAGTCGGGGCGACCACGCTTGTATGGCCGCTGCCCATGGGGGTCAAAAAGCGATGCGTTTGGACTGATCCAGCCCCAGGTTGCGCCAGATGTGAGTGCTGGCGTTGGCCTGGTTCAGGGTGTAGAAGTGCAGGCCTGGTGCGCCGGCATCGAGGAGCTGTTCGCAAAGCCGCGTGACCACGTCCTCGCCAAACTGTTTGATGCTTTCCGTGTCGTCGCCATAGGCGTCCAGCTGCTTGCGGATCCAGCGGGGGATCTCCGCGCCGCACATATCGGAAAACTGCACCAGCTTGCTGTAGTTCACAATCGGCATAATGCCCGGCACGACGGGAATCGTCACGCCCATCTTCTCCAGCCGGTCGATGAAGTAGAAATAGCTGTCCGCATTGAAGAAGTACTGGGTGATGGCGCTGTTCGCGCCGGCTTTCACCTTGCGGACGAAATTCTGCAGGTCCGCTTCGGCCGTCGGCGCCTGGGGGTGGAATTCCGGGTAGGCGGCCACCTCGAGGTTGAAGTAATCGCCGCTGTGTTCGCGGATGAATTCCACCAGCTCGTTGGCATAGCGCAGCTCGCCGGCCCCGCCCATGCCGGAGGGCATGTCGCCGCGCAGGGCGACGATCCGCTCAACACCGTTTTCCCGGTACAGGTCCAGCAGCTCGGCAATGCTCTCGCGCGTTGCGCCGACGCAGGACAGATGTGGCGCTGTTGAGATGCCCTGACTGTGCAGGCGGGTGACCGTCTCAAGCGTCCGGTCCCGTGTGGAGCCACCGGCTCCGAACGTGACCGAGAAGAAATCGGGGTTCAGTTCCGCGAGCCTGTCGCGTGTTTTCTGGAGCTTCTCTTCGCCCTTGTCGGTTTTTGGCGGGAAGAACTCGAAACTGAATCGACGTTTGAACTGTTTCTGGGATTCCATGACTGCCTCGTTGGTCATCACCGGCCTGCCCGCGGTAGCAGGCAGGCCGGGAAAGCACCCGATCAGTACTTGTAGCTGTCGGGCTTGTAGGGGCCTTCGACATCGACGCCGATGTACTGGGCCTGTTCCGGCGTCAGGCGGGTGATCGTACCGCCGAAGCCTTCCACCATGGCCCGGGCCACTTCCTCATCCAGGTGCTTGGGCAGCACGTGGACATAGACGCCCTTGGCCCGTGCGTCCTCCGGCAGGTCGCCGAAGCGGCGCTCGAACAGGTGCATCTGGGCGAGAACCTGGTTGGCGAATGAGCCATCCATGATCCGCGACGGATGACCGGTGGCGTTGCCCAGGTTCACCAGACGGCCCTCGGCCAGCAGGATCAGGTGATCACCGGCGTTCTTGTCGCGGTGCACCAGATGGACCTGTGGTTTGATCTCGTCCCACTCCCAGTGCTTGCGCATGTACTCGGTGTCGATCTCGTTATCGAAGTGACCGATGTTGCACACGACCGCACCTGATTTGAGCGCTTTCAGCATGTTGGCGTCACAGACATTGACGTTGCCGGTTGTGGTCACTAGCAGGTCCGTGTTCTGCAGCAGATCGGTGTCGATGGACGACTCGGTGCCGGAATTGACGCCGTTCTTGTACGGCGACACCACCTCAAAGCCATCCATGCAGGCCTGCATGGCGCAGATCGGATCGGACTCGGTGACCTTCACGATCATGCCTTCCTGGCGCAGGGAAGCGGCAGAGCCTTTACCGACGTCGCCGTAGCCGATCACCAGTGCTTTCTTGCCCGCCATCAGGTGGTCGGTGGCACGCTTGACGGCATCGTTCAGGCTGTGTCGGCAGCCGTACTTGTTGTCGTTCTTCGACTTGGTGATCGCATCGTTGACGTTGATCGCCGGGACCTTGAGCGTGCCGTCCCGCAGCATCTCCTGCAGGCGATGGACGCCGGTGGTGGTTTCCTCGGTGACGCCATGGCAGCGGCTCAGAATCTCCGGGTACTCATTGTGGAGCAGAGCCGTCAGGTCGCCACCGTCGTCCAGAATCATGTTGGGTTCCCAGCCGTCGGCTTCGGCGCCCACGGTCTGGTGCAGGCACCACTCGTATTCTTCCTCGGTCTCGCCCTTCCAGGCAAAGACGGGAATGCCCTGATCGGCCATCGCCGCAGCGGCATGATCCTGCGTCGAGAAGATGTTGCACGAGGACCAGCGCACCTCCGCGCCGAGCGCCTTCAGCGTCTCGATCAGCACGGCCGTCTGGATGGTCATGTGGATGCAGCCCATGATGTGGGCGCCCTGTAGCGGCTTCTCACCCTGGTACTTGTGGCGCAGCGCCATTAGTGCCGGCATCTCGCTCTCGGCGATGGCGATTTCCTTACGGCCCCAATCGGCGAGGCTGATGTCGCGAACCTTGAAGTCCGCCTGGTCGGTCATTTTTTCAGCCGGAGTGCTCATGGTGTTCTCCTGTCATTAAGAGAGTTGTGGGCCACGGAAAGACGCGGAAAGCACGGAAAAAGAATGATCTTAATGTCTTAAAGTTTGAAAGTTTAAGCGCGGGGGAAGCGCCTGAGGGCAATGCCCTTCAGACCTTAAAACCTTAAAACTTTCAAACCTTTTAAATCTCGCCCGAAGGGCGTTTCCGTGCTTTCTGTGTCTTTCCGTGGCCAATACCTGGTCAGTTCCCGGTCGCCGGCCTTACAGCCCGGCGTCGGATTTCAGGATGTCGGCACGATCGGTCTTCTCCCACGGGAAGGTGGTGAAGGTGTCGTTGCCGACGGTGACTTCGCGCGGTGTGCGTCCGAAGTGGCCGTAGGACGCCGTGGCCTGGTACATCGGGTGCAGCAGGTCCAGCATCCGCGTGATCGCGTACGGGCGCAGGTCGAAGTGTTCCCGGACCAGTTCGGTGATGCGGGCTTCACTGACTTTGCCGGTACCGAAGGTGTTGACGGAGATGGACGTCGGCTCGGCCACCCCGATGGCGTAGGACACCTGGATTTCACACCGGTCTGCCAGACCGGCCGCCACGACGTTCTTTGCCACGTAGCGGGCGGCGTAGGTGGCCGAGCGGTCCACTTTGGACGGGTCCTTGCCGGAGAACGCGCCGCCACCGTGACGGGCCATGCCGCCGTAAGTGTCGACGATGATCTTGCGGCCGGTCAGGCCACAGTCACCCACTGGGCCGCCGATGATGAACTGGCCGGTCGGGTTGATGTGGAATTTGGTGTCCTTGTGCAGCAGTTCGGCCGGAATGGTTTTCTTGATGATCTCTTCCATCACCGCTTCGCGCAGATCGGCCTGGCTGATGTCCTCGTCGTGTTGGGTGGACAGTACCACGGCGTCAATGCCGGAGACGCGACCGTTCTCATAACGGCAGGTCACCTGACTCTTTGCGTCCGGGCGCAACCAGTCCAGGGTCCCATCGCGGCGCGCCTCGGATTGGCGTTCCACCAGCCGGTGCGCGTAGCAGATCGGGGCGGGCATCAGCACGTCGGTCTCGTTGCTGGCGTAGCCGAACATCAGGCCCTGATCACCGGCGCCCTGATCCTCCGGTTTCTGGCGGTCGACGCCCTGAGCAATATCGACGGACTGTTTGCCGATCATGTTGATCACGCCACAGGTGTCACCGTCGAAGCCGACGTCGGAAGAGGTGTAGCCGATGTCCTTGATGACCTGTCGGACGAGATCTTCCAGATCGACCCACGCCGACGTTGTGATCTCGCCGCCGATGATCGCGACACCGGTTTTGACCAGCGTTTCGCAGGCCACACGTGCGGCCGGGTCTTCAATCAGAATCCGGTCCAGAACCGCGTCTGAGATCTGATCCGCCAGTTTGTCCGGATGGCCTTCAGAGACCGATTCGGAGGTGAAGAGGCTGTAGTCCGACATAGTGAATCAACCCTTTTGTTGTGTGTGCGCAATATGCGCGTCTAAAAATGACTGGGAACCTCTGAAAAAGTCCCTGCTACGGCGAATTTCTTCGTTACGCGATGGGCGTGCGCGCCCTCGGTCAAAAGCTCACCTACCAGTCAGGTATGCCTCGCTTTCTGCGCTCCGTGCGCCTCGAACTTCACCGCATCAGAAACTTTTTCAGAGGTTCCCTGGGTAGCGGTGTGTGACGGCTTCCGGAACTCACGGACCTGAATCTGGAAGCCATTACGTAAACCGATAAACAGTGTCTCACCGGCATCGAGGCCGGCATCGCCGGCCCACGCTGTCAGTTCCTCCGGCTCGAACCCGAGCCAGAGATCACCGCAGGCGTTGCGGGCCCAGTTCTGGTCGTGGCGACACAGATCGCTGACGATCAGGGTGCCGCCGCCTGCCAGCAAACGGGCACTGTCTGACAGGATGGCCGCCGGGCTGGCCACGTGGTGCAGCACCATGTTGGCAACGATGAGATCGTACGACGTGGTCGCGTCCGGTGCCAGCGCATCCGTTGAGCCGAGCACAAAGTCCACATTGTCCAGTCCGGCCTGTCGGCAGCTTTCCTCGCTGCGCGACAGCATGTCCGAGGAATTGTCGAGTGCGGTCACCGATGTACACAGTTCACTGAGCGTGTCAAGAAAGGCGCCCTCCCCGGGGCCGATCTCCAGGGCCCGTTGCCAGCCCGTCCGGTCGGGATGGTCCCGCAACAGTCGCGTCACCGGACCGGCATACCGATCAAAAGCGGCGATCAGTTCCTGCTGCTCTCGAAACTGATCTGCATGCCGGGCAAAAAACGCCTGGGACTGATCCGCACGTTGTTTGCGGATGGCGTCGATCCGGTCCCGCCGCTCCTTCGCCAACGGCATCCGGTCGACGAGCTCAAACACCTGCCGCACTGCCGCGCCACTGGTGCTGTCATCCCGGCCGTGAAGCGGGCGGCGGTAGAAAATGGCGTTGCCTTCGCGCTGGGCCTCAAGCAGCCCGGCCCGGCTGAGGACTTTCAAGTGATGACTCATACCGGACTGGCGCATGTCGAAAATGTGGCTCAGCTCCAGTACGCCGAACGTGTCCCGCTCCAGAACCCGCAGAATTTCCAGACGCAACGGATCACCGCTGGCCTTGAACACGGGGGCCAGAGAGTTGAGTCGTGTGTCCGGTGCATTCTGGGTCATGGCACTCGAGTGTATGCCGGTGCCTGTTGGGTTTCAAGAGCAATATCAAAAAAAATTGATATAGAGTTTTAGGGTTGTGGAATGTCCCTGATCGGGCGCCATGGCGCGATGCATCGGCAAGGGGCATTTGCTCCGCCAGCCCGAAATCGGCGAAAATGTCGGCTTTTCCAAACTGGCTTCGCCGCTCAAATTCTGAACACCTCCGGGAGAGACTGAATGCCCTCGCGAAACGATCTTGCCAACGCCATCCGCGCGCTCAGTATGGATGCCGTCCAGAAAGCCAAGTCCGGTCACCCGGGCGCCCCGATGGGCATGGCTGATATCGCGGAAGTGCTCTGGAATGACTACCTGAAGCACAATCCGGTGGACCCGTCCTGGCCGGACCGGGATCGCTTCATTCTGTCCAACGGTCACGGCTCCATGCTGCAGTACTCGCTGCTGCACCTGAGTGGCTACGATCTGGGCATTGAGGACATCAAGCAGTTTCGCCAGCTGCACAGCCGCACCCCGGGGCATCCGGAGTATGGTTATACGCCGGGCGTTGAGACCACCACCGGCCCGCTGGGTCAGGGGATTGCCAACGCCGTCGGTTTTGCCGCCGCTGAAAAGACCCTGGCGGCCCAGTTCAACCGCGATGGTCATGAAATCGTGGACCACTACACCTATGCGTTCCTCGGCGATGGCTGCCTGATGGAGGGCATCTCCCACGAAGTGGCGTCTCTTGCCGGCACGCTGGGGCTGGGCAAGCTGATCTTCTTCTATGACGACAACGGCATTTCCATCGACGGTGACGTGGACGGCTGGTTTACCGATGACACGCCGGGGCGCTTCCGGGCCTACAACTGGCAGGTCATTGCGGATGTGGACGGCCACGATCCGGCGGCCATTCGCGATGCGATCGAACAGGCCCGGGGCAATACCGAACAGCCCACGCTGATCTGCTGCAAGACCGTGATTGGTTTTGGCGCGCCCAACAAGCAGGGCAGCGAGAGTGTGCACGGCGCCGCGCTTGGTGACGATGAAGTGGCGGCGACGCGCGAAAACATTGGTTGGCCCCACGCGCCGTTCGAGGTGCCGGACGAGATCTACGCTGGTTGGGACGCCCGCGAGAAGGGGCAGGCCGCTCAGCGTCAGTGGCAGGACCGGTTCGAAGCCTATCGCCAGGCGCACCCGGAGCTGGCTGCCGAATTTGAGCGCCGCATGAAGGGCTTGCTGCCGGCGGATTTCTCCGAACGGGCCGATGCCTTCATCAAGGAAACCCAGGCCAACGGCGAGAAGATTGCCAGCCGCAAAGCGTCCCTGAAGACCCTGAATGCCTATGGCCCGATGTTGCCGGAGCTGCTGGGCGGCTCCGCCGACCTGGCCGGCTCCAACCTCACGATCTGGGACGGTGCCAAAGGCCTCACAGCCGAAGACGCCAGTGGCAACTACATCTACTACGGCGTGCGTGAGTTTGGCATGACCGCGATGATGAACGGCATCGCGCTCCATGGTGGCTTTGCCCCGTACGGTGCCACCTTCCTGATTTTCATGGACTACGCCCGCAACGCCACCCGTATGGCGGCGCTGATGAAACAGCGGTCCATTCTCGTCTATACCCACGACTCCATTGGTCTGGGCGAAGACGGCCCGACACACCAGCCGATCGAGCAGCTCACTACGCTGCGTGCGACTCCCAACATGAGTGTCTGGCGCCCGGCGGATGATGTGGAGTCGGCCGTTGCCTGGAAGGCGGCGCTGGAGCGCCACCACGGGCCGACCTCACTGGTGTTCTCACGTCAGGGCCTGCCCCATCAGGACCGGACCGAGCAGCAGCTTGCCAACATCAAGCGCGGCGGCTACATCCTGTCCGACAGCGATGGCCACCCGGACCTGATCCTGATTGCAACGGGCGGCGAATTGCCGATCACCATGGAAGCCGCCGAGACCCTGCGCGCTCAGGGGCACAAGGTGCGGGTCGTGTCCATGCCGTCCACGGATGTGTTTGACGACCAGGATGCCGCGTACCGGCAGTCGGTCCTGCCGATGGACGTGCTCAACCGGGTGGCGGTCGAAGCGGCGGCGGACACCTTCTGGTACCGCTATGTCGGCATCGACGGTCGCGTCGTCGGCATGCGGACCTTTGGTGAATCCGCTCCGGGCGGTGACCTGTTCGAGCACTTTGGCTTCACTGCCGATCATGTGGTGACGGTCGCCTCCGAACTGCTGGATCAGTAAATGGCGCATCGACTGGCGATCAACGGCTACGGTCGGATCGGGCAGTGTGTCCTGCGAGCGCTCTACGAGAATGGCTACCGCGATGATATGCAGGTGGTGGCCATCAATGAGCTGTCGGACCTGGACACCATTGCCCACCTGACCCGCTACGATTCCACCCACGGTCGCTTTCAGGGCGAGATCCAGGTGGAAGAGGGCGGGCTGCGGGTCTGCGGAGACCGGATTGATGTCTTCCGGGAGCGCGACGCCGCAACGCTGCCGTGGGACGAGCTGGGCATCGATCTGGTGCTGGAGTGCTCCGGCGCATTCCGGGATCGGGCGTCGGCCGAGCAGCATCTCTCGGCCGGTGCCCGCCGGTTGCTGTTCTCGCAGCCGGGCGAACCGGCCAACGACCGTACCATTGTCTACGGCGTCAATGAGGACACCCTCCAGGCCGATGATCGCATTGTCTCCAACGCCTCCTGTACGACAAACTGCATTGTGCCGGTGATTCAGGCGCTGGATGAGGCACTGGGCGTGGAACATGGCTCGACGACGACGATTCACGCCGCCATGAACGATCAGCCGGTGATCGACGCCTATCACCACCAGGACCTGCGCCGGACCCGCAGTGCCCTGCAGAATATCGTGCCGGTGGACACGGGGCTGGCCCGGGGTATCGAACGATTGCTGCCCCACATGAAAGACCGGTTCAGCGCCGTCGCCATGCGGGTGCCGACCACCAACGTCTCGGCCATCGACATGACGGTACGGGTCAGCGAACCGACGGATGTCGCCTCGGTGAATGGCCTGCTGAAAGCAACGGCGGACCGTCTGCCCGGCATCGTCGGCTACACCGATGAACTGCTGGCCAGTGTCGACTTCAATCACGACCCGCATTCGACCATCGTCGATGGCGGTCAGACCCGCGTGACCGGCGGGCAATTGGTGAAGGTGCTTTGCTGGTTCGACAACGAGTGGGGGTTTGCGAACCGGATGCTGGACGCGTCGAAGGTATGGCTGGAGCGATAGCTAAAGGGTCTGAAGGTTTTAAAGTTTGAAGGTCTGAAGGAAGTGGCGGGCGCTTCGACTTTAAAACTTTCAGACTCTCTGACTTTTAAACCCATTAAACAACGGAACCTGACTATGGCCATCAAACGAATGACCGATCTGGATCTGGTCGGCAAGCGTGTGTTGATCCGCGAGGATCTGAACGTACCGGTCAAAGACGGCAGGGTGACCAGTGATGCGCGCATCCGTGCCTCGCTGCCGACCATCAAGGCAGCGCGGGATGCTGGCGCCAAGGTGTTGCTGATGTCCCACCGTGGGCGCCCGACCGAGGGCGAGTACGATGAAGAGTCGTCCATGAAACCGGTGGCCGAGCATCTCAGCGAGCTGCTTGGCGGGACGGTGCGTCTTGAGAAACACTATCTCGAGGGCGTCGAGCTGGCCGATGGCGAGGTCGTTCTGTGCGAGAACGTGCGCTTCAACAAGGGCGAAAAGAAGGATGACGAGGCGTTGGCGAAACAGTACGCCAACCTCTGCGATGTCTACGTGATGGACGCCTTCGGAACCGCACACCGGGCCCAGGCCTCCACCCATGGCGTTGCCCGTTTCGCGCCGGAAGCCTGCGCCGGGCCGCTGCTTGCCGGCGAGTTGGAGGCGCTCGAGAAAGCGCTGGAAAAACCGGAAAAGCCGCTGGTGGCCATCGTCGGTGGATCGAAAGTTTCCACCAAACTGGATGTGCTCAACGCCCTGTCCGGGATCTGTGACCAGTTGATCGTGGGCGGCGGTATTGCCAACACCTTCCTGGCGGCTGCCGGTCACCCTGTCGGCAACTCGCTGTGCGAACACGACCTTCTTGACACCGCCCGCGACATTGCCAGCCGTGTAAACATCCCGCTGCCGGAAGACGTGATCGTGGCCTCTGATGTGTCGGAGTCAGCCGAGGCGGTGACCAAGTTCATCGATGAGGTCACCGACGGCGACATGATTCTCGACGTTGGCCCGAAAACGGCGGCGACGTTTGGCGACCTGCTGCGCTCGGCGAAAACCATCCTCTGGAACGGCCCGGTCGGCGTGTTCGAGATCGACCAGTTCGGTAGCGGCACCAAAGCGCTGGCGGAGGCGATTGCTGACAGTGACGGTTTCTCACTGGCTGGCGGGGGCGACACGGTTGCGGCCGTCGACAAGTACGGCGTGAGTGACCGGATTTCCTACATCTCAACCGGCGGTGGCGCGTTCCTCGAGTTTGTCGAAGGCAAGACGCTGCCCGCCGTCGCTGCGCTGGAAGCCCGCGGCGCCTGATTCATTCTTAAAGGAGACCTCTCATGGCACTCATTTCACTGCGCCAGCTGCTCGATCACGCGGCCGAGCACGATTACGGCGTTCCCGCGTTCAACGTGAACAATGTCGAGCAGATGCGGGCCATCATGCAGGCGGCGGACAAGACCGACTCGCCGGTGATTGTCCAGGCGTCGGCCGGCGCCCGTAAGTACGCCGGTGCGCCGTTCCTGCGCCACCTGATCCAGGCCGCGACCGAAGAATGGCCGCACATTCCGGTAGTCATGCACCAGGACCACGGCACCAGCCCGGCGGTCTGCCAGCGTTCCATCCAGCTCGGTTTCAGTTCCGTGATGATGGACGGCTCACTGGGCGAAGATGGCAAAACGCCCGCCAGCTACGACTACAACGTGGACGTCACCCGCCGGACCGTCGACATTGCCCACGCCTGCGGCGTGTCGGTGGAAGGCGAGCTGGGTTGCCTCGGATCGCTGGAATCCGGCGAAGCCGGTGAAGAAGACGGCGTTGGTGCGGCGGGCAAGCTCAGCCACGACCAGATGCTGACCGATCCGGAAGAGGCGGCCGATTTCGTCAAGCAGACGCACGTGGATGCCCTCGCCATCGCCATCGGTACCAGTCACGGCGCCTACAAGTTCACCCGTCCGCCCACGGGCGACATTCTCGCCATCGAGCAGATCAAGGCGATTCACGAGCGCATTCCGGACACGCATCTGGTGATGCACGGCTCCAGCTCGGTGCCGCAGGAGTGGCTCGACATCATCAACGAATACGGTGGCGAGATTCCGGAAACCTACGGTGTTCCCGTTGAGGAAATCGTCGAAGGCATCCGGCACGGCGTCCGCAAGGTCAACGTCGACACCGACCTGCGTCTGGCGTCCACGGGCGCGATTCGCCGCTTCCTGGCGAAGAACCCGGCGGAATTTGACCCGCGCAAATACCTGAAGGAATCCATTGCCGCCATGAGTGAGATCTGTGTGGCGCGCTACGAAGCCTTCGGTACGGCCGGTAACGCCAGCAAGATCCGGCCGATCGGGCTGGAAGCTATGTACCAGCGCTACGACAACGGCGAGCTGGACCCCAAGGTCAACTGATCGCCTGCGGCCGGGACGGCTTGTCCCGGCCGTTTTTCCCGCCTTTCTTTCCGTCGTCCCGCCACACCCCTTGTATTGCGTGTTTACGACCTTATTGGTTGTCATTAGGAGACGCCGTCAAAAACGGTACACACTCGCTTGAAGTGGATCGAGCGCATTCATGGGGGAGTCCATGGAATTCAAGGATTACTATCAGGTCCTCGGGGTGGATGAAAACGCCTCGCCCGAGGAGATCAAGAAAGCCTATCGCAAGCTGGCGCGCAGGTACCATCCGGACGTCAGTCAGGAGGAGGGCGCCGCTGACCGGTTCAAGGAAGTCGGCGAAGCGTACGAAGTGCTGAAAGATCCGGAAAAGCGCGCGGAATACGACCAGATCCGTCAGTACGGCGCCCAGCATGGTGGCCAGTACGAACCGCCGCCCGGCTGGGAGAGCGCGTCATCCTTCGGTGGTGGCGGGTTTACGGACGCCGATTCAGCGCAGTTCAGTGATTTCTTCGAGTCCATTTTCGGGGGCGGTCGTCGAACCGGTGGGTTTGGTGGCTTCGGACAATCCATGCGCATGCGGGGTGAGGATGTTCATGCCCGGCTGGCCTTGTTGTTGGAGGAAGCCTACGAGGGCTGTCAGAAGACTCTCCGGTTCGAGGTGACCGAGCCGGACGACCAGGGCGTGCCCCGGCGCCGCAACAAGAGCCTGAAAGTGACGATCCCGGCCGGCATGCGCCAAGGCCAGTCCCTGCGACTGAAGGGGCAGGGCTCGCCGGGCTTCGGCGGCGGCGACCCGGGCGATCTCTTCATCGAAGTGGATCTGGCGCCCCATCCGTTGTTCACGGTCGAGGATCGCCACTTGCTGATGACCCTGCCGGTGGCGCCGTGGGAGGCCGCGCTGGGCACGTCGGTGGAAGTGCCGGCCCTTGGTGGCCGACTGCGACTGAAAGTGCCCAAGGGGGCGACGGGTGGCCAGAAGTTACGACTGAAAGGCAAAGGTATGCCCGGCAAGCCGCCCGGCGACCTCATCGTCACGTTGCAGGTCGCGATGCCGAAGCAGCATTCGGAACGGGCCGAGGCACTCTATCGGGAGCTGTCGGAAGTCGAGCAGTCCTTTGATCCACGACGTCACCTGCACGGCGCCAGGGAGGCCGCATCATGAGACGCGAGCAGACAACATGGCAGGTTGAAGTCCTCGGCGACCGGGCGGTTTTCACACTCCGGGAGCTGTGCGAGCGCTCCGACGTTCACGCCGAGTTTGTGGTCAAGCTGGTCAACTACGGGGTGATTGCGCCGGTGGAAGAGGGGCAACTCGGCGACTGGCGTTTTGATGCCGTCGCACTGACCCGGCTGCAGAAAGCCCGTCGACTTCAGCGCGACCTGAAGCTGAACGTCCCTGGCCTGGCGGTATCGCTGGACCTGCTGGACGACGTCCGGTCCCTGCGTCAGGAGGTCAATCGCCTGCACCAGCAGCTCCGGCAGATGACCGGGGAGGATTTTTAGGGAGCCAGTCGGGCCTGGGCGGTCCGGTACTCGTCCTTCAACTGGTCGACCAGCGTTTTGACGGGCAGAACATCGTGAATACGGCTGACGCCCTGGCCGGCGGACCAGACGGTTTTCCAGGCCTTGGCCTCATCGTCCATGGGCTTGAGTTTCTGGCCATAGTCGATGTTGCCGGCCTCATTGAGGCGGTCCATCGGATAACCGGCGGCCTCCAGGCTCTGGCGCATGAAGTTGGCCGGCACGCCGGACACGGCAGGCGTATGGATGATGTCATCCGAGACGGCCTCCAGAATCATGTTCCGGTAGGCCGCGTCCGCCTGGGATTCTTCGGTGTTGATAAAACGCGTGCCCATGTAGGCCAAATCGGCGCCCATGGCCTGAGCGGCCAGCACATCGCTGCCCCGTGAGAGGCAACCGGCCAGAATGATGGTGCCGTCGAATACGTCGCGGATTTCCTCCACCAGCACAAACGGGTTGGTCGTGCCGGCGTGGCCACCGGCGCCGGCGGTGACTGCAATGATGCCGTCCACTCCTGCCTCTGCCGCCTTGCGGGCGTGCTTATGGTTGGTGACGTCGTGAAACACCAGGCCGCCGTAGCTGTGAACCGCCTCGACGACTCGGCTTGCCGCGCCGAGTGAGGTGATCACGATCGGCACTTTGTGCGTCACGCACAGTTCCAGATCCGCTTCCCAGCGTGGGTTGGTCCGGTGGACGATCAGGTTCACCGCGTACGGCGCGACCGTGCGCTCCGGCTGTGCCTGTTTCGTCTCGTCGAGTCCGTTGTTCATCCGGATCAGCCACTGCTCAAAGCCGTCACTGGTGCGCTCATTGAGCGCCGGAAAGCTTCCGACGATGCCTTGTCGGCAGCAGGCCAGCGCCATTTCCGGGCCGGAGATCAGGAACATGGGGGCGGCAATGACCGGAATGTCGAGCTGATTCCGGAGCGTCTTCGGTAGCGGCATGGAAACTCCTACAGTCCATCAACAGGCCTTTGAAACAATACGGAAATTTCGTTGGCAGGGGAACCTTCCCCTGCGGACCGGTCGAAACGCATCAGTACGCTATGATGGCGGGTGCTATTGGCTGCATTACAGCGTTCGTTCAGATAACAAAGGAGGTGTCTCTTGGGTGAGGCAAAACGACGTCAGGCGAAAGGTCAGGGTCCGACCCGGTCCGGATCCGGTAAAGGCTGGGGCATCGGGCTGCTTGTGCTCGGTGTGGTCATTGTGGTCGGCTCCGGTCTCTGGTGGCTGATGCAACCACCGGAACCCACGTCCACGGCGTTACCGGATGTCAGTGACGACACGCCGGCGTTTCCGGCCGCGCGCGATGAGGTGGGTGTCTCAATCGGCGATCCGGAGGCCCCCGTGGTCGTCCGGGAATTCGCGGATTACCAGTGCCCCGCCTGCGCCCGGTTCGCCCCGGCCACCCATGAGCTGCGTGAGCAGTATGTGGAGAGTGGGCAGGTCCGGTTTGTTTTCTTCGATCTGCCTCTGCGTATGCACGACAACGCGCGTCCGGCGGCGATGGCCGCTCGCTGTGCCGGTGATCAGTCGGCCTATTGGCCCATGCATGAGCGCCTGTTCGAGCAGCAGGGCGAGTGGGACACCAATGCCGATCCCCAGGGCACCTTTACACGCTATGCCGGCGAGATGGGGCTTGATGAGCGTCGCTTCCGTCGCTGCATGGAGACACGGCTCCATGCGGAAACCATCGATGAGAGTGTTGGGCTGGCACGCCAGCTTCAGGTGTCGAGCACACCGACGGTCTACGTCGACAACATTCCGTTGAGTCGGCCGGGCTGGTCCCAGCTCCAGGCGGTTGTGGAACGCGAACTGAATGACAGGAACTGAATGAGAAGCAACGCCATTCCCTGACTTTCGTTTGTTACGGGCGTTGGTTAAACTCTGCGCTCTTTTCGGGGCGGCGGCTCAGGTCCCCGTCCCGTCGGACACACACCTTGCTCCGGATTGACGATCCGGCCCGCAGGAGACAAAACGATGAATGAGATCGTGGTATGCGCGCTGTACCGGTTTACGGCGCTGGACGACTTTGAACAGCTGCGACAGCCGCTGCTGGATCGGATGCAGGAGAACGGCGTGCGCGGCACCCTGCTGCTCGCCCATGAAGGCATCAACGGTACCATTGCCGGTTCCCGCGAGGGTATTGATGCCATCCAGCAATGGCTCGCCCGGGATGCCCGGTTTGACGGTATCGACTACAAGGAATCGCTGGCGGATATTCAGCCCTTCAAGCGCACCAAGGTGAAGCTCAAGAAAGAGATCGTGACCATGGGCGTCGAGGACATCGATCCGAACCATTCTGCCGGCACGTACGTCGAACCAGACGAGTGGAATCGGCTTCTTGCCGATCCGGAAGTGCTCGTCATCGACACCCGCAATCAGTACGAAGTCGAAGTCGGCACCTTCGAGAACGCGGTGAACCCGTCCACGGACACCTTTCGGGAATTCCCGGAGTACGTGGATCAGGCTCTGGACCCGAACCAGCACCGCAAGGTCGCCATGTTCTGCACCGGCGGTATCCGCTGCGAGAAGTCCACCGCGCTGCTGCGTGAGAAGGGCTTTGACGAGGTCTATCACCTCAGGGGCGGCATCCTGAATTATCTGGAGCATGTTCCCGAGTCTGAAAGCCGCTGGCGGGGCGAGTGCTTTGTGTTCGATGATCGGGTCACGGTCAATCACCGGCTGGAGCGGGGTGGCTACGACCAGTGCCACGCCTGTCGTCGCCCGATTACCGAGGACGACAAAGGGCGGCCGGAGTACGAGCAGGGTGTGAGTTGCCATCAGTGTGTGGACGAACACTCGCCGGAGCAGAAAGCCCGCTTTGCCGAGCGGGAGAAGCAGATCCGCCTGGCGCGGGAGCGGGGCGAGGTCCACGTCGGCGGGGACGCCGGCGCTGTCATCGAAGCCCGCAAGGCTGAGAAGCGGCGGGAGCGCCGCCGGCAGGCCGAGCGGGCATCCTGACTGGGAGTCTGTTGGATCGAACGTCGCTTCTGTAGCACCGGAAACAGCGCCACCGGGTTTGGATTCAGGGTGGACCCGATCCGATGGCCGTCCAAAATACGTCGTGCTTCTGGTGATCAGACCTGGTTGCGCAATCCCAGCTCGTCCGGGTACGGCGTGAGGTACTGCTGTTTCTCCAGGTAGTCGACCGGTTCGCGGCGCTGGGCCATGCGCAGCAGCGTCATCGGGACGACCAGGGGCACTTCCTCGCGGCGGTAGGCTTCAATCTGTTCCATCAGCATCTGCCGGTCCGCGTCCGACAACGCATCGCGCAGGAAGCCCATCATGTGCTGCATGACGTTCACGTGGGCGCCGGGCTTGATCTTCTGGCTCATGGCGGCCATGAACTCGCGGATGTACTCGTCGGCGATGTCCTCCAGCGGTGCGGATTTCAGGTCACCGATCATCGGGCCCAACCGGCGATAGGTCGGCTCGTCGTGGGCCAGTAACTGAAACTTGTGCCGGGTGTGGAAGTCCACGAGCCCGCCGCGGGTCAGGCCGTTTTCCCGCAGGGTCATCCAGTCGTCGTAGGCGTAAACCCGCTCGATGAAGTTCTCCCGAAGCCGGGCGTCATTCAGGCGGCCTTCCTCCTCGACCGGCATATCCGGAAACGCCTGGATCAGGGCGTCGGCAAACAGGCCGCGGCCGTCCCGGGCAATGACGTTGCCCTCCGGGTTATGCACCTTGATTCGTTCCATGCCACAACTGGGCGACTTGGCCATCAGGATGTAGCCGCGCAGGTGCGCCAGCTCGGGCATGATGCCGGTGATCCAGTCACGCATCCGCTGGGTGTGGTCGGTCCCGTTCTTCGTTTCCGTCAGACGCAGACCATCGTCGTACTGGCGCAGATGGATGGTCGGGCGGGGAACGCCTAGGCCGGCTTCCAGTTCCGGGCAGACCGACTTGAAGGAAAAATGCTTCGCCAGAATGCCGGTACAGAACCGGGAATGCTTGTGACCGCCATCATGGCGGACTTGGGCGCCCAGAAGACAGGCGCTGATGCCGACGGGTATTTCGCTCATTTGATGTCCTCGGGGGTCGTGGTGCTGGTCAAGGCCTGTCAATACTTGCCTGACGCGTCTCACCCTATTTACGAATCGTGGTCTGAATCCGTTTTCTTCTTGTGGAAATCCGCGAGTACTTCAGCATAGATACCGTGCACATCCCGCGCAAAGTGGTCCACCGAGAAGTCTTTCGAGAACGACAGCGCGTTTGCCGACAGCGTCTGATGCAGCGGCTCGTCCGACATCAATCGCAGTGCCGAGTCCCGCCATGGACCAATCTTCTCCGGTGTCTTGAAGCCGTTATAGCCGTCACGCACCACATCATCGATACCGCTGGAGCGCACGGCCACCACCGGCAGACCGGCCGCCATAGCCTCCAGGATGACCATGCCCTGAGTCTCGGACTTTGAGGCGAACAGGAATGAGTCGCCCAGTGAGTAGTACACGGGCATCCGGTCCGGTGGTACGGCACCGACGAGCGTGAAGCAGCCCTCAATCCCTTTGTCGCGGATACGCTCGGCCAGCCGGGCGTGTTCGTGTCCCTCGCCAATCATCAGGAAGCGGAACCGATGGTCGGTCTTTTCCCGAAGGCTGGCGATGGCATCGATCATGAAATCAATGTTCTTCTCGGTCGACAGACGGGACACGCTGACAAATACATGTTCATCGCCGATACCCAGTTCCTGCCGGAGCGATTCCACCGCCGAATGGGAAACCGCCCGGAACCGGTCGTACTCGATGCCGGTCGGCTGAACGAACGTCAGGCTCTTGACCCCGATCATGCGCAGGTATTCCTCGGCCGAATAGGTCGGCACAATGACCCCGTCGCAGCGATTGGCGAAGCGCTTGATCAGGGCATGGGAAATCAGATTCCGGAACAGCCGGCCCGGCAGGGGGACAAAGTGCGCGTAGTGTTCCAGCCGGGTGTGATAGGTGTAGACGACCGGTACCCGCATGATCTTTGCGATCCACAACCCCAGTGACCCGAGCCAGAAGGGGTGATGCACGTGGATCAGGTCTGGATTGACGTCCTTGATCTGCCGACGAATGCGACGCAGAAAAATATTGGCCAGTCGGAACTCGCGATTCTCGCCCATGGCGAGGATGGAGGGGACCCGTATCACGTCCGGCTCCTCCTCCGGCTGCGGCTGGTCACGGTATCGCGGTGCGACGATCCGGACCTTGTCTCCGGCCTGTTTCAGACCGCGGTGCAGCCGGTCAATCGACAACGGCACACCGCCAATGAACGGCAGATAGTTATTGGTGAACTGGGCGATGCGCAGGGTCCGTTGCTGCCAGGGCGAGGGGTCCAGATCAAAGTCCGGGTAATAATCGCGGTCAACGAAAACCAGCGCGTGAAGCCGGATCGCGAGGGCGATAAAGAAACACAGAATCAGGATGAAGTTCAGATAGCCCACGAAGAACAGGGAGTGGACAAAGAACCACAGGCTCTCAAGCGTTTTCAGAATCGGTTGCTGGCCAATGTCGAGTTTGTGCAGCTCAAGCCCGATGTCTTCCGGGGTTACGGTGACGGTCAGGTAGTGATAGAAGCTCGTGTCGTTGTTCATGACCAGGCCGCCGCCACCCCCGGTGGTGATGTACCGTACCCCGTTCACCGTCTGGCTGTCGTAAAGGGGCAGGTTCGCGGAGAAAACGACGTCCACCTGGTGAGCTTCGAACTGCTCGATCAGTGCCTGGCGGAACGCGTCCGGCTTGAGATCGTTGTCCTCGTAGTCGAAGAGGGGGTCGGCGTCCGGTTTGCGTAGTGGGTGTCCGAGGAACACGAACGTATGTTTGCTGGTGTCGCTGCGCAGCAGGTCGCCGAGCCAGCGCAGCTGCCAGCGGTAGGGTGTCTTGCCGGTTGAGTCGAGAAAGATCAGGCGGCTGTTGGCCACCTGCACCGTCCAGAAATGCGGTCCGAAGTGCTTGTAGAACCGGAAGCTGCCGAAGTTGCTGAATTCGTTGTCACCGAAGGTCAGCAGATAGGGCATGTCCAGATAGCCGAGTGACCCGTGGATAGCCCGGTACTTGTCTTCTCCACCGCTGCTCACCGCATTGCCGGGGGAGACGACGAACGCCGGGTCAGTCGAATTGAGCATGGGGACAATGCGGCGTTCAAACACCCCGATTGAGTTGTTGATGTTCCCGACAACGGCGAACCGGAACGATGTTTTGCCCTCCAAAGCGCTGTGCAGGCGCTCCACCTGTTCCGCGTGCACCGCCTCGAACTCCGGCTCGAAGAAATTCAGGTAGACCTTGTAGCCCAGCAGGCCAGCAACCGCGAGCAGGCAGAGGTAGTAAAGCGCTTTCAGGGACCGGCGCTGGATCATGAGCGTCCTCGTCGGGTCACTTCAAACTGGGTAACGATCAGGCCAATCAGCATGCCCAGGTAGATGGTCAGGAACCGCCAGGCCACAGTCACGAGCACCAGGTGCGTCGAGCCGAGCAGGGGGCTGAAAAAGCTGCCAAAGACCCCCTCGGAGATACCGGAGGCGCCGGGGGTGGGGGCGAAATACATGATGAAGGTGGTCACGAACAGCAGACCCAGCACGGTCACGTAGTCCACCGAATAACCGAGCGCCCACATCAACAGTGCCGGGAAACTGAACAGGCTGATCAGGAACACCAGCGTCAAGGCGATTGAGAGTAGTACGAAACGCCAGTCGCCCCTGAGATACGTCGAGAAACTGCGGGCGAAGCGCAGCAGTTCGCGCCGAAGCTTGAATTGCCAGCGATGCGCGCGGGCGTCGCTGATCAGGTGCAGCCGATGCAGGCCATTGACCACGGCGGTCAGTAACGGCGAAAGCCATCGGGTCCGGAACAACACCACCAGAAAGAAGGCCAGATACAGCAATATCAGCAGCGCAAGCAGCCCGGACAGCCTGTCGACGACCGGGCGACCCTGCAGGGCATCCAGCCACAGCAGACAGACGGGCGTGACCGAAAAAATGAACAGGATGGCCAGTATCGTCCGGATGGTGGTGGCGGCGGTCGCGGTACCGATGGGCACGCCACGTTTGTGCAGGTACCAGATCTGTGCAAAACCGCCACCGGTGGCCAATGGCGTCACGTTGGAAAAGAAAATATTGATGAACACCAGCCGGAATATCGGCCGGAAGGCCAGATGGTGACCGAGGGCTCGCAGCGTGAAGTGCAGGCGCAGGCCGTCTGCCAGGAAATAGACCAACAGCAGCCCCAGCGCGGCCAGTAGAGTCTCCGGGGCGAGCAGACGCTCGTCAAAGCGGACGTCCCGGCCCGCAAACCGGTCGTAGATTGCCCAGGTGCCCAGGCCACTCAGCAGAAGGAACAGGGAAAGAAAACCGGCCAGCCGTCTGGCCGAGGTGTCCGGCTGTTGAGACACATCAGGGTAATGGGCCATGGGCCACTCCGCAGTCAAAGCGGCAGCAGTTTACTGTGACCCATGGGGGCGAGGGCAAGTGATCTGGCGTTCTGGTAATAATGTTGGCCGGAATCGCCTATTGATGCCCGTAGACGACAGCGTTGGTGTTCTTGATCACAAAGTCGGTGAACTGGACCGAACCGATGCTGGTCCCGCCAATCTTGAATGTGGGCATGTCGATGTCGGCGCGGAATTCCACATCATGCAGGGAGAGCCCCTCCTTCCCGGTCGCCGCACTGATGCCCCGTGCGACGTTGGCCTGGGCGTAGGCCATGCCAAAGTGACCGGTGGTGTCCTGGCCCCGGCGGTTGTGAATCTGCATGCCCTCAATGCGAACACCGGCGAAGTTGAACAGCAGGATTACGTCGGCGGCATCCCAGTTCAGAGAGCCCTGATCAACATCAAAGTGCGTGCTGAACTGCAGCTCCGACTCGCCCACCTGCGTTCCGTTGGCCAACGTGCGGGTGCCGTTCCCATTGTTGGTGATCACCAGATCCGTCGGGCCGATGTTGCCCTGCAGATTGATGTCGGAAAACATCGAGGCACTGCCTTCGGAGCCGTTGGTGTTGATGCCATCGATCGTCAGCCCGAAGTCGACCGCGTTCAGGTAGTCGTCGATGGACGTGACGTCGCCACTGTCGGTCGGACCGATGTGGATCGCCACGTCGCCACTCCCGTACTGGCGACCATAGGTCCCCCCCTGATCGTAACGGCTGATCACATCCGCAACGTCCGGATCATTGGCGTCGATGAGCCCCTGACCGCCCCGGCGGGCCAGTTCCGAGAAGCCATGGGTCAGCACCTCGCCGTCACCGGCAATGTCGATGGTGGCCTTGAGATTATCAAGTGGGGAGCCGTCCGGGTCGGAGAGGGTGAGGTTGTCAATACCGATGGTCCCCTCATCGGTCCAACTGATTCGATCGACGTCGATGCGGCTCTGGAGTTCGATGGTGACGCCTGACTGACCGGTCACCTCGCTCATGACCGAGTCATTCAGTGCCCGAATGTCCGCGATGGCTGGTGCATGCACCAGGCTCAGTGTGATGGCGAGGCCCGTTACCCGAAGCGGTCTCATGTCTTCGATCCCTGTCAGCTGTTGTTGTTATCGGTTTGTTGAGTCGCGGCAACCGGTACCGTCTCCGATGGTTACATACCGTTACGTTACGGGCGGGGTAACCTGTCGTCTGTGATGAGGGTCACGCCAGGGGAAGGTGAGGGCGAAGGCGTGTCAGCAGGTCACTTGTTGTCGAGTGCGTGGATAATCAGTGTCTTCTGGTGTTCCGCAAACTGCACAATCTGGCGCTCGGCCTCGTCCTTGTCGCGCCGCAGCACCGCCTGGGTCAGTTGGGTGAAGAACGCACTGGTGCGGTCCAGATCCTGCCGGTAGCGATCAGCGCTGAAGTAGAAGGTACGACTGACCGCCGGCTTGAAATTGGACAGGGCCTCCGTCAGATACGGGTTGTTCACCACGTCGCAACTGATGTCCATAACGCCGAAGCTGGCCTGGACCACGGCGCTGATGTCGGGGGTCGTGTTGCGGAGCGTATCGGTCACGGAACGGATGCGCGCCAGAAGTAATTCGCGATCTTGCTCTTCCCAGCGCTCACACAGCCGCCGTGCGAGCATAATCAGCAGGTGCATGTAGACATCATAGAGCTCGGAGGCATGGTGGGCGTCCATAACGGTGGCCGTGGCGCCCTTGCGGGGGGTGATGTCCACCAGATGCCAGCGCTCCAGCGTGTACAGCGCTTCCTTTACCGAAGCCCGGCTGACATCCAGATCACTGGCAATGGTCGCTTCATGCACGCGGGCACCGGGGGCGATGTCGCCGGTCATGATGCGGTCGGCCAGATAGTTGGCGATTTGTTCTGCCAGTGTGTTCGGGGCCTGGAATTCCATGAGTGATCCACTCCGTCAAAGACGACGGGAGTCTACCACAGCGCTTCCGCACGTCGGGATGGTGTGGCGCACGGGCCCGCCTTGAAATGAGGGGATTCATCCCAACGTCGTGCCATAGTTGAGCGGCGCACTGACTGTCGCTCGATATCGTGATGTCATCACCCACCCCACGTCACAGGAGCCTGTTCATGACTCGCCACTTTGAGGACGCCCCCGGTCTTTGCGAGGATGCCGATCCCGCGACGGAAGGGTACGTGTTCAATCAGACCATGATGCGCATCAAGGACCCGGAGCGCAGCCTGGACTTCTACACCCGCGTGATGGGGATGCGGCTGGTCCGTAAGCTCGAATTCCCGGAGATGCAGTTCACGCTCTACTTTCTGGCGTACCTCGACGATCGTCAGGCGCAAAGTGTGCCTTCGGACGACGGGCATCGAACGATGTTCACGTTTGGTCGCGAGGCGATGTTGGAGCTGACGCATAACTGGGGGACGGAGAACGACGAATCGTTTGCCTACCACAATGGCAATGATGAGCCGCAGGGGTTTGGCCATATTGGCGTGGCCGTGCCGGATGTCTATCAGGCGGCTGAGCGGTTTGAATCGCTTGGCGTGCCGTTCGTCAAGCGACCGGATGACGGGAAGATGAAGGGACTGGCGTTCATCCAAGACCCTGATGGCTACTGGATTGAGATCCTTCAGCCGGACATGCTCGAACGCCAGCGCAAAGGCGAGTGAACCACGGAATGGATCAGGAGAAGGCCCGCACCCCACGGTGGCGGGCCTTTCTCTTTTATTGGGCGACCATGCCCGCCTGATTGGCGTCCACGGTTTTCGGGCCGATACCCGTAACGTTGGTCAGCTCCTGGGCGGACGCAAAGGGGCCGTTCTCCTCACGGAAGGACACAATCGCTTCTGCTTTGACGCTACCGACGCCGTCCAGGTGTTCGGCCAGTGTGGCCGCGTCGGCCGTATTGATGTTGATGGCCTCAGTGGCGGTTGTGTCGTCGGCCGCGGACCCGGATGCGGCCTCGTTGGCCATCGCAGGCGCGGTGCCGAGAGCCAGTACGATCAGCATGGCGCGGATCAGTGATGTCATGAGTGATCTCCTGTGTTGTCTTTCCTTGATGGATGGCTCAGGAGTGACGGACTGCTGCGATCCGAAGGGCTCAGTGCGTGTGCGGGGCAAAAAAAGAGGGCATGTGAAACACATGCCCTGCCGGGGGAAGTCACGGAAAGCGGGTAAACGTCTCCCTGTTCACCCGATCCGTGGCTTTTGCCTGGTCCATCAGGCGCTCATGTCCCTATCGAGCCCGGTCCGTCGAGCCATCGTCCCTGAGTGCCAGATTCCTTCTGGCGCGGCCCATTCCCTGTGGCCGTTATCGCTTCCTGCGATTGCCTCCCTGCTGATGATCAGTGTACGGATCGTCAGGCTCAGCCCAATCCGAGACTGCCCCTCTGGCCTGTAGGAAAAAGCTTACGTTCGTGTAATCCGCGTGGCTTCGGCGTGTGTGTCGGTTGCCGGGGTGAATGACACCGGATTACCGGCGTATCATGAAAGACACATCCGGTTAAAAGGAGGTGGCGCATGAGTGCAACACCGAAAACCGCGTTGTTACTGGTGGATGTTCAGTATGATTTCTGCGAGGGAGGCAGTCTGTCTGTACCCGACAGTCAGGCGGTCTTTCCAGCCATCAACCGGCTGATTGCCGAGGCCGAGGAAGCCCGCGAGCCGATTATTGCATACAGGGATTGGCATCCGGTCGATCACTGCAGCTTTGAGTCCTGGGGTGGCCCCTGGCCGGTGCACTGTATTCAGGACAGCCACGGTGCCGCCTTCCACGAGGAGATGGATCTGCCGGACGATGCCGTGCGCGTCAGCAAGGGCACGTCCTTTGATCAGGACAATTATTCCGCCTTTGATGGCACCGGGCTGTCCGGCTACCTCCGACGGCTGGGCGTGGAACAGGTACGCATCGCTGGTCTGGCGCTGGATGTCTGCGTGCAGGCCACCGTCGATGACGCCCTGGGCGAAGGGTTTGGCGTGGAACTGGTTGCGGACGCCACACGCGCGGTCGAGCCAGAGGCGACCAACAGGGTTCTCGGCACACTGAAAGATGCAGGTGCACGGATCGTGTGAGTATCCTCACCGGGACGATTCCGACCATGAACTGGCTCAGGGAGCGTGCATGATTGGCGAGCAGGACCTGTCTCTGACGGTGGATCTCTACGAACTGGCCATGGCGCAGGCCTATCAGGCCGAGTCCATGAACGGCACGGCGGCGTTCAGCCTGTTCTTTCGCACCCTGCCGAGGAACCGCAATGTCATGCTGGCCTGTGGTCAGACGGAGGTTGTCCGGCTGATCGAGGGGCTACGGTTTTCCGACGACCAGCTCCGCCGGCTGGCGACGCTGGAGCGCTTCCAGCCCTGGTTTCTGGACTGGCTGGCCCGGTTCCGGTTCAGTGGCACCATCCATGCGCTTGCGGAAGGCACGCCTGTGTTCCCACAGGAGCCCATCCTCGAAATCGAGGGCCCAATCGCCGAGGCCCAGCTTCTGGAAAGCCTCGTTATGAACTACATCCACCTCGAAACGGTAATGGCGTCCAAGGCGCTGAGACTCAAGCAGACCGCGGCCGGTCGACCGGTGATCGATTTCGGCATGCGGCGGATGCATGGGCTGGATGCGGCCTGGCGGGGCGTGCGGGCATTCCGGCTGGCGGGGCTGGACGGCACCAGCCACGTTCAGGCCGGGCTGGACTTCAACATGCCCGTCCGCGGCACCATGGCCCACAGCTTCGTTCAGGCGCACGATGACGAGATGGCGGCGTTCCGGGCCTACGCCCACCTGTATCCCGGCACCACGCTGCTGGTTGATACCTACGACACAGAGCGTGCCGTTGCGGACCTGATCCGATGGATGACGGCCTGTCCGGACGTCGACATCGGCGCGATTCGTCTGGATTCCGGCGACCTCGGCACCGATGCCCGCCAATGTCGGAAAGCACTGGATGCCGCAGGCTTTCGTCATGTGCGTATTCTCGCCAGCGGCGGCCTGGATGAGGACCGGATTCACCGGCTTCTGTCGGAAAGGGCGCCGCTGGATGGTTTCGGCGTCGGGACGGCACTCGGTGCAGCGAGCGATGCGCCTTCGCTGGAACTGGCCTACAAGCTGACCGAGTACGATGGTCAGCCCCGGCTCAAAAACTCCCCGGGCAAGGCGTCCTATCCGGGCCGGAAACAGGTCTGGCGTGAGAGTGACCGGCAGGGGCAGTACATCGGCGATGTTGTCACCGCCCGCGATGAATCCGCCCCCGGCCAGCCGTTGTTGTTGCCCGTGATGGTCGGTGGTGAGCGCCTGAGTGATGCCATCGTACCGTTCGAAAGCGCGGTTGCCGAGGCGCATCATCGCATCGCGCGCCTGCCGGAGGCTCTTCGGGGGCTGGCGCCAGCGAGCTATCCCGTCGCCATCAGTGACCGGCTGAGTGACCTTCGGCAAACCACTCTGACCCGTGTGAGTCCACCGATCAACTGAGTCAGGCCGTTTGCCGGGCGGATTCAGGAGGGGCGCAGGTCACCGATTCCACGGAAATCAGCTTCTCAAGCTGGGATTGCAGCATGGCCGGAGACCGTTGACCGGTGGCGGTAAACGCCAGTGTCAGCCGCCCGGCGTCACGCCCCATCGCCAAAGCCTCGAGCCGGAAACCCCGCACGCGCACCACCTGGCAGAGTCGTTCCATGGCCGCGGGTTCGTCCTGCATGATGCAGTGAAAGCGGTGTTGGTGGCCGAACTCAGTCATGCCAGGGTCTCCTTGTCAGCGTGGTGGTTGTGCGCATCCATCATGTCTCGGTTGGCCGCGCCGGGGCGGACGATGGGCCAGACGTTCTCCTGCCGGTCGATCGCCACATGCAGCAGCATCGGCCCATCGAAGGCGAGCAGGGCCTCAATACCGCGCCGCATCTGATCGGCGCGGCGAATGTGCAGGGCGGGGATGTCGAAGGCGCGCGCCAGCGCGGCGAAATCCGGGTTGTCGTCCAGATCGATCTGGCTTTCCCGGCTTTCGTAGAACAACTCCTGCTGCTGGCGCACCATGCCGAGACACTGGTTGTCCATCACGATGATCTTGACCGGCAGCCGGTAGCGGCGAATGGTGGCCAGTTCCTGCGCGTTCATCATGAACGACCCATCGCCGGTGACATTCACGACCGGCTGATCCGGGCGGGCAAACTGCGCGCCCATCGCGGCCGGCAGACCAAAGCCCATGGTACCGAGCCCGCCGCTGGTCAGGTGCCGGCGTGGGTGGTCGAAATCGTAATACTGGGCCACCCACATCTGGTGCTGGCCCACATCGCAGGCCACGGTGGCCTCGGGCGGCAGGGTTTCGGAGAGCTGGCGAACGAACGCCGGACCGGTGATCGGGGCCAGCGGCTCGTGGTTGGTGGCCGCCCGGAAGCCGGCGGTCTTGGCCCGGTCCCGGCAGTGCTGTCGCCAGTGCTCAATATTCAGCGGTCTGGCTTCGAGTGCATCGGCCAAGGCGTCGAGTGTCGGCGCCAGCGGCGCGTCCGAAGCCAGGTCCGCTGTCCGCAGCTTATGATGTTCCGCCCGGTCCGTATCCAGGTGGATTACCCCGGCATTCGGGGCGAACCCGTCCAGATGTCCGGTCGCGCGGTCATCAAGGCGTGCTCCGGCGACGAGCAGCAGGTCGCAGGCTTCCACCGCCTCATTGGCGGCGCGGGAACCGTGCATGCCCAGCATGCCCAGATTGTCCGGGCAGCCCCGGCCGGGGTTGCCGGTACCGTGGAGGGTCACAACGCCAGGGAGTCCGGAGGCCGAGGCGAACCGTCGGAATGCCGTTTCCGCCCCCGCCAGGCGAATGCCGCCGCCGCTATAGAGCAGGGGACGTTCCGCCTGCCGAAGCCGTGAGAGAATGCCGGAGACATCTGTCGGCGTCTGCTCTGCGTCGCCTGATGGGGCGTCGCCAGACGCTGTTGGCGTCGTAACGGGATTCAGCAGGACGTCTTTGGGCACATCAATCCAGACCGGGCCGGGGCGTCCGCTCTGGGCCAGCTCGAAGGCCTCGGCCATGACGTCGGGGATATCGTCCGGATTGGTGACCAGGTAGCTGTGTTTGACCACACCCAGCGCCATGCCCAGCACATCGGTTTCCTGGAAGGCGTCGGTGCCAATCATGCCGCTGGCCACCTGACCGGTGATGACGATCAGTGGAATCGAATCGCGATGGGCATCGGCGACGCCGGTCACCAGATTGGTGGCGCCGGGGCCGGAGGTGGCAATGCAGACGCCCGTCTGCCCGCTGGCCCGCGCGTAGCCACCGGCGGCCAGCGCGCAGGCCTGCTCGTGACGGCACAGCACATGCCGGACGTCACTCTCCACCAGTGCATCGTAGAGCGGCATGATGCAGCCGCCCGGGTAGCCGAAGACCGTGTCGATGCCGTGAGTCCGGAACGTCTCCAGAATATGCTGCGCGGCGTTCACTGTGATTCCTCCGTGTTTTGGTCAAAAACGTCTCGGTGAAAAAAACGGGTGCAAAAAAAAGCCCCCGGGACCTGTCGGTGCCGGGGGCTTCTCGTGTTCGGTGTCGTCGTCTTGTCAGTTCGATCGTCCGTCCACGCAGAAACCCCCGGATGGCACCACGACCACCAGGACAAGGTTCACAATGACGAGGACAAGACGGTTCAGCATGAAATCACGACGTTCTGTTCGGTTGATATGGGGTAAACAATAACCCGCGGATTCGGCCGGATCAAGGTGGGATTGTGTGATTACGGTTCCGTTTTCCGGAACGGCAACGCCTCCAGCGCGGCGTCCCGATACGCCAGCACATCCTCGGCTTCCTCCTCGGTGAATCGTTCCACTGCCTCCCGGAACCCCTCGTGCGCCACCCAGTGCCACGAACGGGTGATCACCGGCTCGAAGCCGCGTACCAGTTTGTGCTCGCCCTGGGCACCGGCGTCGAAGCCGGTCAGTCCTTTGTCGATGGCCAGGTCGATGCCCTGGTAGTAGCAGGTCTCGAAGTGGAGCTGGTCGTATTCCTCCAGGCAGCCCCAGTAACGTCCATACAGTGTGGTGTCGCCTGCCAGAAAGAGGGCCGCGGCGACGTACCGGTCGTCCCGGACGGCCATGACCACATGGAGCTGTTCGGGTTGATTGGCGCGTAGCGCCTGGAAGAAGGCCTGGTTGAGATAGGGCCGCTGCCCGCGCTTCAGGTAGGTGGCCGAGTAGAAGAGGTAGAACGCTTCCAACGCGTCGTCCGGCAGATCGTGACCGGAAAATCGCTGGAACGTGATGCCCTGCTCGGCGATCCGGCGCCGCTCCTTGCGGATGGATTTGCGTTTTCGGGATGTCAGCGTCGCAAGAAAGTCCTCGAAGGTGTCATAGCCATGGTTGAACCAGTGGAACTGGCAGCCGATGCGCCGCAGGCCGGTGTCACGCCCCAGTAACGGCTGATCCTCTGCGTTGGGGAAGAGCAGGTGCCAGGAGTGGCAGCCCAGCTCCTGTGCCACGTCGTTCAGGGCATCATGCAGGGCAGCCGGTTGTATGCGGCCACGTGCCTCCGGGCTCAGCAGCAGTCGCCGGCCAGTGGACGGGGTGAACGGCACGGCCATCAGCAGCTTGGGATAGTAGGGCAGCCCGTACCGCTGCCAGGCATCGGCCCAGGCCCAGTCAAAGACATACTCGCCCATCGAGTGGTACTTGCGGAACGCGGGGACCAGCCCCACCGCCTCGCCGTCCAGTTCCACAGAGAGATGCGCCGGTTCCCAGCCCGTTGCGCGCGTTGTGCAACCCGTGGTTTCCAGCGCGTGAAAGAACGCATGACGCAGGAATGGGTTGTCCCGACTGGCGAACCTGTCCCATTGCTCCGGCGGTATGTCGCAGGCCGAGCCAATGGGGATGAGTTGCAGCCGCGTGTGTGAAGGTCCTGTCATGACGCTCCGTCCGGACGATGAACTGGTACACTAGTGTCATTACTGCCGTAACCGACAGGGAGACGATGGCGACAGCGTATCCGATTCCGGCGGCGGCCATCGAGCGAGAAACGGTGGTCCGCAAAAGCCGCTTCATAGCCCGCATTGCCCGTGTCACGAACCGGGATGAGGCCATGACCTTCCTCGACCAGGCCCGGCTGGACCATCCGGATGCCCGTCACCATTGCTGGGCCTACCAGATCGGCGCTCCCGAATCGGCCACCCAGGCCGCGATGAATGACGACGGCGAGCCTTCGGGGACGGCGGGCAAGCCGATTCTCGGCGTCATTCAGCACAAAAACCTCGGTGACGTCATGGTGGTCGTGATCCGTTACTTTGGCGGCATCAAACTCGGTGCCGGCGGGCTTGTCCGGGCATACGCCGGCGCGGCGGAATCGGTTCTGTCCGCCGTGCCGACGGAGGAACGCCAGCCCCGTTCGGTCGTCGAACTGACGATGGGCTTCGCTGACGAGCAGCCGGTCCGGCTCTGGTGTCAGCAGAACGGAGCCGACGTATTGAACGTAGATTATGGACAGGGCGTTCTGATGCAGGTGGGTCTGCCCACGGTGCTTGAGAGTGAGCTGCGGTCGTTCTGCCAGGCCAATGGCATCGAACGACAGGCCGAAACGGAATAACGGAGAGACAACCCATGCGTGCCGTACTGAGCCTTATCATGGTGTTCTGGCTGGCCGGATGCGCCAGCCTGGCGACCACGGATTACGATGTCGCCGCCCCCTTCGACGACTATCAGACCTGGCGTTTCGCGTCGGCTTCCGACGAGTCCGGAAAGCCCGGAGTCGTGGGGTTGGATGACGCTCGCATCCGGGATGCCATTGAAACCGCGATGGCGGGTGAATCCCTGTCGCTGGCGGAAGCCGGCCCGACAGACCTGATGGTTCGCTACCGTATTGAGCAGAAACAGCGTCTGGAGACGGATGGTTTCTCCTATGGGCTGGGGCTTGGCCGGGGGAACTTCGGATTCGGCCTGAGCTTCCCGCCGCGCGTCGAGGAAGTCAAAGAAGGTAAGCTCGTGGTGGAACTGGTGGATCGGGCCCGTAATCAGGTTATCTGGAAGGGCATTGGCCGACGGTACCTGAACGAAGACCAGTCCCCCGAGACGCGACGCGACGTCATTGATGAGGTGATCCGGGCGATGTTCGAGCGTTATCCCCCGGACGGTTCTGACGCCTGAACAGGCCATTGCGATGAGCTGGGTGACGCTGAGACGCTACACACTGCCGATGGAGGCGCATCTGGATCGCGGGCGCCTGGAATCCGAAGGCATTCAGGCCATTATCGCGGACGAACACACGATTCATATGCAGTGGCTCTATTCCAATGCGCTGGGCGGTGTGCGGCTACAGGTGGATGAGGGCGATGTCGAGCGTGCCGAGCGCGTGTTGAGTGAAGACCGTTCCGACGTGGTGGACGAGTCCCTGGCCCCGGGGCAGGCGTACCGGGATACCGGGGAGGCGCCGCGACTGAGCCGGCTGGCTCGGGACCGGTCCAGAAAGGGGTTCTTCGCCGCGTTGCTCATCTGGTTATTCGGAACGTGATATCAGAACAGGAGGGGTGATGGGAAAGAAAAACCGCGATGGCGGTCTGGTGTTTTCCACCGAGAGCGGACGCATGTGCCCGGACTGTCGCGAGCCCGTGGATGAGTGTCGTTGTCGCAGTGAGTCGCCGGTACCGGAGGGTGACGGCATTGTCCGCCTCAAACGCGAAACCAAGGGGCGCAAAGGGAAGGGCGTGACGCTGGTGACCGGCATCCCGCTCGCCGGCAAAGAGCTCAAGGACTACGCCAAAAAACTCAAGGCCAAATGCGGCACGGGCGGCACCGTGCGGGATGGCATTGTGGAGATTCAGGGCGACCAGCGGGACGTTCTTCTGCCGCTTCTGGAGAAAGAAGGGTGGACCGTGAAGAAAGCCGGCGGTTGAGCGGCCGGCCCCGATCCATATCTGACGTATATTGTTGAAGCCACAGGAGGAGTGCATCCATGCATATTCTGGTTCTCGGTGCGGGCGTTGTTGGGGTGACCACCGCGTGGTACCTGAAACAGGCCGGTCACGAGGTCACGGTCATCGAACGCCAGACCCGTGCGGCCCGTGAAACCAGTTATGCCAATGGGGGCCAGGTCTCCGTGTCCCATGCCGAACCCTGGGCCAATCCGTCGGCGCCCCTGAAGCTCCTCAAGTGGCTGGGCGACCCGGAGGCGCCCCTGCTCTTCAAATTGCGCCTGGATCCGGCTCAGTGGCTCTGGGGGCTGAATTTCCTGCGTCAGTGCACCGCCGCCCGGGCCCGTTTCAATATCCGCCAGATGGTCAACATTGGCACCTACAGCCGGCAGAGGCTCCAGGCTTTGCGGGAGGACCTGAACCTCGACTATGACCAGAGAGAGCAGGGCATCCTCCACTTCTACACGAACTACAAGGAATTCGAGGGCGCCCAGGAACCGGCCCGGATCATGCGCGAGCTGGGCTGCCAGCGGGATGTGATCGACGCCGACCGGGTGGTGGAGCTCGAACCGGCGCTGCGACCGGCCCGCCACCAGATTGTCGGTGGCACCTACACCGCCCAGGACGAGTCCGGCGATGCCCGCAAATTCACCCAGGCGCTGTCGGAAAAGGCCGAGGCGGCGGGCGTTGAGTTTCTCTACGAAACCGAAGTGGTGGGCCTGGAGCACAACAGCAGCGACGTGACCGGTGTCCGGGTCATCCACAACGGCTCGCACCGTACCCTGCGGGGCGATGGCTATGTGCTGAGCCTGGGCAGCTACAGTCCGATCATGGCGCGCCCGCTCGGGGTGCGGCTGAATATCTATCCGGCGAAGGGCTACTCCATCACTGTGCCGGTCAAGGACCCGAAAGTCGCCTATGAGGTCAGCCTGACGGATGATCAGTACAAACTGGTCTATTCCCGGCTTGGTGACCGTATGCGGGTGGCCGGCACCGCCGAGCTGAATGGCTACAACCGGGACCTCAATCTGCAGCGCTGCCGGGCCATCGTCCGGCGCACGGCCGAACTCATGCCGGATGCCGGTTATTGGGACCAGGCCGAGTTCTGGGCCGGCCTGCGCCCCGCAACGCCGTCCAACGTGCCGTATATCGGTCGCACCCGCTACCGGAACCTGTATCTCAATACCGGCCACGGCACACTCGGCTGGACGCATTCGTGTGGTTCGGCGGCGGCACTGGCGGACATCATCTCGGGCCGGCAGCCGGATGTCGACTTCGCGTTCACCAGCGTCTGATCCGTGCCGCCGGTCAGGGCGTAGCCACGGGGTTACGTTCACCCAACAAAGGAATGATCATGATTACCGTCCATCACCTGAACAACTCCCGTTCTCAGCGGGTTCTCTGGATGCTCGAGGAACTGGGCGAGGCCTACGAAATCCAGCGCTACGAGCGGAATCCGGAGACCATGCTGGCGCCGGAAAGCCTCAAGGCCGTGCATCCGCTGGGTAAATCGCCGGTGCTGACGGACGGTGAGCTGACCATCGCCGAATCCGGAGCCATCCTCGAGTATCTGGCGGACACCTATGGCGATGGCATGATGCGACCGGGCGACGAACCACAGGAGCGTATCGACTATCGCTACTGGATGCACTACGCGGAAGGATCGTTGATGCCGCCGCTGGTGATGCGACTGGTGTTCGAGAAGATCAAGAACAGCCCCATGCCGTTTTTTGCCAAACCGATTGCCCGTCAGATTGCGGACAAAACCCAGAGCACCTTCCTGGCGCCGCAGATCCAGCGGCATCTGGACTTCATTGAGGCGCATCTGAAAGAGCGCAGCTGGTTTGTCGGGGACCGGCTGACGGCGGCGGATGTGCAGATGAGTTTCCCGCTGGAAGCCTCGGTCGCGCGGGGCACTGTCGGCAACCGACCGGCCATCCGCGACTACGTGGCGCGCTATCAGGCCCGTCCGGCCTATCAGCGGGCGCTTGAAGCGGGTGGTGAGTATGCCTTTGCCTGAGCCGGGTCTGGTTCGCCGTGGCGGGCTGGTCATCGGCCTGCTGATGCTGACCGGCTGCAGTGCGCTGCAGCCGACGGTCTCTGCTGAGCGGGAGAAAGCCCACCGAGAGGCCATCAGCAGTCGCTTTGGCGCCTATCAGGCCTGCATGGCCGAGCAGGTGGACCGGTTTGCCGGCTTCCCGGACGCGCCGCCCAGTGACATCGCCCGTGCGGCACAGGCCGGCTGCGAGGCAGCGTTCGACCAGTATCGCCAGGCGGTCCGGACGCATTTCCAGGCCGTGGTGTCGGATTCCGGCCAGTCACTGGCCCGCGAGCGGGCTCGACGCCATGCGCAGGAAAAGCGCCGGATCACTCTGAACAAGGCGATCCGGCGCGTGATTGAGGCGCGCATCCTGTCGGCCCCATCGGAGTCCGGCGGGGCGGAGGACCAGTAGCCGGATTACTGCTGGATCTGATCCCGGATCAGCTTTTTGTTGACCTTGCCAACGCTGGTCTTGGGGATATCCTCGGTAAAGTCCACGGCGGACGGAATGGCCCATTTGTTGATGTCGCCCCGGTCCACGAACTGCTGGAGATGGGTCTGGATGTCTTCCAGCGTGGCCGTCTGGCCCTGCTGCAGAACCACCACCGCGTGGGGACGCTCGCCCCATTTCTCGTCCGGCACACCCACCACCGCGGCCGCCGCGACAGCCGGATGCTGGCTGATGAGGTTCTCCAGATCCAGTGATGACAGCCACTCGCCGCCGGTCTTGATCACGTCCTTGATGCGGTCGCGGATCACCAGCGTGTTGTCCGGCTCGATGGACGCCACGTCCCCCGTATGCAGCCAGCCACCGTCCCAGAGTTCCTCGCTCTTTTCCGGGTTCTTCAGGTAGCCCTGCGTCAGCCATGGTGAGCGGGCGACCACTTCGCCCTGTGCCTTGCCATCATGGGGCAGCGACTCGCCGTTGCCGTCGATGATGCGCAGATCCACCATCGGGACCGGAATGCCGGTCTTGATGCGCTTGTCGGTCTGCTGTTCCAGCGGCAACTCCAGATCCTCCGGCTTGAGGTACGTGGCGGCCAGCAGCGGGGCGGTCTCGGACATGCCATAACCGGTGTACATGCGGATTCCGAGCTTCGCGCCGGCCTTGCACAATCCTTCGGTCAGGGCGCTGCCGCCGATCAGCACATGCCAGTTGCTCAGGTCCGCAGTCTTGATGGACTCGGTGGCGAGCATCATCTGCATGATGGTCGGTACGCAGTGGGAGAAGGTCACCTTGTGGGTCTTGAGCAGGTCCACCAGCAGTTCCGGCTCATAGCGTCCGGGGTAGACCTGTTTGATGCCCATCATGGTCGCGGCGTAGGGCACACCCCAGGCGTGAACGTGGAACATCGGGGTCACAGGCATGTAAACGCTGGATGAACGCAGCAACGGCATCTCATCGCTGCAGCCCATGGTGGCGGCCGCCGTCATCGTGTGCAGAACCAGTTGCCGATGGCTGAAGAAAACGCCCTTGGGATTGCCGGTGGTGCCGGTCGTATAAAAGGTCGTGGCGATGCTGTTCTCGTCAAAGTCCGGGAAGTCGAACCTGTTGTCGGACTGACTCAGCAGTTGCTCGTATTCGCCTTTGACGTTCTTCAGGCCGGTACTGACCGCCTGCTCGCTGTCGGTAACCTGGATGTAACCGATCACGGTCTCCAAATCGCCGCTCACTTTCTCGATGAGAGGGGCGAAATCGTCGTGAACGATCACCAGATCGTCCTCGGCGTGATTCATGGTGTAGACGATCTGCTCCGGCGCCAGCCGCACGTTCACGGTGTGCAGAATCGCGCCGATCATGGGGATCGCGAAGAAGCATTCCAGGTACCGGGGCGTGTCCCAGTCCAGCACCGCGACCGTGTCACCGGGCTTCACGCCCGCATCGGTCAGCGCATGGGCGAGCCGGTGGATGCGGTCCACCAGGTCGCGATACGTGTACTCGCTGCGGTCGGCGTAGACGATTTTCTGGTCCGGGTTGTAGCGTGGACCGGACAGCAAAAGCTGTTTGATCAGCAGCGGATATTGGTAGGCGTTGTCTGCCGACGGCAGAAGGCGGGTGTTAGCCATTGTTGCCCCTTCCTCGTGTTTGTTGGTTTTGTTAACGGATAACCCTCAATCTGCCACAGATTTCCACCGGCAGATAGATGTCACGAAAAGAGACGTCGATGTCAGTAATGACTTTGAATCTGTGCTTCTTGAGGTCGTCTGCAATGGGGGCATAACTGAACGCAGGCTTTGGGTGTCTGCTGTCAATGCACTGCGTGGTGGGGCGGATTGTCAGCTGGGCGGCTCCGAGTTTTCCGTGTGCTGCGAATCGTGTTCAAGTCCGCTGGAAAGCGTGTGAGTGTCCGGATCATAGCGCTCTCTCAACTCGTCCTTGACCGATCCCGGCCAGAGATCGATGCCCGTGAAGTAACCGGCTCTGGCAATCACGTGAGCGGCGACCGGCGCAGTCAGTAACACAAACACGATAAATGCGAGGGCCCTTGTCGAAACGGCACTATCAGCAAAGTGGACTGCAACGCCGATCATAACCAGCATCGCACCCATGGCGCCCGCCTTTGTGGAGGCATGCATGCGGGTGGTCAAATCGGGCAACCTCAGAATCCCGATAGCGGCAAGCATCATGAAGGAAGCCCCTGCCACCAGCAGGATCGAAACAACCGCCTCGCTCATTCCTTTGCCCCCCGTTCCACAAACCTGGCAAAGCCAATCGCTGCCAGAAAAGCCGTCAGGGCGATGACAATGGCGACATCCAGAAAACTGGATACCCCGGTATCAATGGCGTGTACGCCTACGTAACCAAAAACCACCGATGCGATTAGTTCCAGAGCAACGACCCGGTCCGGCAGGGAAGGCCCCCGAGTCAGACGAATAAATGCAAACAGCAACGCCAGAGATAACATGAAATAGACAACATCAATAGCAATACTGAGCACGGTAAGCTCCTAACGCATAATCTTCAGAATTCGGTGCTCCAGTTCCCTCAGGTCGTTTCTGAGCTGATCCTCATCCTGAAGAAACATGGCGTGGATGAACAGAACACGACGATCGTCGGAAACGTCCAGACTCAACGTGCCTGGTGTCAGCGAAATGACGCTGCTCAGAAACATGATTTCCATATCGGTGCGCGCTTCCAGAGGGAACGCGATCACCCCCGGGTTCATATACCAAACGGGTGTTGCAATGTCATAAGCCACCCGGACGTTCGATTTCACCAACTCTTTCAGAAAAAAAACCAGAAACGCGCCAAGCCGGGGAATTCTCCGGGAATAACCTTTGAGAACGGGGATCTGATTCTGCAAGACCATGAGCGCAAGGTAGCCGAAGAGAAAGCCGGCAAGCAGATTCATGCCCGTGACGCTGCCGCTCAATGCGACCCAGGCCAGGGCGAGCAGGAGGTTCCAGAATAGACCAATCATTTCGCTTGCCCCCCAAGAACCGCGTCGATATAGAGCTGCGGGTTCATCAGTTGATGGGCGGCCATTTCGGCGAGTGAGTATATTGGCTGACCGTAGAGGCCAATAATGAGTGTGCAGGTGGCCAGGCCAATAACCGGCGCATAATAGGCCAGGGTGTGTCTCGGTTGGAGTCCCGAGTTCAGTCCGCCGCCATCAGTCACATGATCAGGAACCTGTTTCCAGAACACCTCGGCCCAGATCTTGATCATCGAATACAGCGTCAGTAGGCCAACCACTAAGGCAATAGCGGCGATGAGGTATTCACTGGACTCCAGACTCGCCCGGACAACAATAAACTTGGCAAAGAAACCCGACAGGGGTGGAATACCAGCCAGTGACAGCGCCGGGATTAAAAACAGGATTGCCAGGTAAGGTCGCTGACGGTAGAAGCCACCGAGATCTTTCAGCTCATAGCTGCCCATCAGGCGATAGGTGATGCCACTGACCAGGAACAGGTTCGTCTTCACGATGATATGGTGCATGATGTAAAACACCCCACCTACCAGTGCCAGAGGCGAGAGCAGAGCGAGTCCCAAAAGCATGTAACCGATCTGGCTGACAATATGAAATGAGAGAATACGGCGAAACTCGAACTGCGCAGCTGCCCCGAGCACGCCGGTCAGCATGGTCAGTGCAGCAGCCCACAAAAGGATGTTATGGGTGTAACCGATATCCTGGGTGAACATCAGCGTGAACACCCGGTACAGAGCGTAGACCCCAACTTTGGTAAGCAACCCGGCGAAGAGGGCCGAAACAGCGACCTGGGGGGTGTGATAAGACGCGGGCAGCCAGAAAAACAGAGGGAAAGCGGCGGCTTTGATGCCAAACGAAATCATAAACATCAGGGAGACGACGGTGATCATCCCAGGGTCTTCCAGGCTGTTTACCTTTTGCGCAATATCCGCCATGTTCAGGGTGCCGACCATTCCATAGAGTAGACCGACAGCGGAGAGGAACAGGGCTGACGAGAACAGATTCAGGGTCACATACTTGATTGCACCCTCCATCTGTGCGCGCTCACCGCCGAGGGTAAGCAGGGCAAACGAGGCCAGCAGCATCACCTCAAACCAGACAAACAGGTTGAAAATGTCGCCCGTGAGAAAAGCGCCCGCCACTCCGGCCAGCAGAAGGTGCATCAGTGGGTAATAGCCGAATTTTTCGTGGCCTGTGGGGGTTGAGGCCAGAGAGTAGATCGCGATGGCGAGGCCGATAATGCCAGTGAGTAGGACCATAATGGCGCTGAGAACATCGGATACAAACACGATGCTGTAGGGAGCTGGCCAACTGCCCATTTCGACCACCAGAAAACCTTGTTCGACGGTCGAGCGCATGAGCCAGATTCCGGCCGCCAGTAAAAGGCCGGTGGCCAGAACGCCAAGCAGGCGCTGTAGGCGGACAGAGCGCCAAAGCGCCAGTGATAAAGCCCCTGCGGTCAGGGGAATAAGAATCGGGAGAACAACTTCCAGCTTCAAGTGTCCGTATCCTTCATCTCATCCAGGTCATCGGTGCCCACCACTTCGTAGGCTCGGCGTATCAGAACAACGGCAAAAGCCAGCACGCTGAAGGCGATCACAATGGCTGTAAGAATGAGCGCCTGCGGGAGCGGGTCAGCCACGACGCCGGTCACCTCACCTGCGCCGTCCGGTATCAGGGGTGGGCTGCCTCTTGTCAGCCCGGAGACAACAAAAATCAGGAGATTGGCCGCGTTGCTCAGGATAATCAGGCCGATCACCAATTTTACGATGGATCGTCTGAGCATCATGTAGATACTGGCGGCGAACAAAATGCCTATGACATACGCCATCAGGGTTTCCATAGAGTTCCTCGCGGCAGGTTGGTCGCGGTTCCCATCACTCTCATGACTCCATCAGCCCGATTACGAATGTCATCAGTGTGCCCAGAACGGCAAGATAAACACCAATGTCGAAGACCAGTACCGTTGATAGTTTCAGATACCCTTCACCGGGCAGGGGCAATTGCCACCACATGGCGGTTAACATCGCCTCGCCGGCCAGCAGCGAGGGGATGGTTGAGGCCAGTCCGAACAGTAGACCGACAGCAAGCAGGTCTTTGGGACTCACACGCAACAGTTTGCGCGTGGACCCCACTCCGAAAGAAAAGGCATAGAGCACGAAAGCGCTGGCCGCAACCAAGCCACCAATAAACCCGCCCCCGGGCTCGTCGTGCCCACGCAGCAGCAGGAATACCGAAAACATGAGCTGTAGCGGCATGATGGCAAGCGCAGCGGTGCGAAGAATGAGCGTGTTGGACTTCATGGCTTGTGCTGGTCCTCAGCCTTGAGTTTGACCATCGCGTAGACCCCGATTGCGGCAAGACCGAGGACGAAGATTTCCCCCAGTGTGTCCAGTTGCCTGAAGTCCACGAGAATCACATTGACAATGTTCTTTCCAAACGCCATCTCATAGCTGTTTTCAATGTAGTATCTCGAAATACTGTCAAAGTACCGGATGTCCAGAACGGCAAGTGTCAGCAGGGTCATGACCACACCCGCGAAAACGGCGACCGCAAGATCCCGACAGCGTTCCAGCGGGGAAGAGAAACTCGCGAACGGCGGCAGCTTGAACAACACGAGAACCAGGAGTATCACGGTGAGCGTCTCAACCAGCAACTGTGTGATGCCAAGGTCCGGAGCGCTGAAGTGAATGAAAATCAGTGCCACCCCGAAACCCAGAACCCCCATGGATGCAACAGAGCCCAGACGGGACTTGGTAATGCTGGCAAAAACGGTTGCCGTGACGATCAGAAGTGCGATGCCGAATTCGTAGAAATAGCCGTCGCTGAAATCGAGGCTGAGATGGATGCCGTTTCGCGAGAACAGCGTATAGCCGGTCAGACCGAAAGTGACCAGCACAAGCGTCAGTAGATAAACCCCAAGGACGCCGTTTTGCAACAGGCGTGTTTGCCAGCCAGCGATCTGGGTAATCCCCTGCATCATGCGGAAATAGGCGGCTTCCGGCCCAACCCGGCCAGCGACCGTATTGATGATAGCAAGTCCGGGTTGCAGAGCCTGCCAGCGGGCAAACAGGAGCGAGCCTGCCAGCAGGCTGACAACGGAGAGCATGAGCGGGATATTGACGCCGTGCCACAGCGCCAGAGCCGTCTGAACATCACCGCCAAAGATTGCAGTCACTGCGGGGTTGAGAAGAAGCACCTCCGGCACGAATGGCGCCAGACCAAAAAACAGACTGAACAGTGAGAGTGTGGCCGGGCCGATCAGCATTGAAAAAGGCGCTTCGTGCGGCTGTCTGGGCGTGGCCTGGGGTGGCCCGAAAAACGGCTTGAAGAACACCAGACACGCCACTGCCACCAGAAGAATGGAAGACACCAGTGCGAATGTCGTCAGTGCCCAACCACCAACGGGCGCATTCAGCAGAGACTCGAAAATGAGTTCTTTGGCCACGAACCCAAAGAGTGGCGGGATGCCGGCCAGCGAGAGTACCGCCATGCAGGCAATGGCGGACGTCCAAGGCATGCTACGCCTGAGCCCCCCCATTTTGGTGAGGTCCTTGGTGCCGGTTTCATGGTCCAGCGCGCCTGCGAGCATAAACAGCGCGCCTTTATAAAGGGAATGAGCGACGAGCATGCAGACGAAGGCGGTGATTGCCAGCTCTGTCCCAACTCCGATCATGAGGGTCAGGGTGCCCAGGGCAAAAACGGTCGAGTAGGCCAGAACCTTCTTGATGCCTGTGCTGCTGAACGCCAGATAGGTGCCGGTAATCATCGTTACCGTACCAACTACCATCAGGGTATGGCTCCAGAGGGGCGTTTCTCCCATGGACGAGTTCAGGCGTGCCAGCAAATAGATGCCTGCTTTCACCATAGTAGCTGAGTGCAGGAATGCCGAAACCGGGGTGGGGGCGGCCATGGCGTTTGGTAGCCAGAAATGGAAAGGCACTTGGGCTGACTTGGTGAAGGCGCCAATCAGAATGCAGATCGCAGCGGCGGTGTAGTATCCGTGATCATGGATTGAAACGTCGGATGACAGAATGTCAGCGAACGAGTAACTGCCAGTAATGAAGATCAGCAGAATGAGACCCGCCATCAGGACCAATCCGCCACCGGCTGTGACGAATAACCCCTGCAGCGCGCACTTTCTCGCCTCGACATCCTCATGGTTGAAGCCGATCAACAAGTAGGACGTGATACTGGTCAGTTCCCAGAAGACAAAGAACGCAATGAGGTTATCGGACAGCACCAGCCCCAGCATTGAAGCCATGAACGACAGCATGATGACGTAAAATCTGGCGAGATCCCGATGGCCTTTCAGGTAGGACCCGGCATAAATGAGGATGAAGGTGCCAATGCTGCTGATCAGCAGCGCAAACACCAGAGACAGGCCATCGACCAAGAAATCGAGAGACACGCCGAGGCCTGGCATCCACTGGTTTTCAATCAGCAGAGAACCGCCATCACGAATTGCGGGAATCAGGCCAGCGAAGTAAGCCGTCAGTGAGGCTGGCAGTAGCGCCAGAAACCAGCCGATATAACGCCCTGTCAAGCGGTAAAGCACGGGTACCGCCAAGGCCAGCAAAAAACCGGACAGCACAGCCAGCAGCATCATTCGAGTGTGTTCCCTGTAGACCTAGGCAAAGGCGCTCCGCCTCCGGGCAGATATCTGGTTGACAATACGAGTCAACGACAAAAAGGAGTTTAGAGCCTATCCGAGCTCATTCGGGATGGCAAGATTCCTCAGAGTTTGCAGGACGTTAGATGTAAGCGCGTGCACTGAATCAAAGACACCGGAGGACTCACTGGTCCCAGGGTTGGCCGCGGGTGTTATCCGTGGTCTTTACTTTGAGGTGCATCGCGGCTTTTGCCAGAAAATTCGCGCTGATCGGTGCGGTCATAAAAAGGAAGACCATGATCAGCAGCTCAATCAGGTCATAACTGGCATTGGCGCCGGCAAAGTATGCAAACGAGGCCAGAGCAATGCTTCCGACGCCAATGGTGGTCGCCTTGGTCGGGCCATGAAGACGGGTGTAGAAGTCTGGCAAGCGCGCGAGGCCAATTGCGCCAATAAGGGCAAACACACCGCCGATGATCAACAGTATCGAGATACCCAGTTCGATTGCGAGTGTCATCGATGTTCCCTCCAGTCGGTGCGGCACGGCTCTGCCTTAGGCGAAGGCTCAGTCATTCAATGACGCTGCCGCGTTTGAGATATTTCGCCAGTGCGACCGTGCCGATAAAGCCCATGACTGCGATGAGCAGGGCTGATTCGAGATACAGACGAGTGTCTAACTGAATATCCAGCAACAGGATCAGAGCAATCGCATTGATGTATAGCGTATCAAGGGCCAGCACCCGGTCTGTGGCGTCTGGTCCCCGGATCAGACGGTAGACATTCAGCACGACAGCCAACGCAATTAAAGCGATCGTGACCTTAAGGGCAATTTCAATCATTGGAACACCTCAAGCAAGGCCTTTTCGTATCGATCGTGAATGTCCTCAATGAGCTCCTGGTCGTCACTGACGTCGACTGCGTGAATTAACAGGACTCTGTGATCATCGCTGACGTCTGCGCTCACGGTGCCGGGCGTCAGTGAGATCGTGCTGGCCAGCATGGTGATTCCCATTGGGTCCGTCAGAGTCAGCGGGTAACAAACGAACGCGGGTTGTGGCTTGCGCCGGAAGCTCAGAACCAGACGCGCGACGGTCAGGCTGGCGATGATAATGTCCAGTATGACCTTGAGGGTGTAGGGCAAGAGCTTCCAGGGCTTTTTGATACGCGGCGTATCAGGCCAGAACCCACGGGTTACCAGTGGCAGGATCCAGGCGAGCAGCAGCCCGAGCACGACATAGCCCGCTGATGCTCCGGCCAGCATCAGCCAAACAAAAAAAAGCGCGAAGCTCAGTAGCGGGTGCGGCAGGCCGAAGCGTGCGTTCATCGGCGGCTCTCCGTAACAACAGGCATTTGAAGGACTTCGGTGTAGCCCGCGGGGCTGTTCAATTGTGCGGCGGTTGCCTCGGTGTAGCGATTTATTGGGCCAGCGAGTGCGACAATCACAAGGCTGAGCCCGACCAAGCCCGCTGTTGACAAGGTCACCGGTAAACCGAGCTTGCCGTCATGTTTTATATGGCCCTCGCTGTTTCGCCAGAAAACGATGCTTCCTGCGTGACTATAGGCGATCAGGGTAAAGAATCCCCCAACCAGAATCACGGACCAAAGCAGCACCATTTCGGTGCCTGGAGTTGCGGCCTGGAGTATCAGCAGTTTTGAGAAAAAACCACTCAGTGGGGGCAGGCCAATAGCGGCCACCGCACTGATCAGGAACAGAGTGCCCAACAATGCGTTATTGCGCATCTTCGGCGCTGTCACAATCCTGTCGTCGGCAGAACCGCGCTGGCTGGACACCAGATCCGCAAGAAGAAACAGTCCGCCAACAACCCAGGTTGTATTGATGAGATAGAACAGGGCGGCGGAAATACCTGCTGGCGTTGTGAGGCCAATGGCGGCCAGCATGGTGCCCACTGATATAATGACCTGCCAGGCAATCATGGTTTTCAGTTTCTTTGAACCGAGCAATCCAATCACTCCGATGGCAAGAGTAAACAGTGCCGTTGGGAACAGCCAGTTCATTCCCAGATGGGCCAGTTCGCCCGCATTCTCGCCAAAGATGAGGGTGTACACTCGAAGGATTGCGTAGATGCCAACCTTGGTCATTACGGCAAAGAGAGCGGCGACCGGAGCCGTCGCATTGGAGTAGGCCCGCGGTAGCCAGAAGCACAGTGGCAGGATTGCCGATTTCAGACCGAATACAACCAGCAAAAGCAGGCCGCCAGTCTTGACGAGTGGAAGATTTTCACTGCTTAGCTGGGGGACTTTCACCGCCAGGTCAGCCATGTTCAGGGTGCCCGTCACGCTGTAGATCATACCCACGCTGAAGAGAAACAGTGCCGAGCCGATCAGGTTCAGGACGACGTAGTGAAGGCCAGCTACCGTGCGTGTGGTTCCGCCGCCATGCAGTAGCAGGCCGTAGGACGCGATCAGCAGCACTTCAAACGCGACAAACAGGTTGAACAGGTCGCCGGTCAGAAACGCAATGTTCAGCCCCGTGAGCTGGAACAGGAACAGCGTGTGGAAGTGCGGCCCCTGGGTGTCTGTTTTTTGAAACGCGTAAATGTGGCAGAACAGGGCCAGGACTGCGGTCACAATCAGCATGAGCGCGGCCAGCCGATCCAGGACCAGCATAATGCCAAAAGGCGGCTGCCAATTGCCGAGCGCGTAGACGCGATAACTGCCATCGTCCGCCAGTCCCAGAAGAACAATAGCGGCAAGCAGAGTGAGGATGGTCGTTGTCAGAGCCAGCGTCCGGCGCAGCTGCATGGGCGCATAGGACATGAAGATCTGCAAAACGCCGCCAAGCAGGGGAATCAGGATTGGTGCGGTTAACCAATTATTCATTGGTCGGCCTCCTCCCTACCCGACGACTCTTTGGTCGTTGATGACTGTTCTGCCCCATCCACATGGTCCACGCCGGTATCGGCATGGCTGCGCAGCGCCAGCGTCACCAGAAACGCCGTCATCGCAAACCCAATGACGATGGCAGTCAGCACAAGCGCCTGAGGGAGCGGATCGCTGTAAATATCGGCACCGCCAATGATGGGCTGCCCATCACGCACGAGGCGACCGGTTGAAAACAGGAACAGGTTCACCCCATAGGAAAGCAGAGTCAGTCCAAGGACGACGGGGAAGGTTCTGGCGCGCAGCATGAGGTAGATGCCGGTACTGGTCAGTGTGCCAATGGCTAAAGCAAATACGAGTTCCAAGTCAGACCCCTCCCTCGTTATGGCTCGCTGAGACTTTGGTTGACGGATCAGAAAGCTTACCAAGGCTCGTGAGGGCGAGCAGAGTGGCGCCAACGACAGTCAGGTAGACACCAAGGTCGAAAATCATGGCAGTCGCCAGTTCAAATTTTCCGATCACCGGAAGCGAGGCATAGGTGAACCAGGATGTCAGGAATGGATACCCAAAGGCATAGCTCCCAACACCGGTCAATGTGGCTATGGCAACGCCAAGTGCAACCACGATCTGGTAGGGCGTTTTCACGCGCTGTTCACTCCAGTCGACGCCGCTGGCGATGTACTGGGATATCAGAGCCACCGCAGTGATCAGGCCAGCAATAAAGCCGCCACCTGGCAGGTTATGCCCCCGGAGGAAGATAAAGACAGACACCATTAGAGCCAGCGGCAGGAGGGGCCGGGAAATCTGCATCAGCATCGTCGGATGGGGATCTTTGCTCCACGGATTCCCCAGTCGGTCGGTTGCGGGTGCTTGCAGCTTGGTGTACTTCATCATGGAATAGATACCGAGCGCCGCAATGGCGAGAACCGTAATCTCACCCAACGTATCGAACCCACGGAAATCCACGAGGATGACGTTCACGACGTTGGTGCCACCCCCTCCGGGCTTACTGTTTTCGAGAAAGAATTCTGAGATCGACGAAAACGGCCGTGTCAGTAAGGCCAGCGTTACCAGCGTCATGCCAATTCCGGCAGCCAGCGCAATGCCAACATCCCGCCAGCGAGTGAACGCTGTTGTTTCGACCGGCGTTTGGGCGGGCAGATAAAACAGCGACAGTACGAGCAAGATGATGGTAACGACCTCAACCGACAGCTGAGTCAAGGCGAGGTCCGGCGCGGAGAATGTGGCAAAGGCAACGGCCACAAGCAGCCCGACCACACTCAGAAGAATGAGCGACGTCAATCTCTGTCGGTGCATGACCACGGTTCCGATGGCCGCTCCGATCAGCACCAGCGCACCCAGTGCCGATGGATAATCGACGGGGCTTAGCTCGTTGCTGCCTATGGAGAAACCGAGTTCGGTAAGCGGCCAGAGGGTTACCGTGAAAGCGGTCAGGAATAAAAGAAGGGCGTATCGCTGCAGGGAGCCGTTTTCCAGTTTATTGGTAACGCGTTCAGAGAGGTTGCCGACCCACGTCACCACGGATTCAAACACGGCCTTTTCATCAATCTCCTTGAAACGTTCGTGAAAGTCGAAGAAGCGCTGGCGCTGACTGTACATGACGAGCCCGCCTGAAAACGCGGCAAAGCTCATCAGCAGAGGAAGATTGAATCCGTGCGCCACGGCTAGCGTGTAATCTGGGACTTCCCCGCCCAACGTTGCGGAAGCGGCGATAAAGAGCAACGGTCCGACGGAAAATGCCGGGAACATGCCAACGGCCAGGCAGGCGAAAACCAGAATTTCGACCGGAATCTTCATATACCGGGGCGGTTCATGAGGAGGAAAAACGGGCAGGTTCTTGGGCTGGCCATTGAAGAAGACGTCGTGGATAAAGCGAGCCGAATAAGCGACTGCAAATATACCGGCGAGAGTGGCCACCAGGGGCGGCAGGTAAGCCCAGATGCCGGGCAGATTCAGTTCAAGGGCTTCGGCAAAGAACATCTCTTTACTGATGAACCCGTTCAGCAGTGGGACACCCGCCATGGACGCGGCCGCCACCATGGCCAGCGTGGCCGTGTGAGGCATGTATCGCCACAGGCCGTTGATCCTGCGCATGTCACGAGTGCCGGTTTCATGGTCTATGATGCCGGCCGCCATGAACAGTGATGCCTTGAACGTGGCATGGTTGACGACATGGAAGACGGCCGCCACCGCAGCCAGCTTGGTGCCCATGCCGAACAGCAGAGTAATCAGCCCCAGATGGCTGACAGTCGAGTGAGCCAACAGACCTTTCAGGTCGTGCTTGAACATGGCCACGTAGGCGCCAATCAGCAGGGTGATCATTCCGGTGAAGCTGACCATATAGAACCACTGCTCTGTTCCGGCCAGCGCCGGATACAGGCGCGCCATCAGAAAAATACCCGCTTTTACCATGGTGGCGGAGTGCAGGTAGGCCGAGACAGGGGTGGGGGCCTGCATCGCATGCGGTAACCAGAAATGGAACGGGAACTGCGCCGATTTCGTGAACGCTCCGACAAGAATCAGCGCCAGAGTGATCGGGTAGAGAGCGTGCGCGCGAATCTGATCACCAGCGGCCAGAACGACCTCAAGCTCGTAGCTGCCAACGATCTGCCCAATGAGCAGAACGCCCGCCATCAAGGCGAGCCCACCGCCGCCGGTAATGGCGAGCGCCATCCGGGCGCCGCGACGGGCGTCCTGCTTATGATTCCAGAAACTGATAAGCAGAAACGAGACGACGCTGGTCAGCTCCCAGAACACCAGCATCAGCAGCAGGTTGTTGGATAGCACGATGCCCAGCATGGCGCCCTGAAACAGCAGGAGCAGCGAATAGAACTTGCCGACGTTCTCGTGCTTCTTCAGGTAATAGCGCGCGTACAGGATGATCAGGATGCCAATCACCAGGATCAGCAGGGCAAACAGCAATGCCAGACCATCCAGCCGGAAGCTCAGAGACAGTCCGATCTGAGGGAGCCATTCGACATGCTGGATCACTGCGTTGCCGCCAGCGAGCCGTTCCCAGTAAGGGAACAGTGTCATCAGAGCGACCAGAGAAGGGACGCTCGATGCGATCGCAATCGCTGTTCGCCCGGCCTGGGCGAACTGGGGCGCGATAACCGCGCCCATAAAAGGGAGCATGACGACCAGCGCTAGCGACATCAACCACCTCGTTGTTTATTCGTCGGTATGGGGTGGACCGCACACCGGTGTATCCGGAATGCACACAGCTTAGCCGACACGACACCGGTCTGCCGACCGTTCGTGGCGACCAACGATCATACGGCCACTCAGGGAAACGTCAAGACAGAGCCTTGGTCGCCGCCGTTGGCGAGGAAAGGGGATCTCCCGGTTTGTATGGCCGCTTGATTACAGGCCCCAGCGGCGATTGTGGTAGGGCCGCTCCGAGTCGCTGGTGTTTCTGGCAACCGCTGTGCGCTGGTTTGTTCGGGCCAGAATCTTCTTCTGAAGCCGCGTCTCTTCGGCCAGCGCGGTTTTGTCGCCGGCCCGCCAGGCATTGTTGAACAGCTGCTTGGTCGCGGACATCGCGTCCGGGGACCGGTTGGCCAGTTCCTTCGCGAACGCCCGCGCGTCGTTGAACGGGTCGTCGCTCAGTCGTGTGACCAGCCCCAGCGATTTCGCTTCATCGCCCTTGACACGACGGGCGGTCATGGCCAGTTCCTTTGCCTGGTCCATCGGCATCAGATCGGGCAGGGTGGTCATCAGGCTCATGTCGGGAATCAGCCCCCACTTGCTCTCCATGATCGCGAATTCGCAGTCCCGCGTCGAAAAGCGGAAATCCGCGCCCAGTGCCAGTTGCAGGCCGCCTCCAAAGCAGTAGCCGTGGGTGACCGCAATCACCGGCACCGGCAGCTGACGCCATTGATAGCCGACATCCTGTGCCATATTGCTGATGCGCCGACCCGGCTTGGCGAGCAGCTTGAGGAAATTGAGAGGGTTCTTGGAGACGGTGGCGACGTCGAGCCCCGAACAGAATGCGTCGCCGGCGCCGAGCAGGACCACGGCCCGCAGGGATCGATCGTGGCGAAGGCGCTTTGCCGTTCGCGTGATGGCCTCGAACATGGGCATATCCAGGCCATTGTATTTGTCCGGGCGGTTGAGAATGACGGTCGCAATCCCGTCTTCTATGTCCAGCAGGACCCGGTCGACGCTCTCGTGGCTCATGGGTGACTTGCCCTCATACTTTCGTCGAAAGATCGCTATGCTACCATTCCCAGCCGGTTTGGAAAGTGACGGCTGGAAAGAACGACACAAAAGCCGCCGCCAAAATCGGACACTCCTGATGACAACGCACTGGTGAGACCATGACTGCCCCCTATCCGCATCTTCTCGAACCCCTTGATCTGGGATTCACCGAGCTGAAAAACCGCGTCCTGATGGGCTCGATGCACACGGGCCTGGAAGACCGCTTCTGGAACATCCACAAGCTGGCCCGGTATTTCGGCGAGCGTGCCGAGGGCGGCGTGGGACTGATGGTCACGGGCGGCTTCTCGCCGAGTTTTGTCGGCCAGCTCGCGCCGCTGTCGTCGATGATGACCAACCGCCGCACCGCCCTGATGCATCGCCATGTGACCAGCACCGTGCACGATGCCGGCGGCAAGATCTGCCTGCAGCTGCTGCACGCGGGGCGCTATGGCTATCACCCGTTCTCGGTCTCGGCCTCGGCTACCAAGGCCCCGATCACACCGTTCAAGGCGCGCGCGCTGTCCACGAAAGGCGTGGACAAGCAGATCAATGCCTTCGTCAACGCCGCCAAAATGGCCAAAATGGCCGGGTATGACGGCGTCGAGGTAATGGGCTCGGAAGGCTATTTCATCAACCAGTTCCTGTGCGAGCGCACCAACCATCGCAAGGACAAATGGGGTGGCCCGTTCGAGAACCGCATGCAGCTACCGGTGGAGATCGTCCGTCGCATCCGCGAAGCGGTGGGGCCGGAGTTCATCCTCATCTATCGCCTGTCCATGCTGGATCTGGTGGAAGGCGGCCAGACCTGGGATCAGGTGGTCACCCTCGGCAAGGCCATTGAGAAAGCCGGCGCCACCATCATCAACACCGGCATCGGCTGGCACGAGGCGCGGGTGCCGACCATCGTCACCTCGGTGCCGCGGGGTGGCTTCGCGGATGTGACCGCCAAATTCTACGGCGAAGTGGACATCCCGCTGTGCACCACCAACCGCATCAACACGCCGGAGAAGGGCGAAGACATTCTCTCGGCCGGCAAGGCGGACATGGTGTCCATGGCGCGCCCGTTCCTGGCGGACAGTGAGTTCATGCGCAAGGCCGAGCAGGGCCGGTCGGATGAGATCAACACCTGTATTGCCTGCAACCAGGCCTGCCTGGACCATGTCTTCCAGCTCAAACGCGCCTCCTGTCTGGTCAATCCGCGCGCGTGCCACGAGACCGAGCTGACCCTGACCGTCGCCCCGGTACAACGCCAGGTGGCCGTTGTCGGAGCCGGACCGGCCGGGCTGGCGGCCGCAACGACCGCCGCCAAACGCGGCCACAGGGTCACGCTGTTCGAAGCGGACGACCGGATCGGCGGCCAGTTCAACTACGCCAAGCGCATTCCGGGCAAGGAAGAGTTCTACGAAACGCTGCGCTACTACCAGCGCCAGATTGAACTGTTGGGCATCGATCTGCGCCTCAATACCCGTGTGGACGCCGACGCGCTGTCGAAAGACGGGTTTGATGACGTGCTGATTGCCACCGGCGTCAAACCCCGTACACCGACCATCGAAGGCATCGACCATCCCAAGGTTATGGGCTATCTCGATGTGCTGCGTCACGACAAACCGGTGGGTGATTCGGTGGCCGTCATCGGCGCCGGGGGCATCGGCTTCGACGTCAGCGAATTCCTGACTCATGATGCGACCGGCCATGCCGAGGGCGAACAGGTCTCCGTCAGCGAGTGGCAGCGCGAATGGGGTGTGTCGCCGGACTTCGATGGCCCCGGTGGCCTGACCGAGCGCGGCGCCACCACCAGCCCGCGCAAGATCTACCTGATGCAGCGCAAGACCACCAAGGTGGGCGGCGGCCTGGGCAAGACCTCCGGCTGGGTGCACCGCAACAGCCTCAAGCACCGGGACGTCGAGATGATGCGCGGCGTCACCTATGAACGGATCGACGACGACGGCCTGCACATCACCCTCACCGTCAAGGACGGCAAGAACCCCGAGAAGCGGGTGCTGGACGTGGACAATGTGGTGGTCTGCGCCGGCCAGGTGTCCTTCCGCGACCTGCATGACCAGCTCACCGAGCGGGGCATCCGCTCCCGGCTGATCGGCGGGGCGGACGTGGCCGAGGAGCTGGACGCCAAGCGCGCGATCCGCCAGGGGACGGAAGTCGCTGCTGAACTTTAGGTCGTTGGCAATGGAAAAGGCGATTCGTGACAGGCTGGAGGTACTGACCGGGCTCGCCATGGCACCGGCGGCGGCTGTGCCCGACGCGCTTGATCTGCTGGAGGACGCCATTCCCCAGACCATGGGCAGCATGCTCATCTGGGCGTCCGGAACGGGCGAGGTGGCGGGTGGTTTCTCCCGGCTCATCGGCATTGAAAAGGGGCTGGCAGCCTACGCTGAGGGGTTTGGAAACACCGCCCGTGAGGAGAGCTTGTCGGGCGCCACATTCCGCCAGGAGATGCGTCGTCAGACCCGCTCCCGGCGTCTGACGGATATCATCCAGATGTCCCGTGAGGCCTTCCGCCGGACCGACGTCTATCAGCAGATGCTCGCGCCCTGGGGAATCGACGACATGGCGCGATGCGTGGTGAGCCACGGCGATGCCGCGTTGGGGGGACTGGTGGTCTTTCGCCCTGGCGGATCGCCTCCCTACACGAACGCGGAGCTGAAAACGCTGGATGTCGGCGCCGATCTGATCGGCCGGCTCCTGCAATGCCGGAGTCGGGAGGCGGTGCCCGGCGTGGATGAGGTGGCTCCGGGGATGGCGGAGCTGGACACCGACGGCGGCCTGATCCGGGCCACCCGTGCCTTCCGCCTGCATCTGGCCATGCAGAATCAGACCGAGCCGGGCACGACACCGGCGAATTTCGACTTCCGGATTCCCCCGGAGCTGTTGCAGGCGGCCAGGACGCTGAAAGACCCGCCGCGGTCAATGATGGTCGACAGTGTCTGGGGCTCATTCCGTCTCACCCTCGACCGCTTCCTTGACTCTGGCGTGATCGGCCTCACCAGCCACCGCCGCATCCCCGCCGGTCTTTGCATGTTCCGCCGGATCCTTGATGCGGACCTCTCGAAACGCCAGAGGCAGGCGGCCTGCGCGCTGGCCGAAGGCGCCTCTTTCCATGACATGGCCGAACGCTGGGCGATCTCCCGCAACTCGGTCATCACCCACGTCAACAACCTCTACGACAAGCTTGGCGTCACCGGCAAGAGCGACTTGATGAATCGCTATGTCTGGAGCAGTGACCCCATGTGACGACGACCCCGTCGTGGCAACCTGTTTTTTGTCGCCTCCCTATATATGAGGAAGCCGAACGGCTGGCGCATCCCTAGACTCGTCTCGAGGGTGGCAGGTCTTAGCCTGCTCGATGTAACAGGGACAGGATGGGAGTGAGACGATGACGGGATGGACGTGGCGATGCGTGATGATGTCCACTGCGGTGGTGGCTCTGGCCGGGTGTGCGGATAGTGGCAGTGATGGCGGTGGTGGCGTTGATCCGGGCGATTCGCAGGCCGCATCGGTTCAGGGGACGTCCCAAAAGGGGCCGTTCCAGCAGGGCGCCAATGTGACCGCCCGGAACCTGCAGGCCGATGGCGCGATTGGCACCCAGTCCGCTGCCACGACGACCACTGACAGCCGGGGCAACTACGCCTTCGATGGCCTCGAATGGAGTGGCGCCACCCGGCTGCGCATTGAAGGCACGTTCTTCGACGAAGTGCAGGGCAGTCTCTCCAGTGAGAGTCGCTATCTGGACGCGGTCATCGCGGCCAGCCAGGCCAGTGAGGCCAACATCAACCTCTTCACACATATCCAGTCCCAGCGCGTCCGCACGCTGATGGGCAATGGCCAGTCTTTTGCGGATGCCCGATCGCAGGCGGAGCAGGAATGGCAGTCCATTGTCGGCACCAGCACGCCGGCCACCGAACTGGATCTTTTGGACGGACAGTCCGGGTCAGCGGAGAGCGACAATGTCAGTTTGTTGCTGTTCTCGGCCGCTGTGCTGCAATCCGGCCTGAGCCAGACTGATCTCGACGGCCTGCGGGATGATTTTGCCGACGACGGACAGATCAATGGCAACGCCCAGTCGGCCTATCAGTCCGTGACAACGGCGGCTCAGGATCCGCAGCTGCTTCAGGATGCCCGGGACAACCTCCAGTCCGAGTTCGACACCGAACCGCCCAACGGCGATGCCTCGGGCATCGGCTGGATTCCCGGCGCCTGCGAGCAGACCCGTCTGAACGTGTCCAACCGCCAGATCCTCTGTACCAGCGACGACCCCCTGGCCGATCTCAATCGCGGCGCCCCGGGCCAGTCTGACACGGCCCGCACGGCCGCTGCCGTGGTTTTTGAGACGGCCGGTCACTACCGCATTGAAATCTCCAAGTCGTCTGGCAACGCCTTTGGCGGCAATAACTGGACGCTCTACAACTTTGATGATCAGGATACCCGCGAGCAGTGCGAGTCGTCGGCCGAGCAGGGCAGTGCGACCGGCGACTCAGTCGTGGAGGGTCTGACGAACCGGCTCAATGATGACGAGAGAACCTGCCTCGAGGTCTACTACGCACCGACTCCGGACAACGGCGGTCCGTCTGAGCTGCGCGTCGGGCTCGTTCCGCTCAACGACGGCGGCCCGTCACTGGACGAGGCGGTGCCGCTGACGCTGGGCGAGCGGTTCGCCGGCAAGATCGGGAACTACGTGGGTTCTGGTTCAGACTTCCCGGCTTACAGTTACTATCGGTTCCAGGCGCCGACTGATGGCACCTACCGCATCACGGTCGATGGCTACAGCAACCTGGGCTCGGGCTCCATGCGTATTGCACTGTTCGAAGATCAGGATAACAACGGCAGCATCACGTTCTTCAACGATCAGGAACGGTTTGACTTCACGGGTGGTCCGGGCACGGACAGCACCTCGACCACATTGGAGCGATCGCTCTCGGCCGGCACCTACGTCGTCCGGGTCTTCAACGGGACCGGTTACCGCGCCACTTTTGAGAGCGACCCGTATTACCTCACCAGTCTGGAGCTCAGCATTCTAGTGGAACAGCCCTGAAGCGATTCCGGCCGTCAGCGCTGCCGTGACGGGCGGGGCTGACGGTCGCGGTCTGATCAGCCCGCCTGTGAAAAGGAGTATCCCCTATGCAGTCCTCTTTTCTACGGCGCTGGGGCCTGCTGGTCCTGGCGACCCTGTTCATCCTTGGTCTGGCGGCCTGTGGTGGCGGTGGCGGAGGCAGCGACGCTTCTGTCGAGCCCGCCGCAGCCGGCAAGTGGAACGAAATGAAATGGAATGAGGGCGAGTGGCAGTAGACGCCCCGTCCAATGTGGTCTGAAAGGAGCAATCACCATGACACCGATCAAAACCTTCACCGCCGCGATCACGGTGGCAACCCTGCTGCCGGTGGCGAGTCACGCCGAGGTCAACGTTCCCAACGAGTTCCAGTCGGGGACACCCGCGCGGGCCGAGGAAGTGAACGAAAACTTTGAAGCCCTGCGCACGGCCTTGAACGACGCGATGGCTCGAATCGAGCAGCTGGAGCAGCAGACATCCAACCTGCGGGACATGAACGAGCATGTGACGGTGCAGGCGGATGCGGCTCAGCCGAATGAGCAGCGGATCGTGTTTGAGGGCGTGAACATCCAACTGACCGATGGAGCGGGGAAAAACGCTCAGGAAAACAACCAGACGAACGGGCTCGGTAACCTGATTGTTGGGTACGGTGGTGCCCGAGTCAAAGCGACCTCCACCGTGCCCGAAGTCTGTTCGGACGGACAGTACGATGACCGGACGGCCTGCGAGGGTGCGGGCGAAGTCTGGTCGGCTGACCACCGGAGCGGTTCGCACAACATCGTGGTCGGGTGGGAGAATGCCTACAGTGGGAATGGCGGCCTGACGGTCGGGTACAAGAACGCAACCACCAGAAAAAACGCGATCAGCCTTGGGGCGCTTAATATCGTGCGAGGTGAGAATGGCACGATCAGCGGGGGGCGTCAGAATACCGTACTGGGCCGGGATGGCCACGTCTCAGGCGGGCGTTTCGGCACGGCGGAGGGTGAACGCTCGGTCGTTGTCGGCGGTTACTTCAACGAGGCACGAGGAAACAAATCCGTTGTCGTTGGCGGTCATTTGAACAAGGCCTCGGGCGAGGAGAGTGCCGTCCTGGGCGGCAAGCTGGAAAATGAGCTGGATGATGAGGCCACCATTCCGGCGATTCCCTGATAAACGCTTCTATCTGCGTGTCGCCGCCCACTGCGGCGGCGACGTCGCCTCTCTATTCTCCCGTCTGCACCACTCTGGCACTCCATTTACAACACGCACCAATACCATGCCGTTTCCGTTTTTCGAGTGCTGAGCTGGTGCGTTTTGCGATTTCGGATGCACCAGTCTGGTCCTGAGTGGCTGGCGAAAAATTCGCCACAACGCTGCAAGCGTTTGAAATAAATGCGCAAAAAATACGTTCTCTCCGGTGGCACATTGCTTGCAATTGCAGGTGCACGTCGTCGGCGCATTCGTGTCGGCCTGCGCCAGTTCGGCGCAGCATCATAATGAGATTGCAAGGAGAACGACGTGAATACACCCAAGACCCGCATTGCCAGTGTACTGGCCGCCGCGTCCCTGGCGCTGGGCGCGACCGGCGTTCACGCTCAGGATGAGGACCCGATCAAGGTCGGCATTCTGCATTCACTGTCCGGCACCATGGCCATCAGTGAGTCCACCCTGAAAGACACCGTCATGATGCTCATTGAGGAGCAGAATGAGAAAGGCGGTCTGCTCGGCCGGGACATTGAGCCGGTGGTCGTCGATCCGGCGTCCGACTGGCCGCTGTTCGCCGAGAAAGCCCGCGAGCTGCTCGCCGAGGAAGAAGTGGACGTGATCTTCGGCAGCTGGACCTCCGTGTCCCGCAAATCCGTGCTGCCGGTGGTCGAGGAACTCAACGGCCTGATGTTCTACCCGGTGCAGTACGAGGGTGAGGAATCTTCCGAGAACATCTTCTACACCGGCGCTGCCCCCAACCAGCAGGCTATTCCCGCCGTGAACTACCTGAAGGACGAACTGGGCGTTGAGCGCTGGGTGCTGGCGGGCACGGACTACGTCTACCCGCGCACGACCAACAAGATCCTTGAGACCTACCTGAACGATCACGGCGTGTCGGATGACGACATCATGATCAACTACACGCCGTTCGGTCACTCCAACTGGCAGTCCATTGTTTCCGACATCAAGGAGTTCGGGAACCAGGGCAAGAAAACCGCTGTGGTCTCCACCATCAACGGCGACGCCAACGTGCCGTTCTACCAGGAACTCGCCAACCAGGGCATCGAAGCCACCGACATTCCCGTCATCGCCTTCTCGGTGGGTGAGCAGGAGCTGTCCGGCATCGATACCGGCCCGCTGGTCGGCCACCTGGCGGCATGGAACTACTTCATGAGCGTCCCCACCGATGCCAACTACGACTTCATCGACCAGTGGATCGAGTACAACGACGACGACACGGTTGTGACCAACGATCCGATGGAAGCCCATTACATCGGCTTCAATATGTGGACCCAGGCCGTCGAGAAAGCCGGCACGACCGAGGTGGAAGCGGTGAAGGATGCCATTATCGGCGTCTCCGTGCCGAATCTGACCGGCGGCATTGCCACCATGATGCCGAACCACCACATCACCAAGCCGGTATTGATTGGTGAAATCCAGGACAACGGCCAGTTCGCCACCGTCTCGCGCACACCGGGTGCGGTTGCGGGCGATGCCTGGTCGGACTACCTCGAAGGCTCACGTGACCTGATCAGCGACTGGCGCGCTCCGATGAAGTGCGGCAACTACAACGTTGTGAAGGGCGAGTGTGGCGGTCAGCAGGAAGCTGCCGAAGCGGAATAACACCGCAATCGGGGTCCGCGGCCCCACGCCGCGGCCCCTCATTCCCCGCCCACGATTCCGATAACGAGCAAGGACACGATCATGAGCATCCGTCGATGGCTCACACCGGTGCTGCTTGCCTGGCTGATGGCATGGACCGGACTGGTCGCCGCTGAAACGGACGGTCAGGCGCTACTGAACAACCTGACAGAGCGGGACAAGGCCGCTGCTGTCACCGCGATTGCCGAGAGTGGCGATCCCCGCGCCCGCCGCTGGCTGGAGGCGTTCGCGGACAACAAGCTCAGCCGCATGAAAGACTCCGGCCAGTTCGTGGTGGTTCTGGAAAACCGCGGTCGCGACTGGACTGTGGAGGACGCCCTCACGGGTGAGGCGATCGGGGAAGTCTCCCGCCGTAACCTCGACCGGGTCCGGATCAACAACGCCATGCGCAGTCAGATCGCCAACACGCTGGCACTGCTGGACCTGACCGTGGACGACATCGACCAGCGCCGTCAGGCCGCCGGCGATCTGCGCGGGCAGGTGGACGAGGACCTGGTCGGCCCCGTCGAGACATTGATGAATCAGGCCAGCGACGAGGATGTGCGCGAAAAGCTGGCCCAGGCCCTGGCGATCTACCGCGTGGAGCAGGGCGATGTCAGTGCGGTGTCCGTCCTGTCGGGCAGCCTCAACAGTGACGCCCGCTCGGCCCTGAATGGCGCCGCCGGTAGCGACGACCCGGCGATGGCCGCGGCCGCGCAGGAGGCCATGGCCTCCATCGAGCAGAAGCTCAAGCTCAACAAAGCCGCCGAGACGCTCTACTTCGGCCTCAGTCTCGGCTCGGTACTGGTGCTGGCGGCCATTGGTCTGACCATCACCTTCGGCGTCATGGGCGTGATCAACATGGCCCATGGCGAACTCATCATGCTCGGTGCCTATACCGCCTGGGGCATGCAGCAGCTCCTGCCCGGTCAGCCGGGGCTGGCGCTGATTCTGGCCATTCCGGCCGGCTTTCTGGTGTCCGCGTTCGCGGGCATCATCATCGAGCGCAGCGTCATCCAGTTCCTCAAGGGGCGCCCACTGGAAACCCTGCTCGCCACCTTCGGCGTGAGCCTGATCCTCCAGCAACTGGTGCGGACCGTCATCTCCCCGCTCAACCGGACCGTCGTCACGCCGGAATGGATGAGCGGCTCGATCATGATCAACGAGGCGCTCTCGCTGACCCTCAACCGCCTCTACATCATCGGCTTCGCCCTGGTGGTGTTCGCGGGCCTGATGCTCGTCATGCGCCGCACCCGGCTCGGGCTGGACGTGCGCGCCGTCACCCAGAACCGCGCCATGGCCCGCTCCATGGGCATCCGCGCCACCCGCGTGGACATCATGACCTTCGCGCTGGGCTCCGGTGTGGCCGGGCTGGCCGGCGTGGCGCTTTCGCAGACCACCAACGTCGGTCCGAATCTCGGCCAGAACTACATCGTGGACTCATTCATGGTCGTGGTCTTCGGCGGCGTCGGGAACCTCTGGGGCACGCTGGTCGCGGGCCTGTCGCTGGGCACCATCAACCAGTTGCTCGAACCCTGGGCGGGCGCCGTGCTGGCGAAGGTTGTGGTGCTGGTCTTCATCATCCTGTTCATCCAGAAACGCCCGCGCGGACTCTTCCCGCAGAAGGGCCGGGCAGCGGAGGGCTGATATGACCGATTCCAACCGAATGTGGCTCACCCGTCCGCTGACGGAAGGGTCCACCCGACTCTTTCTAGGCCTGCTGGCGGCGGCCATGACCGCGGTGGTGCTCATGCACCTAGTCTTCCCGGAAGGTCACGCGCTGCACATGAGCATCTACACCGTCACGCTGATGGGCAAATACCTGTGCTACGCGCTGCTGGCGGTGGCGGTGGATCTGGTCTGGGGATATCTGGGCATCCTGAGTCTCGGCCACGGCGCCTTCTTTGCCGTTGGCGGCTACGCCATGGGCATGTACCTGATGCGCCAGATCGGCACCCGGGGCGAGTACGGCCATCCGGTACTGCCGGACTTCATGGTCTTCCTCAACTGGGATCAGCTGCCCTGGTACTGGCACGGCTTTGACATGGCCTGGTTCGCCTTCCTGATGGTGCTGCTGGCCCCGGCGGCGCTGGCGTTCGTGTTCGGTTATCTGGCCTTCCGCTCACGGGTGACCGGCGTCTACCTGTCGATCATGACCCAGGCGCTGACCTTCGCCCTGATGCTCGCGTTCTACCGCAACGAGATGGGCTTCGGGGGCAACAACGGGTTCACGGACTTCAAGGACCTGCTCGGGTTCTCGCTGTTGACGGATGGCACAAGACTGGGCCTGTTCATCGCCACGGGCGTCGCCCTGGCCATCGGCTACGTGCTCTGCCGGGCCATCGTCACCAGCAAGCTCGGAAGGGTGAGCGTCGCCTGTCGGGATGCCGAAGCCCGAACCCGCTTCCTGGGTTACCGGGTCGAGCGTGTGCAGCTGTTCATTTTCGTGGTCTCCGCGATGCTGGCGGGCGTGGCCGGGGCGCTCTATGTGCCCCAGGCGGGCATCATCAACCCGAACCAGTTCTCGCCCATCTTCTCCATCGAGATCGTGCTCTGGGTGGCGCTTGGTGGTCGTGCGACGCTCTACGGCGCGGTGATCGGCGCGCTGGTGGTCAACTACGCCAAGTCGGTGTTCACCGGCATCATGCCCGAGGCCTGGCTGTTCGCGCTGGGTGGCCTGTTCGTGTTCGTGACCGTGTTCCTGCCCAAGGGCATCGCCGGGCTGCTGCCCAAGAAAAAGCGGCCGGATGACGACGACAGCGACACGACCGCACAGGAGGCCACCGCATGAGCATCTTCACGGAATTCACCGAACGGGACCGGGTGTTCGACTTTCTCGCGCCCACCGCCTCGCCGGTGGACGTACGCCACGGCCCAATCCTGTATCTGGAGGACGTCACGGTCAGCTTCGATGGCTTCCGGGCCATCGACGACCTGAACCTGACCATCGATGACGGCGAACTGCGCTGCATCATCGGCCCCAACGGCGCGGGCAAGACCACGATGATGGACATCATCACCGGCAAGACCCGCCCGGACACCGGCTCGGTCTGGTTCGGCAGCCGTCACAACCTGCTGCGCATGAACGAGCCGGACATCGCCTCGCTGGGCATCGGCCGCAAGTTCCAGAAGCCCACCGTGTTTGAGGCCCTGTCGGTGTTCGAGAACCTGGAACTGGCCATGGCCGCCGACAAGCGCGTGTTCCCCACGCTCACCGCGCGCCTGACCGGTGAGCACCGCGACCGCATCGGCGAGGTGCTGGAGATGACCGGCCTAAAGGATCTCTGGCGCCGCGAGGCGGGCGTGCTCTCCCATGGCCAGAAACAGTGGCTGGAGATCGGCATGCTGCTGATGCAGCGCCCGCGACTGCTGCTGGTGGACGAACCAGTTGCCGGCATGACCGAACAGGAAATGGAACGCACCGCCGAACTGCTCACCGGCCTGGCGGGCCAGCAGTCCGTGGTGGTGGTCGAGCACGACATGGGCTTCGTGCGCTCCATCGCCCGCACCGTCACCGTCCTGCACCAGGGCAGCGTGCTGGCCGAGGGCAGCATGGATGCGGTCTCCAATGACCCCAAAGTCGTCGAAGTCTATCTCGGGGAGGGGATCTGATGCTGTCGATCAACGGACTCAACCAGTACTACGGCGAGAGCCACACCCTTTGGGATCTGGACCTCGATGTGCCCACCGGCCAGTGCACCTGCGTTATGGGCCGCAATGGCGTCGGCAAGACCACGCTGATGAAATGCGTGATGGGCGAGGAAGCCATTGCCAACGGCCAGATGCGCTACGCCGATGATGTCGAACTGGCCAAACGCCCGCTGGAGGATCGCGCTCGGCTCGGCATTGGCTACGTGCCCCAGGGCCGTCAGATCTTCCCGCTGCTAACGGTGGAAGAAAACCTCAAGACCGGGCTGGCGGCGCGGGGCGATGGCGTGCGGCGGATTCCCCAGCGGGTCTACGACCTGTTCCCGGTGCTGGACGAGATGAAGCACCGGCGCGGCGGCGACCTCTCCGGCGGCCAGCAGCAACAACTTGCCATCGGCCGGGCACTGGTGATCGAGCCGCGCCTGCTGATTCTCGACGAGCCGGGTGAGGGCATCCAGCCCAACATCGTCGCGGAGATCGGCGAGGTTATCCGACGGCTGATCGCCGAGGACGGCCTGACGGTGCTGCTGGTGGAGCAGAAACTGCCCTTCGCCCGGCGCTTCGCGGACCGCTTCGCGATCATGGACCGGGGCCGGCGAGTGGCCCAGGGCGGCATCGACGAGCTGTCCGATGACCTCATCAAGCAATACCTGACGGTGTAGCGAATGACGGTCTATCAGCCCATTGGCCCCGAATCCGATTCCGGCCACCGGTTCGACCCGGCTCGGCGCTGGGCCGCCTGGCTCGACCTGCGGTTCGCCCAGCGCCCGTCCGGGCGTGGCCCGGTGACGCAACTGGTCCGCAACGCCCACGACGGGCCGCTACGGGTCCAGCGGCCGTTCCATCCGGAGGGGCCGAACGGCTGCTGCCACGTTTACCTGCTGCACCCGCCCGGCGGGCTGGTGAGCGGCGATGCACTGACCTATCACACCACCGTCGAGACCGGTGCCCATGCGCTGGTCACCACCCCGGCGGCCGCCAAGCTCTACCAGACCGACAGCCACGGCGTCGCCTGGACCCAGCACGCGGATTTGCACGTGGAACCGGGCGCGACGCTCGAATGGCTGCCGCAGGAAACCCTGGCCTTTAACGGCTCACGCGGCACCCAGAGCACCCGCATTGATCTGGCTGACGGCGCCCGCTGCCTCGGCTGGGAAATGCTGGCCCTCGGCCGCCCGGCCAGCGACCTGCCGTTCGTCACGGGCCGGTTGGAGCAACGCTTCCACCTCACCCGCAACGGCCAGCCGCTGTGGATCGAGCGCCAGACCCTGGACCCGCATCACCGGCGTTTTCGCGGTGCCTGGGGGCAGGGCGGCGCGACCGTTCAGGCCACGCTCTGGGCGGTTGGACTGGAGGATGACCGCGCCGCCATCGAGGCCCTGCGTGAGGCCATGCCGGCCAGCGGGCGCTGGGCGGTGACCCAGCGTCAGGGCGTGCTGCTGTTGCGCTACATCGGCGACGACCGCAACGAGGCCTGGGACCTGTGCGAACAGGCCTGGACGATCCTGAGACCCCAACTGACGGGCCAGACCGCCCGTCGCCCCCGAATCTGGAGCACCTGAACCATGGAACTCACTCCCAGAGACAAAGACAAGCTGCTGCTGTTCTCCGCCGCGCTGCTGGCCGAGCGCCGCAAAGCGCGTGGCGTGAAGCTCAACTACCCGGAATCCGTCGCGCTGATCAGCAACGAGATCGTCGAAGGAGCGCGGGAAGGGCGCACCGTCGCCGAGCTGATGACCGCCGGCACCGAAGTGCTCACCCGTGAAGACGTGATGGAGGGCGTGCCGGAGATGGTCGACGAGGTGCAGGTCGAGGCCACCTTCCCCGATGGCACCAAGCTGGTCACGGTTCACAACCCCATTACCTGAGGAGCGCCACCATGATTCCCGGCGAATACCAACTGGCCGAGGGCGATCTGACCCTCTGCGAGGGCCGCGAGCGCATCGTGCTGTCCGTCGCCAACACCGGCGACCGGCCGATCCAGGTCGGCTCCCACTACCACTTCGCGGAGACCAACCCGGCGCTGCGTTTCGACCGCAACGCCGCCACCGGCTACCGGCTGGATGTGCCCGCCGGCACCGCCATCCGCTTCGAGCCGGGGCAGACCCGCGATGTCACCCTGATTCCCTACGCGGGCCGCCGCCACATCTACGGCTTCCATGGCCAGGTGATGGGCCCGCTGCCTGACGACGGAGGTGAGGCATGAAGCTCTCCCGCGACGCCTACAGTGACATGTACGGCCCCACCACCGGCGACCGGGTCCGCCTGGCCGACACCGAACTCTGGATCGAGGTGGAACGCGACGCCACCCACTACGGCGATGAAGTGAAATTCGGCGGCGGCAAGGTCATCCGCGACGGCATGGGCCAGAGCCAGCGCGCCGACGACACGGTGATGGACACCGTCATCACCAACGCCCTGATCCTCGACTGGTGGGGCATCGTCAAAGCCGACGTCGGCCTGCAGAACGGACGCATCGCCGCCATCGGCAAGGCGGGCAACCCGGACACCCAGCCGGATGTGGAGATCGTCATCGGTCCGGGCACCGAGATCATCGCCGGTGAGGGCAAGATCCTCACCGCCGGCGCGCTGGACGCCCACATCCACTTCGTCTGCCCGCAACTGGTGGATGAAGCGCTGATGAGCGGCATCACCACCATGCTTGGCGGTGGCACCGGCCCGGCCACCGGCACCAACGCCACCACCTGCACCCCCGGCACCTGGCACATCAGCCGCATGCTGCAAGCCGTGGATGAGATGCCCATGAACATCGGCTTTCTGGGCAAGGGCAACGCCTCGCTGGCCGAACCGCTGGAGCAGCAGATCCGCGCCGGAGCGATGGGCCTCAAGCTCCATGAGGACTGGGGCACCACCCCGGCCTCAATCGACAACGCCCTGACCGTCGCCGACCGCTTCGACGTGCAGATCGCCATCCACACGGACACGCTCAACGAGTCCGGCTTTGTGGAGGACACGCTGGCGGCCTTCAAGGAACGCTGCATCCACACCTACCACACGGAAGGGGCGGGCGGCGGCCACGCGCCGGACATCATGACCGCCTGCGAGAAGGACTATGTGCTGCCGTCCTCCACCAACCCGACGCGGCCCTACACGGTGAACACCATCGACGAGCATCTGGACATGCTCATGGTCTGCCACCACCTGGACCCGAAAATTCCCGAAGACGTCGCCTTCGCCGACTCGCGCATCCGCCGGGAGACCATTGCCGCCGAGGACATTCTGCAGGACATGGGCGTGATCTCCATGATCGCCTCGGACTCCCAGGCCATGGGCCGGGTCGGCGAGGTCGTCTGCCGCACCTGGCAGACCGCCCACAAGATGAAGGTCCAGCTCGGCCTGCTGCCCGAAGACGAACAGATCGGCGCGGACAACCTGCGTGCGAAGCGCTACATCGCCAAGTACACCATCAACCCGGCCATCACCCACGGCATCGGGCACGAAGTGGGCTCGGTGGAAGTCGGCAAGATGGCCGATCTGGTGCTCTGGGACCCGGCGTTCTTCGGCGTCAAACCCGCGCTGATTCTCAAGGCCGGCATGATCGCCGCCGCGCCCATGGGCGACCCGAACGCCTCCATCCCCACGCCCCAGCCGGTCCACTACCGGCCCATGTTCGGCGCCTACGGCAAGGCCTCCGCCGCCACCCGCGCGACCTTCGTCAGCCAGGCGGCGCTGGACGCCCACATCGGTGAGGAGCTGGGCCTGAGCAGCCGGCTGGTGGCGTGCAAGAACGTCCGGCAGGTGCGCAAGAAAGACCTCAAGCACAACAGCGCCTGCCCGACGCTGAGCGTCGACCCGCAGACCTACGAGGTCCACGCCGACGGCGAACTGCTCACCTGTGAACCGGCCACGGAACTGCCGCTGGCCCAACGCTACCACCTGTTCTGAGGATCAACGACGATGCTGGAACTGACCGAACGACTCGACACCGTCGAAAGCAGCGAGATCTTCGACACCCTCACGCTGCCCTTTGAGCAGCGCCAGCGCGGCCGCCTGCGCGCCGCCACCGACACCGGCCGGGACGCCGGACTGTTCCTCGACCGCGGCCCGGTGCTGCGCGAAGGGCAGTGCCTGCAGGCCGTCAGCGGCGAGGTGATCCGCATCCGGGCCGCCGCCGAACCCGTCGTCACTGCGCGCATTGCCAATGGTCTGCCGCTGGCCCGGCTGTGCTACCACCTCGGCAACCGCCACGTCTCACTGGCCATCGGCGAGGACGGAGACGGCCAGGGCTGGGTGCGCTTCCCGCCCGACCACGTGCTGGAAGAGCTGGCCCAGCGCCTCGGCGCCACCTTGGAACACCATCAGGCCCCGTTCGATCCGGAACCGGGCGCGTACAACCAGGCAGGGCACAGTCATGGCCACAGCCACCACCACTGACGTCACCGACCTGTCGCTGCTTGGGCTGATGCAACTGGTCAGCCCGGCGCTGCCCATCGGCGCCTTCGCCTGGTCGCAGGGCCTGGAAAGCGCCTTCGAGCTGGGCTGGGTCAACAACGAAACGGAACTGGGCGAGTGGCTCGGCGGCGTACTCGAAGACGGCCTCGGGCGGTGCGAACTGCCCGTGCTCGCGCGCCTGCAACGCGCCTGGGCTGAGGGCGACGCCGAAACGGTCGAGCACTGGAACGGCTGGCTCCGCGCCGTGCGCGAGACCCGGGAACTGAGCGAAGAAGACCGCTACCTCGGCTCCGCGCTCGTGCGCCTGCTGCGCCAGCTTGAGCTGCTTCCGGAGACGCTGCCGGCGATGCCAGGCTACGTCACCATGTTCGCCTGGGCCGCCCATGTGCGGGCCGTGCCCGAGCGCCAGACGCTGATCGGCTTCGGTTGGGCCTGGCTGGAAAACCAGCTCGCTGTCGCCTGCAAGGCCCTGCCACTGGGCCACACCGCCGCCCAGCGCCTGATCGAACAACAGCGCCCGGAACTGGTCCGCATCGTGGATCGGGCCCTGGCGCTCGAAGACGACGACCTGGGCCCGATATTACCGGGCCTGGCCCTGGCCAGCGCCCAACACGAAACACAGTACTCACGATTGTTCCGGAGCTGATGACGGCGCAATCCGAACCAGCTCATAAAGCGGTGCCGGGGAGTCCCGTCCGGGGACATCCTGCGGCAGGGACGCCGCAGGTAGCCTACAGGGATGTATGTACGGCGCGTCCCCGGACGGGACTCCCCGGCACCGCGACTCCGTAATGTCGGATCGCATCAAAACAGGAGAACACACCATGCCACATTGTCTGAGAGTGGGAGTCGGTGGCCCCGTCGGCTCCGGCAAAACCGCCCTGCTGCGCCAGCTCTGCTCGGCCCTGCGGGACCACTATGACCTCGCCGTCGTCACCAACGACATCTACACCCGGGAGGACGCCGACTTCCTCCTCAAACACAACGCCCTCGGCGACGACCGCATCGTCGGCGTCGAAACCGGCGGCTGCCCCCACACCGCCATCCGCGAAGACGCCTCCATGAACCTGGAAGCCATCGACGACCTCCAGGCCCGCCACCCGGACCTGGAGCTGGTGCTGGTCGAATCCGGCGGCGACAACCTCTCCGCCACCTTCAGCCCCGAACTCTCCGACCTGACCCTGTACGTGATCGACGTCTCCGCCGGCGACAAGATCCCGAGAAAGGGCGGGCCGGGCATCACCAAGTCCGACCTGCTGATCATCAACAAGATCGACATCGCCGAACAGGTCCACGCCTCGCTCGACGTCATGGACCGCGACGCCAAAACCATGCGCGGCGACCGGCCCTTCGTCTTCACCAACCTCTACGACGGCGTGGGGCTGGACGACATCATCGGGTTCATTCTCGAAAAAGGCATGCTGCCGGAGCGGCGACCCGGGAAACAGTCGGCAACAGCCTGACCCTACGACGAACAGAACGCACGAACGGAGACACACCATGACTCGACTCACCCAAACCCTGCTCACCGCCGGCCTGCTGCTCACGGCTACCACTGCCGCCGCGCACCCCGGCCACGCCGAAGGCGGCTTCACCAGCGGCCTGCTGCACCCCATGCTCGGCCTCGACCACCTGCTGGCCATGGCCGCTATCGGCTTCTGGAGCGTGCGCCAGAGCACCGTCCTCAAGAACGCCACCCCCGCCTTCGTCATCGGCGGCATGATCCTCGGCGCCAGCCTCGCGTGGGGCGGCCTCAGCCTGCCGGGCACGGAAACGGGCATCACCGTCTCCGTGCTGTTGGCCGGCATCCTCATCGCCACACTCGCCAAACTGCCCACCGCCATAGGCGGCACCCTGGTCGGAGCCTTCATGGTCTGCCACGGCTTCGCCCACGGGACCGAAATGCCCGCTGGTGCGGGGCTGGTCAGTTATCTGGCTGGGTTCTCAATTGCGACGTTGGGGATTACCTTTGCTGGGCGTGGACTTGGAGTGCTGATGCTCCGCGCCGACAATCGCCTGACCCGGGCCTTCGGTGGTGTGGTGACTGTGGCCGGAGCGTATCTGGCTGCGGTCTGAGCGAGCGCCGAACAAACAATGGAAGGTCCAAAGCCGCCGGGAGACTGGTGGCTTTTTCGTGTCCGGGGGCGGAGATATACGACACCTGTCGCTTATCTCCAGAGGTTGTTCCGTAACGCTTTGATTTCAGGAAAAGAAAGTTCTAGTCTCTTGGAGGTAGGCGACAGAATCAGGCCGGAGATATACGTCAGGTGTCTGGAATATCGGGGGCTTGCCAGGCTGCTTCCTTTTTGTGAGGACAACAGCGATTTTTACTGCTTAACTCCAACCGGTGAGGTGGTATTTTGGTCGCACAACGGGTCAACAGCAGAGAGCTGGCCAAACCTGGCAACTTGGATCTTCCAAGTATGGATCGGGGAACATGCCTAACAAATTGTTGTAGTACGTTCCGGGCCTAACGGCCCTCCACCGGACGGCTTTTTCTCCGCTTCGCTACGCAAAATCCGCCGCTAAACAAGGCGTTATGGCTACAAGGAAGTCGAGTGAAAACGAAGGTTTATCTATCCATTTTTGCCAGCCTCATACTGGCAGTCCTTGTCAGCGCACTCGGCGGATCTTTTGGGGAGGCACTGACAGAGCACGTCAAGAAAGAGACCGTTGAATTGGCACTGGATGGTCGGTCGATAGCAGATATTTCCCGAGAAGAAGCCAATGAACTGATGCGCTCTCCGGGATTTTCAGACCGCCTGATAGCGGCAGAGAAAGAGGTGTCTCGGGAGTACTGGTGGTATGTTGGTGCGAACTTCGCCATTCAAATTTTGCTAATTCTTGTCATTAGTTTGGCTTGCGGAAAGTATGTGATTCACACGGTGGCTCGGCATGCGAGGCCATAACCAGGCGGTCAACCGGACGCCAAAAGCGTACCGCTTTTGGTTCCCTCCGCTGTCGCTCCGGCGCCGGTTACCTCAGCGTTATGTTTCGTGAGATATGTACGAGCTACCTGAAGAGTCGCATTGGCAAGACCTAGTTGGGCAAGAGGTTAAGGAACCTCTGAATAACCGGGCTTGAACACCGATTCCCGGTCTCTATCCGGAGATGAGCCGATTTCAGCGATAAATCCCCAGTCTATTTGTTCATC
>NZ_QEKQ01000005.1 GCF_003096655.1 Tamilnaduibacter salinus | reverse complement strand
GATGGGCTGTTCGAGCACGTCCCCTGCGGCAACCGCCGCATCGGTACTGGCCAGCTCAACAACGCCCTCGAACAACTCGGAGAGCCCCTCGTGCAATGAGAAGCCCACCACCGCGAAATGATCGTCCGGCAGTTGGCTCACCCGGACGGTGAATTGCAGTCCCTTGGCCTGTGGCATGATCTTCGGTCCGTGAAGATGAATCGATTGCTTGTTCGCCGCGGAATCCGCGGAAGGGCGCGGAAACAGCGATTGTTAGCCACGGAATCCACGGAAGAACACTGAAAAAAGAAACTGAAAACGCATGATGCAGGCGATCAAAGGTCGCTATGTCCCGGAGCCGTCTGTTCGTCTCTTCTCTTCTTTTACTTCCGTGTTCTTCCGTGGATTCCGTGGCCTATTAATCCCTTCCGCGTCTTTCCGCGGGTTCCGTGGCGAATCATTTCCGTATTGATAGCGAAGTCTACCGACCCGCCCCCGACCGTTCAATCGACGGTGTCACGTCCTGGTGTCAGTGAAAACCCATAGCTTCGGCGGCGATGCGGTTTTTCAGAGGTGACTGCCCGTCCAACCAGCGCATGCCGGCATTGCGCACCCAACGCAGGGGCAGTTCGTCGCGGGCGAACAGGCGCTTGAAGCCCTCCATGGCCGCCATCATGGCGAGATTTTCGCCCTTGCGGCGGCGCTGGTAGCGCCCCAGCAGGAGCCGGTCGGCCGGAGGCAGCCCCGTCCGCCGGGCCCGCTGGAGTTCTTCGAGCAGCACGCGCACATCGCTGTACCCCAGATTCACCCCCTGACCGGCCAGCGGGTGAATCGTATGCGCCGCATCGCCGATCAGCGCCATACCCGGGCGCACGTAATCCTTGGCGTGGCGCTGTCGCAAGGGGAAGCTGTAGCGGCGCGACAGCGACCGGATCGGCCCCAGACGCTGTTCGATCGCCGCTTCCAGTTCGGCGGTGAAGGCATTGTCGTCCAGCGCCATTAACCGACGCGCCTCATCCGTGTCCTGGGACCAGACAATGGAGCAGCAGTGGCTGTCGCCCTCGTCTGTCTGAAGTGGCAGGAACGCCAGCGGACCGGTGGGCGAGAAGCGCTGCCAGGCCGTGAAGCCATGGGGCTGGGTGGTTTCCACCGTGCAGACAATGGCTTCCTGACCATAGTCCCATTCGCGTGTCGGCAATCCACCCCACTGGCGCAGGCGTGACTGCGGTCCATCAGCGGCAATGATCAGGTCGGCGGTCAGCGACCGATCGTCGTCGAGGGTCAGCGCCTGTCGGCCGTCCTGATCCTCCCAACGCACGACCGTCCGGCCGTCGATCAGTACGCCGTCGCTGTCGCGGAAGCCGGCCACGAGCGCGGAGACGACCGACTGGTTCTCGACGATAGCGCCCAGCGACGGCGTGTGCAGTTCCGCCGCTTCAAACTCAATCGAACCGGTGCCGTCACCATCCCAGACCTCCATACGCTGGTAGGGGCAGTGACGCCGGCTGCGGATGTCTGGCCAGACCCCCAGCTCCGTCAGCAGACGCTCGCTGGCCGGAGACAGCGCACTGACCCGCGGCGTGAAGTCCGCGGCCTGATGGGCATCGGGCAGCCGCGCGGTCAGCTTGGCGGCGGGCGCCCCTTCAACCAGCCCGACGCGCCATCCCTGCTGGACCAGTCCCAGCGCGGCGGCCGTGCCGGTGAGACCACCGCCGACAACGAGGATGTCAAACGACATTGTCATGATCCGGCCTCCGGGGCATTCGATCCCGCACCGTGCTGGCGTCGGCCAAGGCCCATGGCACGGCGGGCAAACCAGCGTTTCGCGCCCGGCATCAGGTCCAGCCCTGCCAGTCCGGCATCCCGGGCCGCCCCCAGAACCGGGATGCGGGCACCAAAGAGCCGGATCAGCGAGTCCGAAAACCCAACGGTCTGCTGCCAGTCCGCCTGATGATCGCGCTGATAAGCGCCCAGAACCGACAGGCGACCCAGCGGCTCACCATTGGCCTGCGCCTGGGCAAACCGTTCGACCAGCGCCATCAGCCCCCGGAGCGCGAGGTTGAACCCCTGCCCGGCCACGGGATGGAGCGTATGGGCCGCGTTGCCCACCAGCACGATGCCCGGACGAACGGATTCGCTCACGGTGGTCAGCTTCAGCGGGTAATGCTGGCACGCGCCGATGTGCGTGAACCGTCCGAGACGCCAGCCAAAGCGCGCCTGAAGGCGGCTAAGCTTGCCGGCATCATCCAGCGACAGGATGTCATCCAGCTGCTCGTCGTCCAGCGTCCAGACCAGGGCGGACTGGTTGGCCGCGGGGCCATTGCCGCCCATCGGCAGCAGCGCCATGGGTCCATGGTCGGTAAAACGCTCCCACGCTATGCCGCCGTGAGGCTGCTCGGTGGTCACATTGGCAATCAGCGCATTCTCTCCGTAATCATGGTGCCGCGGCTGGAATCCCAGCGTTTCCCGCAGCCCGGACCGGCCACCATCGGCCACCACCAGGCACTGAGCCGTCAGCGCGGTCTCCGCATCGTCTTCGCTCAGGTGCACCCGAGCGCCCTCTGCCAAGGGGGCCACATCGATCACCCGGGCTGGCGCGCGCCAGGTTACGGACGGCTGCTCAAGCAGCGCGCCCATCAGGCTCAGCCCCAGCCAGCGATTGTCCACCACATACCCCAGTGCCGGCTGTCCATGCTCCGCGGCAGACAGCCGCGTGACGCCGAACCGGCCCCGGTCCGAGACATGAATGTCGCGGATGGCCGTTGCCTGCTCTGAGAGACGTTCCCAGAGGCCCAGACGCTCATAGATACCCCGGGACCCCCACGCCAGTGCCGTCGAACGGGCATCGTAGCTGGGCTGGTAGTCGTCGGGGAGCGCATCCGGTGACAGCGGAAAGGCTTCGATCACCGTCACCCGCAGGGACGGCATTGTCCGCGCCAGGGCGAGGGCCAGGGTCGCACCGGCCAGCCCGCCGCCGGCGATCACGATGTCCGTGTCGAACTGGGTCATTGCAGCTCCACTCAGGCGGCCATCAGCGCTTCGATGTCCTCGATGGTTTTGGGCACGTCGCTGGTGAGGATACGACAGCCCTTGCGGGTCACGACCACATCGTCCTCAATGCGGATGCCAATGCCCCACCACTTCTCATCCACGTTGGTGTCGTCCGGCGGTATGTAGAGACCGGGTTCAATGGTCATCGCCATCCCCGGTTCCATGACGCGCCAGGCATCGCCAATCTTGTAGTCGCCCACGTCATGCACATCCATTCCGATCCAGTGCCCGACCCGGTGCATGAAATAGGGCCGATAGGCCTGCTTTTCGATAGCCTGGTCCAGCGTCATATCCCGCAGAATCCCCAGCTCAATCAGCCCCTGGGTCAGCACCTCAACCGCCACCTCATGCGGCTGATTCCAGTGGTTGCCTGGCTGGACCGCCTCAATGGCCTGGTACTGCGCCGCCAGCACCACTTCGTACAGGGCTTTCTGGGCGTCCGAAAAACGCCCATTGACCGGGAAGGTCCGGGTGATGTCCGAGGCGTAGTTCTCCAGCTCGCAGCCAGCATCAATCAGCACCAGATCGCCGTCGTTCAGCGGCGCGCTGTTATCGATATAGTGCAGCACACAGGCGTTGGCGCCACTGCCGACAATGGATGGGTACGCCGTCGAGCGGGCCCCGTGCTCCATGAAAGTGTGGATCAGCTCAGCCTCAAGCTGGTATTCGTAACCACCCTTGAGAGCCCGTTTCATCGCCCTTCGGTGCGCCTCGGCACTGATCTGGCCGGCGCGGGCCATCACCTTGACCTCGGCAGCACTCTTATAAAGACGCAGGTCGTGGAGGGTGTGTTCCAGTGCCACAAACTCGCCCGGCGGCTGGGCACCCGCCCGCAACTTGCTGCGGATCCGCTTGACCCAGTCCATCACTTTCGTGTCGAACGACTGGTCCCGGCCCAGCGGGTAGTACACCCGGCTCCGTCCCTCGATCATGCCCGGCAGGATGTCGTCGATGTCGGCAATCGGGAAGGCATCGTCCATGCCGTAGTCCGCGACCGCCCCGTCCTGGCCCACCAGCGAGCCGTCCCAGAGCTCTTTCTCCGGGTTGCGCTCCCGGCAGAACAGGACGGCCTCACCATGCTCGCGACCGGGAATCAGAACGAACACCGCATCCGGCTCATTGAAGCCCGTGAGGTAGTAGAAATCACTGTCCTGCCGGAACGGATGCAGCACATCCCGGTTCCGGACCCGTTCCGGAGCGGCCGGAACGATGGCGATACTGTCTTCCGCCATCCGCTCGGCAAGTCGGGCACGGCGGTCGGCAAATTCCTGGATCGGCATCATCATGTCTGGCAATTCTCCCGTCAGTGAAGCGTGGCGTCCGGACTGGGCGGCGGCGCCGACGGATTGAACTCGATAAAGATGGTCATCGCGCCGACCCGGACATACTCAATGAGTTCGAGCAGCTGCAGCTCGCCCTCTTCCGAATCGTCTTCGCCGTCGGCGACCTGACTGATGGCCACCATGTCCTCAACAATCTCCCGGATCTCGCCGGAGGCCTCGCCCAGTTCCTGACTGGCGCAGACGGCCATGCCTTCAAGGAACCCACGCACCCAGGCCGAAAGGGCCTGAAGACGCTGGTCCAGCGCGTGATCATCGTCCGGCAACACCGGCTGAAACGTCATGTCGTGGGCCTGAAGCCCCGACAATGTCTGGTCATACACATCCGACAGGAACTGCTTCAGATCCGAAGCAGACTGTATGGCCTCTGGCGCGACGCCGATCTGTTCGGACGCCACATCAAGCCATTCATCGGCGTCCAGCCGGGCGCCGGCCGCAAGACGGCCACAAAGGCCACCGTGCAGCTCAGAAGGATGGCTGAACGCCCGGTGAGCGGCGTAGTGATTGGCCCAGGTTTCAAAGTCGTTGGCAGGAACGGTTGGGGCGTCGTGTTCGGTCATCGGTATTGGCGTCGACCCGGTCGTTGAATGTGGGCCCATCCTAGCATTCCGGGGCCGTGTTGGCACCGGCGTCATGACAGGACTGTCACGTGTCGCGCCATCGTCAAATTGACCCCTTACAGGGGCACCATTATAGTGATTTTCAAACACCCTACCCACGAGACAGTACGCGACATGGACCAGCCGGAACTGCAATCACTGGCCGAGAAGGTGGATCGCCTGATTGCCCGCTGTGAAAAACTCGAGCGGGAAAATACGGCCATGCGCCAGGCACAGGACGACTGGAACCGCGAGCGGGCCCAGCTCGTTCAGAAGAATGATCTCGCCCGGAACAAGATTGAAGCCATGATTGGCCGTCTCAGAGCACTGGAGCAACGTTGATGGCGGACACGTCGAACACAGCGGAAGTCAACATCCTCGACAAGGACTACCTGGTCGCCTGCCCGAATGACGAATCCCGGGGTGAGCTGTATGAATCCGCCCGCTACCTGGACAGTAAGATGCGCGAGATCCGCTCCAGCGGCAAGGTGTTCGGCACGGAGCGCATCGCCGTCATGGCGGCATTGAACATCACACACGAACTGCTGCATCAGAACCACCTCTCCAGTGACGCCTCCAACCTGCTGGCGCAACTGGACCGGCGCCTGGACGAAGTGCTCGGTGACGATTCCGGCCAGAACGCCGGATAACCGTCCAACGGCGGTTGCAATCACGCGGGGCCTTGCCCGTATAATGAGAGGAACTTCCTGGGCTGCTCGACGGTCGGATAGGTCCTCGAGCCGATGCGTACTACCCAGGTGGCTACTTCAGGTCATTGTGAGCAAGTCCCCCACTGCAGGGGAAAGCCTAATGTGGCACAAGCGGCCACCACCTTGAATCTTAGGGTTCAAGGGCTACTCCGAAGGCGACAGCCCGGGAAGCTATCCACCAGCCGCATCCCATCCGATGACGACACGCCCCTCCAGCATGAAGCAAGAGCGACGCCGGTTGCGCCGGAAACTGCGCCTGCGGCGACGCGCCCTGTCCGGACGGCAGCAGCGTGAAGCGGCGCGACGGCTGGCTCATCAGCTGACGCGACTGGCCTCTCAATCCCGCTTTCGTCACGTCGGTATCTACCTGCCCAACGATGGCGAAATCGACCTGCGCCCATTCGTCTCGGAAGCGCGGCGGCGCGGCATCCACGTTTATCTTCCTGTCCTGCATCCGATACTGGGGAATCTGCTGTGGTTCTTCCGCTATGAGCCGGATACCCGGCTGATCCCGAACCACCTGGGCATTCCGGAGCCACGGCGCGCCGAGAACCAGCGGCGACCGGCGTGGGCGCTGGATGCGGTATTCATGCCGCTTGTGGGCTTCGATCATCGGGGAGAACGACTGGGAATGGGCGGGGGATTCTATGACCGGACGTTTGGGTTCAAGAAAGTCGAGCCGAACCGTCCCCCGGTGTTGATCGGCGTTGCTCACGACTGCCAGGAAATGGACACCCTGCCGACCCAACCCTGGGATGTGCCGCTGAACCGGATCGTGACACCAACGCGACGCGTTGATCCGAAAAACCACCGGATCGAAGGCCCGGAGTCGGGGGCGATCACACGCTGGTTTGGGCGCGCATGCATTCCCGAGTCCCGTCAGGGGCGATTACGCCTGAAACGATAACTGGCTGGCAACAACGAGCGGTAATCGACACACCGCGCTATCAGACAGGGAAGGAAGACAAAGGGAAAGGCACTCCATAACGACAGAAAGCGCCCATCGGGCGCTTTCAGAACTGCTCACGGTGATGACAAAGACGGGCCATCTCAGTCCAGCATGGACGTCAGCATGCCGGACTGGTCCGTGCTCACGGTCTGATCAGACTCAGACGCCTGCAGGGTGGTGAACCCCGTCACCGCCAGCCCCAGTGCAAACACGAACACCAATGCCCGAATCACGTCAGGCTTGCGTTCCATAATGACTTAACCCCCGAAAATGGATCGCCCCTTGGCAATCGTTTTTTCTTTTCTATTTCAAGCTATTGAAGAGGGTGCTCAGTGTTGGACTTCAAAGACAGCTATGCCGAGACGCCTTTCAGGCTTACGCCTCAACTATCAGCGCCTTACCGATAACACCCATAATTTTTATAAATAGTATCAGCTAATCACTGTTTTGCAATTTTTGACGCATTAACGTTGCGTTATTTTTCAACCAGCATCGGGGATGTCGCCGGGTCAATGGCCATTGCCCTTGCCAAGGAACATCCGGTACGCCTCGTTGTCGGTGACATGCTCGTACCGGAATCCAATCTTATCGAGCATCTCGCAGAAGTCCTCGAACTCGTCGCTGTCGACCTGGGCCCCCATCAAAACGCGACTGTACGCCGCCCCGTGGTTGCGGTAGTGGAACATGGAAATGTTCCAGCGCGTGCCCAGGGACATCAGGAACTTGAGCAGCGCGCCAGGACGCTCCGGGAACTCGAACTGGAAGACTTTCTCATTGCTGACCTCCGGCGCATGCCCACCCACCATGTGACGGATGTGTTGCTTGGCAATGTCGCTGTCGGTCAGGTCAAGCACCGGATAGCCGGCTTCGCGCAGTTCCTGCACCAGCTCATCCCGGCCCAGGCCCCCAGCCTGGATCTTGATGCCGACAAAGATCTTCGCCTCTTCGCCATCCGAATACCGGTAGTTGAACTCGGTGATGCTGCGCTTATGCAGCGCCTTGATGAACGACCGGAAACTGCCGGGGCGCTCAGGAATCGTGACCGCCAGAATGGCCTCGCGCTGCTCACCCACTTCCGTGCGCTCTGAGATGTAGCGCAGCCGGTCAAAGTTCATGTTGGCGCCGCTCAGCACGCCGGCAAGATTCTCCCCCTCGATGCCTTCTCGCTGGATGTAACGTTTCATCCCGGCCACCGACAGCGCACCTGCGGGCTCGGCGATGGAACGCGTGTCCTCGAACACATCCTTGATGGCGGCACAGACCTCGTCGACGCTCACGGTGATCACCTCATCGACGTGGTCTTTGCAGATTTCCCACGTGCATTCACCGATTTGCTTGACGGCCACGCCATCGACAAAGATGCCGACTTCATCCAGAACCACACGATCACCGGCCGCGAGCGCTGCCTGCAGGCAATTGGAATCCTCCGGCTCGACGCCAATCACCTTGATTTCCGGGCGCAGATACTTGATGTAGGCCGCCATACCCGCCATCAGGCCGCCACCGCCGACGGGCACGAAAACAGCGTGCAGCGGACGCGAGAACTGCCACATCAGCTCCATCGCCACCGTGCCCTGGCCGGCAATCACATCGGGGTTGTCATAGGGTGGGATATAGGTGAGCCCTTCCTTCTCGATCCACTTCTGCGCTTCGGCGGCCGCCTCATCAAAGGCGTCGCCCTTGAGGACAACCTTGGCCCCCCGGTCCCGCACCGACATCACCTTGATGTCCGGCGTGGTCCTCGGCATCACAATCACCGCGCGAATCCCCAGCTCCTTGGCCGCCAGCGCCACGCCCTGAGCGTGGTTTCCCGCCGACGCACAGATCACCCCCTTCTTTTTCTGCTCATCCGAGAGCTGGGCAATCCGGTTGTAAGCACCCCGGCACTTGAAGGAGAAGACCGGCTGCAGGTCTTCACGCTTGAGCATAATGTGGTTGTCAAACCGCCGGGAGAGATTCCGGGCGTGGGTCAGGGGCGATTCGATGGCCACGTCGTAAACCCGGGCATCGAGGATTTTCTTGATATAGCGCTGAGGCATGGTGAGCGTGTCCGTCAGTCGGATCGGAATAGTGTCAGTAGAAAGCCAAGTAGTGTAAGGAGTGAACAGGGCCAGCGTCCAGAGAGAGCGGCTGTGATGGGAGGCATCGCGGGCGTTATAATAGGGGATTCGATTGACCCCGACCCCAGGAGGCCCCATGAGCCAGGACGATCTCAAACAGGCCGTTGCCCAGGCCGCACTCGATACCATTCGCCCGAACATGGATTCAGACATGGTGATCGGCATCGGCACCGGCAGTACGGCCAACCGGTTCATCGACCTGCTGGGCGACCTTCGCACACAATTTGACGGCGCCGTTGCCAGCTCCGAGGCGAGCGCTCAGCGACTGAGGGAGCGGGGCATTCCGGTATACGACCTCAATTCCGTCTCCGAACTGCGCTTTTATGTGGACGGCGCCGATGAATTCAACGAGCAGCGGGAACTGATCAAGGGCGGTGGCGGCGCGCTCACGCGAGAGAAGATCGTCGCGGCAGTCGCCGACCAGTTCCTGTGCATCGCCGATCAGTCGAAACGGGTCAGCCTTCTCGGTGCCTTCCCCCTGCCCATCGAGGTCATTCCCATGGCCCGCAGCTACGTCGCCCGTGAAATCGTCAATCTTGAGGGCGATCCGGTCTATCGCCAGGGCGTGACGACGGACAACGGCAACATCATCCTCGACGTGCACAACCTGACCATCAACAACCCCATCGAACTGGAACGCCAGTTGAATCAGATCACCGGCGTGGTCACTAACGGCCTGTTCGCGCAGCGTCCGGCGGATACGGTGTTCGTGGGGACGGATCAGGGTGTGGAGACGCTCGGGCGCGGAACCTAGCTTCCTCCGGAAGACCGACATTGTTTTGCCACGGAAAGACACGGAAATCACGGAAACTGAGGTGACTCCGTGGCACGAAGGGATCGGCTGGCGGTCATTGCCGGAGGAGCGACAGGGATGTCGCGGTCGCATTTGGCGTCAGGGACGACCAAGTGCCCAGTGGTTGAGGGCAGATATCGGTCGCCCTGGGGGCGATTCCGAAGTCGGAGACATCGGCTACATTGACCTCCCCTACTTCGCGATTCTTTGGCCCACATGGCAAACCAAGCGCTTGCTTGGTATCGGCCTGTCGCGCAATACTCACACCTCAGAACACGCGACAGAACAAGAGGCCAGCCATGACCGCCTATTTCAACGAGACGCACAACCAGGCCCGCGAGACGACCCGCAAGTTCATCCAGACTCACGTCCTGCCCCACATCGACGACTGGGAGGAAGCCGGAGAGTTCCCAAGGGAGATCTACACACTGGCTGGCGAGGCCGGGCTGCTTGGTGCCGGTTACCCGGAGGCACTGGGCGGCCACAGCGAGGGCGACGTGTTCATGAAAGTCGCCATCAGTGAGGAACTGATGCGCTCGACATCCGGCGGCCTGGTCGCTGGCCTCGGATCTCTCGACATTGCCCTGCCGCCAGTCATCAAGTGGGCCCGGCCCGAACTCCGGGACGCGATCGTGCCATCGGTGCTCACCGGTGAACGGATCATGGCACTGGGGATCACCGAACCCGGCGGCGGCTCGGACGTCGCCAATATCCGCACCCGCGCCACCCGTGATGGCGACGACTTCATTCTCAACGGCAGTAAGACGTTCATCACCAGCGGCCATCGAGCGGACTACTACACGGTGGCCGCCCGGACCGGCGGCGACGGCCACGGCGGCATCAGCCTGTTCCTCGTCGACCGGGACACGCCCGGGTTCACCCGCGGCCGCCACCTGAAGAAGATGGGGTGGTGGGCGAGCGACACCGCCGAGCTGTCGTTTGATGACTGCCGGGTGCCGGCAGACCGATTGATCGGCCAAGAGAACGGCGGCTTTGCCGTCATCATGAGCAACTTCCTCGCCGAACGGCTGATGCTGGCCATCATGGGGTACACCACCGCCCAGATTGCCCTGGAAATGGCCATGGAGTACACCGGCCAGCGCCAGGCCTTCGGTCGGCCCATCAACGGCTTCCAGATCACCCGGCACAAACTGGTGGACATGGCCACGAAGGTGGATGTGGCCCGCGAATACACCTATCGGTGCGCCGCCCTGATGCAGGCCGGAAAGGCGCCGGTCAAACAGGTGGCCATGGCGAAAAACCTGTGTTCAGACGTGTGCGAATCGGTCACCCGTGAGGCCATCCAGCTCCATGGGGGTATGGGCTACATGCGGGAAGCCGCCGTCGAGCGCCTTTACCGGGACGGACGCCTGCTGGCCATCGGGGGCGGCACCAACGAAATCATGAAAGAGCTGATCGCCAAGCAGATGGGGCTGTGACGATGCGGGCGAGGCTGCCGAGGCCGTTCGCCCACCGTCGAGTTTTTCTGGTCGGGGGGATTCCGTATAATCCGGGCACTTTCTTTATCGCATCGACTATTTGAATCTGAACCCGTCATCCATCGAAAGAAGGACCCGTCATGAACTTCGATAACATCCCCGCCGGCAAAAATCCGCCCGAAGACATCTTCGTAGCCATTGAGATTCCGGCCAACAGCTCCCCGGTCAAGTACGAGATCGACAAGGACATGGGCGCACTGCTCGTGGACCGATTCATGGCCACGCCCATGTTCTACCCGTGCAACTACGGGTTCATCCCCCACACGCTGGCGGACGACGGCGACCCGCTGGACGTGCTGGTGATCGCGCCCTACCCGGTCCAGCCGGGCTCCATCATCCGGGCCCGTCCGGTCGGCGTTCTGAACATGGAAGACGAAGCGGGCGGTGACGCCAAACTCGTCGCGGTGCCGCACGACAAGCTGACCAAGGCGTACAGCGACGTGAAGGATGTGGACGACATCCCGCAGCTGCTGAGAGACCAGATCCAGCACTTCTTCGAGAACTACAAGACGCTTGAGCCGGGCAAGTGGGTGAAGGTCCAGAACTGGGACAACGCCGACGCCGCCCGCAAGGCGGTGGAAGAGTCCGTCGCCAACTACGGCAAGTAGGCCGATTCACGCTCTTCCGGTCAGGGCGACCGGAAGAGCGCCTTCCTTGCGATCACCCTTCGCTCAGCAGTTTCCGCAGGTCGGAAATGGCACTGTTGGCACGGGCCAGGTAGGACGCCATTGTCAGCGAGTGGTTGGCCATCAAGCCAAAGCCACTGCCATTGAGAATCATCGGACTCCAGAGCGCCCGCTGCGACCCTTCCAGCTCGACAATCACCTGCCGCACACTCGCCAGCGCATTCTTGTCCTCAAGCACCTTGCGGAAATCCACCTCGATCGCCCGGAACAGGTGCAGCATCGCCCAGGTCGTGCCGCGCGCCTCATAGAAAACGTTATCGATTTCCAGCCAGGGCGTCTTCACCGGCTCACGATCGGCCAGATCGGCCTCCGGGTTATCCTTCAGCGCCTGCTCGTCTTCTTCGTCAATCCGCTGTTTGCCCACACTCTCACTGAGACGACGGGAAATGCTGCCCAGACGCGTTTCCATATCCGCCAGCCAGCTGTTCAGGTTGTCCGCGCGGGCATAGAAATTCGCCTGTGGCTGGGCCGGATTCGAAAGCCGATCCAGGTACTGTTGCAGGGCCTCAATGCCTCGCCGATACTCGGACTCGGTGGAGGGAATCGCCCAGCTGTTGTTATCAAAGTGGAACTGGGGCTCGGCGATGGTCAGATCCGGGTCTTCCGAAGACTGACTCTGTGAACGACTGATGTCGCGGCGCATCGCGCGTGACATATCCCGCAACTGGACGAGCACCCCAAATTCCCAGGATGGCATATTGTCGAGCCAGATTCCCGGCGGAAACAGATCATTGCGGATGTAACCGCCCGGCTTGTCCAGCAGCGTTTCAGCCAGCCGGATCATGGTCGCCGTGGTCGCAAAACCGGTCACCCGCTCGCGATCCATGGACTGCGCCAGGGCCCGGCTGTCTTCACGCACGCTGAAGGTGTCTGGCTCGTCGCTCCAGTAGATGCCGAGGACCACGGCCACGATCAGGTACACCACGAGAATCAGGCCGAGCAGGCGTGCCACCACGCCACCGCCGGTAAAGTCACGGACGTCGTCGGCCCGATCCTGGAAAAATTGCTTCACGCCGTTCAGCATAATTTCTGCCTCTGGATCGAATCGGAATAAGCAGGGGTCGAAGACTGCGTACCTTGCCGCATCCCACCTGAAACCGCAATTAGGCCGCCGCAACGGGACACTAGGAGTCTGCGCGGCAGAAAGTCTGCACCGCTGCGACCGCCCCACTGCGGTCCCTTTTGAGCGCTCATTTTCGTTACATAGAACCACTATGCGCCTCAAATGACCGTCAAAATGGCCTCGCAGTGGGACGATCTCGCCTGGCACGATTTCTACCGCGCAGACTCCTAGCGGGTACCCGCTTCACATTTTGACAATCATTGACACCATACGACCTTCGACAGGTGCGTTAAACACTATAGACTCACGAAAGAGCGTCCACTAAAACGCACAAGATCCGATCGGGCCAAACATCGGCCCGCAGCGACAGCGATCGAGCAACCATGACCGACAACGACCAGCAGGAAAAACTGCGACAGCATTTCGGCCGGCGAGTCACGACTCAGGCCCGGGTCGTCCTCGACACCTGGCAGAAGATCCTGGATGGCAGCAGCGACACGAGCGGCCTGTACGATGAGCTGAGCGCGGCTGCCGACAAACTGGTTCGCTATGCCCGTCGGTTTGACATGACCGAACACGCCAGTGCTGGTGAGCAGATCATCGATGCCCTGGCGCAATGGTCCGGTGATCCGGACCTGCCAGAAGCCACCCGGCCGGCGATCCAGCAAGGCATGGACACACTGGCGCAGCACACGCTCCGCCGGTCCGACCAGCAGACTCGGGCCCAGCCGACCACCTACCGTCGCACGCCGGTCTACGTCGCGCTCCGGGATCAGGAAATGGCCGAGCGCCTGATCCGCCAGCTTGAGTTCTTCAGCTTCCGCGCCACGGCATTCAACACACCCGATGAGCTGATGGACGCCTGCAGTCGCCACAAGCCCGAAACCATCCTCATGGACGTTCACTTTGGTGAGGGCACGCTGGAAGGCATTGCCACGGTCGAACAGCTCCAGACCCGACACGAGACCCCGATTCCGGTCGTCTTCCTCAGCGAGGACGATGGCACCATCGAGACCCGGCTCCGCGCCTCGCGCTGCGGCGGCGAGGAGTTCTTCTACCCACAGGTGGACCCGGGCCAATTGATCGAGAAGATCGAGACATACACGCACGGCAACACGGTCGAGCCCTATCGGGTCCTGGTGCTGGATGATTCACGGGCCCAGGCAAAGTTCATGGAGAACGCGCTGAACCGCGCCGGCATGAAGGCCTACGTCATCACCGACCCAATGCGAATCATCCACGCACTGGAAGAATTCAGCCCGGAGATCATCATTCTGGATATGTACATGCCGGGCTGTACCGGGATGGAAATCGCCCGGGTGATACGTCAGCAGGATCGGCTGCACAGTGTGCCCATCATCTACCTGTCCGCCGAGGACGACGTCTCGAAGCAACTGCACGCCATGAGCCTGGGCGGCGATGACTTCCTGACCAAGCCGATTGATCCGAAACATCTGGTCGCGACGATTCATAACCGCGGGCGTCGTGCGCGCTCCCTACTGGCCCTGATGATCCGGGACAGTCTCACGGGCCTGTTCAACCACACCCACACCCTCTCCCTTCTGGAGCAGGAAATCAGCCGCGCCCGACAAAGCGGCAACACCCTGTGCTTCGTGATGCTCGACATCGATCATTTCAAGCACATCAACGACAGCTACGGCCATCCGATCGGGGATCGCATTCTTCGCAACCTGTCGATGTTCCTGAAACAACGGCTTCGCAAGACCGACCACATCGGCCGCTATGGGGGCGAGGAGTTCGCCATCATCCTGCCGGACACCGACGCCGGAGACGCTCGGCGTGTCATCGACGAAATCCGGGGCCGATTCTCTGAGCTGACCCAGCATGCCGGCGCTCAGTCATTCACGGTCACGTTCAGCTGCGGCGTCGCACGCTGGAACGGCGAATCCGCCCAGACGCTGTGCGAACGGGCCGACCGGGCCCTGTACTCGGTCAAGGAAAACGGCCGGAATAACGTCGCTGTGGCGGCTGACAGTGATCAGCGCCAACCGGCAACCGAACATCCCGAGTAGCCTACCCAGCCCTTCCAGACTCTCCTTGTGGGCCATGGCACCAACGTCTTATGGACGCCCCGGATCGCCTGACTGACAATCCCTGCATGTTCCGACAGGCCACCGCAAACCAGGCCACGAGAACGGCATCGCTCGAAAGATCGGAAAAACCCAGCTACGATAGCTGAAAAATGTCGGGATATTCGGCGATCCTGTCAAAATCAGTCAGGCAACGGAAACACAGTTCATGGCGACCATCCTTGTTCTTCACGGCCCCAACCTGAACATGCTGGGCACCCGGGAGCCCTCCCTTTACGGGAACGAGACACTGTCCGACATCGATGACCGTCTTCACGAGACCGCGACCGCGGCCGGTCACCACCTGATGCACCTGCAGTCCAACGCCGAATACGAGCTTATTGACCGTGTCCATGAAGCGCGCCGTGAAGGCGTCGACTTCATCCTGATCAATCCAGCGGCCTGGACCCATACCAGCGTGGCCCTTCGGGACGCCTTACTGGCCACCGACATTCCGTTCATCGAAGTGCACCTGTCCAACGTGCATGCTCGCGAACCGTTTCGCCGCCACTCCTATTTCTCGGATGTGGCGGCCGGCGTTATCTGCGGCCTGGGCAGCCAGAGCTACGATCTGGCCCTGCAGGCGGCGATGACCCGACTCAACGACTCACGCTAACGAGACCCGATTATGGATATCCGCAAAGTCAAGAAACTGATCGAACTGCTCGAAGAATCCGACATTGAAGAGCTGGAGATTCAGGAAGGCGACGACGCCGTCCGGATCTCCCGTCGCCGGGGCCAGGCCGAGCCGGTGGTCGCCGCGCCAGCCCCCGCCCCGCAGGCGCCCGCTCCGGCTCCGACTGAGAAGCCGGCCGACGAACCCGCCGGAGAGAGCGAACCGGCGGGCCATCGTGTGCGCTCACCCATGGTCGGCACCTTCTACCGCGCGCCCTCACCCTCCTCCAAACCCTTCGTGGAGGTCGGTCAGACCGTCGCAGCGGGTGATGTTATCTGCATTGTCGAAGCAATGAAGATGATGAACCAGATCGAGGCCGATAAGAGTGGCACCATCGTGGACGTCCTGGTTGAGAACGGCCAGCCCGTCGAGTTTGACCAGCCGCTCTTCGTCATCTCGTAAACAGGGTGCGAACTCATGGCCATGATTGAAAAAGTACTGATCGCCAACCGGGGCGAGATTGCTCTGCGCATTCTCCGCGCCTGCCGGGAGCTGGGGATTCGCACGGTGGCGGTCCACTCCCAGGTGGATCGGGACCTGATGCACGTGCGCCTGGCGGACGAATCCGTCTGTATCGGTCCCAACAGCGCGACCGACAGCTATCTCAACATTCCGACCATCATCAGTGCGGCAGAGGTGACCGACTCGGTCGGCATCCACCCCGGTTACGGGTTCCTGTCGGAAAATGCCGACTTTGCCGAGCAGGCCGAGAAGAGCGGCTTCCGCTTCATCGGCCCGCCCGCGGACGTCATCCGGATGATGGGCAACAAGGTGGCCGCGATCAACGCGATGATCCGCGCCGGCGTCCCGACCGTCCCGGGCTCTGACGGCGCGGTGACCGAAAACGACGAGCAGACCCTGGAAGTCGCCCGTCGCATTGGTTACCCGATCATCATCAAAGCGGCCTCCGGCGGTGGCGGACGAGGTATGCAGGTGGTCCGCTCCGAGGCTGCCCTGCTCAAATCCATCCAGATCACACGCTCGGAAGCCCGCAACAACTTTGGCGACGAGACGGTCTACCTGGAGAAGTACCTGGAAAAGCCGCGCCACGTGGAAGTGCAGGTATTGGCGGACACACACGGCAACGTCATTCATCTGGGCGACCGGGACTGCTCCATGCAGCGCCGTCACCAGAAGGTGATTGAGGAGGCGCCGGCGCCTCAGATCGACCCGGACGCCCGGGCCCAGGTCCTAAAGGCCTGTGTCGACGCCTGCCAGGAGATCGGCTACGTCGGCGCCGGCACGTTTGAATTCCTCTATGAGGACGGCCGTTTCTACTTCATCGAAATGAACACCCGGGTCCAGGTGGAGCATCCGGTCTCGGAAATGGTCACTGGCGTCGACATCGTCAAGGAACAGCTGCGGATTGCCAGTGGCATGCCCCTGTCCTACACCCAGGACGACATCGAGACCCGCGGCCATGCCATCGAGTGCCGGATCAACGCCGAAGACCCGAACACCTTCGCGCCCAGTCCGGGCCATGTGAAGCACTACCATCCGCCCGGCGGTAACGGCGTGCGGGTCGACTCGCACCTGTACAGTGGCTACACGGTTCCGCCCTATTATGACTCGCTGGTGGGCAAGCTGATCACGTTCGGCGAGTGCCGGGACACCGCACGACGGCGCATGAAAATCGCCCTCGACGAGCTGGTGGTGGAAGGCATCAAGACCAACCAGGCCCTGCACCGGCGGCTGGTCCGTGATGGCGGATTCAAGACCGTGGACTTCACCATCCATTACCTCGAAAAACTGATCCGGGAGTAGCATGCGCTGGATCCAGCTTCACGTCCCCGCCGACCCGGATCATGCGGAGTTGGTGGAGGAACTGCTCATGGGCGCCGGCGCCGAAGCCGTGACCATGGAAGACGCGGCCGATCAGCCGCTGTTCGAGCCCGAACCGGGTACAACGCCGCTGTGGAATCAGACCCGGGTCACGGGTCTGTTCCAGACCGACGAAAACATGGAAGGCATCCGCGCCCTGCTGCAGGATCAGTACCACCAGCAGACCCAGCAGACGCTGGGCCACATCGAGGTGGAGCTGCTCGAGGATCGTGACTGGGAGCGGGCCTGGATGGACGATTTCCAGCCCATCCGCTTCGGCCAGCGGCTGTGGATCGTGCCCAGCTGGCACAGCGCCCCGGACCCGGACGGCGCCAACCTCGTCCTCGACCCTGGCCTGGCATTTGGCACTGGCACTCACCAGACCACCGCCCTATGTCTGGAATGGCTTGACGGCCAGGACCTGACCGGCCAGCAGGTGATCGACTACGGTTGTGGCTCCGGCATTCTCGGGCTGGCGGCGCTGCTGCTCGGCGCCCGCCATTTTGTCGGCGTGGACACCGACCCGCAGGCCCTGGAAGCCACCCGGGAAAACACCCGTCGCAACGAGATCGACGAATCCCGGGTCGCCCTCTATCTGCCGGACAACGATCCGGAGATGGAGGCAGACCTGGTGCTCGCCAACATCCTCGCACAGCCGCTGATGTCGCTGGCCGGCAAACTGGCCTCTCGCGTCCGCGAAGGCGGCTGGATCGTGCTGTCGGGGATTCTCAGCGAACAGGCCGTTCAGGTGGCTGACGCCTACGACCCCTGGTTCGACATGCAGCCCCCGACGGAGAAGGAGGGGTGGGTCTGCATCACAGGCCGGCGCCGCGACAGGTGACGGAGCGCCGCCGGAAAGGCTAGACTGCGCTTCAGTATTTGCGGCCTAAGACAGGACGTTCAGGATGAGCCAGAGCAGTACGCTGACCCGCTGCCCCCATTGCGGCACCCGATTCCGAGTCACCGGTGAACAGCTCAACGTCGCCGGTGGCAAGGTCCGTTGTGGGCAATGCATGGAAGTGTTCAATGCGCTGGATCACCGCGAGCCAGAGCCCGTTCCTCAGCCGACGCCAGACCCGACCGGGCCGGAGCCAGAGCACCCGACTCCCGACCAGACAGCGTCTGCAACCAAGCACGAGTCGTCAGCGGAGACGCCGGAAGAGCCAGAAGAGCCGGAAGACGATCTGGTCTTTGAGGACGACCCGGAGGAAGACGCCGCCGCCGGCAATTACGCGGGCAAAAAGGCCATCCCGGACGAAGAGCTCAGCGACAGCTTCCTCGCCATGGACGAGGATGATCCGGAGCATCCGTATCCGGAAGACGAGAGCGAGTCCGGCGACGAGGCCATTGATGAGAGCTGGGCCGAGGCCATGCTCAAAGAGGAGGACAGTGCCCCGTCAGAACAGGACGAGCCACAGCAGGCCCCTCCGGAGCCGGAAGACACGACGGAACCGGCCCCTGACGACACGCCGCTTTTCGACAGCGCAATGGACGAGGCCATCGGCTGGCCCGACGAGCATCCCAACCGTGACACGCTGACCATGGCGGAAGACGACCCCGGTGTCACCGCCACCGACGCCATGGAACGCGCCGACACCCCGTCGCCTGCCCGACCGGGCAGCAGCCACGGTGGCCAGTGGGACAACCTCCGCTCCGAGCCCATCGCGGTCGCATCGAAAGAACGCCCCTGGCTGCGCCGGACACTCTGGACCCTCGTCACACTGGCCCTGATTGCCCTGTTGATTGCTCAGGTCACCTGGTTCCAGTTCGATCGCCTGGCCAGCGTCCCCCAGCTTCGCCCCTGGTATGAAAAAGCCTGCCAATATGCCGGGTGCGACCTGCCGCCGCTGATTGCACTGGACCGCATCAACAGTCGCAAGCTCGTCGTGCGGGATGACCCGGACCAGCGCAAAGCACTGATCGTTGACGCCGTCCTCGTCAATAACGCCGAGTTCCGCCAACCCTTCCCCGCCATCGGGCTGAGCTTCTCCAACCTGAGCGGTGAGGTGGTGGCCCAGAGTGTCTTTGAACCGACGGAGTACCTCCGCGGCAACGCAACCGACCTCACTGAGATGCCGACCGCCACCCCCGTGCGCATCTCCATCGCTATCCGTGATCCCGGCCGGGACGCGGTCAACTACAACCTTGAGTTTCTGCCCCGCCGCGCCACCAATCGCGATGCGCGCTGAAAGGGGCCACCCGTGTTGTCAAGAGAACTGCGCGAAAAATAATCAGATTTTTCCGGCCCTGTCCCCTTCAATCCACCCGGGCGCGGGGGTATCATTGTCGGCCCTTATTGAGCTGGTCGAGTTTTAACCAGATCCGGAAGGTGCGGAAGGATGATGCCCGAGGCGACCATTGGTCCATACACGTTGCCCAACTCGCTGATTGTCGCGCCCATGGCCGGGGTGACGGATCGCCCGTTTCGGCTACTCTGTCGCCGACTTGGCGCCGGGCTGGCGGTGTCCGAGATGGTGACCGCCGACCAGCGGCTCTGGCATACCCGCAAATCCCGACTGCGACTGGACCACACGGGCGAACCGGAGCCCCGGTCCGTACAGATTGCTGGCGGAGACCCGGACATGCTCGCGGAGGCTGCCCGGGTCAATGTCGACAACGGCGCCCAGATCATTGATATCAACATGGGCTGTCCCGCCAAGAAGGTCTGCAATAAGGCGGCAGGTTCTGCCCTGATGAAGGACGAAACCCTGGTTGGCGACATTCTTCATGCGGTTGTCCGGGCCGTGGATGTGCCTGTCACCCTCAAAACGCGCACCGGCTGGGACCGCGAACACCGCAATGCGCCGGTGATTGCCCGCATGGCCGAAGAGGCGGGGATTCAGGCCCTGTCCATCCACGGCCGGACCCGGGCGGACAGCTACCAGGGGGAGGCCGAGTACGACACCATCGCCCGTGTGAAGGCCGAGCGGAACATACCGGTGTTTGCCAACGGCGATGTGGACAGCCCCGAAAAAGCGGCACGGATTCTGCAGCACACGGGCGCGGACGGTCTGCTGATCGGCCGGGCCGCTCAGGGCAGCCCCTGGATATTCCGGGAAATCCACCACTACCTGACCACGGGCCAGCGGTGCGCACCGCCCGCTCTGGTCGAAGTGGAAACGATTCTTCTGGAACATCTGGAGGCCCTGCACCGTTTCTACGGAGAATTCATGGGCGTGCGAATCGCCCGCAAACATGTGGGCTGGTACCTCCAGTCCCACGACCCCGACAAACGGTTCCGTCGCCGCTTCAATGCCATGGAGAGCGCGGCGGAACAGATTGACGGCATTCAACAGTACTTTTCAGACTTACGAAATGGAGAGGTATTCGCAGCATGAGCGCTGACACACTGGCCAACGAAAACCAACCGCCGGAGTCCGGCAGCCAGCAGTTGCAATCCACCGCTCAAGGGGGCCATTCGGTCACCCTGCGCGACAGCGTGGAGCTGGCCCTGAAGAACTACTTTGAACAGCTGGACGGCGCTCCGGTGACCGACGTCTACCAGCTCGTGCTGAGCGAAGTGGAAGCGCCCCTGCTGGAGCAGGTGATGACCTACACCCGCAACAACCAGACCCGCGCCTCCGACATGCTGGGCCTGAACCGGGGCACCCTGCGCAAGAAGCTCAAGCAGTACGGACTGCTGTAAGCCGAAACAGCCCCCGAAGGCCTCCACGAGAGGCCTTCATTCGTTCAGAGCCCGGCATACCGGTATGCAAGCCTTTCAACCAACGTAAGAGACCCATGGCACACCAGGACAACACCTCGATTCGACGCGCCCTGCTCAGCGTTTCCGACAAGACCGGCCTCGTGGATTTCGCCCGTCGCCTTGCCGATCGTGGCATCGAACTGCTGTCCACCGGCGGCACCTTCCGGCTGCTTCAGGAAAACGACATTCCCGTCAAGGAAGTGTCCGATCACACTGGCTTTCCAGAGATGATGGATGGCCGCGTCAAAACGCTGCACCCCACCATCCACGGCGGCATTCTCGGTCGGCGGGGCACGGACGACGCCGTGATGCTCGAGCACGGCATCGACCCCATCGACATGGTGGTGGTCAACCTCTACCCGTTTGAATCCGCCGTGGCGGAGGACGACTGCACGCTCGCCAACGCCATCGAGAACATCGACATCGGCGGCCCCACAATGGTGCGCGCTGCGGCCAAGAATCACGACGATGTGGCCATCGTCGTCAACACCGGCGACTACAAACGGATTCTGGATGAGCTGGACGCCAACAGCGGTGGCATCAGCTACGCCACGCGGTTCGACCTGGCCGTCCGCGCGTTCGAACACACAGCCGGCTACGACGCCGCTATTGCCAACTATCTTGGCGGGCGCACCGCCGACAGCAGCGACGAGGACTTCCCCCGCACCTTCAACGCCCAGCTCGTGAAGGTGCAGGAGATGCGCTACGGCGAGAACCCGCACCAGCGTGCTGCATTCTATGCCGAGCGTGCCCCGAAAGAGGCTTCCGTCGCGACGGCCGACCAGATCCAGGGCAAGGCGCTGTCGTTCAACAACGTCGCCGACACCGACGCGGCGCTGGAATGCGTCAAGCCCTTCGCCGATCCGGCCTGCGTGATCGTCAAGCACGCCAACCCCTGCGGCGTCGCGATTGGCGCGGACCTCAAACAGGCGTACGAGCTGGCCTTTGCCACCGACCCGACGTCCGCATTTGGCGGCATCATTGCCTTCAACCGAGAGCTGGACGCGGACACGGCCCGGGCCATCGTCGACCGGCAATTCGTTGAAGTGATCATCGCACCCACCGTCAGCGCCGAAGCCGCCGAAGCGGTCGCCACCAAGAAGAACGTGCGGCTACTCGCCTGCGGCGATCTCAGTGGTGAGCGCGAGAAGGCACTGGACTACAAGCGTGTCACCGGCGGCCTGCTGGTTCAGGACCGGGACTTGGGCATGGTCGATATGGACGATGTGCAGATGGTCTCCGAGCGCCAGCCCACCGAGAGCGAACTGAACGATCTGCTGTTCGCCTGGGAGGTGGCCAAGTACGTCAAATCCAACGCCATCGTCTACGCCCGTGCGGGTCGGACCATTGGCGTTGGCGCCGGCCAGATGAGCCGGGTCTACAGCGCAAAGATCGCCGGCATCAAGGCGGCAGACGAGAACCTGGAAGTGAAGGGCTCCGTCATGGCCTCCGACGCCTTCTTCCCGTTCCGGGATGGCATCGATGCCGCGGCCGAAGCGGGCATTACCGCCGTCATCCAGCCCGGCGGCTCCCGCCGCGACCAGGAGGTAATCGACGCGGCCAACGAGCACGGCATCGCCATGGTCTTCACCGGCATGCGCCATTTCCGCCACTGAGGAGGTTGGTATGAACGTTCTGATCATCGGTGGCGGCGGCCGCGAACACGCCCTGGCCTGGAAGGCCGCCCAGTCCCCGACCGCCGACCGGGTGTTCGTCGCCCCCGGCAATGCCGGGACGGCCCGGGAGCCAGCGCTGGAGAATGTCGGACTGGACGTGCTCGATTTCGCCGGTCTCGCCGCCTTCGCACGCGACAACGAGGTTGAGCTGACGATCGTCGGCCCGGAAGCGCCTCTGGTCGAGGGCATCGTCGATCACTTCCGGGATCAGGGCCTGCGCATCTTCGGCCCGGACCAGGGCGCCGCGCAACTTGAGGGCTCCAAGGCATTCACCAAGGACTTCCTTGCACGGCACCGGATACCCACCGCCGCCTACGGCAATTTCACAGACGTGGATGAGGCGCTGTCCTACGTCCGCGAACAGGGCGCGCCGATTGTGGTGAAGGCCGACGGTCTGGCGGCGGGCAAAGGCGTGGTGGTCGCGCAGACGCTCCCCGAGGCCGAAGACGCGATCCGGGACATGCTCTCGGGCAACGCCTTTGGCGATGCGGGCAGCCGCGTCGTGATCGAGGAATTTCTGGTGGGCGAGGAAGCGAGCTTCATCGTCATGGTCGACGGTGAGCACATCCTGCCGATGGCGACCAGCCAGGACCACAAACCGGTCGGCGATGGCGACACGGGGCCGAACACCGGCGGCATGGGCGCCTATTCTCCCGCACCCGTGGTCACCGACAACGTCCACCAGCGCATCATGAATGAGGTGATTGTCCCCACGGTCCAGGGGATGGCATCGGAGGGGCATCCGTATACCGGCTTTCTCTACGCCGGCCTGATGATCGACCCGGACGGTGCGCCCAAGGTCATTGAATACAACTGCCGCTTCGGCGACCCGGAAACCCAACCGATCATGCTGCGGATGACGGCTGATCTGGTGAGCCTCTGCCAGGCCGGGATCGATGGCACCCTGGATCGGTGCGACTCCACCTGGGACTCCCGCGCGGCCGTGGGCGTAGTGCTCGCTGCCGGCGGCTATCCCGGCTCTTACGAAAAAGGGCTGCCGATCAGCGGCCTGCCGGAGAGCGAGACGGGCGGCGAGAAGGTCTTTCACGCCGGCACAAAACTTGATGACGGCAATGTGGTCACCAGCGGCGGCCGGGTGCTGTGCGCCACGGCACTGGGTGACTCGGTCACCGAGGCGCAGCAGCGCGCCTACCAGTTGGCAGACCGCATTCACTGGAAAGACGTACACTGTCGTCGCGATATCGGGCATCATGCCATTGCCCGGGAACAGGACCGGCACTGAGCCGGTCCTGTTGTCCCCGACCACCGGAATAAGGACCGTTCATGAAGTCGTTGCCCCTGTTTGCCCTGCTTGCCACTCTGGTCGTTCTCTCCGGCTGTTCCCGCCACGACCTCTACGAATCCGCCATCGCTATGGAGCGCAGTCGTGCGGACCTTGAGGAGAAACGGGTGGTCGTCGATGGCGCCGAGTACGCCTACCTGCGCAGCGAGACAGTGAGCGACGGCATACCGCTGGTCATGCTGCACGGTTTCGGGGCCAACAAGGACAACTGGACCCGACTGGCCAACGCCCTGCCCGAATCCACGACCCTCTACGCTCTGGATCTGCCGGGCCACGGTGACAGCGCCCAGCCGCGGGACCGCGCCTACACCCACAAGGCACAGGTGGAGAGCCTTGAGGCGATCTTTACCGAGCTTGGTCTGGAACGCTTCCACCTGATTGGCAATTCCATGGGCGGCGCCATCACGGCACTATATACCGCCAGCCACCCGAACCAGGTGCAGTCCGCGATTCTGTTCGCCCCCGGCGGCATTACAGAATTTCCCAGCCCCCTGACCGAACAGGTGACGGACGGACGACCGAATCCGCTGATCGTCCGCAAGGAAGGGGACCTCGACAAGCTGATCGACTTTGTCATGGAGCAGAAGCCGTTCATTCCCTGGCCGGTCGGATCGGTCATGGAGGAGAAGGCCATCGCCCGTCAGGATCTGAACGAGCAGATTTTCGCGGACATTATTGATCCGGACGCCGGCATGGATCAGTCTTTCACAGAGCAGATGAGGCAGATTCAGGCACCGGTACTGATCATCTGGGGACAACAGGATCGGGCACTGAATGTGCGCAATGCAGACATTTTCGAGCGCCTGATCCCAAACGCCCGCGTCGTCAAGCTCGACAACGTCGGCCACGTGCCCATGATGGAAGTCCCCGAGCGATCCGCGGAACTGGTTACCGGGTTCCTGAAAGACATTCAGCGGCAGTAGACGACGGACCATGACCGAAGCCATCTGGATCCTTTTCGCATTCAGTCTGGGCCTGGCGGCCCGTACCCTCGCGCTTCCACCACTCGTTGGCTTTCTGGTCGCCGGCTTTCTTCTCAATGCGTCCGGGCAGGCCCTGGGGCTGCCCGCCGGCAGCACGGCGATTCTCGATCACCTCGCCCATCTTGGTGTTTTGCTGCTGTTGTTCACGGTCGGACTGAAACTCAAGCTCAAGGCATTGCTGCGGCCCGAGGTCATCGGCGGCGGGTTGCTGCATTTTGGCCTGACCGTGGCGGTCGTCGCCCCGGGGCTGCTGCTCCTGATGGACCTGGGCACCCGTGAAGCCGTTCTTCTGGCGATCGCGCTGTCATTCTCCAGTACAGTACTTGTCGCCAAGGTACTGGAAAGCAAGAACGAGCTCCGGGCCTTCCATGGTCGGGTGGCCATTGGCATTCTCGTCGTCCAGGACCTGATTGCGCTGGTGGTGATGAGCGTCACCGCCGGCCACACGCCGTCCGCCTGGGCCCTCTTGGTATTCGCCCTGCCCCTGCTGCGCCCGCTCCTGTTCCGGCTGCTCGACATCAGCGGTCACGACGAGCTGCTCGTACTGCTCGGCATGCTGCTGGCACTGGCGGTTGGCGGCATGGGGTTCGAAGCGATGGGACTGAGCTCTGAACTGGGCGCCCTGCTGATCGGCGCCCTGCTGGCCAATCACCCACGGGCCCAGGAGTTGTCAAAATCGCTCTGGAGCGTCAAGGAGATTTTCCTGGTCGGCTTCTTCCTGCAGATCGGCATGGAAGGGCTCCCCGACCAGACGACACTGCTGTTTGCCATGGGCGCTGCGCTGTTGCTCCCCCTCAAGGGCGTCCTGTTCTTCCTACTCATGATCGCCTTCCGTCTGCGGGCACGCAGCAGCTTCCTCACCAGCCTGTCACTCAGCAACTACAGTGAGTTCGGGCTGATCGTCGCCAGCGTCGCGTTGCCTGAATGGCTGGTGCCCCTGGCCATTACCGTGGCCCTGTCATTCGTGATCTCAGCACCGCTCAACCGGTTGTCCCACAACCTCCACGGCCGTTTCGGACGCCACTTGGCGCGTTTCGAGCGCCACCAGCGTCATCCGGATGAGCAGCCTCTTTCACTGGGCGATACTGAAGTACTGGTCATGGGGATGGGCCGGACCGGAACCGCCGCCTATGATCGACTCATTGATACCGAACCGCGGCTGATGGCCATCGACTCAGACCCATCCAAAGTGGATAAGCACATCAACGAGGGACGTAATGTCGTCTTCGCCGATGCCGAAGACGACAGCTTCTGGCAGGGGCTGTACATGCCGAATCTGAAATCGGTGGTTCTGGCCATGAGTGAAATTGAGGGCAAGCTTTTGGCCGCACGCATGCTGCGCAAGAAAGGGTTCACTGGATACATCGTCGCCCACACCATGTACGCCGACGAGGCGGTAAAAATCCAGGAGGCGGGCGTCAATGCCGCGTACCTGACCATGAACGAAACCGGGGTCGCTCTGGCCAGCCACATCACTGACCTGGCCGGAAGACAGCCGGATGCCTCCTAACAGCACTCCCAGGCCGTCAGCTCGGCGACGGTGTGCTGGAACTTGCGGCGTGTCTCGCGAATCACGAAGGGCACATCCTCCGGCTCGCCCAACGGGCGAAACCGTCGGGACAGATGATGCGACAGGCCATCGCGAACCGTCACAGCCTGCCCATTGTCTTCATAACCACCGATCCATTCCCCCCGGGGCGTAAAATCCGGCAACAGGGTATAGGGCGAGGTGAGCACCAGCACGCCACCCGGAAGGAGCCGTTCGTGCACGTGTTCGAGGAAGTCCGCCGGCCTCGGTAAACGGTCCAGCAGGTTGCCGGCAAACACCAGATCATAACCGGTGTGGGATGGCCCTGGCGCCTGCGCATCGCCCACCTCGAACCGCGTCCGGCGTGCCGCGTCCGATAAGTCCAATGCCGCCAGCGTCACCCGCTGCTCCCGGCCGAGATCGCCTTCATCCCGGACCCAGTAGCTGAATGCACCCGTTCGGCGGAGCTGTTCGGCACTGTCGATAAAACGCCGGGAGAGATCGATGCCCACCACGTCATCAAACGACCGCGCCAGCTCCAGGGTGCTGCGCCCCACAGCACAGCCAAGGTCCAGCGCCCGGCGTCGTGGCCGCTCACCATGGCGGGCGAGACAACGCTCGACGCAGGCCACCGGGTAATTCGGCACGCCGAAATACTCGGTGTCGCCGTAATGGAAGGCCATGTACTGGCCAAGTTGCTCATCGGATTCGTAGTAGCTCATGCTCGGCTCCACCGGAAAAGACAGGATCTTAGCCACGGAACGACACGGAAATCACGGAAAGCGCCCTGCGGGCGAAAGCTAGAATGTCTGAACGTTTTAAAGCCTGAAGGTTTTAGAGCCGGGAACGCATACCTCGCCGACACTGACCGGCTTTAAAACTTTAAAACGTTAAAACCGTTCTTCTGTGCTTTCCGTGTTTTTCCGTGGCTCACAAAAACGGTCAATCATCCACAGCACAGGTCCGGAATCCGGTATACACATCCCGGCGTCCGGGCGCGTAGGCCTGGCGGTAGGTACCGCGGATCAGCAGGCTGGCGGTGGCGCAGCCGCCGCCTTTGGTCACCTTGTGATCACCAAACTGCAGGGTGGACATGAATGGGTACATGTCGACCTTGAACCCGTCATAGGGCAGAAACTCATTGCGGGTCCACTCCCAGGCGGTGCCCACCATCTGGCGGCAGCCAAACGGGCTGTCGCCCTTCGACAGGGCCGACACAGGGAGCTGGGCCATGAGGTGGCCGTCCAGATCGGCGCAGCCCGCCTCCATTGCGTCGCCCCACGGAAAACGGCGGAACGGGGCGTCCGGAACGTTACCAAGGGCGGCGACTTCCCATTCGTACTCGGTCGGCAGTCGGCGGCCTGCCCAGTTCGCCCAGGCCTCCGCTTCCCAGTAAGACACGTGAGTGACCGGGTAGTCCGGACTCAACCGGTGCCAGCCATCAAACAGCCGCTCATACCAGCCATCATCCCCCTGCGACCAATACAGCGGGTGCCGGGGCGCCTGTTGGTGCGAGGCCAGCCAGGTGCGCCCCCCAAACGACCAATAGTCGGGGTTCTCATAGCCCCCCGCTTCCACGAAGCGCAGGAAATCGCTGTTGCGCACCAGCGTGCGGCTGATCCGAAACGCCGGCATTTCCAGATCAAAACCGGGCTTCTCGTTGTCGAAGGAGAAATCGTGGCCACCGTAGTCCGGCGAATCAGCCGGCATGCCAATGCGGTAGGTACCGGCCGGTACGGTCACATCATCGGACTCGACCGGCTCTGCCGACGGCGTCTGGTGACCGAACCAGGGCGGTGCCGGGTAGCCCACCGTCTGCCGACACCAGGTCATGGATTCCAGATGCATGGTCTGGTGGGCAATCGCATACCGGTACAGGTAGCGGGCCTCTTCGCTCAGCGGCTCTCTTTCGATGCGCGCCTGCATCCGGTCGTAGATGGTATTGAAGTACTGCCGGGTCGCTTCCCGGCCGGGGAACAGCTCACGGGACCAGCGATCACCGTGGGCCACGTGGAACGAATCCCAAAGGTCATCCATGGAAGGATCGTAGCTGGGCGCTCCATCCAGAAGGTTGAAGACGAACACCTCGTAGAAAAACGCGGCGTGCCCCATTTCCCACAACGGCGGGTTGATGCCCGGATCGTAAGGCACATCCAGCGCCCGCTCACCCAGCGAGTCCACCAGTTCCAGGGCGCGTGCGCGTACGTCGTTGAGCTGCTGTATCAGTTGGGTTTTATCCATCGTCACGCATCTACCGGTCGCCGTTCCATTCAGTCTACGCCACACCGCGCGCGCCGGACCAAACCTCCCGGGCCATCAGGGGATGGGGCCGTGGCTGCCCGGCACATGACTGGACTCGGCATCGTCCCGCCCAACCGGCCCCATGCGATCCAGCTCATTGAGAATGCCACAGTCGGTGGTGTCGGCATCGGCCTGGCACTGGCTCTCGATGACCTCAAGCTGCTCCGCCAGCTGTTGCAACTCGCCGATCCGCGCCCGGACGTGATTTAAATGATCCGATACCAGTTCGCTTGCCGCGCCACACCGTGCAGCGGGGTCGTCCCGCAATGACAGAAGACGCCGGATTTCAGACAGGGTCATGTCCAGCGCCCGGCAGTTGGCAATAAACTGCAGGCGACTGGCCGCCTCCGGTCCGTAGGTCCGATAGTTGGACTCACCGCGGGCCGGGGCGGGGATCAGTCCGATCCGTTCATAGTGGCGGATGGTTTCCTGGGAAAAGCCCGTCTGGCGGGCCAGCTCACCTATACGCATGCCCTTATCCTAACCCGGATGGGCCAGCACCACGACCCGGTCCCCAGGGGCCAGTGTCAGGACCATTGACGCCGGCGGGTTCATCGTCAGGCCCCTGCGGGCGTCGGCCCAGAGGATGCCGAGCGCGATCTCGCCCCGCCCCTGAAAACAATCGCACACCGTCGCGAACGTCGGCGCGTCAGGCAGGTCGAGTACGTCCACTCCCCGCAGCATGATCTCCGCCCCGCCGGCGGTAAACAGCTCGTCCAGCACCACTCTCAATTCCCGGCGCAATGCCACCTGCGCAAGAATGTGGCTGACAATCATCGGGCTGACCAGCGTCTCACTGTGATCCGTCAGTAACAGCGATTCGTTATCAGGATCGCTCAGCTCCATCACCACCTGAGGCCGATCCGGCCCATTGCCCAGGATTTCCTCCAGCTGCAGGTAGGCCATCATGGTCCGGGCGTCAGCCTCCTCACCGGAGGCCAGCCGATCACTGGACAGCATCAATACCGAGTCGTAATGCTCGGGATGCAGCCCCTGAAGATCCACCGGCACAACCACATCAGCGAAGCGCTGATTCAGCGTGACCGACTCGGGACATCCACCGTAACGCGCCAGCTCTTCGTCCCGCTCCCGTTCATCAAGAACGGAGGCCACATCCACCGTGAACTGATGACTGGGGTACTGCCCCATCTCCGACAGCAGACAGGCCAAGCGCCGGTTCCACCCGAGCACCAGGACCCGATGACGGGTCACCTCCGGCACAACCCGCGCTGAATCGGACCCCGCAGCTAGATCCGCCGCCGTCCGGGCGACGTCACGCATCTCCGCCGTGTCATCGTAGTCCCGGGCGAGCATGACCAGCCGGTCGTTCCGCTGAATCCGTTCTTCCGGCGACGGGCAGAGCAGCGGCAGCCAGCCCTCCCCTTGAGGCCGAAGCACCCCGAGGGCCCGGGCGGTGGACCAGCGCCCAAGCAGATCCCCGAATGGGGTGCCCGCCAGGTTCTCCCCGGAGCGGATGAACAGGTCATGCTGACCGCGATCAGTCAGCAGCTCATTCAGGACCGATGACAGTCCCGGATGCAGCAATGTCTGCACCATCATTCGGGCCATCACCGCGTCCCCGGCGATGACTTCCAGCGGGCCCGGGTATGCCCGCTCGGCGACCGGCTGGCGACGGTTATCCTCCAGCTCCGCGACCACATAGGGTAGTGATCGCCCAGTGGCCCCGGCCTGTGAGGCCATCGACATCAACGCCTTGACGGTTTCCACGTCCGCGCCGATCCGACTATCCGGCCCATGGTAGGTGCGCGGCACGATAATCGCGGCCGCCTGCAACGCAGCTACCCGGTGCAGCGCTTCAGGCTGAAGGGCCGAACCGGAACGCAACACAATGTGGCGCGAGCGACGACCGATCTGCCGGTCGTTCCGCAGCTCCAGGGACTGGGCGGCCGAGACGGATTCCGACAGAATCACCAGACGCATCCGGCGCACATCGTGACGCTCCAGAAAACGTCGCACACGGCCGCTCGCGGCCATCAGCTCCCGCACCAGTGGCAGAGTACGGCTGGTCCACCCCAGTACGACGACATGATGGCGCATGGTGACCGGCGTCAGGCCCCGCTCAAGATCGGTCATAAGGGCGAACAGTGACCGCGTCAGGATGGCGACGAGCGTGCCCATGAACACCACGTAGCCGCTGACCGTAAGGAGAGTGGAGACAAACCGCCGCCAACTGCCTTCATCATCGCCCAGGTATCCAGGGTCGGTCAGCCGTAGAAACGCCCACCAGATGGCATCGCCGAGGTCTGCAAAGGTCCCGGCCGTTGGCAACACCAACAACCCGCCTACCAGCGATATCAGCCCGATGACCAGCGCCACCACCATCAACTGGAACAGCGCTCCCTTCACGAACTGACGCTCAATCATGTACTTGAGGCGGTCCACAAACCGGAACGGCATAGTATCCCTCCCTGCGGGCTGAACCATGAAGCATAACAGGACGCCGCCATCTGCACGGCAGAAATACCCGACAACAAAAAACCCCCGCCTGCGAACAGACGGGGGTTTTGAGGGCGTCCGGGCCGCGCCGCGACCCGGTGACCACCAGACCGGTTTCTTAGAACTGGTTCATGGTGTTGTCCTTGCCGCCAGCCTTCAGGGCGTTGTCCTTGGAGAAGTACTCCTTGTGGTCGTCACCGATGTTGGAACCAGCCATGTCCTGGTGCTTCACGGTGGCGATGCCCTTACGGATCTCCTGACGCTGAACGCCATCGACGTAGGCCAGCATGCCCGGCTCACCGAAGTAGCCCTTGGCCAGCTCGTCGGTGGACAGCGCGACGGTGTGGTACGTCGGCAGCGTGATCAGGTGGTGGAAGATGCCCGCTTCGGCGGAACCACGACGCTGGAACTCGGCGGTCCACTGGTCGGCGACCTTCGCCAGCTCGGAATCGTCGTACTTGGCGTTCATCAGGTCGTTGTAGTCGTACTCGGACACGTCCTTACCCTCTTCCTTCCAGGCGTCGAACACCTGCTGACGGAAGTTCAGGGTCCAGTTGAAGGACGGGCTGTTGTTGTAGACCAGCTTCGCATCGGGCACTTCTTCCTTGATGCGATTCACCATGCCAGCGATCTGGCCAACGTGCGGCTTCTCGGTCTCGATCCAAAGCAGGTCAGCACCGTTCTTCAGGCTGTTGACACAATCCAGTACAACACGGTCTTCACCGGTGCCTTCCTGGAATTCGAACAGGCCGCTGGGCAGACGACGCGGACGCATCAGCTGACCGTCACGCTTGATAACAACATCGCCGTTGTCGATGTCTTCCGGCTTCTCGATCGGATCGCAGGCCAGGAAGCTGTTGTACTTGTCGCCGATGTCGCCCGGCTCTTTGGTCACGGCCAGCTTCTGGGTCAGGCCGGCACCCAGGGAGTCAGTACGGGCAACGATCACGCCGTCTTCAACGCCCATTTCCAGGAACGCGTAGCGGCAGGCGTTGATCTTCGCCATGAACTCGTCGTGCGGGCAGGTGACCTTGCCAGCCTGGTGACCACACTGCTTGGCGTCAGACACCTGGTTCTCGATCTGCAGGGCACAGGCACCGGCTTCGATCATCTTCTTCGCCAGCAGATACGTCGCTTCCTCGTTACCGAAGCCAGCGTCGATGTCGGCGATGATCGGCACAACGTGGGTTTCGAAGTTGTCGATCTTGTCCTGCACTTCCTTTTCCTTGGCGCTGTCGCCAGCCTCGCGGGCAGCGTCCAGGTCACGGAACAGGTGGTTCAGTTCCCAGGCATCCGCCTGCTTCAGGAAGGTGTACAGCTCTTCGATCAGAGCCGGTACGGACGTCTTCTCGTGCATGGACTGGTCCGGCAGCGGGCCGAACTCGGAGCGCAGCGCGGCAACCATCCAGCCAGACAGGTACAGGTACTTCTTGTTGGTCGTGCCGAAGTGCTTCTTGATGGAGATGATCTTCTGCTGACCAACAAAACCGTGCCAGCAACCCAGGGACTGGGTGTACTGAGAGTGGTCCTTATCATACTCGGCCATGTCCTGACGCATGATGGCCGCGTTGTACTTGGCGATGTCCAGACCGGTCTTGAAGCGGTTCTGGGCGCGCATGCGGGCAACGTACTCGGGATTGATGGCGTCCCAGCCCGTCATCTTCTCACGCAGGGCCTTAATGGCCTCAATGTCTTGGTTGTACTGTGACATGGTCGATCCTGTTCGTCGGGTTGATTGAACCGTCGTCGCATCCGACCGTTTCAAACGGCACCGGCGGACGATGGCGGCCATTCTACGAGCAGTCCTGCCATCATTGAAATTTATATTGTGTATTTTCGATATTCTCGGCCTGAATGTTCAGTAAGGTCAGCGAGATGGTGAGCCCGATGACCTCAGCCGGCGACGGCCACCCGCTGAAACAGCCAACCATGCCAGCCGTCGTGGAGCAGTGGTGTGAAGGTGACGATCGCCAGCGTAATGCCCATGACGATCACCGGCACGATGATCCGGAAATGCCGCTGCCAGAATGTGCCATGCAGACTCTCCCAGCTTGTGGGCATGCCGACCACCTGACGGGTCAGCAGGTGATTGAGGGCCACCGGGGGCGTCAGATACCCCATCTCGAATGCCAGGATCGTCATGGTCCAGAAGTGCAGCGGATCGATCCCCTGGGTGATGGCCAGCGGCGCCAGTGTCGAGTTGACCAGTAGCACCGCGCCGTACGGGTCCATGATCATGCCGATAACCACCAGGCAGCCCATCAGCAACGCGATGCTGACCCAGATCGAGCCGCCCATCGGGAACAGATCCAGCACGCCTGAACGTTCAATCAGCCCGCCCATACTGACGGACAGCGCCATCAGCATCAGCAGCGCCCCAATCAGGGTGGTGGCCTCGTCCGTCGCCGATACCATCTGGTGGCGGACCGGCGCGGGCTTCACTCCGTCATCGCCGCCCCCGGCAAGTCGCTCATATCCCAGAATCAGTAGCATGATGACCGGCAGCATGGCCGGCGCGGAGAATTCATCCAGCCCACGCCCGAGGCCCCATTCCCACAGCAGCATGACGGCTGCGAAAATGGCGACATAAGGCAGAAGCCGTCCCAGCGCCCGGGCCATGGCCGGCAGACACCGCCGGGCAGGCGCGATCCGGATGGGTTCCCGCCCGCCCAGCCAGGTGACGACCACCGCAAACACGGTCAACGTGAGGATCAGAACCCGTGCCCCGGCCCCAAAGAGCTCGTCCGTGGTCACGGCGCTGTTGAGGGTGGCGACAATCACCACCAGCAGGCAGGGCCGCAACATGGTCCCCATGGAACCGGAGATGGCCGTAATGGCCAGCGCCATCGGCTCGGACGTCCCCGCCCGGCGCATCTCCTGGTAGAGCGTCATGCCGGCCGCCAGGATGAAGATGCCGGAGGCGCCGGTGTAAGCGGTGGGTAACGCCGTCAATGCCAGTACGAGCACCCCCAGCAATCGTGGCGGCAGCTCCAGGGGGCGGACCAGATCAAAGACCCGGTGGGGCAGCCGTGAGCGACCCAGCAGCATGCCGACCCAGACATACAGCCCCAGGTTCAGGAACAGGCTGGACAGCTCCGCCATCATGTTCAGGTAGACGGCAATCCCGTGATAGAACCCATAGGCGGCAAACTGGGCCGATGCGGTCAGGCACATGATGCTGTACAGGGGGATGCAGAGCAGCGAGCGCGTCCAATGCCCACCGGCCGGTGCGCCCACAGGTGATCGGATGAGCTGGCACACCGAAATGGCGGTCAGCCCGCCAAAGCCGGCCACCCAGAGATCGTGCAGATAGAGGTGGGCCAATGGCATGCCAGCGGCCGCCTGCGCCAGTTCCTGCTCCCGGTAGAGCCAGGCGGACACGGTCAGCAACCCGTTGGCCAGGGCCTGTGCCACCGTCGCAACGCGATCATCCCGGGTCGAAAGCACCGGTCTGAGCGCGATGTGCTGTCGGCGGAAGGTGGCCGTGGCGGCACACAGGAGCAACAGCAGACACAGCATGGTACGGCGGTTGTTGGTTACCAGCACCACCGCCTGCGACAGTCCGACCTCGATTGCGGCAAACAGCTGCACGGGCCAGGTGTTGCGGGACTGGACGGTCCGGTAGGTCTCCCAACTGGCACGGCAGTTGGCCACCTGTTTTTCCACTGACGCCCGTACGGAAGCGCGGTCCGGTCCGTCGCCGAAGACGTCGCCAAATGTGCCCACATCGCCGGATGACTGGCGCGCCATCGCCTCGTCCACCATCCGCGCCATATCGGGGCTGGGATCACAGGCGGGTTTCTCCACCCGTTCGGCCAGCCGCAGCTCGAAGTAGTTCGGCCAGTTCGCCTCGCCGACTTCCAGCAGGCGCGAATGCAGTGTTTCACCCACGGAGGCAAGCAGGCTGGCAAGAAGGACGCCCAGCACCGGCAGCACTGTGGCCAACTGTCGGGCGCGACGCCCCCCGGACCCGGCCATGGAAAGGGCGGCCGTCATTCGACCGGGTTGGTGCATTCGGCGCGCGTATCGTCCGTCCGGCACCGGATCTTGCGTTGCAGGGTCAGCATGTCCGGGCTGTAGTAGCCCTGATCGCGCAGCTCAATACGGGCCTGCTGCATCATCTTCTCGTACTCGCGCCGGTCATCCGCCGGGATGTCGATCCACCACTTGTCCGGCACCTTGTCGGTCTCCTTCCGGAGCCGGCCCCGGATGCGCTCATAGTTGTCGTAAAACGCCTCGCGTACGAGCTGCGCCAGGGCGTTGGGGAAAACGTCCCGGCGACCGATCAGCTGCATGGTGATCTGGGCCAGGGGCATCTCAATGATGCCACCATCCGGCGACATGCCCTTATAGAGTTCAAGCACTTCGTAGGAGGCCAACGGAGCGGCCAGGACGTCCACAACGCCGTTATTGAACATGTTGGGTGCATTGACGATGTCCGTGACAACGGGCGTGGCACCGACACCGGCGATCATCTCGGCCTGGGTCGGATCGTAGTCCAGCACCGCCACGCGTTTGCCCGAGGCCTTGGCGAGGGTATTGATCGACCGGTCATCGACGAACACATAACCCGCCCCGCCCGGCGCGATGCCCATCACGACGTACTCACCGTCGACCATCCGGTCACGGCTGCGGGGGTCGGCCATCAGGCGCAGCGCCAGTTTCATCTGCTGTGGCCGGATCAGCCCGCCGATGGAGTCCAGTGTGCCGGTGTAACGATTGAACAGGCGCGCCCGCAGACCGCTCATCAACGCGGCATCACAGGTGGCGGACTTGAGCTCTTCGACCATCACCGACTCGCTCGTGTAGGGCACCATCTCCACATCGACGCCATACTCCATCAGTCGCACCCGCTGTTGTTTGGCAGCCTGGAAAATCGGCCCGGAACGGCCAAACAGGTCCCAGATACAGATGCGATAGGTGCGATCGTCGTCGGGCGACAGGCCGGTCAGCGCCTGCATCGCCTCCAGGCGCTGGGCCAGGGGAAGGTCCGTGTCATAGACCTGCTCGCGCAGGGACTGGTCATCCTGCGCGACGGCCGCCGGGGCGAAGACAACGAAAAACAGGGTCACAATGGCCGGCAGAACGCCGTACCCAAGAGGCTGTACTGTCATGATCCATCCTGCGAGTGTTTGTTGTTATTCCATCACTCACACGCTACCGCCGGACTCGATGCCATGCCGTGTCCGACCCGCCCCATCCCGGTGTCATTCCTGCCAATCAGGCCCTTCTATCAGCGTGATTGGCCTGCTGTCATTGGAGAGATGACAAACATTGCTTATTTTCTATACTGAGTGGATGGCAGCAGGGATGAAGGAGGCACAGCGATATGGCCCATGACAGCACGCGTTTTCATGACGACGCCGAAGGGGACGAAGCCACCACAGGCAATCGACTGTCCATCCCCTCCGGTGCCCACGAAAGCAATCGCGCGCCATTCGCGATCGAACGCTGGATGGTGCGCAAGCTGCTGTCGCTGATTGGTCATCCCCCACTGACACTCGAGCTTTGGGATGGCGAGGTCATCACCGGCGATCATCCGGACAACACCTACCAGATCCGGCTCCGAGATCCGGGGGCGCTTTACCAGTTGCTCTCCAACCCCAACATGGCGTTCGGGGATCTCTACAGCAGCGGCCGGCTGGACGTCGACGGCGACCTGCCGGACCTGCTGACCATGCTCTATCAGGCGGCCGATGGGGCCCGTGAACACTGGCCAGCCTGGATCCGCAAACTCTGGGACAGTCACACACCACGATCGACCGGCATTGATGATGCCCGCTCCAACATTCATCACCATTACGATCTCGGCAATGATTTCTACCGGCTCTGGCTCGATACGGCCGAGATGCAATACACCTGTGCCTACTTTGAAGAAGAAGGACTAAGCCTGGAGCAGGCCCAGCTCGCCAAGCTGGAACACGTCTGCCGTAAACTGCGACTCCAGCCCGGGCAGACTGTGGTCGAGGCCGGCTGCGGCTGGGGCGGCCTGGCCCGTTACATGGCGCGGCATTACGGCGTTCGCGTCCACGCCTACAACATCTCGAAAGAACAACTGGCCTATGCCCGGGAAGAGGCCAAACGCCAGTCACTGGATCACCTGATCGACTACATCGAAGACGACTACCGCAATATCGAAGGCCAGTACGACGCCTTCGTCTCAGTCGGCATGCTCGAACATGTGGGCACGTCCCATTACGACGACATGGCCGACGTCATCCATCGATCACTCAAGCCAGACGGCCTGGCGCTGCTCCATAGCATTGGACGCAACTGTCCGCGCCCGATGAACCCATGGATCGAAAAACGCATCTTCCCGGGCGCCTACCCGCCCAGCATTGGCGAATTCATGGGGCTGTGCGAGACCCAGTCATTTTCGGTCCTCGATGTTGAGAACCTGCGTCTGCACTACGCCGAAACCCTGGAACACTGGCTGGCCCGCTATGAGGCCAATGAAGAACAGGTGCGCGCCTACTATGATGACGATTTCGTCCGCGCCTGGCGCATGTACCTGGCGGGCTCCATTGCCGCCTTCCGCGCCAGCTCCCTGCAGCTGTTCCAGGTGGTGTTGACCCACGGCACCAATAACGAGGTGCCCCGCAACCGAAAACACCTCTATCAGTCACCAGCCGCTCCGGAGGACGCCTGATCATGGCTGAATACTATGACGCCATCATCGTCGGTGGCGGCCCGGCTGGCTCAACGCTGGCCCGATCGCTGCAGAAGCGTGGCCAGAACGTGCTGGTGATCGACAAGCAGAGTTTCCCTCGCGACAAGACCTGTGCGGGCTGGGTCACGCCGGCCGTTCTCGATAGTCTTGGCATCGATGCCAAGGACTATCGCCAGGGCCGCACCTTCCAGCCCATCACCAAGTTCCGGATCGGCATGATGGGCCAGGCACCGGTGGACAACGACCATGGCAATCAACCGGTCAGCTACGGCATCCGGCGCTGCGAATTCGACCACTATCTGCTTGAGCGTGCCGATGTGGACAAAGCCCTGGGCACACCGGTCAAACAGATCGAGCGGGATGGCGCCTCATGGCTGATCAACGACCGATGGCGCACGCCGCTGCTGGTCGGTGCAGGCGGTCACTTCTGCCCCGTTGCCAGCCAGCTCGGCGAAGGGCCGGGTGGCCACGAAACGGTGGTCGCCGCCAAGGAAGTCGAATTCGAGATGACGCCCGAACAGGCCGAGAGCTGCGAGGCACAAGGCGAACGCCCGGAGTTGTGGTTCTGCCGCGACCTGAAGGGCTATGCCTGGGTGTTCCGCAAGGGGCAATACCTCAACATCGGCCTGGGCCGCGAGGACAACCATCGCCTGAAGGATCACCTGCAGGCCTTTGTTGACGAGATGAAGCGCCAGGGCCGGATTCCGGCCGAGCTACCCGGCCGCTTCAAAGGCCATGCCTACCTGCTGTACGACCACGCCGAGCGCCCGCTGGTGGACGACGGCGTCCTGCTGATCGGTGATGCCGCAGGACTGGCCTACACCCAGAGTGGCGAAGGCATCCGCCCGGCGATTGAATCCGCCCTGCTCGCGGCGGATGTCATCAGTCACGCCCGGGACACCAGCGCCGAGAGTCTGGCTCCCTACGGCGAACAGATCTCAGCACGGTTTGGACATCGGGCAATGGAAGGCTCGGGCATCAACCTGCAGCTTCCGGACTGGGTCAAAACCACGGTTGCCAGTGGTCTGATGCGATCGCACTGGTTTACGAAGCGGGTGGTGACTGAAAAATGGTTTCTGCACCAGGATGTGCCGACCCTCAAGAAGGCTGTCTAGGAGTCTGCGCGGTAGAAATCGTGCCAGGCGAGATCGCAGCGGTGCGACTTTCTACCGCGCAGACTCCTGGGCTGTCATGAAACCGCAAATACCGTGCTCTAAGGTGGCGTCTCTGCGTAACCACCACTCAACGGAGAGAGCACGGCATGCGGAACTCTGCGAATATCAAGATCTTATCCCCCCTCATTCTGGCTCTGACGCTCAGTGCCTGTGGCGATGACGGTAACGACGGCACTGCCGGGCGTGATGGTAAACCCGGCCAGGACGGTGTTGATGGACAGGATCTAACTGCGGATCAGATCCAGCTGGCACAGATCGGGCGATACACCGACGAGGCAAACGAGTTTGATGAGAGTGCTGCAGAAATTGTGGCGTTTGACCCTTCCTCCGCCAGACTCTTTGTTGTCAACTCCCAGGCCGGTCAGGTGGATGTGCTCGACCTTCAGGACCCGGCCTCGCCCGTAAAGGCCGGTCGCATCGACGCCTCCGAACGATGGCCAGATGCCGGTGGCGTTAACAGTGTGGCGGTCGCCAATGGGCTCGTCGCGGTTGCCGTTGAGAACGACTCCGGAGCCGACAAGGGACGCGTCCAGATCTACAATGCTTCGGACCTGAGTTTTCGGAGCCAGGCGGACGTTGGGGTATTGCCAGACATGGTGGCCTTCACCCCGAACGGACAACAGGCTGTGGTTGCGAACGAAGGCGAACCCAGTGACGACTACAGCGAGGATCCCGAGGGCTCGATCTCAATCGTTGACCTGAACAACCCTGACACGCCCACCGTTAAACGCCTCGGCTTTGCCGACTTTAACCAGGGCGGCAGCCGATCAGACGAGTTGCCGGAGGATGTGCGGATTTTCGGTAATTTTGGTCGCACTGAACTGACAGTGGCGGGATTCACCGACGCCGACCCTGCCACCATTACGGTCGGAGATGCGACTCCGATAACCGCCAACGACTGGTTCACCCTCGCCTCATCGGAAGGGGACCCTCTGCCCTATCAGGTCGACACCATCAACGGCAACACGCTGACACTGACCACTGACTTCGACGGTGACTCCGAGGTGAGTGATTCGGGCGTAGCCAGTCTCACTGTCTACCTGCATGACGGCGCTTCTTCCGTCGCTCAGGACCTCGAGCCGGAATACATTGCGGTGTCACCCGATGGCACCACCGCCTGGGCCACGCTGCAGGAGAATAACGCGGTGGCGGTCATCGATCTGGAAAATCAACGTATTGACCGCATCCAGGCGCTTGGCACCAAAGACCACAGCATTCCTGGTTACGAGCTGGACCCCTCAGACAATGACGATGGCCTCAACATTGCCAGCTGGCCACTTCAGGGCATGTTCATGCCGGATGCCATCAGCGCGTTCACACAGAACGGGCAGACCTACTACATCACGGCCAACGAAGGCGACTCCCGCGAGTACGATGCGTTTGTCGAGGAAATCGGGATGGAAGATGCGCCAAAGGAAGGGGCCCTTTCTGACAGCGCATTCAACAACGACGAGAAGCTTGGCGACATTGCCACCACGCTGACGGCGGATACCGATGGCAACGGGGCACTGGATGAGCCACTCGTCTTCGGTGCACGGAGCTTCAGCATCTGGGGCTCGCAAGGGCAGTTGGTGGCCGATAGCGGCAATGAGCTTGAAGTCATCACCGCACAGCAGCTGGGTGAGAACTTCAACAACGACAACGATGAGAATGACGGCGACAGCCGCAGCGACGCCAAAGGCCCCGAGCCTGAAGCGGTCACCACAGCGCAGATCGATGGCCAGACCTACGCCTTTATCGGCCTGGAACGAGTCGGCGGCATCATGGTCTATAACGTGTCCAACCCCGCGGCCCCCGAACATGTCCAGTACATCAACAACCGCGACTTTGACGCCAACATCGAGGACGACATCGATGATGGCAGCCAACCGGCATTTGCCGCGGGTGACCTCGGACCGGAGAGTGTCCTGTTTGTCCCGGCGTCAGAGAGCCCGTCCGATCAGCCCCTGCTGGTCGTTGGCAACGAGGTCAGCGGAACCACAACAATCTACGCCGTGCAGTAATCCTGCCCCATACGACAAGGCCCGGCGTTACCGCCGGGCCTTGTCGCTTACTCGATCCTCTCAAGAGACCATTACTCGCCCAGATAGCTCCGGTACATCCAGACACTTTTCTCCTGCTGCGAGATGTAGTCACTCATCAGGGCGACGGTGCCTTCATCCTCCGCATCGCCTGCCACCGACAGAAGCTCCCGCTGCTTGCGGATCAGCTCGGCCAGGCTCTCCACGATGTGTCCGACAGCCGTCTTGCCGTCCGTCACGTTCTTTTTCTCCTGAATGGATGCGATCTCCATGTAGGTGCTGTAGGCGTGCACCGGACGATGTCCCAGCGTCAGGATTCGCTCTGCCACTTCGTCGATTTTCAGCAACAGATCATCATAGAGTTCCTCGAACTTCGTGTGCAGCTCGAAGAAGTTGTCCCCTTTGATGTTCCAGTGATAGCCACGGACGTTCATGTAGAAAATCTGATAGTTCGCCAGCAACTCGTTCAGTGAGTCAGCCAGCTGCTTGGTTTTTTCGGTATCAAGACCGATCAGGTTGGTACTCATCATGGACTCCTTTCTTCGGGTCATACGGCTCATGGAACGGATATGGGTACGCCACATCCGCTGTTAAAGATCAGCCAGCCAATGCGCTCCATAGTTTTTAGAAATTGATCTTAAGAGATCTGATTCTTATTATAAATCACATACCAAGCCTATCAAATGCTTTTAAGCTATTCGAAAGAGCAATTAAAAACACCGGGAGTCCACCGATCATGAGCGTTCTGCTGCAATTCATTCACCACCACGGCAGCCAAGGCGATCAATCGCTGGTGAAAACGATCACCTTTGCGTGCACGCACTTCACCGTCGCGTTCACGGTGGCCTACCTGCTGACCGGGGACATCATCATCGGCAGTCTCCTGGCGATGATCGAGCCGGCGATCAACACCATTGCCTACTTCTTTCATGAAAAGCTGTGGTCGCGCTCAGGTGGCACGGAAGACGGTGCCGTGAAAGTCGTCGATCCGGCCGACGTGAGGCCACCGGAAGGCTGCCCCTGCTACCCGGCAGCCGACGGCATGAACGCCTGACGGCGACATTCCGCCCTCTGCCTTCACGCTGGCCACAGGGCCTACCGCGGCTACCGGTTGGCTGTCAGGCACGGATAGGATTGAGCGAGCGCTGCGCGATATCACCAAGGCAACGCTTCGCCATTGCTATGCCAGAATGACCCTGTATTGTCCAGACTCAAGCCATCGATGCGCGCCACCAAGCCTCTGGCCGCCTCCTCCGGCGAGATAAAGCCGCCAAAGTTCACCATCCGCGTCTGAACGAAGCCGGGATGGAGCTGAGCCACGGCAATCCCGCGCGGTTCAAGATCCATTGCCAGCGACCGGCCAAACGCATTCAGGGCCGCCTTGGATGCCCGATAACCATACCGACCGCCGGAGTCATTATCGGCAATGGAGCCCATCCGGCTGGTGATATTCGCCACCTTGCTGCCGGAACGCAGGTTCGGCAGCAAGGCCTCCACCACCCTCAGTGGGGCGTAGGCGTTGATCTCCATCTGGGTGCGGATGGAGTCGAAATCGATCTCGCCGAGTTTTTCATCCTGAAGGAGGCCGGCATTATTGATCAGTAGATCCAGAGACCGGCCTTCCAGTGATTCCGAGACGGTGTGGACATCCGCTTCCCCGGTAACGTCAATGCCACTGACAACCTGACTGGCCGTGGCGTCCAGCTCCGGTGACGAGTGACGACACACACCAATCACATCGTCTCCACGGGCGGCAAACTGCCGCGCCAGCTCAAGGCCGATACCCCGATTGGCGCCCGTAATCAAAACAGTGCTCATACTCATTCCTCCCATTCTGGCCCAGGGGCCGGTATTGGTTCAGTCAGACCGACAACACCATCGCCGGATGACTACCCGCTCTGCCACTTCCCGACCGGCGCCCGATACGTCCGGATGCGCTCCACCAAGCTGGCCGGATCAGACTCCACCAACAACATGTCCCGATGATCCGGCCATAGGAAACCAGCATCGGTCATGCCCTCCACAAACGACAGCAACGGGTCGTAATAGCCGTTGACGTTGAACAGCGCACAGGCCTTACCGTGATAGCCGAGCTGGGCCCATGTCCACACCTCAAACAGTTCCTCCAGCGTGCCGGCACCTCCCGGCATGGCGATGAACGCATCAGCCAGTTGCGCCATGGTGGCCTTGCGAGTGTGCATATCCGGCACCACTTTCAGGTCCGTCAGCCCCTCGTGCGCGATTTCCTTCTCCGCCAGCGATGCCGGGATAACCCCGGTCACTTCACCACCACCGGCCAGAACCGCATCCGCAATCGCGCCCATCAGGCCCACACGCCCCCCACCAAACACAAGGTGGACACCGGCTCCGGCCAGCCAGCTTCCAAGCCGCTCTGCCTCAAGGCGATAGACCGCATCATGACCCTCGCTGGAACCACAGAACACGGCAATGTTCATCCACAGACTCCTGAATCACCGGGGAGAGATTGCCCGGCCATTCTGACACGCACATGCCGATGATGCGACGCGCCGGGGCGGGCGCCCTCACCCATCGCTGAATAACGTTGGGTTGCCCCTTGGTGACAATCTGTAAGGTCGATGGCATTCCTGGAACAAGCGTCCTAAAGTCCTCGTAAAACCGATGTGAATCGCGTCAGAGTTGAGCCATGGATGTGAGGCGTCATTCCCGATCAGAGGACCGCATGGCCAGTCAATTGGCGGCCATCAACACGAACCTGGAAGACGGTCGCTTCTGGGTTCGGATTCCGGATCACCTCAAAGCCGCCTACCGCTGGCGACAGCGCAACGAGGCCGCCCAGGGCTTCCGGGCGCGCTCGCTCTTCATTGCCGGCATCTACGTGTTCCTGAGCGCCGGCATCTACCAGTTGATGCCGGAGGCAGAACGCCTGGAGTGGCTTTCCCTGTATGGCTGGGTCGGCGCAATCATTCTGATGCTTGCCCTGCTGACGACGGTCTCCCGCTGGCACCATTGGTTTCCCGTCTACGCCGGGATTGGCAGCGCGGTCGCTATCGCCATTTCCATAGTGGCATCGGGCCTGGCGGAGTCGGCGCTCGCCAATCAACTGACCCATGCCGCCATCATGTACGCGGTCTTCATCATCTACCCACTGGTCGGTCTCTCGTTCCTGACCGCCACGCTGGCCGCCTGGTCTGGTGGACTCGTCGGCATTCTGGGAACCCTTGTGGCCGATGGCACGCCGAATTGGGAAGTGCTGTTACGCAGCTATGTTGGCAGCAGCCTGATTGCCATGATGATCGCCTACACGCTCGACATGAGCCATCGGCGCAACTTCCTGCAGGCGGCGGCGCTATCGCTGAACGTGGAGAGAACCGCCGAGTACGCCTCCCAGATGACCGAACTCTCGTTCCGGGACCCGCTGACCGGCCTCTCCAACCGGCGGCACTTCGAGCAATCCATCAACCTGATCTGGCAACGCAACCAGCGAGACCAGCGTCCGGTCGCGCTCATCATGATCGACATTGACCACTTCAAGATCTTCAACGACACCTATGGTCACGGAGAGGGCGACCAATGCCTGAAACAAGTGGCCGCGGTGATCGACAATGCCGCCGGTCGCCCTGGGGATCTGGCTGCCCGTCTCGGCGGCGAGGAGTTCCTGCTGGTCCTGCCGGATGCCGACACCGAAGGCGCCGTGAAAGTCGCCGAAAGCATCCGGCAGTCGGTCTGGAGCATCGGCATCCCGATGCCGGACGACGAGGTGGTTACCGTCTCGCTCGGCGTTGCCGCGGCGACACCCTCCCATCGGATGGAGCCCACCACCCTCATTAACCAGGCCGATGAGGCCCTGTACCAGGCCAAGCGAAACAACCGGAACCAGACACAGGTATTCAGCGTGTAGGTCCATGGCACTTAAAAATAGAGTTACCTACACGACACCTTCGACAGCGACATGCAGGACGTCCAGATCGGTCTGGGAATCACAGTGCCGTTGGGTGTGACCGAGCGTAAGACCGTGGTCCGCGAGAAGACGAAAGTTGTCGAGAAAACCGTGACACGTACAACCGGCGTCCGGGACGACGGGCAATAGCAATGACCAGGAGGTCGCCATGACAACAACAATCTGGAAGCAAGGACTGATCGCGCTGGCGATCATGGGTGGGCTGGCGCTGGCCGGCTGCAATTCCAACAGTCTGCAGGATGCGATCGACGAAGCCGAGAGCCAGACCGTGGACTCGGATAACGACGGCATTGCCGACAATCAGGATTCCTGTCCAAACACCGTCAACAGCGGTCGGGATCAGGATGCCGATGGGATTGACGATGCCTGTGACGAATCCATCGCGAACAGCGACGATGTGGACAGGGATGACGTTCTGAATGGCCCCGATAACTGTCCGAACACCGCCAACCCCAACCAGACGAACTCGGACCAGGACCCCGCAGGGGATGCCTGCGACGCGGACAATGATGGGGATGGCGTTGAGGATGGAGCGGATAACTGCCCAGTGAATGCCAACCCGACACAGGCCGATATTGACGGAGACGGCACCGGAAACCCCTGTGACGACGACCTTGATGGCGACAACGTCAACAACGACGCCGACAACTGCCCACGAACGGCCAATGCCGACCAGACCGACTCTGACGGGGATGGCACAGGAGACGACTGCGAGGCAACTCATGACGACGATGGCGACGGTGTTGCCAACAGTCAGGACAACTGCCCGGCGGCCGCCAATGAAAGCCAGTCCGACTTTGACGATGACGGCGCGGGTGACGCCTGCGATTCGGATGCAGACGGCGACGGGACTGACAACGGCAACGACAACTGCCCGACCATCCCGAACCCGAATCAGACCGACACGGATGGTGACGGCATTGGGGATGCCTGCGACGTCGTCAATAACGATGAATACGCCTGCGGAACTGGAGACGAAACTTTCTCTCCCTTCCTGGCGAGTGACAACGCTCTTGTGTCCGAAGACGAGTCCGAATGCCAGGTCGGCCTCGGACTGACATGCCGGGTGGATAACCCAGAGGCGGTCATTGATGCCGACCTCAACAACTCGGCAACCCTGATCAACACGGCACTTCTCGGTGGCCTGCTCGGAGGTCAGTCCAGCCTCAGCGTCACGAAGACCGATGGCTTTGCGTACCCTGCACAGAATGCCGTTGGCGTTGCCATTGAGGAGGGGAGCCCGATTCTGCAGCTGGACCTGCTGACCAGTGGCGAACTCGTCGTGCGAACCCTGCTGGACGGCACGGTTCAGGAGAGCAGCGGCGGCGAAGCCGGCGTGGATCTGGACCTGCTGGGACTGATCGGCAATGACGGAAGGGACTATCTGGTGTTCCAGACTTCCCGGCGCTTCGACAGCGTCGAGGTCATCAACGGCGGCACCGGAGGCCTTCTAACCCTTTTGAACGAGTACAACGTGCAGACCGTCTGCGCAAGCAAGGAACCGGTCAGTTTCTGATCGCCAGGGCATGACCGAAAAGGGGGCGGCGCTGCCAGCGTCGCCCCTTTTTTGTGCCGATCCACCAGAAACGACAATCGTTTTTCCCACAGCGGAACTCGCACACCACAAGACGGACAAAACGGACACACGAACTACACTGATTGGATGTCATCCTGCCCGGAAAAGGAGAACCACCATGAAATCGCGAGCCGCCGTTGGCTGGGAAGCCGGCCAACCCCTGACTATTGAAGACATCGACGTGCAGGGCCCGAAAGCGGGCGAAGTTCTGGTGCGAATCGTCGCGACCGGCGTCTGCCACACCGATGCGTTTACGATCTCGGGCAAAGACCCCGAAGGGCTGTTCCCCTCCGTTTTTGGTCACGAAGGGGCCGGCATCGTTGAAGACGTCGGTCCGGGCGTGACCAGCGTTCAGCCGGGCGATCATGTTATTCCGCTCTACACCGCCGAGTGCGGCGAGTGCAAGTTCTGCCGCTCGGGCAAGACCAACCTGTGTTCCAGCGTGCGCGCGACCCAGGGTCGGGGTGTGATGCCGGACGGCACCCGCCGGTTCTCCCTGAACGGCACCGAGCTGAATCATTACATGGGCACCAGCACCTTCTCCGAGTACACCGTGGTGGCGGAGGTGTCACTGGCGAAAGTCAGCAAGACCGCCCCGCTGGACAAGGTCTGCCTGCTGGGCTGCGGCATCACCACCGGCATCGGCGCGGTGCGGAACACGGCGAAAGTCGAGCCGGGTTCCTCCATTGCCGTGTTCGGCCTCGGCGCGATCGGCCTGTCCGTCATCCAGGGCGCCGTGATGGCTGGTGCAGAGCGCATCATCGCCATCGATATCAATAACAACAAGGAACCCCTCGCCAGACAGTTCGGCGCGACCGACTTTATCAATCCGACCGAGTATGACGACCCCATTCAGGCCGTCATCGTTGATAAGACCGATGGCGGTGTCGATTACTCCTTCGAGTGCATCGGCAACGTCAACGTCATGCGCTCGGCGCTGGAGTGTTGTCACAAGGGCTGGGGCGAGTCCATCATCATCGGCGTGGCGGGCGCCGGTGAGGAAATCAGCACCCGCCCGTTCCAGCTGGTCACCGGCCGGGTCTGGCGCGGCTCCGCCTTTGGCGGCGTGAAGGGGCGCACCGAACTGCCTGGCTACGTTGAGGATTACATGCAGGGCAGGATCAAGATCGACGAATTCGTCACCCACGATCTGCCGCTCGATGAGATCAACACCGCCTTCGACCTGATGCACGAAGGCAAGAGCATCCGCTCGGTCATTCACTTCTGAGGACGACTATGGCCCCGACCCAACCGGAACGTCTGTCATTGACGAAAAGCTTTGGCGGCTGGCACGGCCGCTACCGCCACTGGAGTGGCGTCCAGAACTGCGACATGACCTTCGCGGTCTACCTGCCGCCGGCCGCCGAACACCGCAAGGTGCCGGCGCTCTGGTGGCTGTCGGGGCTGACCTGCACCGACGAGAACTTCATGCAGAAGGCCGGTGCCCACCGGGCGGCCGCCGAAGCGGGCATCGCCCTGATCGGCCCGGACACCAGCCCGCGCGGCACCGACCTGCCCGGCGAGCATGAGGCCTACGACTTCGGCTCCGGCGCCGGCTTCTACGTCAACGCCACTCAGTCGCCCTGGAGCCGTCACTACCGGATGTATGACTACGTCACCCAGGAACTCCCCGCGCTGGTGCAAGCCCATTTCCCGCTCAATGGCCGGGAGGCCATCAGTGGCCACTCCATGGGCGGTCATGGCGCGCTGGTCTGCGCCCTGCGCAACCCGGCGCGATACAGCTCGGTGTCTGCCTTTGCTCCAATCTGCAATCCCGTGCAGTGCCCGTGGGGGGAGAAAGCCTTCTCCGGTTATCTGGGCGATGATCGCGAGGCCTGGAAACAATGGGACGCCTCCGAACTGATCGCCGCTCACGGCAGCGAGCTGCCGATTCTTGTGGATCAGGGGGACGACGACAACTTCCTGCGCGACGGCCAGCTCCGACCCGAGGCGCTGCAGTACGCCTGTTCACAGGCGGGCGTGGATCTCAATCTGCGGATGCAACCGGGGTACGATCATTCGTACTTCTTCATCTCGAGCTTTATCGAGGACCATATTGCGCATCATGCACAGGCCCTATAAAGCGGGGCCGTCGGTTGGGCTGCCGAAGAAACGGATTTATTGGCCACGGAAAACACGGAAGAACACGGAAAAATGAGCAGCCCAACCGACCACTATCGGCCCGACTTCTTGGTGCCCATGGCCGGCTCGGCGGTGAACGGGTCTTCCGGCCACGGGTGCTTTGGGTATCGACCGCGCATGTCCTTGCGGACCTCCGGGTAAGCCTGGCGCCAGAAGCTCGACAGGTCGCTGGTGACCGCCAGCGGCCGGCCCGCCGGAGACAACAGATGCAGCACCACCGGCAGGCGTCCGTCCGCAATGGTCGGTGTGTCCGTCCAGCCGAACACGGTCTGAAGCTTGGTGGCCAGCACCGGGCTCTGCTCACCGGTGTAATCCAGCCGGACGGACTGGCCCGTTGGGATCGTCAGTCGTTCGGGGGCCAGCCGCGATAGCGCCGATTGCCCGTCCCAGGGCAGGCAACTGGTGAGCGCGTCTATCAGGTTCAGACGCTGAACGCCCTGCCAGTCCCCCACGCCCGCCAGAAACGGCCCCAGCCACTCCGGGAGAGAGGCGAGCAGTGTCGCATCGCCCACATCGGGCCAGTCGTCCGGCCAAACGGTGGCCAATGTCTGCACCCGGGCCTGCCACTGCCGCGCCGCATCTGTCCACGGCAGCGCCGCCAGGCCTTTTTGACGCACCGCATCCAGCAGCCCCTCCGCGACACGCTCCGGTCCGGGCGTTGGCAGCGACGTCTCCTCCAGAACCAGTGCACCTAGGCGCGTCACCCGTCGGGCCACGACCGTGCCTTTCCGGTCGTCCCAACCCACCTCGTCGGACGTTCGGATATGGGACGCCAGCGCCTCATCCAGCGTCGGACGATCAATAACCGCTGCCCGATAGATCAGGGCTTCCCGCGCCTGACCGTCCAGCTCCGCCGCCACCAGCCAGGTTTCCCGGCCCATTGGGTCATCGTCACGCAGACGGGCCCCACGACCATTGCTCAGCCGATAGCGGCTGGCGTCACCCGGACGCCGATGGGCAACCCGGTCGGGATAGGCCTGTGACAGCAGGCGACCGACCGGCATCCGGTCATCGATATCCTGATCGCCTCGGCGCATCAGGCGCGCGGTGGCATGGCGGATCGGTTTCAGGTCAGCCCGGGTCTCGTACTCCCCGGTCATCGCCCTCAGACGGTGTTCCAGATCCGCGCCCGCGCCGGGGCCCAGCGGATCACGTTCGCCCAGCAGCGCCGCCAGACGTGCCGCCGTCACCGGATACCCCCACTCACGTCCCCGCAGCACCATGTGCGCGAGCCGTGGGTGAACGCCAAGCACCAGCGCCTGACGTCCCGCTTCGGTCACGCCGCCGTCCTTATCCACGAGGTCCAGCCACTGCAGGAGGTCACGGGCCTGTCGCCAGTGGGCCTCCGGCGGCGGATCGAGCCAGTCCAGATCGTCCGGCGACCGGGCACCCCAGCCGGCCAGCTCCAGCACGAGCGCGGCCAGATCGGCCTCGGCAATCTCCGGTGGCGCCTGCCCGGCCAGCCCCTGATGTTCCGTCTCGCTCCAGAGGCGGTAACAGACGCCCGGCTCGACACGCCCCGCCCGGCCCCGGCGCTGTTCAGCGGATGAGCGGGACAGCCGGTCCGTGGTCAGTCGTGTCATGCCGCTGTTGGGGTCGAAACGGGCACGGCGGGACAGTCCCGCGTCCACGACCACGCGAATGCCCTCGATCGTCAGACTGGTTTCAGCAATGGCGGTGGCCAGTACCACCTTGCGGGTGCCCGAAGTCGCCGGGGCAATGGCGGCATCCTGCTGCGCCGCTTTCAGGCTGCCGTAAAGGGGCATCACCTGTACGTCCTCTGGCACCGCGCCGTCCAGCGCCCGGGCAACGCGTCGTATTTCGCCGGCCCCGGGCAGGAACACCAGCACCGAGCCAGCCTGCTCCGACAGGGCGTCGGACACCGTCGCCGCAACATGGTCGGGCAGTGATCGCTGACGGGGCGCCGGCCGGTAGAACACATCCACCGGAAACGCCCGCCCCTCACTGGTGATCACCGGCGCGCCTCCCAGCAACTGCGCCAACGGCTCGGTGTCCAGCGTCGCCGACATCACCAGCAGCCTCAGATCGTCCCGAAGGGCCTGCTGGGATTCCCGGACCAGTGCCAGCCCGAGATCCGCCTGAAGAGATCGTTCGTGGAATTCATCGAACAGAACAGCGGCGTAGCCCTCCAGCGCCGGATCGGACTGGATCAGACGGGTCAGGATGCCCTCGGTCACCACCTCAATGCGGGTTCGGGCGGACACCCGGGTGTCCAGCCGGGTGCGATACCCCACTGTCTCTCCCGGCGACTCCCCCAACTGATGCGCCATGAAACGGGCCGCCGACCGGGCCGCCAGCCGGCGTGGTTCCAGCATGAGAATACGGCCCTCACCGCGCCAGCCGGCCGACAACAGCGCCAACGGAACGCGCGTTGTCTTACCAGCACCCGGCGGGGCCTGAAGCAGCGCCGTCGTCCGGTCTTCGAAGGTGGCAAGCAGTTCGGGCAGAACATCGTCGATGGGCAACATGGCGGGTATTCTGCCCCAGCCGGCGGTGCGGTCCAAGGACAGGGCCGTCTGGGCGACGGCAGGATAGCCGCGTAGAATACCGCCCTTTTCCCGCCTGCCAGCCGGAGAACGCCATGGCCGACCTGTCGATGATTCAGTATGTGCTGATCGGACTGACGTTTGTCTGGAGCGGGTTCGTCCGCTCGGGGCTCGGCTTTGGCGGCGCCGTCCTGTCGCTGCCGTTCCTGCTGCTCATTCACAATGATCCGCTGGCGTACCTGCCGATCATCTCGGTCCACCTGCTGGTGTTCTCGTCCCTGACCATCGCCATGAACAACCGATCCGGATCAAACGCCGGGCGACCGGCTGGCGGTACGGTCGACTGGCGTTATCTGGGCCGCATCCTGGCGATCATGATCGTGCCAAAACTGGTCGGCGTGTTTGGCCTGATCACGCTGCCGAACACAATCATGAGCGTCATCATCTTCACGATCGTGGCGGTCTATTCCCTCTCCTACCTGCTGAACCGCCCATTCCGCAGCAACAGCCGGGCGCTGGACACGGTCTTCCTGATGCTCGGCGGCTACATCAGCGGCACCTCGCTGATCGGTGCGCCGCTGATCATCGCCGTCGCCGCGCAACACCTGAAAAAGGAGCAACTGCGGGACTCGCTGTTCGCGCTCTGGTTCATCCTCGTCACCATCAAGATGGCCGCGTTCATCTACGTGGGTGTGGACCTGCAGCTGATTCACCACACCTGGCTCCTGCCCTGTGCCGCCATCGGTCACATCATTGGCCTTCAGGCCCACGCACGCATCCTGAAAGCCGAAACGCCGGTCTTCTTCCGGGTGCTGGGCGGGGTGTTGCTGACGATCAGTGCGGTGGGGCTGTGGCAGGGGTTGATGGCTGGGTGAGGGGTTCGCCGCGGAATCCGCTGAACAACGCGGAAACGGACTTATTTGCCACGGAAACCACGGAAGGACACAGAAAAAAGTAGCAAGAACGTAGGTTGGGCTGACGGGGGAAGCCCAACGCGGGACATAACGCCAATCCGTGGTTTCCGCGGCCAATACCTCTTTTACCCATCCGACAAAACCCCGCGACGTCGTAATCGCCGCTCGACCCAGGCGTGATACCACCGTGCGAGCGCCGGGCGGATGATGGGGAGGCTGATCAGGACGGCGAGCGGTTTGAGGACCGGGACGCGTCGCATCAGCAGGATATAGGCATCCATTTCGCTGTGGATGACGCCGTCCGCGTCCTGCACGTGCAATTCCTGCAAGGCGCGCAGCGGGTCGATGCCCCGGGCCCGCAGCGTCTCATCCTGATCGGTGATATCGAACCAGGTCACCGAGTCGCCGGCGCGACCGGCCAGCCATTCGTAACGCCGCCGGTCCGAGACGCAGCCAGGGCAGTCGCCATCGTAGAAAACGATCAGCGGATCATGGTGTGCGGTCATGGCGACGACCTCCCGTTGGCATTCTTTCTCCCACCGTAACGCGATCCCCGGCGTCCGTCATTGAATGCGGGTTGTCGCGCGGTGCGGTTCACCATATACTGTATATAAATACAGCTTTGTTGAGGCCGTATGCGCACCCGAGGCACAGCGCGGAATCCCAATAACCGGTTCCAGCCGATCGCGACCGACCGGGACTGGGACGACGGCTGGTATCAGGACCCGGACGACCAGCTCTCGCCGGACAGTCTGGCGACGCAGGTCATTGACGAGTCCGTGCGGTCGATCATCAGCCGCAACCAGTCGCCGGACGTGCCGTTCGATCAGTCCATCAATCCCTACCGTGGGTGCGAGCACGGCTGCGTGTACTGCTTCGCCCGTCCGACCCACACCTATTGGGACATGTCACCGGGCCTCGACTTCGAGACCCGGCTGATCGCCAAGCCCAATGCCGCACGGCGATTGCGCGAGAGCCTCGACCACCCCGACTATCAGGTCTCCCCGATTGCCCTCGGAGTGAACACCGACGCCTATCAGCCGCTGGAGAAACAGCGCGGCATCACACGGGAGGTTCTGGAGGTGCTTCGGGACTACCACCACCCGGTCTCGATCATCACCAAGGGGCGACTGATCCTGCGGGACCGGGATATTCTGGCCGACATGGCAGCGGAAGGCCTGTGTTCGGTGCGCGTCAGCCTGACCACGATGGACAGTGACCTAAAACGCCGGCTGGAGCCACGCACCGCCGGCCCCAAAGCCCGACTGAAGATCCTGCGGTCGCTGAGCGAAGCGGGCGTGCCCACCGGCATCATCCTCGGGCCGGTGATTCCGTTCATCAATGACCATGAGATTGAGCGGCTGCTGGAGGCGGCCGCCGAGGCCGGAGCGACCCGCGCCAGCTGGATCATGCTGCGGCTGCCGCTGGAACTGACGGACCTGTTTACCGATTGGCTGGAGCGGCACTTTCCGGACCGGAAAGACCATGTGCTGAACCGCATTCGTGACCTGCGCAGCGGAAAAACGAACGACGCCCGATTTGGCACACGGATGACCGGTCAGGGCCTTTACGCCGACCTGATCCGCCAACGCTTCAACAAAAAGGCCCGCGACCTCGGCTTCGGCCTGCACGAGGCCGAGCCACTCCGCACGGACCGGTTCCGCCGGCCCGGCGGCGAGCAGCTTGGATTATTATGATTTCGACCAGGGAGTCCGCTTCTCGACCAAATAGTGGAATTCCCGCACCCCTCCTGACACCCCCGTCGGACTCACCTATCCTGAACGGATACCCACTGATCAGGCGACGGAGGCCGAGCAGCCATGATTCCCGAGACGATGAAAGCCATGGTTCTCACCGGTCACGGTGGTATCGACAAACTGGAATACCAGGACGTCCCCACCCCGCAACCCGGGCCGGGTCAGGTGCTGGTTCAGGTGACCGCAACGGCCAAGAACAACACCGACCGCAAGGCCCGGGAGGGTCTGTACCCGACAAAGAAAGGGGAAATGACGTCGTTCCAGATGGGGGGCAAGCCGACCCTGACGTTCCCACGCATCCAGGGCGCAGACATTGCCGGTCGGGTCGTCGCCGTGGGTGACGGCGTTGACGAGAGCCGCGTTGGCGAACGCGGCCTGCTGGACTTCAACCTGTACGCCAACGACCGGCGCGACATCAATCTGACGCCGGACTACTACGGACACGGGGCCGATGGCGGGTATGCCGAGTACGTGGCCCTGCCCTCCGACCAGTTTCATCACGTGCCCAACGAGGCGCTGGCCGATGCGGAACTGGCCGCCATGGGAATGTGCTCCTACCAGACTGCCATGCACATGCTCACCTCCGCCAACGTGCGGGCCGGTGAGCGGGTGCTGGTCACCGGCGCCAGCGGGGGTGTCGGCACCGCGCTGATCCAGCTCTGCCGCATTATGGGCGCGATCCCGTATGCCCTGAGCAAGCCCGAAAAGGCGGACCAGTTGCTGGAACTGGGTGCGAAAGCCGTCTTTGACCGCTCCCACATCGAGGGGTTCGTGGATCGCGTGAAGGCCGAAACCGGCGACCAGCCCATCGATGCGGTCATGGATCTGGTGGGCGGGGAGATGACCGACCGCTTCATCGACGCCATGATCTTCGACATGAACGCCCGCAGCACCTACCCGCGCCTGAGCATCGCGGGCGCAAGTGGTGGTAACATCAGTGAGATTCTCTGGACCCGGATCTATCTGTATCAGGTTCAGATCTTTGGGGTCTCCCACGGCACCCGGGAGGAAGCCGATCAGCTCATTGAGTGGATTCGCAGCGGTCAGCTCAAGCCGGTTCTGCACGGTGCCTTCCGGCTGTCCGAACTGCACCAGGCGGAGGCATACTTCGTGGACCGGGGCAGCCGCTATCTCGGGAAAATCGTGGTGGTGCCGGACAGCCAGTGGGCGGAACACGGCGCGCCGTACCGGATTGATGGATGAGACGCGACCAGCCCTGACGCCATCCACGTAGCCGGACATAGAGAGGATGTTGCAAAAGACCATCGGTGAACATGTAGCCGATGTCTCCGACTTCGGAGTCGCCCGTAGGGCGACCGGTCTCGGCTCTCGGCGAAGGTGCCTGGGCAGCGCCGCTTGCAACTCCCTCGAAATGTTCGGCCACGTCAAAGACGGCGAGACCTTTCAAAAGAGTGCGGCGACATTTGCCCGACCATAAACTTATACAGGAAGAGAGATGCCAATCGACGGAGCGGAATTCGCCACGGTCGCCCTGGTTCACCTGCTCGCGGTGGCCAGTCCGGGGCCGGACTTTGCGGTGGTGTTGCGTCAGGCCCTGATGCAGCACCGGGCCAACGCGCTCTGGACCGCCGTCGGGATTGGTCTCGGCATTCTCGTGCACGTGGCGTATTCGCTGCTCGGCATCGGGCTGATCATCCAGCAGTCGGTCATGTTGTTCACGGCGCTGAAAACCGTGGGGGCGCTGTACCTGACGTGGATCGCGATCCAGTGCCTGCGCTCCGGTCCGGCAACACTCGACACGGGCGAGACAATGCCGACGGCCCAGAGCGCCGGCAAAGCGTTCCGGCTCGGGTTTCTCACCAACCTGCTCAACCCGAAGGCCACCCTGTTCTTCGTCTCCCTGTTCTCGGTGGTCATCAGCCCGGCCACACCGATCGCCACCCAGACCTTTTACGGCGTCTACATGGCGCTGGCCACGGGGCTGTGGTTCGCCCTGGTCGCGCTGTTCTTCACGCTGCCGGCGGTTCGTCGGGCATTCGCCCGGTTCGGGCACTGGTTGGACCGGCTGATGGGCGGCGTGTTGCTGCTGCTGGCCGGGCGGCTGGTGATGTCGAGTGTGTCGGCGGGGGAGTGATTGTTCGCCGCGGCATCCGCTGAAGGACGCGGAAAGAAAGAATCAGCCACTGAAAGACAGGGAAAGCACGGACAACGATCACGTCAAATGTAACCGAACATTTAGAGGGTGTTGTTAAAGGCACCTCCCAGCGGTAACTCCGTTGTCTGATCGGGATCGGCTGGTGGTCATTGCCGGAGGAGCGACAGGGATGTCGCGGTCGCATTTGGCGTCAGGGACGACCAAGTGCCCCGTTTGGTCCATCTGCCAACCGCCTGAGCCTCTGAGAACCTTGAGAGCAAGGCGTGGGGGCGACGGTTTGGTGGTTCCAAACCGAGAACGCACAACGCAGCTATCGAGGTTCTCAGAGGCTCCCAAAGGGCCCAATGCTGAGGACGCTGGACTGCGTTGCCTGCCCTTGATGTGGCGCCACCACACCTGCGGACAGGCGCCTTGTCCAGCGCCCTCAGCATTGGTCAGGCGATTGGCAGATGGACCAAACGGGGCACGCATGCAGCGTAGGCAATGATTACCAGCCGGTCCCAGGCACCTTCGTCGAGAGCCGAAACCGGTCGCCCTGGTGGGCGACTCCGAAGTCGGAGACATCGGCTACATTGAAACCAACCACTCACCCCAGCTCGCGAATCAACGCCTCGGTCGCTTCCCACCCCAGACACGGGTCGGTGATGGACTGGCCGTAGGTCAGTTCTCCCTCGTCTTTCTGCTTGCCCGGTACCAGGAAGCTTTCAAGCATCAGCCCGACCAGGTCGCGATTGCCCGCCTGTCTCTGGGCCATGACGTCCCTGGCGATCAGCGCTTGGCGTTCGTGATCCTTGCAGGCATTGTCGTGGCTGCAGTCGACCATCACCGCCGGATTCAGGCCGGACTCGCGCAGTTGAGCGGTGGCCGCCGCGACGCTGTCGGCGTCGTAGTTGGTGATGCCCCGTCCGCCGCGCAGTACCAGATGCGTATCGGGGTTCCCCGGGGTCCGGAGCATGGCCGGACGGCCGTGCTCGTCGGTTGCCAACCGATGGTGAGAACCGGCAGCCGACTTCATGGCATTGAGGGCCATCCCGTGCGTGCCGTCCGTACCGTTCTTGAAACCGACCGGCATGGGCATCTGGCTCGCCATTTCCCGATGGATCTGCGACTCGGTGGTGCGGGCTCCAATCGCCGTCCAGCTCACCAGATCCCCCAGGTAATCGGCCGCAATGGGATTGAGCGCCTCGGTCGCCAGCGGCAGGCCCAGCTCGGCCAGATTCAGTAGCAGCCGGCGCGAGCGGATCAACCCCTGCTCCAGATCGCCCTCACCATTGCGCTCCGGATCGTACAGCAGCCCTTTCCAGCCCACGGTCGTGCGAGGCTTTTCGAGGTAGGCGCGCATCACCAGCAGGCACCGGTCGCTGACCTGATCCGCCAGCGTCGCCAGTCGCTCACCGTATTCAAGTGCGGCGACCTCGTCGTGGACGGAACAGGGGCCGACCACGATCAGAAGCCGGTCGTCCTCGCCAGTGAGAATCCGGCGAATGGCGCGTCGATGCCCTTCGATCTGCTCCGCCAAAGCCGCTGGCCGCGGCTGCGACTCCCGCAGTTGCGCCGGGGTCGGCAGTGCCCGACTGGCCGTCGAGGCCGGTTCCGTGGTGTCCATCAATGCCATGTTCATGGTGTTGCTCCGTTCTCCGATACCAATAAAAAACCCCGACGGCTGGCTGCCAGTCGGGGTCTTTTCGGTCCGGTGGCAGCCTCGGTCTGTGCCGGGCCGCCTCCTGGGGTGTGAGGTCGCTACGCGTGGCCCGGCGTTCCGCTAAAATAGAAGCCAAACCACGCAAAATACACAGTCGCACGCGCACCCGCCGGAACACCAGCAGTGATCGCATTGATTAACGTATGGACTGTGGATAATGTCATCATGTCTGAGATCATAACGCAGACACACGGTTTTGCAACACCGGAGTATCCATGCCCCGCATCCTGACCCTCTTACTTCTGTTGGTTTCAGGAGTCGCCTTCGCGGCGCCGGAACTGCAGACTCACACGCTGCAGAACCGTCCCGCATCGGACGTCGCCGAGCAGTTGCGCCAGCTCTACCCGGACGACGCCATGACAGCAACCGCCCAGGGCCAGTCCCTGGTCATCCGCGCCGAGCCGTCGGTGCAACAGGAGATTGATACACTGCTAGAGACCATTGACGTCGCGCCCCGCCAGCTCCGTGTCACGGTGCGGTCTGGGACGAGCACGGATCAGCAGCGCACCAGCGGCGGGGTGTCCATCTCGGATGGCGAGGTGCGTGTGGGGGCCGAGAGCAAGGTCACCACCACCCGTCGCAACCGCGAACGCACACTGGTGGTGCAGGAGGGTCAGTACGCGCACATCACCTCCGGACAGGTCCGCACGCTGCCGGTCGCCATTCAGGGCGGACGAAACCCGGCCGCCATTCTCGACCAGGTCGCCATTCGATCGGGCTTTCTGGTCAGTGCCCGGGTCCTCTCAGACGAGCAGGTCGCCCTGACCATCTACGCGTTCGACAACGTCCAGAGCGACGAAGTGCCGGACGGCTACGAGACGGAGGCGGTCATGACCAAACGCCGCGCCGCCCCGGGCGACTGGGTGATGCTGGGGCAGCGCCAGACCACCCAGTCCGGCAGCCAGACGGGCATCGTGCGCAAGACCACCGGGTCGGAGCGGGACACGGGCTCGGTCCGCGTCCGCGTCGAGGTGATGTGATCCGCTCATGACGCTCCAGACCCTGTTTTTCCTGTTCCTGGCCTTTTTCCTGGCGTGGTACTGGTGGCGCGCCAAGGCCATCAGTGATTTTGTACTGACGGCGGCCCGGCGCCACTGCCGGACCATGGATGTGATGCTGCTCGACGATGCGGTCTATCTGCGAGGCGTCTGGTTCAAGCGCGACCACGAGGGGCGACTCCGTGTCTGGCGACGGTTCCTGTTCGATTTCACCTCCACCGGGGAGGAACGCTATCAGGGCCGGATCATCATGCTCGGCAGCCGCATCCTCAACATCGAGCTGGACGCCCACCGGATGCCCGAATCCTGAGCCGCCGTCGTACTTGTGCGCCGCCTGTTATCTGCACCATAGTAAGCAACACGCTGACCCGCCGGAGGAATAACGCATGCCCCTGAAAGGTTCCGATCTGTTTGTCCGGGCGCTGGAAAACGAAGGCGTCCAGTACATTTTCGCCGTTCCGGGCGAGGAGAATCTGGACCTGCTGGAATCGCTCCGAAACTCCAGCATCGAATTGATCATTAACCGTCACGAGCAGGCCGCCGGGTTCATGGCCGCCACCTATGGACGGCTGACCGGTCGAGTCGGGGTCTGTCTGTCCACGCTCGGCCCCGGCGCCACCAACCTGGTCACCGCCGCCGCCTACGCCCAGCTCGGTGGCATGCCGATGCTGATGATCTCCGGCCAGAAGCCCATCAAATCCTCCAAACAGGGGCTGTTCCAGATCATCGACACGGTCGACCTGATGCGGCCGCTGACCAAGTACACCCGGCAGATCAGTAACGCCAACACCATCCCCGCGAAGTTGCGCGAGGCGGTGCGGCTGGCTCAGGAAGAGCGCCCGGGCGCGGTGCACCTGGAACTGCCTGAGGACATCGCGGCGGAACATGCGGAAACGGACACCCACATCTTCAACCCCAGCGATGCCCGCCGCCCCACGGCCAGCGTCAAGAGTCTTGAACGGGCAGCCGACATGATCCGGGGCGCCCGGCGACCGCTGATCATGATCGGTGCCGGTGCCAACCGCAAACGGGTATCACGGGCGCTGATCCACTTTGTGGAAAGCACTGGCATTCCGTTTTTCACCACACAAATGGGCAAAGGCGTCGTGGACGAACGCCATCCGCGCTATCTGGGCAATGCGGCCCTGTCGGCTGGCGATTTCCTGCACTGTGCGATCGACCATGCGGACCTGGTGGTCAACGTCGGGCATGACGTGGTCGAGAAACCGCCCTTCTTCATGCAGCCGGGCGGCAAGGAAGTCATTCACATCAACTTCAGTGGCGCTGACGTGGACCCGGTCTACTTCCCGCAGCTGGAAGTCGTCGGTGACATCGCCAATAGCGTTGAATGGCTCGCCGAGCACTGTGGCACCTGCGAGAACCACGATTTCGGCTCGTTCATGTCGGTCAAACGGTCGGTGGAAGAGCACCTGTCCGAGCGCATCCACGACGACCGCTTCCCGATCATTCCCCAGCGGATCGTGCACGACGTTCGCGAGGTCATGCCCGAGGACGGCATCATTGCCCTCGACAACGGCATGTACAAGATCTGGTTCGCGCGCAACTACAAGGCCTACGACAACAACACCGTCCTTCTGGACAACGCACTGGCCTCCATGGGCGCGGGCCTGCCCAGTGCCATGGCCGCGGCCATGCTCTACCCGCATCAGAAAATCATGGCGGTCTGCGGCGACGGCGGGTTCATGATGAACAGCCAGGAACTGGAAACGGCCGTCCGGCTCAATCTCAACCTGGTCATCCTGGTCATCAACGACAGCGCCTACGGCATGATCAAGTGGAAGCAGGCCCAGGACGGGTTCCCAGACTACGGCCTCGATTACGACAACCCGGATTTTGTCGACTACGCCCACGCCTACGGCGCCACCGGCCACCGAGTCACCAGCGCGGACGGACTGTCCGACACGCTGAGCAATGCCCTCAATGCCGGCGGCGTGCATCTGGTGGACGTGCCGGTGGACTACAGCGAGAACCAGCGGGTGTTCAATGAAGAGTTGGCGAACCTGACCTGTCAGCTTTGATGGGGGTATTTGCCACGGAACAACACGGAAAGCGTCCTGCGGACGCGAAAAGACGTGGCGTCGGTTCGGCTGACTAAGGGATCCCAACACACCATGGAGCGGCACGACGGCCGTGTTGGGCTTTCTTCTTTCGCCCTAACCGATTGCTCTTCGCGTCCGCAGGACGCTTCCGTGTTCGTCCGTGACTTTCCGTGGCCACGTCAATCACTGTTCTTTTCCGCGCGCTTCCGCGGCAAACGCGGCCTCCCTTACGGCAATCCCCTACGCGGCGTTTTCCGGCCTTTGCCTATACTGATTTGTGAGGCCCCGGCAAACGCGGGCTTACCGACGTTGACCGGACGCCGTAGGGGCTTGCCCCGAAACGCATCTGACACACTTCCGGGATCATGGATATCCAGACCGACCATCGCTACGCGATCAACCTGAACGTGCGGGGCATCCAGCCGTCCGCCACCCTTCGCATCAACGAACTCTCCAACGAACTCAAGGCCGGGGGCCGGGACATCATCAAGCTGGGGCTTGGCCAGTCGCCATTCCCGGTGCCGGAACGGGTGACCCAGGCGCTCCGGGATCATGCCAACGAGAAGGACTACCTGCCGGTGAAAGGGCTGCGGGGGCTGCGTGAATCCATCGCCGGCTACATCAACCGCAGCGAAAAGATGCGCTTTACCTGGGAAGACGTGCTCATCGGTCCGGGTTCCAAGGAGCTGCTCTTCATCCTGCAGCTGGCGTACTACGGCGACCTGCTGATCCCGCGCCCGAGCTGGGTCTCCTATGCGCCCCAGGCGCGAATCATCGGCCGGTCCGTGCACTGGCTGCCGACCCATGCCGAGAACAACTGGCAGCTCACCGCCGAAGAGCTGGACATCATCTGCCGGGACGACCCGACGCGCCCGCGCATTCTGGTGCTGAACTACCCGTGCAACCCGACCGGCTGCTCCTATACCGATGACCAGCTGCTGGCCATCTCCAACGTGGCCCGCAAGTATGGCGTCATCCTCCTGTCCGACGAGATCTACGGCGAGGTGCACTTCGAGGGACAGCATAAGTCCATTGCCCGCTACTACCCGGAAGGCACCATCATCAGCACCGGCCTGAGCAAGTGGGCCGGCGCCGGGGGCTGGCGCCTGGGCTGCTTCGTGTTCCCGGAAGAACTGCGCCCACTTCAGGACGCCATGGCAATCATCGCCAGCGAGACCTATACCGCCACCGCCTCGCCGATCCAGCACGCGGCGATCGCGGCGTTCGACGGTGGCGAGGATCTGGACGACTATCTGATCCAGTCACGCCGGGTGCTGAAGCTGGTTGGGGAGTACCTGCATCACCGCCTGGAAAAGATGAAGGTTTGGGCCCAGAAGCCCCAGGGGGCCTTCTACCTGTTCCCGGACTTCTCCCACTATCAGGACGCTCTGGCCCGCTGGGACATCAAAACCAGTCAGGCCCTGTGTACGGCGCTGCTGGAAGACACCGGCATTGCCGTACTGCCCGCCAGCGACTTCGGGTTTGTGCCCGACAAGCTCAGTGCACGGCTGGCGTTCGTGGATTTCAACGGTGGTGAGGCGCTGGAACTGGCCGGCGGCGAGTATGCCGACAAACCACTCGATGAGGCCTTCATCGACCGCGCCTGCCCGCGCCTGAAACTGGCGATGGACAAACTCGAAGGTTGGCTGGAACGCCTCTGACGCTCATCTCTGGCATAGTAGGGGTACCATTTCCCAAAACGAAGGGTGCCCCTTGTCACTCACCGAGATTGCCGACTTTGCTGAAACCATCGCCCGGGAAGCCGGCGAACTGATCCGGCGCGAACGCGACGGCGACCGGCTCAAGACCAATTACAAGCAGAACACCGAACTGGTGACCCACGCGGATGTCATGGCGGACCGGAAAATCACGGCAGCGATTCGCGCGCGGTATCCCGACCACCGCATCCTGTCCGAGGAAACGGCCCCCAATCGGGAACTCGCCGATGATCTCGACACGCCGCTGTGGATCATTGATCCCATCGACGGCACCGTGAACTACGCCTACGGGCATCCCCAGGTCGCCGTGTCGGTGGCGTATGCCGATCAGGGCCATGTGCGGGTCGGCGTTGTCCATGCGCCATTCAGTGACGAAACCTTCCGCGCGGTGCGCGGAGACAGCGCGACCCTCAACCGGCATCCAATCCGGCACAGCGGCGCCACGGACCCCCGCCAATCGCTGTTCGCCACCGGCTTTCCCTATGGCAAAGACAATCTCGCGCCCCTGCTCCAGCGACTGGAGACCATGATCCACCACTGCCGGGACCTGCGCCGTATCGGCTCGGCGGCACTGGATATCTGCTGGGTGGCCTGCGGCCGGCTGGATGCCTACTACGAGTCCGTCAGCCCCTGGGACTTCGCCGCCGCCCGCCTGATCGCCCTGGAAGCGGGTGCGAGGGCAGGCCACTTCAGCCCGGTGCCCGAGGGCCAGCCGGAAGACCTCTGGGGGCAGGACATCCTCATTGCCGCGCCGGGGGTGTATGACGCCATTCGGGGGTTGTTGGCGGAGGAGTGAGGAGGGATTCGCCGCGGAAACCGCGGAACGACGCGGAAGAAAAGAGAAAGAATGGGTTAGCCACGGAAGACACGGAATAACACGGAAAGCGTCCTTTGGACGCGGAAAGACAGTGACAAGTTAGAGGTCGCAAGTGCCTGTTTTGGGCCCGATGAATACCGGGTGTCATTTGAGCCGGGGCACACGATCGTTTTGTCGTTTTTCCGTGTTCTTCAGTGGTTTCAGTGGCCCATTCACTCTTTGTCTTTTCTTCCGCGTCCTTCCGCGGTTTCCGCGGCGACAAACGTCTTTAGAAGAACGTCCCCTCAATCGGCGACGACGCGCTCCCGTAGGCTTTCTTCGGGATGCGCCCGGCCAGGTAGGCGTCGCGGCCGGCCTGGATGGCGTTTTTCATGGCGCGGGCCATCAGAATGGGATCTTTGGCGCCGGCAATGGCAGTGTTCATGAGCACGCCGTCGCAGCCCAGCTCCATGGCCAGGGAGGCGTCCGAGGCGGTGCCAACGCCCGCGTCCACGAGAATCGGGACGTTGGCGTTCTCGACGATCATGCGGATGTTGTAGCGGTTCTGGATGCCCAGCCCGGAGCCGATCGGGGCGCCGAGTGGCATGACCGCCACACAGCCCATCTCTTCGAGGCGCTTGCAAAGAATCGGGTCGTCGTTGGTGTAGACCATCACCTCGAAGCCGTCGTCGATCAGCGTCTGGGCCGCCGACAGGGTCTCGGGCATGTTCGGGTAGAGCGTCTTTTCCTCCCCCAGCACTTCCAGCTTCACCAGGTTGTGACCATCCAGCAGCTCGCGCGCCAGCCGACAGGTCCGGACCGCGTCCTTGGCGTTGAAGCACCCGGCGGTGTTCGGAAGGATGGTGTAGCGGTCCGGAGACACCACATCTAGCAGATTCGGTTCGTCGGGATTCTGACCAATGTTGCTGCGCCGCACCGCGACCGTGACGATCTCGGTGCCACTGGCCTCAAGCGCCTGGCCGGTCTGTTCCAGATCGCGATACTTGCCCGTACCCACCAGCAAACGGGACTGGTAGGTCCGGCCGGCAACGGTCAGGGGCATATCATGCGCCGCATCGGTCATAAGGGGTCCTCTCGTTTGGTTTGATCCGCGCTGGGCTGGGCGGCGTTCAGCCGCCGCCGATGGCGTGCACCACTTCCACCCGGTCACCCGGGTTCAGGGCGTGATCGCTGTGCCGGCTGCGCGGCACAATGTCCTCGTTGACTTCGACGGCCACCCGACGGCCGGTCAGTGACAGTTGATCCAGCAGGGCCGCGACGGACGTCTGGTCCGGGCATTCATGGGCTTCGCCGTTCAGTTCGATCTTCACCGGCGCTCACCTCCGGAATGTGATTGGGATGTCAGGGTTGCGACTGCGAGCAGCAGCCAGCCGGCCATCAACAACAGGCCGCCAAGGGGTGTTATGGGGCCGAGAAACGCCCAGTTCAACAATACCAGGCCATACAGGCTGCCACTGAACAGCCCCACACCCACAGTGAAACACAGGGCCGATGCCGTCAGCCAACGGCCTGCCAGCCCCTGCCCCGCCAGCACGCCAACGGCCAGCAATGCGAGGGCATGAAACACCTGATAACGGGCGCCGGTTTCAAACGCCGACAGCCGGTCCGGCGCCACCGCACCGTCCAGCCCATGAGCACCGAAGGCGCCCGCAACGACGCCGGTCAGCCCCAGCAGCGCCGCGACCACCACCATCCAGCGCGGGACGGCATCAGCGCCCGGGTTCATACAGCCGCTCGCCGGTGTCCAGATTCATCAGACTCAGTCGACCGCCCCAGACACAGCCGGTATCCAGGCCAATATAGCGGTCGCTGTTGGTCGCGCCGTTAAGGGCGGCCCAGTGCCCGAAGACGACTCGCGTCTGGTCGGGGCGCTCATACTGGAACCAGGGTGCGTAACCGGCCGGGCCATCGGTGCCGGTTTCCTTGGTGGCCAAATCCAGGGTGCCATCGGCCGCAATGAACCGCATGCGCGTGAAGTAATTGGTGATCAGCCGCCACCGCGCCACACCCGCGAGACCGTCGTCCCAGCGACCCGGCTCGTTGCCATACATCTCACGGAAGAACGCCTCGGCCTCAGGCCCCTGAATCACCGCTTCCAGTTCCCGCGCATACCGCTGAGCGGCATCCACAGACCAGACGTGAGGCAGCCCGGCATGCACCATCGCCAGATCGCGGTTGGCGTCATATTCCATCACCCGCTGATGCCGCAACCAGCCCACGAGTCGGTCGGCGTCCTCCGCCTCAAGAATCGGCCCGATCGTGTCCTTGGAGCGAACGCCATGACCGCCGAAAACGGCCGCCAGCAGATGCAGGTCGTGGTTGCCAAGCACCACCTTCGTGGCGTTACCGAGCCGTTCGAAGTAACGCAGGGTCCCGAGCGAATCCGGCCCCCGGTTGATCAGATCGCCCACCGACCAGAGGCAATCCCGGGACGGGGAGAAACCGACCCGGTCGAGCATCCGCTCCAGGGCGGGCAAACAGCCGTGAATATCGCCTACTGCGTAATCCGTCATATCAGGTGTCAGTATCAGGTGCGTGATCGGCCAGCCAGTCCGCAATGGCAACGTACTGCTGGAGCGTCAGGTTTTCCGGGCGCAGGCCATCGTCAATGCCCAGCGACTGCAGCGTCTCTGCCGATACCAGCGCCCCCAGCGCCTTGCGCAGGGTTTTTCGCCGGGCGTTGAAGGCGGTACGGACAACGATCTGCAGTTGCTTATAATCCGTCGTCGGATGCGGCAGCTCGCGATGCGGGATCAGTCGGACGATGGCCGAATCGACTTTCGGCGACGGCCGGAACGCTCCCGGCCCCACTTCGAACAGTGGCTGCACCCGGCAATGGTACGATGTCATGATACTCAGCCGGCCATAGTGCGGATCACCCGGCACGGCGGCCAGACGCTGCACCACCTCCTTCTGCAGCATGAAATGCATGTCTTCCACCGTCTCCGCCTGGCCGAGCAGGTGAAAAATCAGGGGCGTCGAGATGTTGTAAGGCAGGTTGCCAACCACCCGCAGGCGCTTGCCCGCCGGCGCCAGCGCCGCGAAATCCAGGGTCAGCGCGTCCGCTTCGTGAATCCGGAACTCCGGATAGTTGAAGAAGCGGGTGCGCAGAACGGGCACCAGATCCCGGTCCAGTTCGATCACCTGCAGCGCCGGCGCTTCCTGAATCAGCTCCTCGGTCAACGCGCCCTGCCCCGGACCGATTTCCACCAGCGCGTCCTCCGGCTTCGGATGAATCGACCGGACAATGCGCTCAATGACGCCTTGATCGTGCAGGAAATTCTGCCCGAAGCGCTTTCGGGCCTGGTGCGGTTTAGCCACGGCGTTGGTTCCTGTGTTGGCGGGCCATGTGGACCGCGTAATCGATGGCGGTGTGCAGGCTGCCACTGTCCGCCTGCCCGGTGCCCGCCAGATCCAGAGCGGTGCCGTGATCCACCGAAGTGCGCACGATGGGCAGCCCCAGGGTGATGTTCACAGCCCGACCGAAGCCCTTGAACTTGAGCACCGGCAGGCCCTGATCGTGATACATCGCCAGCACCGCGTCGGCCTCATCCAGCCACTTGGGCGTGAAGAGCGTGTCGGCCGGCAGTGGTCCGGTCAACGCAATGCCCTCACTCCGGAGCTGCGCCAGTGTCGGTTCGATGGTGTCCATTTCCTCGCGCCCCAGATGACCGCCTTCTCCAGCGTGGGGGTTGAGTCCGGCCACGAGAATCCGCGGCGATGCGAGCCCGAAAAAGCGGCGGAGATCCTGATCGAGGATCCGGGTGACCTGCGTCAGTCGCTCGGGGGTCACCGCATCGGCCACATCCCGCAGCGGCAGGTGTGTGGTCACCAGCGCCACCCGCAGCCCTTCAGTGGCCAGCATCATCACGACCCGGTCGACGCCACACTGCGCCTGCAGGAACTCCGTGTGCCCACTGAACGCAATGCCCGCCTCGTTGATCACCCCCTTGTGCACCGGCGCAGTCACCATGCCGTCGAAGCGCCCGCTCTGGCACCCCTGAACGGCGGTTTCGAGCGTGCGAAGCACATAGGCGCTGTTGGCGGCATCGAGTGTGCCTGCCTGGCGGCTGGCCAGCCCCGGCACCGTCAGCACCGAAAGCTGCCCGGCCGCCATGGCGGGGGTGTCACCATCCGACCAGTCGTTCAGGGTCACATCCAGACCCAACTGCGCGGCCCGCTCGGCCAGCAGATCCCGGTCAGCCACGACCACCAGGCCGGCGTCACGAGCCTGCGTTGCCAGTGAGAGACACAGATCCGGACCGATGCCCGCCGGTTCACCGGCGGTAAGCGCCAGCACGGGAGGACGCATCAGGCGGCGTCCTCCCCATCCGGTGCGCCACTGTCGTCCTGCTTGCGATCGTCGGCCAACTTGTCGGATTTGATCTCGATGAAGGCCTCGGCGCGGATCTCCCGCAGCCAGGTCTGAAGCTCCGAATCGAACTTGCGCTGGTACAGGGCCTGCCGCGCTTTATTGGTCTGGATCTGGCGCGTCATGTCTTTCTCGCGCTCGTCCCGGACTTCCAGAATGTGCCACCCAAACCGGGAACGGAACGGCTCGGTCACCACGCCCACCGGTGCCTGCATCATCTGCTCCTCGAACGCCGGGACCATCTCACCGGGGCTGACCCAACCAAGGCGACCGCCTTCATTGCCCGAAACCTTATCGTCGGAGTATTCCCGGGCCAGCGTGGCGAAGCTGGCGCCATTCCCGATGCGCTGATAAAGATCCTCGATGGTGGCCCGGGCCTCCTGCGGGGACCCGGCCTCCTGGGGGCGGATCAGGATGTGGCGCACCTGATGCTGCTCCACCATCCGGGACTGGCTCTGGTCACCACCCCGCTTGTCCACGACCTGAACCAGGTGAAAGCCGCTGCCACTCTCCAGCACGCTGGACGTCTCGCCAACCGGCAGCGACGGCACCACGTCAGAAACCAGCGATGGCAACTGACCTTCCTGACGCCACCCCAGTATGCCGCCCTCCAGCGCGTTGGTGCCGTCGGATTCGGCCACCGCCACCTGCTGAAACCCGGTGCCCGACTCGATGCGTTGGCGCAACCGCTCGATCTTTTCACGGGCCTCGGCCATCTCGGCCTCGTCATTGGTGTCGTCGACCGCGACAAGAATATGGGCCAGCTTGTACTCGGTGCTGGACTGGGCCTGGTCGGCACGCGACGCGTTGAAGTTGTCGATCTCGCGCTGGGTCACCCGTACCCGACTGCCGACCTGGCGCTGCTGGACGCGGCTGATCAGCATTTCGCGCCGGATCTGCTCCCGGGCCTGCTGGTAGCTCAGGCCTTCGCGGTTGAGCTGCGCCTCGAACTCGTCGAGCGTCATGTTGTTGCGGCTGGCGATATTGCGCATGGTGTCGTTGAGTTCGTTATCACTGATGCGCATCCCCGCCCGGTCGGCCATCTGGAGCTGAATGGCGTCCTGGATGAGCTGATCCAGCACGCGTTCCTCGAGCACGTCCCGGGGCGGCACGCCGGTCCCCTGCCCCCGCAGGCGAGAGGTCACCGTCTTGATCCGGTTTTCCAGCTCGGACTGCAGGATCACGCCGTCGTTGACGATGGCGATCACCCGGTCCAGGGGCTGTCGTTCCGCCAGTGCCGTACCGGCGCCCAGCACGGCCACCAGCCCCAGAATCAGGCTGGCCAGAAAATGGCGGTTGCGCGTCATAAACACCTCAGTCATCGAATTCATGTCGTCTCACGGTCACCGGCCATACCGGCGCTCCTCGCGCTGCTCGTAGCCGTAGATGGCGTCGCCAATGCGATCGCCCGCACCCCCGCTGCCGCCCAGCCCCTTGAGCCGGATCTGGAACAGGATGCGATGATCAAGCTGGCGGTCGGTCGTCTGGTAGCTCTGGGCCACCACCTGCGCGCTCCAGCAGCAGTCGGTGTACTCCACACCGGCCAGACTGCCGACGGTCTGGTCGTTTTCGGCATCATACACCCAGCGGCCGATCAGGCTGACCTGATCCGTCACGGGAACGACAGCACCGATGTCCGACTGTTCCAGGCCGTCTTTGTCATAGGTGTGCCCCAGCGTGGCCAGATAGCGGTAGCCGGGCGAATGATAGACGAGCTGGCTGCGCCCCTGGACGGTTTCCCCGGTCTGCGGGTCCCAGAGCCCGGAGGCGCGAATGCCCAGATTATCCAGCGGCCGCAGCAGTGCCTCACCCGCCAGCGGCGACTCGGCGCCTGTGCCGGTTCCACCCCCGTTCAGCCCGACCTCGCGGTCATCGTAATAATACACCTGGCCGACGCTCAATCGGGCCCGCTCCGCGCCCGTTTCCAGGTCGTTGAAACGCGTTGTCACGGCGGCGGTCAGGCGGTTGTTATCGGACACCCGGTCACCGCCGCTGAACCGATGCGGACTGAAGAGCTGATCGAAGCTGAAGGACTTGAGCGCGGTGTCGAAATCGGGGATGTCGCTCTGGTCCTCGGCCTCGGAGTAGGCGTAGTAGAGGCGGGGTTCGAGCGACTGGTTGTAACGCGTCCCGAACAGCGAGGACTGGCGATCGAAGTACAGCCCGGAGTCCCACTCGTAGATTGGCACCGTGCGGTCGATGCGCTCGGTCTGCCCCGGCAGGTCCTCAAGTTGATACAGCGTGTGATCCAGTGTCACCGACGGACGGACGTACCCCCACACTTCACTGGCATTCAGGGCCAGTTCCGGCGCGACACGCCAGCGGTGGCCATTGGCCCGGTCCAAGCCGGTGAGCCCGGTGTTATCCCGGTGGAAATAGGTGTACTGGGATTCCACCAGCAGCTCGGGCACGCCCCAGTCCAGATCGGCGCCGTACAGAATCTCAGGGAGCTGGTCGTAGGGCTTGTTGGCCAGCGGAAAGTTGTCCCGCACGGTCTGGTAGCCGTTGGCATAGGCCTCAAAGTACTGCCGACCACCGTCGTAACGGACACCGCCCCGGCGGCGCAGATGGGTGGCCGTGTTGATGTCCAGTGAGCGGTTCAGGTCGCCAAGATAGTCATTGTCGGAGACGGCCGAATAGTCGGCATAGCCGCGCCAGCCACTGCCAAACGATGCGCGACTGCGGAAGTCCAGTCCCCAGCGTTCGCCGTTATCCACGCCCGGGTTTTCGGAGACAAACTCATCGTCGTCAGCGATATAGCCCAACTGAAGATCGGACTGGCCGAAATCACTCAGGTAACGCCCCTCCACTTCCGTGAACAGCCCGCGACCGTGGATGTACTGCGGCGTCAGCGTCGCGTCGTAATGCGGCGCCAGATTCAGGTAATACGGCACCGACACATAGGCCCCGCCACCGGCATTGGACGTCCCAAAGGACGGGTAGAGGAAGCCGGTCTTGCGGCGGTCATCGATCGGGAAGGAGATCCACGGCCAATAGAAGACCGGCACATCCTTCACTTCCAGGCGGACATGGCGTGCGGTGCCAAAGCCTTCGGCCCGGTCGAGGTCAATCTGCGAGGCGCGCACCTGCCAGGCATTGCTGTCCGGCGCGCAGGTGGTAAACCGACCCTCCTCGATCAGCAGCCGATTTTCCGAAGGGCGGCTCAGCGACGCCGCCTGGCCGCGCATCTCATTGGCATGCACCAGAAAACTGGCGGTATTGATCCGCATGTTGCCGGTGTCGGACTGATAGGTCGCGGACTCGCCGGTCAGCAGCACCCCCTCGCCGCGACTCCGCATGGGCCCGTCCAGCGCCATCTGCCCCGAAGTCTGGTCGTAGCGCAGCTGACTGCCCTGGGCCGAAAACGCCCCCTGCCGGACGTGGACGTCACCGGTCAGCGTCAGGGACGTGTCCATTTCGTAACGCGCGGCCTGCCCGCTGGCCTCAATCGGCGCCTCCCGGTCCGAATCGGGTGACTGCCCGGGCAAGCCTGGCACCGTTGTGGACGGGCCGTCGGGCGGGAGATAAGCGCCACTGCAGTATTCCGGCAGGGCAGCCGCCTGCGCCGGCGGCAGCTCGGACCGCTCGCGCCAGTCGATCCCGGCGGCGGTCGGCGGCGGACCGGCATGGGCAGCCAGGGGCAGGGCCAGGACGATACCGGCCAGCCCCCGCCGGGCCCGGTCTGGCCACCTGTCTGCGGAACGGGAGGACACCTTGCTCAAACCCCTGGAAAAAGACATGACGAAGAGAGGCCGTAGTTTACAGAGCACGACCGGAAACGTCACGGTTACCGACGCGCCACCCAGAGTTCCTTTGCCGGTTTTCGCGGGTTCTGATACGTTCCTCCCAACCCATCGCGAACCGGGAAATCACTGCATCATGGACCGTCGACTGTCACAGCTTACCGACTGGGTGCGCGCGCACGCCGGACTGGCTGACGCCGAGCCCGCACCCGTGGCCGGCGACGCCAGCTTCCGCCGCTATTTCCGGGTCCGTGACACCGACGGCCAGCCCCGGATCGTCATGGACGCCCCACCCGGCAAGGAAAGCACATCGGAGTTTCTTGCCGTGGCCCGCCACTGGCGCGCCGAGGGCGTACGCGTACCGGCCATTATCGACGCCGACGAACCCCAGGGGCTGATCCTGCTTGAGGACTTCGGCGACCGGCTGCTGCTGGACGAGCTGACCCCGGACAACGCGGACCGGCACTACAGCGACGCGCTGAACAGCCTGTGTGCCATCCAGCAGACCACCGAGCCGGCAGGCTACCCACTGCCGCCCTACGACGAGGCACTGCTGGACCGGGAAATGAACCTGTTCCGGGACTGGCTGCTGACCGAGCACCTGGGTCTGGCACTGACCGATCAGGACCACTGCCTACTCGACACCACCTTCAACTTCCTGCGCGAATCCGCGCTGGCCCAGCCGCAGGCCCCGGTCCACCGGGACTACCATTCGCGCAACCTGCTGATCACCGACGCGCCCGACGATCCGGGCATCATCGATTTTCAGGATGCCGTCATGGGGCCGGTCACCTACGATTTGGTGTCGCTGGTCAAGGATTGCTACATCGCCTGGCCGGAAGAGCGGGTCAGCGGCTGGATCGAACAGTTCCGACAGCAAAGCCGCGACGCCGGTCTGCACGCCGCCGACGCGGACACCTTCCGCCAGTGGACGGAACTGATGGGCATGCAGCGCCACCTCAAGGCGTCCGGCATTTTTGCCCGGCTCTACCGCCGTGATGGCAAGGACCGGTATCTGGCAGACATTCCCCGGACCGTGAACTACCTCCGCCAGGCCAGTGAACGCCAGCCCGCCCTGCGACATTTTCACGACTGGCTGACCGACCGGGTCATTCCAGCCCTGACCGGGGAGCCAGACCCATCGTGAAGGCCATGATTCTCGCCGCCGGAAAGGGCGAGCGCATGCGCCCACTGACCCTCACCAACCCCAAGCCGCTGCTGACGGTCGGGGGACGGGCGCTGATCGACTGGCACATTGAACGCCTGCGCACCGCCGGTTTTCGCGAGCTGGTCATTAACCACGCCTGGCTCGGCGACCGGATCGAGGCGCACCTGGGCGATGGGCGCCGTCAGGGCCTGCAGATTGAGTGGTCGCGGGAAGGCGAGCCGCTGGAAACCGCCGGCGGCATCCAGAAGGCACTGCCCCTGCTCAGCGACTGGTTCCTGGTGATCAACGGCGACATCTGGTGCGATCTGGACCTCAGCCGGCTCTCGCCACCGGACGACGCCGATGCCCTGCTGGTGCTGACGGACAACCCGCCCCAGCACCCCGACGGCGATTTCCACCTGACGGACGCCGGCCGGGTCCGCGCCGACGGCGAACCGCGGCTGACGTTCGCGGGCATCAGCCTGCTGCATAAACGCCTCTTCGACGGCGTCGGCCCGGGTGTGCGCAAGCTGGCCCCCATCCTGCGCGAGGCGATGGCGAACGACCGCGTCGCCGGATGGCACCACTCGGGACAATGGCACGACATCGGCACGCCCGAACGGCTGCGGGCACTGGACGAACAGCTCCAGGCGAGCCAGGGAGCCGAACGATGAATGCCCGCGAGCCGACCCTGATTCCGCCCCGCGTCGAGCGGGACCTGCAGGAGCTGCTGACGGAGCTGTCCGCCTGCGGCCATCAGCCCAGCATGCTGATCAATCGCACCCGCCTGCCACGCTGGTGCCGACGCTCACTGTTTTTCTTTCTCGGCTACGTGGCCCGTGCCGATGGCCGCGTCACCGAAAAGGACATCCAGTTTGCCGAGAGCCTGATGAAGGCGTTCTCCCTGTCGCCCTACCAGCGCCGACGGGCCATTCATCATTTCCATCGAGGCAAGAGCTCGGATGTCATCAGCAACGGCCGCGCCCTGCGGTTGCGCCTGACCCACCGCCTCTGGCCATGGCCCGCCCTGCAGGTGGCGATCTGCCTGGGTCATGCCGCCCAGCTCCACGGTGCGCCCAGCCGTGCCCGGCGCTACCGCTGTGAGGACGCCGTCCACCACATGGGCCTGCCCGTCGAGCTGCTCCAGGACATCTTCGACAGCTACGGCCAGAAGGTCTGGATCACCCAGCCCGAGCGCTACGCGCCCCCGTCGACCTTCGACGACGCTTGCCAGCTGCTCGGTGTCAGCCGCAACGCCTCACTGACCGACATCAAACGCGCCTACCGCCGCAAAGTCTCCGGCTGCCACCCCGACAAACTCGGCGTCGGCCACACCGAGCGCGAATACCGCATCGCCAACGACCGGCTGTACCGGTATCAGCAGGCCTGGGAGTTGATCCGGAAGAAAATGCGGTAGTGATGGATTCGCCGCGGAAACCGCGGAAAGACGCGGAAGAAAAGAGAGAAAGAGGGAAATTGCCACGGAAAAACACGGACGAACACGGAAAGCGTCCTGCGGACGCAAAAAGACAGTGGCAAGTTAAAAGTCGCAAGTGCCTGTTTCGGGCATGATGAATACCGGGTGCCATGTAAGCCCAGACACACGATCGTTTTGTCGTTTTTCCGTGTTCGTCCGTGTTTTTCCGTGGCTAACCGATTCTTTCTTTTTCCTTCCGCGTCCTTCCGCGGTTTCCGCGGCGAACAGTCCTTCCCAGCGGCGAACGCTAGCGCCCGCCTTTCTCCGCCAGCGCCCGCAACCATGAGAGCATGCGGTTGGCCACCTGTCCGGCGTCGCGCCGTTGCGGCTGGGCGTCCATGGCCACGGGTTGTTGCCGGTAACTCGGAAGCTGCTGGCGTTTGAGCTGGGCCGAGCGCTGGCGGGCCTGGGTCTGCTGGCGGTTGGGGTAGAGCTCAAGAACCGGGACGCCCGGCTGGAAGGCTTCCAGGGCGGACTCGGACATCTGCGGCGCCACCCAGACGAGCGCCGTCGCAGAGCCCGTGTGGCGGGCCATGGCGGAGGCACCATACCCAACCCCCACCAGAACGACCGGTGAATAGCCCTCTGAGGACAGTCGCTCCAGCGCCGCCGAGACATAGGCGTCGATGCGACTGCGATAGGTTTCCGTCAGATCGTCGAGCTCGGTCGGGTCCATCACGTCGATCATTACGGCGTCAGCCTCTTCATTGGCCGGCTCCTCCTGCCCCGCAGTCTCCTTGTCACCCTCCATCGCCATAGCTGGATGGCGGCGCGCACGGACGACCTGCTGAGGCGGCTCGGGCAACCCCATCGACAGTGCCGCCCAACCGGCCTTCGACAACGGCTCCCGAAGCGCACCGGCCAGCGCCGTGTCGGCGCTCTGCCCTTCATCGGCGAGAATCAACACGGCCCCTTTGGCGTTGGCGGCCTGCTCCCGTTCCAGCAGTGCCAGCAGGCGCCCGTGCTCGGGCGTCTCCAGCCAGACGGCCCGGTCCGACCGGTGAGCCGCCAGCGCCTCATCGCCCGTGCCGCTGCGCACCACCGGGCGGGGCTTGTCGGTCTCCTCACCGGACGCGGGCGCATCCTCACTTTCCGGCGCCGATCCATCGGCTCCCTCACTCTGCTGGGCCATCACCGGGGGCGCGAACAGCCCCATCAGAACCAGCGCGAGAATGCCCGTCCATCGATCTCCGCGTTGCGCGCTCATGCCTTACTCCTGTCGGTGGACCTGTTAGAATAGCAGCCTTCTTTTCGCAATCCGGGACCCGCTCCGTTATGCAACCCGATTTCATTGCCCCGTCCATCCTCTCCGCCGACTTTGCCCGGCTGGGCGAGGAAGTCGACCAGGTGCTGGCCGCCGGTGCCGACTGGGTTCACTTCGACGTCATGGACAATCACTACGTCCCCAACCTCACCATCGGCCCGATGGTGTGCGAGGCGTTGCGCAAGCATGGCGTCACCGCGCCGATCGACGTGCACCTGATGGTCAAACCGGTGGACGAGCTGATCGGCATGTTCATCGATGCCGGCGCCAGCTCCATCACCTTCCACCCGGAAGCCAGCGAGCACATCGACCGCTCCCTGCAACTGATCAGAGATGGTGGCTGCAAAGCCGGTCTGGTATTCAACCCGGCCACGCCGCTGACCCACGCCGACTACGTGATGGACAAGCTCGACATGATGCTGCTGATGTCCGTCAATCCCGGCTTTGGCGGCCAGTCCTTCATCCCCGGCACACTCGACAAGCTGCGCGAGGCGCGCGAGCGGATCGACCGCAGTGGCCGTGACATCCGCCTGGAAGTGGACGGCGGCGTGAAGGCCGACAACATCCGCGACATCGCCGCCGCCGGGGCCGACACCTTCGTAGCCGGCTCAGCGATTTTCAAACAGCCGGACTACAAAACCATCATCCAGCAGATGCGCGACGAGATCGCCAAAGCCCGATGAGCCTGACGCGCCTGTTCAACGACCGCTGGCCCGGCACGGTGCTGTTCGATCTGGACGGCACACTGGTGGACAGCGCCCCGGATCTGGCGGTGGCCGTGGACGACATGCTGCACGCCCTCGACCGCCCGACGGCGGGCGAGGACAAGGTCCGCGACTGGGTCGGCAATGGCGCCGGTGTGCTGGTCCACCGGGCGCTGGCGGATCGCTTCGACTATCAGTCGGATCAGGCGCCGGACGACCTCTTTGACCGCGCCCGGCAGCTGTTCTTTGATGCCTACCGCGCACGCAACGGCTCCGCCGCCTCAGTCTATCCGGGCATCCTGCCGTTCCTTGAGGGCTGCCGGGATGCCGGGACAAGACTGGGCGTGGTGACCAACAAGCCGCTGGAGTTCACCGGGCCGCTGCTGGAGCAGATGGACCTGGCCCACTGGTTTGAGGTGGTGGTTGGCGGGGACTCGCTGCCGGTCAAGAAGCCGGACCCGGAACCGTTATTCCACGCCTGCCGCGAACTGGGCGGTGACCCGGCGACCTGCCTGATGGTGGGCGATTCGATCAACGACATCGAAGCGGCGCAGGCGGCGGGCATGCCGGTGGTGGCGGTGAGCTATGGTTATAACTACGGCGTGCGCCTGGAAGACACTGGCTCGGACCGGGTGGTTGATTCGCTGACGGAGCTTTTGTAGTCTCTCAGCTATCTCGTTCAACATTTATTTGAGGTTCCTCCCGTGCGGGTTCTGAATCTGACTGCAACAGCGCGAGGCACGATCCCCTCCGCCCGCGCGATTCGATGGTGGCGATGGCGTACCGGCTGAGCATTCAGCCCGGCAGCCGGAGGCCCCTCTGCCTGCCCGTTTCACTCACCGGTGCCCCCGGTGATTCTGCAGATCAGATGTCAGGACAATCCGAATGACACCCGAACAGTTTGCCGAGCTGGCGGACGCCGGCTACAACCGTATCCCCGTACAGCGCGAAGTGCTCGCCGATCTTGAAACGCCGCTCAGCACCTACCTCAAGCTGGCGCGCGGCCCCTACAGCTACCTGTTTGAGTCCGTCCAGGGCGGCGAGAAGTGGGGCCGGTATTCGTTCATCGGCCTGCCCTGCCGGGAGATCATGACGGTCCACGGGCAGGACATCACGATCACCCGCGACGGCCAGACCATCGAAGAGACGGTCCACGAGGACCCGCTGACCTTCGTCGAGGAATACCAGAAACGCTTCAACGCGCCGGACCTGCCCGACCTGCCCCGCTTCAACGGCGGCCTGGTGGGCTACTTCGGGTACGACACGGTGCGCTACATCGAAAAGCGCCTGGCCGATACCTGCCCGCCGGACCAGATCGGCTCGCCGGACATCCTGCTGATGGTCTCCGACGAGGTGGTGGTGTTCGACAACCTGCGCGGCAAGCTGCACCTGATCGTGCACGTGACGCCGGACGAACACGATCCGCTGGCCCGCGCCGAGCAACGCCTGGACGAGCTTGAGGACGCATTGCATCACCGCAATGCCGACGCCCCGGTCACTCCGGAAGCGCTGCGCGGCACGAGCGTGGAGGAAACCGATTTCGTTTCCGGCTTCTCCGAGGAGCGGTTCAAGGAGGCGGTCGAGCAGATCAAGGAATACGTGCTGGACGGCGACATCATGCAGACCGTCGTCTCCCAGCGCATGTCGATTCCCTTCTCCGCGCCGCCGCTCAACCTGTACCGCTCGCTGCGGGTACTGAACCCCTCGCCCTACATGTACTTCCTGGATCTGGACGACTTCCAGGTGGTGGGCTCCTCACCGGAGATCCTCGCGCGGGTGGAGGACGAGCAGGTCACCGTCCGGCCGCTGGCGGGCACCCGCAAGCGCGGCGCCACCGATGCCGAGGACCGGGCGCTGGAATCCGAGCTGCTGGCGGACCCCAAGGAACTCGCCGAGCACCTGATGCTGATCGACCTGGGCCGCAACGACATCGGCCGGGTCTGCGAGACCGGATCGGTGAAGCTCACCGAGAAGATGGCGGTGGAGCGCTACTCCCACGTCATGCACATCGTCTCCAACGTCACCGGCCGGCTGCGCCCGAACCTGTCCAACATGGACGTACTGCGCGCCACCCTGCCGGCGGGCACCCTGAGCGGCGCACCGAAGATCCGCGCCATGGAAATCCTGGACGAACTGGAGCCGGTCAAACGCGGCGTCTATGGCGGCGCCGTGGGCTACCTGTCCTGGAACGGCAACATGGACACGGCCATCGCCATCCGCACCGCCGTGATCCGGGACAACACCCTCCACATCCAGGCGGGCGCCGGCATCGTCGCCGATTCCGTGCCCCGGCTGGAGTGGAAGGAGACCATGAACAAGGGCCGCGCCATCTTCCGTGCCGTGGGCATGGCGCTCAACGACTTTGACCGGTGAGGACCGCCATCATGTTACTGATGATCGACAACTACGATTCCTTCACCTACAACGTGGTGCAGTACCTGTCCGAGTTGGGTGCGGACGTGCAGGTGCACCGTAATGACGAGATCACCGTCGAGCAGATCGAGGCGCTCAACCCCGAGCGGCTGGTGATTTCGCCGGGGCCCTGCACGCCCAACGAGGCGGGCATCTCCATGGCGGCGATCCGTCACTTTGCCGGGCGGCTGCCGATCCTCGGGGTGTGCCTGGGGCATCAGGCCATCGGGCAGGTGTTCGGCGGGACCGTGCGCCGCGCCGGTCAGGTGATGCACGGCAAGACGTCCGCCGTCTATCACACCGACCAGGGCGTGTTCCGGGGGCTCAACAACCCCATCGAGGCCACCCGCTATCACAGCCTGGTGGTGGATAAGGACAGCCTGCCGGACGAGCTGGAAGTCACCGCCTGGACCCGCAATCCGGATGGATCGGTGGAGGAGATCATGGGTCTGCGCCACAAGACGCTGCCCATCGAGGGCGTCCAGTTCCACCCGGAATCCATCATGACCGAACAGGGCCACGAGCTGCTCCGCAATTTCCTGCGCCTGCCCGGCCAGCCGGGTCAGGCCGCCTGAGAGAGACTGATCATGGACATCAAGACCGCACTGAACCGCATTGTTGATCACATCGACCTGAGCACCGACAAGATGCAGGACGTCATGCGCATCGTCATGCAGGGCGAGGCCACGGACGCCCAGATCGGCGCCCTGCTGATGGGCCTGCGCATGAAAGGCGAGACCATCGACGAGATTACCGGCGCCACCCAGGTCATGCGCGAGCTGGCGACCAACGTCACCGTCAACGCGGAACCGGTGGTGGACATCGTCGGCACCGGCGGCGACGGCGCCAACCTGTTCAACGTTTCCACCGCCTCGGCGTTCGTGGTCGCGGCGGCGGGCGCCCACGTGGCCAAACACGGCAACCGGTCCGTGTCCTCCAAAAGCGGCAGCGCGGATCTGCTGGAAAAAGCCGGCATCAACCTCGACCTCCAACCCGAGGACGTGGGCCGCTGCATCGAGCAGATCGGCGTCGGCTTCATGTTCGCGCCCGCCCATCACAGCGCCATGAAGCACGCCATCGGCCCGCGCAAGGAACTGGGGATGCGCACCATCTTCAACATCCTTGGCCCCATGACCAACCCGGCGGGCGTCAAACGGCAGGTGGCCGGCGTGTTCACCGACAAGCTCTGCCGCCCCATGGCCGAGACCCTGCAACGGCTGGGCAGTGAGCACGTGATGGTGGTGTCTTCCAAAGACGGGCTGGACGAGATCAGCCTCGCCAACAGCACCCACGTGGCGGAACTGAAGGACGGCGAGATCACCGAATACGACATCACGCCGGAAGACTTCGACATCAAGAGCCAGAGCCTGGTGGGCCTGAACGTGGACAGCTCCGAGGAATCCCTCACGCTGATCGAGGCGGCGCTGGGCACCAAGCACGATGAGAACGCCGACAAGGCCCGCGACATGGTCGCCCTCAACGCTGGCGCGGCTATCTACGTTGCCGGTCTCGCCAAGACCATGAAGGAAGGCGTGGACATGGCGCAGGACGCGCTGGGCAGCGGGCTGGCCAAGGGCAAGATGACCGAACTGTCCGACTTCTCCCACTGCTTCTGAGCGACACCATGAGCGACCAGACCCCGACCATCCTGCGCAAGATCGTCGCCCGCAAATGGGAAGAGATCGAACACCGGCGCTACCGCCAGCCGTCTGAGGACGTCCGGGACCGGGCGCGGGATCAGGCGCCCACGCGCGGGTTCGCCAACGCCCTCGCCGGGCGCATCAACGCGCAGCAGCCCGGCGTGATCGCCGAGATCAAGAAGGCCTCCCCCAGCAAGGGCGTAATCCGTGATCCGTTCGAGCCGGCCACCATCGCCCGCAGCTACGAAGCCGGCGGCGCAGCGTGCCTGTCTGTGCTCACCGACCACGACTTCTTCCAGGGGCATGAGGATCATCTGGCCGAGGCGCGCAACGCCTGCGCCCTGCCCGTGATCCGCAAGGACTTCATGGTCGCGCCCTACCAGATCCACGAAAGCCGGATGATCGGCGCCGACTGCATCCTGCTGATCGCCGCGTGCCTGACCACAGACCAGATGCAGGAACTGGCCGGCACCGCCGAAGAGGCGGGGCTGGACGTACTGGTGGAAGTCCACAACGGCGCCGAACTCGACGCCGCCCTCACCCTCGACACCCCACTGGTCGGCATCAACAACCGCGACCTCCACACCTTCGACGTGGACCTCAACACCACCATCGACCTCCACAACCGCATCCCCGACCACCGCCTCACCATCACCGAAAGCGGCATCCACACCCGTGACGACGTGACCACCATGACCGGGCGCGGGATCTATGGGTTCCTCGTTGGGGAATCGTTTATGCGGGCGGACGAGCCTGGGGAGAAATTGCGGGCGTTGTTTTTCGCGGAATAGATCATATAAGCCATGCTTACTAGGAAAGCAGCCCTCCCAGCGAGATATTCGCCGGATCTTGGTCGAGGATATTATCCTTTCTTTGCCCGAAACGATCTAGCCGATGAGCATACTTTTCTACAAGTGCCGGAATTCCTTTTGAGGCAGGGCTAAAGCATTGCTACTCTATATACGTTCGAAACTTATTAAAAATAGCAACCAGGTACCTAAAGACCTATAAATCCATCTCTCCAAATAGAATCTCATTTAAAAACTAGGGTAACTCGGTTTATTTTCTGGCAGACTCTCAAAAAACTCTGAAATCGCTATTTTAAGGAATATACATGACAATCTCAAAACTTCACATTGAGAATTTTCGAGGAATAGGAAAAAAAAAAGAGAAATTGACATAAAGCCGATCACTGTTTTTGTTGGTGAAAACTCTTCGGGAAAAAGCTCGTGCATTCACGCACTAGCATGCTTGAGCCAAACCGTAAAAGTAGTTTCAGATAGTCGCCCAATAATTCTCGATGATGAATCCGCTCACGTCCACCTAGGACGATTCATTGAAGTTATCCATTCTAAGTCTTATCAAGATCAAATTGGCTTAGGAGTTACTATACCAAACGTTACAATCAGTGAGATGCAGCCGGATACAGAGGAGGGATCCGACCACAGCATAAAAAACATCTCTCGACAATCTGACGTTAATTCATTCTACCAATTCAAGTGCAGCAAAAGAACACAAGACGTCACATTGGAATCCCTGGACATTACTGCTCAAAAAACCTCATTTACGCCAAAAAAGTTAAATCTGAATACTCGATGTCACTTGGCGGTGGAAAGAAGTTCAACCTCCCTGAGGAATTTCTCTTTTCAAAGGGGTTTCTTGTTGATGATTACTCGCTAATGATGAGCCCTTCAATTGCAGAATCAGAAAGTGACATGCGAGATGTTTTCTTCGGCATGATGGCAGCAAACTCAGCACAGTCGGCCATCCAAGATAATCTAGCAAAAACGTTATACTTAGGCCCGTTCAGAATGCCTCCAGAGCGGAAGTATGCAAGTAGGGGAGCATCGCCGAAAGAAGTAGGGTCGATGGGTGAGTCGACCATAACAATGCTAGCCAATGAGTCGGTCCAGAGCAGATCTCGCCCCCATATAGATCAAATAACAAAATGGCTTAAAACACTCGGTTTAGGTCAATCTGTCGATATTGGAAGAATCGGATCTTCTGACCTATTCAAGGTGGAGGTCACTTTGGAAGATTCCAAGAAGTTCCCTCTTGCTGATTTGGGTTACGGCGTCTCACAGGTTTTACCTGTTCTTACGCAGTGCAGCTTTGCTCCAAAAGGCTCTACACTTTTGTTCGAACAACCAGAGCTACACGTCCACCCTAAAGCAGCTCGAAATCTCGCAGATGTCTTCATTGATACAGCTCGCAATAAGGACTCACATATCTGTCTTGAAACCCATTCCCCGGACCTGATAAACGGATTATTCCAAAAAATAAAAAATGGGGATATTCACTGTGAAGATGTAGCAATTTATAGAGTATCGCGATCTGAAGGAGAGACGAAATTTGACACAATTGAAATTGATGAGCATGGCGATAACGACGGGACTTGGAGAAAAGAGCTGATGCCTTCATAGTGGGCGATGGGGCAGAACTTCCTTTCCAGGAGCCTGCCCCAACCACATACCTCGTTAGATAGGGGCGGATTGATTTTTTTGGCCAATCACTTCCCATCCAGAGCTCTCCTGAATCATGAAATACTGGTACACTCCGGACCACGTCCCACGGAAAGGGACGCGCTATCGCAGGGAGACGCAACGGAATGAACCACGAACAAAGGGAATACATCGCTGCGGCGATCAACTTCTTCTGGCCGGGCATGACTCAGCCGCACACCGTCAACGAAAGCGCCGCCCGGGTTCTGTACGAGGCGCTGAGTGAAGCCCAGGCCTGCACGGCATCGGTCGATCTGGTACCGAGCCCCACGCTCTCTCCACCTGGCATCACCTACATCATTAAGACCCTCGCAACGATCGGGCGCAAAATGCTGTCCGGAGATGCCGGTATCTACAGCATGTGCCGGGATCAGGTCGCTGCCAGCTACAAAACCCGCATGGCCCTTGCCTTGAGAGGAATCTGATTATGCGCCGATGCCAAGCTCTGCTTCTACTTCCGTTGCTGGGATTGGGGCTGGCCTTTGTCGCCACCGCCCAGAGCGAAGGCCTGCGCATTGTGTACCAGAACTACGATTTCTACGTGCCGGAAAAGCCGGTGCTAATGGCCTACCTGGGAACCGACAGCGATATCCTCATCGCCAAGTACAGCGAGAAACCGGGCAAGAAATTCATTGGATTCAGTCGGGAGCGTGATCTTAATACCGGTGAATGTCCGCCGGCAGCCTTCTTTGAGCAGGCTCTGGAGAAGAGAAACGGCGCCTGTCGTGAGGGTTCACTCAAGGCGTTTCGCACCGTGTTTATGAAAGATCGCGACTCCGGACGCTGGTCAGGCGAAGGCCACCAGTTCTACTACTTCGTCTCACCAGAGCAATCCACGGTATTTATCATCTCCGACAAAAAGAATGAAGCGGTCTACAAGGTGGAATCCGATTACCTGGATAAGGACGCGATTAAAGCGATCTTCTCGGAATATCTCTGAGGCCGAGACGTGGTAAAAAACACCGCAAACTACGCTTGAATGTACAGGGAAGGGGGGCGGTCTCCAACTCCAAGTGCAACACTCGGTTAATGAACCCCTGCGGGGGCATCCTGACTGCGGTTAAGCAGATCCATGAATACCTCCAGAGGCGTCTGGAAGTCCAGTCGCTTTCGCGGGCGTGAGTTGAGCTGGAAGGCGATCGCATCCAGCTCCTCCTGGCTCAGCACGGACAGGTCGGTTCCCTTGGGCATGTATTGGCGCAGCAGGCCGTTGGTATTTTCGTTCACGGCGCGTTGCCAGGGACTGTGCGGGTCCGCGAAGTAGATCGCCATGCCGGTGTTCTGGGTGATCTCCGCGTGGCGTACCAGCTCACGCCCCTGGTCATAGGTCATTGTCTTGCGCATCGACAACGGAATCCGGTTGAGCGCGGCGCTGAAGCCTTCAACGGCCGCGGTGGCCGTAGCGCCGTCCATTCTGGCGAGAAACACCAGCCCACTCACCCGCTCGACCAGCGTTCCCACGGCAGAGCGGTTGAACGCACCCTTGATCAGGTCGCCTTCCCAGTGGCCGGGCAGAATGCGCTGCTCGATTTCCGGCGGGCGCAGATGGATGCTGACCAGCTCCGGAATCTGTTGGCGCCGATCCACGCCGCCAGACCGGGGGCGGCGCTTGGTCCGTCCCTGGCGCAGGCATTGGATGAGTTCCTTGCGGAGCTCGCCATGGGGGATCGCATAGATCGTTTTATAAACGCTCTCGTGAGAGACCTGGTAATCCGGATCATCGGGAAACATACGCCGCAGTGTGCCGCTGATCTGCTGTGGTGACCACCGGTTTCGCAGCATGTCGAGGACCATCTCGTAGAGGTCGGTGCCCTCAACCAGCTTGCGCCGGGGGCGACAGCGGGCTCGTGAGAACTGAGCCATACGGGCAGCACGGTTGGCATCATAAGGCTGGCCTGCTCTGGTATGGCGTCGCACCTCGCGGCTGACGGTGCTGGGTGAGCGCTTGAGTCGTTCGGCAATGGCACGGAGGCTATGGCCCTCAGCGTGCATCAGCATGATAGTGGCACGATCGACGTGGCTGAGGTGATGATAGGATCTTGGCATTGCAACACCTTACTCGATCAGAGGGTGTTGCACTTAGTAATTGAGACCGCGGGGTTAGCTCCCTCTAAAAGGAAGTCGCTGTGATGGAGATGACCAATACGACCGGTATGCAGCGCAAGCCGACTCATCCCGGGAAAAAGGGAGGCAGATCGAGTTTTTCTGATTGTCTACCCCGAATGGCCGGCCTACCTACGTCGGAAACGGAATGAACCGAAGCAACCGAGGCATTTTTGACAAGCCATCAGCTTGAGCTGAAATCGAGGGTGAATGCCGTGTCCTGCCTCCAGCTGGACCGATTGTCGCGCCGCGATGGTTCTCAGCGCTCTCGACTCTGTCTTGGCGCCGGACCAAAAGCCGAGCCACACTGGCTTTGACTGGCCAGGGTAAGCCGGACAAGCGGCGGCCGACCCTGATCGATCACTGGTGAGGAAGACCCAATGAGAATAGGCCTGCTGATCATCGCAGCGTTCTGGTTCGTTCCGGCGTCGTCCCAAACGCTCCAGATTATGGGGTCGCACGAGACCTTTCTGCCATTCTATTACGGCGACGACCTGAACAAGGGCGTTCTGGTTGAGGTGATCAATGAGTTCACCAAAGAAACCGGTATCGCCTCCGATTTCCGCCCGGCAGCGCGCAAACGCCAGGCATGGAACCTGAAAGAAGGACGAGCCAACGCGGTGTTCGCCAACCCGCTATGGATGCCCCTGCCGGACCGGATGCACACCGTCGGACCGGTGTTAACCTGGCGTGACCGTGTGTTTGCGCAACCCGGCCAACAAGCGGACTCCTTCGATGACCTTCAGGGCGGCATCTGTCTGCGCAAATGGTTTGTCTACAGTGATCGACTCGAGCGACGGATCGGTACCGATCTGGTCCGCCACAACGCGTACAACGCCCAGCAGATGCTGCGCATGTTTCTGCGCAAACGGTGCGCTTACACCGTCATGAACGAAATGGAGTTTCGGTTTCTGGCACTGCAGGGGGAAGTCGATCCGTCCCGTTACAGTACGGAACTGATTGACGCCGAATGGCCGGTCTATCTTGGTATCCTCAAAACCGAGGCGGCTCTGATTGAAGCGGCGGAATCCTTTTTCGCTAACCACACGGTTGATGTGGAGGCGATGCTACCCAAACTGCCACCGCCGGACCGGAACGTTTCGATTCAGTTGGACGAGTAGGGCAGAGCTCCCCTTTGAGCCGAGTTTTCTCGATGCGATGTGCCAACCTTTCTGTACACAACCAAAGGCAGGGAGCTTCAGAACCCGTGAGTTCTGCCCCGTGCGCCAACGAGACGGTTTTGTTCCGCCACGACGCCATCCATCACCCCGTCGGGCAATCGTTCAGGGGGTAACAGTGAGCGAGTCGCTCTATGCGTAAACGAACAGGATGGATTCTCGGTGTGGCACTCGTCGGTTCCCTTTTGGGAAACGCGTTTCTGCTCGACCGCGTATCCAAGTGGCAGGAGGCATGGACCGAGCAGAGCCTGACAACATCTGTCGTCGAGCGTCTCTACAAGCAATCGGGCGCCGATACCTCATACAAATCGGTAAGGAACGTCGTCGCGCGGGAGCTGGGCGAGTATGAGGAAACGAGTGCGAGAGAGGCCGGGCTCGACTGGCCCGGCCCGTCGGCCCGGGTCATTGTGATTGACGGTACGAAGCTGATTTTCGATAACGGCCAGTACGCCGGTAGCAAAGCGGATCTTCCGGCAGGCCTTGAACACTGGCGCGGCAACGATCCGTGGTGAGTTTGAGGACGCGAATATGAGCGCAATACCCGAAGGATTTGAGCCACCATCCCGTACAAGCCCGTTCACGGAACTGCTCGGCCCCATCTACGAAAAAGCCGATTGCTCCGGTTTGGTGATTGGGCTTTTGCAGAGAAAAAGCACTGCAACGCCCGGGGTATCGTCCATGGTGGTGTTCTGGGCACACTCGCTGATATTGCGATGGGCTACAGCGCCGCATTCTCTACCGAACCTCCAGCGCCAATCGTGACGACGAGCCAGGCCATCGATTATGCAGGCAAGGCGAAGCAGGGAGACTGGATTGAGGTTCACACCGATGTGCAAAAGGTCGGACGTCGTACCGCATTCGCCAACTGCTATTTCCATGTTGATTCCAATCGCATAGCAAGGGCGAGCGCTGTGTTCAGCGTCGTCGCCTCGTAATTCAGCTTTAAACCAGGGAAAGACGTATGAAGTGGTTTCTGATCTACACGGCGATGTTATTCGCCCTGTGGCACATGATCGATTTGAAGGCCGACACCGTTTTGGAAAGTGGGATCGCGCCTGTCGCTTTTACCTTGGTGCTGATCGCATTTGTGGTATGGCTCTCTGCCAGGATGAGTCATGGCCGCTCTTCGTCAACCAATGACGCGGGCGGCATCGCCTCGGGTGGCTTTCTGGGCGGTGGCGATTCCTGTGGCGGCGGGGGCGATGGCGGTGGTGGTTTTTAGCCTCCCAATGAACCGGAAATTAAAAATGACCGACGAGCAATACATCGAGTTCATCCGAAAGAACCACGCCAGACGCAAGCTGGCAGGCATCCTTGGTTTTCTCATTATTGTGGCGACAGGCATCGGGACCTACTTCGCGTCCAAGGATCAGGACCAGTGGATCGACGACTTTCTGGAAGCCGATGACACCCTTTTCGAGGGGAGGGCCATCACCGAACAGGACGTTGTGCTAACGGAAACCATGATCGACACGGCTCAATCTCTCGGCACAGAGAACGGCATTTTCATGGGGCACTTTATGTCAGTCGCTGTGATGTTTGGTCTCGGCTGTCTGGTGCATGCGTTCGGTGGGCGGAAGGATCGGCTGCTGCTTGAGTATTACGACAGGGCGGTCTCGGACAACGAGCGCTAAGTCTCAACCACATGCAGGGCGTGCTTGTTAAGCTCCTGTCGAAAACCCAAATCTGCCCTGTTAACCCATTCCAACCGCGACTCAAAAGACCAAGGGAGAATTCTGACATGGAGTCACGATCCACGTTCGTCACCGTCATCGCCTGGATATTCATTGTGGGAGCCGGCTTTGCCTCCTTTGTATCCATTCTCCAGGCCATCATGGTTTCAACCCTGTTCAGCGGTGACGAGTTTCAGTCTGTTCCTGATGACGCTCCCGCCATAGCGAGGTTCATGTTCGAGTATTTTCATTTGATGGTGTATGGGTTCTGTGCTCTGTCGATCTTCACCTTTGTTGCGGCCATCGCTCTCCTGAAACGCAAAAACTGGGCACGGCTGATCTTCATTGGACTACTCTCGTTTGGCGTTCTCTGGCAGATAGGCGGGCTGATTATGCAGCTTTTCCTGTTCCCGGAGTTTCCTGCCCCTCCAGAGGGTGAAGGGTTCGAAGAATTCGAGCGCATGGGCGACATCATGCTCTGGTTCAGTTTTGCTCTCGCGGCAGCTCTCTCCGGGCTATTGATCTGGATCATCAAGAAGCTCGTGACGCAGCCAATCGTCAGTGAGTTTACTGTGGTCGGAGACACGTAAGTGCCTAAGCACGATTTTAAGATCAGTAACGTGGCAAAAAGGCTTTTTGGTGCCGTTGTTGTCAGTGTTGCGATACTCGGCTCAATCGAAGTTCTGGCGGCATTGGGTGTTCCCTATGCCATTTTCTGGGTATGCCTACCGGGTATCGCATTTTCCCTTATATATGAGTGGTCAAAGATAAAGCGCGACAAAGATCTGTGAGCCTTGCACATGATGGCAATCGTTTACATACCGTGCGTTCATCCCGAGATCTGTCCAACCGAGGGCTCTGATGCATTTTCCGCAGCACTTATTCTGGCGGGGCTGATCGCTCTGACACTCGTTGTCTATTACATAAAGAAAACACTAAAGAACAGATCGAAGTAGGTTTTACGAGCGGCAACTTCTACCTTCCCCCTGCCGGACGAATCGCCAATACATACCTTGACGGACCTGCAACCACACGGACGTTCTATGCCAACAATCAGACTGTTCCTTATCCTCGCCCTTCTCCATCACCTCCCAGCATTCGCCTGTGAACAACAGCCTCAGTGCTCTGACTGCCCGGAAACGTCCGGGCTGACCGCGGAGCTCAGCCGTTTTTATGGAATGGAGAGTCTGATTGGTGAGGCGTATCAGGATGGCGATTACGACCGTGTCAAAGCGTTGTCACGGGAGTACCTTGCTCTCGCGGCCGACCACAAATGCGACTGGAACTATGGCAACGCCATTCACTTCAGCCACCGCATACTGGGCCTTGTCTCCCTGGAGACCGATGACGTCGCCAGCGCCAGACAACACCTGATCGAGGCGGGCCAGTCCCCGGGCTCGCCTCAACTCGACAGTTTCGGGCCGACGCTCGATCTGGCCAGGGCCATGCTTTCCCGAGGCGAGCACGAGGCCGTCGTCGAGTACCTTGAGGGGATACGGAGCTTCTGGGAAGGCCGGGAGGAAACGGTCGACGACTGGATTCAGAGGATTCAACGGGGGGAAACCGTCGATCTCCACCCAAACCAGCACGGCACGGTCGGGACGCTGACCCTGTACTTCTCGTTGGCATGGCCGCTGATTGTGACCGCGATCTTCTGGCTCGGGACCCGGCGCTATCTGCCCAATCGCTGGTCCTTCCCGGTGTTCTCCATCCTGGCGGGGTACATCGCCATGGCCGTCGGGGGAATCATGGCGGGGCCCGTCGTCGTCGCACTCATGGATATCGTAAGCGTGGACCTATTGGCTTACGTCGCCACTGCGGCAGCCTTCTTTTCCCAATATGGGCTTCCGGTTCTCGCGGTGTTCCTGATCGCTCGCGTTTTCAAGAGAAGAGCGTAATCGGCCGAACGGGCCAACAATCCCGACACATTACTTGACAACCTTCCCCGAATTGCTAAGAGTTAAAAGACCCGAACCGAAGGAACGAACTCAACCGAGCATGGAGAAGCCCGCCAACGGGGACCTTCGCACCAACCACTTGCCCCGTTCGTGATCATGCTGTCTCTCCTCGCCGTGCTGGCGCCGCTGACTCATTGAAGGTCATGGCCTGACCAACCCAGGCACTGATAGCAGTCTCAAACCGTTTTGGTGTTGACACAGAAATGGACAACATCCCTGTCCGCTCGGTTGTCTGTCAGACGCTCTGAAAGGAGAGACTCGCAATGATCCGTGTTCGACTGGCAACGCACATTGGTGTGCTCGTCTGTCTCATTCTCCTGTTCCCACCCGCCGCCTGGGCCGATATCCCCTGCGACCAGGCCTACCGCGTCCAGCCGGGCGACACGCTTTCGCGCATCGCCGGGCGCGCCTATGGCGATGTCCGCAAATGGACCGTGATCTACAACAACAACATACGGACCATCGGCACCAACCCACACCTGATCCACATCGGAACGCGGCTGCATATCGGCTGCCTGAACGCTGCCGCGACCAGTGCACCCACACCGGGCTGGCAAGCGGCTGAGGGCAAGTCCATCAAGGTTCTGACCGGAGGCAACTACCAGCCGTTCACAGGAAAAGAGCTTCCCAACGGCGGGCTGGTGACCGATGTGGTCAACTCGGCCCTCAACAATACCCCCGGGGTGACCAGCTTCGGGGTTGCGTGGGTGGATGACTGGTCACGACACCTGGATCCACTGTTGTCGAACCGGACCTACGACCTGGGCTTTCCCTGGCTCAAACCCGACTGCCGACAGACCCCGGACAATACGCGCTGCCGCCACTTTCTCTTTTCCGATCCCATGTTCGAGATGCTGGTTCTGCTATTCGTCGACCGGTCCGGCGGCTTTGTCTTCCAGGACGAATCCGACATCCATGGGAAAACGCTCTGTCGCCCCGACGGCTACTACACCCACGACCTGGAGAAGAACGGTCGCCTCTGGCTCACCAATAACCGCGTTGTCCTCAAGCAGCCTGACAGCGTGGATGCCTGTTTCCGGATGCTGACAACGGGTTCCGTGGACGCGGTCGCCCTCAACGAATTCACCGGGCGCTCCGCCATGAAGCGCCTGAACCTTGAGAACCGGGTCCGGATTGTGCAGAGCCGCCCGCTTTCCATCGAGGGGCTTCATGTGCTGGTGCATCGTGATCATCCGCAGGCCGAGCGACTGATCGGACAGGTCAACGACGGCCTCAATGCCATCAAGGACTCAGGGCGGTATCAGTCGATTGTTGATCGCCATCTTTCACGCTTCTGGGAACAATTCTGAAGACGGACGGACCACGATCATCCGGGAGTCAAGGAGTCGGGAATGCACACGTTAAAGTCATTCATCATCGGGGCGCTGTTGTTGGTGGTGTCGCTGTCGAATGGGGTCGCTGCGGAACGTTGCGGAGGCACACACGTGACCCGCACCGGCGAAACGATTTACGACATCGCCAACACGTATTATGGCGACGGGCGCAAGTGGACACTGATCTATTACGCCAACCGGGATGCACTAAGGAGCAACCCCAGCGACATTCCCCGCGGCACCCGGCTCCGGATCCCCTGCCTGGAAAGCAGCGAAGCCGATGAGCGCACACTGCAGAAGGACGACGCCGACCTTAAGCTGCTGACCGGCGGCAACTATGAGCCATTCACAGGGCAATCACTCCCCGGCGGCGGCCTGATCACGGAACTGGTGAACGCCTCCTTCGAAAACAGCCCGTCCCCCGTCCCCTTCTCCCTGACGTGGGAGGATGACTGGTCCAAACACCTGTTCCCGCTGCTGGATAAGAAGGCATATGACGTCGGCTTCCCCTGGCTCCAGCCCAACTGTGAGGAAAACCGGTCCAACGAGCGCTGCCGGAACTTTCATTTCTCGGAGCCGCTCTTTGAGATGCTTGTGCTGCTGTTCACCCGCAAAAACGCCGGCTTTGAGTACCGCGAGGACGCGGATCTGCACGGCAAGACCCTGTGCCGGCCCAAGGGTTATTACGACCACGATCTCGATCGCAGAGGCCGCCGATGGCTGTCGCAGGGACACGTCAAACTGGTCCGGGGAGAGAGTCTGGATGACTGCTTTCAGCGACTGGTCCGCGGCCAGATTGATGGCGTGACGGTCAACGAATTCACCGGCCGGCTGACCATCAAGGAGCAGGGCCTGGAGAGTCAGGTGAAAGCCATGGAGCGCCCCATTTCCATCGAGGGCCTGCACGTGGTTGTCTCCAAAACCCATGCCCGGGGAACGGCCTTCATGTACCGGTTCAATGCCGGGCTGGCTCGGCTGAAGGAATCGGAACGGTACGAGACCATTCTGTCCCGGCACATGGACAATTTCTGGCGCTACATTGAGGCGGACACGGAAGGGGCGCCCAAGTCTAAACCGAAACCCGAACCAGAACCGCCACCCAAACCGGCGCCAAAACCCGAGCCGAAACCGCCCGCATCGGCACAATCCGCCTGCAAGGCGCAAGCGATGGCCATTCATCTTCTGCTGAAGGAGGACGCTCCCCGAAAGGCGGTTCCCCTGTTGCGCCAGGCCGTGGCGGCAGAGCTGCCGACCTCGGAATATCTGCTGGGCTTCCTGACCACCATCGGCAAGGGCATCACCAGGGACCCGGCCCGTGGTGTTGAACTGTACAAGAAGGCAGCGGCGGACGGACACGCCATGGCCGCCTTCAAGCTGGGGTTTGCCTATTACCAGGGCAAAGGCGTGGAGAAAAGTGGCGCCGAATCCGTCTACTGGTTCCTGGCGGCGGACAAGCTGTCCACATCGGGCAACAACCGGATGGGCAGCCTCACTGACAAACAGAACAAAGTCCTCCAGAACCTGATGACCACGATCCGGGAGGAGTATCCCGCCAACCGACGCAAAGCCCACGGGACCCGGTTTGATGCCTGGCGTCAGAACAATCAAAGCCGCTACCCCGATTGCAAGGCGACGGCAGGCAGCCCACGGCCCAAGGCCGACGAGGGCGACCCGTCTCTGGCCGGCACTGGCACGGGCTTCTTCGTTTCAGACCGCGGCCACGTCCTGACCAATCATCACGTGGTCGACGAGTGTGAGAGACTCGAAATCCGTACTCTGGGCAACCCGATCGCTGACGCAAGGCTGGTCAACGTGTCGAAAAAGGACGATCTGGCATTGCTCAAAACCACCGATTTCGATGTGCCCATGGTGGCGCGGTTCCGAACCCACAGCGATCCGCGTTTGGGCGACCCGGTCTATATCTTCGGCTTTCCGTTATCCCACACGCTGACCAAGTCCGGGAACCTCACCAATGGCATTATCTCCGGACTGGAGGGAATGGGAGGCCTGTCCACGCACTATCAGACCACAGCGCCCATCCAGCCGGGGAATAGCGGTGGCCCCGTGGTCGACAAGGACGGCAATGTGGTCGCCGTGGTGGTGAGCACGGTAAATCAGGAGTATTTCCGGACCAAATTCAAAACCGATGTTCAGAACGCCAATTTCGTGATAAAGGGCCACGTCGCCCGGGGATTCCTGCGGGCGAATGGTGTTGACGTTCTGACCAGTCGCGAATCGGACGCCGCCGGCAATGGCCCCAGAATCGTTCGGAAAATCGCAACGCACGTGCGGTGTTACAAATAAGCGTGAGTCGGCCAGGGCCGGCCTTTGGAAGCGGGAGACGCCTTAAAGGCGCTCCCTCACCCCATCCACGATCCCACACAACGCCTCCAGCCCATCCGTCAGCGCCGCCGGTCCGGGCTGGAGGATGATGGGCGATTTCACTTCGTAGAGGTGGTTGTTGGCCACGGCGGGGATGGCATCCCAGCCGGGGCGTTCGGCGACTTCTTTGGGCCGGAATTTGCGGCCGCACCAGGAGCCGATGATGATATCGGGCTGGCGGTCCACGACCTCCTGGGGGTCTTTGATGATCCGTTCCAGCGCGCCGGGTTCGGCGGCGCGTTCGGGGAAGATGTCGTCGCCCCCGGCAATGCCGATGAGTTCGGACACCCAGCCGATGCCGCTGATCATCGGGTCGCCCCACTCTTCAAAGTAAACGCGCGGTCGTGGGCCCTCTGCCTGCCTCGCGCGGACGGCGTCCACCCGGGCGGCCAGTTCGTCCGCGTAGGGGTCGGTTCGGTCCGCGAGGCCGAGCATGCCGCCCAGTGTGCGGATCATGGTGAGAATGCCTGCCACGGTGCGGTGGTTGAAGATGTGGACGTCGATGCCCGCCCGCACCAGCTCCGCCGCGATGTCCGCCTGCATGTCGGAGAAACCCAGCACCAGGTCTGGTTCCAGCTCGCGGATCCGCTCGATCCGGGCGGACGTGAAGGCGGACACCTTGGGCTTTTCTTTCCGCGCCCGTTCGGGCCGGACGGTAAAACCGGAGATGCCGACGATCCGATCCTCGGCCCCGATGGCGTACAGGGTCTCGGTGGTTTCTTCGGTGAGGCAGACGATGCGTTGTGGGTAGCTCATGGGGGCACTATACCGGCTGTCCGGCCGCGCTAGAAACCCAGCGACACATGCCAGTATTCCGACGGGGCTGACAATGGAGCCCGAACCGATGACAATCGCACGCTAGGAGTCTGCGCGGTAGAAATCGTGCCAGGCGAGATCGTCCCACTGCGAGGCCATTTTGACGGTCATTTGAGGCGCATAGTGGTTCTATGTAACGACAATGAGCGCTCAAAAGGGACCGCAGTGGGGCGGTCGCAGCGGTGCGACTTTCTACCGCGCAGACTCCTAGTGTCCCGTCAACGAGAGAAGGTCTATGGCACCGAACGACACCACCCAACCGCTCACCCTGGACGACTTCCCGTCCCGCACCTACGACAAGCTCCGCTATGCCGACACGGACCGGCAGGGGCATGTGAACAATGCGCTGTTCTCGACGTTTCTGGAAACCGGGCGGGTCGAGTTCCTGTATTCGCCGGACGATCCGCTGGCCTCGGACGGCGCCTCGTTTGTGATCGCGAACCTCAATCTGCAACTGCGCTCTGAGATCACCTGGCCGGGCACCGTCGATATCGGCACCGCCATCACGCGGATCGGCAACAGTTCGATTCAGTTACTCCAGGGCATTTTCCAGAACGGCACCTGTGCGGCGACGGCCGAGACGGTGATCGTGCAGATGAACGACGAGTCACGCTCCTCCCATCCCCTGTCGGAAGCGACCCGGACCAAGCTGGCCCAATACCAGATCAGCCGGCCCGAGTAAGACGCAAACGGAACGCCCGGCGCCGGCTCGCCGGGCCCTTCCCGATCATCGATTCTTTACAGTTCCCCGGCTCCGGCCTGACTTTCCGTCAGCTTTTTTTACGACACCCTGTCCGGAACCGCCCCAAGGCCCTCCCCATGCTCTTGTTTGACTTCGGCTCCTGCTCCGCTGGCGCCCATTTTGCGGCTTATTTCGTCGCTGTACGGTCACCAGATCCACCCAAAGGGGGAACGCGTCATGAATCATCTTACGAAGGGCACCTGCGCGCTGGCGCTCGCGGCAGTGCTGGCCGCACCAGGGGCGTTCGCCGTGCCGGTTCCGGTAGACCTAAGTGGCTGGACCGCCAATGGCGGATCATCGAGCTGGAATGTGCAGCCGGGTAACGACTCCGTCCTGCAGACGGTCAACGGAGCACCCACGATCTTCTTTGATCCGGCCACCACCAGCACGCAGGGAACGGAACTGAGCGGGACCATCCAGGTCACCACCAGCGGCGACAATGACTTCATCGGCTTTGCACTTGGTTACGACGCTGGCGAGATCTTTGACGCCAACGCAGACTACTACCTGATCGACTGGAAACAGGGGGACCAGTCTGGCTGGGATCAGGGGCTGTCGATCTCTCACGTTGAGAATGGCACGAATGGCAACACGACGGGCACCGGAGGGTCCTTCTGGCAGCATCCCGATGACGAAGTGACCCAGATTGCCAGCGCGACCAATCTCGGCGCGACCGGCTGGAGCGACAACACCGAGTATGCCTTCGACCTGTTGTTCACCTCGCAATTGATCAAGGTCTGGGTAGACGATGTTCTGGAGCTGGATGTCACGGCCGCCGATTTCGGGCTGGGCTCGTTCGATGACGGTTCCTTCGGGTTCTACAACTACTCTCAGGCCAACGTCCTGTACGCCGGCATCACGGAAAGTGACTTCTGCGTGGAGTTCCCGGACGATCCTGACTGCCAGAACGGCACGGATCCTGACCCGGACCCCGTTCCGGAGCCCGGCACTCTGGCCCTGCTCGCGCTTGCGCTGGCCGGGCTGGCACTGTCGCGCCGTCGGCGCTCAACCCAGTAAGCCGTCACCGTTTTTAGCGCCCCGCTCTCTGCGGGGCTTTTTTATGCCCCGCCGTGTCTGCACCCCTCGTGACATCGCCCAAAGCCGTCTCCATCCACGGGACAGGCCCGTTTCGGATCGCGCAGAGGACCTATCGCCTATCACGACATGTATCCACCAAAGTATGGCAGTAAAAGGCTGAAATGTGGACTAAGCTTGAAGTTAAGGGCACGGGGCTCCTCAAATTCGCTTATTTTCTTGCGGAACCCGGACTTATTTGCCAATGTTCTTGAATGTAACAAAACAGTGAAGCAACGAGAAAAGGGAGACTACTCGATGAGCACCGCCAGCAAATTCAGGAAACTGGCCGGTATTTCGGCCATCGCTTTCGCCACCATGACGGCGGCCAACGCGGTGAATGCCGCCAACTGGCGCTACGCACACGAAGAATACGAAGGCGACGTCCAGGACGTATTCGCCCACGATTTCAAGGAGTACATCGAAGAGAATTCTGACCACACCCTGCAGATCTATCGCTTCGGCGAGCTGGGCGAGTCCGACGACATCATGGAACAGACGCAGAACGGCATTCTGCAGTTCGTGAACCAGTCGCCTGGTTTCACCGGCTCTCTGATTCCCGAAGCCCAGATCTTCTTCATTCCCTACCTGATGCCTACCGACATGGAAACGGTCATCCAGTTCTTCCGTGAGAGTGAGGCCATCAACGAGGACTTCCCGGAACTCTACGCCAACCACGGCCTTGAACTGCTGCAGATGTATCCGGAAGGCGAGATGGTCGTCACGGCTGATGAGAAGATCACCAAACCCGAGGACTTCAATAACAAGAAGATCCGGGTGATGACCAATCCGCTGCTGTCGGAGACCTACGACGCCTTTGGCGCCACCCCGACGCCGCTGCCCTGGGGTGAGGTGTACGGCGCACTGCAGACCAACATGATTCAGGGTCAGGAGAACCCGATCTTCTGGATCGAATCCGGCGGTCTGTACGAAGTGTCACCGAACCTGATCTTCACCAAGCACGGCTGGTTCACCACCGCGATGATGGCCAACCAGAACTTCTACAACGGCCTGTCCGACGAGGACAAGCAACTGGTTCAGGACGCGGCTGACTACGCGTTTGAGAAGATCATCGAGCACATCAGCGGTCTGGCTGAGAAATCCCTTGAGAAGATCAAGGCAGACAGCGATGAGGTGACGGTGACGCGACTGAACGAAGAGCAGGTTCAACGCTTCAAGGAGCGTGCACCGCAGGTTGAGAAGAAGTTCATCGAAATGACTGGCGAAAGCGGCAAAGAGCTGCTGAACCAGTTCAAGGAAGATCTGAAGGAAGTTACGAACCAGTAACTCCGAGGGAATGATCCCCGCCGGCCTCCGGCGGGGATCTCGCGGTTAAACCCGCTCCGCCGGAGCGCCCCCAGCGCCAACCGGCAGCGGATTGAAAGGGAGCGTTCCCATGTCTGAAAAGTCCCCGGACCTAGAAGACGACACCGGCTCCTACGAGTCCGGGCTACCCGGGTTTCTGGGAACCATCGACGTCTTCATCAGCAAGATCGAAGCCGTCATGCTCGCGCTTGGCGTGATGCTGATGGCAGTGAACACGTGTGTGAACGTCATCGCCCGTTTCGTGTTCGGTGAAGGCCTGTTCTTCTCGGGCGAGATCAATCGGATCCTGATCATTCTGATCACCTTTGCCGGCATTGGTTATGCGGCCCGTCATGGCCGGCACATCCGTATGTCAGCGGTCTACGACTCCATCCCCACGAAAGGTCGGCGATACCTGATGATCTTTATCGCCCTGTTCACTTCCGTGGTGATGTTTTTCCTCTGTTATCACTCCTACGGCTATATCGAGACGCTTTACAGCCGTGGCCGGATCCTCCCGGCACTGGGTTTTGAAATCTGGTGGATCTACATCTGGGCGCCGATCGGCTTCGCGATCACCGGCATCCAGTACTTCCTGACGGCCATCAAAAACCTCACCAGCAAGGACGTGTATCTCTCCACCGGTGTGGTCGATGGTTATTCGGATACCGAGTCCGAAGTCTGACCCCCTGAAGCTGCAGCAAAAAGGAATAAAATCATGGCAACTATAATGATGGTGATCATGATCGGGCTGCTTCTGCTGGGCTTCCCGATGATGGTGCCCCTGATCACCGGTGCCGTTATTGGCTTCGTGATGATGTTCGATGGCTTCGGGCAGATGGGCATTTTCATCCAGCAGATGATGGGCGGGATTCGCCCGGCCTCTCTCATCGCGGTTCCGATGTTCATTCTGGCGGCGGATATCATGACCCGCGGCCAGTCGGCGGACCGGCTGATCAACATGGTCATGGCCTTCATCGGCCACGTGAAGGGCGGCCTTGCGATCAGCACCGCCACCTCCTGCACCCTGTTCGGTGCGGTTTCCGGCTCCACGCAGGCAACGGTGGTCGCCGTGGGCTCGCCTCTGCGGCCCAAGATGCTGAAAGCCGGCTACTCAGACCCGTTCACGCTGGCACTGATCATCAACTCGTCCGATATTGCGTTCCTGATTCCGCCGAGTATCGGCATGATCATCTACGGGGTCATTTCCGAAACCTCCATCGCGGAGCTGTTTATCGCCGGCGTCGGGCCGGGCATTCTGATCCTGTTCATGTTCTCCCTGTACTGCCTGATCTACGCGTACAAGAACAATGTCCCGACGGAGGAGCGTTCCACCTGGAAGCAGCGGGCCGTGTCCGTCCGGGATGCCCTATGGCCGCTGTTCTTCCCGGTGATCATCGTCGGCGGCATCTATGGGGGTATCTTCAGCCCGACTGAGGCCGCCGCCGTCTGCGTGCTCTACGCCTTCCTGCTCGAGTTCGTGGTGTTCCGATCCCTCAAAATGCCCGACATCTACCGGATCGCCAAGTCCACGGGCCTGATCACGGCGGTGGTCTTCATACTGGTTGCTGTGGGCAACGGGTTCTCTTACATCATCTCGTTTGCGCAGATCCCACAGGCCATTCTCGAGTCCGTTGGCATCAGCGATATGGGCCCGGTTGGCGTGATGATCACGATCTGTATCGCCTTCTTCATTGCCTGTATGTTCGTGGACCCCATCGTGGTGATCCTAGTGCTGACACCCATTTTTGCACCCGCCATTGCGTCGGCCGGCCTGGACCCGGTCCTGGTGGGTGTCCTGATCACGCTTCAGGTTGCCATCGGGTCGGCCACGCCGCCTTTTGGCTGCGACATATTCACGGCCATTGCCATCTTCAAGCGGCCGTACCTGGAGGTCATCCGGGGCACGCCGCCGTTCATTTTCATGCTGGTGGCCGCCGCCGGGCTGATCATTGCCTTCCCGGACATTGCCCTGTTCCTGCGTGACCTGGCCTTCAGGGATTGATGCCCTGAGGGGCGGAACAAAAGGAGAGCGACATGTTCAACCGAATTGTGGTAGCGATTGATGGCTCCTCCGCGTCATTCAACGCCATGGAGAAGGCCATCGAGCTGCAACAGCTGACGGACGCGGAAATCTTTCTGCTGTGCGTTTACAAACACCACAGCCTGTTCGAGGCGTCGCTGTCGATCGGACGTCCCGCGGAGATGGATATTCCGGACAAGGTGTTGTCCGAGTACGCCAAGGAGGTCGTGGAGCACGCCAAGAGCCAGGCGATCGAGCACGGCGCAACTCACGTGCGTGGCTTCGTCAAGGCGGGTCGCCCGTCCAAGGTAATCGTCAAGTTCGCCAGGGAGAAGAAAGCGGACCTGATCGTGGTGGGCACCCGGGGGACCCACAGCGACAAGGATGGTTTCTTGCTCGGCAGCGTGTCCCACCGCGTAGCCTCCAACGGGAAGTGTCCGGTGCTGGTGGTCTGACCATCGCTTGCGAACCGCAACACCGATCGCTTACCCGGCTGAGTTCCGGGCCCGGAAAACCGTCGGGGGTCGGCTTCCCCTTCCCATCTGAGTCGGTTCGTAGTCGGGGCAGCGAGAAGGCGGGCGGGAAAGACCAGGCCCGATACCCGGGCCCGGCGTGCACAATCAAGAGTGGGTTTTTAAGGGGAAAGAATCACCTTGACCGAGTCATCAACATCCTGCGGACTGACATACCCAATCGCATCAGGGTCATTAGCGATGATCGACTTCATGGCGCTGGGTGAGCTGGCCTCTTCCGGCGGTTCACCCTCCCCGGTGAAGGTCTGCTGAGACCAAAAAGACTGTAGCTGCGACTCACTTCGTCCGGTAATCCAGTCGTGGAAGTCACGACGCTCTGACATGCCCTGTGCCATTTCGATTGGGGTCGCTTTTCCACTGCGATTCAGATAGATACTGCGCACGTCCCCCTCTGTGAGCCCACTGACGCCATTGGGATGCGCAATGATAACCACCTCTGCGTTTGCAAGCGGCGCAGCCAACATCAGCACCACCGCAAGACTCTTTAATGACTTCATACAGCCCCCTTAAAACGCCGCATCGATTTTGACGGTATAGACGTTGGTATGCTCAAACGTCGGCGTCAAAGCACCATTGCCGGACAATCCCCCATTGGTATCACCAAAGTTGCGGGCGTGGGTCCAGTCTGCCTTGAGGGCAACGCCGGGCATCACGTCATAGCGCGCGCCGAGACTATAAACGGTGCGCTGTTCATTGAGCACCGCCGCTGGAATAGACGACGTCACTCCTGGCGACGGTTGCACCGAAAACGCTTGCCCAGAGCGCAGGTTATCATCCTGACTCTCCAGCCATCCGACTGTGGCATAGGGCATCACACCGTCTATCCGGTATCCGACCGTGGCATAAGCCGAATCAGTATCCGCGAAAATGCCTCCCACTTCGCGGCGGGTAACCTCAGAAATCGCCATCAGTGAGCCGTCATCATACTCAACACCCAAGCCATAGAACTCACCGTCCACTTCGTCATTCCCGAGAAACTCAAAAGAGGTATCTGCACGCGCGGCCACACCACGCAATGTCCAGGTATAATCACTCCAGGAGAGCACGCCGCCCACCAGGTTGCGCAGTTCAATGTCACCAGGCTGACCAGCAACGGTCTGCTCTTCACTGCTATGCCCACCGAATGCCTGGGCACGCACAGAACCGCCACCCAGACTGAAACGCTTGGCAGCATCAACGCCTGTATAGTTGCTCAGCGTCACCTGGTTGTACACCACACCGGGCGAGCGCGCCCAAGGCTGAGCGTATCCCAGGTCCAGGGAGTCGGAATACATGAATAGCGGTATACGCATTTGCCCGGCACGCACTCGAAGGCCGTTCTGCAACTCATGGCTGATGTACCCCCATTCCAACTGGGTCGCAAAGTCACTGCGGCCACTGTCCTCACCAAAGGAAAGGAGCTGGACGGTCGCATTCGTACTGTCACTGATATCGAAACGCCCCTGCAGACCAAAGAGTGTCAATGACTGCGCCTCGGACTCTTCCGTAACGCCATCAAAGCCGGCGTCATTACTCGCCCTTGCATAGCCGGTGCTCAAAAATCCGTTAAACGTGACCCGTTGCTCACCCGCTGCACGAAGATCCTGCTGCAGTGAATCAACCCGACTCTCAAGCGCATCCAGTCGCTCATCATTGCTCTGTGCCAGGGCGCCACTGGAAATCAGCGCGACAGACAGGGCCAGGGACGCTCGCCGCGACAATGTGTGTCTCATGTTCAATCTCCCAAAGGTGGTTTCAATTAAGTTGTCATCCATTACACGCGGAACTGGGACGAGACGCGATGCAGTCGCTCACTGATCTCATGGCTCTGCTGGCTAATCTGGTCCAGTTCACGGGAGCTCTCCATAACCGATTCCGCGTCTGCGTGAATCTCGGAAAAGCGGCCAACGACCTCGTTGAACGTTGCCGTCTGCTCATGGGTCGCCGCCGCAATCTGCTCATTAATGCTGCTAATGCTCTCAACGTTCGTCAGGATATGGTCGAGCACTTCACCAGACTCCTGCGTGGACGTCAGGCCGTCCTGCGCCTTCTCAACACTGCTCTTCATGGCCGAAACGGAAGAGCTGGAAAGAGTCGCCAACTCGCCTATGACCGTTTCTATTTCCGACGCGGAACTCTGCGTCCTTACCGCCAGGTTCCGGACCTCATCCGCGACAACCGCAAACCCTCGACCATGCTCGCCGGCACGCGCTGCCTCAATGGCGGCATTCAGTGCCAGAAGGTTGGTTTGCTCGGTCACCGTTTTAATGGTGTCCAGCAACCCCCCCACACGCTCAGAGTGCGTTTCGAATTGGTTCACCAATCGAGAGGTCTCCTCGACATCGCTGGCAAGAGTCTCGATGGTTTTGACATTGTTGGCCACGTGATCCTTGCCTCGCCCGGCATATTCCGAGGCATTACGCGTCTGCTCCGACGCATTTGAGGCAAAGCCAGCCACCTCCTCCACGCTGTTCACCAGCTCATCAACAGAATGGCGTGCCGAGGCAATCTCGCTGGATTGCGCCTGTATCCGGTCCAGGTTCGTCTGGCTTGACGTTGAGAGCTGCGATGCCACTCCCCTGAGCGTCTCCACCTCGTTACTGATTGATGCGAAAGACTCATGAAGCTTTGAGACAAAACCGTTGAAGTGCGTGACAAGATCACCCAACTCATCCCTTCCCTGGTAATCAATCCGCGAACTCAGGTCACCATCCCCCTGGGCCATATCGCGGAGTGAATCAACCACTCGACTGAGGCTGGCGGTGATTGAGCGCCCGATCAGCAGACTCAGGCCAATCAGAACCGCCACAGCAACGACGCCAATGACAAGATTGGTCACACTGCTCTTCTGACTCAGAGAAACCGTCTCACTGATCGTTGAGGTGAAGTTCTCGCGAGTATCATCACGCAGAGCCTCCATTTTCGCCGTCAGCGTTTCCAGCCGCTTCGCATTTTCCTTCGCCTCATCCGCAAGTTCGCGAAAATCCTGGTCACCGGCGATGAATGCACTGGCAATCCGAACGGCGTTGGAGTAGTAGGACTCAAGATCGTTATCGAGCCGGTCCAGACGATCAGACATCCCCGGTGACAGTTCCTTTAGCTGCTCCAGATTCTGGCGAATACGATCGTAGTAGGCGCGGGTCTCCTTCAGTTGGGCGTCATCGCCCGTCGTCACGGCACTTTTAATCTGCGCTTCCATCAACTCCAGCTGCCCCAGGTTCACCGTCGTCAGCTCCAGTGTGGGGTAGAGCTGATTTTCGACGCTGGCCAGTCGCTCGGAATTGCGATGTTGAGTCACCAACGCAAAAACCTGTGTCAGCGCGAAGGCGACTACCGCCGTTATTACCAATACGGCCAATTTCCGCGATATTGTGAGTCTCGCTAGCATGGTCAGTTCACTCTTACAAAAAGATTCCGGCTTTGTCCGGAGGTGCCAGCCCCTTGGGACCGCGCGATGCCCTCTATCAGCATCAAGCCTTCAACGAAACATCTCGGCCTCACTCAATAGCGTGCTTCTGCAAGCCCAAACTATGAGCACGGTGGCTAACATCCGCTTATCGGACTTCTCTACTTGATTCACTTTTCAACTTGATTTACTTCTAAACTGCTCAGGCGACTTACCGGCCGTATGCAACCGCGAAGTCATGTGCTTCCAGTATCGACAGAAGACACGGAGGCAGATGACCGGGATGGACAGACGCATTAAGGCGGCGAATTGTACCGCTCCGCGCCCTGGTTTTCAGCTGTCACGACTGATTTCACGCGCACTCACTCCGGAAATGAAAGCCAGGCAACCGGGCCTCTACCACAACCAGTTCGCAGCTCTGTCCCGGGAAAGCCTCCATGGAAAGATCGTCGAGGCGTCAACCCTCCCCAGAAGCACCATTGAAATCACCTACCGACTGTTCTTGTCCTTGCCCCGACAGCCTCACCACCCTATCTTGAAACCAACTCACCACTCATACAGGGAGCGTCCACGTGGCTCTTAGCGCACTCGGCTATCGGCTCCTCGCCTACATCAGCCTTGGTTTCGCCTTCGCCGGAATGGTGCTACCACTGGTGCCGACCGTCCCGTTTGTGCTGCTGGCGGGATGGTCTGCGGGACGTGGCTCACCGGCGTTCCAGCGATGGCTCCACGAGCACCCCACCTTTGGTCCGATGATCGAAAACTGGCACGCCCACCGTGCCGTGCCCCGGCATGTGAAATGGCTCGCGTTGGCCACGTTGCTGATCAGTTGGAGTACGCTGCTGGCATCAGGCGCACCGGTGTGGCTGCTGGCCGGGCTAGGCACGTTTTTTACCGCACTGCTGGTCTTCCTGTTTTCCCGCCCCAGCGGTTGATTGGCCTCTCCCGGCCAATTCATGCGCAGAGAAAGGGCCCCTGAAAACGACGGTTTCACATGGCAAATCAGCAATTCAACGGAAAGACAATCGGGCTGAGCCTGCTATGTTTTGCCAATGCCACCATCAGTCCAGCCTGGTCAGTCGAGCCGGATAACCGCGACTGCGTTTCAAGCAACGTCCAGCCCCACACCATTGACCTCGACCAGCCCCGGGATCAGCTCGCCCGCCAGAGCGATCTGGCGATCCCCGGGGATGCGCGCATTGGCGACATCCGCATTGTTCGCCGACCGATCTTCGACACGAGCGACCCCGATCAGGACAACTGGCTTTATCGAGCACTGAACACCCTCAACACACCCACGTGGGAGTCGGCGCTTCGCGCGCAACTGGTATTTGATGAAGGCGATGCCTTCCGCCCGGGTATGATTGAAGAATCCGAGCGGATACTCAGGGGGCGGGCGTACCTCACCGCGGCCTGGGTCGGTGTCACCAGAGTCTGCGGGAACGAGCTGGAAGTGAGTGTTCTTGCCCGCGACACCTGGACGCTGCTCCCCACGGTGGGCGCTTCGCGCTCGGGTGGCGAGAACACCACCGCTGTCGGTCTGTCGGACCCGAATTTCCTCGGTTCCGGCAAGAGTCTGGGCCTGTCCTACACGAAAGACCCGGACCGGACCGAAACCACCGTCGCGTTTGATGACCCCAACCTCCTCGGTTCCCACTGGCAGGCCGGTGGTTCCTATGACCAGCGCAGCGACGGCCATGGTCGCAGCGCCTACCTGGTGCGGCCGTTCTACAGTGAGCGCACCGACTGGCGTTTTGGGCTCAGGGGCGACGACGACGTGCGAGAGGAGTCGCGATTCGTCGGCGCCGAGGCGATCGCCGACTACCGACGCGAGCGCGACTACGCGAGCATCGATGCGGGCCGGCGACTGGCCGAACGCCACAGTCGCCAGCTTCGTCTGCTGGGCGGCTTCCGTTATGAGGCGCTGGCCTTTGACCCAGTGCCCGGCCAGGCCGCTCTGGATGTTCTGCCAACCGACCGGACACTGAGCTATCCGTGGATCGGCTTTGACTACCGGCAGAACCGCTTCCGGGAGATGGTCAACCTGACGCGGCTGCAACGGGTCGAGGACGTACGGGATGGCTATGTCTGGCGTACCGAACTGGGCTACTCCGCAACAGGATTCGGTGCCACGGAGGACCGGCTCATGATCAATATCGACGCCCAGGATGCCCTCGTCGCCACGCAGACCAATTATGCGCGATACGGCCTCAGCCAGAGCGGAAGCTATCGGCTGGACACGGACCGGTTTGAGAACCTGATCGGCACACTGAGCCTCGAGTACTTCCATGGCGGTTCCGTGCGCTGGAACAGCTGGTACACCCACCTGTCGTTCACTGCCGCTCACAACCTGACCGTGGACCGGCAATTGCTCATTGGCGGCGACAACGGCCTGCGCGGCTACCCCAGCGACTACCAGCAGGGCAACCGGCGCGCGCTCTGGACGATCGAACGACGCTATTTCCCGGACTGGCACCCGTTCAAACTGTTCCGGCTGGGCGGCGTGGTGTTCACCGATGTGGGGCGGGCCTGGTTCGACGACGGCCGCAACAATGGTCCGGATGACGGGATACTGAAGGACGTCGGCGTCGGGCTGAGACTGGCGTCAAGCCGGATCGAGGTCCAGCGGATGCTGCATCTGGATGTCGCCTTTCCGCTGGATGGTGACAACAGCATCGATCAGGTACAGGTGTTGCTGCGGGGCCGGACCCGGTTCTGATCCAATCGACCGGCGAGGTCTGCTACCCTCCCGGCACGACTGCCAATGGAGCGACCCATGACCGATGACTCCGCGATGAAAGTCCTGTCCGACATGGCCAGCGAGGCTCATACCCAGATCCAGAACAAACACCAGCACATCAACCCGGTGGTGGCCGTGCGCCGGGGGATGCGGGATGCGGGCATTCCGGCTGATGCCATGACCATCGACTGCCTGCGCACCCGGCGTCGAATCGTACTGATCCTGCACGACGACGAGGCCGACACCCTGCTCTATCAGTTCACAACGCTTGAGGAAGAGGCCGGAAACGCGTTCCAGCGCATCCCCATGGCCAGCGTCGACAGTGCCCTGCTGGTGCGCTGGATGGAGGAGTATTTTTCCGATGACTCGGCAACCCACCAGACGCACTGACCGATAACCCGGCCAAACGGTTAGGGAACCTCTGATAAAGTCCCTGCTACGGCGAATTTCTTCGTTACGCGGTGGGCGTGCGCGCCCCCGGTCAAAAGCTCACCTACCAGTCAGGTATGCCTCGCTTTCTGCGCTCCGTGCGCCTCGAACTTCGCCGCATCAGAAACTTTTTCAGAGGTTCCTTAGCGGTGCCCGTCGCCCGTCTCGTGTCACCCGCATGCGGGAGAGGACGGTTTGTCGGGCCGTCGCTCCTCGTCCAGCTCCCCCCCAACAGAACGTCCCGCAATACCACCGCATTGTTGTGCGACTCATCTTTCGCGGCGGACAGTAACGTGACAGCCGCCCTGTGTCAGAGGGCCATCCGGTGCCGAAGCGGCTCCTGTCCCATGAAATCCGCCAAAACCGACAACCCGATACGGTTTTTTCGAGCATCAAACTCGATATATTCGCTTTTTTCTTTAGACGAAAGTCGTATAATCCCTGAACCTTTGCGTCACAGGCCAATCCGGAGGGAGCAGTATGACAAGCCAGACCACCGACATCCTGCTGATTGGCGGCGGTGTAATGAGCACGACTCTGGCCAGTCTGGTGTCGCAACTGGACTCTACACGGCACATCATGCTGGTCGAGCAGTCGCAGAGTCTGGCCGGTGAAAGCTCGGATGCCTGGAATAACGCGGGCACCGGTCACGCCGGATACTGTGAGCTGAACTACACGCCAAAGCAACGGGACGGTCGCATCGCCATCGAGCGGGCACTCGATATCAATGCACGATTCGAAATTTCCCTTCAGTACTGGAGCTCACTGGTTCGCCAGGGAGTGTTGCCGGACCCGGCAACCTTTATCAACCGGGTGCCACATCTCAGCTGGGTTCGCGGCCAGGACGCAGTGGATTACCTCAAAGCGCGGCATGAGACGCTGTCAGCCCACCCCCTGTTTGATGCCATGCGCTTCAGCGACGATCCCGGGCGACTGGCCGAATGGCTCCCCCTGATGATGGGCCAAAACCGTTCCGATGGTGAGCCGGTCGCCGCCACACGGGTGGGACACGGCAGCGACGTCGACTTCGGCGCTCTGACCCGGACGCTCGGGCAGCACCTGGAAACACACTCGGGCGTGGACGTACGCCTCGGCACCCGCGTGATCGATCTCCACAAGCGCGGCAAGCGCTGGCAGGTCACTCTTCGGTGCGAAGCCACCAGCCAGACGACCGTTGTCGATGCCGGCTTTGTCTTCGTCGGTGCCGGCGGCGCCGCCCTGCCCCTGTTGCAGAAGGCAGGCGTTGCGGAAGCGAAAGGCTACGGCGGATTCCCGGTTTCTGGCATCTGGCTGGCCTGTGAGAATGAGGCCATCGCCCGGGAGCACGGCGCCAAGGTCTACGGCAAGGCCCCGGTCGGTGCGCCGCCAATGTCGGTTCCACACCTTGATACGCGGGTGATCGACGGACGCCCCGCCCTGCTGTTCGGCCCATTCGCCGGCTTCACCACCCGCTTTCTGAAACAGGGCAGCCGGCTGGATCTGATGCAGTCCGTCCGCTCCCACAACCTGAAACCGATGATGGAAGTCGCAGGCACTCAGTGGCCGCTGACCCGTTACCTGATCAAGGAAGCGCTCAGCTCCCGTGAGGATCGACTCGCTCAGCTTGAACGCTTCCTGCCCGAGTACGACCCGGATCAGTGGCAACTGCGCTACGCCGGTCAGCGGGTTCAGATCATCAAGCCCGATGCCAATGGCCGGGGCAAGCTCGAATTCGGGACAGAAGTACTCAACACCCGCGACCGTTCCCTGGCCGCTTTGCTGGGCGCTTCCCCCGGCGCCTCCACCAGTGTGTCGGCCATGCTCGATGTCATCGAGCGGTGCTTGCCGGAACTCACTCAGGGCGAGGCCAGAGAGCGACTGCAATCACTGATCCCTTCCTATGGGCAGTCGCTGATCGGGGACGCCGGTCTTTTGCGCGAGGTTCGTCAGTTTACGCTGGGCACACTGGGCCTGGCCGATCTTCAATCGATCCACAAGAGGAGTCTCAACCATGCTGATTGGCATCCCCCGAGAAACGACGCCCGGGGAGAATCGCGTGGCGATCATTCCCTCCGGCATACCGGAACTGCTTGAGGCGGGTTTTGAAGTCATCATCGAGAGTGGTGCCGGCACTGCCGCCCATTTTGCCGACGATGAGTACCGCAACAACGGCGCCATCATTGCCGATGACGCCGCGTCGCTTTACCGCCAGGCCAGCGTGGTCCTCAAGGTCCGCACGCCCAGCGAGGACGAAGCGGCGCAGATGCGGCCGGATACGACCCTGATCACGATCATGGACCCATGGTTCCACCAGGATCGTGTACGGCAGTTGGCGGAGCGCGGCGTCCGGACCTTCGCTCTGGATTTTGTTCCCCGTACGACGCGGGCGCAGAGCATGGACGTGCTCAGCGCAATGGGCGGCATTACCGGCTATCGCGCGGTGCTGAGCGGCGCCATGTCGCTGCCCCGTTACTTCCCGATGCTGATGACGGCCGCCGGCACCATCCACCCGGCCCGCGTGTTCGTGATCGGCGCCGGCGTTGCCGGGCTGATGGCCATCGCCACGGCCCGGCGGCTTGGCGCCGTTGTCGAGGCCTATGACCTGCGCCCGGAAGTGCGCGAGCAGGTGGAGAGCCTGGGCGCGGATTTCGTCGAGATTGACGTGCCTGACGCGGATAACGGCGACGGCGGCTACGCCGGCGAGCAGAGCGATGCGTTCTACGACGCCCAGCGCCAGCAGTTGTCCGACTGCGTCGCCCGCGCCGATCTGGTGATCACGACCGCCGCCATTCCGGGCCGCCAGGCGCCGACTCTGGTGACCCGGGAGATGATCCACCGGATGAAGCGGGGCTCGGTCATTGTCGACCTCGCGGCGGAGCGTGGCGGCAATGTGGAGGGCACGGTGCTCAACGGGAAAACGGAGGTGGATGGCGTCACTCTCGTGGGTCACGTTGACCATCCGTCTCGCGTGCCGGTTCACGCCTCTCAGCTGCTGACCCGCAACATGGTGGCCTTCATCAAGAACATGACCGAGGACGGGCAACTCGCACCCAGCGATGAGGACGACATCGTCTGCGCCACGCGCATCACCGATCAGGGAGCGATCACCCATGCGGGGTTGCGCGAGGCCATTGCACCGACGACCACTCAACAGCCCGAGGAGGCCACTGCCTGATGGAAATGTTCGTTCTTAGCTTCACGATTTTCGTGCTGGCACTGTTCGTGGGTGTGGAACTGATCAACAAGGTCCCACCGACACTGCACACGCCGCTGATGAGCGGTACCAATGCCATTTCCGGCATCGTTGTCGTCGGCGCGATCATCAGCGCGGGCAGCGGTGGCATGGACCCAACGCTCGCCAGCATCCTCGGATTCATTGCGGTCACGCTGGCCACCATCAACATTGTCGCCGGCTTTCTCGTGACGGACCGTATGCTCAACATGTTCAAGCGCAAGGATTCATGAACCATGTTTGCACTGATCAACATTTCCTACCTGACGGCCGCGGTCTGCTTCATCCTTGGCATTAAAGGCATGACCCGCCCGTCCACCGCCGTTCGCGGCAATCTGATTGCGGCGACCGGGATGCTGATCGCCGTCGTGGCAGCGCTGCTCCACCATGCGGTCATCAGCTACGCGGGCATCATTGCCGGCATGCTGCTGGGGGCCGCCATCGGCATCTGGCTCGCACGCTCAACCGAAACAACCGCCATGCCGGAGCTGGTCGCCAGTCTGAACGGCATCGGCGGCGGTGCGTCCCTGTCCGTGGCCGCCAGCACGTGGTTGAACGCCATCGCTGCAGGCGAGACACCGACGGCGGGCTGGTCCATTGCGATCCTCGCCTCGATTCTGATCGGTGCGGTCACGTTGACCGGCTCCATTGTCGCCGTCCTGAAGCTCAAGGGCCGCCTGGGCGACTCCAGCCGGAAGCGTCTGTGGCAATTCGCCACCGCCACCAGCCTGGCAGCCGTCGTCGTTGCCGGCGTCCTGTTCATCGCGCAGGGAGCGGTGAGTCCGTTGATTCTTGGCGCGCTGGTCGCACTGGCGCTGCTATTGGGGGTTGGCCTGGTGCAGCCCATCGGTGGTGCGGACATGCCGGTTGTGGTCGCGCTGCTGAACGCGTACTCCGGGCTGGCCGGGGCGGCCACCGGTTTCGTTCTGGAAAACCAGGGGCTGATCATTACCGGTTCGCTGGTCGGCGCCTCTGGCCTGATTCTGACGGCGGTCATGTGCAAGGCCATGAACCGGTCCCTGCCCAACGTGCTGTTCGGTGGCGCCTTCGGGGGGCAGGCGGATGACGGCCCGGCCCAGAACGAGGACGAGTTCTACGCCGGTAAGGTCAAATACGCCACGGCCGATGACCTGGCCATGATGCTGGACGGCGCGCGGAACGTGCTGCTGGTGCCGGGCTACGGTCTGGCCGTCGCACAGGCCCAACACAGCGTCAAAGAGCTGGCCAGCGAGCTGGAAGGCCGCGGGGCGGCCGTCAATTATGCCATCCACCCGGTGGCAGGCCGCATGCCCGGCCATATGAACGTGCTGCTGGCGGAAGCGGAAATCCCCTACGATCAGCTCAAGGACATGGACACCATCAACCCGGAAATGCCGCAGGCGGATGTCGCGATCGTTCTGGGGGCCAATGACGTGGTGAATCCGGCCGCCTCGGAGGAGCCCAGCTCACCGATCTATGGCATGCCGATTCTGGAGGTCCACCGCGCCAAGACGGTAGTGGTGGTCAAACGGAGCCTGTCAGCCGGCTTCGCGGGCATCCCGAACGGCCTGTTTACGCGTGACAACAGCTTGATGGTGAAAGGTGACGCCAAAGCAGTGGTTCAGGACACCACTCGGGCCATCAAGGAGCTCTAGGAGTCTGCGCGGTAGAAATCGTGCCAGGCGAGATCGTCCCACTGCGAGGCCATTTGAGGCGCATAGTGGTTGTATGTAACGACAATGAGCGCTCAAAAGGGACCGCAGTGGGGCGGTCGCAGCGGTGCGACCCTCTACCGCGCAGACTACTGGGTTCATTCGCTGACTGACTGACGCCCTGCCCAAAACCGCCAGAGGCACGCAGTCAGTCAGAGAAGGAACCAGACGAGACACTTGACCACAGGAGGCATTCCATGGACGTCCCAGGCCATCTCAGTCATCTCGACCAGCTTGAGGCAGAGGCCATTTTCATTATGCGGGAGGTGGCCGCCTGCTACGACAATCCCTGCCTGTTCTACTCAATTGGCAAGGATTCCACCGTTATGTTGCATCTGGCGAGGAAGGCGTTCTGGCCGGGGACCGTCCCCTTCACATTACTCCACATTGATACCACCTGGGAGTTTGCGGAGATGGGCCGGTTCCGGGACCGGCTTGTCGATCGTCTGGGACTCAAACTCGCGGTCTGGATCAACGAACAGGCCCTGCGCGAGGGCGTTCACCCGATTGAGTCGGGCTCAGTGCGGTATAACGATCAGATGAAAACCCAGGCCCTGAAACAGGCGCTTGATCATTACCAGTTCGATGCCGCACTCGGAGGCGCACGCCGCGATGAAGAAGCATCACGATCCAAAGAGCGGATCTTCTCGGTTCGCAATCAGAACCACCAATGGGATCCGAAGCGCCAGCGTCCAGAGCCGTGGAATCTGTTCAATACATCGCTTGGTCCGGGCGAGTCCGTTCGGGTCTTCCCTTTGTCGAACTGGACAGAATTCGATATCTGGCTCTATATACTGCGAGAGCAAATTGAGGTGGTACCGCTCTATCTGGCGCGATCGCGGTTAAGCTGGATTGATGAGGACAGTGGGCAGATTCTGGCACTGGACGACGATCGCATGCTGCCCTACCTCTCATCATGGGAGCGCGACAGCCTGCGGGAACGAAATATCCGCTTCAGAACTCTGGGGTGCTACCCGCAGACCGGGGCCGTGGAGAGTGACGCGGATACGGTCAGCTCGGTGGTCCAGGAGATGCTGGCCAGCCGGACGAGCGAACGCGAAGGGCGCCTTCTGGACAAGGACCAGACCGGGTCCATGGAGAAGAAAAAACGCGAGGGCTATTTTTAATTCCGTCCCTGGCACGCTCCGGAGGCGCGACCGCGTCTCCGGAGTGTGCGTCACTCAACCACCACGTCTCGCCATCCGCCCTGATGGTAATGTCGAATCCTCCCACCATCTTCAATGCTGAACAGGAATAACCACTCGCCATTCACAAGGTCCCGGACGTCGGGATGGCGATCGAGCACACCATCAATCCGATCCGTGGGTGCATCGATGAAAACCGAAAGCCGCAACGGCTCGTGAACCCATTTCGTGCCGTCATGAACCGACTGCCAGGGCAAACCAATCCGCAGGTCGCCCGCATTGCCTTCAAGCACACCAATATTTCCGCCGACAACGGAATGCAGGAGCTTGTTCCCGGCACCATAGACCTCGGGCGCAGTGACTGACGCGTAGTACTGCAGATTAATCCAGTTGGCGACAATCATCGGGGCCGTCATCAGCGCCTCAAGCACCGAGCCATCCGAGTCCAGATCCGGCCGGTATTCATGGAGAAACACCCGCCCCTCCAGATCGAGGTGCCGGGTTCGGTGACGTGGAGCAATCACCAGAGCCGCATTGTTTGCCAGCCCCCACTCGGGACGCACTTCGGACCAGTCGGCCGTACGACGAGCGAGCGCTTTTTTCAGCGCCACATCACTGAGCTTCCCGACACCCAGCGCTGCTGAGCGTTCCCGTCGACAGCCGGCTGCCGCCTTTTCCAGCCAGTCCCTTAACGATTCCAGGCGCGGCCAGTGGGACTCGGGCACATTCTGCTCGTCGAGCAGCGAAATCTCATCAGTCACCGTATTGTGTTCAGCCGATACAAACCACACATGCCCTGGCAGAGAGAGCCCTTGCTCCTGCAGACCGGCACGAACCTCACGGTCATTCAGAAGCGACGCGGCGACTTCGGCATTCACACCCCCATTCTGTCCACCGCAGGCCCCACAGGCGAGACTGGCCTGATGCGGGTTGTTGTCGACCCGACTGGCGTGGCCGACAAGCAATATCAACGGCGCCCAGGGTTCGCAGAGTGAGAGCCCCCGTAGAATAGAGGCCGCCAGCGCGACCTTTTCACCCGGTTGAAGGGGATCGCCACCGTATGCGTGTCGCAATTCACCGGGCTGTGTGGCGCACTCATCACCTCTTCGGTTGCCAATTCCCAGCGTATCCCGCAACAGGCCCCAGGCCGAGAGTGCCCCAAACCCTTCCACGAACGGGAACATCGTCAGCGTGTTCCTTTTCAAGTGTGAAAAGCTTCTTGAGCGCTCCAGTTTGCCCTGCCTGAGCGCCCGCAACGACCAATCACGGCGTTGACTGCCCGAGGTTTGCTGAACCCGATATACCGGGGAGAGCAGACCGGGTAGCTGGGGCGACGGCGCTGACGCATCCAGGGACTGATAATCCATGGGCAAACCAAAGAACCCCGCAAAGCCCAACGTCTGGATACCGTCCGACTGGGCTTCCAGGTTCCGCCGGATCACTTCGGAGCGCACATCAATGCAGAAAACGGCCTGAAGCTCTGGAATATCGGGGGCTGGCAGTTCGGTGGGTTCGTTCAGCCGGGCGATCATATCGCTCTGGTAGGACCACTCCAATGCCCGCTGCCACCGCCAGATGCGGTGCGCCTGCTTTTCCCGGACTTGGCGTGTCGATTCAAGTCTCTTCCATGCCTTCTCGGCGGGTTCATGCCAGTCTGTGCGGGTGCGACTGGCCCAGACAAGAACTTCCCAGGCGAAACGAATTGCCAGTAGCGCTTTCAGATTGTCATCACGCTCACCCACAAGATGCGCCTCCCAGGCCAGCCAGGCACAGTATGAGGCCCATCCGTTGATATCCAGCAGCAGTGCATGACCGATCGCTTGAGCCCGATCAACCCGGACCTCCAGCCACTGGCACCCCAGCGCGATCAACTCATCCGGCTGATCGGGAAAGGCCTCCAGAAAGGGGCGGGCACGGCGACTGCGTAAAACCTGCTCGAGATCACGGCCGTGGCGCATCTGATCAAGCCAGGCCCGCAGCATGCAGGCAGGCCGTTTGCTCTGTATCAGCGCCTGATGCGAGTCAAAGTATCCGCCACAGAACCGACTGATCTGGTCCCGGATCCCGCAAACAACCTGTGCCATCGGGTCCGGTGCCAAGGCCTGATCCAGCAATCGGGACCACAGGGGGACGATCGGCTCATTCACAGCCTCGTCTCGTTTCAGATCGTTCAGGGCGTGCTCGCCGTCGCCGGTCCCCCTCTCGTCCGCCAGCGCCCGGCGTAGCGATTGCTCCGAAATGGCACCGTCCTCAAATCGGCGCCGATAGTATTCGGTGTCCATCAACGGACGAATCCCGCAACGCTCTTGCAGATCAAGTGCCACATTTTGGAAACGGGACGCTCGCAAGGGCCACCAGGGATTCACAGCAACCCAGCGGTCCAACGGCCATGACGGCGCAATATGCCCGACCGCGGCCACCATATTCCGGCCCGCCCGCATTCCCTGCTCAACCGATGATGTGATGGTGGCGCTCGTATTCATGTCTCGGCTCCCCGGGGCTTGCGCTCGACGCCTGAAAACCTGCCGTCATTGCGTGGTTCGCGATGGGGTCCGCTGAGGAGCCACTGGCGCACCATCTGAATGAGTCGGTCAAGAGGGACACTCAGATAGAACGCGTTGCGACTGTGGGCCAGTAGAGGCTGCCAGATGGCCAGGTCCGACCGTCGAATAATGCTGGTCAAGACAAACCAGTAAACCGCCGCCCCCAACACCATGACACCGGTGACAGCGCCATGCCACGGTCCAAAGGGAGTTTCGGCCACCGGCACCGAGGGAGACAGAACGGCCTGCCCAAGACCGTGAGCCATTGGCAGCAAGACCACGAGTGCGGCGACCGTCGTGCGAGAGCGTCTGGGCAATGCCGGAACCGAAAAGATCAACACGTAGGCCATCGCCATCATAAAAACCAGCCCAGGAACCGGGCTGAACCATCCGAAGTGGCCCGCAGTCATTGCGGCGACGGGCACGATAATGGCAACGACCCCGGCAGGCAGCAGTCCCGGACTGGCAACGGGCTGCTTCAGGTCTCCGACACGGGACGACACAACAATCCGCCCCGTGCTCAGAAAGGCGTGGGCCTTGTAAAGCGAGTGCGCGATCAGGTGCAGCAGCGCGAGCGTGTAGGCTCCGAGCCCCAACTCCAGCAACATGAACCCCATCTGCGCGTTGGTCGACCACGCCAACGAGTGCTTGATGCTGGACTGGGTGATGATAATCAGCCCAGCCATCGCCGCCGTCACTGCCCCAAACCCAAGAAGAACCGCATGCCCCACCATGCTGGACTCGAACACGGGCACCATTCTCAACCAGAGGAAACCGCCAAGGTTGATAATGCCCGCATGCAACAGTGCTGAGACGGGCGTGGGCGCCTCCATAACGCGCACCAACCAGCCATGGAACGGGATCTGCGCGCACTTGAGAACAGCCGCCAGCGCAAAGGCGGCAGCCGGCGCCGTCACCGAGGGAGCATGGCCAGCGCTCACGGCCTCCGTGATCACAGCGAGCTCCCAACTACCAAACCGTTGATGCAACCAGATGACTCCGACAAAAAGAGCCAGGTCACCGAGCCGACTGACAAGAAACTTCTGCCAGGCCGCTTCCCTTGCCCCCCGGCGCGGGTACAGGCAAAGCAATGGATGCAGTGTCAGGCTGATCAGCAGCCAGGAGCCGGCAAGCAGCAGCAGGTGCCCGGTAGAGACCAGAATCAGTACCGAGCCGATGGTCGCAAGAAACCAGCGTTGGAAAGGGATCCCGGCTTGGTCGCCAGCCAGGTAGCGACGGCTATACCGGAGGTTCACCCATCCGAGAAATACAACCAGTAACCCCATCCAGGCGGTCAGGCCATCCAGCCTCAGCCAGGGGCCGACCGTCATTGGTCCCTGGCCAGCGGCGATCAGAATGATGGCGAGTACGTTCAGAGTCGCCCCAGTCAGAAAAAGCGCCTGCGCACAGCTGCTGACGATTCGGAGTCGATGACGCGAGGTCAGTCCGGAGAGTAGGAATAGCCCCAAAGGCACCATGAGCCACAACAACGACAGCCATTGGATCCCCTCGAACCGTTCCAGCATATTGCCCCTCCGACTCGGAAATCATCGTTGGAGCAGTATCAAGCAACCCGTGAAAACAAGAAAATAGATATTTTTCGACAAATCATTCACAAAAACAGAACAGAGGCAGGCTCGATCAGCGAAAATCGCCACCACCCTCCGCCCAGAGGTCTCTCAGAAGCGGATTGGGAAACTGTCGATCAAGGGTAATGGTGTAGAACGTTTCCCGAAGGTCGGGCAGTTGTGCGATTTCTGTGAGACTACCGCTGCGAAGCTCGTCACGCACGACAATGGGCGGCAGAACACAGACCTGTCGGGCCTCGCGGGCCATCAGGCGCAACATCGCCATGTCCTCAACCTCAGCGGCAATCATGGGCGTCACACCAAGCCGGTGCGCCATGGCGTCAAAACGGGACCGGATACTCGACCCCAGCGTCGGGAGTATCAGTGGTTCCGACTGCAACAGGTCTTCAACCCCCTCATAGCGCTGGTCCAACTCGACCGGACCGACCAGGCTGATCCGTTGCTCAGCGATCTTGTGGATCACCCACGGCGTCGCCGCATCGGAGGCTGGCGCCACGTTGGTAAGAACGACATCAAGGTTGTGGGATTCCAGGCTGGCAAGCAAATCCCTGACGTTGCCTGAACGCGCGACGATTTCAACGTCGTTCCGCGCCAGCAGCGGTTTCAGGAATTCAATCTGGAAGTTTCGGGACAGGTGAGCCTGCGCACCGACCCGAAGAACGTGCTGGCGCGCCGCCATGCGGTGGGTCAGAACGGCCAGCAGCTCCTCCCCCGTTGAAAAAATACGATCCGCATGATCGAGAGCGATGCGCCCCGCCTCAGTCAGCACAAGTCGCCGACCCCGGCGCTCGAACAGTGCCTGCCCCAACTGATGTTCGAGCTGACGGATCTGCGAGGAGAGCGCTGACTGGGACACATGAAGCTTTTCGGCCGCCCTCGTCAGGTTTCCCTCGTGCGCCGTCGCATGAAAATACCGAAGATGTTTGTAATTCAGTGTCGCCATGGCGCCAGTTTACCGTCTATGAGGGGGTGGCGCGCATGACGACCGGAGAATTACTCCTGCTGTTGCTGGAGGAGGCGTTTATACAGTTCATCGGCCTCGGTCATCAGGTCGGAATGCGTTCTCATATCGCCGTTGCGCTGTGCTTTCATCGCGGCTTCGAGCTTGCGTTCGTATTCTTTTTTGAGGGCTTTGACGGGATTGGATTTGAAAAGGCCGAACATGAAACTCTCCGTTAAGGTGTGTCGGAGGAGATACGCGGTATTCGGCCTGTGGTTCACCGGTTGTGTGCCCTGCTGGCAATACACCAGGGATTACCGTGTCACCATCTTCTGGGCATGGCTGACCATCTTGTCCGGGTCCTGAATCCGTTCCGGCTTGCTGATGCCGCTCTGGCATCCCGGACGTTCGGCCAACTCGTCGAGCCAGCGGTTCAGATGCTCCAGACCCTCCACGGAGGCGCCGGACCACTTGTGAGTACGGGCCCAGGTCCAGTTGGCGATGTCGGCGATGGTGAATTCGTCGCCCGCCAGATAGCGCGCTTCCGACAGCCGGTGATCCAGGACCTCGAACAGACGGCGCGTCTCATGCTGGTAGCGGTCGATGGCCGGCTGGATCTTCTCGGGGAAATACCGATAGAAGACGTTGGCCTGCCCCATCATCGGCCCCAGGCCACCCATCTGGAACATCAGCCACTGCTGCACCACCGACCGGGTTTTCGGGTCGCTCGGGTAGAGCTTGCCGAATTTCTCCCCCAGATAGATCAGAATCGCGCCGGACTCAAAGACCACGAAATCGTCGTTGTCCCGATCCACGATCACGGGGATCCGGCCATTGGGGTTCATCCTGAGGAACTCCGGCGTTTTCTGTTCATTCTTCGACAGATCCACCGGAATCAGGTTGTAGTCCTCACCCATTTCATCGAGCGCCACGGTGACCTTGTGGCCGTTCGGAGTGGGCGATGTGTAGACGTCTATCATGGAGACCTCGCTCAGACGGATGCGGATTCGCGCTGTTTGATACGGTCGTACCAGGCCTGCAGATGGGTCTGCTCGGGCTTGATCCGGATGTCGTTGACCTTGTTGAAGTCCACGGTGGTGAAGGCGTTGATGTCGGCGGCGGTCAGCGAATCGCCGCAGATGTATTCCCGGCCTTCCAGGTGCTTGTTGAGGAAGTGCAGAAACTTCTCAACGTTCGTGCGACACTCCTCGCCCCAGTCCGGATAGCAGTTCATGCGGTCCTTGAAGTAACCGCTGGTGTGCTGGAAACACATGCCCGTCGGCATGAAGAAATAGAACTCAATCCAGCGCAGCCACTGCTCGATCTGTGCTTTTTCGAGTGGATCGCGGCCGAGCATCGGGGTGCTCTCCGGATACAGCTCCTCGAAGTACCGGCAGATCGCCATGGTTTCGGCAATGCAGGTGCCGTCGTCCAGCTCCATCACCGGGACTTTTTTCATGGGGTTCTTGGCGGCGTATTCCGGTGTCAGGTTCTCGCCCTTGAGCAGGTCGATCTGCTCGAAGGTCACCTGATCCACCAGGCCTTTCTCGGCCAGGAACATGCGCACGCGGCGTGGGTTGGGCGCGGTCTTGGTTTCCAGAATCTTCATGTTGTTCTCTCGCTGCCGTTAGGTTGATACGTATCCGAGCATGCCCGGGTCTTGAACGAATGGTCAAGTATCGCCAAGTCGGTCGATCCACTCACGCAGCCCTTCGGTGGCCGTCTTTCGGATGGCGTGGGCGCCGGGTACCGCTTCCACGGCGGCCGGGTCGATCACGGTGACGGGAATCCCCGGTTCGGCGAGGCTGACCAGCCCGGCCGCAGGGTACACCTGCAGGGAGGTGCCGATGACCAGCAGATGATCGGCGGTGGCGACGGTTTCGGCGGCGGGCCCCATCATGGGAACCTCTTCCCCGAACCAGACGACGTTGGGCCGCAGGGGGGTGCCCCGCTCGCAGGTGTCGCCGGGGGAGATGTCACGATAGCCGATCTCGTAGACCGGCTCGGGGTGAGCGGCGCCCCGCGCCTGGGTCAGTTTTCCGTGCAGATGAAGCACGTTGGACGAACCGGCGCGCTCGTGCAGGTCGTCCACGTTCTGGGTGACCACCGAGACGCGGTAGCGCTCTTCCAGCTCCGCCAGGCCGCGATGGGCGTCGTTGGGTTCGGCATCCCGGAGCTGCTGGCGACGGTGGTTGTAGAACGACAGCACGCGCTCGGGATCGCGTTCGAAGGCGTCCGGTGTGGCCACGTCTTCGAGGCGGACCTGCTCCCAGAGGCCACCGTTATCGCGGAACGTGGACAGGCCGCTTTCGGCGCTGATGCCGGCGCCGGTGATGACGACGATGTGGTGTTTCATCCTGCCTCCTATGCTCTCCAACATTGGGGGAGCGGCTGCTGGGAGGTTTGTTGAGCTCAAAAACCGCCTGCAAGCACGTCCATGTGCGGCTTGAGCATGGCCGTCCAGGCCATGCTGCATTTTTGAGCTCAACAAACCTCCCAGCAGCCGCGTCGAACTTGGTTGGTATCTCAGGCACGAGTGGACTCTAACGGGGTGTCGGGGTGCTGATTGGGGTCAAAAATGCAGCCTGGCCAGGGAAGGTTAGTGCCCTGTCTGGCTCATTCGCTGATCGCCTGAGCCCCTGAGAGTACTGAGAGCAAGGCGCGATGGCGAAGGTTTGGTGGTTCCAAATCGAGTCAGCGCAACGCGGCTATCTGTACTCTCAGGGGCTCCCGACGGGCGCGTCGCTGACGGCTCTGGGCCTGCGTTGCCATCCCTTGACGGGGAATAACCCCGCCTGCGGTCCGGCGCCTTGTCCAGAACCGTCAGCGACGCGCAGGCGATCAGCGAATGAGCCAGACAGGACACTGGACTCAAGCCCTACAGGGACGTACTTGCGGGCGGTTTTTGAAACGAATCACCCTCCCGACACCCCGAATCCCAAGCTCACAGATGCACCAGAGACGCCAACCCAGAAGTCCGCATCACCCGCTCCCCGGTCGCCTCCAGGAGCACCCGTTCATCCGGCACCATCAGACTGAACCAGCGACTGGCCCGGGTGATCCCGGTGTATAGCAATTCCCGCGTGAGCACCGGATTGCGGCGGTCGGGTACCACCAGACAGGTGTGGTGGAACTCCGACCCCTGGGATTTATGGACCGTCATCGCGTACACCGTCTCCACCGACTGCAACCGGCTGGGTGATACCCAGCGCACGCCGGTCGGGCTGTCGCCGGAGGGAAAGGCGACGCGCAGGACATCGCCGGGCGAATCGGGTCGCCCCCAGGGCACCGGCAGGGTCACACCAATGTCGCCGTTCATCAGCCCCAGATTGTAATCATTGCGGGTGACCAGCACCGGGCGACCCGCGTACCAGCCGTGGGTTCGCTCGATCAGCCCCGCCCGCTGCAACGCGCCGGCGATGGTCTCGTTCAGCCCCTCAACGCCAAAGCGCCCGCCTCTCAGTGCGCAGAGGACCTGAAAGCGGTCAAACGCCGACAGGACATTGGCGGCCCAGGCATCCAGCGTCTCACGATCCTCGGCCGACGGGCGCTCGGCCATGCGCATCAGGTAGCTGCGATAGCCGCCAGCCGCATCGGATGGGGTATCCGTTCTGCCGAACAGGGACGGTGAGCCGTCGAGCACGTGCCGGGACAGGGTCGCACCGATCGAGGAGGCATTGACGGGGTGCCAGGCAATGTCCGGCCAGCGCCCTTCCCGGAAGGGCGCCGCAGTCCCCCGGTCCAGCCCCGCACCATTCACCGCCTGCGACAGCGCGCCGATGCCGCTGTCCGCACCAAAGCGGTGACTGACCCTTAGCATGGCGACCGCCTGATCCAATTCAGCGCCCTGCTGATCCAGCCATTCATCCCCCGGCGCCTGCCCGGTCACAGCAGCCAGCCACTGTGCCGTATCCGCCCGGTAATGCGCGCCGTCGGCCCGGCGACACAGGTCGCCCAGCACCGCGCCAGCGTCCACGGAGGCGAGCTGATCCTTATCGCCCAGCAGAATGATACGGGCCGATGGCGGCAGCGCGTCGAACACGCAGGCCATCATTTCCACATCCACCATGGACGCTTCGTCGATCACCAGTACATCCAGTGGCAGGGGATGATCCCGGTTGTGGCGAAACTGGCGGGTGCCCGGCCGGCTCCCCAACAGCCGGTGCAGGGTAGTGACCCGGTCCGGCAGGCTGTCGACCAGTGCATCGCCACCGGGCAGGCCGACCTCTCGCAGCTCGTCCCGCTTGCCAACGATGGAGTCGCCAAGCCGCGCGGCGGCCTTGCCCGTCGGTGCGGCCAGTCGGATACGCAGTCCGGGAGCGCCGGTGGTTGCCTGCTCGACCGACTGAAGGGCCGCCAGCAGACGCAGGACGGTCGTGGTCTTCCCGGTGCCGGGACCGCCCGTAATGATGCTGAACAACGTCCGGGCGGCAAGCCCGCAGGCCAGTCGTTGCCAGTCCAGACTGTCCGTCGGCGTATGGAAGAGAGTCCCCAGCGTGGCGGCCAACGCCCGGGCCGCGGCCCCCTCCGGATCGGACAAATCCTCGACCGGCGTCAGACGGGACCGAATCCCCGCTGCGATCGTCTGCTCGTACTGCCAGTAGCGGCGCAGGTAGAGGCGATTGGCCGCCAATACCAACGGCGTTCGCCCTTCCCCGGTGCCAATGACCGAGGGCACGGCGGTGAGCACCGCCTGCCAGTCCGCCTCCGAAACGCCCGCCAGCACCGACGAAGGGGCCGGAACCCCATCGCTGACGCCGGCCGCCTCCGGCGGCAAGGCCAACACATCATCCGCCCGACCGGCCACCAGTCCCGAAAGATCCAGACACACATGCCCCCGCCCCACCTGATGGGACACGAGGGCGACGGCCAGCATCGTCAGGGGCGGCAGTTCCCCGTCTACTTCATCCAACAGGAAACACGCCAGCGACCGATCCAGTGCCCGCAGCCAACCGGCGCCGACCCAGGCATCGAGCAGTGCCTGCACACTTTCAACCCGACCGACGCCGGGGCGAACGAGGGCTTCGGAATCCATCATGCCGTCACCTCACTGACCGGCACGCCCCGGAACAGGCGGTCCAGCGATTCAATCACCGCTCTCGACGGCCGGTCGTGGAAGACACCGGCGCTGTCGGCATCGCAACCGCGCAGGAACAGGTAGATGGCGCCGCCCACATGGCGCTCGTAGTCGTAATCCGGCAGCCGGGCTTTCAGCAGCCGGTGCAGGGCGAGCAGATAAAGCAGATACTGCAGGTCGTAGCGTTTGTCGAGTATCGCCCCGGTCATGGTCTGTGCCGTGTAGTCCCCATTCTGATCGCCGAGGGCGTTGGATTTGTAGTCCAGCACGTAGAAACGCCCGTCCACCTCGAACACCAGGTCAATGAACCCCTTGAGCATGCCGTTGAGCGCGTCCGGTGCCAATGGCTGGCGCGGTGCCCCGTCCAGCGTGTGGTCGCGGGCCAGACGGTCGAGCACGCGCGTGTCAACGTGGTGACTCTCGAACCAGAACTCCAGCTCGGGCTGGTACACCCTCAGGTCCCGGAGTCGGCAGACGCCCCATGGGGTGGGCATCTCATTGTTCAGCAGGGTCAGCACCCAGCGCTGGAGCATCGGCACCCAGGCGTCCCAGCCCCGGATCTCACAACGGCTTGTGAGCATGTCGCCAAGGGCGTCCGGCTGCCCCGGGACCCGATCAAACCCGCGCTCGGCGCACCACTCCAGCAGACCGTGCAGGAAGGTACCGGGATCGGCGCCCCGCGGAAACCCGTGCGGGCTGTCCGGCTCCGCTGGTAGCGTCTGGTGGGCGGGGTCGTCCGTTTCTTCCCGCGCGGTTTCTTCCTCTGGCGAGTCGCCCGCGTCCGTCGGTTCGTCCTCGTCAGCCAGACGCAGTGCGGAGTAACTGGCGATCCACCAGTTTTCCCGGGGATCCCGGTGAGCCACCCGGGCCTCCCCCAGTTCTACGGGGTCGGTTGCCATCCATTGGTCTTCCACGGAGTCGGGCAGCGGCTCAATCCGGATATCGGGCGAGTCGCCCAGGCGTGCCCGGAGGTAGGCCTCGACCGGTTCATCGTCTTCGTCCGCCTCGGGCGCGAGGAGATGACCGAGGCCGCTCAGGGGCCAGCCTTTCACCGGCGCCGTACCAACCCATGTGGCGTGACAGGCGCGGGTGAGCGCGACGTACAGCTTGCGGATGTCCTCCCCGAGGCGCTCCCGGTCGGCGCGGGCCAGTGTCTCGTCATCCGGGTCGAGAGAGACCTGCACCCGACCCTCGTCATCGTGCCATTTGATGAACGACTGGCTCCGTTTCTCCGGACGGTAGTTGAAGGGAAACGGCAGAAACACCAGCGGATATTCCAGCCCCTTGGACTTATGGACGGTCACCACCTGCACCAGACTCGCATCGCTCTCCAGACGCACCTGCAGCAGCTCCGCATCGCCCCGGGCGTTGTCCTTCATATCGGCGAAGTGACGGATCAGGGCATGCTCGCCGTCCAGGTGCTGACTTTCCTGTTGCAGCACTTCGGCCAGATGCAGGATGTCGGTCAGTACCCGTTCACCATCGGGCTGGGCAAGCAGGCGGGCCGGGACCTGATAGTCCATCAGCAGCCGTCTCAGCATGGGCAGCACCCCCTGCGCCTGCCACAGGGCCCGATAATGACGGAAGCGTTCAATGGTGTCCTCCAGCGCCAGCTCGTCCTGCTGGAGGTGGTCCAGCATCGCATCCGACAACCCCAGCGTGGGTGTGGCCAGGGCCGACCGGAGCCAGGCAATGGTCTCGGGTTCGGCACAGGCATTCAGCCAGCGGGCCAGCTCATCCGAGACCGTCGTGTTCAGCACCGAATCCCGGTCCGACAGATACACGCTCCGAACGCCCCGACGGGCCAGTGCATCCCGGACCAGTCGTGCCTCACTGCCCTTGTTCACCAGCACCGCCACATCCCGGGCCCGAACCGGCTGCCAGCCCGCTTCAGGGTCCTCAAACCCGGTCCGGCCCTGCTGGCCGCCCTGCAGCAGCTCGACGATCCGCGAGGCGCAGGCCTCGGCCAGTTCCGGCTCCGCCCGGTTCTTGGGCAGCGGGGCGTCCTCCTCCGGAAAATGCCAGACCGTCAGTGCTGGCGCAGGCTCGCCCGCCACCTGCCAGCGATCCGAGCGCCCTTTGGCCGCCACCGGCAGAAACGGCAGCGGATTGCGGTCGCCGCGGCGGAACAGAAAGGCGCCCGCTTCCAACGCCTGATCAGAGGCGCCAAACAGGGTGTTCACGGCGCCGACCATGCCGTCGGCGGAACGGAAGTTGGTCGCCAGGGAATAATGCCGGCCCGCCGTGGCCTCACGGGCCGTCAGGTAGGCGTGGATGTCCGCGCCCCGGAACGCATAGATGGCCTGCTTCGGGTCGCCAATCAGGAACAGGCCGGTGTCGGCGTCGTTGTCCGCCACGCGATAGACGCGGTTGAAGATGCGGTACTGCACCGGATCGGTATCCTGGAACTCATCAATCAGGGCCATGGGGAACTGACGGCGGATCACCGACGCAAGCCGTTCGCCGTGCGCGCCCGCCAGGGCGTCATCCAGTCCGGTCAGCAGGTCGTCGAAGCCCATTTCGGCCCGGCGCTGCTTCTCCGACGCCAGTCGCTCACCAACCCAATGGGTGGCATGAACGAGGAGCGGGGTGCGCCGGGTTTTCAGCGTCTCCCACCATTCGCCGAGTTGTTCCACCAGTGCCCAGGCCTCGTGGCCGGCCAGGTCCGAGTCCGTTTTCAGGATCTCCGCGATCCCCTCAGGGGTCAGCCGTTTCCAGGCGCTGGCGCTGAGGTCCGGCAGAATCGCATCCGCGCTCTCACTCCAGCCGTTGAGGGCATCGAACCAGTTGGCCCACCAGTCCCGGCGCAGCTTGCGACCATCCACGGCTTTCTTCTGGATCGCCTGGTCCATGGTGGCGCTCAGCTCCGGTACCAGGTCCCGCCAGCGGGTTTTGAGCTCGCGCACCCCGGAGGCCATGTCACTGAGCGCGTCCTGCGGTGACTGGGCGGCCACCGTGAGTGCATCACGTTGATCCAGCAGCGGTCCAAGGGCACCACTCAGCGCGTCCGGGGTGTCCCAGAAGGTATTGAGCAGTGACCAGCTCTGATCATCGAGCGGATACACGTGAGTCCGCCAATAGTCCCGGACGGCCTCGGCCAGCAACTCACTCTGATCCGTCTCCAGGGTCTGGCGGAAGAAGCTGCCACTGTCGAACGCGTGTTCGTTCAGCATGCGATGGCACCAGCCGTGGATGGTGGCCACCGCTGCTTCGTCCATCCATTCAGCGGCCAGCTGCAGCTTGCGCACGCAGGCCCGCCACTGCTCTGCCGGGATGTCATTACGGAGCGCCAACAGCGGGTCGCCGATCTCGGGCGAGCGATCGGCCGTCCCGGGGTCCTCCGCGAAACACGCGGCGGCCTCGGTCAGGCGGGCGCGTATCCGGTCACGCAGCTCCCGCGTGGCCGCCTCGGTAAAGGTGACCACCAGGATCTCCGGCGGCACCGAGCCCCGGTCCAGAGTGTCGGCGTCGCCGCGATGGCCAAGCACCAGGCGGACGTACAGCAGCGCAATGGTGAAGGTCTTGCCGGTGCCGGCGCTGGCTTCGATCAGGCGGCTGCCATGCAGCGGAAAGCGCAGCAGGTCGAGTGGGCGGACGTCGTCGGTCATGTCCGTTCTCCCTTCACGAGCTGCCAGAGCGGGCGATAGAGCGCATCGCGCCATTCCACGAAACGCTCATCCCCGAGAAGCGCCCCGGCATCCGGCCATGCGCGCCGCAGGTAACCGGGGTCGTAGGCCCAGTCGTTGTCCAGCGCGTCGGAGGCGCGCTCCCATGCCTTTTCCTCACCGCCGTTGCGCTGCGCCTGACCATCGAACCAGGCCATCGCCCCCTGGAGCGTCACCGGCAACGGTTCGGTCATGCCCACCACCCAGGCGTCAAGCAGCGTGCGCAGCCAGGTTTCCGCCTGGTCTCTTTCCAGGGGCGGCAGTGTCACGTCCGTACGCCGGCTGATCAGCCGTGTTGTCAGCGGCCCGCCGGCACAATGGGCGGCCAGGTGCCGCACCCAGCCGTCCAGCATGTTGGCGTAGTGATAGGTCTTGCCGCTGCCCTGGCGGCGTAGCAGATCACCGTCGGTGACCACCAGCCGGGCCAACTCTCCCTGGTCATTCGTGCGCAGGCCGTCGATGGTGTCTTCCAGTGTCAGCGACACGCCCGCCCCATCATGCGTCAACGACAGTGTCCGGTGGCCCTCCAGCGCCTGCGGCCACTCCGCCAGTGCGGCCTGATAACGCCGGAACATGTCCGCCATCGGCTCAACCAGGCGCTCGCGCAGGGCATTCTCCGTGGTGGCCATCCCCAGCTCGCCGCGCCGCGCCATGCGATCGCGGACCCGGTCCAGCCGCTCGGCCAGGTCCGTCTCATCGTCGGCCCTGATCACCGCCTCCTGCACCAGCTCACGCTGCAATCGCCAGTTATCAAGACCGGTCAGGCCGAACGGTTCCGTTTCATCCAGAGCCGCTTCGCCCTCGTTGAAACGGATCTGAAGGCGCTGCTCATAGAACGCCCGAACCGGGGACCGGAGAAACGCCACCAGTGCACCGACCGACAGCGGGTCCTCGGGTGTGAACACCGCCAGAGGTTGATCCGGGCCGGTGGTGGCCACCGCATCGTGGGCCTGGCGCCACTCCCGGTCGTAGGTGAACAGCCCGCCGCTGGTCGTTGGGAAATAGGCCGGGCTGAACGGCTGCAGCGGGTGGACGGTGGTGAGCGCCGGGGTCACAGCCCCGCTTTCGGTGGACCAGGCCGCGTCGATATGATCCCGAAGCTGCGAGACCAGTACGGACGGCGGACGCTCGGCATTGTCCCGGACGCTCCGCCCGACCCAGCTGATGTAGAGCTGTTCCCGGGCCGAGAGCAGCGCCTCGAGAAACAGGTAACGGTCGTCCTCCCGCCGGGAGCGATCCCCCGGGCGGTAGTCCTTCGCCATCAGGTCGAAATCCAGCGGCGGGCGGACACGAGGGTAGTCGCCATCGTTCATCCCCAGCAGACAGACCCGCCGGAAGGGGATGGCCCGCATGGGCATGAGGGTGGCGAAGTTGACCTTGCCGGCAAGGAAGCGCTGGTTCAGGCCGCCTGCTTCCAGCCCTTCCAGCAGGGATTCCCGAACGATACTGAGGGCCACCGGCTCCTCCATGTGTGCCTCGCTGCAGGCCGCCAGCCAGTGCGCCAGCGTCTCCTGCAGGCGGTTGAACAGCAGCAGGTCCGCGCCGTCCAGCGCCCCAAAGAAGGTGTCGCGAATCCAGTGCAGGCGCTGCGCCCATTCCTGGGGGGGCGCGTCGGCCGCCAGTTGACTCCGCAGCGCCGCCAACCGGTCGATGAACCGGTCCAGGTCGCCGGCCAGCCGGGCCTCCAGACCGCCAACGTCACCGAGGGGCTCAATGCCCTGCCAGTCCTCTCCCGCACCGACCGCATACCCCAGCAGCATACGGCGCAGCCCGAAGGCCCAGGTGTTACGGGTCATACCCTCGGGCAGATCCAGACTGGCCCGCTGACTGGCGTCCAGTCCCCAGCGGATGTGCGCCTGTTCCACCCATTCGCGCAAGCGCGGCAGGTCCGTTTCATCAATGCCAAAGCGCGCCCGTACCGGCGGGACTTCCAGCAGACTGAGAATCTCGCTGACACCAAACCGGGATTCCGGCAGCGACAGCAGGGTTTCCAGCGCCACCAGCACTGGCTGACGGTGGCGCTGCCCCTGATCGGACAGGGTGAAGGGAATATGGCGCGGGTCGTCCGGCTCGTAACGGCCGAAGACCGCCTGTACATGAGGCGTGTAAGCGTTGATGTCCGGGACCATGACAATCACATCCCGTGGGCGCAGGGTGTCGTCCGCATTGAACGCGGCCAACAGCTGGTCGTGCAGGATCTCCACCTCGCGCTGGGGACTGTGCGCCTGATGAAAGACCAGGGATTGGTCCCGCACCGGATCGCAGGCCGGCCAGTGCTCGCGGCTCTCCGCCAGCGGGCGGAGCGCCCGGATGTCGTCCTGGATCTGATGGAGCAGCCCCTGTCCCGCGGGCGGCGCGAACAGGTCCACCCGCTGGCCGACATTCTCGAAGCGGGCCCGGTAGCTTTCCGGGTCGTCAAAGGTGTCGAGCAGCCGGATGTAGTCCCGCCCCTGCTTCCCCCAGGCGGCCAGCAACGGCTGGGCATGCAGGTGCAGTTCCTCGGGATCGGGATCGACGGGCATGCCCGGACGCTGCGCCCCGCGTTTACGGGCCGAGCGCAGCAGGTCCCGGTCGCTGACGATGTCCGCCCAGTAGAATTCGCAGGGGTTGTGTACGCAGAGAATGACCTGACAGAAGCGACCCAGGATATCCAAAGCTTCCAGGGTCTGCTGCGGCAGCGACGACACACCGAAGACGATGATGCGCTCGGGCAGCGAACGGGTGTCGAGGTCGGTGACAGGGCCCCGCCCGGCCTCTAAAAACCGGCGATGGATGGCCGCGCGACTGGTCCCTGCGCCGGCGTCGTCCATGTCGGCCACCAGTGCCCGCCAGAGCCGGGGCTGCCAACGCAGTTCATCGTCCAGCGGCTGCTGCTCGCCCCGCGCCAAGGTGATGTGGTCGGCGCCCTGCTCCCAGTCCGCCAGCCAGTCGGCCCGGAATACCTGGTACTGGTCGTACAGGTCCGCAACCCGGCCAGCCAGCTGGTACCGTCGCTGCTCCGGGCGAGGACCGTCCATGAAACGGCGCAGGGGCGCGAACGCTTGCTCATCCAGCAGATCCGGCAGCAATCGGTACAGGCGCCAGATCAATCGGTCCTTGTCGAACGGCGACTGCTCGGGAACCTGATCGGCTCCCAGCACGTTCCGATAGGCCTCCCAGATGAAGCGCGACGGCAGCAGGAACCGGGTTGAGGCGGCAATTCCCAGACCGCCCTCCCGATCATCCTGCGGGTCCTCGGCAAGAGCCAGCTTCAGCCACTGGGCGATACCGTTGGACTGGACGAGGAAGGTCTCCTGCGCCAGCGGCGGCACCGGGTACTGACGGCTGACCCAGACCACCGTCCGGCGAAGATCCTCCAGATGGTTGGCGTGGATGGCCTGCAGGCCGACGGGCACGTCACCTTCCCCGGTTGCCATGGTGTTGCTCCTGTTCAGTGCCCGTCCGGCACTCATGAATCCAGGGGAAAGACTAACGCAATTGGCGGACATTCCATAACGGGCCCCAAGCGCCAGGATCGCCAGACCGGTTGCCGAATATGTGCTTTACTTCGTGAAGGTCTATTTTGACAGTTATTTGCCCGGATGATTGATGCGATGACAGCCTCTGCCCTGTTCCTGTCTGACCGGATACGTGCCCCGCTGCTCGGCCTCACGCTGCTGATGCTGGCTGCTACAGCGGTTGCAGCCTCCGACCTCGCAGGGGAGACCGGTCTCGACAAAAGGGCTTCGCTGACGGCAGTGGAGGCCGCGGTGGGGGAAAACCGGCCCGATGTGATCACCATTGCCGCCGACCCATGGTGCCCGCATAACTGCACCGCCGGCAGCGACCACGAGGGCTACATGATCGACATCGCACGCGAAGTGTTCGAGTCACACGGTCTGACGGTGGAGTATGTGAACACCAGCTGGGCCCGGGCGTTGAGACTGGTCAACGCGGGAGAGCTGGACGCCGTCGTCGGCGCCTATCACGAAGACGCCCCAGGCTTTGTCTTTCCAGAGAATGAACAGGGCCAGGCGACCGTACATTTTTACAAGCGCCCAGACGATGACTGGTCATTCCAGGGGGTGCCCTCTCTAAGCAACCAGTTACTCGTCGTGATCAACGACTATTCCTACACAGCGTTGCTTGATACCTATATTCAGCAGCACCGCGAGGACCCGGAGCGGATCTGGGTGCTGTCAGGCCCCTCGCCACTCGACCGGGCCGCGCAACTGGTCGCACAGGGCCGAGCCGATGTTTTGGTTGAGGAACGAGCGGTCTTTACCTTCCTGAGGCAGGAAAACCCGGACCTGCCAGCGCTTCGCGACGCCGGCGGTCTTCCTTCCACACGAGCCTTTGTTGCCTTCTCACCGGAACTCCCCCAGTCCGCCCGGCACGCCAGTCTTCTGTCTGACGGCATGGTGACGCTGCGTGAGTCCGGACGCCTCGACGCAATTCTGGCGCGTTATGGTCTTGAGGACTGGCGGGATGACGGTAAAGGGGCTGCCGCGGAGACGTCCAGGCTGTCCGTCGTCAGAAGCCCGGTTAAGGAAGTGCTGATCCATTCCCGCATGCCTCTGGCTCCGGGAATGGATCAGCACTTCCTTAGTGCGGGCTCCGGTACCGATTGATCAACGCCCGCCCCGCCTCGGTTTCCCTGACCTGCCGCAATGTCTGGTTGAATTCACGGACGACCCGTCTCGCCTCTGGATGATCCCGACTGACAACAAGGTAAAGCGCCGTTTCCTCCTCAAAAACCGGCCAAGTGGCGAAAAGGCTCGGGTCCATACCGGAATGATCAATCGTGTACCAGCCGGTACGGCGATTGGACGGCACCATGTCCACCCGGTCCAGACGCAGCATATTGAAACAGGATTTCATGGTCTGGGGACGCACCCAGTCAATCTCGTCCATTTGCAGCCGGTATCGCAACTGAGGGATGAGCGCATAGCCGGTTGGACGACAGATACGGACGTCGGATAGCGCCTCCAACGATTCGGGGAAGGCGTGGTCGTCGTGGCGACGAAACATCGTGGACTGGACATGGAACAGCGGATCGGAGAACAGGAATTCCCGATGACGTTCAAAGGAAGGAACAAACGGAAATGCCACATCGGCCCGACCTGTCTTCAGATCCCTCAGCGCCCGGTTCCAGGGTGTGATCGTCAGCTTGGTGGGCTGATTGCGCTCACGGTAAACCATTCGCACCAGCTCCGTGGCGATCCCCTGGCCGGGCATCGCTTTGTCGGCAAACGGCGGATAATCACTGCCCGTCACCATTCGGATCAGAGAAGCTGGCTCGGCGGAGAGCCACCCCGGGAGCAACAGTCCGACAAAAAGAACCGCCAGGAATCTGCGCGGTAGAAATCGTGCCAGGCGAGATCGTCCCACTGCGAGGCCATCCTGACGGTCACTTGAGGTGCATAGTGGTTCGATGTGACGACAATGAGCGCTCACAAGGGACCGCAGAGGGACAGTCGCAGCGGTTCGACTTTCTATCGCGCAAACTCCCAGGCGACAATCGCGTGCCTTGAACTCCATCCTTGCCCCGCTGTTGTCAGGCCCTCAACCGTCAGTATAGACACTGGGCACAGACTGTCGATGAAGCCGAACCAAGGTACCGTCCGCCCCGACCAGTTCAAGGAGACCGCCTTTGGCGAGGCGAAAATGCTGCACCGCCCTGAGACGCTCCAGAAACCGCTGTTCCTGATCCATCAGGGCCGGGGCGCAGGCCTTCAGGGTCGAGGCGGGACGACGGATGGTCAGCCCCTCGCCCGTCAGCCTATAGACGCCCATGTAGCGATTGCATGAGGCCATTCCGGTCAGGCGGCCGTCTTCGAGGAACGTCACGCTCATTCGAGACCCATCGACGATCCCTCGACCGGGCAGGTCGTCGACAATCCAGGTGCCACCCCGCAGCAGCCGGGCCGGATCACCACCACAACCGGAAAGAGTCCTTCCCTGCCACGAGATCGCCACCTGACGTGGGTGCGGCATACCGCTCATGGAGTCCTGGCACGCCTCGTGCCGCACGGTGACCTCCGCCTCATCACCGTTGAGTGAGACGGCGCCCCGGGACACCGACGCGGACTGCGAATGCCATCGGAACGGACCGGTCACCGATGCCTCACCGGGTCGTTCCAGCGTCAGTGTGCCGCCGTCCAGCACGACATGCCAGAAGGGCTCGTTGCCAGACGCTTCGAATGGCTGGGCCACGGCGCCCGGTGACAGGCACACCGGTCGGGGCTCCCCATTGAGCGTCAGACGGGCGCGGTCGCCCTTGTTCCAGAACGTCGTCCCGGAATCACCCACCGCCTCATACCGGGCACCGGATGCCGAGCGCACGCGCGCCAGCGGGTAGCGCTCGCCCGCGACCGCCAGAACGGGCTGGTCTCCGCGGTTTTCAAAAGCGGCTGACAGGGTGCCGCACTGCATCGTCAGTGGTCCCGCGTCCGGCGTTGGCACCGTGTCGGAGGGTGCCTCCAGCCCCGCGCAGCCGCCCAACCCCGTCATGACCAATGTGGCCAGCAACGCCCGAGCCGTTCCCATTGTCATCTCTCCCTGCCGTCCAATCGCTATCGGTAGGGTAGCGCGACGCCCTGATGGCTGAAAGGCACTTCCGAACCGGTTAAAGTAGGCGCCATCATACACTGGCGATAAGGAGAACCCATGACGACGACCATCGGAGACGCAGCCCCGGACTTTTCAGGCTCGGCCACCGGCGATCAGACCCTGTCGCTGGCGGATTTCCGGGGCAGGAAACATGTCGTGTTGTATTTCTACCCCAAGGACAACACCCCGGGCTGTACCACAGAAGGGCAGGACTTCCGGGACCGGCACGCCGATTTTGACGCTCTGGACACGGTGGTGATCGGCGTCTCCCGGGACGGGCTGAAAGCCCACGAGAACTTCCGGGCCAAACACGACTTCCCGTTTCACCTGATTTCTGACAAGGATGAAACGCTGTGTCGGCAGTTTGACGTCATCAAGACCAAGATGATGTACGGCAAGGAGCGCCAGGGCATCGAACGCAGCACCTTCCTGATCGACAGGGACGGCGTCCTGCGCCAGGAGTGGCGGGGCGTCAAAGTACCGGGGCATGTTGACGAGGTGCTGGAGTCGGTCAGGAACCTCTGAACCCAATCTTTCTTAGCCCGTCGGCAGGGACGCCAGGGCCGCACGTATGGGCTCGGGCATGGGAACGGAGGCCTGCGTTTCACGATCCACGAACACGTGGACGAACTCGCCCTGGGCGCAGGGCGTGTCGTCGCCCGGTCGGAATATGCCGACGCCATAGGTGACGGAGCTGCGCCCGAGCCGCTCGATACGCAGCCCGGCCTCAACCGGCTCCGGATAGGCCACCGGGCTGAAATACTGGCAGTTGGAACTGACGACAAACGCGATCACCGGGCTGTTGTGGATGTCCAGCCCGCCCTCCTCGATCAGGTAGCGGTTAACCGCGGAATCGAACCAGGCGTAGTAGGTGACGTTATTCACGTGACCGTAGACGTCATTGTCCTTCCAGCGCGTGGTGATCGTCTGGAACGCGCTGAACGCCTCACGCGGAAACGGCTCCGGTTTCGCCATCAGTAGGCCTCCCGATAGATTGCCAGGGCATCCGCCTCGGATACCTCACGGGGGTTATTGACCAGCAGCCGCTGCTGTTTCATCGCATCCGCCGCCAGCGTCGGCAGAACATCCTCGCCGATGTCCATATCCCGCAGGCGCCTGGGCAGTTCCACCGCACCGATCAGGCTCTCCATCCGGTGAATCAGATCACCGGTGGGCTCCGGCCCGCCCACCAGCGGTGCCAGCTCGTCGTAAAGCGTGGCCGCCGCCGGTTCGTTGAAGCGCAACACCTGAGGCAACACAAGGGAATTGCTGAGGCCATGCGGGATGTGGAAATGCCCGCCCAATGGATAGGCCAACGCGTGGACTGCCGCCACCGGCGCATTGGCGAAGGCCTGGCCGGCCTGCAATGCCCCTAACAGCATCGCGGAGCGCGCTTCCAGATTGTCGCCCTGATGCACGGCCGTGACGATGTTGTTGGAAAGCAACTGGAGCGCCTCACGCGCCAGGGCATCAGACACCGGGTTTTTCCGGATTTTACTGGTATAGGCCTCGATGGCATGGACCATCGCATCAATCCCCGTGGCCGCCGTCACGTGGGGCGGCAGGCCCAGTGTCAGGGCCGGATCCAGCAGGGCGATGTCCGGCAGCAGCAGCGGCGATACGATACCGGACTTGGTGGTCTCGCCCGTGGTGATGATGGCGATCGGGGTCACCTCGGAGCCCGTGCCGGCCGTGGTGGGAACCTGGATCAGGGGCAGCCGTTTCCCTTGTGCACTGCCAACGCCATAGAGTTCTTCCAGGCTCTGACGGCAATCCCCGGAGGCCAGCAGCGCCACGACCTTGGCCACATCCATGGAACTGCCACCGCCAAACCCGATGATGATATCCGCACCGGCCGCAAGAGCCTGTTCCGCAGCCGCCCGGACGGTTGTATCGGGCGGGTCGGCCTCCACCCGGGTAAACCAGTCCACCGCCACGTCGCTATCGGCGAAGGAGCGCTCCGCAGCGCCGAGCAAGCCGGCCCCGACGATCCCACGGTCGGTGATCACCAGTGCCGATCGGGCGCCGTGCTCGCGGCACAGCGACGCCAGCCTTTCCGTGCCGCCCGCTTCGTGAAGGATGCTGGGGGTGGTATTGAACGTAAAACCGTTCATGTCGGATCCTCCCGGTCGTCGAAACCGACGCATTGTTGTAGGTTGTTGTGCGACAATCCCACCATACCCCGGACGAGATGACCATGGAAACGATCCCCTTCTCACAGGCCTGCGAGAACAACAAGGCACCGATTCTTTCCGTGCTCCGGACGGTATTCACCGACCCCGGGGTGATTCTCGAGATTGGCGCCGGTACGGGCCAGCACGCCGAGCACTTTGCGCGCTCGCTGCCCCATTTGACCTGGCAGCCCAGTGACCAGCCGGACCACCACAATACCTGTCGGGCCCGGCTGGGCCGGGCCAATCTGCCCAATGTCCTCGAACCGATCGCGCTCGATGTGCGTCACCGGCCCTGGCCGGTCGGGCATGTGGATGGCGTATTTTCCGCCAACACGGCACACATCATGGGGTGGCAGGCTGTGGAGGCGCTGTTCGCGGGGGTGGGAGAGCTGCTCGGACCTGGGCAGTCGTTCTGCCTGTATGGGCCGTTCAATGAAAACGGCCGGTTCACCAGCGACAGCAATGCCCGGTTTGACCAGCATCTGCGGGCGCAGGATGCGGCGATGGGCATCCGGGACATCGACGACCTTAACGTCCTGGCGCGCTTCAGCAATCTGGCCCTGGCCGACCGGTACCCCATGCCGGCCAACAACCAGTGCCTGGTCTGGGTTCGGACCGGGCCGGCCTGAGGAGACTACTCGACGTTGCGCGAGTAGAAGATTTCCAGCATCTCGCGCTGCAGGCGCTCGGAGATGCTGTCCGCCTCCTCTTCGGGCAGATCCTCCGCGCTCACACCAAACACATAGCGATCCAGCTCGAAGTCCTTGAGCTTCATCTTGGTGTGGAAGAGGTTCTCCTGATAGACGTTCACGTCGATCATCTTGTACGCGTTGCGCGTGTCCTCGGTCAGGTAGTTCTGGATCGAATTGATGTCGTGGTCAATATAATGCTTCTTGCCATCCACATCCCGCGTAAAGCCCCGCACGCGATAGTCCACGGTGACCACATCCGAGTCGAAACTGTGGATCAGGTAATTCAGCGCCTTCAGTGGTGAGATCAGACCACAGGTGGACACGTCAATATCGGCCCGGAAGGTGCTGATTCCTTCGTGCGGGTGGCTCTCCGGGTAGGTGTGCACCGTCACGTGGCTCTTGTCGAGGTGCGCGACGATGGCATCTGGAAGTGGACCCGGTGACTCGGCGTTGTCCGGTTCCGATTCAAACTCATGCTCTGCGATCAGCATGGTCACCGACGCCCCATGGGGCTCGTAGTCCTGCCGGGCGATGTTGAGCACGTTGGCCCCGATGATCTTGACCACATCCGTAAGAATCTGTGTCAGTCGCTCGGCATTGTAGGTCTCATCGATGTACTCAATGTAGGCCTTGCGCTGCTCTTCAGTGCGCGCGTAGCAGATGTCATAGATGTTGAAGCTCAGGGACTTGGTGAGGTTATTAAAACCGTGCAGTTCGAGATTGGATTCCATCGCCACATTCCAGGCTGGAGAGAATGTATGGGCGGTGCGCCGAACCGGCCCCCACGTCCGTCTGACAGTGTAGCGCATCGCCCCCGGGCTGACCTATTCCGCCTCGCGGACTTCATAGCTGTGGGTGATCGACACGCCGGCCTTTTCGAGCATGATCGAGGCGGAGCAGTATTTCTCGGCCGAGAGCGACACGGCCCGCTTGACCAGATTCTCCTTCAGGCCACGACCGGTCACGACGAAGTGCAGGTGAATACGGGTGAAAACGGCCGGCACCGCGTCCGCCCGCTCCGCCTCAAGCTCGGCATGGCAGTCAGTCACGTCCTGGCGGGACTTCTTCAGGATGCTCATGACGTCGAACGAGGAACAGCCACCCAGACCCATGAGCATCATCTCCATCGGCCGTGGCCCCTGATTCCGGCCACCGTGGTCGGGCGGGCCATCCATCTGAACGCTGTGGCCGGAACCGCTGTCGGCCCGGAACCCGGCATCCCCGGTCCACTCGATCGTCGTTTTCATCCTGACCTCCGGCGCTGAAAACTCCGCATGCTATCACACCGCTCGACGGACCGGCTTCGGAAAACCCGTACGATTGTTCTATACTCCCCCGGACACCGTTCCCGGAATGCAGTGCCAATTCCGCACGGACTGCGGGGCTCAAGGAACCTCAATACAACAACTACCGGGACTGCATAGATAGTAGGAGGCACACACAGCTTATGGCCACGATACTCAAACCGGTCGAGCAGAAGACCAGGCATCTCGACTACTTCCTATCCCAGTGTCACCGCCGACGCTACCCGGCCAAGAGCACGATCATCTACGCCGGTGACAAGAGCGATTCGCTGTTCTACATCGTCAAAGGATCCGTTACCGTCATCATCGAAGACGACGACGGTCGCGAGATGATCATGGCGTATCTCAACGCCGGCGACTTCTTCGGCGAAATGGGCCTGTTCGACAGCATGGATTACCGCACGGCCTGGGTGAAGGCGAAAACCGAGTGCGAGGTGGCCGAGATCAGCTACACAAAGGTCCGGGAGATTTCTCAGGAAGACCCGCGTGTGCTCTACTTTATCGGCGAACAGATGGCCAGCCGACTGCGCCAGACCACCCGCAAGGTCGGCGACCTGGCGTTTCTCGACGTCACCGGCCGCGTGGCCCGCACCCTGTTGGATCTGTGCCAGGAGCCTGACGCCATGACCCACCCGGACGGCATGCAGATCAAGATCACCCGTCAGGAAATCGGTCGCATCGTCGGCTGCTCCCGCGAGATGGTGGGACGGGTACTCAAGACGCTGGAGGACCAGGGACTGGTCATGGTCAAAGGCAAGACCATGGTGGTGTACGGCACACGCTGAACCGCCCTCACCCCAAGAAAAAACGGCCAGCCCGGCATCCTGCCCGGCTGGCCGCGCTCCCCCGGCAGGGGATTCACGATGCCTGCGGCTGTTCCGCCGCCAGCACCCCGTCCCGATAGTCCCGTAGCGTCTGCTCGATTTCATCGCGGGTGTTCATCACGAACGGACCATACTGCACGACCGGTTCGTTGATGGGCCGTCCCGCCAGCAGCAGCAATCGCGCGCCCTCCTGACCGGCCCGAACGCTCACCTGGTTGCCATCATCGAGAATACTGGCCGCCTGACGTTCAAGCGCTGAATCCCCGAGACTGGCCGTGCCTTCGTAGAGATACACCATGGCATCCAGACGCGAAGGGACGGGCAGCGTCACGGCGCCACCCGGGTCCAGCTGCACATCGGCATAAAGCGGCTCGGTTGTGCCCCCGGTCACTGCTCCGGAGTGAGCCTCTCCGGCCAGAGTCAGAACACCCGCGATCAGACGTGCCCGGCCGCCGTCGAAGGACACCACGGGGATGTCCCCGGGCTGGATGTCACGATACCTGGCGGGCGTCATCTTTTCCGCCGCCGGCAGGTTGAGCCAGAGCTGGAAGCCACGCATGGCACCGGATTCCTGCTGGGGCATCTCTGAATGGATGATGCCGCGCCCGGCGGTCATCCACTGGACGCCACCGTTGCGCAGATCGCCCCGATTGCCCATGTGATCCTCGTGCAGCATGTGCCCGTCGATCATGTAGGTCACCGTCTCGAAACCCCGATGGGGGTGGGACGGAAACCCGGCGATGTAATCGGCCGCGTCCTCCGAGCCAAACTCATCCAGCATCAGGAACGGATCCAGCCGGATCGTCGGCTGCTGGCCGATGGAACGGCGGATGCGCACACCGGCGCCGTCGGACGTTTCCCTGGACGGGATGGACCGCTTCACAACACGGTCAGTCATTTCGCACCTCCCCGGGGAACAGCCCCGATTCCACTGACCTTTATTAAACGCCCATTCCGCTCCCGGGAAAATCGAAACGTTATGGTGGGGTTGTTCAGATTTTTTGTTCGACTGGCCAGCATCATTAAACGTTCTCGCCGATCCGCGTGAAAACGCAGAGGAAGCGGCAGGTCGTCATGCCAACGGTGCCGCACCTGTAGCCGATGTCTCTGACTTCGGAGCAGGCCGTCAGGCCTGCCGGATCAACAGGACTGACCCAGCCCGCAGGTGCTTGCTTGCAAGCGACCAATCTCATGCGAATACCTGGCCTCGCCCGTCGGATTGGTCGCGAGCAAGCTTGCTCCTTGTATGTTGACCGGAATTTGCCTGCAAACCCGGTCGTCCTGCGGACGACTCCGAAGTCGGAGACATCGGCTACAGGTACTATCACGCTAATCCGCGATAAACCTCATAAAAGGGGCCTTTGCCCCCTGATGCGGTGACATTCAAGGCGCACGGAGCACAGAAGGCGAGGCATACCTGCCTGGTAGGTGAGTCTTTGATCGGAGGCGCGCACGCCCACCGCGCAACGCGGAAGTTCGCCGTAGCAGGGGCTTTTCAGAGGCCCCTCAGGCGAATTGTTTGTGGGCCATGAGCTCCAGCACCATCGGCCGGACGATCAGGTCCATCGCCAGCGGCAGTTTGGTGCCCGGAATCACGATGGTGTCGTGGCGGGACATGTGGCTGTTGGGGATCATCTGTAGCAGGTAGGGGAAGTCCACACCGCTGTGGTCGCGAAAATGGATGACAACGAGGCTTTCGTCGGCGGTCGGCACATCCCGCGCCTGAAACGGATTGGACGTGTCGACCATCGGCACGCGCTGGAAATTGACATGGGTGTTGGAGAACTGGGGAACAATGTCCTGCACATAGTCGTCCATCCGGTTGATGATGGTCTGGACGACCGCCTCCTCGGAATAGCCCCGGTGGTAGGTGTCCCGGTGGATCTTCTGGATCCATTCCAGGTTGACGATGGGCACCACGCCGATCAGCAGGTCCACATAATCGGCGATGCGGAATTCTTCGTTGCTGATCCCACCGTGTAGCCCCTCATAGAACAGCACGTCCGTCCCCGGTGCCAGTGAGGCCCAGCGCGTAAAGGTACCCGGCTCATAACCCTGCCGGATCAGCTCGTAATCCTCGTCGTGGATGTACTCACGATATTGACCGGTCCCGGTCAGGCTGTAGTCGTAGAACAGCGCTTCCAGCCGGTCGACGTGATTGGCCGCCAGTGCGAAGTGATTACGGGCGCCATACAGGCCCTCATCGGCGAGATCCGACATCTGGTCACGCGTGAAACGGTGAAAACTGTCCCCGCTGACCATGGCGGCGTTGATGGACTCGCCCGAGAAGATCTGGCTGAAGATCCGGCCCGTCGTGGTGGTGCCCGCACCGGAGGAACCGGTCACGGCAATAATCGGGTGACGCTTGGACATGGACCGCCCCGCATTGGTCGCAAAACCGTCAGGGTAGCCGCTCCCGGCCGTCGTGTCAGCTCAATAGCTGTTCCAGTAGTTGCGGCTTTTCGACGACATAACCCTGGCCATAGTCCACCCCCAGGCCGGTAAGCACATCCAGTGTCTCTCGATCCTCGATGAGACCGGCGATCACCTCCCGGCCGGTGTAGTGCGCCATATCCACCATGGAGCGCACCATGGCCCGGTCCAGTTCACTGCCGGACACATGCCGTGTGAAGGCGCCGTCCAGCCGGACCAGCTCGACCGGCAGCGCCCGCATGAATTCGTAGGAGGTCGGCCCGCTGCCAAGCTGTCCAAGGCAGAAACGACAGCCGAGTTCGCGCATCTCCCGCATGAACTCGGCCACCTCCTGAAGATTGCGGATGGCCGCCGCCTCGGTGATCTCGAACCAGAGTCGCTCGATGGGCGCGTCCTGCTGACTCAGGGTTTCGTAGATGAATTCCAGCAACGTCGCATCGTTGAGGGAGTGGCCAGACAGGTTGATACTCAGGCCGCTTCCACCCGCACCGGCCGTGTCGCCCCCACGCAGCCAATCCAGCATCTGGCCCACGACCCATCGGTCCACGGCCTGCATGCGATCATAGCGCTCGGCCATGCGGACAAACTCGGCGCCGGTAATGAGATCCCCCTGGTCGTCATACATGCTGATCAGCACCTCGTATTGGGTCCCCATGGTGGTCCGGCCGTGCAGCGCAATGATTTTCTGACAACGAAGTTGAAGGGGGTTGCCGCCCGGATTGTCGAGCCCGGCAATCCGGGCGGCGATCTGTTCCTGTCGCGCTTCCAGTGCGGGATCCGGCCCGTAGTGAACAATTCTCCCGCCGCCCTGATCCATGGCGGAGCCGGTGGCCTGGGCGGCCCCCCGCAGCCAACGATCAGCCGTCACGAGCGTCGCTGCCGGGGGAGCGATGCCGGCACTGGCGGACAGCTGGTACTGACGCCCCTCATGCTCGGGATTCATGCCCTCAATGGTTCTGATCAACTCACGGGTCTGAGCCTCGGCGGAATCGGCATCGGTCAGCCAGGCGAAGGTATGCCCGTCCAGACGCGCCAGCGCCCCTTCACCGAGATGCTCCCGCAGCATCAATGCAACGCGGCCCAGTACGTCATCACCGGCCTGATAACCGGCTGTGTCATTCAGCAGCCGCAGGCCCCGGAGCGCCACCTGCACCAGAGTCCGGCCTTCAACCCCACGGGCCAGATGCTGCTCGACCACACGCTCAAACTCACGTCGCGTCAGCAGCCCCGTGATCTCGTCGTGGGTGGAGACCCACGACAGCTGGTCGTACACCTGCTTGACCATCCGGTCGATGCTCTCATCCACCAGAGGCCGGTCATGCTCCTCATCCGGCACCAGCGTACCGGCCTGGAGACGCGCCGCCAATTCGTCCAGCGTCAACTCACTGACGCGCATCCCCTGATGGTTCACAAACACGAAACGACTGTGATTGCGGGCGATCCAGACCAGGCGGATGGACTGGGGATGATCGGCATCGCTGCAATCGCTGAGCCACTCCCCGGTCTGCAGGCGACGCGCGCGGTGCAGCCAGCGCTGTTGCTGGGGAACCGGCTCTGTATCGCCTTCTTCGACCGGCCCCGGAGTGTCGGGATAGGGCACCCACTCGACCGGGTCGTCCTCTCGGCGGGTCACGTACTGCTTGAGCTCTTCGCGAATGCTCGCCGAGGGCATGTGATTGCTTGAAATGGACGCCAGCCCCTCCTGGATCGTCCGCAGCAGCTCCGGGAGGTTGATCTGGGCGTCCCTGTCTTCGCCAAAGGCCATGAGCGAGTCCAGAACCTGGAGATAGTCCTGCCAGAGTGGACTGTCCGCGCCCTGGCGTATCCAGGTCAGCGACAGGAGGTCACGCCAGCCCCCTTCCAACAAGGTCAGGAGCGCCCTGGGCACCTCGCGGCCCCCAAAGCGGCTGTCCAGCGCCGCCTTCACGGCACGCTTGGAGTCCTGGACTTTCTGGCTGCCCTCGGCGGCGGCCATGACCCGTTCCACGTTTCGGCGGTACACCAGATTCTGGCGTTCAATCAGCGAGTCCAGCTCTTCCTGAGCCGACTCGAACACCCCTGTGTCCTGATCAAACTCGGTGACGATGCGCTGCACCAGTTCATCGATGCGTCGCTCAACGACCGGGCTGACCCGGGCGTCCTTTGCACCCAGTTGGGCCAGACGGTTCATGACTCCCCGGACGGGGCTGCCCGTGTCTTCAAAGAAGCGACGGTCCCGCATCACGACTCGCAGCACCGGGAATTCCAACTTCCGTAACTGACCGCGGGCCATATCGTTCAGCCGAGGGCTGTCCACGACACTGCTGAAGAAGCGGTCCACCACATCCAGGGTTTCCTGCTGTTCGTCATCCAGAGCCGCATCGCCGACGGCCCGGATTTTTTCCACCACCTGCTCTTTCAGAGGCCGGCTTTCCTCGTCGGCCGGGCGACTGGCCGAGGCCTGTTGGAGACCATGGAGTTCCCGTTGCAGGTCCGCGCCCGACAGAGGCTTGGCATCGCTGGGAAAGTCGCTGACTGGCGCCATCCCCGATGCCTGGCGACTGGCGGACAACGTGGACAGGAGGTTGCGAACCGTGGCGAATGCGTTATTGGCCAGCGCCGTGTGGCTGGCGAAGGTCGCCTGTCGAGGGTCGTCGGCTGACTGGGTCGGGGGTGGCTCCGGGGGGCGCGCCACTGGCTCGGAGTCAGCGGTAACCGGGTCGTGTTCTTCGGGACGCGAGGATGGCGTTGCGGGCTTCGCCGGGCGCTCCGGATGATTGTCGCGGCTGATGTAGCGGCTCAGGTCCAGATCCGGAAGCACATTCTGGCGGATAAGGATATCATTGAGCGCTTCGTAAAGCGGTCCCAACTCATTCAGTACCGTCTTCTCCAGCGCGCGGAGGCAGAGTTTCTCCACTTCCCGACCGATGGTCAGGTTCTGCAGACCGGCGTGGAATGCATCGCAGACCAGTGCGGGACCGAGCGGGTTCTGATGGCCGGTTTCGTTGGTCAGGCCCAGATGGTCCAGCCGCATCCGCAGCGGCAGCAGCTCGGAACGGTGCATGGTATCGGCGCGCGTGACCATAACCCGCAGCATCAACCAGTCTTCGAATTCGCCCTTGTCCACCAATGAGAGCTCCGATCCCCCATGCACCTCCCCACGCTCGGGTTTCAAGGGGGACTCCAGTGCCCGTTTCATCTGCAACCATACGGCGGACTGGCGTGCCTCCATCTGGCCGGACGCGTCCATGAACTCGTTGGCCGCCTGATCAGAGGTCGCGTTCAGTCCGGCGTCACGCAGATCCCCGACCATGGCCCGGAGGCAATCCCCCATCAGCGGCTCAATATGCTCGATCACCGCACGGGAGCATTGGTGCAGAACGAACTGGACCTGATCACTGGCGGGCTGCAGTCGCGACGGTTCAGGCGCGGCCACGGACTGACTCAGTGCCAGCATGGCTTCGACGGCACCGGGGTTGGAACGGGTAAAATGCACGCCGGCCGCTCCCTCAATCAGGCGCACGACCTCGACCGCCAACTCGTGCGAATCGCCGGCCTCCTGAGACCGGAAGCGCACCACCAGCTCCCGTTCGGGCGCCGCACCGAGCTGAGCACGCAGGGGGCCGGTGAGCCCTCCGTCAAAACGGATAAAGAGGCCCTCGGCACAGAAATCGGCGATCTCGCAGGGCCAGGGCTGCTCGGCCCCAGTAACAAGCTCGGCATCAAGAGAGATGGGATAGCGGGGACTGGCGCGTCGTTCCTTCGATTCCATGGATGACCTGACTTCCACTGCGACTGGCCTTTATTATAAACCGATGATTCAAGACACCGAACCCATTCCTGTTACGGCCGGGACCACCTCTGTGAAGCGTAGTCCGATCCCCCTGTTTGTGCTACTCATTCCGCTCCTCGCTGGCTGCCAGACGCTGGGCTATTACCATCAGGCCGCCGTTGGCCAGATGACCCTGCTCTGGGACCGCGAGCCCGTCAGCGAATGGCTTGACCGGGAATCGACGTCCGACACCCTCAGAGGCAAGCTGCAGACGGCCATGGCCGCTCGGGCATTCGCCCGAACGGACCTCTCCCTGCCCGTTGGCGACACCTTCCTCGATTACGTGGCATTCGAGCGCTCCCACGTCGTCTACAACCTGGTGGTCGCACCCCCGGACGGACTTGCTCCGAAACAATGGTGCTACCCCGTGGTCGGTTGTCAGTCCTACCGTGGGTATTTTGACCTGGCCGATGCCCGCCGCGAGCGAGCCCGCTACCAGGCCGACGGACAGGACACGTTCATCGGTGGCGTAACAGCCTACTCCACACTCGGATGGTTCGATGACCCGCTGCATACCGGTTTCACTCGCCTGGAACCGCACCGCATGGTGGCCCTGATGTTTCACGAGTTGGCCCACCGCGTGCTCTACATCGATGGCGACACCCAATTCAATGAGAGCTTCGCGACAGCGGTGGAGCTGGAGGGACTCAAGCGCTGGCTCCAGCGCGACGGGGGCGATCCCGCGCTCTTCCAGCAAACACTCGAACACGAGCGGCGACACCGCGAGACGCTGGCCTTGATTGAGCACACCGCAGAACGGCTTCAGGCCCTCTATGACCGCAAAGACTCACTCGAGCGCGACACGCTCCGGGCCCGCAAGACGGCTCTCTTCGATGCGCTGCGCGCCGACTACCGGACGCTGGAGGCCGACTGGGACGAGCCGGGGCCACTTCACTATCTGCTGGATGATCTCAACAACGCCGTCATCGGCCTGTTCCGGCAGTACAACGCGGACGTACCCGCCTTCCGGCAACTGCTCGCGGACCAGAACGGGGACTTTTCGGCGTTCTACGACGCCGTCCGTGCACTGGGCAAGCAACCCCCTGAGCAGCGCCGCGCGGCGCTCGACCTACTGGCCAAGCGCTTTGACGAAGACCTTTGAGTTGCGCTGACTGTCGTAACCCTCGTACTTTGGCCCTGGCAGCTCATCCACCCGGCTGGGCACGAACCCGCGTTCTCGGAACCAGTGTTCGGTCTGGGTGGTGAGCACGAAAAGCCGGTCCAGCCCCTGGCCACGTGCCATTTTCTCGATCATCGCCAGAATGTCATCGCCACGGCCTGAGCGGCGGTACTGCTGGTCCACCGCGAAGCAGGAGAGCTCACCGACCTTATCTGCCGGGTAGGCATAGAGCGCCGCGCAGCCAACGATGCTGCCGTCACGCTCGACCACGATGAAGCGGTCCAGCTCGGTTTCCAGGCGATCCTCGGAGCGGCGCACCAGAATGCCCTGCTCCTCGAGCGGCTGGATCAACTCCAGAATGCCTCCCATGTCCCCCACCCGGGCCGGTCGGATCTGTTCGTAATTGTCGTCGCTCACCATGGTGCCGGAACCATCCCGGGTGAACAGCTCCTCGAGCAGGGCGCCGTCATGGCTGTAGCTGATGATATGGCTGCGACGAACGCCGCGGGCGCAGGCATCACAGGCGGCCCGCAAGAGGTCGCCGGCATGGCCCGCCATGCCGGCCTCATGCAGTTGCTGACGGGCCTGGCCCACGGTCAGTTCCCGGATCAGGTGCCCATCCGTGTCGAGCACACCGGTCTCACCGGTGAAGATAATGAGTTTCTCCGCTTCCAGAGCCGCCGCCACGTGGCTGCCGACATCCTCGTAGGAGAGATTGAACATATCGCCGGTTGGTGAATAGCCCAGTGGCGGCAGCAGCACGATGTGACCGGCGTCCAGCAGGCCGTTGATGCCCGCCACATCGACCCGACGAACGCGACCGGTATGGCCGAAATCCACGCCGTTGAGCACCCCAACCGGGCGGGCGGCGATCAGGTTGCCACTGGTGACCCGGATACGCGCGCCGTGCATGGGCGAATTGACCAGCCCCATCGACAGCTGGCTTTCCAGATACGCGCGCAACTGCCCCACCGCGTCGATGACGCTGGGCATCTGTTCCTCGGGGGTCACGCGCAGGCCATCCTCAATCCGTGAGGGCAGCCCGGCCCGGTCCAACCGTTCACGGATCTGGGGCCGTGCTCCGAACGCCAAAACCAGGCGCACGCCGAGGCTGCTGAGCAGGGTTATGTCATGAATGATGTGGAGCAGGTTGCCATGCGCCAGCGCCTCACCACCCAGCGAGAGCACCACCGTTCGCCCGCGATGGGCGTTGATGTAGGGTGAGGAATGACGGAATCCGTGCAACCAGTCGTTTGAATCCACTGCTTTCTCCTTCGCATTAGAGGCAGAACCGCTGGATCAGCCCCTCCAGTATCCGCACCGCCGGTTTGATCTGCGAGAGCGCCAGATATTCGTCCGGCTGGTGCGCCTGATCAATGTGTCCGGGGCCCATCACCAGTGTCTCCATGCCCATTGACTGCAACCAGGGCGCCTCGGTAGCGAACGCCACGGCCTCTGCCGGATGCCCCGTCAGTGACTCACAGGCCCGCACCAGGGCCGCCTCTTCGGGCGTTTCAAAGGGGGGTACCCCATCAAACAGCGGTTCGAACCGCAGTTTGAGTTCACGCTGCTCGGCCAGCGGCTGCATCCGGTCCAGGATGGACTGACGCAGCTCCGGCATCGACATGCCGGGCAGCGGTCGCAGGTCGAACTGCAGCTCGCAGTGGCCGCAGATGCGGTTCGGGTTATCCCCGCCATGAATGCACCCCAGATTCATCGTGGGCACGTCGACCCGGAACGCCGGATTGCGGTACTGCTGCTGCCACTGCTGCCGAAGGCTCAGCAACTCGCCCAATGCGGCATGCATTCCTTCCAGCGCATTGTGGCCGAGCGACGGATCGGACGAATGGCCGGACAGGCCGTCGAACACCAGCCGCTCCATCATGATGCCCTTGTGCATTCGCACGGGCTTGAGTCCCGTCGGCTCGCCGATCACCGCGTAGCGGGCCTCGGGCCGACCGGCTTCTGCCAGCGCCCGGGCGCCGTTCATGGAGCTTTCTTCGTCGGCGGTCGCCAGGATGATCAGCGGCTGCTTCAGGGGCTGCCCCACGGCCACGGACCGCGCCGCCTCGATGGCCAGCGGAAAAAAGCCCTTCATGTCGCACGTACCCAGCCCATACCAGCGGTCGTCCCGCTCATCCAGGCGGAACGGATCACTCTGCCAGCGCTTGTCGTCAAACGGCACGGTGTCGGTATGGCCCGACAGGACCAACCCGCCTGGCCCCTCGCCCAGTGTCGCGATCAGGTTGTACTTGCCCGGCATGCCCGGCACGGGCAGTCGCTCAACGCGGAACCCGAGGGGCTCCAGCCACTCCGCCAGCGTGTCGATCACGGGTTCGTTGCTGTGATCCCAGTCAGGCGAGGCGCTGCTGATCGACGGTTGCGCAATCAGCCGCTCCAGCATGGTGCGGATATCGGGGGAATGAGCCGTCATATCACTGTCCTTTCTCTGTGTCAGCGCTGTCAGTCGGCACCGCCCGCCAGACCGCGAACCGCACGATGGCCTCCCGAGCCAGCGGGTAGGCCACTTCTCCACCGTCCATCATCCGGGTCACCTCCAGAACATGCTCGGAAACACCGGAGAGGCGCCCCTCCACAACACGACCGGTATCGAGCTCAATGCGCACATCCCGGCCCAGCTGGTCACCGTAGGCCTCCGGCCCGACGGCGCGATAGGCGGGACCGTCCGAGGCCGTGCCCGCGGCGGGCGACTCCGGTTCCGGTTCAACCGGCGTGACCACGGTTGGCGCATCCGGTTCTGTGCGACTCAGATAAAGGCCGGGCACACCGTTGCCATTGTATCGGGCGTTGAGCGAGGCCCCTTCGCCCGACTGATCCGGCGCCCTTACCGGCACCCCCCAGAAGGGCTGATTCACTTGCAGCGTGGTACTCAGCGCACCGCCGTCCCGCAGGAAGGTGCGATACAGGCTGGCCAGTTGTTCACTCGGCGCGAGCCGCATGGCCGCCAACGGTTTCTCCAGAGCCTTCAGGACGCTGGCGGTCCAGGCGGATTTTGACTGTTTTCCCTGTTCCGCGCACCACGCCGAGAGCTTGCGCATCAGGCCACCATCGCGAAGCGTGACCTGAACGGGCCCTGTCCACAGCGTCTCGGCCGAACGCAGTTCCGACAGGGTCGATGGCCGCGCCTGCGGCGCGTAAAGATCGATGCTACCCAGCGCACCGGCATTGACCTCCAGCGCAATCCCCGGGCGGTCCGCCGACGAGCGCAGCGTCAGATCGCCATTCAACTGTCCGATGCCCAGCTGGCGGAGATCGGACACGCCCAGCACTCGCCCGCCACAGGGGATTTGCAGCCACTGCACCAGCGCCTGACGGTGATCCGGCGCAATCCAGTCCTGTAACAACTCGTCCTTCAGCATCAACTGAACGCCCGTTGCGCTGAAGGACCACTCGTCCGGCAGCCGCCCCTCGCTCAATATCGGCCAGAGCCCGGCCACACCGCCCGGCCGGAAGACCACACGATCCGCCGTGATCGGACTGGAAAGCGCAAACGGCGACCACTGCAGACCGGAGACCGACACCTGCCCGCTCAGGCCGGATCCGATCCCGCTCCAGCGCAGGACGCCCATTTCATCGAGACGTTCACGGGTGTCGATCAGCGCCTGACGGGTCTGGTACCAGGCGCCCCCTTTGAATGCCGCGTAACCGACAATGACAACAATGAGGAGGAAAACAAACAGCTTCTTCATGGGAATTCCGCTTCCGGATCAGTGCCAACGAGCTATACTACTGTAGCAGGTGATGCTCAATCTCGGCCCGGACGCTGACGGTGTGACCAGCCGGGCCCAAGGCAGAATCGTTCAGGGACCAGAGGCGCGTCCCAGAACGGTTCCCGGGAGGCGGGCAATGATGACGATGCGGGAGCGGTCCTATATCCGCCATCCCACCGATATCCCCCTGGAAGTCCAGCCAGGCAGTCCGTCGGGCCGCTCCGGGGATGTGCGCAACCTCAGCCCCGGTGGTCTGGCATTCACCTCCGAGGCGCCCTACGAGCTGGGTAGCGAGTTGTGCCTGTGTATCCGCTGTTGCCCCAACCCACTTCAGATCCGCGGACAGGTCGTCTGGTGCGAGCGCCGTGGCAACCGCTACGAACTGGGTGTGGCGTTCTACAGTCCGGCCGATGCGTACCAGGTGCGGATGGTGGAGCAGGTGTGCCAGATCGAACAATACCGATACGATGCCTGGCAACGGGAAGGACGCCAGCTCACCCAGGAGGAGGCCGCCCGCGAATGGATCGATCGCTACGCCAGTTCCTATGCCCAGGACGACTGGTGTTATCAGGAAGACGACCCGGGCAAGACATCCACGCTGTAAGGCGTCAGTCCCGCGCGATCAGCGTGCCAACCCCCTCATCCGTGAATATTTCGAGCAGCGTGGCGTGAGCCACCCGACCGTCAATAATGTGGGCCGTCTCCACGCCGCCTTCCACCGCATTCAGCGCGCAGCGAATCTTGGGCAACATACCGCCGTGGATGGTGCCGTCGGCGATCAGGTCGTTGACCTGACTCGCACTGAGCCCGGTCATGACGTTCCCGTCCTGCCCCTGCAGGCCCGCGACATTGGTCAGCAGGATCAGTTTTTCGGCCTTGAGGGCTTCGGCGACCTTACCGGCGACCAGGTCCGCATTGATGTTGTAGGACAGCCCATCGTCCCCCACACCAATCGGGGCAATAACCGGAATGACGTTGCTGCGGGTCAGCATGTCGATGACGCCGGTGCTGACGTTTTCAACCTCCCCGACGTGCCCCACATCGATGATTTCGGAGCGGGAGAGTTCGGGCGACTCCTGTTTTACCTCGAGCTTGCGCGCGCGGATCAGGTTGCCGTCCTTACCCGTCAGGCCAACCGCCGTGCCCCCGTGCTGGTTAATGAGCGACACGATCTCTTTGTTGACCTGGCCACCCAGCACCATTTCGACGACGTCCATGGTTTCGCTGTCGGTCACGCGCATGCCGTTGACGAATCGCGAATCAATCTTGAGCCGCTTGAGCAGATCGCCGATCTGTGGACCGCCACCATGGACAACAATGGGATTGATACCCACCAGCTTCATCAACACCATGTCCCGCGCGAAGCTGCTCTTGAGCTCCTCGTTCTCCATGGCGTTACCGCCGTACTTGATCACCACGGTCTTGCCGGTGAATTGCTGAATGTACGGCAGGCCTTTGCTGAGAACGGATGCAACCTGCATCGCCGTGTCACGATCCAGTGCCATGGTGTCACCTTCAATGAGCGTCAAAGGCCGGACATTCTAACCCACAGCGCAGAGGACGCAACGCACGCCGCTACTGTGGGCTCCCGGGCCCGATCAGAAGTCGACGGCAATGTCCGGGGCCGCTTTCTGGAGCTGCTCCCGGAACACCCCCTGGATACGGGCCAATGCCTCGTCGGTCTCGGCCTCAAAGCGCAACACCAACACTGGCGTGGTGTTGGATGCCCGGCAGAGCCCCCAGCCATCCGGGTAGTCCACCCGGACCCCATCAATACCGGACACACTGCCATCACCAAAATCCCCCGATTCGCTCAGCGTTTCGACAATGCCGAACTTGGTGTCCTCGGACACGGGTACATTCAACTCCGGGGTGCTGATGTCCTCGGGGAATTCCGCGAACACCTCATCGCTGTCCCGGTCTTCGATGCCGAGGATTTCCAGCAGCCGGGCGGCGGAGTAGAGTCCGTCATCGAAGCCGTACCAACGCTCTTTGAAGAAGATGTGGCCTGACATTTCACCGGCCAGCAGCGCGCCGGTCTCACGCATTTTCGCCTTCATCAGCGAGTGGCCGGTCTTCCACATAATCGGCCGGCCGCCGGCTTCGCTGATGACCCCCGCCAGACGCCGGGTGCACTTGACGTCGTAAAGCACATCCGCCCCTGGGTTCCGGGAAACCACATCACGGGCAAACAGCATCATGAGGCGGTCCGGCCAAACGATCCGGCCGGTGTTGGACACCACGCCGAGCCGGTCCCCGTCGCCGTCAAAGGCAATACCAATGTCTGCCTTCGTCTCCGCCACCTTGTCGATCAGCGGCTGCAGATTGTCCGGCTTGCCCGGATCGGGGTGGTGGTTCGGGAAACTGCCATCCACGTCACAGAACAGTGGAATGACTTCACAGCCCAACTCCTCGATGAGCATCGGCCCGAGCTCGCCGGCGATACCATTCCCAGCGTCCACCACGACGCGCAACGGTGCCGCCACAGCGGTGTCATCGACGATCCGGTCCAGATAGGTGCGACGGATATCCTCCTGTGAACGCTCGCCCTGACCGGACTCAAAATCCTGGGCGTCGATACGGGTTTTCAGTTTCTGGATGGCCTCCCCCGAGAGCGTGTCACCGCCGATCATTATCTTGATGCCGTTGTACTCGGGCGGATTGTGACTGCCAGTCACCATGACGCCGGAGCCGGTGTGGAATTCATGGGTCGCGAAATACAGCACGGGCGTTGGCACGGCGCCCAGCTCGATCAGGTTGCAGCCGGTGCTGAGAATCCCCTCGCCGAGCGCGGCGGCCAGCCCGGGGCTGGAGTCGCGACCGTCGTATCCCAGACAGAAATCGCTGACGCCCCGTGCACGGGCCTCACTCCCGATGGCCTGACCAATCGCTCGGACCACATTGTCATTGAGTGTGTCGCCGACAATGCCCCGGATGTCATACGCCCGGAATATCTCCGGCGCCACAGAAACCGACGGGGCGGACGACTCCACCACGTCCAGATCCCCCGAACCACTGTCGGATTCGCCAATGCCGAGCACATCGTCATCGCCGTCGAGCATGTCGATGTCCGGCATGTCCGAATCGCTGAACAGGGGTTCGTCGGTCGCACTGCTGTCTCCACCCGCAGGCGCCGCCTTCCCTTTGCCCCCTTTGGCCGCAGCCGGACGGGCGTTGGCTTCGGCGCGACTGATGCGCTTATCGACCGCCTGTGAGAGGCGCTGCAACGCCTCACCGACCGAGCCGACCATTTCCCACCGGAAGGTCGGCATTTTCGCCCGCTCGCCGCCGAACACCTTGTGCGACCACTGCAGCAACAACGCCACATCCCGGCGCAGACCGCTCTGAGCCCGGTTCAGAAGCAACCACACCACGATCGCTGTAACCAGCAGGGGCACCCCGATCACCAGCGCCATGGCAACCGGCCCGGCAACCGGCGCCACCGTACCGCCGCTCTGATAGCTCAGCGTCCAGCCGGACGGCGACAGATCCCGCGACACAGATTCTCCCTGCCCCGATCCCGCGGCAATCACCGCGCGGGTCTGACCGTTGACGGTCTGCTGGATCGACGCGCGACCATCCAGTTCCGCATCGGCATGGGTCAGCGCCGGACGCAGGACGCTCGCTTCGAAGACCATCAGCACCGTACCGGCAACATCGTCGCCCGAACGGATGGGGGCAGCGACCTGGACAAACCAGGTGCCGTCGCGTGGGAAAGCATCCGGCCCCACGATCTTGCCCCGCTCGGCGCGGCGGGCAAGATCCACGTTCACGAAACTGAGCTGGAAATCGCCTGGCTGATCCCGGCGGATGCGATTGTCGGGAAAGACAAAGGTGGCGCGGGTCTGGGGCAGCAACCCGGCGGATGACGGCGTCATCCGGTCGCCCTCGCCCCCGCTTCGGAGGCTTGCCATCACCGCGGGCTGGGCCGCGTAGCCACTCACCAGATCCCGCAGAATGGCAATGCGCTGATTGACCCGGTCGGCCAACGTGTCTGCCGCCATCGCTTCACGCTCCGACTGCTGGCTCTTCTGCGCCGGCTGCAGCACCAGAAACAGGACCAGGGCAATCGCCGCCGCGCCACCGAGGACCACCACACCCGCCTGGGACAACGCCAGAGACCCAAGATGTCGGAGACTGCGACTCTTTTTCTGACCGGTTGATGGCTTCTTTTTCGGGGCAGGTGACTCCTCGCCCGCCTCCGCCGCCTTTTTCTTTCGGAATGTCATGGTCTTGCGATGGCTCCCGGTTGACGTTCAGAAAAACTCGGTTCAGGAACAGTGAAAACAGTACCAGTATAGACAGACTCGATCAGCGCGTGCCGGTGGAGCCGAAACCGCCCTCGGCACGGTCGCTGGCATCAAATGCCGTCACCACTTCAAACCGGGCCTGGACGACCGGCACCAGAACAAATTGGGCCATCCGCTCACCCGGTTCCATCGTGAAAGACGATTCGCCACGATTCCAGACGGACACCATCAGCTCGCCCTGATAGTCCGAATCGATCAGCCCCACCAGATTGCCCAGCACAATGCCGTGCTTGTGGCCCAGTCCGGAGCGCGGCAGGATCATGCCCGCCAGCCCGGGGTCAGCAATATGCACGGACAGCCCTGTACGGACCAGTTCGCAGTCGCCCGGCGCCAGCGTCAGCGGCTCGTCCAGACACGCCCGCAGGTCCAGACCCGCAGACCCCTCGGTGGCATAGGTGGGCATGGGAATGTCGCGCCCGATACGGTCATCGAGCACCTTGACCTGAAATGTCTGCGTCGTCATGGGTATCCTTTTATGCGTTCATGGTATGACTGATGTAATCCAGCAAGTCGACGGCCAGAGCCCGTTTGTCCGAGGGGCCAAAGCGGGCCTCGCCTTCGCCACTGAAAACCGTGACGGCGTTCTGGTCGCTGTTGAACCCCAGACCAGACTGCGACACATCGTTGGCCACGATCATGTCGAGTTTCTTACGGGCCATCTTGTCCCGAGCGTAAGCGGCCACATCGCGGGTTTCGGCGGCAAAGCCAACGGTGAACGGTCGGTCAGTCCGGGCGGCGATGGTGGCGAGAATGTCGGGATTGGGCACCATCGACAAGCTGACGGTGCCATCCGTTTTCTTGATCTTGTCACCGGCCACCTCCGCCGGACGGTAATCGGCGACGGCTGCCGTTGCCACAAACAGATCGCAACCCTCATCCACCGCACGGCTGGTGGCGGACAGCATCTCTTCAGCAGTCGTCACATCGATCCGGGCCACCCCCGCCGGACAGGCCAGTTGGACGGGACCACTGATCAGCGTCACCCGGGCACCGGCCTGACGCGCGGCGTCGGCCAGGGAATACCCCATTTTCCCGGAACTGTGATTGGTCAGGTAACGCACCGGGTCCAGCGCTTCGCGGGTCGGACCCGCTGTAATGACCACATGGCGCCCACCCAGGGGCCCATCAACCGGTTGGTCCGCAACCAGTCGCAACAGGATCTGCTCCGGTTCCAGCATCCGTCCAGGCCCCGTGTCACCACAGGCCTGATCGCCGTCGTCAGGCCCCAGACGGGTGATCTGGGCATCGTCATCCAGCACGGCGACGTTGCGCAGGGTGCGCGGGTTCCGCCACATGGCCTGGTTCATTGCCGGTGCCAGCACAATCGGGGCGTCTGTGGCACAGCAGACTGTGGTCAGAAGGTCGTCCGCCATGCCGTGGGCCAGCCGCGCCAGAAAGTTGGCCGAGGCGGGTGCCACCAGGATGCGCTCCGCCCAACGCGCCAATTCGATGTGCCCCATGCCCGCTTCCGCCTCCGGATCCAGCAATGAGGTGCGGACCGGCTCGCCGGAGAGGGCCTGAAAGGTCATCGGCTGAACGAACGCCATCGCTCCTTCGGTCATGACCACCCGGACTTCATGACCGGCCTTTTTCAGCAAGCGCAACAGCTCGGCGCTTTTATAGGCAGCAATGCCGCCAGTCACGCCCAGCAGAATCCGTTGTGGTGTCATCCGGTTGTGTCTCCGTCCTGCATTTCTCCTGGAATCCCCGAGAAAAATGAATGGCAAAGCGCATGGCGCACTATGGCCCGGCCTGCGGGCAGGTACTCTCTCAGAGGTTCCTAAGATAGCATTGGCGCTGAACTCCTGATAGCTTACCGCCCGCCATTCATGGATGCTGTGGCGAAAGATTCAGAAGTCAGAAGGAGAGTCATCATGGACGATGCTCAGTGGCCGCGCGACGAGCGGCCTCGGGAACGACTGCTCCGGCACGGAGCCGAGAGCCTGACCGACGCGGAGTTGCTGGCCATATTCCTGCGCACCGGCACAGCGGGCCAGCCGGTTATGGCGCTGTCCCGGCACCTGCTATCGGAATTCGGGGGGCTGCGCCCCTTGCTGACCGCCTCGGTTCAGCGCTTCTGCCAGGTCAAGGGTCTTGGCAACGCCAAGTTTGCCCAGGTCCAGGCAGCCATGGAGATGGCCCGGCGGGTCATGGATGACCCCATCCGCCAGGGCGAGCCGCTGCGATCCCCCGAGGACACCCGCCGGTATCTGAGCAGTCGCCTCGCCGGGCATCCGCACGAGGTCTTCGCGGGACTGTTCCTGGATAACCGTCACCGGGTCATCCGCTACGAACCATTGTTCCGCGGCACGATTGACGGCGCGGCCGTCTATCCGAGGGAAGTCGTCCGTCAGGCACTGGAACACAATGCGGCGGCCGTGATTTTCGCCCACAACCACCCATCGGGCGTGGCGGAACCCAGTCAGGCGGACATCAGCCTGACCAAACGGCTGACCGACGCCCTCGGTCTGATGGACATCCGCGTTCTGGATCACATCGTGATCGGCCACGGCGAACAGGTTTCGCTGGCAGAGCGCGGGTTGATCTGACCCGGCCAGCACGCCTCGAAAAAGCAAACCGGACTTTGCGTTCAGGGCGCGTTTCTGGTATAAAAGCGGCCCTTTCTGGCGGCGTCTGGCGAAAGAACACGCAGAGGCGCGGAAACATCGAACGCGGTTTACTGGGAAAGCGCGCGGGTCAGGCCTGATGCATCCGCCTGTGGCGAGCTTTCCGCAATGGTCGGAGGCAAGTATGTCCAGAGTCTGTCAGGTGACCGGCAAGCGCCCGGTTGCTGGTAATAATGTGTCCCACGCGATGAATCACAACAAGCGTCGCTTTCTGCCGAACCTGCAGAACCACCGGTTCTGGGTCGAATCTGAAAAGCGTTTCGTGAAGCTGCGGGTATCCACCAAGGGTATGCGCATCATCGATAAGAAAGGAATTGACGCTGTGCTGGCCGATCTGCGTGCCCGCGGCGAAAAAGTCTGAGGAGCCGCATCATGCGCGAGAAAATCAAGCTGGTATCATCAGCCGGAACCGGTCACTTCTACACGACCACGAAAAACAAGCGCAACACACCGGAAAAGATTTCCATGAAGAAATACGATCCGGTTGTTCGTAAGCACGTTGATTACAAGGAATCCAAGCTGAAGTAAATTCAGCGGGTTTCCGGATCGACGAAACGGCGGGCATCCATTGGGTGCCCGCCGTTTTTTGTGCCCGAAGAAATCGTCTCCCGCAGGTTGGTTCAAAAGGACTGGACTCGCCCTTTCGGCACCCCAATATCCATAGCAATCGGCAGGTGATCCGACACCGGATAACGAACCACCTCGGCCTTGCGGATCTCGAGTGTTGGACTGACAAGAATATGGTCCAGCGCCCGCTCCGGCCGCCAGCTGGGAAAGCTGTGGGCCGTCGTTGGTAGTGGGACCAGATCGGTGCCACTCAGCGGCGTCTTATTCAGCAGCTGATCGGCGTGATTGTTCATATCCCCCATCAGGACGACGTGATCGTAGTCATCCACCAGATCGCGGACGAACCCCAACTGCCGCTGCTGGGCCTGGGCGCTGAGCGACAGGTGCATCATGACCAGCACCAGCGGGTCATCGGGATCACCATACTTCGCCACGATGGCGCCGCGGCCAGGGATCAGTCCGGGCAACCGATGTTCGCTGACATCCAGCGGTCGGTACCGACTCAGCAGCCCGTTACTGTGCTGGGCAAGGTGACCAAGATTGCGGTTGAGTTGCTGATACCAGAACGGCAAACGGCTGGCTTCGGCCAGATACTGGACCTGATTGATGTAGCCACTGCGCAGGCTGCCGCCATCACATTCCTGCAACGCCACCACATCGTAGTGGCGCAGGAGCTGACTGATCCGGTCGAGATTCTCGATACGCTGCCGGTGGGGCAGAATGTGCTGCCAGCTGCGGGTCAGGTAGTGTCGGTAAGACGAGGTCTGGATGCCCACCTGAATGTTGTAGGTGAGCAACCGGATATGATCATGCCCCGGCAGATCCGGCACATGCTCCAGCCCGGATGATGCACCACGAGCAGGGGCATCGTTCACCATGAGCGCCGAGAGCTGTCTGCGCAGTCGCTGGTACATGACCGGTTCCCGTCTGGCGCGGGCCTATTGGGCCTGCCGCTCCTTCTCAATCAGATAATCCACAACATCCAGCATTTTTTCCTGACCGCCTGCCATGGACGCAGTGACCTTGTATCGGCCGTTCACCAACATGGTCGGCACACCTGTGATGCGAGCCGCTCGAATGCGGGACTGCGATTGCTGCAGTCGGGCATTGACCCCGAAACTGTCATAGGCCTTTACGAAAGCTTCCGGGTCGACACCAACACCGGACAGAAAATCACCCAGCGCAGAGGCACTGTTCAGCGGGCGACGTTCACCCGCGAGCGCCTCAAAAAGCGGCGAATGGGCCTTTCCAAGCGCATCCAGCGCCTTGAGTGCATAGAACGCCCGGGCATGTGGTTCCCAGGACTGGCCGAGAATGGCCGGCATCAACCGAAACCGAACGTCCTCGGGCAGGGATTGCTCCCAGGACTCAACGTGCGGCTTGAACGAGTAGCAGTGCGGGCAGCCGTACCAGAAGACCTCGGTGACCTGAATGCGATCAGCGCTATCAGTCGGCAAGGGCTGGTCGAGCGTCTGATAGTGCGTGCCGGACTCCCAGGATTGTGCCTGGGCCACCAGCGGCAGCAGCATCAGTGCAGTGATCAACCCTTTCCAGAGGTATGCCATAGCGGACTCCTGTTAATAGTGAATCGCGTCGGAGTTCTGGGACTGGCACAACGCGACGAGGTTCCCATGATGAGGCGCATTATTGACACCGCGAAGTCAGGACGCAACCAACAACCGGATTCTCCCCTCACCTTAGCGGCCTTTGGCTTCATTCGGAATCTCAACCGCTGCAGCCCCGTCACACCAACCCAGAACCCTTGATCGGCCGGCTGGCGGCGGGCACAATCCGCGACCCCGCGAACCGGACTATGCTGTCAGTCACGGGATAATCGCCGCGCCTGTCCCGAGGCCAGCCCCACCGTTTGCTAGGGTGTTGGGACTGATGCATCAACGACACAGGAGTTCACTGAATGAGTCAGCACCCCCTCCATGGGAGCGATCCGGACGATCGCCTCAACCCGCTGGTGTTCTACGGATCAACGATCGGCATCATCGTCTTCGCCCTGTGGGCGATGGTCTTCACTGACCAGGCCAATGCCACCATCGGACAGGCCCTGAGCTGGATCTCCAACAGCTTTGGCTGGTTCTACTTCCTCTCGGTGGTGGCGTATCTCGTGTTCGTCATCGTGATCGCATTCTCGCGTTTTGGCAGCATCAAGCTGGGGCCGGACCACTCCGAACCCGAATTCAACCTGATCACCTGGGCGGCCATGCTCTTCTCGGCCGGCATTGGCATTGACCTGATTTTCTACTGCATCGTGGAACCGCTGAGCCAGTTCATGGCACCGCCACTGGGCGAAGGCGGCACGGCAGAAGCCGCCCGTCACGCGATGGAACTGACGTTTCTGCATTGGGGGCTGTCCGGCTGGGGCGTCTACACGCTGGTGGGCATGAGCCTGGCGTTCTTCAGTTATCGCCACGGCATGCCGCTGACCATCCGCTCGGCGCTCTACCCCATTTTCGGCAAGCGCATTCACGGCACCATTGGCAATACGGTCGACATCGCCGCCGTGCTGGGCACGGTCTTTGGTGTGGCCACCAGTCTGGGGATCGGCATCATCCAGCTGAACTTCGGCCTGAGCTACATGTTCGGCATACCGGAGAACACGGCGACCCAGTCGGTTCTGGCGGTTCTGATCGTCTGCTTCTCGGCCATCTCCGCTGTCACCGGTGTTGACAAAGGCATCCGCCGACTGTCGGAGTTCAACATCCTGCTGGCCATCGTGCTGATGGCGTTCGTGCTGTTCGCGGGGGACACCACGTTCCTGCTCAACGCCTTCGTTATGAATGTCGGCGACTACCTGTCCGGTTTTGTCGCCATGTCGTTCAACACCTACGCGTTCGATCAACCGACGGGCTGGCTCAATGCCTGGACGGTCTTCTTCTGGGCCTGGTGGATTGCCTGGGGGCCATTCGTTGGCCTGTTCCTCGCACGGATCTCCCGCGGGCGGACCGTGCGCACATTTGTGGCGGGCACGCTGATTCTGCCGTTGACCTTCATGATGGCGTGGATGTCCATCATGGGGAACTCGGCCATCGACCTGGTGCTCAACGGCGGCGCCCAGGCCTTCGCCGAGTCGGCAACATCCAATCCGGGATCGGCCATCTACCTGTTCCTGGAGCAGTTGCCCTGGGTCACGCTGACGACCATCGTGGTGACGATTCTCGCAATCGTGTTTTTCATCACCTCCGGGGATTCCGGGTCGCTGGTGCTGTCCAACCTGACCAGCATCATCCGCAACCCCAACAACGACGCACCCGCCTGGATGCGCATCACCTGGGCCGCCATTATCGGCGTTGTTACGGTCGCACTGCTGGCAACAGACGGCCTCACGGCATTGCAGAGCATTGTGGTCGTCATGGGGCTGCCATTCGCCTTCGTGCTGTTCCTGATGATGGCGGGGCTCTACAAGGCGTTTAAGATCGAAAGCATGAAAACAGCCAGCATGCAGGACGTGCTCGCCGGGCAGATCTCGGCCCGGACTGGCTCCGAAAGCTCTGGACAGGCCAATTGGGCGAAACGCCTGTCGCGCACTCTGAGCTTCCCGAACGACAAACAGATGGCGCAGTTTCTGGATAGCGTTGTTGAGCCGGCATTCGAGGCCGTTCGCAACGAACTCAGCGAGCAGGGGTATCCGGTGACGGTCCACAACGACCGGGGCGAGCGCCGTAACCTGTCCATCGATGTCGATCTGGGTGGCGAGCAGGACTTTACCTACCAGGTCTGGCCACGCCGCTGCGCCATGCCCTCCTTCACGGTCCAGGCAAGCCATTCCCGGTCGTCGTATTACCGGGTCGAGGTACACCTTCGTGAAGGCGGCCTGAACTACGACCTGATGGGCTACAACCAGGAGCAGGTGATTGAGGACGTGGTCGACCACTTCGAGGCACACCTGCACTTCCTGTACAAGAAACGCGAGGCCGCCGGTCTGAACGACAGCGGCGAGGAATGACTGGAGGACATTGTTCAATGACTGACACAGGGTTCGACCGTGAGGTGGACTATGTCGTGGTCGGGGCCGGCTCTGCCGGCTCCGTGCTCGCCAGCCGGCTGACGGAAAGCGGTCACGACGAGGTTCTGGTTCTGGAATTCGGCGGCAAGGACAACTCAATCTTTATCCAGATGCCCACCGCCCTCTCCATTCCGCTCAATATGAAGCGGTTCGACTGGGGATTTCATTCCCAGCCGGAACCCGGCCTTAAAGGCCGCAGCATTCACCAAGCCCGCGGCAAGGTGATCGGCGGCTCATCATCGATCAACGGTATGGCCTTCGTCCGCGGTAGCGCCGGTGATTTCGAGGAGTGGGAACAGCTGGGCGCGAACGGCTGGAACTATGCGGGCGTGCTGCCCTACTTCCGGCGCGCCGAACAGTGCGTCTACGGCAGCGACGACTACCGAAACGCCGACGGTTCGGTGACTGTCTGCAATGGCAATAACATGAAAAACCCGCTCTACCGCGCTTTCATCGAGGCGGGCAGGCAGGCCGGTTATGGCTTCACCGAGGACTACAACGGGTATCGCCAGGAAGGCTTTGGCAAAATGGACATGAGTGTGCGTAACGGCGTGCGCTGTTCCACCGCCATGGCCTATCTCAAGCCGGCATTGAATCGGTCCAATCTGTCCCTGGAAATGCACGCGCTGACCCAGCGCGTCATCATGGAGGGCAAGAAGGCGGTGGGCGTGGAATACCGCAAGAACGGGCAGACGTTCCGCGTTCGCGCCCGCAAGGAGGTGATCCTCTCCGCCAGCACCTTCAACTCCCCGAAGCTTCTGATGCTCTCCGGGATCGGCCCGGCCGAGCACCTCAAGGAACATGGCATCGACGTGGTGCATGACCTGCCGGGCGTCGGGCGCAACCTCCAGGATCACCTGGAAGTCTGGGTCCAGCACGAGTGCACTCAGAAAATCACGCTCAATGGCTGGCTCAACCCACTGGCAAAGGCCTGGATTGGGGCCAACTGGCTGTTCCTCAAGCGGGGACTGGGCACGTCCAACCACTTCGAGGCCAACGGTTACCTGCGCAGCCGGGCGGGCCTGAAGTACCCGGATATCCAGTATCATTTCCTCGCCGGGGCCATTGCTTACGACGGTTCCAGCGCGGTGAAGGGGCATGGCTTCCAGGTGCATCTGGGCGCCAATAAGCCCAAGAGTCGCGGCTGGGTGAAACTGCGTTCCGCCAATCCGGAAGATCACCCCGAAATCGTTTTCAACTACTTCGACCGGGAAGAAGACCGGGAGGCATTCCGGGCCGGGCTGCACTTCACCCGGGAAATTTTCAATCAGCCGGCGCTGGACCCCTACCGTGGCAAGGAGCTGTCACCGGGGCCCGCCGTGCAGTCGAATGACGAGATTGACGACTGGCTCTCCGAGTCGGCCGAAACCGCCTATCACCCCGCTGGCACCTGCCGGATGGGGGCCGACGAGATGGCCGTGGTGGACCCGGAATGCCGCGTGCGTGGTGTGGAATCACTGCGGGTGGTGGACTCGTCCATCATGCCAACCGTCACCAATGGCAACCTGAACGCCCCGACCATCATGATTGGCGAGAAAGGCGCCGATCACATTCTCGGTCAGGGCATGCTGACACCGTCGGATGCCCCGTCTTTCTTCGTCGAGGACTGGGAGAACCGGCAGCGGGAAGGCGAACCGGAACGGCCGATGAAGACCGGCCAGTAACAGAAAAGGGGCCATTCGGCCCCTTTTTTTCTCAGAGCGTCGACGGCCCGCATCAATACGGGGCGTCGACGTCCCCTTCCGCCACATACACCGTTTTCAGGCGTGTGTAATGCTCAAACGCCCGGCGGCTGTTTTCCTTGCCGATGCCGGACTGCTTGATACCACCGAACGGCATCTCAATGGGCGTGAGGTTGTACTCATTGAGCCAGACAATGCCCGCATCCAGCGCGGCCGCCATGCGGTGCCCACGGTTCAGGTCGCGGGTAAAGACGCCCGCCGCCAGACCAAACGGCGTGCTGTTCGCCCGTGACACCACCTCGTCTTCATCCCGGAAGGTCAGCAGCGACAGCACCGGACCGAAGATTTCCTCGCGAACAATGGTCATGTCATCGTTCAGGCTGTCGAACACCGTTGGCGCCACAAAACCACCGTTCTCAAACCCGGGCACGGACACCGATTCGCCACCGATCAGGACCTTGCCCCCTTCGAACCTGCCCTTCTCGATAAAGCTCATGACGTGGTCGTGATGGCCCTTGCTGACCATCGGCCCGACGTCCGTGGACGGGTCCATGGGGTCGCCAACACGAAGCTTGCCCGTGCGTTCCAGAAGCTTCTCGACGAATGCATCGCGAACGGATTCATGGACGAACACCCGGGTCCCGTTGGTGCAGATCTGGCCCTGGGTGTAGAAGTTGCCCATCATGGCGCCAGAGACGGCATTGTCCAGGTCCGCATCGTCCCAAACGATCAGCGGGGACTTGCCGCCCAGCTCGAGCGTCACGGCCTTGAGGCTGTCAGCGGAGGCTTTCATGACCGCTTTACCAGTACCCACTTCGCCCGTCAGCGACACCTTGGCAACGTCCGGATGCGCCGTCATGGCCTGGCCGGTTTCAGCAAAGCCCTGCACGACGTTGAACACCCCGTCCGGCAGCCCCGCGTCACGGAACAGCTCGGCCAGGCGCAACGCTGACAGCGGCGTCAGTTCCGCCGGCTTGAAGACCATGCTGTTGCCCGCCGCCAGCGCAGGGGCGGATTTCCAGGCGGCGATCTGGATCGGGTAGTTCCAGGCCCCGATACCGGCACACACACCCAGCGGCTCCGGACGGGTGTAGAAGAAGCCCCCGTCCACCGACTGGTATTCCCCCTGCAGGGAACTGGCCTGGCCGGCGAAATACTCCAGACAATCCGCGGCGGAGTCGACATCGGCCTCCGGCGTCTCGGCAATCGGCTTACCACCGTCCAGGGTTTCCAGGCGCGCCAGCTCGTCACGGTGCTCGCGAAGCAGCGTGGCGGTTTTCATCAGAATCCGTCCCCGGGCCACACCACTCATGGCACCCCAGACCTTCTGGCCGCGAACGGCCGCGGCCACAGCAGCATCCACGTCCTCTTCGTCAGCCTGAGCGACCCGGCCGATCACCTCACCATTGGCCGGGTTCAGTGCGTCGAAGTACTGACCCTGACGGCCCGGACGGTAGCCACCCTCAATCCAGAGCTGATATTCCGGTGCCTGTGACATAGTGCGCTCCCTTGAACGGACCGACCCCTCTGCTGCGGGGCCGGAAAATGAATCAACGTGTGACCGCCCGACCCGGCGGTCACTCTTCAACCCTTGCTACTCGAAAGTCTAACGCCCGTCATGACGCCTTGAAATACGGGGGACTACCCAGAGACAGGACCAGCGGTTGATGATCCGCCCGGTGCCATTCCAGATACAAAAAAACCCCGCCGAAGCAGGGTTTTGACACATCTGGAACCGCTCAGTGCAGCCCGGACACGTAAGCCGCCAAGGCCTTGATGTCCTCATCGCTCAGTCGCGACGCAATGTCCATCATGATCTGGGCATTGCCACCCGCGTCGCGCTCACCATCCCGATAGGCCTTGAGCTGGGCTTCCACATAGCCAGGGGTCTGGCCACTCAGACGCGGGAACGCCGCCGGCTCGTTGCCCTGTCCTTGCGGGTTGTGACAACCGGCGCAGGCGGCGAGGTCTTTTGACAGGTCCCCCCCACGATAGAGTTTGCGGCCCCGATCAACGAGCTCCGGGTCCGCCTTGCCAATCGGCATCTGCTGCTGATCGAAATAGGCGGCGAGATCCTGCAGGTCCTGATCGTTCATGCCATCCAGAATCCCGGTCATCTCCATCACCTGGCGATCCCCCGACTGAATCAGCTTGAGCTGCTTGTACAGATAGTTCTCACCGAGCCCGGACAGCTTGGGGTAGGCAGGCTGCACCGGCTCAGCGCCATTCTGTCCGTGGCAACCGGCACACACACCAGCCATTTTCTTGCCGGCCTGCGGGTCGCCATCAGCATGGGCTGTTACCGCGAGGCTCAACCCGATAACCAGACCTGCGATCAGTTTATTCATGCTCGCACCGCTCTCTCATCAATCGTCATTTTTGGACCGGAGGCGCGTTGGATCGGAGAACACACCCGCCGGGCTTTAAACCGTTATGGTATTATACATTTTTCGATCATAACTGAAATCCAGCCACCTCCGAAGCGTTCAACCGTGACCGACACCTCCGATTCCCCGAATGAGAACCCGCGCCCCATCTCGTTCAACAGCGCCCGGTTCCTGACCAGCGCAGCCCGGCTTGATCAGTGCCCGCCGGACGAAGGTGTTGAAATCGCCTTCGCCGGACGTTCCAACTCGGGCAAGTCCAGCGCTATCAATACGTTGACCGCCAACAGCAAGCTGGCCCGAACCAGCAAAACGCCGGGCCGGACGCGGCTGATCAACTTCTTCTCCCTCAACCGCCCCGGCGCGCGTCTGGTCGATCTGCCGGGGTATGGCTACGCGAAGGTCACCCGTGAGTTGAAGGAGGAATGGCAGGAGCATCTGGAGGACTATCTGCTGCACCGCCAGAGTCTTCAGGGCATGGTACTGATCACCGATATCCGACGCTCGATCGGGGAATTCGATCGGATGATGCTGGACTGGTGCGAGCACAATCAGCTGCCGCTGACACTGCTGGCGACCAAAGCGGACAAGCTCAAATCCGGGCAGGCAAAGCGGGCGCTGAACACCATGCGGGGCGAGCTGGCCGGTCACGGCTGCGTGCAGAACGTGATTCTGTTTTCGGCCATGAAGAAGACCGGACTGGACCAGACCCGGAAGGTGCTGGCGGACTGGCTCGACGAGATCGAACCCTGGGCGCCATAGACCAAGGAAAACCTCTAAGAAGGCCCCTGAGGCCATGAAGTTCAAGGCGCACGGAACGCAGAATGCGAGGCATACCTGACTGGTAGGTGAGCATTCGAGTACCGCGCAACGCAGAAATTCATGGCCTCAGGGGCCTTCTCGGAGGTGTTCAGGAAAAGCTCCCGGAGCTGCAGGGCTCCGGGAGAACACGTCAGCTGCTTTCGCTTCAGCTAAAACCTGAGGAGAACTCAGGAAGACGCCCATCGGAGTCCTTCCCATGCGCGTCACTCCCTTTGACCGCACATTGTCGAACAAGTTCCCGGTCACCCATTCACGGCTTTTTTCGCCATCACCGACGGACGGTACTGCGCCCTCAGCGCCATGACCTGATCCCGGTATGGCTCTCGCAGGTAGGGCATTTCGAGTGTCAGCACCTGGTAGATCCCTTCTTTGAGCTGTTCCGGGCGAATACTGTCGGAACCGCTGTCGCTCGGCTGGGCGGATTTGAGGAAGGCCATCCAGTGGGTGATCACCAGCCAGACGTTCAGCGCCATGGCCTCCTTCAGCTCCTCACTCTGGTCGTGGAAAACGCCACCGTCCCGCAGGCCGTCGAAAATGCGCCGGATCGCGTCCAGGCAGCGGTAGGTGAACTTCCGGTAGTCCTCCCTCAGGCGCTGATCATTATCCAGCAGGAATTCGAGGTCGCGATGGAAGAAACGATAGCTCCAGAGACCGTCGAACACCGACTCCAGATACCCCATCATGTCGTCGACCGTCAGGGGGCGATCGGTCGGGATATCGAGGTAATAGTCCACCAGCTTTTCGTATTCCTGAAAGATGTCGTAGATGATGTCTGACTTGTTCCGGAAGTGGTAATAGAGGTTGCCGGGCGAAATGCCGAGGTGGGCGGCGATGTGGTTGGTGGTGACATTGCGCTCGCCCTGTTCATTGAACAGTTCCAGGCTGGTCAGGATGATCTTCTCGCGTGTCTTCATGAATCCGACAGCACCTTTTTTATCGTCGGGAACACGGTCGCATTCCCGCACGCATTCACACGGACCGGGACGACCAGTCCCGGCATACTGGTTTCGGTTTGACGGGCTAGAGCATATACTCTAATAATAGCAAACGGGTAACGATACCCTGTTTGACGTTTCTTTGTGAGTCATCCGGACAATCAGGCCCGGCCGCGTCGTTCGACACGGGGGTCAAGGAGAGTGGACCAACATGGTTGCCAGCGTCGTTCACCTGACCGAGAGCAAAAAGCAGATCCAGCAGACCGCCCGGATCTTCGAGGATCAGCGCCAGGCGTTCCGGCGCAACCCCTACCCGACGGAAGTCGAGCGCCGGGAAAACCTGCGGCGGCTCAAACGGCTTCTGCTGACGCATCAGGATCGGCTGATCGAGGCCATCGACCAGGATTTCAGCTGCCGGTCAGCCGATGAGACCCGCATTGCCGAGCTGATGCCCAGTGTTCAGGGCATCAACTACGCGCTGAAACATCTGCGGGGGTGGATGAAGCCGTCACGGCGCCACGTGACGTCTCTCTTCCAGCCCGCCAGCAATCAGGTACAGTACCAGCCCAAGGGTGTGGCAGGCATTATCGTGCCCTGGAACTACCCACTGTTTCTGGCCATCGGCCCGCTGACTGCCGCTCTGGCAGCCGGCAACCGGGTGATGATCAAGATGTCGGAGTTCACGCCCCACACCTCAGCCCTGTTCAGCGAGCTGATCGAATCGGCGTTTCCGCAGGATCTGGTCGCCGTTATCAACGGCGAGGCGGATGTGGCCGCGGATTTCTCCAGCCGGCCGTTCGATCACATTCTATTCACAGGGTCCACGGCCGTCGGCCATCATGTCATGCGGGCCGCCGCCGAGAATCTCACACCGGTCACACTGGAATTGGGCGGGAAGTCGCCGGCCATCATCTCCAGCGATGTACCGATGGACGACGCCGCTGAGCGCATTGCCTTTGGCAAAGTCTTCAATGCCGGCCAGACCTGTGTGGCGCCAGACTACGTCCTGGTCCCTGCCGATCGCCGGCAAAGCTTCATCGACACCTTCCGTGACCGCATCGCCACGATGTTCCCAACCCTGCGGGACAACACTGACTACACGTCGATCATCAACGAGCGTCAATATCAGCGGCTACAGTCCGTTCTCGAGGATGCCCGCGAGAAAGGCGCAGAGGTCATCGAGGTGAACCCAGGTTCGGAAAACCTGACGGACGGGACCCGTAAGATGTCTCCACATCTGGTCCTGGGTGGCACCGATGACATGCTAGTGATGCAGGACGAGCTGTTCGGCCCGATCCTGCCGGTGGTGACCTATGGCAGCATCGACGAGGCCATTGACTACATCAACGACCGGCCCCGGCCACTGGCGCTGTATTACTTTGGCTACGACCGGGAAGCACAGGATCACGTGGCCAAGCACACCATATCGGGGGGAATGGCGGTGAACGATACCCTGATGCAGGTCACTCAGGACGACCTGCCGTTCGGCGGCGTCGGCCAGTCCGGCATGGGGGCTTACCATGGCCGGGAGGGTTTCGAAACGTTCTCCCATGCCCGGGGGGTGTTCAGCCGCCAGAAGCTCAACAGCGGCAAACTGATCTATCCGCCCTACGGCTCCGCATTCCAGAGGATGGTCTATCGCCTGTTTATCCGGTAAGAGCAATCCGGCGGGGCGGCGCGACCGCCCCGCCTTTCCTTGAACCGCTTTCCCCTGTCAGGCTACTATCAGCGCCACTATTCCGAGACAGGGGCACCCTATGAACAACGTGGTCTATCCGGGCACATTCGATCCCATCACGAATGGCCATACCGATCTGGTTGCCCGGGCCTCGCGGCTGTTTGACGACATCATTGTTGCCGTTGCGGCCAGCCCCAAAAAGAAGCCCCTGCTGACACTGGAGGAGCGTGTTTCGCTGGCCGAGGCGTCGCTGGCTCATCTGCCGAACGTGCGCGTGATGGGCTTCAGCAATCTACTGGCCGAGTTTGTCGTTCAGCAAAACGCCAACATTCTCCTGCGCGGACTCCGGGCCGTTTCGGATTTCGAATTCGAGTTCCAGCTCGCCGATATGAACCGACGCCTCGCCCCCAGCGTGGAAAGTATCTTCCTGACGCCCGCCAATCATGTGTCCTATATTTCTTCCACACTGATTCGCGAAATTGCCTCGCTGGGCGGTGACATCCGTGAATTCGTACCCGAACCGGTCGCCCGCACTCTGGAAGCCCGCTTCAGCACCCCGGACTGACGTCGCTCCACACGCTGGCCGCGGACAGACCAGTCCCGATCAAGGAGCCCGATCATGATGCTGCTGTCCCGTACCCTGATCGTCGCCACGCTGCTGGCGCTCGCCGGTTGCGCCACTACACCGCTTTCGACAGGCACCAACGCCGTCGCCAGCGCCCACCCACTCGCCACACAGGCGGGCCTTCAGGCCCTCCAGGCCGGCGGCAATGCCTTCGATGCCGCGATCGCCACAGCAGCTGTGCTGGCGGTCGTCGAGCCCTACAGCGCAGGCATGGGAGGCGGCGGATTCTGGCTGCTCCAGAAGCGCAACCGCGAGACGGTGATGATTGATGCGCGGGAGACCGCACCCGGCCAGAGCCACCCGGATATGTACCTGAACGAGGCCGGCGAGGTGCGCTCCGATCAACCGTCCCTCAACGGCCCGCTCGCCGCGGGCATTCCCGGTCAGCCGGCGGCGTTTGCACACATCAACCGCCTCTATGCTGAGCGCCCACTGCGGGCGAATCTGGCCGCTGCCATTCGACTGGCCCGCCAGGGCTTCCGGATTGATGAGCGTTACCAGAAGCTGGCGTCCTGGCGACGGAAGGTTCTGCGACAGCACCCGGACACTGCCCGGGTATTCCTGCATAAAGGCAAGGTGCCCGAAACGGGCACCCTCCTGCGTCAACCCGCCCTCGCCGACACGTTGGAGCAACTGGCCGAGGACGGCGCCGAGGGGTTCTACTCCGGGCCGGTCGCCCGTCAGTTGGTCGAGGACGTTCAGGCAGCAGGCGGCATCTGGACGAAGGCGGATCTTGCGGCGTATCAGATCATCGAACGCGATCCGGTGACCATCCGCTACCGGGACGCCGTCATCCAGACAGCGTCACTGCCTTCGTCCGGCGGCATGGCGCTGGCCCAGATGTTCGGGATGATGGCGGAGCGGCCCATCACTGAGCTGTATCCGGAACCTGACGCGGTGGATCGTATCCACTACCGCACAGAACTCATGCGTCGCGCCTATCGGGACCGGGCCCGCCATATGGGCGATCCGGCGTACACCGATGTCCCCCGCGAGCGGCTGCGCTCAAGTGACTACCTCGCTCGCCAGGCCGGCTCCATCGAGCCGTTGACGGCCTCTGACAGCCGCACCCTGTTCGACGCCGGAACCGGCGGGCGACATACGACTCACCTCTCGGTGCTGGACAGCGATGGCCGACGCGTGAGCGCAACGCTGAGCATCAACTGGCCATTCGGATCAGGCTTCCTTTCCGGCCAGACGGGCATTCTGCTGAACAACGAGATGAACGACTTCGCCATCAAACCCGGGGTACCGAATGCCTATGGACTGGTGGGCGGCAAAGCCAATCAGGTGGAAGCCGGCAAGCGCCCTCTCAGCAGCATGAGCCCGACCCTGATCGACACGCCGCAGCGCAGTGCCATCATTGGCACCCCCGGCGGCAGCCGCATCATCTCGATGGTGTTTCTGGGCCTGCTGGATGTCATGGACGGTCACCCGGCCGGAGCCATCGTCAGCCGTCCCCGTTACCACCACCAGTATCGGCCGGATCAGATCCAGCATGAGCCGGAGGCGTTCACGCCGGATCAGCGTTTCCGGTTACAGGCGCTGGGGCATCGCCTGGAGAACGTCGGGCGGAAATACGGCAATATGCAGCTGATTCTGACCGATCACACAAGCGGGCAGACACAGGCTGTGGCCGATCCACGGGGAATCGGCCAGGCCATTGCCCAACCCGTGGACTGATCAGATCAGGGGCGGCACCGGAATGGTTTCGCCGTTGAGGTTCACCTGCATGTCTTTCAGGGAGACGTCAACGGAATAGGTCTCACCGTCGCGTTTGAGGAAGCCCTGGCGGATCAGGGATTCGGCGTCACGCTCCAGGCGCGGCACCTGTTTCACCAGCGCCACCGGCAGGCTCAGGTCCAGCTTGCCGGTCAGCTGCTGCATGATCAGCGGCATGCTGTCCCGCTTGTTCGGCGCCACCTCGGGGTGACTCAGGGACAGATGCCCGGACACGGTGCCCTGAGGGGTTTCCAGCGACAGTTCCTTGAGCTGCAACGCGATACCGGCGCCGGCCAGCCCCTTGGCCGCGTGGCTGAATCGCTGCATGAGCTGCATCTGCTGCTGGCGCAGTTGATTGACGTCCGGGTTCGGATTGTTGGCCACCCGCACCTGAAACTGCTGGACGTCCCTTGAGACGGCCATCAGACGCGTCCAGGACTCGACGTCCAGATTGTCCAGGGTCAGGGTCATCCGATGCGGTCCAGTCGCCTGATCGGCCACCTTGAGTGACTCCACGGTCATCGTGGAATCCGAGCGCACGGTTTCGTTCCCTTCCGATGCCTCCGTGTCACCGGTCAGCGACAGGTTGCTCAGCACAACGTCGGGCTGCGTTTCGCTCTCCAGGGCCAGCGAATCGAGCGTCATATCCATCTCGCCCGCCCAGAGGGACTCGGCCACACGCCGGGCATCCTGGTCAAACTGAAGGTTGCCAAGCCGGGCACGCAGTCCGGGCGCGCGGACCACCAGTCCGGGCCAGCTCAGATGGGCCTTCACATCACGACCCCCGTCCGAGAACTCGGCCCAGCCATAAGCCTCGGACATATTCAGGCTCTCGCCCGTCTCCTTATCCTCAACGTGGATTGACGGCACCGTCACATCCACCCGGCCCGTGCCCCACACCGAGGTACTGATGACGACTGTCGGTTGCTCGTCCGGAAACAGGCGTTGTGCCAGCTCCTGATCGTTGACCTCGGGCGTCAGGGTGATCTCGCTGCCGAGCCAGCCGTGGGACACAGAGCCCGTGTAGGGGACCGGAACCACCTCGCCAGTCTGCGGGTTTCTGAGAGTCACCCGGCCCGAAAGGTCGCTGCCAAACCAGTCACGCTCATACTGCGTGCTGTCCAGCGTCACCGGGGACGCCTCCGTGTCCAGCTGGTTCGCCGCGGCGTGCCATTGCTGCTCGGTCAGCTTGCCGGTCGCCCAGGGGGCGGCCACACCGACCACCAGAACCACGACGGCCACCAGAATCCATTTCTTCATGCGCACTACTCTCCCGTTGTTGTCATCGCTTGACGCGCTGCCTCGATTCGCCGGCACACCCGTTCCATGCCTTCCAGCACCCGCAGGCTCGGCCGGGCCAGTGTGTCCGGTGGCAACACCGCCAGCTGATCGTACTGGACCGCCGGAGTGCCGCCAAGCGTCCGCCATTCCGCCAGCGGTTCCCCGCCCTCTTTCGCGGCGGTCACGATCAACTGAGGCTGGCGGTCCAGAACCGCTTCGCGCGTGACGGTGGCGGTCGCCCCATCCAGCTCCGAGAACAGATTCCGCCCCCCACACCGTCGAATGACATCCTGAATGTACTGGTCACCGGCGACGGTGATCAGTGGGGAGGACCAGACCTGATAGAACACCCGGATCCTGGGAGGCGTCTGATAGCGGTTCGTCAGGGCGGTCAGACGTTCCCGGAACGCCCGGGCCTGACGCCCCGCCACACCACTGGTGCCGGTCATCCGCCCCAGCGTTTCCAATGCATCCGGGATACTCTGCAGATCGGAAAAAGACAGGACGAGAACGGGAATGCCCAAAGCCTCCAGACGGTCAACCAGAGCCCGGTCGGTTCCGCTTTTCCAGGCGACCACCAGATCCGGATCAAGCGCGAGAATGCGCTCCTGATCAAAGCGGTCGTGCCCCCCAACCCGAGGTAGCGATCGGGCGTCGGACGGGTAGTCACTGTAGGCACTGACGCCCACCAGCCGGTCACCCAGCCCCAGGGAATAGAGCAGCTCAGTCAGGTGCGGCGCCAGGCTGATCAGCCGCTCCGGCGGGTCCGACAGCGCCACCTCGCGCCCGCTGTCGTCGGTGACTCGCAGCCCGGCCGCAACGGCCAGCGGAATCAGCACGAGCAGCAGCACTGCCCCCTGGAGACCACGCGTCATTGAGCGGAGAGTCGATCCAGCAGCACCAGTTGAGAAGCGAAACGCTCTTCCTCCGGCCCCGGCTGATTCTGGATGTAGCGTCCGTCCGGTTGCAGTTCCCAGCTCTGGCAGTTGTCGGCCAGGTAGGTCTCCAGATCATCGCGCAATCGTTTCACCAGTTCGGGGTCCTCCACAGGGAAGGCCACTTCCACCCGGTTGACCAGGTTGCGCGTCATGCCATCGGCACTGGAACAGTAGACCTCTGACCGCCCGCCGTTGGCGAAGTAATAGACCCGGGTGTGCTCCAGAAAGCGCCCCACGATGGAGCGGACGTGGATGTTATCGGACAGGCCCGGCACCCCGGGTCGCAGGCAACAGATGCCCCGAATGATCATGTCAACGCGCGTGCCTGCCTGGGAGGCCCGGTAGAGCGCCTCCATCAAACGGGGTTCGGTGAGGGCGTTGACCTTGATGATGACGTGCCCTGCCTCACCATGCTCGGCTTCCCGATCAATCAGGTCGATCAGGCGGTCGTGCAGGGTGAAGGGCGCATGGAACAGTTTCTTGACCTTGAGCGCCTTGCCCATGCCGGTGAGCTGCTGGAACAGCTTGTTGACGTCATCCCCCAGCGCCTCATCACACGAGAGGTAGCTGTAGTCGGTGTAGAGCCTGGCATTGCCGGCGTGGTAGTTGCCGGTGCCGAGATGCACGTAACGCTTCAGACGGCCTTCCTCGCGGCGCACGATCAGGATCATTTTGGAGTGGGTCTTGTACCCCACCACGCCGTAGACCACGATCACGCCAGCCTCCTGCAGGCGGCTGGCCAGTTCCAGGTTTTCCGCCTCATCGAACCGGGCACGCAGCTCGATCACCGCCGTCACTTCCTTGCCCCGGCGGGCCGCGTCCATCAGGGCGTCGACAATCTCTGAATCGGCACCGGTCCGGTACAGCGTCTGTCGGATGGCCAGCACCTGCGGGTCCCGCGCGGCCTGCCTGAGAAAATCCACCACCGGCGTGAAGCTCTGGTAGGGGTGGAGCATCAGGATCGGCTTCTGACGGATGGCGTCGAAGATCACCTCATGATTGCGCAGCGTCTTCGGCACCGTCGGCGAAAAGCCCGGGTAAACCAGATCCGGCCGATCCACGAGGCTGCTGACCGCCATCAGCCGGGTCAGGTTCACTGGCCCATGCACGCGATAAAGCTCACGCTCGGTCAGTTTGAACTCGGCCAGCAGCAGATCGATCAGCGGTTGCGGGCAGTTGTCCGCCACCTCCAGTCGCACGCCATCGCCGAAACGCCGGCTCAGCAGCTCACCACGTAGCGCCGAGGCCAGATCCTCCAGATCGTCTTCCAGCTCCAGGTCCGCATTGCGCGTCAGGCGGAACTGATAGCAGCCTTTGACCTCCATGCCCGGGAACAGCTCATCGGCATGGGCGTGGATCATTGACGAGAGAAATACCAGGTTGTCACCGCCGTTACAGATGTCGTCCGGCAGGCGCACCAGACGCGGCAGCGAACGCGGGGCGGGGACAATCGCCATGCCCGTCTCACGCCCGAACGCGTCTTTGCCGTCCAGCTCAACGATGAAGTTCAGACTTTTGTTGACCAGCCGGGGAAACGGGTGCGACGGGTCCAGCCCGATCGGGCTGACGACCGGCAGGATTTCATCCTCAAAATACCGACGGACCCAGTCGGCCTGGGCCTGAGTCCAGTCCCGCCGACGGACGAAGTGGATGCCCTCCTCTTCCATGGCGGGAATCAGTGTGTCATTCAGGATCTCGTACTGTTCCTGAATGTACTCGTGGGCCACCCGGCTGATGTCATTCAGCAACTGCTCGGGCAGGATGCCATCGGGCCCGACGATCTCGCGGCCATACTTCATCTGCTGACGAAGACCGGCGACGCGGATCTCGAAGAACTCGTCCATGTTGCTGCTGAAAATGCAACAGAAGATCAACCGGTTGATCAGCGGGTGGGTGTCGTCCATTGCCTGCTGGAGCACCCGATAGTTGAAATCCAGGTGGCTCAGTTCCCGGTTGAAATAGTTCTCGCTGGCCCGGAGATCGGGCACGGCCGGCGCCGACGCGTCGCTGATCGGTGTGACCGCCTCGGCGGTCTGCTGGCTCTGCTCTGTCATATAGGGTCCGTTCCGTGTCTGGGGTCAGGCGCGCAACTGCCGCGCCGCCTGTTTGGCAAAATAAGTGAGAATCGCGTCGGCACCCGCCCGGCGCAGGGACAGCAGGCTTTCCATCATGACCGCCTCACCGTCCAACCAACCGTTGTTGGCCGCGGCCATGTGCATGGCGTATTCACCGCTGACCTGATAGGCAAGGGTGGGCACCTGAAGTTCCTGTTTCACCCGGCGGATCACGTCCAGGTAGGGCATCCCGGGCTTGATCATGACCATATCCGCCCCTTCGGACAGATCCATCGTCACCTCGTGCAACGCCTCATCACTGTTGGCCGGGTCCATCTGGTAGGTGGCCTTGCCCCCACTGCCCAGGTTACTGGCCGATCCGACCGCATCCCGGAAGGGCCCGTAGTAGGCGGATGCATACTTCGCGGAATAGGCCAGCAGCCGGGTATTGCTGTAGCCATTTTCTTCCAGGGCCTCACGGATCGCGCCGATGCGACCGTCCATCATGTCCGAGGGGGCAACCACATCCGCTCCGGCATCTGCGTGAGACAGCGCCTGACGCACCAGCGCTTCGGTTGTCACATCGTTGAGAACGTAGCCATTGTCGTCAATGATGCCGTCCTGCCCATGGGTCGTGTACGGGTCCAGCGCCACATCCGTAATCACGCCCAGCTCCGGTCGGGCTTTCTTGAGCGCCCGGACGGCACGCTGCACCAGCCCGTCCCGCGCCCAGGACGCCGATCCGTCCGCGTTTTTCTCCTCCGCGGGCACTACCGGAAACAGAACAACGGCCGGAATGCCCAACCCGACCAGTTCATCCGCCTCATCCGCCAGCTGATCCACGCTGAGCCGCTCAATGCCTGGCATGGAGGCCACCGGTTCACGCTGCTGCTCTCCCTCGCGAATGAACAGCGGGCAGATCAGATGGTCCACACTCAAGCGATGTTCGCGCACCAGGCGACGGGAAAAATCGTCCCGGCGATTACGGCGTAAACGGGTGGCGGGAAACTGGCGGCGGACGGCATTGAACACGATAAAGACCTCTTCTTTGACGGGCTGTACTCTCTAGCAGGAACAGGCTGGCTAGCAGGAGCATGCTGGCGGGCGCGGACCGCGCTACCGACAGACTGGGGACGCGTCGTTCCCGAGATCATACAACCAACGCGAATGATACGTAACGCCTTATGACAGGCTCGTTAAAAAAACCGGAGACACTCTCAGAACATCCCGGATAACTGACCGCAAAAAGTCAGACATCTCAGAGACGTTGAACCGCAATGTCGACTATCTTAGCAGTCAGCCTGTCGCCCGGACAGTCGGACTGAACTGAATGGCTGAGGCCATTTGACACAACAAATGAATAGTGATTCACTTCTTTACAGGCAGGAGATCGCATTCCGTCATGCCTTACCGTGAAACCGAGAAAATGAGACGCCGGAAGGCAGCGGCCCGGCAGCGGATTCTGGAAGCCACCCGCCATTGTGTGGCGGAGGGAGGCTTCGGGCAGGCCACGATATCCCGGGTTGCCCGAGAGGCCGACGTTGCAACGGGAACCGTCTACCGCCATTTCGAGTCCAAGGAAGCACTGTTCGCGGAAGTGTTCCGCCAGGCCACGCAACGGGAAGTGGACAAGGTGACGGAGGCACTGGCCGGTGACGAACCCGCGCCGGCCCGTCTGGAGCGGGCACTGCGCCGGTTCGCTCACCGGGCGTTACGCGGGCCCACCATCGCCTGGTCGCTGATTGCCGAACCGGTGGACCCCAAGGTGGAACGGGAGCGATTGCAGTACCGCGAGGCGTATGCGTTCCAGTTCCGGCAGGCCATCGACGATGGCATCCGGGAAACATCGCTTCCGCCGCAGAACGCGGACATCACCGCCACCTGCCTGGTTGGCGCCATTGCAGAGAGCCTGGTTGGCCCGCTGGCGCCAGCACATCGCGACCGGTATACCGGTCTGGAAAACGCACAACAAGAGACACTGATCGAGCCGATCATTCGCTTCTGCATGCAGGCGCTGACCGGCCGGGGAGGAGACAATGAACGCACCTGACCAGAACGCCCGGAACAGCATGACCGACCAGGAACGGGACCCCTGGCTGGCTGACACCCACACGGTGTTCAACCAGCCGCCGGCCCTGGAGGGCTACAACTCCTACGAGCAGGACCCCGCGCTCAGCGAGGGCGTCGCCCGCGAGGGAGCCGCCTGGGCTCACGATGACCTGACCCGTTACGGCGCCCTGACCGGCCAGCGCGAGATCATCGCTCTTGGCTTCGATGCCAACGCGAGCAAACCCGAATTCCATACCCATGACCGGTTTGGGCATCGTATCGATGAAGTGCGGTTCCACCCGGCCTATCACCAGCTGATGGGCATGGCGCTCGAAAACGGCCTGCACAGCCGGCCGTGGACCACGCCTGGCGAGGGCGCCCACGTCGCCCGCGCCGCCAAGTACTACCTGCACTCTCAGGTCGAAGCAGCCCATTGCTGCCCGGTCACAATGACCTTCGCGGCCATGCCGTCCATCCGTAAGCAGCCGGAGCTGGAGGCGATATGGGGACCGAAGGTGACCGCGGAGGCCTATGATTCGCGCAACGTACCGGACAGCCAGAAGCAGGCGGTCACCATCGGCATGGCCATGACCGAGAAACAGGGCGGCTCGGACGTGCGCGCCAACAGCACCCGCGCTTACCCGACCGGTTCCGGCGGACCGGGAGAGGCCTATGAACTGGTCGGTCACAAATGGTTCGTCTCGGCACCCATGTGCGATGCGTTCCTGGTGCTGGCCCATGCGCCCGGCGGCCTGTCGTGCTTTCTGATGCCGCGCTGGCGCCCGGACGGCACCAAGAATCCCTGGCAGATCCAGCGCCTGAAGAACAAGATGGGCAACGTTGCCAACGCCTCCAGTGAAGCCGAACTGCGCGGAGCCCTGGGCTGGATGATTGGCGAGGAAGGCCGGGGCGTGCCGACCATCATCGAAATGGTGTCCATGACCCGGTTCGACTGCATGATCGGCAGTTCTGCCGGCATGCGCCAGGCGGCCGCCCAGGCGCTCCACCACTGCCGTCACCGCAGCGCCTTTGGCGCGACGCTCCAGGACCAACCGCTGATGCAGAACGTCCTGGCGGACCTGTCCCTGGAAAGCGAAGCGGCCCTGACCATGACACTGCGCCTGGCGCGTTCCATGGACCATCAGGACGACGAACACGAGCGACTGCTGGCCCGTCTGCTGACACCGGTTGGCAAGTACTGGATCTGCAAGCGCACGGCCAACTACGCCTACGAGTCAATGGAGTGCATCGGCGGCAGCGGGGTGATGGAAGACTGCATCATGCCGAGGCTGCTGCGGGAGTCACCGGTCAACGCCATCTGGGAGGGCAGCGGCAATGTCCAGTGCCTGGACACTTTGCGGGCGCTGCAGAAGTCGCCGGATTCGCTGGATGCCTTCTTCACCGAGGCGGCGCAGGCGCGCGGTGCCGATCCGCGTTTCGACCGTTTCCTCGCCAGGCTCCAGAACGACTTTGCCGACACGTCGGACGTCCAGTTCCGGGCCCGGAACCTTGTGGACCGGCTGGCGCTGACCATGCAGGCCTCCCTGCTACTGCGTCACGCCCCGGCCGCTGTGTCCGATGCCTTCTGCGCGGGGCGCCTGGAAGGCAACGACGGGCTGAATATCGGCAACCTGCCGGCCGGTATCGACGCTCGAGCCATTATCGACCGCAGCACTCCGGTGGTGGGCTGATGTCGGACGCCCTGCGACGGCTACTGGACAACACTCCCGAAGACCCCGTCATCACGCCGCACGTCGGCGTGATGACGCTGCGTTTTGAACTCCACGGATGCCTCGACGGCCGGGACAAACAAAGGGCGTTTGCGCCACTGAAGTCGATTTGGGGACGGGAACCCGACCTGGCCGTGTCAGAAACCGGCGATCAGGACGCCCTCGACCGGGCCTGCTGGTCCATCGCCGCTTTGGGCCCCTCGAGCCAACAGATCCGCCAACGCCTCGACCAGATTGAGAAGGCCATCGCCGAACGCATTGACGCACCCATCGTGGACGTCCAATGTGACGTCCTCTGAAGGACGTTTCAGACGGTCCTGTCGGGCCGTTTTTGCCGACACGATGGTTTCCCACGGCATGTCGCTTTATAATGCCGGCTTTTGACTCCGTATTCCTATGACCGGTAAGAAGAAGACGGCGAAGGCCTCACTGGAGGCGATGTATCGGGTCTTTACCGTACCTGAGGCGCCGGACTCCACCCTCAGCCGTATCGATCAGGACATTTCCCGCAATCTGGCCGGGTTCCTGCAGGAGCATATCGTGGCCCTGGAGCGGGATCTGTCGGATGTGGAGAAAAATTTCTCCGACTCGGAAGTGCCGGACAAGCCCGTCTTCGTCTCCGAGCAGACCCAGTTCCTGCTCGACAAGCTGGTCGCCAATTCGGTCCACACCGCCTCCCCGAGCTTCATCGGACACATGACCTCAGCGCTGCCCTACTTCATGCTGCCGCTGTCGAAGATCATGATTGCCCTGAACCAGAACCTGGTGAAGACCGAGACGTCCAAGGCATTTACCCCAATGGAGCGCCAGGTCATCGGCATGATCCATCGGCTGGTGTACGGCCGGGACGACGCCTGGTACCGCACATGGATGCATGACCCGGGGCACGCGCTGGGCGCCATGTGCTCCGGGGGCACCGTCGCCAATCTGACCGCGCTGTGGGTCGCACGCAATCACGCGTTTCCCGCCGAAGGACACTTCCGGGGGCTTCACCGCGAGGGCCTGTTCCGGGCACTGCGATACTACGGCTACGAAGGCGCGGCCGTGCTGGTGTCCCGCCGCGGTCACTATTCGCTGGGCAAGGCGGCCGATGTCCTCGGCCTGGGACGCGACTTCCTGATCCCCGTGGACACGGACGGGCACAACCGCATCGAAACCGATGCACTGCGCGACAAGTGCCGGGAACTCCGGGATCAGAACATCAAGGTACTGGCCATCTGTGGGATTGCGGGAACCACCGAAACGGGCAACATCGACCCGCTTGATGAAATGGCCGACATCGCCCGTGAGTTCGGAGCCCACTTCCATGTGGATGCGGCCTGGGGCGGGCCGACCCTGTTTTCACGCCAGCACGGCCACAAACTCAAGGGCATTGAGCGGGCGGACTCAGTGACCCTGGACGCCCACAAACAGCTCTATGTACCGATGGGCGCCGGGCTCGTGGTTTTCCGCAACCCGGAACTGCCATCCGCCATCGAGCACCACGCCCAGTACATCATTCGCAAAGGTTCCCGGGATCTGGGCAGCACCACCCTGGAAGGCTCGCGCCCCGGAATGGCCATGCTGATACATTCCGGCCTGCGCATTCTGGCGAAAGAAGGCTACGAAATACTGATTGATCAGGGCATCGAGAAAGCCCAGACGTTCGCCCACATGATCGACCAGCGCCCGGACTTCGAACTGATCACCGAGCCGGAACTCAACATTCTCACCTACCGCTACTGCCCCCCCGAGGCACGCAAGGCCCTCGGCATCGCCGACAGCCATAGTGCCGAGCGGATCAACGCGTCATTGAACCGCATCACCAAATACGTGCAGAAAACACAGCGGGAACACGGCAAGGCCTTTGTCTCCCGGACCCGTCTCGAACCGGCCCGATACGATCATTTCCCGTGCGTGGTCCTGCGCGTGGTGCTGGCCAACCCACTCACCAGCCGGGAAATTCTCGACGACATTCTCAGCGAACAGCGTGCGATCGCCGATGATGAGGCAATTCAGGATGAAAGGCGGGTCCTGTCGGAACTGTCACAACGAGTCCTGGCTGCACGCTAAACGCTCGTTCGCGGGCCTGCCAGGCGCGTGCAGGAGGCTCAGAGACCAAGGCCAACAGAGGCAGACTGATGGTTTCGCATACCGTCAGTAAGCGACCCGACGGCCCCGGGGCGGACGCCTATCACCCTGTGTCGCTTTTGGTTACAATCTGCGCGGCAGAACGGCGACCCGATCGACCAGCGCAGACCTCGGCCCCGTTTGCGCGGTGACCGGACCCCGGGAGGGACGGGCACGACGTCAGTAAAGCGCGGCTTCGTCGTCCAGCACGTCCTTGAGGACCTCAATGAACATCCGGTCCGCTTCACTCCACTGTTCCGGAATCCGGACAATGGTGCTGGCGCTGATCTCGCGAGCCATCTTTTCATCGCCGTCCGGCTCATGCCGATACCGGCGCGCGATCTCCACGCACTTGACGGCAACGGTGGGATCACTGAGGACTTTCTTGATGAAATGACGGAGCTCGTCGATAACCCGAGCCTGTTGGCTTTCGACTGGTGTGGTCATAATGCAACTCCCGGCTGACCGTTTGCGATGGCATGACAGTCTCTACAAAACAATGACAGCATTATCCCGCGCGATGCCGACAGGCCACAACCCTGGCGTCATGCGCACCGATCATCGACCCAACCGGACGGGACACTGAATGAGCGAGTTCCGACAGACACGATTTGAAGCCGCCCGTGCCGACGAGGAGGTGCGGGTCGCCCGCGTGCTGACCGGACTCTCCGTCGCCGCGCTTTTCTTTCTGGCCGGCATCAGCATCAAGTCCTGGTTCTCCGATCATACCGGCCACGCACTCGCACTCGCGTTGTTCTTCCTGTTGGTGGTGCTGAACCTGCTGGTGTTCTGGCGCACCGGCAACCGCGGTCGCAACAAAACCGGCATGCTGACCATCGTCGCCGGTCTGTTCATCTATCTGGTGGCCTCTGGCGGCGAGAGCAATACCGGTCCGCTATGGCTGTACGTCTTTCCTCCGCTCGTATTCTACCTGACCAGCCTGCGCACCGGCACGATCCTGTTGCTCGCCTGCCTGTTCTTTACGGCCATCGTCTTCCGTTTTCCCGGATTGCCATTCGTCTTCGCCGAGTACGGGGGGAACTTCCAGCTTCGATTCTTCGCCACCATGCTGTTTTCGTCACTGTTCTGCTACGTCCTGGAAGCCAGCCGCCGTAATGCCCGCAACGACCTGGTTACGCTGGCAGCGTCCTATGAGCAGGCCGCCCGAACGGACGAACTGACCGGGCTGGCAAACCGGCGCGACATGCAGCACCGGATGGACAACGAGTTCTCCCGCTACCAGCGTGCCGGTCACCATTTCTCCGTGGTCCTGATGGATCTGGACCATTTCAAGCGCATTAATGACGATTTTGGCCACGACGCCGGCGACGAAGTCCTCCAGCAATTCGCCTGGCTGATGCAGTCGCTGTGTCGACAGAGCGATCTTGCCGCCCGGTGGGGCGGTGAGGAATTCCTGCTGCTGTTACCGGACACCTCGCTCCTGCAGGCGCTGACGCTGGCGGAACGCCTGCGCGACGCCGTTGAAGGGCATGAGTTCGTGCATGACGGCCAGCGCCTGCCGGTCACCATCAGCGCCGGGGTCTGCTCCATCAGTCAGTGCAACAATCTGGATGAACTGCTGCGCCAGGCGGACCAGAACCTCTACGAGGCCAAGGAGGCTGGCCGAAACCGCATTGCGCCTCGCGTACGAAGCCATTGAGGCGCCCCGGAGCAAACGCTACCATTGCGCCTTTGTTGGAGGAGCATCATGGCACAGATCAGCATCTTTACCGGCAGCGTCTATGGCGGCGCCCTGCTCACCGCCCGCGCCCTGAAAAAAGACCTGACGGAAGCCGGCCACCAGATCCGACTCTTCGAAGCTCCCGAGCTTGAGCAGCTGACGAGCCACGACGACGCGATCCTGGTGTGCACATCCACAACCGGCCAGGGCGAACTGCCCTCCAACCTGGTGCCCTTCTGGGCCGAGATACGAGACAAACTGCCTTTGCAGAACGGCCGGCCATTCGGCGTCATCGTGCTGGGCGACAGTTCCTATGGCGACACCTACTGCGGCGCCGGCGAACTGATGGAAGAAGCCCTTTACGAGATCGCCTGCCGCAAGGTCGGTGACACCCTGCGCATCGATGCGATGGAAACCGTTGAGCCGGAAGCCGAGGCCCTGCCCTGGGCCCGGGAATGGGCCAAAACACTCGACCAGACCACAACCTGACAGCAGGATGCCCCGGAAACACCGGCATCAATTGAGTCGCTCCCGGCAAAACGCCATACTGCGTCTAGTGTCCCGTCTGGTTCATTCGTTGACCGACTGCGCATCGCTCTTTCAGCAGCACTCAACCACAATAACGAGAAATGAGAACGACCCAGTGCGCCTGACTTTGCTGTTACTGCTCATGCTCGGCGTCGCCGTCATGATGCCGATCCACACGACCCAGGCGGCGCCGGAGACGGCCAGCCGCGTGGTGCCCCCCATTGAGTTCCAGACCGCCACGCAGAGCCGATCGGCACGGGACGTCATGCGCGGGGACGGCTGGCAGACCCTGCCCGGCGAAACGCCCAATTTCGGCTACGACAAAACCCCTTACTGGTTCCGCTTCCAGGCCCCGGCTGGCGATGCCCAACGCATTCTGGAGATCAGCTACCCCCATCTGGACGCCCTGAACATCTATCTGTTTCGGAACGGCGAGCTGGTCCGCGAGCTGGACACCGGCGATCGTCGCCCATTTGACTCCCGGGCCATCGCCCATCCGCACTTCCTGTTTCCGTTCGACACACGTGCTGGGCAAGACTCGACACTGCTGCTACGGGTCGAAACCCGCGGCGCACTGCAGGTGCCTGTCACGATCTGGGAGCGCACTGCGTACTTCGGTCACAGCCGCAACGCCGATCAGATCCACGCGCTCTATTACGGCATCCTCGCCACTGTGAGCTTCCTGAACCTGCTGGTGTTCCTAGCCCTGCGCGAACGGACCTATCTGTATTATTCGCTCGCCACATCCGGTTATCTGTTTCTGGTGGCATCCCTGCGCGGGGCCACCTATCCCGTATTCTGGCCGGACACGCCCTGGGCCCACAACCAGGCCATTCTGCTGGCCGTTCCGTTGGTTGTGCTCTTTGCATCCCTGTTTGCGCGGGCGTTCCTGAAGCTGGCCGAGCGCAGTCGGGTCCTCAACGGATTGGTTCTGATGGCCATTGCGGGCAGTGTCACAGCGGGACTGGGCACATTTGTACTGGACTACAACACGTCGATCCGGCTGTCCGTGGCCCTGGCGATTCCCAGCTTTCTCCTTCTGGCGGCGATCGGCCCAATCGAGTGGTTTCGAGGCAACCGTCAGGCCGGGCTGTATACCATCGCCTGGGGCGCGCTGACGGTTGGCACCGCGCTCACCGCCCTGAACAAATACGGACTGCTGGCCAGCAGCTTCGTCACCGAATACGGCATGCAGATCGGGTCGGCTTTTGAAGCCATTCTGCTGACCGTGGCGCTGGCCGCCCGGCTCTACCAGGAGCGCGAAGACCGCATACGGGCCCGCGAATCGCAGCTGGACGCCATGGCCGCCCGCCACGAGGCGGAACTGAAACTAATGGATCAGGCCCTGCACGACCCCCTGAGCGGCCTGCCCAACCGGACAGCGTTCGAGCTGGCCCTGCAGGAGTCACTTTCCGAGCGACCGAACGATCAGCTTGCCGTTGGCGTTATCCAGCTGACCAACCTGCAGGCGGTGACCAGAACCCTTGGTCACCGCAATACAGATCGGGTACTGGAGCTGGTCGCAAGGCGCTTCAACGGGGTCCTCAGGGATCTGCCAGGCATCTATCCGGTGGAGCGCCGGGAACGACAGCCGTTCTACGTCGCATCCCTGGACCCGGCAAGTTTCGGATTCATGGCGGACGCCCGCCGCCCGCTGGAAACGCCACGGATGATCATTCAGTGCCTGGACGCCATTCGTGAGCCGATCGAATACCTCGGCATGCGTCTGCCGCTCAATCCTCTGGCCGGGGTCGCCGTGTACCCGACCCACTCCGACGATACCAACACACTCGTCCGCCAGGCGTACGTCGCCCTGGAAAGTGACCAGGCCCGCGACCGGGGCCTCGCCTATTACCGGGCCGACCAGGATTCCTACAGTGCCGATCGGCTGACGATGGTGGCAGAGCTTCGTGAGGCGCTGGCGCAGAACGAGCTGGCACTCTACCTCCAACCCAAGCTCTCGCTGACCAGTCGCAGGGTCGTTGGCGCCGAGGCGCTGATCCGCTGGCCCGGCCGGGACAAACCGGTACCGGCCGACCAGATCATCAGCGTTGCGGAGAGGACCGGACTGATCAAGCCGCTGACACGGTGGGTGCTGGAAACGGCCCTGACGCTGCGAACACGCCTGGTCGAGGCCGGCCACGATCTGGCGCTGTCGGTCAACGTGTCGCCCAACAACCTGCGGGAGCCGGACTTTCCCGTGTTCGTGCAGCGGCTGATGACCGCCCATCCGGAGCACCGGAACCGGCTGATGCTGGAGGTCACCGAAACCTCCATGATGCTGGACCCGGCCAACTCACTGCGCGCCCTGCGGGCCCTTGCATCCGCAGGCATTCCAGTGGCCATCGACGATTTTGGCTCTGGCTACTCCTCGCTGTCCTACATCAAGCAATTGCCAGCCACCGAGGTCAAAGTCGACCGCTCTCTGGTCACGGATCTGCGCAGCCAGCCGGAGGATCGGGTCATCGTTCAGACCACCATCAATATGTGCCACGACCTGGGATATCAGGTGGTGGCCGAAGGGGTGGAGGATCAGGCGACGCTCGAACTGCTTTCCCGAATGGACTGCGATATGATCCAGGGCTATGTCCTGGTGCCACCGCGGCCTATCGACGCGTTCGTGGAATGGCTGGACGCGCCGGAGCGCGCCCGCCAGGCCTGATCAGTCCCGGCGGGGGCGCCGGCGGATCAGCGCTTCCTGCGCCGTGGAGGCCACGAGCGTGCCATCGTGGCTGTAGACATTGCCTCGATTGAAGCCACGTCCGCCAGAAGCGCTGGGGCTGTCCATGTCGTAGAGCAGCCAGTCGTCCATCCGAAAGGGGCGATGGAACCAGATGGCGTGATCGAGGCTGGCGACCTGCATGTCACGGTCCATGAAGGTGACCCCGTGAGGGGCAAGCGACGTCCCCAGCAACCCGAAGTCTGAAGAATAGGCCAGCAGGCAGCGATGCAGGACCGGGTCGTCCGGCAGCTCGCCCTGTGCGCGAAACCAGCTCTGTTTGGCCGGCTCCCGGGGCTCCGGCTTCAGCGGATTGACCGGATTCACCGGTCGGATCTCAATCGGGCGCTCGCGCGTGAAACTCTCCTGAAGATGCTCGGGAATGTGTTGCTTGAGCATCAGCGCATAGGTGTGCTCAGACTTGAGCCCCTCGTGGTCCGGCGCCTCGGGCGCGTCGAACTGGTGATCGTACCCGGTCTCTTCCACCTGGAAGGACACCGAACCGGTGAGAATTTCCTTGTCGTCCTGCCGGGCGATCACCCGCCGGACGGTGAAGGTACCCCCGTCCCGGACACGCTGGACCTCATAGTCGATGGGCAGCCGGGGATTGCCGGGGCGCAGGAAGTACGCGTGGAGAGAATGGGCAAGGCGGTTTTCGACCGTGCGGCTGGCCGCCATCAATGCCTGGCCCAGTACCTGGCCGCCAAACACATTGGGAAAGCCCAGGTCTTCACTATCCCCCTGAAAGTGGTCGTCGCCAATCGGGGCGAGATCCAGCAGTTCCACCAGCTTGCGTGTGACGTCGAGCATACCCTTCTCCCAGCTTTGCCCCCCTGAATCCGTTTCAGAGGGGCCTCAGACTTCAGCGATCGTTATCTTACGAATAATCGCAGGGGATGACCATGCCCGACAATCGACATCAGCCGTGGATCGGCGGCACCTCTTTGGCCAGAGCCTGCTTCTCGATGGCGTAATCACCGGTTACCGCAAAGCCCAGAAGCTGCTCATCCGGGGCGCGGAACAGCGCCTTCACGCTGTTGCCATTCTGCTCCACATGCCATTCCCCGTCCGAATCGGCTGGCGGCGGGTAGACGGCCGTCGGACAGCAGGGAGTTTTCACCATGACCGGCATCACGCCATAGGCCACCTCTGTCGGCTGCCCCGTCAGCGTTTTCGCCAGCGCCCGGGCGCAGCTCATCAGCGGCAGCACATACAGCAGCACATGCCCATCCACCTCGGCGCAGTCCCCGAGCGCGTAGATGTCCGGGTGGCTGGTCTCCAGCAGGCGATTCACGCGGATGCCACGGCCAACGTCCAGACCCGCCTCCTGCGCCATACCGGTCCGGGGCCGCAGGCCCACGGCCGAGATGACCCGGTCGGCCTCCAGCGTCTGACCGTTATCCAGGTGCAGGCGCACACCGTCGCCGGCGGCGTCCACACGCTCAACCGCCGCCCCCAGATGGAAGCTCACGCCCTCCTCGCGAAGGCCATTAATGACGGCATCACCGGCGACCGGCGGCAACAGCCCCGGCATGGCCGTTTCACAGGGCGCAACCACCTCCACCTCGTAACCGCCGTTGCGCAGGTCGTTGGCAAACTCGCAGCCGATCAACCCCGCACCCATGATGGCGATTTTCTGCGCACCATCGACCGCCTTACGGAAGGTCCGATAATCCATCAGGTCGTTGATCGAATACACATGGTCGAGGCCATCACCGGCCAGGTTCAGACGAATCACGTCCGCCCCCCAGGCGAGCACCAGCCGGCTGTAGGGCAGCCGCTCGTCCCCGATCAGCACCTCGTGGGCATCGGGGTCGATGCCTGTCACGTGCGTCAGGGTCCGCAGCTCGATACCCAGCTGCTCTGTCATGGCCGCCGCGTCGGACTGGGCCAGTTCGTCCGCGGTCTTGTCCTTGGTGAAGCCGGTCGAGAGCATCGGCTTGGAATAGCTGTGCCCATCGTCGGCGGTGATCATCAGCACCGGTGTGTCCTTGTCGTGCTTGCGGATTTCCCGCGCCAGGGTGTAACCGGACAGTCCGGTTCCAATAATCACAATCGGCGCTTCACGGCTGCTCATGCACAGACCTCCGAATTCATTCAACGTCGGCGACGAACCGGCCTCAGCCGATCTCGATCATCTCAAAATCTTCCTTGCCCACACCGCAGTCCGGGCAGACGAAATCGTCGGGGACATCCTCCCAGGCCGTACCAGGCTCGATGCCATCCTCGGGCCACCCTTCGGCTTCATCGTAGATCCAGCCGCATACAACGCATTGCCACTTTTTCATCGGTAACCTCCGCAAGAAACAATCAGCAAGGGATGGTAATTGTTCAACAATCCAACATGCAAACCAGATTCCATCCACTTTTCGCCAGCCGGCCATGATACGCGTTGTCCGCATTGCCACCAATGCAGGTCAGGACAGGTTGTTACCCGAATGTCCCTGCTATGGGGTATAATGCCGCGTTTTCAGGAATGCCCCGGCGCGTTCCGGGAACCGGACCGGATGGTATGATGCAAAGCCCACACGAACACACGCGTGAGGACCTGCAAAAGGTCTTCGACGAAGCCGACTGCCTTTGCGACGAGGCCCAAGTTCAGGAAGCCATCGACCGGATGGCAGCCGCCCTGCGCACCGACCTCGCCGACCAGAACCCGCTGCTGTTCTGCGTCATGAACGGCGGCCTGATCCTGACCGGCCAACTGCTGCCCCGACTCCCGTTTCCGCTCCAGGCCGAGTACCTGCATGCCACCCGGTACCGTCAGGAGACCACGGGAGGCATTCTCGAGTGGAAACTGCGCCCGGACGTCGATATGCAGAACCGCACCGTGGTGATCGTGGATGACATTCTCGATGAGGGCACGACGCTCAATGCCATCGCGGATTACTGCCGCGCCCACGGCGCCGTGGATGTGCGCACCGCCGTGCTGATCGACAAGCAGCACGACCGCAAAGCCCGCCCGGGCCTGAAAGCGGATTACACCGGCCTGGAAGTCGAGGACCGGTTCCTGTTCGGTTATGGCATGGATTACAAGGGCTATTGGCGCAACGCCCCGGGCATCTATGCGGTCAAGGGACTCTGATCCGGACGTGCCTGTTCCCGTTTCCGACCGCGTAACCGCCCGTCCGGGCCTTCGCTGGTACCCCTCGGTGGCAGCCGCCCGGCTCGCCGGGCCACCACTACCCCGTGAGGCGACGTTCTGGCTGACGCTGGAAGGCTCACTCACCCGCGCCCTGCGCCAACGGTGCCGCGAGCGGTTCGCCGTTCATATCATCACGGAAGGCTTTCAGACACCCGCACGGGACGAACGCCGACGGCTGGATCTGCCCGAACGGCAGGTCGCCTGGGTCCGCGAAGTCCAGCTCTGCGGCGACGGCCGCCCCTGGGTTCTCGCCCGGACCGTCTTCCCCCTGTCAACGCTGAACGGCCCGGAGCGACGGCTCCGGCACCTGGGACGCCAACCCCTGGGGGCGTTTCTGTTCCGTGACGGACGTTGGCAGCGCGACCCGTTTGAAGCCGGCGTTATTCAGGGCACTCCCCGGCACGACCCCCGCCTGGCCCGACGCTCCTGCTTTCGGGCTGGCGAGGAGCGGATTCTCGTCAGTGAGTTCTTTTATGGCCGACTGCTCGATCACCATCACGAGCGGTTCAATCCGTAAGGTGCCGGCGGCTATAATCAGTCGTCAACGAAAGGATCAGGAGTCGATTACCCATGGCACACACCGGTCGTCTGCCAACGCCGCTATCGACCCGTCTGCTGGACTACGCCCGACTGCTTCGTATTGACCGCCCCATCGGCAGTCTGCTGTTGCTCTGGCCCACCTGGTGGGCGCTGTGGCTTGCCGCGAGCGGCGTTCCCTCGGTGACCAACCTGATCGTATTCACCCTCGGCGTGTTCTTCATGCGCGCCGCCGGCTGCGCCATCAATGACTTTGCCGACCGAAAGGTGGACGGGCACGTCAAGCGCACCACCCAACGACCGCTCGCGACGGGCCGGATTCACCCCGCCGAGGCCGTCGCCCTGTTTCTCGGGCTGGCACTCGTGTCGTTCCTGATGGTGGTGCTTTTCACCAACACGCTCACGCTCTACCTGTCGTTCGGCGGGCTGGTCCTGGCTTTCATCTATCCATTCATGAAGCGCTACACTCACCTGCCCCAGCTGTTTCTGGGCGCCGCATTCTCGTGGGCCATTCCCATGGCCTGGGCCGCCGAGGCGAACGACCTGACCCGGCTGACGTGGCTGCTGTTTATCGTCAATGTCCTCTGGACCGTGGCCTACGACACCCTCTATGCCATGGTCGACCGGGACGACGACCTGAAGATCGGGGTCAAGTCCACCGCCATCCTGTTCGGCGAGGCGGACCGACTGATCGTGGGGTTGTTGCAGGTCACGGTCGTCCTGGTCCTGCTGCTGGTTATGCACCACGCGGGTCTGGGGGCCTGGTTCCTGCTGGGAGTGCTTGGCATGGCGGGGTGCTTCGCGTACCAGCAATGGCTGATCCGGGACCGCGAACGCATGCCCTGCTTCAGCGCCTTTCTCAACAATCAATGGGCCGGAGCGTCGGTGCTGGCAGGCCTGGTGGTGGATCTGGCACTTTGATTCAGGGGGCACGGTGTCCTTCCTGACCGTGTCATATTACTGTCATGTCCCTGGCGTGTAATGTTGACAGCAACGGGGATATGACAAAGGAAAAGAGCCATGCCCGGAAAAACCGTACTGATTGTCGATGACGAACCGGCCATCCGGGAAATGATCGCGGTGGCGTTGGAGATGGCGGACTACGACTACCTGGAGGCCCGGGATGCCCGTGAGGCTCACGCCATGGTGGTGGACCGCCAGCCGGACCTGATCCTGCTGGACTGGATGCTGCCGGGTACCAGCGGTATTGAGCTGGCCCGCCGTCTCAAGAAGGACGAGACGACCGCCGAGATCCCGATCATCATGCTGACGGCCAAGGTGGAAGAGGACAACAAGATCCAGGGTCTGGATTCGGGCGCGGATGATTACATCACCAAGCCGTTCTCGCCCCGTGAGCTGGTCGCACGCCTCAAGGCCGTTCTGCGACGGACCACGCCACCCGGTGTCGAAACACCGGTGGAAGTGGACGGGCTGTATCTTGACCCCGGCAGCCACCGGGTCAGCACGCCGGAGGGCCCCGTGGACATGGGCCCAACGGAGTACCGCCTGCTCCAGTTCTTTATGACGCACCAGGAACGGGTCTACACCCGGGCACAGCTTCTGGATCAGGTCTGGGGCGGCAACGTCTATGTCGAGGAGCGCACGGTGGATGTCCATATCCGCCGATTGCGCAAGGCACTGGGACAGCGCTACGATCACCTCATTCAGACCGTTCGGGGCGCGGGTTACCGATTCTCAACCCAGGCCGCCTGACACGGATCACGAGGGAACCTCTGAAACAGTCCCTGATGCGGTGACAGTCGAGGCGTACGGAGCGCAGAAAGCGGGGCGTACCGGATTCGTCGCGGAGTGTTTGCACTCGCCCACCGCACAACGAAGACATTCGCCGTAGCAGGGACGTTTCAGACCTCCCCCGGGCGAACCATTGGAAGGAGCCATGCACTACAGCTGGTCTCGTTATCTGCGGCTGATTCTCCTTTTTCTCCTTGCCTGTTTGCTGTTCGGGGCCTGGATGGGGTACCCGCTCGTCGGGCTGTTACTGGGATTGGCGGCATACTTCAGCTGGACGCTGGTGCAGATCCGGCGCCTTCACACCTGGCTTTCCAATCCCGACCACTATGTTGAGGCGCCGGGCAGCGTGGGACTGTGGGGCGACCTGTTCGATGGCCTGCACCGACTCCACCAGAAACACCTGCGTCTGCGCGATCGCCTCCAGACCCAGCTGAACCGGGTTCAGGAATCCACCAACGCCATGCGCGAAGCGGTCGTGATGACCGATTCCAACGGCACCATGGAATGGTGGAATGGCGCAGCGGAGTATCTGCTTGGTTTCCGCCGCGATACCGATCTGGGCCAACCGGTGCACAACCTTCTTCGCCATCCGGAGTTCAAGACCTACTTCGACAACCGGAACTACCGCGAGCCCCTGTCGATCCGTTCCCCGGCGAAACCGCACATCCATCTGCAGATCCAGATCAGCCTCTTCGGTGACGACGACCGCCTGATCGTGGCCCGGGACGTCACCCGTCTTACGCAACTCGAACAGATGCGACGGGACTTCGTCAGTAACGTATCCCATGAAATGCGCACCCCGCTGACGGTCCTGAATGGCTATCTGGAAACGCTCCTCGACAGTGTCGATGATGTCGCCCCCAAATGGCGCCGACCACTGGAGACAATGAACCGTCAGGCCGGTCGTATGGAGGCGCTGATCAAAGACCTGATGCTGCTCTCCCGACTGGAAACCGACGAGCACCAGATGGACGACGAAATCACCGACGTCCGCAAGCTGCTTGAGCAGATCTGTCAGGACGCGCGCGCGCTGAGCGGCGACCGCGCACACCAGATCGAGCTGTCCATCGACGACCGTCACTTCCTCTACGGCGATGAAGGGCAGCTCCGCAGTGCCTTCTCCAACATCGTATTCAATGCGGTGAAATACACCCCGGACAGCGGCCTCATCACCGTTCACTGGGTGACCGACCGGGACGGCGCGCACCTGTCCGTCACCGACAGCGGTATCGGCATTGATCCCATCCACATTCCCCGTCTGACGGAACGGTTCTACCGGGCCGATCCCAGCCGTCATCAGGACACGGGCGGTACCGGTCTCGGTCTGGCCATCGTCAAACACGTGCTGCTCAATCACGATGGTCAACTGGAAATCACCAGCCATCCCGGCGAAGGGAGCACCTTTATCTGCCACTTTCCGCGCCGGCGGATTACCGAATCGCCGGAAGCCGCATAGCAAGACGGGAATGTGACGACGTCGCCCCCTGTTTTCCGGGCGATAAAACCGGCTAATATGCCGGAAGACTGCCACGCGGCGGCGCCGGCCATCCACTGGCCGGCATCCAGACCAACAGAGGACCTGACTGTGACCCAAGGAGTCTGCGCGATAGAAAGTCGCACCGCTGCGACCGCCCCACCGCGGTCCCTTTTGAGCGCTCATTGTCCTTACAAAGAACCACTATGCGCCTCAAGCGACCGTCAAAATGGCCTCGCAGTGGGACGATCTCGCCTGGCACGATGGCTACCGCGCAGACTCCTGGGGCTTCGCTATTCCCTGACTGCCATGTTCTGCGCACTGGCACTTCCCGCCACTGCGGATGTTCAGGAACGCGCCTTTGACCAATGCCTCTCCGACCTGAAAGCGCAGGCCGGCGAACAGGGCATCAGCGCCGACACACGACACACCGTATTTGGCGACATCCGGCAGCTGGATCGGGTCATCGAGCTGGACCGGCGTCAGCCGGAGTTCACCACCCCGTTCTCCGAGTATTTTGGACGGCGGGTCACCGACAGCAAGGTCGAGAAAGGGCGTGAGCTGCTGGCCGAACACCGGGGCCTGTTACAGCGGGTTGAGCGGGAAACCGGCGTGCCCGCACCCTACCTGGTCGCCTTCTGGGGCATGGAAACCCACTTCGGCAGCTACTTCGGGAAAATGCCGGTGCCGAGCGCGCTGGCCACGCTCGCCTGTGATCGCCGGCGCGCCAACTATTTCACCGGTGAATTGATGGCGGCACTCAAGATCATTGACGAGGGGGCGATTGCGCCGTCTGAGATGGAAGGCTCATGGGCGGGCGCCATGGGGCACGTCCAGTTCATGCCGAGCGTCTTCCTCAAGCACGCGGTGGACGCCGATGGCGACGGTCGCCGGGATCTGTGGCACAGCCTGCCGGATGCGATGATGTCGGCCGGACACTTTCTCGCCGCCATGGGCTGGGATGGCGACTATCGCTGGGGCCGCGAAGTGCGTCTCCCGGACGATTTCGACTACAGCGTCGCCGGGCTCGACAAACCGCGACCGTTGTCGTTCTGGCGAAACCAGGGGGTGCGCACGGCTTTCGACACACCGCTGCCCCGTGCAGAGATCAAGGCCTCCCTGCTGGTACCCTCCGGCCATCGAGGCCCAGCTTTTCTTGTCTATGACAACTTCCACGTCATCATGGGGTGGAACCAGTCCGAGTACTACGCACTGTCCGTCGGTCACCTGGCCGATCGCATTGCCGGCGCCGGTCGGTTGCAGCAAACGCCGCCCGACGACAGCCCCAGGCTGAGCCGGGATCAGGTCGTGACGTTGCAGACCCGCCTGAACGAACGCGGATACGATGCCGGTGAACCGGACGGGATTCCCGGTCCGGCCACCCGCGGTGCTGTCCGGGCCTGGCAAAAAGATCACGGACACATTGCCGACGGACACCTGTCGCCGACCGTACTGGACGCCTTCAATATCGCCTTGAACAGGGCCGAGGACGACGCCTGAATGGAAACGAAACCGGAGATCCTGGACACCCAACTGGTCACCCGCAGCCGCCTGTTCGGGATTGAGCGGGTCCATCTGCGCTTCGCAAACGGCGAAGAGCGGGAGTTCGAGCGATTACGCACGCCGCCGATTGCCGGCGTCATGTGTGTGCCGATGCTGGATGACGACCGGGTCGTGCTGATCCGGGAGTACGGTGCGGGGGTCGAGGAATACCAGATCACCCTGCCCAAGGGCGCCTACGAGCATGGCGAAGACTGGCGCGAAGCGGCCAACCGGGAGCTGATGGAGGAAGCCGGCTACGGCGCCCGGGAACTGACCTTCCTGAAACAGATGACGCTCTCGCCAGGCTACATGGGCCATCACATCAAGGTCGTGCTCGCCCGGGACCTTTACGAAGAAAGCCGTCCCGGCGACGAACCGGAACCGCTGGAGGTACTGACCTGGCGCCTGTCCGAACTGGACTCACTGGTCCAGCGCCAGGACATGACCGAGGCGCGGGTGATCGCCGCCCTCTACATGGCGCGGGATGCGCTTCACAAAGAGCGTGGTGCCTGACCGGCGTCACCGGAAATCGAGAGGGCGCTGCAAACCCAGTGTAGCCGTGCATTGAGAGGGGGTTGCAATAGGCCATCGTTGAACATGTAGCCGATGTCTCCGACTTCGGAGTCGCCCGCCCAGGGCGACCAGTCTTTGCTCGCAACCACGGTGCATGGGACCGGCCCTTTTCAGGCACTATCAACCGGATGCTCCGCCAGGCGTGCCCGGACATCGTCCGGAATGGGGATGGACTGCTCACTGTCGTAGTCAAAGTGGATCAGCACCCCGCGCCCCCGGGCCACCTCGCGTCCGTTCTGCCAGGCCTCCTGGATCACCTCGCAGGACGACGTTCCGACCCGGCCGATGCCTGAGCGGATCGTGACCGGGCTGCCCCAGTACGTCTGCGCTTTCAGGTCCAACTCCACACGCGCCAGGATCAGCGGCCAGCTTTCCACATCGAGAGAAGGATGGAACAGGCGGAAGATGGGCATCCGGGCCTGTTCGAACCAGACGGGAAAGGCGGTATTGCTGATGTGGCCCAACGCATCGGTGTCGTTAAAGCGCGGCTCGATCTCGTACTCAAACATGGCAGGCTCCCATTTGCATGCTAAACAAAACCCCCAGTCTACCGGAAATCGACGGGCTCCCGGCACCCTCCGGTCAGTAACGGAATCCGGCGAGCTGGGTGTTCAGCGCCCGCGTCTGTTCGCCGACCTCGGCACTGGTCTCTGAGGCCTGATCCACCTGTTCACTGGATTGCTGGGACAGATCTGACAGCCGATGCAGATTCTGACTGATCTCATGACTGACCTGGGATTGCTCTTCCACCGCCGTCGCAATCTGCGTGGACATGTCATTGATCTGACGGATGGCGTCGAAGACAACGGATAGACTGTTCTGGGCCTCACCGACGCTCGCGACGCTGTCCTCGCTCAGGCTTCTGGCCTGCTGTGCGACTGAAACCCCGTCACTGGCGCTGGCCTTGAGCCGCTCAATCTTCTCGCCGATTTCCTGGGTGCTCTCCTGAGTGCGGGCCGCCAGCGTGCGAACCTCATCGGCAACCACCGCAAAACCACGCCCGTGTTCTCCGGCCCGCGCGGCCTCAATGGCGGCATTCAGTGCCAGCAGGTTGGTCTGATCGGCGACGCCACTGATCACGGTCATGATCTCTCCAATGCTGTCCACTTCCTCCTGCAGACCGGCCATGGCACGGGATGTGCTCTCGATCTGCGCCGCCAGCGACTGGATCTTGTGAACCGTACCGTCCATCGCATCGCGACTGTTTTCCGCATTCTGCTGGGCATCCGACGCCGCCCCGGATGTGGACAGGGCGTTCTGGGCGACTTCCTGACTGGCCGTCGAACTTTCGGTCACGGCGGCGGTGATGGACTCCACCTCCTGCTCCTGGTCGGAAACCAGGGATCGGCTTCTTTCAAAGGCCGACTCCAGACTGCTCACGGCCGCTCCCGCCCGCTCGGCCACCGAGCCGACGGCCTGCATGGACGTCTGCAGCTTCGCCATGAATTCGTTGAAGTAGCTGACCAGCTCGCCAATTTCGTTGTTCTGGTCCACCGACAGACGCCGGGTCAGATCCCCCTCCCCCTGAGCCATATCGGCCATGGCCTCCCGGAGCGTGACAATTGGTCGCTTTACCAGCAGCAGCAACAACACGTACAGGATCATCGCCAATGCCAGGCCGAGAACAAGCGTTCGCGCAATCGCCAGATTGGTGACGCTGCTCAGACGCTCGGACAGGTAGGCATCGTTCTTGTCGATGAACACCGTGCCGATGGTCTCGTCGGCTTCATCATGATTGAGTGGGATGTCCGTCATACCGGTTGTTTCGGGCATCTCCTCAACAGGACGGATCTCATCGCCGTCCTGACGCATCGCATAGGTCAGGTCGCCCTCTTCAAGAATATAGGCGGCCTCGATAACCCGGCTGTTCACAACCGAACGCAGGATTTTCCGGACCGTCTCGGACTGGAAGTTCCAGAGCGCGTCCGGCAGGGACAACGACAGGAAGCCCGCCTGGTCGGACACCTGACTGTCGACTGACGCACGCCACTGGCTGGAACTCAGCCGGTAGTCCACGAATCCACTGATGACCAGCAGGACGGTGATCAGCGAGACCGCCAGCAGATTGAAACGCAGGGACAGCGACCCTGTCCTGGATGATGTCATACACTCACCGACACTCGGCCCAATCTCTATGGGGCGGCCATGATCTGCCGCCCCACACGACTTACATATTGCGGGACATGATCGCCTTGACGTCGATCTTCTTCAGCCCCTTGTTGAAGATGTCCTGCCAGCGGCGCCCATCGGCGTTGTTGCGGAACGCCACGTACAGCTTCTTGGTCACCAGCAGCTTGTCGTTCATCTGCACCTTGTCCCGAACGCTGGAAACGCGCTCGTCATTTTCCAGCAGGTACGTGAGAACGTTGCTGTCGATGACCGCCAAATCGATTCGACCGGCCGCCACCTTCAGGACGTTCTGCCGGTCGGACGCGACCGCCGAGGCATTGATCTGGCCGTCGTCGATCATCTGGTCGAGCTTGGCGGTATTCACGTAGTCCTGAACCACGCCCAGGCGCGCATCGGTGAGGTCAGACAGTGTTTCCCAGGCCACTGGCTGGTCGCTCGGCTCCACAAAGCCCATCGGACCGGTTCCCATCACATTCGAGAACACAAACTCATCGCTCTCGTAGTGATACTCGGGGAAGTAGCCGACGTACTGATCGTCGCGCTTCGCCAGCGCCACCGCCCGGGACCAGGGATAGAAATCCACCGTCAGCTCATGGCCCATCGCCTCGAATGCCGCCTTGGCAACCGCGATGGACGCACCCTGGTTCGGTAGATCAGCGCCGGAATACGGGGGCCATTCCAGCGACGTGAGACGAACGGTCTCCGCCTGGACACCGGCGGACGCGAACAGCGAGCCGATAACAATGGCCGCGGTCAAAAGTACATGTCGCATAGGGATACCTCTGGGTCACAAAAAACGGCACAGCCCGCGTGAGAACGGGCCGTGCGCGAAAGTCGCGGCAAGCATAATCACGATACCCCTCCAATGCAGCCTTGCGTAACAACCGCTTACAAAGCGTCTCCGTGCGGTAACGTTCCCGGACAGGCTGAGTCAGGGGCCTGACTCCGCTATCCTGTCATGACCTGACCGACACAACCGGAGATCGCCTTGACTGCCTCACACTCAATTTCACCGGATGCGCTCCGAAACACGTTCGTCGAAACCGCCCGTGCCATGAACCGCAAGGGCCTGAATCAGGGCCGGTCGGGCAATGTCAGTGTGCGTTACGGCGACGGCATGCTGATCACCGCCTCAGGCTGCCATTTCGATGAGATCACCCCGGAGCATGTGGTGGCGACGGATCTGGACGGTCACTATCAGGGACCGCTCAAGCCCTCCAGCGAACGTTCATTCCATGCCGCGATCTACCGCCAGCGCCCGGATGCCCAGGCGGTGGTGCATGTCCACTCCCCCTGGGCCACCACGCTGGCATCGCTGCGCCGGGCTATCCCCGCCTTTCACTACATGGTGGCCGTGGCCGGCGGCAAAGACATCCCCTGCACGCCTTATGCAACCTTCGGCACCGATGAACTGGCCGATCATATCGCCAACGCCGTCCGGGACCGCGACGCCTGCCTGATGGCCAACCATGGCCAGATCGCTCTGGCGGGCTCACTGGATGCGGCACTGGATCTCGCCATGGAGGTGGAAAACCTCGCCCGCTGCTACGCCCAGGCGCTGACGGTAGGCGAGCCGGTATTGCTGTCCGACGACGAGATGGACGCCGTGCTCGACAAATTCGGGAGCTACCGGGAAAACGCCCAGGCCAGTGACGAACAGTAGTGTCGACCCTGTCAACGCAGGCATAATGCCTGCTGATCTGCAGCCAACAGTCGACACACTATGGATTCCATCACACAGGCCGCTTTGGGCGGTGCCATTGGCGGCGCGGTGCTCGGTCGTTCGTTTGGGCGCAAAGCCGTTCTGGTCGGGGCCATGCTGGGCACCGTCCCGGACCTCGATGTTGTGGTGGACTATGGCGACCCCGTCGCCGACATGACCCGCCACCGGGGGTTCAGCCACTCGCTGTTCATCCTGCTGCCTTTCAGTCTCGTTCTGGCCGCCCTGCTCTGGCGATGGCGACCCGCCATACCCTTCCGGCGATGGTGGGCCTGCACGGGGCTGGTGCTGCTCACCCATCCATTGCTGGACTCGTTCACCACCTATGGCACCCAGATTTTCTGGCCCTGGGGCGAGCCGGTCTCGATCGCCAGTCTGTTCATTATCGATCCGGCCTATACCGTGCCGTTACTGATTGGCATCGGACTGTTCCTCTGGCGACCGGATCGCCTCAGGCCCGTGGTGGCGTCGCTGGTTCTGTCCACGGCCTACATTGCGTGGAGTGTCGCGGCCCAGCAGGTGATTACCCTCCGAACGCTGCAGGTCCTGGCAGACAATGGCCTGACGGACGCCCCACGCCTGATTCAGCCCATGCCGCTCAGCACGCTGCTCTGGCGGGTCACGGTGGTGGGCGAGGACCGACGTCTGGAGATGGTGACCGGGCTGCTGGACTCCGAAGGGCCACCGCAGATTGCCACCTACCTGCGGGACCCGGCGCTGGCCTCCTCAGCGCTGGCAACGGCGGATGGCGAGCGCCTGCACTGGTTCACCGACGGCGTGATTGACTGGTCCGTCGATGGCGACCAGCTGGTCGCCACGGATATCCGACTGGGTGTGCCGGGCCATCACCCCTTCGCGTTTACGATTGCGCGCCGATCCGATGACGGCCACTGGCGTGCTGTGCGGCCCATCCGACGGCCGGAACCCGCCCTGCGCCCGGATCAGCTGACCAGCCTGGTTCGCCGCATCGGTGGCGATACCGGCGCCCTGTGCCTTGCCGGGCAACCAGCCGCCGTCCGCAACGTGGAGCCCTGTTGACCATGCGACTGGATCAGTTCCTGACCCGCAGCGCCGGGCTGTCCCGCAAACAGGCCAAGATCGCCATTCGTGGCGGGCGCGTGACCATGGCCGGCCAGCGGTGGAAGAAGACCGCCACCCACGTGGATGCCAACGCCCGGATCACACTGGATGGCGAACCTCAGGCCCTGCCAGGCCACCGGTACCTGATGATCCACAAACCGGAGGGCGTAGTGAGCGCGACCACGGATTCGGAGCACCCCACGGTGCTGGATCTGCTACCTGCGGCGGACTGTGCCGACCTGCGCATTGTCGGCCGGCTGGATCGCAACACGACAGGTCTGCTGCTGCTCTCAACCGATGGTCAGTGGTCCCATCGGGTCATGTCGCCACGATTCCATTGTCCGAAGACCTACCACGTGACGGTGGCCGACCCGCTCGATAACGCGGCACTGCAGACACTCCGGGACGGGGTTCTGTTGCATGGGGAAAAGGCCCCCAGCGTGCCCGCTTCCGTGGAGCCCGTGGCCGAGAGCCAGCTGCGTCTGACGATCACCGAAGGGCGCTATCATCAGGTGAAACGGATGCTGGCGGCGGTGGGTCACCGGGTGGTGGCGCTGCACCGGGAGCGGATCGGCGATCTGGCCCTGGATCCGGGAATGGCGCCGGGAGATCACCGGGCGTTGTCGGATGAGGAGGTTCACAGACTGGCGGAACCGGGCAACGGGTAACACCCGATCAGAACCGGGCCGGGGACGGGCTTTGAAAGACCCTCTGCGGCCCGGACGGCCGCAGTGGAGCCTACAGGTGGCGCGTCTCTTCAAAGCCCGTCCCCGGCCCGGTTCGTCTGGCCAGCCTCCAATGCCTCAATCCCGTCAATGGCCTTCAGACGATCCTTCAAACCGCCCCGCCGCCCGGTTCTTACGAACCGCGTCCGGCGAGAACACGCGACCGTGCATGGCGATGTAGACACCGGGCGGGAGAGTCTGAAGAACGCCAAGCGCGAAGCCGACATTGAACGCCGCATCGGACTCCCGCATGCGCGAGGGCTGCATCGCGCCGGTGAGCACAATGGTCCGGTCCGGCAACGGAGCCAGCGCCCGCGCCGTATCGGTCATGGTATCGGTGCCATGTGTCACCAGTACGCGGGACTCCGATGCGCCCGCAACACGCTCACGCAGAAGAGCACGGTCGTCGTCCGTCATCTCCAGACTGTCCTTGCTCAACACCGACTCAAGACGATAGGGGCACTGCAGCCCGACCTGCTCTGCCAGACGCGGGAACTCGCTCTCGCCGGTGGTGAAGGCACTCAGGGCGTCGGAATAGATTTTGTCAATCGTGCCGCCGATCGTCAGGACCAGCAGAGGGGTTTGATCCATCATGACTCCGGCGCCGCGTCGCTCCGACTGACTTGCTGGTATTCCCGGTTACGCTGCTTCTCATAGCGTCGCGCTGCATCGGCAATGGCCCCGCCCTGCCCGATCTTGAGCCAGCGACGCACCCGTCCGGCATCGCCAATCGGCGTGCGGGTGCCGAAGGAGTCCAGTAGCACGGTGATGACCGGTTCTCCCTGCATCATCGACACCATCACCAGGCACCGCCCAGCCTCGGAGAGGTACCCCGTCTTGGTGAGCTTCACATCCCAGCGCCCCCGATGGACGAGCACGTTGGTATTACCGTAACGCAGGTTGTAACGGGGCTCCCGGAAACGCGCCGTGTAGTAACCGGTGGCCGTCAGCTCCCGCAGTTCCGGATGCTGCCAGATGGCCCGGACCAGCGCCACCAGATCGTCAGCCGAAGCGCGGTTCCGCGGCGACAGCCCCGTCGGCTCGACAAAATGGCTCTGATCCATCCCCAGTGCCCGGGCCTGTTCGTTCATGGCCGCGACAAAGGCCTCGAATCCGCCCGGATGATGGCGCGCCAGCGTGTAGGCCGCCAGGTTTTCCGACGACATCAACGCGAGCCGGAGCATATTCCGGCGCTGAAGCTCGGAGCCGATACGAATGCGTGAATAGGCGTTGTTGGGCGCCTCGCGGTGACGTTCGTAGACTTCCAGCCATTCGTTCATTGGCTCGCCGGACTCAAGCACCACCAACGCCGTCATCAGTTTGGTGATGGAGGCGATCGGTACGGAGCGCTCCGGATGCTTGCTGTACCATGTTGTGTCGCCCTCCAGCGGCGCCACCGCCGCGTTCACCGAGGCCAGTTCCAGACCCTCTGGATCCGGCGCCGCGTGCACATTGGCCATGGCGCACAGCAGAATCAGACATTCAATCCATCGTTGACACATCGTCTGCTTACCCGATCATCAGATACCGGCCGCCAGAGGCGATCAGCACCACCGCCAGCCCCAGCGTCAGATTGATGGCCACGAACAACCGGATCTGCCCGACCCGGCGACCGGCTTCCGGCGTGTCCTGACCCTCGATCGCCTGCTTGAGCCGGCGATACGGGGCGAACCAGATGTGCAGGAATAGCAGCATCATCACAATGCCCAGCCCCAGCATGACGTGAACATACCAGCCGACCTGATCCATACCACCATAATACATCCCGATCATCCCGAAACCGGTCACCAGCAGCACGGCCACCGATGCCCAGACCCAGCGAAAAAATCGCGACAGCGTATGGCACCAGAGCAGCGCACGCTGCTCCGGTTCCAGAACCTGAACCGCCGCCGGACGCAGGGCCACATACGCGAAGAACATGCCACCGACCCAGATGACGGCCGCCAGCGTGTGCAGGGCGATCATCAGACTCATACGTCCACTCCGTTAAAAATCGTCCGTCACCGCGCCTTCCGACGCGGAATTCACCAACCGTGCGTACTTGGCCAGCACACCCCGGCGATACTTGGGCTCAGGGGGCTGCCAGCGGTCCCGGCGCTTTTCCATCTCCTCTTCACTGATCGTCAGGGTGATGGTGTTGGATTCGGCATCAATGGTGATCTCATCACCGTCTTCCACCAGCGCGATGGGACCGCCTTCCGAGGCCTCCGGGGTCACGTGCCCGACCACGAACCCGTGACTGCCACCCGAGAAGCGCCCGTCCGTGATCAGCGCCACGTCGTTTCCAAGGCCCTTGCCCATGATCGCGGAGGTGGGAGTGAGCATCTCGCGCATGCCGGGACCGCCCTTCGGCCCCTCATACCGGATGACGATGACATCGCCGGCAACGACCGTGTCGTCCATGATCCGCGCCTGGGCTTCCTCCTCTGAGTGAAACACCCGCGCCCGGCCGGTGAAGTAGGTGCCTTCCTTGCCGGTGATCTTGGCGACGGCGCCGGTCGGTGCCAGATTGCCATACAGAATGCGCAGATGACTGTCCGACTTGATCGGGTTGTCCAGCGCGTGAATGATGTCCTGATTCTCGGGATAGGGGGCGACATCCGCGAGGTTCTCCGCCAGCGTCTTACCAGTGACGGTCAGGCAGTCCCCGTGCAGCAGGCCAGCGTCCAGAAGCGTCTTCATCAGCGGCTGGATGCCGCCAATCGCCACCAGCTCGGACATCATGTAGTGGCCGCTGGGACGAAGATCCGCCAGCACCGGTACCCGCTTGCCGATCCGTACGAAGTCATCAAGGGAAAGCTCGACGCCAATGGTGCTGGCCATCGCGATCAGGTGCAGGACGGCATTGGTCGACCCCCCGAGCGCGATCACAACGGTGATGGCGTTCTCAAAGGCCTCCCGGGTCATGACATCCGACGGCTTGATGTCCTTGTCCAACAACTCCAGCACTTTGCGACCGGCCGCCTCACAATCGGCCTTTTTGGTGTCCGAGACCGCGTTCTGGGCCGAACTGCCCGGCAGACTCATGCCCATTGCTTCAATGGCGGACGCCATGGTGTTGGCCGTATACATCCCGCCACAGGAACCCGGCCCCGGGATCGCGGTTTCCTCGATCTGTTTGACCTCGATCAGGTTCTTGTCACCTTTGGCATACGCGCCGACGGCTTCAAACACCGACACCAGGTCCGTGTGGTTCTCACCGGGCTGAATCGTGCCCCCGTAGACAAATACCGACGGCCGGTTGAGACGCGCCAGCCCCATGATGCAGCCCGGCATATTCTTGTCGCAGCCACCAATCGCCACCAGCCCGTCGAAGCCTTCACAACCCGCCGTGGTCTCGATGGAATCGGCAATCACTTCCCGGGAAACAAGCGAGTACTTCATGCCCTCGGTACCATTGGCGATGCCGTCGGACACCGTGATGGTGTTGAAGATCACGCTCTTGCCGCCGGCTTCATCCGCACCGGCGCCCGCCTCGGTGGCCAGGCCATCGATGTGCATGTTGCACGGGGTCACCATGCTCCAGGTCGACGCGATGCCCACCTGCGGCTTCTGGAAATCCTCATCCTGAAAGCCCACGGCCCGGAGCATGGCGCGGCTCGCGGATTTGCCCACACCATCCACGACGGGCGCCGAATAACGGCGTCGTTTGTCGTCGGTCATTCCCTCATCTCCCTCATTGTTCTGTTGGTCCCCGGCCATAGCCCCTTTCATGACAAGGCGTTATGTTTGCCGGAGCCGCAAAGTGCAAAATAATGAAAAATAAATTAAAATATGAGCGAAATCATCATGTTACATAACATTTCCGCATGTAACCAGAACGTAACAGCGGCACCACCCCCAAAGGAATCGACATGCCATCAAAGGACACGCCGGCCCAACCGCCACGCCGAGTGCCGGGGAAACTCGCTCCGTTTCTGGCCAGCATCTGGGGCCCTCTGCTATTCATGGCGCTCTCGCTTGTGGCGGGCGCGTTGTTACTGAGAGGTCCGGCCGATGCCATCACAGTCCTGCCCGCCGCGCCCGATCAGAGCGCCTGGCCGATGCAGTACGAGTCGACAGAATATCGCAAACAATCGCTCGCGGAAATTCTGAGCGGTGGAAGTGCCCTGTCAGAGGGCTGGTCCGGGACGGCATCCAACTGGTCAGGGCTCGGGTACCTGACCGGCCCGGTCACGTTCCGGACCACGTTCAGAAACACTCGCCAGGATGCGATTCAGCGCTGGGTGGTGGTGCCCGCCCCGTTCCTGGACCAGATTAGGCCGGTCCGCATCAACCACAGCGATGGTCGCCCGCTGCCAATGCGGACCATGGGCGACCAGTATCCGGGCGGCAATCGCATTCTGGATCTGCCGTTCTGGGTCTGGCCGGTCACGGTGCCGCCCCAGACCAGCGTGTCACTGCTGTTCGAGGTGACCAACAATGGCCCACTGATGCTTCCCGTCTCGATACAGAGTGCATGGGAGCTGGCCGGTGTTAGCGGCAAGGTGTTGACCTGGCAGAGCCTGATCGTCGGCTCCCTGGTCCTGACGATGCTGCTGAACCTGCTGTTCACGTTCCTGTTCCGGGGGAAGGGAATCAGCTGGCTGACGGTGCTGCTGCTCAGCGCGTTCCACAATGAACTGGTCCTGAGCGGCTTCGGACTGTGGTTACTCTGGCCGCAATGGCCCGGCATCAACACGCTGACCAGCGTAACGCTGCCCCTGTGCCTCATTGCGGTCTCCCAGTTCAGCCGGCATGTTCTGTCTCTGCGCGGACCGACGACGACACTCATGCACGGGCTTTCCGTCGCGGCGCTCGTGATCATGGGGGCGCGGCTCGCGGGCCTGTCGTTTCCCGGCCAGGGGTCCATGCTGGTCCTCGGCCTCACCGGCTGCGGGCTGATTCTGGGGCTGTCTGCCCAACGGGCAGGGCACGATCTCAACGCCCGCTACATGGCGATCGTCATCCTCACGCTGATGGTCGGTGCGGCGGTATCGTCGCTTCGCACCATCGGCTGGCTTCCGGTCAACACACTGACCAACTCCGGCTTTTCCATTGGCGCGGTCGTCGCCAATCTCGTACTGACCGTACTGCTCATCCATCGCTTTGTTCTGGAGCGACAGCAACGCCGCCAGTTCCATCGGGCCGCCCGACAGGAACAGACCCTCCGCAACCGCCTTGAAGACGACTATCAACGACTGCTGCGAAGCCATCGAGTCACCCGCCTGCCCAACCGCCCGGTTTTCGAGGATGTGCTGGCGACCTTTAACCCGGAGGAATCGCCCTATGCGGTCGTCTGGGTCCGTCTGGGGCGCTACTACGAAATTGAACAGGCCGTGGGCTATCGCCATGCCGAACAACTGTTGCGTGCCTACGTAACGCGCTTCGCCGACTTTCTGGAGCGACAGCTGGGCGACCATCTGCTGCGCATCGAAAACGCCACCATCGCAACGCTGGACGCGTCGAGTCACGCCTTCGCCATTCGCGCCCTTCCCCAGGATGCCACGTTCTGGCACTCACTGGCCGACTGGCTTCACGCCGATTTCACCAGCGGCCGCTATGTCTTCAGCTGGAATCCGTCGATTGGCGTCGCCCTGGCCCCGGAGCATGGGCACATCGCCTCGGACATCCTCTCCCGGGCCGGGTTTGCCAGTCTCAACCCAACCGACGTTCTGACGTTCTACGATCCGGCGACGGCCGACCGCCACAATGACCAGCAACTGCTGATGCTGGATCTGGACCACGCACTGAACTCGGGCGATATTGAGATGCACTATCAGCCCAAGGTTCGCATCAGCAATGGTGATGTGGTGGCCTGCGAAGCCCTGATTCGATGGCAGCACCCCGATTTCGGTGCGGTCTCACCGGCGGACTGGATCCCGGTCGCCGAGAAGCTGGGGGCGATTCATCAGGTGACGCTATGGGCGCTGGATCGCGCCGCCTTCGATCTGGCCGCGCTGAAACAGCGATTCGGCGATCAGACGCGGGTGGCTGTCAATATCTCGGCCCATGATCTGGGCGAGTCCGGTTTCGTCGAACAGGCCTTGGCCACCGTGCGGCGTCACGGCGTGTCACCGGGCGCGCTGATCCTCGAAATCACGGAAACCGCCGCCATGACCGACGAGGCGAGGGCACGAACCGTCATCAGCGCCCTGAGCGACGAGGGCTTTCGGATTGCCCTCGATGATTTTGGCACCGGCTACTCGTCCCTCGGCGCGCTGGCCAGCTTTGAGCTGGATGAACTGAAGATTGATCGCAGCTTCCTGGCCGGAATCACCCACAGCGAACCCCGCCAGCGGGTCTTCTTCAGCGCCGTGGAACTGGCCGACGCACTCGGCCTTCAGGTGGTGGTGGAGGGCGTGGAAGACCGGGAAGTCGCCGACTGGCTGCGGCGATTCCCGGGTCTCATGGGTCAGGGCTTCTACTGGGGCGCACCGGAGCCACTGAGCAACCGGTAATCGCGCAGCTCCAGATGTTTCATCTGGCGGGCGTACTGACTGGCAAATCCCGGATACATGGTGGCGTTGTAGCCATCCTCAGTCAGGTACCAGCTTTTGCAGCCCGAGTTCCAGTTCGTCTTCGCCAGACGCTTCTGCAGGCGGCGATTGTGGGTCGCCTGCACGTCGTCCTTCACATCCAGCGCCTTGATGCCGAGACTCCGCAGGGTGGTCACGCCCTTCACGATGTACTCGATCTGCGACTCGATATAGACCAGCGCCGAGTTATGACCTGGACCGGAATTGGGCCCGAAAATCATGAACAGGTTCGGATAGCCGGACACATTGATGCTCTTGTACGCCTGGGCACCCCGACGCCACTCCTGACCGAGCTCCCGGCCGTTGAGGCCGTATACCGGGAACGGCGTGCCGCTGTTGGGCACGGAGAACCCGGTCGCGAAGACCAGGCAGTCAAACTGGTGCTCAATGCCCTCGCCCGTCCGGACCCCATTCTCACTGATGCTCGCGATCGGCCAGGTGATCAGTTCCGTGTTGTCCTTCTGCAGCGCCGGGTAGAAATCGCTGGACATCAGCACCCGCTTGCAGCCGAGCTTGAAGTCTGGCGTCAGCTGGCGACGCAGCCACTTGTCCTTCACCTGGTGACGCAGATGTGCCTTCGCCAGCGTCTCAAGCGCCCCATTCACCGGTGTGTCCCAGATGATGCCGGTCGCAATGGACTCATGAGCCAGAAACAGACCGTTGCGAACCGCGGACTGGGCCGCGGGCAGCTTGCGGAAGACAGCTTTCTGCCAGTCCGGCTTACGGAAATCCAGACGCGGCAGAATCCAGCAGGGGGTGCGCTGGAACACCCGAAGCTTTTTCGCCTGTTTCGCCAGTTCGGGCACAATCTGCACCCCGCTGGCACCGGTCCCGATCACGCCGACGGCTTTGCCCTCAAAGTCGTAGTCGTGATCCCAGTCGGCACTGTGAATGGTCTTGCCCTGGAAGCGCTCCAGCCCGGGAATGTTCGGGAAGCTCGGGTTCGACAGGGGCCCCTGCGCCATCACCGCCGAGCGGGCCCGCACGGTGTCGCCCTCTTCGGTCGTTGCCGTCCAGACCCCCGAGGCGTTGTCATAACTCAGCCCCGTCACCGACCGGTTAAAGCGCACCAGGCGACGCAGATCGTATTCCTCCGCCAGCCAGTGGATGTAGTCGCGAATCTCGTCGCTGCCCGCGTAACTGCGCGTCCAGCGCGGGTTCTGGGCGAACGAGAAGGAATACAGGTTCGACGGGATGTCGCAGGCGGCGCCGGGATAGGTGTTGTCCCGCCAGGTGCCGCCAATGTCGGCGGCACGCTCAAGAATCACCACGTCATCAACGCCGTTTTGCTGGAGACGGAGCGCCGTCCCCAGTCCGGAGAATCCGGCGCCGACAATCAGAACCTGATGGATCGGTGTGTCGGTGTTGCTCATCCAATCCTCCTCAGGCCGTCGGCCGCCAGGTGAGTTTCTCGACCCAGGTGGGCACCGGACCCAGCGCTTTCGCCGGGATGTAGTTGCTCAGGCTGACCAGCGCGTCCACCGGCTTGTGGTAGGGATGATTGCGATTCACCACCATCTTGCCGTGCTGGCTGATGATCTGGAACCAGGGGTTGCGACGGCCTTCTTTCGTCCGCCCACCAATGCGCTCGTACTTGTTCATGGCCTCGTACAGACGCTCTTCCTTCAGGCCCATGGCCACGATGTTGTCACGCATGCGGTTGAGCAGCGGCGCGTAGGCGAGCACACCGAGAATCAGCTTGGGATTCCCGACCGTCCCGATGGCCTTGATGGCCAGCTGATGCAGTTTACCCCTGCCCAGCAGCTCCATGACGTGGAAGTCCACGCCAAGGTGACGGGCCTCATCGGCGTTGATCTTCTCAAAGACCTCATGGCACAGCGGGTCGTCCACTTCCTCAAGCAGGAACTTGAGGAGCGCGCCGTCCAGGGCAATCTCCAGCATCGGGATCACCGAGCCCAGCACCTCCAGGGGCATGTCATCGCTGTAGCGATCCAGCCACTCGATGGTCAGGCGCAGATTGATGTTCGGCTCCGGCAACTCGTCGCCTTCGAGCATCCCCCAGCGGCGCATCAGGGCCATTTCCGCGTTGGCGTGGCGCTGCTCCTCGGCATGGAACCAGGTGTAGAGCTCCCGGAGGGTGTCGCTTTCCGCCTTGCGCGCCATGGCTGCAAAGCCCCGGGCGCCGACGTGCTCGATCCACATCAGGTCGGACATGAAGGCCTTGAGCTTGGGCCACTGTTCGGCCGTAATGCGCTCGGCACCGGGTTTGTCCCAGTCGATATCGGCGAGGGCCCACTGAGTGTTGCGGACCTTGTCGAGCATGGTGTCGAGATCGATGTTCGCCATGTCGGACTCCTTCAGCGTCGATCGGATGGCCCCGTCAGGAGCCGGTGCAGGTTACTCGGCTGAGGCCGGGTTGAGCCGGCTGACGGCAAAACGATGGATAAGACCCGTGGCCAGCGAGTAGGTGCGCGGCGTCCATCGTTTGATGTGCCAGATGACCTTGGCGTCGATCTGCGGCATCACATACAGATCGCCACGGTCCAGCGCCGAGAGCGTGTCCCGGATGACCCGTTCCGGCGCCATACCGAACCGGTCCATCAGCTTGTCGAACAGCGTCCCGGAATCGCCGGTGATGCGGCCGTTGGCCTTGATGTTGGTCTTCACCAGCGTGGGGCAAAGCGCCGTCACGGCCACGTCGGTGTCCGCCAGTTCGGCGGCCAGCGTTTCGCTGAGCGCCAGGGCGCCGGCCTTGCTGACGTTGTAAGGCCCCATCAGCGGTGCGGCGGAGAAGCTCGCCGTGGACGCCACATTGATAATGCCGCCGCGGCCGTTCTCACGCAGAATGGGCGTGAATACGTGGCAACCGTGGATGACGCCCCACAGGTTAATCCCCAGGGTCCATTTCCAGTCCTTGATGGGCGTCGAGCCGATGGTGTCGCCCCCAACGCCAACCCCCGCATTGTTCACCACCAGATCAACCGGTCCGGGAAGCACCTTCTCCGCCTCACGGGCCAGCTGCTGAACCTGCGTCAAACGACTGACATCGCAGGTCGTCGCCCAGGCCTCGCCACCCTCACGGCGAATGGCTTCGACCGTGTCGTTGACCGTCTCCTCGTTGATATCCGAGCACAACACCGCGCCGCCACGCCGTGCCAGCTCCAGCGCAAAGGTCCGGCCAATACCAGACCCGGCGCCTGTAACGACCGCTCTCGCACCGTGGCTGAGTCGGTTTGTCGAGGTAATTCCAAACATAGTGATTGATCCCGTTGACGTTCGTGCCACTGATATCGACAATAAAGCGAACGCTTGTTCGGATTCAATTCGGATAAATCATGCCCAGAAAGCCCAAACAGCAACGCTCACAGGCCACGGTCAATGCCATCATCGAGGCAGGATTCATTGCCATGGCCGAGCGCGAACCCGCCACGATCACCACTCGCCAGATCGCTGATATTGCGGGCGTTGGTGTGGGGTCCCTGTACGAGTACTTCGAGAATAAAGAGGCGATCTTCAGCGCCATGTCGGAGCGGTTCGTGGCCGATACCGTGGCGCTGATCCGCCCTCAGATCGCCACCCTTGTTCGGATGCCGATCAGGGACGCGGTCCGCCACATGCTGGAGAGCTTCCGGACGTTTCTCCAGGAAAACGATGGTCGCTACCTCAGCTGCATCCAATACGCCATGACGCTGGACTTCGAGCGCTATATCGACCCACTGCAACAGACGCTGTCTGAACTGGTGACGCAGTATCTAATGAACCACCCGGACACATTGCGGGTGCGGGACATTCCGACCATGAGCTACATCATGATCCACGGGGGGATATTTGCGGTGGTCCGCCATCTGTCGGACCCAAGCCCACCGATCACCTTCGATCAGCTGGTGGAGGGCCTGGCCCGGATGGTGGGCCATTACACGGAGCGGGAGATCGCCATGGCCAATGCCACGCAGGAACACCTGAGAGCAAAGGAGCCGGACGAGACCGGCTCCGATCGGGAACAATAAACCATCGGGAGGTGTCGTCACCCGGCCTCAATAAAAACCGGTTCGAAACCAACGTTCCATAGCAGGACCGATCCCACCCGGGTGGACACCAGAATCACCAGCGCTACGGTCAGGATGGCACCGGCATAGAACACGGCCTGATCCTTCGGGATTCCCAAAACGATCGGCAGACCGTCATAGATCAAGTAGCCGGCATAAGCGGCGGCCACGAGCATAATCAAGGCATTGAACCAGGGTACCGGGTACAGCAGGGCGAAGCCCGACAGGAATAGCGGCGTTGCGGCGTAGGCGGCCAGCGCCATGCCGTTGGACTTGTCCTCTTCACTGCGCGCGCCGTAGGTATTCGCCATCCAGTCAATGGCCCATCCCAGCGCGAACACCCCGACGAGGATCGCCAGGTAAGACAGAATGCTCAGCTGCGCGGCACTGACTTCGGTCAGCTTGATCACCCGCTCCCCATCAATTGACCATCCGAAATAGGCGGTTGAGATAAAGCCGCAGATCGGACCAATGGCGGCCAGCGTCAGTACGTAACCGATATAGAGCGAAATCGGCTTCTCATGCTCCCGGCGAATGGAATCCCACTCGCTGTCCGGGTGCGTGAACATACCGAAGGCGTGTCTGAGCAGCATCGCAGGCCTCTCTTGTGTTATGGCTGAGTTGTTATTGGAATCTACGCGCCACAGTTGTGGGCGGATGGTTCGGTCTCGCGAAAACGACACCGTCCCCACTCACTATAGACAATTTCTACAAGGTACGCCGGGCCTCCGCAACCTGTTTGTGAACCGTCGACATCAGCTCTTCAACGGTCCGACCGGCGGTCTCGACCGGGGGATGAATCACCACTTCGATCTCCCCCGGCCGGAAGGCGGCCGTGCCTTTCGGCAATCGTTCATGGGACCCGTTGATGGTCACGGGCAGGATTGGCAAGCCGCTGTCGCTCGCGATCACGAAGCCCCCCTTCTTGAACGGGGCCACCTGGCCGTCACGGCTGCGGGTGCCTTCAGGGAACAGCAGTACGCCCGTTCCATCGGGGAGCTGCGCCACCCCCTCCTGGATGCTGCGCATGGCGTCACTGCCCTTCGAACGGTCAATAAACAGGTTCCGGGATGTGGCCAGCGCCAGGCCGAACAGAGGCACTTTGCGGAGCTCTTTCTTGATCACCCAGCGGTACTGAAGGCCCAGCGACAGCACCAGCGCCGGGGGATCAAAGTAGGAGGTGTGGTTGCTGAGAATGACATATCGCTGACCGGGGCGGATGTTTTCCCGGCCCCGCACCCGCAGGCGCACGCCCGCCACCTTGAGGATCGCCCAGGCGTAGACCTGGGTGCCGTGAAACGCCGCATCGCCACGACGCCCCATCAGGGCGCACACGACAATCGGCAGAAACAGAATCAGGGTCAGGGCAACGCCCCAGAACACCAGCCAGATGCTTTTGATCCACTTCAAGACAACCACTCCGTTCCATACGCCAGCCCCCTCCAGATCCGTCCCCGGACGGGAAACAGAAGTGATGACCGAACGAGCGAGCGGGACGGCCATCAAACGATGCGCGGGCAATGGCCTCCGGACGCTCCTCCACACAGGGTCGGCCAACCTTCGGAGACCGAATGCTAGCGTACATCTGTGCGGAACGGGAACTCTGGCCGTCCGCTACTCCGCAAACCGGCCCGGCCGGAACGGGTCCAGGTTCAGGGCCGGTGATTCGCCGTCGATGACCTGGCTGATCAGCTCGGCGCTGCCGGCGGAGAAGGTCCAGCCGAAGGTGCCGTGGCCCGTATTGAGGTACAGGTTGTCCCGGGTTCCACGACCGATAATGGCCGGGCCGTCCGGCGTCATGGGCCGGAACCCCGTCCAGGGGGTCGCTGCACTCATGTCGGCCGCGCCGGGAAACCGGCTGGCGACCGACCGGCGAATGGTCTCAAGACGCGCCTCGGGGATGCGCCGGTCAAAGCCGGAAAGCGCCACAAAACCGGTTGCCCGCAGCCGGTCCCCGAGACGGGTACTGACGACCTTGTAGCGGTCGTCATGGATGGTGGAATACGGGCCGCGCTCGGGATGATCCATCGGGACCGTCAGTGAATAGCCCTTGACCGGGTAGATGGGAAGAAACAGTCCGACCGAACGGGCCAGCTTCGGCGATGCCGCGCCGGCGCAGAGCACCACCGCATCACAGTCGAGCACCTCGTCACCGCCGCCCTCTTCCGAGACACGCACACCCCGGATCTGGCGGTGATCGCCCTCCAGTGCGGTGACCGTCGTACCGTAACGGAAGGTCACGCCCAGGGATTCGGCCGAGGCCGCCAGCGCCCGGGTAAAGCCATGGCAGTCCCCCGTTCCGTCCGTTTCGAATCGCAACGCGCCGAACAGCGGGCCGCTGCCGGTCATCCCCGGTTCCCGGGCCCGGACATCCTCCGGCCCGAGCAGACGGTGGGCAATGCCCAGCTCTGACAACAGCTCGGAGGTCGCGAGGTACTCCGTCATGGCTTCAGGCGTGCTGGCCAGGTGCATCAGCCCATCGTGCTCGCCATCGAAGGTCAGGTCATGGGCGGACTCCAGATCGTGGAAACACTGGCGGCTGTACTCGCCCAGCCTCAGCATGGCGCGCCGATTCAGGCCATAAACACCCGGCGCATTGGCATAACGCAGCGTCGCGAAAAGGAATCGCAGGGTTTCCAGAGAGGGCGGCCATGTCATCTTGAGTGGCCCATCCCGTTCCAGCAGCCAGAACAGCGCCTTGCGGGCCAGGCCCGGCACCGCCCAGGGGTAGACCACGCCGTAGGAGCGCTGACCGGCGTTGGCCCGGCTGGTTTCTTCCGCCGGGCCGGACAGACGCTCGATCACAGTCACCCGATGGCCGCGGCGTGCCAGAGCATGGGCCGTGGTCACGCCGACCACGCCAGCGCCAATGACGGTGATGTCCATGATCCCTCCCGGGGCGTCCTGGAATATGATGGGGCTTTGTTCGGGCCCCCATTCAGTTTTAGGGTGTGCCCGCTATTTTGACAACCCGACGCGTCCGGACAAACAGGGGTACGACTAATGGAGGCACTGACAAGACAGTTGGAGCGGATCGATGGTCGAGGCTACAAGGCCTATAAGAGCATCGCGGGGGAGTACCGGTTCGATGGCTTCTCCCTGATGATCGACCACGTCCAGGCCGATCCGTTTGCCGCGCCATCCCGGTGTCGGGCCGTCATTGATGCCCCGGTGGCCGATCTGCCAGCGTCGGCATTGCGTTCGGAACCGCGCCGCCGGGCCGCTCGGGACTTTATCGCGCGAGCCTTCCGGAGCGCCTCAGACTCTGACCAGGCCCTGGCGATCGATGCCGGTCATCAGACGGTGCTGGACCGGACCGCGACCGTGCTGGATGACGGGGCCGTGGAAGTGCGCTTCACTGTCCAGCTTCCCGCCCGGGGCCGCACGATACTTGGCCGCCAGGCCCGCACGATCCTGTGCGACCGGCTTCCCGACGTGGTCCGGGCCGCCGCCACGTCCCGTCGTCTGGATCTCGACGCGTTGGAGACGCACATGGCCCGCGTGGAGGATCAGGTTGCCCTGCGCGAGGAGCTGGCCAGGCGCGGGCTGGTCGCCTTTGTCGCGAACCAGTCGGTCCTGCCCCGGCGCTCCGGCGTGGACGACCGGCCACTGGAGCAGGCCATCCCCTTCCAGGCGCCTGAGAGCCTCTCCGTCCGTCTGGACACACCCAACGCGGGCCCGGTCGATGGCCTGGGCATCACCACTGGCATTACATTGATCGTCGGGGGTGGCTTCCACGGCAAGTCCACGCTGCTGAGCGCCATTGCGGAAGGCGTTTACGACCACATTCCGGGAGACGGGCGCGACCGGGTCGTCACCGATCCGGACGCCACCAAGATCCGGGCGGAAGACGGCCGGGCGGTCCATCAACTGGACCTCTCTCCGTACATCAATCATCTGCCCTACGGTAAGGATACCCAACGCTTCTCCACGGACCTGGCGTCCGGCTCCACCAGCCAGGCCGCAGCACTTCAGGAGGCGATCGAATGCGGCGCCCGGACCCTGCTGGTGGATGAGGACACCTCCGCCACCAACTTCATGATCCGGGACCGTCGCATGCAGGCGCTGGTCGCCAAAGAGCGCGAACCGATCACGCCATTCGTCGATCGCATCCGGCAGCTGCGGGACGACCTGGCGGTCTCCACGCTGCTGGTCATGGGCGGCTCCGGTGACTATTTCGACTGTGCCGATACCGTCATCCAGATGCAGGACTACCAGCCGCTCGACGTCACCCGGGAGGCCCGCGACATTGCACAGGCTCACGTCACGGGGCGTACGGAGGAAGCCGTCGACGCGCTGGACGTCACCCCCCGCCGGGCCCTCCAGGGCGGCCAACTGAATCCTGAGGCGAAGCCGGGTAAAACGAAAATTCAGGCGCGAGGCCGTGACACACTGATCTTTGGCCGCACCGATGTGGATCTCAGGGCCGTCGAGCAGATCGTCGATGCCTCTCAGGTACGAGCGATCGGCATGGTGCTGGGAAGGCTGTCGCGTCGGGGAGAACGGGTCACGGATCTGCCGGCATTGATCGGCGAATGGCTGAACGATGAGCAATGGCACCGTATGAGCCAACGCCCCGAGGGCAATCTCGCCCGGCCACGGGTATCGGAAGTCATGGCTGCCCTGAACCGGTTACGCGGCGCGCCGTTTGAATCGTGAGGGGATAGATAGCCACGGAAGGGCACGGACAGAACGGGGACAGCGCGTCTTTCCCGTCCGTGTTTCCCGTGGCCCATAACGAAAAAAGCGACCCCGAAGGGTCGCTTTTTCGATCACTCCCGAAAGCGTCGGGAGATCACAGAGCGGTGACGTTCTCCGCTTGCGGGCCTTTCTGACCCTGAGTCACGGTGAACTCGACCTGCTGACCTTCCGCCAGGGTCTTGAAACCTGAGCCGTTGATCGCGCTGTAGTGAACGAACACGTCGGCAGCGCCTTCACGGGTGATGAAGCCGAAGCCCTTGGTTTCGTTGAAAAACTTGACGGTACCAGTCTCTGTAGACATAACGTTCTTTTCCTGTCTTCACTTGCTATTCAATTAAAAGTGCCCGAAGGCGGTTTTCGGAAATACAGATTTCGCGTAATCAAAAACAGGACGATGCACTACTTACCGGGAAGGCTCGGGATGGACCCTTATGAGGTCCGGCGGGTCTTCCAGACTACAGAGGGATACGTCTTATTTTGAAATGCTTTACTGAATCTTTCCACGTTCCGACTATATCGCCCATTTCCAGAAAAGCCAACACCTTTTTCGCAGATAGGTACAAATACGGCATCTGAGCGCGACGGCGTCACCGGATGGCCCGGCATCCCGCTTGTCGCACTACCCTCGGAGCCACTGAAAGCAGAGGATGCCCAGCCCGGTCATCAGCAGCGCCCCGAACAGATGGACCGCCATACCGGCCACTGCCGCTGCCCACCGGCCTTCCTGAAGCGCGCCCACCATTTCCAGTGAGAAGGTGGAGAAGGTTGTCAGCGCCCCGCACAGCCCCGTTACGGCGAACAGGCGCCATTCGGCGCTGAGGGCCGAGGCCTGGCTGAAGTAACTGATCGCCAGACCGGCCAACCAGGCACCGGCCAGGTTGGCGACGAGCGTCCCCACTGGAACGAGCTGCCCCCCCTGGTTGAGCCAGAGGCCAAGCACCCATCGGGCGTTCGCGCCCACCACAGCCCCAAGACTGACCGCCAGAACCGCTGTCGGCGTCACCATCGTCTGTTCCCCTGCCAAATCAGCATGATGCCACAATCAGGAGGCCTGCACAGCGATCTGGTGGCGGCCGGCGGACTTGGCCTTGTAGAGTGCGGTATCAGCCGCCGCGATGAGTCGATCCACACCATCAACCCGGCCTGGCGTGAGACACGCGACGCCAATGCTCAACGTAACATGGCGGCTGACTGAGGAGGCGTCGTGAGGGATCGCCAGCGCATCAATGCTTGTTAACACCCGGTCCGCCACCACGCGTGCGCCCGCGTGGTCCACACCCGGCATGAGAACAGCGAACTCCTCGCCCCCCCATCGGCTGACGGTATCGGCAGGGCGATGCACGGAGCCCTCGATGCCCCGAGCCAACGATACCAGGCACTCGTCGCCGGCGCTGTGTCCATAGCGGTCGTTGTACGACTTGAAATAATCCACATCGATGTACAACAGGGCCACGGTACCGCCCTCGCGACGGGCCCGCTCCCATTCAACCGCCAGTTCTCGATCAAGGGCGCGCCGATTGGCGAGGCCTGTTAGCGGGTCCTGATTCGCTTGCACTTCCAGGCGCTGCGTCAGTTCGTCATTGAGTGCTGCATTGTAGGCAATCATAACGGACTGAAAGAACGCCCGTTTTTCCCGTTCCTCGTTCTGCCAAGCGATGAAAAGGCAGACCAATGCGACAAAGACGCAATAGTAGGTAAAGCGGGGCCAATCGATACTGACCAGCGACACCCACCAGTGGATCAACACCACCGCAGTGAGGCTGGTGACTATAATCAGGGTCGCGTTCCGGAGTGATAGCTTGAGCGCAAGCACGACCACGATAATGGCCAAGGAACAGAAATAGCTCTCAAGCACCGCCAGTTCCGGTATCGTAAGCAGGCCCGGCATCACCGCCAGCTTGGCGATCACTAACACGGCAGGAACCGAGACGATTGCCGAATAATAGTGCTGTGTCCGCGTTGGTATGACGGCCAGAATCCCGACAAGAACACTGCCGGCGACCATGGCACACCCACCGAGCCATAGCGTGAAATCCCGGCTCTGAAGCGCCTGCCACTGCAGAAGCGTCGTCAGCGCAATAATTCCCAGGATCATTGCCATCAGAAACGGCGAACCCAGCTTGATATAGCGATTGAGATCCCGGTGGCGATAGGCCTGGAACGATGCCCGCAAAATCTCTGGCACGCGCTGAAAGAGGCCACCACGGGCAATCACGGATTCGACGTCGCGAATCACGCGCTCTGTCAGCAGTTCGGGGGGAACGGTTTTCAACATTGGTGACTCCATGCGTCGCCCTCTCCTGATGCCATTCCGAACGGGCCGCATTGTCCGGTCAGAATGAGTAAAATGCCATTCGCACATCTACGCTGTCATCACAGGCCAACATCCCACTCAAGCGTAGGATGGCTCGTAGGGACTCCGCACAAAAAAACCCGGAACGGTTCCCCGCTCCGGGCTTTTGAGTCGGCGACAGACGGGTCGTCAGGCCGCGTTGTGCTCGATCACGCTGTCCTTCTGCCGCGCAAAGGCATCGAAGGGGAAGTCATCCACGTGGAGCATGTCCAGCACTTCCGCCTCGTAGGCGCGCATGAACTCGGCGTCTTCCTTGGAGATCAGCTCGGCCTTGAGGGCTTCCTCGACTTTCTGCTCCGGATGCAGTGCCTCGGCCGGCAACTGTCCTTTCGCGTGGGCCTTATTGACCTTACGGTAGAGCGACTCGGCGCGGTCGTAGTCCTTGAGCAGCGCGTTGTAGCGCGCCACCGGGTTCTGGAACTCGCCCTCGCCGGGCTCGGTCCAGGCCTGCTCCATCAGCTTGGCACGCAACGCGGTATCCCGGGTAATCGCCTGGGCGACCTCACGGGTGGCGTCGTCGTGAGGGCGCTGCCAGCGCCGACCCAGCGGCAGCGTCAGGGCGCGCAGCGCCCAGGCCAGCGGACGGTTCGGCAGGTTCTGCAGGAGCTCGTCCAGCGCCACTTCCGTGCGGTAGAGCAGGAAGTCCAGCGTGTACTGAACCAGCGTTTTTTCGCCCTCGACCGGCTGTGTCTCGTGCCACTGCTTGAGCACCATGGACGCCATGTAGAGGTTGGCCAGCATGTCGCCGAGCCGGGCGGAGATCAGTTCCCGCATCTTGAGCTGAGAGCCCAGACTGGTCATCGCCGCATCCGAACACAGACCGAAGGCCGCACTGAAGCGGGCGACAGCCTGAGCGTGACGACGGGTGACCGCGTCGAACGGCACGTCCGGACGACCTACGCCGAACGCCTGCGTCAGTGACCGGGCGGCGTTGCCGAAGATCAGACCGGCGTGACCGAAGAAGGCCTTGTCGAACGCATTCACATCGTCCTTGTCCTTCGCGGCCAGCTCATCCAGCACATAGGGATGGCAACGGATAGCGCCCTGCCCGAAGATCATCAGGCTCCGGGTCATGATGTTGGCGCCTTCCACGGTAATGGACACGGCCGCGCCCGCATAACCGATCCCCAGGTAGTTCCTCGGCCCCAGGGTCACGGTCTTACCGCCGTGAACATCCATCGCATCGGTCAGGACATCACGCTGCATTTCCGTGAGCTGACTCTTGAGGATCGCCGACGGTACGGCCGGCTTCTCGCCGTTGTCGACCATATTGGCGGTCTGGTTGACCGATGCCTGGGTGATGTAGGAGAGGCCGGCGATCCGCGCCAGCGGCTCCTGAACGCCCTCCATGTCCGCCACCGGCGTGTTGAACTGACGGCGGACACGGGTGAAGCCACCGGCGGTGCCGACGGCGGCGGCTGCGGCACCCGCCGCACCGGACGGCAGCGTGATACAGCGCCCTACCGACAGGCACTCGACCAGCATGCGCCAGCCCTGGCCGGCCATTTCCGGACCACCGATGATGTAGTCCAGCGGAATAAACACATCCTTGCCGATGATCGGCCCGTTCATGAACGGGCTGCCCACCGGGCAATGCCGGCGACCGATGTCCATGCCCTTGGTGTTGCGCGGAATCAGGGCACAGGTGATGCCCAGATCCTTTTCCTCACCCAGCAGCCCGTCCGGATCGAACATCCGGAAGGCGAGGCCAACCACCGTGGCGATCGGCGCCAGGGTAATCCAGCGCTTCTCGAAGTTCAGGCGCAGGCCCACCACTTCCTTGCCATCCACTTTCTGCTTACAGACGATGCCGGTGTCCGGCAGGGACGTGGCGTCAGAACCGGCACGCGGCCCGGTCAGGCCGAAGCACGGAATATCGCGGCCATCGGCCAGGCGCGGCAGGTAATGGTTCTTCTGTTCTTCCGTGCCGTACTTGACCAGCAGCTCGCCCGGGCCGAGGGAGTTCGGAACACCGACGGAAACCATCAGGGTCTCATTGGAGGCCAGGCGCTGCAGGACGGCCGACTGGGCCTTGGCGGAGAACTCCAGGCCACCGTATTCCTTCGGGATAATCATCCCGAGGAATTTCTCCTTCTTGATGAACTCCCACAGCTCCGGTGGCAAGTCCGCGCGCTCAACCGCGACATCCCAGGCATTGCACATCGATGCAGCCTTGGCGGCCTGGTTATCCACAAAGGCCTGTTCTTCGTCAGTGAGGCCCGTGTTGCGGTTGCTCAGCAGTTTGTGCCAGTCCGGCTGACCGGTGAAGATTTCACCGTCCCAACCCACCGTGCCCGCATCCAGAGCCACCTGCTCGGTCTCGGAGACCTTGGGCGCGGCCTTCTTGAACGCCGCAAAAATCCGCGGCGTCAACCAGCTGCGCCGCAGGCCGGGCATACCGCACACGGCGGTCACAACGGCTCCGGCCAGGAGTACGAAAGCAAGCCAGCCGGAGGCAAAGATCCAGGAAAGAATACCGAACCCGGCCATCACGGCGATGGCCGGCGGGGCGCCCGCCTCGCGGCGCAGCACCATCAACAGTCCTGCCACTGCGAGCAGGAGAAAGATCAGGGTTGTCATAGGCGTCTCTGTCTTCTGTGTCTGAAGAGTGAGTGGCCGGGCAACGACGCCCGGACCGGTTATGGAACCTCTGAAAAAGCCCCCGCCCCGGCGCAGAGCCTTTTTCAGAGGTTCCGTATTCGAGTTGTTGTCGCCGCTACTTTAATGGATGGCGGGCGCTCGGACCAGCCGGTCAGGCCGTAATCACCACCCGCAGCCCGTCCAGCACCAGCTCAGCGCGGTCAATGGCCTCCTGACCGGCGGCCAGCCTGGATTCGAAGAAATCGATTTCCGACTGACGCACGGCCGGGTTGATGCCCTGAAGCGCCTTCAGCCGGGCCACTTCACCACCGAGCTGCTGTTCCAGCCGTTGACGGGCCTCGTCCTGAATCGCTGTCAGTTCGGACGCCGCAAAGCCCTCGGCATGGTCGATCATCGTCTCCACACCCGGGCGGACCTGCGGCAGCGCCTCCTGGGCCGTCTTACGCCGTAGGTTACGACTGAGGTTGTTGAGCCGATCATGGGGGAGCACCGATGACAGATCGCGGCCATTCACATCCACAAGCCAGCGCCGGCTCGTGACCGGCAGGCTCAACGGCAACTGAAGGTCGGCCGGAGCCGGACAGTGCAGACGGAACAGAGTTTCCAGCAGCACCGTACCCGGTTGCAATCCCTTCACGCTCAGGGTGACGAACGCGGCGTTTCCAAGCTCCGTGGCGGTCATATGCTCCATCAGGGCCTGAATCATGGGATGCTCCCAGCTCAGGAACGTCAGATCCTCACGCTCGACCGCGGTGGCCCGGTCCAGGGTCATGGTCAGCCCGTCATCCGGCAGTTCCGGGAACGGGCCCAACGGGCTGTGATCACCCGGCTTGACAACCTCTGAGTGCGGGCCGTGATAGTCCGTCTCCACGCCAAAGATATCGAACGCTTCCGCCAGAAAGGCGTGCAACTCGGGAGACTGCTCTTCGGTCTCAATCGCCTCAATCAGCGACCGGGCCCGCTCTGGCCGGCAGGCGTTGCGTTCCAGCAGGGCATCCCGGCCCGCTTCCAGCGCCTGTCGCATGGCGTCGCACTGCTCGCGGACGGTTCGGACCACCGCATCCGGTGAGCGCGACGGGTCGTCCAGCGCCGACAGCCAGTCCGACTGTACCCGCTCAAACACCGGCATGCCGGCCGGGCAGGGTCGTGCGAAGGCATCGAGGCCGTCGTTAAAGAGCCCGTACTGGATGGCCTGGGCGGAGTCCGCCAGGTAGGGAATATGGATATCAATGGTGTCGCCCTGGCCGATCCGGTCGAGCCGACCAATGCGTTGTTCGAGACGGTCCGGCGTCACCGGCAGATCAAACAGGATCAGGTGGCGGGCGAACTGGAAGTTCCGTCCTTCACTGCCGATTTCCGAGCAGATCAGCGCCCGGGCGCCCTGCTCCGTGTCCGCGAAATAGGCGGCCGCCCGGTCCCGCTCCACAAGGCTCAGCCCCTCATGGAACGCCGCACTGCGAACGCCGGCCTGGAGCTGAAGATACCGCTCCAGTGCCTCGGCCGTCTCGGCCCGGGCGCAAATGACCAGGGCTTTCTCACCCTTGAGACCGGCCAACGTGCGTTCCAGCCAGGCCACGCGCGGGTCCTCCGACAGCCAGTCCGTTTCGGCGTGCCCGGCCTCCGGCGTCAGGCCGGCTTCGCCACGATGGCTGCCCGAGTCCCGGTACAGGGACGGGCAGTCCAGCGCCAGCGGGTGCAGGCGGCGTTCCGGAAAGCCGGAGACCGACGCCCGGGTGTTGCGAAACAGAACCCGGCCGGTGCCATGGCGATCCAGCAGCGCGTCGCTGACCGCCTGCACCGGGTCGTCTTCCGCGACCAGTGCGTCAAAGGAGTCGCCGAGCCAGTGGCGCAGCCTCGGCGTCAGATCCGGGTGGTCCGGCCCCATCGAGGCAACCGCCTCAATCAGCTCATTGATCTCGGCATACTGACCCTGTTCCCGTTCAAAACGGGCCCGGTCGCTGAACCGGTCCGGATCAAGCAGCCTCAAGCGGTCAAAATGCCCGGCCACGCCCGCCTGTTCCGGCGTCGCTGTCAGCAGCAACACGCCCCGAATGCGCTCGGCAAGACCGGACACCACCGAATACGGCGCGTCGTCCCGCTCGTCCGACGCGTCCAGGTGGTGAGCCTCATCCACCACCAGCAGGTCCCACTCCGCCTGCCCGACCTCGTCGCGCAATCGCGCACTGTTTGTCAGGGTTTCAAGGCTGCAGATGACCAGCTGCGACTGTTCGAAGGGGTTCTCTGGTGCCTCTTCCTCGGCTTCAGCCAGCTCCGCTTGCGCCGCACTGTCCACAATGGAAAAGGCCATCTGGAAGCGCCGGAGCATCTCCACCAACCACTGATTCACCAGCGGCTCAGGCACCACAATGAGAATACGGGAGGCCAGACCGGTCGCGCGCTGGGCGTGCAGGATCAGCCCGGCCTCGATGGTCTTGCCCAGTCCCACCTCGTCCGCCAGCAGGACGCGAGGCGCATAACGCCGCGCCACATCACCAGCGATACTCAACTGGTGCGTCAGATGCTGGGTACGGGCGCCAATGAGGCCCCGGGCAGGAGAGGCCTGCAGACGGGCTTCGTGATCGCGCGCAGCAACCCGGAGACGGAAGGCGGCATTGCGGTCAAACCGGCCCGCAAACAGTCGCTGACGGGGGTCGGTGAAACGCACATGGCTGGTCAGGCGCACCTCGGGCACCTCACGAATGTCGCCGCCCTGATCTTCGGCATGGTAGACAAGCAGCCCGTCGACTTCCTCAACGGCCCGGACCGTCAGCGGCTCGTCGTCGAAGGTCCGGATGGCGTCGCCCGGCTGGTAGCGGATGCGGGCCAGTGGCGCATTTTCCATCGCGTAGGTCCGTTCTTCATCCGCCGCCGGGAAGCCCAGCGTGACCCGACGGTCATCGATCCCGGTCACAATGCCCAGACCAAGGGCGGCATCGCTCTGGCTGACCCAGCGCTGCCCGACAACAAATTCCAAATCCACCTCCATTGAGCGTGTCTGAGTCAGGAACTGCAGAACAGCCCCTGGACTAATGTGTGTCCCGTTCGCGAACCCAGTACACCGAGGCCCCGCAGACCGCGGCCGGCACCAACACCAGATTCAGCACCGGTACCATCGCCATCAGGGCCACTGGCAGCCCGAACCCAAGGGCCGTCAGGCGCCGGCGTGCCAGTTCCCGGCGCAGCTCGCCAAACGAGGTCCGGTGGTTGTCCGCGGGGTAGTCGACATACTGAAGCGTCATCATCCAGCTGTTGAACAGGAACCACAGCAGAGCGGCGACGATGTTGACCACCGGGATAATGCCAATCACCAACAGCACCAGCGCACGGGGCAGGTAGTAGAGGATCTTGTGCACCTCCCGGAAGAGGGCGCGTGGAATGTCCTGCAGGATCTGTCCCCAGCTGTCATCAATCTGGGGTGTCTGACCGGTCAGGTGTTTTTCGGTCAGTTCTGACAGGTACCCATAGAACGGCGAGCCGATCAGGTTGGCCACCATCACAAACCCGTACGCCAGCATCAGCAACACGACCACGCCGTAGAGCAGCCAGAAGACCCAATCCAGCGCCTGAAGCCAGGCCCAGTCCGGCAGCCAGCTCATGGCCCAGGCGACCAGGAGGGCAAAGCCCTCGCCCATGGCCCAGAAGAGCAGTGCAAACAGGAGTATATTCAGAATCAGGGGAATGACGATGAACAGACGCAGGCCGGGCTGACGAATCAAACGGAATCCTTCCGCGAGATACCCCAGTCCCCGAAAAAAGTGGCCGTTCAGCATGCGGTCCTCTCCGATCGTTCACGGTGACCACGCACCGCCGTGAGACTGGTGCGTCGGAGGACGAAAGCATACCATGGCGCCCGGCCCTGTCGCACTGACAGGCGCCGGTCTCGCGTCCCGCTCCTTCGTTGGCGATTGAAAAGGGCATCGCACCATGACAACACCCGTCCCTGTCTGGCTACACACCCTGCGGGCCCAGTACTGGCTGTGGCGCCTTGGACTGGCGTTGTCCGTCGTCGCCATCCTGTGGCTGGCCACCAGCGACCTGGACCAGTCAGTGCCCTCGACCGGCTGGGACAAGGCGAACCACCTGATTGCCTTTCTGGAGCTGACCATCCTTACCCGGTTGGGCTGGCCCCGGCTGCCTCTGCCGGTTATTGCCCTGTCGCTGACCGGTTACGGCGCCCTGATAGAGGCCGTCCAGTCCACACTGCCTTACCGGGAGTTTTCATTGCTTGACCTGGCGGCGGATATGACCGGCATCGCCCTCGGCCTGATCCACTGGCCCAAACGGTGAGGTTATCGCCATAACGGATGTGCGAAATATCTTACACTGATGTCAGATATTGTCGTTTTGTGCGGTACGTGTTCATTCAAAAGATGTCACAACCACTCCCAGATCACTGATTTCAGGCGCAGATCCACTGCGTCCACCGACGCCCTCCTCTCATGTCCACGATGATCACAGCATTGACCCACACCAATCGCGTTAGAATGACACCGTCATTGGATGACAGGGAAAAGGACGAACGCAGGGAGTGGTCCTTCACAGGAGTTGAGGGGAAGCAGGGAGTAAACGGACGTCACGCTTAAGGGACACCGAACTTGGGAAACGCTGGCTTGGAAGCTGGCGCCAGGATGGCAGAGGACACTGTCGCGGCTGGACGCCGCAGCCGCACGGATGCTGGCACTGTTCCGACGAAGGGCAACCGATTGGTTGCCCTTTTTTTTATATCGGTTTTGTTCCAGAGACGTCGCTGTGGAAGGATGAACGTCAGTAACGGCCCAACCAGGCAACACGATGACGCACCCGATTTCCAGGACGGCCTTCACATGCAGCGGTTGCCTTTTGGCAGTCCTTAGCCTTTTACTGCTGCCCGCAACACTGTCCGCGAGCCCACGAATCACCCTGTATGCCGCCGCCTCGCTGACCGACGCTGTGACCGAGGTCGCGGCCCAATATGAGGCGGACCACCGCGTCGAGGTCGTCCCCGTGTTCGCCGCCTCGTCCACCCTCGCCCGCCAGATTGCCGCCGGTGCCCCGGCCGACCTGTTTCTCTCCGCCAACATTCGGTGGATGGACTGGCTCTCCCGGCAATCTGTCACCCTGCACGACCGCCAACGACTACTGGGCAATCGCCTCGCCCTGATCGCACCAGCCGCTTCCACCCTGACCCCCTTCACACCCGGTCCGGGCGGATCCATCCAGAACCGACTCGGCCCCCGCGAGCGGCTCGCAGTGGGTGACCCGGACCATGTACCCGCCGGGCTGTATGCCCGACAATCTCTGGAATCGTTGGGCGAATGGCGAGCACTGCGCCCCCGGCTGGCCCGGGCCGACAACGTTCGGGCCGCACTCGCCCTGGTGGCCAGGGGCGATACCCCGATGGGGATTGTGTACGACACCGACGCGCGGGCCAGCGAGGCGGTCCGGCGGATCGGCCTACTGCCCGCCGCCAGCCACCCAGCCATCCAGTACCCCATCGCCGTCCTCGGCGACCCGCCCTCTCCGGCGGCACGGCGCTTTGGCCAGTGGCTTCAATCGTCGCCCGCGCTGTCAGTTTTCCGCTCGTTTGGTTTTGCCACGCCGTCAACGGAGCCCGATCAGGATGCTGACTGATGTCGAGTGGGCCGCCATCCTGATCAGCCTTCGGGTCGCGGGCACGGCGGTCGGATGGATTCTCATCCCCGGCGTGGCCATCGCCTGGCTGATGGCCCGTCGCTCCTTCCCAGGCAAGGCACTGGTGGACGGACTGCTCCATTTGCCGCTGGTCCTTCCGCCTGTTGTGGTGGGGTACCTGCTGCTGATCGCGCTGGGGCGGCAGGGCGCCATCGGTCAGTGGCTGGATCAGACGCTGGGCATCCAGCTGCCGTTCACCTGGCAGGGCGCAGCCATCGCCGCCGGTATTATGGCCTTTCCGCTGCTCGTGCGCTCGGTCCGACTGTCCCTGGAGTCCGTTGACCGGGGGCTGGAGGCCGCCGCGCGAACACTTGGCGCCGGTCGTTGGCGGGTGTTTATGACCATCACTCTGCCTCTGATCCTGCCGGGGCTGCTGACCGGAACGATGCTGGCATTTGCCCGGGCCCTGTCCGAATTCGGCGCCACCATCACCTTCGCAGCCAACATCCCCGGCGAAACCCGGACACTGCCGCTGGCGCTGTACACACTGATTCAGACACCGGGCGCGGAAGAGGCCGCGGCGCGGTTGTGCGTCCTGGCCGTGCTGATCGCCATGGCCGCCCTGATCGGATCGGAATGGCTTGCGCGGCGGGCACGCCGACGCCTGAGGGGGCGCGATGACTGATAACGGCCATCCGCTGACCGTCGATGTCCGCCACCGACTGGGTCAGTTTGAACTGAACGCGTCCCTGACGTTGCCCGCCACCGGGGTCACAGCGCTGTTCGGCCCCTCCGGCAGCGGCAAGACCAGCCTGCTTCGCCTGATTGCGGGGCTGGACCGTCCGGACCATGGCTCGATTCGAATCGGACCGGACGTGCTGGTGGATGACCGATGCTGGATACCGCCGCATCGACGTCATCTGGGCGTCGTATTCCAGGAGGCACGGCTTTTCCCCCACTACCGGGTACGCGGCAACCTGACCTATGGCATGCCACGGCACATGGAGCAACGGCTGCAGCCGCTGTCAGAGTTGCTGGGGCTGACCGGCCTGCTCGACCGTCTGCCAGCCACCCTGTCCGGTGGCGAGGCCCGGCGGGTGGCCATCGGCCGGGCCCTGCTGAGCGATCCGAGACTCCTGCTGCTGGATGAGCCCCTCACCGGACTGGACGGCAACCGTCGGACGGACCTGCTCGTGTACCTGCGGCGGGTGGCGTCAGAGCTGAGCATCCCGATCCTGCACATCAGCCACGACCCGGATGAACTGGCAACCGTGGCGGACCATCTGGTGCTGCTGGAGGATGGCCGGGTCCGCGCACAAGGCCCTCTTGACGATCTGCTGATGCGCTTTGACCTCACCAGCGCACTGGGCGGGTTCAATGCCCTGTCAGTACTGCGTGGGCGGGTGCATGGACACGATGAGGCGTACGGTCTGAGTCGGGTCACACTGGCGGACGGCCAGGCACTGACGGTACCACGCGTGTCGGCGGCGGTGGGTGCCGACATCCGCCTCAAGGTGCCCGTTCGTGACGTTGCACTGGCACGCCGCCGGCACATGGAATTGAGTTACCGCAACCAATTGACCGCGATCATTGAGGACATCGCCGCCCTGCCCGGTCAGGAGGCGGTCGTGGAGGTCCGGCTGCGCATCGGCGACCAGCCCCTTCGGGCCCGGCTGACCCGCAAATCGAGTGACGAGCTGGCACTGGCACGGGGGCAGACGGTGGTGGCGTTAATCCGGACCGTGGCGTTTCCCTAGTGTCTCGTCTGGTTAATTCGTTGATCGACTGCGCACCTCTGACGCCTCTGGCCAAGGCGCCAGCCCGCCGGTGTGGTGGTTCCACATCAAGGGGTGGCAACGCAGGTCCAGAGGCGTCGGGGGTGCGCCCTCCGGGAGCGCCTGAACGCTTTGATAGCGGTGTTGCGGCAGCTCGATTTGGAACCACCAAACCGTCGCTACCGCGCCTTGCTCTCAAAGCGTTCAGGCGCTCAGTCGATCAGCGAATTAACCAGACGCGACACTAGTGTCCCTTGATGTGCTTCCCAGTACAGGTTTTCAGTCTTCTTCGGCCTGATAGATCCGCACCCGATTGAATTCCTCGAATTCATTCAGATCCGGCCAGGTCCGGGCCTCCTCGACCGTCTGCAGATGATACGCATCATCCCCCAGATTCCGGACCCGGGAATCGGCCAGCAGGACGCGCGGCGCTGTCGCCCTGAAATCGCCAAGCAGTGGCCGGTTTTCCGGGTCGTAAAGCACATCGGCCGCCGTCACCACATCAAACACGCCCTCACGCCGGCGCCAGTCAGGGCAGAGACTCACCCGGACGCCGTTCAGCGCCGCATTCGCCTCCACCGCCATCAGGGCATCCTCGTCCAGATCGCAGGCCACGACCTCACGCGCCCCGGCCAGAGCCGCCGCAATGGCAACGATGCCGGAGCCACTGCCGAAATCGATCACGCGCCGGCCCCGCACCAGCTCCGGATGCGCCAGAAGATAACGTGCCAGCACCTGCCCACTCGCCCAGCAGAATGACCAATAGGCCGGTTCGGCCACAACGGCCTGGGCCTCATCGTGGTCCAGCGGGCCCTCCAGCACCGCCGGATCAAACAGCCACAGGGGGATCGCCGTGCAGCCGGCGGGCGCACTGCGGTGAACCCGTCCGCGACGGAGCGTCTGCTGCAGGCAGCGATTGAGAAGGGGCGGTGGCTGAGTCGACATGGCGCCCATTTTAACCGGGTCGCTGGTGTTTCTGTATACTGGCGACCACATCCATGTCCGATCCCAACGACTATGACACGCCGAGCCGATACTGATGATTTCCGGGCGCTGTTCCTGAACGACGTGCCGCTGATGGATGTCCGGGCCCCGACCGAATTCCAGAAAGGTTCCTTCCCGCTCGCCATCAACGCGCCGTTGATGAACGATGAGGAGCGACACCGGGTGGGGATTCGCTACAAGGAGCAGGGACAGTCCTCGGCCATCGACCTGGGCCACCAGCTCGTTCGCGATGACCTCCGGCAGGAGCGGGTCAATCAATGGGTCCGGTTCGCCAACAGCAACCCGGACGGATACCTGTTCTGCTTCCGGGGCGGGCTGCGCTCGCGCATTGTCCAGGAGTGGATGGCCGAGGCCGGCATGGACTACCCCTTGATCAAGGGTGGCTATAAGGCCCTGCGCCGCTTTCTGATCGACGAACTGGAAGCCATCTGTCAGCGGATGCCGATCATCCTGGTCAGCGGCCGCACCGGTACCGGCAAGACCCGGTTACTCGATGAACTGCCCAACCCTGTGGACCTGGAAGGCATGGCCAATCACCGGGGCTCCAGTTTTGGCCGAACGCTGACCCCGCAACCGAGTCAGATCGACTTCGAGAACCGCCTGACCGTCGCCATGATGAAAGCCTGGCACCATGGTCAGGGGCCGGCATTTCTTGAGGACGAGAGCGGTCTCATCGGCCGCTGCCGCCTGCCGGACGGGCTCCGCGAGCGCATGGCACAGGCCCCCATGGTGATCCTCGAGCGCCCGCTTGACGAGCGGGTCGGTATCATCCTGCAGGACTATGTGACGGATATGGTCACCGCGTTCGTGGATCGTGATGGCCACGATGCCGGCTGGATGAACTTCCGGGAACATCTGCTGAGCGCTCTGGACCGGATCCGCAAACGGCTCGGCGGTGCCCGTCACCAGGCTCTGCGGGCGATCATGGAACGGGCGCTTGACCGTCAGCAGGACTCGGGGGATGTCAGTGATCACCGCGACTGGATCATTGCCCTGCTGCGGGATTACTACGATCCCATGTACGATTACCAGCTCGGTCAGCGTGAGGGCCGCATACTGGCGCAGGACTCGGCGGAACGGCTGCGACAATGGGCTGCCAGCGAAGCACCGGCGGCGATGGCGGACCGAACCGTTGCCCACTCCATGTCGTGAGCGTGCGGTCGAACCGCGGCCCATGCTGCCCTGTGTCGACTAACACCGTATCTGCTATAAAAAGGGGCGCCACTGAACGGGTCTCCCGGCCCGGGCCCGAACCGATGTCACACTTCCACAGCAAGGAGCCACTATGGACAACCTCTTCTCGGGCGATGGTCAGGTCGCCGAACTTATGGATATGGCGATGGGCATGGTCGTGGCCTACGCCCCCAAGGTCGTACTGGCCATTGTCACTCTGGTCATCGGCCTCTGGCTGATTAACCGCTTCACGGGAGCGCTCCACAACAAACTCACCGAAAAAGACCCGACCCTCGGCAAATTTCTGGGCGGGCTGGTGAGCGTTATTCTCAAGATCCTGCTGTTCATCTCTGTCGCCTCCATGGTCGGCATCGCCACCACGTCCTTCGTGGCTATCATGGGTGCGGCTGGTCTGGCCGTGGGCCTGGCGCTTCAGGGCAGTCTTGCCAATTTCGCCGGCGGTGTGCTGATCCTGATCTTCAAGCCGTTCAAGGTAGGGGACGTCATCGAGGCCCAGGGCTACCTGGGGACTGTCGACGAAATCCAGATTCTTTACACGGTCGTGAACACATTCGACAACCTCCGGGTAGTGATTCCCAATGGCAACCTGTCCAATTCGAGTCTCATCAACATGACGGCCTACGACATCCGCCGTTGCGACATGAGCTTCGGTATCGGCTATCACGATGACATCGACAAGGCCAAGGCCATTTGCCAACGCCTCGTCGACGAGCATGAACAGATCCGGAAAGACCCGGAACCGCTGGTCGTCGTCGGTGGCCTGGGCGACCATTCCGTCAACCTGATCGTGCGGGGCTGGACGGCGAATGGTGATGTATGGCCCGTCTATTGGGACATGCAGGAAAAGGTCAAGAAGGCCTTTGACGCAGAGGGCATCACGATCCCCTTCCCCCAGCGGGATGTGCATGTCCACAACAACGAGTGAGCCGCGAGATCGGCCGCCCTCTTCCGGGCGGCCGGTCATCCCTGTCAGGTGACCGTTCATCGGATTTACGGGACGGCCATCGCAAATTCCACCTCCCACTTTCCCACTTCGACAAACCTCGACTACGCTTCCCGGTAAGACGGGCGGCTCTCGCCCCTAGGGGGTAAGAGCCCGGGTTGTGTTGCCGGATGGAGGTGGTCACGATGCCGGTAAAGCAATTAAAGCAATGTCTTGAAAAACATGGTGTGGCCTATACCTGCCTCACCCATCCACCCGCCTTCACCGCGCAGGAGTTGGCGCACCACGCAAAAATCACCGGGGATCAGGCGGTCAAAACGGTGATTCTGGAGCTGGACGGCAACATGGCCATGCTGGTCATGCCGGCCACCCGGCGCATCCGCTGGGACCGCCTCTGTGACATCCTCGACACCGACTTTGTCCAGCTTGCGGACGAGGACGAGTTCCGGGACCGCTTTCCGCAGTGTGAAGTCGGCGCGATGCCGCCATTCGGTAACCTCTACGGCATGACCGTCTACTGCTGCGAAGCACTGACGCTGCAGGAGGAGATTGCCTTCGCGGCGGGCAGTCACACTGAATCGATCCGCATGCGTACCGAGGATTTTCTGGCCCTCGTCCACCCGATGGTGATTCGCGAAGGCTTCTCCAGACCGGGGCAGGCCCGTCCGGCCTGGATGCGCAAGGCATCCTGAGCGCTGTTTGCGGCCCCGGGTGCCTGACCGTAAGATGAGCGGTCAGGACACAGGGGGCGAATCATGACACAGCAGGTGGATGTCATCATTGTCGGGGCCGGCATGGTCGGTGCTGCCCTGGCGGCCGGGCTGGGGCAGTCCGGTTTTGAGGTGGCGCTGGTGGACCGTCAGCCGCCCTCCGACTGGCTCGGAGAGGATGCGCCCGATCTTCGGGTCTCCGCCCTCAGTGCCGGTACCGAAACCTACCTGCGCCGGCTGGGCGTCTGGTCCGCGATGGCCGACATGCGTCTGACGCCCTATCGGCGCCTTGCCGTTCGCGATGACACCCGCCACCCACTGTCGGGACTGCTGCCGCGGGCCCGTGGTGAAACGGTGTTCGATTCCAGGGATATTGGCCGTCCCCATCTGGGCCACATCGTCGAAAACGCCGTCACCCTGCAGGCTCTGCAATCCGCCGCGATGAACGCGCCCGGGGTCACCGGCTATTTCGGCGTATCACCAGACGCCCTGGCGCAGACCGGCAAGGGCGCCGTACTGACACTGGATGACGGCAGCCCCATTGAGGGAACACTCGTGGTGGGGGCTGACGGGGCGGGCTCCCGGGTCCGGGATCTGGCGGGCATTGCCACCCATAGAGACCAGTATGCCCAGCAGGCGCTGGTTGCCAGCGTCCGATACGACGGTCCACCGCAGGACATTACCTGGCAGGCATTCCACCCCACCGGCCCCAGGGCCTTCCTGCCGCTCCATGCCAGCCAGGACGGTGGCAGCTGGGCCTCGCTGGTGTGGTACGACCATCCCGAGACGCTGGGCCGGTTGAAGCAGCTGGACGCCGAGGGGTTCCTCGCCGCCGTTCAGTCCGCCTTTCCGGACGAGCTTCCACGGTTGACCGCACTGGGCGGTCGCGGCAGCTTCCCGCTGGCCCGCCAGCATGCCCAACGGTACCACCACCGGGGCGTGGTGCTGGTGGGTGACGCCGCCCACACCATCAACCCGCTGGCCGGTCAGGGCGTCAACCTCGGCTTCCAGGATGCCGAAGCCCTGCAGTCGCGGCTGATCAACGCACGCTGGCAGGGTCTGTCGCTTGCCGACACCGCCATACTGGATGATTACGAAGCCGAACGCCGCCCGGCCAACCGCCGTATGATGCTGGCCATGGACGTGTTTTACCATGCGTTCAGCAACCGGTTACCGCCGTTGCACCTGGCCCGCAACCTGGGGCTGGCGCTGGCCGATCGGGTCCCCTTGGCCAAGCAGACCGTCGCCCGCTACGCCATGGGGATCGACGAACGGCTTCCGGAACCACTGGCCCGTGCCCTGGAGAAACTGCCCGGGCAGCGGCTGAGCACACACTGACACACGGTCACCCAAAAAAAGGACGCGTCATGTCTGAGACGATTTTCGACAAGATCATCAATCGGGAGATCCCGGCCACCATTGTCTACGAGGATGAGCAGTCCCTGGCATTCAAGGACATTAACCCCCAGGCACCGGTACACCTGCTGATCATCCCCAAGCGCCGCATCGAGACGATCAATGACGTTGGCGAGGACGATAAGGACACCGTCGGCCATCTTTTCGTTGTGGCCGCCAAGCTGGCGAAGGAGATGGGCTTTGACGAGGACGGTTATCGGGTGGTGATGAACTGCAACGAGCAGGCGGGGCAGAGCGTCTACCACATCCATCTGCATCTGTTGGCCGGTAAGACGCTGGGGTGGCCGCCCTATTCCGACACACCGAAGTCAGTCTGACACGAAAAAGCCCCCGGTCGACGCAGACCGTCCACCGGGGGCTCTTCCGGTTCTACGGGCTTTCAGGGTCCGCCGACCACGCGCTCCGCTTCCTCCATGGAGGCATGGCGCACGTCCTCACCCTTGACCATGAAAATCACGTGCTCGGCGATGTTACAGGCATGATCCCCGACACGCTCCAGTGCCCGCAGCACCCACATGACGGACATGCAGCGAGAGATATTGCGTGGATCTTCCATCATGAACGTCAGCAGGGTGCGTGCGGCGCCCTGATACTCCTCATCCACCCGCGCATCCTCGCGGATGATCTCCAGCGCCTGTTCCGAGTCCAGGCGGGCAAAGGAATCCAGCGCGTCGTGCAGCATCTGGCCGACATGACGGCCGATGTTGCGCACCTCGACATAGCCGCGTGGCGCCTGACCTTCTTCCGCGAGCCGCATGGCGAGCTTGGCGGTTTTCTTCGCTTCATCGCCGATCCGCTCCAGATCCGCGACCATCTTGATCACGGAGATCACCAGGCGCAGGTCGCGCGCGGTCGGCTGACGACGGGCGATGATCCGGGTGGCCTCCTCGTCGATCTCCAGCTCCAGTCGATCCACTTTCTTGTCTTTCTGACGCACCTGGCTGGCAAGCTCGCCATCCCCGTTCGTCAGGGCCTGGATGGCGTCGGCCACCTGCTGCTCGACCATGCCACCCATGTGCAGAAAATCTTCCTTGAGCCTGGCCAGCTCGTCGTTGAACTGATGCGAGATGTGATCGCCGTAGATATCGTCCTGGTCACTCATCGTGGTTCTCCGTCCAGCAGGGTGGTCAGCCGAAGCGACCCGTGATGTAGGATTCCGTCAGCTCATGCTGCGGCGACGTGAAGACCTGGTTGGTCTCGTCCACCTCAACCAGATGGCCGAGGTGGAAATAGGCCGTGCGGTCGGACACCCGGGCCGCCTGCTGCATCGAGTGCGTGACGATAACAATGGTATAGCTCTCGGAGAGCTCGGAAATCAACTCTTCCACCTTTGCCGTTGCAATGGGGTCCAGAGCGGAGCAGGGCTCATCCATCAACACCACTTCCGGGCTCACGGCAATTGCTCGCGCAATGCACAGCCGCTGCTGCTGGCCGCCGGAAAAGCCCGTGGCCGGCGCGTCCAGCCGGTCTTTGACCTCTTCCCACAGGCCGGAACCGCGCAGGCTGCGCTCAACAATATCGTCCAATTCGGACTTCCGATTAGCCAGCCCGTGAATGCGCGGCCCGTAGGCCACGTTGTCATAAATCGACTTGGGGAACGGGTTCGGCTTCTGGAACACCATGCCGACCCGGGCCCGGAGTTCGACCACATCGCGGCTGTCGCTGTAGATATCCTCACCATCCAGCGTCAACTGTCCCTCAACACGACAGCCGTCGATGCTGTCATTCATGCGATTCAGGGTTCGAAGGAACGTGGACTTGCCACACCCGGACGGGCCAATGAACGAGATGACCTCGTTGCGGGCGACGTCCAGGCTGACCTTCTTGATCGCGGCGGTCTCGCCATAATACACACTGACGTCCCGGAGCTTGAACCTCGCTTCATCGGCAAACGGCTGTCCACGTGTGGGGCCATAGGGGCGGTCTTCCGTCGCATCGGCGGTTTGGCCACCCTCCGTCGTCGCGGCATTGATACCTGTTGCGTTCATCGTATTCATGATTCGAGACTCCTTTACCACCGGCGCTCAAGGCGACGGCGTAGCCAGACAGCCAGTGCATTCATACCGATCAGGAACGTCAGCAGCACCATAATCGCCGCTGACGCGCGTTCAATAAAGGCCAGCTCCGGGCTGCCGGACCAGAGGTAAACCTGTACCGGCAGAACCGTGGCGGAATCGAGGAACCCACCCGGCACATCCACGATAAAGGCCACCATGCCGATCAACAGCAGTGGTGCCGTTTCCCCCAGCGCCTGGGCCATGCCGATAATCGAACCGGTCATCATACCCGGCAGGGCCAGGGGCAACACGTGGTGCATCACGACCTGCATCTTCGATGCCCCGATGCCTTCAGCCGCCTCCCGTACCGAGGGCGGCACACTCTTGATGGCGGCCCGGCTGGAGATAATGATCGTCGGCAGGGTCATCAGGGTCAGCACCAGGCCACCCACGACCGGGACCGAGCGCGGCAGACCAAACAGGTTGATGAACACCGCCAGGCCCAGCAGACCGAATATGATCGATGGCACGGCGGCCAGATTATTGATGTTCACCTCAATAAAATCAGTGACCTTGTTCTGGGGCGCAAATTCCTCCAGATAGATCGCCGCTGCCACACCGATCGGGAACGACAGCGCCAGCGTCACCAGCATGGTGAACAGCGACCCCATGATTGCGCCCAGAACGCCGGCCTGCGAGGGGTTACGCGAGTCGCCATTGGTGAACAGGACGTCGTTGAAGCTCAGATCGATGACGCCGCGTTCGGCCAGCTCGTCCACCCAGCCCTGTTGCTGCTCGCTGAGCTTGATTGAGTATCGGTCGTCGCTCTGGTGCTTCATGTAGACGTCCACATCCGTACTGGCGAGGAACGTCATTGTCCGGGTCGAGCCCATCCACTCCGGGTTGGCGGCCACCGCCTTTTTCAGCGCGTCGGACGCGTAATTGTTAATCAGCCCGCGGACAGCCCGGGGCTGATCCTGCGCCTCCGGGGGCAACTCCGCCATCAGCGCCTGCTGCAACGGTGCCACAAAATCAGCCATGCGACGCGCCGTTTTGTCGGTCGGGTCCTCGAGCATCATGACGTCACTGTCGAGTGTTACCTCCAGCGTCACAGTGCTTTTGAGAAAGCCACTGTAGCCCTTGCCAATGATGTCGATGAACAGGATCGCCAGGGCGAGGAGGGCCACCGCGATGGCGGCGATGCCGTAAGACCGGAACCGCCGTTCCTTACGGTACCGCCGCTTGAGCGAGCGACGGACCTGTTCTGCCTGAGAAGGTTGATCAGTCATACTGTTCCCGATATTTGCGCACGATTTTGAGGGCCACCACGTTCAGCATCAGCGTCACGAGGAACAGCAGGGCCCCGAGGGCAAACGCCGCCAGCGTCTTGGCACTGTCGAACTCCTGGTCGCCCGTCAGTAGGGTGACAATCTGCACCGTGACGGTCGTCACGGCATCGAGAGGGTTCGCCGTCAGGTTGGCGGCCAGGCCGGCCGCCATCACGACGATCATGGTTTCACCGATCGCCCGGGAGACGGCCAGAAGAATACCGCCCATGATGCCCGGCAGCGCGGCCGGAAAGATGACCTTACTCATGGTCTCGGACTGGGTGGCACCCATCGCGAGCGATCCGTCGCGCAGCGTCTGCGGAACGGCGTTGATAACGTCGTCCGAGAGTGACGACACGAACGGAATGATCATCACGCCCATGACCAGACCGGCGGCCAGCGCACTCTCGGAAGAGGCCTCCAGACCAATGGCAGCGGCCAGATCGCTGATAAAGGGCGCCACGGTGAGCGCCGCAAAAAAGCCATAGACCACGGTTGGGACGCCCGCGAGCATCTCCAGCAGGGGCTTGACCGTGCTACGGACCCGCTTACTGGCATATTCGGACAGGTAAATCGCGGAAAACAGACCGACCGGCACCGCCACCAGCATGGCAATGGCCGAAATCAGCATCGTGCCCAAAAACAGCGGAATAACGCCGAACGAGCCATCCGCTCCGACCTGGTCTTCGCGCAGGGCCGTCTGCGGACTCCAGTGAGCGCCGAACAGGAAATCGGTGATCGGCACCCGGTCGAAGAAACGCACGGTTTCCACAGCGACGGAGAAGACAATGCCGACGGTGGTCAGGATGGCGATGGCAGCGCAGCCGAACAGGAACCAGCGCAGCGTGGTTTCCACCTTGCGCCGGGCATTGGCCGCCGGGTGAATGCGGAACCAGCCCCAGACACCGAACAGCACCGCCACCGAGATGACGAGCGCGGTTCTCAGCCAGCTGCTTTGAGCCTGAAGACGGGTCAGCGTCTCCGCGGCTTTGGCAATCGGTTCTTCCACAAAGCCCGCCGGCAGCGATCCGTTTGCCACGTTCTGGATCTTGGTGAGCATGAGGCTGGCTTTGCCGGCCGAATCCGGACGGACCTCCGCCGGCAGCCCGGAGACCACCAGGTACTGAATAATCCGACCTTCGAAGGTGACCCACAACGCCAGTAGAATCAGCGCGGGCACGCCACACCAGATGGCTGCCCGAGTGCCGTAATAACCCGGCAGGGATTTGAGATGCTTGATGCCGCCCAGCGGCATGGCAAGAGCACGGGATCGGGCGTACCCCAACCCGTAGGCGATCAGGATCAGAACTGCGGTGAGTAGCAGCAGGTTACCCGGTTGCATGGCGACTCTCTTCTGCCGTCAGAAACGCGGCGGATTGTATCGTGTTCTGTTTGAAAAGACGAAAACAGAGCGCGGGCATGGCCCGCGCACTGTTCGTCCAGCAACACGCTCTGGCAATCAGAGCTCGTTACCGGTCATGGACGGCATGGCCTCAGCTTTTTTGGCCAGTTCCATGAGCTGGTCACGAGTCGGAACAATCAGTCCGACATCCTTCAGATAGCCGTTCGGACCCATGGCGCCGGCGCTGGTGAACTCGGCCACATACTCCTGGATACCCGGAACCACACCAATGTGCGCTTGCTTGACGTAGAACCACAGTGAACGGGCAATCGGGTAGTCATCCTTGGCGATGTTCTCGACCGTCGGCTTCTTGCCATTGATCACAGCCGCCTGCAGCTTGCCACGGTTTTCTTCCAGGAAGCTGTAGCCAAAGATGCCGTAAGCTTCGGTATCGCCCATGAGCTTCTGAACGATCAGGTTGTCGTTCTCACCCGCTTCAACAAATGCACCATCTTCGCGGATGCTGTGGCAGGCTTCTTCCATCGCCTCTTCTTCCATGTTCGCGAAGATAGGCATTTCCTCGCAGCCACCCTGCATGGCGAGCTCGACGAACGCGTCACGCGTACCGGAGGTCGGGGGCGGACCCATTACCCGGATTTTGGCATCCGGAAGACTGCTATCCACGTCGCTCCAGGTCTGATTCGGGTTCATAACCAGCTCAGAACCATCGTCGCTCGGGACTTTCTCCGCCAGCGCCAGGAACAGCTGTTCAAGGGAGATATCCAGGTTCTCGGCGTCCTGAGAGCTGGCGATCACGATGCCATCACTGCCAATGCGGAATTCCGTGATCTCTTCCACGCCGTTGTTCTGGCACAGCTTGAACTCGCTGGGCTTCATCCGACGGGAGGCGTTGGTGATGTCCGGGTTCTGAGTACCAACACCCTGGCAGAACAGTTTCATGCCACCGCCAGAACCGGTCGATTCCAGCTTCGGGGTGGGAAAATCGGAACTACGACCGAACCGCTCGGCAACCACTGTTGCGAAAGGGTAGACGGTCGAGGAACCCACAATACTGATGGTATCCCGCGCGGCTGCCGGCGTTGCGACGGCCGTCATGGCGCCAGCGACAACGACGCTGGCAAGAGCTGTATTCAGTTTTTTCACGTTGAGCCTCCTAATGCACTGATGTGTCCAGGCGGCCGGCGTCACCGATCCGGTGTCCGCCGGCGCCCGAAGGCGACCGAAAGGATGTCCCTCCCGTGGCGCCTCCATGGCACGGCAACTGATAAGCCGATGTCATGCAGGCTAATGACCCTGTATGACAGTTATATGACAGCATAGCGTTTCCTCCCCGACCGCTGCTCGCGAGCGGCCCGTCCGCCCCCTTCGAATCGCAACCGCGGCCGGCTCCCCATTACGTCTAAAACGGCTTGCAGAGACACCCAAACGGGCTACCATGGGCCCCATACTGCGCAGCACAAGAATACCGATCCATGAAAACCGACTCCCCTGCCCCGTTGCGTCTGCTGGACAGCCTGGACGCCTTTACGGAACATTCCGGACGTCTGCTGGCCTGGCTGAACGTCGCCATGGTGCTCCTCACATTCGCCGTCGTGATCATGCGCTATCTGTTCGATCAGTCCTCCATCTTTCTGCAGGAGAGCGTGATGTACCTGCATGCCACGCTGTTCATGCTGGCCAGTGCCTACACCCTCAAACACAACGACCACGTGCGCGTGGACATTCTCTACCAGCGCATGCCCGGGCGCGGGAAAGCGCTGGTGGACCTGCTCGGCACCCTGCTGCTGATGCTGCCGGTGGTGATCTACATTGCCCTGTCCAGTTGGGGGTACGTGCTCGATTCCTGGGCCATTCTGGAAACCTCCCCGGAGAGCAGCGGCATCCCGGCGATCTTTCTCCTGAAGACACTGATCCCCGTCATGTGCGCACTGCTGTTCATTCAAGGGGGAGCGGAGGTGTTACGAAACGGTGCCGTTCTGTTGGGCTGGCGCCGGAAGGAACAACCGGGTGACGTGGAGGACCGCCTGTGAGCGCCGTGATCGAGTTCATGCCCCTGATCATGTTCGGCGTCGTCTGCGTGGTGCTGATGGCCGGCTATCCCGTGGCCTTCTCCCTGGCCGGCACCGCGCTGGCGTTTGCCGGCGGCGGCATGCTGTTCGGCATCTATGACGCATCCTTTATGGGCGCCACCCCCAACCGCCTGTTTGGCCTGATGACCAACCAGACGCTGATCGCCGTGCCCCTGTTCATCTTCATGGGGTGCATGCTCCAGCAATCGAAAATTGCCGAAAGTCTGCTGGAGAGCATGGGCGAGGTATTCCGTCGCGTCCGGGGTGGGCTCGGCGTCTCCGTGGCGGTGGTGGGCATGCTGCTGGCCGCCAGCACCGGCATCGTGGGTGCCACCGTGGTCACCATGGGCCTGATTTCACTGCCCACCATGCTGCGGCGCGGCTACAGCCCGTCGCTGGCCACAGGCACCATCTGCGCCACCGGCACCCTGGGCCAGATCATCCCCCCCTCCATTGCCCTGGTACTGCTCGGCGATGTCATGTCCAGCGCCTATCAGCGGGCCCAGCGCAATCAGGGAATCTTCAGCCCGGACACCGTATCGGTCGGCGACCTCTTCGTTGGCGCCCTCATTCCGGGGCTGATACTGGTGCTTCTGTATGTGGTCTACATCGTCACCATCGCATTCCTCAAACCCGAAGCCGCCCCGGCGGACAACCGCACTGACACCGAGAAAGCCGATGCCGCGGGCTCGCTCTGGCAGAATCTGGCCCCGCCACTGGTGCTGATTGTGGCCGTGCTCGGGTCCATCCTGACAGGCATCGCGACACCCACCGAGGCCGCCGGTGTCGGGGCGCTGGGCGCCTGCGGCCTGGCGGCGATGCGCGGTCGACTGACGCATCCGGTGCTGCGGGATGTCTGCCGACAGACCACCCGGGTCACCTGCATGGTGTTCCTGATTCTCGTCGGCGCGACGATCTTCTCACTGGTTTTCCGGGGTTACGGTGGGGACGAGCTGATTCACGGCATTTTCAACGACATGCCCGGCGGCGTGGTCGGGGCCATGATTGTCACAATGATTGTAATCTTCCTGCTGGGCTTCATCCTGGATTTTATCGAGATCACGTTCGTGGTGGTTCCCATCGTCGCCCCGGTGCTCCTGCAGATGGGGCTGGACCCGGTGTGGCTCGGGATCATGATCGCCCTGAACCTGCAGACGTCTTTCCTGACGCCACCGTTTGGCTTCTCGCTGTTCTACCTGCGGGGCGTCGCGCCGGCCAGCGTCACGACCAGCCAGATCTATCGCGGTGTGATGCCATACATCGCCATTCAGCTCATCATGCTGCTGTTGCTGGCACTCCTGCCGGAACTGGCCACCTACTTACCCAATCTGCTTTACGGTTAACCGGGGAACGCAATCATGACCCTGCACGATGATGACAAGCCCAGGCCACGGGGCGAACTCGCGCTCCAGGTGGTCCCGATGCCTGCTGACACCAACGCCAACGGCGACCTTTACGCCGGCTGGCTGGTCCGGCAGATGGACATGGCCGCTGCCACGACCGCCGAGCGCATTTCCCGTGGGCGCAACGCCACGGTCGCAATCGACCGGATGGAGTTTCTTTCACCCCTGAGGGTGGGGTCCCAGGTGGCGTTCTACAGCGAACTGGTGGATATCGGAACCAGTTCGATGAAGATCAATGTGGAAGTCTGGACGCGGGACCGGGATGCCGACCGGATGCGGAAGGTCACCGAAGCCCTGTTCGTCTATGTCGCCATCGACGACCACGGGCGAATCCGGGAAGTGAAAGGGGACCGGAGCAGCCGGACCTGAACCGGCGGCAGGAGGAGCCCGCCGCCGGTCCCGGCGCTTACTCCGCTGAGCGGGCCTCGATGTAGGTCTGCTCGGAAATTTCCGTGTACGGCACCACCTTGTCACGGAATGACTTATAGGACTCGTAGGCCTTGGCGGCCATGTCATCCTTTTCGGCCAGTGCCTTCACCGCTTCCTCCGACATGTTACGCAGGCGCTTGAGCGCGTCGTCCGGGAAGCGGCGCAGTTTCACGCCCTTCTCGTCGACCAGCTCTTTCAGTGCCTCGTTGTTGCGGGCGGTGTACTCGGCCAGCATGTCGGCGTTCATCTCACGAACCGCGATATCGACGGTCTTCTGGAGGTGATCCGGCAGACTGTTGTAGGCCTCCTCGTTGACGATCAACTCCAGCGCCGTACCCGGCTCATGCCAGCCCGGATAGTAGTAGTACTCGGCGATCTGGTGCAGGCCGAAGGACAGATCATTATAGGGCCCGACCCACTCAGTGGCGTCGATGGTACCGGTCTGAAGCGCCGTGAAGATTTCGCCCCCCGGGAGGTTCACCGGCGTACCGCCGGCCTTTTCCAGCACGTCGCCACCGATCCCCGGAATCCGCATCTTCAGGCCTTTCAGGTCCTCAACGCTGTTGATTTCCTTGTTGAACCAGCCTCCCATCTGGACACCGGTATTACCACCCGGCCAGGGGATGACGCCGAACGGCTCATAGGCCTCGCGGTAGAGCTCCAGTCCGCCGCCATAGAACATCCAGCCATTGTACTCCTGCGCCGTCAGGCCGAAAGGAACGGTCGAGAAAAACTGCGCCGCCGGCACTTTGCCCTTCCAGTAATAACCGGCGCCGTGCCCCATCTCAGCCGTGCCCTGTGAAACAGCACTGAACACCTCCAGCGCCGGCACCAGGTCTCCGGCACCGTAGACGGTGATGTCGATCTGGCCATCGGTCATTTCACGCAGATTGTCGGCCAGGCGCTCGGGCGCGGTACCCAGCCCCGGGAAGTTCTTGGGCCAGGTGGTGACCAGTTTCCACTCGTAGGTTTTCTCGCCGGAATCGCCGGACGCCATCTCCGTTGACGTTGTGCCGTCTTCGGACGATTGGTTGCTGCCGGTCGTTTCGCCATTGTCAGCGCCACCGGAACAACCGGCCAGACCAAGACTCAGCGAGCCGACCAGTAACGAGGTCATCAGTAGACGGGTTGTCATGTTGCCTCCCTGTTTTTTGATTGTTGTACAGTGCACCCGTTGGTCAGTGTACGGGTTTGGACACGCGGAATGGGGGTCCTACGGCTAAAGTCGCGGATAATCTATAGCCGTTCCAGAGGAGCATAGGCCAGAACGAGCCACTTCGCTCCTTCGTCAAAGTTCACCTGGACGCGCGTATGGTGACCGCTGCCCTCACAGTTCATGATGATGCCCTCACCGAACTTGCGATGGTGGACACGCTGGCCCAGCTGGAAGCCCGCCTCCGCCAGCGGATCACCGCCGCCCATGCCCTCGTTCGGGCGCTGGACCATGGCGGGCCGGCTGACGGTATTGCGCAGGCGCACCTCCTGGAGGCAGTCCGGCGGGATCTCACGGACAAAACGCGACAGGGCGTGGAACTTCTCCTGGCCGTACAGACGGCGTGACTCGGCGTAGGTCATCACCAGGCGCTTCATGGCCCGCGTCATGCCCACGTAGGCGAGCCGCCGCTCCTCTTCCATGCGGCCAGGCTCTTCCAGCGACATGCTGTGCGGGAACAGACCTTCCTCGACGCCCGCCAGGAACACCAGTGGAAATTCCAGCCCCTTGGCCGAGTGCAGCGTCATCAGCTGAACACTGTCCTCATCGTCCTCCGCCTGAGCCTCACCGGCGTCCAGAGCCGCCTGGGCGATGAACTCCGTCAATGGGTCCATGCCATCGTCCACATCAAATTCACCCACGGCGTTGACGAGTTCGTCCAGGTTCTCGACCCGCGCCTGGCCCTTCTCGCCTTTTTCGCTGGCGTGGTAATCCCGCAAGCCACTGTCGCGCACGGCTCGCTGGGTCAGCTCCTGCAGCGTCAGCTTGTCGCGATCCTCGTCCAACGCCTCAATGAGCGTCATGAACTGTTGCAACCCCGTCTTCGCGCGCCCCTTGAGTGCGCCCGCTTCCAGCATGCGGAGCGAGGCCTGCCAGAGTGACAGCGCCCCTTCCGAGGCCGTCCGGCGAATCTCGGCGAGGCTCTTGGCGCCGATGCCCCGGGTGGGGATGTTCACCACCCGTTCAAACGCGGCATCATCGTCCGGATACAGGACCAGTCGCAGGTACCCAAGGGCATTGCGGATTTCCTGTCGGTCGTAGAACCGCAGACCACCGTAGACGCGATAGGGAATGCCCTGGCGCAGCAGCGATTCCTCCAGCACCCGGGACTGGGCGTTGGAACGGTAGAGTATGGCGCTTTCCTGACGCAGGTTGCCTTCATCGACCCAGGCACTGATGGTATCGGCGATGTAGTTGGCTTCATCCTGTTCGTTGAAGGCCGCATACAGGCTGATCAGCTCGCCTTCCTCGCCATCGGTCCAGAGTTCCTTGCCCAGTCGCCCCTGGTTGTTGGCAATCACCGTGTTTGCTGCCTTGAGGATGGTCTGGGTCGACCGGTAGTTCTGCTCCAGCCGCACCAGGCGCGCGTCGGGAAAATCCTGCTGAAAACGCTGCAGGTTCTCGATGCGGGCACCGCGCCAGCCGTAGATGGACTGGTCGTCGTCCCCCACGATGGTCATGGGCACCCGGTCACCGGCCAGCACCCGCAGCCACGCGTACTGGATGGTGTTGGTGTCCTGGAATTCGTCCACGAGGATGTGCTGGAACCGTCGCTGGTAGTGGGCCGTCAGCTCGGGCCGGTGCAGCCAGAGCTCGTGGGAACGAAGCAACAACTCGCCAAAATCCACCAACCCGCTCTGCTGACACTGGTTCTCGTAACGGCGATAGATTGTCAGCATTTCGGCGGTGAAATGATCCCCGGGATTCTCCTGGATGTTCGCGGCGCGCTGACCTTCGTCCTTCCGGCTGTTGATGAACCATTGTGCCTGGCGCGGTGGCCAGCGGCTCTCGTCCATTTCCAGCTCGCGCATCACCCGCTTGATGAGCCTCAGCTGGTCGTCACTGTCCAGCACCTGGAAATTCTCGGGCAGGCCGGCATCCTGCCAGTGCGCCCTCAGCAGGCGATGGGCGATGCTGTGAAAGGTGCCAAACCAGAGGCCGTGGCCACCGAGATTCATCATCTCGCTGATCCGGCCCCGCATCTCACGGGCGGCTTTGTTGGTAAACGTCACGGCCAGCAGGCCGGTGGCGGGCACCTGATCCACCTGCATCAGCCAGGCCATACGGTGCACCAGCACACGGGTCTTGCCACTGCCGGCACCGGCCAGCACCAGAAGATGTCGGTTCTGCGCGGTCACGGCCTCGCGCTGGGCGTCATTAAGAGGATCGATGATGGGCGATACGTCGTCCATTCCGAGCGTCTGCCTTCGCCGAAAATGAACGGGGGAGTATATCAGAGGGAAGTCGCGGACCACTGACGGAGGATCGAGTGGGCCACGGAAAGTACGGAAAGCGTCCTTCGGACGGAGCAAAGGGGTTTGAACGTTTTAAAGTCAGAAGGTCTGAAAGTAGCCGGCACGCATTCCTTCTTCTTTCCGACTTTAACACCTTCTAACTTTCGCTTTTGGGCGCTTCCTTGGCTCAAAACAAAACGGGGCCCGCAGGCCCCGCTGTTGGTCGCCTATTGCCCGCGCGGCACGGTCTGGGGCTCGACGTACTCCATCAGGCCTTCGATACCGCCCTCGCGGCCGATGCCGGAAGCTTTCATGCCGCCGAACGGCGCTTCCGGAGTCGGGCCAGTGCCGGTGTTCCAGCCGACGTGGCCAAACCGCAATCCGCCGATCACACGCTGTGCTCGCGCCTCGTCGCCGGTGAACACATAGGCGGCCAAGCCGAACTCAGTGTCGTTGCCGGCATCGATCACTTCGTCCTCGGACTGGAACCGGGCCATGGGCACCAGCGGGCCGAAGGTTTCCTCCTGCGAACAGGCCATCTCTCGGGTGATGCCATCAATGACTGTCGGCGGGTAGTACAGATCCTGTCCGCTCAGTTCACCCGGCTGCTTGCCGGCCACCAGAGTACCGCCTTTCGACAGCGCGTCCTCAACGTGGCGGCGCACCTTGTCGAATCCGCCTTTGTTGATCAGCGGCCCGATGTCCGTGCCCTCTTTCATGCCGTCGCCGACGGCCAGCGCATTGACCCGCTCCGCCAGCTTCTGGCCAAAGGCCTCAGCGACGTCGTCATGGACGAAAATGCGATTGGCGCAGACGCAGGTCTGGCCACCACCCCGGAACTTGTTGGCCATCAGATGATCGGCCGCCGCGTCCAGATCGGCGTCATCGAAGACAATGAACGGCGCGTTGCCACCCAGTTCGAGGCCCAGCTTCTTCACCCAGCCGGTACTGTTCTGCATCAGTGTGCGGCCCACTTCGGTGGAGCCGGTGAAGCTGATCATCGGCACGTCCGGTGATTCACACAGGATGCGGCCGATCATGCTGGACTTGCCCATCACCAGATTGACCATGCCCTTGGGCAGGTCCAGCTTCTCGTGCATGAGTGAGAACAGGGCAATCATGGTCAGCGGCGTTTCCGCCGCCGGTTTGATGATCGTCGGGGAGCCGGCCGCCAGCGCAGCGGACAGCTTCTTGGCGATCATGCCAATCGGAAAGTTCCAGGGCGTGATCAGGCCCGACACACCGATCGGCCGGTAATGAATCGTCCAGGTGGCGTTCTTGGGCTGCTCGGGAATCGTGTGCGGCGCCAGGTGGTCGATGTACTTCGCGCAATAATCGAAGAAACCGGCCGCGTAGTCCGCCTCACCCTGCGCTTCCTTGAGCGGTTTGCCATGCTCCATGCAGAGGATGCGACCGACTTCCTCGCGGTTTTCCTTCAGCGCATCGCGGATGCCCTCCAGCCAGCCCCGGCGGGTCTCGAGATCATAGGGCTGCGTCAGGCGCAACGCCTGCTTCGCCTCGGCGATCGCCCGGTGAATGTCCGCCTCCTCCATGGAGGCCACTTCCGCGATGACCGATTGGGTCGCCGGGTTAAAGACCTCAAAAGACTGGCCGGATGCGGTTCGGGCCCACTCCCCTCCGATGTAACCATCCAGGTGCTTGAGCAGCGGTGACTCCATCATATCGGCTCCTTTTCGCGGCAAGAGGTAAGCAGCCTCCGGTCAGCGCCTGTTCGACAGGGCGCCTCAGAGGCCTTTGGGAACAGGGTTCATAGTGGCTGACTTCACCCCGTCGGACAAGTCATGAAGGCGCTTTGCGACCAAGGTAGAAGACCGCAATCACAGCGCTTGAGGCGGACGAAAAAGGGTGCCTATACTCAAAGGGTTGCCATTCCCAACCTCATCAGCGGAGGCCCGAGCATGAAAGCGTTTTTCCATCCGGCACAGGACCAGCACAACCCGCAGAGTTATTTCACCCGTGGCCAGATGCGTTCGCCGCAGGAAGTGCCCGACCGGACCCGGGAAATGCTGAAGGGACTCGGCGAGATGGAGGTGGATGTCCGCGAGCCCTGCGATCAGGGACCGGGCCCCATTGCGAAGGTTCACGATCTGGGCTACCTGCGTTTTCTCGAGTCGGCCCATGACCGCTGGCCCGAGGACTGGGGCGACGAGGTGATGTCCAACATCTTTGTGCGCTCACCGAATGCACTCAAGAGCATTCTCGCCGAAGCCGGGCGCTACCAGGCCGACGGTAGCTGCCCGATCGGGGCCGGCACCTGGAACGCGGCCTACTGGTCCGCCCAGTCCGCATTGGGCGCAGCCGATGCCCTGATGGCCGGTGATCGCCTGTCCTATGCCATCAGCCGTCCGCCGGGCCACCACGCCCGCCGGGATGCCGCCGGCGGCTTCTGCTATCTGAACAACGCTGCCATCGCCGCCGAGGCAATGATCGGCCGGTTTCCGAAGATCGCCATTCTCGATACGGACATGCACCATGGTCAGGGCATTCAGGAAATTTTCTACGACCGGGACGACGTGCTCTATGTGTCAGTGCATGGTGATCCGACCAACTTCTATCCGGTCACCAGCGGCTACGAGGAAGAACGCGGCGAGGGGCGCGGTGAAGGCTACAACGTCAATCTACCCATGCCACACGGCGCCAGTGAAGAACACTTCTTCGAAACGCTGGAAAAGGCCATGGCCGCCATCCGCCTGTTCGAACCGGATGCCCTGATCCTCACCCTCGGCTTCGACATCTACAAGGACGACCCTCAGGCCAAGGTGTCCGTCACCACCGACGGCTTCAACCGTCTCGGACGGCGCATCCACCAGGCCAATCTGCCCACCCTGGTCGTGCAGGAAGGAGGCTATGACCTGGAACACCTGTCGGAGAACCTGCAGGCGTTTTTGAAAGGGCTGGATGACTGACAGGATCGGCCACGGAAACGCCCTTCGGGCGAAAGTCAGAGGGTCAGAAAGTCTGAAAGAAGCCGGTTGATTCTCAGCCGCTTTCTGACTTTCTGACATTAAAACATTCAAACGTCTTTTTTCCGTCCGAAGGACGGTTTCCGTGCTTTCTGTGTTTTTCCGTGGCGAATGGGTCTTAAGGCGCATACACCTGTACATTCGGCAGCCCCTCGGCCTGCAACTGACCGGCGTGCATGCGGCTCATGGTGCCGCGGTCGCAGTAGAGCAGGTAGCGCCGGTCCGATGCCAGCTCGCTCAGATGCTGGCTGAGTTCATAGAACGGAATATGCAGGATCTCGTTGTTGGTCAGGTGCAGGGGCGCGCGCTCTTCCTCGGTCGGGTGGCGCACGTCGATGATGACATCATCCAGTGAGGGGGTACGGACCAGCTCCACCTCTTCCGGTGTGGTGAGGGTCTCCATCAGGCGGTGGATCGGCGTCGCCACCCGGTCTTCAATGGCTTTGGCGAGCACGGCCGGGTCCATTTTGGCCTCTTCCTCCTCCGCGCGGTGAACCTTGGCCCGGGTGACCGGCTTGCTGGATATCACACCGCAGTACTCTGGCATGTTCCGCGCAAATTCGTCCGTTTCAATCTCACCGGCCAGGCGGATGATTTCACCCTTGTCCATGTTGATCAGCGGACGAAGGACCACCTGCTCACTGGCCCGGTCGATCACGTTGATATTGGTCAGTGTCTGACTGGACACCTGCGCCACCGAGTCGCCGGTCACCAGCGCCTGCGCGTTGGTCTCACCCGCGATTGCCGAGGCGGCCCGGAGCATCACCCGCTTGAGCGTCACGCCCCAGTAGCGGTTGTTGACGGAGCGCATGATCTCGCCCACCACCTCCTCGAACGGCACCGTGATGAAGTGCACCGAGTGGGACGAGCCGTAGCGCGACCAGAGGTGCCAGGCCACCTGTTTGACACCCGTCTCATGGGCGGTGCCGCCCAGATCGAAGAACAGAAAATGCGTCCGGATACCCCGGCGCATATTCAGATAGGTGGCGACAGACGAGTCGTAGCCCCCGGAGATGAGCGTCATCGCGTTTTCCACCGCGCCCATCGGGTAACCGCCCATGCCCTCAAACCGCTCGTCCACAACGTGGAAATAATCGCCAATCACTTCCAGGCGCACCGGTTCGTCGGGATGATTGAGATTGACCGCCCGTGCGTCTGTCCGCCGCAGCAGCGCGCCCCCAAGGTATTTCTCCAGATCCTGCGAACTGAAGTCATGCTTGCCCGAACGGCGCACCCGGACGGCAAAGCTTTTACCCGCAAGACGCTGCTCAAAGCTGCTGACGACAATGTCCGCAATCGTCTCAAAACAGTCCAGCGGGTATTCCCGGATCACCTGGATGTTACTGATGCCCGGGACGCGCTGCAGCGTGGTGATGACCTGCTCGCGCGTCAGCCCGTCGTCCGGCAGTTGCACATCCACACGGTCCCAGCCACCCTGAACCTGTACGCGATCATCCAGCCGCGCCAGGATCCGACGGACGTTCCGGCGCAGCTGACGCACCTGCTGCTGACGCACGGGACGACTCTTGATCGCTGTTTCGGCAAAGGGGCGAATCAGAAACTTCATGGACACCTTTCGATCCGGTTAAAAACTGCGCTATTTTACCCTGTCGCGCAGTGGCGAACAAAGCCGCTGCCCTACTCATACGCATTGCAGGACCCACACACCATCATGACCGACGACACAGTGAATGCCCTGGTTTCTCCCGAGGGCAGCCTGGAAATTCTTTCAAGCCACGAAGTCAACCGACTCAAGGACAAGTCGGAGGGCGGGCTTTACCGGCTGTTCCGACAGTGCGCGCTCGCCGTGATGAACATCGGTACCGAGACGGACGACTGCAAGGATCTGATGGACCTGCACGCGGATTTCGATCTGCGACTGATCCAGCAGCCGCGCGGGCTGAAACTGGAACTGATCAACGCACCGGCCAGTGCGTTTGTGGACGGTGAAATGCTGCGGGGCATCCGCGAGCACCTGTTTGCGGTCCTGCGGGACATCATCTATGCCCACTCGATTCTGGCGGCAGCACCCGGGTTCCGGCGCGATGACGGTGAGACCACCACCAACCTGATCTTCCACATCCTGCGTAATGCCCGGGTGCTCAGGCCGGGCCACCAGCCGGATATGGTGGTGTGCTGGGGCGGGCATTCGATCAGTCGTGACGAATACAAGTACACCAAAGACGTGGGCCACGAACTGGGCCTGCGGAACCTGAGCATCTGCACCGGTTGCGGCCCGGGGGCCATGAAGGGCCCCATGAAAGGCGCCACCATCGGTCACGCCAAGCAACGGGTTACCGGCGGTCGTTACATTGGCATTACCGAACCCGGCATCATTGGCGCGGAAGCGCCCAACCCGATCGTCAATGAGCTGGTGATCATGCCGGACATCGAAAAACGTCTCGAAGCGTTCGTCCGCGCCGGGCACGGCATCGTCATCTTTCCCGGCGGCGTTGGCACCGCTGAGGAGATCCTGTATCTGCTGGGCGTCCTGCTGCACCCGGACAATCGTCACATCCCCTTCCCGATTGTGATGACCGGGCGTCAGGAGAACGCCGAGTATTTCCGGATGATTGATCGCTTTATCCGGAATGCGCTGGGCGACGAGGCGGCGGAGCATTACGAAATTATCATCGATGACCCGGTGGCCGTCGCCCGGGCGATGAAGCACGGCGTTGAGTCCGTCGAGGCCTTCCGGCGCGAGCACCAGGACGCGTATTACTTCAACTGGATGCTGACCGTCGATCCGGTCTTCCAGAAGCCATTCGACCCGACCCACGAAAGCATGCGCGCCCTGCAACTGGACCGCGATCAGCCGACTTATCTGCTCGCCGCCAATCTCCGCAAGGCATTCAGTGGCATCGTCGCTGGCAACGTCAAGGAACAGGGCATCCGTCAGGTTCAGGAGCGGGGCCCCTTCGAGATCGCGGGCGATCCGGAACTGCTCAGGCCACTGGATGACCTGCTGGCCGCCTTCGTTCGGCAGAATCGCATGAAACTCCCCGGCAGCTCCGCGTACCGGCCCAGCTACCGGATCATCGATACCACCACGCAGTCCACCGGGACGGATTAGACGGGCGAGGCCCCTTTGGTCAGGAACCGCCGTCAGCAGGCAGGCTGGCGTAATAGGCCGCCAGGTCCGCGATGTCCTCATCGCTGAGATTCGAGGCCGGCCCCTGCATCAAGGTGGCCTGTCCGCCCTGGCGGTCCCCGTCCCGATAGGCTTCCAGGGCCGACACGAGGTAGGCCCGGTTCTGACCGGCCAGGTTGGGGTAACGTTCGATCGGGGCCAGGCCATTGTGCCCATGGCAGGAGGCACAGACGGCGGCCTTCTCCCGTCCGGCCTGAACGTCGCCGGCCATCGCCCGACCCTCGCAGCCAACCAGCAACACCAGTGCTGGCATGATCCAGTATCGCCCTATCATTGCCGGGTTCCTCCCGTCCATCCACTCAGACTTTGGTACCATTCTGCCAACAGGGCGCGCCTGAGACCCTTTACCCTGTGACATATCGCATTTTCCGGAGCAGGAGCCCATCACCCCATGTCCATCCAGACCGAGACACTCACCTGTCGGCGTGGCCAGGTCGGGCTGATCACCCTCGACCGCCCCCAAGCGCTCAACGCCCTCTCCACTGAGACGCTGAACGCGCTGAACGCCTGCCTGGACGACTGGGCCGATCATCCGGACATTCATGCCGTGGTGCTCCGGGGGGCCGGCGACAAAGGGTTCTGCGCCGGCGGCGACATCCGTGAACTCTACCATGACATGCAGAAGGGCGACCCCGCCCAGACCGCAACCGCTTATTTCAGCAATGAATACCGGCTGGACCACAAGCTCCATCGTTTCCCCAAGCCCGTGGTCTGCTGGGCCCACGGCATCATCATGGGCGGCGGCCTGGGTCTGCTCGCCGCGAGTCGCTATCGTGTGATCACCCCGGACGCCCGGATGGCAATGCCCGAAGTCACCATCGGCCTGTTTCCGGACGTGGGATCGGGTTGGTTTCTGAACCGCATGCCCGGCAGCCTCGGCCTGTTCATGGGGCTTACCGGGGCCCGCCTGAATGCCACCGACGCACTGCGGGAGGGACTGGCGGACTTCGCACTGGCGCACACCGATCAGGACACGCTGCTTGACCGGCTGCGTGATATCGACTGGACCGGCAATGTCATCGCCGATGACAACCGACTCCACCAGTTACTGACGACGGTCACCAACGAGCGACCGGCGACCTTGCCGGAGAGCCAGCTTGCCCTTCACGAACAGGCCATCGCCCGCATTGCCCGGCGGGGTTCGCTCACGGACATCGTGGACGCCATTCTCGAACGGGAAAGCGACGATGAGTGGTGGCAGCAGGCACGGAGCAATCTGGCCAACGGCTGCCCAATGACACCCTGGTTGGTCTGGGAACACCTCCACAGAGGGCTGCAACTATCCCTCGCGGAGGTCTTCCGGATGGAGCTGATCATGGCCGTGCGCTGCTGCGAAAAGGCGGATTTCCGGGAAGGCATCCGGGCACGGGTCATTGATAAGGATCAGTCGCCGCGGTGGCAGCACGCGTCTGTCCCGGAGGTCCCGAGAGACGCGGTGGACGCGTTTTTTGAATCCCCCTGGGCCGAGGACGAGCACCCGCTGGCGGATCTGGAAGGCTAGGAGTCTGCCACGGAAAGACGCTGAAACGCCTTAAAGCGAGCGTCAGAAGGTTTTAGAGTTCTAAAGCTTGAAAGAAGAAGGAATGACTGTCGGCCACTTCCAGACCTTTTGACTTTAAAACGTTCAAACCCCTTTGGCACCGTCCGAAGGACGGTTTCCGAGATTTCCGTGGCCGACCCGCATTCTCACCGCGCCCCGGCCTGAATCAGCAGCATCTCTAGGTCCCGGTTGTTGACCTGACGAGCCACATCCAGGGCGGTCTGCCCGTCAGCGGCCTGGTACTCCGTATTGGCGCCCGCGGCGATCAGGGCCTCCGCCATCAGCAGGTCGCCCCGCTCAATCACGTGCATCAGCAACGACCGCCCCCCCGGCGCAATGTTGACGTTCGCACCAGCGGTCAGCAGTCTTTTGGCCGTCGACAGGTTGCCGTTCAGCGCCGCCATGGACAGTGGTGAATGGCCGTTCTGCGCCTGACGGTTCACTTCCGCCCCCGCCGACAACAGCATCCGGATCACCTCCTGATTGCCCTCGCGGGCGGCGACCATCAACGGCGTCCGACCGGAGAGCGAAGCCAGATCAGGGTTCGCCCCGCGTTTGAGCAGGTACCAGACCGTCTCGCCATGCCCACCCGCCGCAGCGGCGGTCAGCGTCGTTGTCTCCGGTGAGCGGGTATTCAGGGCCGCGTCACCCTCGGACAGCACCCGCACCCGCTCGGTATTACCGGCGGCGGCCGCCTGGATGATGGGACTGCTTGCGTCGCTGACCTGGGCGACATCCAGGTTGGCGGGGCGGGGCTGACCGGCACAAGCGACCAGAAAGGCCGAGACAATCGTGGCAGCGGCGAGCGGACGGTGCATGACGGGAGATTCCTGCTTCCGGGATGTTTCGCCGCTTCGGGACCGCTTATGAAACGGCTTGGTGTCATGGTGGCCCATTCTGCATGATGCCGTTCCGATCGGACATCGAACCGGTCACATTCACAACCAATCCATCAGGTCCGCCGCCTGCTGCCGAAGCCGGGATTCGCCGTCACGTCGGCCTTCGCAGATCCCATCCTGCTGAAGCCGGGTCCAGTCGTGGTTCTGGAGCAGCCGACGACACCAGAGTTCTCCCTCTCCGGAGGTGGCAATCCGGGCCGCCACACCAGGCTGCTGAGTCAGGCGGATCAGCGGCAGGCGCGACAGCGCCGTCAGGCGATACCCATTCGCATAGGCCCGGATTTCCCGCCGATCGTCTTCACTGAGGGGCCGCTCGCTCGCCCAGGCACCGGTGAGCCGCAGCACCAGTCCCGGCTCAAGATCGGCCAGCTCGAACCCCAGCAAAAGCGGCCAGTGCTCGGCAAAACGACTGGCCAGAGCGTCAACGAGACACCGCCCGGATTCGCTCACCGGCCGGGCCATCTGCAGGGTGTGCTCCCCGCTGCTGCTGTCACGGTGAAGGCCGAGCCTTAGCGGCCTCATCCCGGTCGCTTCCCAGAACGCCGACAACATGCCGGTCGCGCCAAAACTGGTCCCGACCAGATCCACGCCGGCCGTTCCGGCCGCGTCGACCGCCGCCGCTACGAGCTGTCGACCAATCCCCGTCCGGCGGCATTCGGGGTGCACCGCGATCCGGGTAATTCGCCACCAGCGCGCGATTGCAGCCTCGGCATTACCGCCGTGTGTGGCGAGCGACTGGGCCAGCAAATGCCCCCGGGGGCGTCGGCGGCCTTCCGCGACCTCATGGGCCAGCGCCTGCGGAAGCCCGCCTTCGTGCCGGGCCCAGAGCGCGCCAACCACTGTCCGACCCTGCCAGGCCAGCCAGGTCCGGGCCTCCGGATCGTCCAGCCACTGCCGCAGATCCGCCGGCGTCGTCCGGTAGTGGGCATCGGTGAGCAGGCCAAAGGCCTGGTTCAGGGTCGTTTCATCCGATTCCGCCGGATTCCACGGTCGGACCGTGATGGACGCATCGGACACCACTGCAGCCGCTTCCGCATTCAACAGGAACAGTCGGCTGAGGAGTGGTTCCAGCGGATCGGAGGCCGACCAGCGAACCGGTTCGGTCAGTGACAGGGCCTGCCACTGTGGCGCAACCCGGTCCAGTGTGGCCCGGAAACGCACGTCAAAACCACGGCCCGTGCCCTCATATCCGTGAACCGTGGTCGCATAGACCACGCGGGGCCAGCCGGTGAGAATCGCGCCAAGCACGGAGGGGGGCAGTCCGGCGGCCTCATCCACGATCACAAGCCCCGCCTCCGGGCGGGTTCGCAGCAGAGCGTCCGCCGGCAGAAACCGCAATGACCGTTCACTATCGCAGAGCGTATGCCCCTCCCATGTCGCGTCGGGCCATGCCGCCGCCGCGGCTCGGAACAGAACCGACACCGCCTCGAAACGCGGGGCCGTGACCACAATCCGCTCACGGCGTCCCTGCAGCAGCCGGGCCGCCGCATCGCCCAGCGCATGGCTCTTGCCCCGGCCCCGGTCGGCCCGCAGCACCAATGGCCGACGGCGGCGCCCTTCCCCCGTCCGGACAATCGCGGCAACCGCGCGGGACTGGTCGTCCGTCGGACCAGGCTCAAAGCCTTCGCCATCCCACCCCTGGGGCGGTGCCGGCGTGGGCGCATCCGGGGTCACGGTGAGGACCGCCGGATCACCGTCAAGGCACCACGCCAGGCGTCGGGCAAACGGATGATATCCATTGGTGGGCAGACCGGTACGGGGGTAGTCCGGATCGGCAAAGCTCGGCCAGTCGGCCCGGGGTGGCATCAACCAGATCAGCAGCCCTCCGGCCGACAGGCTGCCCGCGAGAGCCGCCAGAGCATCCGGATCATTGCCCTGCCAGCCATCCCAGACCAGCAGATCGCATTCACGACCCAGCCAGTGCCGGGCCCGACGCGCCGATGCCCAGGCGACGGCCTCCGGCAGCGACGGCGGCTCGTCCGCCACCCAGAGCGCCTGGTTCGACGGGCAATCGGCCATCACCCGTTGGGCCCAGCGCCGCCCCGTTTCAGCGCCGGTCGTTTCGACCAGCACGAGACGGCGCTCACCACGGTGCCGTAACCAGCGCTGCCACCGTTCCATAATCAGTTCAGATCGATAGCGTGACGCTTGAGGTCGTCGAGGGCGCACACCTCAAGGGCCGCCTCGCTGGTGGCCCGCAGACGGACACGGGGCGCCCGGCCGGCCTCGCAGGCCTCCTGCCAGCGACTGGCGCACAAACACCAGGCGTCGCCGGCTTTGAGGCCGGGAAAGCCGAACTCCGGCCGCGGTGTCGACAGGTCGTTACCCCGGGCACTGGAAAATGCCAGGAATTCATCGGTCAGCACCGCGCAGACGGCATGGACACCGAAATCGTCGGGTCCGACCCGACAGCACCCATCACGGTAAAAACCGGTTTCCGGATCGCGACCGCATTCTTCGAGGACTTCGCCCAGCACGTTGCAGGACTGATCGGCTGATGCCGCCATGACACCGGTCTCCTCTCTTTGAAAACGCCTGACCATCAACCGCCTGCTCCAGAAAGGCCCCGGCGTTGGCGATCAGGACGCCTGGAAAATGACGGGCCATTATGGATGAGCCCCGGTCACCATGCCAGAATAACGCCATGACATTCCCGCTGCCGCCCCACCTGACCGACGAACAACGCGCCATCATTACCGCTGACGACGAGCACACGCTGATAACGGCGGTGGCCGGCAGTGGCAAGACCACGACCATGGCCTGGCGCATCCACTACCTGCTGCATCAGGGCCAGGCGGCCCGGCGCATGCTCGTGCTGATGTTCAACCGCCGGGCCCGTGAGGACTTCCAGCGCAAGCTCACCGCCATCGCTCCCGACACCCGCCTGAGCCCGCCGGATGTGCGGACCTACCATTCCATGGGATTCCGCCTCTACCAACGGTTCGTCCGCGAAGGCTACCTGCCCGACTTCAACCGTGAGGTGCTGAGCGAGCAGGAAATCCACTTCCAGGTCTGGCAACTCACCCGCCAGCTCGTGCCTGAAGATCTGCAGGATGAGGTGCGTCGCAACAAAAAGGAATTTGTGGAGATGGGCGCCGGGTTCATCGATCAGGTGAAGACCACCATCAAGCCCCCGGAACAGATTTTCGAGGAACAGGGCCATGCGGCGAAACACCGTTATCTGGTGGACCTGTTCCACAGCTTCGAGCAGTGGCGCAAACGCCACAGCCGGATCAGCTACGCGGACATGCTCTATGAGCCGGTTCTCGCCATTCATCGGAACCCGCCCCTACAACGGCTGGTGGGCAACAAAATGGATCTGGTGCTGGTGGACGAGTATCAGGACACCAACGAGATCCAGCACCTGCTGCTGCGTTATGTCGCCGGCGATCGGGCGCGGGTGACCGTGGTGGGTGATCCGGACCAGACCATCTATGAGTTCCGGGGCGCCGAGCCGGCGTTCATCCTGCACCGGTTCACGGACGAGTTCGACCAGCCCCGGCAGCGGACCCTGAGCCTGACGTTCCGCCACGGTCATCAGCTCACGCTCGCGGCCAATCACCTGATCACCCACAACCAGGGGCGCCATAATGTGCTGAGCCACGCCCACCCGGCCACGCCGGCGACCCGGGTACACCATCACCCGACTCAACAGGACAGTGACGCGCTGCTCCCGCTCATTGAGGGGAGCCGGGACGCACTGGATCGCATGGCCGTGCTGTTTCGCGTCTGGAGTCAGAGCGTGCCGATTGAACTGCAGCTTCTGGCCCGCCAGATTCCCTATCAGATCGACAGCGGCAAAGGCGCGCTCTTTACCCATGAAGTGGAGGCCATCACGCAGATTCTCCGCGTCTGCGCCGGCCACCTTCCGGCCCTGCCGCCGGAAAGTCGTGAACCGGTTGCCCGCCGCCTGCTGAGATTTCCGCATTGTGGCCTGAAGGAAAGCGAGCTGAGGGATCTTTCCAGGTCCCTGGCGCACTTCGACCGCGACTGGGGACAACGCCTGCTGAATCTCGATTTTGAATCCATGACCGCGATGGCGGCCCGCAAGCTCAAACGGCTCGGGGAAGCGTTGACTGCGCTCGACGGTTTCAGCGGGCCGGCCCACCAGCTCATTGCCCGCTACGCCGATGCCACAGACCTGTTCGAGGGCATCCGCAGCCTGGCCATGACCCACGAGGCGGCAGACGAGCGGATCGACACGGTACAGGGCTTCCAGCGCTATCTGCGCTCGCTGGACGTCGCCGCCCCGGAGGCGCTGTCCCACCTGGACCAGTTGCGCCACCAGGCCCGTCAGACCAACCGGGGCGGTGTCCGGCTCTCCACCGTTCACCGCACCAAGGGGCTGGAGTGGCCGGTGGTCGTGATCCCCGGTCTGCAGGAGAAATACCTGCCGCACCGGGTCCGGGACGGCAACCTGACCCGGGACCAGATCGAAAGCGAGCGCCGCCTGCTTTACGTGGCCATGACCCGGGCACAGGACGAACTGCACCTGATCGGGCCTCCCGCATCCGGGCCCGCACACCTGGACGGTGATCAGGCCCCCAGCCGCTTTGTCGCCGAGTTGTCGCTGCCCCTTTCCAAGGATCTAGGGCAGCAATTGGACCAGGCGCCGGAGGCGGGGACGACACTGCAGAGCCAACATCCGGCCACCCCGGTCAGTCATCGCTACCTGACACGCGAAGGACTGACCTTTGACGCGGATCAGGCGGAGGGTGACGATGAGGCCGCATCATCAATCTGGCACCACGAACGGGTGACGCACGCCATTCTCGGCGGCGGCACGGTCACCACTGAGGAAGACCGCTCATTTCAGGTGCGGTTCGACGATGGCCGGATCCTCGATTTCACCAAACACAATGCCCATCTGTATTTCCGCCCGGATCCCAGCCGCTGACCCCAACATCCGGCCCCTCTCAGTCGACCAGCGACACCCATTCGGGGGAACCGGTTAAAAGGGACGAGCGTCCTGTAAAAAAGTCCTGATATGGCTTAAATTGTCGGTAAATGCGCCCGGGTCACATCAGGATTCGGACGGATGGAAGACGACAAGAATCAACACCAACTCGAATGGAACAGGAGATTCTGCATGGCCAACATGCGACCGCTCGCTGCTGCGGCCCTTGCCGCCGCGATGGCAACACCCGCTTTCGCAGCGGAGGACCACTCTCAGCACATTTACATCAACCCGTCGATCGGCATGCAGCTGTTTGACGAAGACCGGGATCTGAGCGAAACCGACACTTTCAATATCGGCCTCGAATACCGCTTCACGGACCGCTGGGCGGTGGAAGGCGCTTTTTCCCGGGCCAATGCGGACCGTCAGCACCAACCTGGCAACAGCGGGTTTCAGGAGCTGCGACTGGACGGCCTGTACTACTTTGCCAACCCCCATGACACCTGGAACCCATACGTCGCCGTCGGCGCTGGTGATGCCGAATGGAAGGGCGATGCGGGCCGGACCAAAACGCTGGGCACGTTCAACACGCGGGAGACCCGCGTGAACGCCGGTGCCGGCTTCCGCTATAACTTCAGTGAGGGGTTCTCGGCCCGGTTTGACGTGCGCGAGTTTCACGGCATCGACGACAGCACCTTTGACACTCAGGCGTCGCTGGGTTTCAGTCTCGCCTTCGGGCGCAGTGCAGACAGTGAGCCGGCACCCGAACCGGAGCCGATGGACAGCGACAACGACGGCGTCAATGACAACCGTGACCAGTGTCCGAATACAGCGAGCGGCGCGTCCGTGAACCGCCAGGGCTGCGAGACCGATGCCGACAATGACGGTGTGGTCGACAGCGCCGATCAGTGCCCGAACACACCGGCCGGTGCCTCGGTGGACAGCCGCGGCTGCGAAACCGACAGCGATAACGACGGCGTGGTCGACAGCCGGGACGAGTGCCCGGGAACGAGCGCGGGCGCGACGGTGGACAACACCGGCTGCACCGGTGAGACCGAGTCGGTCGAGACCTTTACCCTCAACATCCAGTTCCCGACCAACAGCTCGGTGATCGGCAACCAGTACGATGCGGAACTCCAGCGTGTGGCGGACTTCCTAAAGGCCAACCCGGAAACCATCGTCGAAATTGCCGGTCACACGGACAGTGCGGGTGAGGCCAGCTACAACCAGGCACTGTCCCAGCGTCGGGCGGAAGCGGTTGCGAATCGCCTGGTCGAGCGCTTGAACGTAGACAGCAGCCGCGTTGGCGCGACCGGGTATGGTGAAAGCGAGCCGGTGGCGAGCAACGACACCGCCTCGGGCCGAGCCGAAAATCGTCGAGTCGAAGCCCGCATCCAGGTTGAACGCTAACCGACAGGACTGAGCGGTCCTGTCCCGGCTGGCCCGCTATGGGCCGGCCGGTTCCGAGCGGAGAGGGCCATGGGCCTGCGGACGGGACCGTTTCTGCTATTACTGATCAGTCTTCCCGCCGGTGGCTTCGCCGAGGTCTACCGGTGCGGAAGCACCTATTCCGACACGGTCTGCGGTGAGGACGCGGAAACCGTGCCACTCAACACCCGGCCACTGGGTGGCGACTTTCGGGTGCCGGATGGTCTGTCCGACCCCGCCGACGACACGGCATCCTCCCCGGACAGCGAGGGCGAGCCGGAACCAACCAGCGACGCCAGCCCCTGCCAACACATTCCCTCCACCAATCTGCGCCGACACCTGATCCGTGACGAGGTGGTTCGCGGCATGACGCGGGATCACGTCCGTCGGGCCTTCGGGCGCCCACCGGAAACCTATCCGGTTCCCCAGCAAACCTGGGTCTACACCACCGACTACTACGGCCGCCTGTACGAGATCACCCGGGTGTATTTTCGTGATGGCTGCGTGGAGCGTGTGGAGTACGCCGATCCCTGACGGCATCCAGCAACAGATTACGCGGGGTCAATGTTCGGTCACAAAAGGTTCCGAGGCGGACGCGGTAGCCCTGTTCCTCCAGAAACAGCGCATAATCGAGCACCAGCCAGAGCTCTATGGGGCGGCGGAACAGATGCCAGAGCAGCTCCCGGCGACGGGTCGCGTGATGACGGCGTTCACCGGAGGCCAGCCAGACGGCGTAATCCACATCATCCGCCAACGACAGCCCCTTGCGTCCGGCCGCCCAGGCACAGAATCCGGCAAAGTCGCCCTTCTGCACGGATCGTGGCATGGACGGCAACGGCAGGTACTCGTCCCTTCCCCGAACATGGCGTTGCAGACTATCAAACCCCAGACGCCAGAGGCGGGCCCGGTCGTTGCGACGCCTCTCTCCCGCAGACGCTGTTACGGCTTCCTGAACCGCCAGACGACGCTGGTGACGGTCAGGCCGTGGGGACTGGCCGTGATCGCGGGCCCGCCGGGAAAGCCAGGAAGGTGAATCGGCCTGGGTCAGGTGGTAACAGCAGGGCGACAGGCAAAGACGATCCAGCGTTTGTTCGACCGCTCCCGACAGCAAAGTGCGGTGCAGATCGCCGCAGGCGTGAAGCGCCACTGCCTGTTCCACCGGCGGCCAGGGGAACGTGGTGTCCAGCACGTCCTGTGCCCACAGCGAGACCGGTTCCCCCCGCTCCTGTGCCATCGCATTGCCACGCTGCACCAGCCGGCGTTGCCATTCCAGGCCGGTCACCGAGACCGGCGATGCCGCCGCCAGCGTTCGCGCCAGATGGCCCGTGCCGCAACACCAGTCCATGACCGACCCGGCCATTGGCTGAACGGCGCCGGCAAACCAACCCGCCTGCTCCCGTTTGCGGCCCGGCATGCCCGGCGCGTGCTTCTCCGGCAAGGCCCGGTTGTCCATCGCCAATGACGGCAGTGCCACCAGTTCCCGTCGTTGACGGGCCCAGTCCTGTCCAGCCGGCAGTGCGTCAGCCAGTGCGTCGGGCGACTGCTCGAAATGCACGCACTCTTCATCGGACAGGGCCAGCAACCAGGCATCCAGCGACGGCTCGTGGCGCGACCAGGCAGGCGTGGGCGTGATGAACGGCGAGACCGCCCAGAAGTCCGCCAGGCCTCCCAGCCATCGGTCGAGCGCCTGCCAGTGCTGCCATGTGTCGTTGATCATCGGGTCGCCTGAAGTGCTGCGTTGAGAGTGTTAGACTCTGCCAAATTCTGCATGATTCCGGACCAACCATGGGCAAGAAAAAGCGTCGCGACATTCCGGTCTTTGACCGGCCCATCATCGAAACCCACTGCCACCTGGATTATCTCAAGGACCGGCCACTGTCGGAGACCCTGTCCGAGGCGCAACGGGTCAACATTGAGCGCGTGATTACCATTGCCGTATCTCCGGACAATCTGCCGACCGTGCGCGAACTGACCCATAGTGCGCCTTTTGTGTACGGCACCCAGGGCATTCATCCCCACGAAGCGGAAACCTGGACGGACGCGGTGGATACCGAGATCAATCGCCACGCCCGTGATGAGAAAATCGTCGCCATTGGCGAGATCGGGCTCGACTATTTCTATGACCACTCCGACCGCGCGACCCAGCAGGACGTGTTCCGCCGCCAGCTGCAGATTGCCGCCGACCACGATCAGCCGGTCGTCATCCACAGCCGCGAGGCGGACGAGGATACCATCGCCATCCTGAAAGAATTCGAGACCATCCAGAAGCGCCGCGGCGTCATTCACAGCTTCACCTCCGGGCCGGAGCTGGCGCGGTACGCACTGGATAACGGCTGGTCCCTGGGCTTCAACGGCATTTCCACTTTCAAGAAAGCCGAGAGCGTGCGGGATATTATCCGCATGACCCCAATTGACCAGCTGCTGCTGGAAACCGATTCGCCTTTCCTGACACCGGACCCGTACCGCGGCCGGGAGAACGCGCCGTTCTATATCCCTTTCATCGCGGAAAACGTGGCCAACGTCAAAGACCTGTCACTCGAGACGGTTCTGGAGACCACCTACCAAAACAGTCTGCGGACGTTCTTTGAGAACGGGCCACAGGCCGCCTGATCAGCGCCCGTTCCGATAGCGGTCCGCCAGCAGCGTGCGGTAGGCGCTCAGGGCGTCTTCATCCGGCGGCGGGTAATCCGGGGCCATGGTGGCGAGGCGTTCGGCCAGGGCGGCGGCAACCAGCGCCCGAGCCTCGGGTTTATTGTCGCCGGGGATGATCCACCACGGCGCCTCGTCGGCGTGGGTCGCTGTGATCGCCTCAGAGGCGATCTGGTGATAATCCTCTCGTCGTCGCCAGGCTTCCAGATCCGCCCCATCGAACTTCCAGCGCTTGCGGGCCTTCTCCAGTCGCTTGAGCAGACGCTTGGCCTGCTCGTTCTCGGAAACGTTCAGCCAGATTTTGATGACCTGAGTACCCTCACGCACCAGATGACGCTCGAAGGCGCAAATCGCGTCGTAGCGCCCAGCCCAGTCATAGGAGTCCGGATCGTGCACGGGCCACAGTCTTTCGGCCATCACCGCCTCGTGGTGACTGCGATTGAATGCGGCGACCTCACCGGCAGCGGGCAGGCAGGGGACAATGCGCCAGAGAAAGTCGTGGCGCTGTTCCATCCCCGAGGGACGACTGAAGGACCAGGCATGAAAACCGGTCGGGTCCATGTAGGTGGCCAGCGTCCGTATCAGACTGTCTTTTCCACTGGCGTCCGGCCCATGCACGACCAGTAGCAGCGATCGACGACCATTGGCCCGAAGACGCCTCTGGTATTCGCCAATCTGTTTCAGGCTCTCATCCAGATCCGGCAGATCGCCGGCGGAGGACACCTTGTATGGGTATTCGCCAAGCGCCGTCCGCTTCCGGTTCCACGTGTAGGCCTTCATATCCCTCATTCGACGCCCTCACGACGCCAACGTGCCCAGATGGTGCTCACCCGGTCGGCCAGCGTCATCGGATCGAATGGCTTCGCAATGACGTCAATCGCTCCCTGCTGCAGGTATTCCTCCACCTCGTAGGGTTGGACCTTGGCCGTCATGAAGACAACCGGAATCCCGGACAATTCGGGGTCACCCTTCAGGGCCGCCAGCGTCTGAGGACCATCCATACCGGGCATCATGACATCCAGGAGGATGAGATCGGGGCGAAAATCACGGGCCGCATCCACTGCGCCATCGCCGGAGTCACACAGCCGGACCGTGAAGGCCCCAACCGTCGACAGCGCGAGGTCCACCACAGTGCGGATATCGACCTCATCCTCAATGCAGAGAATTCTCTCCAGGTTCATTCTGTCACCCGATCACGAGTCATTGAGTCCAACCTCCGGAAATCGCGCATAGAAAACCGACCCCCCGCCGTCGCGCGGCTCATAACCCACATCGCCACCCATCAAGGTAGCCAGCTCCCGGCAGATCGACAGACCGAGTCCGGTTCCTGGCAGGGACCGCTTTGTCGAACTGTCAGACTGAGCAAATGCCTCAAACAGGCGGGGCCGGAAAGCCGCTGGCACCCCTTCGCCACGGTCCGCAACCGCAATCCGCACGAGTCCGTCAGCCGAGCGACACACATCAATATCAACAACGCCGGAGTCCCCTGAAAACTTGGCGGCATTCGACAGATAATTGGTCAGTATCTGATCAAAACGCCGTCGATCCACCCGGACCCAGGCGGTATCGACCTCAATCCTGGGCGCCAGTGTCACGTTCAATCGGTCGGCATACGGTCGATTGCCGTCAATCGCCTCCCGGACCAGGCGACCCACATCGACCACCTCCGGATGAATCGACATCCGTCCGGCAACCAGTCTTTCCATATCCAGCAGGTCATCGATCAGTGCCGCGAGTCGCTCGCCATTGCGCTCCGCCCTCTGGACCAGATCCGTCGCCCGGTCCGGCAACGCACCGGTAACACCCGCACCAAGCAGCCTGAGAATACCGTTCAGACTGGTCAGCGGAGTCCTCAATTCATGGCTGACCGTGGAAACGAACTGGCGCTGCATTCGCGCGAGCCGATGCCGCTCGGTCATGTCTTCCACCATGGACCAGACCACCTCCCGGTCGCCAGCTTCGCGCATCACAACGCCGTGCATCATGGCGGGATAGTGGTCGCCGTTCGCACGGATGAAGGTTTTCTCATAAGGCCCGAACTGAGTGTCGCCAGGGATGGTCGCCAGGCGTCGCTGGTCCTCGCGGTAGGTTTCCTCGGGCGTGATGTCCTCATTACAGAGGGAAAGCAACGTCTGACGATCGTATCCCGTCTGTCTCAGAAACGCCTCGTTGACGTCCAGAAATCGCCCGGTTTGATAGTCATTGCGGATCAGCCCGATGGGGGACATGTCAAAAAAGTGCTGGAAGCGGCGTTCGCCCGCAAGGCTCGATTCCCGTGCCTGCCAGTGATCCAGCATCGCACTCACCCAGCTAGCCAGCCGACGGATCAGGTTGCGGTCCATATCCGAAAACCCACCGGGAACGCGCGGATACGGCGACGAGAAGTTGAGAGTGCCGTACGGCGCACCCTGAACGGTCAGTGGTGCGCCGATGTAACTCTCAAGACCGAAGGCCTGATAGCAGGGATGGCCCGCATACTCGGATTCGCCCATGTGTTCGATGGACAGCACATCGGGTTGGCGCAGCAGTATGCTGCAGTACGTCTGTCCCAGCGAGAACGTCTGGCCATCAACCAACGCATCCTCTGGCGACACCTGGGTCAAGACGGTGTAGCTGTCACCGTCAATGCGACTGACGATGCCAATGGGAAGGCCAAGGTACTCGCAGCCCAGGCGGACGCCCTGACGGATGCGCTCACCCGGATCATCCAGGTTCTGGGTCTGGATCAACACCAGCCGTTCCATCACGGACTCAAAGTGCGACGCCGCAGAGCGCTTGAGTTCATCGTCCACACAACCCGCCAGTTCAATGAGCTGCTGCCGGTTTTCTTCTGCGAAGTCACGGGGGCGGTCATCGAGCAGACACAATGTGCCGATCCGGTGGCCACTCTCACCATGCAGTGGCACACCGGCATAGAAGCGATAGCCGGGGGCTTGGCGAACCTGTGGATTGTCACAGAAGCGGTCGTCTTCGAGCGCATTCTCCACGACCAGCGGTGCATCCGCCAGAATAGCGTGGGTGCAGAACGATCCACGACGTGACATTTCCGTCCTCGTCGTACCGGCTGCTGACTTGAACCAGAGGCGGTCCGTGTCGACCAGGGATATCAGTGCCACCGGCACATCAAACAACCGGGTTGCGATCCGGGTATAGCGATCGAACCGGGCCTCAGACGGTGTGTTCAGAAGTCCGGTTGCATACAGCGACTGCAGACGCTGATGCTCATCGTCAGGTCGGCCCATCGTCTTTCCCCAGGTGCGCAACCAGTGTGTCCCCAAACTCTGGGGCAATCCCCAGAAGCCCCTCGAGATGCGATCGCTCCGGCTCTGTGCTCCGTTCGCTCAAGAGCAACCCGGTGTACCGCATGACCAGCCGCGACGCCTGGACCGCATCACCGCGCAGGTCGTAGAGCGCGCCGACGTGCTCGCGCAGCTCCAGCGGCAAACGCCACTGCCGCTTGAGTCGGTTGCCGTATTCCGAGCTCCAGGTACCCACGAGCGCGTCAACGCGATCGTCAGGGAGCTCTCCTCCCTGCCGAATAAAACGCTGCAGGGCGGTGATAACGCCCAGCTCTCCAAGGTTGCTGAGCAGACCGGCACTTCTGCAGAGACTGACATCGACACCCACTTGCCGAGCCAACTCCGCGGCCAGGCTTGCGCGCCGCTCGCCTTCCTGGACCAGTTGACGGGCTTTATCGACCAGTCCCGGCGCGTCAATTGCGTTCACGATGTCGAGTGACATACTCAACGCAAGATCCATGGATCTCTCCACTCCCAGCTCGGCGACGGCATCCCGGAGACTCTCTGTGGATTGGCCAGCCCGGCGCAGAGACTGCCGATTCGCCGCGTCCATCAGGCGCGCAACCAATGCCGAGGCCCCTTGCCACTGCGTTGCCAGCAAACCGATTGTCAGTTCGCTCCGGCGTGCCTGCAACGCCATGACATCTGCGGGATTCAGATCGGAGGGTAATTGGAGGGGGTGTCCCAGAGCTTCCGACAACCACTCGTCAACACTCAGCGCCGGTGCCGACACTGTCCCAGGCGGCAGTATACTGATCAGTCGCTCCCGCAGCCCCTCAACCTGAAACGGCTTGGTCACAAATCCATCAATACCAACACGGGCTGCGGCCAGAACACTCTGTCGATCAGAGCGCGCGGTGATCATCAGCAATCGGACATCCGGGTCCGACTGACGAATCGACTTCAGGTACGTCAGCCCTGAACCATCGGGGAGCTGCCAGTCACAGATCAGCAGGACAAATTCGCCCGGCGACCACTGCCCCTCAGCCTCCGTAACCGACTCAGCGGTAAAGACCCGAACATCGTTGTAAATCCCTTCGACAATGGATGCAATCAACCCCTGGACCAGTGGATCATCCTCAATGATCAGAACCTGCATGAGTCTCCTCTTAGGGTCTTAAGGAAGTGCTGATGACGTCTCTGCGGTTCCATTTGTCAGGGTGGGACCTCACTGATGCTTCGCATGACCTGATGATAGTTCAGATGGGTCGCCAGATCATCCAGCTGCGCTGACAAACCTGAACTCTGGAGACTGCCGGTTACATCGGGCGGCAGGCAACACCGAGTCACTGCAGGGGTGACCACGCCTCGACCGATACGGTTCAAAACAGCGGCTCGTGCTGATCGGGGTCGAAGGCATAGTCGCCGGCGCTTTCCGCACGCTCCTGGCGGATGGTGCGGGCCTCGCGCTGGGCCTGGACGCTCCAGACCGCATGGGCTCCCGGGCGGGGCTCAAAGGCATCGCCGACCAGCGAGCCGGCCACGCCCCTCAAAGCGGCTTCCGCCTGGCCGGCGCTGTGGTAGGGGCCCTGGCATTTGCGACGTTGAGGCTGGCTGTCCCGGGCGCCACTCAATGCGACCAGCGCCCAGATATTGTCTCCCACGGGTTTGACGTGCAGCTCAATCCGCCAGTCTTCCCGGCTCAGCACCAGATGACGGAGCGGTGAGCGGCCATGGAAGTAGTGGAGTTTCATGACCCGTCAGTTCCGTGTCTCGCTGTCCTGAACCAGAACCCAGGGAGCGACCACGACGGCCCAGACGGACGCGTCCGCTTCATACCAGCCATGCGCCAGATCGGCGGGTACGTCGCCCACCTCCCTGTTCTTCATCCAAGTCTCCAGTTGGGAGCGGTCGTCAGCCGTCAGCGTTTCGGCCACCGCCAGAAGATCCAGAGAGCGCGCCACGTAGACCACATGCCCCCTGGCGAAGTAGGTCTGAAGCTCTTTCCACGGTATCCGGGCCGTCTCCAGATTCAGTTTGGACCGAACGTCGTCGGCGTTTCCGTCTGCCATGGGCGTTGTCCGTTCCATCACTGGCTCTGTGAGCCGCCCGAGGGTTGCTGGCGCTGCTGCTGACGCTCACGCATCATCTGCATCAGTTTCTGCTGGTTGCGCCGCAGCACGTCCTGATCCTTCTCGGACACTTTGTCAGCGATGTTGCCGAACTTCTGCTGCATGCGCTTGCGCGCTTTTTCCGGCACGTTCGGGTTGTTCATCATGGCCTGTTGGGTCATCGCCATGAAGCCCATCATGACGCGGGCCTGAACCTCCAGCAGTTCGTCTGCGGACTCGAACCCGTTCTCACTGGCAATCCGCTGCACATCCGAATAGGCATCCACTTTCTTCAGGGCATCCGCCATGCCACTGGACATGGTCTGCGGATCGAACTCAGCCGCACGCGGGTCCAGCTTCGGCGGGCGATCTTCCTTGGGCAGTGACGACAGACGCTGACCCACCTGCTGCATCATCGGCTGGAGCTTGTCCATGGCATTGATCAGGTTCTCGACCCGCTGGTCCGTGAGCGGCGCTTCGGCGTGGGCCACCGTTGCGAGGGCCAGCATCATCAGCCCCGTTACCCACATAGCCGTCTGTTTGATCATGTTCGTTCTCCTGGCAGTTCCTAAAAAAAACGCTGAGCCTCGTGAAGGCCCAGCGTCGCACGAATGCAGGAGCCGGACAAGCAGGATCCGGCTCCCCTGGGTGACGCCCTTACGCTTCTTTGATCATCTCCCGCAGCACATAGTGCAGGATGCCACCATTGGCGTAGTACTTCGCCTCGTTAGGTGTATCGATCCGCGATTTCAGCGTCACGGTTTCCTGCTTGCCGTCGGGGTAATCCACGACCATGGTCACCGCCTGCCCCGGCGTGATGTCGCCATCCATGCCGGTCAGACTGATGGTCTCCTCGCCGGTCAGACCCAGCGTCTTGCGATCCACTCCCTCCGGGAACTGCAGGGGCATAACCCCCATGCCGATCAGGTTGGAGCGGTGAATTCGCTCGTAGGACTCAGCCACGACGGCTTTCACACCCAGCAGGCGCGTACCCTTGGCAGCCCAGTCACGACTGGAGCCGGTGCCGTATTCCTTGCCGGCAATCACCACCAACGGCGTGTCCTCGTTGCGGTAGGCCATGGCCGCATCATAGATGGCCATCTGCTCACCACTCGGGACGTGGCGTGTGTAGCCCCCTTCGACGCCGTCCAGCATCTCGTTCCGGATACGGACGTTGGCGAAGGTGCCACGCATCATCACCTCATGGTTACCACGCCGGGAGCCGTACGAGTTGAAGTGCTTGGGCTCGACGCCATGACCCTGCAGGTAGCGACCCGCCGGGCTGTCGGCCTTGATCGCACCAGCCGGTGAGATGTGGTCGGTGGTGACCGAGTCCCCCAGCAGCGCCAGGATGCGCGCGCCCTTCACATCCTGCATGGGTTCGGGTTCCACGCCCATCCCTTCGAAGAATGGCGGATGCTGGATATAGGTGGACTGATCGTTCCACTCATACACCTTGCTCTGCGGGACCGCGATGGACTGCCAGGTCTCATCACCATCAAAGACGGCCGAGTATTCCTTGCGGAACATGTCGGTTTTCACCTTCTCGACCGCATCGGCGATTTCCTGTTGCGACGGCCAGATGTCGGACATGTAGACCGGGTTGCCCTGCGGGTCCTGGCCAATGGGCTCGCGCGTCAGGTCGACCCGGACGTTACCCGCCAGCGCGTAGGCCACCACCAGCGGCGGCGAGGCCAGCCAGTTGGTTTTTACCAGCGGATGCACCCGGCCCTCGAAGTTCCGGTTGCCGGACAGTACCGAGGCCACGGTCAGATCGCCATCCTGGATACCCTGCTCGATGGGCTCCGGCAGCGGACCGGAGTTACCGATGCAGGTGGTGCAGCCATAGCCCACGAGATTGAAGCCCAGTTTGTCCAGATCGTCCTGGAAGCCGCCGGCTTTCAGGTAGTCCGTGACCACCTTGGAGCCCGGCGCCAGCGACGTTTTCACCCAGGGCTTGGTGACCAGCCCTTTTTCCAGCGCCTTGCGGGCCACCAGACCAGCGGCCATCATCACGCTCGGGTTGGAGGTGTTGGTGCAGGAGGTGATCGCCGCGATCACCACCGCGCCGGGATCCAGCCGCATCGTCTCACCGTTGAGATGGACTTCCTGGCTGTCGGCGTGCTCGTAGCTCTGCTCCACCTCAACAGCGGTCTGGCCGCCCTCGGACTGAAGTCGCTCGTCGTCACCGGCGGACGAGTTGTCGGAGGTCTGCATCAGCAACTCGAAGGAGGCTTTCATGTTGCTGAGCGCCACCCGGTCCTGAGGCCGTTTCGGGCCGGCAAGGCTGGCTTCCACATCGCCCATGTCCAGTTCCAGCGTATCGCTGTAGATCGGCTCATGCCCGGGCTCACGCCACAAACCCTGCGCTTTCGCATAGGCTTCCACCAGTGCGAGCTGCTCTTCATCACGACCCGTCAGACGCATATAGTCGATGGTCTGCTCGTCAACCGGGAAGAACCCGCTGGTGGCACCGTACTCAGGCGCCATATTCGCAATGGTCGCCCGATCAGCCACCGGCATGTCCTTGAGGCCGTCCCCATAGAACTCGACGAACTTGCCAACCACGCCTTTTTCGCGAAGCATCTGGGTCACGGTCAGCACCAGATCGGTCGCTGTGATGCCTTCACGCAGCTTGCCGGTGATCTTGAAGCCAACCACCTCGGGGATGAGCATGGACACCGGCTGACCCAGCATGGCGGCCTCGGCTTCGATGCCGCCGACGCCCCAGCCGAGAATGCCCAGGCCATTGATCATGGTCGTGTGCGAGTCGGTGCCCACAAGCGTATCCGGGAAGGCGAAGGTCTTGCCCTCTTCCTCCTTCGTCCAGACGGTCTTGCCCAGGTACTCCAGGTTGACCTGGTGGCAGATGCCCGTGCCCGGCGGGACCACGCGGAAATTATTGAAGGCATTCTGGCCCCAGCGCAGGAACTCGTAACGTTCGCGGTTGCGCTCCATCTCGATGGCGACGTTGTCCTTGAATGCAGAGGGATCGCCAAAATGGTCGACCATGACGGAATGGTCGATGACCAGGTCCACGGCGGACAACGGATTGATCCGCGCCGGATCCTTCCCGGCCGCACTCATCGCATTCCGCATCGCGGCGAGGTCCACAACCCCGGGAACCCCGGTGAAATCCTGCATCAGCACCCGCGCCGGGCGGTACTGGATTTCCGCGGAAGATTTCTGCTCCTTCATCCAGTCGTGCATGGCACGGATCTGGGTTTCATCAACGGTGTCCCCATCCTCATGACGGAGCAGGTTTTCGGTCAGCACCTTGAGCGAGAACGGCAGGCGAGAGAGATCGCCCAGCGTCTGGCCCGCTTCGGGCAGGCTGTAGTAGTGGTAGGTCTTGCCCTGGACATCAAGCGTCTTCAGGGAATGAAAACTGTCTTTATTCGACATGTTCAGCCTCCTTCCATTCCGCTCCCGGGCGCGCCCGGAGAAAGCCGTGCCCGGAGCGACAGCATGTCAACGCTGTATCGTGAATGATCCGGTTGGAAACGGATGCCCGATAGAAACACACCCCCGTCTCCGCGTGAAACCCGAATTCTTCATTGCCGCAATTGTGACGGTCCACCCGGTGACTGCCGGGCCGCGCGCCATGCGGGTCTCTTCTCATCATGGGGCTTTATCAGCTTAGCACGCCCCGCTGCACACCGACTTATTCGACCATGGTCGGCGAACGACACCCTCTCAGTGTTGGTGATCGCCGTAAAGCCGGGCATACAGTCCGTCCCGGGCCAGCAACTCATCGTGATGGCCTTCTTCGATCACCTGGCCGTCTTCAAAGACGTAGGCCCGATCCGCCTGTTTTACGGCACTCAGCCGGTGCGCGATGATCAGCGTCGTCCGACCGGCCAGAAACGCCCCCAGCGCCTGATGAACCTGGAACTCGGTTTCCGCGTCCAGGGCCGAGGTCGCCTCATCAAGGATAACCACCGACGGATCGGTGAGCACCATACGGGCGATCGCCAGACGCTGACGCTGACCACCCGACAGGCGCACCCCCTGACGGCCAACCAGCGTATCCAGCCCGTTCTCCATGTCGGCGACCGTGTCATCAAGACGGGCCACCGCCAGCGCTTCCCACAACTGGTCGTCCGTGAACGAGCGGCCCAGTGTCAGGTTCTGGCGCAGGGTGTCATTGAACAATGCCGGGTGTTGCAGCACCGTTGCCACATGTTCGCGCAGGCAGGGCAAACCGATGCGCTGGACCGGCACATCATCGATCAGCACCTCGCCGGACTGGGGCGTGTACAGCCCCAGGATGACCTGCACCAGCGTGGATTTTCCCCCGCCGCTGGCGCCGACGACGGCAACACGCTCACCCGGCGCCACATGCAGATTCACGCCGTTCAGTACGTGCTCCTCATCGTAGCGAAAGCGCACGTCCTTGAGTGTCAGGCTGACGGTGTGACGGTCATGAAACGGATTTTCAAGGGCCGGGTACCGGGGCTCTTCCTTCAGGTCCAGCAACCGGTTGATGCGGGTCAGGGCCGCATTGGCGGCGTAGAACGCGTACTGCATGTTCAGCATTTCCTGCACCGGCGTCAGCATGAACCATAGATAGCCAAAGAACGCGAACATCATACCGATGCTCAGGTCGGAGAGCAGCACGGCCACCATGGCACCGGCCCGGAACGTGTCCACCCCGAACTGGAAGAGCGTGAAACTGGCTCGCGAGGCCGCATCGCTGCGCCACTCAAACTGGACGGCATGATCCCGGACATGGCGCGCCCGATCGGTCAGGTGATCGAGATAATGCCGTTCCCGGTTGGCGGCACGGAGCTGGTGGATGGCGTCCAGCGTTTCGGTAAGTGCCCCCTGGAACACCTCGTAGGCCCGGTTTTCGCGGCGCTTGAGTTCCTTGACCCGGCGCCCGATCAGCATGGTGCAGAAGATCACCACCGGGTTGAACAGGATGATGATCAGCCCCAGCTGCCAGTGCACCCACAGCAGTACGGCGGCCGTCCCGATCACGGTCAGGCTCGCCACCAGACACCGGGAAATGGTCGTGCTCAGAAACTTGTCAATGGTGTCCAGATCGGTGATGAAGTGGCTGGTCACCGCGCCCGAGCCCATGGTTTCGTACTCGGACATGGCAATCCGGCCCAAGCGGTCCAGCAGCTGCTGACGGATGCGGTACACCACGTCCTTCGAGATAACCGAGAATTCACGGGACTGCAGGACATTGAACGCCAGTGCCATGACCCGCATCGCCAGCGCGGTCAGTACCATCAGCGCGATATAGATCACCGGAAGCTGCCAGGCCTGTGGGAGAACGGCATTCATGACCGGCAGTACCGGGCCGTCTTTTTCGAGCAACACCTCGTCGACCAGCACCGGCAGCAGCAGTGGCACCGGCACACTGACCACCGTGGCCAGGATCGCAATGAGGTTTGCCCGGACCAGCCGGGGCCGGTGCTCCAGCGCGAATCGGGCAATGCGGCGCCAGTCGTACCCTCTCAGCGGCTGACCCGCCTCGGGCACGCTTGTCAGTTCGGGTTGATCGTTCACCATGACCTCAGGTTGGTACTCGGGAGAAATGGCTCGGCTTCCATGATACCGCAGCCCGCATGTTCATGACTGCCTCCACCCCAATTCGTGACGCGCCCCCGGGACGACCCGCAGGTGAATCTGGCATCATGCGGATTCTCCTCAGCGGTAAGGAAACCTCATCGTGAAGCAGGACTGTCATTACCACCCGGATACGACGGCTCGCTGGCAATGTCTCAACTGCCAGCTCAGTTATTGCTCCAGCTGCATGCCCGATGCCCGGCCTCGCCAGCGTCAGGGGCTCTGCCCGCACTGCGGGGAACGCCTGCAGTATCTGGGGGCATCCGAGCAGATCGTGCCGTTCTGGAACCGTATCCCGCAGTTCTTCCGCTACCCGTTCCACGCCGCCCCGCTGCTGGTGATTGCCATCTGCACCTTCGTGCCGGCCATTCTCACCACGCCGCTGGTGGCATTGATCGTCTCGCTGTTTCTTTTTCTGGCGCTGTTCAAATACGCCTACACGGCGCTCAGCGAGACTGCCGAGGGTCGCCTCGAACCACCACCGCTGGCAACGGCCTTTACCGGCGAGGGGTTTGCGCTGGCGTTTCAGCAGCTCGCCGTCTTTTTCCTGATGGGCGGCCTGGTGTGGGCGGCTGGCTTCGTGGGCGGCGCATTTCTGTCGATCGTCATGATCGCCTTCCTGGTGCTGGCACTGCCAGCCAGCGTCATGATTCTTGCAATGGAGCAGTCCGTCCTACCGGCAGTCAACCCGATCAATCTGGGCTCACTGATGGCCCGGATCGGCTGGCCCTATTTCGTGCTCTATGCCCACCTGATCCTGCTGTCGATGGCCAGCGGTGCGGCACAGCAGTTCGCGTTCCAGCATATGGGAATGGCTGTAGCGGCTCTGACGGCCGGCTTCATCAGCAGTACCTTTCTGCTGATTTTCTTCCACATGATGGGCTACCTGCTCTACCAGTATCAGGATGCCCTGGGTTACAGCGCGGAAGGCGACGAAATCGACCTGCCGGAACCGGACCGCCGGCTGCGCTTCGATGCCGACCTCGACATGCACCTCAAGGACGGCGAGTACGACCGGGCCCTGTCCCTGATCCAAAGCGCCCTGAAACAGGCGCCTCAGAACCCGCAACGGGTGGAACAGCTCTACCGGTTGTTGACCGCGATGGACAACGAGGGTGAACTCTACCGCAATCATCCGCGCATCCTGCAATGGCTGGCGGACCGGCGGGATGCGGCGGGCGTCAAGGCCATGCTGGAACGCCTGTCTGCCGCCGAACCGGGCTTCCGGCCCGACGACCCGTCGCTTGAGGTCGATTGCGCCCGCGCGCTGTATCACGGGGATGAGTTCGCCGCCGTCATCCGGCTGTTACAGGACTGCCACAAGCGCTATCCAGACAGTGACCAGCTGGCACCGGCCTGCCTGCTGCTCGCCCAGTCGCTGGCTCACGGGTTTGATCGGTGGGAGAAGGCCACCGCCTTCCTGAACTACATCAAGAAGCGCTGCAAAGAGCACCCCCTGCAGGCGGACATCGATACCTACCTGGCCCAGGCCAAACGTCACGAGCCCTTGCAGGGAACGCCGCCGCAACCCTTTCAGAACACCGCATCTCCGGGCTGACAGGCATCAGCCCAGAGCATCCATGAGCCCACGATAATGGTTGGCTTTGGGCGTCATCTCACGCTTGCTGAACTCCTCCGCCAGCAGGCGGCAGGCTTCCGAGGCCAGCAGTTCATCGCCAGCGTGACGCAGCTTTTCGAAGACCTTTTCCGCCCGTGACAGGTCGCCAGACCGCAACGCGGCGAAAAACACCCGGTTGTGGTCCTCGGCGGAAAGCGGATGGTGAGACTGCCCTTTTTTCTGATACTCATCCCAGATCGCAATCATGCGTTCGGGTTGGTGCTGGCCGAGATAGGTCGCCATCATGTCGCAGGCCAGCTCCCGATAACGCACCTCGTGCGGTCGAAGCTTGGCCAGTTGATAGAGATGCTCCAGAACCACAGGACGCTTCGGGTAATGCTCGCGGAGGGTCTCAAACTGCTGCCACGCGCGATCAAAGTCCAGTCGACCGATGCTCTCCATCGCCCGGGCGTAGGCCCGGCGGAAGCGCTGATCTTCCTCGTCCTCTTCGGGCTCAAAGAAACTCTCCCGGACCTGCAGGACACTACGGCCGAACAACCACACCAGCCCCGCACCACCGGCAAGACCGCCGGCGTGCGCGAGGTAGGCAATGCCGGTGGCGCCGGCAAACCAGTAGTCATAGACCTCTTTGCCAATCCAGACCGGCAGCATGGCCAGCGCCGGTGCCCGGAAGTAATCGAAGTAAACCCCGACAAAATAGAAGAAGCGGATTCGCTGGAGGCCAAAGATGGCCACGTACATCCCCATCAGGCCGGAGATCGAACCGGACGCCCCAACCAGCGGGGTGTGCGCCCCCCACTGGAACCCGGACCATACCAGCCCCGAGATCACACCGCAGAGCAGGTACGCCACCAGGTACCGGCCGGGGCCCAATGCCCGCTCAACCGTGAACCCCAGAATGAAAAGGAATACCAGATTCCCGATGATGTGCCCCATACCACCGTGGAGGAACTGGTAAGCAATCAGGTCCACCAGTGACAGTTCCGCCGGGACCAGGCCGAGGCGGCTTGAGCTGAGCTGGCTGATGTAGTCCTGCTGAATCGGCTGACGCACCGAACGCCAGGCTTCCCGCTGCTGCTGCGACCAGATCACCTCCTGATTCGCCAGCATGTACTGATAGAACGCCTGATCCCCCAGCATCCGGGAGGCCAGCCAGTGGGCATTGTCCGATGCCATGGCATCGCGAACCGCCTTCAGCTCGTGAACACGGTCCGTTTCGCCTTCGAGATTGATCTGGCGTTGCAGGTAGGTTTCATAGACAGGGGCTTCCACCTCGACCAGGTCCGCCTCCAGATACTCTTCCATAGCGGTGTGTATCAGGCGGGGATCGTTCGATTGCCAGAAGAAAAAGACAAACAGGCAGGCCAGCATCAGGCCCAGAGTCACCCAGGGCGGGCGCTTCCAGTCGATTCGTCGTTCAACAGGCAGGATCAGCATCGGTCATCCTTGAACGTCGCAGGGTACCGGCGCGCGCTGTCAGGCAGCAACGCGCCCCACGTTAATCAGTAGCAGCGCTGCCATGGCCAGCATGGCAAGCCAGTTCAGGGCCACGCCCACCATCCGCCCCATGTGGGCGCCGCCCCGACTGCGGATGAAGCCCCAGGCATGCAGAAAGCGGCCGAGAATGAACATCATGCCGACCATGTAGATCAGGGTCGCCGAGACACCGTTGAGTTCCCCGATCGCCAGCATAATCAGCATGATGGGGGCGTATTCCACCAGATTGGCGTGGGCCCGGATAGCCACCTGGCAGTCACGGTCGCCGCCGTCACCCATGCCAAGTTTGAGACGACGCCGGAAGGCCACCACCCGGGCGGCCAGAAACAGCATCAGCAGGGCGGTCAGGGCGGCGAATACCGCGGTTACTGGGATGATCATCTAACCACTCCGGATTTTCTGTACGACCCACAACAACACCAGGGCCCCGACGGTCGCGGTCACCAGCGAGCCAATCAGGCCGTGGGACGACAGGCCCAACAGGCTGAACAGAAACCCGCCAATCAGTGAACCGGCAATGCCGATGCCCATGTTGGGCAGGACGCCAAAGCCACGCCCTTTCATGATCAGTCCGGCGAGCCATCCCGCTACGCCGCCAATGATCAGGAACAGTATCACGCTCATCATCAGGACTCCTTGTTCGCCATCACATGTCCAGTCCGGACAGTAGCGGTTGGGTTAGCGGATGTCACTCCTCTCGGGCGCTGACGTACACCGTGTTGGTGGCCTCCCGGTTCTGGAAGGGGTTATAGAAGGTCACCACCTCGGCCCGTGTCGGACCAATCGCCTCCGACAGCCGCTTCTGCACGCCGGTTTCAGGCGGTTCGTTGGACCAGAGTGCAAACACACCACCGGGGCGAAGCTGTGCGGCCAGTCGCGACAGGCTGGCCTCGGTGTAGAACGCGGCGTTGCCATCCGCCAGCCAGTCGGAGGGGGAATGATCAATGTCCAGCAGGATGGCATCCACACCCACCCCGGACGATTCCGGGTCCAGACCGCCATGCTCACCACGGGCCCGGGCAAAGAAGTCGCCCTCCACGAGCCGGCAGCGTTCATCGTTGCTCAAGACCGGGCCGAGAGGCACCTGCCCGGACTGATGCCAGTGAATGACCGGCCCCAGCAGTTCCACGACCGTCAGTCTCGTCACCCGTGAATCCCGCAGCGCGCGAGCGGCCGTATAGCCCAGACCCACCCCCCCGACAACCACCGACAGATGGTCGCGATCCAGCGCCGCCAGGCCCAGATCCGCCAGTGCTTCTTCCGCCGCGACGAAAAGACTCGACATGAGAAACTCGTCACCGAGCTTCACCTCGTAGATGTCGTCATCACCGAGGGCGGGGATGCGGCGCCGACGCAGCGAAATCGTGCCGATTGGCGACGGCTGGGTGTCGATTTCCTCAAAAAGCAGGCCCATAGTGGCGCTCCGGAACGGTCACTAAGCGCCCTATCCTACCACGTGCCGGTGTTTTCCATGCTGACCCAGGGCTCTTTGGGCGGCAGCGCGTCGCCTTTCTGGAGCAGCTCGATCGAAATCTGGTCCGGCGTGCGGACGAACGCCATGCGACCATCCCGCGGTGGCCGGTTGATGGTGACGCCATTGGCCTGCAGGTGCTCGCACAGGGCGTAGATATCGTCTACACGGTAAGCGAGATGCCCAAAGTTGCGACCGCCGGTGTATTCCTCGGGGTCCCAGTTCCAGGTCAGCTCAATCATCGGCGCCCGGTCGTCGCGCGCCCGCTGTTCATCTTCGGGGGCCGCCAGAAAGACCAGTGTGAAACGGCCCCGCTCGCTGTCCTTACGGCTGATTTCGACCATCCCCAGCAGGTCGCAGAAGAAGTGGAGGGTTTCGTCCAGGTCGCTGACCCGGATCATGGTGTGCAGATACCGCATTGTTAACATCTCCATCGTCGGCTTTGCGACATCCTAACGCCGGGACGCCATCGAAACGAGATGGGGTCCATCGCTATTGACGCACTGGATCCGTACAGTAGCGTTGTTCTCAAGGACGAACCAAAAAGGAGTGCAGGATGCACCGAACGATCATGCTGGCCGTCACGCTGGCGGCTTCCCCAATGCCACTCGTCGCCGATGTTTACCAGTGTACCCGGGACGGTGTGGCGACCTTTTCCGACCAGCCCTGTGGCGGTGTCAGCGAACCGGTGGACATCACCACGACCCGTGTGGGCGGCCGTCTCGACACGGGCACGGACATCGACACCTTCCAACCCGAGACCGTCTCCGACCCGGAAACCGGCCAGACCGGATGCCCTGCCGGCTATATCCAGTCCACGCGCCTGCGGCACCTGCGCGTGAAAGAACGGGTTCAAACCGGCATGAGTGCCGGGCAGGTGCGCTATATTCTGGGAGCGCCCCACCACCGGGACGGTCAGTGGTGGGTGTATGAGGACCGCGGCCGGGAAACCGGGCGGTACAAAATACAGAACGGGTGCCTTGAGCGCATTGGATGAATTCATGGACACGATGTCCCCGTGAGATGAACCCACCCCACGGCAAAACGTAGGATACAGCCGACTCAATCAACAACAGGACGACCTATGACGACGCCGAAACTGCTCTTCCTGGCCGGTAGCACGCGCACCGGCTCATTCAACGCACAGCTGGCGGAGGCCGCTGCCCGCATCGCCGAGTCAGAAGGGACCGCCGAAGTCACCCGGATCGATCTGGCGGACTATGAGCTGCCCATCTACAACGGCGATCTCGAGTCCAGCGAGGGGCTGCCCGAGGCCGCCCGGCAACTCAAACAGCGTTTCCGCGACCACCACGGATTTCTGATTGCCTCGCCAGAGTACAACAGCACGCTCGCGCCGGTTCTGGTTAACGCACTGCACTGGATCTCACGTCCGGCATCGTCCGACGAGCCGCCACTATCGGCGTTCCAGGGCAAGGTCGCGGCACTGACAGCCACTTCCCCGGGCGGGCTGGGTGGACTGCGCGGTCTTGTCCCGCTGCGGATGATGCTCAGCAACATTGGCGTGCAGGTGCTACCTAACCAGCTGGCGGTGCCGGGCGCGATGAAGGCATTCGGTGACAGTGGACAACTGGTGGACGACAACCAGCAACAGGCACTGGCCACCATCGTCCGGGAACTGATCCGGGTAGCGGAGCAGATTGGCAAGACGGATCAGCCGTCGTAAGAGGCAGGCTCCGGGGTCGCAAAGACCGGCCCCGGGTACAGTCGCGCCCCATCCGGCTCGTTCGCCGGCCGGACGGGGCAGGCAGCCCGGTCAGCCGTCAGCGTCAGCCGCTTCCGGTGCCGGGACATGGCTCATGGCATCCAGCCAGATGGGGTTGGAATAGGCCTTTTTGCCCTCCTGATCCTCGACGATCACCGCATAGAATGTATCCTTCGTTGCCGTGACCTCGAACTCGGCGCGCCCTTCGACGGCACCGTCGAACGCCCTCTTCTCAACGACCTTCCCGCCATCACTGACGAGCCGGATCGCCTTGAGGCCGTTGGCCGCTTCCAGATCGAAACCAAGCGTGGCGGTCTCGCCCTTCGCGACCTTCAGGTCATCCCCGAATGTGTGATCCGGATACACCATTGGTCCAAAGGTGACGAACGCGTGGCCACCCTTCAATGCGGTGACGAACGTATCGGCATCCAGCGTCCCCGGCACATGGGCATAGGCCCGCACTTCGCCGGAGGCATACTGCCAGACGTCATGCACGTCGGAGCCGGCACTGAGATAGATCCGCTCACCCCGGCTCCAGTGGTTCCAGGCCTTGCGCAGGGTCTTCTCATACTCACCATCGGCATTGACCTCCATCAGGTCATGGCGCGGATAGTAGCCACCGGTCGCCGTCTCGTTCTCGATGTTGGTGTAGTACCCATACTTGATGTAGGGGTGGTTCACCTGAACCGCCTCGGCCCCCAGGGCGTCACGCTGCTCGATGATGGACTGGACCGGTGCCTTGCCGGAATCGATCGCGTAGTCCGCACCAATCTCAACCGGATAGGCATTGAAGTGGCCCCAGGACGGGGAAATCTCGATGGACGGGATGAACGGAACATTCCGCTGTTCGGACAGGGCCGCCATCTCGTCGAGATTCGCCATGGTGTCGTGATCGGACAGCAGCGTCAGGTCCAGCCCCGCCGCCAACTGGGAGCGCACGACGTATTCCGGCCCGGTGAAACCGTCCAGGACGTCGGAATGGTGGTGCATGTCAGCGGCGAACCAGTCCCGGTGATTCGGCGTGGTTGTCCGCGTGACCGAGACAGACTCGGTGACCGTTTCCCCGCTGGGAACCGTCACGGACACTTTCTCGCTGGTCGCGAGGAACGGTGTGCCATGGGCCACCTCAAAGACATACTCGCCCGGCGCGATGGACACCGTGCGCTTGCCCGGCGCGTCCAGCTCGCTGAAGAAGGTCTTGCGCCCCAGGAAACCGACCAGCGGCGTCTGTCCCTCGGCAATCTGAATCTTGGCATCCAGCGGCTCACCGGTCGCCTTGTCCGTGACCTCGAACGCCACCTGCCCCGGCGCTTTCAGATCGTCAAAATCCACGGCAAGCGGCTCACTGCCAATCGACACGGACTGGCGTGCGCTATCGGCAAACCCGCGGGCGGTCGCATAAAGCTCGTAGTCGCCTTCCGGCAGATCAAGTTGATAGGCGCCATTGCGGCCCAATGACCAGGTGTAGGGCTCGCCGTCCTTTTCGACCACAATCACGGGCCGATCCACTGTGGCACCGGATTCGGTCGCCACGTCGCCGGAAACAGCCCCAGCCTTCAGGCCTTTACGTGCCACTTCGGCTTCAACAGCCGGCGCCAGGCTGCCGTCATCCAGCACCTGAACCCAGCCCTCAAACGAGCGGCTCTCGCCCGGTGCCAGATCGTGCTTGAGGTACAGGTCCCGGGCGCTGTAGTCGATCCGGTCCATGTACGGGGCGTGCAGGACAAACCCCCAGTTCTCGTCATACGCGGCGGACCAATCGGCGAAGGCATCGGTCGTCTCGCCTTCTTCCGTGCCGTGCATCCCCGCCGGGCCAAAGAGGTTACCGCCGTCAGGCCACATGACGTAGCCCGAGAGGATGCTCTCGTAGGCCTTGTCACCGGTGTTGTCCATTGTCGTCACGACGTGAATCCGGTCAGACCCACTCTCCAGGCGGTAGGTCGTGGTCAGGGTGACCTCTTCCCAGTCCCGGGTCACGCGGATGGCCGCTTCGTCCGGCCCGTCTTCGAGCACCTCAAAACGCTGGTAGCTGGTCGGCCAGCTGGACCAGTTATTGGGGATGAAATCGATCAGCGAAACCTTGTCGCGCAGGGGTTCGCCATCGACGATCGGCGCCGCGTCAATGATGCCACCAGGGGCCACACCCCAGGGGGGCGCCGAGTCCACGGCGATGGAGGCCACCAGCTCGTCATTGCGCAGCTGGATGTCCTCGGCGGCCGTGGCATCGCCGTTTTCCAGCGCGGTGGCGCCACGCGTCACCTCAACGGCCGCCGAAGCGGTCGTTGTTCCAATAGCGGTTGCCAGTACGGCAATCCCGCCGGTTGTCCGAAGTGTCCTGAACCAGCTCATCTTGCGGTTCCTTCTTCTGGTGATCGACAGGATGGGCCCGCCCGCACTCAGGCGGCCGACCCATCATCCAGATGCTTGCTCAGCAGGGCGTGGTACAGCTCCTGATCGAAGACGACCCCGTTCAGCTCGCTATCGTCCCCGATCAGCAGCCCATGGCCGGTGTGATACCGGATTTCCACCGCATCCCGCATGGGGGTGTGTGCCGGTACCCGGGTCGGTCGCGAAGCCAGCTTGCTGATGGCGTCCCCGGGCCGCCATGCCTGACTCTCGCACGTCTCTCCCCGGACACGGACGGTGCTGTGTGCCACCGGATCGGTCACGGCCAGCCGGTCACCCGACGGGCCATTCACGGGCAGCAGCCCGTCATCGTCCGGGGCCAGATCCGAGACCGGAGTCATGATCGCGTCCACTGTGAGCACACTCAGCGGATTGGTGGAGGCCACGAAATTGCGCACGTACTCGTTGGCCGGATTCAGCACGATGTCCTGGGGGCGGCCCTGCTGGACGATCTCGCCATCCTTCATGATGGCAATGCGCGAGCCGATCTTGAGCGCTTCGTCCAGATCGTGACTGACGAACACGATGGTCTTGTTCAGCTCGGCCTGCAGGGCCAGCAGTTCGTCCTGAAGCTGCTGACGAATCAGGGGGTCCAGTGCGGAGAAAGGCTCATCCATCAACAGGATGTCCGACTCGGTGGCCAGCGCACGGGCCAGGCCGACCCGCTGACGCATCCCGCCGGACAGCTCATCCGGGCGGCGCTTTTCCCAGCCAGTAAGACCGACCAGGTCGAGCTGCTTTTGCACCTTCTCGCGCCGCTCGGCTTTCGGCAGCCCCTGAAGCTCCAGACCGAAGCCGACGTTCTCTTCAACGGTCAGCCAGGGCATCAGCGCAAACCCCTGGAACACCATTGAGATCCGCCGCGTGCGCAGATCGCGCTGCACCGCCTCGGAGGCCCGGGTGAAGTCAATGGACTCGCCATCGTCATCGATTCGGATGGCACCGCTGGTCACGGAGTTGAGGCCGTTCAGGCAGCGCAGCAGACTGGATTTCCCCGAACCGGACAGCCCCATCAGGACGCAGATTTCGCCCTTCTCGACCTTCAGGTTGGCCTCCTGAACGCCGACCACCAGGCCCGTCTCCCGCTGAATCGAATCACGGCCTTCGCCGCTGCGGATGAGCGGCAGGGCCCGGTCCGGCTGCTTGCCGAACACGACGTTGACGTTCTCAATCTCAATCATCTCAACCTGCCGTTCTCTGCCGTTGTTTGAAGAAACGGTCGAGCCAGATGGCGACCAGCACGATGGCCAGCCCGGCTTCGAACCCTTTGGCGATATCCACGGTGTTCAGCGCACGGACGACGGGCACGCCCAGCCCTTCCGCGCCCACCAGGGCCGCGATGACCACCATGGACAGGGAGAGCATGATGCATTGGGTCACACCCGCCCCGATGGAGGCCATGGCCGCCGGCAGCTCCACACGGAACAGCAGTTGCCGCGGCTTGCAGCCAAAGGCCCTACCCGCTTCCAGCAGTTCTTTCGGCACCTCGGAGATGCCGAGGTACGTCAGCCGGATCGGCGCCGCGATGGCAAAGATCACCGTCGAGATGACGCCGGGCACCACACCCAGACCGAAAAGCGTCAGCGTCGGGATCAGGTACACGAACGGTGGAATGGTCTGCATCAGATCCAGAACCGGCTGCATCAGCCGGTAGATCCAGGGGCGATGAGCCGCGAAGATGCCCAACGGCACGCCAATGGCGATGCAGATGACGGTCGCATAAAGCACCAGCGACAACGTCGCCATGGTGGTTTCCCAATACCCCAGGTTCCAGATCAGCCCAAACGCCAGCAGGGTAAAGACGGGCATACCCCAGCGACGGTGCCTTAGGAAGGCGGCCACGGTCAGCACAGCGATCAGGACCGCCGGGTGAATCCAGAGGAGCCCTTCGGTGAGGCCATGGATCAACGCGCCCAGGTTCTCGGAGATCGCGTCAAAGACAACGCCACCGTGGTCCACGAGAAAATCGACGAACGCCTCCATGGCGTCCCCGAAGGGAAGCTTGTGTTCGGTAATCCAGCTCATTGAAACAGTCTCGGTCGGAAAGCACCGTTAACAGCCGGCCGGTGGGAGGCACCGGCCGGCCAGCGGCGTATTACTGCAGGCTCTTCTTGACGGCGGGCAGCGCCGCCTCACCACTGAGCGTGGTCACACCCTCCAGCCACTTGTCGAGGACACCGGGATTGTTGCTCAGCCATTGCTCGGCAGCGACCCGTGCGTCTTTACCATCGTTCAGGATGGCGCCCATGACTTCGTTCTCCATGCGCAGGGAGAACTCGAGGTTCTTCAGCAGCTTGCCAACATTGGGGCATTCATTGAGGTAGCCCGCGCGGACGTTGGTGTGAACGGTCGCACCACCGTAGTTCGGGCCAAAGAAGTCATCACCACCGGCAAGATAGTCGATGTCGAAGTTGGCGTTCATCGGATGCGGCTCCCAGGCGAGGAAGACGATCCACTCATCGCGTTTGATTGCCCGCTTAACCTGGGACAGCATGCCGGCCTCGCTGGATTCCACCAGACGGAAGTCCTCCAGCCCGAATGCGTTCTGGTCGATCATGTCCTGGATCAGCCGGTTACCGTCGTTACCCGGCTCAATGCCGTAAATCCGACCGTTGAACTTGTCCGCATTCTCGGCGATGTCAGCAAAGTTGGTGACGCCCGCTTCCTGCACATACTCAGGCACTGCCAGCGTGTACTTGGCACCGGTCAGATTGGTCCGGACCGACTCCACTGAACCATCCTCCAGATAGGGCTCAATGTCGCCCTTCATTGTCGGCATCCAGTTCCCCAGGAACACGTCGATGTCATTATTGCTCATCGAACGAAGGGTTACCGGTACTGAAAGCACCTTGGTTTCCGGCTCATACCCCATGCCTTCCAGCACTTCCGAGGTCAGTGCCGTCGTGGACGTGATGTCCGTCCAGCCGACATCGGAAAAGCGAACCGTCTGACATTCCTGATTGGCCGCGACGGCCGAGGTGCTCAGCACCAGCCCGGCCAGGGCAGTCGTGACGCGTTTCATAGGTGTCTCCTTTATTTGCGCACTGTCGTTATGTCGTTGAGCGAATCAGCGCCTGATCGATGTAGTTCCGGCACAGCCGCTCAGCATCGGAGGAGCGCAGTCGCCCCTCACTCAGCGCGGCACGGAGCCAGAACCCATCAATCAGGGCGGCGATGGTCTGCGCCGTATCCCGCACTTCGTCTGCGGGAATGAGCTGGCGCAGGTAAAACCGAAGGTTGGCGGTCAACCGGCGTTCGTTCACCCGTTGCAGCCGGGCGAGTTCCGGCTGGTGGATGGCCTGAGCCCAGAACGCCAGCCAGGTCTTGGCCGACTGCATCTCCGTCTGGGCGCCGGCGAAGTTGGCATCCACGATCGCCATCAGGCGTGATCGGGGGTCATTCGGCCGCAACTCCAGCGACCGCAACAGGTCACGCTGCAACAGCGACAGCAGGTGACGCATGGCGGCCTCAAGCAGGCCCTGTTTGCCCCCGAAATAGTGACTCACTATCCCCACCGAAAAACCGGACGCCTGACTGATCTTGCCGATCGTGGTCGCCTGGAAACCGTGCTCTTCGATCACCTGGAGCGTGGCATCGATCAGTTCCTGGCGCCGGATGCTTTCGATGGAGGTTCTAGCCATGAGTGAATCGCCGTATTGAATAAATGTTCATTTCCCTGAATACGTATTCAATACAGCCTAATCATTCGAGCTCTAAAGATCAAATGGCGACCCGGACAGGTCACACCTCGGATTTGGCGCGAGCATTGGGGGAGAGCGCTTCCAGCGTTTTAAAACAATCTTTAGAGATCCAAAAGAGATCCGGAGGGGATGGCGGGAACCCGCCAGGTCGGTCTGAGCAACCAACATAAAAAAAGCGCCCCCGCAAGGGCGCTTCCAGAGGCGTCTGTGGTGGATTCAGGCGCGGCGGCGACGGGCAGCGCCCAGACCGGCCAGCCCCAGACCCAGCAGGGCCAGAGTCCCCGGCTCCGGCACCGGCGTCGGCTCGTCCGAGAAGGTGCCGCCCTGGATGAACACACCAGAGTCCAGAATGCCATCACCCCGGTCCGCAATCGCCAGCTTCATGGTGTGGGTCCCTGGAGTCAAACCCAGGATGGACGCAGTGAAGACATCGGTCATGCCGTCATACTGGATATTCAGCGACGGAGGACCATCGGTCAGATCGTTGTTGTTGAAGCTGGAGCAGTTGTCGTCGTCACTGCCAACGGGGTCGCCGCAATTGACCGTATCGATGGATACGGGGTCGTCATCGGGACCGACGGTGGCGATATTGACGCCGTCAACCAGGAACGCAAAGACATCATTAAACGCCGAGTCGATGTACTCGTTGTACTCTTCCGAACCGAAGGCATAGTTGAAGAAGAGGTCACCACCGGTACTCTCGAACTCGAACTCCAGCACGTTGGCATCCTGAGTGCCACCACCGACCAGGCCATCCAGATCGGCATCGCCGGCGCCACCCACGTTGGAGCCTGCGCCATCACTGTCATTCGGCCCAATGGCGTTCGCTGCCTGGCCACTGGTCATCACGATGCCACTGTCGATGCCGATGTCCGCCGACACGCCATCCGTGAAGATACCCGCCTGGCCTTCCGCACCGATGTAGTTGATGGAGCCGCCATCAACGCTGACACCGGAGCCAAGAATTTCGTTGACCAGATCGGATCCGCTGCTGGTCGGTGTAATCGACAGGGCGGCCGCCTGACTGCTGGCGAACACGAGCCCCGTCAGGAGCAGTGTCTGTTTCATGCGTTTCATCGTCACATCCTTTTGTTTGTTCGTTCAGGTTGGTGTTCAATCCGTCAGCTTTGCCCGATACGACAGACATCACCGGGCTCGGCATCACTTGGAAACGCAAACAACGCGCCAACTGAAGGCCGTCCAGAAAAACAAGAAGTTAGAAGTGCGACAAATTGGACAGATGTACTACCTGTAAAATTTTTTGACTCTGGCAACCCCATTCAGGCGGCGTCAGGGGGCATCGGTGTAAGATCAATGGACACTCTGTCAGTCGTGAGCAAAGGCCCTCGCGAGGGTCCGCATGCAGGCCAGTGGCTGGTCGATCAGCGGCACATGCCCACTCTTCTCAAGCGTGACCAGCCGGGCGCGGGGCATCAGATCAGTCATCCGGGCCTGCCCCTCCCAGGGGTACATTTCCGAGTGTCGACCAGCCACGACCGTGGTGGGGACGGTCACCAGCGACAGAAAGGGTCGGAAATCGTAATCCCGCTCCGCATAGGCCCGCATGTGCTGGTAGACCGTGAACCAGTTATCAACCGGCACCAGCTGATGGGCCAGTGCCGGAACCCGGGTGAGGCGCCCGGCCATCCACTTCATCCAGCGCTTGCTCAGGGCGGTTTGCATGAATCCGGCGAGATCGTCGTAGAACTGGCGACGCAGGTCCATGGGAAGCGACGCAAACGGCGTTTCCGGGTCGGTCCGCTCCAGCCTTTCAAGCATCGGCCACCAGGACTGCAACCGCTGGGCGCCCTGCTTACCGAAGATTCCCCAGGGCCAGTCCGGGCCCTGGGCAATGCGAGGCGCCTGATCGATGTGGACATAGTGACGAACGGCATGCAGACCAAACAGCTGCATGTAGCGCAGTGACGTGCTGGCGCCCAGGGAGATGCCGCCCAGCCCCACGGGATCCCCGTTGCTGTAATGACGGATCACGGCATCAAGATCCCGGGCGTGGCTGGTCAGGACGCAGTCTTCACTGCAGCTCAGGTGGGACGAGCCACCAAACCCGCGCAGATCCGGCAGGACAAAGCGAAACCGGTGGGCCAGTGGCAGGATGATGGGCAACCAATGGCGGCTTTCCATCCCAAACCCGTGAAGCAGGATGACCACCGGGCCGCGACCCACTTCCCGCACTCTCAGTCTCGCACCGTCGTGGGCGATCACGCCTGCCATGCCAGTCTCCCGTACACTCTCTCAAAAGCGCCCCATTATCCACAGGCGGTCAGGCATCACCATGGGTGGCCGGGCCAGAACCCTGTCGGGTCCGGCCGTTCAGTCCATCGGGGAAATCGGGTAAGGTGCTCGCTCACCACAGACAGGAGAGTTCAACATGGCACACACCAACCGGCTCGCCGGCATGGTCGAGCGCATCAATCAGCTCCCGGCTTTTGCGCGGCCCCGGGCGCTGTCGCTGTTCTTCGGCAAGGCCGTCCCGTTCACCGGAACCGCGGGCATCCGCATCGAATCCCTCAATCAGTCGCACTGCGAAATCCGTCTCGCCAATCGCCGACGCGTCCAGAACCACATCAAGGGCGTGCATGCGGTGGCCTCGCTGCTGCTTGCCGAATCCGCCACCGGCTTTCTGGTGGGCCTGAACGTGCCGGACGACAAGATTCCGGTCATCAAGACGGTGCACGCCGAGTACACCCGCCGGGCCAAAGGCGACATGCGGGTGGTAGCCCACCTGACGGAAGAGCAGCGACAGCGGATGGTGACGGACGACCGCGGCGAAGTGGCTGTCGCGCTGACGTTCTACGACAGCGAGGACCGCGAGCCGATTGAGGCGCAGATGACCTGGGCCTGGACACCCAAGCGCCGGGACTGAAAGGCGGGCTGATATCATCGGGGCACAGCGATGAAGGAGGCAAGCATGATCTGGGAGCAGACAACGATCCAACTCGACCCGGCGCCACGCGGGTTTCATCTGGTGACCGATGCCATCCTTCGGGGTGCGCCGGACCTGTCCGGATGCCGCGTTGGCCTGCTGCACCTGTTCATCCGGCATACATCCGCGTCGCTGTCGGTCAACGAGAATGCGGACCCGGATGTACGGGGCGACCTCGAGCGGCATTTCAACGTGATGGTGCCGGAGAACGCGCCCCACTATGCGCATACGCTGGAGGGGCCGGATGACATGCCGGCCCACATCAAGACGGTACTGATCGGCCCCGAACTGACCATTCCGGTGACGGACGGTCGCCTGAACCTGGGTACCTGGCAGGGCCTCTATCTCTGCGAGCACCGGGACCGTGCCGGAGGGCGTTCGGTGGTGGCGACGTTACAGGGGAGCCGCTGACGCCCCGGAGGTCAGCGGCTCCAGGTTCTCATCGACGAGGCCGGTGAGCAGCAACTCGCCGTCGTCGCTCAACCGGAAACGACCGAATTCGGCGGCCTCATAGCGCTCGGCCGTGCCTTCCTGGAAATAGAACGCATCCGTTGCCACCCGCACCTCGCCCTGGCGCCAGCGATAATCGATACGACGCTCATCCGGGGCCAACGGCGCGTCGTCCGACAACCTGACGAACCGGGCGATCCCACGCTCATCCAGCGCGACGACCGCACCGTCATCGTGTGCCTGACGCTCCGGGGCATGCCGCTCATACCGGGCAAGCACAGCCTGACGAATCGCCCGGGTGAGCGCGAACCGCAGTGCCATATAGTCACCCTGGATGAGCGAGCGCGGGTCCACCGGCGCCAATGCCAGATACACCACTTCACCTTTGGCCCGGAGTTGCTCCTTGCTGTAGATACCCACATTGACCACGGCCAGAACCAGCGCCAGCCCCACCACAGCCACCCAACGGCTGAACCTATCCATGGGCAGTCTCCTCCAAGGCCGCAACAAGGCGTCGCATGGCCCAGCGACTGGCCAGCAACACCACCCCGACCACCAGCAACAGGCCCGCCTTGTCGAGCAAGGTAATATCGAGCTGATAATAATAGGCCGATAGATGACTCAGCAGCGCGAGGATACCCAGGCCCTGCAGAACCCGGTGCCCACTGGCAAAGCCGAGTACCAGCAGAGTCAGACCCACCACCAGACCGGGCACCATCAGGGAGACGAAAAAGGCGGCCATCATGCCCACCCCTACCAAAGCCAATGCGACCGGCGAAAGCGACTCCGGCAACACCCGAACCACCCGGACGAGCATCGACACAAAAACCAGCCCTGCCAGGGCCGATGCGAGCCAATATCCGATCAATGGTTCCCCCTGAAGACGGACGACACTGTCGAGGCCCATCGGTGACACGCGGGAAAATCCAAAAGACGTGACCATCAAAGAGAGGGCAATGCCATAACCGACGGCCTGACGGGCACGGACCTGCCCGGGACGACGGAACTCGACCGACCAGATGAGCACCATCGCGACCAGCAGGAGCGGCGACGCCAGATACCATTCACCCCACATCGCCAGCGAGGCGGTCACCGCCAGGGATGCGATCACCGTCGTCACAAACCGGTGCACCGTGACAGGCATCACCACCGTCAGGATCAGCTCAAGCAGGGCCACGGCGGCAAAGAAGCCGCTGGAGTCATCGCCGAGGAAACGGTAGAGGGACCAGATCACGAATCCCTGCCCCGCCAGGCTGATCGCCAGACCGGCATGCTCCAGAAAGTCGTTGTGCTCGGCTCGCATGACAAAGTACGCGCCGGCAACCAACAACACACCGGTGATCAGCGACCCCAGGGGCGTCTCAAGCACCTGTGTCAAAAACAGACCGAAAAATGCCATCAGTAACAACGACGCCAACCAGCCGGACACGGCCGCCAACCCACGGATGTACCAGGGGCTTTCCGGATCCCGGTTCCCCACCTCCGGTTCAGCAACCGATACGCCAGCCTCGCGGAGCCGATCTTCCAGAGGCATCATGCCTCGACCTCCCGATTCAAAGCCTTCAACCAGGTGGCCGAGCCCGCGCCCGCAATCAGCACGAACAGCGCCAGCACCAGGAACCCACCGCTTGCCGTGTCCTGAAGCACCCACCGGCCAAATGCCGTTGTGATCACGACAATGCCAGAGAGGCAGAACCCGGCCAGCATGAAACGATCCAGACGGACCCACCGATAGAAGACCAGGCACAGGGTCATCCAGAGCGCCCAGGCCACGATGCCATCCCATCCCTGATCGAGAGACAGAACGCCCATCACCGCCAGCCAGGTCGCGGGTACGCCCGCAAAAACGGCGACCACGCAGGTCGGCCAGCGCGCCCCCCGACGAGTCACCATCAATCCGCCCTCCCAGAGCACCAGTACCGCCACGTTCAACAGAAACTGAGCCCACTGGGCCGCGATGATCCGCCCCCAGTCGCCGAACAACCAACCGCCCCCGGATTCGTAGTACAGCCCCACCGACAGATTCAAAAGGCCGACCCAGAACAGCCAGAGCCCGGCATTGCGGGCGACGGCCACCCACGGGATGATCACCGCCGCCCAGAGCGCAAACAGTTGCCAGGGATCGGCCCCGGTCTGGTAGGTCTGGCCAAACAGCGCCAGCAGCGCCCCGACCAGAAGACAGGCCATGGCGAGAAGCGCCGCCGCCACACGCGGTTTCCGGGCCTGGGTCCAATACGTGGCAATCACCACGACCAGCCCGCCTTCCAGCAAGGCGAAACGACCGGTGCGCCCCATGCCATCCCAGTTGTAGGCAATAAAGAAGACAGCAGCGACAGACAGCGCCAGAACACCCAGCCACAGCAGACAGCGATCCAGAAACCGGACCCACTCGGCGCCCGTCGGCGGAATACCGATGACGGCCAGCGCCCGGTCAATCCGGCCGGCGTCAATCGCATTCGCGTCGATGAGGCTGGCCAGTCGTCTCCGGTCGCCCTGACTCATGTCTCGGCGGGCTCCGTCACCTCGCGATCCCGCTCCCAGCCCTCGTGTTCGACCACAATGCGCTCGATGGCCACCGTGTTGCCGTTGGCGTCCAACTCGGGCAGCGCCTGATACTCGCTGACCCAACACCGATACACCTGATAGGCCATCACCACCTGCCCCTGCAGGTTCAGCAGCTGAATCGTCAGGTCACGACGGTAGGTCTTGAGTGACACCGCCCCGTCGCCCTGCAGAGAGAACGTCGATTCGGCCCACTCCTCGAACGTCGGATCGTGAGTCAGCCCCCGCTCAATCTCGATCGGCTCGAAATGCGTCTGCCCCGGCATGACGCGGGGATGACTCGGTGACGTGCCGGTGCGGTTCTCCAGCGCTTCGGTCCGCCGGATCAGCGGGCTGACCCGGGTCACTCCCGGGATCACCTTGCCATCCAGCACCACGGTGAACTTGAAATCCCGGTACGGATCGAACCGATGCGTGTTGACGGTGAACATCGCCATAAGCGTCCTCCAGAGCGGTGGTCGGCGGCGAGGAGGCCGCCGGAAGCGTTCCCTGTTCATGATGTGAGCGTAGCGGTTTTTGGCGATCGGAGCGTGGACACGGTCGCCATTACGACTCATCGAGCAGGATGTTGTACGTCGTGTTCTCAGCATCCGAGCGAACCACCACGAACCCGTCTCCCGTCACCCGGGTTTCCCCGTCGGTGGTCAGAACGTCGACCCGATAGCGCCCCTCGGGCAGCGTCATCGCATAGTGGCCGTCGGACGCCATCACGCGCTTTTCAATGTCGCCGGACTCGTGGGTGAAGATCAACGCAGCACAAAAACGCCGCTCGTCGCTCCAGCTGCCCCGACGGACGCGGCCGGCCAAATGGCCCGAGGCGCGCTCTTCGCTATCAGTGAAGACCAGGTCGGCCAGTACGGGGTGATGATCGGACAGGAAGTGCCGGTCGTGGCCGTCCAGTGTGCGCCCATCAAACGGCGAGCGCGTCGCGATGCCGGACGTCCAGTCCAGCCGCCGGACTGTCGACGGCTCAGGGGCATGATGCGGTGCCGACACAAAGAAATGATCGAGCGCCTCACCATCCAGCGTGGTGGCCTGTCCGTCCGGTAGTGGCAGATGCCGGACCTCCGGACCGGTGACCTCGGACCGGTCTGTCTCCCGGATCAGCTCCGGAACGTCCGTGAGGGCGATATCGGCGCAACCACCGACGTTCAGATCGCCGGCGACAATGACCGGGTCGGTACTGTTTCCGATCTGTTGACGGATATAGCGGCCCATCTCCCGGATCTGATTGCGCCGTGCCTCAATCACATTGTCGCCACAGCCGCCGCCCTGGGTGTGCGTCCCGAACACATGATAATCCTGCCCGTCCTTGCGGACCCTTGCGTGAACAACCCCTTTCGCCTGCCGGCGGGCAGCCAGGGTGGCGTGTTCAAACACGTCGGTGTCACTGTTCACCAATCCATGCCGGGACAGGATCATGACACCCCCGTTGCGCAGCCGGCCCGGCTTGTTCGGGCGATTGGTTGCCGTGTAACCGGCGTCCAGAAGGCCGCCTTCACGGGGACCAAACCAGCCCCGCTTACGCCCCTCCAGAAGAATTGTCCTGGCGGCGTTCACAAACAGCTCCTGAAAAATGATCACATCCGGCAACGGATCCATCGCCCGTATCCGGTCCTTGATCTCATCCGCCCGGGCCTTGTTCTTGATGTTGCTCGGGGCACCGAGCATCCGGATGTTGTAGGTCAGCACGCGCAGTGTCATTGACGCCTCCCTGTGTGTTGCGGCTCTCTACGCCCCATTGATCCATGCGGCTCCATACCCACTGGTCAGCCTAGACCATCGCCGCCTCGTTCAGATTCGCCACACTGTACTGCATCCGGTCTTCCAGCGTGTCCCAGGGGAAGTCGCGGATGGCCTGCTGGTGTTTGGACTTTAGGAAAGCCAACACTCAGGCCCGCAAGGCCTCCGCGTCACCACTCTGCTCATACACGCTCGCGTGTACCTCGGTAATGTCCCGCTCGGGGTGGGCCTTGAGAATCGTTCGGACCCGTTCGCTCAGACGAACCAGTTCCTCACTCGGTCTGGCCCAATCGCTCTCCGGCAGGGGTTTGGACCATTCGGCCATCGCCGGCGGCAGGCGACGGTTGACCAGATGCGCCAGTTTGCGGTTCTCCCACTCCACCAGCCGGTTTGGCACCGTCCAGAAGGTCATCAGGTGATACAGGTACCAGAAGAACGTATGGATCCAACCCACCTCTCCGGCCTGACGGCGGCGGCGCAGGTTGCGCCGGGCGTAGTGGAAGTAGGCAACGCCCTCCTCCATCGGCGCCTCTTCCGAATCCATCCCCTCCGCCCGCGGCTGGATCTCCTCCAGTGAGTGGACGTCGTACTCCATATACGCCCGCAGCGCCTCCCAGTTGCTGATCGCCAGGGGGCGGCCGTGGGTTTCAAACTCCAGCGTGAATCGCTCCCCCGTCTCTAGGTGATGAAAGCCCACGCCAAACCCGTACTGGCGACGCACCCCGTACTCACTCACGCCCTGAGACTCCAGAATCCAGGCCTGCAACTGTTCCCAGGGCACGAAGATCGGGTCCTCTTCACCCTCAGGCACAAAACACACCTCTCGGCGTTGGCGATGGAACCGGGTGGGATAGATTTTTTCAGCCTGTTGGAACGTGTTCCTGACGGGCAACATCGAAATTGAAAATACAAGTAAAGCGCCCCCAATACCGACCCAAAACCCAGGCTCCTGTGTTTTCTGCCACACGATGTTAGCGCCTGACCAGCCATCGATGTGATACCCCAGAATAAAACCGAGTAGAGGGCCAACTACCGCCGACATCAGAAACAACACAAACGAGCCGCCGATTACAAGCTGCCAGGAAAATGCATTGGAGTGCCCCACACCAAAGTCCAGATAGTGGCCGGTCACTTTACCGATCGCATGGCCATGGTCCACGGGGGGATATCCCGTGGGCAGAGGCCGGGGCGACAGATACGTGAGCCGGCCGGTTGGGAAGGCGTCGACTTTGCCCGCGTGGGGGGCTGCCACTTTCGCGTTCGATTCGGTCATGGATACAGCTCCAGAGCCGTCAAGGGTTGTCGAATGGGACGCCAAATCGGTTTTTCCGCCGGTGCCTGATCGACCGGATCAACCGGATAGGCGGACTCTGGCGTAACCCGAAACAGGTAATCGGTGGTGCGATAGTAATCGTCGGCTTCGGGGCGTCGCGGGATATAGGGACTGTCTTTATTAAATTCGGCCATCACGACCACGCCCAAGCGGCCACCGCACCAAAGGCCAACAGCCGGCTGACGATGACCAGCAGAATCAGGTCAGGCCAGACATCCCCACGGCTGAACCACTTCAACAACACGAACAGCGCCACCAACGAGCACAGCCAGCCAATACCAGTCCATCTTCCATGACTTGTCTCTCCATCCAAGGCCCATTCGGATCCACGTTTGGGCCATCTCCTGACTGTCAGCCTATCAGGACGTTCGGCTAGACCATCGCCGCCTCATTGAGGTTGGCGACGCTGTACTGCATTCGGTCTTCCAGGGTGTCCCAGGGAAAATCGCGAATGGCCTGCTGGTGTTTGGGGTAGCCCTCTTTTTCCCACCAGTCCAGATCCAGAGTGGCCCAGTAGTCTGCCGGGCGGCCGCGTTTGCCGGCCGCGTCGTATTCGGCGGTGGTCGGGTCGAGATGACGGTAGGGCTCCAGCGCCGGGATGTCCGGCAGCGGCTGGCTCACGTCCATGTACCGCTGCAGCTCGTCCCAATGGGCGTAAAGCTCGTGCTTGAGGGTGGAGTGGACCGACGCCACAACCGTCTGCCAGCCGGTATACCGGTGCCGAAGCTGGAGCTTGCAACTGGTCGGCCCCTTCGGCTGAACGTGGAACGAGATATAGGGATCGAACTCGATAAATGGTGCCTCGAACGTCTCCTCCCGCCAGGTGCGGAATTTCACCATGCCGGTGGGGCGGAAGAAGCCACAGCCGAGGTCTTTGACGATGAAGCCCGGGTGGCTTTCGAGGAACCAGGTGAAGGGGTAGCGGAAGAAGAGGTGGAGGAGTGCGATACCCGCTATTGGGAACGACCCATGAACTAGTGCCTCAACAAAGCCTGCCTGTACAGCAACAGCCAAAAAAGTAACAACGGCACAGAACATCCAAAAGCAAAACATGGAGTAATCTGCAAATGCGCCCGCAAACATCAGCACGAGCTGCCAACGAGTTTTGATTAAATCTTTTGGCTTATGCTCATGAGTCCACGCTCGCCCTGGCTCCAAGCTTTGCCCCCCCCCAGTATGACGCTCCTGATAGGAGCGCACGTATTTAGGGCGCTCGTGTATATTCAACCGGGCATAATGTCCCCAGGGAAGCCGCTCAATCAGGTCTCCCCCCTCCAGCGCTTTCGCAAACCGACCAGGATCCTCCAGTAGCTTTTGCTTAGGAATGGAGCCTGCCCGAAACGCCGCCTCACTGTAGCTTCCCTCCGGTGCAGACGACTCAGCTGTTCCACTGGACATCCAGATTCTCCATCGTTTGAGTAATCTCTACATTTTTATAGTCCTGCGAGTCCCGCTGCCAGACCTGCAGGGTATAAGTCAGTTCCAGAGCCTTGGCGTTGTAGCGTGTCGTGACCTGTTCGTTCCCCGCACGGGGTCTTAATCCGGGAAGCTGCGCTTCACCAATCATGAAATCAATGGCCTGGCGCTGTTCGTCATAAGCCTCTTCGATCCCTTTTCCGATCACTCCCGAACGAGTTTGCAGTATTTCTGTGTTCCAGCCACTGGCTTTGCTGGGCCCCAGGCGTCGCTCAAGCACCTGCTCGTATTCAATCTCCAGTTTCACTTCACTAGGCTCACCGGTAATGGCCAAGGCCGGGCTCGCAAAGGTCAGAATACTCTCGGCTTCACCACTCCACTGGGTCAGCTCACGGTGCTTCATCCAGTCCTGCATCTGATGACTCGGCAGACGGGTAAAGGCAACCGGGGTCATGGCTTTCACCAACTCCAGATACGCTGTCGACTCATCCTTCAACGCATCGGTTTGCGCGTCACGGTCTCCGGAAAAAGGCCCTGCCCGAAGCCACTCACTAACGTCGTCGTCCTTGAGACGATAATAAGCGGCCTCCCCCAACACATAAATCGCAAACCCAAGCGCAGTGACGTACCCGGACGCCACTGTGCCAGTCCATCGCGCTGCTGCCGGGATCGCTCGTCCTATGAGAGCCTGTGTGGCTCGAACTGAGGAATGTTTGACCGCTCGACTGCCGATGGGTGTTAGCACACGGGCCGCAATAACATCCGCACTGGTCATGGTGGCCACGCCGCCAGCCTGGATCAACTGAGCGGACCCCGTGCCCCAGCGCCCGTTCAGAAAAGAGTTCACCGAATCACTCACAATCAGGGCCGTCGTGAACATACCGGCGACCCAGCCCGCTGCTTCGATTTTGCTGCGGACAACCTCCTCGGCCAGTTCGTCAGCGGCTTTCACCTTATTGCTCATTGCGGTAAACCACCTAGCGTCCTGTTTCCAGCCAGACACCTGGGATGCTAGCCGCTCGGGTTGATTCGGTAATAGTGCAACCAATTGCGCTGAGCTGATCCCTAAGTCGGCCATCGCACTCAAAAATCCCACGACATTTCGAGCGTTCGGAGTCTCTAGTTTCTGAGCTGAATTCTGAAAATTCCAAACATCGAACACCACCAAAAGCCCCGGCAGGCCCATCGGACTGGTAGCGCCCTGGTGAAACCAGCGCTTAACCGGCTGATGCTTGACGGTGCCGTCAAAGGCATTCGCATCCGCCACTCGTAGGGACGCTCCCGCCGCCGCCCCCGAGGTCAGGGTTTGCCCGCTCTCATCAACGACCTCCAGCACAACAAAGGCCCGACCATCCTCAGTACCTTCAAGCTGGACCTGTGTTCGACCGGGGATAGCCGCCTCGGCAAACCCTTCAAACGCCCCCTTAATGCGGTTCACCTCTGCAGTGAACACGGCGCCTTTCTGCTGGAGCTCTTTCTGAACGGTGCTCAGCCACCATTGGCCCAGCTCACCGGCAATCGACTGGAAGGCATGACTTCCGATCCGCGCGACGCCCGTTATGGCGGCAGCGTCCGGCGCCTGGGTGTCGTCCTGGTGCGCCGCCAGTTCCCGCACGACGTTGGCTTCCAACACCCTCAGCTCTTTCTGCTGGTCGTTCAGCCCGTCGGCCATGGCCTTCAGGGATGCCACCGTGGCATCACCCGCCCGGCATTCGGCGACGTTTTCCTGGAAGGGCAACAGCAGCTTGCCGAGTAGGTGTTCACCGCGGGCAATCGCCAGGGCGAGACTGGCCGCCTCGTCACCACTGTTTGCATCGAATTCCTGAGGCAGGATCAGCGGGTCAACACGATTCACGGGCAGTGAAAGCACCTGAAGCATGGGCCCGGACTGGAAATAGCCGGCAACCGAATTGCCGATCTCCAAAGCAAACAAATCCCGTAGGACGGCGGTCAGGTTGCCGGGCTGCCCATCGTTCAGGAGCCGGACCAATGCCATTTGGGCATCACGGACAAAGGCTCTGATGGCCCGCCGCTCCGCATCGTAGACTGTCCGCAGCAGGCGGCCCGAATCGCTCTCGTCCAGACGGTTATCGAGCCAGCCGTCCTCAATGAACAGCGGGTTAGTGCTGCCGTCCGGCAACGTTTGTCGTCGGAAGTTATTGTGAAACAACTCGGCCGTGACGCCGAAGGGGCGTTTCTTGACGTGGTCCACCAGGTCCAGAAGCAGGGCCATGGAGGCATTGACCTGCCCAACCAGATGTCGCGCCGCATAAAGCGGATCCCGAAGATGCAGTGTCAGGATGTGCCGGTCCCGAAGTGGCGCCAGCACATCAACACCCGCCCCAATTTCTGGTAATGCCTCGCCGTTGAGATGCGACTGACGCCAGCGGGGATAGAGTGTGGGCGCGCCCACGTAATAGCTGGCCTCCACCACATCCTCGTCAGCCTCGATGGCATCGCGCTGTTCCACCAGTTCCTGCTGATCGCCCTGCGTTCTGGTCCCTTCCACATCCCGCAGCCAATGGCCCGGACAGGTGACATCGCGTTCCACCGGGTGATCGCGACCCCGAAGGCTGCGCATGTGGTCAATGTAGGTCCAGTCGTTGTAGAGCTCGTCCGCCTGACGTTCAACGAACGCGTTGATGGCCCGGGCATCGCGACAACGGTCCGAACGAAGATCGTCCTCTGTTTCCAATGCTTCAATGTAATCCCAGGACCACTGGGTCTCGCTGAAGGCGAGCTGGAGGTTGCCGGAGACATCCCTCCCCCGGATGCGTGCGGGGAGATGGAGCACGTCCAGTTCCGGACCGACCGCAAGACGCTCATGCTCAGGCTCAGATGTCTGCCGTGCCGACTCAACATCGCTGTCCTGAAACACGGGCGTCGCCTCGGGATCGGCAATGACGGCAACCTCTCGCCACAGTCGGCCACCGAAGAAGACATACACCCAGCCCGTCCGAATCGGCGCGGGAACGGACTCGTCGTAACCCGTGATCGGGCGGGGGTGTGTGAGTTCACCCGCATCACAGAAGAGTGTCGGATGAACGGACACCATCAGGTTATCCTGATGCTCCCGCTGGGGTGGCCGGAGGTCGTGCGGTCCCATGTCCTCGGGCGCCGTGAGCGGCAAATCAATGGTCTTGTCCCCTGTCAGGCGGAGAATCAGGGAACGCGTTCTGACCTTTCCGGTCGACGCCTGCAGAATCGGACCACGCCGCCCCTGATGATCAGGGCACTCCGCCATTGGCGTCTCGGAATCCCCTTCTTCAGCGTGCTCAACGACCAGGTATTGATGGTTTGCCATGGACTGTTGGCCAATCAGCTCCAGCCAGATGTTGGCCGAGGGTGCGCACTCCGATCGCTCTACCGTTGACATGGTTCGACATCCTTTTCATTCAATCCGCGGGAACGGCGTTCCGTGCCGTCTGTTGTCTGATAAGCAACATAGGCCTGCCACTGACCGATGAGCTCCGAGTCCTGATCCGGACAGGGCACGATGGCCTCGCATTGATGCCGGATAAATCGCAGCCCCTCTTCGAAGGACGATCCAGGCAGCTGCTGCATCCGACTCCAGGCATCGGCCCAGCCCAGGCTCATTTCCAACCGCTCGTTCCATACGGGCTCTGGTCGCGCTTTGTCTCCTGCTGAGACAAGACCCTGCACCCAGTGAAGATCGTCGTGCCAGTCCACTGACCAGAGGCATTTCATGTCCATCGGTATCAGCGAAGCCAGCCAGTCCGGCCAGACTCTGTTGATCACCGTCAGAAACCGGGAATCATACGAGCGCAGTGCGCAGGAGCCTCGCTCGGGCAGGTCTCCATGCAAGGCCGTCCGCCATCCGGCCAGCGCTTCGGTCGTGGGAAGACGCGTGAACAGGTACAGAAGACCGCTGTCAGCGTAGTGCTCGTTCACCGCCGTGACGAGCTTGGAATCCGCGGTGGTTTCCACGACCAGTGGTCCCGCTGTTGCGTGATCCTTGAGGGTGCTGTTCTCAAAGAGCCAGCACCAGTGAGGATCGTCGTCATTCGCGTAGACGGTTGCCAATACCTCATTTGAGTCGTACTGGGCGGCGTCGACAACGAGAAGGCACCGGTCCCCGGGACTGACATGCGAACCTGCCAGACCGTCCCGGAACGTCGGCTGGCCGACGGGAATGCGCGAATCATCAACCATGGACATCACAGACCTCGTCGGGGGCATTTTCACACAGCTTGGTGGCCGTAGATCGCGATGACGCCGCCTTGAACAACTCATCCCGGTTGACACGGTCCGCCATCGGTCGTTGATCCGTCTCCGCCAATGCCTCCGGCTCCACCGCTTCCCCGGACACACCCACCGTCTTTGGCATGGCCGGCGCCTGCACGGACTGCCCCGTGCCGCTGCCCGGCGATCCGCCCATGTTGAGCTTGATGGCGGGACCGGTGAGGGCGACGCCGCTGGGGTCGATTTTGACGAAGCTGCCGCCGGCCTTGAGGGTGATTTCCATGCCCGCTTCGATCACGGCCTTCTGGCCGGCCTTGATGTGCAGTTCCTGGCCGGAGTCGGTGAGCCAGGCCGTGCCGGCTTTAAGGTGCAGGCTGCCGGTGACGTCGAAGCTGTGGTCCTTGCCGACCTTTTCGCGTTTTTCCCCGTCCACGGTGAGGTGGTCATTGCCTTTGACCTGCTGGGTGCGGTCGGTGTGAACGGTCAGGTGCTGGTTGTTCTTGACCACCTCCGTGCGGTCGTTTTCGGTGAGCAGGTCCAGGTCCTTCTGGGCGTGGACGTAGATCTGCTGCTGGTCCGCCTCGTCCTCAAAGCGCAGCTCGTTGTGGCCTTCGCCCTTGTGGGTCTGGGTTTTGAGCGTGGTGCGGGTCTTGTGTTTGGGCAGCGTCTCCGGCGGCGTGTTGGTCGCGTGGTGCGTCCGGCCGGTGATGATCGGCTGGTCGGGGTCGCCATCCAGAAAGGAGACAATCACCTCGTTGCCAATGCGCGGCAGGGTGAAGAACCCGTACTGGCCCCCGGCCCAGCCCTGGCTGACCCGCAGCCAGGCGCTGCTGTGCTCGTCGTTCTGTGAGTAGCGATCCCAGGGAAACCGGACCTTGACCCGCCCGTGCTCGTCGCAGTGGATCTCCTCGCCCTCGGGGCCGGTGACGATCGCCATCTGCGGGCCGTCCATCAGCGGACGGTGCGGTGTGGTCGGTCGCCAGGGGGTGTCGCCGGGCACGGCGGTGAAGGCGTTGTGGTAGGTGGTCGGTTCCGTGCCGCCTTCCTCTTCCAGCGCCTGGGGCTGTTGGCCGGTGTGGGTGACCTGGACCAGCAGCCAGTCCCGGTTGAGGGTCTCGTCCGGGTGGTCGGTGAGATCGACTTTGGCCCC
>NZ_QEKQ01000004.1 GCF_003096655.1 Tamilnaduibacter salinus | reverse complement strand
ACCGAACCAGCGCCCACACGAATTACTCAGCCTGCTTTTTAAAGAGCTGGGCTTTCGCCCTTAAGAGACCGCGCATGATACGCCAAATCTCTTTGTTGTCAACCGTTATTTTCAAACCAATGAAAAAGCCAGAAAATCAGTCGGTTGTCTCTTCCCGAAACACCCCGCTAATGGGCTGTGCCTCGAAAGGAATGCGCATTCTACAGGGACAGCCAACACTGTCAACAACATTTCTTCAATCAATCGCCTTCAACGATCCGGACCCTGGCAATCTTCTTCTTCCCGGCCTGCAGCACCGACTCATCACCGACCCCAAACATGACACTGCCTTCCGCCGGCTGACCATCCATATAGACGGCACCGCGCTTGAGTACGTCCTTCGCTGCCGCCGCATTCTTCACCAGCCCGGCCAAGCGCAACACTCGTGCCAGCGGAAGCGCTTCCTCATCACCCAGCGCCACATCAACCGCCGGGACATTCTCTGGTATCTCCCCCAGCGCAACGAGATTGCCAGCGGACTTATGCGCCGTCTTTGCGGCCTCCTCATCATGGAAGCGGGTGATAATCTCCTCCGCCAGCAGCTTCTTATACTCCTGCGGGTTGGCCCCCTGCTCGATCGCAGCCTGGAACTCCCGGACTTCCGACAGCGGACGCAGACTCAGCAACTCATAGTAGCGCCAGAGCAATTCGTCCGGCATCGAGAGAATCTTGGTGTACATCTCACCCGGTGAATCGGTCACGCCTATATAGTTGTGAAGCGACTTCGACATCTTCTGGACGCCATCGAGCCCTTCAAGAATCGGCATTGTCAGGATGACCTGAGGCTCCTGATCATAGTGCTTCTGAAGAATGCGCCCCATCAGCAGATTGAACTTCTGATCCGTACCGCCCAGCTCCACGTCCGCTTTGAGCGCTACAGAGTCGTACCCCTGAACGAGCGGGTACAGAAACTCATGAATGGCGATTGGCTGTTCCGCCTCATACCGCTTGGCGAAGTCATCGCGCTCCAGCATTCGGGCGACCGTGTACTGCCCGGCCAGGCGAATCATATCCGCCGCACTGAGCTCATTCATCCAGTCCGAGTTGAAGACCACCGTCGTCTTCCCAGGATCGAGGATCCGAAACACCTGCTCCTTGTAGGTGGCGGCATTGCGGACGACTTCCTCGCGGGTTAATGGCGGACGGGTGGCACTCTTCCCCGTCGGGTCACCGATCATGCCGGTGAAATCACCGATCAGAAACACCACCTCGTGCCCCAGGTCCTGGAATTGGCGCAGCTTGTTGATCAAAACGGTGTGCCCGAGATGCAGATCAGGAGCCGTCGGATCGAACCCCGCCTTAATGACCAGTCGGCGCCCGGACTTCAGCTTTTCAACCAGATCCTCTTCAGGCAGCAGTTCATCCACACCTCGCTTGATGACCGCCAGGGCCTCATCGATCGTTGTCATGCGTGCGCTTCCTCGCTTTCTCGCTGCACCGGGGCCACACCCGGTTTACATGAACACAACAAAAGGCGGCAAAACATTACGCCCAAACGGGGCTCAGCTCTCAGAATGATACGATGCGCCTCTTGATAATGACGGGGGTCTGGCGACCGAACACACCGAGAAAACGCCAGCCCGTGAAGAATCGCGCCGGATTATAACAGGGCCAGCCATGAAGTCTCCCCCCGGCGGGAAGAGCCTGACGCCCCAATGGACGCTTTCTCAGCGCCCATGAGTACTCTATACTTCATCGACAAGTTGAATTGAGCGTCACAACATCATGACTCAACGCCAAAAGTCCCTGTTTAGTCTGGTCCGGGCCTTTCCCCGCCGCCACGTCGTCGCCATTGCGACCATCAGTGTTGCTGTGGCGGCCGGAATGGCAATCGGCCCCGAAGAGCCCGAAAAGACCACGCGAACCACGGTCGCACTTGCACCGCCGGAGAGGGCCGCCAATGCGACGGCTCCCGTTGCGGTCTCAACGCCGGACACGACCGACAGCGCACAAACACAGCCGACACTGCCTTCGGCAGCCAAGATCAAGCCCGCAAATCCAGCGGGCAGCGTCTCCATCGCCGAGTCTTCTCCAGAGAAACCGGAAGCCGCCCCTCCGGCGACGCCGAAGATCAACTGGCAGGCCTTTGAGATTGAATCGGGCGACAGCCTTTCGAGTCTGTTTCAGAAAGCAGGCTTCAGCGACGCGCTCATGCTGTCGGTCGTTAACGGCGAAGGCAAGGCAGGAAACATCGAGCGCCTGTACGCGGGCGAAACAATCCGCTTCGGCACCGATGCAAATGGCGACCTGACAACGATTCGCCTCAAGCGGGACCGGCTGGAATCGCTGGTGATTGACAGGAAGGACGGGGGCTTCTACGGCAGTGTCGAAACCCGCGAGCCCGACATCCAGACCGAATTCGCGACCGCCGAGATCGACGGGTCGCTTTATCTGGCCGCTCGGGAAGCGGGTCTGAACGACCGGCTGACCATGGAAATCGCCGGATTGTTTGGGTGGGAGATTGACTTCGTTTACGACATCCGCCGAGGCGATCGCTTCGAAGTGCTGTACGAAACCAAGCACCTGGATGGCGAGCGCATTGGTACCGGCGACATCCTGGCGGCCAGTTTTATCAATCAGGGCGAGCGCATTACCGCATTGCGCTACACCGACCAGGACGGCGACACGGACTACTACACGCCGGACGGGCGCAGCATCAAGAAAGAATTCCTCCGGACGCCGATTAATGCCCGCGTGTCGTCACCCTTCAACCTGCAGCGCCGCCACCCGGTGCTGGGCACTGTTCGCCCGCACGAAGGGACGGACTACGCGGCCGCCGTTGGCACCCCCATCAAGGCGTCCGGTGACGGCCGGGTTCGTTTTTCAGGGTGGAAAGGGGGCTATGGGCGTACCGTCGTCATTCAGCACGGCGACAACATTTCCACGCTGTATGCGCACATGAGCCGCATCAAGAGCAACATCGGGCGCGGCACACGAGTCGAGCAGGGAGAAATCATCGGGTATGTTGGCGCCTCCGGCATGGTGACCGGCGCTCACCTGCATTACGAATACCGCATCAACGGCGCACCGCGTAACTCACGAACAGTGAGCCTGCCAGAGGCCAAACCGGTGCCGGACTCGGAAATGCCGGCATTCCGGGCATCGACCCGCCCCCTTCTGGCAGCCCTGCGCCAGGAGGAAGGCGAGCATCAGCTGGCCCTTGGACCAAGAGCCACTGACAATGACGGCTGACATCTGGCTCGGCCTCATCTCAGGCACCAGCATGGACGGCATTGACGCCGTGCTGGTGTCCTTTCTCCCCGAACGCATCGAGATTCACAAGACCCTCTCCCACCACTACGACCCGACGCTCCGCCAGCAACTTCTCAGACTCAGTCAGAATCAGGGGACACCGGACGATGTTGGGGCCATTGATCAGGCCGTCGGCAAGACGTTCGCGGAAGCCGCCTGCCGCGTCATCAAGGAAAGCGGGTTGAACCGCGACCGAATTCGGGCGATCGGCAGCCATGGCCAGACCATCCGCCACCAACCCAATGGCGATCAGAACTTTTCCCTGCAGATCGGTGATCCGAACGTGATCGCAGAACGCACGGGCATCCAGACGGTCGCCGATTTTCGGCGTCGGGACATGGCTGCGGGCGGCCAGGGAGCGCCCATGGTGCCCGCGTTCCATCGGGCCTGGTTTGGGGATGAGGCGGAAGATCGTTGCATCGTGAACATCGGTGGCATCACCAACATCACGTGGCTACCGGCTGGCGATGCCAGTGCCGCCAACGGCTTTGATACCGGACCCGGCAATGCGCTTCTGGATGCCTGGTGCCTGGACCAGAACGGCCGCCCCTTTGACGATAATGGCGACTGGGCGCGACAGGGGCAGATTGACCAAGGCCTTCTGGAGGACATGCTGACCGACGCCTATTTCGCCCTGCCGGCCCCCAAAAGCACCGGAAAAGAACGCTTCAACCTGGAATGGATACAGACATACCGGCGGCGCCACCCGGACACCTCACCGGAGGATGTTCAGCGAACACTGTTGGCGCTGACCGTCGAGACGCTGAACCGCCAGTTGCCTGCCGGCGCCCCGAAGACGCTCTACATCTGTGGTGGTGGCGCCCAAAACCAATTCCTGATGGAGTGCCTGAGATCAACCATCAGCGCGCCAATCGACACAACCGATACGCTCGGCCTGGCACCGGACTGGGTTGAGGCCGTCGCCTTTGCCTGGCTCGCACGGCAGACACTTAACGGCCAGCCGGGCAACCTTCCGTCGGTTACAGGCGCGAACTCGCCGAAAATTCTTGGGGGGATCTGGCCAGCGTAGAGGAGCGCGCCGGCCGGCCCTCAAATCGAAAAGGAGGAACCACACCCACAGGTTGTGGTGGCATTGGGGTTGTTGACAAGGAATTGAGCACCCTGAAGCCCTTCCTGGTAGTCGATGGTCGCGCCCACCAGGTATTGGTAGCTCATGGGATCCACAACGAGCGTAACGCCTTCACGCTCAATCGTCGTGTCCTCGTCTTCCAGATCCTCATCAAACGAAAAGCCATACTGGAAGCCGGAGCAACCGCCCCCGGTGACAAACACCCTCAACTTGAGTTCCGGATTGCCTTCCTCTTCGACCAGCTCCTGAACTTTTGACACGGCACTGTCGCTGAAAAACAGTGGCGTCGGAACCTGTTCCTGGACTGCGCTCAAGGCTGCCTCCTGAACTTACCCTCGAATACTGTCTGGATTATCCAATGCCTGAGTAAAACCGTCAATTATTAAGAGGCATCGTCTTCACTCACCCCGTGCACCGGTTCATCCTGAGCGGCGGGCTCAGGATTCGCCTGCCGCAGAAGGCCGACCGGCTCTTTTCGATGGACGAGATTGCCATTCACTTCCGCGCCCATCGCCATCTGCACCAGGTTGTAGTAGACGTTTCCGGTAATGGAGGCCTTTGGGGCCAACTCCAGATGCTCAGAAGCGTAGACATCACCGTGGACGGTCCCGTTGATGATGACATGTGGTGCAACGATATCCCCATCGATTCGCCCGATTTCAGACAGTCGCAAAACGGCCTCCTCGCCTTCTTCAGACGAAACCGTACCATGGACCCGACCATCCACATGCAGCCCGCCAGTGAAGTGAACATCACCAGAAACAGCCGTCTTGCTGGAAATCAGCGTGTCAAAATTCCCGGTCGGCTTGCGGGTCTTCTGTTTTTTGTTCCCCATCATGGGTGTCAGCTCTCCACCGTTGCTTGCCAGTTAAACGTGCGTTCGCTTTGAGCCGGGCTGCGCCCTTCGGCTTTGGCCACTACCTGGACTTCAAGAGGCGTAAAGCCCTCCGGTAATGCCATTACACCCTCGATATTCTGAAAATACCGGTAGCGAAAACGAATGCCCAGCTCCTCAACCTCGCCGGAAAGTTCCCGTAACGCGATTACCCGTCGCTCACCATCCTGACGCCCGATCACATTGACGGCCACAACGCCCTCAATATAACGACGGTTGTCATCCACTTGCGTCAGGCTGAGGCTATAGGCATATCGCCGCGCCATTGGCTTTGCCTTCAACTCAAGGCGCTGTATGCGCAGTCCATCATTCGCTTCCGATGGTGCCATGATGTTTTTGTAGAACGTCAGATCCGCCTGGAGCTCATCAATCCGCCCTTCCAGAGCGGCGATTGAGTGCCGGGCATCGGCCAGCGCCTGTTCGTCGATGCGTCGCCCCCGCCTCAGCGTCACCATCTCGCGCCGGGCCTCGGCGTATTTCTCACGGACCTCGGCCAGGTCCTCCGACAGCATCGAGCGGGTCTTGGCCATGTCACTGAATCGAAAACCGCCTTCCGCCATGCCCACCATGTAACCGATCAACATACTGGCGACTGACAGGACCAACAGGATCACGAACTGCCAGACCCGACGCCCCGGCTGATGACGGACGACGACATAATCTCCGGAAGACGGTTCACTCGCCAAGCCGCAAACCCCTTACGGCAGCAGGGCAGGGATGTCCAGCCCCGCCGTTTCCGACAGACCGCACATCAGGTTCATGTTCTGAACGGCCTGACCCGCCGCGCCCTTAACGAGATTGTCAATGACCGCCGACACAATCACCACCGAGCTGTTCTCCTGGCGATGAAGGGCGATCCGGCACATGTTGCCACCCCGCACGCTGCGGGTCTCCGGATGAGTCCCAAACGGCATGACATCAACAAACGGCTCGTCGCTGAAACGTTCTTCGTAGAGCGCCTGGAGGCGGTCAAACTGAGACGGATCCTTCAGATCAGCATACAATGTGGCTTCTATCCCGCGCACCATCGGAATCAGGTGCGGGACAAACGTGACGCCCACCGGCCCGCCACTGGCCCGCTCGAGCCCCTCGCGGATTTCCGGCAGATGGCGATGGCCGGACGCACCATAGGTCTTGAAGCTCTCGCCAACTTCGCCGTGCAGCATGGCGACCTTGCCCTGACGCCCGCCACCACTGGCACCGGATTTGGCATCGGCAATGAGTCGCGATGGATCCACCAGCCGCTCCTCAAGCAGTGGCAGGAAGCCGAGCTGTACCGCCGTCGGGTAGCAGCCGGGGTTGGCAACCAGGCGGGCTTCCCGAATCCGGGAGCGGGCAGTTTCCGGCAATCCATAGATCGCCTCCCCGGCCAGCTCAGACGCTTCGTGCTTCATGCCATACCACTGCTGCCAGACCGACAGGTCGCGAAGCCGGAAATCAGCGGAGAGGTCGACGATACGGGTGCCAGCGTCCAACAAGGTCTGTACGGAGCGCATGGCCACACCGTGCGGCGTGGCAAAGAACACCACGTCGCAATCGGCCAGCTGTTGATCGTCCGGGTCGGTGAACGCCAGCCCATCGCAGTAGCCGCGCAGGTTGGGATACATGTCCGTCACCGGCATACCGGCCTCGGATCGTGACGTAATGGTCACGATCTCAGCGTCCGGGTGGACCGCCATAATCCGCAGCAACTCCACCCCGGTGTACCCGGTGCCCCCCACGATACCGACCTTGATCAACGCTGCCTCCTCGCTCTTTAATGCACATTTGTTGCAACCGAGTTTAACATGATCACGGCTCCGTTTTTGCGCCGCCAGAGGCGACGGGTACAATAACGGCTCCCCCATCGAGAAACGAGAGCAAAGGACATCAGACTCTGAATGAGCAGCTGGAAGGACCGGATCAACCTCGAACTGTTTCCCCTGTTCCGGCGGAAACTGGCCGGTGTTGACGGGCTTCCCCAGCTCACCATCCTTGGCCTCGTCTCCGGCATTATCACCGGCGCGGTCATCCTGGCGTTCCGGTTTGCGATCGAGTGGCCGCTGGCCACCTGGCTTCCGGGCCAGACCGGAGAGGCATTCGAGAGCCTCCCCCTGCTGACCCGCAGCCTTCTGCCACTTGGAGGCGCCCTGCTGCTCGGCCTGCTATTGCACCGGCTGCACATCTCGGACCGGAAAGTCGGCGTCACCTATATCCTTGAGCGCCTGAACTACCACCAGGGTTACATCTCACTAAAGAGCGCGATGGTGCAGTTCATTACCGGGGTCGGCACGGTCGTTACCGGTCAGTCCTCGGGACGGGAGGGGCCGGCGGTTCACCTCGGTGCCGCGGCGTCCAGCCTGATCGGCCAGTGGATGCGACTCCCCAATAACAGCATTCGGACTCTGGTGGCCTGCGGAGCTGCCGCTGCCATTTCCGCCTCGTTCAACACGCCCATCGCGGGCGTTATCTTCGCTATGGAAGTGGTTATGATGGAGTACACCATTGCCGGGTTCACGCCCATCATTATGGCCTCCGTCAGCGCTGCGGTCGTCACCCAGGCCGTCTACGGCACAACGCCGGCCTTCGATGTGCCTGCGCCCACCATGCAATCACTGCTGGAAATCCCCTGGATACTGGCCATCGCCGTGGCGATCGGTGTCGCATCGGCCGGTTTTGTTCGGCTCCTGGTGGCGGCCACCCGTTTCAACCACCACCCGATCACGCTCCGGATGGCCGTCGCGGGGCTCATCATGGTGCCGTTTGCGGCGTTGGTGCCGGAAGTCATGGGCATCGGCTACGACACGGTCAGCAAGGCCATTCATGGCCAGCTCACGGTGGGCGTACTGATCGGGGTCGCCCTGGCAAAACTGGTGGCCACCGCGGTCACGATCGGGCTGGGAATGCCCAGCGGCCTGATCGGCCCCACGATTTTCATCGGTGCCACTCTGGGCGGCGCGTTCGGGCTGATCGGCGCGCAGATCGCACCGAACGCTGTCTCCGGCATTGGCTTCTACGCCATGCTTGGCATGGGCGCCATGATGGGCTCCGTCCTGCAAGCCCCGCTTGCCGCTCTGATGGCATTACTGGAACTGACACGGAACCCGAACATCATCCTGCCCGGCATGCTGATTATCACCACCTCGAGCCTGATCGCCAACCAGGTCTTCGGACAGCGATCCATCTTTCTCAGCGTGCTGCGCAGCCAGGGCATGAGCTACCAGACCAACCCGGTCATCCAGGCACTCCGACGGGTGTCGGTCGCGGGCATCATGGAGCGCAGCGTACGTCGCACACGACGGAACATCACCCTCAAGGCCGCCCGAAAGCTGCTCAAGACAGAGCCCCGGTGGCTGGTCATTGATGGTCAGAAGGGCCCCACAGCGGCCATGCCGGCAGTGGATCTGGCCAGGCACCTGGAAGACCATGCCGAGGAACTGACGGCAGCCGAGGACGCGTTAGACGAGCCGGAGCCCGCTGTCATCGACCTCATGAAGATTCCGGCGAACCGGCGGGACCTGGCGCCCGTAGAATTCCAGGCCACGCTGGAAGAGGCCCTGAATCGGTTCGACGAAACCAAAGCCGAAGCCCTTTACGTGACCCGCCACGGCGCGCCGGGCATCCAACGCATTCTAGGGCTGATCCAGCGGGCCGACATCGAACACCACTACCAGTACAAGCGGAGATAACACCATGCTGTGGGTCAAGGCGTTTCATGTGATTGCCATGGTCTGTTGGTTTGCCGGCCTGTTCTACCTACCCCGGCTGTTTGTCTATCACAGCGGCGCCACGGACACTGCCAGCGTCGAACGGTTCAAAATCATGGAACGAAAGCTCTACCGGGGGATCACGACGCCTTCGATGGTGGCGACGGTCCTGCTCGGAATCTGGCTCATCAGCTATCACCCCTCGGCCTATTTCAGCCAGGGCTGGCTGCATGTGAAACTGGTTCTCGTGGCCATTCTGCTGGCGTACCATTTCTACTGCGGTTATCTGGTCCGCGTTTTCCGTGACGATGCCAATCGTCGCGGGCACATCTTTTACCGCTGGTTCAATGAATTCCCGGTACTGATTCTGACGGCGGTCGTGATACTGGCGATCGTCAAACCCTTCTGATAACGAGTAACTGATGAAACGTCCCAACGTGCTGATTCTTTCCGGCCTCGACCCCTCCGGAGGGGCTGGTCTCCAGGCGGATATCCAGGCGGTCACCGCCATGGGTGGGCACCCCCTGCCATTACTTGGCTGCCTGACGGTGCAGGACACCCATAATGTCCATAATGCAGCGCCAGTCGACGCGGACCTGATTCGTCAACAGCTTCAGGCGCTGGCGGGCGACATTCCGATCCATGCAGTCAAGACCGGGGCGCTGGGAAACGAGGCAGTGGTCTCTGTCCTGGCGGACTTCCTGGAGCAACACGGGCCGTTACCACTGGTCGTCGATCCGGTCATCAAGGCCGCCGGCGGAGGCGATCTGGCCGACGCGGCATTGCTGGACGCCATACGCACCCGGCTCTTCGAACGGGCGACGGTCATCACACCCAACGGTGTTGAACTGGCCAGCCTGGGCGGCCGTGACGATCCCGCAGAAGCGGCCAGAACACTGACCGATCAGGGCTGTCGGGCCGTTCTGGCAACGGGGGGGCACGGTAGAGGGCCCGAGGTGGTCAACCAGCTGTTCTATCAGGATGGCACATCGCAGCATTGGCGCCTCCCGCGTCACGGTGGCGAATATCACGGCTCGGGCTGCACGCTGGCAGCCGCCATCGCCTCAGGCCTGGCGGAGGGCCACGATCTGGAAACCGCCATCGACCATGCCCAACAGTACGTCCGACGTACCATCGAGCACGCGATGAACGTGGGTGGAGGACAACCCGTACCGGACCGCCATCAGCCGGGGGATCACGCATGAGGACCGTGCCGCGGGGGCTCTATGCCGTCACGGATCCAACCCTGCTGCCGGAAGACCGCCTGATCCCGGCGGTCGAAGCCGCCCTGCAGGGGGGCACGGTATTAGTCCAGTACCGGGACAAAGCCGCCGGCGAGGTGGACCGTCGCCGACGCGCGGAATCGCTGCTATCTCTCTGCCGGAACTATCATGTGCCGCTGCTGATCAATGACGACCTGGACCTGGCGCAGCGCATTGACGCCGACGGCGTCCACCTGGGTCAGTCGGACGGGCGCGTCGATGAGGCTCGACACCGGCTGGGCGATCAGGCCCTGGTTGGCAGAACCTGTCACGACCGACTCGACCTCGCCCGGGAAGCGGCCGATCAGGGCGCCGATTATCTCGCCTTCGGTCGCTTCTTTCCATCAGTGACAAAACCTGAGGCGCCCGCCGCCACGCCCGACATCCTGACCGAGGCCCAAACTCTGAACCGGCCCACAAGCGCGATTGGTGGCATCACGCTTGAGAATGCCGCCCTGCTGATTGCCCATGGTGCGGACCTGCTGGCCGTCATCGGCGGCCTGTTCGCGACAGACGATGTGGCGGCGCGGGCTCGCGCCTTCGACCAACTTTTTCATGCCAGCCCAGACAGGAGCTCCTGATGACACAGTCTGACACCCTTTTTGCGAATGCCTGCAAAGTCATCCCCGGTGGCGTCAATTCGCCGGTACGGGCCTTCAAAGGTGTTGGTGACGTGCCATTGTTCATCAAGACCGCACGTGGCGCCTATATGGTTGACGAGGACGACAACCAGTACATCGACTACATCGGCTCCTGGGGACCGATGATTCTTGGCCACCACGACCAGCGCGTCGTGGACGCCCTGCACGCACAGATTGATGTCGGCATCGGCTATGGCGCCCCGACTGCCATTGAAACCGCCATGGCAGAAAAGATCTGCGAGCTGGTGCCGTCCATCGATATGGTCCGGATGGTCAACTCCGGCACCGAGGCCACCATGAGCACCGTCCGGCTGGCCCGCGGTTACACCGGCCGCGACAAAATCGTCAAGTTCGAGGGAAATTATCACGGTCACGTCGACAGCCTGCTGGTCAAGGCGGGGTCCGGCGCATTGACACTGGGCATTCCCAATTCCCCGGGCATTCCCGCCAGCCTGGCGGAACACACCCTGACAGTCTCCTACAACGACATCGACAGCGTCCGCGAGGTCTTCCGTGAGATGGGCGACCAGATTGCCGGCATCATCGTCGAGCCGGTGGCGGGCAATATGAACTGTGTGCCGCCAGTACCCGGGTTCCTCGAAGGGCTCCGCGAGGTCTGTGACGAACACGGCAGTCTGCTGATCTTCGACGAAGTGATGACCGGCTTCCGGGTCGCCCGGGGAGGCGCACAGGAACGCTATGGCGTCACGCCCGATCTGACAGCGCTTGGCAAGGTAATCGGCGGCGGACTCCCGGTGGGCGCCTTCGGCGGGCGACGGGAGATCATGGAATATGTTGCGCCACTGGGCCCGGTGTACCAGGCGGGCACCCTCTCCGGGAATCCACTGGCCATGCGCGCCGGTCTCACGACACTGGAAGCCCTCTCAGAACCAGGCTTCCACGCCCGCCTCGAAGAAAAAGCCCAGAGGCTGACCGAGGGTCTTCAAGCCGCATCGGACAAGGCGGGCATCCCCATGGTCACACAACGGGCCGGAGCGATGTTCGGGCTCTTTTTCACGGAGGAATCCTCCGTGACGCGGTTTGATCAGGTGGCCGCCTGCGACAAGGAACGGTTTGGCGCCTTCTACAAAGGCATGCTTCGGGAGGGAGTGTATCTGGCGCCTTCGGCCTTTGAAGCCGGGTTCATCTGTGCCGCGCTGTCGGACGAGGACATTCAGCACACGATCACGGCCGCCGAGAAAGTGCTTTCTGAGCTTCCACAGTGATCGACCCATAACAAAAGAGGCCGCACATGGCGGCCTCTCTCTGCTCGCTCAGGGGAATTCGGTTACCGGGGCAGACCGCCTGACAGGGCATCGCCAAGCTGGCCAACGCCATTCCCCAGCTGGGACTCAGGCACACACCATCGCCATTTAGGCGCTTACAGGGCCCGGGCCCTCTGCTGAGCCTTCTCGGCCCCCGCCATATCCCCGGCCGAGCGCCGGATATCCGCCAGCAAAGACCACCCTGTTCGCTGCAGCGGCACACTGTCACCAGTCAGCGACAGACCACGCAGGGCGAACTGCTCCGCTCTCCCCAACTGATCGTTCGCGCGATAGGCGTGGGCCAACCGATAGTAGACCTCCGCCGAGCGGGGAGAAATACGCTGCGCCCGTTCCAGCCGTCCGATGGCGGCACCGACCTGGTCATTGCGCATCAATCGGTCGGCATCCCGTATCAGGCTCACAGCGGCAGGCGAGAGGGACGGCGCCTCACTCTGGTGACTCGGCGCCGAACGCGCCTCCACCGAAGGACGTGAGGCGGGTTCATCACCCTGCGCTTCAGACGAGGTGTCGCTGTCCACCGGCCGCTGCGCCGGAACGTAGATATCAGGTCCGGGGCCGCCGGCACACCCGGCAAGAAGAATGCCGCCCAGAATCAGTCCGCCAATTCGAGTCCCCATCAAAAGACGCTCCGCAGCCAGTTGCGAATTTGACCGCCCAGGCTGCCGGAGCAGGCCACACGATCGGTCGGCTCACTGCCCGCAATGAACGGCATATAACGGCCCTCGCCACAGCCTTCTTCGGTCAGCGCTGCCTTGTCACTGTCCACCCAGTGGTAGTTCACCTCCGCCGGCACCACCGGTGAGAAGCTGTTCTGGGGGATACGCGACATCAGATCGGCCCAGACCGGCAAGGCACCGGTCGCCCCTGTCAGTGGCGTCGGGCCGTTGTCATCCCGGCCGACCCATGAAACCGCGAGCAGGTCACCGCTGAATCCGGCAAACCAGCTGTCCCGACCGTCGTTGGTGGTCCCGGTCTTGCCGGCCAGCCCGAGTTCGCGGGGCAGATACCGATAGGCACTCTTGCCGGTGCCCTCCTGCATGACCTCCTGCATCGCATACTGCACCAGATGAACAGCGGCCGGATCGACCACCTGTTTCACCTCAAGGCCGTAGCGGGACAGGCTCTCGCCACCGGCCGTCGTCACTTCGCGGATGGTCCGCAGCGGCGTATTGAACCCGCCGGTCGCAATCCCCTGATAGAGCGACGCCACCTCTACGGGCGAGAGGGATGCCGCACCAAGCAGCATGGAAGGGTAGGTGGGGATATCACGGGCCAGCCCCAGCTTGTCCAGGGTGTTGCGCACCGCTGGAACCCCCACACCCAGGCCAAGCCGGACCGATGCCAGATTGTACGAGTGGGACAGGGCCCGATGCAGCGGCACCTCTCCATGAGCCTCACCGCTGTAGTTCTCCGGCTTCCACTCCCGACCGTTGTCGAACACCAGCGCGAACGGCCTATCCTTCAACGGCGTGACCAGCGTATAGTCCTCCGGACGCGACAGAGCAGACAGGAAGACAAACGGCTTCATGAGGGAACCGATGGGACGACGGGCATCCACCGCCCGGTTAAACCCGTCGTATTGCGACTCACGGCCGCCAACCAGCGCCACCACTTCACCACTGTCTCGACTGGTGACCACCACGGCGGACTCGAGCGTTTTCTCCGATCGGTCATTGAGACGGGCCAGGCGCTCGGCGACGGCGTTCTCAGCCGATCGCTGAATGGCCGGGTTCAGCGTGGTGAAAATCCGCAGCCCTTCACTCTGCAGGTCCTCCTGTCGATAGTCCCGGGACAGGTGGCGCTGCACCAGATCGAGATACGCCGGGTATTCGGCGCCTGTGAAGGACGGCCGGTCAACCACATCCAGCGAACGGGCCTGTGCCTGGTCGGCCCGCTCACGGCTGATATGACCGGCCTGTTCCATCAGTCGGATCACCAGATTACGGCGCTCACGGGCCCGCTCCGGGTGCCGGCGCGGGTCGAAGTAGCTGGGGCCTTTGATGACCGCCACCAACAAGGCCACTTCATGCAGATCCAGGCGTCGGAACGATTCCCCGAAATAGAACTGACTCCCCAGACCGAAACCATGGATCGCCCGGGACCCGGCCTGCCCCAGGTAGACCTCATTCAGGTAGGTTTCGAGAATGTCGTTCTTTTCATAATGCGCTTCCAGCAGAAGCGCCATGATGGCCTCGTTCGCCTTGCGCACCAGGGTCTGGTCCCGGGTGAGATAGAAGTTCTTGACCAGTTGCTGAGTCAGGGTGCTGCCCCCCTGAACCACGTGACCGGCCTGGATGTTTGCCCAGAGGGCACGCAGAATCGACAAGGGCGCGATGCCCCAGTGATCGAAGAAGTCCTCGTCTTCCGTGCTCAGCAGCGCTTCCCGGAACAGGGCCGGCGCCTCATCCAGCGATACCAGCACCCGGTCCTCGCCGTGAGAGGGGTAGATGCCCCCCACCTGCACCGGCTCAAGGCGCATCACGCGGGTCGTCGGCCCTTTGCGAACCTGAAAGGCTTGGACCCGGTCGCCGTTGATGGTCAGCGAGATTTGCCGCGCCGGTTGCTCCCCATCCGGGAAGCGAAAGGCACGGGTGTAAATCGTAAAACGCCCTCCGGAACGGCTGTAGCTGCCGGGTTCCGACGGGAGGCGTACCGGCTCGTAACCGAGGCGATCCAGCTCGTATCGCAGGCTGTCCACGCTGATCGGGGCGCCATCGTAGATCTCAAGCGGCCGCGCGAAAACACGGGACGGCACCTCCCAGCGTCGTCCTTCAAACTTGGAAGTCACAACAGCATCGAGATAGACCACCCAACCGGCCAGGATGATCAGCGCAACGATAACGAGTTGCCAGATCAGCCGCCGCCAGGGATGACTCGGAGACTTCTTGGAGGAACGGGCCTTTTTCATGCGGCGCATTATATACAAATATCCCTTTCGCGCCGTTAAGATACAGCAACAAACACTGATAAATGGCCAAGGAGAACTCTGTGAGCAGCGAGCTGATCAGCGCCCTGCAGGACCCTGCGCTCTACGATCACCCGGTGGATGGTTTCCGGGTGTTCGAAACCCATATTTCCTGGGTGATTCTGACGGGCGAGTTTGCCTACAAGATCAAGAAGCCAATGGACTTCGGCTTCCTCAACTTCTCGACGCTCGAGCGCCGCAGAACCTTCTGCCATGAAGAGGTCCGTCTCAACCGCCGCATGGCGGACAGCCTCTACCTGGACGTGTTGCCCATCACCGGCAGCGCCAGCGCCCCGGTCCTCAACGGCGACGGCGAGCCGTTCGAGTACGCCATCCGCATGCGCCAGTTCGATCAGGCCGGGATGCTGGACGGCATGCAGGAGCGTGGTGAGCTGACGAGCGGGATCATCCGGGATCTGGCTCACCAGACCGCCCTGTTCCACCGCAACCTGCCCACTGATCCGCCGGATGACGAACTGGGCACCGCGGGCGCCATTGGCAGCGCCATGCAGGAGAACTTTGATCAGGTCCGGCCCATGCTTGAGGACGCCGATCTGCTCCGGCAGGTGGATGAGCTGGAGGCCTGGACCCAGTCTACCTTCGAGCGGCACCGGGACCGTATCCAGAAACGCCGGGATGATGGATTCGTCCGCGAATGCCACGGTGACCTGCATTTGTCGAACATCACCCTCCAGAACGGCCAGGCTACCGTTTTCGACTGCATTGAGTTCAACGACTCCTTCCGCTGGATCGACGTCCTCAACGATCTGGCGTTTCTACTCATGGATCTTGAGTCCCGCGACGAGTACGGCCTCGCCACGGAGGCACTGAACACCTGGCTGGAATACACAGGCGACTATGAGGGACTGGCGCTGCTGCCGCTTTACAAGGCGTATCGCGCCATGGTCCGGGCCAAGATCGCGCTGTTCACCCGTGAGAATCCGGACCTGGACGACGAGGCAAGGGCCGAACTGCTGGACAGTTACCGCCGCTATGCGGCCCTGGCCGACACCTACACCCGAATCCCGAACGCCTACCTGCTGGCCACAACCGGACTTTCCGGCAGCGGCAAATCCGTCATCAGTGCAGCCCTGTCCCGCAGCCTCGGGCTGGTTCGGCTTCGCTCCGACGTGGAGCGCAAACGCCTGTTCGGGCTCGACCCACTGGAACAGAGCCACAGCGAACAGGAGGGCAATCTGTACACCGCCGAGGCAACGCGCGAGACCTACGACCGGCTGAGTCAGCTTGCCGGCGCCCTGCTCCAGGCTGGCATGCCGGTCATCGTCGATTCCGCCGCGCTCAAGCAGCAGGAGCGGGAGCAACTGGAGTCGGTCGCCGCCAATCTGGGGCTTCCGTTCTGCCTGATTGACTGCGAGGCGCCGGAAGAAACCCGACGCCAGTGGGTCCGCGAACGTCAGGGCGACGCATCGGAAGCCACTGAGTCGCTGCTCGACGCCCAACGGCAGTGGGCCGAATCGCTGACGGAAGAGGAGCGCACCCACACCATTCATGTCCGCACCGATGCGGAAGGCGCGGCGGAGCTGCTGGCCGAACGCATTCGCGGGCATTTCCGGGTCGACCCGCGCACGGATCACCCAGGCGAGTCGGCGTCACCGGCCTAAGCACTCAACAAACGGGGAGGCATCACCGTGGAAGAAGACATTCACACCATTGATCACCCGCTTTACCAGACTCTGCGGAACGAAAACATTGACGCGTTCAACGAGGCCAGGGAGCGACTTGAGACGCTGCCGGACTTCGCCCATGGCGACTTCCGGGGACTGGACCTGCGAGGCATGCATGCCCAGGGCCTGAACATGAGCCACGCGTATTTCCGGGGCGCGGATCTTCGAGGGATCGACCTGAGCGAGACCATGCTCGAGGGCGCCAGCATCGCCGGCGCGAAGATCTCAGGCTGCCTGTTTCCGCGCGAGCTGCACGCTGATGAAATCGTGATGTCCCTGAACCACGGCACCCGGATGCGCTACAACATGGGGAAGTAGACATCGACCGGATGCGTCAGAGTGATGGCCTGGCCGGTGATGTCCGCTTGCCAGGCCATCACCTCGACGCCAGCCGCCAGCGCCTCCCGAAGCAGGCGCCCGTAGGCCGGGTCAATGTGATCGGCCGGCACCACCGAGCGGATGCCGGTGTGATTGACACAGAAGAGCAGGACCGCGCGGTCGCCAAGCCGGACCTGCTCCATCAGTTCCCGGAGGTGCTTCTGACCGCGAGTGGTGACGGCATCGGGAAAGTACCCCTGCCCTGATTCGGCCAACGTCACGTTTTTCACTTCCACCCAGGCGTCCGCCCGACGGGCATGCCCCGACAGGTGCAGATCAATACGGCTTTTCTCCTGCCCGTAACGCACCTCGGAACGGATCGTCGGATACCCCGCAAGCTCCGGCACCCCGCCCGACTCAAGCAGCTCCCGAACCTGCCGGTTCGGTCGTGCCGTATTGATACACGCGATCTCACCCGGCGACGTCTCCACCAGTTCCCAGGTATACCGCAGCTTGCGTTTTGGATCGCTCGACTCACTGAGCCAGACCCGGCTCCCCGGAACACAGCAGCCCAGCATGGAACCCGTGTTGGGGCAATGCGCCACCACCTCGGCCCCGTCGGTCAGCCTGATATCGGCCAGAAAGCGTTTGTAGCGGCGCACCAGGACCCCCTCAATCAAGGGCGGCGAAAAATCCATTGCAGGCCTCTTGCTCCGTTCCTCATCAAGGCGCGTATTATGGGCCAGAGAGTGGACTGATTCGACCCGTGTCTGCGCCGTGTCACGGGGCTGGTACACCCCTCGGTAATCTGCTATTTTCCGCAGATTCGCCGGTCTGCCGGGTCGGACCAAAGGGGCAGCATCTGCTACGCTTGACGGCTGCGGTGACCGGTCGTCAGACCCTCCCAGGGAACGGGCCTCCGGCGGCATCCCGTGCCGGAGTTTTTACCGGAGCACAACAAAGAGGCTGTTTTCTATGCCGAACACAGACGACAAGATTCAGGAAAGCCTGGGCAACTTCACCCCCTACGAGCAGGGCAAGGGTGAAGAGTACATGAGTGACGAGATGCTGGAGCATTTCCGGCAGTTGCTGATGGAATGGAAACAACAGCTCATGGAAGAAGTGGACCGCACCATGCACCACATGCAGGAGGAGGCGGCCAATTACGCCGATCCCAGCGATCGGGCCACCCAGGAAGAAGAATTCAGCCTGGAGCTCCGGACCCGGGACCGTGAACGCAAACTGATTCGTAAGATCGACCAGACCATCGACCGGATCGATAAAGACGATTACGGCTTCTGCGATCAGTGCGGCATTGAGATCGGCATTCGTCGTCTGGAGGCCCGGCCCACGGCGACTCTGTGCATCGACTGCAAGACCCTGTCCGAAATTCGTGAGCGGCAGACCGGCATCTGAACCGGTGACACCGACATCACTGACCGGAGCGGGCGGAACCCGCTCCGGCCGGCCGTGATTATGACATCAGCCTACCGGGGCCGATTCGCCCCCTCACCCACCGGCCCACTGCACTTCGGTTCGCTGGTCGCTGCCCTGGCCAGTTATCTGGATGCCCGTGCCCATAACGGCCAGTGGATGGTGCGCATCGAGGACCTGGACCCGCTACGGGAACCGCCCGGTGCCGCCCGGCAGATCCTGCAAAGCCTGGAGGTCCATCACCTCCAAAGTGACGAACCGGTTCGCTATCAGTCCAATCGCCACCACGCCTATGACCGCGCGATTGAGCAGCTTCTCGCCCACCATCAGGCCTACCGGTGCCCCTGCTCGCGGCGGGAGCTGCGCGAGCATGACGGTCGCCACCCCCGCCACTGCCGGGAACAGCCTCAGCCAGCCGATCAGGCCCACGCGATCCGACTGACGCTGGACGATGCCACCATCGGCTGGACGGATCGGGCACTGGGCGAGCAGGCCGCCATCACACGCGCTGAAATCGACGACCCGGTCATTCGCCGCAAGGAAGGGTTTTACGCCTATCAATTGGCGGTGGTCGTTGATGACATGGACCAGGGCATTACCGACGTGGTCCGGGGAGACGATCTGCTGGACACCACCCCGGCGCAGATCCGCCTTTATGACCTGCTCGGCGGCACGACACCCTCCTGGCTGCACCTGCCCGTCATCCTCAACACCAGCGGCCAGAAGCTGAGCAAGCAGACCCACGCCCCGCCACTGGATGACGATCAGCCCGGCACCAACCTCTTCCGCGCCCTGCAGGCGCTCGGCCAGTCACCGCCGGCGACACTCGCATCGGCCTCACCGGCGTCGCTCATCGACTGGGGCATTCGCCACTGGCGCCCGGATCAACTGCCGGCACAGCCGGCTCCCGCGCCTGACAGCGCCGGTGACCCCATGGTATAAGGGAACCGATCCGGCTGAACGCCTTGTATTGCTCGATAGCGTCATCCCGAAAAGGACGATCGCATGTACATTTACCGGCTGGTCTTTCTGCTGGTTCTGGCCATCTACATCTTCTCGCCGAACATCCTCGACTGGTGGATCCGTCCCGGCAGCATCTGGTACTCCCCTTTCCTGGCGTGGGCCGCGCTGATTATGCTCGGTTTCTGGCTGGAGTGGCGACGGGACCCCAATGAGTTTTAGTCCACCGGTTCTGGTTACCGTCAGCCTGGGCTATCTGCTCCTGCTGTTCGCTGTTGCCTGGGTGTCAGAACGTCCCCGCGTCCCCTCACGATGGGTCCGCCATCCGCTCGTCTATGTGCTGAGCCTGGGTGTCTTTGCCGGCATCTGGGCCGTCTATGGCGCCCTGGGCATGGCGGACCAGTTCGGTTTCGGGTACCTGGCCTACTACATTGGCATCAGCGGCGCCTTTCTGCTGGCACCCGTCCTTCTGTCACCGGTGCTGCGCATCAGCCGGGCGTACCAGCTCACGTCACTGGCGGATGTGTTCGCGTTCCGCTACCGGAGCCAGGTCGCCGGCACGCTGGTCACTGTCATCTCCGGGGCCGCGATCCTGTCCCTGCTCAGCATGCAGATCAAAGCGGTGGCCGATGCGGCGGCCCTGCTGGCTCCCGACCTGTCACCCAGCGTCGCCGCCACGCTGTTCAGCCTGGCGCTGATCCTGTTCACCGCTCTGTTCGGGGCCCGGGATTCAGACAGTGGCGGCACCCATCAGGGGCTGGTGGCCGCCATCGCGTTCGATTCGCTGGTCAAGGTCGGGGCCCTGACACTGCTGGGCGCCGTTATCCTGCTGACCGTATTCGGCGGTCTGGACGATCTCAGCACCTGGCTGGCCACCAATGACCGGGGCAAAATGCCCTTCCGTCAGCCACTGCATGACGGCAGCTGGCGCGCCCTGATGCTGATGGCGTTTGCTGGCGCGCTGGTGTTGCCGCACATGTATCACATGATCTTCAGTGAGCAGCCCACCCCCCGAGCGATGGCCAAGGCCACCTGGGGCATGCCGCTTCAGCTACTGCTGCTGGCTCTCCCCGTGCCCGTCATCTACTGGGGTGCACAGGCACTGGGGGTCACGTCGCCGGCCAGTCTCCATGTGCTGGGCATTCCCATGGCACTGGGCAGCCCATCACTGACTCTGCTGATGTACATCGCTGGGCTGTCAGCGGCATCGGCACTGATCATCGTCAGCACACTGTCCCTCTCTGGCATGTTGCTGCATCACACGGTCCTGCCACTCTACCCCCCGCGGGAGCGCTCCGATATCTACAGCTGGCTGCGATGGGTCCGGCGTTCACTGATCGCCGTCACGATCCTTGCCGCATTGCTGTTCCACGAGTGGATCGGCAAGGAGCTGTCGCTCGGGGCGCTGGGCATCATCGCACTCTCCGGCGTGCTGCAATTGTTGCCGGGGGCGCTCGGCGTCATCTACTGGCCGGAGGGCAACCGCCAGGGACTGATTTCGGGCATGGCGGCCGGTATGGTGCTGTGGATCGTCACCCTGGTCGTTCCGTTCTCGACGGTCCCGGACCTGCTCACCCATCTGGGAATGCCCGCTGCAACACTGGAAACCGCCCACATCTACGCATTCGTCGCCCTGACGGTGAACGTTTCGGTCTTTGCCCTGACCTCCATGGTCAGCACCACCACGCCCGACGAGGACAGTGCCGCACAGGCCTGCTCCATGGGCGCCCTGTCCCGCCCCCAGCGTCGGGAGTTGCTGGCCGGGTCCTCGGACGAGTTCCGACACCAGCTGGCCATCCCACTGGGCGCCAACGTCGCCCGGCGCGAGGTGGATCGGGCGCTGAATGCCCTGAAACTGCCGCCCGTGGAATACCGGCCCTATCAGCTGCGACGCCTGCGGGACCAGATCGAGGTCAACCTGTCGGGCATGATGGGGCCATCGGTCGCCCAGGACATCGTCAAGCATTACCTCGGCTTCAAACCGCAGGCAGGCCGGGACCCCGCGCAGGACATCCACTATATCGAAAAAGCACTGGGGGACTATCAAAGCCAGCTGACCGGGCTGGCCGGAGAGCTGGACAACCTCCGCCGCCACTACCGCCAGACACTCCAGAACCTGCCGATCGCGGCCTGCTCCGTCGGCGACGATGGCGAGATCCTGATGTGGAACCACGCGATGCAGGCGGTCACCGGCATCGAAGCGGATGACGTGGTCGGGGCACGCCTGAGCACCCTGCCCGACCAGTGGCGGCAACTGCTCGAGGACTTTGTACTCGGGGACGAGGTGCACCGGTACAAGCACCGGCTGGACCTGAGGGGCCGCCCCCACTGGTTCAACCTGCACAAATCCACTCTGAGTGGCCCGGAACACCCTGAGGGCGGCAATATCGTACTGGTCGAGGACCAGACCGAAACCCGGCTTCTCGAAGACGAGCTGATCCACAGCGAACGACTGGCCTCCGTCGGCCGGCTGGCGGCCGGTGTGGCTCATGAAATCGGCAACCCGGTGACCGGCATCTCCTCGCTGTCACAGAACCTGAAGCTGGAGACCGACGACCCGGACATTCTCGACACCGCGGACCAGATTCAGCAGCAAACACGTCGAATCTCGCGCATTCTGCAATCCCTGATGAACTTTGCACGCAGCGGCAATCACGCTCCTGCCAACCGCTATGAGGCGGTTTCACTGCGCCGGTGCGTGGACGAATCCGTCAACCTGCTGTCATTGTCCGGAAAGGGTCGGCACCTGAGCTACGAGACCGATTGCCCTGATGACCTGCTGGTGCTGGGCGACGAACAGCGCCTGGAGCAGGTGTTCGTCAACCTGCTCGCCAATGCCCGGGACGCGTCGCCGGATGAAGGGTGTATTCGCATCAGTGGCAAGCGCGAAGCCTACTCCGCTATCATCGAAATCCTTGACGAGGGAAGCGGTATTCCGGACGACCAGCTCGATCACATCTTCGAGCCGTTCTACACCACCAAGGGCCCCAACAGGGGTACCGGCCTCGGTCTGTCGCTGGTTTACAGCATCGTGGAAGAGCATTACGGTCATATTCAGGTCGACAGCCCCGTCGCTGACGGACGGGGCACCCGCGTCCGGCTCCGCCTGCCCGCCTACGAGCCGGAGTCCGAGCCGACCGACAACACCGCGTGAGGACAGAAGTTCGAGTTATGCGTCGTATCCTGATTGTCGAAGACGAGGAAATCATCCGCTCGGCGCTGCGCAAGCTGCTGACACATGCCGGCTATGAGGTGGCGGACGCCGGCTCGGTCGATGAGGCCCGCAATCAGAACGACCTGAAACGCCTGGACCTGATCATCACGGACCTGCGTCTGCCCGGACAGCCAGGGACAGACCTGATCCGGTTGGCACCGGACACGCCGGTGCTGATCATGACCAGCTACGCCAGTCTCCGTTCGGCGGTGGATTCCATGAAAATGGGCGCGGTGGAGTACATTGCCAAGCCCTTCGATCACGATGAGATGCTGGCCTCGGTCGAGGACATTCTGGAGCGGGCCAGTCAACGGGAAGCAGCGGCGCCGGAGGACGAACCGACGCAAGAGCAGGCACCCAGCCCTGATAATGCGTCCGACCCGGCCAATCTGATGTTCGGCCAGTGCCAGTCCATGCAGCGCGTATTCCGGCTGATCCGGAAAGTCGCGCCGACCGAGACCACCGTACTGATTCAGGGTGAGTCCGGGACCGGCAAGGAGCTGGCGGCCCGGGCCCTGCATCAGCTCAGTCCCCGCGCCCGCTACCCACTGATTTCCGTCAACTGCGCGGCGATTCCCGAAAGCCTGATCGAATCCGAGTTGTTCGGCCATGAAAAAGGCGCGTTCACCGGGGCGGTATCCGCCCGGACAGGCCTGATTGAGGCGGCCGACGGCGGCAGCCTGTTTCTGGACGAGATTGGCGAACTGCCCGCCGAAGCCCAGGCCCGGCTTTTGCGCGTGCTGCAGGAAGGGGAAATCCGGCGCGTCGGCTCAACCCAGAGCAAAAAGGTCAGTGTGCGAATGATTGCGGCGACACACCGCAACCTCAAAGCAATGACCCGTACCGGCGAGTTCCGGGAAGACCTCTACTATCGCCTCAACGTCATGCAGATCCGGATCCCACCACTGAGGGAACGGAACGGTGACATCATGGGGCTGGCCAAGCGCTTTCTCCGGCGCCAGGGTGAGCAGATCGGCATCCCGGATCTGAGCCTCACTCCCGAGGCGATGCGGACTCTGGAGCGTCATCGCTGGCCCGGCAACGTGCGTGAACTGGAGAATGCCATCGAGCGGGCCTCCATTCTCTGTGACGACAACATTGTCACCCCGGAACTGCTGGACCTGGACCCGGAGTCCAGCGATGACGTTCACATTCCAGAGGGCCTGGTGGACACCAGCAATCCAGCGCCCCGCCCAGACCCTCAACAGAACGGCAACGATCTCTCCCTGGAAGACTACTTCCAGCATTTTGTGCTGGAGAATCAGGACCGGATGAGCGAAACCGAGCTCGCCCAGAAACTCGGCATCAGCCGCAAATCTCTCTGGGAGCGCCGCCAGCGTCTGGGCATCCCACGCAAAAAAGCCAACTCCTGAACCGTGATCGTTACCTGCGTGTTACCCATCGGAACACTTTCGTCATAAGAGTGAGACACAGGTAACACTTTTGTCTAAGCCAAACGCCCACCTCAAAACACCAAATCTCGTAACTTGCTGTTAATTAAGAGTTAACAAAAACTGGCACGCGCAGTGCACCCATCAGGGGCAAACAAAAACAAGAACCGAATGAACGCAGCGCCACAACAACAACAAAAAGCTGCAGAGCGCTCGGTAACAAAAACAAAAACAGAGCGCAGGCGAACTGAGTGTTTTGGGTGCTGAGCTTTTTAGTGGTGCCTGACTGTTGCGGGTTCTGTCCGGAAGACAAAAAAGAAGCGTGAACCAGACGCCTCGTCCCGGATTAATCCCGTGAACCGTCCTTACCACTCTCTGTATTCAAAGCGTTCCGCTCGCATCATTCACTCCATCTGGAGTTTGGTTCCGGTTCGGAACCGCAACAACAAAAACAATGCAGATCGTCTACTCTTCTCGGCGGGTTCGTGGTTCACGTTCCCGCTTTTTGATTTTCTGGCCTCCGGTTTTTCCTAAAGACGAACCCCGCTGCTGAGCAGATCGGCTACCTCTGGTAGTCACTCTACGAAGTGTCAAAGCCTGACCATCGGCCGGGCTTCCTGCTTTGGATGCAGTCCGGCGGCTGCAGCGTTGCCGAGTCTTGGCCTCACAACCGCCGCAGCCCCCACATGAAGTAGGCACCGCCGACCAGCGAGGCCATGATGCCCGCCGGAATCTCCTCCGGGAACAGCACCTGTCGCCCGGCCCAGTCCGCCAGCATCATCAGCGCCGCGCCACAGAGGGCCGCGCCCAGCATATGAATCCGGGCATGATGCAGGCCGATCATGCGCGCCAGGTGTGGCGCCAACAGCCCCACGAAACTCAGTGGGCCGATGATGAGCGTGGCCGCGGCGGTCATCAGCGCCGCCAGCCCGAGCAGCACCAGACGCCCCCGGGAGACGGCAACGCCGAGGCTGCCAGCCGTCGGAGCGCCGAGCGGGAGCATGTCCAGCCAGCGCGCAAACGGCCGTGTCACGATCAACAGGATGACCGCCAGAATGATCGCCGCCACGGCGGTCCACAACTCCACGAAATAGGTGGAACCGGACATCCAGGCGATCACTTCCCGACCACGGGGATCTCCACCAGAGAGCACAAATGTCTTGACCGCCTCAAACAGCGCCGTGATCGCGACACCCGTCAGCAGAACCCGTTCCGGCACGAAGCCACTGCGCCGGTTGAGCAGCACCACCAGACCCACCGTCGCCAGAGCGCTCACGGTTCCGATACCGATCATGGTCAGCGTGGAGGTAGTGCCGGGCAGCAGGTAAATCGCGCCGATAAAGCCCATGGCGGTCCCGGCGCTGATACCCAGCACCTCCGGGCTGGCCATGGGATTACCCGTGATGCGCTGCAGGATCGTGCCGGCAATGGCCAGCATGATGCCGGCCCCGGCCGCGGCCAGAGTCCGCGGCAGGCGCCATTCAAGCACCTCCGCGGACGGCAGGACGTGCCAGCCGCTCATCCCCTGCCCCACCATCAGCGCCAGCAGCAGACTCACACCACAGAGTAGTGCCAGCATGGTCAGAAGCTGGCCTGGCCTGGTGTGGCGGCCACCCGGCATGGCGTGTTCGTGAGGCTTGTCACTGCCGAGCTTCAGACGAGGGATCAGCCACAGCAGCAACGGCGCGCCCAACGCCGCCGTAGTGGCGCCGGTCGGCAGAAGAGTCGCAAATATCCCGGGAACGCGCTGGACCAACAGGTCCGTCAGCAACAGCAGCAAGGCCCCCAGCAGTGCCCCCCAGCCGAGCCGGTGCCCCACCTGTCGGGCGCCGAGAATCCGCACGATGGCCGGCGCCGCCAGCCCGATAAACCCAACGACGCCGACGGCACTGACCACCACCGCGGTCAGAAACACCGCAACACCCAGACTCCCCAGACGCAGGTTGCGGAGGGAAACACCGAGGCTGCGCGCATTGGCGTCATCCAGCTCCAGAATGGCAAGCGGGCGCAGCAGCGCAACGGCAACCGCCCCGCCAACCAGCAACCGTGGCCACAGGAAGGCCACTCCATCCCAACTGTTCTGGGTCAGCGACCCCGCCCCCCAAACCAGCAGGCCTGTCAGCGTTTCCGGGTTCAGAATCAACAGCACGGTCGCGACGGCGGACAGATACAGGTTCACCACCAACCCCGCCAGCACCACGACGGTCGGCGCGAGCTGACGACGCCAGGCCAGCAGGAACACAACGCCCATGGCGACCGCGCCCCCGGCCATCGCCACCCATTCCCGACCCCAGGCCATCAAAGCCGGCGTAAAGACCAGCGCCAGCGCCATGGCCACGTTCGCGCCCGTCGCCACGCCCAGCGTGGTGGGCGCCGCCAGGGGGTTGCGCAGCACCTGCTGCATCAACACGCCAGCAACCGCGAGACCGGCACCGGCCAGCACGGCCACGAAGAATCGCGGCCACCAGGCATAATGCATGAGCTGGCTGGCTGGCGCCTCGCCGGCCTGCCAGAGCGACCGGACGTTTTCCCAACCGGAAAGCTCGGGCGATTGCCCCGTCACGACCAACGCCAGTACGAGCAGGCCCAGCACGCCACAGAGGCGCCCCGACGTCAGCCAACGCCGGCGACCGCGCCGAGCGACGCGCCCTGTCGATGAGACCACCGACTCACTCATCGCTCTGCTCCTTCTGGTCCGGGGCCGTCAGGGCCGCAGCGATCAACCCGGCAAAACGTTGCGCCGACGGCAGAGCCCCAAAGCTCCATACCGGCGACAGAAAGATGGGATCGTACTCGGTCACCGAGGGCAGGGACTGCCAGAGGCCGCTCGTTTTCAGGGACGCACGGACGCCGGGGGGCATGGGCCGGACCACGACCAGCCGTGGGGTCTCATCAGACAGGTTCGCGGCCCGCGCCAGCGCCTCAACACCGACCATCGAGAAGCCCCAATAGTTGGTCTTGCCACGCCAGCCACTGCGCAGGCCCATCCGTTCCAGCGTCGCTGCGAACAGGCCGTGGTCGCCAAAGACACGCACGTGACGGTCGTCCATGAACTGCACCACCAACAGCGGCGGCACGTCGTCGGGCAGCCGCTGTTTCAGTTCAGCCAGCCGCGCTTCCACCCGACGGACCAGACGGTCGCCGGCGGACGGTGCACCGGTCCAGGCGGCCATATCCCGTGTCAGCGATACGAGCTTGGGCCAAAGGTCACCGTCCGGCGAGAACAGCCGCATCACAGTGGTCGGTGCAATGCGATCCAGCTGGGGCTTCACGCTGGCAATGTGCGGAGCCAGCAGAATCCGGTCAGGCGCCACATCGGCCAGCAGTTCAAGGCTGGGCTGGTTGCGCAGCCCCACATCCACCACGCTCTCGGGCACGGCCGGCTCCGACACCCAGGTCCGGTACCCGGAGAGATTCGCTGCCGCCGCCGGCGGGTGCCCCATGGCAATCAGCGTTTCCAGGAACCCCCAGTTGAGGACCACAAGCCGCGATGCGGGCACCGGCTCCTGGGACTCATCCTCCGCCGCCGGAACGATGGTGGAGAGAACCAGCAGCAGCAGCCAGAGGATGACAACGGACGACCAGACTCGCGTGCGCATCACGTTATTCGACCAAAGCAACGGGATGGCCGCCCGGATGATCGACCACATGCATGGGGATGCCGTAAATGGCGTTCAGCGTGTCCGATTCCATCAGATCCTGCGGCGCCCCCCGGGCCAGCAGACGACCGGAGTGCAGCGCGACCAGTTCATCGCAGTAACGCGCCGCCATGTTGATGTCATGAAGGACAATGACGACCCCCAGCCCCAGCTCGTGGGCCAGACGGTCAATCAGCTGCAGCACCTCGATCTGGTGCGCAATGTCCAGCGCCGCCAGCGGCTCGTCGAGCAGCAGGAACCGACTGCCCTGGGCAACCAGCATGGCCAGCCAGACGCGCTGACGCTCCCCTCCGGACAGCGTATCCACCGTGCGATCGGCAAACGCCTCGGTGTGGGTCAGCGCCATGGCCCGATCAATCTGCTCGGTATCTTTCTGCGTGAGCCGCCCCAGCAAGCCGTGCCAGGGATAGCGACCGAACGCCACCAGCTCCCGGCCGGTGAGGTTCTCCGCCGCCGGCAGCTGCTGGGGCAGGTAGGCCACCTCCCGCGCGAACGCACGATTGCCCCATTGCGAGAGCGATCGACCATTGAGGCGCACATCGCCGGAGCTGACCGGCTGTTGCTGGGCCAGCAGCTTCAGCAGCGTGGACTTGCCGGAACCATTGTGGCCGATCAGCCCATAGACCCGCCCCTCGGCAAAGGCGAGATCAACCGGTTCCAGAAGGCGCTGCTCACCGACCGAAAAACTGGCGGCTTCCACTTCAAACATCGGGTCCCCCGGGGATGCAAAACAGACGGCATTATACGAGATAATAACGAGTCTCAAAATCATTTCTTCCCGCACCCCCGGACCGTCATCCCCTGCGACCATGGGCAAGCCTCCCGGAAATCGTTAAACTCTGCGCTTTCACCCACTCACTACCGTTGTTGCATGCTCAAAACAATCCGCTCCTGGTTGCCCGGTAACGGGCGCCCCAAAAAACCGGTCTACGAGCGACGGGTCATCCCCCGGGACCAGCACACCGTCTCCCGTTCGCTGATCAGTGACTCGGCCAAGAAGGTGCTGCATCGGCTGAACAAGTCCGGCTATGAGGCTTACCTGGTGGGCGGCGGCATCCGCGACATCCTGCTGGGAGGCCACCCCAAAGACTTCGACATCGCCACCAATGCCACGCCGGAAGAAGTCCACGACCTGTTCCGCAACTCGCGCCTGATCGGTCGCCGGTTCCGGATCGTGCATGTGCTCTTCGGGCGCGAGGTGATCGAGGTCACCACCTTCCGGGGCAGCGCCGGCGACCAGGACAGTGATGACGACGAGTCGCGCGAGTCCAATGAACACGGCCTGCTGCTGCGCGACAACGTCTACGGCACCATGGAAGAGGACGCCCTGCGGCGCGACTTCACCATCAACGCCCTCTATTACTGCATTCGCGACTTCAGCGTCATCGACTACACGGATGGGGTGCGTGATCTGGAAGAGCGCCGCCTGCGCCTGATTGGCGATCCGGAGACCCGGTACCGCGAAGATCCGGTGCGAATGCTCCGGGCCATCCGCTTTGCCGGCAAGCTCGACTTCTCCCTGGCGCCGGAAACCGAAGCGCCGATTCGGGAACTGTCTTCGCTGCTGACGCACGTGCCACCGGCGCGGCTGTTTGAGGAAGTCCTCAAGCTGCTGTGTGCCGGCCACGGTCTGGCGACCTACGAGCTACTGCGGGAATACGACCTTCTGGCTCCGCTGTTCCCGGCCACTGCCGAGGCCCTGGCGGAAGGCCAGCCGGACGGTGTGATCCGCCAGGCCCTGAGCAACACGGACGCCCGGATCAGTCGTGGCAAGCCGGTCACCCCCTACTTCCTCTACGCGGCCATGCTCTGGCCCGCCCTGCAGGCGGAGTGGGAGTACCGCCAGTCCGAGGGGGAGCCGGCCCTGCACGGCGCCATTCACAGCGTCGTCGGCGAACAGCTCAACGCCACCGCCATCCCCAAGCGTTTCTCCGGTCCGATGAAGGAGGTCTGGGAGCTGCAGATGCGCCTGCCCCGGCGGAACGGCAAACGCGCCTGGTCCATTCTCAACCATAGCCGCTTCCGGGCCGCCTACGACTTCCTGACGGTACGCGAAGCCGCCGGCGAGGAAACCAACGGCCTTGGCCAGTGGTGGACCGATTTTCAGGCCGCGGATGAGGCCGGCAAGGAACGCATGCTGTCTGCCCTGGGGCCCGCCAAGGGCGGGCGTCGCCGCAAGCGTCGCAAACCCAAGTCGTCCGGACCGGCCACGTGACGACCGTAACGGCCTACGTCGGTCTTGGCAGCAACCTGGCCGATCCGCTGATGCAGCTGGCCGGCGCCATGGCGGCGCTGGCCAGCCTCCCCGAGACGCACCTGATCGCGCAATCGCCTTTCTACGCCAGTCGTCCCGTCGGCCCTCAGGATCAGCCCGACTTCGTCAATGGTGCCGCCGCGCTGGAGACGCGCCTGTCCGCCGAAGCGCTTCTGGACCGGCTCCAGTCGATCGAACAGGACCACGCCCGCGAGCGCCTCGAGCACTGGGGGCCACGAACACTGGACCTGGATCTGCTCCTGTTTGGCGATCAATGCATCCGTACTGATCGCCTGACCGTGCCCCACGCCGAGCTGCCCAACCGGGATTTTGTGCTCCAGCCACTGCTGGATATTGATCGCGACCTGACCCTGCCGGACGGCACGGCCATCCGGAATCTTCGCGATCGCTGCCCCGACAACCACCTGCGCCGACTTGCCAGCCCGGGGACGCCTGATTAGGCTAGAAAAGCCTTGATCACTCTGAACAGGTATTCTCCATGGCCGTAACCATCAAGACCCTCCGGGAGCGTAAGCAGAACGGCGAGAAGTTCGCTATGCTCACCGCCTACGATGCCACCTTTGCACGGGCCATCAGCGACGCCGGCATCGAAACCATGCTGATTGGGGACTCCCTCGGCAATGTCCTCCAGGGGCACGACAGCACCCTGCCGGTCACCATCGACGACATGGTCTATCACACAGCCTCGGTGGCCCGTGGCAACCAGGGCGCGTTCGTGATCGCCGACATGCCCTTCATGAGTTACGGCACACCGGAAAACGCCATGGATAACGCCGCACGCCTGATGCGCGCGGGCGCGCACATGGTGAAGCTGGAAGGCACGGACTGGATGGCCGATACCATCGCCCGACTTGCCAACCGTGCCGTGCCGGTCTGCGCCCACCTGGGCCTGACCCCCCAGTTCGTCAACAAATTCGGCGGTTTCCGCGTCCAGGGTCGCGGCGATGAACAGGCCGACCAGATGGTGGCACACGCCAAGCAGCTGGATGAGGCCGGCGCCGACCTGTTCGTTCTGGAATGCGTTCCGGCACCGTTGGCCAAGCGCATCACTGAGGCCGTCTCCGCGCCAGTGGTTGGCATTGGCGCCGGCCCGGACACTGACGGCCAGGTCCTGGTCATGCACGATATGCTGGGCATCAGTCCCGGCAAGCCGCCCCGCTTCGTCAAGAACTTCCTGGCGGAAAACGGCTCGATCCAGGAGGCGTTTGAAGCCTATGGGGCAGCCGTCCGCGAACGCCACTTCCCGGCCGACGAGCACACATTTCAGTCATGAAGACCATTCACACCGTTCAGGAACTGCGACAACAACTGGGCGACGAGCGGGATCAAGGCCGCCGGATTGCCCTGGTGCCCACCATGGGCAATCTCCATGAAGGGCATCTCGCGCTGGTCCGACGGGCCACCGAACTGGGCGACACGGTGGTCACCAGCATCTTCGTCAATCCCATGCAGTTCGGCCCGAACGAGGATCTGGCCCAGTACCCGCGGACGCTCCCGGACGATCAGGAGAAACTGGCCGCGAACGGCAACCACATTGTGTTTGCCCCCAACGTCCACGAGGTCTACCCGAACGGGCTGGACAACCAGACCAGCGTTTCCGTGCCCGGAGTCAGTGAAGGCCATTGCGGCGCGAGCCGGCCGGGCCATTTCGACGGCGTGTCAACGGTCGTGACCATGCTGTTCAACATGGTGCAGCCCCATGTGGCGGTCTTCGGCGAAAAGGACTTTCAGCAGCTCGCGGTCATCCGCAAGCTGACACGGGATCTGTTCCTCCCGGTCGAGGTGATCGGTGTGGCCACCACCCGGGAGTCGGATGGCCTTGCCATGAGTTCGCGCAACGGCTACCTGTCGGAATCGGAGCGGGCCACCGCCCCCGCGCTCTACCAGACACTGCTTCAGACGGCGCAGGCACTGGGGGATGGCAGCAAGGATTTCGCCGCTCTGGAGAGGGCGGCCCGGGAAGCGCTGACCCAGGCCGGTTTCTGTCCAGACTACGTTAACATTGTGAACAGTCTCAACCTGGAACCCGCAACACCGGATGATCGTCAACTCACCATCCTGGCGGCCGCCTTTCTCGGCGACACCCGCCTGATCGACAACGTTTCCGTCTCCCGCTAAGGAATGGCCGACATGCCCACCAAGCCGCTCATCGATCAAACGGAATGGCAAGCCCTGAAGGACCACCGCAGTGCGATGGATTCGGTTCACATGCGGGATCTGTTCGATCAGGACCCAGACCGCTTCCAACGTTATTTCGTGGAGGCCGCCGGACTGTCGCTGGATTACTCAAAGAACCGGATCACGCAGGAGACTCTCGGGCACCTGATGGCACTGGCCCGGGCCCGCCACCTGCCGGAGCAGATCGAGGCGCTCTTCAAGGGCGAGCACGTTAACAACACCGAGGACCGGCCTGCCCTGCATACCGCTCTGCGCAACCTTGGCGACGGGCCAGTCGAGGTGGACGGCACCGACATCATGCCGGAGGTCCGCCAGACCCTGAAACGGATGGAGGAATTCGTCTGGCGCGTGCGCAGCACCCAGTGGCGCGGCTTCAGCAACAAGCCGTTCACGGACGTGGTCAGCATCGGCATTGGCGGGTCCTTTCTGGGCCCAAAACTGGTGTCCGCCGCGCTCAAGCCCTACTGGCATGGGCAGCTGAACTGCCACTACGTGGCGAACATCGATGGTAGTCACATCACCGAGGTGCTGCGCCATATCAATCCCGAAACCACGCTGTTCCTGATACAGTCCAAATCCTTCCGGACGCAGGAAACCCTGGAGAACACCCGCATCGCCCGGGAGTGGTTTCTCCACAACGGCGGCTCGGAAGACCGGATCGCCAAGCACTTCGTGGCGGTGACCGCCAATGAGGCCGAGGCCATCGACTTCGGCATCACGCGGGACAACATCTTCCCCATGTGGGACTGGGTCGGCGGACGGTACTCACTGTGGTCCGCCATCGGCCTGCCCACCGCGCTGACCATTGGGATGGAGAACTTCCGGGGCCTGCTGGCAGGCGCCCACGCCATGGACCGTCACTTCCGTGAAGCGCCACTGGAAGAGAACATGCCGGTCATCATGGCGCTGCTGGGCATCTGGTACGGCAACTTCTGGGATGCCGACGCCCACGCCGTTCTTCCGTACGACCATTACCTGCGCGGACTGCCGGCGCATCTCATGCAGCTCGACATGGAAAGCAACGGCAAGTGTGTTCGCCGCGGTGGTGAGCCGGTGGACTGGGAAACCGGACCGATCATCTGGGGTGGCGCCGGGGCCAACGGACAGCATGCCTATCACCAGCTCCTGCATCAGGGCACGCGGCTTTCCCCCGCAGACTTCATCATGCCCCTGCACACCCACAACCCCGTGGGACAGCACCACGCCATTCTGTTCGCCAACTGCCTCAGTCAGGCGCAGGCGCTGATGCGAGGTAAAACCCGCGATGAGGCGTACCAGGAACTGCTCGATAAGGGGCACAGCGAAGACGAGGCCACCCGACTCGCCCCGCACAAGGCCATCCCGGGCAACAAGCCGTCCAACACCCTGCTGTTTGATCGCGCGACACCGCACACCATCGGCGCGCTGATTGCGCTCTATGAACACAAGACCTTCACACAGGGGGCCATCTGGGACGTGGATTCGTTCGATCAGTGGGGCGTGGAGCTGGGCAAACAACTCGGCCAAACCATCCTCGGCCGGCTCAACGCTGACAAGGACGACACCACCACCGACAGCTCAACCGACGGGCTGATCAGGCTGTTCCGAAAGACGCATGATGTGGATTAACGTCATGTGATGGCCATGGAAAAGCACGGATAGACCGATTCGAACAGTCAGTCGCTTCTTTTCAATGTCCGTGCTTTCCGTGTGTTTCCGTGGCGAACGATTCTCCCTGCGAAATCAACTCGCCCCGCCAGGTAAACGACACGGGCCACAGTGCCTGACCCCGGTCGTAGGCCGCCCAGAGTTCCCGATAGCTGCGACCATCGACCGGGTGGTGGTCGTCCGGCGCCAGTTCGGCAAGCGGGCGCAGCACGAAGGCGTTCTCGAGGATTTCGGCGCGGGGCAGCGCGACACCGGCCACCGTGCCGGCCGTATCACCGTGCGTCAGCAGGTCCAGATCCAGCGAGCGCGGGCTGAACTTGGCCGCATCCGGCGCCCGGCCATTCGCGAACTCAACGTCTTTGAGGAAATGGGACAGCGTGGCCACGCTGTCGGGGGTCTGAAAGCCCACGACAAGGTTGAGGAAATTGGTGCCATCGAACCCGACAGCCCGGCTTTCATAGACGGTCGAAATCCGCAGAGGGCCGAAACGGTCCGACAGGGCCTCCAGACCCGCCCGGATGTGACGCTCCCGATCCCGGTTACTTCCCAGGCCGATATAGACCGTGACCGACCCCGTCACGCCAGGCTCCCACGCTCAATGACAACGCCGACGTTGCGGACCCCGGGCAGGATTCCCGGTTTGCGGATCACCAGCCGCACTCCCTGGACGCCGAAACGATCCCGAATCAGGGCTGCCAGGGCTTCACCCGCCGCCTCCAGCAATTCGGGCTGATTGTCGGCGAACCAGTCGCGAACCGTTGCCGTCACCGCCGCGTAGTCCAGCGCATCGTCCACCCGGTCGCTGTGCCCCGGCGTGCGGTTGTCCCACGCAAGCGTCAGGTCCAGCTCCAGACGCTGCTGAATCTCACGCTCCCAGTCGTAGACGCCGATCACCGCATCCACGGCCAGGCCTTCGATCAATACTCGGTCTGACACAATGTCTTCCTGCTCATCGGGAGGCGGCAACCAGCCGCGCTTCACGGGATTGGCGCCAAAGAATCCAGCGGCCAGCGGGGTGTCGCGACAATGCCGGACTCGTCGTGCTGCCCCGCAAGAAGCCGCTGACACCCAGCATAAGCGATCATTGCCCCATTGTCGGTGCAGAACTCCGGTCGCGCATAGAACACCTCAGCGCGCTGCTTGTCAGCCATGGTTTCAAGCGCTTCCCGCAGGCGCTTGTTGGCGCTGACGCCGCCGGCGATCACCAGCCGGTGACAGTCCGCCGCCTTGAGCGCACGACGGCATTTGATGGTTAACGTATCGACGACGGCGGCCTCAAACGCCCGGGCCACATCGGCTTTCGCCTGTTCGTCGAGATCGCCCTGCTCCCGCAGTGCCTCAATGGTATTGCGGGTATAGGTTTTCAGGCCGCTGAAGCTGAACGCCAGCCCGGGGCGGTCTGTCATCGGACGGGGAAACCGGAACCGGCCATCGATGCCTTTTTCGGCCAGTGCCGACACCTGCGGCCCACCCGGGTAGGGCAATCCGAGCATTTTCGCCGCCTTGTCGAACGCTTCACCGGCGGCATCATCCACTGAGTCACCCAGCAGCTCGTACTCACCGATACCGGAGACGCGCACCAACTGGGTGTGCCCCCCCGACACCAACAACGCGACAAACGGGAAAGCGGGTGGATGCTCTTCCAGCATGGGGGCCAGCAGATGCCCCTCCATGTGGTGGACGCCCAGCACCGGACAGTCGAACGCCAGGCCCATGGCATGAGCGACAGAGCCGCCAACCATCAGCGCACCGATCAGGCCGGGACCGGCCGTGTAGGCAATCGCCTCCAGATCCGCGCGCGAACACCCGGCCTCCGCCAGCACCTGATCGCATAACGGCAACAGTTTGCGGACATGATCCCGAGACGCTAGCTCCGGCACCACGCCCCCGTAATCGGCATGCATGCCGACCTGACTGTATAGCGCATGGGCAAGAAGGCCCTGCTCACTGTCGTAGAGGGCAACACCGGTCTCGTCGCACGACGTTTCAATGCCGAGAACTCGCATCGGGGTGACTCCGCGGATGGGTAAGTCCCCAATGATAGCAAAATCCGAGGAGTCTCTGATGGTGGGAATCGAAGAGTGGTGGCGTGGCGACCGCCCCTGACGTCCCGCCTGGTTCAGTCGGTCACCGACCGAACCAGGCGGGACGCCGGGCCATGGTTCATGCGGCGTGAATCCAGGAACGCGATGCGTCAGCGGAGTCGCCCGGCTGCTCCTGAGTCAACTGGAAAACGTGGTACGCCTCCGGACCAAACGGGTCCACCGCCGTGTCAACATACTGATAGGAGTCGGCGATGGGCTCCCCCGAGCGGACGACACAGAACGTACTGGTCGTCTCAGGGATATCCACTTTCAGAGGCACCTCAACCCAGAGGCAGACGCGCTTCTCAGCCACAATGTACTCGCAGCGCACGACGCGCGAACCTTCTTTCAATGCCAGGGCGACTGGATCGCCGGACAGTTCCAGGCCGTATTTGTGGATCGTCTTCATGGGATGCCCTCCTTTACTGCATTGCTGACCTCAGAGACAGCATCGCCGAAATGCACCGTCGATAAAATCAGTTTTTATCGTTTTTTTGTTCGAATTTTACGATTTTTCAGGTCAGCCACAGATGGCGGCAACTCCCGGATGCTGCAACCCGTTAAGCCGGGTAATCGCATAGAGCTGATCTTCGACGGCATCAACCCGGCCTACCACATCAACCTCGTACTGGCGGCAAACCTCATCGGCAATCACCGTCGGCGCGGCAAAGACCCCGAGCCCAGACCGGCCAAACACCTTGATGAGTGCGCTGTCGTCAATCTCGGCGGCCTCCCGGACCACCACACCATGATGCTGCAGCCACTCCATCAGGGACTGATAGTACGGCGCCTCCAGGGCATTCGCGAGAAACGGAACACCATCCAGGCTCTGGGGAAACCCCTCTTTCAAACCGGCCGCCAGTGTCGGTTCGGCAAAAAGACTGATCGAGGTACTGCCGACAGGGTGAAGATGCCAGCGGAACTCATCGTCCGCGGGCGGGACCCGATCGGTGAGCACCACCTGGAGCTCCCGCCCCCGCAGGGCGCGTATCAGGTCGGCCGGTGTGCCGGTGCGGCATTTCAGCGTGAGCGGAACCGCGGCTTCCAGGGCCGGCGCAATCAGCCGGTAGGCCAGCAGCTTGTGAATGGACGCTGAAATGCCGATATTCAGCTCCAGTGACTGCGTCTCATTCTTCTGGGACAGGTAGTTTTCCAGCTGCATCGCCGTCTGAAACATGGCATCGGCGTAGCGGAACACACCATGGCCACGATCAGTCAACTGCAACGAGCGCCCCCGTCTGACAAACAGCTGAACACCCAGCGACGACTCCAGGCTGGCGACCTGTCCACTCAACGTCTGAGGCGCAAGGTGAAGGCATTCACTGGCCCGGGCAACGGAGCCCTCCCGGGCCACCACCCAGAAATAGTGCAGATGTTTGAAATTCATAGTCTCTCCACAAATACCGCTGAAACGCCATCGACAGATGGCCCGCCGGGGAAAACCGGCCCCGGAACTTTACAAGCGCTGGGCGAGAAGATATAGTCCCACACCCTTAAACCGCCGACTGGCTGTTTTTTAGACATCAACAGCCACAGACGGTCATCGCAAGTCACCGCAAACCGACGGTGGCGAACAGGATTGTTTACCAGACATCAAAGGTAGGTGATTGCCGAATGCCCTCTGTTAAAGTGAAAGAGAACGAGCCGTTTGACGTAGCCCTGCGTCGTTTCAAGCGCTCCTGCGAAAAAGCCGGTGTTCTTTCCGAAGTGCGTCGTCGTGAGCACTATGAGAAGCCGACAGCCGTTCGCAAGCGCAAGGCAGCTGCGGCCGTCAAGCGCCATCTCAAGAAGCTGCAGCGGGAACAGCGCCGTTTCGAGCGCATGTACTGATCTCGTCAGCACGCGCTGACCAGCGGCGAAGGCGCCATTGCTTTCGCCAAGGGTAAAATGCCGCCGGAGCACTGCTTCGGCGGCATTTTTGGCTCAGGGTTCCCTGCGGAGACGTGATGAGCGGCCTCATCCCCCAACGCTTTATTGAAGAGCTGATGGACCGAATTGATCTGGCGGAACTGATCGGCGGTCGCGTTCAGCTCAAGAAAGCGGGGGCGAACTATAAGGCACGGTGCCCGTTCCACGACGAAAAAACACCGTCCTTCAACGTTCGTCCGGACAAGGGGTTTTACCACTGCTTTGGGTGTGGCGCCCACGGGGACGCCATCAGCTTCCTCCGGGAAATGGACGGACTCAGCTTTACGGAGGCGGTCGAGGACCTGGCAAAACGCGCCGGGCTCGAAGTGCCTTACGATGAATCCGTTAAGCAGGAGATTCAGCAGGCGCGCACGCTGACCGAAGCGCTCGATTTCGCCGGCGGTTTCTATCGCAAGGCCCTAGAGCGCTCCGATGCCGGCTATGCACGGGAGTACCTGAAGGGACGGGGGCTGGATGCCGCCACGATTGATCGCTACGGCCTCGGGTTTGCACCCCCGGACGGTGACGCGCTCTACCGGGCCGCCGGGCCGGATCTGGGGAAGCGACTGATCGAGACCGGCACGGTATCGGACCGGTTTGGACGACCGCGCGACCTGTTCCGCAACCGGATCATGTTCCCGATCCGCAACTCGCGCGGCCGAACGGTTGCGTTCGGCGGGCGCACACTGGGCGACGACAAGGCGAAATACATCAATTCGCCGGAATCCGACGTCTTCCACAAAAGTCGCGAGATCTATGGGCTCTACGAGGCCCGACAGGCGCTGCGCCAGGTCGACCGACTGCTGGTCGTCGAAGGCTACATGGATGTGATCGCCCTGGCCCAGCACGGCATTCATGAAGCGGTGGCGACGCTGGGCACCGCCACAAACACGGACAGCCTTCAGGCGCTGCTGCGCCATGCCCGGCACATCGTCTTCTGCTTTGACGGCGACACCGCGGGCTTCCGCGCGGCCGACAAAGCCATGGAGAATGCCCTGGAACTGCTGAACGATGGTATGCATCTGCAGTTCCTGATGCTGCCGGAGGGCGAGGACCCGGACACCCTGGTGCGCCGGGAGGGCGCCGAGGCATTCCGTGAGCGCATTGAGTCGGCCAGCCCCCTGTCGCGCTTCCTGTTCGATCGTCAGCGCACGGGGCTGGACCTGACCTTGGGCGAGCACCGGGGCGAGTTGCGCACGCGCGTAAAACCGTTGCTGAACAAAATGCCCTACAGCGCCCTCCGTGACGCGATGTGGCAGGAGCTGCGCCGCGTTTCCCGATTCGACCCGAGGGAACGCGCCAAAAGCGGGAACGGCCCGGAACCCGCCAGGGAAGAACCGGTCGAAATCAAAGTGGACAAGGCCACCAGCCTTTGCCTTGGATTGGTGGAGGCTCCGGAACTGGCCGCCGACGTTCAGGAGCACGCCCGGCACGACCGCGCCCTGGCCGACGCCGTGGCGCTGGCGGACTGGATACAGGAACAGGGCATTCGTGACCGCAGTGCGCTGTTTCGGTCATTGGCGCTGGACGCCAGCGCCCGGCAACGCTTTTTCCACCTGTTTGATGGACTGGAATACGTACCGGCTCGAGAGCAGGCCCTGGCAACCGTCCAGGACATGCTTCAGCCGGACAACGAAGCCCGGCGGCGATCACGAATCAATACGCTGATGCGACGGATGGCCAGCGGCGAATGCACGGACGCCGAACGCGAGGAATTGAAACGGTTAACCAGCGGCAATGGGTCTTAAGTGACTCTTCATGCCGCGCAAAATCAGCGGGTTAACAGGGCGGGCCGAACCGGTGCCTTGAAACGGGCACGCCCCGCCCTCAGTTCGTACAAACCGAGGCCAAGTGGCAGAGCCAAGGCTCGAACGCTATAATGGCTGTTTATCTTTTCACCTTTTCACGAGTGAGTCCATAGGGTGTCTATGTCAGGCAACGCGCAGAAGTCACAGCTAAAAGACCTCATTGCACGGGGTAAAGAGCAAGGGTACCTGACCTACGCCGAGGTGAACGACCACTTGCCGGAGGATATCGCCGATCCGGATCAGGTGGAAGACATCATCCGGATGATCAATGACATGGGCATCCAGGTGACCGAAGAGGCGCCGGACACCGACGAGCTTCTGATGACGGACGGCGACTCCGCCGCCGACGAAGCAGCGGCCGCGGAAGCCGCAGCGGCTCTGGCCGCGGTGGAAACCGACGCCGGCCGCACCACTGACCCGGTGCGCATGTACATGCGCGAGATGGGCACCGTCGAGCTGCTGACCCGCGAAGGCGAAATCGTGATCGCCAAGCGCATCGAGGAAGGTATCCGGGACGTCATGGCCGCTGTGGCACATTTCCCCGGCACTGTTGGCACGGTCATCCAGGCCTACGAGCGCATCATCGAGAACGAAGGTCGGATCAGCGACATCGTTACCGGTTACCTCGACCCGGACGGCGCGGAACCCTTCATGCCCGAACCAGAACCCTCGGCCTCGGAAGACGATGAAGACGACGAGGAATCCGAGAAGGAAAACGGCCCGGACCCGGAAGAAACCCGCCTGCGCTTCAAACTGCTGGGCGAGAAGAAAGCCGCCGCGGAAAAAGCGCTCGAGAAACACGGGCGGGACAGCAAACAGGCTCAGAAGGCACTGGACGAACTGGGCGAGGTCTTCGCTCCGTTCAAGCTCTCCAACAAGGCGTTTGAAGAGCTGGTCAACCTCGTTCGCTCGACCAACGAAGCCGTGCGCGAGAACGAGCGGGCTGTTATGCAGATCTGCGTGAAAGAATGCCGCATGCCCCGCAAGGAGTTCATCAAGAGCTTCCCGGGCAACGAGACCGATCTGGACTGGGCGCAGAACGCGGCCAATTCCGACAAGAAGTACGCGGCGGCCCTGTCGGAGCGGGTGGACGAGATTGCCCGCCTGCAGAAGCGGATTGTGAACATCCAGCAGGACGTCGACCTGACTGTTTCCGAAATCAAGGAAATCAACCGCCGCGTCTCCATCGGCGAAGCCAAGGCCCGTCGCGCCAAGAAAGAGATGGTCGAGGCCAACCTGCGGCTGGTGATCTCCATCGCCAAGAAGTACACGAACCGCGGTCTGCAGTTCCTTGACCTGATTCAGGAAGGCAACATCGGCCTCATGAAGGCGGTCGACAAGTTCGAATACCGCCGTGGTTACAAGTTCTCGACCTACGCCACCTGGTGGATCCGTCAGGCCATTACCCGCTCCATCGCGGACCAGGCCCGGACCATCCGGATTCCGGTCCACATGATCGAGACGATCAACAAGCTCAACCGGATCTCCCGGCAAATGCTGCAGGAGATGGGCCGCGAGCCGACTCCGGAAGAGCTGGGCGAGCGCATGGAAATGCCCGAGGACAAGATCCGCAAGGTGCTCAAGATCGCCAAGGAACCGATCTCCATGGAGACACCGATCGGCGACGACGAGGACTCGCATCTGGGCGACTTCATCGAGGACATCCAGGCGCTGTCCCCGGTCGACTCCGCTACGGCAGAAGGCCTGCGCGAGTCCACGCGCTCCGTTCTGGGCGGCCTGACAGCCCGCGAATCCAAGGTGCTGCGCATGCGGTTCGGCATCGAGATGAATACCGACCACACGCTGGAAGAAGTCGGCAAGCAGTTCGACGTCACCCGCGAGCGGATTCGTCAGATCGAGGCGAAAGCGCTGCGCAAACTGCGCCATCCGTCCCGCTCCGACCACCTGCGCGGCTTCCTCGACGAGCAGGGCTCGTCCTCCTGACCCGGTGGCGGGCGCCTTCCCGCCTTCGTATAATGGCGCCCGCTTTCAGATTTCGTTTTTCAGGTTGGGCCTTTAGCTCAGTTGGTCAGAGCAGTCGACTCATAATCGATTGGTCGCTGGTTCAAGTCCAGCAAGGCCCACCATTCCTTTTCCTGAACTCAGACCATCAATCGACCTCGAGTCAGGAGCGCGCCGGAGAGTCGCTGGACTAATCCGGCCCCACATCACAGATGTGGGTCGCTCAGGCCATGCAAAGCGATGCTTTGCGAACGGCATGGCCTTCGCCCAGCATTAAGCCAACTTACAGAAAGCCAGCGTACTCTCGCAGGCGAGACACCGTCTGGGGAAGCTGTTGCCTCTGAAGGATCGCCAGAAAATCGTCAACGCAATACTCGGGGTTCGTCAATGCGGCACGCTGGGCATGAATAGCCCGACAGCAAAGGGCAGGCGCCATGTCGATCTGGTAAAGAATAAAGTCGTCGGGATGGATGATGTCGATGTCGTACGGGCGGACGAACTCTTCAGGGAAGTCTTTGAGGTTGAATGTGATGATCGCATTGGCATTGCAACGTATGGCAGCCGCCAGCACGTGCCGGTCGTCAGGGTCTGGCAAAGTCAGACAGTCTATAAGAACCTCATAACCGTGGACCTTCGCATCCCGGACATGCCGATCCATCAGGTCTCTGGCCCGTTCAAGCGTCGTCCGGGAATGCTTCCCTGAGCGAAGAAGGGCATTGATCCACTCGTCGTGAATCGCATCCGTCCATTGCGCTTTGAACAGATCTGTCAGGGCAAGACGCATCAATGTATCCCGCAAGGGGGCGGGGTACAGCACGCAAGCATCGTAGACAACCGTGAACTTGCTCATGACTCTCTAGTACCCCATGCCCTCTTGCTGAGATAACTCGGCCAGTTCATCCAGCGCGACACGTCGTTGCTCGTCGGTCTGCTCCTTGTACGCCAATACGTCCTGCAGTTTGACCCTCCGATGCGAACCGACTTTACGAAAGGGAATATCGCCCTCCTCAAGCAGGCGAACCAAAAACGGTCGGCTGACATTCAGCAAGTTCGCAGCGTCCTGCGTGCTGACCTCCTGGTGATAAGGGATCAGGCTGATTGCATTACCCTGTGACACCTCGCCGAGAACATCCAGCAGGATCTGCAGGATATGGCCCGGCAACACCATCTCATCAGACTCACCACCGTCGCCACGCAACGACAGATTGACCCGGTCGACATTCGCGTACTTTGACAGAGTACGACTGGATTGCTTGGCCTGCTCAACCTCCGCCGGCGTAGGCAAATGGACAATTTTCTGAGCCGACATCACATGTCTCCCGATGCTGAAATGACGATCTTTCTTGAGAGGTATTGTGGCTCACAAACGAAATATTCGAAACAATCGAAATAGACGAAATAATTATAAGGCCTGAAGGAAATCGGGAATAAACGTCGTCAAAACCGTCGACGACGTTACCCGAGCAGCAAAGGCTGCGTCGTCACGCCTCACCCGCCCCGGGATACACCGAGCTCGGAGCACTGTGCTTCGCCAACAACAGCCGCAACACCAGGTGCGCGAGCTTGTCTTCGGCCTCAGTCGTGGCCATGGCGCGTTCAGCCATGCTGGCGTGCTCTTCCATGTCATCGAGGATGAAATCGCGCAGGCGCTCGGGGAAGGAGCCGTGCATGATCTGGTTGGGGTCGTTGTGGCGAACCTGGCTCATGACGGATTCATCGCGTTCAATCCGTCCGGCCAGCCCGTAGGCGTAGTGGAGCTGATCGTCGTCGTTGATTTCGCTTCCGAAGATTTCGTTGAGCGAGTCGATGATTTCAGACAGACGCTTCTTCTCCGGGTCGTGCGGTTTGCCGGAGCCAAGACCGCTCACCGGCTGAACGGTGTACTCCTCGCCGTCCTCGCCCAACGCTACCTGATGCTCGGCCTGTTTGTTCAGGCGGTAGTGCGTCAGCGACAGATCGGACACGTCGATGTCGTCGTCCAGGCGCTCCATGCGCAGGAGTGGGTGCAAGCCCCGGGCATACACGCACAGCCGTTCGAGATCCGCGTCATCGTAGAAGATGATCTGTGAGAGGAATTCATACGCCCGCACGTAGCTCTGAAGGTCCTTTCGGAAGGTGTCCAGGGCGTCCCGCGCCTCTCCGGCCTCCTTGAGCTCGTGCTCAGCGCGCTTGAGGCCGTGCTCATCGCCATTTTCCTCAGCTTGCTTGGCCTCGGCTTTCGCGCGATCCATTCGGGTCTGTGCGTCTTCATAGCGAGCCCGAAACCGGTCTTTCGCTGGGCGGCAGGCGTGATTCAGGCGGGCCTGCCTGGCGTCCGGGTCGAAGAAGGCGTTCGCGTAGGCGGTGACTTCATCCCAGGTGTAAATCCCGGAGTCGTTCAGCTTGTCGAACAGGTCGTAGACCACCTGCGCATCGGACACGTCCGCCAGCTCGGTCTGCTGATAAAACGGCTCGAACGCCTCACGGATGTCTTCAATGTCATTCACGAAATCAAGAATGAACGTGTCCTTGCCGGGGAAGATCCGGTTGAGCCGGGAGAGCGTCTGCACGCACTCGACACCCTTGAGCTTCTTGTCCACGTACATCGCGCAGAGCTTGGGCTGGTCAAAGCCGGTCTGGAACTTGTTCGCTACCAGCATAACGTTGTAATCGCCGGTATCGAACGCCTCGGCATGGTCACGCCCGTGGAGCCCCGGGTTCAGAAGCGCACTGGTTTCAGTGACTGACTCCGGAATGACATCGTCCGCGGCCACCTCGCCCGAAAACGCCACGAGCGGGAACACGTTGTCGTAGCGATGCTCCTTAACATACTCACTCATCGCGAGCATGTAACGCACCGCCTCCTGGCGACTGGCGGTGACCACCATCGCCTTTGCCTGGCCGTCCAGCAGGTGGCGCACGTTGGCTCGAAAGTGCTCGACGATGACCTCCACCTTCTGGCGGATGTTGTACGGGTGCAGTCGGACCCAGCGCGCCAGCGTCGCCGACGCTTTGCGGGATTCGACCTCCTCGTCATCCCCATACGGATGGGCCAGCCGCCACGCGACACTGTAGGTGGTGTAGTTGCGCAGCACATCGAGAATAAAGCCTTCCTCGATAGCCTGGCGCATGGAGTACAGATGGAACGGCTCGGGCCGATTGTCCACGCTGGCCGGTTCATCCGGGTTGGGTGGCCGGCCAAACAGCTCCAGCGTCTTCGCCTTCGGCGTGGCCGTGAACGCGTAATAGCTCAGTTTGGTGGGCGGTTGGCGTGACGCCACCGCCGCATCCAGCATGGCCTCCGCGCTGACTTCCTCCGTCTCGTCGTCCGCCTCATGACCCAGAATCGCCTTGAGCTTGGTGGCAGAGCTGCCCGTCTGTGAGGAGTGGGCCTCGTCCGCAACTACTGCGTAGCGGCCTTGCGCCAGGCTCTGATTCGCCTCTAGCGCGTCATACAACGCCGGGAACGTCTGGATGGTCACCACGATGATGCGGGTGCCCCGGGCGAGCGCCTCCGCGAGCTGCTCGGATTTGCTCTGGGTGGTTTTCTCATCCCGGGTAATCGGGCACACCATGCCCTCGGTGCGCTCGAACTGGCGGATGGTGTTCTGAAGCTGGCTGTCCAGCACCGTGCGGTCGGTAATTACGATGACGGAGTTAAAGAGCTTGTTGTCCTGCTCGTCATAGAGCCCGGCGAGCTGGTGCGCCGCCCAGGCAATGGAATTGGACTTGCCGGAACCGGCACTGTGCTGGATGAGATAGCGCTCACCGGCGCCTTCGTTCCGGGTGGTGTCGATAAGACGGGTCACCGCATCCCACTGATGATAACGCGGGAAGATCATCGTCTCTTTCTTGCGGATGTTGCCGTGGAAGTCCGGCTCTTCCTCCTGCTCCAGATGCAGGAAGCGCTGAAGAATCCGCAGCCAGGCGCTCGGGGCGAACACCTCGTTCCAGAGATACCCCGTCGCATAGTCATCGGGATTGGCCGGGCTCGGATTGCCTGCCCCACCCTCCAGTGTGCCCTTGTTGAATGGCAGAAACCGGGTGTCCTTCCCCGCCAGTTTGGTGGTCATGGCCACCTCGTCCTGGCTGACAGCGAAATGCACCAGCGCCCCCGTCTTGAACGCGAGCAACGGCTCATACTGACGGGAGGTAGGCGCCTTCAGCGGTCGGTCGAACTGGTACTGCCGCTTGGCGCGTTCCACCGACTGTTTGAACTCGCTCTTGAGCTCCAGCGTCGCTGTGGGAATGCCGTTCACGAACAGCACCAGATCCAGCCGAGGGTTGTAGGTACCCTCCTTCGCGTACGGCGAATAGGACACCTCCGGCACCACGCGCAGCCGGTTGGCGGTAAAGCGCTGCTCCGCCTCCGGGTTCATGCCGTGGTCGGGCTGGAAGGCGCAGGTGTCGATGTAATGGCCGGGCAGGCGCACCGGATTGCGCAGGACGAAGAGCGTGCCTTTCTTGCGCCGCTCCCGGTCCACCGCCACGCACAGCTGACGCTCCGGATTCCCGGGGTAGGCTTTGGCGAACTTCTGCCAGCGATCCGGATAGGCCTCCTTGAAGAAATCCACCAGATCCTGGGTGTAGAGCGCCAGCTCCCGGTCATAGCCGTCCGCCTTGCCGGTCTGCCACCCCTGGGCGGTCATCTCGTTGATGATGTCCTTCTGGAACTGGTGCTCTCGTTCGTCGGCCATGACGTTGCGCTTTGCTCTGTCTTATCGAATTGCTCCCACTCTAGACCATAAGCCGTATTCGTTGAATCGGGCTTAGGCCGGAGCTTCTTCGCTGGCGGTGGATTGAGGGAAGGTTTCGGAGACCGGTGGTTCCCAGTTGCGGACATCGATCTTGCCGGTGACAGCTGCCGATATCAGGGCTGACCGGCGCTCTTTCATGAGGGCAATAGATCTCTCTGCTTTGTCAACAAGGGCATCTGACTTCGCGAGCTTGGCCTCTACCTCATCAACGATCCCTTTCTGTTCCCGAATGCCAGGTAGAGCTATTTTCACCTCTTTTAGGTCGGCCACCCCAACGTTTTCTTGTGTGTTTGCGTTGATCGCATTTGAGATTCCCTGAATGAAAGCATCAGACTGAAAGTAGAAGAATAGATAGATCCCAGATACTAGGTTGACTTGTGGCCTGATCGTCACGCATGAGTAAGAAACAACGAATTCTTTACTAATGTCGACATAAGAGACAGTCCCAATAGTTGCATAGCGAGCCATAATGACATCGCCTTCCGATGTTCTTATTTTTCTGGTCAACTTCAGGAACTCATCACGCGAGATCTTTTTGCACGAGTCAAGGTCAATTTCGCTTGCAAACCTACGAAGGTCTCCAGTCATGACGTACGGAATACCGGAATCGACCGGAGTAGGCATGTAATGATCTACGTCTGCAACAAGTTCAAGAGCGTGTTTTAAAGAGGCTACACTCCAATGCTCGGGCACCTCGCCCAGCCACTCCACCCCGGAATCCTTCATCGCCACATCCGGATCCAGTCCCTTGGTCACAGCATGGGAAATCACCGCCTGGCGCTTTTCCTTGAGCAGCTCGATCAGGCGTTGCTGTTCGGCGATCAGGGCGTCGATGCGGGCGGTTTGGTGGTCGAGGAAGCGGGCGATTTGGGTTTGTTCGTTTAAGGGCGGATACAGGCCTGTGAGCCTCCCAAATACTTCCGGATACAACCTCAATCGTGAATCGATAACTCCCGAAGAAAAAGTTTTGAAATAGCCAATATACTCATCACTTCGGAGCAGATAATGGTAATATCGAGCATGAACCTCACACACAAAACGGAAGACTGCATATGACGGACTCACGATTCCATAGTGATCAGAAACACCGAGCCCGCGCTTCCATGCGAGCATGATGTTCATGACTAGATCGGTGGGTTCGCAAAGCTTATACCCCTCTAATGATTCGGCCCGACTTAGATGCTCGCCATCTTCCATTACCTCCATGCGAGGCTTTACCCCATAGTACTCGGAAACAGAAAGGAGCTGCTCTTCCCCGGTTTGAGAGCCTCGGTTAACCTCCTTGAGAATCTGCTTAAACCTTACAATTGCCCAATGACTGGGAACTTGATCAAGCCCGACGAACCCCGCGTCTTTGTACTCTGGATAACTCGGATAGCTCATACCGCCATCTCCTCAATCATCCGCTTGACCATGTCCGTGCATTCCTTGATGCCTGCATCGATCCCAGCATGTCCGTTCTCTGAATCGCTTGGAAAAATCATCCCTCTCCCCTTGTGTTCAACACGGCGTCACGCCAGAACGGCTCGTCGCCCCAGGTTGCCGGGAAGCCCATGTGCGGTCTGGATACCTGCGGGTAACGATTGAGCAAAGCCACCTACCGTTCAGCACATCATCAAAGCGGCTGCCCTGCAGAAAACGATGCTCCGCCCGATTCGGTTGATAGAAAGGGCGTGTGTACGCGGATAACCGAAAGTAGCTGATATTGGCGAGAAAGTGTCGGGCGCGATCCGCATCAGGCACATTCAACCCACGGTCACGCAGCGTCTGGATTTGTTCGTCAATACTGTGGGCAGGCTTGTGGAAGTCGGTCATTGACGACCCCCAGACACAAAAAACCCGCCAAAGTGTGCATCGTGGAGAGGCATGGCGGGTGTGTTATCCAGCATATTAAGAAACACGGCCCCACCCGTCAAGGCACGGGGGGCGGCATGAGTAACGGTCCCATCCACCCGCATCATCACGCCGAGAGTTCCTCAATCATCTGCTTGATCCGGTCGGTGCACTGCTTCAGATCCGCATCAATCTCTTCCAGCGGCCTGGGCGGTTCGAACACGTAGAAGTGGCGGTTGAAGGGGATTTCGTAGCCGACGATGCCCACTTCGCCGTCCTTGTCATCAGTTTTGGACTCATCGATCCAGGCGTCCGGCACATGGGGCAGGACTTCGCGCTCGAAGTAGTCGTAGACGGACTCGCCGAGCGGGACGTTCTCGTTGTCACGCAGGTCCGGATTGGGTTCGATGCGGCCTTTTTTGTCCCGGCAGTAGTCGGCCTCGTCGTCGTGTTCCCCCAGGGCCTTCCAGATGTTCTTGAGCTGCGCCGCGCTGGGGTAGAACTGCGCGTCGGTGCAGGCGTTTTTCAGGGCGGCGAGGAAGTCTTCCCGATTACGGTAGATTGTGTCGCCCAACGTGTCACAGGCAGCCAGTAGGGCGTTCTGTTCGTCCTCCGAGAGTTTGCCGAAGAACTTTTCCTCCTGCAGGCGGGCCAGGCGCTCCTCGCTGGCCTGGAAGTTGAGCTGCAGTGGGCGCTCCACGGTGATGCGCCGGTAGCCAAAGGCCTGGGTCGGGAAGATCTTGCTCTCGTCCGTCTCCTCGAACCGGCCGTACTGGCGCACGATCGCGTCCTGCTCGGACTCGGGGATGTAGTGGCGCTTGCTGCCCAGCGATTTGCGCATCTTGGCGTAGCGGTCCGTCGCGTTGATCAGCTGCACTTTGCCTTTGCGTACGTCTGGCTTTTGGTTGGACAGCACCCAGACGTAGGTGTTGATGCCGGTGTTGAAGAAGGCATCGGAGGGCAGCGCGACAATGGCCTCCACCAGGTCGTGCTCCAGCAGGTAGCGCCGGATCTCGGATTCACCGCTGCCGGCACCGCCGGTAAAAAGCGGCGAGCCATTCAGGATGATGCCAATGCGTGAGCCACCGTCCTCGCGGGCACGCATCTTCGCGACCAGGTGCATGAGGAACAGCAGGGAACCGTCGGACACACGCGGCAGGCCTGGGCCAAATCGCCCGTTGTAACCCTGTTGTTTGTGCTCCTTTTCCACCTGCTCGCGCACCTTCTTCCAGTCCACGCCGAACGGCGGATTGCTGAGCATGATGTCGAAGTGCTCGCCCCGGAGCTGGTCATCGGACAGCGTGTTGCCGCGCCTGATATTCCGAACCGGCTGACCTTTGATCAGCATGTCGCCCACGCAGATGGCGTAGGACTCCGGGTTGAGCTCCTGACCGCTCAGTGACACCTGCACGTCGTTGCTGATGGCATTGACGTAGGCCTCGCCTTCGGAGAGGAAGCCCCCCGTCCCGGCTGTCGGGTCATAAATGGTCAGGATGCGCCCCGGCTGGAGCCGGTCTTCCTCACCGGTGAGCACCAGTGATGTGGCGAGGTGCACGATATCGCGCGGCGTGAAGTGTTCCCCGGCCGTTTCGTTGGAGCTCTCCGCGAATTTGCGGATCAGCTCCTCGAAGATCGCGCCCATGCCGTAGTTGGAGATGCGCTGGGGGCTGAGATCCACGGCGCTGAAGGCCTGAACCACCTGATAGAGAAGGTCGCTGCCCTCGAGCAGCTGCACAAAGTCCTCGAAGTTGAAGTGTTCGAAGATCTCCCGCGCTTCCTCACTGAACGAATGCACGTAGCTCAGCAGGTCTTCACCGGTCTGGGTGTCGGACAGCTGGGACAGGGTGAGCTTCGAGGCGTTGTAGAAGTCCTGCCCGGAGGCCCGGCGCAACAACCGGTCTCGGGCCGTCTCCGGTTTGTTCTCGTGCTGCTCCGCTGCCGCCAGCACCGCTTCCTTGGTCGGCGCCAGCACACATTCCATCCGCCGCAGAAGCGTAAACGGCAGAATGACCCGCCCGTACTGGGACTGCTTCATATCACCGCGCAACAAATCGGCGATGGACCAGATAAATGAGGCCAGTTCGGAATGGTTCTCCGTGTTCATGACTGCTCCCTGGTGAGGTGATACCGCGCGAAGAACAACACGCGCCTGCGACAGGTCGTGTCGGTTCGGTTTGCGCGTTTTGGCGCATAGCGTGTCCTGAAATCAGGATGGCGTCAAAGGATCGGCCCCCGGTTGAGTCGTTGTGCCGGGCTGAACCAATACCGGGGCTTAGTCACTCGCTCCAGGGAAGACGTTTTGTGGCACTATCATGGCGATGATGAACGACTGGCAAACCATCTGCCGTCGCTCCCCGGGCAAGACTCTCAGCGGGCGCTATCTGTAATGGATATGGGCGTACCGGAAAACTGGAAAAGCTGGTGGTAACACGGGGAGGCAGACAATAAGAACCCCCGCGTTAGTTTCTTTCGAAACCAAGAGGCAGGGGCCGTGTTGGCAACGATAGTAGTGCCGTAAGACTGGCTTATCAACCAGCTTGTTAGACACTTTTTGCATAAAAGGGATCATCAGCCCATGGCCATCGAGCAAGGCATCTGTGAACTCAAACCATCAATCGGCCTCGGGTCTGGACCACGCCGGAAAGTCGCTGGACGACGCCGGTACTTGCAAGAGCATCGGCGAGCCATCCCTGCATTACACTGACGACGTGACGCTCAGGTCCGGCAAGGGGCCCCCTCAGGTTTGCGCCAGCTGCTCCCGTCGCCGCGAACGTTCCAGGCGCTCGTACGTTTCGTTCTGCTCTCCGAGTACGCTCGCCACGTACTCGATGTGCTGCCCGGCACACTCTCGGGCGTCTTCTGCCCGACGTTCCACAATGGCTTCGAACAGGCGACGGTGCTGCGCCATGAGCTGACTCTGAGTCTCGGCATCCTTCGCGTACATGCCGCCGATGTTGGTGACCACATTCACCTGCAGCAGACTGAAAATGCCGCGGATGGTATGCAGCAGAATCGCGTTGTGACTGGCTTCGGCGATGGCAAGGTGGAAGCCCGCATCGGCCTCACCTTCCTCCTTCAGGCTGGTCTCGTCGCATTCCGCATAGCAGGCCTGAAGCGCTTCGTAGGCTTTTCGGATATGAGCAAGATCCGGCTCCGTGGCCCTCAGGGCCGCATAGTAGGCGCAGTCTGCTTCGACCGTCCGGCGGAATTCGAGAAGATCGCTCTGAGCGCTGGCACGGTTGCGCAGGAGTGTGATCAGCGGATCACTGAAGCTTGACCCGAGTGATTCGGAGACGTAATTCCCGCCTCCATGACGACTGACAAGAAGCCCGTTTGCACCCAGCTTCTGAACCGCCTCACGCAGGGACGGGCGGGAAACACCAAAGCGCTCAGCCAGGACCCGTTCGGCAGGAAGTCGCTCACCAGGCTGCAACGTTCCCTCCAGGATCATGGTCTCCAGCTTTTCAACGATCGTGTCAGCAATACGTGTCGGCGCAATTCGTTCGACAGCCATAGCCTCTCTTATCCGTGTGATCCGGCCCTCTATTCTGCGCTCTGATCGAGCGGCGTGGAAGATTCCAGCGCCACATTGCCACCAAAGTCTGACCAATTTCCTTTGACAGCCCACTCTGAGCGACCCTAATGTAGAGGCGCCAAAGTTGTTAATTGGTATTACCAGTTAACCGAAAAACAACGATAGACGCAACTGCGCCGAAGCACCGGCGTCTCAGGACCACCCGTCATGACAGATCTGTTCTACGATGCCTCGCCCAACGCGACGCGCATTGTCCAAAGCAACAAAGCCGGACGAGAGTACCCGGAGAAGCCGGACCGAGTTGTGCTGTTTGGCACCTGTGTCGTTGACCTGTTTTTCCCGGAGGCGGGAATGGACGCGATCCGACTGCTCGAACACCAGGGCATACAGGTCGATTTTCCACAGAACCAGAGCTGTTGCGGACAACCTGCCTGGACATCCGGCTATCGCGAACAGGCGGAGTCCGTGGCCAGAGCCCAGCTGGCACTGCTCGACACCGGCACGCCGGTCGTTGTGCCTTCCGGTTCCTGTGCGGGCATGATCCGCCACCACTACCCTGGACTGTTCAATCACGAACCCCAGACCCGGGACCGCGCGTTGCGTGTCGCCGAGAATACGTTCGAGCTGACGGAGTTCCTGCTGAATGTCTGCCGGGTTCGCCTGCAGGACCGTGGCCGCCATCGCCAGGTGGCGCTTCATACCTCATGCACGGCACGCCGTGAGATGCAGACGCACCATCACGCCAGAGGCCTACTGGCGCAGCTTTCCGGCGTCACACGAGTCGATCACGATCATGAAAGCGAGTGCTGTGGCTTCGGGGGCACCTTCTGTGTCCGCATGCCCGATATTTCAGGCGCTATGGTGGCGGACAAAACCCAGTCACTGAGCCAGTCGGGTGCGGACGAACTCATCAGCGCCGATTGCGGCTGCCTACTCAATATCAATGGCGCGATGAACAGACAGAACCTCAATCTCAAGGGGCGCCATATAGCCAGTTTCCTTTGGGAGCGTTGTCAGGAGGGCTCATGACACAATCCATCCCGGTGACCAATCTCGACGGCGATTTCAAGACTCGGGCGCGCCACGCGCTGGATGATGCACAGCTGCGCAACAACTTCCGCACCGCGATGGATGGTCTGATGCACAAGCGCGAACAGGCCTTCAGCGACCCACAGGAACGTGAAGACCTTCGGGATCTGGGCAACCGCATCCGTGCCCGCGCCCTGTCCCAACTCCCGGACCTGCTCGACCAGCTGGAGCAGAGGTTGACCGCCAACGGCGTCCGGGTGCACTGGGCGGAGACCACCGAGGAAGCCAACGAAATCGTTCATCGGCTAATCGAAGCCCAGGAGGGGCGGCAGGTGGTCAAGGGCAAGTCCATGGTCAGCGAGGAAATGGAGCTGAACGACTACCTGGCGGAACGAGACATCGAATGCCTGGAATCGGATCTGGGCGAATACACCGTTCAGCTCGACCATGAAAAACCGTCACACATCATCATGCCAGCCATCCACAAGAACGCCCGGCAGGTTGCACGGCTGTTTCAGGAGAAGCTCGGCGGGGAACTCAGTGACGATATCCATGAGCTGGTCGGCACCGGTCGCCAGATACTGCGACAAAAGTTCATGGAAGCCGACGTCGGCGTCTCCGGCGTGAACTTTGCCGTGGCTGAGACCGGTACGCTGGTGCTTGTGGAAAACGAGGGCAACGGCCGAATGAGCACCACGGTGCCACCGGTGCACATTGCCGTGACCGGCATCGAGAAAGTGGTGGCCAACCTCCGGGATGTGGTCCCATTGCTGTCACTACTGACCCGCTCGGCGCTGGGTCAGCCCATCACCACCTACATCAACATGATCTCCGGACCGCGCAAGGACGACGAACGCGACGGGCCGAGGGAGGTTCACCTGGTCCTGCTGGACAACGGCCGTAGCCGCGCCTTTGCGGACGCCCAGCTCAGACAGACGCTCAACTGTATCCGCTGCGGGGCGTGCATGAACCACTGCCCGGTCTATACCCGCGTGGGAGGCCATACCTACGGCGAGGTCTACCCTGGCCCCATCGGCAAGATCCTCACCCCGCACCTGGTCGGCCTGGACCGCGTCCCGGACCATCCCTCGGCGTCGTCGCTTTGCGGTGCCTGCGGAGATGTCTGCCCGGTCAAAATACCGATACCGGAATTGCTCCAGCGATTGCGCGAGGAGAACGTCAGACACCCCGAGGACTCGGAGGCGGCCGTCGCTGGCGCGGGAAGCCGGTACTCCAACCGCGAGCAACTGATCTGGAGGGGCTGGCAGTGGCTGAATACCCACCCGCGAATCTATCGCCTGTTTCTTTGGGGCGTCACCCGTTTGCGTCGACTTCAACCCGCGCGGCTGCGCCCCTGGACCGATTACCGCAGCGCACCGACGCCGGCAGCTCGATCGCTGCATGAACAGGCTCGCAACCACATGAGGAGCAAATCATGAGCGCCCGTGACGGGATTATGCGTCGGCTACGCGCCGGCCTTGAGGGGAGTCAGCCTCGACCGGACGAGTTCGACGCAACCCTCGTCACCAGGACATGGCGCTATGACAGCACTGAAGCCAGAGTCGAGCGGCTCACTCGCCTCTTGGAAGCCGTCCACACAGAGGTACACCGGACAACTCAGGGCGACTGGCCTCAGCGTCTTTATGAGCAACTGCGCACGCGAGGAATCCCCAATCTTCTGTTTGCGCCGGAAACCCCACACGGCTCCCAACTGAGCAAGGCCTGGGAGGTCAACGGGTCAGAGATCCACCTTACCCCTTGGGACGGCCCGATCGAAGAGTGGAAAGAGACGCTGTTCAACGACGTTAGTGCGTCTCTCACCGGCTCCGTCGGGGGCATTGCCGCCACCGGCACCCTGGCGATCTGGCCGGATCGTCATGAACCAAGGTTGATGAGCCTCGTCCCGCCGCTGCACATCGCGTTGCTGAAGGCCAGCACCATCGCCGACAACCTCTATGACCTGATGCAGACCCAGGACTGGGCGTCGGGAATGCCTACCAATCTACTGCTGGTCTCCGGTCCATCCAAGACCGCCGACATCGAGCAGGTTCTGGCCTACGGCGCTCATGGGCCGAAAGAACTGATTACGCTCATCCTGGAGGATGCATGACCCTGCCAGAGGAGGCCCTTGAGGCCATACGAGATCGCATTCCCGCCAGGCGAGTCTATACCGATGACATTTCAACTCTGGCCTATGGCACCGACGCCAGCTTCTATCGGCTCATCCCCAAGGTTGTCGTCAGGGTCGAGCAGGAGTCGGAGGTCGTTCACCTTCTGGGCATTGCCCGACGATACCAGGTTCCACTGACGTTCCGGGCCGCCGGGACCAGCCTGTCAGGCCAGGCAATCAGCGACTCCATTCTGGTCCTGCTGGGCGATCACTGGCAGGGTTACGACATCCGCCACAACGGTCGCCAGATCCGGTTACAACCCGGCGTGATCGGCGCGCAGGCCAATGCGTGGCTGGCGCCCTATGGCTACAAGATCGGGCCAGATCCTGCCTCCATCAACAGCTGCAAGATCGGAGGCATCGTTGCCAACAACGCCAGCGGCATGTGCTGCGGGACCGCCCAGAACAGCTACCAGACCATCCGTCACATGCGGCTGGTACTGGCCGACGGCAGCGTGCTCGACACCGAGGACCCCGCAGGCGTCCAGGCATTCCGAGCCAGGCATGCCGAACTGTTGGCACGACTGAATCAGCTGGCCCGGGAGACACGAGCGGACACCACTCTGAGACAGACCATTGAACACAAGTACCGTCTGAAAAACACGACGGGGCTGTCGCTCAACGCGCTGGTGGATTTTGACGATCCGCTCGACATTCTTGTCCACCTGATGATTGGCTCGGAGGGCACGCTTGGGTTTGTCAGTGCCGCCACCTACGACACGGTTCCTGACCCCGCTCATAAAGCCACAGCACTCATCATCTTTCCGGACGTGGAAACCTGTTGCCGGGCCGCATCCGACCTTCGGAAACAGCCTGTTGATGCCGTCGAACTGCTTGATCGCCGGAGCCTTCGCTCGGTGGAGAGTAAGCCGGGCATGCCCGACTGGATTCGTGACGTGTCTGACAGCGCCTGTGCGCTTCTTGTCGAGACCCGGGCGAGCAGTCCTGACAGCCTTGAAGAGCGGCTTGATAAGACCCGCGAGGCACTGGCCGCTTTCCCCGTCGAGCAGTCCGCCGACTTCACCACCGACAGAGCCAGATCGGAGCAACTCTGGGCCATCCGCAAAGGCACCTTCCCGGCGGTTGGTGCCGCCCGCCCGGTCGGTACCACCGTCATCATTGAGGACATCACCTTCCCGCTGGACCGATTGGCAGAGGGCGTGATGCGCCTTCAGACGCTGTTTGAGAAGCACGGCTATCACGACGCCATCATTTTCGGCCACGCGCTGGAGGGCAACCTTCACTTCGTTTTCCCGCAAGGATTCGATGATTCCGCAGAAGTGGCCCGCTATGAGGGCTTTATGCAGGAGGTGTCTCACCTGGTCGCCCGCGAGTTCGGAGGATCACTCAAAGCCGAACATGGTACCGGGCGCAACATGGCGCCGTTCGTCGCACTGGAGTGGGGCGAGCAGGCCTGGAACCTGATGTGGTCCATCAAGGGGCTTCTGGACCCCGATCATATCCTCAACCCGGATGTTGTCCTCTCCCGCGATCCGCAGATTCATCTGAAGAATCTCAAACCAATGCCAGCGGCCGATCCTCTTGTGGACCGCTGTATCGAATGCGGCTTCTGTGAGCCGGTTTGCCCCTCACAGGGACTTACCCTTTCGCCCCGGCAACGGATCGTTGTCTGGCGTGACATCCAGGACCGCCGGGCAGCAGGCGAGGATACCCGAAAGCTGGAGCACGCCTTCCACTATCGGGGCATCGACACCTGCGCCGCCACCGGCCTGTGCGCCCAGCGCTGCCCGGTGGACATCAACACCGGCGATCTGGTACGCCAGATTCGGGCACAAAACGCCCGGGGCCATACGGGGGCACAATGGCTGGCCGACCACTTTGCCGGCATACTGACGACAACCCGGCTTTCCCTTAAATTGGCAACCGCGACTGAAACCCTGCTGGGCGCACCGATAGTCCATCGTTTCAGCCAGAGAGCGCACCAACTCTCCGGAAAACGCCTGCCAGTGAGTAGTCTGGCCATGCCCCAACCGGTCCGGTTTATCCCATCGCCCACAGCGCCCCGGACGACCAAACCCCGAGTCGTGTACCTGCCCGCTTGCGTGTCCCGCGTGATGGGCCCCAGCCGGAGCGATGCCGAACAGGAGCCATTGATCGATAAAACACGCCAGCTGCTGGAAAAGGGCGGCTTTGAAGTCATCATTCCAGAGGGACTGGACTCCCTGTGCTGCGGCCAGCCTTTCGCTTCGAAGGGGTATCCAGACCAGGCACGACAAAAGCGTGAGCAATTGATAGCAACCCTCCTCCGGGCCACAGGGGATGGCCGGGACCCGGTATACTGCGACACCAGCCCATGCACACTGCAGCTGCAGGACGCCGCCCGGGAGGCCCGCATCAGGCTCTACGATCCGGTTCGCTTCATTCATGAATACCTTCTGGATCGATTGGCCATTGAGCCCGAGGACACCCCCATCGCCGTTCACGCGACCTGCAGCACCCAACACCTTGGCGAAGCGAGCGGGCTGATCGACATCGCTCGGCGCTGTTCAAACAACGTGGTTGTTCCCGAAGGCATTCACTGTTGTGGATTCGCGGGGGACAAGGGATTCACGACACCGGAACTGAACGAGCACGCGCTGCGGACTCTACCGGCACAGGTGCAGGGCTGCCGGGAAGGCATCTCGACCAGCCGGACCTGCGAAATCGGGCTCAGCGGCCATAGTGGGCTGGACTATCACAGCATCGTCTACCTGCTCGACCGTGTCAGCCAACCGCTGACACACCACCCCTGATAGCGTCCCGTCTGGTTAATTCGCTGACCGACTGAGAGCCCTGCCCCTCATCGGGGCCCCCTGAACACCCCGGAGCAATTGGTCAGTCCACTTCTGCAAAGAACCGCCACAAACCGCTGGCAATGCAGCGACGTCATCGTCAACCCAGGGAACATCGGCCGACTCGATGGGTATCCATTAGTCTAAGACGATCCGCAGCGCTGACGATTAACGCAAATCTCGCATCACCTTCTTAATCGATTTTATCCATTTTTCGATACGAACCACGCGATTTTCGGAGGACTTCGACCAATATGCGTCACTCTGCCGCAACAATGGAGCAACTTATTATTGGTCATACCAATTTACTTTTTGCCTTGAGTCATCAGCCAGACACCGCTACCTTCTGTCACACGGTCTGATTGAAATTCGATCAGGCAAACGGTTGTCACGACAACACCCCGGGTAGAGCCATTGAGAGGCACTACACTGAAGGGAACCAAGGAACCAACAATCACAACAAGACAGTTCGGAGAACACAACGATGAAACTAGTCCGATCGATTATCGCCTGCGCCAGCGCAGTGGCACTGTCCACAAGCGTTGCCTTCGCGGAGGATCTGCGCTGGAAGATGCCAGTGGCCTTCTCATCCAACCTGCCCGGCCTGGGCTCACCGTCCGCCTGGGTCGCCGACAACCTGACGACGGCATCCAACGGTTCCATCCAGGTTCGGCTTTATGAGCCTGGCAAGCTGGTACCCGCATTCGACATTCTGCAGGCCGTTTCCGATGGCAAGGTGCAGGCCGGTTATACCTGGATTGGCTATGACCAGGGCAAGGTACCGGCAATACCGCTGTTTGCGGCGGTCCCTTTTGGCATGAAGCCGTGGGCCTACATGGCCTGGTACTACCACGGTGGCGGACATGAGCTGCTTCAGGAAGTCTACGCCAACAAGGGCTTCGACGTTCACGCCCAGCTGTGCGGCATCATCGGCCCCGAGACGGCCGGCTGGTATTCCGAACCCATCGAAACCCTTGAAGACTACAAGGGCATGAAGATCCGCTTTGCTGGGCTTGGCGGCAAGGTTCTCGAGAAACTCGGAGCATCCGTCACGATGATGCCCGGAGGGGAACTGTTCCAGGCGCTGGAGAAGGGCACCATCGACGCGACGGAATTCTCCATGCCCGCCATCGATCAGATTCTGGGTTTCAACCAAGTCGTCAAATACAACCTCTTCCCAGGTTGGCACCAGCAGTTCACCGCCCAGTACATGCTGATCAATCAGAACGAGTGGGATAAGACGACCGAGGCCCAGAAAGCCCTGGTGGAAGCCTCCTGCACGGCCGCCACAACCCGTGGGCTGGCCGAAGGCGAATACAAAAACGGAAAGGTACTGGAAACGTTCCAGGAGAAGGGGGTCCAGGCCGACCAGATTCCCAGGGACATTCTCACCAAGCTTCAGCAAGTCACCCACGAGGTACTCAAAGAGGAAGCCGCCAAGGACGAGGACTTCAAACGGGTCTTCGAAAGCCAGCAGGAATTCCTCAAGAGCTACTCAACCTGGGCCAAGCGCGCCTACCTGCCCGTCGACATGACCACCATGGACGACAGCCAGTGAAGACATCAGGCAGGCCGGCGGGGATTCGCCAGCAATCCCCGTCGCTGCTTTTAACTTCTCGAGGCCCGAAATGGGCCTCGCTTGGTATTGAGGGGGCGGCTCATGCCCGAGCACGATGACAACCCAACCCTTTATGACGAAAACGCGACGATCGTCGGCGAAGTCGCGGAAGCGTCGTTGCATCATCACACGGAACTACCCCAGACCAGCGCCAGCCAGAAACTTGACCAATTGCTGATCTGGGTCGGCAAAAGCGCTTCCTGGCTGTGGCTTGCCACCGTCGCCGTGATTATCTGGGCGGTCATCGGGCGCTACGCCTTTGGCTCTGGCTCGGTGACGCTCGAGGAGTGGCAATGGCACATCGCCGGAACGGCCTGGCTGCTGGGCCTCGCCTACACTCTGGCTACCGACGACCATGTGCGGGTGGACGTCATCCACGAACGGTTGAGCATCCGGGCCCAGGCACGCATTGAGTTGCTGGGCCTTGTCGTCCTCCTTCTGCCGTTTCTGGGCCTCGCTCTGTACGAGATGACCCCCTACGCCATCAGTTCTTTCTCGCAGGGCGAAACCAGCCAGTCGCCGGCCGGCCTGTCCCACCGCTGGATTCTCAAAAGTGTGGTGGCACTGTCTTTTGCACTGCTGATCCTGGCAGCCCTGTCCCGACTGCTACGCGTCACCGCCCTGCTGTTCGGCTTTCCCAAGCCGATCCAGACCCACGACAATAAAAGGAAAGCAGCCTGATGTCTCTGGAAGCTCTTTTCGTCATCGGCATGTTCGCCACCTTTGGCGTCCTGCTGATGACCGGTTTTCCCGTCGCCTGGGTACTGGGCGGTACCGCCGTTATCTGGACGGTGGTGGGTGTGGTCGCGGTGGAACAGTTCGGCGCCAACCTCTGGTTCGACTACTCATCCTCCATGGGGCTGATCCCTGAACGGGTCTGGGGACTGGTTGAAAGCGAAACCCTTGTTGCCCTGCCCATGTTCATTTTCATGGGCATCATGCTGGATCAGTCCGGTATCGCCGAGAAGCTGATGAACAACATGGTCAAGCTGTTCGGGGCCATCCGCGGGGGATATGCCGTCACCGTGATCGCCATTGGCGTTCTGCTGGCAGCCACCACCGGCATCATCGGTGCCTCGGTGGTTCTTCTTGGCATGCTCTCACTGCCGGTCATGCTTGAGAACAAATACGACAAAGGCTTTGCAGTAGGCACGGCCTGCGCCACGGGCACACTGGGCATCCTGATTCCGCCCTCGATTATGCTGGTGCTGATGGCGGACCGCCTGGCCGTCCCGGAGGCCTCGGTAGGTGACCTTTTCATGGGTGCTTTCTTTCCGGGGCTGCTTCTGGGGGCAATGTATGTCGCCTACGCCATCCTGCGTCCGTTGCTACAGCCGCGCATCGCTCCGATTCCGGACGATCTCCCCAAGATCAGTCCCCGGGTCATCTGGGATGTCATCGTGGCGGTCATTCCAACAGCCGCCCTGATTCTCGGCGTTCTTGGCTCCATCTTCGCTGGTATCGCCACACCCACCGAGGCCTCTGGTGTGGGCGCTCTGGGTGCGTTGCTTCTCGCACTGGTGTCGCGGCGACTGACACTGCCGGTCATGAGGGACTCGCTCCACCAGACCACCCGGACCGCGGCCTTCATATTCGCCATCTTCGTCGGAGCAACCGCCTTCTCGGTCGTTCTGCGAGGGCTGGGTGGCGATCGCGTGATTGAGGAAGCCTTGCTGGGCCTGCCACTTGACCCCAACGGCATTATCATCGTGATCCTGTTCGCCGTTTTCCTCCTGGGCTTCTTCCTCGACTGGGTGGAAATCACGCTGATTATTCTGCCGCTTGTTGCCCCGGTCGTGCAGTCTCTGGGCTTCGATCTGGTTTGGTTCACCATTCTGTTTGCCATGTGCCTTCAAACGTCTTTCCTGACGCCACCGGTGGGCTTTGCCTTGTTCTATATAAAGGGCGTCGCGCCGCCAGAGATCAAGGTGACCGACATTTACAGGGGCGTTGTTCCGTTTATTCTCATTCAACTGGCGGCACTGATTCTGGTTTTCGTACTGCCCGCCATTGCGACCTGGTTGCCAAGCGTCGCTTACCAGTAGAACTTAACTGTCCTGATGACGGCAGCGTATATCTCAATGACGACGACGCCTGCATTGAGCCGTTCAACCCGCCAAGTAAGAGCGAACTGACGACACCGCAGTCCACTCGAATCATCTCCTCTGACCCGGGCGTTGCTCGAGTGGGGTGCAATGTGTCCGATCCGCCCTCGACCTGCCCACAGTTGCAGTCCATTTTCCAGACGGGTGGCCTCAATACGGAAATCATCGGGCCTGTCGACCCAAACGATCCCTCCAAAGGGGTGGAAGTACGACTCTATCCGACACTGCTGACCACAACGTCGGTCACGGTATACGCGGACCTGACGGGTCCACTCGCAGGCATTATTGACCTGGGAGGGGTGACGTTTGTGGAAACGCCGACAGGCAAGCAGGTGATTCGCATGAGGTATCAGGATCAAGACAACGATGGCATCCGAGACAGCTTTATTCGCGGGGTTATCAAACCAAACGGCAGCGATGCGCCTATTTTTGAGGCCAAAGTCGATCTCTATCTGGACGCGCCTGACCTTGAACCCACAGGAGGGCTTAGTCACAACGTTCACAGTTCTCCCGTGACCCTGGATCTCCGCGGGCGGGTCAAGTTTCTGACTGACGGACGAACCCTGATCGAACAACGAAACCAGAACACGCCAGCGGTGTCGGTCAGCGTCGGCGGTGGCGCGGTAACCTTCGATCTGCTTCTGCCGGTGGAACAGACCCTGCTGCAATTCCTCTCCAACCCGATCAAGGATCTCATCGCCCCTCCCGAAGAGTCCTGATCGGCGCGAACCCACCGGGCTTGCCATGGGGGCGCCCGGTGGTCTTGAAGCCGGGTCCCGCGCCCGGCTTCCCCGGACCCCGGCAAGGGGGTCTTCGTCCCTTTGGCCGGCCTCTCTCTCGGGCCGGCCCTTTTTTGGGGCGCTATCCCGTCCCGATGTTCAGAGGCATTCAGCCGAGACGCGCGTCGTCCCACGCCTTTGGGACCGCCAACCGGTCTGCGCTCATCATCTGAGCCTGTCACGACGCATCACCGTGCTAGGATAGGAAGCGGAATACCCGTAAGAGGATCGCAGTGAATGATCGGCCTGATTCAACGTGTACTGGTCCAGGTGATTGAAGACCAGGGAGGCGAGGCGGCACTGGACGCCATCTGTGAGCAGGCCGGCCTCCGGGAACGGCCGGATTTCCGGATTGATCAGGACTACGACGACAACGAATGCCTGGCGCTGATTCAGGCCACAGCGGACCATTTCCAGTTGAGCGAGGACGACCTTTTCCGCCTCTACGCCGATTATTTTATCCGGATCAGCCGCCAGCAGTTTCCGATGTTTTACGAGATGTCGGGCAGCGCCCGGGAATTCCTCGAACGACAGCCGCGCATTCATTCCACACTGGCGGCCTCGCTGCGTGACGAGTCATCGAGGGCACGGGTCCGGGACAAGTTCGATGCGTGGCACGACGGCGATTTTATTCACGTCCTCTACCGCTCGCCGAACCGGCTCTGCGGTCTCTACGAAGCCCTCTTCTATCGCCTGCTGGACGAGTTCGGCGAGCGAGGCCACCTGTCCGTGAAGGCCTGCCAGAAACGCGGTGATGAGGCCTGTGAGTTCTGTCTGGATCTGGAGTCCTGATCATGGCCGATTCCGAGAAGGCGCTCAGGGCCAGCATCAACCGGATCGCCGACCAGCTGTGCCAGGCGGTCGACGGCAACTACGACTTCCACGTCAACGCCAGCAGTGATGATCTGGACATCCAGAAGCTGTCGGTCCTCTCCAACTTCGTGCTGGAGTCGGTCCGCCGCAACCTGACGGAACTGGAAGGGGTCCGGCATGACCTGCAACAGCGCGTCGAAGACCGCACCCGACAACTCGATCGAATCATCAAGGGGGCCAACGACGGCGTCTGGGAGTGGGACCTGGCGAGTAACGAACTGACGGTGTCCGAGCGTTGGCGCACGATGTCCGGTTGCGAACACTGGCCGGGCACCTTCGATGCCGACGCCTGGCTGGCACGCATGCATCCGGAAGACCGAGGCCCCTTTCGCACCGCCGTTCTGCAACACACCAGCGGTGTGTCGGAACGCTTTTCTGCCCAGTACCGACTCGAAAACGGCCGGGGAGGCTTCCGCTGGATGGTCGCGCGCGGCATCTGCGATCATGATCCGGCATCGGGAGAGCCCCGTCTGATGGCGGGTACCCAAAGCGACATCACCGAGCAGAAATTCGTACACAGCGCCTCCGGACTGGCGAACAAGGACTATCTTCGGCTCGTTCTTCAACACCGGCTTGCTCCACCAGACGGGCCAGCGCCCTCGCTCATCGTCATCCGGCTGTCGAACCTGCCCCTGGTTCGGGAAAACCTGAGAAGCCAGGAGGAGGGAGAACTCGGCGCGGCCATCCGAAGACGCCTTGAAACGTGCATGGTCCCCAGTGATCTCGTCGCCCGGCTGGTGGACGGAACGCCCGCGATGCTGGTCCACCAGACAGACGCCCAAGAGCTGGAACAGCGGGCCTGCACCGTCCTTCAGGCATTTGACGAGCCCGTCACACTGAGTCGTCGCAGCGTCTGGCTGACCGCCTCAATCGGCATTGTCCAGAGCCACGAAACCGTGGGCCGGGATGCGGATGCCATGCTTCAGGGCGCCCACACGCTGCTGCGCCACATGCGCCAGAGGGCCACGGGCCACATCACCTTCTTCCAGCGCAGCATGCACAACGAGCATGCCCGCCGACTCGAGAGCGAACAGTTGCTGCGCGATGCCCTCGCCCAGCTCTGGGTGGAGCCGTTCCTTCAACCGCTGGTGGACACAGTAAGAGGCACTATTACCGGCTTTGAAGCGCTTTGCCGCATCCGGCACCCGGAAACAGGCCTCGTCTCCCCGGGTGAGTTCATTCCCGTCGCGGAAGAAACCGGGCTGATCCATCCGCTGTCGTTGCAACTGCTCGACCAGATTCTACCACTCCTGTCGGACTCCCGGATGACTGAGCGCTACGGAAACGCGTTTTATATCAGCTTCAATTTGTCTCCCGTACAGCTCCAGGACCCACACATGGGTGAGGAGATTCTCGAACGACTCCGTCACAGCGGTGTGTCACCGGAAAGGCTGAACATTGAACTGACGGAAACCGCCGTCATGGGCGATGCCAATACGGCCATTGAAATCATGGAACGATTCGCCACCGCGGGCTTTGCCATCTCGCTGGACGATTTCGGCGCGGGCTACTCGTCTCTTGGTCTGATACGAAGCCTGCCCCTGCAACAGGTCAAGATCGACCGGTCGCTGGTCTCCAGTGTGGATACGGACGACGAGAAGCGCGCCATCCTCAACATGATTCTTTCTCTCTGCGAACAGCTGGATCTGACGGCTGTTGTCGAGGGTGTTGAGACCGAGACCGAACTGGCCTGCCTGGCCGGCATGGGAGCCCAGCTGGTTCAGGGTTTCCTCTTCAGCCGCCCCCTGCCACCGGAGACGCTGCTCGATCAGGTTCCCCCCCGGGGCCTGCTGTCAGCGGCGGGCTCGTGAGTCCTGTTCGAGCGGGTCGTAAGCGCGTAGTCTTGGGTCAGAAACAACAACAGTCGAGAGAGCGGATTCATGAATACCGGCACTCACTTGCGAACCTGCCACCTGTGTGAAGCCATGTGTGGCGTCGCCATCGAGGTGGAGGACGGCGCCATTCAATCGGTCAAAGGCGATCCCGACGACCCGTTCAGCCATGGCCATATCTGCCCGAAAGCCGTCGCCCTTCAGGACCAGTACAGCGACCCGGACCGGCTGAGAAGGCCGCTGCGGCGCACCGCCGATGGCTGGCAGGAAATGGAGTGGGACGCGGCACTGGACCTGGTGGCCGAACGCCTCGCGCAGGTCCGGCACAATCACGGACGCAATGCCGTCGGCGTCTATCAGGGCAACCCCAATGTCCATAACCACGGGGCCCTTATTGCCGGCCAGTCCTTCCTGCGGGCACTGGGCACCCAGAACCGCTTTTCGGCCACATCCAATGACCAGCTGCCCCACATGCTGGCCAATCTGGAGATGTTCGGCCACCAGGCCCTGTTCCCGGTGCCGGACATCGACCGCGCCGACCTGTTCATCTGCATCGGGGCGAACCCGATGGCATCCAACGGCAGTCTGATGTCCGTTCCGGACTTCCGCGGGCGCCTGAAGGCACTGAAGGATCGGGGCGGCGAGCTGGTTGTTCTGGATCCGCGCCGCACCGAGACCGCACGCCAAGGCAGTGAGTTCCACTTTGTCCGGCCCGGCACCGACGCGTTGCTGCTGATGGGGATGATCCACACGCTGTTCGATGAGCAACTCGTGGACCCGGGAGCGGCCGCTCCCTACGTCAAAGACGCCGATCTGCTGCGGCTTGCCGCCCTGCCCTATGCACCAGAAAGGGTCGCCGAACCGACCGGCGTTGAGGCCGACACGATCCGTTCACTGGCGCGCCGACTCGCGGGAACCCATCGCGGTTTCCTCTATGGCCGCATCGGCACCAGTACCCAGAGTCATGGCGGTGTGGCGACCTGGCTGATCTACGCGATCAACATACTGACCGGTAAGCTCGACACACCAGGCGGGCTGATGTTCACGCATCCGGCAATCGATCTGGTGGCACTCGGTGCCCTATCCGGGCAACACGGTCATATCGGCCGGCGCCACAGTCGTGTGAGGGGACTGCCGGAATTCGCCGGCGAGTACCCCGCCAGCACCATGGCGGACGAGATGCTGACGCCGGGCGACGGACAGATCCGGGCCTTCGTGACGATTGCCGGTAATCCGGTGCTGTCGAGCCCTGGTGGCCAACGTCTGGATGATGCGTTTTCCGGGCTCGATTTCATGGTCTCCGTCGACTATTACCTCAACGAAACGACCCGCCATGCGGACGTGATCCTGCCGCCCACTCATGCTCTGGAGCGCAGCCACTACGATGTCATCTTCAACATGCTGGCGGTCCGAAACGTCGCCAAGTACAGTGAGCCGCTGTTCGAGCCCGACGCGGATGGGCGGCACGACTGGCAGATTCTGCTGGATCTCGCCCACCGGCTGGAGCAGCACAAGCGCGGCGGCGCTCTGCCCCTGCGGCAGGAACTGGGCTGGCGAGCCTTTCGCAAAGCCGGCCCGGACACACTGCTGGACGTCGCCCTGCGAACCGGGCCCTACGGACCCACTCCGGGTCGGCTGACACCTCTGTTCCAGACCGCTCTGGACCGGATTCAGGCCATCCTCCCGGAGAAACACCCGCTGCAGGGTCTGTCCCGCCTGAGCCCACTCGACCGGCGCTGGCGGGAGCGGCCCAAAGGGCTGTCACTCAGAACACTGAAGGCCTCGCCCCATGGTGTGGATCTGGGGCCGCTACAGCCCGCCTTGCCGGACCGTCTCTACACCCGGGATGGGCGCATCCACCTGGCCCCGCGACGGTATCTGAGCGATCTCGAACGACTGTACGAGCGACTGACCCAGACGCCCACCCAGGATCTGTTACTGATCGGGCGCCGCCATGTGCGCAGCAACAACTCCTGGATGCATAACAGCCAGCGTTTGGTGAAGGGCAAGGAGCGCTGTACCCTCATGATCCACCCACGGGACGCCTCCCTGTGTGGCGTGGACGATGGGTCACTGGCGCAGGTGCAAAGCGAGGCCGGTCAGATTGTTGTGGCCGTTGAGGTCACTGACGACATCATGCCCGGCGTGGTTTCGATACCGCATGGCTGGGGCCACCATCGCGAAGGGACGGCCCAACGCGTCGCGGAAGCTCACCCGGGCGCGAGCATCAACGATGTGGTCCGGGACGATCAGGTCGATCCGGTCAGCGGCACATCCGTTCTCAACGGTCAGACCGTATTTGTCCGTAAGGCACGTCGCCAGGATGCCGGCCGGAAAACGGTTGCCTGAGGCGTTGCTGGACCCAATACACTCAAACGACAGGAGCGACGGATGCCCGGTTGGTTGCAATGGGGACTGATTCTGGCGGGGCTCGCGGCCATCGCCTTCCTCGCCCGCTTCATCACACAACGGCTGCGTGCCGAACGTCAGCAGCAGCGCAGCGACGCAAAAACCCGCGCCCTCCAGAAGGAGCGCCGCGACAGCATGGTCGAAAGCATTCGGGTGCTCGCGATGGCCGTGGAGCAGGACCAGATGGAATATTCCGAGGCCTGCCTGCGCATCAAGGGCCTCCTGGACCACGTCAAACCCGAACTGCTCGACGAAACGCCCTACCGGATTTTCCGGGAGATCCACGAGCGCATCGAACACATGCCTACCCACGAGGAACGTCAGCAGACGGATCGTCATTTCGTGCGCAAGATGGACAAGGAACGCTTCGCGCTCGAACAGGAACACGCCGATGCCATTCGACGGGCCGCGACGGCCGTACGTCACCACCCATTCGATTAGTTAAGGAAGTGCTTAGCCGCTGAAGGGCGAGCCGCTGACGGCTCTGGCTGGACGGCAACAGCTATTGACGGACATCCCCCGTCTGAACGCTGTTGCTGTTTCCGTGGCCCGAACCGTCAGAGGCACGCATTCGGTCGGCGAATGAACCAGACGGGACACGAGTGTCCGGCAACGCCCTCACTGGCGGCCTGACTGCCGCTGGCGTCCGCATCCTCCGCGGTCTACTGTGAAAGAAGTCACTGACGAGGAGGAGCTCTTATGAACTGGCCCACACCACGCGACACCGCCATTTCAGTACTGGTACTGTTTTCGTTCACTTTAAGCGCCAGCGCCGATACGGTCTCGATACGGGCCGATTCATGGTACCCAATGAACGGCGACCCCCGCTCAGACAAACCCGGCTACATGATTGAGCTGGCGGAGACCATCTTCGGTCAGCATGGCTACGAAGTCGACTATCAGAATCTGCCCTGGGAGCGCTCTCTCCAGTCTGTGCGACGCGGCAATCACGACTGTGTGGTCGGTGCTTATGAGGCCGATGCGCCCGACTTTATTTTCCCGGACACACCATGGGGATATGACCAATCGGCATTTTATGTCGACAACGACAGCACTTGGCAATACGAAGGGCTCGAGTCGCTGTCATCCGTGACAATGGCCATTATTGGCGGCTATGCCTACGGTGAGGCATTCGATGCCTACGTCCAATCCCATCCAGAACAGGTCCAGTCGCTGAACGCCAACAACGCTCTGGAACAGAACATTCGCAAAGTCGCCGGTGGACGGGTGGATGTATTGATCGAGAGCCCCGCAGTTCTCGAGGCACAGCTCCAGGACATGGGCATGTCCGGTCAGCTCAAGCAGGCCGGCACACTGGGCGACCCGGTACCGATGTACATCGCCTGCTCTCCGGCCAACGCCGAACGCAGCAATCAGCTTGTCGAGCTGGTCAGTCAGGGGACGCGCGCTCTGCGGGATAGCGGGGAACTCGAGCGGATCATGAACCGCTACGGCCTTGACACCTGGTAACGCAGTACCAATCATCCAAAAAAGCCGGCTCCGTCGCCGGAGCCGGCAAGCTCACCCGCTTTTGCAGATCGGGCCGGACGCACGTCGGCCTTTCCTTCTCAGGACGGGATTCGTCAATACGCCTGCCGCCATGAATGACCGCAGCACGCACTCCTCAATGTCGTTTACGCAACACCGGCACCAACCGATCGGTCTTCGCGCAACGGCGCCGGCGCGGCGATGCCATTTTCCTTCACCAGAGCGTCCCCCTGTTCCGGCTCAAGTTGTTGCCAGAAGTGCCGGTAGTATTTCTGGATCACCTGGTCTTCCGACTGCGACGTCAGACGCAAGAGCTCAAGCCGCTCCCTCTCGTCTCCCAGATGGAAGCGCCGACCACCGCGACGCCGGTACTGGGTACCGAGTTGCTGGAGATGAAAAATCGTACCAGAACTGAATATCGGCCTATCCATGGGACCACTCCCTTATTACAAAGACACGACAGCGGGCCGCGTTCAACGCCCTTATTCCCTCTTCTAACCAGTAGGATAGACAACAAAATGGCGGAATGAGCCCCCGATGACAGGCCGTCATACGGGGCCAGGCAGCCCGCCCCACTTTGTGACGGGCTTCACGTTTGTTTTTGCGGGGATTTTTCTTTCGAGAGCCTAACGATTGGTTACATTTCGTTACAAAATATGGAGGCTAGCATCAGGTGCATCAGGTACTGACACCGTCATCGTTGTTCCTGTGACGCCAGTAGGGCCAGCGGCGATGCGTCTTTCCCGAGTAACTTACGGCAATACACCCGAAAGTCATCAACAGAGAAGTCCTCCAAAGCCGCCTCAAGCCGCGCCGCCTCGTCCAACGGCTCACCATGACGCCGGATAACGCTCCACCAGTAGGAACCATACCGCTTCAAGCTCTGCTTCCTGGCACCAAGCGCTTGCCTGAGACCATTCTTGTATTGCTCGAACATTGGTTTTTTCAGGGTGTTCAACCGTTCCAGGAACGAGCGTTTCGCCTCTTGAAGATCAGAAACCACTGCCTGAGAAGCACGGTCCGGTGCCTGCAGAAGCGTCACCAAACCACGCCGCTGATAGCCTTCTGTCAAGGTCGCAAATGCGACGTATCCCTTCTCTTTCCCCTGACGGAATGCCTGGAAGACGTGTCCATGCAGCATCTGGGCGACCAACAGAGCAGGCTCCTCAACCTTCGACGGATCACCGGCCCCGAAATAGAGCAACGCGGCCGCACCCGAGGCCATGACGGACGACTCGCTCTCCCCACTGACTGGCCCCGGCTCTGGCAATCGGTTCGCCAATGGCTTGAAGCCACCTTTCTGGGAACTGGATACCCATTGACCCATCGAGCGTGCCTGATCCGGCGTGTAATTCCCATAAACAAACAGATCAAGTGCCGGACGTCGCCAAAACCGACGGTGAAACCGCGAGAGGTCCTCCACAGTGGCTTGGCGCATCACGGCGTTTTCCGGACCCGGTTCGCCAACTCCGGGATTGAGCCGGACCTGGAGAGAGGCCATGAGTTGTCGGAACGGCTGCGAATCCCTTAATTGGCTGAGTTTCAGCGCCGCTCGGGCTTTGGCGCGTCTGAGCAGGGTCGGCGTCATATCCAGCGACCGGATGTTCTTCAGTACCTGTTTCACAAATTCAGGCTGCTTGGCAGAGAAACCGCTGAAGCCCATCGTCATTCCATGGTTGGTCCGCTGCATGGTCAGCGTCAGACCCGCTTCTGTGCCTTCACGGCTCAGTGGATTCAATGCTTCATGCAGTGCGTGCAAGTAGAGCTGAGTCAGCGCGGGAGATCGTTGACTGGCATTCACGGCATCCGACTCAATCGCCAGCATGATCTGCCCCCGAGGCGTGCGAAACTCAGCGTCCTGCAAATGCCATAGTCGAAAGCCCTCTGAGGATTCCAGAAGTCGGGGTCTATCAGACTTGCTCTCAAGTGGATACACCGATCTGGACGAGGCAAGAAACGGGTTGGCTTTCGCCTGGATGGAAAATGACGTGGGAGTCCCCCCATCACGCCACCGAGCACGGGTGCCCTCGCTGACCATTTCTGCAGCGTAGGACTGGCCAGACGCCGGATCGGATTCCGGGAGATGTTCAACGTCTCCTCGATGGGTAACAATGACTCGACTGGGCCTCAGCGCATCCAACGCTGAGATCACCACCCCCCGGTCAAATTCATGCATTAGGCGGGGACCGGAGAGCACCTTTTCCATCGGGTAGCGTTGCAGAATCGCTGAAAGCTGGGCAAGGTCGGCCATGACTGACTGCTTCTGCGGGTGCCTGAACTGCTCGCGGGCCTGGCGTTGCTGCTGCTGGTAGAGTCGCTCAAGTTCCTTGCTGTTCCGTAAAGCCTCCAGATACGCAAACACCTGTCCGATCACTTGATGTCGGGCGCCTTCACCTTTCTCAGTTAACGACAGTACGATATCGAACGTGGCATAGTGCTCCGTCTGCACTCGCGACGTCACCTCCACATCGCTTACCCAACCTTTTTCACGTAGGGCAGGTACCAGTCGACCCGATGACTGGCTGGTCAGATGCCGACCGATGAATGTATAGGGTTTGACCCGACTCAGCTGATGCTCCGGCATTACCGAAAAGCTCAACATCAGGCGACTGACGTCGCTTTCTTTCTGGAGGCGCAACATCTTCGGTGTCTGCGATGGTTCGATCAACGGCACCTCATTCGTGTCGGCCACGACGGCATCTTTAATTTCTGACGATGCCAGCACCTGAAAATGCTCACGAACCTTCTCCGCCAGCTCCGACGTTGGTGAAGGACCGATCACCACAAGCTTCATTCGCGAGGGCACGTAATAGCGCCGATGCCAAGCTTTAAGGCGTCGCGTCAGCACAGCATTGTCGATCTTTTGATAGGACTTTGCGTTGCCCAGACTGAAACGTGCGAACGGATGGTCCGGGTTGATTTCCCGCTTGAACACAGAAAGCGCGCGCCACGCCGGGTCCATGCGCCGGCCTTCAAACTCGGACTGAATGGTTTCCACCTCCCCGGCAACCGCCTCGGGTTCCAGGGAAGGCGAGGCGAGAAAACTGGCAAATCGAGACAGCCCTTCATCAAGGGCATCCGCCCCTACCTGGAAGAAAAAACTGGTCATGTCAGGCGCCGTATAACCATTAAAGGTCCCGCCGGAGCGATTCACATAGTTGGAAAAACCGCCCTGTTCCGGATAAGCGTCTGATCCGGCGAACACCATGTGTTCAAGCAGATGAGACAGGCCAGGCACATCGTCCGGGTCACGATCACTGCCGACCGATACCGTAAGCCCGGCCCCGGCGACAGTTGTTTCCGGATCGGACACCAACAGCACCTCAAGGCCACTGTCCAACTGAATGGCACTGTACTCGCGCAGGTCCAGCTTGGGCTTATTGATCGCGCCCTGCACGGCGCTGGCAATCAGGGACAGCAGAACAACAACCACTGACAGGCATTTCCTTTGCACAATAGACTCCTTATACAGAATACGAATATAGGGATTGGTCAGCATTACTCCCGTTGAAGGCTTCGATAACCCGCAACACGGGATTCGAGGGTCCGAATGCGTACCTGGGCGCGTAATGCCTCCAGATAGGCCTGGAGCAGCTCACGATTGAAGCCTTGCATTCGCTGCTGGAATTCGAGTTCCGCAACCCGTGAGCCCGCACGCCCCTCTTGGTAGTCGTACCAGGCATCCAGCCGAAAAAGGGGTTGGGTCAACGAGGCCTGATACCGCGTTACAGTGATTTCACGCCGCTGTTCGGTAACAGACCCGGGCGGAGTGGGCTGGTCAGACCACTCCCGTTCCCGGGAATGCTCCCCGGAAAGACTCAGACTCGGAAGTAAGCCGGCACGCCCCTGCGCCAGCGCCTCCGTGCCCGCATCACGCCGATGGCGAGCCGCCTGGAGTTCAGCATCATGCTCAAGTGCAAGCGAATGCACGTCAACAAGGTCGGGCGTCACCTCAGACGCCACGACATGTCCGGCAAAAAAAGAAAGCAAAACCGCACACGAGAGTGCGGCACTCTGCGTCCGTTGCATTGCACCAATCATCCTTTTGGTGTCCATGTGGACAAACTGCCGTTCGGATACAGCTTGCCCGTTCATCCCATAGGAACCGTGCACCAGCTCGAACACACCAAGCAACTCCGTAATACTTGCTATAGGCGCTATGTGACACCCATCACAATTTCTAAAAGGCAAGTATTGAAGGCAAGTAATTACCCGGCCTAGGTTTGAAACCGTTGCTCCATGACCGGTCAGGGACAACACGGAAGTGATTGGTTCAATTAATCAAAGACTGCGCGGTCTTAGCCGGGGCTTGCCAGGGAGGGGGTATGAAGCGAAAGTCAGAGACTATATGGCTTTTCTGCGTTTATATTGTAGGTTCTGGGGTTTCTTTTTGGGCTAGGGGCTATCATTCAGATTTCGAGTACGGAGACATTCCCCTGCTTTTCGTTGTTTTCGGTTTCGGGTTTTTGTTTGTTTATGTATTTGGTCGATTTCTGGATCGATGGTTCCGTTAGGAAGCGACTTTGAAAACCCTCACTCTCGATACTTTATAGGCGACTGTCGGTACCTGGACAACCTGAGCTCAAGTAACAAGTGCAGCACCACCCGCTCATGCCAAAGTGCTGTAGCTATTATCTGAATTCAGGGACACTACGTCGCAGACTGCATCATCCCCGCCATCGCGAGGATGCTGTCGCGCTTGTCCAGCATGAGGTCGAACTGTTCGGCAACGTCATCGCGGTTCAGGCCGAGTTCGTCATAGAGGTCATCCGGTACCGGCTGGGCCACTCCCATGTCGATCCCCCGCTCGATCAGCAGTTGCCGACTCAGCCAGAGAATCCGGGCATAGACCGCGTTGGGGCCGCGGTATCCGGGGTTCTTCTGGTAACGCAAAGCGACGGTGACTTCGTCCGGCATGCCCCAGTTTTCCATGAGCTGCGCGCCGAGTTGCTCGCGGGTGACGCCCAGCAGCTCATGCTCGATCACGGAAGAGTCGAGTTGTGGATTGGCTTCAATGTTCCGGCAGATCAGACGGAACTGGGGGCGGAACACCTGATTCAGTACCAGATAACCAAAGTTATGCAGCAGCCCGGCCAGATAGGACAGCCCGAAGGAGGGCCGCTCACCACGGCGCATCATGGCGGCCAGAACGCCGGCTGCCTGCGCCTGCCAAATGGCCTGCTGCCAATAGCCGATATAGCCCTGCGGCTCATCTTCGGGCGGATGGAGGGCCCGCCCGAGCGACAGCCCCATGGCGAGATTCATCACCAGATCGAACCCCAGCACCCGGGAGACCGCGTCGTGCACGGATCGCACCTGCCCGGCCGCCGCATAGAAGGAGGACGACGCCCAGCTCACCACCTGCGCGGCCAGGCTCGGGTCGTTCTCGACCACGTCCACCAGATCGCCCATGAGGGCATTGGGATTGACCCGCAGGTGGATGATTCGTTGCGCGGTTTCCGGCAGCGGCGGGAGCTCCAGCGTGTCCTCGAGACGCTGCTGGATGCGACGCCCGGTAAAACGCTGGACCGCGGTGTGAACCTGCTCCAGGTCGCGCTCCGGATCGGAGTCATTCACGTCAATGTTTTCGACCGGCACGCTCACTGACAGCCGTCGGGCCTGGCTGGTGAGTGACTGAAATGCCTCCCGCGGCATGGTGACACGAGGGCCGTGCGGCGACACCACCAGACTCACGCCATCCTGGCGGTCAACGCGCTCGTCCACCACGGTCGACCACCCCGTCAGGCCCGGCAAAGCGGGCAGACTATCCACGCCCAGACGTTGTTTGAGCCGTTGGTGCTCTTTCTCCCCAACCAGACGGTAGGACGATTTCAGGGCCTGATTGAGCCGTGACAGATCCAACAGATCCCGGCATCGACAGATCACCTGGAGTTTGTCCGCGCCTTCCTGCAACAGGACCATGCGGATGTCGTCGTCACCGGGCTGGATGTCGGCCACCTCATACACCGGCGAATCCGGGTCGGCATGGGCATCCAGAGCGTGCTTCACGGCAGTGGGTAATTCCATGATGTCTGTCTCTCCTCATACCTAATGCGGCGTTCGCGCTGGGAATGAGCGCTTCATTGTTGTTTTTCTCATCCGATGGTAGCTGAAACCATTCACACATCACCATAGCGGATACGCTCGCCCAACCACCGCTGGATGAGCGCGTTCACGCGACGGTCGTCATCCATCAATGCCGGCGCCTTCTTCCGAACGGCCTCGATCCAGCCCCGATCGCGTTCGAAATCCGCGATGCGGAACTGCATCAGGCCGGTCTGACGGGTCCCCAGCACCTCGCCAGGACCCCGTATTTCCAGGTCCTTCTCGGCAATCACGAATCCGTCCTGGCTGTCGCGTAACACCTGGAGCCGCGCCTTGCCATTCTGGGACAGCGGCGGGTGGTACATCAGGACGCAGTAGCTGGCGTCGTGGCCGCGGCCGACCCGGCCCCGCAACTGGTGCAGTTGCGCCAGACCCAGCCGCTCCGGATTCTCAATGATGATCAGTGACGCGTTGGGCACGTCCACGCCCACTTCGATAACGGTCGTCGCGACCAGCAGATCCAGCTCCCCGGCCTGGAACCGGTGCATAAGGTCCGCTTTCTCCGAAGCCTTCAGACGCCCGTGAACCAACCCGATGGACAGCTCGGGCAACCGTTCGCGCAACTCGTCAGCCGTCGCCTCTGCCGCCTGACACTGTAATGCTTCGGATTCCTCGATCAGCGTGCAGACCCAGTATGCCTGACGGCCCGATTGGCAGGCGCCACGCACCCGCTCCACCACCTCTTCCCGCCGGCTGTCGGGGATCGCGATGGTCTCGATGGGCTGCCGCCCTGGGGGCAGCTCGTCGATCAGGGACGTATCCAGGTCGGCGTAGGCGCTCATCGCCAGGGTCCGGGGAATCGGGGTGGCCGTCATGATCAACTGGTGGGGCGCATAATCGCCGGCGGCGCCCTTATCCCGCAGCGCCAGTCGCTGGTGAACCCCAAAACGGTGCTGCTCGTCGACAATGACCAGCCCCAGCCGCTCGAACGCCACATCGTCCTGGAACAGGGCGTGGGTGCCGATTACCAGCCGAGCATCCCCCGATGCCATGGCGGACAGGACGGCGTCACGCGCGCGCCCCTTGGTCTTGCCACTGAGCCAGGCGGGCGTCAGGCCAAGCGGCGCCAGCCAGTCCCGGAAGTTCACATAATGCTGTTCGGCCAGAATTTCCGTCGGCGCCATGAGCGCGACCTGTGCGCCGGCAGCGATCGCCTGCAGAGCCGCCAGGGCCGCCACTACGGTTTTGCCCGAGCCGACATCACCCTGCACAAGCCGGAGCATTGGCAGGGGTTGGCTGAGGTCCTGACGAATGTCGTCGACGACCCGATTCTGCGCCCCTGTCAGTGCAAACGGAAGCTGGTCGAGAAAACGGTCCGCCAGATCCCCCTGCGGCAATAATGCCAGCGACTGACGCGACTGGATCTGGGCCCGCACCTTGAGCATGCTGAGCTGGTGGGCCATCAACTCTTCCATCACCAGCCGCTGCTGCGCCGGGTGCTGCCCTTCCATCAACGCCCGGACCGGCGCTCCCGCCGGCGGCGCGTGGACCATCGACAGGGCATCGGTAATGGTTGGGAACTGGTACTCCTCCAACACTCCGTCCGGCAACCATTCGCGAACCGGGTAACGACTGAGATACCGTTGCGCCTGCTGACACAGGGACCGCAGGCGCGGTTGCTGAATGCCTTCGGTCAGAGGGTAGATCGGTGTCAGGGTGGCCTGGTCCGGCGACGGCATGGGGGGTGGGTTGACCTGGTATTCCGGGTGGTAAAATTCCATCCCCGCCCGGCCCGGCCGCACTTCGCCAAAACACCGTACCCGCGTCCCCTCGGACAGCTGCTTTTTCTGTGCGGCACTGAAATAGAAAAAACGCAGTGCCAGAAACCCCGAATTGTCCCGTACCGTCACCTGCAGGCTCCGGCGGCGGCCCATGACCATATCGGCGCTGACCACCTCGCCCTCGACCACGGCCACGTCGCCCACGTGAAGGCTGCCAATCGGCGTCAGTCGCGTGCGATCCTCATAACGGTAGGGAAGATGGAACAGCAGATCCTGCAGCGTATGGATTCCCAGACGCGCCAGCCGGCCGGCGAGCGCATCGCCAACCCCTTTGAGGGCGGTAACCTGAATGTCTTCCAGTGACGTCATAAGAGGGAGTCCAAACGCTCAGGCGGGCCGGCGTGATGCCACCCCCTGAACGGCCCGGATCAGGCGGTCGCGGCGCTTTTCGGTAGCGCCCGATCGGATTTTTCGATCACCCGGCACTGGCTCGCCGCCAGCGACAGCACGTCGATGGCCTTGGGCCGGGGGAACGTGACCCGCCAGGCCAGCGCCACCGAGCGGAACGGCACCGGAGACTGGAACGGGCGAACGGTAAGGATGTCTTCACGGTATTCCATGGCCGTCGCAGCCGATAGCGGGAGGACCGTGATGCCCAGGCCCGAGGCCACCATGTGGCGGATCGTCTCCAGCGAGCTGCCTTCCGTGACAAGATTCGCCGGCCCCTTTGCCGCAGTGCGACTGGAAATCGCCTCTTCCAGAGGCGGGCATGACTCCAGTACCTGGTCACGGAAACAATGCCCCGGGCCCAGCAGGAGCAGTTGCTCATCGGCAAGCTGATCCGGTGTCAGGGCCTCTTTGGCCGTCAGCGGGTGATCGGACGGCAACAGCACGACAAACGGCTCATCGTACAACGGCAGCGTCACCACCTCCGGCTCCTCAAACGGCAGCGCGATAATAATGGCATCCAGCTCCGAGTGACGCAGTTTCTTGCGCAGGTCGGCCGTGTACCCTTCCTCAATGAACAGTGGCATGTCCGGCGCCCCGCGACGCAGCTCCGGCAACAGATGGGGGAAGAGGTACGGGCCGATGGTGTAGATGGCCCCCACTTTCAGTGGCGACCCCAGCTGGTTCTTGCCGTCCTGTGCCAGATCCCGGATGACGCCCACCTGGTCCAGCACGCGCTGGGACTGCTCGATGATCCGCTGACCGGTTTCGGTGACCCGGATGCTGCTCTTGCTGCGCTCGAACAGAGCAATACCCAGTTCTTCTTCCAGTTTCTTCACCGCCACACTGAGTGTGGGTTGACTGACGTGACACTGCTCGGCCGCGCGGCCAAAATGCTTTTCCCGTGCCAGTGTCACGATGTACCGTAATTCCGTCAGGGTCATGGGCGTCTCCGCGCTAATGTCTCATGCCGTATCAATGAAGCATAGAATAAGGATTAAGATTGACTATGGCAATCAGCACTCCCCGCATCCTGATGGCTGGCTGCGGCAAGCTCGGCACGGCCATCGCCCGTGAACTGACGGACGAGGCCCGGGTCTTCGGCCTGCGACGCCACCCGGACGACCTGCCAGGCCCCATCATCCCCTTCGCTGCCAATCTGCAGGAGCCGACAACACTGACCGGCCTGCCACCCGATCTGTCGGTGGTGGTCTATTGTCTGACGCCGGACGCCTATACTGACGAAGGATACCGAGACGCCTTCGTCAACGGCCTCCGAAACCTGCTGGAGGCCCTTTCCGACGCCCGGGAACAGCCGGCACTGCTCTTCGTGTCCAGCACGGGGGTCTACCATCAGGATGACGACAGCGTCGTCGATGAAACCAGCGAGACCCGCCCCGAACGTTTCAGTGGTCAGCGTGTTCTGGAGGGCGAGCAGCAAGCCCTTGATAGCGGGCTCCCGGCGACCGTCGTGCGATTCAGCGGCATTTATGGCCCAAGCCGTGGCCGTTTTCTGGAGAACGTGCGCCTGGGGCAGATCGATCCACCCCGGCCGGGCCCTTACACCAATCGCATCCACGAAGACGACGCTGCCCGCGCCGCGGCGCACCTTGTGCGACAGCGACTGGCCGGAGCGGACGTGGATGGTCGCTTCCTCGCCAGTGACGATGAGCCGGCCCGGCTCGACGCGGTTGTGGACTGGGTTCGTCAGCAGACGCACTGCGCCGACCCGGCGCCCGATGCCAAGCGCGGTGGCCGGGCCGGTAGCAAGCGCTGCGACAATCGTCGGCTGCGCCAGTCAGGCTTCACGTTCCGCTACCCGAGCTTTCGGGACGGCTACCAAGCGATGCTGGGTTAGCTGAGCACCATCACGCCATCCATCTCCACTGCCGCCCCTTTGGGCAGCGCGGCAACGCCAATGGCGGCGCGGGCCGGATACGGTTCCTGAAAGAAGGTCGCCATGACCTCATTGATGGCGGCGAAGTCGTTGATGTCGGTCAGGTAAATGTGCAGTTTGACAATGTCTTCCAGACTGCCGCCCGCCGCCTCGCACACCGCCCTGAGGTTTGCGAACACCCGCTTGGCCTGATCGGTGACATCACCGGCCACCAGCGTCATCGTTTCCGGATCGAGCGGGATCTGACCTGACAGGTACACCGTGTCGCCCGCCTTGACGGCCTGGGAATAGGGGCCGATGGCTTCCGGGGCCGTATCGGTCTTGATCACGGATTTGTTGGTCATGCGCGATTGGCTCCTTGAGAAATCGTTCGGGAAAAACGCCAATCGTTACCGGCAGGCCGGTGGAGTGTCAACTGTTGTCCGGGCTCAGTGACGCACCCGGGTAATGTGGCCCACCGCACGGATATTGCGGATACGACGCATGACCCGCGCCAGGTGACGCCGGCCATTCACACGGAGCTCCAGGTTCACAATACTGAGCCGGGCGTTCTGTTCTTCGACGTTGATCCGTTCGATATTACCGTCCGCCATGGCAACGGCATTGGCCACCTCGGCGATCACACCGCGCTGGCGCTCCAGCTCCACGCGCAGCTCCACGGAAAATTCGTCGGCGATGTCCTTGGCCCATTTCAGATGCGTGAGCTGGTGGCGCTCGGCTTCATTCTCCGGCAACCTGTGGCACGTGTCACTGTGCACCACCATGCCGTGCCCCGAATCCATCACGCCCATCACCGGGTCGCCGGGGATCGGCTTGCAGCAATTGGCGAATCGCAGCAGAAGCCCTTCGGTGCCACGGATGGTGACCGAATCGCGTTTGGACTCGCCACTGACTTCCCCGGCCCCGGCAATCTTTGCCTGCGCGGACTGGCGCTGACCGGTCACCAGTTGCCGGGCAATGATGTACGCCATGCGATGCCCCAGACCGATGTCCCGCAGCAGGTTGTCAAAACTGGAGACGCGGTTGTGGCCGGCCACATGCTGTCGGTTGTCTTCAGAGAAATCGGCAAGGCGGTGGCCGAAGCCCGAGAGCGATTTCTTCAGCAGGGTCTTGCCCAGATCCAGGGACTCGGTGCGCTTCTGGTTCTTCAGGAAATGCCGGATACTGCTACGGGCCTTACCGGTCACCACAAAACTCAGCCAGGCGGGGTTGGGACGAGCGCCGGGCGCCGTGATGATTTCCACCGTCTGCCCACTCTGCAACGGCTGGCTGAGTGACCCCAGATGACGATTGACCCGACAGGCCACGCAGGCGTTGCCAATATCGGTGTGGATGGCGTAGGCGAAATCGACCGGGGTGGCGCCGCCTGGGAGCTCCAGAATCTTACCCCTCGGGGTGAACACATACACTTCATCCGGGAACAGATCCACCTTGACGTGCTCGATGAACTCGAGCGAATCGTCCGCCCGCTCACGCATCTCCATCAGACCCTGAACCCACTGGTCCACCCGTCGCTGACTGACTTCCAGAACCGGTGACTCGTCATTCTTATAGAGCCAGTGGGCGGCAATGCCGTGGTTGGCAATGTGTTCCATTTCCTCAGTGCGGATCTGGATCTCGATGTTCACATGCATGCCGAACAGCGTGGTGTGCAGAGACTGGTAGCCATTCGCCTTGGGCATGGCAATGTAGTCCTTGAAACGCCCCGGCAACGGCTTGTAGAGGCTGTGCACGGCACCTAGGATGCGGTAGCAGTCGTCCACCGAGTCGGTGATGATCCGGAAGGCATACACATCCATGATTTCATGGAAGGATTTGTGCTTGAACTTCATCTTGTTGTAGATGGAGTTCAGATGCTTTTCGCGCCCGATGATCCGGCCCGGAAGGCCCCGCTCCTGGAGCTTTTCCTCCAGCTTGCCGCGAATGTCGTCGATGATTTCCCGGTGGCTCCCGCGCAGTTTCTTGACCGCCTTGGAGATGTATTTGGAGCGCATCGGGTAGAGGTTCTTGAACCCCAGATCCTCCAGCTCGGTGCAGAGGGTGTGCATGCCCAGGCGATGGGCAATCGGCGCGTAGATGTCGAGGGTTTCGTGGGAAATCCGCTGGCGCTTTTCATACTTCATATGCCCCAGCGTGCGCATGTTATGCAGCCGGTCGGCCAGTTTGACCAGGATGACACGAATGTCCCGCGCCATCGCCAGCGTCATCTTCTGGAAATTCTCCGCCTGGGCCTCGGCCCGGCTCCGGAACTCAATCTGGGTCAGCTTGCTGACACCATCCACCAGCTCCGCAACCGACTCCCCGAACTGTTCCGACAGGGCGTCTTTGGGAATACCGGTGTCTTCGATGACATCGTGGAGCATGGCCGCCATCAGGCTCTGATGGTCCAGCTTCAGTTCAGCAAGAATGCGGGCAACGGCGAGAGGGTGGGTAATGTAGGGGTCGCCGGACCGTCGGGTCTGCCCTTCGTGGGCCTGCTCGGCATAATAGTAGGCCCGCCGCACCTGATTAATGCGGGACGCGTCGAGATAACCACTGAGCTGATCCGCCAGCGTTTCGACCGTCGGCTTTGTCGCCTCTGCTTCCACCGCACCTCCGGGTACCACGCACAAAAAGCCTGAACGAGCGTTCAGGGTCACTACCTATCACTATATAAGTCGTGGCGCAGATTTCAACCGGCAAGCAGCATGCCGGGCCGCAGGAATGCGGCCCGCGAAAGGAGGTTGGAACGACGTACCGGGGTTATTCGGCCTCGGACGGGGCGTCGCCACCACCCGCCTGAGTGTCGGCCGCTTCCGCCGCCTCTTCCTCGGACTCGTCGTGATTGAGGATGTTGCGATCCACCAGCCCGCCGGAAATCTCACGCAGTGCAATCACCGTGGGCTTGTCGTTTTCCTCATCCACCATCGGATCCACATTCTGCGTGGACAGTTGCCGGGCCCGTTTGGTGGCCAGCATGACCAGCTCAAACCGGTTATCCACGTGATCCAGACAATCTTCTACGGTGACTCGTGCCATGGTTACCCCGAAACAACGTTCAGCTTAAGGATGGAATTCGGTGCTGCATCGCCGGACGCAGCGGACCGCGTAGTATAGTCGCTTGTTAGCAGCTTGGAAAGAGGCGCTACGTCAGCCGGCTCAGCAAATCAGCCTGCCGCGGCCCCTGGCGGGAGATATGCAGGCGCTGGGCGCACACCACGGACAGCAGATCTCCCAGCGCCCGGTCAAAATCGTCATTCACAACCAGGTAATCAAACGCGAGCGCGTTGCGGCACTCATCCGCGGCTTCCTCAAGGCGGCGCTGGATCACCTCGTGATCATCCTGCGCCCGCTTGGTCAGCCGCTCATGCAGCGCCTCGGGTGACGGCGGCAGGATAAAAATGCTCACGCAATCGGGAATCAAATGACGCACCTGCTCAGCGCCCTGCCAGTCAATCTCCAGGATGACATCCCGTCCCTCCGCCAGGGTCTTCTCGACCCAGCTCTGGGAGGTGCCGTAATAGTTGCCGAAGACCTGGGCATGCTCGAGGAAATCGCCGGCCTCGATCATCGACTCGAAGGTCGGCCTGTCGGTGAAGTGGTAGTTGACGCCATCCTGTTCGCCGGGGCGCATCGCACGCGTCGTGTGGGAGACCGACACGCAAAGCACGGGGTCCTGCTCCAGCATCGCGGCCACCAGACTCGTCTTGCCGGCACCGGACGGCGCGGAAATCACGTAAAGGGTGCCTTTTTTACAGTCGTCACTATGCGGCTCGGCCATCATTGAGCTCCGATAATCCTGTTATTCCGACCGCCCACCTCGGGCCGCAGCATTATAAGTATCTTGGAACTCCCTGCACAGTAATGCCGGCACCAATCAGCCCAACGACACAAAATACTTAGAAAAATCAACGACTCCAATTGTTATTTTTTGATAAAGGCACTTCACACCACAAATTACTTTGACTTAATCTTTCGCCCCCTAAAGATAGGAGGCTACGAGATGAGACCATTTTTCACAGCTTTTATAGCTATCGCGCTCTCGGGCTGCGCCAGCCATGCTCAATTTCAAGCGCCCGATTCATACAAAATCGTCAGCGACGATTTCAATCAAAAAACGATTCACCATGACATTCTTTATAGTCAGCCAGAACCCGGCATCCTGAACGACATCGAACAGCAACCGATGTCGCCTATTGGTGAATCGGAACTCTCTTCTGTCTCGCGGAGAACACTTGCCAATACCGATAGCATTATCCAATCCCATTTGCCGGCAGGAATGGCGACCGTAACGTCCGAAACGTCTGCCGACTACTTGATGAGCGTCCGCATCAAGGCCTATAAAAAGCACGGCCCGACAGCTTGGGACTATGAATTTCTGAAAAGTTTCGGAATTGGTCTTTTCACGCTCGGGCTCGGACCAGACCTTTGGGACATCACTGCAGAATTCGACGCCGTGTATGAGCTCAAGACGAATAGTGGCTCAACGGTTCACCAGAAGCGATTCGAGATTCGCGATAAAGCTGACCATCAGGCTGCCTTCTACGAGTCGCTGACACCACTCTATCGAGCTTCCAAGCAGCTTTACGAACAGCAGCTCCACCAGACACTCAACACCTTCTTCAAGCAGGTAGAAGAAAAAGGTTTTGCAACACAGGGATCATAAGCAATGAGAGCATCAATCCGACTTGCCATCGCCACCATCGCTATTGCCGTTATTACCGGCTGCGCAACACCGTTGACTGGGGGACAGAAACAGGAGCTTAGAGGATATCAGGCAAAAGGGCTGGCTATTGAGGAGAAGAATCCAGGTGCGGCGGCCGCTTTGGGGCTTTTGCCGGGAGGCGGCTCTTTCTATGTTCGCGAATATGGAGCTGGAATCGTAAATCTCTTATTCTGGCCAGTGTCAATTCTGTGGGACCCAGTCAGCGGCTACCAAGGCGCTCAATCGATCAACTACTACGCGACCAAACAAACGCTCCAACGAAAAAAGAATAAGGCCGTTAGTCAACTGGAAGACAAGTTGATGATGGAGACAATTTCAAAACAACAATTTATTTCCAAAAAACGGCAGATTGAAAACAAATACGACGCGTACTAACCCCTCAGTCCCGCAGCCAATCACCTCTGGAAACTCCCGCCCCAGAGAGGACACTGGCGCCTAAAAAGGGACTTCATCGCAGAGTTGCCCGCCGCCGCTGGTGGTGGGCCGCTCCACCATCGAAACAGCTACTCCAGGTTCTGCACCTGTTCGCGCATCTGCTCGATCAGCACCTTCAGGCTCACCGCATGGCGAGTGACGTCGGCGTCCAGGGATTTGCTGCTCAGGGTGTTCGCTTCCCGGTTGAGCTCCTGCATCAGGAAGTCGAGGCGTCGGCCGATCGGCCTGTCGGCGTCGAGCGTTTCACGGACTTCCCGGACGTGGGCATCGAGACGGTCCAGCTCCTCCGACACATCCGACTTCTGCGCCAGCAGTGTCAGCTCCTGCGCCAGACGGTCCTCGTCAAGCTCCACACCGGCAGCCTGAAACCGCTCTCGGATCTGCTCAGACTGACGCTCCAGCAGCCGGGGCATTGCCGAGCGCACCTCTGCGACCCGGTCGCTCATCTCCGTGAGGCGCTCGTCGAACAACGGACGTAGCCGTTCGCCCTCGCGTTCGCGCACAGTGATCAATTCATCGAGTGCCTCACCAAAGAGTTGCCGGGCTGCCTCATGGACGGGTGCCATGTTGTGGGCCGGCGCTTCCAGCACACCCGGCCAGCGCAGCACTTCCAGGGCGCTGACATGGGCCGGATTGTCGAGAATACGATTCACCTGGCGCGCGGCGTGGTTGAGCGACTCGGCCAGCGCCATGTTGACCGTGAGCCCTTCCTCGGTATTTTCCTGAAGGTTCAGCCGCATCCCCACGTCCACCTTGCCCCGTCCCAGGCGGGTCCGCAGCGTCTCGCGCAGCTCGTTTTCCAGCTCACGGAGTCCTTCCGGCAATCGCAGAGACGGCTCCAGATACCGGTGATTGACGGTTCGGAGTTCGCAGGTGAGTGTTCCCCAGGCCCCCTCGGTATCCTTTCGGGCAAACGCGGTCATGCTTCGGATCATCACGCAACTCCGGTCGGGTGAAAGCGATTGGCTCACCCAGTCTACCAGCGCAACGCAGCGGAGGGGACGTGTTACACTCTGCGCTCTTTTCCAGCCGAAACCGGCCGTCTCTCAACGGCCGTTTCCACATACTCATCCGTTATGAAAGGGGATTCCATGCGACCGAGTGGACGCGCACCGGAACAACCGCGTGATGTGCGCATCACACGCCAGTACACCAAGCACGCTGAAGGCTCTGTGCTGATTGAATTCGGCGACACGAAAGTGATCTGCACGGCCTCTGTCGAGAACAAGGTACCACCGTTTCTGCGCGGGGCCGGTCAGGGCTGGATCACTGCGGAGTACGGTATGCTGCCCCGCTCCACCGGCAGCCGAATGGGCCGCGAGGCCGCCCGCGGCAAGCAGGGCGGGCGCACCGTCGAGATCCAGCGGCTGATCGGGCGCTCACTGCGCGCCGCCGTGGATCTGAAAAAGCTCGGCGAAAACAGCATCACCATTGACTGCGACGTCATCCAGGCCGATGGCGGCACCCGCACCGCCGCGATCACCGGCGGCTGCGTGGCACTGGTCGATGCCCTCAATAGCATGGTCGCCAAAGGCACTCTGAAAGCCTCGCCGCTGAAACAGATGGTTGCGGCGTTGTCCGTCGGCATCTACGAAGGCGCTGCGGTGGCCGACCTGGACTACCCGGAAGATTCGTCGGCGGAGACGGACATGAACGTGATCATGACGGACCGGGGCGGCTTCATCGAACTGCAGGGCACCGCTGAAGGCGAGCCATTCGAGCAGTCCGAACTGGACAGCATGCTGAACCTGGCCAAGCAGGGTATCAACCAGCTGTTTGAGATCCAGAAGAAGGCGTTGGAAGAAGGCTGACGCGCCTGAAGATCGATCCAGGGAAGGATCGTTTTTCGCCTCGGACACGAATGGTTTCAAGGTCTTAAAGTCCGAAAGTTTTAAGGCGGACAAGCGCCTGAGATGCACACTTTGCCAACTTTAAAACCCTCAGACTTTAAAACTGTCTGACCCTCCAAGTGTTGCTTGAAGGCGTTTCCGTGATTTCCGAGTTTTTCCGTGGCCAACCAACCGTTTTTCAGAACCCAATCTCAATGTCGTAATCGACGATCACCGGCGCATGGTCGGAGAAGCGGGTTGAATCATCGATCCAGGCGTCTTCAATGCGACGGCGGATACCCGGCGTGGTGAGCTGGTAGTCGGTACGCCAGCCGGCGTGTTTGCGCCAGCCCTCGGCCCACTCGGGCCACCAAGTGAACTGATTCCCTTCCTTGTTGATTTCACGGAAAGCGTCAATACAGCCCATCTCCTCGAACAGCCGGTCCAGCCAGGCACGCTCGTGGGGCAGGAAGCCAGACACATCCAGCTTGTGGTAGCGCGGACTGGTGTCGGTCACGTGATGGGCGGTCTGCAGGTTGGCACCGAAGATGAACTGGCGGCGTTTGCGGAGCGTTTTCTGCATATGCAGGCCAAACGCCTGCATGAAGGCATCCTTGTGATCGAGCCGGGTTTCATCGGTATCGCCCAGCGGCTCATCTTCTCGGCCCAGGGCACAGGGGGCCAGCACACAGGCCACGCTCACCTTGTCGAAATCGGCCTGCAGGAACCGGCCTTCCCGATCCGCCTGCTCATTGGCAAACCCATAAATGATGGCCTTCGGGAAATGGCGCGTATAGATCCCGACGCTGCCCTGCTCGTTCTCTTCCCCGTCAATGAAATAGGCTTCGTAGCCTTCCGGCGTGTACCGCGGGTCGTCAAACTCCCAGGCCCTCATGCGATGGTCCTGCACACAGACCACATCGGCGTCCTGGCTTTTCAGCCACTCAAAGAACCCGTTTTCAATGGCCTGCTTAAGACCGTTGACGCTGATGGAAACAACCCGCATATGTAATCCCTGAGAATTTTGCGTGTATGATACCGTTTTCGCACCAATTGAAAAGCTCCGAGAGTGCCCGGAATGCACGACTATCAGCGAGATTTCATCGACTTTGCCATACGCCGGAACGTGCTTCGTTTCGGTGACTTCACACTCAAGTCCGGACGGACCAGCCCCTACTTTTTCAACGCTGGCCTGTTCGACACCGGCAGCGACCTTCTGCAGCTCGGCCGAGCCTACGCGAATGCCCTGCAAAATAGCGGCCTGAATTATGACATGCTGTTCGGCCCTGCCTATAAGGGCATTCCGCTGGGCACAGCCACCGCAATGGCCCTTGCCGACAAGGGCGATGATCGCCCCTGGGCCTTCAATCGCAAAGAGGCCAAGGAGCATGGCGAGGGCGGCAACATCGTCGGCGCCCCACTTCAGGGCAGAGTGCTTATCATCGACGACGTGATCACCGCCGGCACCGCCATCCGCGAGTCCATCGACACCATCCGTGCCGCCGGCGCCGAGCCGGCGGGCGTGCTGATTGCCCTCGACCGACAGGAACGGGGCCAGAGCGACCGTTCCGCCATTCAGGAGGTTGAGGCCGAGTTCGATCTGCCGGTGGTTAGCATTGTCCGGCTGGAGCAGATTCTCGCGTACCTCCGGGAAACGCCCGGTTTTTCAGACCGTGCCGAGAGAGTCGAGGCTTACCGACAGGCCTACGGCGTCTAGTGTCCCGTCTGGTTAATTCGTTGACCTACTGCGTACCGCTGACGCCTCTGGCCAAGGCGCCAGGCCGCCGGTGTGGTGGTTCTACATCAAGGGTTGGCAACGCAGGTCCAGAGGCGTCAGCGGTGCGCCCTCCGGGAGCGCCTGAACGCTTTGATAGCGGTGTTGCGGCAGCTCGATTTGGAACCACCAAACCGTCGCCACCGCGCCTTGCTCTCAAAGCGTTCAGGCGCTCAGTAGATCAGCGAATTAACCAGACGGGACACTAGTAACACGAGCCGACCGTGTTGCCTTGGCGCTTTCTGTTATCCTGAAGATGTTAAAACTCATCCTCATCATCACCGGAATCCGCGAGACATGACAGCCAAACGACAGGCGATTCTGGCAACAGCGCTGTGTATCGGTCTGACTCCGGCTCTCGCCGTGGCGTCAACAATGTATCGGTACACGGACGAGAACGGTAAGACGGTCATCAGCAATACCGTTCCCTCAAATGCCTCCGAGCGAGGCTATGACATCCTCAACTCGCAGGGCCGTGTGATCGAGCGGGTCGAACCGGCGCCGACGGAAGAAGAGATTGAGGCCCGCAAGGCGCGTCAGGAGCGAAAAGCACAACAGGAAGCCCAGCGCAAACAGGATGCGGAGCTGCTCCGCACGTACAGCCACCCGGACGATGCGGTCCGGGCCCTGCGTCGCAAGCTTGAGGAACGACGCAGCCTCGTTCAGCTCAAGCGCGGCAACATCTCCGTTGTACGCAGCCAGCTGGCCGAGCAGGAACAGCGTGCCGCGGATATGGAACGCGCCGGCCAGACGGTCTCGGAGGCGGTTACCGAGAGAATTGATCGCCTCCAGTCCCGAATCAAAGAGATCCGCAGCGAGATTGAGGAACAGCAGGCGGAAACACGCGTCATCCGTGAGGAATACGAGGAGAAGATTCGGCGGCTGGAAACCATCACCGGCAAGGAGCGCACCCTTTCCATCGAACTGCCCGACGCCGATGGCCCGACGTAAAAAAGGCACCGCCCCGCGGTGCCCTTTTCAGTCGGCGCGCTGAGTGCGCACCTGACAGAGTCAGCGGTTTACGCGGAAGCCGTCGACTTCTTGGCCGTGCTCTTTTTCGCCGTGCTGGTCTTGGCGGAAGACGACTTCGCCGTGCTCTTCTTGGCAGTGGACGAAGATGATGTGGTCTGCTTCTTGGCCGTTTGAGCGGTTTCAGACACCTTCTCGCCCGCTTCAGACACGGCGTCTGCGCCTTCAGCCGCTTCCTTCTCCAGCTTGGCGACCAGGTCCGCAGCGAAGCTGCCGAACCGGCTGTTCAGGCCCCGCAGTTGCTCGAACAGGCTTTCGCTGTAGCCGTCATAACGCTGACGAAGGCTCTTGACGCTGTATTCACGAACGTCTGCTTCAAGCTTTTCAGCATACTCAAACGGCTTCTCGGCCAGCTTCTTCTGCTGCTCCTCAGCCGCGTTGATACCTTTCTCAACAACTTCCTGAATCTGTTCCTGATAGTTCTTCAGTTTACCCATGGTGCTACTCCTTCGACGGAAAGGGATGATTGACTCAAGGCTCGCTCATCGTCGGCTGGCGAACCTTTGACTGCGATTCGCAGAAAACCGTACGTCGAAAAATTAGAATGTTCATACTAGGAGTCTGCGCGGTAGAAATCGTGCCAGGCGAGATCGTCCCACTGCGAGGGCATTTTGACGGTCATTTGAGGCGCATAGTGGTTCTATGTAACGAAAATGAGCGCTCAAAAGGGACCGCAGTGGGGCGGTCGCAGCGGTGCGACTTTCTACCGCGCAGGCTCCTAGTGTCCCGTCTGGTGTCTCGTGCGGTTACGGTCCGGTAATGGATCGCGAAGACTGGTTGCGATACAGCTGGGTATCGGCATAATAGGCAGTCACTTGGAGGAGGGATGCGCACGCACCCGGGTTGTCCCTCTGACATCCATCGTTCAGCGGTGCCATCAACATGTCAGCGATACGCTCAAAACGCCTGATCGCCAGCACCATCTTCTTCGCAACCGCTTTTCTACTCGCAGCCTGCAAAGACCCGGAAACCACTGAGACGGCAGCGGGTACCGTCGCTTCCGGCAACGGAGTCGCTTCCAGCAACGAAGTCGCGTCCGGCAGCAGCGTCGCCGATGGCGGGAACAAGTCGGGGTCGATAATGGCGTCCGTGACACTCCGCTGGACGCCGCCGGGGAAGAGGATGGACGGCAGCAAACTATATCCTGCCGATATCGAGGGATACCGAATCCGTTATCGACTTAAAACCGAAGAGCAGTTCCGGTCCGTCACTGTGAACAACGGAAGCGCCACGGAACACACACTAACCCTGGAAGCCGGCGTCTACATCTTCACCATCGCCACCATCGACTCGCTCAACCAAGAAAGCAGGCCCTCCCATCCGGTCACCGCCTCCGTCATCTAGTGTCCTTGAACACAGGAATCCCGAGGGGATCGCGGTAACGGCTACCACTCAAAGATCACCCAGCTCGGCACCACCATCTGGGAGCCGTCCTGGCGGATGTACTCGCCATCTTTGGCGGGGACGAGGTAATAGACGGGCCCCACATCTGGCTCCACCCGAATTTCGCGAATCTCGCCGCCCACCCGGTACTCGTAATAGGTTTTGTCCTCGCCCGGGCGTATAACGACCCGCCCCTCCGAGGCCGGCGGATAGTCGGACGCCCGGACGGCATTGTTGCCGCTGTCCTGGGCAGACGCGACCAATGGCAGGAGTAGTAAAAGAGCGAAAAGGCCACGAACCGCACGCATGGTCACCTCAGACATTCTCGGGTGGTCGTTGACTGTTATTATACAGCCCAATCACTCTGACACACTGGGATTCGATTACCTATGAGCCAGAACGACACGGCCCCCATCGTCCTTGTGGACGGCTCTTCCTATCTCTTCCGCGCCTACCATGCCCTGCCCCCGCTGACCAACAGCGCCGGACAGCCCACCGGAGCCGTCAAGGGCGTGGTGAACATGATCCGTCGTCTGGATCAGGATTTCCCCGGTTCCCGCGTCGTGGTCGTGTTCGATGCCAAAGGCAAGACCTTCCGCCACGAGATGTTCGAGGACTACAAAGCCAATCGTCCACCCATGCCGGACGACCTGGCCGAGCAGATTGAGCCCATTCACGCGATCATTGAGGCCATGGGGCACCCGCTGCTGATCGTTCCCGGCGTGGAGGCTGACGATGTGATCGGCACCCTCGCCCGCCAGGCCACCGAACAGGGAATCGACGTTGTGATCTCCACCGGCGACAAGGACATGGCGCAGCTGGTCAGCGATCACGTGACGCTGGTCAACACCATGACCGAAACCCGGATGGACCGCGATGGTGTCTACGAGAAATTCGGTGTTGGCCCCGGACAGATCATCGACTACCTCGCCCTGGTTGGCGACAAAGTCGACAACATACCGGGGGTGGAAAAATGCGGGCCGAAGACCGCGGCCAAATGGCTCCAGCAGTATGAGAGCCTCGACGCGGTCATGGAGAACGCCGACGCCATCAAGGGCAAGATCGGCGAGAATCTGCGAGCCGCGAAGGCAACACTCCCGCTCAGCCGCGATCTGGCCACCATCCGTACGGACGTCACGCTCGACTTTGGGATCGACGAGGTCGCCGAGCGGGCTCCCAACCACGAGCAGTTGCTGGACTGGTTCCGGCAGATGGAGTTCCGCTCCTGGATTGAGGAACTCAGTGGCGATGGACGTGACACGCCCGGCAACACGCCGGATGCCCCAAAGGAAACCCGCTACGACATCGTGACCGAACAGGCTGCGTTCGAGACCTGGCTGACAGCACTCAAGGAGGCCGGCGAATTCGCCTTCGACACCGAAACCACCAGCCTCAATTACATGGAGGCGGCCATCGTTGGCGTTTCTTTTGCGGTGACCCCCGGCGAAGCGGCCTACGTGCCACTGGCCCACGACTATCTGGGAGCGCCGGATCAGCTCGACAGAGAGAAGGTGCTGGCCAGCCTCCGCCCGCTGCTCGAAGACGCGGAGCGACGTAAAGTCGGCCAGAACCTGAAATACGACATGAACGTGCTGGCCAATCACGGCATCACACTGCGGGGCATTGCCGACGACACGATGCTGGAGTCCTATGTGCTGGACTCGGTGGGCACCCGGCATGACATGGACAGCCTGGCACAGAAGTACCTGGGGCAGACCACCACCAAATTCGAAACCATCGCCGGCAAGGGCGCCAAACAGCTGACCTTCAACCAGATCGACCTGGAGCAGGCCGGCCCCTATGCAGCCGAGGACGCGGACATCACGATACGGCTGCACCGCACCCTGCGCCCGCGCCTGAAGGAAACCGCCTCGCTCGAATCCGTCTATACCGCCATCGACATGCCATTGGTCCCGGTACTGTCCCGGATGGAGCAGCGCGGCGCCCTGATCAGCGCCGACACACTGGCCCGTCAGAGTCAGGAACTGGCCACTCGCATGGCGGAGCTGGAGAAGGAGGCCCATGAGGAGGCTGGCGAAACGTTCAACCTCGGTTCGCCCAAACAGCTTCAGGCCATTTTCTACGAGAAGCTGGGACTGCCGGTGATCCGCAAGACACCCAAAGGTGCCCCGTCAACCGCCGAGCCGGTATTGCAGGAGCTGGCACACGACTACCAACTGCCACACCTGATTCTCGAGCACCGCAGCCTGAGCAAACTCAAGTCCACCTACACCGACCGGCTGCCGGAAATGATTCACGGCAACACCAGCCGCGTCCACACCTCGTATCATCAGGCCATCGCGGCCACGGGGCGCCTCTCCTCCTCGGAGCCGAATCTTCAGAACATTCCCATTCGCACCGAGCAGGGCCGGCGTATCCGGCAGGCCTTTATTGCCCCGGAGGGATTCAAGCTGGTCGCCGCCGACTACTCGCAGATCGAACTGCGCATCATGGCGCACCTGTCCGGCGACGAGGGACTGCTGACCGCGTTTGCGGAGGGCAAGGACATCCACCGCGCCACGGCGTCCGAGGTGTTCGATACCCCGCTCGCTGACGTTACCGGTGACCAGCGCCGCAGTGCCAAGGCGATCAACTTCGGGCTCATCTACGGCATGTCGGCCTGGGGCCTGTCGCGGCAGCTTGGCATTGAACGCAACGAGGCGCAGCAGTACGTCGACCAGTATTTTGAGCGCTATCCGGGGGTCGCCCGTTACATGGATAACATCCGCCAACAGGCGCACGAACAGGGGTATGTGGAAACCCTGTTTGGCCGACGCCTTTACCTGCCCGATATCGGCGCCCGCAACCACCAGATGCGCCAGGCTGCCGAACGCACGGCGATTAACGCCCCCATGCAGGGCACGGCCGCCGACATCATCAAACGGGCCATGGTGGATGTGGATCACTGGCTGATGGACCACCATCCGGAGGACGCCCAGATGATCATGCAGGTGCACGACGAGCTGATTCTGGAAGTGCGTGAAACCGCCCTGGATGACGTGATCGAGAACCTTACCCAGCGGATGAGCAAGGCCGCTGATCTGGACGTGCCGCTCTTGGTGGATGCGGGCGTGGGGGATAACTGGGACGAGGCGCATTGAACAATGCGCCCCGCGGTATAAACCGCTCTATTTCCCTCGACATCCGTCGCGGCGACCGGCCGGCTCAATACCGGAACCGAATGGTCGCCGTCACCAGCCGTCCGCGGTCGTTGTAACCGAACACCGTTTCGGCTTCCTGATCGAAGACATTCCTGGCTTTCGCTTCAAGTTCAACCCCATCCCGGACCTTCCAGGAGGCGGAGAGGTCCGTCACCGCAAAGCCGGCCATGCGCACACGCTGGAAGGCAGCAAAGTCCGTGTCATGGCTGTGGCCCTGACTGCGCACATCGGCCCGCAGGCTGACGTCGCTGATCTCATAGCGCGCCGAGGCGCGGCCACTCCACTTGGGGCGCCGGATCAACTGCTCGTCACTGTCAGCGTTGACCGCGCGCGTGTAACCGGCAGCCAGTTCGAACCACCACTGGTTCCAGTCATAGGCAACGCTCGCTTCGCCACCCCGGATGTAGCTGGAGTCCACGTTCTCCGGCTGAGAACCCGGGAACACAATCAGATCCTCAATCTCGGAATAGAAGGCGGCGATGCTGTAGCGCCAGTGATCGCCGCTGCCTTTCAAGCCGATTTCAGCCGTCTCGCCTTGCTCCGGGTCGAGGTTCGGGTTGCTGAACCCCGGGAAGTAAAGATCGACAAATGTGGGCGTCACAAACGCCGTCCCGTAGCTGGCATAGGGCTTGGCCGCCGGCGTGATCTCGTAACCAATCACCGCATTGCCGGTCGTATGCTCACCGAACTGTTCGTTGTTGTCGTGGCGCAGACCCAACTGGTAGGAAAAGGCCTTCCAGCCGCCCAGCAACTGCCCGAATACAGCGTTGTTGAATCGCTCTTCGTCGATCGCTGGGGTGGGGCCGAAGGCCCCCTGTTGAGTCGGCTGATCGTAGTCGTCGTCAGTGCGCTCAAACCCCAACTTGGCGTCCATATTCGCCAGGACCACATAGTCCAGCGTGGCGGACGCTTTCGTCTGAGTACCGATGGTGCTTTTGCCCTGTGGCTGATCGTCCACATAGTCCCGACGGCGCTCCGTCGCCTCGGAAAGCGTGAGATTCAGGGAGGTACGGTCCGACAGCTGCAGATCGGTGTAGGCCTGGAGCGTGCGCTGCAGAAAATCACTCTTGTCGGCCCCCATCGTCGAGGACTGATCAAATTCGTAGCGGCCCTCAGACTGGTACAGGCGAGCGCCGACAGCGGCATTGTCCGTTACCTGGCTTTCAAAGCCGCCATTGATGGACGCGTTATCAAAGCCATCATCGTCCGGCTCAAACCCTTTCTGCGCGTCGTTCCCCCCAGTCTGGAGGCCACTGACCGTCAGGTCCCAGCGCGTGCCATCCTGAGCCCCCCCCAGGTACTGAGTGATCCCGTAGGTGTCCTCGGTTCCCGCCGTCAGCTCGGTCATGCCTTCAAACGACACGTCCGGACGGCGGCTGAACACCTGGACCACACCACCCAACGCATCGGACCCGTATAGACTGGAACGGGGGCCACGCACGACTTCGACACGCTCAACCTGTGACAACGGAATGTGCTGGATCAGGCCCGCCCCTTCCTGGGCGGTGTTGATTCGCACACCGTCCACCATTACCAACGTATGGTTGGATTCGGTACCTCGGGTGAACAGGCTTGTTTGCTTGCCGTACCCGCCGGAGTTGGCCACCGAAATGCCGGGAATGCCGATCAACAGTTCGTCCAGCGTGTTCGCCGGGCTGTTTTCAATGTCTTCCCGGGTAAAGGTCGTGACCGAGGCATTGGACTGATTCACCGTTTCGACGGTCTTCGCCGAGGTGACGACAATGGGGTCAAGTTCTTCAGCCTCGACTGCCAGTGGCGCCAGAGTGATCGCAATCGCCAGGGACAGGCGGGTGGGGGTAGTCACGATGATGTCTCCTCTCTGCACATGGACGGGCACGGAGGAGACAGGCGGCGAGAGAGGCCATCAGCCGGAACGCACCACCGGTGACGCCCTCCGCGACACCGCATTGGCCCGCCCGTTCCGGTATGCGAACGGGCTGGAGGCAGACGGCCGGTCTCCGGGCTTCTGATCCGTGCGATGCACGTCAACAACCACCTTCCCAGGTTTCCCCAGTGGTTCTGGTTGCCGAGGACCGCCCTTCAGGACGGTCGATCAGTTACCGTTGCGGGGGCAGCGCTGGAATCACACCAGCTTCCCGTCACCGCCTGCCTTGTTGATCTGTTGGACGCGCACTTTATGTCGTAGTCGCCGTCACGTCAATTCGGTGATGCAGCGTCAAAAGGGCGCAGAACGAGGCCCCTCTGCCCCGTAACAGGTCACGAATACCACGAAAAACAGCCCGATACCGGAGGCACGCTTTTCGCATCCTGTCCGTGATCCCGACTTCGGGATTCGACGCCACCATCGGTAGAGAGGAAGTAACATGGTGACACCTGAGGCAGATCGTACCTGGCTGATGGATCATTCATTACTGCGCCTGGTTCATCAGTGCCGCCGACTGATCCAATCGGAGTTCGGCGTCAAACTGCACCTCACAGACGACGACCTCGAGCACCGCCTGGCACAGTATGCCCGCCAGTCCCGTTCACGCCAGCTCCAGCAGCTCTGGGAGCGCCTGCTGGAAGCCCGCCCAACCCTGAACGACCACAGCACCGACGGGGACGAGCGCCCCCACCGCGTCTATCGCGGACGCGTTATGCCTGAGCCGGAAGAGACAACCGCCGAATCGCCTGCCAACAACGAGGCCGACTCGGCCCGGACCCGCACCATTACCTACCGCGGGCGAAAGATCGAGGTTCCTGTCTAGGAGTCTGCGCGGTAGAAATCGTGCCAGGCGAGATCGTCCCAATGCGAGGCCATTTTGACGGTCATTTGAGGCGCATAGTGGTTCTATGTAACGAAAATGAGCGCTCAAAATGGCCTCGCAGTGGGGCGGTCGCAGCGGTGCGACTTTCTACCGCGCAGACTCCTAGTGTCTGCCCGCTAGACGCTGGGTGTCATTCACGACCAGTGATTGAGTTCAGGAACCCAGAGCCGCTCTCCGTGCCATTCCACGGAACGTAACGGGTGGTCATAGACCCGTTGCAGGCGGCTCGCGGTCAGCATGTCCCGGGCCTCACCATGGTCGTGCCCGCCACCGGGATACAGCAATAACACCCGATCAGCCAGCCGGGCCGCCATATTGATGTCGTGGACCGCCATAATGATGAGTCGGTTCTCGTCCCGTGCCAGCAACCGCATGCGGCTCATGAGCCGGGCGCGATGACGCAGGTCCAGGTGATTGACCGGCTCATCGAACAGGCAGACGCGGGGAGACTGGGCGAACAGGGTGGCCAGCGCGACCCGATGCTGCTCACCACCGGATAGGCGATCGACCGGCTGATCCTGCAGACGGATCAGGTCACAGTCCGATAGTGCCGCATCAATCGCCTGCCGGTCGGCCGCGCTGATGGCCCCCCAGCCGGAATGATGAGCGAATCGACCAGCACCCACGGCTTCCCGGACCGTGAACGGGAAATCCAGGTTCGGTTGCTGAAGCAACAGACCGACTTCCCGGGCAACCAACCGGCGCCGCGCCCGATGGAGCACGCGATCACCGAGGCGCACCGACCCGGCGAGGGGCGGCAGCAATCCGGCCAGCGTCAGCAGCAGCGTCGACTTACCGATGCCATTTTCCCCGAGCACGGCCCAGATCTCCCCACCCGATGTGGACAGTGACAACGGTTCGGAGAACAAAGGCTGGCGACGCCCCACGTTCAGGGCCGTCAGGGTCATTTCCGGAATCGTCATCCGCCCACGCTCCGTCGCCGCAACAGATAGAGAAACAACGGGATACCGACCGCCGCCGTCAGTACGCCAACAGGCAGTTGCCGTGGCGCCAGGACCGATCGTGCCGCCGTGTCCGCAACCACCAACAGGGCGCCCCCCGCCAGCAGGCTCGCCGGCAACAGTACCCGATGCCCGGCCCCGAGCCACTGTCGCATCAGGTGCGGCACCACCAGCCCGACAAACCCAATCGGACCGGCCAGTGTCACCGCACAGGCGGTCAACAGGGATGCCGTCAGGTAGCAGGCCCATCGCACACGGGTGACTTCAACACCAAGCGCGGCCGCCTGATCGTCGCCGCGGGCCAGAATATCCAGTGCTGGCGCCAGCGCAAAGGCCAATACGCCACCCAGCACCAGCGGCACCAGCGCCCAGCCGGGCGACGCCACACGCGACAGATCGCCCATCAGCCAGAACAGCATCCCCCGCAGGGACTGATCCGGCCCCAGCACCAGCAAAAGGCTGATCACCGCACCCCAGCCTGCTGCGATCACCACACCGGTCAGCAGCAGGCGTTCGCCCCGGCCAAAGCCGCCGTGACCGCCGAGGACAAACACCAACACCATACTCACCAGACTGCCGGCAAAGGCACTGCCGGAGACCCACCAGCTTCCCAGCCCCAGTGTGATCGCCCCCAATGCGGCGACGGCCGCCCCTCCGGAAATGCCGAGCACATAAGGCTCCGCCAGGGGGTTGCGCAGCAATACCTGCATCAGCACGCCCGCCACCGACAACAACCCACCGACCAGGAACGCGGCTACGGCCCGGGGCAGGCGCAGGTCGTACAGAATCGTGCTCTGCCAGTCAGGAAGACGCCCGCTCACGGCGGCGAACGGGTCAATGACCACCGAGCCCCACCCCATCGCCAGCACAAAGCTGGCCAGGCCAAGCAGAAGGAGTATTGGTAGCCAAAGCAGTCGGCGCGACACGTCACAATCCCGGGCGTCCAGTGTGGGAGGGCAGTATAGTCAGCCAGGGACGCCGGTTAAACGGGCAGGGGAATGCCCCGATGGGCAGCCCGTTCAGGAAACGGGCCGGAGACCACCGGGGGCGGCGAGTCAGAACGACTTGCTGACCTGCACGGCTGCCGTCCAGGCGTCGAGCTCGTACGTGCCCTGCAGATTGGCGTTGTTGGGCAGCGGCTCATCGTTCACAGTGTATTCCCGCTCATCGATGGTGACCTGATCCAGCAGAAGAATACCGGCAGCCACATCGACCGTCCAGCCGGACGATTCATCCGCATACTGGGTCCCCAGGGTCAGCCAGTCCCGGTCGCTTGACGGCACCCGGGCCGTAATATAGTTCGGGTTGACCGGGGTCTCGTCCCGCTTATATCCGGCCTTCAGCGTCCAGGCCGATGTTGCCTTCCATTCTGCACCAATCGAGTAGCTCCAGGTGTCCTGCCAGTTCTCGGACACATGCCCGACATAGTCTTCGGAACGGCTGTTCTTCGGATCGTACTTGGCATCACCGATGGCCGAGATCGCCCCGTTCTCCTCACGGCTGATCACATCCAGCGCTTCGAAGCGACTCCATTTCGCCCAGGTGCCACCGGCCAGCAGTGTCACGGTATCGGTCAGGCTGTGGCGCAGGCCAAACGTCAGACTCTCGGGCACTTCCAGCGGAACAACAACCTGCTCGGAGAGCGTGGCACTCTGTACAGCGCCACCTGTCAGCGCAGAGGAGGTATCCGGGTAGGGGCTCAGGGTGGCATCGCCTTCCAGCTCCAGCTCCGTGCCGGTTCGCGCTGACAGGCCGACTGTGGTTGCGTTGTCGTTGAAGGTGTAGAGCATGCCCGCTGTGAAGGTCAGAGCAAGATCATCACCCTCGATATCCACATAACCCTGCCCATTGCTCTGATTCAGGAACTGCTGACCTCCCGGTAGCGCCGCCAGCGTCGGTGCCTGGGCGCTGTAGTCCTGGAACTTGGTGAGTGTGCCCTCCGCGTACATCAGATTCGCACCGATGCCCGCGGAGAAGCCGTTGTTATCAGTGACAGCGATGGACGGGCTCAGGCTGATGACCCTCAACTCTGTTTCGTCCGCAAAGTACCGGCCCTTGAAGCGGTCGTCATAGTCTGCCGCCAGCCCGTACGGCGCGTGAAGACCAATACCGACGGAGACGTTCTTGCTGACCTGACTGGTCGCATACGCGTTTGGAAGGACCGCAACCGGGACAAAATCACCGCCATCGTCACCGTTCACTGATTGACCAGCATTATTGGTCGCCTGCCCTCTGAAATCCCCGGTGATATCCAGAACGGCAGCGCCAAACGACACATGATTGCCTTCCAGTTCCGTCATACCGGCCGGGTTGAAGTAGACCGTTGTCGCGTTCTCGGGGTTCGCAGCGGCACCGGCATTGGCCGTACCCATGGCGCTGGCGCTCTGCTCATTGAGGGAAAACCCACCGGCCAGGGACACCGCCGGTGTCAGTGCGGTCGCCAGAACCAGCACACCACGGACGTCAAACACTCCACGCATCGACTTTTCTCCAGTTGTCATTTTGTCGGCGGGAGTCTAAAGGCGCGGGATATTGGCCTCAAATGCCAAATGCAATGATTCAGGGAGGCAGGTTTTATTGCAGTAAGACGATGAGCAGCCACGGAAAACACAGAACGACACAGAAATTGCCCTCGGCACAAAACCGACTCGGGTTACAAGGAAAGTGGCAGGCCACCGCCTTTTCGTCTCTTATCGTCTTCCGCGTTGTTCCGTGTTTTCCGTGGCAATGTCATTTTCCGCGCCCGTCCGAGGTTTCCGCGGCCACCATCAGTCGTCCTGAATCGACAGTTTGTCGACGGACGAGGACAGCTTGTCCGCACTGGCCGCATCGGCACCCAGCTTGATCATCAGGCGCAGGTCGTTGGGCGAGTCGGCGTGCGCGAGGGCGTCCTTGTAGGTGATCGCGCCCTCATCGTAGAGCCAGTAGAGGGCCTGATCGAAGGTCTGCATGCCGGTCTCGTTGGACTTGGACATCAGTTCCTTGAGTTTGTGCACCTCGCCCTTGCGGATCAGGTCCTGGGCCAGCGGCGAGTTGATCATGATCTCGATCACCGCGCGCCGCCCCTTGCCATCCGGCGTGGGAATCAACTGCTGGGCGACAATCGCCTTGAGGTTCAGCGACAGGTCCATCCAGATCTGGTTGTGCTGCTCGGGCCCGAAGAACTGGATGATCCGGTCCAGCGCCTGGTTGGCGTTGTTGGCGTGCAGCGTTGCCAGACAGAGATGACCCGTTTCGGCGAACTGCATGGCGTACTCCATGGTCGCCTTGCTCCGAACCTCGCCAATCAGGATGACATCCGGTGCCTGACGCAGCGTGTTCTTCAACGCCACTTCGAAGCTCTCAGTATCGATCCCCACCTCACGCTGGGTCACGATGCAGCCCTGGTGCTGGTGGATGAACTCAATCGGGTCCTCAATGGAGATAATGTGGCCGCGGCTGTTTCGGTTACGGTGCCCCAGCATGGCCGCCAGCGACGTCGACTTACCGGTCCCCGTGGCGCCCACGAAGATGATCAGTCCGCGTTTGGTCATGGCCAGTTCCTTGATGGCCTCGGGCAGGTTCAGATCGTCCAGCTGCGGGATTTTCACCTCGATCCGACGCAGTACCATGCCGCAGACGTTGCGCTGATAGAATGCGCTCACCCGGAAACGGCCAACACCGCGGGCACTGATCGCGAAGTTGCACTCGTGCGTGTCGTCAAACTCCGCCTGCTGCTTCTCATTCATGGCGCCGTAGACCATCTCGCGCGTCTGGTCCGGCGTCAGAGCCGTCTTGGTCACCGGCAGCACCTTGCCATTGACCTTCATGCTGGGCGGTACGCCGGCGGTAATAAACAGGTCGGAGCCGCCCTTTTCCACCATCAGGGCCAGCAGTTTCTCAAAATCCATGATCGTCACCCGTCAATGATCAGAAGTTGTCCGGCATCTTGGCCTTCGCGCGCGCCGCCTCGCGGGAGATCAGCCCTTTCTGCAACATCTTCTGGAGACACTGATCCAGCGTCTGCATGCCCGTCTGGCCACCGGTCTGGATGGCCGAGTACATCTGCGCCACCTTGTCCTCACGAATCAGGTTCCGGATGGCTGACGTACCGATCATGATCTCGTGCGCCGCCACGCGACCGCCCCCCACCTTTTTCATCAGAGCCTGGGAAATCACCGCCTCCAACGACTCCGACAGCATGGAGCGGACCATCGACTTTTCCTCCGCCGGGAACACATCGACGATCCGGTCGATGGTCTTGGCCGCCGAGGTGGTGTGCAGCGTGCCGAACACCAGGTGACCGGTTTCGGCCGCCGTCAGAGCCAGGCGAATGGTCTCCAGGTCCCGCAGCTCACCCACCAGAATGATGTCCGGGTCTTCCCGCAGCGCCGAGCGCAGCGCTTCATTGAAACCCAGCGTGTCCCGGTGCACTTCCCGCTGGTTCAGCAGACACTTCTTGGAGTCGTGGACAAACTCGATCGGATCCTCAATGGTCAGGATGTGCTCGTACCGACTCTCGTTAATGTAATCGAGCATGGCCGCCAGCGTTGTGGACTTGCCCGAACCCGTCGGCCCGGTCACCAGCACCAGCCCCCGAGGGACCGAGGACACGTCCTTGAACACCTGCCCCATGCCGAGGTCTTCCATGGTCAGCACTTTCGACGGGATGGTCCGGAAAACCGCACCCGCGCCGCGGTTCTGGTTGAAGGCATTGACACGAAAACGCGCAACACCCGGCACCTCGAACGAAAAGTCCGTCTCCAGGAACTCCTCGTAATCCTTGCGCTGCTTGTCGTTCATGATGTCGTAAATGAGCCCGTGGACCTCTTTGTGCTCCATGGGCGGCAGGTTGATCCGCCGGACATCGCCGTCCACACGGATCATCGGCGGCAGACCGGCCGACAGGTGAAGGTCCGACGCGCCCTGTTTGGCGGAAAACGCCAGCAGTTCGGTTATATCCATTGAGTCTTTCCCCGGAAGGCTCGTTGGTCTTTGTTCTTAACCAGCGGAAGTCGTCCCGAAGCTGTCCGGTGGCGGGGCATCATGTTGGCGTTCGCTGGTACCGGGCGGTAGTCTAGAGACCGTCTGAGGAGGCCCTTGTGACACCCCCGGAACCCCTGAGAACCGCACCGGAAAGGCCCGGAACTTCCGAATGAACAGCATAGCAGACAACCTCGGGACCGTAACCCGACGCATACAAAAAGCAACACAGGCCGCAGGCCGGCCAGATGGGGCCGTGAGCCTGCTGGCGGTCAGCAAGACCCACCCCCCGTCGGCGATCCGCGATGCCGCAACCGCCGGCCAGCGCCGGTTTGGTGAAAACTACCTTCAGGAAGCTCTGGAGAAGATGGAGGCCCTGTCGGACCTGAGCGATCTGGAGTGGCATTTCATCGGCCCGATCCAGTCGAACAAGACGCGGGACATCGCCGCCCGCTTTGACTGGGTCCATAGCGTCGACCGCCTGAAGATCGCGCGCCGCCTGAGTGACCAGCGCCCGGCGGGCATGGCGCCGCTGCGAATCTGCCTGCAGGTGAACATTGACCGGGAAGCGAGTAAGTCTGGAGCCGACCCGGACGAGGTGCCGGCGCTGGCAAGGGCCATCGCTGCGCTCGAAAACCTGGAGCTGGCGGGACTGATGGCGATCCCCGACCCGAACCAGGCGGAATCGTCCCTGCGTGCCAGCTTCCGTCGACTCGCCGGATTGCTGGCGACGCTTCAGGAGCAGACGACGGACGGGCCCATCCCGCAGACACTGTCGATGGGGATGTCCGGTGATCTGGAAATCGCCATCGCGGAGGGCGCGACCCTGGTGCGGGTTGGTTCAGCGCTGTTCGGCCCCAGGGGATAGTCCCTGCCCGGCTGATTCGCCAATGGAATAAGCCCCGCGATGAAGTCGTGCCTGTTATGATGACGCTTTTGCCTGAATCGGAGGGAGCCCTACCGTGAGCACACCCCGCACCATCGCCTTCATTGGCGCCGGCAACATGGCCAATGCCATCATCGGCGGCATGCTGGAAAACGGCTTCAACGCTGACAACCTCTGGGTCAGCGCCCCGGACGACAGCCACCTCCAGAGAATCCGCAAGCAGTCGGGGGTCAGCGTCACCACCGACAACCGCTATTGCGCACAACAGGCCGATATTATCGTGCTGGCGGTCAAGCCCCAGATTATGCGGTCGGTCTGCGAAGAGATCGCGCCCGTGGTCCAGAACACACGCCCGCTGATCGTCTCAATTGCCGCCGGACTCGAAGTGGACACGCTTGATGGCTGGCTCGGCGGCGGCATGCCCATCGTGCGCTGCATGCCGAACACACCGTCACTGGTTGGAAAAGGGTCGGCCGGGCTCTATGCAACCGACAGTGTTGGCGACGATCAGCGCAAGGCGGTCACGGCCATCTTTGAGGGCGTGGGGATTGCTCTCTGGGTCCCAGACGAGGCCATGCTGCATTCGATTACGGCATTGTCCGGCAGCGCTCCCGCCTACTTTTTCCTGATGCTGGAAGCCATGGAAGAGGCCGGTGATGAACTCGGCGTCGAGCGCGAGCAGGCCCGTTGGCTGGCCATTCAGACCATGGCCGGTGCCGCCGAGATGGCCCGGCGCGGCCCCGATGAACCCGCCCAGCTCAAGCGCAACGTCATGTCACCCGGCGGCACCACGGAAAAAGCCGTCGAAACCTTTGAGGATGGCGACCTGCGCGGACTGGTCCGGCGCGCCTGCCAGGCGGTGATCAAGCATTCGAAAGCGATGGCGGCGCAATTGCGCGACAACGCGTCCTGAACCATCACTGGAAATTGACCGGGATAATCCCCATGATTTTTCCACCACCGATTAGTTGTTGAACGGAGCCTTTCAATGCTGGCTGAAATCGTGATCACGGTCCTGCAGCTTGTATCCACCTTTTACCTGACCGTCGTACTGCTGCGCTTCCTTCTGCAGATGGCGCGGGCGGATTTCTACAACCCGATCACCCAATTCGTCGTGAAAGCCACCAACCCACCGCTGCGCCCGCTGCGCCGGATCATTCCGGGCTGGGGCGGGATCGACGGAGCCTCGCTGGTACTCGCCATCCTGATCCAGGGGCTCGTGTATCTGCTCATTCTCGCCGCGCTGAGCAATGGGTTCCCGGCGATCAACCCGGTCACTCTGCTGGCCTGGTCGGTCGTGACGGTCCTCGGGCTGATCGTGAAAATCTATTTCTGGTCGGTTCTCGCGATCGTGATCATCAGCTGGATTGCCCCTGGCAGCCCGCACCCGGCGATTCAACTGGTGGGGCAGCTCACCGAACCGGTGATGCGACCGGTGCGCAGCATCATGCCATCCATGGGGGGGCTGGACCTGTCCCCCATCATCGTGTTCCTGCTGCTCAACGTCATCTCCGTTGTGATTGAGCACATGGCCCAGGGCGTGGGACTGGGGAACATTGGCGTCGGGCTGTGACTGTCGTCACGTTTTACATTTCCTTACCAACCGACGTGGCGACATTCGATAGCATCACACTATAGTGTCCGTTATCCATACCCAGAGTGAGTGACCGGTTCGGCAGGGACACGCCGATCCGGTTGCGGAGACGAGCAGTGTCATGCAGATGAACGGCAGCCTGTCACAACAAGTCGAGGCCTATCACGACTGGAAAAAGGAACTGATCCGCCAGATAGCGCGCTACCGGCTCTGGCTCCAGGACAATGACCTTTTTTCCGAGGACGTCAGTGACCGTATCCGCCACGGCCTTGAGTTACTCGTCGAGGACGAACTGACGCTCGCGTTCGTGGGCGAGTTCTCCCGCGGCAAGACCGAGTTGATCAATGCCCTGTTCTTTGCCGGTTACGGTCAGCGCATGCTGCCCTCCGAGGCCGGGCGCACCACCATGTGTCCGACCGAGCTGTTCTTCGACCGCAACCGGAACCGCAATTACCTCCAGCTGCTCCCGATCGACACCCGCCGGGAAGAGCCGTCACTCCAGCAACTGCGTCGCGAGGACGCCTGGTGGGAGCATCACGAGCTTGACACCAGCTCGCCGGACACCATGCGGGAAGTCCTCTCAGAAGTCGCGCGCGTGCGCAGCGTATCGGTTCGCGAGGCCCGGGAGCTGGGCTTCGATGAGAAAATGCTGGAGTCCGACCCGGAGCATAACGACAACGTTCTGATTCCAGCGTGGCGCAGCGCCCGCATCAGCATCCAGCACCCGTTGTTCGAGCGGGGGCTGCGCATTCTCGACACCCCCGGACTGAACGCGCTGGGCTCGGAACCGGAACTGACCATCAGCATGCTGCCCGCCGCCCATGCGGTCATATTCCTGCTGAGCGCGGACACCGGCGTCACCGCCAGCGACATGACCATCTGGAAAGAGCACATCGCCACCGAGGACTCGGATCACCGGGCGGGTCGGTTTGCCGTCCTCAACAAGGTGGACATGCTCTGGGACGACCTGGAGGGGGAGAGTCACTCTCAGGACGCCATCCGACGTGTCCAGCGCGATACGGCGCGACACCTCAACATCACACCGGACGACGTGGTGCCGGTCTCCGCCAAACAGGGGCTGCACGGTCGGGTGCGGGACAACCAGTCACTGTTCGATCACAGCGGCCTTGGCAATCTTGAGGACCTGATCGTTGATCGCATTCTTCAGTACAAAGAGGACCTGATCACCCAGAGTCTGATCAATGATCTGGTCGGAATGCTTCAGAACAGTCAGGCCGCCATGCAGAGCCGCCTGTCTTCCATGCGCGAGGAGCTGGACGCCTGCCGTGAGCACCGGGTCGACCGCGAGGCACTCAAGCGCCTTGCCGAACGCTCCCAGCAGGACTACGACTTCTATTACCGCAAGCTGATTACACTGCGTTCCAGCCGCCGCCTGATGCAGTCCCAGGGGGATCTGCTCGCCGACATGGTGTCCCAGGAACGCTTCGACCAACACGTCAGCAAAATCCGGCACCTGATGGGAAGCAGTTGGACCACCCCAGGGCTGAGCCGGGCCATGGACCACTTTTTTGAGCGGCTGGAAAACGACTTCAACAACCTGCTGATGGAGGGGCGTTTGGCCGAGAAAATGGTCGGCTCCATCTACCGGCGCTATAACGAGGACAACCGAACTCGTCACCTGGAGCCCATTCCGCTGCGCGCCGGCCGGCACCTGATTGCCCTGCGCGACCTGCGCCGCAAGGCCGACCGCTTCCGGCGCAACCCCAGGAACCTGCTGTCCGGCCAGAACCGACTGATCCAGCGCTTCTTCAACGTCATGGTCACCGAAGCCCGGCGACTGCACGAACGGGTGCGGGCCGACGTTGACCGCTGGCCACGAGAAGCGCTGCTCCCCATCATGCAGTACTCGCTGGAGCAGAAGAAGCTGCTGGAGCACCAGATTCGCCGGGTACGCGACATGGCTCGCAATGACCAGACCCTGCGCAGCGAACGCGAGCGCCTGACTGACCGCATCGCCGAGCTGGAAAAGCAGCTCGATCTGGCCGACGGCATGCTGCGCCAGATCCGGCTCCCGCCACCAACGCAGATGCAGCAAAAGGTGGTTAACCTCTCCGGCATCGCCTGATTTGCAGAGCCCCCGGCGGCGCTTTACACTGCGGCGTTCGCCGGAATGTCAAGGATTCTGCCACACCATGCCCGAAACGCTGCCGCCGGACTGTGTCGGCCTGGTTGAGCCCCGGACGCTTCACTTCAGCGACCCCCTGCCGCTGGCCTGTGGCCAGTCGCTGGGCGAGTACGATCTTGTCGTGGAGACTTACGGCACGCTCAACGAGGAGGCGTCCAACGCCATCCTGATCTGCCACGCATTGAGCGGCCACCACCACGCGGCGGGCTACTACAGTCTCGATGACCGCAAACCGGGCTGGTGGGACAGCTGCATCGGCCCCGGCAAGCCCATCGACACCAACCGCTTTTACGTGGTCAGCGTCAACAACCTGGGCGGCTGTCACGGCAGCACCGGCCCAAACACCGTGAATCCGGCGACCGGCCAGCCCTATGGCCCGGATTTTCCCGTCATCACCGTTCGCGACTGGGTCGATAGCCAAATCAAGCTGGCGGACCGACTCGGCATCCAGCAATGGGCGGCAGTCGTCGGTGGCTCGCTCGGCGGCATGCAGGCGCTGCAATGGGCCATCTCCTACCCGGATCGGTTGCGCCATTCGGTGGTGATCGCCTCCACACCCCGACTGACCGCCCAGAACATCGCTTTCAACGAAGTCGCGCGACGGGCCATCACCTCCGACCCGGAATTTCATGGCGGCCGCTACTACGAGCACAACACTGTGCCACGGCGCGGGCTCATGCTCGCCCGGATGATTGGCCACATCACCTATCTGTCCGACGCCTCGATGGGCGAGAAATTCGGCCGTGAACTGCGCGAACAGGCCTATCAGTTCGGTTATGACGCCGAGTTTCAGGTGGAGAGTTATCTGCAGTACCAGGGGGAACGCTTTTCCGAGTCGTTCGACGCCAACACCTATCTTCTGATGACCCGCTCACTGGATTATTTCGATCCGGCCTATGAATTCAACAACGACCTGGCGGCGGCGCTACGCCATGCACAGTGCGAGTTCCTGGTGCTGTCATTCAGTTCGGACTGGCGCTTCACGCCCGCCCGCTCCGAGGAGCTCGTCAACGCGATGATCGCCGCCCGCTGTCGGGTCAGCTACTCGGAAATCGACGCACCCTGGGGGCACGACGCCTTCCTGATTCCCACTCCCCGGTACATGGACACCTTCTCCGCGTACATGGACCGGGTCGCCCGGGAGATTGGCGCATGAGAGCGGACCTGGAAATTATCGAACGCTGGATTCAGCCCGAGAGCCACGTTCTGGACCTCGGCTGCGGCGACGGCACGCTGCTGTCCTACCTCCAGGGCGAGAAGAACGCGACGGGCTTTGGGCTGGAAATCAGCCCGGAGCACGTTGCCGAATGCATGAATCGGGGCGTCAACGTCATCGAGCAGGACCTGGACGAGCAGGGCCTGGGCAACTTCGAGGACCAGAGCTTTGACGTGGTGCTGATGACCCAGGCCCTGCAGGCCGTGCGCCGGCCCGACATCATGCTGGACGAGATGCTGCGCCTGGGCCGCGAGTCGATCGTCACCTTTCCCAACTTCGCCTACTGGCGCCTGCGCTGGTATTTGATGTGGCGGGGTCGCATGCCGGAATCGGACACACTACCCTACAAATGGTATAACACCCCGAATATCCACCTGTGCACGTTCAAGGATTTCGAGGCACTGTGCTACCGCAAGGACATCCAGATCCTGAACCGCACGGTGGTGGACAGCGAACACCGGTATCGCTGGTTCAACCGGCTCTGGCCGAACATGCTCGGTCAGATCGCCATCTACCGGATTACGCGTTAGGGAGGCTCCCATGACCGTCCGATCCTTTTTCCACTGGCTGCTGCTTATCGGCCTGGCGGTTCTGCCGCTGTCGGCGGGCGCCGGTCAGTACAAGTCTTTCGGCGACTATCAGCTGCACTACAGCATTTTTCCCAGCAGCACATTGCAGGCAGACATCGCCAAGCAGTACAACCTGACGCGCAGCCGCTCCATTGGCGTCATCAACGTCAGTCTGCTGAAGCAGTCCGGCAACCGGCTCGAGCCGGTTAACGGCCAGGTGGAAGTGCGCATTGCCAACGACGTACAGCAGGAGTGGTTCCCGGGCTTTCGGCGCATCCAGGAAGGAGAGGCCACCTATTACCTGGCCTCATTCCAGTTTGTGGAAGGCGACCTGCTGACCTTCCACATCTCGGCAACCGTGCCGGGGCGGGATCGGCCCATGCGTGTCCGGGTTGCCAAGACACTGTTCAATGACGGGTAATCGCCAACTATGACCGCACGTCGCCTGGTACTGGCCAGCAACAACAAGGGCAAACTGGCGGAACTGGACCGGCTGCTCTCACCGCTGGGCATTCATCCGACACCTCAAGGCGAGCATGATGTGCCGGAGGCGGACGAGCCTGCCGTGACATTTGTCGAGAACGCCCTGCTCAAGGCCCGGAACGCCGCCCGCCATACCGGCCTGCCGGCGCTGGCCGACGATTCCGGCCTGTCGGTGGACGCTCTGGGCGGCGCACCGGGGGTGCGCTCCGCCCGCTATGCGGGACCGGGTGCGTCGGACCGGGACAACATCGACCAACTGCTTGCCAGGCTGACCGATGTGGATGACGGCCATCGCTCGGCGCAATTCCACTGCGTACTGGTCTATCTGCGCCACGCCGACGACCCGACGCCCCTGATCTGCCACGGCATCTGGCGCGGCCACATTCTTCAGGAAGTGCGCGGCGAAGGCGGCTTCGGTTACGACCCGGTCTTCTGGGTGCCGGATGCCGGCTGCACCGCCGCTGAACTGGAGGCGGAGACCAAGGCCCGCATCAGCCACCGGGGCCAGGCCCTGGAAGGCCTTCTGGACCGGCTGGCCCACCAGCTTGGCGGTCATGACTGACACCAGCCGGCCACCGCTGAGCCTCTACATCCACGTCCCCTGGTGTGTTCGCAAGTGCCCCTACTGCGACTTCAACTCCCACGCACTGACCGGGGATCTGCCCGAAGGCGCCTACCGTCACGCGTTACTGGAAGATCTGCAGGAGGACCTCGGCGGCGTCGACAACCGCCCGATCGACACCGTGTTCATCGGTGGCGGCACGCCGTCCCTCATGTCGGCTGACTTCTACCACTGCCTGTTCGACGGGTTGCGCGAGCACCTCACCCTGGCACCAGACGCCGAGATCACTCTGGAAGCCAACCCCGGCACCCTGGAACAGGGCCGATTCCGGGGCTTCCGGGAGGCCGGCATCAATCGGCTGTCCATTGGTGTGCAGAGCTTTCAGGCATCGCACCTTGAGGTGCTGGGGCGCATTCACGACGCCGACGCCGCGCGACGGGCCATGGACGAGGCCCGTGCCGCCGGCTTCGAGCGCTTCAATGTGGACCTGATGCACGGCCTGCCAGACCAGACTGTGAACGACGCCATCGCCGACCTGCACACCGCCATGGCCCACGAGCCGCCGCACATCTCGTGGTACCAGCTGACCCTGGAACCCAACACGGCGTTCTACAGCGCGCCCCCTCGCCTGCCGGATGAAGAGACGCTCGCCGCCATCGCCGACGCCGGCGCCGAGACGCTTTCCGGCAGCGGCTATCGGCCCTACGAAGTCTCCGCCTGGTCACGGGACGGCGACATTGCGCGGCACAACCTCAACTACTGGCAGTTTGGGGACTACCTGGCCCTGGGTGCCGGCGCCCATGGCAAGATCACATTCCCCAACGGTGATATCCGCCGCTACTGGAAAACCCGCCAGCCCGAGGCCTACCTCAACCGCCTGGGCAGCCGCACGGCAGGTCAGTCCACCATCGAGCCGTCCGAGCGGCCCCTGGAGTTCCTGATGAACGCCCTGCGGCTGACCGATGGCGTGGAGGAGGCTCTATTTGAGGCACGCACGGGCGTGCCACTGTCGTCTATCCAGGACGAGTTGACAGCGTTACGGCAGGAAGGGTTGCTGACACCGGACCGGCTCCAGACGACGCCAATGGGGCAACGGTATCTGGATTCGATTCTGCAGCGATTTCTTGGGGACTGAATTCGCTACGGAAGAAGGTTTTAAAGTTTTAAGGACTTAAAGTCTCTACGTTCTAGCGCAGGTGGTGTGCCCGCGGCGAATGCCGTCGACACTTTAAAACCTTCAGACTTTAAAACTTTCAGACCCTTTTCAATTCGTTCGCCGGAACACCAGATCCCAGACACCATGCCCTTTGCCCAGCCCGCGTTCCTCAAACTTGGTGATCGGCCGGTCCTTCGGGCGGGGGGAGAAGCCGTTTTCGGGCATGGTGTTCGCGAATCCTTCGGCCGTGCTCATCACTGCCATCATGTGCTCGCTGTAGTTCTCCCAGTCGGTCGTCAGATGGAGCACCCCGCCGACCCGCAATTTGTGGCGCAGGCGCTGGACGAACTCCGGCTGGATCAGGCGGCGCTTGTGGTGGCGTTTCTTGTGCCAGGGATCGGGAAAGAACACCATGACCCGGTCGAGCGAGGCGTCCGGCAGGCAAAAGTCGATGACGTCGTTGGCGTCGATGTTGTAAACCCGGACGTTTTCCAGCCCGCGGTCCTCGACTTCCTTGAGCAGTGCGCCCACGCCCGGCCTGTGGACTTCCACGCCGATAAAATCCTGCTCCGGCGCCGCTTCGGCCATGGTGGCCATAGACTGCCCCATGCCAAAGCCGATTTCCAGGTTGAGCATCGCCTGCCGACCGAACAGTTCCCGCGGCTCAATCATGCCGTCGGAACGGCTCAGACCGAAACGGGGCCAGCTCCGCTCCCAGGCTTTCTCCTGGCCCGACGTCATCCGGCCCTGCCTCAGCACAAAGCTGCGGATGCCTTTGCGGGTGGTGACCGGTTCGTCGGTTGCGCTGTCTTTCTGGTCCGTCATGGGGCATTGGCCTCGTTGCTCTCGTTCAGTGGCGAGAGTTTACCAGAGCGCCTTCCCCGGATCAGGCCGGCACGCCCGACGGACTGTGCCGCCGGTCCAGTTTCCGGTAGCCCAGCGCCTCCACCAGATGGGAGCGCTCAAGCGTCTCCGCGCCCTCCAGATCCGCCAGCGTCCGGGCGACCCGGAGAATCCGGTGCAGGGCCCGCGCTGAGAGGCCCAGCTTTTCCATGGCCTGGGTCAACAACTGACGGCCGCTATCGCCGGGGTCGCAGGCCTCATCCAGTGCACTGCCCGCCAGCTCGCAGTTCAGCGCCCCACGCCGGGCCTGCCGTTCCCGGGCGGCAAGCACCCGCGCGCGAACCGTCGCACTGTCTTCCGGAGTCTGGTCCTGACGAAGCAGCGTATCGCCATCCTGCACCGGCACTTCCACATGGAGGTCAAAGCGGTCCAGCAGCGGCCCGGAGAGGCGGGATTGATATTTCATGACCTGCTGCGGGGCGCACTGGCACTCGATGGTGGGATGCCCCTGATAACCGCAGGGACAGGGATTCATGGCGGCGACCACCTGGAAACGGGCGGGATATGTGACCTGCTGGGCCGCGCGGGAGATGACGATTTCACCCGATTCCATCGGTTCGCGAAGGACTTCGAGCACCTTTCGACTGAACTCCGGCAGTTCGTCCAGAAACAGCACGCCCCGATGGGCCAGTGAGATCTCGCCGGGCCGGGGATTCGAGCCACCGCCCACCAGCGCCGCCGCCGATGCGGTGTGGTGCGGCCCGCGGTACGGCGGTCGTCGCCAGCCGTCGGTTTCCACCGGCTGACCCGCGACAGACCGCACACTGGCCACCTCCAGCGCGGCCTCATCGTCCAGCGGCGGAAGAATGCCCGGCATACGGCTCGCAAGCATGCTCTTACCCGTGCCCGGCGGACCAAAGAGCAGTAGGTTGTGGCCACCGGCTGCGGCGATCTCCAGGGCACGGCGGGGCACATGCTGACCGCGCACCGCCCTCAGGTCCGGGCCGACCGTCAGGGCCTGATCCTCTCGAATCGGCGGCAATGGGGCAATGACCGAGTCCCCGTTCAGATGCGCCACGATGTCCAGCAGGTGGCCAGCCGCGTAGACATCATCGCCGGCGGCGAGGGACGCTTCCTCTGCGTTGGCCGCCGGAATCATCAGCGACCGGCCATCGTGCCGTGCCGCGATGGCCGCAGGTAACACGCCCCGAACCGGTCGGACAGCCCCATCGAGAGCCAGCTCGCCCACGCACTCCAGCCTCGCCAGGGGCTCACTCTCGATCTGACCGGACGCCGCCAGAATACCCAGGGCAATGGGCAGATCGAACCGGCCACCCTCTTTGGGCAGGTCCGCCGGGGCCAGGTTGATGGTGATACGACGGGTCGGAAATTCAAAACCGGCATTGATCAGGGCACAGCGCACCCGGTCTTTACTTTCTTTTACGGCGGCCTCGGGCAGGCCAACGATCGACAACGACGGCAGACCGCTCGCCAGATGGGTTTCCACGGTGACAGGTGGCGCCGACACGCCCAGTCGGGCGCGGGTGTGCACGATTGCAAGCATGATGGTCTTCCCTGAACGAGGGCCCGGACCATCCTGTCCGGGCATTCATGGAGGCTGTCGTCCTGACCGGCTCCGTTATTGCGATTGTTGCTGCTCCAGCTCAGCGACGCGCTTTTCCAGCGCTTCGACTTTCTCGCGGGTGCGCAGGAGCACGGCCTGCTGGGCATCGAATTCCTCACGGGTCACCAGATCAAGCCGGGACAGCACGGACATCGCTGTTGCGCGGGCGTGGTGTTCGACATCGTCGCGCGCGGCCTTCGCCATGTCCGGCAGCACCGATCCGAACTGGCCCTGCAACTGGCTGAAAAAATCCTGCGGTGTTTTCACGGCCTTGATCTCCGGTTACCGGTTTTCCGGTTCGGAGTGTACCATAAACATCACGCTGGCCCGGCGAGGGGGTCTGCACCATTGCGGGGCGATCGCCACAGCAGTGCGCCACGATGGCGCACAAAGCTGCCCGAAATGAGGGCACCGCAAAACCAAAGCACTGATTCGAATCGATTTTTTTGCGTTGGCACAACCGATGCTTTCGACCTCGTACGCACTCCGCACACATTGTGTGCGAGGTCGCAGTATCCCGGACTCAATCCGATTGAGACGGCTTTAACGAGGAGACAGCAATGAAACTTGTGACTGCAATCATCAAGCCCTTCAAGCTCGACGATGTCCGCGAGGCACTGTCCGAGATTGGCGTTCAGGGCGTGACGGTGACTGAGGTGAAAGGCTTCGGCCGTCAGAAGGGGCACACCGAGCTCTATCGGGGTGCGGAATACGTCGTGGACTTCCTGCCCAAGGTCAAGGTTGAGGTGGCCATCGGTGACAGCCTGCTGGATCAGGTCATCGAGTCCATTTCCAAGGCGGCTAACACCGGCAAGATCGGCGACGGCAAGATCTTCGTCACCCAGCTGGAACAGGCCATGCGCATCCGGACCGGCGAAACCGACGAAGAAGCGGTCTAGGCACGACCCCGGACGCCAACGCAAAAGAATCATTCATTCCAGATAGGCCTTGTGCGGAGGGCTCACCATGGAAACCAGTGTTTTTCACTTGCAATACGCAATAGATACCTTTTATTTCCTGATCTGCGGCGCATTAGTGATGTGGATGGCAGCAGGCTTTGCCATGCTCGAATCCGGTCTCGTGCGCTCCAAGAACACCACAGAAATCCTCACCAAGAACGTGGCCCTGTACGCAATCGCGTGCACCATGTATCTGGTGTGTGGCTACGCCATCATGTATGGCGGTAACGCATTCCTCGCCGGCATGGGCAGCGTCGACGTGGATGGCGTGCTCGGCAGCTTTGCAGAGCGCGGTGACTTCACCGGCGGCTCCATCTACTCCGGTGCGTCCGACTTCTTCTTCCAGGTCGTGTTCGTAGCAACCGCCATGTCCATCGTCTCCGGTGCGGTCGCCGAGCGCATGAAGCTCTGGGCCTTCCTCATCTTCGCCGTCGCGCTGACCGGCTTCATCTACCCGATGGAAGGCGCATGGACCTGGGGCGGTGCGTCCGTCTTCGGCATGTACTCGCTGGGCGAGCTCGGCTTCAGTGACTTTGCCGGCTCCGGCATCGTTCACATGGCCGGTGCCGCCGCCGCCCTCGCCGGCGTCATCCTGCTGGGTGCGCGTAAAGGCAAATATGGGCCGAACGGCGAAATCCGGGCGTTCCCGGGTGCCAACCTGCCGCTCGCCACGCTGGGTACGTTCATCCTGTGGATGGGCTGGTTCGGCTTCAACGGCGGCTCCGTCCTGAAGCTCGGTGATGTGGCCAGCGCGCACTCCGTCGCCATGGTCTTTCTGAACACCAACGCGGCAGCGGCCGGCGGCGCGATCGCGGCACTGATCACAGCCCGCCTGATGTTCGGCAAGGCCGACCTGACCATGCTCCTGAACGGCGCCCTCGCCGGTCTGGTGGTCATCACAGCCGAGCCGTCCACGCCGAGTGCGCTGCAGGCGCTGATCTTCGGTGCCCTGGGTGGTGTGCTGGTGGTCTTCAGCATCGTGTTCTTCGACAAGATCCGCGTTGACGATCCGGTCGGTGCCATCTCGGTCCACGGCGTCTGCGGTCTGCTCGGCCTGCTGCTGGTCCCGGTCACCAACGGCGGTGCCAGCTTCGGCGGCCAGATTGTCGGTGCCCTGACCATCTTCATCTGGGTCTTCGTCACCAGTCTGATTGTCTGGGGCATTCTCAAGGCGGTCATGGGCATCCGGGTCAGCGAAGAGGACGAGTACGAAGGCGTCGACCTGTCCGAATGCGGCATGGAAGCCTATCCGGAGTTCGTCAGCGCCAAGTAACGAACCACTCCACCGAACGAAAAAAGGGCAACCTACGGGTTGCCCTTTTTTTGCGCCTGGCCGACAGACGATCCGTCTCATTCGCCGGAATCGGCTGCCATCTGCCGGGAGACCAGGTCATCCTCGACGTGTCGCAGATACAACAGCAACGCGTTCTCCGCCTCCCGCTGGGAGCCGAACGGCCCCTCAATGGCGCCTTCCCGTGTCTCAAAAAACCACTCGCCGTTCACGCAACTGAACCGGTCGCTGCGGAACCAGTTCTTTTCCGATTCGCCCTGCCTGACATCCATGATCCACCCCTGACACAACTGCCTGGTTTTTGACCACTCTTTCGGCAGTGTAGACAGGGTGTCACCCCTTGTCAGGGGCGATGTCTGACCCGCATCACACCGGCGCCTCAACCCTCCAGTTGATCACGCATGAACTGTGGCTGTGCCAGGGCTCCGCGGTGAATCGACTCATTGTAATAACGGGTGACGAATGGGCGCTCGGCCGCATCCTCTTCACGGAAGTACACCAGCGGGTTGTCGTGGCTTGCCAGGGTGCAGCTCCACCACCCCGTGGGGTAAACCGGTTGCGGGAACGGCAGGGTATGAACGTGAGAGAGGCCCGCCTCTCTCATGTCCCGGTGCATCGACTGGATGATCGATCTGGTGTGCAACAATGGCGACTCACTCTGCTGGACAAGAATGCCGCTATCCCCCAGCGCCACATGGCAGTCCCGGTAGAACTCAGCAGAGAACAACCCCTCCGCGGGCCCAACCGGATCGGTGCTGTCGATGATGATGACGTCGAAGCGGTCCGGGACGGCGTCTTTTATCCAGGCCACACCATCGCCAAAAAAGAAGTGCGCCCGGGGATCTTCGTTCGCTTCACACAACTCAGGAAACCAGGTTTCGGACAGACGGGTAACGCGCTCGTCAATGTCCACCTGCCAGACTTCCTCGACGTCCGGGTGGCGCAACACCTCGCGCAGAGTGCCGCAGTCCCCGCCGCCAATAATCGCAACACGACGGGGGTTGCGGTGTGTGAACAGGGCCGGATGCGCCATCATTTCGTGATAGAGAAAGTTGTCGCGACTGGAGAGCATCACGCAGCCATCGAGCACCATCAGGTTGCCGAAGGTCTCCGTTTCATAGATCTCGGCGTGCTGATAGGGCGTCTGCTCTTCATGCAGCTTGCGTGTGACTTTCAGCGAGAAAGCGGTGCCCTCGTCCTGAAAGACTTCCGTGAACCACTGGTCGTCGAGTGATGGCATGCTGTTTTCCTCCCGCCCATATCATAACCGGCTGCTTTATCGGTTATTGTACGATGATCCCTGAACACTCAGCCAAGGAACCGCTTCTGATGACTGAATCCCACGTCGAGCGCGCCCGACGCCTGTATAACATCGCCCAGTGGAGCGACGGTTACCTGGCCATTGGCGATGCGGGCGAGGTTCGTATCCGCCCCCATCGCAACAGCAACGACCTGTCCGTCAGCCTTCCGGATCTGGCACGACGGCTGCAGAACGAGGGTGTGCGCCTGCCCGTTCTCGTGCGCTTTAGCGACATCCTTCACGACCGCGTCAACCGGCTCTGCACCGCGTTCAACAGAGCCGCCCAGAAGACTCATTATCAAGGGCACTACGCGGCCGTCTATCCGATCAAGGTCAATCAGCAACGCCACGTTGTGGAGGAGATTGTCCGGGCGGAGCCCGCCGCAAAACACGGTCAGGTGGGACTCGAGGCGGGCAGCAAGCCGGAACTGCTGGCCGTAATGGCCATGGCACCGGCCACGGGCACCCTGATCATCTGCAACGGCTACAAGGACCGCGAGTACATCCACCTCGCCCTGATTGGCCAAAAACTCGGCCACCGCGTATTCATTGTGGTGGAAAAACCCTCCGAGCTGCCACTCATCCTCGAACAGGCCGATGCCCTCGGTGTCGAGCCGCTGATCGGGGTCCGGGCGCGCCTCGCCACCATCAGCCAGGGCAATTGGCAGAACACAGGCGGAGAAAAATCCAAGTTCGGCCTGTCCGCCAGCCAGGTCATGGCCATGATCGACGCACTGAAGGGCGAGAACCGGTTGTCATCCCTCCAGATGCTGCACTTTCATCTGGGGTCGCAGATTGCCAACATCCGCGACATCCAGACCGGCCTGCGTGAATGCGCCCGTTTCTATACCGAACTCAGAGCGATGGGCGTCCCGGTCTCCACCGTGGATATCGGCGGCGGCCTGGGCATCGACTACGAGGGCACCGGCTCGCGCAGCGCCTGTTCCATGAACTACAGCATGGACGAGTACGCGGCAAACGTCATTCACATCCTGCAGACGGCGTGCGACCAGCAGAACCTGCCCCACCCGGATCTGATCAGCGAGTCCGGCCGGGCACTGACCGCCCATCACGCCGTTCTGATCACCAATGTGGTGGACCGCGAAGCCTCGGACGACGCCGAACCTGCACCGGCCGGTGAGCGCGACCCGACACCCGTTCAGGAGCTGACGCGCAGCCTCTCCCGGCTAACGGAGACCGGGCGGCAGCGATCTCTGGTTGAGCTTTACCACGACGTGCTCCATGCCATGGACGACGTTCAGGCCGGCTTCGTCCATGGCACACTCACTCTGGCCGAACGAGCCCGCTCAGAAGAGCTTTACCGCGCCTGCTGTCAGGCGCTGGCACGCCAGTTGGACCCGGGCAACCGCGCCCAGCGCGATTTGCTGGACGAACTCAACGAAAAACTCGCTGACCGGCTGTTCGTCAATTTCTCTCTGTTCCAGTCACTGCCCGATGTCTGGGGCATCGATCAGATTTTTCCGGTACTGCCCATTACCGGTCTCGACCGGCCCCTGACCCGGCGGGCTCTGATCCGGGACATGACCTGCGACTCGGACGGCCGCATGGATCGCTATGTCGAGGACCAGAACATCGAAAGCACCCTGCCTCTGCCCGCCGACACTCCCGGCGAACCCATGCTGCTGGGATTCTTCCTGGTCGGGGCCTATCAGGAGATTCTAGGAGACATGCACAACCTGTTTGGCGACACCAGCTCCGTAGACGTGTCATGCCCTGCCGAAGGAGACTGGGAGGTCCGGCATCTGGCCGCGGGCGATACGGTTGCCGACGTTCTACGCTACGTCAACTTCGACCCGGAGGTGTTGCTGGACCGATACCGGCATCGCTTGGAGGCCAGCACTCTGTCCGATCTGGAGAGGCGCACGCTTTTCGACACCGTCCGAAAGGGGCTGGGCGCGTACACCTATCTTGCCCCGGACATGTGATCCGGGAACAGCTTGCTGCCGTATGTGAATGGAACTGACAAAAACACGGCGAGTGCTTATCATGGCGGAAACGGCAGCAGTCCAAAACGTGATCACCAAGGAGCGTTCAGTGTCCAATCCGACGCGGGGAAACGCCCGTGCTGAAGGCCGAAAAGACCCCTGGAGTCAGCTCCTGGAGCGGGTCGGCCGGCATCAGGACCGGAGCGCCTATAGAGAGCTGTTCGAGCACTTCGGGCCGCAGATCAAGTACTACGCCCTCGCCAATGGCCTCTCGAGTCATGCCGAGGAGCTGGTCCAGGAGGTGTTCGTCTCCATCTGGCGACGGTCTTCGACGTATGACTGGCGCAAGGCGGCGGCATCGACCTGGATTTTCACCATCGCCCGGAACCAGCGCATCGACATGCTTCGCAAGATGCGCCGGACCAGCCGGGAAACGCCGGTCGAAACCGAAGAGCTCTGGCAGATTCCCGGTGAGAACGAAAACGAGCCGGTCACCTCTCTCCATCGGCTGATGTCCGAACGCCGCGTTCGCGATTCGCTCAGGCATCTGCCGGAAGACCAGATCACCGTGATTGCCAAGGTGTATATGGAAGACAAGTCCCACCAGTCGGTTGCCGATGAGCTGGGCATTCCCCTGGGCACCGTCAAAAGTCGTGTCCGCCTGGCACTGAACAAACTCAAGGTCATCCTGCAGGATTCCTCGGCATGACACAGCATCATCCCGACACGCATACCCTGATGGAGTACAGCGCGGGCAACCTCAGCGAGCCTTATGCGCTGTGCATTCGCCTTCACCTCGATCAGTGCGCCCACTGTCGCAGCCAGGTGGATACGCTGGACAGTCTGGGCGCCGTCATGATGGAGTCCCAACCCAGTGCTGACGTAAACGATGACATGTTCGAGCGCATTCTGGGGCGCATCGATACCGAGACCGCGACCGACCTGGAAGTGCACACGGAGCCAAAGGTCCGGACCGCGTACAGCAATGCGCTTGAGCGCATGCTGGAGAGCGACATCAACGATCTGCCCTGGAAACGGCAGCTTGCGGACGTCAGCGTCATGGACATCACTCACCTGTTTCCCGATCAGCACGACCGGGTTGTGCTCCAGAAGCTGACCGCCGGCGGTAAGGCTCTTGAGCATACCCATCGTGGCCGGGAAACCACACTGGTCCTGCAGGGGGCATTCGCCGACAACAATGGCGTGTTTGGCCAGTGGGACTTCGTCACGCTGGACAACCACGACACCCATAAGCCGGTGGCCCTGGAAGGCGACGACTGCATCACTCTGTCGGTATTGACCGCCCCCCTGAAATTGACCGGAACGTTCAGCCGGGTGCTAAACCCGTTTATTCGCTAGTGTCCCGTCTGGTTAATTCGCTGATCTACTGAGCGCCTGAACGCTTTGGGAGCAAGGCGCGGTAGCGAAGGTTTGGTGGTTCCAAATCGAGCTGCCGCAACACCGCTATCAAAGCGTTCAGGCGTTCCCGGAGGGCGCACCGCTGACGCCTCTGGACCTGCGTTGCCACCCCTTGATGTGGAACCACCACACCGGCGGGCTGGCGCCTTGGCCAGAGGCGTCAGCGGTGCGCAGTAGGTCAACGAATTAACCAGACGGGACACTGGCGAGGCCCGCCTCTTTCACCACGGAAGAGGCGAGCCATCCCAACTCACGAACTGCCCGTTCCACGCGGGGTCCAGCCGGTCCCAGAGCGCCAGCAGGCTCTGTGCCGTTTCAGCCGCCGATCTCACGGGCAGTTTTGCCAGTGACTGCTGAAACGGCTCACTGAGCGGTGAATACGTCGTGCCCGGATGGACGGCCACGCAGGCAACCGGGCGTGCCCGACGATGCAGCTCAATGGACAGGGTACGCACCATCATGTTCAGCGCCGCTTTCGAGGCCCGGTAGGCATACCAGCCGCCCATGCCGTTATCACCGATTGAGCCCACCTTCGCGGATACCGCCATGAGTCGCTTCAGACCCCGGTGGGACAGCCAGGGCATCAGTGACTGCACGAGCAACAAAAAGCCGGATGCATTGGCGACGAATGCTCGCTGAAGAGCGTCGGGGGACAGCTCCTCCAGACGCTTTTCCGGGCTCATGGTCTCATCGTGGAGCAGTCCGGCTGCGTAGATCACGCCATCGATCCGAAACGAACGCCCCCACCGATCGGCCAGACGACTCCCCAGATCCATCGAACTGGCCTCCCAGTCCAGAATCGTCACGTGGTCCGGTTCATTCGCCAGCCACCCCCTTGGCTGACGACACAGCGCCCAGACGTGCACGTCTCCCTGACCGGCCAGCTGCCTGACCAGTGCCTCACCGATCGCCCCACTGGCACCGGCCACGATGATATTGCGCATGCTCCTCTCTCCTTCCCCGGTTCGCCCACCAGGACTTACGTTTGCGGGTCGCCCACCGACCAACCACTAAACCAACCGAATTAAACGAGCGTATGACTCTGGTAAGCCAATCGCATAACCCACACAACGGGAGAGTCACGAATGAGTTATCAGGCACCGCTCAATGACATCCGATTTCTGCTCAACGATGTTCTGGGCGTGAATCAGCTCCACGAACTGCCCAACTATTCCGAAGCCACCCCGGACCTGATTGACGCGATTCTTGAGGAAGCCGGACGCGTCGCGGCAGAGGTCATCCAGCCCACCAACCGCCCGGGCGATACGGAGGGTTGCCAGTTTCATCCCGAAACGGCCTCGGTAACAACGCCCACAGGGTTCAAAGAGGCTTACCGGCAGTTTGTGGAAGGAGGCTGGACCGCATTGGATGCCCCGGTGGCCTACGGCGGCCAGGGACTGCCCCACACCCTCAAGTTCGTCGTCGATGAGATGATGTGCTCATCCAACCTGTCACTGGGTATGTATCCGGGACTGACCCATGGCGCCATTTCTGCACTTCATGAACACGGTTCCGACGCGCTCAAGGACACCTATCTCGAGAAACTGATCTCCGGTGAGTGGACCGGCACCATGTGTCTGACCGAACCACAGTGCGGGACGGACCTGGGCCTGATCCGGACCAAGGCGACCCCGGCCGACGATGGCAGCTACCGGATCGAGGGCACGAAAATCTGGATCACGGGCGGCGAGCATGACCTCACCGACAACATCGTGCACCTGGTATTGGCCAAGCTGCCGGACGCCCCGAAAGGCACCAAGGGCATCTCTCTGTTTGTTGTCCCCAAGGTGTTACCGGAAACCGGCGAGCGCAATCCGGCCTGGTGTGGCGGCCTCGAACACAAGATGGGTATCAAGGGCTCGGCCACCTGCGTCATGAATTTTGAGGGCGCGAAAGGTTGGCTGGTCGGCCAGCCTCACGATGGCATGCGCCAGATGTTCACGATGATGAACGAGGCGCGGCTGATGGTCGGCATGCAGGGCCTGGGGCTGGCCGAGACTGCCTTCCAGGAAAGCCTCGGGTTCGCCAGGGAGCGCTTGCAGAGCCGGTCGCTGTCCGGGCCAAAAAACCCGGACGGGGCGGCCGATCCGGTCCTGGTCCATCCGGACGTTCGCCGCATGCTGATGCGCCAGAAGGTGTTGAACGAAGGGATGCGCGCGCTGGCACTGTTCGCCGGCCAGCAGCTGGATCTCTCCATTGCCCACCCCGATGAGTCCGTACGGGAATCGGCGGACGATCTCGTGCAGATCCTGACCCCGGTCGTGAAGGCATTCCTCACCGATGAGGGCTTCAACAACGCCAACACCGGCCTGCAGGTGCTTGGCGGCGCTGGATTTACCACCGACTGGCCGATCGAACAGCTCGTTCGAGACGGCCGTATCGCCCGCATTTATGAGGGCACCAACGGCATTCAGGCCATGGACCTGGCCGGACGGAAGCTGGCGCTGAAGAACGGTCGGCTGATCCGCAACCTGTTCAAGACCATGACCGGCTTCCTGAGTGACCATGAGGATGCGGCGCACCGCGAAGGCCTCAAGCACGCCATCAGAACGCTCGAAAAGGCCACCACCTGGATCGGCGAAAACGGCCCCAGCGATCCCGAACAGGTCGGAGCGGCGGCAACCCCGTATCTCCGGCTGACCGCGCTGACCGTCATCGCGTACCTCTGGAGCCGTCAGGCCACCACAGCTCAGCGACTGCTCGATGCCGGAGCCGGCCAGACGGATTTGCTGAAGGCCAAGCAAACGTCGGCGCAGTACTACTTCGACAAGCTTCTGCCGGAGATCGACTGGCTGCTGGCCGACATCCGCGATGGCAAGGCCTCCCTGATGGCCCTGGAGGACGATCAGTGGGCGGTCTGATGATGATGGCCGGATATGACACGCCGGTGGCCCTTCGCCCCCTTCCGCAAGTCGCCCCGGTGTGGAGAATAGGGCTGGCAGATTAGTGTCTCTGAACTAATCCGGTCCGCTCTGTCCCGGGCGGGCCACTGCCTGTCAGGCCACGCCTTCTTGGCGTGGCCTTTTTTCCCTTTCGCTCCTGTATCGAATCACTCCCATCGTCATGATGTTCACGTTTCATCTCAGCGCACCGCTGTTCTACAGTGCCTTCTCAGGTACAATCGCCGCTCTGATTCACGGACCAGTGTCTGGCCTTGGTGTGGAACAACCACATCCGGGGAGCTGACGCCCTGGCCAGTGGCCGCAGCGTCAAGCGATCAGTCAATGAATGAACCGGACGGGGCATCAGGTCAATCTCATGACGGCGGACGACTTCCAGTTCCGTTTTGGCGGCATTGAGCGGCTGTATGGCCGGGCCGCTCTCGCGCGTTTCCGGAGCGCCCACGTGGCGATTGCCGGACTCGGCGGCGTGGGCTCCTGGGCCGCGGAATCACTGGCCCGGAGCGGCATTGGCGCCCTGACACTGATTGACATGGACGATGTCTGCGTCTCCAACACGAACCGCCAACTGCATGCGCTGGCCGGCGAGTACGGACGGGCCAAAACGGATGCACTGCATGACCGGTTGATCGCCATCAACCCGGAACTGCGCATTACCGCCCATTTTGGCTTCGTGACGCCGCGCAACGTCGACAACCTGATTCATCCAGAGCTGGACGGAGTGGTGGATGCCATCGACAGCGTGAACGCCAAAGGCGCCTTGATCGCCCACTGCCGTCGACGCCGGATACCGCTGGTATGTGCCGGCGGGGCGGGCGGGCAGATGGACCCCACACGAATTCAGGTGGCTGATCTGAGCCGGACCACTCAGGATCCGCTGCTCGCCAAGGTCCGGAACCACCTGCGCCGGGAGTATGGTTTTTCACGCAATCCCAAACGCCGGTTCGGCGTTGAAGCGGTGTATTCTATGGAGCAGCTGACCTACCCGACCGGCGATGGCGGCACTTGCCACCAGAAACCGGACTCGGCCGGTCCAGCCCGACTGGACTGTGCGAGCGGGTTCGGCGCAGCCAGCCCCGTTACGGCCAGCTTTGGGCTGATTGCGGCCTCCCGTCTGCTGGCACGACTGGCCCGGGAGGCGAACGCCGAATGACCACCGAGTCCACCCATCCAACCATTTCTCGACCGGGACCCACTTAGATTATGACCGTCAGCATCGTCATGCTTCTCGCGAGCATCGGGGTTTTATCGCTGTTCTGCCAGTGGCTTGCCTGGCGTCTGCGGGTTCCGGCGATTCTGCTGCTGCTGGGCGGCGGTATCGCTGCGGGCCCGTTATTGGGTTTTCTCAACCCCGGGGCGCTTTTCGGGGACCTGCTGTTTCCGCTGATTTCGCTGGCGGTCGCCGTCATCCTCTTCGAGGGCAGCCTGACCCTGCGCTTCCAGGAGATCAAGGGCCACGGCAAGATGGTGCGTAACCTGATCCCGGTCGGCTCGGTGGTCACGCTGGCCGTTGGGACCCTCGCGGCTCGCTGGACGCTCGATATATCCTGGGAGATTGCGCTGCTGTTTGGGGCGATCTCCACCGTGACCGGCCCGACGGTGGTGGCGCCCCTGCTGCGCTCGGTCAAACCCGCCGCCAAGCTGGCCAACATCCTTCGCTGGGAAGGCATCATCATTGATCCCGTGGGCGCCCTGCTGGCGGTTCTGGTGTTCGAAGGCATTATTTCCTGGGGGCAGGGCAATGTCTTTGGCCACTCTTTGTACACGTTCGGTAAAACGATTTTCATCGGCGTGGCTCTGGGGGCCGCAGCAGGCTGGCTCAACGGGATCGCGCTGCGCAAGCATCTGTTGCCGCAGTATCTCCATAACGCCGGCACCCTGACATTCATGCTCGGGGTCTATGCCGTCTCAAACGAACTGGCTCACGAGTCGGGTCTGCTGACGGTCACCGTGATGGGCATCTGGATGGCCAACATGAAGCAGGTGCCGATCCAGCCCATTCTGGAGTTCAAGGAATCGCTCAGCGTTCTACTGATCTCAGCGCTGTTCATCATCCTTGCTGCGCGGGTGGAATTCGAGGCCATCGGCGCCCTGGGCTGGGGCCTGGTGGCGGTGCTGGCCGCGCTGATCTTTATCGCCCGCCCGGCCAGCGTGTTTCTCTCGGCAATCGGGACCACGCTCAACTGGCGGGAGAAGCTTTTCCTGAGCTGGGTCGCCCCGCGCGGCATCGTCGCCGCGGCGGTGTCGGCGGTTTTCGCGTTTCAGCTTCAGGAACAGGGCTTCACAAGCGCCGAGCTGCTGGTGCCACTCGTGTTCATGGTGATTATTGCCACCGTCACACTCCAGAGCCTGACAGCCCGCCCGGTAGCGCGCCTTCTGGGCGTCGCCGAACCGGCCGATTTCGGCTTTCTGATTCTGGGCGCCAACCAGGTGTCCCGCGAAATCGGGCGCGCCCTGAAAAAACTCGAAGTGCCGATCACCCTGTGTGACACCAACTGGGAAAACGTGCGCCTGGCACGGATGGATAATCTGCACGTGTACTTTGGCAACCCGGTGTCCGAGCATGCCAAGACACACCTCGACCTCACGGGCATCGGCAACCTGCTGGTGATTTCCCCCTACAAACAGCTCAACTCACTGGCGACGTACCACTTCCTGGATCACTTCGGCAACGGCAGTGTCTACAGCCTTTCAGAGGGCGATCAGGACCAGAAAGCCCGCCACCAGACCGCCGAAAAGATCCAGCAGACGCGCGGACTGTTCGGCAACATCAGCTACGCCCGGCTGGCCAGCATGGTGAGCAAAGGGTACACGGTGAAAAGCACGCAGCTGACGGACAGCTTCAAACTGAGCGATTTCCGACAACAGTACGACAACCAGGCGCTGACGCTGTTCTATCTGGACCCGCGCAGCCGTATCTACGCGGTCACGACAGCCACGACAGCGAAGCCGGAAAAGGGATGGGTCGTGGTCAGCCTGGTGCCGCCGCAGCCCCCACGGGATCCACGCGAGAAAGAGAAGAAAGACCAGACGGGCAGATCAAACGCACTGCCGGGCTGATGCCGACGGCATCAGCCGCAGTCGAGGACCAGCTTACCCCGCCCGTGGCCCATTTCGAGTCGCTCATGGGCGCGGGCCGCATCGGCCAGGGGGAAAACGGCGTCCACGTGCAGTCGCACATCGCCATCCTCGATCAGCTCGGCGATTTCCTCCAGGTGAAAGACCTCCGGCCGCACCGTCATCCCGTGGGCCTTCAGGCCCCGGTTCTCAGCCTCGGTAATGATGTCGTCAGCCGTGACCGTGGGGACGGTGACCAGCACGCCATGCTCACCCAGGGCGTGCAGCGACCGTTTGCCGGTATCGCCGCCCACAAGGTCCAGCACCACATCCAGCCCGTAGCACTCGTCGACCACGTCATCTTTCCGGTAGTCGAGAATTTCATCGGCCCCCAGTGAGGCGAGAAAATCCCCGTTGGCTTCAGACGCTGTGGCAATCACATGGGCCCCGTGGGCTCTGGCGAACTGCACGGCCAGATGCCCAACGCCACCGGCCGCCGCATGAATCAGGATCTTGTGGTCCGGCTGCAAGTCGGCCATTTCGAACAGCGCCTGCCAGGCCGTCAGGGCTGCCAGCGGCAGGGCTCCGGCGCTGACCAGGTCGAGCTCATCCGGCACCTGCACCAGCTCCTCGGCCGAGGCGACGGCGTACTCGGCGTAACCACCACCTTCACCCGGGAAACCGATCATGCCCATCACCCGATCGCCTTCAGCCAGAGTGGTCACGCCGTCACCAATGGCCGTGACCACGCCGCTGACGTCGTATCCGGGCGTCCACGGCAAGCAGTCTTCGATCTGACGCGCGGCGAACCCCAGGCCCTGCCGGGTTTTCCAGTCGATGGGGTTCAGACCCGCGCCGGCCACCCGGAGACAGACGTCGCCGGGCCCGGGCGCCGGAATGGCGGCGTCATCCAGAGTCAGGACGCTGGAATCACCAAAACGGTGATACTGGATATGGCGCATGACGATCGTCTCCATCAGAGAATTCGGATTGCCACCCGGTACGCTCCGTGACCGGACGGAGAACGGGACCTGCCTCTCCGCTCGGAGAATAGCAGACGACGCAGAAATGAGCGTGGTATCAGTCGCGAATCAACGCCGACGACAGCGCCTCGGCGAAGATCGCCGGCACCCGGCTCGGGCGCTGGGTCCTGAGACTCACACAGGCGTGAGTGGAAACGGCCCGGGCCAGCGTCCGGCCGTCCCCGACGCGTACCAGCTGAAAGCAGCGGGTTGACCGGAAACGGCCGTCAAAGTCGGTCAGCCAGGTTCCCAGCTTGAGGTGATCCCCCGCCTGCGCCGGTATCAGATAATCGATCTCCGTGCGGGTGATCGCCATGGCCTTACCCGTTGCCTCGTGCTGCTCCCAGGTCATCCCCAGGTGCTCAATGTGCGACCAGCTGACGCCCTCCAGCCAGCGCACATAGACGACATTGTTGGCGTGGCCGAGCCGGTCCACGTCGGACGGATGCACAGTGATATCCATCACAAACGGCTTCCGGCGGTCCCACTGGATGTCAGTCATCGTCATCTCCGGCAGACAGATCGGGAATGATCGACATGGACAGGCGACCGATCCGATCACCATGCAGGGTGCCGAAGTAGAGCTTATCGAGATGCGGCTCCACCGAGGTAATCTCCTTGAGGTGGCGACCGTCGGTGTCGTGCAGACTGGTCAGGACCTCCCCGTTGCCGTTCATCGCCAGGACCAGCCCGTAATCCCGGGGCGCCGGCTTCAGGCTGTCCGGCAGTTTCGCAATCTGTTCCTTGATCCAGGGATGCGGGTGCACGGCGTCGACCATCCGGTTCCGGGTCGTCGCCAGGGCCACCCAGAAGCGCCCTTCCCGGTCCACCGACACGCCGTCCGGGAAGCCCGGCAGGTTCTCCACAAGCACTTCGGCCGTCCCGGCCTTCGGCCCTTTCAGGTGGTACTTGAGCACCCGGTACCGCCAGGTCTCGTTCACCAGCAAAAAGTCACCATCCGGGGCCACAGCCACGCCATTGGCAAAATAGAGGCTGTGGATCAGGACATCGGTTCGGCCGGTCGCCGGATCGTACCTCAGCAAACGGCCGTGGGGCCGTGTTTCCAGTAGATCCAGCCGGAAGTCCTGCTGGCTGAACTCGGAGGTGGCATCGGTGAAGTAGATCCGGCCGTCCGGGGCGACATCCACGTCGTCTGCAAACCGGAAAGGAAGACCCTCGGCCTCGCGGGCCAGAACGCGGGTATTGCCCTCCGGATCAATCGACATCAGCCCCCGGGAAGCGTCCGCGACAATCAGATTCCCCCGTCGGTCGAAATCCAGCCCGAGCGGACGCCCCCCCGTATCCACCCAGCGCTCCACCTTCCCATCCGGCCAGATCCGGACAATACGACCATCGCTGAGACCGGCATAGATCCTGCCAGCCTGGTCAACATCCACATCCTCCGGCCCGGTGACCTGCCCTTTCGCCAGCAACTCCGCCAGACGCAGGCGCTCGTTCGGCGCCAGCTTTCCGTCCAGCCCCGGTGCCACAGGCGGCGTCCACGCGCGGCTGTCCACCGGCGACGGCGTGAGCAGAAACCCGCCCAGCACCATGAACACCACAACGCATAGCCCGAAAATCCAGCGCATTCGCCTCCCCTGTCCTTCTCTTGGCGTCGGTCGACAGCTTAACAGAGCCCCGGGATGCTCACACCCGAAAACACAGGTCAGCAGAAGGCGTCATCCGCCGTGTCGCGCTGGCGGCGCTGAGCGCTCAGGGGCGATCCAGCTCGGCGCACAAGAACCGCCGGACCGTGTTGGCAAACCGGTCCGGCTTTTCCGCATGCAGCCAGTGGCCGGTTTCGGGAATCATCCGCAATGATGCGGCCGGAAACAGCCGCGTCGTGGGCTCCCGGGCCTCCTCCCCGATGTAATCGGATGCCGCGCCCTTGATGAACAGTGTCGGTCGGGTAAACGGTCCCGACGCACTGGGTGCTGCCGCAATCGCCTCGTACTGATCGGCGATGACCGGCAGGTTCATCCGCCAGCCGAAACCACCTTCCCGACGACGCACAAGATTTTTCAGCAGAAACTGCCGCACGGCGGGGGTACTGACCTTTTCGGCCAGTCGTTCGTCGGCGTCACGGCGCGACCGCAGCGCAGCCGTATCAAGACTCATGAGCCCGTCGAGGATGGCATCGTGACGGGGGGGATAGGCGACTGGCGCGATGTCGGCCACCACCAGACGATCGACGGAGTGCGGCCAGGTCAGTGCCAGCTCCATTGCCACTTTGCCCCCCATGGAGTGCCCGAGCACCGACGCCCTATCGAGTCCGGCGTCATCCATGTAGGCCTTCACATCCGCCGCCATGGCCGGATAGTCCATGGTGTCACTATGGGGCGAACGTCCATGATTGCGCAGGTCGAGCGCATGAACGCGCCACTGATCCGACAGCCGCTGGGCAATGCCCCCCAGATTCTCCAGCGAGCCGAACAACCCATGGAGCAGGATCAGGGGCGGACCCTGGCCATCGACACGATGATGAAGCGATACCGACACGCCATAGCCTCCGGGAATGGTCATCCTCTGAAACGATCCGCTATGCTACCAGACGGCAACGCTGCCCGGCGCAGAACACAACAAAGGTAGAGGTGCATGACCGAATCCGACAACGAACGCCGTCGTTTCCAGCGCTTTCCCGCTTCCGAACTGGCTGCCCAGTGGCGTCGGGGACGTGGGTCGCACTGGCAATCGCTGACGGTGTACGATTTTACCCGCGACGGCATGGCGGTCGCCCGACCGCAGGATGGTCCCGCTGAAGGTGAACAGGTCGAAGTCCGGCTGGCCCTGACCCTGGACAACGACGATATTCGAATTGATCGGCTGACGGCCACCGTTGTCAATCGCCAGAGCCGTCGAGGACACGACTCAATCGGACTCGAATTTCAACCTGAGACCGCGCTTCTGACGCGCTCGGACGGGCTCCGGGCACAGCTTGGGCGAATTGAGGGCATCCTGGACCGGGAAGAGCAGCACCAGCTGCGTACTCAACCGGCGGATGCGATCCCGGGGTTGGGTCATGAGGAAGACACGCGGGGCTGAGACAACGGGCGTTGTCGTCGTGACGGCGTCCAGCGCACCACGAAAAAGCCACCCCGTGGGGTGGCAACGAAGGGATCAGCAGAAGAACATGTTATTGAGGTAGTCTTCGAGAGCGCGGCAGTTTTGCCGCTCCAGTTCGTCATGCGGAACGAACACCTCATCCATCATCATGGCACCTCCGGCTTCTTCTCAGCGTATCAGTGCCCACTATGCTAACCGGGGAGGCCGAAGAGACCCTTGACAGGCCGTACCAGTGATTTGACCGTACGTAACAGTTTCAAGGCACACGCCCCATGAACAATGTCACCAGCGCGGAACCCCGGGTTGCCGCCTCCAGCACGCTGGGCCTGATCCATTATCTCCGCGAACAGGATTGCCTTGACGTTCCCCGCGTCGAGGCCATCCTGGGGCAGCCGCTCGCCAGCCTGGACGACCCCGATCATCGGATTGCCGCCTCCCGCCATTATCAGCTCTGGGATCACGCCGAGGCCGTGACGGGTGACCCGGCCATCGGACTCCACGCCGGCGCCACCGCCGATACCGACCGCATGGGGCTGGCCGGTCATGTTTTCTTCAACGCCGACACGCTGGGGGCCGCCGCGACCCAGTATGTCCGGCTGCACCGCCTGATCAACGAATCGGTGTCGCTGCGACTGGAACAGACCGATGAACTCGCCATCCTGATCTGGACCGTGGACGAACCTCACCACTACTCCCGACAGGACATGGATCGCACCCTCGCGTCCACCATCAGCCGCACGCAGCACTTCATGCAGGTGCCACTCGACATCGCTCGGGTCCGCATCGCCCACCCGGCGCCGGACTATGCCGGCGCGTATCACGAGCTGTTGCAGTGCCCGGTGGAATTCGGCGCGCCAGCGATGGAACTGGCGTTTGACGTGCGCTATCTCAACCGCCCACTGCCGCACCGCAACCCCTATGTCTATTCAGCGGTCTTGAAACAGGTCAATTCACTGCTGTCCCGAATCCAGTCACGACGGCGCTTCTCACGCAAGGTACGCCGTCTGATCGCACGACAACTGGCGAGCGAGCGCATGGATGCCGACACGCTCGCCCGCCAGCTCCATATGAGCCGCCAGACCCTGTACCGGCGCCTTAAAAAAGAAGGGCTGAGTTTCCATGACCTGGTGGAGCAGGTCCGGCAGGAGCGGGCCCTGCGCTACGTCGGGGACGACCGCTACGCACTGGGCGAAATTGCCTTCCTGCTCGGTTTCTCGGAGCTGAGCGCCTTCAGTCGGGCCTTCAAGCGCTGGACCGGCGAATCCCCTGCCCGATACCGGGAACGCCACCGGGCCGATACGGAGGGGTCATGATCATCGACGGAAGCTGGATCGGCCTGATACTGGCGGCGCTGTATGGCATCACCCTGCTGTGCATCGGGCAGATCCTGCTCAACTACCGGACCGCCCAGGGGGCGATCAGCTGGATCGTGGCGCTGCTGGCATTCCCGATTCTGACGCTGCCGCTGTTCCTGCTGTTCGGGCGCAACCGTTTTGCCGGATACGTCCGGGCCCGCCGTTCCGGGGACGAGGCACTCAACCATCTGCTGGGCGTGTTCGATGACAGCGACGCGGTCATCCCGCCGGAGGCCTTTGGTGACAGCCCGGACCTGAAGGTCCTCAGCGCCCTCGCCCGTCAGCCATTCACCCGCGGCAACCACGCGACCCTGCTGCGCGATGGCGTCGAGACCTTCGAAGCGCTGTTCGACGCCATGGAAAATGCCCGGGACTACATCCTGCTGGAATTCTACATCGTCCGTTCCGACCGGGTTGGCCGACGCATCAAGTCCATTCTCAAACGCAAACTGGCCGAGGGCGTGCAGGTGTTTTTCATCTACGACGAGATCGGCAGCGTTGGCCTGTCCCGTCACTACACCCGTGAACTAAGCGGTGCCGGTGCCCGGGTCTGTGCCTTCGGGGACGGCAACCGGCGACAATGGCGCTTCCAGATCAACTTCCGCAACCACCGCAAGCTGCTGGTCTGCGACGGTCGCGTCGGGTTCGTGGGAGGCATCAATCTGGGAGACGAGTACCTCGGCGAGGCCTCGAATCTGGCCCCCTGGCGGGACACGCACTGCCGGGTCGAGGGGCCGGCCGTGGCAGGCCTGCAGCTGACCTTCGTCGAGGATTGGTACTGGGCCGCCGGCGATCTGCCGGTACTGCACTGGTCCGTGGAGCCCTCGACACGGGGCGATCAGGACATGCTGATTCTGCCAAGCGGGCCGGCGGATAGCTTCGAAACCTGCACACTGTTCTTCCTGAACTGTATCAACAACGCCCGGGAACGGATCTGGATCAGCTCGCCCTATTTCGTGCCCGACCTGCAGATCGTCAATGCCCTGCAACTGGCGGCACTGCGCGGCGTGGATGTGCGCATCCTGATTCCCCAGAACCCGGACCACTGGCTGATCAGGCTGGCAGTCTACTCCTACCTTGAGCAGGCCGGGCAGGCGGGCATCGCCCTGTACAGCTACCAGCCCGGCTTTCTCCACCAGAAGGTGGCACTGGTGGATGATCGCTACGCGGCCGTGGGCACCGCCAATCTGGACAACCGCTCCCTGCGGCTGAACTTCGAGGTGACGGCCGTGTCCACCGACGCCACCTTCGTGGACGCCGTGCGCGGCATGCTGGAAGCCGACCTTGTCCACTGCCGCCCCATGACCACCGCCGACTACCGCCGCCGATCCCTGCCATTCCGGCTGACCTGCCGGGCGGTGCGGTTATTGGCGCCGATTCTGTAGGGATTTGCCACGGAAAAACACCGAAAGCACGGAAACGCCCTTCGGGCGAAACAGAAAAATGGGCTCGTAGGTCTGAAGGTCTGAAGGTCTGAAGGTCTGAAGGTCTGAAGGTCTGAAGGTCTGAAGGTAGGGTGCGCCTGATCCACCCACTTTAAAACTTTCTGACTGTTTCGGTGTTTTTCAGTGACCCACGTCCCCTCTTTCTGGCAATCGTGTTCGGAGGCCCCGTCATCCGGGCAATAGGCGCTGCTCCGCCGAATGTGAGAGTATCTCAGGGTTCCAGTCACCGGAGAGCGACCCGACGGCGATGAAACCCTTCAAGCCCAGTGAAACCCTGACCGAGCAGGTGGCCCGTCATCTTGATGATCTGATCGTGTTTGGTCAGTTACGCTCCGGCGAACGCATCTACGAAACCACCATGGCCCGGGAGCTGGAAGTCAGCCATGGCTCGGTGCGCGAAGCGCTGTTGTTGCTCGAACGTCGCCACCTGGTCCGCAATGTTCCGCGAAAAGGCGCCTTCGTCAAAGAACTGGACGCGTTCTTCGTGACCAGCCTTTACGAAACCCTGGAACTGATCCTCGGGCATACCAGCCGGAAACTGGCACACCAATGGCAGCCGGCGGATATGGAAAAAATCGAATCGCTCTACGAGCGTATGAGCGACTGTTACCGTCAGGGCGACCTCACCGGCTTCCTGGATCTGGGAATGCAATACGCCCAGGCCTCACTGGTGTACGCCGACAACTACTTCATTCTCGAAGCACTGCGTGATCTCTGGCCATCTGCCCGGCGCTGCGCCTTCGAGGCGTTCCGACACTCCAACCAACAGGTGCTGGCCGACAACCTGACCCACATGCGCGACTCAATCGACGCCGTCAAACAGCGCGATGAAGAGGCGGTCATCCGCATTCTTCACCGCTACGCGACCCAGCAACGGAATCAGGTCCTGGACGCCATCGGCGCGGCCCAACCCGAGCCCGTTGCCTGAGACGACGCCGGACCGATCGGGTGCAGACACAGGGGGGGTTCAAAGGTCGCGGAACAGGCTTTCCAACGAGTAGCCCACATTCAGGAACACCGACCAGTGCTCTTTGTCGGCATAGGCCGTGGACACCTGCACCGGGCCCAGAAAGGTGTCGACCCCCGCAAACGCATTCCAGGAGTGAATCAGGTCATTGCCCCGTGCGTCCCGGATGTCGGACCAGGCATTGCCCGTTTCGTAGCCCAACCCGGCGAAGAACGGAATAAAGGGACCGCCGAAGCGACGGTATCCGTAGAGAGACGCCAATGCGGCGTCGCGACCGGTGATTGCACCGCGGGCGTATGCCGACAACCGACGCAGCCCACCCAGTGAGATCGTGTTCTCAACGCCCGCCTCACCGCGGGTAACAACGCTGCCAAATGCTTTGCCGACCGCCGTGTAGTGCCCAAGGCTGATCGCTCTCGCCGCCAGCAATGCCGCCCGGTCGAAATCACGCTCACCGCCCAGACCGGGGCGCTCGAAACGGCCCTTCACCCCCAGGTAGTGACCGGACGCCGGCATGAACGGATCGTCCAGTGAATCAACGGTCAGCTCCAGAGACCAACTGCCCTGATCGATCCGCTCGTCGGTCAGGTTGGCCTGTCCAACCACGTTATCAACGCGGGCATAACCCCGCTGCAGGCCTGCCCGCGCCTCCGCCGTATTCGCCAGTTCCAGACCGAAGGCCAGATCCACCTGCTGACGGGAGACTTCCACTTCCGCCTGCTGCTGGCCCTGCGTCCCGAACACGGTATAACTCTCCTGCTCGTATTCCGCCCCCGCCACGACAAACCGACGGTACCCGAAATCCAGCGGCTGGAACCACTGGCTTCTCACCCGCGGCTCGGTGCCCAGCTGGACACCGGTGTGCCACTCCCCGCCCAGATCGTTGAGCTCGGTCATCTGGAGCGCGGCAGCCACGTTGAAACGGGTATCGTTGCGGAAGTTGTCCTCGTACCCCAGCCCGAACCGCAGGTAGTTCGGACCCCAGCTCTTCTCCGTCACATCGATGACCAGCGCCGTCCCTTCGGGGGTAGGTTCGAGCTGGTAGGCCACCGTCTCGTAGTATCCCAACCCGTAGATGCGGCGAAGATCGTCCTGTAGCGCGGGCACATCCAGCGGTTGCCCGAGAGGCTGGTGAATCCGGGATCGGAGAAACCGGGTGGACAGGCGGGACTGATCCCGGACACGGACCTCCGTGATGACGCCCGGCTGAAAACGGGTCGTCGAGCGGCGTTTCTGATAACGCTGCCAGAGGACGTCGTCGACACGCAGCGACTGCAGGTCCACCGCATAGCGGCGCGTGGCCGTGGCTCCCGCCTCAATGATCGCCGCCGCGCTGTAGAAATCGGCGGACCCGAGTGATCCCAGATCCGGCTGGATCAACAGGTCGTCGTCATCAAGTCGCTGGATCTGATCGTCCATGTTGCGCCGGGTCATCAGGGTGGTGAGCTGACCAACAATCGAAAAGGCGCCGGTCAGGGTGCGGCGATCAGCAAGCGCGTCGCTGATATCAATGGCGATGATCCGGTCGGCCCCCATTTCCTGGGCGACACTGACCGGAAGATTGTTGGCAATGCCGCCGTCCACCAACAATCGTCCATCCCGGGAGACCGGAGCGTAGACACCGGGGATGCTCATGCTTGCCCGGATCGCTTCGGACAGCGCCCCTTCCCCCATCACCACGGCCTCGCCCGTCTCGAGATCGGTCGCCACGGCCCGGAAGCGAACCGGTAGCGCATCAAAATCCCGGACCAGGGCGGCGTCGCGCGTCAGCTCATTGAGAATGAACCCCAGATTCTGGCCAGCCACCAGACCACGACCGACCCGCAATCCGTCCAGACCCACGCCAACGCCCGGACTGATCGGATAACGCCAGTCGTTCTGCTTACGGCGCACCGGTCGGTAGGCACGCCCCGGGCTGTCGCGAAAGCTGGAGAGCCAGTCCATCTCAATGAACCGCTCCTCAATCTCTGGAACGGCCATCCCCTGAGCGTACAATGCCGCCACGGCCGACCCGGCGCTGGTCCCCACCACGATATCCACGGGAATGCGCATTTCTTCAAGGACACGCAGCACCCCGACGTGTGCCATGCCCTTGGCACCGCCGCCCGACAGCACCAGCGCGACGGTTGGACGCTCGGATGCGGGATTGGGCGCCGCCATAAGCGGCCCGGCAACGACAATCAGCAACAGGGTGATCAGCCGGGCGCAACGCCGCCCATGCCCTGACTGGCGGGCCGGAGCAGACCGCACGATCAGACGTCGTCCCGTGACTCGTCGTCGGGTTGCTCGACCAGTGACAGATGGGAGATGTCCGGTACGACCGGCGGAATGTCTTCGCGGGACTCAGTCAGGGTGGTGCCAGCCGGGGCAATGGTCCAGTCGTCAAGATGCTCGAACATCGGCGGCTCTTCCTCATGCGTCTCGGTCAGCCGCTCATGGGCCTGGTCGACGCGCAGGGACGAGCCGGAGAGAATCGACTCTACCCGCTCACCAGCGACCGGCAGCCGGTCGCCGGGCTCGACCGGCACCGCATCATCGCGGTCCGACGCGGTTTCAGCGGTCGGCGGCTCGGATGGCCGGGGCGTCGGCTCGGGGCTGGAAGGCTCGGACGAGGGTGCCGGGCGAGCGGGTGGCGGCGCCGTGGCGCCCATCGCCTCAACGCGGGCAACCATGCCATGCTTTTCGAGCACCGCACGGTACTTTTCGGCCTGGGCTTCGTCGAGCTTGTTACGGATCACCACGCGCTGGCCGCTAAACATGCGATCAACCTGATCGATGCTCGCCTTGAACAGCGCCATGGCGTTGGACCGGGCGGTCTGGCGATCCGTGCCCGGAGTGCATTCGCCCTCAAAGACAAGTTGATACATCGTTCGTGCCCACCCTGATCATCTCCGACCATATCCATGGTAGCAAAGGACCGGTGGGCTGGGGACACGGTGGTTCAGTCGTTGTCATCTGCAAACAAATGCAAAATAACGCCCGCCCCCCATGTCCCGGCCGCCTCTGTCTGCCATAATCCGCCGTAACACACTGTCACACTCCGTTACAGAGAACAGGGAGTCGGGAACAATGGTCCTTCCCCGCCCGTTGTCAGACCTGGTGGCCGCCGTGGCGCTGACCATGGCGCTGGCCTCACCCGCCCAGGCGCAAAACATCGATATACTGATGGGCTCACTGTTCAGTCAGCAGGGCCCCGACTACATCGGTCACACCAGTGTCAGCCGGGAGGACGTCCCGGCCGCATCCGCTCTGGAGCGCAAGTTCCTGATCGTGGACTTCCGCTTCGATCAGAACCCCGGCCATGAAGCCCGGCAGGCGCGGGTCCACACCATCTGCATGACCATGCTGCGCGACCGCGACCTGATGCAGCGCCTGACCCGCAGGGGGTACGACATGGTATCCGTGGCATTCGACCGCAAGAGTCAGTACGACTGTCTGTAATTCACGCCAGTAATTCCGGGTACCGCTCCAGGCGCTCATGGACTCCGTCCAGATCAAACGCCTCAATGTCCTCCAGCAGCTTGTCCGCGTAGCGGATCACTTCCGCGACCTGCTCCCGCTGCGCCCAGGCCCTCAGGTCATCGGCAAAGCCCTGTAATTGCTCCGGGTCACCGCTGCCCCGGACGTCCCCCCAGCGCTGGCGGAACGCCTCGTCCATGCGATTGCGGAGCTGGCGTCGTTCGGTGGCATCCGTGACCGGTTGTGGCGAGTCGGTCTCCGTCCCGGAGTCGTCGGTCACCACATCCTCCCGCTCGTGATCCAGGAACCGGGCCAGCTCGTCAAGCAGGACCTGACGACTGACCGGTTTCTGTAAGAAGCCGTCAAACCCGCTCTCGCGGATACGGCCGGCGTCGCCAGGCATTACCGACGCGGTCAGGGCGACCACCGGAATGTCCGCCAGCTCCGGGTCCTGGCGCATCGCGGCACGGCAGGTGAATCCATCCATCACCGGCATGCGGATGTCCATAAGCACCAGGTCCGGCCGGTCGCTGCGGACCCGGGACAGGGCCTCGCCCCCATCCGACGCTTCCAGCACCACCAGACCAGCCGGCTCAAGCATGTCACGAACCAGCTGGCGATTGATGCGATTATCGTCCACCACCAGAACCTGTGCGTCCGAAAAGCGCAGCACCGGCGCATCATCCAGCTGACTATCAGGGCCGGCGGAGGACGTTTCCACGTCATGCAGGGTGAGGCGGAAGCAGGCCCCTTCACCGGGCGTGCTCTCCACACTGAGTTCACCGCCCATCATTCGCGCCAGCTTGCGACTGATGGCCAGACCGAGGCCGGTGCCGCCGTATTGACGATTGCTCTGGCCCTCCTGCTGTTCAAAGGCGTCGAAGATCCGGTTCTGCTGGTCGTCGGGAATACCGATGCCCGTGTCACGGACATCGATCACCAGCCGACAGCCATCGCTCTCGTTCCCATTGGCCGGTTGCTCGGTACGGGCCGTGACACCGACCTCCCCGCTGGCAGTGAACTTGATGGCATTTCCCACCAGATTGAACAACACCTGACGCACTCGGGTCTCATCCAGAACCATTGCCGCAGGCATGCCCTCTTCGACCGAAACCGTCAGGTTCAGCCCCTTGGCCCGGGCACGCATGTCGAAAATCCGCCGAACGTCCTCCAGCAGCCGCTGGAGATCGAGTGGACCGAACTCCAGCTTCATCTTGCCGGCTTCGATGCGTGATAGGTCGAGAATGTCGTTGATCAGGGTCAGCAGACTCCGGCTGCCGGCCTTGATGGACTCAATATAACCACGCTGGCGGGTGTCGGTGACACTGCCCTCAAGCAGCTCACTGTAGCCCATGACCGCATTCATGGGGGTACGGATCTCGTGGGACATGTTCGCCAGGAACTCGCTCTTGGCACGGCTGGCGGACTCCGCTTCCCGGGCCAACGCCTCCGCTCGCTGTTTGGCCTCACGCAGCTCGTCCTCACTCAGGCGCAGTGCGTTCTCGGAACGAATCCGTTCGTCCACTTCGCGGGACAGCTTGCGGTTCCAGTACAGGAAGATCAGCACCACCAGCACCGCAATGAGCACCACCCGGCGGACCACCGTATAGTCCATGCCCTGCTCACGGTCCAGATGAATCCAGCGGTTCTGGATCGCATCCATCGTCTCGCCGGAGATGCCGGCCAGTCCCTTGTTGAGGATCTGCAGCAGCGTGCGGTCCTTCGAGCGCACCGCCATCCGCATTTCGTACTCATAGGGGGTAATACTGGTGATGCGCAGGTTGGAAAGACCAAGCTTGGCGACAGTGTCACTGACCGCCGGAATGTGCGTCACCATGACATCAATATCCCCGTTGGAGAGATTCAGCAGACCATCCCGGACCGACTCCACCGGGAACAGATTCAGCTCCGGGTGGTTGATCAGCAGGTATTCGTGGGACGCATGCTGGCGCACGACCCCGACACGCTCATCCTGCAGTTCACGCAGGTCTCCGATGAAGCGCCCATCATCACGGATCACAAGCGCGATCGGCAGGGTCAGGTAGGAGCGGGTGAAACGGAACCGGTCTTCGCGCCGGGGCGTTCGGGGCAACCCCGGCAGGATGTCCACTTCGCCCTCTTCCAGCATGCGCTCGGCATCAGACCAGTCCTCGAGAGTACGCCGGTCGAACCGGATCTCCAGATTTTCGGAAAGGGCCGTGGTCAGATCCGGCACCAGTCCAGTCGCCCGATCATCCTTCCAGTATTCGAAGGGCGGCCAGTCGCTGCGGAAGGCGATACGCAGGTCCGGATTGCGCCGCAACCACGACCGCTCGGTGTTCGTGAGCATCGGCTTGGCGGGTTGATCCGTGCCCTGATCCAACGCGCCCAGCCAACGCCGGCGGATTTCCCGGCCTTCCTCGGCCTCAATGGCGGCGATGGCAGAGTTGATGATGCGCTGCAGGCGAACGTTGTTGGGTTCGAACGCCAGCAGCGCGTCCGCTGGACGGCCATCAAACACCTGCACAGGGCCAATGCCCGTGACGCCCGACGAGGACAGATAATCCATAACGATTGGCATGGGAGCGATCAGGGCATCCGCCGCTTCGATCCGGATACGGCCAATGCCGGCGCGAACCGTCCGCACCGGCACCGGACTGAATGTGTCCACGGGTTCCAACAGGTCGTACTGATAATCGTCGCCGGTGATCAGCGCCACCCGCTTTTTCTCCAGATCCGACAACGACCGGACCGCGGCATTCTGCTGATCGGCAAACAGGCCATAGCGAATGGGCATCAGCGGGTTGGACCAGCGTAGCGTGGTGCCCGGTGCCCCCGGGCCGCGCACCGAGATCAGTGCGTCGAGCTGACCAACACGCAGGGCGGCTTCCTGGGCCAGGGTCTCGCCCGGCACCAGCTCGATCCGTATATCGAGTTTTTCACCCAGCAGCCGGGCGTAGTCCGGCAGAGCGCCGGCCATGGTGCCATCCCGGCGCAGCCAGGAAAGCGGCTGCTGGCGGGTGGGAACGCCAATCTTCAGATGATCCCGACGATCGAGGTAAAGCAGGTCATCCGCTCCCAGGACCGCGCGCTGGTTGGCAATTGGCGGCTCCGCCAGTGTCTGCATGGACAAAAGACACAGCAACAAACCAACAAAACGGGACCCTATTGTCACGAACCAGCCACCCTGATTCGGTTCCGTCCTGCTTCCTTGGCCTCGTAGAGGGCCTGATCGGCCCGGTCAAAAAGGCTATCGGGAGAGCCGCCTGCTGCAAAATCGATCAAGCCGGCCGAAAACGTAACCCGGACCGGTGTCCGCTGAAAATGAAAGGGCAACTCCGCAACGTATTCACGGAGGCTATCCAGAACACGGCAGCCGTCTTCAAGCGTCGTCTGGGGAAGCAGCAGAACAAACTCCTCTCCGCCATAACGCGCCACGAAATCGGTGCTGCGCAGGCGCTGACGAATGGTCCGCGCAACCAGCTGAATCACTCGATCACCCGCTTTATGGCCCCAGTTATCATTCACCTGCTTGAAGTGATCGATGTCGAGCATTGCCAGAACCACTGGGTTTCGGTATCGCTGCCAGCGCTCAAATTCGAACTCGAAGCGTTCCTGCCAGGACTCCCGGTTTGGCAAGTCGGTGAGTGCATCAGTCAGCGCCCGGCGACGCTCTTCCTGGAGACGGCGCTTCATTTCTTCGGAGTAGACTTCCATACCCGCCAGCTTTTCACGCATCGTCGCGAGCTTTGCCTCCAACCGCTTCTCCCGTTCCGTCTCCCGGGACCGAAAGTCACGGAACGCGCCGGCAATCGCCTGAACCCGGTCGTTCACGGATCGCTTCAGCTCGGACATGTCATCGGTCGTTTTTACCAGGCTGCCCATCGCATCCAACTGCTCCGCGACATCAAGATCCAGCGCTTCAGCATCTGACCGGCGGTCATTGGTCGCCTCAGCTTGTGCGTCGCAGTCTTCTTTCAGCATGGCCAGTCGGTCATCCAACCGACGCAGGAACGCCTCGAACTCCGTCTGACTCCGGCTGACCGCCGCGATAACAAGATCGGCGACCTCATTGAGCGCTTCGCGCAGGTCCTCCCACTCAGCAGCCGACTCCAGGCGCTCGCGCAGGTGACTCGCCCGGGCATGCGCCCGGGCTGGCAGGACGACCTGATCCAGCACATGGTCGAGCAGTTCACACACCCGCCGGGCGATCCGCAACCGCTGATCCAGAGATTCCTCAGCCTCACCATCCGACAGTTCGGTCATGTCATTCGAAGCATGAGGTTGAGGCTCGGCCTGCTCAGCGTCGTCAGTCTCCTGTCCCTCTTTTCCCCGCGAGCCATGACCGACTCCAAACCACCTCTTGAGCGGCCCCGGATCTCGGGGGGATTGATCCTGAAGCCTCTGGAGCAGGCGCCCGAAGCACTCCAACCATCCGGCGAGCTGGACGCCGCGCTCCCGTCCAGTGGGCAGGCAACGCTCCAACGACTTGAACTCATCTTTCATGCCCGCCTGGCGGGCCTGTCGACGAACGATGTCCATCAGAGTCGCGAGGGCGCTGCCCAGTGCCCTCTCGGAACGTTGCCGATCGGCGTCCAGCTCATCGAGCAACTGATCAAGGCGACTCTGGATCGACTTCAACGCGGCAAGATCAACATCGTTGGAGCGCATTAACTCGCGCAACTCACCAAGCTGCTCATCAAGATCCGGGCCCTGCCCCTCCGCAGCCAGGCTCGTGCGCACCAGCAGGCGCTGCAGCGCAAAGCGCTCATCCCGACGCTCGCTTTGTTCCAGTTCCAGACGCTCGCTTGCGTCCAGAAACTGGTCCTTCCATGAGTCACTGGATGTCATGATCCCCCTGCCCCCATTTCCGCTGACGCCCTCTGATGACGATTGCTTACCAGCGTAGCCGATTCACGGCTTGCGGCGTCGACGAGCCCGGGGATGCGCGTCGTCATAGACCCGGGCCAGATGCTGAAAATCCAGATGAGTATAGATCTGGGTTGTGGCGATGTCGGCATGCCCGAGCAGCTCCTGAACCGCACGCAGGTCGCCACTGGACTCCAGCAGGTGGCTGGCGAAGGAGTGGCGCAACAAGTGCGGATGCAGCCGCTGATCTGCCCCTGAACGGACCCCCCAGCGAGCCAGCCGGTCCTGGACGCTACGGCGGCTGATGCGGCGCCCCCGCTGACTGACGAACAGGGCCGCCTCGCCCTCCGCCGCCCACTGGGGACGGACGGAATACCAGGCGGACAAGGCCTCGCGTGCTGCCCGACCCACTGGCGACAGGCGCTCCTTCCCCCCCTTGCCGATGACCCGCACTTCACCTTCGCCAACGATATTCTGATGACAATCGAGTGCCACCAGCTCCGCCAGACGCAGTCCCGACGAATAGATCAGCTCGAACATCGCCTTGTCCCGAACATCGAGCGGGTCGTCCGAGCCGTCATCAAGCAACTGCGACAACTGATCCACATCGGCCACTCGTGGCAGACGTCGCGGCGACTTCGGCGGACGGATGTCGAGCGCCGGATTGTCCGTCGCCATGCCTTCGCGAATCAGATAACGGTAGAAACGCCGGATCGCCGACAGGTGCCGGGCCACACTGCGCCCGGTCAGGCCGCTGCGAGCCAGCTCAGCGGCATGGCGCCGTACCAGGGGCGCATCCACCCGCGACCAGTCACTCTCGCCACCGTTCAGCAGACTCTGTGCAAACCGCTTCAGGTCTCTCTGGTAATGGTCGCAGGTGCGTTCAGACTGTCGCCGTTCCGAGACAAGATGACGGAGAAACGCATCAAGCGGCGCCTGCAGGCGGTCGGGAAGCGCCTCCGCTGAGCCCACGCCAGCCCCCGTTACTGCCCGGTCCCGGTGACGGGCGCGGCGATCCGGCCGGCTCGATCATGACGGCTGATCAACGGCGGCAACAGGCGACTGAGGGTATCGCTGATGTAGGTCAGGAACAGCGAGCCCATGCTCTCGTCAAAATAGCCCGTTTCATGGCTGCCAATAGCGAGCAGACCGATCAGCGACTGATGGCGCAGCGGCACAAGGGCGACGGAGGCAACCGGCGTGTCGCGCTCGGGGAACAGGAATTCGCGCTGATCGTCGCGGAACTGGCCGCAGACAGCGCGCTGACCTTCCAGCAGACCGCTGAACCGCTCACGCGCCCGCTCAGGCTGGACCCGGAGCAGTGCCCCATCGGGCGTCGGCTCACCGGCCCGCTCATCGAGGATCACCAGACTGGTGGCATCCAGACCGAAATCATTGCGGATGCAGTCATCCAGCACGGAGGCCACTTCGGTGAGGGTGCGGGCCTCAATCACCTGCATGAGCAGTTGCTTGCTTTTCTCGAAGAGGCGGTCGTTGTGGCGGGCAATGTCGATCAGCTCGCCGAGTTCCCGGCGCAGGGTGTCGCGTTGCTCGCGGAACAGATGGACCTGGCGCTCGACCAGCGAGATGGCCCGACCACTGTCGTGCGGGAGCGTCAGACTTCTCAGCAGTTCATCCTGATGCAGGAAAAAGTCCGGGTTGTCTTTCAGGTACGCGACCACATCCGTTTCGGTCACTGCCTCGGATGGGTTCGTCGCTGCCTGGTCCGTCATCCCGTTAACCTCCTGATACATCCAGTTCTTATGATTGTTCGCCACGGCGGCGACCGGCGTGGCGCTGGCGCCCGCGGGACCCGCGCCGCCGACGACCGCCACGTGCGCTTTTGGCTGGCTTGCCCGCTTTGGCACCGGGCACGCTCAGGCGCCCATCAAACACCCGTGCCGTCGGCCCCGTCATCATAACAGGGGCCCCTTCCCCCTGCCATGACAGGCTCAGCGGCCCGCCTCGCAGTTCCAGACGCGCCTCAGCGTCCAGACGCCCCTGGCGGATACCGGCCACCAACGCGGCACAGGCACCACTGCCACACGCGAGCGTTTCACCGGCCCCCCGCTCGTACACACGCAGGCGGGCGTGACGACGGTCCTGGACCTCGAGAAAGCCGATGTTGGCCCGTTCGGGGAACGCCGGATGCCCCTCAAGGGCAGGCCCCAGCGTTTCGACCGGGGCCGTCTCGAGCGAGTCAACGAGCAGAACGGCATGCGGATTCCCCATGGAAACGACACTGACCGTCACCGCCTGACCGTCGACCTCCAGCGTATGCGTGACGGCCGGCTCAGCCGCCTTGAACGGGATGGTGCCGGGCTCGAACGACGGCACACCCATGTTGACCGTCACCCAGCCGTCGCGCTGCACGTCCAGCTCAATCACTCCAGCCCGTGTCTGCACCCGGATACGGTCCTTGTTCGTCAGACGCTGCTCACGGACGAAACGCGCGAAGCAGCGGGCACCGTTGCCGCACTGCTCTACCTCCGAACCGTCCGCATTGAAAATGCGGTAGTCAAAGTCCACATCCGGTCGGCCGGGGGGCTCCACCACCAGTACCTGATCGAAACCAATCCCGAAGTGGCGGTCCGACAGCTCTCGGATACGCTCGGGCGGCAACTGGAACGGCTGGCTGATCGCATCAATCACCATGAAGTCATTGCCCAGACCGTGCATCTTGGTGAAATGCAGCACACCGCCTCGACGCCGGGAATCACTCATACAACACTACTCCGGCAATACGCATTCAGGGCCCATCTGGTCCTCAAGGGTTTCCCGACGGCGCACCAGATGCACCCGATCGCCATCCACCAGGACTTCCGGGGGACGATTCCGGCTGTTGTAGTTGGAACTCATGACAAAACCGTAGGCACCGGCTGAGCGGACCGCAAGGAGGTCGCCCGCCTTAAGGCGCAGACGGCGCTGCTTGCCGAGAAAGTCGCCGGTCTCGCAGACCGGGCCGACCAGGTCCCAGTCTTTTTCTTCAACATCGTCGCGGAGGGCGACCGGGTCAATGGCCTGCCAGGCATCGTAGAGCGCCGGACGCAGCATGTCGTTCATGGCGGCATCGATGATGGCGAAATCCCGGGCCTCTGTGGACTTCAGGAAGTCCACCCGCGTCACCAGAATGCCCGCGTTGGCGGCGATGGAACGTCCGGGCTCCAGAATCAGCTCCAGGGCGCGGTCACCGAGACGCTCGCGCAGCGCGGCCATATAGTCACCGGCGTCCGGTGGTGTCTCCTGGTCGTACACGACGCCGAGACCGCCGCCCATGTCGATATGGCACAGGGAAATGCCGTCCTCTTCCAGCTGGTCCACCAGCAGCAGCACGCGATCGAGGGTGTCCATGAACGGGGCCAGACTGGTGAGCTGAGAACCAATGTGGCAATCCACCCCATCCAGGCGCAGGTGGGGCATCGCGGCTGCCTCCCGGTAGACGCGACGGGCGTCGTCGATGGCGATGCCGAACTTGTTTTCACGCAGCCCCGTGGAGATATAGGGATGGGTACCGGCGTCCACATCCGGGTTCACGCGGATCGAGACCGGTGCCTGCGTGCCCAATTCGCCGGCAACGTCGTTGAGCAGGACCAGCTCGGCCTCCGATTCCACGTTGAAGCAGCGCACACCGACCGACAGCGCCCGGCGCATCTCATGGGCCTGCTTGCCCACGCCCGAGAAGACCACCCGGGACGGCTCACCTCCGGCCCGCAGCACGCGCTCCAGCTCGCCCACCGAGACAATGTCGAACCCGGCACCCAGACGGGCCAGAGCCGACAGCACACCAATGTTGCTGTTGGCCTTGACCGCGTAGCAGACCAGGTGCGGGAAATCCGACAGCGCATCATCGTAGGCGCGATAGCGTGTCGTCAGCGCGGCGCGGGAGTATATGTAGGCCGGTGTGCCATGCTCACGGACAATGTCCGGCACGGGCACCTCTTCGGCGTACAGAACGCCATCCCGATAGTTGAATGGTTCCATGCAAAATCCTGTCTCTGAAAACGTTCTCAGCGATCGTCGTCGGCGTCGTCACTCCGGGCATCGCCGTCGACGGCATGCGGCTCGCTGGCCGCCGGCTCCGGCTGGTATAGCGGCCCTTTCTGGCCACAACCGGCCAGCACCGTCAACAGGATCGTCAGGAGCAGTATCGTTCGGCGAGTCATAGCGCGGATCACGACCGGTGCGAAAGGCAACATTGTATCAGAGCGCACTATTCAGCGCTGCCTGAATGCGGTTGCGGTAATGCAGGTACTGACAGGTCTGCAGGTCGTGACGGTAGGCATACGGATCAAGATCATGGGGCAGGTGCAGGTCGGTCAGGTACACCGGATAGCGTGCGCCGCTGGAGCGACGGGAACGGATGTAGTGCGCCACAGCCGGAATGAGCTGATCGCCATACTCAAGCACGGAGAACTCCTGCTCCTCACAGAACAGATCAAACTGCAGGGGCTCATCCCCTTCCTGAACGCCCATGGCCATCACCTCAAAGCCATCCAGAGGCTGCTCATCCCAAAGGCGCGAGCGGTCTTCGGTACGCCATTCTCCACGGGCATACACCAGTTCGCGGCATGCAATGGACAGATCGGCCGCTTCTTCAGTCAGTGCACGGCGCAACTGGCGGCGTTCGGAAAGATTGGCCAGGAACCGCAGCAACGGCGACATGGCCTGGTTCCGTGAGGACGGCGGCTGCTGCCAGTGGCTGAGCGATCCGAGCTCGTCCACAACCCAGACATCCACCCGGGTATCGGTCTGGCGAAAGAACACCTGGATGTTATCGGGCTGCGCGGCCAGCAGGACCTTGCGCAGCGCTGGATTATCATCCAGCGCGTAGCGGTCCGGGACCACAGGAATAAAACGGGACTGAGGCTTCTCCAGATAGTCCAGTAACGCGGCCGGCGACTCCAGCGTCGCAAACGCCGGCTGATCGTTATTGAAGTGCAGCAGAAAGAAACGCTGCCCCATTTCAATGATGTAACGCAGTGGATGGGGCCCACGACCGCCAGCAAAGAAATGTTTCTGGACATCGGCGAACAACTGGCGCAGACGCGACTCAATTGCCGAGCCATGACCGGGCGTCTGGCAATCGACCGTCAGCTCCGGCTCATGGGCCGGTGCGATCACTCGCGCCGCAAGCAGGTTCTTGAGGCACTGCACCAGGACGTCGCCAGCCTCGTACCGGTGAACGCTGAGCTCATGCCAGCTGTTGAGGGTGACCTGGTCCAGCGCCATCACCAGATTGTCATGAGTGGCACTGAAATCCAGGGAATCGTGACGACTGCTCAGTTTGTGGAGTCCTTGGCTGCGCAGATGGGATTGAGGGTCTTCGGCGACATTGACGAACAACAACACCGTCAGCAACCGAGGGCGCTCCATCAGCGCCTCCCCGGACGCCGGCCCCGACGGCACCGGCAACCGGCTGAACAGGGTTTCGCTGATGCCCCGCAGGGCAGCGAGGGTCACGCCGCTGCGACCGGCCTGCAGATTGAGTCGCGTCCCCCGCGTCAGCAGGCCGTTGTAATGACTCCAGACCATCAGCTCAACCAGGTTGGCCGTCCGTCGTATGGGCGCCTGCCAGGTGACATCGGACGGCTGATCCAGGTCGCGGTACAGCGTCCACCCCAGCCCGGTACCCGGTTGCGCACTACGGTGATGGAACGAGAGGTTCTCTTCCGCCAGCGAGGGCGCCAGGTTGGGATTGATCCGCTCCACCTTGCCCGCCTTTCGCTGGAAGGCGGCATACAGTTTGCGGCCCAGCCTCTGCATGTCCTCCGGCCGGATTGCCGCATGAACCGAGTGATGGCGCGCCAGCCGGGAAAGAAAGCGGTAGCTGTGGGTCAGCTCCGACACCACACGCCGGCGCAGAGCCTGCACATCACTGGCCTGCCAGGCCTGGCGATTGTCCAGATCCCGGACATCGGCCTCATCCCACCCCCAGTGCGCTACCAGGGACTGGAGCAGTCGCCCCTGCCAGTGCGCCCCGACGCTTTCCAGCCGCGACAGAGGCACACCACTTTTCAGGTACAGTGCCCGACGGACCAGATCCAGACGCCGGGGCGCGGCAATAGTATCAAGCCAGCTCGCCAGCCGCTCATAAAGCAGGACATAGGGATCCAGCCGGTCCGGATCCGTCACACCCATGAAGATCAGCGACTTGAACTGGAGCGAGAGCAGCCCGCCCTGACGGTCCCGGGCGTAGCACTCGATCAATAACAGTTTGAGGATCGACTTCCAGGGGGAATCAATGCCCTTGTACAGCTGCCAGACCCCCGCGCCGAGAAACTCCGCCGCCGGGATGCGCGGGACCGGCCCAAAGTCGATGAACCGGTCCGCGCGGATAAACCGGTACTCGTAAAGTTGCCGTGCCAACGCTTTGTATCGGGCCTCGAATTCGGAAGGAATCAGCCACCACAGTGGATAGCAACCGGCCAGATACACCCCGGTCCGATAGAATTCGTCCAGCAGCAGAAAGTGCTGTGCGCTACCGCAGTTCTCGCCCGTCACCGCTGCTTCCTGGCGACCGCGACGGAACGCCTCGGCCGTGAACACGAAAATATTGAGCTCGACACCGAGACGGGCTGCCCACACCGACACCGCCTCCGCCTTCCGCTCCAGCCGGCGCACATCCGTGCCTGAAAGGTCGGGGCGATGGCAGAGCCAGACGTCCAGATCGCTTGCCACAGAATGTCCGAGACTGCCCGGGCTACCCATGAAGAACAGCCCTTCGATATCGGCGGCGCGACGCCCCGACGACCGCATCCGGAACGAGCGGGCTTCACGCCGGGCCGCATGCAGCACGGCCCGGGATGGCTCGTAGTGAGCGATGCCCTGCGGGCAGTGGCCGTCCAGGTATCCGGGCAGGGCGGGATGGTTGAGATGGAAGACCAGAGGCAACAGGTCCGGGACGACACGCTGACGGGGGCCCAGCGCCGTGCGGGTGCGCTCCAGGCGCGCCTCATTGACCGCCAGAAACCGGTCACAGAGCTGCCGCAGGGTCTTGCGGTCAATACCCTCGTCGAAATCCAGTTCAATGGCGGCGGCCGTGGTCATGGTGACTCCGAAATCCCAAACAGGTCGCTGTTTCGCGATATCATTATCCGTATCATGGCGGATAATCAGCAAATCGCCAGAGGCGGGACGACACCAGTGAAAGAACTGTACATCAGCCGCCAGCGCCCGGATGCCGACGCCGGACACGCTCGACGCACCCTGGTGCGGATCGACGACGACGGTATCGTTCAGTACGTAGACGCCCATTCGGACGCAGTCTGTGGCTTCGACCCGCAGGAGCTCACCGGACAACGCCTCAGCGTTCTGGCCGCCAGCGGCGAGGACGACCCCCTCAACCCCGTCCACGAGGATCGCTTCGATGATGGCCAGTCAGTACGCCTGACCCTCCGACACAAGGAAGGGTTCTACTTCACGGCGCTGGTCACGGTCCGGGTGGCCGTGGGCGATGCCGACGAACCGGTCCAGGCCACCATCACGCCGCGCGGCAACACCCCACTCGATCCGCGACTGCTCAACGTGGCGGAAGGCGCCGGTCAGCTCGGCGTCTGGCAACTCGATGTGCAGAGCAACCGGATCACATGGTCCGATGGTCTTTACCGACTGTTCGACCTGCGCCCAGGCACCCCGATCGTCCCCGAGCATGCCCTGTACTACTTCCAGGACCAGCAGCAGCGCGTCCGGGCGCTGTTCCGTCGCTGTGTCCGTGCGGGCCGGGACTTTTCCTGTGATCTCGACATCCTCACAGACCGGCAGCGCCTGCGCCCGGTCCGGCTGACCGGGCGGGCGCTCTATACCGGCGAACGGATCACGGCCGTGGCGGGCACCCTCGTCGATCTCTCGGAACGACTCAGTCAACGGGCAGCGCGAACCGAGGCCGAACAGATCCTCCACGGCATGATGGCAGTCACCGACGACCTGTTGATGGCCGTGGACCCGTCCATGCAGGTACTGGCCGTTAACCAGCGCATGGCCGACCGGTTCGAGGAGACATTCGGCCTGCGCCCCCACCCGGGCACCAGCCTGAACGAGCTGCTGACCGACTTCCCCAATGAACGGCGCCTGGCGCAGCGGCTGTGGGAACGGGCCATGGAACGGGAACAGTTTACGGTGGAAATGCCGCTGTCCCGGAACACTGAGAATCTGCCGGTGTACGAGTTCCGCTATCAGCGCCTGCATGACCGACACGGCCATGTGCTCGGCGCTCTTCATCTGGCCCGGGACATCAGCGACCAACGCAGTGTGAGCGACAGCGTCGACTACATGAACCGCCACGACCCCATGACCGGCCTGTTGAACCGGCGGGAACTGCTCAGGCGCCTCAAACGCGCCCTGGAACAGCAAGCGAGCGACGGCCCCAGCCATGCCCTGTTGTACATCGACCTCGACCACGTCAGCCGCTTTAACGACACAGCGGGCGCTGGCGCCTGCGACCGCTACCTGCGAGAGCTGACCGGCATGCTCAGCGGCTGTATCCGTCAGCGCGACACCCTGGCCCGGGTGGCCGGCGACAAATTCGCGGTGATTCTCGACCGGTGCCGGCGTGAAGAAGTGAGGCGGGTCGCGGACAATCTGCTCATCCAGATCCGAGACTTCCGGTTTGAGTGGCAGGGTGAAGAGCTGCACACCAGCGCCAGTGGCGGTCTGGTGCCGTTCAGCGGTGCGGAGCCCACCTCCAGCGCCGACGAGCTGCTGGCACTCGCCGCCGATCTCTGCCAGACGGCCAAGGATGCGGGACGGGACCGCATTCATGTCCACCAGCATGGCGGCGTGGCGCTGCCAGAAAGCGAGGCGCAACAGCGGCTGGCCAGCCTCCAGGCCTGCGTGCGGGAAAACCGGATCGGACTGATGATCCAGTCCATGAGGCCGATTGCCAGTGCCACCTGGGGCGAGCATGTCGAGGTTCTGGCCCGACTGGACGACGGCAGCGACGAGCCCTGGCTACCCAACGACTTTCTGCCGGTGGCTGAACGGTTTGACCTGGCCCGTGACATCGACCGGCGCGTCATCGGCAAAACCATGGACTGGCTCACCGACCAACCTCTTCTGGAACCACGCCTGAAGACCTGCTGTTTCAACCTGTCCCTGGCCAGCGTGCTCGACGACAGCTTCCCAACCTTTGTAAGAGAGTCGCTGTCACCGTTGCGATTCGCGCCTGAGTGCTTCTGTTTCGAGGTCCGGGAAGGTGACGCCACCCAATACCCGGATGCGGTCACCCTGTTTTGTGATGCCATGCACGAGATCGGCTGCCGGGTGGCACTGGATGGTGCCGGCGCATCCGTACAGAGCTATTCCCTGGCGGCACGCCTGCCGGTGGATGTGATCAAGCTGGATGAGAGCATCATGCGGGGGGTCGACAACGACCCGGTGCAACAGGTGATGGTGGATGCACTGCACCGTATCGCCGAAACCGCCGGCAAGACCACCGTTGCGCCGTTCATCGAAAGTGATGACACCCTCAGGCGGATGCGCACGATGGGCATTCACTTTGGCCAGGGCTACCGGCTGGCGCCACCCCGTCCCATCTCGGACCTGGCACCGGTTCACCCGGGTGGCCCCGGGGAGGGCCGGCGCCAGCGGACCAATAGCGCCCCGTCCGGCTGATATGCTGATGGGGCATTCACTGTCATGAGCGGTCAGTCGCCCATGGCCTGCCGTGCGCGCCGGGCAGCGGCCCGGACCTGACTTGGCGCCGTACCACCGCGATGATTGCGGGCTTCCACCGACCCTTCCAGCGTCAGCACGTCGAAAACATCCTCACCAATGGCGTCGGAGAACGGCGTGAGTTCGTCCAGAGTCATGTCCGACAGGTCCTTGTCCTGCTCGATACCGTAGGCAACGGCCTTGCCAACGATCTCGTGAGCATCCCGGAACGCCACGCCCTGGCGCACCAGATAATCCGCCAGATCGGTGGCCGTGGAGAAGCCCTGCTTGGCGGCATGACGCATGTTCTCCGCCTTGGCCTCAATCGCCGGCACCATGTCCGCATAGGCCCTCAGTGACCCTTTGACTGTGTCGACGGTATCGAACAGCGGCTCCTTGTCTTCCTGATTGTCCTTGTTATAGGCCAACGGCTGGGACTTCATCAGGGTCAGCAGACTGATGAGATGGCCGTTCACCCGGCCGACCTTGCCGCGCACCAGCTCCGGCACATCCGGATTCTTTTTCTGCGGCATAATGGACGAACCGGTACAGAACCGGTCCGGCAGGTCGATGAAATCAAACTGCGCCGACGTCCAGAGCACCAGCTCTTCGCTGAACCGCGACAGGTGCGTCATCAGCAGGGATGCAAAACTGGTGAACTCAATGGCGAAATCCCGATCGCTGACCGAGTCCAGCGAGTTGTCCGAGGGCCGTTCAAACCCGAGCAGATCGGCGGTAATGGACCGGTCAATCGGATAGGTCGTCCCCGCCAGCGCAGCGGCACCCAGCGGCATGACGTTCACCCGGCGACGACAGTCCAGCAGCCGTTCGGTGTCCCGGGCGAGCATTTCGTACCACGCCAGCAGGTGGTGACCAAACGTCACCGGCTGCGCCGTCTGGAGGTGGGTAAAGCCCGGCATGATGGTATCGGCTTCCCGTTCGGCCAGATCCACCAGCCCCCGACGCAGGCGCAACAGCTCCGCGTGGGTGGTGTCGATCTCATCGCGCAGATACAGCCGGATATCGGTCGCGATCTGGTCGTTTCGACTGCGACCGGTGTGCAGTTTCTTGCCCGTGATGCCAATCCGCTCGGTCAGTTTGGCCTCGATATTCATGTGCACATCCTCAAGGCTGACCGACCAGTCGAAATCCCCGGCCTCAATGTCGGCCCGAACCGCCTTGAGCCCTTCGATGATCTGATCGCACTCCTCATCGGTCAGCACCCCCACCCTGGCCAGCATGGTGGCGTGGGCAATGGAGCCGGTGATGTCGTGGTGGTAAAGGCGTTGATCAAAGCCGATCGAGGCGGTGAAACGCTCCACGAAGGCATCCGTGGGTTCACTGAAGCGTCCGCCCCAGGGTTTCTCCGAGCTGCTATTCTGGTCGCTCATGGTGTGCCGTTCCTGCTGGGTTGCCAAAAAAACGGCCAACATTGTAACACCCCGCGACACCGAGGATGCCGCATGACCCGGAAGTCACAACCCACCCGCCCCTCTGACCCATTGGCCCTTGAGACGGAGTTTTTCGTCCCCGACCTGTGCCGGGTGCGAGCGGTATTCCTGTTGCTGCTGACCACCGAACTGCTGGTGCTGCTGCTGGCCATTGTTCACGCCAGTCAGGGGTGGATCGACTGGGCGTACTTTGGGCTGGTGTCGCTGTTCGTGCAATGGACGGTGCTGACCAGCGCCGCGCTGATCTGCGCTCTGCGACCCTGGCTCCAGCGCTTCTCGACACCCGGCGTGTCGATCATCGTGACCGGCGTGGTGCTGGCCGATGTGCTTGCCTTTTCGCTGCTGTCCGACTGGCTGCTGTCCCCCGGTGCGCCGGCGCGCCCCGAGGCCATCGGCCGCAATGTGCTGGCCGCGCTGATCATCACCCTGATGACTCTGCGGTATTTCTATCTTCAGCACCAGTGGCGCCTGCAGAAACAGGCCGAAATGCGCTCGCGGGTCACCGCCCTGCAGGCACGCATTCACCCCCATTTTCTGTTCAACAGCATGAACACCATCGCCAGCCTCATCACCACCCGGCCGGAGCGGGCGGAGGATGCGGTACTGGACCTTTCCGAACTGTTCCGCGCCAGTCTTCGCACCCAGGACCGCCTGATTCCACTCGCCGATGAACTGGCGCTGTGTGACCGGTATCTGGCCATCGAGTCGCTGCGCCTCGGAGATCGGCTGACCGTTCACTGGGAACTGGATGACACCCTGGCGCGCCAGGCGATTCCCCCGCTGACGCTTCAGCCACTGGTCGAGAACGCCATCTATCACGGTGTGCAGCCACGGCCCAACGGTGGCACCATCACTATCGAGAGCCTGCGCCGGGGGCACTATGTGTACCTGATGGTCCGTAACCCGGCGCCGGACGACCGCCAGGCACGGCACCGGGGTAACCGCATTGCACTGGAGAACACTCGGGCCCGGCTGGTGGCGATCATGGGAGAGGAATCTGTGCTCAAGCACAGTCAGGGCGACGGCGAATACACCGTCACGCTGCGCCTGCCCTGGCGGACGGTATCGGAGACTGCCACATGACCCAGCGACTGCTGATTGCCGACGACGAGCCGCTGGCTCGCGAACGCCTGCGGCGACTGGCCGAAGAACTGCCCGGTTACGAGGTCTGCGCGGAGGCGGGCGATGGTGACGATGTACTGAAGGCCATTGCCGACGCCTCGCCAGATATCCTGCTTCTGGACATCCGTATGCCAGGGCTCGATGGCCTGGAGGCCGCCGACACCATCAACCGCCTGGACCATCCACCCGCGATCATCTTCTGCACCGCCTATGATGAGTACGCCATCGATGCGTTCCGGGCCCAGGCGGTGGATTACCTCCTCAAACCGGTCCGACGCGAACACCTGGAATCGGCACTGGGCCGGGCGGGGCATCTCAACCGGGTCCAGATCCGGGCACTGCAGGAGAGCGCACGGACCGAGCCGGAACAGATCACCGTCCGCACCCATCGGGGTACCGAACTGATCGACCTGCCCCGGATCTACTTCTGCGAAGCCGATCAGAAATGCGTGACGCTGCACCACGATCAGGGGGAGACGGTCACGGATTTCACCCTCAAGGAGCTGGAACAAGCCTATCCCGACCACTTTCTCCGCATCCACCGCCATACGCTCGCCGGTACCCGCCACATTCAGGGTCTGACGCGGTCGGGCAACGGCCAGGCGCTCCTCAAACTCCGCCCAATCGAGACGCCATTGCAGGTCAGCCGACGCCACCAGCCACACGTGCGCGAATGGATTGAAAGACAGGACAAGCGCTCCCAATCGCGTTAGTGTGTGTCGCGCTGACACACAACACGCACAGGACCCGAACACACGCCATGGCCAAACGAACGCTTCGCATCGCCACCCGCAACAGCGCCCTCGCCCTCTGGCAGGCCGAACACATCAAGGCCGAGCTGGAGCGGTTGCACGACCACATCGAGGTGGAACTGCTGGGCATCAAGACCCAGGGGGACAAGATCCTCGACGTGCCACTGGCCAAGATTGGCGGCAAGGCCCTGTTCGTCAAAGAGCTGGAAAACGCCATGCTGGACGGTCGGGCGGACCTGGCGGTGCACTCCATGAAGGACGTTCCGATGACCTTCCCGGAGGGGCTGGACCTGGTCGCCATCTGCGAGCGGGGCGACCCCACCGACGCCTTCATCAGCAATCACTACGATACGGTCGACGAGCTTCCGGAAGGCGCCGTGCTGGGTACCTCCAGCATGCGGCGGGAGGCGCAGATGCGGGCCTATCGCCCGGACCTGACCGTGCGCACACTGCGGGGCAACGTCAACACACGCCTGGCCAAGCTGGATGCGGGCGAGTACGACGCCATCGTGCTGGCCAGCTCCGGCCTGCGCCGGCTGGGGTTCGAGGAACGCATCCGCTACTGCCTGCCGGACACCATCTGCCTGCCGGCGGTCGGTCAGGGCGCGCTGGGAATCGAATGCCGCACGGATGACCGGGAACTGATCGACCTGCTCAAACCGCTCAACCATGCGGACTCATCGGATCGTGTTCACGCCGAGCGCGCGATCAACAAACGGCTCGACGGCGGCTGTCAGGTCCCCATCGCCGCCTACGCCCTGCTCGAAGACGACGACCGGCTGTGGCTGCGGGGGCTGGTCGGTTCTGTCGACGGTCAGACCATTCACCGCGTGGAAGGCCGTATCCACCGGCACAACGGCGTCCAGCTGGGGACCGAGCTGGCCGAAGACCTGCTCTCCATGGGGGCCGACCGGATTCTGGCCAACATCTATGGCTACGACGTCCACTGAGCCGCTGGCCGGCTGGCGCGTTCTGATCTGCCGGCCCCAGCCCGAGGGCGACCGCCTGGCAACGAGACTGGCAGATCAGGGCGCCACCACACGGTGTCTGCCACTGCTGGAACGGCGATCAGTGCCGGACAGCCCGGAACGCCGCACCCTGATTCAGGAACTCGACCGCTACCAGCACGTGTTTGCCGTCAGCCCAGGCGCTGCGCGCGCTTTCGTGAACGTCGCGGATGACTGGTGGCCGCAGTGGCCGGTCCAGCTCCACTGGTACGGCGTCGGTAAGGGCACCGCCGATGTCCTGCGGACCGCCGGCCTGCCCGTCACCACTCCCGATGCTGGCCACACGAGCGAGGCCCTGCTGGCACTGGACGCCCTTCAGGAGCTGGACGGCGACCGGATTCTGATCGCCAAGGGCCGGGGCGGGCGGGGCCTGCTGAGCCACGCGCTGACCGAGCGCGGCGGCCGGGTGGATGAAATGGTCCTCTATGAACGCGTTCCCATCCGGCATGATGACAAGACCGTTCGAGACAGCCTGGTCGGCTTTGACCCCCAGGCGGTGGTTGTACTGTCCGTGGAAACATTGAACAATCTGGTATCACTGGGTAAGAATACCGACGCGGCGTTGTGGCAGCGTACCTTGCTTGTTCCCGCAGCACGGGTCGCCGAAAAGGCCCGTGAGGCCGGTTTCCAGACCGTCGTGACGCCGGATTCGGTGGATCACGACGGCATCGCCCGCTGCCTCCGGGGCCTTCAGAACAACGACCCGACAACCGAGTAAGGACACCTGTGACCGAATCAGACACCACCTACCAGTTGCCCGCCACCACCGACAGCGCGAGCACACCGCGCGGTAAACGGCTCTGGCCCCTGTGGGCCCTCACCCTGCTGACCCTGATGGCGGTGCTGGCACTCAGCGCCTGGAACTGGGTTCAGTGGCAGGACCGCCAGCAGCTGCAGCAGCGTGTCGGGCAACTGACCGACACGACAGACCGGCTCGACCGGCAGTCCAGTCGCGCCGGCGACCGGCTGAGGGGCGAGGTGCAGTCCCTTCGCGAGCAGCTCAATCAGCAGCAGCAAACACTGAGTGAGCAGGCACGCCAGATCGACCACAACGCCCAGGCGCTGCTTGACGCGGGCAACCGGACCCGCACCGACTGGCTGCTGGCCGAAGCTGAATACCTGCTGCGCATCGGTAACCAGCGCCTGCAGATCGAGAACGACTACGAGGGGGCAATGGCGGCGCTTCAATCCGCCGACGAGGTGCTCGCTTCCACCGACGATCCCGGCGTTTTCCCGGTCCGCAAAGCGGTTGCCCGGGAGATCATGGCCCTCAAGTCGATTGAGACGGTGGACCGCACGGGCCTGTACCTCACGTTAGAGGCGGCCATCGACACCGTTTCCGACCTGACAGAACAGGCCCTCACCCGGGACATCGATGTCGACGGAGAGACGCTGACACTCAGCCAGTCCGGCGACGATGCCCGCGACTCATCGCAGAGCGCGTTGTCGCAGGGATGGCGGCAGCTGCTGGCCAGCCTGGATGACGCCATCACCATCCGTCGCATGGACGAAACCGTAAAACCCCTGCTCTCCCCCCAGCAAAGCGCCTATGCCCGCCTCAACCTGCGTCTGATGCTGGAAGAGGCCGAGCTGGCCGTTCTACGCGGGAACCAGACGCTCTATGAACGGGCGCTTGGCAAGGCCGACACGTGGCTCAATAACTGGTACGACGACACCCACGCCCCGGTCCGCGCCCTGCAGAAGACGCTGGACGAACTCCAGTCCCGGGACATTAACCCGGAACTGCCGGACATCAGCCGCTCCCTGTCCCTGTTGAAGGCACGCCTGGAAGGGCGGCTGTCCACCAACCGGGACGGTGAGGCCGACAGCAACGGCGACAGCGACAACAAGACGGGCGAGTCATCATGATGCGGGTTGTCCTGATCCTGCTGGCCGCCCTGCTGATTGGCGGCCTGCTCAGCCTCGGATTCCAGTACGACACGGGCTACATTCGCATCAGCCTGGGTCCGTACCTGGTGGAAACCAACTTCTGGGTCGGCCTGCTGCTGTTGCTGCTGATCACGCTGGTTCTCCAGTTCATTCTGGTGTTTGCCCGGCGCCTGAAGGGCGGCACCGGTGCTATTACCGGCTGGCTCAATCAGAGCGCGGAGCGCCGGGCACGTCGCCGCACGACACAGGGCCTGCTGGCGCTGGCGGAAGGCAACTGGCCACGGGCCCGCAAGCTGCTGTCCAGCGCCGCGGAACGGGCGGACACCCCACTGATCAACTACCTGGCATCGGCCCAGGCCTCGTTCGAAACGGGCGACCATGATGCGGTGGACGAGTACCTGCGCCAGGCTCTTGAAAGCACCCCCGGCTCCGAACTGGCCGTCGGTATCACACAGGCCCAGCTTCAACTGGCCGGCAATCGTCTGGAACAGGCGCTCGCCACACTGATCCGCCTTCGCAAGCAGTCGCCTCATCACCCGTTCGTCATGAAACTGCTCAAGTCGGTCTATCAGCGCCTGGAGGACTGGCGGGAGCTCTCCGAACTGCTACCGGAACTGCGCAAGCGGTCGCTTCTGCCCGCCGAAGAGCTCGACAGCCTGGAACGGGAAACCTGGCACAACCTGCTGCAGCAGGCCGCCGATGACATCCGCCGTCAGCCGGCCGGGTCCCGCGATCTGACACCTCTGGTGCGGCTGTGGGACGAACTCCCCGGCTCCATGCGTCGGGACGAGGTGACCATCGCCGACTACGCCCGTCAGCTCTCGTCGCTGGGAGATGACGATCAGGCGGAAACACTGCTTCGCAAGGTAATGCGCAATCACTGGAGTGACCGCCTGGTAAGCCTCTACGGACGGGTCAAAGGGGCCAAGCCGGACGAACAGCTGCTGGTGGCCGAACGCTGGCTGCAGGACCGCCCCAATAATGCGGAACTGCTACTGGCGCTGGGCCGTCTCAGCCTTCGCAATGAGCTCTGGGGCAAAGCCCGGGAATATTTCGAGACCAGCCTTCGACTGCGTCGCAGCCCGGAAACCCTGGCCGAACTGAGCCGGCTCAACGCCCACATGGGCGACCAGGACACCAGCCAGCGGACGCTGGTTCAGAACCTGCTGAAGGAGAGCGGGCTGCCGGATCTGCCGATGCCGAAGGCGTGATCCGACGTCATCGATTCGCGCGGGATGCGCCGATCTTAAAAGACCGGTTAGCCACGGAAAGCCCCCGTGGTTGCGAGCAAAGATTGGTCGCCCTGGCGGGCGACTCCGAAGTCGGAGACATCGGCTACATGAACTCCTCTCCTTCGTGACGCACTACCGGGGCGCGTACTCGAACACGTCCGACAGGAAGGCGTCTTCCGGCAGACCCGCATCCACCAGCGCATCCAGAAGCGTGTAAACCATGGCGGGAGAGCCGCTGGCCAGCACCTGGCTGTGGTGCCAGTGGTGGCTGCCGGCGACCACGGCACGAGCGAGCTGGTCGTGGTGGCCGGACCAGTCGTTGTCGGCGTCGTCACCCACGACCGGAATGAAGTGGAACCACGGCAGCTCGTCCTGCCACTGCCGGGCCTGGGCTCTCAGATACATATCCTCATGCTTGCGCACCCCCCAGTAGAGCCAGACCGGCGCCTGTCGCTCATGATCGCGCAGGTAGTCGATCACGCTCTTCATCTGGGCAAAGCCGGTGCCTGCCGCCACCAGCACCAGCGGGTCGTCCGGCACATGGTCCAGGCACGCCTTCCCTCCCGGCATGTTCAGAGTCACCGCACGCTCACTGCGCAACGCCTGCATGATGTCCTGCGCGGACCCACCGTCCGGGTCGGCCTGGATGTGCAGTTCAACACCGGAACGGGAGGGGCTGCTGGCAATGGAAAAGTAGGATGGCTCTTCCCCATCACGCTCAATCGACAGGTACTGGCCGGCATGGAATGCCGGGCGATGGCGCATACGGAGGACCACGTGATAGACGTCGTCGCTCAGGGGCGTAATGCGGTCGACGGTTGCTCGAACCGTCTGAGGCGTATGGGTGCCTGCGGCCATAACGGTGTTCATCTCCACTTCGATGGGCCCTCGGGGCAGGCTGCGGCACAGCACAATCGCCGAGGGCGCTGATACCAGCGTACCAGAACGGGTGTTCAGTACCTTGCCGGCGACGAGCTGTCCCTCACAGAGCTCGCAGACGCCGTTCCGGCAGGCCCAGCGAATATTGATTCCGGCCCGGCACGCGCCGGTCAGCAGATCGGTGTCCGGCGCGCCACGGAAAGGAATATCGGCGGGCAGAATGCGTACCGGCCAGCCTGCCGACTCAGTGGTCATCGCTCCCCAGCTCGGGCCAGAGCGCGTCCACCCGTTCCTTAACGGCTGGATCCATGGCAATCGGACGCCCCCACTCCCGGTCGGTTTCACCGGCCCATTTTGTGGTCGCGTCCAGCCCCATTTTGGAGCCAAGACCGGAGACCGGTGAGGCAAAATCCAGGTAGTCGATCGGGCTGTTATCGACCATGGTGGTGTCCCGCTTGGGGTCCATGCGCGTCGTCATGGCCCAGATCACATCCCGCCAGTCACGCGCGTTGACGTCATCATCAACGACCACCACGAACTTGGTGTACATGAACTGACGCAGGAAGGACCATACGCCCATCATCACCCGCTTGGCATGGCCGGGGTACTGCTTGCGCATGGTCACGACAGCCATCCGGTAAGAACAGCCTTCCGGCGGCAGATAGAAATCGACGATTTCCGGGAACTGCTTCTGAAGGATCGGAATGAAGACCTCGTTGAGCGCCACCCCGAGCACGGCCGGCTCGTCCGGTGGGCGCCCCGTGTACGTGCTGTGATAGATCGGGTTTTTCCGATGGGTAATGCGCTCGATGGTGAACACCGGGAAGGTTTCCACCTCGTTGTAATACCCCGTGTGGTCCCCGAACGGCCCCTCCTCGGCCATGTCCTCCGGATGGATGTGCCCTTCGAGCACCATCTCGGCACTCGCCGGCACCTGAAGATCGGACAACTGACACTGGACCAACTCTGTTCGGCTGCCGCGCAGCAGGCCCGCAAAGGCGTATTCGGACAGCGCGTCCGGCACCGGCGTCACGGCGCCCAGAATCGTGGCCGGATCGGCACCCAGCGCCACAGCAATCGGGAACGGCTCCCCCGGATGCTCGGCCTGCCACTCCTGGAAATCCAGCGCGCCGCCCCGATGCCCCAGCCAACGCATGATCACCCGGTTGCGACCGATCACCTGCTGTCGGTAGATGCCCAGATTCTGGCGCTCCTTGTGGGGGCCGCGGGTGACGACCAGCGGCCAGGTGATCAGCGGCCCGGCATCCCCGGGCCAGCAATGCTGGATCGGGTAGCGGGACAGGTCGATGTCCCCGCCCTCTACCACCACCTCCTGACAGGGCGCCGAGCGCTTGATCTTCGGCCCCATCGACATGACCTGACGGAAGATCGGCAGCTTGCTCCAGGCATCGCGGAAGCCCTTGGGCGGGTCCGGTTCCTTGAGAAACGCCAGCAGTTTGCCGATCTCCCGCAGGCTGGTGACGTCCTCTTCGCCCATCCCCATGGCAACCCGCTCCGGCGTCCCGAACAGATTCCCCAGAACGGGAACATCGCTGCCCCTGGGATTCTCGAATAACAGAGCCGGACCGCCCGCCCGCAGCGTGCGGTCGCAGATTTCGGTCATTTCCAGGTGAGGGTCCACTTCGGTCGTGATGCGACGCAGCTCGCCGCGCTGCTCGAGCTGGTCGATGAAGTCACGGAGGTCACGGTATTTCATGATGGCATCCTGTGGCCCGAAGAAGGCATCGGAGGCAACGATGAGAGGGTGAGGGACCGGCCCCGGCAGCATATCCGCCGGGGCCGGCGCGCAATCAGCGCTTCTTCATGGACTGGAAGAACTCTTCGTTGGTCTTGGTATCCCGCAGCTTGTCCAGCAGGAACTCCACAGCGGCCGTATCGTCCTCCATGGAGTGCAGTAGCTTGCGCAGGATCCAGATGCGTTGTTCCTCGTCCTCCGGCATCAGCAGGTCTTCGCGGCGAGTGCCGGAACCCCGGATGTTGAGCGCCGGATAGACCCGCTTTTCCGCAATGCGGCGATCCAGGTGGACCTCCATGTTGCCGGTCCCCTTGAACTCCTCGTAGATCACCTCGTCCATCTTGGAGCCGGTGTTCACAAGAGCCGTCGCCAGGATGGTCAGGCTGCCGCCTTCCTCGACGTTCCGCGCCGCACCGAAAAACCGCTTTGGCTTTTCCAGCGCGTGGGCGTCGACACCACCGGTCAGCACCTTACCCGAGGACGGGATGACCGTGTTGTAGGCCCGGGCCAGACGCGTGATGGAGTCCAGCAGAATCACCACATCTTTCTTGTGCTCGACCAGGCGCTTGGCCTTCTCAATGACCATTTCGGCGACCTGGACGTGACGAGCCGGCGGCTCGTCGAACGTTGATGCAACGACTTCGCCGCGCACGGTCCGTGACATTTCCGTCACTTCCTCCGGGCGCTCATCGATCAGCAGCACCATCATGTGGCATTCCGGATTGTTCCGGGTGATCGACTGGGCGATGTTCTGCATCAACAGCGTCTTACCCGCCTTGGGTGGGGAGACGATCAGGCCACGCTGGCCTTTACCGATCGGCGCCACCAGATCCAGGACACGCGACGACAGATCCTCGGTACTGCCGTTACCCGCTTCGAGCTTGAGTCGCTCATCCGGAAACAGCGGCGTGAGGTTTTCAAAGAGGATCTTGTTCTTGGCGCTGTCGGGCTTGCCGAAGTTGATCTCGTTGACCTTCAGCAACGCAAAGTAGCGCTCACCATCCTTGGGCGGGCGAATCTTCCCCGCGATGGTGTCGCCCGTGCGCAGGTTGAAGCGGCGGATCTGGCTCGGCGACACGTAGATGTCGTCCGGACCGGCGAGGTAGGACGCGTCCGCCGACCGCAGAAACCCGAAACCGTCCTGCAGGATTTCCAGGACACCGTCTCCGTAGATGTCCTCGCCGCTCTTGGCGTGCTTTTTCAGGATCGAGAAGATCACGTCCTGCTTCCGGGACCGGGCCAGGTTGTCGAGCCCCATGTCCGCGGCAATGTCCAGCAGTTCCGGGACGGCCTTCTGCTTGAGTTCGGTCAGATTCATAGAATGTTTTGACAGTTCGGAGTGGAATATCAGTCAGGTTCGCGAAGACAGGGTTGCCCCCTGACAACTCACTTGACGCTTTTCAATTCTGGGACAGAAACCGTTAGGCGGGCGCCAATACGGCTTGACTCAATGGAAGCAATGGCGGGCATTATAGCAGTTCAACAGGCCATTACTACCCCTGCTCTGTCGACCGGAAGAACCACCCGGGTTGTGACCATTCAAGGGGATTCCAACTGGAAGCATCGGCAGGTATCCGCCTTTATAGACAACTCTGGCAGGTGATGCAAGGAAATACCTCTTTTCGGAGATATACAACAGCAAAGCGGCCGACGTAGACTGGTAGTAACTCCCTGAGACAACAAAGGAACTGCCCGATCATGCCGGCAACCGATACCACGTTCCAGGCCCTCAACATTGCCGTTCTGACCATCTCCGACAGTCGCGGCCCGGCGGAAGACAGCTCCGGACAGTACCTGACCGACCAGGCCAATGCAGCCGGACACCGCGTCGTGGCCCGTCGCCTGCTCCCCGACGACATCTACCTGATGCGGGCGCTGGTGGCACGCTGGATCGCGGACCCGGGCATCCAGGCGGTCCTCATCACCGGTGGCACCGGCTTTCACGAGCGCGACAGCACGCCGGAGGCTGTGGCGCCGCTGTTCGACAAGACCATCGACGGCTTCGGCGAGGAGTTCCGGCGCCTGTCGGTGGATGGCATTGGCTCATCCACCATTCAGTCCCGGGCCGTGGCCGGACTGGCCAATCACACCGTCATCTTCTGCCTGCCCGGCTCCACCGGCGCCTGCCGGGATGGCTGGGAAGGCATCGTGCATGACCAGCTCGACAGTCGCTTCCGCCCCTGCAACTTCGCCGCGTTGCTGAGCCGCAAGCCCGACCGGCCGCTTCACCGGATCGACGAGGCGCTGGACACCGGCGCGGAGGGTGCCTGAATGGCCCCGACGGACAGACTCACACCGGTCGATGAGGCCCTCGACCGGATAAGGCAACAGGCAGAGCCCGTGCGCGCCCCCGCCGCGGAAAACGTCCCGCTGTCAGAGGGCCTCGGTCGCGTCCTCGCCCACGACATCCCCGTTCCGATGGACGTCCCGCCCGCCGACAACAGCGCGGTCGATGGCTACGCCGTCCGCTCCGGCGAATCGGGCAACACGCCTCGCCCGGTTCGCCAGCGCATCGCCGCCGGGGACTCGCCCGCACCGCTGGAACCCGGAACAGTGGCCCGCATCTTCACCGGCGCCACCATTCCGGACGGCGCGGATGCGGTCGTCATGCAGGAGCACGCCACGATTACGGAGGCCGGCATGACCACCGAGCGCGTCGCAACCCCAGGCCAGAACATCCGCCCCCGGGGTCAGGACCTCGCCCAGGGGGCACAGGCGCTGGCCGCCGGCACCCGGCTGCGGCCGCAGGAGCTCGGACTGCTCGCATCCATTGGCATTGCCGAGGTCAGCGTCCGCCGCCCGCTCCGGGTGGCCATCCTGACAACCGGCAACGAACTGACACCACCGGGCCGCCCACTACCACCGGGCGCCATCTACAACACCAACCGGGACACCTTCCGGGGCCTGCTCAACGCCATGGGCTGTGAGATTGTCGATACCGGCGACGTGGCGGACACCTTCGACGACACCCGGCACGCTCTGGAACAGGCCGCCGGAGAGGCGGATCTGATCCTCAGCAGTGGTGGTGTCTCGGTCGGTGACGAAGACCATGTGCGCACCGCCATGGACGCTCTGGGCCAAATCGACCTGTGGCGACTGGCCATCAAACCCGGCAAGCCGCTGGCCTCCGGATGGATCAACGACACGCCAATGCTGGGCCTGCCCGGCAACCCGGCCGCCGTGCTGGTGACATTTGCGATGATCGTTGCGCCGCTGATTCGCCAGCTTCGGGGTCAGACACCCACGCAGGTCCAGCCATTGTTCCTGCCGGCCGGCTTCGACCACGACCGACAGGCCCCGCGCCGGGAATACCTTCGGGTGCAGGTCCACAACGAGGGCCAGACAACCGCTCTCGTCCCGCACCCCAACCAGAGCTCCGGCATGCTCAGCTCCGCCTGCTGGGCGGACGGACTGGCCGTGGTGCCCGAGGAGACGGCCATTGCCCGGGGCGAACCGGTGGCCTACTACCCGTTCAGCGAGTTACTGCGATGAGCGACATCACCATCACCCTGCGCCTGTTCGCCCGGCTGCGGGAAACCATTGGAACGGGCGAGCGAACCCTGACGCTGCCGGCCGATCAGACCATCGACGCGCTGATTCACATACTGACATCAGAAGGGGCGCCGTGGACGGCGCTCGCGGAGGAGCCGCGCCTGATGATTGCCGTCAACCAGACCATGACCGGGCGCGATCAGAGACTGCGAGACGGGGATGAAGTCGCCCTGTTCCCGCCGGTGACGGGAGGCTGACCATGATTCGCGTGCAGGAAGCGCCATTCGACAGCGGCGAAGAAATTGCGGCACTCAATGCCGAAGGCGAGACCGGTGCCATTGCCAGCTTCACCGGACTGGTCCGGGCCGGCGGGGACCGGGAGGATGTGACGGCCCTGTTCCTCGAACACTACCCGGGCATGACCGAACAGGTCATCGAGGGGCTGGTCCAGCAGGCCCGGGGGCGCTGGTCGATTCAGGCCGTGCGCATCGTTCACCGGGTCGGCACCCTGCCGCTGGGGGCCCCGATCGTGTTCGTCGGCGTTGCCAGCGCCCATCGCCACGACGCCTTCGCCGCCTGCGAATTCCTGATGGACGCCCTCAAGACGGACGCGCCATTCTGGAAGAAAGAAATCACCCGGGATGGGTCGTCGCAGTGGGTGGAGCAGAAGGAGAGTGATCGAACCCGTGCCAACCGATGGTCCCAGGAGTCTGCGCGGTAGAAAGTCGCACCGCTACGACCGCCCCACTGCGGTCCCTTTTGAGCGCTCATTGTCGTTACATAGAACCACTATGCGCCTCAAATGACCATCAAAATGGCCTCGCAGTGGGACGATCTCGCCTGGCACGATTTCTACCGCGCAGACGCCCGGGGAACCTCTGAATATTAGGTGGTTAGAAGTCCTCGGGCCGGTTCCGGTTGCGCAACTGGTCGACCGCGTCCAGCACATCCACTGGCGCTGCATCAATCGACCGGGTAAACGCCATAACCCGTCGCTCACCGTCCAACAGTGCCTCCTCAAGAACGGGAATCACAGACACGGGATAAACCCCGTGAAGCGGATGATCCCGGTCCGCTCGGGCAAACACGGCTCGCTCCGGAGCACACCGCCAGGCACTCAGCAACCGCTCAAACAGGTCCACGGTGACCGAGGGCGTGTCGCAGGGCGACACCAGCACCGCCGACGCGCCACGGGATCGCGCGCCTCTCAGCCCGGCCAGCAACCCAGCCAACGGCCCGCACCACGACCAGTCCGCCGGATCCGCCACCACGGCGTCCGCCAGCGCCTCGTAGTCGGCCCGGGACCGGTTCGCACTGACCACAACCGAAGCCACCAGCGGTCGCATCGCCCGAACCACCGCCGCCGCCATCGGCTCACCCTGCCAGCGGACAAGGCCTTTATCCCGTCCCCCCAGCCGGCGCGCCTCGCCGCCGGCCAGGAGCAGACCGGTCAGTTCAACGTCCCGCATCGCTCCACTCCGGGCACAAAAAAGCCGCGCCAGGGTCGCCCCCGCGCGGCTTTTTGTTCAACGGCATCATGACGGCAATCAGAGATTGCTGTCGAGGAACGCCGCCAGCTGAGACTTGGACAGTGCGCCCACCTTCGTCGCATCCACGTTGCCGTCCTTGAACAGCATCAGCGTGGGAATGCCACGGATGTTGAAACGGGGCGGCGTCTGCTCGTTCTCGTCGATGTTCAGCTTGCAGATCTTGAGCTTGCCGTCGTATTCGTCGGCGATCTCCTCCAGAACCGGGGCGATCATCTTGCACGGACCGCACCACTCGGCCCAGTAGTCCACGAGGACCGGTGTGTCGGACTGGAGGACTTCCTGATCAAAAGAAGCGTCGGTGACGCTGACAATGTTTTCGCTCATTGGTCATCTACCCGCATTTGGCGGCGCCTTCGCGAGGCGCGGTGTTCCGAATGGAAGCCGTCTGGCTTATCGTTAATGGCTCTACACTTTACGCGATCTGTCTATCGGTCGTGAAGTCCCGAAATGCCATCATGGCGGCGCGCACCGCGATGGCTGACAGCCCGGCGATTCTTCGCTTATAGTTGGCGCATTGAGGAAGTGCTGATTAATCCCCGCGTGCCTCTGGCTCCGGGACGAGTTCAGGCTCAAGGCGCGGTCGCGAAGGCAGGCTGGTTGCCTGTCGAACGAACGCAACGCAGAGACTGAGCTCGTCCCGGGGCCCCTCCGGGCAAGGCCTGAAGCGCGCATAAGCGGAGTTCCCGTCCTTGGAAAGGGAATGACCCTTCCCGGCGAACGGCGCCTTGCTTCTGCACGCTTCAGACCTTGCAGAGGCATGCGGGGATTGATCAGCACTTCCTTAGAGCCCACACCCCCGGAGCCCGATCATGTCGCGCTCTGTCCACTGACGTAAGGCCGGAAAAGAGGATTTCAACCGCTGTGACGCCTCCCGACACCGCGCCCGCCCCGGAGCTTCTGGCCGCCATTGACCTTGGCTCCAACAGCTTCCACATGGTCATCGCGCGCCGAATCCACGGAGAAATACGCACTCTTGAGAAAATGGGCGAGAAGGTGCAGCTCGGCGCTGGCCTCGACGAACGCAACCGGCTGACCGAAGAGGCCCAGGAGCGGGCACTGGCCTGTCTGGAGCGGTTCGCGCAGCGCCTCGAGGGAATGCGACCGGACTCGGTCCAGGTAGTCGGCACCAACGCCCTGCGGGTCGCCCGCAATGCCCAGCAGTTCACCGATCGGGCCGAAGAAATCCTCGGTGTCCCCGTCGACATCATCGCCGGTCGCGAGGAAGCCCGACTGGTGTATCTCGGCGTCTCCCACACCCTCTCCGATGACGCCGGACGGCGACTCGTGGTGGACATCGGCGGCGGCAGCACCGAGTTCATCATCGGCGAGCAGTTTGAAGCCCAGGAGCTGGACAGCCTGCACATGGGCTGTGTGTCATTCCGCAACCGCTACTTCCCGGACGGCAAGATCAAGCGCAAGCAGATGGACAAGGCGCTGACCCATGCGTCTCAGGAACTGCTCAACATCCGCCATCGATTCATCGGCAGTGGCTGGAAAAACGCCGTCGGCTCGTCCGGTTCGATCAAGGCGATTGCCTCAGTGGTGGAGACCCTCGGCCTGACCAGTGAAGGCATCACGTTTGAGTCGCTGAAACAGCTGCGTGAGAAGCTGATTGATCTTGGAAAAGTCGAGAAGCTGAGCGAGCTCGGCGTCAAGGAAGAACGCCAGAGCATTTTCCCGGCCGGTTTCGTGATTCTCTACGCGGCTTGTGAATCGCTGGGCATCGAACGACTGACTTACGCCGATGGCGCACTCCGCGAGGGTCTGCTCTACGACATCATGGGCCGTATCCAGCACGAAGACGTTCGCGAACGAACGGTCCAGGCGCTGCAGGGGCGATATGACGTGGACCGCCGGCACGCCCGCGCCGTCGAGGAAACCGCTATCACCGTCTGGCGGGAGTTGGCGACGGACTGGGGGCTGGATAACGACCACGATGAGGGGCTCCTGCGCTGGGCCTGCCGGCTGCATGAGATCGGCCTGACCATTTCCCACTCCCAGTACCACAAACACGGCGCTTACCTGCTGCGCTACTCCGACCTGCCAGGCTTCTCCAAGCAGGCCCAGCAGGAACTGGCCACACTGGTGCGCGGGCATCGCCGCAAATTCACCGATGCCGTCTTTGAGGGCTGCGAGAAGGACGAGCTGGATCGTATGAAACGGCTCTGCGTCCTCGTCCGCCTCGGCGTGTTGCTCCAGCATCCACGATCCGGTGAGCAACCCGAAGGCGTCCGGATTGACGTCAAAAAACAGAAAATCGATATCGGCTTCCGCGACGGCTGGCTCGATGAGCGCCCGCTGACCCGCGCGGATCTGGTCAGTGAAGCCGACTATCTGACGAAGCAGGGGTTTGAGCTGACATTCTGACGAGTGGGTTGAGATTAACGTCGGACATTCGCCAGGGTCAGGCAACAACGTAGCCGAACATTTGAGATCGGAACCGTTTGCTAGGAGTCTGCGCGGCAGAAATCGTGCCAGGCGAGATCGTCCCACTGCGAGGCCATTTTGACGGTCATTTGAGGCGCATAGTGGTTCTATGTAACGAAAATGAGCGCTCAAAAGGGACCGCAGTGGGGCGGTCGCAGCGGTGCGACTTTCTACCGCGCAGACTCCTAGCCCCCTGGATCGGTGGCTACACCGCTTCCAGCTCGGCCTCCATCGACTCCAGCGTCTCACTGACCTCCAGCCAGCTCATCTCCAGTGATTCCAGCTCACTCTTAAGGTCGCCCTGCTCTGCAAGCGCGGCTTTGAGATCGTGCTTGCGATCGTCGTCATAGAGCGTCGGGTCGGCGAGCGTGTCTTCCAGTTCCTTGAGCCGGGCCTGCCGGGTGTCCATTTTCTTCTCGAGCGCCTGCTGTTCCTTGCGGTATGGGCTCATGGACTTGCGGATGTCGGCCTGGGCGCGTTTTCGGGCTTTGCGGTCGTCCGCGCTTTCCGCACCGGTCGCCCCGGTTTGATTTGACGCGGCACCCTCTTCGACCGTCCGTCGCGGTGCCCGGTGATCGTCAATGCGCCGCTCGGCCAGCCAGCGCTCGTAGTCGTCCAGATCGCCGTCGTACTCCTTCAGCTGCCCCTCGTGGACCATCAGGAACTGATCCACGGTATTGCGCAGCAGGTGACGGTCGTGGGAGACGATGATCACCGCGCCCTCGAACATCTGAAGCGCCTCGGTCAGGGCCTGGCGCATCTCCAGATCCAGGTGGTTCGTGGGCTCGTCCATCAACAGCAGGTTGGGCTTCTGCCAGGCGATGATGGCCAGCGCCAGCCGGGCCTTCTCGCCACCGGAACAGTTCTCAATGGAGGCCAGTGCGTCGTCCCCCCGGAAACCGAAGCCACCGAGAAAGTTCCGGATGCTCTGGTCCGAGGCGGTTGGTGCCAGACGCTGCAGATGCGTGAACGGACTGGCCGACAGGTCCAGAAACTCCAGCTGGTGCTGGGCAAAATAGCCGATCGACAGGTGCTCGCCCTCGATACGGTCGCCTTTCAGTAAGGTGTCACCGCCCAGCAGGGCTTCCATCAGCGTGGATTTACCGGCACCGTTCGGCCCCAGCAGCGCCAGACGACTGCCCGGCAGCAGGGTCAGCCCGATGCCATCCAGAATCACCGAGTCCCCGTAACCGACGGCGCCACGACGGATGGACAGCAGCGGGTTGCTGATGCGCTCCGGGTCCGGAAACCGGAACTCGAAGGGCGAGTCCACATGGGCCGGCGCAATTTTCTCCATCCGCTCCAGCGCCTTGAGCCGGCTCTGGGCGGCCTTGGCCTTGTTGGCCTGGGCCCGGAAGCGATTCACAAACCGTTCGATTTCGGCAATCCGGTCCTGCTGGCGTTCGTACTCGGCCTGCTGGCGCGCCAGCCGCTCGCGTCGCTGATCTTCGAACGCCGAGTAGTTGCCCGTGTACAGGGTCAGCGCGCGTTGATCGAAGTGCATGACGTGGGTGGCAACCCGGTCCATGAAGTCCCGGTCGTGGGAGATGAACAGCAGCGTCCCGTCGTAGCGGCGTAGCCAGTTCTCCAGCCAGAGGCAGGCGTCGAGATCCAGGTGGTTGGTGGGCTCGTCCAGCAGCATCATGTCGGACGGGCGCATGAGCGCCTGCGCGAGGTTGAGCCGGATGCGCCAGCCACCGGAGAAGGACGATACGGGCCGGTCCACATCGGTATCGGCGAAGCCCAGGCCGCGGATCAGCTGCTCTGCCCTCCGGGGCGCCGACCAGGCATCGTGAAGATCCAGATCGCCGTGCAGACGGGCCTGGGCGTGATCATCGCCCCGGGCCTCGGCGTCCGCCAGGCGCGCTTCCAGCGCCCGAAGGTCCACATCGCCATCGAGAACAAAATCCCGGGCGGAGCGGTCGGTGGCGTGAACTTCCTGGGCCATGTGGGCAATCCGGCAGCCTCCGGGCAGCGAGACCTGCCCGGCCTCGGCGGCCAACTCGCCGCGAATCAGCTGGAACAGGCTCGACTTGCCCGCTCCGTTGGCCCCCACGACACCGACACGTTGTCCGGGCTGGATGATGGCACTCGTGCCTTCTAGCAGCCATTGGCCGCCGCGTTGTACACTCAGATCGGATATCGTCAGCATCCGCGCATTCTATCACCCCACACCCGGTCACCGGAGCCACCATGACCCCGCCGGACTCTCTGCGCCTGGACAACCCGCTCTGGCAGTTTGCTCTCCGGCTCTGGAACGACGACGCCATTGCCAACATTTGCCTGTCGCTGCAGGGCAAAGGCTGGTCGGTCACGCGGATATTGACCGCCGCCTGGCTGGCGGCCAACGGCGTCCGCTGGGACGGCCGGGAGCCGGATGGGCTGACGGAATGGCGCCATCAGGTGACAGAACCGCTGCGATCACTGAGACAGCGGCTTCCCCGCGACCATGAGGGCATCGCCCCTCTGCGCCATGACATCAAATCGGCCGAACTGTCATCGGAAAGGACGGAGCTGGCATGGATTCACGCCTGGCATGACAGAGAATGTCATAACTTGTTAAATTGCCCAGTGGACAATCCAGCGTTACTGACCCGTAATCTTCGGGCCGCCGCCCCGGGACAGCGCAACACAGAGGAAACCCTCATGATACAACTGACCGACGCGCTCTTTTGCTCCGGCAAACAGCGTCGCGACACCGACGCTCAGGGTGGAACCGCCTGATGAGCCGCTGGCTGTTCCGTCTGTCATTCCCGGCGCTTGGGGTGGTCGTCGGGCTGATCCTGTTCGGGATCCACGACCCGGCCCCCACCGAACCGGAGTCGTCATCCGCGGAGGATCCGGAGCCGGTGACAAACCTTGAAGGCATCGTCCCCACCCAGATCGAGGAGGAGGGGCCTGACATTGTCTTCAAATGGCAGAGCCGGGACGGCAGCTGGCATTACGCCGACAGCCCGCCGGACCACACCGCATGGAACGTCATTGCCATCGACCCGAAGGGCATTGCACCACCGGAGACCCAACCGGAGGAAGACGAACTCCGGACGCCCTACGAGGCGCCTTTCTCACTCCGTGGCGATCCCTCGTCCGGCTAGGAGTCTGCGCGGTAGAAATCGTGCCAGGCGAGATCGTCCCACTGCGAGGCCATTTTGACGGTCATTTGAGGCGCATAGTGGTTCTATGTAACGACAATGAGCGCTCAAAAGGGACCGCAGTGGGGCGGTCGCAGCGGTGCGAATTTCTACCGCGCAGACTCCTAGTGTCCCGTCTGGTTCATTCGTTGACCGACTGCGTACCGCTGACGCTTCTGGCCATCGAATTAACCGGAAGGATCCTGGCATCCGACCGCCATTTCCGCGTTCACCAGAGGCCTGTCACAGGTTACTGAAGGGTCATTGGCACTCTGTCGTCAAACGCGTTACCTTTCAGCCCTGTGCATCAAATACACCCGGATCCGCCCCCGTGAGCGGATTTGTGACCAATCGAAGGATATTTCATGAAAAAAACCCTCATGACGGTCGGACTGGCAGGCGTCGTAACCGCCGGCACTTTCGGTGCGTTTTCCCTGACGGCCTCTGCCGAGCCGAAGCTTGAGAACCAGGACCAGCGTGTCAGCTACGGCATGGGCGTGGTTCTGGGCGAGCGCATGAAGAACGACATCCCGGACCTGCAGCTTGAGCAATTCATGCAGGGCATCCAGGACGGCCATGAAGGCGGCGATGCGCCGCAGATGAGCCAGAAGGAAATCCAGGCTGCGCTGCAGGCTTACCAGAAGAAGATGCAGCAGCAGCAGATGAAGAAGATGGAAAAAGTCGCCAAGGAAAACAAAGCCGAAGGCGAGCAGTTCCTGGCAGAGAACGGCGAACGGGATGGCGTCACGACCACCGACTCCGGCCTGCAGTATGAGATTCTGGAAGAGGGCAATGGTCCGAAGCCGTCACAGTCCGATCAGGTCAAGGTGCACTACACCGGCGAGCTGCTGGATGGCAAGGTCTTCGACAGCTCCCGTGAGCGTGGCGAACCGGTGACGTTCAAACTGTCCCAGGTGATTCCAGGCTGGACCGAGGGCCTGCAGCTGATGAACGAAGGCGCCCGCTACAAGCTCTACATCCCGTCCGACCTGGCCTACGGCCCGGGTGGCAACCGCTCCATCGGCCCCAACGAGACGCTGGTGTTCGATGTGGAGCTGTTGGAAGTGAAGGAAGGCAAAGGCCAATCAAAGCAGGAGAACGGTGAATAACGTCCGTCACTGCCTTGATCGCCCAAATGAAAAAGGGGAGCCGATGCGGCTCCCCTTTTTTGTGTGCGCTTGAGGGTCACAAGACGGTATCCGTAATCAATGTAGCCGAACATTTATGTTCGGCTACATTACCCGCTCGAAGGGCAGGGCACCGCTTCAGGAACTCTCGGCCGAGGACATCACCTGTTCCGCATGCACATTGTGCAGATGCTCGATGAGGAAGTCTTCCAGCTCAAATCGGGTTTCCAGCTGCTCGCCGAGTTCCGACAGCGCGGGCATCAGTGCCTTGATGGCCTCTTCGCTGTTGAGGTCGCCGTTGACCCGGTCGTTGAATGACAGGGCATTCTCGGTCGTTTTCTGGATACGGGGATAGACCTTGCCGATCAGCTCAACCCCACCGTCATCAAAATCGCGCGCTTCGTGGACCAGCTGCTCGTAGACTTCAAAGTGTCCGGCAGAGACATAATCCAGCAGAATTTCACAGAGCCGATGGAAGCGGTTCTGCGCCGCTGGCAGATCCGAGAAATCATCCATCCCAGTGATATCACAGTACTGGACGATCAACTCCTGGCGTTCCCGCAGCCAACGATCAATCAGTTCGCTAACGCCACCCCAGCGTTCCCTGGCATCTTTGATGTCCTCAAGCATGAGCCCTCCCCGAAAGCATCCAACGTTCTTATCGTTATCGGTCACAACCACAAATTGTTGTGGTCCAGAAACAAGTTACCGCACGGTCAGAGGCCACGGCAAGCACTCATCGACGGCCGGCACGCTCGAGCCACCCGGCCACCAGCGCCAGTCCGGCCAGCACCGTGACTCCGAAGAACACAGCCGTCCATCCGGGAATGCTCAGCCCCAGGAACCGCCAGGTGACCTCGGCACAATCACCGGTACCACGCAGAGCAATCGTCAACACCTCCATCAGCGGCATGACGTCCAATAGATAATCGACGGATGGCCCGCAGCTGGGCACCTGATCGGCGGGCAGGTTCTGAAGCCAGAGCTGGCGACCTGCCAATGCAGCCCCCACACCGGCGAACACCGCCAACAGGCCGCCATAGAGGCGCCCACCCCAGCCCCGCGGGTTCTGGAGGACGGCCAGTAACGCTACCAGCCCCACGGCCATAAACGCGTATCGCTGCAACCAGCACAGTGGGCAGGGCTCCAGACCCATGACCCATTCCATGTAAAACGCGGTGGACAGAAGGGCAGCGCAGATCAGGGTGACAATCAGATAGACAAGGCGGCGGGGCGTCATGAATTCCTCATAAGACTGTGACGGTTCCGTGGAGACTGATATTCTCTCGGAAAGTTCCCATCAAAACGGATTCACGGGAGATCTGCAACCTCATGATGACCGGACGCTTTCACTGGTTGGCCGCACTGTTGATGATCGTCCTGGCGCTGCCTCTGGCGGCTCAGGAGACGGACGACGCCAATGGCGATGAAGCAGCCTCGGAAGATGCCGGAGAGGACGCCAAGAAAAAGCCCACCATCTACAAGGAACTGCCGCCCCCGTTCGTCACCCATGTCGGCAAACCGTCCCAGAGCCTCAGCTACGTGAAGGCGGAAGTGACATTACGGCTTGACAGTAAGAAGGCCGGTGCCGCCGTTGAGCAACACGCCCCCCGGCTCCGACACGAAATGGTGATGATGCTTACCAACGCCAGTCTCGACGCCGTCAGCGACGCACCGGGTCAGGAGACCCTCCGGAATGACGTTCTGACGCGGTTTAACGAGGTGCTTGAGGAAGAGAAAACGGGGGCAGCGATCAAGGATCTGCTGTTCACGACGTTTGTGATTCAGCGGTAGGGGGGCGCTGTCACCGGCTTCTGATCCAGCCGTGTCGCCGGACATTGAGAGGGTGGTGTAAAAGGCGCCGCCCAGCGGTTACTCCGTTGCTTGATGTTCGGCTAGGCTGCCATCCCAAAGTGCGGAGGGGAGCTGGAGGCTCAGGCAATCCAGGGGTTGGCGCGACGCTCTTTTTCCTGCTGCTCGAGCTCGTTCTGGCCATCGTCCCAGCCGGCCTCCCAGGCCGCGATGACCACGTCACCACGGTAGGGACAGCGTTCCCGGGCCATGCCCATGACGCCCGTCATGTAACCCTGCCGGTATGCTTTGTTCAGCGTCTCCACTTCCCAACCAAGACGGATATCCCGGGGCATGGGACCCTCCTTCGTGCCCTGTCGACCCTCGCCGCAGCGTGACAACGTAGAAACGCCGTCACACTCTGAAACGCAATGTAACAGTGAGAGTGAGACGCGACAAGCGACAGGTGGCCAAGGTGTGCTGTCCATCGTGCCGGTTATGACGACTCCGTCACGGCGTCGATGGACGGCACTTTAATCCGACTGGTAGGCCTTGAGATACGACTCGAACGACTCGGTATCCGACGCTTCCAGCTCACGCTGGGCAGCCAGTGAGGCTCGTGCCTCTGCCTCCATGGCTTCCTCAACCGCCGGGTCCAGCCCCTGCTCCTTCAGGATCGACTGGTGCCGTCGGGACTGGGCCAGGGTCCACTCGAGATGCCCTTCGTTGGCATTCTGCATTGACGCCAGCACCCGGGCCGAGGCGACACCGGACGGGTCACTGACCTTGGCGCGCTGGACCGCAAGAGCGTTGTGATAACGCCCCCCGCCATCCTGAGCGTCCAGTTCGTCCGCCAGCGGCTCAAGCCGGTCCATCAGGGCGTTGGCCGCCGCAGAGGTTGGTGTCAGTTCATTATTGAAGCAGATCGACAGGCCCCGCTCGCGGCCCCGGGCCACCACATCCTGATAACCGCCATCCAGGCGTTCGCATTCTTCATCGCTGATCCGGCCGCTGTCCGCCAGTAGGCAGTCAAGCAGGAACAGATCGAGAAAATCCATCTGCTCGGCACTGATGCCCACGGGATCGAACGGGTCAAGGTCCAGGCAACGGACCTCCACATACTCCACGCCGCGGTCGTGGAGGGCCTGGATGGGCTTCTCGCCCCGCGCGACCGATCGCTTCGGGCGAATCGCGCTGTAATACTCGTTCTCGATCTGCAGAACATTGGTGTTGATCTGCCGGTAGTCGCCGTTGTCGTCCTTCAGGCCCAGCTTCTCGTAAGGCGGCCACGGCGTGTGGATGGCCCGGTCCAGCGTTTCGGTATAGGTCTGTAGTTCGTTGAAACAGATGTCCAGCGAGGCCTGGGCGTTGTTGTGGTAGCCCAGATCGCCCATGCGCAGCGAGGTGGCCGTCTCATCAAACAGGGTGCAGTCGCTGAACCGGCGCAGTTTGTGGGACTTGCCTTCCACAAAACTGGCATCCAGCGCCGGTGAGGCACCGAACAACAGCATCAGCAGCCAGCTCCGGCGACGGAAGTTTCGGATCAGCCAGAAGTACTGGTCCGACTTGAACACCTGAAGCGATCGGGTGTCCCCAAGCGCCGCCTGCCAGTCATTCCAGAAGCGATCCGGCAGGGAGAAGTTGTAATGCACGCCGGCAATGCTCTGCATCATGCGGCCATAGCGGACCGCCAGACCACGCCGGTACACCTCCTTGAGCCGGCCGCTGTTCGATGTACCGTACTGGGCGATGGGGATGCTGGGGTCCCCATCGAGCCGACAAGGCATACTCGCCGCCCAGAGCACCTCGTCGCCAAGACGACGCTGCACAAAGGTGTGCACATCCCGCAGGGACTGGATGACCTCATCGGTCGTCTCGCAGACTGGCGTGATCAGCTCCAGCAGAGACTCGGAATAATCCGTCGTGATCCGTGAGTGCATGAGCGTGGAGCCCAGCGCTTCGGGATGCGGCGTCTGAGCGATGAAGCCGTCCGGATCGACCCGCAACCCCTCCTTCTCGACGCCCTTGCGGAACCCGCTCCAGCCATTACGGATCAGTTGCTGGAACAGCCCCTCGCGGGATTCAGCCATGTCAGACTCCTCGGACCAACCGGCGGCCGGGCCGCCGGTGTTGTGTTACTTGCGTTTGGCGGACTGGAGGGCCTCCGCCATGGCGCCGGCCATCGCCCCCTTGGGCGCCTTATCCTGCTTCGGGCCGCGCTTGCCGCCAGCGGCTTTCTTGCCGCCATTGTCATTTCCCTTTTTCCGCACAGCCGAACCGTCCTCGCCCGGCTCATCATCCAGCCGCATCGACAGGCCAATGCGTTTGCGGGGCACGTCAACGGACATCACTTTCACCTTGACGATGTCCCCGGCCTTGACCACCTCACGCGGGTCTTTCACGAAGGTGTGGGACAGCGCGGAAATGTGCACCAGTCCGTCCTGATGCACGCCGATGTCCACGAACGCGCCAAAGTTGGCGACGTTGCTCACACTGCCTTCCAGCACCATGCCCGGACGCAGATCGTTCATGGTTTCAACGCCATCGGCGAAGCGCGCAAACTGGAACTCCGGCCGCGGGTCGCGCCCGGGCTTCTCCAGCTCCCGCAGGATGTCGCGGATCGTCGGCAGGCCAAACTGGTCCGTAACATAGCGCTGGGGGTCCACCTGGCGCAGGAACGCCGCATCGCCAACCAGCTCGTTCACTGAGCGACTATGGTCTTCGGCAATCGCCTGAACGACCCCATACGCTTCCGGGTGGACACTGGACCGGTCCAGTGGATTATCGCCCTCGGCGATGCGCAGAAAGCCCGCGGCCTGTTCGTAGGTTTTGGCGCCGAGACGGGTGACTTTCAAGAGCTGGTCACGATTTCGGAAGCCACCGTTCTCGGTCCGGTAGCGAACAATGTTCTCGGCAGTGGAGGCGTTCAGCCCCGCGACCCGGCTCAGTAGCGGCACGGATGCCGTGTTCAGGTCCACGCCAACGCCATTCACACAGTCCTCCACGACCGCATCCAGGCTGCGTGCAAGCTGAACCTGGGAGACATCGTGCTGGTACTGACCCACGCCGATGGACTTGGGCTCGATCTTGACCAGTTCCGCCAGCGGGTCCTGCAACCGACGGGCAATCGAGGCGGCACCCCGGATCGTGACATCCAGATCGGGCATTTCCTTTGAGGCAAACTCCGACGCGGAGTAGACGGACGCGCCGGACTCGCTCACCACGATCCGGGACAGGCCCAGCTCGGGATGACGCGTCATCAGATCAGCAACGAACTTCTCGGTCTCGCGCGACGCCGTGCCATTGCCGATGGCAATCAGCTCGATCCCGTACCGCTGGCACCAGCTCACCATCTGGCGCTCGGCTTCCTCCGTGCGGTTCTGGGGGGCGTTGGGATAGATGGCACCGTGATCGGCCACCTGGCCAGTGCCATCGATGACCGCCACCTTGCAGCCGGTGCGCAGGCCGGGGTCGAGACCGATGGTCGGGCGCGGGCCCGCCGGTGCGTGCAGCAGCAGGTCTTTGAGGTTGGCCGCAAAGACGTTGATGGCCTCTGACTCGGCACTTTCGCGCAGGCGGGCCACCAGCTCGGTTTCCAGCTGCGTGGAGAGCTTCACCCGCCAGGTCCAGCGCACAACGCCGGCGAGCCACTGATCCGCGGCCCGCCCTTCGTCGCGGATACCCCAGTGAGCGGCCACCTTCTGCTGGGCCGGATTGACCGCATTGCGGTCGCCATCATGCTCACCCAGTTCGATGGTGTAGTTGAGGATGCCTTCATTCCGGCCCCGCAGGATCGCCAGAGCCCGGTGCGATGGCACGCCCTTGAGCGGCTCGCGATGATCGAAGTAATCCCGGAACTTCGCGCCCTCATTCTCTTTGCCCTCGACGACAGTGACGTGCAGCACCCCTTCGTTCCAGAGATAGTCCCGAAGGGTACCGAGCAGTTCCGCGTCTTCGGCGAAACGCTCCATCAGGATGTACTTGGCGCCATCCAGCGCGGCCCGGGTGTCGTCGATCTTCGCCTCGGCGTTGAGATAGTCAGCCGCGAGCGTTTCCGGATCCTGGGTTGGATCGTCATAGAGCGTATCGGCCAGCGGTTCCAGTCCCGCCTCCCGGGCGATCTGGGCCTTGGTGCGCCGGCGCGGCTTGTAGGGCAGGTACAGATCTTCCAGCCGGTTCTTGGTCTCGGCCGACTCGATGGCCGCTTTCAGCTCGTCCGTCAGCTTGCCCTGCTCATCGATGCTGTCGAGGATGGTCTGACGCCGATCTTCCAGTTCGCGCAGATAGCGCAAACGCTCCTCCAACGACCGGAGCTGGCTGTCGTCCAGGGCGCCGGTCACCTCTTTCCGGTATCGGGCGATGAATGGCACGGTCGCACCCTCGTCGAGAAGTGCTACCGTGGCGGACACCTGCCGGGCCTCGACGCCCAGTTCGTCGGCAATCTGCTGGAAGAGTCGGTTCATGACACCCCGCGTGGTTCTGGTCAATTGATCCGGGGCGGGCCCCGGTGAAGGGCCGCATTATAGCGCGACTGATGGGGATTTCACGGGGGCATGTCAGCGCGCCATCACCGACTGCGGCTCATGGGCAGCAAGATACTCAATCAGGTTCCGCCAGGGCATCGGACGCGCGAAATAGAACCCCTGCACTTCGTCGCAGTGCTGGTCGCGCAGGAACCGGATCTGCTCCCGGGTTTCTCCGCCCTCCGCCACGACGCCCATGTTCAGGCTGTGGGACAGACTGATGATGGCACGAATGATGTGTTCAGCGTCGCCGGCTTCGCCCAGACGCTGAACGAACGACTTGTCGATTTTCACCAACGAGATGGGCAGATGCTGGAGGTTGCTGAGGGAGGAGAAGCCGGTCCCGAAATCGTCCAGGGCGAAGCTGATACCCAGCTGATTGAGTTCCCGCAGGCAGCGCTGAGCATAGTCCGGATCGTGCATCATGGCGCTCTCGGTCAACTCCAGCTCGATCAGGCTGGTGTCGATGCCGGCGTTGTAGATGATGCGGAAGATGGTTTCGGTCATGCGCCGGTCGTGGAACTGGCGGAACGACAGGTTCACGGCAAAGATGATCGGATCGAGCTGGTGCTCTTTGAGCGCCCGCAGTCGCTCGCAGGCCTGTTCGATCACCCAGTAGCCGATGGGCACAATCAGGCCACTGCGCTCGGCCGCCGGAATGAACTGGTCCGGCGGCACCAGACCCTGCTCCGGGTGGTTCCAGCGCAGCAGGCATTCGACGCCCCGGACCTCCCCCGTCACCAGGTCGATGCGCGGCTGATAGTACAACTCCAGCTCGTTGCCCCGAAGCGCATTGCGCAGGTCTGCCTCCAGCGCCAGTTGCCGGCCGACAGTGAGATGCAGCTCGCGGTTATAGAAGCGGTAACTGGTGCCGGTATCGCGCTTGGCCTCGAACATGGCGCGGTTGGCCTGGCGCAACAACGCCTCGGGCGAGTGCCCCGCCTCGGGGTAGGTGGCCACGCCGAGGCTCGCCGTCAACAGAATGTTCTTGCCCTCGACCGGAATCGGCTCATTCAGCACCCCCACCAATTTGCGGATCACACTGGAGACGTCCAGCGAGCTTTCGATGCGTTCGATGATGATGGCGAACTCATCCCCACCAATCCGCATGAGCGAGTCGACCCGCCGTAGCTGCCGACGCAGCCGATCCGCCAGTTTGATGATGAACTGGTCCCCGGCCTGATAGCCGAGGCTATCATTGATTGAGCGGAAGTCGTCCAGATTAATATGAAGCAGCGCCAGCCGCTGTTCGTGCCGCTCGGCCCGGAGGATCGCCTGATGCAGACGATCGAAGAACAGGTCCCGGTTGATGAAGCCACTGGCCACTTCCTGGCGCAACTGCCCCTTCAGCGCTTCAGTTGCCTGTTGACGGTAACAGGCCGACAGTATGGCGCGCCCCAGTGACCAGGCGTTCAGGTCCCCCTTGCAGAGGTAATCCACGGCGCCGTCCATCCGGAACGTGAGCAGGCAACGATCCTCCGTTTCGGCCCCGAGGGCAATCACCGGCTTTTCCTCGGTCGCAACGCTCAGATATTGAAGGAATTCGGAGGCGGAGCCGGACTGCACACCGCAGTCCCACAACACAAGATCGAAGCGGGTGTTGTTAATCAGATCGTCGCAGTCGCCCAGATCCGGACACCAGGTCACATCGGTCTCCAGATCCGGGTGCTCGGCAAGCAATGCCCGGTAACGCAGGAAATCTGCCGGCTCTGCGGTGAGCACCAGCAGACGGACCGGCACCCGGTCCCACACGCCCAGCTCCTGTTTCATCAGTGGCAGCCAGCTCCCTTGTCGGCGATGGTTATCGACCGGCCCGGTATCGCCGCGCCGGCGATCCGCACCTCCGTCCGTGGGGACGGGACACTCGCGGAAACACCAGAATCCATTGGTGTCCCCTTAGGATAGAACAACTTGGCCGCCTCTGCAGAGCACACACCCCGGCCCCCGCCAGTCGTGTAAAATGGCGGCTTTCATCCACCAACAGGTTTTCTCCGTGGCGCAGCTCAACCCCCGTCAACGTGAAGCAGTCCGTTACGTCGACGGCCCTCTGCTGGTACTGGCCGGGGCCGGCAGCGGCAAGACCAGCGTGATTACCCGCAAGCTGGCCTTCCTGATTGAGCAGGTGGGGATTCCCGGGCGTCACATCGCGGCACTGACCTTCACCAACAAGGCCGCTCGCGAGATGAAAGAGCGGGTCGGCCGCCTGGTGGACCGCAAGCTGACCCGGGGCCTGACGGTGTCGACCTTCCACAACCTCGGCCTCAACATGATCCGCGAGGAGTACAAGAGCCTCGGCTATCGCCCCGGCTTTTCCATCTTCGATGCGGAGGACGCCAAGGCGCTGCTGCAGGACCTGATGATCCGCGAGGCCAGCACCGATCTCGGGGACGAACTGAGCGACATCCAGAACGCCATCTCCAGCTGGAAGAACGTCATGCGCAGCCCCGGTGAAGCCCTGAGCCACGCGGCCGACGAGCGGGAGCAGCGCTTCGCATTGATCTACCAGCGCTACACCGAATACCTGCGCGCCTACAACGCGGTGGACTTTGACGATTTGATCCTGCTGCCCGTCCAGCTTTTCCGCGACGATCCGGAAATTCTCGCCAAATGGCGTCGCAAGATCCGTTACCTGCTGGTTGACGAGTACCAGGACACGAACCTGAGTCAGTACGAACTGGTCCGCCTGCTGGTGGCCGAGCGTTCCGCCTTCACCGTGGTGGGTGACGACGATCAGTCCATCTACGCCTGGCGCGGGGCGCGCCCGGAAAACCTGGTGCAGCTCAAGACGGATTTTCCGAGCCTTAAGATCATCAAACTGGAGCAGAACTACCGCTCCACCTCCCGCATCCTGCGCAGCGCCAACGAGGTGATCGCCAACAACCCGCACGTGTTCGAAAAGGCGCTGTGGAGTGATCACGCCATCGGCGATGAGATCCGCATCATCCGCTGCGCGAGTGAGGACGCCGAGGCCGAGCGCATCGCCACCGAAATCCTCGACCGCAAGCTCAAACGTGGCCTGGGGTTCAAGGACTTCGCCGTGCTGTACCGGGGTAATCACCAGGCCCGCCTGCTGGAGCTCAAACTGCAGGGTTACCAGATTCCCTACCGCATCTCCGGCGGCCAGTCGTTCTTCTCGCGCAACGAGATCAAGGACGCCATGGCCTACCTGCGCCTACTGCTGAACCCGGACGACGACGCGGCCTTCCTGCGGGTGGTCAATGTGCCCCGGCGCGCAATCGGCCCCTCGACACTGGAACGGCTCAGCCACTATGCCCACGGGCGCGGCATCAGCCTCTCGGGGGCGTTACGCGAAATGGGCGCAGAAACCCAGGTTCCTGAGAAAGGGCTGGACCGGCTACGACGCTTCGCCCACTGGGCCGAACGCACCTGCGAGCGCCTCTACCGGGAGGACCCGATCCCGGTCATCAAGCAGCTGTTCACGGACATCGAGTACGAGGAGTGGCTGCACCAGCACGCCAACACGCCCAAACAGGCCGAACGGCGCATGGACAACATCTGGCATCTGGTGGAGTCGATCCGGCGCATGCTGGATGACGACAAGGGCACCGGTGAGTCGATGAGCATCGAGGACGCCATCAGCCGCCTGATCCTGCGGGACCTGATGGAGCAGCGTGAGGAAGAGGACGACAGCGACCGCGTGCAACTGCTCACCCTGCATGCCTCAAAAGGGCTGGAGTTCCCGCATGTATTCGTGATGGGGCTGGAGGAGGAAATCCTTCCGCACCGCTCCAGCATCGAGGAAGGCACCATCGAGGAGGAGCGCCGGCTGATGTACGTGGGCATCACCCGGGCCAAGGAAACCCTGGCACTGACCTATGCCGCGCAGCGACGCCAGTATGGTGAAAAAATCGAGACCATCCCGAGCCGGTTTCTCGACGAACTACCGGATGAAGACGTTGTCCGCGAGGGATTGGGCGAAAAAGACGAAGTCCGGAACCGCGCACAGGGGAAGGCCACGCTCAGCGCGCTACTGGGGGATCTGGAAAACGACTGAAGGGAAGAGGTGCGGGAAGCGCCGGCCGGACGATGCCCGGCCGGCCACGATTCACTGTACCGCGTCCACCATGACCTGGACGGCTTTTTCGATTTCCTCATCCGAGCAGCTGCCACAGCCGCCCTTCGCGGGCATGGCATTAAAGCCGTTGATGGCGTGGGAAACCAGCGTATCGAGCCCCTTGTCGATGCGCGCCCCCCACTGATCCTGATTGCCTTTGACCGGGGCGCCGGCAACACCCGCATCGTGACAGGAAGCGCACACCGCTCCATAAACCTCGTCACCGGAGCGCGGGCCACTGGATTCAGCCGCTGCGGGCGCGGCGGACGTGACGATGTCACCGCAGTCCTCACCGTCCACGCAGACCTGACCAACCGGTTCCACGCGGGAGCGGATCTGATCCTCAACGCTGGCCATGACCGCGCCGGTCAACAGGCCGGACGCCAGCAGCGCCGCCATCAGGACTCTCATCATCTTCACGGTGTGCACCTCTGTGGTTATTCATTTTTCCGACCACGCATTATAGCGACAGGTCGTCCCCAAAAAAACCAGCACGCCGCCTCGGCTGACGGTACCGGCGGAAAACCGTATGATTGGAGGGCCTCGAAAGAATCCCCAGCCACGACACAGGACAGATACATCATGCCCGAACACTACCCCAAATCCCATCCATGGCGACGTCCGCTGCTGGTGGTGGAATTCACGGCACTCGCCGTCCTGCTGGGTTCGATGATGCTCTTTCCCCGTCTCGGCGAGGATGGCGATCCGCTCAACCCGGCACTGCTTCTCATCCCCGCCATCGCCAGCCTGGTGGTCTTCCTGAGCTTCATCGGCCTGATGTATCTGCGCTGGGTCGCCAATGTGGGCGCCGAGGGTGCCCTCAAACACAAGGTGATTTTCGGTCTGCTCACCCTCACGCTGCTCACGATCTGGGCCTACGGCATCGCACAGACCTGGCAGAGCGTGACTGCCTGACATGACACGCCAGCGCCAAACTGTCGCCCTGTTCGGCCTGCTGGGCCTGGTTCATCCGGCCATGGCCGACGACGACGCGGATGCGTTCCCGTTCTCAGATTTCAATCTGGCCGACTGCGCCCTGGTCGAGGACGGTGTGCAGCGACTGGCCTGCTATGACGCCCTGAATCGCCCGGGGCCGGCACGTGAACGGGCGACGGAGGCCCAGAAGGCGAATGCCCGCAAGGCCACGCAATCGCTGACCTACAGCGGTAACACCAATGCCATCGAACAGGGTGACGTCACCGAAAACGGGAGCGGAATGGCCGACGCCCTGATCGACCGCTACCTGGCGACTGAGCGGGCCCTGTTTTCGTTCTCCGGCAGCTTTGTGACGCATCGCCCGACCTACATTCTGCCGTACACCTATAACGGTCGGCCGAACAACAGGCCCGTCACGCCGTCACAACCGGTCACCCGTTACAACGAGCCGCTGGAGCGCGAAGAAGCCAAGTACCAGATCAGTTTCAAAGTGCCGATGCTGACCGGCCTGTTCGATGACCGGACCAGCCTCTGGTTCGGATACACCCAGACCTCCTACTGGCAGGTCTACAACAGCGAAGGCTCGGCACCGTTCCGCGAGACCAACTACGAGCCGGAGATTTTTGCCCGCTACACCTCACGCTGGGACATCGGCCCGGGGCGGTTCGAGGGCGTCAGTGTCGGGATCAACCACGAATCGAACGGCCAGCCCGATCCGCAGTCACGGAGCTGGAACCGCATCAAGGGGCAGATCATCTACAGCCTGGATCGCTGGCTGTTCGCCATCGAGCCCTGGTACCGCATCCCCGAGTCCGACAAGGACGACGACAACCCCGATATCAGCGACTACATGGGGTATGCCAACTACTGGGCCATCTACAAGGTGAGCGACGACCGCACCCTGTCGATCAAGCTGCTCAACAACCTAAGCACCGACGACAACCGGACCTCGGTCCAGCTCAACTACAGCTTCCCGATAGGCGACACCCTCAAGGGCTACGTGCAGTACTACAACGGATTCGGTGAGAGCCTGGTGGACTACAACCGCCGGGTGCACCGCATTGGCGTGGGCATCATGCTGAACGACTGGCTGTAACCGAAGGCCTCCGTCACCCCCGGTTCAGGCGCTCCATCGCCGCCAGCAGCTCGTCGGTCTTTTCGCGCATCAGTGCAATGTCACCCCGCGACTCCACGTTCAGGCGCACCACCGGCTCGGTGTTGGACATGCGCACGTTGAAGCGCCAGTCCGAGAATTCAACGCTCAGCCCGTCCACGTGGCGCACATCCAGCGCGTCCGCGCCGTACTGGGCCTCAATGGCCTGAATCACCCGGGCCGGATCATCAATGGTGCGGTTGATCTCGCCGCTGGCCGGGAACGCCTCAATGCGCGCGTCAATCAGTGACGACAGGCTGGCCCCGGTCTGGCACAGACGCTCGGCCAGCAGCAGCCAGGGGATCATGCCGCTGTCGCAGTAGGCGAAATCACGGAAGTAGTGGTGGGCACTCATCTCGCCGCCGTAGACCGCATCCTCATCCCGCATCCGCTGCTTGATGAACGCATGACCGGTCTTGCTCTCCACCGGCACCCCGCCGGCGGCTTTGGTCAGCTCCAGCGTGTTCCAGGTCAGGCGCGGGTCGTGGATGATCCGGCTGCCCGACTCGGACTTGCTCAGGAACTGGTCCGCCAGCAGGCCCACGATGTAGTAGCCCTCGATGAACCGGCCGTTCTCGTCAAAGAAGAAACACCGGTCATAGTCCCCATCCCAGGCAATGCCCATCGCGGCCCCTTCGGCCACCACCCGGTCCGCCGTCACCGCGCGGTTTTCTTCCAGGATCGGGTTCGGGACACCGTTGGGGAACTCGCCGTCCGGTTCGTGATGAATCCGCACGAATTCAAACGGCAGGGACGGTTCGAGCGCGTCGATCACCGCCCCGGCACCGCCGTTGCCAGCATTGACCACCAGCTTCATCGGCGTCAGGGCATCGCGGTCGATATAGCCCAGCAGGTGCTCGATATAGGCCGGTTGCGCGTTCAGGAACGCCTGCTTGCCGCGCTCGGGAGCCTCCTCAAACGGCGCCAGGACGCGATCACGGATCTCATTGAGGCCGGAATCGGAGCTGATCGGCCGCGACTCGGGCCCAACCAGCTTCATGCCGTTGTGGTCCTTCGGGTTATGACTGGCGGTCACCATGATGCCGCCATCCATCTCGTAATGGCTGGTGGCGAAATAAACCTGCTCGGTCCCGCACAGTCCGATATCAAACACATCCGCGCCGGCCGCCATGAGGCCTTCCGAGAGCGCCCCGGCAATCTCTGGACTGGAAAGGCGAATGTCATAACCGACGATCACCCGGCGCGCGCCGGTCACCTCGACGTAGGCGCGGCCGATTCGTTCAGCCAGTTCCGGGTTGAGCTGATCCGGCACGCGACCGCGCAGGTCGTAGGCCTTGAAACAGGACAGATCCATGAGCGCTTCTCCGTTAATAGACGCCGGCAATGGTGAGAGCGCATTGTATCGCCCACGAAAAAGCCCGCAACCAGGGTTGCGGGCCTGTCATCCAATGGTCATGGATGGGTGGGGTTATTCGGCGGAATCCGCCGCCCCGGACTGCAGCTGAATGTAGTTCTCCAGCCCCATGTTGCCGATCATCTCCAGCTGGGTTTCCAGCCAGTCGATGTGCTCTTCCTCACTGTCCAGAATCGTCCGGAACAGCTCCCGGCTGGTGAAATCCCGAACACTCTCGCTGTGGAGAATCGCCTCCTTGAGGTCCGCATGCGCGGCATACTCCAGCTTGAGATCGCACTCGAGCATTTCCTTGACGTTCTCACCAATCAGCAGCTTATTGAGATCCTGCAGGTTGGGCAGCCCTTCCAGAAACAGAATCCGTTCAATCAGCCAGTCGGCGTGGTTCATCTCCTCGATGGACTCGTCGTATTCCTTCTTGCCCAGATGGGTGATGCCCCAATCCTTGTACATGCGGGCGTGCAGGAAGTACTGGTTAATGGCCGTCAACTCATTGGCCAGTACCTTATTGAGATGCTGTATGACCTTCTTATCACCTTTCATGGCTGTGCTCCTCCCCCGTTCCATTCATTGAGGAATCAAGCATAGCCACAAACGCTGCAATAAAAAATCACGGAAGGAAATGATTCCCAAGAGTGCAAGGGAATCGTTTTGCACCGGCAAATCAGTGCTGTATGGCAGGCGTATCCGTCAGGCCGGCGTGGCGAGCATATCCGCCAGATTCAGGTAATCCTCTGCCTGGCATTCACGCATGATTTCACGTGCCGACGCCGCACACCGGCCACACTGACGACCCACACCCAGCTCTTTGCCGAGCTGACGCATGGACTGGCAGCCGTCTTCCACCGCAGAGCGGATTTCCCGGTCAGTCACACCTGTGCAGAGGCATACATACATGGCGGCACACTCATCACATCGATTCTCAAACGTGGTGATAATTATTGTCATTTACAGATGTGATTGCAACCCCGATGAGGACAAAAATCGTGCAGCAAGTACCATTTCAGAGCACTGGACAGAACGACGAATGATCCGTAAGATTCGCAGTCTCGTGATTAGCCGGCCCGATTTCTAGGACAAACCCGGCACACAATCAGATCCCCGCCCGTAGCTCAGCTGGGCGGAGGTGGAACAGCGAAAGCACCGCTTTCGCCCACCGGAGCGACCGCCGCGATGCAGCGCGGCGGGCTGGACCCGAGGCAACGCCGAGGGGAGCGTCAGGACGCTCTATCCAGAGCTCCAATGATGAGCGAAGACCGGTTGATCGGACATAACCGGCACACAATCAGATCCCCGCCCGTAGCTCAGCTGGATAGAGCGTCGCCCTCCGGAGGCGAAGGTCTCAGGTTCGAATCCTGACGGGCGGGCCATATTAAAGAAGGGCTTGCGAGTGATCGCAGGCCCTTTTCTTTTTTGTGTGCCCAGATTGTGCCCGGTGAGTGCCTAGCCCAAAAATTTCTCTTGCCTAGTCTTGGAAATAAGACCGTCGCCTCGTTGGAGGCACAAGGCACTGTCATTGCCACTCCCTTGGAAATGGAGCATGCCAAACACGATCAAGTTCACGCCCCCCAACCTATTCCAGCCTGATAAACGTCACTTCAAAGGCCTTTGAGGACCTGAATTCCTGCATCCTATTCGGGAATGCAAACGCCTCATTCATCTCGTAGTGCTGAAAGATGTCCAGACCTCGATCCAGTGAAATCTTCCAGCCGTGGTCTGTAACGATATGGCGGGCGTGAATAGTGCCACTTTCGTCAAACTCCCAGGTAAAGTCGATGCCCACAGTACGAGCGGATTCCTGGATCTTTTCAAAGCTCTCGTCTTGCAGGTCACCCTTGAACTCATCTCGAACCGTGATGAGATGAACAGCCACTTCATCCTCTTGAGACTTGTTTTTCACAATCGCTTCGAGAAATTCCATGAAGTTGCGGATCTGGTAGAAAAGCCGGATGTAGGGGTCTGTAACAGTGATCTTGTTGGCTCCCCTCAGATACGGGCCGAACAAGCCGTCGAATGAGACGCCCTTCTGATTTTCCTGAAATGTCACGTGCTTTTCTTCAGGCTCCGGTTCGGACACTTGATCTGCCGGCTTAGCCTCGCTGGGCTTTGCTTTTGGGGCATCAGAAGCCTGATGCGTGTTGTCGCCGCTCTCGTCCGATGCCACCGTTCGATGGTAATAGCCCGGATATTCTTCCTCTTCCAACGTGGTCACCAGAACTTCTTTACCGCTCTCGTCCTGGTAAGAAAAACGAACCTCTCCGTAGGTGGTATCAATCCGCTGAAGCTGGTCTTTAACCCGCTTCCGACCTTCGATGGAAAAGCGCAGAAGCTCTTCAATCTCATCCTTGGTCGCTCCACCTTGTGGGAACAGGATTTTCATCAACCCGGAGAATGTCTTGTTGATACCGTCCCGGTCACGAGTTGAGATATCTGAAGATAGAGTGAAGTGATCACGGTACTGGTCAGAATAATCGTAGTTCCGCATCGAGCGCAGAATCTCTGCCAGGTAGTCCACCACAAAGCCATATCCGTCGGAGAACATCTCGCCCCGGATAATATCGACCTCCCACCCGGGGATATAGAAATGGATCCGGTCCAGGAACGCCGAGTCGTAGAACTTCTCCGGCAATTCATCGAACAAGTCTGAATGCTTCAGCATGTACGGAACGGTGTGCCGTGTATTCCCGACAAACACCATGGATGCCTCAGCACCCAAGGTCTCCACGCCCCGCGAGAAGGACTTGTTCGCCATGTAGTTCTTCATGATGTCTACCAGGGCTTTGTCGACTCGCTTCTGCTTACCAGCAAATTCATCGAAGGCAACACAATCCCAGTAGCCCACAAGTCCTATCTTGCCGCTGGAGTTATTCACAAAGAGCTTCGGTACTGTCACCTCACCGCCGGACACCAAAATCCCGTGAGGTGAAAACTCCGAGTACACATGGGATTTACCGGTACCCTTGGGGCCAAGTTCGATCAGGTTGTAATTGCGCTCACAGAACGGAATCAGTCGAACCAGCTGAGTCAGCTTGCTGCGCCGGCCAAACATGTCTGGATTGAAGCCGATGCTTTGTATTAATAGATCAATCCACTCATCGGTACTGAATTGTTGGCGTGCCGCAACGTAAGCGTCATAGTCAAAATGCGACAGCTGGATGGGTTTGAGGGTAGAGAGAATCCAGGGGCTGACATTCTTGTCTTCTGCAAATTCGTATTCGATGTCAGCTATGCACCAAACACCACTCACCAAAAGCTTTGGGTGTGCTTTTACCGTTGCGGAATCGACCAATACCTTCTTGATACCCAGATTGGAAAACTGGGCCTCATAAGCGTCTGTCTTCTCATTCAAAGCCACGCTGATCTTATCGATGACCTTGTAACGACCTTTTTCCTTGATGTTCGAGCGCACCAGTCCAGATTCATTCCTATGGACGTAATGTTTGGCCAGAATCTCCTTTACGGTTTCTATACCGGTCTGAATCGTGGCTTCATCATTAGTCGCGCAATACTGACCGAGCAAATACTCCAACACATACGATGGCACAATCGCGTTGCCCTTCACCGTTTTCACCAGATCCTTACGCACTACAAGACCCGGGAAGTGCTGATTAATTTTGTCGTCCAGTACGCTCACTTTCATTTCCTTGTTTGTTACAGAATTAAAAAGGCAGACCGAACATCCAGCCAATCACTGACACTGGGCTCACGGGATTAAAAGCCTCATCCAGAAGAGTTTCGCTGATCGCCTGCTCCAGAGCTGCATCCTCAATTCCCGAATCAACCACCATATCACCATCAAAGCTTGCGGCCGCTTCTGAGGTCGCCACAATCCCAACATCCGGGTTCTCCTCGACAGCCGCGCCAATGTAACTACTGCTGTCTGTAGCCTTGAGCTGAATCTCCTGCACAATGTTATCGCCGTCCAGAATGGCAACATCTGTTATCGGATGGTTTGTCGCCTCAAACACCTGAGCCTCTATCGCTTGGGCCTCCATCAAGTCTACGTATTCCTGCTCAAACAAAATGCCTTTGATATGGCTGGCGTGCCCAGCTGCCGCACCGGCATCAATAGAGGAGAAGTAATCAAGAATCTCAGAATTCGATGCGGCTTCAAACTCGTTGTAGCCTCGCCTGACCGCTTCAAAAACTTCGCCAGGCTCGATCATGTTGTTACACAATCCTTATTAGCCAGAAAATTCCTAACAGAGTTTTGTTTCCTCAAATCAGCAACTCCGTGAGCAGAGAACCCTTTGCTATTCTTCAAATTAAGGCTGGCCCCATTTTCAACTAACAACTCAACCACTTTTAGATGCCCTTCCCGAGCAGCAAGAATCAACGGGGTGCTAGATCCGTTGATTCTCTGGTCGGGGTTTGCACCTCGATCCATAAAAAGCTTACACAGTTTTGCATTTCCCCGATCTGCAGCTGCGTGTAATGGCCACCAACCTTTTTGGTTCGGTATATTAGGGGAAGCGCCATGCTCTATGAGAAGCTCAGCAATCCCTGCACGCACATCCAAGGCCACACTCAGGGCTGGATTACCTTTAGGGGATCGGCAATTGGCATCCGCTCCGTGCTCCAGGAAAAGCTTCACCGCCTCCAAATCGCCACGACGTATAGCGAGAATAAGAAGCGGCGTGCCATCTGAGTCCATAATGTTGACGTTACAGCCTTCACTTACAAGTTTTCGGACCGTGTCATCGTAGCCTTGCTCATAGGCCGATAGCAGTGCTGCTTCACTGTACTTTCTGCCAAAGTGGGCTCCACGCTCAATCAACAATTCCACGATGTCGGTGCGCTGTTTAAAATAAGCCCCGGTCAGTGCATTCCAGCCATCGTTATTGCAGATGTGGATATCCGCGCCATTCTCCAGCAAAAACTCCACGATACGGCGGTAGCCTTTAATGGCCGCCCAAATGAGTGGCGTCCACCCTCTCGAGTTGCGGATATTTACCTCAGCGCCCTTGGCGACCATCTCCTGGGCAAGCTCAAAATACTCGTACTCAAGTGCCAACAGCAGAGCACTGCTGGACTCCTCACATCGGAAATTCGGATTAGCCCCTTTTTCCAGAAGAATCGAGGCGATATCGAGGTAGCCAAGCCGAATGGCCAGCCGCAATGGCTCAGTATCAGCAGCATTCGAATCAAGCCGTGAATCCGAAAGCAGTTCCATCGCAACATTCTTGTAGCCCGACTCCAGAGCCAAGGTAAAAGCTGTGGCACTAAGCACTTCACTCTCAATCGAGTCATCTTCGGACAAAGCAGCTTTAACCGCAGCCAACCGCCCCTCTCTAACCGCTTCCAGCAGCGCGCTCATGTACTACCCCTCGTAATCCCTGAATCTAAAAATCAAAATCGCTGGTAAACGAGCGGCGCATCAAGTACCTGAGCGATTTGTATTCCTTATAGTGCGAAGTGCCTGCATGCTGCTCTTCCAAACGTAGGAAGACTTCCTGGCCGTTGGCTTCGTCTGCTTTGCGGCTGAGCACGAACCGAACCTGCAACTCACGCTCCCGAGGATTCTCGGAAGTCAGGTCAAATGACAGGTCATGGCTATCAGAAATCAGCTCCCCATCCTGCGTATAAATGCCAGCTCTCAGGTGGCGCGGGTGAACTTTTTCAGTGACTGGCCCGGATTGATACAGAACCACCGCCAACTGCCCTGACGTGATTACAGAGCTGGCACCCCGAAGAATATCCACCTCAACAGCGCTAACGTCGCTCTGGCGCTTCTTGTTGACCTTCAGGACCGGAATCACAACCTCCTGAAGGGATGCCCCGCCATGCACAAAGCGGCTGCCTGAGCCTTTAAGGCGCAGCCGGTTGATGGACTTGGGAATCTGCACTTCCATATCGCCATCCAGCCCAAGCTGCTCAGACGAGAAGTGATGGAAAGCCGGAGAGGCGGACAACCCCTTACCCAGCACGAAACGACGATCCCGATAGCGAACATCATCGCCAGAAACGGCGTCGCCCAAGAAGTCACTCTCATCCAACTCACGGTTCTGGTAAATAAAGCCATGGTCAGCGGTGATCAGCAGGTTGTTGGCGTTGGCCGCCGTCAGCTTCTTGATCAGACGAATCAGATCCCCCAGGGTCTGTTCCGCGGCTTCAAAGGCCTGCCCCTCTGAGTGCATCTTGTCGCCCGTGTGATCGATGCGGTTGTGGTAGATGTACAGCACATCATTGCCCTTGAGCAGCTCACGGCTGTCTTCCCGGTTGAGCTGCATAAAATCCTCCGCCTTGACGGCCTGGCCCCGCCCATCCAGGGCCGCCTGCAGGATTTTGGTACGGTTGACGGTGCCCTGGGAGCTTTGGCCATCCACCAGTACCGTGCCGGTATCGTTGTCGGCGATCGCCAAGGACTTGTTGGGTAGCAGCGCCGCCATACCGAGCTGGGTATAGCTGGGAAGGGTCGAGAGCGCCGGTTCGAGCTCGGCGCTGTAGCGATCTTCCTGCCGGATAAGGCCCAGCAGCTCGTCACCAATCTCGTAGCGCATGGCGTCGGAAATGATCACGCAGATCCGTTTGTCCTTGCGCAGGTACGGGCGAACCCAGTGCTCGAAAAAGACCTTTTGCTGAACGACCGGATAGGCCTCCCAGCGCGGTGCGGCGTCCACGTGAACCTGGAAACCATCGCCCAGCTTGAGCAGGTAGTTGTTGGAATACAGGTTCTCCACCTGCTCACTAAGTTCCCCCATCAACGATGCCTGGCCGGACATGCGCACATGGTAGGTAAACTTGCGATAGAGCTGATCCAATTGGAACCAGGAACGGCTGTATCGCTGAATGCCGTCGGAGAGGCTGTCCATGGTGAGACGAGCCTCACCGAGCATCTGGACAAAACGGGCCGCAAACTCAATGGCTTCATACAGGTGGCGGAACTCCCCGTACCAGTGGCCCTGGCGTCGCTGCCGTATCCACAACGCCACATCGCCGCTGGTAACCGTGCGGCCAACCACCGCCCGTACCAGGTCACTGATAATCTTCTGGTCGATTAGCCGGAAGTAATCGAGCTCAACCAGGTCCCGGAAATCCCGCTTACCGAGATCCTGCTCAATGCCCAGCACCTCGGCACACTCGGCAGACAGGGTTTCAAACCCCTGCTCGAATTGCCGGCTGTCTTTCCAGCGCTTGAGGAACACCAGGGCATCGCCGGTCAGTTTGACCTCGCCATCGGTGCCCATGGCATAGCAGGACTTGAACAGCTCAATCACGAAGTCGCGCAGGCTGGGTTCACTGGCCTCGTAGCCGTAGAAACGGGTCAGTTGTTCCCACAGGAAGCTATTCAAGCCGCACCGTTCGATCAGCCTGATGCCATCATCGCGCTCTTCCGCCAGTTGCTGCAGCAGGGTTTCCACCACCGAGTCCATGCGAGGCTCGCTGCCGGCACATACAGCCAGCATCTTCAGGCGAAGCTGACCGGCAGTGTCGTCCGGTTTCAGCAGCTTCTTCAACGCCTCCTTGCGCTTGATCGCCTGGAAAAACTCCGCGTGGGCCTGGGCCACCTCGGCAAACTCGAGTCCCAATTCCAATTCAGACAGCCAGATAGCCACCTGGTCAGTCCGGAACTCGCCGTGGGCCAGCTGTACGTCCAGCAACCAGTTGTTCAGATCCTCCGGTTGCGGCCCCTCCTTGTACAGCAAGAATTTCTGTTCCGGTGACTCCCGAAGGATGCGATATTTCAGGCCGTACTCGTTGTTGGCGATTTCCAGCTTCTCCACGTTCGGAATGGAAACCGCGTCATAATCACTGCGCAGCTCCTGTTTGGTGTCGTACCAAAACACGATGCGGTGCTTATCGAACAGTCGGCTCAGAGCCTGGCTAATACGGTCACTCATTGGCTTAACCCGGTAATCTTTTTCAAAGCGTCGCCAAATTTCGGATAATTGGCCTTCACCCCGTCATCGAGATCGATTTCCACCTGCTCGGTAGCCAGGGGATAAAGTACATCCCGCTCGTAGTCATCCAGCTCGGCTAGGATTTTGTTGATCTTCTCGATCTCTTTCAGAGCCTTGGTCTTCTCACCCTGGGAAGCCCCGGCGCTGATACTGACTGCTTCCAGATGGTTCTTCCGGGCTTGCAGCTTTTCATCTTTGAAATCGCGCAGATACTCCAGCACCGTGCCAACGGTGTGGGGCTGGTAGCGGTGCATGTAGATCAGAGCATTGAATGAGCCCTTGGGTGAGGAGAACAGCCAGTAGATGGGGCGCTTTTTGTAACGCCGCACATGGTCATTGTAGAAGTCCTTCAGGAAGTACTTGCGGATGTCCTTACCCAGCGCCTGCTCGACAAAGCGGAGGTTTTCGTCATAGTGCTCTTCGCCAAAGGCGATGCGCAGGAATTCACGGAAGCGCTCGGTGATGTCGTCGGTGAACCAGTCACCATCGAGCATAGGGATGACATTGTCATCATCCGCCGGGAAGTTCGGCTCTGGGATCTGCTTCAGGTAGTCCTCGATGGTCTCGCCTTGGTTGGCCAGGACGAGACCCGGTTTGTCTAGCGCGTAGCGGCCAAACATGCAGCCCACGGCGTAGGAGACAAGCTCGCGCATGGTATCGGCAAGCAGCAGCGCCTCTAGATCGTCCTCGTTCTTGTCGTTGCCGTAGCGGTAGTGCGGGTTACAGGTCAGGGTAATCTCATTCAGCGGCACATCGGGCTTCAACTCATCTTGCAGGCCATAGGCGTCGATGAAGATGCGGTTGTTCTCTTCCTCCAGCCGCTGCATCTCCATCGTCATTTCCCGCCAATGGGCACGGAGCTTCTGGTAGGTAGCCTTTAGGGTGGGCTGGTGGTAGTCGGGATTCATAAGCGGGATGCTGGTGAAGTCCCATGAATTTTCAAAGGAGTCCCAGTCTGCTTTTGTTATGTCGTATAATTCTAGATACTTATCCCGATGCTCAGGGCGCACTCTAATCAAGGGAAGTTTCTTTAGAATTTGTGGTGTTACATTAAGCGTCGGATTCAATAACTCGATCAGGGCATCTGATATTTTTGAATTTAAAAAGCCCATCGCATCATAGAGACTATTCCGGTCATTCGAGAAAAGTGCCAATCCTGCAGAGTCAAAAGTAAACCCCTCTGGATAAAAGCGGAAGCTAGAGGTAGAGGACGTTATTTTTGACCACCCAATATGCTCCTGAAAGTAATACTCTTTTCCATCATGCCTGAACCCTGGATTTTTCCCCATAGCATCCAAATGCTTTTGGGAATATTTCAAGACGGTGTCCCAGTTGCCAATCCATTTCCTGAATTCGCCACCTTTATTATGTGGGGTGTACTCATATTTCTGTTCAGGATCTTTTCGAATAAGGTTAAATGCAACTTCAGGCCAATAAAGGATAAATACTTCGTTCTTTCCAGTACACATTCCCGCCCTAATGGCAAATGAACTCTCAAATGTTTCCTCATTCAAGAAAAGGTCTCTAATTTTGTCACTCACCCAATAGGCAATGGGGCTGCCTGGTATTTTTCTGAAATCTGAGGTGGATGCCGTAAAACGGTTTTCCCGTGCTTCCCTTAGAGCCTTCTCTTTTTCATGTTCTGAAGTATCATCTACAAGACGAATGTATGTACCCTTGTAATCTTGCCGTCGCGCCTTATCCACTACAAATGCCGTAGTCTGAACAACAGCACCGCCAATACTATCGAAGGCCCTGGCACCTAGGTGCGCCATAGTTCTTATGGTGTCCCTATTGATGATGGTTTCACGAAGAGCTTCGAATGACGATAAAAACATCCAACTTTGCATGGTAATCATGGCGAATGAACCACTATCTAAGGCTAAATTCGCACATCTATCGATGAACATAGCGAACAAATCGGCTTTAGAAGTTGTGTAGTTACCTTTGGCCCATGCTCCCAACCTCCCATTCATTCCGGGCGCTCCCATATACGGAGGATTGGCAATCACCACATGGTATTTGGGACTCAGGTAATCGGCTTGCCGCAGGGCTTGTAGCACCTTCTGGTGAGTCATGCTGATGAACAGCTGCCCGAAGACGTTTTTTGACTCAAGAATCCTGAGCATGCCATCCACGTCGGTGACATCGGGGCGAATAAGGGAACCGAAGTTATCGGCCTCTTCGAACTGGCGAAGGGTGGATTGCAGCGGCGCGGTAAATAGGTCGTGTCCTACAAAGTCCATGTATTCCTTCAGCTCACTCTCCTCGAAGTGTACATTCTCCAGCACACAAATATTGGGCTGAACTGGCTTACGAAAGAACCGGCGCTGCTTGGCCCGTGCCTTCATTGTCAGTGCGAAGGCGGCCAGCTCGCCGGCACGCTCATCGATCTCAACACCGTAGAGGTTGTGAGTCAGAATCTTGGTCGGAATATCGGCAGGTTCGTAGCCTTCCTCTTCGTAAATGGCATACAGCAGATCGAATGCATACGTCAGCATATGCCCCGAACCGCAGGCCGGGTCACAGATCTTGATCTCTTCCGGGCTATTGATCCGCAGGAAGTCGGTCTCAGGCTCTTCCGGCCTAATGTAGTAATCCATCCGTTCAATCAGGCCTGAGTCTGGCCGGTTGAGCATCCAGAGACGGCCCAGCGAGTTTTCCACCAGATACCGAACAATCCAGTGTGGCGTGAATAGTTGGGTTGCTGCCGGGATATTTTCGGGAGTAACCTTCTTGTTCTTCTTGAGATCAGCAAATACCTGGTCTTTCTTCTCGGAGATATAGAACTGATATAGCCAGCCAATGATCTCGACATCTCCACAGGCATCCGGCGTCATGGCCTCGCGGGTATAGGCCAGGATCGAGTTTCCAGATAGCAGGTCATCCGGCATCAAAAGCTCGGTGTAATCGTCAATGCGCTCGAACAGGAACGGCATGGCGCTGTACCAATAGTTACAGGCGGCTACTACCAGCAGGCGATAAGCTTCCCCCTGCGGATCCTGACTGGGTGTTTTGCCATCCAGCAGAGCGAAGATCTTTTGATGAGTTGACTCCGACACCGTTTCTTCATCGATATGGCCCATCTTGGCATCCGCCAGGATCTCGGGCTGAAACTGCCCCTCAGCAGGGGAAACAATGCCAATGCGGTTGTAACGATTCACGTCCATAAAACGCAGGGCGCAGAAGCGGTTGAACCAGATGTAGGCCACCCGCTCAATAACCTGTTCTTTGCTCTGCTCGGCTATCGCTTCTTCCAGTTTTTTAATCGCCTGTGGGCTTTCTCGCCGGGCGGGACTCTCGTCGGCCAATACCAGTTTGAGCTTGGCGGTAACCTGTTCGAGGAGGCTACGGCGAGCGAATTGGGCGAATTTTTTAAGTTTCGATGTTTCCATGAATTAGGCTCCCGCACTTATTCTGCGGACGGTATGGGTTCCAAATTGTTTCTTGTACTGGTCCAGGTTGAGAATGACGCACGCCTGTGCAAACGGCAGAGACCAGTCTTTGTGATTCAACGGCAGGCAGCGGTGCAGCTCATCTTGTTTGGCGAGCAGCAATGCGGGATCGAGAGCGGCCATGGAAAGCAGGACGACATAATGAACTGGTTTTCCCGCCTTACCGCTGAGGGCTCGGAACCAGAGGCTGTCTCTATACTTTCCCGCTAAATCGGGTATCAAATTGCCACTGACGAGCTTTTGTCTGAATGCTTCAGGATTGGCCGCGACAGGGTTATCAGGGTCTTTTACTTCCACAAAAACGAAGCGATCCTCATACTCCGCAATAAAATCAACTCGCTTCATGGTGCTTTGCCCATGTAGCGTGTCGTCATCGAAGCGGACGGCTTCAATAGCATCGCTGAAATCGAATTCCAGATCGTCCTCAGAGAGAAGAGTCATGCCTTACCCCCGAGCGAGCGCTTGATCTCTTCGTCGTACAGGTCATTGAAGGTGTTCGCTATGGCATTGTTATCCAGCTCTTTGTAGCTATTCGCTGACTGAAGAGTGACTTGGCCACCCTTGTTGACCAGTGCATGGAAGCGAATATGATCTCCCTGCCCTGGGCGGGCCAGGAGGTCAAACCATTTGAGCAGTACATAATCATGGGTGGCGAGAATGACCTGCTGGTTATTTCTTGCCAGCTCCAGAAGAACCTGAACAAGCAGCTTCATCAGCTTCGGGTTCATATTGGATTCCGGTTCGTCCCAGAAGAGGGGGCCACTGGAACCAGGAGACAGCACGCCGTTACTTAGCAACCTGTGCAGAATACCGATCTTTCTGAAGCCTTCCGCTGTCATGCTGCTGGAGTACTGACGACCGCTTTCTGCGACGAACTCAGTCACTGTGGAGTCTTGATACGCTTGGGCGGACTTGGAATTGGTTCGTTTAGGAGAGGGCTTTTCCCGATATTCACCTGGCTGGAAGCAGAAGCCGCCATTTTCCCACTGATAGCACCCACCAACCAGGCTGACCAATTGCGGAATAATCGAATTCAATCTCGGGTCTTCGTTGATTCGCGCGTCCAGGTCTTCACCACTGGCTTTGGTCAGTGCCTTGGCAAGATCCACGTAGCCATCATCGAATATCAGCTCAACCGTCTTCTGGTCGTGTGTTTCGTCGGCCATACCCTTGACCAGAGAGAGCACCTCTTTGGTGGGGATGAACACGGGCTCAGCCCGGTACTTGGCGTAGCTTTGCGAATCCTTGATCGAAAGCTCAGTGGAGTTGTTGAAAAAGGTCGCGTTGACCTTCTGTCCCTCTGCAAACTGTGCGGTTAAACTGGCTTGTTCCCTGGCCCCGTGGAGGTGCATCTTCCCGAGCTTGTCATCCAGAGGCATGAACAGGCGCAAGAACTTGGCCGTCAATGCTGCTTCGAGCTCGGCTTTACCGAGATCCGATCTGTTCTTGAAAAGCGATGCGCCCGCACAAAGTCCGTAGGCCGCCTTGAGCAGGTGGGTTTTGCCAGTACCGTTTTCGCCAATGATCACGTTGATCTTGGATGAGAAATCGATGTCCAGATCACCGAATGACGTAAAGTTTTTGAGTTCAAGCTGGTCTATCATCATTACTTTCCGATTGTTCACTATCCCCTGACCCAGCACCCGGTCGGCCACTGCCCTCACTTGCATGCAAAAATACGCGCGGCGCTCGCATCTGCTCACACTTTTCGTGCGCCGCACGTATTTTATCAGTTTCGCTCATATCGGGTCCCCTTCCCCTGGCCTACTGGGCGAATCGCCCCCTTGTCTTTCAAGCGATTGAGCAGCCGAGTGGCCTGGAAAGGGCTGATATGGCACAGATCGGCGGCATCCGCTCGTTTGATGCTGCCGTGGGTATCGATGAAATTCAGCACCATTTGCTCCTGTTGGATGGCATCGAACCCCGCCTGGCGCACATAGGCGGCCTTTTGCCCTGCTCCCCGGTACACCTTGGCGCTCAGGGTGTAGGTGCGGCCCTTGCCGGTGCCGTGGGCTTCCACCATGCCGGCTTCCACCAGTTTTTCCAGGGTGCCCCGGACCACGGTTTCCGGCTTCTGCACCGACTTGGCCAGATCTGCTGTTCTTAAACGCCGCTCATTGCGAAGCCGGGACAGAATAATCAGGCTGTCGATGGGCATGGCGGCGCCGGTCTGTTCCTCGCGCTCGACGATCATGCGCAGGAACTCGGCGTCCGCGTCCGCTGCGCTCATGCGCACGGAGACGGTGTGAGCGGACGACATGGAGTAGTCGGGGGCGGTGCGCCCGTAGCGGAGCATACCCTCGAAGATCCGGTCGATGCCCCGGCCAGTGCGTTCGGCAAGGCCGATGCGCTTGATAATGTCAGCCAGCAAGGGGTTACGGGAGCGAGGGTCAGCCACCAGCAGGTTGTCCAGATTAACGCCCTCCACAAAACCACCGGGATTGCTGATGCTCAGGCCGTCGTCGTCCAGTTTGACGTGGACGGCGCCCAAAGCACTGTAGTCGCGGTGAACCAGGGCGTTTACAAAGGCTTCCCGGAAGGCCCGGCGGTCGAAGTTGGGGATGGGCACGCGAAACAGCCCGACCTGAATCTCCTCTTCCTCCACCCGGGCGCGGAATAGCACTTCAACCTCTTCGAAGGTCTCCAGCAGTGGTTTGCGGTAGAACTCATTGACCAGGACATCGGTACCGCGCAGCACCTGGAAGGCTACCTCGTGGGAGGGCAGGTGTTGCCGAAGCTGCATTTCGTTCCCCAGCAGCAACAGGCCTGCAACCGTGGGGCGGCGCATGCCTCCCACGCTCACAGTCAGCCCCAGGGCGCCGTCCAGCTCATCGTCCGCCAGAGGCATCAGACTCTGGTCGCCGCCGTACTTCTTGATGGCGTTGCGGATCCGGATGCGCTGAATCGGGTCCAGATCCTCAACCGCCAGGTTTTCCACCGGTAGGGCGGAGGGGTCCGTTACCCCCAGGCTGGACTGGCGCTGAACAAACTCATGGGGGTAGAAGGGCACGGCCTCCGGAGTGCCGTCCATCCTCAGGCGCCGACGTTGCAGCAGGCCATCCGAGGTGGACACCAGCTGCCGGGACTTGGGCACCTGGATCCTGGCGATGGGTTGCCCTTCCAGCTCCAGGGCCTCAACGCGCACAGCCAGCGAGGGAATGGTCTTGTTGGCAATCAGCGCGGGCAGGCCGGCGAGGTTGCGGTGATTGGCATGCAGCCCAGTCGGGGTGCCATCGTCTTCAACGCCCAGGAACAGGTCGCCGCCCTCGGTGTTGGCCAGGGCCACCACCGCGGCTACCAGGTCCCGGTCCGGCAGGCTTTTGACGTCGCTCTTGAACTCGACGGCAAGGCTTTCGCCACCGCGAATGAGCGCCCGGATTTCCTGTTCGGCTTCGTGCATGGCTATCCCCAACTTTGACCGATTAGACGGTTCGGCACGCTTAGATCTGGACCTTGCGCCCTTGCTGGACTTCAACCAGCAGGGCCTCGCGCAGGGCATTCAGATAGCGCTCCACATCCCCCTCGTCGGCCAACCAGGCCTTGTCGAACGCGACACGGAGGTTGCGGGTGTGAACGTAGTCGGCAGGGGATTCCTTGGCCTCATGAAGCCCCTCATCATTCTGGTCTTCGCTCTGGCTACCTAGGGGCTGATCGGAGTCGTCTGCCGGTGCTGATTTCTGATTGGCCAGCGCCACCATTTTGGCCAGCAGCTTCTGATAGCCGTCTTCTTCAAAATACCGGGTCCGGTCCTTGATCACGGCAATCAGGCGCTCCTGCCCGATGTAATCGACCAGATCCCGGAACGGTTTATTGAGCTCATCCTGACGCGGCTCCGGCAGGGACTGATATTCGTCCATGCTTTGCATGCGCTCCTGCATGGTCTTCAGCGATGTTTCTGCCTGAGTTCGAGTTTGCCGAACTTTCTCGTATATGCGCTCCTGCAGACTATCCAGTTGGCCCTTGAGCTGCTGAATGCGATTCCCTTTGTAGCAGTTGGGGTCGTTAAGGATGGTGCGGATCTGTTCGATCTCGTCCCCGGACACATAGATGAAGTTGGGCTCCTGACTATGCAGAAAGGACCGAGCATGGTTATAGATGTCTTTTTGTGAGCCGCCCATGAACTTGCGGATCGGGTCGATGACATCCTCTTTCAGGTCCAGCAGTTGGTCTTCCTGCTTGCCCAATTCGGTCAGGTGCCAGGTGTAGGGCTTTCCGGCGATTTCTTTCAGCGTCACCAGGGCAGGTTTCAAGGCATTGAGAAACGGGTACTGATCGACCTGCGCTATCCGACGATCCAGGTCGTGGTACATGTCCTGGAAGGCTTCGCCGGCCTCTTTACCCAGGGCCTTGGCTTCGCTGCTGCGGGGCGGGCTGTCGAAGAAGTCCTCGTAGAACGACTTGAGGGCTCGGACCTGAGAGGCGGTGAACTCAATCTGTGGTTCCAGCACCACGTTGCCGTGGCCGTGAGTGTTACGCAGGGCGCGCTCCAGCTCGCTGTCCTCCAGGATATTACCGTCGAGACGAACTTCCACCTTGCCACGGGCACAAAGGTTGGCCAGGGTGCAGAGAATCGCGGCGTAATACCAGCCGTAGGGTTTGCGTTCGAACTTTTCCAGCAGGCTCTTGAGGGTGGTGCGGACACCGCCCCGATTGTTGCTCTGAATGAACGCCAGCACTTCCTGCTCGGATTCCGCCAGGGCCGTGGCGTCATTACCGAAAAGGCCATCGTCTGTGCGGTTGAGGCAATTGCTGATGTCGTTTTCCGTGTAGGAAACGCCGCGCAACATGCGGAGGTTGGGGTAAGCCCGTGAAATCAGCTCATGGAAGCCCCGGATAATGCGGGTCTGGGGGTCCTCATTCGCCACTTCCACATCCCCGCCGCCAATGAGCAACTTGGACTTGCCAATGAGGGTCTGAACCTGCTGCCGGAGCCTGGCCTCGCGCTCACGGTTCTGGAAGCCCTTGTCATTCAGGATCCGCTTAACAGCTTCCTGCTGGGTAACGGAAATATTCTGCTTGATGTACTTCTCGGTGCGCTTGAACATGAGCAGATCGCGCACCAGGCGCTCGTCCGACGGCATGAGCACGAACAGCTCGTCCGCCTTGTAGGTCGAGGCTGTACGTAGCATCTGCTCGTTGTCAGTATGCTCGTGGAATGGGCTGATGACATTGATCGAGAGCTCGTATTCACGCCCATGCAGACGATCATCCAGTTTGCGTGAATAGGAGTAGTCCTGCCCCTGGTTCTGGGAGGAGCCTGCGTCATAACGGATTTTGCGCTGCTTCATGACGTAGTCGAAAACGATCTTTTCCAATTCGTCCGCAACGTCCGATGACTCGACCTCCGTGTTCTTGATCTCCTGCTCGACGTCCTTTTCCTCGTCCGTCAGGTACTCGTACTGGTCGCCGTTGCGCTGTATGTAGGTCTGTTGCTCCAGAAGGCTCAGGGCTTCTTCGACCTTGGTGCGAAGTGCCGGCAGATCCTGATCGAAGGCATCCAGCATCAGCACGCAAAGGTTGCGCACCGTGGGCTTGAATTCCTTGACATATTTGACCAGGAAGAGGGCCTTCAGTAACCGGATAGCGAAGGCATTATCGCGGTGGTTCTCGGCCTGAATAATCGCCCGCTGTATTTGTGATTTCAGTGCAGAGCGGATGCCTTCAAACATCAGGTCAAAGGTGGCCAGCTGGCCCACCTCATGGTTGCCGATGTGGATGGCCACCTGCTGGAAAACCCCAAGCATGGAGCGTTCACCGACGGAACTGTGTTTACCCTCGAAGGCGTTGTGCTGCGACAGATTCTGGATCGCCGATTGAAACAGCGCGAACTGGTAGGGGACGAAGGGGTAGCTGTGGATGAAGTGGTCCCTGTCCCGGAAGTTCCGGTAGGTGGCCGATCCATCCGCGAAGTCAAACAGGGTTTTGAAGTTGTTTGCCTGCGCGTGATAGACGTCCGACAGCTGATTGACGCCTTCTTCGGTCTTGGTTAGCAGGCGCTTCTGGATGACCTCCGCCACGTCCGCACTGGACAGCTTCATACGGTTATTGAACCGTGCCTGAATTTTCGAGAAGTCGTGGCCCTGCTGCTTGCCCATTTCGCCAACCACGTTTTTCATTTCTTCCTGGGCGGTGACGATAATCCAGGCCCGGCCCCGACACTTGGTGGCGAGGCTCTCGGCAATGGTTTGCAGGTTGGTCATCAGCTTGGTGTTGTCGGCAATGTACTGGCCGACCTCGTCCACAAAGAAGTTCAGGCGGAACTCTTTGTGGCCACCCTCTTTTGCCTGCTTCTCGATATAGGCATTCACATTGTCCGCGAAGTCTTCAATTGAAACTCGGTATTCGCTGCGGTACTTGTCCAGAATGCCCGCTGCCGACTGCGGGTCGCCACCGGTCGCAGCGGCGTAGGCTTTGGCGATATTCGGGCCTTCCAGAAGGGCTTGCTCCCGGCCTTTCTGCCAGGGGCGGCCGGCGATGGTCTCGTACTCGGCTTTGAATTGTTCGTACAGGCCACGGCCGTCCAGATCGCGCTCAAACTGGGCAATGTGCCCTTGTTTGCCGTAGTAGCCGCACATTTCGTCGAAGACTTTAACGAACACGGCCAGAAGCGCATCGATTTGGGTTTTGCTGATGACATCGGCTTTCTGGTCAATATTAAACAGAATGCTCTTCGATGGGATAGAAACGGCTCGCTTCAGGTCACCCCGAAGAATCTCATTCTCGCTACATTTCGGAAGGAAAAGATCCAGGGTAGAGGCGCCATCCATCTCCCGGTTTTCAAGCAAAAGGGCCAGCATCTTGAGCAGGTGAGACTTACCTGAACCGAAAAAGCCGGACACCCATACCCCGTTTGCCCCTTCGTAATTGTTATAAGCGTCCAGGAACTCTTCCAGACGCTTTTCGACTTCGTTAGTCAGTACATATTCTTCAATTTCGAGGCGAAGTCCGGCTTCATCGTCGGCTTTGATAACTCCTTCGATGGGACGGTCAACGGGCTTTAGAAAAATGTTCTTCAATGTCATTGCTCTTTCCCTTGATTATTGCGCCTCGAAAAATGTCGTCCGCTCAGGCTTCGTAATGAAAGATGTTGAACGCACGGTAGTACTTGTCGTCATGCAATCTGCCGAACAGATCCAGTGATGCACCTGTTTCCAGGGAGTGAGTATAGGATCCCGGAAAGAACATCACTGTTGGTTGGTCTTTGGCGGTGCTTTGTAAGTTGTTGAGCACATTATGGGAGCGTATGTAAGGGAAAACCTCGCCCACCCCTGAAAGAAACAGCACATCGAACTCAACTGAATGGAGCTTTGACGCAATGGCGGGCACTAAATGGGCTTCCGGATCCAGCACTCCCTGTAGCAGTTCTTTCAGCTCATCCTTCGAGACCTGGGGCTCGAGCTCCAATACCTGGTCCCAGATGTCTCTTTCTTTCAAAATTTCAATGGCCAGGTCATACAGATTGATGCTGAGCATTTTGATGCCCGCCTGCTCCAGCCGAGTAACCAACTGCCGTTGGAGACGCTCCATTTCGACGGCCTCTTCAGGCCGGTAGGGGCAGATGAAGAAAGGCACTTCATTACCCAGTCCCTGTTTGTTCAGGAACCGCTGGCCGGAAACCACGCTAAACAGGTGCTGTAGTCGCTCCTGCATCGGCATTTTGGCAATGTCCTTTTTCAAGCTGACATCCCCCTGATATCGGATTCATAGACTGGGAAGTAGAAAAACTCGTCAGGATTGTTCTGACGCAGTAACTCAACCAGCCTGGGGCTTAGCAGTACTGCGTTGATGGTTTTGTCCTTAGCTAACAACCCTGCCTCCCGCAGCATTCTGAACAGGACCTGCCGCAATTTATCGCGCGTTGAGGCGCTGGCATTATCAAGTTCGTCATGCCACTCCGATTTACGGTTGTAGAAGGCATCGAAATCCTCAAAACTGAGATCCAGCTTCATCGCGACAAACCGTTCGTGGAGTACCTCCACTGCAAAGTCTGCGATAAAGCGGTACAGGCGGCACACCGCAACCCAAAGGAGGTGCGCCTGATCCTGGTGGTTTGCCTCGGCCAGGAAAGTCAGTTCGCTTTCGGTCAACGTCTTTAGGCGCGCAATCGCCTCTCTACACGTGCGCTTTGCTGTGCTTTCCGTTCTGGCCTGTAGCAGGTTGTCATGCAGAGCTTGAGTCCGCACCTCTTCCCAGTCACGGAGCGACAGGTACAGCTCGGCCAGCTTCACCGATTCATCGTGAAATAAACTTCCCGAAGTAAAAGAAATTCGGTAGGGAATAGAGCCCAATTATGAACAACTCCTCTAGAAAAACTTTCTGTTGCTAATCAATCACTTCATACGAGCGCGAAGCGATCAAGCTCAAACACACGTACCAATTTCTTTGTAAAAATCTCAGAAAAGCTCATCAACATCCTTGATCGACTTTGCAGTAGTCGAAAGGTCCCATTAAGGCTTCCTGTCGTCGTTTAAATGCTCAGCGAGTTCGCCCACGGGTACTTCAAAGTACGCACAAAGCCTATCAAGAATGTCCGTCGTGGTGTTGTAGCCACGCTGATTCGCAATCTTCGAAAGGGTGGTTCGATGGATCCCGGTTGCCTGGGAGACCTCGTCCAGAGTCACCCTTCGATTCTCCCGAAACCCTTTGTCCGCCAGCAATTCTTTTAACCGAAACCGAATCATTTCGCTCTCCCATCAGCACCTTGCGAGTTTAGCAAAATCGTCGGCCACGCTCACCTTTTGTCGCATTAACGCTACAAACAACTATTGACATCATCAAAGCCTGCGATATTATGTTGCTTGAACGCTACATAAATCGATCAGGAGCAACGCATGATGAGTGATACCTACTTAACCACCGAAGAGCTGGCGCGACGCATCAAGTACGACCCCCGCACGATTCGTGAACGACTCAAGGACTCCGTCCTCCTGGAGGGCGTTCACTACATCCGACCGTTTGGCGGTCGCAAGATTCTTTACATCTGGGAAGCCATTGAACGGGACATGGTTCAGAACTCGACCGCAGGCGCGGAAATGATTCCGATGGCAAACGGAGGGCTGGCCAATGGGTAGCATTCGAGTGAGGGAGTCCACGAATAAACTCTTCTTCGACTTCCGCTACGCCGGCAAACGCTGCCGCGAGCAGACGGCGCTGGATGACACGCCGGCCAATCGCAAAAAACTGGAGCGGATTCTCAAGAAGATCGAAGCCGAGATTACGCTGGATACGTTCGAATACGGGCGATATTTCCCGAACAGCCCGAACGCCGAAAAGCTGAGTTCGAAGACTCTGAAAACGGCCCACCAGTGGCGGGAGACGCCGCTATTCAGGGAGTTCGCCGAGGACTGGTTCGGGGAAATGGTGATTCAGTGGCGCGAGACGCACCGGGTGACGATTCGCGGTGTACTGGACATCTATCTCTTACCGGAATTCGGAGAAAAAGAGGTTGGCCGCATCGCCAAGGCCGACATCCTTTCGTTCAGGTCCTCCCTCGCCAAAGTGACGACCCGAAACGGAAAGGCATTGTCCGCCAGTCGCATCAACCGGATCATGACGCCATTGCGCATGATCCTCAACGAAGCAGCCAACCGCTTCGATTTTAGCTCACCCTACCACGGGATTAAATCGCTCAAGGTCCCGAAAACGGATGTGGAACCGTTTGGTCTCGATGAGGTTCGTCTGATCCTCAACACGGTTCGGCCGGATTTCAAAAACTACTACACAGTGCGCTTCTTCACCGGTATGCGCACGGGCGAGATCGACGGGCTCCAGTGGGAATACGTGGATTTCAAGCGGCGCCAGATACTGGTCCGCCAGTCGTTGGTCCGCGGGAAGCTCAACCCCACCAAAAACGACGGTTCCTTCCGCACGATCGATATGTCTCAGATGGTCTATGACGCCCTCCAAGCGCAATACCAGGCCACTGGGCGTTTCAAATTCGTGTTCTGTACCAAACATGGGACACCGCTGTCCCACGAAAACATTACCAAGCGTGTCTGGTACCCGCTGCTACGCCACCTGGGACTTCGCAAACGCCGTCCCTATCAGACGCGGCACACCGCTGCGACGCTCTGGCTAGCCGCCGGCGAGAACCCGGAGTGGATCGCCCGGCAGATGGGGCACACCAGTACCGAGATGCTGTTCCGGGTCTACTCGCGGTATGTGCCGAACCTGACTCGCCGTGATGGCTCTGCCTTCGAACGGCTTTTACTCCAAAACTTCGAGACCAAGGACCGCACCGAGGAGGCCAGCCATGACTAAGCGCCAAGCAACCACAATTTCCACTTGGTTGATGCCATCAACGCCGGCTGAGCGTCGAGCTATTCGCAATACCGCGCGAGCGCTCTGCTACGGCCTTCGCATCCCTGACGGAGATCATCTGGTCATGATATTGGGTAATGGCGATGAAAAAACTAACTTCGATGCCGTGCAAACCTGGGTTCGGGATCAGTTGCTGATGTCCGGGCAAGCCCCCGGCCGCGCCAACCTGAATCGACTGTTCCACGCGCTGGAGGGTGAACTCTGTCGGTGGGAGGCTTCCCTATGGCAGTGAGCAGCGACCAAGCCCGTATCACCGAGGGTGTGTATGTGGTCCGGGATATTTTGCCCTTCCCAAACGCCCGGAAGCCCATGCTCTGGAGGTTGGAACTGATTGCCTCGACCGATCACCGCACCGTCTTTCTTTACGACGGTGAGATCCCTTTTCGAAGTGGTTTGCCTCGACTGGGATCGATTATCTGGGCGCGGCTGTATCGGTTCACGGTTCAGGGCCACCCCAAAACGCATCTCCAGGCTCATCAGAGCCTGAGCTAACCCTCTCCGGTTCGGTGGGACACTGTCACCCACCGAACCGTCTCATTGCGATAGGACATGTCCCGGGACAGAGTTTGAGACACAGGAGATACGAGTCATGCACACCCCGGCTTCTGACAACAACTGGTTGACGCTCCAGGAGGCTGCGAGTCTTGCCCAGCGGACCACCAAAACGCTTTACCGTTGGATGAACCGGGGCAAACTGACATACGAGGTCGACCGCAGCGGACGTCGGATGATAGCCCGGGGCGAATTGATGCGACGGCTGTCCCAGGACAATGTCCCAAGACCCGTCCCATCACATCGCGACCTTCATTGTCTCACCCGTGAAATCGAAGCGCTGCGCGCTCAACTGACGCGCCAGGAGTCGCTACTGATTGAAATGATTGAGCTGTATCGGCCCGAAACACCGGAAGGGTTGAGACGGAAACGCACTGCCCTCGGTCGCCACAATCAGGATGGATCAGCGCAGACAACGTAGGCCGAGACCAACGCAAACCGCAACGCGTCCCAGAAAAGATTCTGGCGTTGATAGAGAGCATTTGGGGGCTCGACCACGACCTGGCTTTTCCCTAACGCGCCCATCTTCAGATGCTCACCGACTTCCTCACATCGCACGTTTCGGGGCTCCGTCTCGAACGTCTCTGCCCAATGGGCTTTGAGCACGTGTTTGTTGTTCGTAGGACAATGCCGGACTCTAATTGTGCTTCTGCTTTTCAAGCCCAAGCGACGCAACAACGAATAAAACGAAATCTGATCCCTGACATGACGAGGCCGTATCCGAGGATCGCTACGCTGAACACTGTTGAGAACGCTGTTCATCGCCGACAGAGCCGCCTCAGGGGCTTCATCGTGCCATTCCACCAACGCGTTGAAATAACGTTGAGCGTGCTCACGTCCTGGCCTTGTTTTTGGAGGCGCAGGGAAGGTCTCCAGACACGGATTTCCTCTATTGAGATCTTTCTGATCCAGAGGGCGAAAAACGCGTTCGTCATCCCGAGCCACACGCGGCCGATTCAACACTGGCGGAGGTAGCTGTTCTTTCTTATCTTCGGAACGCGTTCGAGCGGTCCTCATCGCCATCACGCTAGCCGCATTCGAGTGCCACCGCTCCGCTTCAGCCCCGCTGATACCAAGAAGAGCCCCAGCAGCTCGCAGGCCTCGGGGCTCCGGGTTACTCGCCCCTGGCGGGCTCATTTGAGACCATAGCTCCAGCTGATACGGGTCCATAAAACCAACACGCGACGTTTGACTTTGACGATCTTTGGGGACTGTTTGTGACAGGCGGTCGTAATCACCCAATCGTAAAAGACGGCGTCTTCCCGAGGCCGGCCAGCTGCCAAGAGCCCTATCTGCCAACTCCCGCGCCGACGTATGCCTATCACGCAATCCCTGACGGTGACGCCATTTCTCCAGAGCCGCTGAGCTTTTTGATAACAGCGCGCTCTGGCAAGCCAAGGACAACATTGGGTTTTGCCGCTGCCTCAGGAACGAGTTCGTCAGCCACCCCAACAGATGTGAATAGCACTCAAGCGTGACCGCAGGCGAGGCATGACCGGACCACATGGCCAGTTGCCAGACGGATTGCCCGGTATCGGTCAGTCCGGCCGTCCGCCACAGTGGCTGATCCAGAGATGGCAACAGCGTTTCGCCCTCATCCCCACGACACCATTGATCGATCAGGTGTTCACCAGGTTTTGATTCCATCAGACGTAAGAACGTCAACGTCACAAACGAATGCCGCAGGTGATGGAATCGCAGTCGCCCGTCACCGGTGATGGTCTGTAGCAACCGAGTCAGAGGATCGAACAAGTGGGTGGTGGCCGCTGGCCAGTGCCCGCCGACGGCATCCGCAAACAACGGGCGCGAACCGGCAGCACCAGGAACCAGAGCTCGGCGATTCAGATAGAACGCGCGAAGCCGGGCCAACTCCTCGTCGGTCAACAACAGGTTGAGTGGCAACCGCCGGGTGCCCGATTCTGATTTGATACGAGCGTTTTTATTCGGGCGCACCAACAGCTCAACGTCGTTAACGTCAGGATCGTCCATCCCGGGAAAATCCCGAAACAGGCGACTGAGCGCCTCGCCACGTCTGAGGCCACACCGATAACCGAGAATCAGCAGGATCTCCTGATTGGCCGCGTTGCGGTCTGTCTCGGCCCTCGACTGTAGATGACGCCTAGCTCTGTGGTACTCGCGTGGGGTGATAATCCGGGCGTCGATCTGACGCTCCCCACTCGCGCCGGCCACATCAACCGGTGGCATTCCATAAACCTGTTCCAGAAACTGGTGAAAGGCCACCAGCCGCCCTGCCCGGTCTTTCGCCACGCCCTGGCCATTGGCGACAATCTCGTCATAGATCGCCTGCCAACTGTCCTCATCCAGTGACTCGGGGTCGGCGAGATCATCCGCGTAGTTCAGTAACGGCCGAATCCAGTTGAGATAGCGGATGACGGAAGCCGGTTGCAACCTCCCTTTAGCAACACCGCCCCACCGCAGCAAATGCAGCGCCCAAGCCCCCATCAACTGGAGAATCGGTGAAAGCGCTTCTTCTTCCAGAAAGGTTTCAACGCCGTTCTTGGCCTCTCGCACGGTTTCAGCCTGAATACTTTCTCGGAGTTCTCCGAAACGTTTCGACTGCTCAGGATATCGGTGACCCAGCTGGACCTTTCTCACTTCCTCGGCCCGCGAGAAACGACCGCCGGATACTCTCACGGGAGCGATCGCCTTGGTGGGCTTACAGTCTGTCAGTAGTCTGAGCCAATTATGCTCTATTAACGGAGTACCCAAATGCCTGCTCCGAGCGTAGTGAAAGAGCACATTCGGAAGCGTCACGGAGAGGTTAGCTGCGGACAGTGACAGACAATCCTCAGTACCCTTTTTCGAGAGATCAGCCTCCTTGCAAAGGTGCTTTGCAAACTGTTCCAGAAGCCGGCTAGCCGGACGATAGCGTGGCTGGTTTTCCTCTGTAGGCCACGAAACTCCCCATCGACGATACCAACGGCGCAGCAGCAATTGCGTCACGGGAGCCAGGAACTGGCGCCGACGGCGGTCCTCGGAGTCGGCATTGTCCAGCCCGGTTTCCGCTCCCAGATCGAGCCATACAACGGTATCGCTGAGGCCAGCTCCCTGACGAATGGCCTTAGGAACCAACGCCAACCAAAATTTGGAACACACGCCTGAGTGAAACACGATCGAGAACAGCAGCTGACCGGCATCCCGGACTAGGTCAGGAGCCGGAGAGTCAACCGTCTCCGCTTCCAGATCCCGCCAGAAAGCATCCTCCAGCGCGTCATACTGCTTGAGTCGTTCAAACGATTCCGGCGTGACATTGGAGGTCTCAGTTGACTGCAGAACCATTGGCGCGGGAACGGGGATGTCCCAGCCCAACTCGCCAATCCCGAGCGCTAACCCGGTAACCAGATAACGCTGGGCATCACGCAGAGCGTAGCCGGCACTCCCTGAGCAGACATTGGTTACGAGCCGGTCCGTTTCCTGCTGGCTCAGGGTGACGTCCAGCTCTCCTCGGTAGAGAGCTGGGTTGTGCTCGCACAACCGCTCCAGCGCTTGTTCCTGAGATTTGAGGCGATGGGTGCGGCGGTTCAACGCTCGCTGATCGTGACCGGACGGGGACTGGTTGCGACGTTTCGCAATGTCAGCCCGAAGCCGTTCAATTGGGGCTGTCCATCCCGTCCAAACATTCTCGTCGTAGCCACTCATAACAGACCCTCCACAACCTCCAACTGGAGGATCTCTGCGAGGCCATCGAGTGCCCTTTCGAGGGTCTGATGGAACTCCCAGGGATCGACGCCCGAGTGTCGGCCCCAGGGCTCCTGTCCCATCCCCCAATGCCCCATAAACCGATCAACGTGAGGCCCCGGTACCTGCTGTTCACGCAGTGCTCCCCGCAACCAGTGTCGGTTCAGGTTCAGTGGCAGCACATAGGCCCATTCCAGAAATTTTTGCATTGACTGGGGCCGGACCTGGACCTCGTTCAGTTGTTCATCGAGGTAGAAAAAAGCCGTGCCCTGGGATTGCCGACCGACGAGATTCAGGCGATTGCGCAGCCAATCGGCGTGGGCGTTGTAGGACAATAGTTGCTCTGCCAGAACGGTACAGACGGGGACGACGCGAGAATGGCTATATCCATCGCCCGTTTTGTCCGCGACCATGAGCCAACGACGACGGGCATTGAGCTCGTGAGTTTGCGCTAGGGGATCCTGAACAGCCCGATACCCGGTCAGCCAGAACATCATCATTAATGCGTAGTCGGTCAGCGAGTTATGGAATAGACGCAATCCATCCTCACTACCGAGCAGTCGGCGATCATATTCAACCTGTTTGCGTAGGGCCTGAAAGACGCTTCGAACGACGTCAGTCCGCAGCACCAGATCGGACCCGACCGTGCCATCCAGCAACATCCGTTGGCGCCCGGAGGTTTCCCAGCGTTCCTCAAACATCAGCCCTTCCCACCGCTCCGTGACCGTCTGATAGTGATCAACAAGTGTTTGCCGATAGCGATGGTGATAATACAGAGCCGCCGACGCCCCGAAGGGTGGTTGACGCCCCGTGATCAGGTTGGCCTCAATGAGATCGCCCGAAACGCGGTGTAATTCCTCCGTCAGTTGATAGGCCACTCGGGACAGGGTAAGGCGGGCATTGTGTCTGCGATTCACCTCGCGGAGAAACCCGCGTACGCGTTGCTCGATTCTGTCAGCATCGTTTTTTGGGAACAGAGCGGCTGATCGCTTCTGTACGCCTCTTGCTTTACCCGCAACATAGGAGCCAATCTCCTGCCAGAAAGAGTGAGGCACCGGCAACTGGATGCGGTCCTCGTGGTGTTCCAAAACACCTCTCCACTCACTCTTTATCTTCCGGCGATCTTCGGGCTCCAGAGGCCGAACAACCCATTCTGCTCGCTCCGCGATGAGGTAGATGGTGCCAGAACTGAGCACTTCCGGGATCTGTTTGGCCTTTCGGACCACGCGGGTCGCTAATATCTCCTCCAGCTCCCGGCCCGTTATCAGCATCAACCAGACCGCAGTCACCAGCCGGCTATCGGATTGGGCATCAAGTGATCGCAATGCCATCCCCAGCTGCCGCAGCTCCGCCTGATTGAGTGTGCTCCACCGCCCCGGCAAAACCTGAGCATTGCGACGTTGATAAACCTGTCTGTTTTTCAGCCGAATCGCGGCTTGGGCGGGACTGCCGCCCTGAGCAACCTTGATCGGTCGGCGAGTCTCACTCAGTCGTGGCCCGTGTTCCATTTCCTCGGGCGAATTGCCCTCCTGAAAGTGGCGGGACTTGCGCCTTTCAGCTATTGGCTCCCAAGTGATAAGAGTCGTATCCGACGAGGACTCGCCCTCGATTTCTGAACCAGCGTCACTGGGCGCTGTTTTGACGGGGCTAACTTCCAGCACCCCACCTACCTCCCCTGGGGTGCTGTCAGGTGAGCGGCGGTAAACCTTGCCGCCACCTAGGTAGTAGTTCACGAATCGCAACAATGAATGCAGATCTCGAACATCTCGTCCCCACGCATTTTTCTCTCGGGGATCGAAAATCTCCAATTTGCTATTTAACGCATCATGGAAAGAATGGAGCGACATTGAGATTGGCGGTATCAGCTGAAGTGCTCGGGTCGACGCCAGTCGCAACATGCGCCAGACCTCCTTTAGGCGGCTCTCGAGCACCGTCGTTTTCTCGAAGGGGTTCTCTTGTTGACGCAACTGTTCACGCCAATCATCGGCACACAGCATCACCACCGCTGCTAAAGCGAGGCGTTGGTTTTCTAAAACCTCTCGCCGCCCCAACTCCACAATCCCAGCGTGCTGAGGGGATTCCGTTATCAGCCCTCTGATACCGGAAGGCGGCTGATTGATAGTCACATAATGGATTAGCTGGTTTTCGCGGCAAATACTCAGGAGATGGTCTGCGTTGGGCAACCGATGGCCCTGGCGTTCGAACTCTGGAATAACCTGAATCAGAAATTTCTGAATCGCTCCGGCATCAAACCAATCGCCCCTCGGCATAACCAGTCGTGACAGCTGCTCTGAGATCGGCAGCTCCTCAATCCCCTCAAACATCGCCACCTCCCGCGAACAGCCCCAACGATTGCTGGGACGTTGGTGAGCGGGCAAACCGCCGATCTGCTGGACGCCGCCGCCGATTGAGACCGAGAGCGCGCTCCCGTCCTGAGCGACTGGTGAGCTCGGGAGCAATGGCATTGAGCTGTTCTGTCGAGAGCTGTTGGACCTGTTGTAGGACGGAATCATTCGCTGCAGACAGATCCAGCCCCCACCAGACAGTCGAGATAAACGTGGAGATCCTAAGGAGTTGTTCCCTCGACGTCTGATTTAATCGCTCTGATAGAACGAGTGCTGGGATTCGACTAGCCGCTGGCAATTGGCGCGCTATTTCCACCGTTCTCAGGTTCGCAATAACCAGGAAACGTTTTTCGTGCAGTTTCGGCTGCCACAACAATGGCGGATGCAGAATGGTGCCCACACGAATAGCGTCGGACGTGAGCACACCATCACTCTTCAGGGCAGGAACGGGAGCCGTCAGGGCCTCAATTGTTGACGGCGGTAAACCCTGAACAGGCTCGATCTGGTCCAGCCTGACGTGGAGGAACCGCCCCCCTTCAAAACTAATCAACTGCGATAAATCCATGATTCGAACTACTCCAAAATGACCTTTGCCTCAAATGCTGCCAGCGACACAACCGAGTGAACGCCTCTGTACACCCCGAATTAGATTTTTTAGGTCTTATATCGCTCACTGAAAGTCCTGATAGGAATAAACCAGCCACAGCAAGTAATTCCTTTTCCGGACATCCCAGAAATCATTCTGAAAAAGCAGGGAATATTTTTGGGTCGGGAAACTGTCTTTTTTTGGCAAGAATGCGTTTTTTGAAGGAGGCATCCGCGTAGGAGAGGAGCAGGTCACGCTTGCTCGTTCGGCTAGGATCAGAAACACTTTTCTTATCGTGCAGCCGAACGTAGGGACGCAGGTATGAACCTATTGGCAAGCTTTTTGGGAATGGCGTTGTTTCTGGTTTCAGTCCTGACGATCAGTGCGGTCGCGTACCGTTATGCTGACCAGCTCGAATCGTGGGCAAACCGGTGGTGTGGAAGAAGGTCATCCGAGGAGTGAGACGAGTTATTTGTAGACGTCATTTTTTATCAGGGCATCTTCCAACATCTCGCCCGGTATCGCTGGCTCCGAGTCGGAGCCATCATCCGCCATACCCGAAACGATAAATCGCCGAATCAGTTGTTCAGGCGTAAGCCCCAGCTCTGCCGCTTTTTTCTTCAACCGCTCGGGCAACGTCTGTCGTTCGTCCAAATGGATCTGATAAGTGGGCATCGGAGCTCTCTACATCGTTTCATCAGCTGAAATCGCCATGGCGAATCTTAACGAGCACCTCACGCACCCGTTCTCGCCCCGAAGCGGACGCCATCATTTCGATTGGCGTCTTGTTATTTAAAGCCACCAGTCGCGTCCCCAACCACTGGTCCGCTCTATCGGTGGCGCCATAAACGTCAATCGCCAGCCTAATAATCTCATCGCGCGATGGGCTGGATGCTTCGCTCATCATCTCGGGGCCTACTCTTGCTATGTATACTCCGAAGAGTAGCTCACTACTGCTCTTACGACCTCTGCCGCAAGTGGTCGAAGGAGCCTTCGGCCAGTTTGCCGATAAAACGGGAACAGGCCAAACTGAAGCAGAGTTCGACGGAGGATGATGTGCAAATGGAGTTTATCCTGACCACCATTGCCATATTGGCCTCGGGCGTCGTACTCGGGCTTAGCATCGATGTGTATCGCTGTCGTCGCTCAAGGAACGACACGGCTTCGATGACGAGCCAAAGCCATTCGATAAACCGGACATCGACGAACCATTTGGCAAGTCACGACAAAAAGGGCGAATCCGTCGAAGGGGATCACCCTCTCGAACGACTGCGAGGCTCCGTAAAGAAATTCGACCGTCCAACGGACCCCGTTTGGCCCAGTGACGACGACAGCCAATCCTCCTGAGGCGCTCAAAAGACCGCCCGCCGACATTAAGCTCCTGTTTATTCAATAGTTCTCGGAATTAGCAGATCTCGTGCTAAGACCTGCTAAAAACGGGCATGGACCCATTTCTTTTCACGTGACTTTTGGCTGCACCCCTTTTCAACAGTCACCAACGATAACGACAACCCTAGCCATCCACCTCACTGATTTTATTAATCTTTTCCGAATTAGCAGAGGCTGTGCTAAAAGCTGCTAATTACCATCGGTCGCTGCTGTGCCCCCGAAACCTCCCCTTTGTCTCGACAACTCTGGCCTACCCTAATCTTTTCAGAGCATTGTTGCTGATAGATACTGACCCGACCGTGCCATATTTGGCATATTTTCGGGCCGGCGCATGGTTAGACTGAAGAGGCTCAGCTTTATGGCACGTCAAGCAATCAACGCAGCGATTCTCGGTCACCGATTGAAGGCCTTACGTCAGGCCACATATCCGAGCCGGCAAGCCTTTTCGAATGAATCCGGGATCCCTATGCGCACTTTGGCGCGGATTGAATCCGGCGATGACGGTGTCAGCCTGGGTCGGTATCTGAAAGCGGCCAAGGCCTTGGAAGCCAATTGGCTTCTGGATATCTTTCCCTCGCATACCGAAGCGACCTTCTCACCCCCGGAGCATTATCTAACCGGAGCGTCAGCGCTCTGTCTGACCGGAAAAAACGGGCACCCGGCGCTTTGGTATTCATCATCCTTGAGTAATCTGAACGATTGGCAAATTGCCGGACGTGATCTGTCCTCTACAAACCATCTACTTGGGGCCCTGGGGATTTTTGATGGCTCTCACATGCTTAGGTTTGCTGGCATCGACGTACCAACCGTTTGGGTAGCCAACCATGAACGTGCCCTGTTTGATTACCTACATCACTTTTTGGAAATCAAACGAACGCAAGTCCCGAACATACAGCTCAGCGATATTGATGATGTTGTAGACGTTCGCCAAACAGCCGACTGGGTTGAGCTTTGCTCAGGTTTCCTCTCGCCCGAGGGACGGTCAGCAATGCGGGGATGGCTCGGCCAGTCGTGTGGTTAGCCTCTATGGAGAGATCAACAACTGCGGTGGGCCGGTCAGCCTCATGTGAGGCCTTAATAGATTGGTTTCCAAAGAGGGTCCTGAGCCCCGAAGATAGCTATTATTGTGGCGCGACCGTTCAGATTGTCATTTTCGGGGCTTTGGCTGATCTCGTTGCCCCATGAAATCATCGGTGCAACCCGGCTCCTCGTCAAAATACTCGTCCCAAGTATGGCTCTGCGAAAGCTTATTGTTTTTGACCGAATCTGACGATGGGAATTGGAGGTCGAGCTCCTCTGGGAGCAAATCAGCCAATTCGTCGGAATGGGCCCCTGTGGCGTCGAGGCCGTTGAGCAGTTCAGTTTCCGTTGGTCTTTTTGTTTTCATTCCACCTCCTTCAAGCTGCCCAGTTCCTGTTCGAGAAAATGAACTTGGCATACCCGCCCTGTGGGCTCACCAGCAAACAGCGAAGCCTGAGACACTAATAGTTTAGCCGACCGCTCCTATCGTAAACTACCGGCTATTCCAGCAGGTAGACCTGAACTGCCCCCAACTTGAATCTAGTTTCCTATCGCTTAGCTTCGCGGCGATTTTGGGGACAGGTCACTACGGTTCAGATTGTCATTTTCGGGGCTTTGGCTGATCTCGTTGCCCCATGAAATCATCGGTGCAACCCGGCTCCTCGTCAAAATACTCGTCCCAGGTATGGCTCCGCGATAGCCTATTCTTTTCCTTGGCCGAATCTGACGACGGGAATTGGAGGTCGAGCTCCTCTGGGAGCATATCAGCCAGTTCGTCGGAATGGGTCCCTTCGGCGTCGAGACCTTTCAGTAGCTCAGTTTCCGTAGGTCTTTTAGTTTTCATTCCACCTCCTTCATCCCACGTAACGCTGCCCAACCTCCGTTACTGTTCAAGAAAATGAGGCTGACATCCCCTACCCAGGCACTCGAGTCATTCGATTCGCTGGATCCGTGTAACATTTTGAAAAATAGACTTTTCAATCAAGTTAACCTGATTTAATTTTGGGGCCATTGTGACAGCAGTGCGTTAGACCTCCGCCATAGCTTAACCAAAACCAATCTTTTTGCTCAGGGCCGAGCACTCTCCGGACCTAGCCCAGACAGTTTTCAGGCCGATTAGAAACTCTTGAATCCAGTGGGAGATATACATGGAACGCTATTTCGGACGCTCAAATTTAGCATCCATCCTAACCGCGTTAGCCAGCATCACGCTTAGCGCCTGTGGCGGTGACGATAGTGGTGACGGATCAAGCAATAGCATTGGCGGCGAATCGAACCACACCGTACAAACCCTCGTGCCCATGCAACTCGACGAAACCGCTTCAGCAAGTTATTCCCTCAACCGGATGAAAGCCTCCGGTCAAGCCGCAGATGTGGCCGCCTCTGGCAACAACCTCGATGCATCACTGGCGGACTCAACTGTGAACCTGCGTGCCAGAGCAGTGGACCGACCGTCGAGTGCCACTGTGACCATTCACAACAGTCAGGGACAGGCGCTGGCAAGATTTGAAGTGGCGATCAACAACACCTCGGCGCAAGCGATGATCACGGAAGCCGAGACGTTCACGAACAAGCGTGATCGACTCCTGACGCTCGCTGAGGGCAAAGCCTACTACGACTTCACCACGGCAAAAGCGTACATGGACGCCACTATCACTGCCAGCGAGTACCAACAGTTACGCGATTCGTGGGACATCAGCCAGCAGCCCAGCTACTCGACACTGGACAGCGCCTTAACAACGCTGGCGAATACGCTGGCTGACTATCAGAACGCAGGAGTTCCCGATTCAAACGTTGAACACGCGCTTGAAACCGCAAGAACGGCACTAGCAAACCATGACCGTTATGCAGACACCGAATTTCAGGCTGCCAACTCGGTTATTGGCCAGACACCACAGCAATCCATGGGTGATGTCAGCTATCACGAACCAAGTGAGAGCCTGTCCCGTTTCGTGGGAAATCCCTCGCTAGGCAAACAGACAAACAATGGCTGGGTGTTTGATCAGGGACAGGAACAGTTTGAAATGCTCGCGGGTATGCGCAGCGAAGCACAGTGCTATGTAGGAGAGGCGAAATGAAACAGTTAATGGCAGCAGCACTGATCGCAACAATGGCGACAAACACTCTGGCCGATGAGTCGGTAAAGCTCAGGCTGACCTTGGCACCAGGGGCTGAAAGCGTGGGCGATCAAGTTGATTATGCGACCACGGTTCAATTTTGGGGAAGCTCCGAGATCGTATCTGTGGATGCAGAAGGGGTTGATGCTGCGATCAAGTTGCTTGAGCGCCGCGAAGACGTAGAGAACGCAGAGCGGACCCGGGAAATGTCTTTCCCAGACCCTCAACCGCGCTTTGAACCAATGTCCACCCAGACAACCGCAAGCGACCTAGAGGGCGACTACAACGACCCGCTCTATGACGACCAGTATTTCTGGGCCTCGTTCGACGCCAATCACAAGGGCGCATCATCGGTGGCGAAAGCCGTGGCAAATGCTCAGCCTTATGACCCAATGGTGATCGCTGTCATCGACAGCGGATTCCACGATATCGACAGCTTCGATTGGAAGGGTGGCTATAACTTCCTGGATGACAGCAATGACACTGGGGGGCTGCCGATCGGCCCGGAGTTCATTACCTCCGAATCGGATGGCTGCGATGCGCAGCATGGCCAGCAAGTCGCGTCTGTCCTGGGTGGTGCTCAGAATGATGGTGCGGGCAATACCGGTGTGCTCGCTGACGCTCGGTTTTACGGCGTCCGGGCACTTGATTGTATCGGCTCTGGAACGACCTTCGAAGTCGAGCAAAGCATCCGCTGGGCCATTGGCCAGAACCTCACGCATCCGGATACAGGTGATGCGATTCCGCCGATTCCTGAAATTCCGGATCTGATCAATATCTCAATCTCAGCGCCTTTTGTGTCTGAGTGCCCGTCAGGTCTGCAGGATGCAATCAATGATGCCAATGCCAAAGGCGTGGTGATCACCGTCGGTTCTGGTAATAACAGTGGCGTGCCTGCGAGCGACACAGCGTTGGCAAACTGCAATGGCGTTCTGGCGGTCGGAGCAACCATCGAAGATGGCTCTCCCGCGAATTTCACAACCCGTGGTCCGGAGCTGGCCTTTAGTGCTGCGGGCGTGAATGTCCCGGTCTTTTCCGAGCGGGGTTCGACCTATATCGACGGCACATCCTTCTCGTCACCACTGAGTGCGGCAATCATCGGAAATCTGTGGCAGGACATTCCTGCACTGACCAGCTCAGAGCTCAAGTCGCTGGCGGTTTCGGCGGTTAACGTGCCGGATACGTTTGACCCGGAGCTGGGCGCCGGCATTCTGGATGCTGCGAAGCTTCAGAAAGAGGCGGTTGATCTTCTGGATCCGCCCGACTTTGAGCTGCGCCATCCACTCCAAGGCAACTGTGGTGCCAAGAAAATGCTTGGTTTCCTCGATCCCGAAGGGAATGAATACACCACCATGCGGGAGGTCAAGATCAACGCAGACCTCAATGGCGACTACGCGGTGATCTTTGAGACGGATGAAAGCATGTCTCTATCCAGTGCCGCGACCAAGGTTGTTAAGGCATCTCAGCAGACGCGCGTGCCGATTAGAAACTGGAACCCAGCCAAGGAATACGGCATCCAGAAGTGCACCGAGACCGATGGCACCGGTTGCGACTCTGACGCGCTCATCCCGCTGGACATGGAAGGGGTAGAGCTGACTTGTCCAATCGGCTGAGCCCCTGCCATGGAGCATTTGCTCCTGCTGTTGCGCCAGCCTGCTTGCTTTTCCTAGCACATAGGTGCTCGAAGTTCAGGATTTCTGATCTTGACTAACACACAAGGATCTCGCGGCTCACCATTTACAAGCTCTTACAGAGCAGCGCTTGCAACCTATTTGCTGCCTATTATTTTAGTCACTCGGTTACTTCAAATTCTCAGGGAGGCATCTTCTAATGAAACCGATTACAACACTGACCGCTCTCGCGCTCGCAACGTTTCTCACCGGCTGTGCGACATTCCAGTCCGGCCAAGAATTTGATTCTTCAAAGGTCGACCAAATCGAAACCGGTGAAACGACCCAAGCGCAGATCGAGCAGTGGTTCGGAACACCGCAAGGAACGGGAGTCCATTCGGTCGACGGCGAATTATTAGAGCAGTACACGTACTTGTACAGCGAGAGCCAGGTCAAAGCGGAAAGCTACATCCCATTTATCGGCATCTTCCTTGGCGGCTCCGAAGGCGAAACCAAAACGCTGACGATTCACTTCGATGATGAGGACAAAGTGTTCGAGCACCACATGTCAACATCGAGACACGACAGCAGCGTGATGTAACGGCAAAACAGATGTCATCGTAGTGATTCAGATAAAATCTGGATCACTACGATTCACCCGCTATGGGCGAGATGACGCCACACCACAACTTCACTCCAGTCTTTACGGCTTCGCCATTGTGCGGGCTGCAATAAACCATCAAGAGACACGTTCGATCTGTTTCCGTCTTTGCAGCTCTACGTTAACCTCGTTGTGCGCACAAACGGACAGAAAAGTAGAGCGGGATCAGCCTGCAACCACTCCATTGGAGCCTTAGCAGCCTCAACGTTCCCGATATGCGTTCGCTGTTCCGAATTTCCAGTTCGGATCGACAAAGTTCGGCCCCTCCGGAGTCTGGATGATCCAATCCCGGAATTTTGGGTCCTCGAACTCGTAGGTGCCATGGGCTATTACTGAGAGGTGCTCGACGCACAACCGGTTCAAAACGTTCCGGATCGTGTGAACCTCAACCGTTTCCAACCCAAGACGATCAGCCAAATAACTCCTGCAAGCATCCTCATTCAGGCCGGCATGCCCCCAAGCGATCCAGACCAGCAATGCTTAATCCAAACCCTTAAGGCGCTTCCAAACTTTCTCGTAATCTCCACGCTCCAATTGGCCTTCAGAGAGAACGGCAGCTTCATTCACGATGTCATCCGCACCCGACAGGATCATTTTTTCGATGACCAAGCGCAGCTCCTTCGGAACACGGTTGAGTAAATCAAAAGCTTTGTTTCCTTCCCTATGACTGAAGTCGCGCCCGGAGGCCTGCTGAAAACTCGATCGCATGTGCTCAATGAAGCCAGATCCCAGCGTCGGCAGTTCAATCTGGGACGAGCTTTGGAACAGGGCCGCCTTGCGCCGGCAAAACAGGTTCCGTAAACCATCACGGCTCGCCCCCGCGTAAATGGTACGTACCTTGTCACGGTTTTCATCGAGAATGGTCCTCAGGAAGAAGACCAAATTCTCAAACGCCCTGCTGCTTGCAAGATGCTGAACCTCATCAATGCACAACAGGATTCGATCATTATTCTGGATCAGCTCGAGAAAGTGAGCTCTCAGTTCGACCAGCATTGTCGAGTCAGGAGCGATAGCCGGTGATTCTGTGGCCAGAACCGCCGACTCCACTTCGTCCAACGAAGCAGCTTTAACAACGCGTTGCCGTCTGCGCCACCAGTTCCTGTCTGATAGAGCGGTCCGAAGCGCCGCCAACAGCACAGAAGCGGGATCATCCCGTTTATCCCTGAAATTGACATAAACCGGCACATAACCCCGCTTGCCAGCTTCAGGAATAAGGTCATATCGAACGAACTCGGTTTTCCCCATACCTCTTGGCGCGAACAGAGTTAAAGCTTCCACCACTCTCTGATCAAAGGCACTCATTAAGCGTTCAGTGAGATCAGTGCGGGGGTAATGCCAGTCAATTGCCATGTTTTCGTATTCGCATCCTCGATCGCTAATTAGTATCTGGCGTTACTAAACGATACTAAAGATCATGAGTGTTCTACTGATACAGCAACAGGTGATTGGCCCCCCCCCGAAATTACCAGCCCTGCATGACAGAAGATCAACGCACCACCATCGAGCTCCGCGTTTTGTTACTTTTGGTGTAACTTTTCGCGGAGAGAGCCATGCAACCGCTTCAACGTCTGGAACAGTGGCTCAGGGAGCATCATGGCCAGCAACGGTCTGGGTTATTCCGAGCCGGAGATTTTCGCTCACTATTCCCGCAGATGAGCAACGGTGCCTATCGTGCGCTCATCCACCGGGCGGAGCGCCGGGGGTTGCTGGAGCGCATCTGTCAGGGGGATCTATCAGTATTCCGGCTCTCCCGACACCAGCGGTCTAGTCCTGTTTCATGCGGCGGCGCTGCTTCGGGCCCGACACTTCAACTACATCAGCCTCGAAACCGTACTGAGCGACTCCGGGGTCATTTCGCAGATCCCCATGGGCTGGGTCACCCTCATTAGCACGGGCCGCTCGGCAGTCGTGGATTGTGGACGCTTCGGGTCCATCGATTTCGTCCACACCGAGCGCCCGATGGCGTGCATCATGGACCATCTAACTTATGACGCGCAGCGAGACCTCTTTCGGGCTGATGTTGAGCTCGCCATTGCGGACATGGCCCGTTTCAGGCGGAGAGGGATAGCCGATTTGATTCAACGGGAGGATGCGACCGATGAGCACCTTTGATGCACTGGTGAACCAAGCCCTGAAAAACCAGCGGGGGCTGGCCGCCCTGCGCCCGGTCGTCGAGAAGGAAATTTTCCACCACGACATCATCCGGGAACTGAATCAGGCAGATTTGCTGCAACACCTGACGTTCATTGATGGCACCTGCCTGCGCGCGTGCTACGGCTCGACCCGACTGAGTGAAGATCTGGACTTCACGGGCGGTGCGAATTTTGAGAAGTCCGATCTCGATGCCCTCAAGAATGTTCTCGAATCCCGGCTCCGGGAAAAGTATCAGACCCCCATTTCGGTGACAGACCCCAAAGCCGAACGACAGGGCAATGTGGACACCTGGAAGCTGCGCATCAACACCCAGCCCGAACGACCGGATATGCCGGCACAACGCATTCATCTCGATATCTGCGCCGTACCGAGTTATCAGGTCGAACCCCGGACACTGCAGAATCACTACAGGATTAACCTGGGCACCGACAACATGATCATCAATGTGCAATCGCAGGAGGAGATTTTTGCCGACAAGCTGATAGCATTCGGCATGCGACCAGGCCGTCTAAAGCATCGAGACCTGTGGGACATCGCCTGGCTGACACAGCGGGGCGTTCGCCCTGCCTATGATCTGCTCGACAACATACTAACCGACCACGGGGAATCACCTTCCGAATTTCTGACGAACTCAGAGTCACGCCTCCGGCAACTCAGCGACGATCCGCAGATCAAAAAGGACTTCGCCTTTGAAATGCAGAGATTCATCGCGCCGGATGCCCTCGAAAGAACGGTTCACCAAAGTGGCTTCTGGACCTATTCGGTGAATACCGTCAGTGACGCCATTCGACAAGCCCAATCCAGAATCGATGGCTCAGGGGAACCGGACCAACCGGATTTCCCGATGTAGGGGAAGCTCACAAGCTTGGCAGCCAGTGCACGCAACAAGTACTCAGGACTTCTTTTTCAGCGGCCAGCGAAAGGTAGCACCGAAACAATCGACTGGTCAGTTGTCCGAAAGCAGACACCCCAAACCGGACACTTATTAGTGGTCATTCAAATATAGCCTGTCCCCTGAAAAACAGATCTGATGGTAGGTGGGGCAATGGTCAAAATGACCGCATCTGGACACCGTATACCCGACAATCCTTGTGCCCAGAATTGGCTCTAATCGGCTAGGTACGGGATTATTCGTGGGTTTCTAGGAATTTCTTTCGTGGGCGTAACTAGCTGCTATCATTCGAAAAAGAGCATGCGAGACCGCATTGCATCAAAGGACGAAGTTGCACTCCGGAGGCGAAGGTCTCAGGTTCGAATCCTGACGGGCGGGCCATATTCCATAAAAAACCCCGCCAATGCGCGGGGTTTTTTTATGGAACTCTGGTCTGCTCGTTGGCCGATGAGAACCTGCGTTCGACTCGGAGTTCGCGAAGCGAACGGAGAGAACGTCGGAGCCGCGCGACGACGGCCCCGGAGGGGTGAGGTCGCGGAGCGACCGAATCATCCTGACGGGCGGGGAGGCCAGCCACTGCGTTCGACAAATTGCGCCAGCAATTTGGGCGTCGGAGCGTAGCGACGACGGGGCGAAGCCCCGAACAACGCGCCCAAAGCGTTGTGAGTCCATCCTGACCTTTCAGTAACTCCATACTTGGATACAACACTCCCAAGTACCCTACCGCCTGCCCAGTTCCGCCCTGCTTGTTCGCCGATGAGAACCTGCGTTCGACTCGGAGTTCGCGAAGCGAACGGAGAGAACGTCGGAGCCGCGCGACGACGGCCCCGGAGGGGTTAGGTGAGGTCGCAGAGCGACCGAATCATCCTGACAATCTCAGAGGCATCCGGCGTGGCGATTACGCCACCGCCGGCTCCGAAACAGCCTCCCCCGCTCGCTCGTCGAGCCAGCCAAACAGTTCCCGCTGAACCTGATCAAAATAACGCCCGCCCACGGTCCAGTGGCACGCCCCAGGGATCTCTACCAGGCGGGCCTGCGCCCCATACTTGCGAGCGATCTGCCGCTGAATACCAATGGGCGTTATGCGGTCTTCGGTGCCACCAAGGACCAGAATCGGGCACTGGATCGACTGCGGATCGACCCGGGAAAACGCATTGGGCAGGAAGCCGGCGATGCCGATCTGGAACGCCGCCATGCCGGATTCGTAGGTGGCGTGGTCGAGTATCCACTGCTGGGTGTCCGCGTTTTGCTGGTTGGCGATGCCGTAGCGGATGCTGTCAGCACGCAGCGTCATGACATGCTTCCAAAGCGGGAACAGCAGCAGATTCCGGCCAAAGGTACGCACCATCGACCAGGACCAGCTGTTGATGCCACCCGGCGCGGCGGAGGACAGCAGCACCAGCCTCTCGCACGGCACCCGGGCCGCGACGAGCTGAGCAAGCAGGCCACCCATGGAGTGGCCCACGAGAATGGGTGGGGCGTCCAGCTGCTTCACCCGGTCCACCAGAAACGCCACATAGTCCTGTAGCCGCGTCTGGGCGAGCGTGGCCCGTGCGTGGTCGTCGTAGTCCGCTTTCGCCATGTGCAGCGGCAGGCAGGGCGCCTCCACCGAATAGCCTGCCTGCTCAAACGCCTCGCGGAGTTCATCCAGCGCCTCAGGCGTGCTCCACATGCCGTGGACGAGCATCACCGGCGGCTTGTTCGTCTCTTCTGCGGTCATCGTTGTGTCCCTGTTCCTCAGTCAAGCGGCTTTGTCCGATGCGCCGGGTGCGCGCCGGGCATCCTCTGGCGTTTCGAATGACAGGACGCCGTCGTCCACCGGGTCCTCGGTCAGCATCTTCTTGTCGCGACCGTAGTGCATCGTCACTTCCCAGGGCCCTTCCCCCTGACGGGGCATCAGGTGTTGCGCGCGGCTGATGTAGCCCGGCGCAAAACCGTCGAGCATCCCCACGCCGGCATTTTTCCCATCCCGGTCAACCGGTCGCGCGACGGTGGCTCCGGTCTCTTCCATGCGCTTGAACAGTCGGCACAGATACTGACCGCCGATATCGCATTTCAGGGTCCAGGGCGCGTTGGTGTAGCCGAAGATCCAGCCGTAGTTGGGAATGTCCTGCATCATGATGCCCTTGTAGACCATCTTCGAGGGCAATGACACCGACTCGCCATCAAGCTGGATGTCCATGCCACCCATCAGCTGGACGTCCAGCCCGGTGGCAGTGACGATCACGTCCGCCTCCAGCGTCTCGCCGGATTGGAGCACGATGCCGTTTTTCGAGAAGTGATCGATGTGGTCAGTCACGATGTCCGCTTTGCCAGAGCGCAGGCTGTTGAAAAAGTCGCCGTCCGGTGCCGCACACAGGCGCTGCTCCCAGGGGTTGTAGTCCGGCGTGAAGTGGCGCATATCGACGTTCGGGCCGACCTTCTTGCGCATATGCGAGAGGAAGAATTTGCGCATCGCATTCGGCCAGCGCATGGACGCCAGATAGATGCCCCGCTGAAGCAGAATGTTGCGCTGTCGCGCCATCTGGAACACCCACCGCTTGGGCAGGACCTTGTTGAGCAGCATGGAGACCTTGTCCGTGTCCGGCACCGACATGATGTAACTGGGCGAGCGTTGCAGCATGGTGACCTTCGCCGCTTTGTCCGCCATCGCCGGCACCACGGTAATCGCGGTCGCGCCGCTGCCGATCACCACCACCTTCTTGCCCGTGTAGTCGAAGTCCTCCGGCCACTGTTGCGGGTGGATAATCCGGCCCTCGAACGACTCCTCCCCCTCGAAGTGCGGGCGATAGCCGTGGTCGAAGTTGTAATAACCGGCACAGTTCACCATGAAGTGACAGGTGATGGTGCGCTCCTCGCCGGTCGGCTCATGCCGCGCCGTAATGGTCCACCGCTGGTCCGCGCTGGACCAGTCCGCACTGACGATGTTCATTCCGAATTGTACCTTGTCCGCCAGATGGAACTCGCGGGCGGTTTCGGCAACGTAGTGGCGGATATCCGTGCCCTTGGCCAGCACCTGATTGGAGTACCAGGGTTTGAAGTCGAACCCGAAGCTGGCCATGTCCGAATCCGAACGAATCCCCGGATACCGGAACAGATCCCAGGTGCCGCCCATTTTCTCCCGGCGCTCCAGGATCGCCAGGCTCCGGCGCGGGAACTCACCGGCAATGTGGCAGGCGGTCCCGATGCCGGACAGGCCGGCGCCAATGATGACGGTGTCGTAGTGCGGCGCAGTCATGGTGGTCTCCCTGTTGTCTCTTGTAATGACCAGCACCTGCCACTATTCCAGAGGCCACGCTTGACAATATTGACAAAACCGGACAGTTTTTTGACATATCGAGACACCGACACGCGTTCTTCAGCGCGAGTCTCAGGAAACCGGGAGCGCGCATGAGCAGCCTGATCCGGGCCACCAACCTGTGGGGGTTTGACGAACTCGTCCGCATCCGCGGCGGCGATCCACTGCCATTGCTGGCGCGCTACCACATACCGCCGGAAGAGCAGCGCGATGACCGCTCGTTTCTGATCTACCGGAATGTGTCCGCGCTGTTCGAAGACACCGCCCGGAAGCTCGACTACCCCGAATTCGGTCTCAAGCTCGCCGAGTACCAGGGCATGGACATCCTCGGACCGATTTCCGTAATCGCCCGCAGCTCGGCCACCGTCGGCGACGCCATTCAGAGCATCGCTCGCTACCTGCACCTGCACTGCCCCGCCCTGAAACTGACCGCCCGTACCGAAACCGCCGACATCGTCCAGCTCCATTACCACGTGGATGATGAGGGCGCCGGTTACCGGGTGCAGGCCTACGAGCTGGGCATGTCCAACGCCATGCAGGTGCTCAAGCTGCTCTGCGGGGATGCCGTGGCGCCGCTGAGCGTGCACCTGATGCACGAACGTGCCGGAGACGAGTCGGTTTATCACGCCGTGTTCAACAGCCCGGTTCACTTCCGCGAACCCTGGTGCGGCTTTCGCCTGCCCGTCTCCGCGTTCACGATCCCCTTGGCCAGCGTCGACCACCAGACCTGGCAACTGGCGGACCGCTACCTGGAATCCCAGCAGGCACCCAACGCCGCCACCGTCTCCGAAGACGTCATCGGCCTCATCCGCACACTCCTCCCCACGGGCCGCTGCAGCAGCGAGGCCATTGCCGCCCACCTGGCCATGCACAAACGCACCCTGCAGAGACACCTCGACCGCGAAGGCACCCGCTACGAACAACTGCTCAACGACGAACGGCGCCACCTCGCCCACCAGTACCTGCTGGAGCCCAAACTCAAACTCAGCCAGATCGCCGGCCTGCTGGGCTACTCCGAACAGTCCGCCTTTAACCGGGCCTGCCGGCAATGGTTTGAGATGACGCCGAGGCGGTATCGGGCGTGGTTGTTGAATCGGGGGTGATGGGCATTAGTCCGGGATGCGACGGCCAATACATTTCTCAAAGATCGCTTCAAGCCCAGACGAATCGCAGCGTAAAGCGGATTGGATATTAGCCTCTTGCCATTCCTTCTCTGTGACGGGCTCCCAACGAATTTCATAGCCCGCATTCACGATCAGGAACTCAAATAGCAGCCGTTGCGCCCGACCGTTTCCTTCGCGGAAAGGATGAACCATGTTCAGCTCTCCGTAGAACTCGGCCAATTCCCTAACGAGGGCATATCGGGACAAACCCTCCAGCCAATTCCTGCCGGCAAGCTGATCAAATAGCTTCTTTGCTTCCGGCTCAATGCGCTGGGCCGTGCAAAAGCGCGTCTCGCCTTTGGCAATATCAACCGAGCGACATTCCCCTGCCCAGTCGTAAATATCTCGGAACAGAAGACGGTGAACTCGCCGGAGCGTGGCAAGACTATAAGGAGGGGGTTCGAACTCGATTTCTTCGGCGGCAGCCGCGGTAATGTCCCGCTCCGCATCAGTCAGTTCAGCGGCATCCTTAATGCTCAGTCGGTTCTTAAGGACATCGCTATTGGGGTAACAATAAGCGTCCTGCTCAACCCCATATTTATCCATTTCAGGCGTTGGCTGTGGCTCGTTTGCGATGGGCACGGACGGCTGCACGACGTGAGGCGTACTTGACGTCACCGCTCTTCACATCAAAACCCTCCAACCGCAAACTGGCTGCGTAGTTGGCGCGCCGGGTTTTGGCAAAATAGGCTCTTTTTGCTTCCAGCGAGGATGAAGCCATGGTCTGCTGCCTTTTGGGACTGTCTAAATAATGTACCAAAACCGGCGTTTATGCGCCATTTCGGGAACGGCAGGATTCGCTCTTCGCACAGCCGATCGAGCGGACACAAACACTCAAACTGGCGCTTGAAGGATATGCCCCCACCGCATTGTCTGTATCGCATGAGCCGCCCAAAGCCCAGTCTCAAAAACGCGCCTGATAGCTCCGTGGAATCAGATGGACATACTGCTCCACTGCCCCGGGCAACACAAAAAGCCTTGGCGACATGCTGAATTCGTAAACCCGGTAGAGCCGGTAGGCATCCGAGTAATCGTTGGAGAAGGCCCGCTCGTTCTCGCTGATGAAGAACGGTTGGTACTTGCCCGAGTGCGTGGCTTTCACCTCCAGAAAACGCTCCTCATCGCGACGGGCATCAAAAGAGCGGATGTCGAAGCCTAAGCCATCGCCCCGCTTAAGGCTGGACCATTCCACCTCGGCAGCCAGGTCCGGACGGCCTTCCTCTGTCAGGCGCTGGCGCTCCAACTGCACCACAAAGGATTCCGCCGATTGCCCCAGCGAGCGATTCCGCCTTTCCCGTTCACTGAAATCAATCCGTCTGGCGATGTAGGACGGACGACTTTCGGCGACATAGGGAATGCGGTCCGGTGGGTTGGGGTCGTAGACCTTACTCCAATCCATCGGGCTGGGCTCGGGCTCGGTTACCGAACCGCCCGCTAACTGCGTCAGGTCATCCAGCAGGCTCTGATGGCCAGCCAGATAGGACAATACAACCTGTCCAAGCTGCTGCTGATAATTGTGAGCGGGCCGGTAGCCCGGAAGATATGGCAGTCCCTGCTCCAGCAGCACGGCACTGATGTTTCGGTGCTTGAACTCAATGGAAGGGCGGGATCGGTTGTTCAGGTATGCCTGCAACGCACGCCGGTGATCGGCCTTGCTGTATTTCACGCCAGCCAGGTGCTTTTCCATCATCGCCATATAGTCGGCCACAAGAAACTCGCATTCGAGCCAGTCCCAGCCACCACGCCCCGGCTGAATCAGCTCACGAATGGCCGTCTCGTCCAGATTCTTTTCCATCGCCGACTTCAGAAGCTCTCGGGCGATCCGGTTCCCCAGAAGCTCAAACAGCTCATCGTCCAGAAACGCATAATCGACCAACGCGTTCAGGGCACCCGGCGAGGTGACGGTATTCTGGTCAGCGTATCGTTCGCGTTGGCCGGGGCGCTCTTTGTGGTGCCAGAAGCCTTCACTGCGAAGATGGAAAAACGGCAAATGGGGATTGTCGCGGTCGGAAGGACCGGCGAGTTCCTGAAAATGGTCTGTGAATCGGGCCCTGAGCCGATCATCAAAGTAGAATGCATTCTCCTGAATCTGGCCCGACTCAACCAGGTCCATGACGGCCCGCAATAACGCCACCTTATGCGGACTCCGGTTGCCTCCGGCACTGTTCACCCGCAGCGCCGAAAAGCGCTGTTCATAATCCAGCAGGCTCACCGCTCACTCCAATAGTCGGCCTTATCCGGCATCACCCAACGCACACCGCCACGCGGGTCCGCCACATCGCCGCTGTGGCGCGGAATCAGATGGCAGTGCATGTGCCTGACCGTCTGGCCGGCCGCCTCTCCGCAATTCATGCCGATATTGTAGCCATCAGGCTGGTAGTGCGCGTCCAGCCACTGCTTGCCCTGCTCAACCAGGTCCATGATCGCCTGTTGTTCTTCAGTGGTCAGATCAAACCAGTCGGCGGCGTGGCGTTTGGGGACGATGAGGAGGTGGCCGTCTGAAACCGGGTAGGCGTCCAGGCGGGCGTGCGCATAGTCGTTTTGCAGAACAACGCCCGTCTGGAGTTCCTCAGGGTGAGAGCAGAAAGGGCAAAGAATCCTCGACATAAACTCCTCAAAAGAAGCACGCAGACTCATTGGGTTGAGGCCCGCCGGTTTCGACAACTACCTGTCTACATTAGATCTCTTGGAGAATCACGACCAATATTGACGGTAGCTCAATCTATAGAACCAAAAATCTGGTTTTAACCGCCGCAATAGACTACCATAGAACCAAATTTCTGGTCTCAAGGCGACTCCAATGGCCAGCAAGACGTTGACACTGCAGGCGCACTGGAACGGTCTATGGCGTGATGCCGGAGATGTGACGTTCGCTGATCCGGACCGGGGCGTCGAAGGGCCCATGCAGTTCTATTACAATCCAATCTACATCAATGATGCCGATGACTACCGGCCAGGGCTCGGCTTTCGCGACGAGCGTGCCATAGGTGTTCATGTGCCGGGAGAGTTCTCCGGGCATTTCAACGAGCAGCCGGTCGCACCGATTCTGAGGGACATTATTCCGCAGGGCGCCGGTCGGGATAATCTGCTTCGTCTTTGGGGGGTGGATCGGGATCCGGGGCCGGCGATGGACCTGACGTTGCTTGAATCCGCCTGCATCGCACCCATCGGCAACCTTCGAATCAAGCAAGCCGCCGACCAGTTCCAGGAGCAAGTCGCTCGACACCCTTCCCACGGGTTTACCAAAGCGGACGTGACGGAGCGCAGCGACGAACTGATCGATTACGCCCACTCGCTCGGCATTGCCATTGGCGGCGCAACCGGCGCAGCGGGTGACGCTCCGAAACTGTTGATGGCGGAAGGCTCTGACGGGCGGCTTTATCTGGAAGGAACGCTCGCCGACGATGATGTCGTCGGACACTGGCTCATCAAATTCCCGAGGGGGCGTCGCAAAGAACGGGATCGGGACGTTCTGCGCTGTGAAGGCATGATCTACCAAGCACTGGAAGCGTTGGGGATCGACGCGGTATCCGGTGCCGAACTGCATGAGGGCGACATGGTGTCGTTATGGCTTCCCCGATTCGACCGTCTCGTTTCACAGGGCCAAGTTGAACGGCTGGGCGTCGAGTCCGTGTATAGCCTCAACCAGATGCTCGGCAATGGCGCCACCATGCAACACACGGCGGCGCTTGACCAAATTGAAGCGGCCGTTGGTGGTGACAGGGATACACTACTGGCCGAATACCTCACCAGAGACGCCATCAACACGGCGATTGGCAATTCCGACAATCACGGTCGGAACACCGCCGTTGTGAAGCAGGCCGGCACCATACGGCTCGCCCCTGCGTACGACCTGGCTCCGATGGTTCTCGACCCGGAGGGCATCGCCCGGACAACACTCTGGCCAGAGCACTTCCGCAACACCTCCGGCCACGTCGATTACCGTGCCGTCATCAGGGACCGTGCCTGTGACCCGGCCGTCGTTCTGGCGGCGTTTCAGCGCAACCTGGCCAGATTGGCAACGCTCGACGAACGGATGCATGCGCTTGGCGTCCCCCAATCCGTGACAAACCACCCTCGAGTCAACTTCGACCGTCTGGCTGAGTTGGCCGATGACTTGTTGTCATACGAGCCGTAACAGCGCAAACGGGAACAGACCGACCATGCCAACAATGAAACCGAGAATCAGCGCGGAAGAGCGGCAACATCGCGAAGAGGAACTCCAACGCCAATTAGCCGCCGGCGAGGTCACAATCGGTGAGGCGGTGCGGGAGATGCGTCAGCGGTGGCTGGGTCTGAAGCAGGCGCAGTACGCCCGCTTATGCCGCGTCTCCAAGAACACGCTCGGTGCGATTGAGCGGGATGAGCTGAACGTGAGCGTGACCTCCCTTCAGGCGGTCATCAGACCGCTCGGGTATCGCCTGACTCTGGCGCCGGTGAGGCCCGCCTGAGGTGATCGGTCCTCGCTAGCCACATGTTACCCTGACGTCCCAAAGGAGATGACGGATCACCGAACGCCATGCCCCTGGATTTTCGTACCGCCAGCCAACTGCGACACCATCACCCGGCCTGGCGTCTGTTACTGGCCGACCATTCCCCACTGATTGCCAGCTTTCTGGATGCGGCTTTCATTGAGCCCAATGTGCGCACCATGCCGGAGTCCCGATTACAGGCTCGGCTGGAAGACCATCTGTTCCAGCTTCGCGAGAGCGAGAGGGAAGAGGCCTTCCCTCGCAGTGCGACCGACTACCTCAACGATTGGGCGGATAACCACAAGGGCTGGCTCCGTAAGTTCTACCCGATTGATTCCGACGAAGCCCACTTCGACCTGACGCCCGCCGCCGAGAAGGCCATTGGATGGCTGACCAGCCTGACCCAGCGCCATTTCGTGGGCACCGAGTCGCGTCTGAAAACCATCTTCGACCTGCTGGGGCAGATTCTCGAGGGCGTTGAGACCGATGCCGAGGCGCGGATCGCCGAGCTGGAACGGCGCCAGTCCGACATTCAGCGAGAAATCGACAGCATCCGGGATGGACACATCGACGTGATGGGCGAAACCGCCGTGCGCGAGCGTTTCCAGCAGCTGACCGGAACCGCACGTGAGCTGCTGTCGGACTTTCGGGAAGTGGAGCATAATTTTCGCCAGCTCGACCGACAGGCGCGGGAGCAGATCACCACCTGGGAGGGCAGTAAGGGGCAGTTGCTTGATCACATCTTTGGTGAGCGCGATGCCATCGCCGACTCCGACCAGGGCAAGACCTTCCGCGCATTCTGGGATTTTCTGATGTCGCCAAGCCGTCAGGAAGAGTTGACGGACGGCTTGGAACAACTCTTCCGTCTCGATGAAGTCCGCGAGCTGTCGCCCGACCCGCGCCTCAAGCGCATCCACTTCGACTGGCTGGAGGCCGGCGAGCAGACCCAGCGCACGGTCGCCCGGCTGTCCGAACAACTGAGACGGTTTCTGGATGATCAGGCCTATCTGGAGAACAAACGCATCATGCAGGTCATTCAGGACATCGAGGGCCACGCGCTGGCCCTGCGGGACGACCCGCCCGGCGGCGACCTGATGAGCGTCGAGTCACCGACCGCGGACATCCGACTGCCCATGGAGCGCCCCCTGTTCTCACCACCGCTGCAACCGGTGATTGACGACGAGGTCACCTCGGGCGACGAGTCAGCGGTGGATCCCGACGCGCTGTTCAATCAGGTGGTCGTGGACGACGTTCGCCTGCGCCACGCCATCGACCGCCAGCTTCAGGGCCGGGACCAGGTCACCCTGGCCCAGGTAATCGACGCCAACCCGCTGGAGGTGGGCCTGGCGGAGTTGGTCGCCTACCTGTCACTGGCCGGCAGTGACGAGCGCGCCACCTTCGATGACCAGACGCCGGAGACCATCGCGTGGCAGGATGAGAGCGGCCTGATGCGCCGCGCCCGGCTGCCGCGTGTTCTGTTCACCCGCCAACGGACCGGATAATGGAAGCAACCGAGGAACCCAGCGATAACGCCCTGTCACGGATCATCATCCGCCTGCTGCGCGGAGTGCTCTATCAGGAGGACGACCCGGGACTCTGGCAACAGCTTCTCAATCTCCAACCCCGCGTGCGTGACTACGTCGCCGTTCTGGGCCTGGAGTTGCTGCTGGACGAAGCCGAGGGCTACGCCTGGCTGCGCACCCGCGAGACCGCCGAGGGCGAACAGGAACTGCCACGCCTGGTGGGCCGGCGCCAACTGTCCTATCCGGTCAGCCTGCTGATTGCCCTGCTGCGGCGCAAACTCGCCGAGGCGGACACCCAGGGCGGAGAGCTGCGCCTGATTCTTGACCGGGCGGACATTGTGGACATGCTGCGTACCTTTCTCCCGGAGAGCACCAACGAGGCGCGTCTGGTGGACCGAATCGACAGTCACCTCAACCGCATTGCCGAGCTGGGCTTCATCCGTCGTCTGCGCGGGCAGGATGACAAGATCGAGGTACGGCGCATCATCAAAGCCTACGTGGATGCCCAGTGGTTGAATGAATTCGACGAGAAGCTGACCGCCTACCGGGACCATGCCAGCCCGCAGCCCCCCGCAACCAAAGAGGAACACTGATGCAGGAACAGCTGCTGGACTTCGCCGACGATGACACACGCGCGGGCTTTCGCCTGCAACGGTTGGAAGTGTTCAACTGGGGCACCTTCCACAATCGTGTCTGGCGCCTGGGTGTGAATGGCGATAATGGCCTGCTGACCGGTGACATCGGTTCCGGTAAATCGACGCTGGTGGATGCCATGACCACCCTGCTGGTCCCGGCCCAGAAGATCGCGTACAACAAGGCCGCCGGGGCCGAGACCAAAGAACGCTCACTGCGGTCCTATGTGCTTGGCTATTACAAGTCCGAACGCTCCGAGACGGGTCAGCACGCCCGGCCCGTTCCCTTGCGGGACCACAACAGCTACTCGGTCATCCTTGCCGTTTTCGCCAACGAGGGCTACGACCAACAGATCACTCTGGCTCAAGTGTTCTGGCACAAGGACCGTCAGGGCCAACCGGCGCGTTTCTACGTGGTGGCCGAAGGGGATTGTGACATTCAGGAGGATTTCGCCGGTTTCGGCAGCGATATCCGCCAGCTTCGCAAGCGCTTGCGAGACGATGACCGGATGCAGCTGTTCGACAGCTTCCCGCCTTATGAAGCCGCCTTCCGACGCCAGTTCGGCATCGACAACGACCAGGCGCTGGATCTGTTTCACCAGACCGTGTCCATGAAGTCCGTGGGCAACCTTACCGACTTCGTCCGGGACCACATGCTTGAGGCTTTCCACGTCGGGCCGCGCATTGATGCGTTGATCGGTCATTTCGACGACCTGAACCGGGCGCACGAGGCCGTGCTCAAGGCCCGCGCCCAGGTCGAGGCGCTGGAACCGCTGGTGGCCGACTGCCATCGATACCAGTCGATCAGCGACGACCGCACCCGTTGGGAACAGTGCCGGGATGCCCTGCGGGCCTATTTCGCGGGCCATAAGGATCGGCTGCTCAGCCATCGCCTGGAGCGCCTGGCGGCCGAAGACGAGCGGCTGGATCAGAACGCACTGCAGCAGCAACGCCTGCTGGATCGGCAGCGCGCTGAGCGGGACCAGCTCAAAGAGGCCATTGCCCGGAACGGCGGCGACCGGCTTGAACAGCTCAGAGGCGAAATCGCCGAAACCCGGCGCCGGCGTGACGACCGCCGCCAACGGGCGGACCGGTATGCGGAACTGGCCGGTCAGGCCGGACTCCCCGCGCGGCCGGACCCGGACACCTTCGCCGACAGCCATCACACACTGACCAGCCGGCGGGCCTCACTGGACCATGACAATCAGACCATCGACACCCAGCGGACCGAACTGGCCGTCTCTCTCCGCCAGCACCGGGAATCGCATGAGGCTCTCGGCGAAGAGATTGATTCGCTCAAGCGCCGGCGCTCCAACATCAGCGCCCGCCAGATCCGCATTCGCCAGACGCTGTGTGAGGCGCTCGACCTGAACGAGGACGACCTGCCCTTCGTTGGCGAGCTGATCCGCGTCCGCGAGGACGAATCAGCCTGGGAAGGCGCCGCCGAGCGCGTACTGCATAATTTCGCGCTGTCCCTGCTGGTACCGGACGAGCATTACGAGGCCGTCGCCCGCTGGGTCAACGACACTCACCTTCGGGGGCGGCTGGTGTATTTCCGCGTACGCCAGCACCAGACCAACACCGTGCCGGACCGGCACCCGGAATCACTGGTGCACAAGCTGGAGATCCGGCCCGACTCCGCCTTCTATCCCTGGCTCGAACAGGCGCTCGACCAGCGCTTCGACTACGCCTGCTGCGATGACCTTGCCCATTTCCGACGCGAGAACCGGGCCATCACCCGCGCCGGTCAGATCAAGGCCGGCGGCCAACGCCATGAGAAGGATGACCGCCACGGACTGGACGACCGTAGCCGATACGTCCTTGGCTGGAGCAACCGCGCCAAGATCGAGGCCCTGGAAAGCCAGCAGGCAACGCTTGAGCGGACCATTCAGGACCTCGCCGATCAGCTTACGGACCTGGACCGCCAGCAAAAACAACTGGGCGAACGCCGGGATGCGCTGACGGCGTTACTGGAAATCCACGATTACCAGGACATCGACTGGGAAGGGCCCGCCCACGATCTGGCCCGGCTTGAGGACGAGAAGGCGGCGCTGGAAAAGGCCTCGGATCAGTTGCGCGCGCTCAACCAGCAACTCGAGGCGCTGGATTACCAGATCCAACAGACCGGAGACCAGCGCGACCAGTTGAATCGGGCGCTGGCGATCAACCGGGACAAACAGGACAGTGCCCGGCAGCAACAGTCAGAGGTTCGCGCGCTGATGACGGAGCAGCAAGCGGACCACGAACCCCATTTTGAGACGCTGGACGGACTGCGGGAAGAGGCCCTCGGCCCGCACCAGCTCACTGTGGAGTCCTGCGACAACCGGGAGCGGGACTTTCGCGAATGGCTGCAGAAAAAAGTAGACGCTGACGGCAAGAAACTCAGTAAGCTCCAGCAGCAGATCCAACAGGCGATGAGCGATTATCGCCACGCCTGGCCTCTGGACACTCAGGAGGTGGACGCCACCCTGGAGGCCGCGCCCGAGTATGAGACCATGCTGGAAAAACTGCGTGCCGACGATCTGCCCCGGTTCGAAAACACGTTCAAGGCACTGCTCAACGAGAACACCATCCGGGAGGTCGCCGGCTTCCAGTCCCAGCTGGCGCGCGAGCGACAGCAGATCCGCGAGCGGATCGACCAGATCAACCAGTCCCTGGCAGACATCGAGTACAACCCCGGTCGTTACATCCTGCTGGAGGCTCAGGCCACCAGCGACCCGGATGTCCGGGACTTCCAGGAACAGTTGAAAGCCTGCACCGAAGGCACCCTGACCGGCACCGAAGACGAACAGTACGCCGAAAGCAAGTTTCTTCAGGTCAAGGCCATCATCGAGCGCTTCCGGGGGCGGGAAGGCACGGCCGATATGGACCGGCGCTGGACCCGTAAGGTCACCGATGTGCGCCAGTGGTTCACTTTTGCCGCTTCGGAACGCTGGCGCGAGGACGGCAGTGAATACGAACACTACACCGACTCCGGCGGCAAATCCGGCGGCCAGAAGGAAAAGCTTGCCTACACGGTACTGGCGGCCAGCCTGGCTTACCAGTTCGGCCTCGAATGGGGAGAGGTCCGGTCACGCAGCTTTCGTTTTGTGATGATCGACGAGGCCTTCGGCCGCGGTTCCGACGAATCAGCCCGATTCGGCCTTGAGCTCTTCCGGCGCCTCAACCTGCAGTTGCTGATCGTCACGCCGCTGCAGAAGATCCACATCATCGAGCCCTACGTGGCGCACGTCGGCTATGTCCACAACCCCGAGGGGCGCGAGTCACTGTTGCGCAACCTGACCATTGAGACCTATCGAGCCGAACGGGAGAGGGCCACGGCCTCATGACCAGCTGGACCCGCTATGACGACGTTCACGCCAGGCTCGAAAAGGCATGGCATCGGGGCGATCTGCTGCGGGCCTGGCGCTGGCCGGACGACCGCTTCCCCTGGCGCCTGCCGTTGAAAAAACCCAGTGCCCGGGCGCTTGGCGAGCATTTCGAAGCGGCCCGTAACTGGGTCCGGCACTGGCAGGCCATCGAGGCGCGTGGCGAGGTCACTCTGGAATGGAAAACCGTCAATCATCGCCAGCTTGGACGCAATCGGTTTCCCGTGGCCGTGCTCATCGACAGCCCCGAGCGGGCGCTGCGTCTGACCCGCCATTGGCGGGACGCCCAGACCTTCGACCGGCTCTGCGATGCCATCCTGTCCGCGCTTCCCGAACTCGAGGACTGGCTCAAAAAACAGCCGCTCACCGCGCTGGCCCGGGCCGACGATTGGCCGCGCCTGCTGTCCGTTCTCCACTGGCTACGCGACCACCCCCGACCCGGCTGTTATCTGCGCCAGTTGAACCTGTCCGGCGTGCACACCAAGTTCATCGAGCGCCACCGCGGCCTGCTGACGGAGTTGCTCGACCTCGTTCTGCCCGAGTCCGCGATTGACACCACCGCCACCGGCGCCGGCGCCGCCGGTTTTGAACGCCGCTTCGGGTTTCTCACCAAGCCCGCACAGTTGCGTCTGCGCATACTGGACCCAACTCACCGGATCGCCGGACTCGACGACCTCCAGATTCCCGTGGCCGACTTCAACCACCTGTCGATGGCCATCGAAACGGTCTACATCGTCGAGAACGAGATCACTGCCCTGTCATTCCCTTCAAGCCCATCCGCCATCGTTATCTTCGGCCAGGGCTATTCGGTGGGTCCCTTACTGGCTGGTGCTGACTGGCTGGCCGACAAGCAGCTGGTGTACTGGGGCGACATCGACACTCACGGCTTCGTCATTCTCGACCGGCTGCGCCGCTACTGGCCGCAGGCCCGCTCGCTGCTCATGGACCGCGCCACCCTGATGGCGCACCCGGAGCTGTGGGGGCACGAACCCCGCCCGTCCCATCGGGACCTTCCGAAACTGACGCCACCGGAACAGTCCCTGTACCAGGACTTGCGGGAAAACCGCTATGGCGAGAATATTCGCCTGGAACAAGAACATTTGCCGTTGTCGCTGATTGAATGACCGGACTTATTCAACCCACCGCAAATATCGAGACGTAAAGAGCCTGCTCCCACGCTGATCATCCCACCCTAGACTTCCTCGACGAGGTCATCCGAGATGGTTTTGGCGCTTTTTTCAGGGCCCACCTGGTCGGAGGCCGACGGCGCGCTCGACTGGCTGAGGGCTTTGCTCAATAGGCATCCCGGATCAGGTTGATCCCGGGCGTCAGCACTTCGCGCCAGGCCTGTTCCAGCGCCGGGGATGCTTCGGGATCGTGCTGGGCGACGGTGGCCACCAGCGCATCGAGCCAGAGGCCGTACCACTCCGGGTGGATGTCATAGCCGTGGCGGCTGTGGCTCTTGCCCAGATCGCGAAGCTTGCGATCAGGCATGCCTCGCGCGTACAGGATGAGCTGCATGATGCCGTTGCGCAGCAGATGTCGCTGGGCCGCCATGTCGGTCTTCACGAACTGTTCGCGAATCACCTCGGAGCTGCCCATGAAACGATCGTAAAAATCCACGAAAAACGCCTCTCGCTGGCAGCATCGTCCATAGCTCTGGAATACCAACTCCGTCTTTTCCGGGTCCATCCCGCTGTCCTCCATCAACATGCCATTCAAAACCGATCACATGCTAACGGCAGGCGTGGAAACGCACTGTAAGCGGTTGTAACGATGGCTTTCGCCGGAATCTCATGGGCGAACGAATCAAGCAGGAAGCCAGCCCCTTAGTAAGCGGCCTGGAACCCAGTCGTCCCGAATGACCATCACCAAAAGCACACCAATCACGTTAAACTGTGACCCACGCATTCAACCTTCCCCGAGCCAACAAAAAGGGATCTGACATGAGCATTCAGAGTGAACTGACCGCGACGATTCAGGACCTGGTCCAGCCGGGAAAAGGGATTCTGGCGGCGGACGAAAGTCATCCGACCATTGCCAAGCGCTTCAAGGCGGTGGGTGTGGAATCCTCCGAGGAGAAACGCCGGGAGTACCGCAGCCTGATCATGTCCGCACCCGGTGTGGGTGAGTCCATCAGTGGTGTGATTCTGTTCGAGGAAACACTGGGGCAGGAGAGCCTGGAGGGCCTGCCGATTCCGGAACTGCTGGGGCGTCAGAGCATCGTGCCGGGCATCAAGGTGGACAAGGGCAAGAAGCCGCTGCCGAACGCGCCAGGCGAAGAGATCACCTACGGCCTGGACGGCCTGGACGAACGCCTGGAAGGCTACAAGGCACAGGGCGCCCGCTTCGCCAAATGGCGGTGCGTGTTCCACATCTCCGAAACGCTGCCTTCCACACAGGCGATCGAGGCAAACGCGGAAACCCTGGCGCGCTACGCCGCCCTCTGCCAGTCGGTGGGCATTGTGCCGATCGTCGAGCCGGAAGTGCTGATCAACGGCGATCACACCATCGAGCGCTCCGCCGAGGTGAACGAGGTGGTCATTGATGCCGTGTTCGAGGCGCTGCGTCGTCACCGCGTGCAGCTTGAAACCATGATCCTCAAGCCGAGCATGGTCACGCCGGGCAAAGACGCGCCGAACGCTACTCCGGAACAGGTGGCCGAGGCGACGATTGCGGTGTTCCGTCGCGTGGTGCCGGCCGCCGTGCCGGGCATCAACTTCCTCTCCGGCGGTCAGACGCCCGAGGAAGCGACCGCGAACCTGAACGCCATCAACCGTCTCGGGGAGCAGCCCTGGGTGCTGAGTTTCTCCTACGGCCGGGCACTGCAGGAACCGTCCCAGAAGGCGTGGGCCGGCAGCCGGGACAATGCCGCCGAGACGCAGGCCGCGTTCCTGAAGCGGGCGAACCTCAACGGCGCGGCGCAGACCGGGCAGTATCGCCCGGAGATGGAAAACGACGCGGGATAACGGGCGGTACGGCAACAGGGCGCCTTAAACCATTTTGGTTTAAAAGTTACATTTAACCTGTTTTGGTTTTATTTATCACTTTACCCTGATAGGGTTGAATCCTGACAGGAAAGTGTCCGGGCGTCCCATGAACCACATCGTACTGATCGCCGACATCGTCGGCTCCCGCCAGCTGACCGACCGCCGCCAGGTACAGGAGCAACTGGCGGCGGTGCTGGATCGGCTGAACAGCGAACGCACGCAACTGGCCTCGCCCTACACCATCACATTGGGGGATGAGTTCCAGGCGGTATTCGACGGGGCCGGCCGGGTCTTTGCCGATGTGTTCACCGTGATGCAGGCGATGCATCCGGTGGCGCTGCGGTTTGCCATCGCCGTCGGCCCGCTGGATACCGCGATCAATCCCGACCAGGCCATCGGCATGGACGGCCCTGCGTTCTACCGGGCTCGCGATCTTCTGGAAGCGATGAAACGCGAAGACCGACTGGTGGACATCGCCGGCCTGCCCGAACCGGACGACCTCATGGACGCCGCTCTCGGCCTGTTCAACCATCAACTGTGCAAATGGCGGGCGAATCGACTGGATGTGCTTCAGTACCTGTTACGCGGCTGGGAGGTGAGCGCCATTGCCGAGTCAATCGACATCACCGAGCAGAGCGTGTACAAAAACATTCGTGACGGAGGGCTGGAGTCGGCCGTCCAGTTGCTCCGGTCGCTGACCGACCGCCTGAATCATGCTCTCGATGCCTGCTGACACGGACCGCCTATGGCAACGCTGCTCTTCCTGAACGCCTGGCTGGCAACCCGGCTGTGTTTTACCTTTCGCGATCAGCCACTTCCCCGCAACCACTGGGTCGCGCTGGGGTTGATTCAGATCCTGCTGACCGGTCTGCTCACCCCCGGCCTGTACACCCTCGCATTCGGCGGTGCGGTGATTCTGGGGCTGCTTCTCTCGGAAGTGCTGTTCCCGGCGGATCGTCTCAATGAAGGCCGCCTCATCGGTGGCGGGCTGGTCGGGGCGGTGGCCGCCGTCGAGTTCTGGCAGGGCAACGCCACCTCTTGGCTGGTCAGCAATCAACAGCTCGCCACCCTGAAGCCCGCCCTGACCGGCCTACTCGGGTTTCTGCTAGTGGCCAACGAGACCAATCTGGCCATTCGAGCGCTGCTGCACCGGTTTCAGATGGAACCTAAAAATATCTCGGACGAGCAGCCACGCACCGTGGACGATCGGGAATACAACGCTGGCCGGGTGATCGGCATGCTGGAACGCTGGCTGATCTACCTGGTGGTGGTGTTCGCGCAGAACTACAACGTCATCGCGCTGATTCTTGCGGCCAAGGGCTTCGCCCGGTTCCGCCAGCTTGAGGAGCGCGAGTTTGCCGAGTACGTGCTGATCGGCACGCTGGCCTCGATCCTGCTGACGATTGTGATCGGTCAGGGGATTCTTTACGCCCTCTGACGCGCTCATGCCGATTGCCGAAGCCGCCGCTCGCGATCCAGTGCGCGACCGAGGCTCTGGAAATACCGGGCAAACGCGTTGTTGATGCGCCGCCGCTCTTCGCCCTGCGGATACAGTCCGTGCCGGGCCTCCAACGACTGGCGGGTACCGCTCACGAGGAAGGGGTTCGGCCGGGCCACGTCCTGCACGAACGCCTCGAAACCGCGCGCGGCCATTTCCTCCGGCCGTGCGTAATAGTGCACGCCCTGCCGCTCATCCGCGAGCACCGAGTGGCGGAACAGGGCGCTCGTGTCCTGCCCGTCCTCCGAGACAAACAGGGTCCGGAATACCTCGGCCAGTTGGTCGTTGATCGGGTGGGCTTTCGTCTCCCGGTTCTCGCACCAGCAGGCTGACGCAAACGCCATTGGCTCGTCTGTTTCAAAGACCTTCGGCGCCAGATAGTGATCGAGCGCGTGAAACCACTCGTGTGCCAGCGCACCGCGCCCGGCCCGCTTGGCCAGTGCCAGTTTGCGGATGGCCGGCGTGTAATGGGCCGCCACGCCGAGCTGCCCGCCAATGCCGTACTGCAGCCCCAGTGAGTCGCGCAGGGAAATCAATACGGCGGGCGCCCGCAGCGCCAGCTGCAGGTCATTGAGTGCCTGATGGAATTCCACGGCGGCCGCATCGCGCTCGGCATCGGTCACCCAGTGACCGATCTCGATGCTGCGGAAACCGAACTGGCGGCGGATGGTGGCAAATGTCGGCGTCATCACTCGCACGGAACCTGAACAGAATGCTGTTTATATATACAGCACTGTCAGCCCAGCACGCAAACACCCGGTTTATTCAGCCGGGCGGCGCACCCGCATGAAACTGGCAAAGCGGGGCAGGCCCGTCGACGTGCGACCATAGTATCTGTAGGTGATGACGGCCCCCGGTTCCGGCGGGTTCTCTCGCTCGGCGTGACTGAAACCAGTCCCGATGCGCATGCGTCGGCCGTTCTCCAGCTCCACGAGCAAAGAGCCCATCATTCCCTCAAACTGCCCCTCACCCGGCAGACTCCGGATCACCTCGGCCTCGGCATCCCGGTGGCGTTTGACCTTGAGCAGGTCGTCGGAGCGGCCCGCGTGATAGAGGCTATCGGCCCGTTTGAGCATCAGCCCTTCACCGCCGGCGTCCACCACCTGATCCAACCTGGCCGCCAGGGCCTCACGGTCGCCCACCGGTTGTTGCTTCACCAGCTTGAGGTGCGGTGTATCCGCCGCTCGTACCAGCGATTTCAGGGTCATCAGGCGATCACGGAACGGCATATCGCGCACCGGCAGATCAAACACCATGAAGCGAATCGACCGCCACTCCCGGTTCACGGGCTCATCCTTGCGTACCGCGCCGGAGAGTTCAGCGAACCGGCCCCGTCCCATCCACAGCTCCCCATCCATCGGTCGGTCCGGCAGGGGCTCGGTGAACCAGTCGGGGGCGTGATAGGGGTTCCCGCGGCGGGAGAGGAATCGCTGGCCCGTCCAGAAGGCGCGAACGCCGTCGTATTTCTCGCTGACAAGGTACGCGGACAGATCCGCATCGCCCTCGTAGACATTGGCCAGCGGCAGGTCGGGGCGTTCGGCGTGGGCCAGACAGGCAACGAAAAGACACAGCACCGGCGCCAGCCGGAGCGACAGCGAAGACACCATCGTGGTAACTCCTTTTACCGTGTGGTCGATCATTCAAGGGAAGGCGACGATGCCATGTCCGGCGACCACCTGCAATCGAAAAGCGTGTTTACAAAACAGGCTTCATCCGCTTAGCTGAGTCCACCCCGACGCACCGGAGACGCCCGTGTCCATTACCCGTCTGTCCATACTAACCACGCTCGCTATGATCGCTTTCGCCGGCAACTCGGTTCTGTGTCGGGCCGCGCTGATCGGGACCGATCTGGACCCGGCCAGTTTCACAACCATTCGATTGGCATCGGGTGCGCTGATGCTGTGGTTGCTGATCGTTGGCCGCGACACGGGCAACGCGCCAGCGCCGCCGTGGCGTTCGGCCATTGCGTTAGCGATTTATGCGGTCTGTTTCTCGTTTTCCTACGTGGATATTGCGACCGGGACCGGCGCGGTACTGCTGTTCGGCGCGGTGCAGGTCACGATGGTGGTCCGCGGCTGGCTCGAGGGCGAGCGGGTCACGGCATTACAAGGGGTGGGGTTCGCTCTCGCCTTCGGTGGCCTGGTGGTACTGCTACTGCCAACACTCCATGCCCCGCCGCTCGGCCCGGCTCTACTCATGGTCGCCTCAGGCGTCGCCTGGGGCTTCTACACACTGTGGGGCCGGGGGAGCCCGAATCCATTGGCCAACAACGCCCGCAATTTTCTGCGCAGTGTGCCGCTGGTGGTCGCCGTCAGTCTGCTGATGATCGCCGAGTTTCAGTGGGACCTCACTGGCGCAGCCTACGCTATCGCGTCAGGTGCGATCACCTCGGCGATCGGCTACGCTATCTGGTACAGCGTTTTGCCGCACCTGAAAGCCGCCAAGGCCGCCAGCATCCAGCTCAGCGTGCCGGTCATTGCGACGGCAGGCGGTCTGGTCTTCCTCGGTGAGCCACTCACGCTGCCGTTTGTCCTGATCTCGGCAACGATTCTGGCAGGGGTCGGGCTGGTGATCTTCGGGAAAAAAGCCTGAACCGACGTTCGCTTTGATCGTTCAGCGCCAAAGGACCGTACAATATTTACACAAAAACAGAAATAGGATCGGCGAGGCAACAAAGAGAAGGATCATGCAAACGTTACGTCGACATCGTCACAGGTATCTGTCCCTTCTTTTTCTGTGTTTATCGCTCGCAACCGCAATGGCTGCAGAGGCCCGCGATTGCAAGACGCTGACGGCAACCGGCAATCCCGAGTATCCGCCGTACCTGTGGCGAATGTCCGCGGATGGCGATCAACTGATTGGAGCGATTCCGCGGATTCTCGAAGAGATTGGCGAGCGCATCGGCGTCGAGATCAACGTCATCTACACTGGCCCCTGGTCCCGGGCACAACAGGAAGTGCGCGAAGGCAGCGTGGACCTCATGGCAGGGGCATTTTTCACGGTACCACGCGCTCAGTGGATGGACTACATCCATCCGCCGTTTCTTGCCACGAATAGCGTCGTCTGGGTCCGTCAGGACAATGGCTTCGAATACCGCCAATGGGATGACCTGCGCCCGTTGAATGGTGTGACTGTCATTCATAACAGTTTCGGACAGTCCTTCGATGAGTTTGCCCGTCAGCACCTCGACCTGGAAACTGTCCGGAGCGTGCGCCAGGGGTTCCGTATGCTCCGCCTTGGCCGGGTGGATTACATGCTGTATGAGAAGAATCCGGCCGTCGTCTATTCGCGCCAGATGGGGATCTCGGACGATGTCAAACCATTATCGACGGCAATCAGCTCTGAGCCCCTGCATTTTGCCGTCTCCCACGAATCCCCGTGCAACACAGGGGCGCTGCGAGGCCAACTGGTCGCCACCGTGGTGTCGCTGATTGATGAGGGCTTCATTGACCGGGCATTGAGGGCCGCCCTCGAGGACACATCGGAACTGAAACAGCTTTCGTCGACGAACTAAGCCCTGACGTGGTCCGCTGACTGCTGGTCCCCATGGCGGGCCGAGCCAATCCCCGGCCCGCCATTCGGGAACGCTCAATGATTACTCTGGCACGTAATCGTAGGTGACCGTGATGGCATCGCCGTTTTCCGGCAGCGCGTCACCATAGAAGGCGATTCGCGCGCCATCCTCCAGCAGAATGACATCAAAGCCGTTCTGGCGGGATGGGTCGCGTGCCACGCTCTGGCCGTTTACGTCGACTTCAACCGAAGACGGTAGCACGGATCGATCCAGGGTAAAGCGGCTTGCCAGCCCCGTGGCGGTCTCGATGATCTCGTCGTACATGACGGACCAGCTGGAGGCCTTGGAGCAGATGGAGGACGCACTGCCCCCGGTTACACGGGCCACTTCCCGGTAGTGGGAACCACCTTCGGCCTCCCCGCCCTCGCCATTGCATTCCGTTGCGTTGGTATCGCCATAGCTGTCATCGGCGGTGCGCTTGATCTGATCATGCTCACCGACGATTGCAAAAAACGTGTCGCCACGCTCAACAAACCGCTGCTCGTAGGTATTGTAATCGCGGACGGTATAACCGGACTGGCCGGACGGCTGGTCCTCGTCCGAGGTTTCATTCTCCTCTTCGTCTGAGACAAAGACGGTAATGTCAGCCGCCCCTTCCCGATCAAACGTCGAGCGATCCACCCTATCCGCGCAGTAGAAACCGGTTTCATTGGGGCTGCCAGAGGTTCCCGGCCGGGCGATACCCGTTGTTGGGTTATCCTGGCTCCACTGGGCTGCCGCATTCGGGGTGTCCGGTGTAATGAACGTCTTTGTGTCGTCCGCCGGCAGTGACCGTAGCGATTCACACGTGCTGCCATCGGTGGTTGTTGCCGCCAATCGGTAGTCCACGCCCGCGCTGTTCAGCTTCGTGAAAAACTGGTCGACGCCGGCACCGAGATTCTCTTGTTCTTCCCCCATCGATCCCGAGTTATCGATCACCCAGAGAATGTCCACCGCATTGCTGGCGCTGGCGCTCTGCTCAAACTCATTCTGACCCTTGGTCAGATTTCTCGAGGTGCCAGCAGGGACGATCGCAGTCCCGTTATTCAGCGCCCCATAGCGACTGGAAACGTCGCCAGCGTTGGCGACCGGAAAAGCGGACACCCAGGTCAACGCCTGGTCCGGCGTTGCCACCAGAGCCAAAGCCACCCGGAATTCAGCCTGGTCCGCCGTGCCACTGGGCAGCTCGGCCACATTGGCATCCGAGCCCAGCTCACCGATCAGCAGATTCCGCAACTCGCCGCTCGACTTGGTGGTGCCCGCCGACTCGTATGAGACGTCATAAACCAGTGAGGCGACTTCACCGGTCGGTCCCTGCACCACCCGATTCACCAGCTCACTGACCGACGCGCCATCATTTTCCAGCGCGGTTTTGACGCGTCCGCTGATATCGGCGATCTGTTTCTGGAAATCCGCGGACGCGGCCAGACTCTGCACAGCGGAACCACTATCGGATTCGGTGGCCGTCATACCGGCACCCGCGTACGACACGTCCGAATCGTCGAGAAGCAGGGCCGGGTTGTCGCTACCAGCCTCCTGAGTTAAATCCGGGTCAATATCGCCATACAGTTCGATATTGACGTCCTGACCGGACACAGTAGGGCTGGTGGTTGACTCATCGCTGCCCTGAGTCCGTTCCTTGGGAGGGTCCCCTTCGACGGGAACGTTCGGGGCGTCGGCGAGGCAGCCCGACAAGCCAATGGCAGAGACACACAGCAGGGTTGCTGTCGACATTGCTTTCCATTTCATCGTCATATACTCCTTGTGGCACGACATCCAGCCGTGCCCATCTTCCTTTTTTCACACTGTCCTGAAACAGACACGTGCGGACTGTCCGTTACAAAAGTAAACGATCAGTAACAATTTCTAAAGTGTCTCGGGAATTTCACCAACACCAATCTCCCGTGACGCCCCTTGAAAGTCCAGTTAGCAGACGACACATCGTTCCCGTTATGATCAGGCCATGCCACTGACCGGCACACTCCCTGAGACAGGAGCCCCCATGAAAACGCTGCTCACACCCCCTTGACCGCACTGCCCCTGGTAGCCAGCCCGGTGATACGGGCACCGGCTGACGATCAGGCCACTTCGACGCGATTCCGACCCGCCAGCTTGGCACGATACATCGCCTGATCGGCACGCCCCAACAGTGTGCTAATGGTTTCCGTGGGGTCTGACAACGTGGCCACGCCAAAACTGGCCGTCACAGAAAGGCAGGCACCGTCCGATTCGATGGCCAGCGCCGCTAACCGGCGGCGCAGACGTTCGGCCAACGTCCGCGCCTGATCAACCGAGGCATCGGCCATCACAATCGCGAACTCTTCACCCCCCAGCCGTCCACTGGGATCAGTCTGGCGCCCCTCGCTCCGGATCACCTCACCGACCGCCTGCAGAACCACATCACCGGCCCCGTGGCCATACTGGTCATTGATATGCTTGAACCAGTCCAGATCCAGCAGGATCGCGGCAACCGGCTGTTGGTGGCGCCGCGCCGCAGCGAGCAACAGGTCCGCGCGCTCGAGAAAAGCCCGACGATTGTTCAGGCCAGTCAGCACGTCCTCCCTGGCCAGCGAATCCGCTCGGCGACGCGCTTCCTCGGCGGCCTCTTCCGCGGCTTTTCGTTCGGTGATGTCCGTGGCCACCTCCATACGGACCAGCCGACCGTCTGGCCACCGCATCGCCCGGTCCCGGCACTGATACCAGCGATGATTGGATTCGTTGCGAAATTCCCAGACATGGGGACCACTCGGTATGCCCCGGTCATCGACAAGCTGATCGTTGGTACAGAATGGACACGGGCTGGTACGGTTCTGGAGCACCTCCCAGCAGTGTCGCCCCCGGGGTTCTCCCCAGATAGCGCGACCGTACTCGTTCACGTAGAGCAACTCATGCGTCTCCATATCGGCGACATACACCAGCACATCCATGTTATCCAGCAACTGCTCTGCAGCGCCGGGGGGCAAGTGTGTGGCCTGGTTCTCCGTCGATGGCATGGTCGCCGGACGGGGGGGAGACGACTTATCGCCTTTATGGTGGGACACCGTACAACCTCGATGAATGCACTCCTCACTTAACGATAAACCAAACCACCGGCGGGGTCGATGATCCCCGGTTTGAGCCTGCGACCGGCTTCGACAGCACATCGCATCCAGATCAAAAAGCGGGATCCCAGCACTGTCATCCGTAGATGTACGAATGCTCTGGGGTCGCAAAACGACAATCACCTCACCACTATTCATAGGGATTTGCGATCTCCGACTTCGGGCAATTCAGGAAACCAGCAACCGTGTGAGAGGTGTTGTATGAAAGCGAACAGAACCCATCTGGCCCTGGTCACTGCCATGAGTTTGCTGGCCGGCAATGCCACAGCGGCCGAGCACGTCATTGAGATGAAGAATTCCGGTCCGGATGGCGCGATGGTCTTTGAGCCCGGCTATGTTGAGGCGGAAAAAGGCGACACGATTCGCTTCGTCCCGGTGGATCCGGCACACAACAGCGTGTCAGTGGCCGTGCCCGAGGGCGCCAGTAGCTGGTCGGGCGGTATGAATGAGGAGGTGACCATTACGGTCGATCAGGAAGGTGTCTACGTCTACAAATGCACGCCCCACCAGGCCCTGAACATGGCCGGCGTGATCAGTGTGGGCGATGCCACCAACTACGAAGCGGCGCAGAACGCGGTCAAAACCCTCACATCCAACGCCGCCACTAACAAAGACCGGTTGAGCGGCTACTTCAGCAACGTCAGCGCTGACTGAGCCAGCGGCAAACGCCGGGGCGTCCAGCTCCGGCTACGCTCCCGCCTCATCCGCCACAACCCGGTTTCTTCCCTGCGTCTTGGCCTGGTAAAGCGCTCGGTCCGCACGAGCCAGCAGCGCATCCGGGCCCTCATCCTCGGGCGACTGGATGGCAACGCCGAGACTGACGGTGCAGCGGATCGTGTTGCCTTCGATCTCCATGGGGGTTTCAGCAATCTGTCGACACAACCGCCAGGCGATGTCCACGGCCTGTTCGCTCTCAGGCAGACAGATGGCGAACTCCTCGCCACCAATCCGTGCCGCCAGATCACTGCCACGCAGGGCGGTGTGGAGATGGTCTGCCAGTCTCAGAATGACCTGATCCCCCACACTATGACCATGATCGTCATTGATCGCCTTGAAATAGTCGATATCAAGCATCAGAACGGCCACCGGTGGATCATGGACCTCACCCCGGCCGCGCCAGACCTGTCGCAGCGTTTCCATCAGCAGGCGCCGGTTGGGCAACCCGGACAGGGGGTCCGTGTTGGCCAGTTTTTCCAGGCGTTTCTCGGCTGCCCTGCGGACGGAGATCTCCGCATCGGCGCTGCGCATGCGCTGTTCCGCTTCCTGAAGCGCCTGGTTCTCCGCCGCCAGCCGGCCAATCAATTCAATGTTGCGGATCAGGATGCCCCCCTGCGCCGCGAGGAAATCCAGCAACGGGCTGATGTGCGCCTCCAGCCGATCGTCTTCCTGCTCATGCTCGACGTACAGCACGCCCACCAGATCCCCAAGATGCTCCATGGGCAGACACCAGGCCGTGCCACGCAACGGCGCATTCGTTCCGGGTCGGCTGAAGTAGGGGTCAGACTGCATCGTTCGACTGAAGGCGAGGCTGGTGCGATCAACGCGTTGGCGCTCCCGCGCCTGTGCGGCGTACCGGAGAACCCGTTGTGGCAAGGAATCGGGCAATCTTGCCTGCGGCGCATCGGGCGAGTACCCCCCAGGGCAATCACTGTCCGTTGCGAGCCGCAGGTCATCGTTGACCGTCAACAGCACCGCCACCCGGTGCGCGCCGGTCCGGTCCCGGACCTGTCGCACCAGCTCCGGGACCAGTCCGGCCAGCGAGGTATGCTGCGAAAGCCCCTTTGCCGTGCCGATCATCGCATCGACACTCAGTGGATCACCGGGCGCCGCGGCGTCCCTCGCGCCTGCGGCCCGACGAGCTCCCATTGCCCCGCCCCGGCGCAACGCGTGCTCGCGCCGCCGCCCAAAGACGTCAGCCAGCTCCGGATGGCCGTGCTCGCGCCAGAACGCGTCGGCACGCTGAGCGATCAGCGCCGTTGCGTTCCAGCCTCCGTGCTCACGAGCACGCTGATACGCGGCCTCGTAGGACGTAAGGGCCATACCGGTATCCCCGTCCAGCGCCGCAGATTCGGCGCCCATCAGTTGATACCAGTGCTCGAAATTTCCCGGCGCCTGCTGTCGCCACGACGCATACCGTGCCCGCGCATCATCGATACAGACCCGCCGATCCGCCTCCGCACCGGCGAGCACTTGCAGCGCCGGCCACTGAGTCACCGGCAGCAACCCCTGCACCGACACGCTGTCCAGACGGTGCCCGGCTTCTTCAATGCTCGCCTGCGCGCCCTCCCGGTCACCAAAATGCAGCCGCACCATCGCCCGCATCAGGTGGTACAGACATAACACCTGCAGATTGCCATGCGCTTCGCACCGCTCCAGATACGCCTGCTCATCCTGTCGTTCGGCGGCGCTGCCGTCACCGTCTTCGAGCCACCGGAAAAGGCGCAGCGCACCACCGATCAGATCGTTGCCCCAAAGGTTGCCCCGCTGCTCACTGTAGGTTAAATAGCCGTCCGCCGCCGCTCGTGACCCGGGAAGGGCATCGCCGGCGAAGAAGCGACAATAGACGTCGTGGCCGAAACCATAGACCGCGTACTGGAGGTTGCCGGACATCTGGCCCACTTCGTAGGCGCGGCGGTAATCATCACTCGCCGCCATCATCGGCCGGAACCAGTGACTCAGGGAGCTGCCCATCATGAGATAAGCCATGCTCGACTGCGCCGGATCGGCGAGACGATCCATCAGGCGACCGGACGCGTCGTACAATGCCCGGGCCTCCGAACCCGACCCGCGCCCGGTATGGATCAGCAACCCCCCGTAGGCCGGCAGGCTGTAGACCGCGCTTGCGACCACCCCATGAGTGATGGACAGACGCATCGTGCGCGCCACAATCACAGACCAGAGGTCCGGGAACGCGCGGTAACAGGGTGGCCCCAGCGCAATCAGTAGCTGCATGACCTTTTTCTGAGTCCGGTCGGTCATCGCCGGCCACTCACCCAGCTCACGCAGATCGCGGTCGCCGAGGTGCTGCTGGACCCAATCGAGCTCCCGGTCACGCTCGGACCGCAGATTCCGGTCCGGCAACTCTTCGCCGAGCCGCTTCAATGCCTCGCGGGCGATGCTCACCGCTTCATCGTACTGGGCCCGCAATGTGCATTGGACGATACGCATCCAGTACAGATCGGCCTGACGCAATGGATCGCTCTCGCGATCGATGGCCTCCAACGCGTATTGGCGCGAGACAACGAACCGGCTGTTGAGATATTCCAGCTCCGCCCGCTCCCGATAGAGGTCGTGCGCCAGCATCGGATCGCGCTCCCAGAGATCGCCCGGCAGTGACGCCATTCCGGCTGCCAGCAGCTCGAGTCCCGCGGCAAAAGCGCCTGTCTGTTTGGCCTTGCGCGCCGCCAACAGGTTCAGACTGGCCAGTGACAGCGATTCATCAGGATCGGATGGGCTTAGCAGGCTGCGATTGCGGTGCCCGGCAATCTCGATGATGCGTTCGGACTGCTCAACCCGGCTAAGCTCACGCTGCATCAGATCCGCGATGCGACCATGAACGTCCGCTGCCTGACTGAGCGGCAGCATGCCGTGGGCGGCCTCCTGCATGCGATCGTGCGCGAACCGAAAGCGCTGATAGACAAGCCGGTGCCCTGCCGGTTGCGGGTCACCGAGCGGCAGCACGAACGCCTCATCCATGGCCGGATCGAGATGCGTCTGGACGCTCGACGGGGCCTCACCCATGACACCCGCCAGCAACGCCATCTCGAAGGTGGTGCCCAGACAGGAGGCCGCGGCAAGCACTTCACGGGTACGAAGCGGCAGGTTGTCAAAGCGCTGCCCCATCAGCCGGGCCACTTCGGTCGGCACCCCGACCCGACGGATCACATCAAGATCCCATTCCCAGCGACCATCGTCGCGGACGTTCAGACCGTTATGATCCTGCAGCGTATGCAGCACCTGCCAGAGCAGAAAGGGATTGCCTCCACTCCGGCGATAGACTTCCGCCACCAGCTCATCCAGTTGTTCCGGGGGCTGCTCCGATCCGGCGGCAATGAGATCCCGCACATCGTCCCGCCCCAGTTCGGGCAGAGCCATGTCGGTGATGGCAAACCGCCCACGATCACCAATCCGCGCGCGCACAGCGGCAACCCGGTGACTGCGGTCCACCTCTTCCTCTCGGTAGGCGACAATCAGCGTCAGAGGCACCGGCCCGAGCCGCTCAGTCAGCGCCTCGAGCAATGACAGAGACGCGGGGTCCGCCCACTGAAGGTCATCGAGGAACACGCCAAGCGGATTGTCGACGCTCTCAAAGCTTTCGAAAAACCGCAGAAAGGCCGTCCTCAGCTGCTCCTGGGCCTCTGTCGGCGGCAGTGCCGTCGGGGTGTCCAACGGGCCCAGCAGCGTGCTCAGCGTGGGAACCAGGGTGGCCAGCCGGTTTGCCGCACTTCCGAGGCTGTTCTCCAGTCGCTCACACCAGCGCGCGAGATCGTCGGGAGGCTCGGCCAGCAGTCGTTTGATCAGTTCATCCAGTACATGGGCCCAGGCGCTGTAAGGACGAGCCTGAATCAATTGATCGAACTTGCCCTCCACGAAAAAGCCGCCCTGTCGCAGCTCCTCAAGACAGATGTCGCGGATGAGCGACGTCTTGCCAACGCCGGACACACCGCTCACCCACACCAGCTGCGGTGAGGCATCCATGCCGCTGGCCAGCACCGTCCCTAACTGAATCTGTTCCCGCCGACGACCATAGAGGCGATTGGGCATGGTCGCACCCGACTGGCGCGGCGCTCCTGAGCGCTGGCCGGACGCCACAGTCTCGCCCTCAAGCGCCGCCTTCAGGTCACGCAGGGCGGATCGCGCCGACGGGTAACGCTGACCGGGTTTTTTGGCGAGCAGCCGCATGATGACGTCCGAGACCCGTTCCGGCGCCCCCTCGGGTCGCTCTGGAGCGACTGCCAGATGCTGATAGATCAGTTCCTCCGGAGTCTCGCCATCCACCGGCGACGCCCCGGTCAGCGTCTCGTAGAGGATCACACCAGCACTGTAGAGATCTGCCCGATAATCGACAGTCTGGTCATGCCGGCCGGTCTGTTCCGGCGCGATATAATGGGCACCCACCCAGTCGGACTCATCGGATGGTCCCTGGTAGCGCCCGGGGTCGTGACTGGAGAGCAACGTTGCATGGCTCAGATCGCAGAGGTGAATCTGCTCACCGTCCCAAAGCCAGGAATCCGCCCTCAGGCGACCGATCAACAGACCCGCCTGGTGGCAATGGGCGAGGGCATCCAGCAACGCCGTGGCGAGCGCTCCCCAGCGCTCAGTCGTGAGGTTGGCGCAGCGGCTGAGCGGTCGCCCACCAGGGTCGCGGAACAGCATTGAGGACGGCGCCGGCGAATGGCGATTCAGTTCCAGCGCCAGGGCACACGCCGGTCGGACGGTCTGCAGAATCCGGCGCTCATGATCCAGCCGGTCCCGCGCGACCGGATCCGATTCGTCAACGGGTGTGCGGACGAGCCACTGCCCATCAGGCTGATCAGGAAACCGCACACGAAGCAAAACGAGACCGTGAGCAACGATCAACCGATCCAGACTTTCGAACGTTCCGGCGGGGAGTCCGTCATCGTTCATCATGGCCACTGGGCAGGGAATCCTCCGACAACCGCGACTCCCGAAAAAGGAGCGCTTCAATCTTCGCTCAACCCATTAAGAAAGTGCCGATTCATTCCCTCGTGCCTGTGGCTCCGGGCAAGGCCTGAGGGGATGAATCAGCACGTCCTTAACAGCTTAGTCGGCGCCCCGGGGTTTGGAAAGATTCTATCCTGACCGATCCGGCCACCGTCGCAATCTACTCCGTCGTGTTGTAAACGTAAGACGCAACCCGGCCTTCGTCATCGAAGGTGATCACCAGATCGGTCGTCTGGGAATCATCGAACGCCGACCAGCGGTACTTGCCGTAGGTCCACGTGCGCTGACCGTCCTTGAGACCCGTGCGCCAGGGGTCGCCAAACATGGACTGAACCTCATCACGGGTGGTCTCACCAATGCGAATCCGGTCCACCTTGTGGGTCGCAAAATCCTGGCCGACGGTGGCACAGCCTGCCAGTAGAAGGGGTGCGAGCATCATAGCCCGCGTGCATTGACGCCATTTTGCCGCCATTCGTTAGCCTCCTCTCGAATTCCGTGATCACGCCCTCATGGTATCGGGTATCACGACTCATTGAATGACGATTTGGACAGGAGGGCACTGTGGCCTCACCACTGCCGTTTTCACTGCTCGAACTGGCGTCCGTCCGCGAGGGCGATTCGGTCGGGCAGACCCTCGAAAACAGCGTGGCGTACGCCCGTCACGCTGAAGCCCTGGGCTTCAACCGGTTCTGGCTGGCCGAGCACCACAACATGGAAGGCATCAGCAGTGCCGCCACCTCGGTGCTGATTGGCCATATCGCCAACGCGACCCAGTCGATCCGGGTTGGCTCCGGGGGCGTCATGCTGCCCAACCACCCACCGCTGGTGATCGCCGAACAGTTCGGGACACTGGAGATTCTCCACCCCGGGCGTATCGATCTCGGGCTGGGGCGGGCGCCCGGCACCGACCCCATGACCAGCCGCGCGCTGCGCCGCGATGGTCTGGGCGCGGAGCAGTTCCCGAATGATGTGGCCGAGCTTCAGCGCCTGCTGGGACCACTCGACCGCTCCCAACCGGTCAATGCAATTCCAGGCGCCGGAACAGAGGTTCCGATGTGGCTGCTCGGCTCCAGCCTCTACAGCGCCCAGCTCGCCGCCCAGCGGGGGCTGCCGTATGCCTTTGCGGGTCACTTTGCGCCGCGTCTTTACCGGGAGGCCCTGCGGGTCTACCGCGACCAGTTCCGGCCATCCAGACAGCTCGACCAGCCGTATGCCATGTTGACCGTTCCCGCCGTTCCGGCTGACACGGACGAGGAAGCGCAGTTGCTGAGCACGACCAGTTACCAGCGCATCCTGTCGCTGTTCCGGGGCCAGCCCCTGTGGATGAAACCGCCGGTGGACAGCATGGCCGGGCGCTGGAAACCCGAGGAAGAAACGGCGGTGCGGAGCTTCCTGGGTCTGCAGCTCACTGGCACCGCCGATACGATGCAGGCACAACTGGATCGGTTGCTGGCCAGCGCCGACGTGGATGAGCTGATGGTGACGGTGGATCTGTACGATCCGGAGAGGCGCCGACACGCGCTGGACATCCTCTCCGCCATGCCACAGTTCCAGGCGGCCTGACTCATCTGCCGATCAGGAACACGGGCTCGGACTGACCCACTAGACGACTGGTCTAATAAGCGGTTAGAGTGACCAGACTTTCATATCCAGGCCCTCACATTGGAGGGTCATGACAGGCAAGGAGACACACCATGAATATTCTGATGGTTCTGACATCCCACGATGAGATGGGCGATACGGGCCACAAGACCGGTTTCTGGCTGGAGGAGTTCGCCTCACCGTACTACGCCTTCCTTGATGCGGGCGCCACCATCACGCTGGCCTCCCCAAAAGGCGGGCAACCGCCGGTGGACCCCAACAGTGACAGCGAGGACGCCCAGACGGACGCCACACGCCGGTTCAAGCGTGACGAGGCGGCCCAGGCGGACCTTGCCAAGACCGTCGAACTGGGCAGTGTGTCGGTGGACGGGTTTGACGCCGTCTTCTACCCCGGTGGCCACGGCCCGCTCTGGGATCTGGCGAACGACACGGATTCCATTCGCGTCATCGAATCCGCCTATGCCCAGGGCAAGGTTGTCGGCGCGGTCTGCCACGCACCGGGCGTACTTCGGGACGTGAAAGGCCCGGACGGCGAACCACTCGTCAAAGGCCGGAAAGTAACCGGCTTTACCAACGGCGAGGAGGACGGTGTGGGCCTGACCAACGTCGTGCCGTTTCTGGTCGAGGACATGCTCCGCGAGCGTGGCGGCGATTACCAGAAGGGCGATGACTGGACCTCCCACGTTGAAGTGGATGAGCGACTGATTACCGGCCAGAACCCCATGTCGTCGGAGGCGACCGCCGATGCCGTCATCCGGGCATTGCAGGGCTGAACCATGAAAGCCATCGACGTCACTGACGATCGGCTGGTCTGGTGCGAGCAACCCGAGCCGGGGGAACCGGAAGCGGGCGACGTCACCATCGACGTCGCCTGGGCGGGGATGAACCGGGCCGACCTGATGCAACGGGCAGGCGGCTACCCGCCCCCCGCCGGCGCCTCTGCGATACTCGGGCTGGAGGTGAGCGGTCACATCCGATCGGTCGCCGACGACGTGACGCATCTTCGTCCGGGCGATCCGGTCTGTGCGTTGCTTACCGGTGGCGGCTATGCCGAGCGGGTTCGGGTGCCGGCCGCACAGGTGCTGCCGGTGCCGGAAGGCCTGACGCTCCAACAGGCCGCCGGATTGCCGGAAGTGTTCGCGACGGCCTGGCTCAATCTCTACCACGAGGCGGCCCTCGCACCGGGCGAGCGCATCCTGCTGCACGCCGGTGCCAGCGGCGTGGGCAGCGCCGTCATCCAGCTCGCCCACGCCATGGGCAATCCGGTGTTCGCGACCGTCGGTAGCGACACCAAGATCGAGACCTGTCGGTCACTGGGCGCCGACGCCGGCTGGAACCGCCACAACGGATCGTTCGTCGATGCCGTCCGCGACTGGGGCGGGGCCGACATGGTGCTTGATCCGGTCGGCGGAAATTACATCCAGCAGGATCAGCAGGTGCTCAATCGGAACGGGCGCATCGTCCTCATTGGCCTGATGGGCGGTCGTTACGCCGACGTCGATCTCGGAGTGATGCTGATGAAGCGTCAGCGCCTGATCGGTTCCACCCTGCGATCACAGCCGGTCACGGTGAAAGGCGACATCATGGACGCGCTTCTGGAAAACGTCTGGCCAAGACTGACGGACGGCACCATTCACCCGCTGATCGACCGGACCTTCCCGATCGACGACGCCGAGTCGGCCATGACCTACCTCCAGAGCAACGAGAGCCAGGGTAAGGTGTTGTTACAGGTTCGCTGATCAGAACCGGTAAACGGATGTTCCTATGACCTCTCAGCACCGATCCAGCGCCACGCGACCGGCCACCGCCTCCCTCGAGGACCCGCTCTACTACCTGCGCAATTTCGAGACGGTGGTGGGGTGGGTCCGGTCGCGTCACGGCGATCTGCTCACCGGGGAGGAAACCGCGCGACTCGACAACCTCATGGCATTATCGTCCCCGGCTCGCGCACTCCTGGTACGACTGGTCATGCGCCGGGGCGATCTGTTCCGTCGGAGCCGGCTGCACTACGACGAGCTGGGCGCCGACGTCGACACCGCGCTCGGCGAACTGGCCCGCGATCAATGGATCGATGACCAGCCTGAACTGACCATCGACGAACTGTTCCATCTCCTCACGCTGCCGGAGCTGCGCGAGGCCTTTTCCAGGACCATCCGGTCGCGGGCTCTGCCGCGCAGTCAGCGCAAATCCGATCTGTTGATGCACCTGCGGGCGTCACTTCCCGAGTCAAAACCAATGGCGGATTGGTGGCCCGATCGCCACGAGACCATCGTGCGTTTTCTGGCCGACGACCTGTTCGAGCGCCTGCGCCTGATGTTTTTCGGCAATCTGCGTCAGGACTGGTCGGACTTCGTGCTGGTCGAGCTCGGCCACCAACGCTACGAATCCGTGCCACTCTCCACCGAATCCCGTGCGTTCCAGACCCGGGAGGCCGTGGATCGCTACCTGCTGATGCAACGCTGCCGGGACCGGCTGGATGAGGGCGAATCACCGGCCACGGTCTGGCCGGACCTGCCCGCGAGGGATGACGACAACGCCTGGCTGGAAAGCCGCCGGAGCCGTTTGCTGCTGGAACTCGGACGGCTCGCGCACCGCGCCGGAGACACCGCACTGGCACTCAACGCCTGGGCCGACAGCGGACACCGGGACGCGCGGGTCAGACGCCTGCGGCTGCTGGAACGGGAGGGGCAGCATCAGCGGGCATGGGACGAGCTCACCGCCGCGATGGACGCTCCGCGGAGCGATTCCGAAACGCGGGCCCTGGAACGACTCTGGAAGCGGCTGGCGAAGCGACTGAATCGGGCCGTTCCGGCGTCCGATCCATCGGCCGGGGCACCGGAAACCACCCTGACACTGCCGAACCCGGACGGTCTGCCCGTCGAGTGGGTCGTGCAGGCCCATCTGCAGCGAGAAAACGCACCGGTCTTTTACGTCGAGAACACACTGCTCAACGGACTGTTCGGCCTGCTGTGCTGGCCCGCACTCTACGCTCCCCTGCCCGGCGCCTTTTTTCACCCGTTTCATGCGGGCCCGGCGGATCTGTATCGGGAGGACTTTGTGGCCCGCCGGCAGTCGCTGTTTGATGACTGCCTCGCGGCACTGGACCGGCGCGACTACCGTGAACGCATCCGGACCACCTGGCGCGAAAAATGGGGAATCACCTGTCCGCTGGTCGTCTGGTCCGCCCTGCCGGAGTCTCTGCTGGAGCTGGCGCTGAGCCTCATTCCACCCGAGCACCTGCGGGTCGTCTTTGATCGACTGCTTCGGGATCTGCGCCACAATCGCAGTGGCCTGCCAGACCTGATCCGGTTCGACAGGCAACACCGCGGCTACGAGATGATTGAAGTGAAAGGGCCCGGTGACCGGTTACAGGATCACCAGCGCCACTGGCTCGAGTTCGGACTCAGCCATGGTCTACCGATGGCTGTTTACCACGTCCGCTGGGCGGAGACTGATCCATGAAGGTGTCCGTGCGCACCCTCTGTGAATTCGCTGCCCGTCACGGTGATTTGGACCATCGCTACACGCCGGCGCCCAGTGCCGATGAGGGCATTGCCGGGCACCAGCGCATACAGGCACGCCGTGGGCCCCGCTATGTTCCGGAGCGGCGCCTGTCCGGCGAATGTGGGGGACTGCAGCTGTCCGGACGCGCCGACGGCTACGACCCCCTCGCCCATCGCCTGGAAGAGATCAAGACCCACCGAGGCGACCACGATCGCATTCCTCGCGTGCAGCGCGAACTGCATCGTGCTCAGCTGCGGGCCTACGGCGCCCTGCTGTGCGCGGAAACGGGCTTCGACAGCGTCACGCTGACGCTGGTGTATTACGACACCGCGCGGGATCAGGAAACGCCGCTGACCGAGAGCGCCGACGCCGCAACCCTTTGGCAGGAACTGACCGACCTGTGTGACGCCTACCGTGCCTGGGCCCAACGGGAAGCGTCGCATCGTCAGGCCCGTGACGAGGCCATGGCCGCCCTGTCGTTCCCGTTCGGCGCTTTCCGGCGTGGTCAGCGCCCGCTGGCCGAAACCGTCTACCGCAACAGTCGTCAGCACCGCACGCTGATGCTGCAGGCCCCGACCGGTCTCGGCAAAACACTGGGCACGCTGTTCCCCGCTCTGATGGCCCTGCCCAAAGCCGGTCAGGACCGTGTGTTCTACCTGACCAGCCGCAACTCGGGACGCGGGCTCGCACTGGACGCGCTGGCGCGGCTGGCCGGTGACGGTGAGACCCGTCGCCCCCTGCGTGTGCTGGAACTGAGCGCCAAGCCCGACGCCTGCGAGCATCCGGACAAGGCCTGCCACGGCGACTCCTGCCCACTCGCACGGGGCTTCTTCGACCGGCTGCCGGCCGCCCGACAGGAAGCCGCCGGGCATCCGCGCAATCTGGACCGCGCCGCCCTCGCGAGCATCGCCGCGCGCCACACCCTCTGTCCCTATTTCCTGTCCCAGGAGATGGCCCGCTGGAGCGATGTGGTGGTGGCGGATGTGAACCGCTTTTTCGACCAGCACGCACTCCTGCACGCCCTGACCCAACAGAACGACTGGCGTGTGAGCCTGCTGATCGACGAGGCCCACAACCTGATCGACCGGGCCCGTGGCATGTATTCAGTCACCCTGTCCCAGCCGCATCTGCTGTCGGTGCGACGCCAGGCGCCTGCTGCCCTCAAACGCCCTCTGAACCGGGTCGCCCGACAGTGGCAGGCGTTGGTTCGCGACGAAGCCGCAGCGGACGGCCCGCGCTTTCTGGATGGCATCCCCACGGCGCTCGTGCCGGCACTGAACGCCCTGGTGGCGGCGATCACGGACTATCTGGCGGACTATCCGCCGGACCTGGCGCTTCAGGAGCTGCTGTTCGAATGCCTGTCATTCACACGGCTGGCCGACGCGTTCGATGACCACTCCCTCTGCGAGTTACAGGCGCCCCGCCGGGGCCAGGCCCGGTTGACCATCCAGAACCTGATTCCCGCCGACTTCCTCGCACCGCGGTTCCAGAGCGCAGACAGTACACTGTTGTTCTCCGCCACACTGACCCCCGGCGTGTACCACCGGGACCTGCTGGGGCTGCCCGAAACCACGAGCTGGCAGGGCATTGAAAGCCCCTTCACGGCCGACCAACTGGCGCTCAATACCGCCACGCACATCAGCACCCGCCGGGCGCATCGGGACGCGTCGCTGGCACCCATCGCCGACCTGATTGCCCGCCAGTTCCGGGAACAACCGGGCAACTACCTGGCCTATTTCAGCAGCTTTGCGTATCTCGATGCGGTGCTCGACGTCCTGAAAGAACGAGCCCCCGACATTCCCACCTGGCACCAGCGGCCCGGGATGGACCGCGCATCGCGGGACGACTTCATGGCCGGTTTCCGGCCCGAAGGCGTCGGTGTGGCGTTCGCGGTGCTGGGCGGGGTGTTTGGCGAGGGCATCGACCTGCCGGGCGACCGGCTGATCGGCGCCTTCGTCGCCACGCTGGGGTTGCCGCCGTTCAATGAGTGGCATCAGGTGCTGAAGGATCGACTGGAGGCGCGTTTCGGCGCGGGGGATGATTACACCTACCTCTATCCAGGCATCCAGAAGGTCGCCCAGGCCGCCGGACGGGTGATTCGCACGCCGGAGGATCGGGGGGTGATCTGGCTGATTGACGACCGGTTCGGTCAGCCGCGCATCCGTCGATTGTTACCCGGATGGTGGTTTGGAGCCGGTCAGCAAAACCCATGTTAGGTCGTTTCTTACCCAATCAGGGCATTCCGGCAAGCCTGTTGCCACCGGGCGCTTGAATCGAGAACCGGTGGACACCGGTCAGGCAGGGCGAGACGCTCCGGAGCGGCATGGCCGCCCCGGAGTGGAGCCCGGCATCAGACAGCGATTTCGCCGCCGTCGTCGCGGGTGATAACGATGGTTGCGGAACGAGGGCGGTTCGCGTTGCCAATGGCTGTGGCATCGCCGCTCGGGCTGGGCCACTTGCCACTCGGGTGCTGGATGTTGATGAACAGTGACCGGGCATCGGGCGTCAGCACAACACCGGTAATTTCACAGCCTTCCGGACCCACCAGGAACCGCTTGAGCTGAACCTCATCGGCGGATTTGCCCACGTAGGTCGTCACCGTCTGGGGCTGGAAGCCGTCCTGAGTGGAGGTGACTTCACGCTTGGCCCCATCACCGACCTGCCCGGGGATCGCAGCCAGCATCTGGTCATTCGTCTTCTCCGACAATGCACTATCGTCGGTCTGAATCCAGGCAATACCGCGCGGATCGATCAGCATTCCGTCCGGCGCCGAGAACTCACTGTCCACGGACAGCTCAGACAGGTTGATATTATCGGTGTCCTGACTTTCGTCCGAGCCAAACAGGAAGATATCCCATTCAAACGTCGTCCCTGCGCGACTGCCCTGTTCTTTCCAGCGGATGATGTGACCATTGGGGTTCCCCTCATCCTTGTCCGGTGAGCCCGGATCACGATAGAAGCGGGGGTTGGCCGGGTCGACCTGGGTGACGTTTTCAAGACCCTGATCATTGATTTCATTATTGGTCAGTGTGAAGTAGACCTCGCCGGTTTTCGGGTGGATGGTGCCCCATTCCGGACGGTCCATACGGGTCGCACCCACCGCGTCGGCCGCCAGGCGGGTCCGCAGCAGGACATCGGCCGTCGTCCCGAAAAGCTGGGCATCGCCGCCGTTCGCCTGAACGTTCTGCGGCGTCAGCGGCAGCCACTCACCAGTGCCGTCTTCCTTGAAGCGGGCCGCATACAAAGTGCCCTTGTTCAGGTACTTGTCGCCGGCAGCCAGGCCCTGACCTTCGTCGGCCGGATCCCAGTTCTCGTCACTGACGAACTTGTAAATATACTCGCCGCGCGCATCGTCGCCGGAGTAGACCACGATCGGCTTGCCAGCCTGAGCCGGTGCGAACGAGGCGGTTTCATGGGAGAAACGGCCCAGCGCGGTCCGCGCACGCGGGGCCTGGCCCGGGCGGAACGGGTCGGCTTCGACCACGTAACCAAACAGATTGGGCTCGTTGCGGAAATCGTCCAGCTGGGTGGCGCCGCTCGCCGTAATGTCGAAGCGCTTGTACAGGTCGCCACCGCCTTCCACTGTATCCCACTCCCGGTAGGACCAGCCACCGGAGTCGTTACGGATGCCGTAACGGCTCAGGAGATCGTTCTCCGAAGCGCTGCGGGCGCTCTGATCATCACCCCGAACGAAGTAGGCGTACCAGTTCTCTTCACAGGTGACTGCGGTGCCCCAGGGGGTCTTGCCGGTGGCGCAGTTGTTCAGCGTGCCGAACCGACGGGTGCCATCGGGCGATGCCTTGGTTTTGGTGAGCTCGTGGCCGGCAACCGGCCCCTGCAGCTCCATTTCCGTAAAGGCGGTCAGCCGACGGTTGAAGATGGAGTTCTTGTTGACGGACCAGTCACCATTGCGCCGCTGGATCTCAATCACAGACACACCATGGGCGTTCATCTCCCGGTCCACCTGAACTTTGGGGCGGGCACCGCCATTATCGGCCGCTGCCGTCGCGCCATTCTCGTGGAGCGGGTCCGCAACGATCTGCTCGTGATTCATCCACAGGATCATGCGGTCGGAACGTTCCGGATCATAGGTGCCGGAGTCACTGAGACCGAAGATATTCATGCCGTCATGCTGATCACCGGCCCGTTTGTCAAAATCCGTGTTCGTGCCATCGTTGCGATATTCACTGACACCTGGGTAGATCGCATCCCCTGTCGCATAGAGAACCGCAGCGCTGTAGCCGGCGGGCAGGACGACCCGGTCTGCCTTCGAGTAACCCACTGGTTCGAACGTCAGGCTGCTGACCGTGTTATTGGGCGGCTCTGTGGGGTTCTTGCCGGGTTGATCCGGATTACCAGCGACCGGATCGTCATCGTCCGAGCACCCGGCAAGGCCAAGCGACGCCAGCGTCCCGACCGCGGCGACGGAAGCACTGCCCCTCAATAGGGCACGGCGCGAGAAACGCGACTCGGTGACCTCGCCAAGCGTTTCATTGTTCGTTGGATTACTGTCCTCGACATCATGATGTCCCATGAATTCTCCCTCATTCAGTGCTTATCGTTGGCAGGCTCGCTCAGAAGACGCGCCCAAGTCCGTTCGAACGCTAGTGCCTCCACATGTCACGGGGTTGACGGTTTCGTTGCAGTTTGACGACCCCTCGCTGACACCGGTTTGTCATAACGCCATGCCACGCTCTGGACATACCGGGTTCCGGAATGGGGCCTGTTTTCCGCCGCAGGACCGCGGCGCCGCATGAGTCAATTCGGAGGAAACACTGTGGGTATCAGCATCTGGCAACTACTGATCGTCCTTGGGATCGTGATCCTTTTGTTTGGAACCAAGAAACTGCGTGGCATCGGCTCGGATCTCGGTGGTGCCATCCGCGGCTTTCGCCAGTCCATGAATGACCGGGACGAATCGGAAGACACGACGGAGCCCCTCTCATCGCTGACCGATGAGTCCGTCACCGCCCAAACGTCATCCGCCCAGGCCGGGACCACCGCCGATCAGAAGCACTGAGGCGGGCCCAAGCCATGGTCGACATCGGATTCATTGAACTGCTGATCTGCGCCCTGATCGGTCTGCTGGTCCTGGGCCCGGAACGCCTGCCCATGGTCGCCCGTACCGCCGGTCGTTGGGTGGGGCGCGGTCGTCGGCTCACGCAACAGTTCATGAGGGAGATCGACGGGGAACCGCTTCGCCAGGGACTGCGCGATCACGGCGGTGACGAGCTGGACGCCCTCCGGCGGGACCTCCGGGAAACCGATCAGCAACTACGAACCGCGGGGCAGACCGATCCGGCCAACCGGCAGGAGCCGCCCACATGAGCCAATCCGATGGGACGCCGATGGATCAGGCGTCCATGCCCCTGCTCGGCCATCTGCTGGAACTGAGGGACCGGCTGCTGCGCGCCACGCTGGCGGTTCTGATCCTCTTCGCTGGCATCTATCCGTTTGCCAACACGCTGTATCAGTGGCTGTCCGAACCGCTGCGGCGTCTGCTGCCGGCCGGGCAGACCATGATCGCCACCGATGTGACCGCGCCATTCTTCGTACCGCTGAAACTGGCGCTGGTGGTTGCCGTGTTCGCCGCCATGCCATTGGTCCTTCACCAGATCTGGCGATTTGTCGCGCCGGCGCTCCACCAGCATGAAAAACGCCTCGCTTTTCCCCTGCTGACCAGCGCCATTGCCCTGTTCTACGCCGGGGCGGCCTTCGCCTACTTCGTCGTGCTGCCACTGGTATTCGGCTTTTTCACCTCAGTCGGCCCGGCCGGCGTTGAGGAGATGCCCGACATGAGCCAGTACCTGGACTTCATCCTCAAACTGCTGTTCGCGTTCGGGCTGTCCTTTGAGATTCCAGTCGCCACGGTGCTGCTGGTACTTGCCGGCGCGACGACGCCGGCCCGCCTGTCGGCCAAGCGTCCCTACGTGGTGGTGGGGTGTTTCGTCGTGGGCATGCTGCTGACACCTCCGGACCTGATCTCCCAGTCCCTGCTGGCGGTGCCGATGTGGTTGTTGTTTGAGGCCGGCGTGGTGTGCGCGCGACTCGTGCACAGGCCGGCGCCGCAAGACACTCAGGACGGCTGAGTCAGCAACGAACGCACCCAATCGAGCACGCCGGGATAGTCATCCAGATCCAGCACAAACTCCTGGCCACGCGCGGCGCATCGCAGCCGGCAATCCGCTTCACCGGTCGTCCACCGGTCCGGCTGTGAGTGATAACTCAACGGCGGTCGGTCCGCGCCGGGCAGGAAGTCTGCCGGCAAACGCCACTGGGTCGGCAACCGGGCATCGGGCGCCGTCAGCCGGAACCGGGCCGCGTCCAGGGGCCAAACGCCAGCACCGGGGAGACACGCGTCAACGCCGGGCAGAGACAGCTCATCCCGGGCCACATACAGGGTGTTTCGGGAGTCGGGGCCGAGTTCGAAATGCGGGTGGTACCGGGCCCACGGCAAACGATCATCCCCCAGATCGTCCACGCGGTGGACTGCCCCCGCCTGCAGCCATCCCCAGAGGGCGTGGTAGGGGCGTGTACCGGGCACGAACCGCCACCGACGCTGATGCCGTTCCACCGGGCGGAACAGTCCAAAAAACAGAAACAGATCACCCGCCTGAACACCCTGGTTGGTCAGGTGACCCTGCGCCGATCCGGTCTGCCCCAGGACCGGTCGCCAGCCGGCCTGGCGCGGATAGCTCTCCATCGCCAGATCCGGATCGAGGTGAGCCCGGTCTGACGGACTGATGCGCCCCCCGGTCAGATCCCGGACCCATGGGCCGGGCGACCGGCCCTTAACCCGAATGTGGCGATAACGGATGCGCGAACGGGCATCGGGAATCGGCAGGGCGAAGCGGGTGCCATCGGGGAACACGGGGCTCGGGCAACCGCCGGCGGACGAATCAAAGCCTTTGCGGCTCAGGATCAGGCGCATGGTCGGTCCTTTCGTCGGCATCGGTCGGCTCGCAGTATAACGGCGCGGCGCCGGGCAGACGATGCCGCGCCGAGATTGTCATTTCAGGCCATAGGTAGCATCCGCAATTGGCACTCGGGGTGATCAATGTGTACGGTTGTACACACAGGTTGTGGAGAGGATCTTTCGAATGAGCACAGGCTCCACAACAGAACCGGACAAACGAGGAGGCTCTCACCATGAGCATCGATATCAATCGCATCATCGGCCTGACGCAGGAAAAACGCATTGAAACGGAAACGGGTGTGGAGAACCTGCACATCGGGTTCCAGAACCAGTTCGCCGAACAGCGCCAGATCGACCCGAGCGGTCATCAGCACCGGGCGCCGGTCGTCAGCTGGCAGGAGAACGGCGAGACCCGCCGGTTCGTGCCCATGCTCACTTTCCAGGTCAATGTCACCGAGACACCCTGGCTCAAGAAGGTGCTGGGCATCGAGGAAGAACCGGATTACCGGGTGGATGCCGATGCCCTGGAAGCGGACATCAAGCATCGGCTCCAGGAGGCCCGCAAGGCCGACGTTGCCAGCGTCTGATCGGCGAAACGCCTCCGCCATGACCCGCGGGGGCGTTTATCCCTGACCATCAGGATAGGCCGCCGCCCAGGCCAGAGCCTCTTTCAGGTGAACCGGCCGGCTGAAATAGAACCCCTGCCCCACGTCACACCCCATCGCTATCAGGCGCTCCGCTACCTCAGCGGATTCGACGCCCTCCACCACCACATGACGCCGGAAGCTTCGGGAGAGACTGCTGATCGCATCCACGATCATTTCGTTGTCTGGGTCGTTCAGCAGGTCGATCACGAACGATTTGTCGATCTTGATCTCGTTTACGGGCAGGCGCCGGAAGTAGTCCAGCGACGAATAACCGGTTCCGAAATCGTCCAGTGATACCGATACACCCATCTCCCGGCAGGTGTTGATGGTCCGGATGATGGTATCCAGATCCGTCAGGGCCGTCGTTTCCAGGATTTCAAGCACCAAACGACGCCGCAGCGCCAGCGAACACCCCTTTAGAGCGTCACCGAGGTCCGGAATGAAGGTGTCATTCAGAAAATGGGAGGGGCTGAGGTTCACACTCAGCGTATAGTCATGACCGAGCCGTTCGAAATCCCGCAGGGTCTCGACGGCCGTTTCCAGCACATACCGACCGATGGCGGCGTCGAACTCAGAATACTCCACATGAGGCAGGAACTGGTCTGGCATCAGCAAGCCCCGCTCGGAGTGTCGCCAGCGGATCAGAGCCTCAAAACCTTCGACTCGACCGACCCGGAAGTTGACCTTGGGCTGGTAGAACAGGACCAGTTCACGCCGGGCCAGCGCCAGGTTCATTTGCTCGAGTACTCGCACCCGTTCACGACGTGAGTGGTGCATTTCCAGATCAAACAGCTTGTAACAGTTCTTGCCGAACTCTTTCGCCGCGTACATGGCCTGATCGGCGTGGCGCATGAGCTGGTCGCTGTCCGAGCAATCATCCGGGTAAATGGTCACCCCCATACTGGCGGAGACCCGAATCACTCCCTGCTGATAATTGACGGGACGGCCCACCGCCTCAAGCATCCGCTGGTAGACGGACGGAGACTCCACATCACGGAGAATCGCGACAAACTCGTCGCCTCCCAGGCGGGCGATGACATCATGTTCTCTCAGCACATTCTGGAGGCTTTGTGCGATGTTCTTCAGAACGGCATCGCCCACCACGTGGCCGTGGGCATCATTAATGTCCTTGAAGTGATCCAGATCCAGATAGCACACCGAGACCACGCCGCGGCGCTCGTCCGCTTCACAGAGCTCCCGCTCGAAAAGCGCATGCATCAGCCGACGGTTGGGCAGCCCGGTCAATGAATCGTAGTTGGCTGCCTTTTCCAGGGCCTGTTCATGTCGCTTTCGCTCTTCCCTCAGCCGCTTGCGCTCAATCAGCGTCCCCATGGTCTGCAGCAGGGGCTCGAGTTCCATAGCCAGCCTGGGATCATAGCCACCGCGCCGGTTTGCCAGACCGACCAGACCGATCAACTGATCGCCCGAATGGATTGGAATACCGATATACGCCCCGACCCGCGGATGCCCGTCCGGCAATCCGGCACCCCGATCGTCGTCCATGACCGAATCCGAAAGGACCATCTGTTGGTCGAGAAGCGGCCGGCACAGCAGGCTGTCCAAACGGTCAAAGACCATCCCCCGGCGCTCCACCTGCTGATACAGCGCGGCCATTTCCGGGTTCCAGGCAATGTTGCTGATTGCTTCCACCTTCAGGTACGGCGCGCCATCCGCGTCATACCGTGCTTCACCGATGAGGCCAAACTGGCTGTCGGTCATCGTCAGCACTTCCTCCAGTAACGCCTCAAACGCCGGGTATTCGGTGTCGTTCGTCAGGAACAGGTTCTGGGCTTTCTGAATTGCCAGGTTGAGTTCGGCGGTGTCAATGTATTGCGGGGCGTGTGTCTCATGGAAGACCCGAGACACCTCTTCCTCCATGAGCGCACCCAGATTCCGGAGTACGTCAAACGCCAGGGTGTCGGGGTCCCTCGGATGGGAGTCCAGCAAGCAAAGCGTGCCGATACGGGAACCGGTTGGCTCACGAATCGGCACGCCCGCATAGAACCGGATGTAGGGCTCACCGACCACCAGAGGGTTGTCCCGGAAGCGCTTGTCCTGCCAGGTGTCCGGTACAACAAACAGGCGATTCTCCCGGATCGTGTGGTCACAGAAAGAGATGGCACGGGGCGTTTCTGACAGGGTGGTGCCCTGCTTCGACTTGAACCACTGACGCTTGGCATCGATCAGTGAAAACAGGGCAATACGGACCCCATAGGACTGCTTGGCAATCCGGGTCAGGCGATCAAAGCGCTCTTCAGGCAGGGTGTCCAGCAGGTTGAGCCTGTGCAGCGCACTGTAACGCTGTTGTTCCTGTGCCGCCGTTGTCATCCCCTATCCTTCTGTGAGAACAATGGCGATTTCCGCTGTGCGCTCCAGTCTATCTATCCATTGCCGGTCGACCCCACAGTCGGCATCCACCTACCACAATAGAACAGGTTGGGTGGTTCTGCCTATGGAGATGACAGACTGTTATGATTTCCCGCAGCCTTCTGCACTGTCATCATTTTGCAATCATCACGCGCCGAGACAAAGGTATGATGTCCGGCCATTTGCTACGCCCCCAACAAGGAGATGCCATGCGGGTCATTGCTTTCCACAACCTCAAAGGCGGCGTCGGAAAGACGGCCGCTGCCGTGAACACGGCCTATCTCGCCAGCCAGGCCGGCATATCGACACTGCTGTGGGACCTCGACCCCCAGGGCGCCGCCTCATGGCTTCTGTCGGATGATGAGGAGCCTGATGCCAGAAAGCTGGGCCAACTGGTAAAAGGCAAATCACCCATCGGATCGTTCATCCGAAGCACCCCTTTTCCGAAGCTGGATCTGATTCCTGCGCATCACAGCTTCCGCAACATCGACATCAAACTCGACGATGCGGACAACGATCGAATGCTCAAGCAGTGGCTCAAGCCGCTGTCGGAAGAAACCAGTCTGGTGGTTCTCGACTGCCCGCCGTCATTGTCACGTCTCGCCGAGCAGATACTGCGGACAGCCGATGGCATTTTCGTACCCCTGATCCCGACCTGGCTGTCATTGAACAGCTGGGAACAGCTGACTGCCTTTGCCAAAGACCGGAAAATCAAAACCAACCGCCTCCACCCCTTCTTCTCCATGGTGGATCGACGCAAGTCGCTGCACCGGGACCTGGTTGCCAATAAAGACCTGCACCTGCCTGAAGGCATGCACACGACGATCCCGAACGCCAGCGCCATTGAGCGCATGGGAGAGGAACGATTGCCCGTGGAGCAGGTCAGCCGCCGCTCAGCGGCCGCAGGCGCCTATCGCGATCTCTGGTCTGAGATCCAGGGCATGATCTGGCGCTGATCCGGTCCGTTTACCCGGCCCGAATCATTGTTCCTATCATTGCCCCTTCAGGATGGCATCGGCGGCCTTCTCGGCGATCATGACCGTCGGCGCGTTGGTGTTGGCGCTGACCACATTCGGCATGATCGACGCGTCCACGACGCGCAGGCCCTCGAGACCGCGCACACGCAGATCCGTATCGACGACCGCCTGGTCGTCCTGACCCATGCGACAGGTCCCAACCGGGTGGTAGACGGTGTCGGCCCGCTGGCGAATCAGCTGGCGCAGGGCATCGTCCTCAGTGACGCCCTCGCTGAACAGGTCCTTACCCCGGTAAGGCGCCAGGGGCGGCGCTTCGAGAATCTCACGCATGGCCTTGACCCCGCGCAGCAGGGTTTCCAGATCCTCATCCTCGCCCAGAAAGTTGGGGTCGATGCGCGGTGCATCCATCGCCCTGGCACTATTCAGGCCCACAGTGCCCCGGCTCTTGGGACGAAGGACACAGACGTGGCAACTGAAGCCATGCCCCGGGTGCAGTTTGCGGGCATGATCATCGACGATGCTGACGACAAAGTGCAGCTGCAGGTCCGGTATCTCCATGTCCGGACGGCTTCTGATGAACCCGCCCGCTTCGGCAAAGTTGGTGGTGAGCATGCCACGGCGCTGGCTCTGGTACGCCCGGAAGGCCTTGAGCATGTGCACACTGCCCCGTAGCGAGAAGCCGAACAGTGTCGGGTCCGGCGACTTGTACCCGGCGATGTAATCAATGTGATCCTGTAGATTCTGCCCCACGCCGGGCAGCTCGTGATGAACCGCCAGTCCCTGACGTTCCATTTCCTCCCGAGGGCCCACCCCGGAGAGCATCAGCAGTTGTGGGGACTGGAATGCGCCGGCACTGAGGATCACCTCGCGCCGGGCATCCAGGGACTCGGTCTGGCCGTTGCGATGCACCGTCACGCCGACCGCCCGGTGCCCCTCAAAGCGCACTTTTTCCACATGGGCATCGGTCAGGATGGTGAGATTGGAACGCTCGCGCACCGGATCGAGATAGGCACTGGCGGTGCTCCAGCGCTCTCCGTCTTTCTGCGTGACCTGAAAGCGTCCAACGCCCTCGAAGGTCGCGCCATTGAAATCCTCATTTCGGGGGTAGCCACAGGACTCGCCGGCCTCGATAAAGGCCTCGTCGATGGGGTGGGGCGAGCGCAGGTCCGCGACGTTCAGTGGACCACCGACCCCGTGAAACGCATCCTCACCCCGCTCCTGATTCTCACAGTAGCGAAACCAAGGCAGCACGTCGTCCCAGGACCAGCCCGGACAGCCCGACTCGGCCCACGCGTCGTAATCAGAGCGGTGACCGCGTGTGTAGATCATGGCGTTGATGGCGCTGCTGCCCCCCAGCGTGCGCCCGCGTGGCTGGTATCCACGACGGCCATTGAGACCGGGCTGGGGCACGGTGTCAAACCCCCAGTTCAGCGAGCGATACAGTTTGTTCGGGAGAATCGCCACGCAGCCGGCAGGCGCATGGATCATCCGGCTCTTGTCGGTCGGACCGGCTTCCAGCAGGCACACGCGGTTCTGTCCATCAGCGGACAGACGGTTCGCCAGAACACAGCCTGCGGAGCCACCACCAACAATGATGTAGTCGTACATGGATTGCCCTTGTTGTTGTTTTGGGGGTAGTTAATCACTGAACGGTATCAAAGCACGGGCCACAGGCCACCGTCCACACGTCATCATATCGTCATCGCTTGTGTGGAGACTCCCTGGTGTCCTGTCTGATTCATTCGCTGACCCGGTTTGGAACGACCAAGCCGTCGCTATCGCGCCTTGCCCACAGACCGTTCAGCAGTGGCTCAGTCAGCAAAAGAACCCGACCGGACACGAGACATTTTCCTCAGGAGTAGCAGTATGTCGGAAGCGTCCTCGCTGATCGTTGAAAGACTCTGGCGCCTCAAGCGGGGCGTTGATAACGGTGACTGCCAGGGACTGGCCTTTGTCCACCTCAACAACCTGCTTCGCGACCCCGTCTACCGGGACGAGGTCCTCGAACAGGTTGCCCGTCAGGGCACGGACGAACTGCGGGCACTGGCACGGGAAATCCAGGCGATGGATCAAGGCGAGCCGTTGCTGGCCCGCTCGCCCCAACCTGTCCAACACACTCAACGGACCACCGCCACGTCGAAAAGACACCCCTGGCGCCGTCGGGCGCTCTGGCTTCTGCCGGCCATGGGGACGGCTCTGGCCATTTCGGTGGGGTTCACCGCGTTCGAAAACCGGGCCGAACGGATCGACAGTGACATCACGAGCGTCACCACCTGGGAGTCGGGACGTACCTATATTCTTGACGACATTGTATTCGTGCGGAATACCCGCCTGACCATTCAGCCGGGCGCGCGAGTCGAGGGCACCAATGGGGCCGCGCTGGTCGTGCTGCCGGACAGTCAGCTTTACTCCCGCGGGCAGGCCGGCAACCCGGTGGTGTTCACCAGTCATAAAGCCGAGGGACAGCGCAGCCGTGGCGACTGGGGCGGTGTCGTGCTGCTCGGCAATGCGCCGGTCAACCAGCCCAACGCCTCCATCGAGGGCCTGCACGCGGGCACACGGGCGGGTCAGTTCGGCGGCAGCGACGCCGATTCAAGCTGTGGCGTCGTCGAATACACCCGGATCGAGTTCGCGGGCTACGAGGTGTCCAAGGACAATGAGTTGAACGGTCTGACGCTGGGGGGCTGCGGCCGCAACACCATTATCCGCAATGTGCAGGTCCACCGGGCCCTGGACGATGGCATCGAAATGTTCGGCGGCACGGTCGATCTCAAGAAGGTCCTGATCACCGGCGCCGGTGACGACGGCATCGACTGGGACTGGGGCTGGAATGGCCGGGTCCAGTTCGCAGTCATTCAGCAGCATCCGGATGCCGGCGACAATGCGTTCGAGGGCGACAACAACGGCGACAGTCATCAAGCCACGCCACGCTCCGAACCGACGTTCTACAACGTCACGCTCGCCGGCTCCGGCCAGGGCGCGACCCAGCACCGAGGCATGGTCCTGCGCGAAGGCACAGGCGGCCATTTCCACAACATGATCATCGACAGCTACGGTATCGGCGCGCTGGACACCCGTGATGAAGTCTCCGCTCTGGTCGGCAATGACCGGTTGACCTTCACCAACAACCTGATCGCCAACACCGGCCGGATCGGCGTCCGGAAACAGGAGCGCGGCGACCGGGACGATGACTTCGGCTTCGATGAACAGGCATGGATCAAGACACCGTCGTCCGACAACTTCTTCGAGATCGGCAGCGCGCTCCAGCCCGCCGCCCGGAATGTCCGGCATCCGGCGTTCGAGTCGTCCATTCCCATGCGCCAGATGACGGCGACGACACCACCGCAGAGCGAGTTCTTCGAGGAATCCGCCACGTTCCAAGGCGCTCTGAATCCACTGACGCGGGACTCCTGGATAGAAGGCTGGACCGCCTTTCCCGTGGATTGATCAGCACGTCCTTAACTGACCGCCCGCGCTGATGGCCGCGGTTCGGTGGTCTCAATATAGAGACCACCGGCCGCGCCCTTGGCCCGGGTCTTGGCCAACGAGGCGGTATCCGCCAGCTGTGCCGGGGTCCGCTCGTCACCCGTCGGTACCCGGACAATCCCGGCCGACAGGCTAACTAACGGGAACGTGGACTGGGCGCCAGTGCGGTCCAGGCTCTGTACGCGTCCGGCCTGTCGCATCGACGCCGGGTAGTGCCCCTGGCAGTCGCGCGCAAACAGGACCTGGGCCCGCTCGCACAGTCGCACACTGCCAGGGCCATCGGTCATCACGACGAAATCGTCTCCGCCAATGTGTCCAACGAACGCCTCGTCCGCCCGGAACAGGCTGGTGAGGATGTCCGCCAGTTGCACAATCACCTGATCCCCGGTCCGGTAACCCAGTACATCGTTGAGTGGTTTGAAGTGGTTGATGTCGAAATAGATCAGGTCAAAGGCCTCGCTGGCGGTGACCCGGCGCTCCATTTCCTGCTGAATGGGGACATTGCCTGGCAACCCGGAGAGCGGATTGGCATGGCGAGCACGAGCCACCTTCTCTTCGGTAATGCGCTGGAGCACGGAACGGGTGGACCCCAGTCCCACATACCGCTGGTTCTCGGTCACGATGAAGTGCTGCTTCAGGTAATGGACGTCCTCATCCACCAACAGCCGGCTGACCGATTCAAGTGGGGTGTCGCGGTCGACGACCAGCGCGTCTGTCGACAGCATCGTCGTCACCGAGTGGCGCTCATTGAGAGAGCGTCCGTAGGGTGAGCTGAACGTTTCCAGCACGCGCCACTTGTGCAGCAGCCCCAATGGTCGGCCGTCTTCAACCACCGGCAGAGCGTACACCCCAGGTTCCGCCTGGAGCCGTTCCCACGCCTCGGCTAGCGTCGTCGAGGGGCTTGCAGGCGGGACAGACTCGGTCAGGTGCCGCGCGGTTTCCCGACCCGGACTCTTTGGCGCTGGCGGGCGGGCTCGGACCAGCGGCGCCAGATCGGCTCCCGGAATGGCCGCTGGCCGGCCATAGAGAAACCCCTGAATATAGGTGATCCCCAGAGCGGTCATCACCCGCTGCTCGGCCTCGGTTTCCACGCCTTCTGCGATGAGCTGGCACCCCAGCCTCCGGGAGAGATCCACGACCGAACGCACGAACTCTTTCTTGACCAGATCGGCATCGATGCCCCGGATGAAGTGGCGATCGATCTTGACGAAATCCGGCTTCAGCTCGGCCCAGAGCTTCAGGCCGGAGTACCCGCTGCCGAGGTCATCGATGGCGACCGCAAAGCCCTGCTCCTGCAGCCAGGACAGGCTTCCCCGGAGCGTGGAGAGATCAATGGCTGGGTAGCGTTCGGACAGTTCAACGACGATGTCCGACGGATTCAGTCCATGCTGCTCCAATAGGTGTCTGAGACGAACCTTCTGAAATACCGGCGGCATCAACAGTGCCGGGCTGACATTGACGAACAGCTTGTGGGGAATGCCGTGGCTGGCCCAGGTGGCCGCCGCCATCCGCAGACAGGCCCGTTCCAGCTCCACGGTCCGCTCACACCGCTCCGCTGTTTCGAAAAGCAGTGGTGCCGCGTGCAGGAGGCTGTCGGATGGTCCGCGACTCAGTGCCTCGTAGCCAAACACCTGCTGTTGCCGGGTGTCCACGATCGGCTGAAACAGGGTTCGAACCGTGCCGGTCTCCAGAATGCGCGCGAGGTCACGGGCGAGGTCATCATACATCGGGATTCTCTCTTGCTGGCAGTGCTAACGCACCACCGAGCCTGTCTATCAGAATGACCCCATGACTGTAACGCGGGAATGTGACAGCGCCTTGACGCGTTCGATAACCGGAAGTGTCGCAAAACCAGCCCGGTCTTCAGCACGTACTGATTGGCGAATGAATTAGCCAGACGGGACACTCTCCGCCTAGACTGACTGGAGGTCCCCAACCACGACAAAGGAACCAACATCGTGATTGCCACCACTTTGCGCCGCGTCGTCCAGACACTGCTGCTGACCCTGCTCCCGCTGACTGCCAGCCAGGCCAGCGAGCCGGTCGTTGTCTCCTCCAAGATTGATACCGAGGGATCAGTACTCGGACAGATGATTCTCCAGCGTCTGGAGAACGCAGGGATTCCCGTGGAAAACCGCTTGCAGCTCGGCGGCACCAGCATCGTACGCAATGCGCTGATTGCCGGCGAGATCGACATCTACCCCGAATACACGGGCAACGCCGCATTCTTCCATGACCGGGCAGGCAGCGATACCTGGCAATCCGCCGATACCGCCTATGAAATGGCCGCCAAGCTCGACCGGAAAGCGCACGACATTGCCTGGCTGACGCCAGCCGACGCCAACAACACCTGGGCGATGAGCGTTCGACAGGAGCTGGCGCAACAACAGGGGCTGAAGACGCTGGAGGATCTGGCCCGCTACCTCAACAAGGGCGGTCGATTCCGGTTCGCCGCCAGCGCGGAGTTCGTCGAATCCGCCAGCGCCCTACCGGCGTTCGAGTCCGCCTACGGGTTTGACCTGACGGAAAGCCAGCTGCTGGTCCTGTCCGGGGGCAACACGGCGGCGACCATGCGTGCGGCCGCGCTGAACAGCAACGACGTCAATGGGGCCATGACCTACGGCACCGACGGCGGCCTTCAATCCATGGGCCTGCGGGTTCTTGCGGACACGAAAGGGGTTCAGCCTGTCTATCAACCGGCCCCGATCATTCGTCGCACCACCCTCGAAGCCTATCCACAGATCCGGTCTCTGTTGACGCCGGTCTTCAAGGCGCTGGATCTGGAGACCCTCCAGACGCTCAATGGCAAGGTCGCTGTGCAGGGGGCGCCGCCGGCGACAGTCGCCGCCGATTTCCTGGAAACGCTGCCCGCTGACTGACCCGTGCCGTCCAGTCGACGTCCGGTCAACCGGGTTCTGTTCAGTCTCTCGCTGCTGGCGCTGGCATTACTCTGGGGGCTGGACACAGGGACCGTCGTACCCAACCGGATCATGCCCGGTACCGGCCACGGTCCGGTAGACGGCATCGGTATCGGTCTGGCGCTCGCAATCAGCCTGGGCCTGGCCGGTGTGGCCTTACTGGCACTGCTGCCCTCAGCGCCCCGGGACGCGTTCATCACGGTGCTTCTCACGGCGTTGCTCGTGTCCGTCCCGTTCCTGTTGGACCATTTCATCACCCGGAAAATGGCGGACGCCGGACCCTACGCCAGGGCAGGCATTGGCGCGGGGCTCTGGTGTCTGCTGTTTCTGCTGGTGCTGATGCTGGGCGAGTCACTGAAGTATGCCCGCTGGCGGCGCCTCTGGCAGCCGCTTATCCTCGTCATCACCCTCGGTGCCTGGGGCCTGGCCGTCAGCCAGGGTCGACTGGATGCCCTGGCACTGGTCCGGGAATTCCAGGCACGACCGGGGCCCTTCATGGAGGCGCTGTCAGCGCATCTGCTGCTCGCCATCGGCTCGGTGCTGGTCAGCCTGCTGATCGGCTTCCTGCTGGCGGTCAGCGGACTCCACCGTCCGCGATGGCGTTCACTGGTGCTCAATACCGTCAGTTTCCTTCAGACCATACCCAGCCTGGCGCTATTCGGCCTGCTGATTGCGCCATTGAGCCTGCTGGTCGACGCCGTGCCCGCTCTCAAAGCATTCGGTATCAGCGGCATCGGCTGGGCGCCGGCGTTTCTTGCCCTGGTGGCCTACAGCCTCCTGCCCATGGTCCGGAACACCCATGTCGCGCTCACCGGCGTCGCCAGCGACGTGCTGGACGCCGCCCAGGCCATGGGCATGAACGGCTGGCAGCGTTTTGTTCAGGTCCGCCTGCCGCTGGCGATGCCGGTGGTTCTGGAGGGCATTCGCATCACCACCATTCAGGCCATCGGCCTGACCGCTGTGGCCGCTCTGGTCGGCGCTGGCGGCTTTGGGACCTTCATCTTTCAGGGGCTCGGCCAGGCCGCGATGGATCTGGTAATGCTCGGCGCCCTGCCGACCATCGCTCTGGCGCTGATCGCCGATACCGTTTTCGGCGGTCTGACCCGCTGGCTCGCCCCTCCCGGACAGGAGCCGACCCGATGATTGAGTTACAGGATCTGTCCTGCCAGTTTGGCGAAAGCCGGGCCGTGGATCGGATCAACCTGACCATCAACACCGGCGAACTCTGTGTCCTTGTTGGTCGCTCCGGTTGCGGCAAGTCCACCACACTGCGGCTCATAAATCGTCTGATTCCCCGCAGCAGTGGCCAGATCCGCATCGACGATCAGGACGTCGAGCAGTTCGATGCCCGCCAGCTGCGACTCGGTATGGGGTACGCCATTCAGGGTACTGGCTTGTTTCCTCACTGGACGGTGGCCCGCAACATCGCCATGGTGCCCCGGTTGCTGGGCTGGTCACGGCAGCGCATCGACACGCGTATCCGGGAGCTTCTGGAGCTGTTCGATCTCGATCCAGCAACGGCGGCGCGTTATCCCCACCAGCTCTCCGGAGGACAGGCCCAGCGCGTCGGGGTCGCCCGGTCGCTGGCTGCCGACCCGCCGATCCTGCTGATGGATGAGCCCTTCGGCGCGCTGGATGCCATCACACGGGAAGCACTTCAGAACGAAATGCTGCGCATCCAGTCGACGCTTCGTAAGACCGTCGTCTTCGTGACCCACGACATCGACGAGGCACTCAAGCTCGGCGACCGGATCGCGGTCATGGACCAGGGCCAGATTCTGCAGCACGACACGCCGTCGACCCTGCTGCGTGAACCCGCCTCGGAGTTTGTCGACCGGCTGTTTGGCACTGGGGACCGAGGGCTGAAGCTGGCGAGTCTGTATCCGGTATCGACGGTGATGACACCCACGAAAGACGCTGTCTCGACGTCAATGACCACCATTCCCCACGACGAATCGGTCCGACAGGCTCTGTCGCTGATGGTGTGGCACGACACGCACGCTCTGACGGTGATGGACGACCGCCGGGAACCAATTGGTGTGGTCCGCTGGGATCAGCTTGCCGGGGGCGATCGGAATGCGTAATGCCCTGGCGCCCACCCTCTGGTTGGCCCTGCTGGCCGGTCTGACGTTCGCCATGCCCCTACTGGAGCCATTGCTGGCCTGGATCGAACCCGACCGCCAATCGGTGCTCTATCAGCGTGAGAGTCTGGCGGCCCTGTTGTTGAATCATTCCATGCTGGTCGTCGGCGCCACGCTGGTAGCGGCCCTGGTCGGCATCGGAGCCGGCATTGCCGTCACCCGACCCGGCGGCCGCGACTTTCTGCCACTGGCCAGCCGCCTGGCCTCCATCGGCCAGACATTCCCGCCCGTCGCGGTACTGGCACTGGCCGTGCCCATGATCGGTTTCGGCAACGGCCCCACACTGCTCGCCCTGATGCTGTACGGGTTGCTGCCGATTCTCCGGAACACACTGACCGGACTCGATGGCGTCGCCCCTGCCGTGAAGGAAGCCGGCACCGGCATGGGACTCTCCCGACCCGCGCTGCTCCTGCAGGTCGAGTTACCGTTGTCGAAGCGGGTGATTCTCGCCGGCATCCGCACGTCCATGACCATCAATATGGCGACGGCGGCCATCGGCTCGACCGTCGGCACCCAGACCCTGGGCGATCCGGTGATCGCCGGACTGGTCAATGGCAATACGGCCTACGTCCTACAGGGCGCCCTTCTCATTGCGGTGCTGGCGTTGTTTACCGACAGTCTGTTCGAAACGCTAGAACGCCGTTGGGCCATCGCCTGACTCACTCACCCGCGTCGCAGAACCACTGATAATCCTGCGTCACGCAGTCAGCGTACTGGCGGGCAATGGTCGTGGTCAGCCGGACAAAGCCCTTCTTGTCGCTGCCAATCACTTCGGCCAGCGTGTCTTCAAAACGAAAAGGGACGTCCGGATTCAACGCCCGGCTGGCACGCTTGTGCTCGGTGGCAAGAATGTGCCCCCAGGTGGCAGCCATCTTGCGGTACCGCTTGGGCTTGTCGAGGCTGTCGGTCGGGAAGTCTTTCTTGAACGGGGAACGCTCGCGAACCGAATAGGCCCCGTCGTCCAGCAGCAGCCACCCCAGATACCGATCGGGGTGTTCGGCCATCGCATGGAACGCCTCCGCGTGGCGCTGGCCTTCATGCTCGAACACACTGTCATACGCCGCGCGTTCCTCCGCCGTCATGGCAGCCAGTGCCGCCGGCCCGTCCTGGCGTTTGACGTCGAGTATCACGTCGTCGTTCTGGCCCTCGTGGTCCCCTTCAATCAACACGTAGTAGCGAGGCGTGCCCAGCGACCCGGTGCCCGCCTTGATCCGCCGCACCACGTCTTTGACCTTGAAAAAGCTGGTGTCATCCGGTGCGGCTTCGGCGTCGACAATCCTTTGACGATAGGCCTCGAACGCCGTCATGAATGCTTTGCGCTGCTGGGGAGACAGGCGCTTGAGCTTGTGATGCTCCGTATCGAAAACGCGACGGCCGTTTTTCTGGAGCCGGGTCCACTTACCCAGCATTTTCGACCGGGTTTTCTTGCTGCCTACCTTTTCCAGAAACGGTCGCAGGGGTTTGCCGGTCGTTCCGGCGGTGAAGTGCACTTCCCGGTCAGGATCGTCCGGCTGATAGTGCGTGGCGGTCTTGCGGTAGGCGGACACCATCTCCGCCAACCCCTCGTCGATGGCGTCGGCATCCAGCTGATCGTTCTCACGGGCATCCAGCACCATGCTCACCGCCAGGCGCCAGAGGTCATACTGATAATCGCTGACAATGCCATCGTCGAAGTCGTCCAGCCCGAAAATCACCTCGCCCTCATGGTTGGCGAAGGCGCCGAAGTTGTAGACATGGGCGTCGCCCTGAATCCAGGTCTGGGTACCCGGCACCCCGCCGTAGAACGCAAAACGCCAGTCCCGGTAGAGATCCGCCCAGAACAGGTGACTGGTACCCCGAAAAAAACGATACGGGGACTCGGCCATGGCCGCGTACTTGCGGGCGCGGGCCACGTCGTCCAGGTCCGCATTCGCCTCACGAATCTGTGCGAGGAGCTGATGACGACGGTTGTGCAGTGTGAGGTCTTTCAAGACGCCCTCCTTTGTGGCGGTGTGAGTAAACACGATACCCCGTCCTTACTCGCCATGACGATCCATATCAGACTCAGAGTGATCACTTTCTTCGACAATGAGTGCCCTCAGGGCATCTGCCAGTTTTTCCACACGGCTATTGGTTTCGCGAACCAGACGCTGGATCTCCGAGGCCGACTCGGAGGACTTTCTTGCCAACTGACGCACTTCATCCGCCACGACGGCAAACCCTCGCCCCGCCTCGCCGGCCCGTGCGGCCTCAATCGCGGCGTTCAACGCGAGAAGATTGGTCTGGTCGGATATATCGTCAATGACTCTGATAATGGACTGAATCTCATCGCTGGAACTCTGCACTCGCTCCATCTCACGATCGGCGACTTGCGCGGCCTCAGCCCGGTCACTGATATCGATGCCGTACGTGACGATGTACCGAACCTCTCCGGAAAAGTCGCTGATGGGACATACCGTCAGATCAAACCAGCGCGCCCCGTTGTGATGACTCTTTAACTGGTATGCCCCCTGAACCTGCTGACCGGATTTAACCCGGTCAAACGCCTCAGCACCAATCACTGTCCGCAGGTTCAGGCCCAATGAATCACTGTCGCCAACCCGTTCCAGTGAGAAGCTTTCCGCAAAATACTCATTGATACTGAGCAAATCACCGCCAACGGACCATTCCGCGACCGCGTTACTGGTACTGACAGCCTCGAAGCGCTTCGAATACTCCAGAGCGCGCTCTTTGGTGTCTGTGACATTGGCCTGGATGGATATGAAGTGGGTCAGGCGGTTCTGGTCATCGAATACGGGGTTGATCGCCAGAGAGACCCAGTAGGGCTGCCCGTCTCGGTCGTAGTTCAGAATCTCATCATAAAACGGCTCCCGAGCCTTGAGCGTGGCCCGTATCCTCTCCACTGTTTCGGGATCCGTATGTTCGCCCTGCAGTACCTCCCCTGGTTTTTTGCCTCGAACATCGTCCAGTGTGTATTTCGTCAGCTTAACGAAACCCTGGTTCACATACTCGACACGACCGCCTGGGTTGGTGATGATCACCGCATTGTCGGTCTCATCAGCCACCATCGAGAGCATCTCAAACTCTTCCCGGCGCTCCACCGCCTCCGTCACATCCTTGAGGAACGCGGTGTAAAGAATACGGTCCGCCAGCTCGATCTTCGATAGAGCAAGGGAGGCCCAGCGCCGATCGCCATCACGCCGATGGATCGGAACCTCGCGGGTGGTCCCAACAATCTTGTCCTCGCCAGTACGGCGATTTCGATCGACAAGCTCATCATGCTCGTCCCGGATGTCAGGCGGCACCAACATCTTAACGTTTTCACCCAGCATTTCGTCCCGGGAATACCCCCAGAGCTCCTCCGCCGACGCGTTCGCGAAGATAATTTCGTTGTTTTCGTCAATCGTGATCACCGCATCCAGTGCCTGCTCAAGCGTCTGATTGATCACCTGACGGCTTTCACGCTCTTCTCGAATATCCCGAACGAAGGCCGTGTAGTAGTGCTTGTTGCCAACCAACACTTTGGTCAGCGCCAGGCTCACCCACACCCGAGCGCCGTCCTTGCGCTCCAGCTCGACCTCGCGACTGGTACCGACGATCCGGTTCTCGCCGGTCTGGCGATTGTGATTGATGTACTCGTCATGGGCGCTGCGGTGTTCGGCAGGCACCAACATCTTGACATTCTGGCCAAGCACTTCCTCTCGTCGGTAGCCCCAAAGCCGCTCTGCGGCGCCGTTAAAGAAGGTGACGCGGTTTTGATCGTCGATTGTGACAACCGCATCCAGCGCCTGCTCCAATGCCTGCATCTGTTGATTACTTCGCCCCAACCCGAATAACAAACTCAGTCCCCCCGCAATGGTGAAATTCGACGACCTGTAAAAAAGGTAGCCGATTCGACTGCTCTTGCGTAGCGTCCGTTCAGGGAATGGTGATGACTACTGGGTGCCACCGCTCTTGCACAACGCCAGAAATCCTTTCAGGTAGTCGACCTCCGCATCCCTCTCGCGCACCCCCAGATAAATCTGCTTTTGAATACCCGTTGAACCGAGACTCAGGGGAGCAATCGCCATACGGTCGGCGTATTCATTAACCAGCCAGCGCGGCAGCGCCGCCACGCCACGACCCGCCGCCACCATCTGCAGCATGATGTCCGTGGTCTCAATGGTCTTGTGCCGGCGCGGTAGTCGCTGCGCGGGCATGAGGAACTGGCTGTAAACGTCCAGCCGCTCCATCGCAACGGGATAGGTGATCAGCGTTTCCTCCGCCACGTCCCGGGGCGTCACCCAGTCGCGCTGCGCCAGGCGATGGTCGTTGCTCACCACCAGCACCTGCTCGTAATCGAACACCGGCTCGTAGCACAGTCCGGGCCTGCGGACCGGGTCCGGTGTGACCAGCACATCAATCTCATGGCCCAGCAATGCCCCGAGTCCACCAAACTGGAACCGCTGCCGCACATCCACATCCACACCCGGCCAGATGGCGAGATAGGGGTCCACCACTTTCAATAACCACTGATAGCAGGGGTGGCATTCCATGCCAATACGCAGCGTCCCGCGCTGCCCCCGGGCAATCTGTTCGATGACATCCTCCGCATGGGCCAGTTGCGGCAACAGCCGCTCGGCCAGCGACAGCAGGTAGCGACCGGCCTGAGTGGGAATCAGGCGACGGCCTTCCCGGCGCCAGACCGGCGTGCCCATCTGCTCTTCCAGCCGGCGGACAGTATGACTCAGGGCCGACTGGGAAAGGCACAGCGTGTCGGCAGCCGCGGTCAACGACCCCTGACGGTCCACTTCACGAATCAGGGTCAGATGATGACGTTCAATCATGACGACTCCATGACATTTTTTCATGATTTATTGAAATAATACCATTTTATATCATGGGTTCGTCACTCGTATCCTTTCAGTCGCTTTTTCACTGTCAGGAGACACCCACCATGACCATCACGCACAACCTTGGCTTCCCGCGCATTGGCGCGAAGCGCGAGCTCAAGTTCAGCCTGGAAAACTTCTGGAAAGGCCTGGAAGCGGCCGAGAGCCTGCTGACCACCGGGCGCGAGCTGCGCCAGCGGCACTGGCGTCAGCAGTCGGTTCTCGATCGCGTTCCGGTGGGCGACTTCTCGCTCTACGACCAGGTGCTCGACATGAGCATGACCCTCGGCCATGTTCCGCAGCGGGCCGCCCGTCTCGGTGGGTCCGAGCTCGACACCTACTTCCGGGTGGCCCGGGGGCGGTCAGCTGGCGACAGCAACGGGGTGGCGGCCGGGGAAATGACCAAGTGGTTCGACACCAATTACCACTACATCGTGCCGGAGTTCACGGCCGATACGGACTTCGAATTGAACCCGGAACGACTGCTGACGCAGCTGGAAGAAGCCAAGGCCGCGTCGGTCCGCGCTAAACCGGTGATCATCGGTCCGGTCACGTACCTCTCGCTGGGCAAGGCCAAAGACGACTCCGACCCACTGCAGCTTCTGGAACGGCTGCTGCCGGCGTACTCGGCACTGCTGGATCAGCTGGTTGCCGCCGGAGCCGACTGGGTCCAGATTGACGAGCCGGTGCTGGTCACCGATCTGGACGAGCGCTGGCAGGACGCGCTGCGCACCGCCTACGCCACACTGGGGCAGTCCACCGCCCGACTGCTGCTCACCACCTACTTCGGGCGCCTCGGAGACAACCTGCCACTGGCCTGTGAGCTGCCGGTTGCCGGCCTGCACCTGGACACCACCCAGAGTCGTGTCGAGGCGGACGACGCCATCGCCCGGCTGCCGGACGACCGGGTGCTGTCGCTCGGGGTCGTGGACGGTCGTAACATCTGGAAAGCGGATCTCGGCGACCGTCTGGACTGGCTGGAACCGCTTCACCACCGGCTCGGTGACCGTCTCTGGCTGGCGCCATCCTGCTCGCTGCTGCATGTGCCGGTGGATGTCACCAATGAGAGGAAACTGGACCCGGAGATCCGTTCCTGGCTGTCCTTCGCACTGCAGAAGCTGGAGGAGCTGCGGGTACTGGCGCGGGCGCTGAATGAGGGCCGCGAAAGTGTCGGGACCGAACTGGCCGAGAATGCGCAGGCAATCGACAGTCGCCGCCAGTCCGACCGGGTCCGGCAACCGAGCGTCCGCGATGCCGTGGCCAACATCACGCCGGCACTGGGTCAGCGCCAGAGCCCATACGCCGAGCGCGCGAAGAAGCAGTCCGCATTCCTGAAACTGCCAGACTACCCGACCACCACCATCGGCTCTTTCCCGCAGACGAAGGACATCCGCCAGACGCGTCTGAAGTTCCGCAAGGGGGAGCTGAACGAGGGCACCTACCTGAACCTGATGCGTGAGAACATTGCCTACGCGGTGACCGAACAGGAGAAGTTGGGCCTGGACGTGCTGGTCCATGGCGAGGCCGAGCGTAACGATATGGTGGAGTACTTCGGCGAACAGCTGGACGGCTACGCCTTCAGCCAGTTCGGCTGGGTCCAGTCCTACGGCTCACGCTGCGTCAAACCACCGATCCTCTACGGTGACATCACTCGCCCGCGGGCGATGACGGTCGACTGGATCCGCTACGCCCAGTCGCTGACCCGGCAACCGCTCAAGGGCATGCTGACCGGGCCGGTGACCATCCTGAACTGGTCCTTCGTCCGGGACGACCAGCCACGAAGCGACACCTGCTACCAGATCGCCCTGGCGATCCGTGAAGAGGTGCTGGATCTGGAGAAGGCCGGTGTGCGGATCATCCAGATCGACGAGGCGGCTCTGCGCGAAGGCCTGCCCCTGCGCCGGTCGGACTGGCAGACCTATCTGGACTGGGCGGTCACCGCGTTCCGGATCGCGGCCAACGGCGTTCAGGACGAGACACAGATCCACACCCACATGTGCTATTCGGAGTTCAACGACATCATCGAGTCCATCGCCGACATGGACGCGGACGTGATCACCATCGAGACGTCCCGCTCGGACATGGAGCTGCTGGATGCCTTCGACCACTTCCAGTACCCGAACGAGATCGGCCCCGGTGTCTACGACATCCACTCGCCCAACACGCCGAGCGAGGGTCACATCGTCGAGCTGATGGCGAAGGCAGCCGAACGGATTCCCCGCGAACGGCTCTGGATCAACCCGGATTGCGGCCTGAAAACGCGGCAGTGGGAGGAAGTCCGGCCCGCGCTGGCGAACATGGTCAACGCGGCAAAGCAGCTTCGACAGAATCAGTGATCGTTTATCGCCACGGAAAAACACGGAAAGCACGGACGCCGTCCTTCGGACGTGGCTGACTCACTGTAGGAGCGAGCTTGCTCGCGACCTCTTCGGAGGTATTCGTGGGGCTCTAGTGTCTCGTCTGGTTAATTCGCTGACTTACTGAGCCATTGAAAGGTCTGAGAGCAAGGCGCGATGGCGACGGTTTGGTGGTTCCAAATCGAGTCAGCGCAACGCGGCTATCAGACCTTTCAGGGGCTCCCGAAGGGCGCGCCGCTGACGGCTCTGGAGCGGCGTTGTCAGCCCTTGACGGGGAGTGACCCCGCCTGCGAGCTGACGCCTTGCCCAGAACCGTCAGGGGCACGCAGTAAGTCAGCGAATTAACCAGACGAGACACTAGCGACATAGGTCGCTTGCAAGCAAGCTCCTACAGTTATCCCGCAGCCCTATTCCGCGTCGTTCCGCGTTTTTCCGCGGCAAACCCGATCGTTACCGCCGATCCACCACCGCCATCGTCAGCCGCGAAATACAGGTCTTTTTGCCCTGCTCGTTCTCGATGATGATCTCCCACACCTGGGTGCTGCTGCCCAGGTGGATGGGGCGGGCGGTACCGGTGACCCAGCCGGAGGTGACCGACCGCAAGTGGTTGGCGTTGATGTCCAGCCCGACGGCCACCTGATTCTCGCTGCGCAGGCAGTGGTTGGCGGCCATGCTGCCCAGCGTTTCCGCCAGCAGGACCGACGCGCCACCGTGGAGAATGCCAAACGGCTGATGCGTGCGGTGATCAACCGGCATCCGCCCGCGGACGAAGTCATCCCCCACTTCCGTGTATTCGATACCCATGGCTTCCACCGCGGTATTGCGGCTGTGTTCGACCATACCCGCCAGGTCCGGGCGTCGGCTCCAGATTGCGCTCATTGCCTTTTCCTCTCATGCAACAACACACCCTCCTGATGAGGATGCAAACCAGGCCGCAGTCTAACCGCAGTCACGACATCAGCACCATTCAGTCCGGTAACGCAATCTCTCCGGCCATGTAAAACGCGCACTGCCCGGCAATGGCGACCCGATCACCGCGCAGTTCACACTGCAGACGGCCACCGCGAGACGACAACTGACGCGCATCGAGTGCCGACTTGCCCAGGCGTTCCGCCCAGTAGGGGGTCAGCACACTGTGAATGGAGCCCGTCACCGGGTCTTCATCCACGTCGACGCCAGGGGCAAAGTACCGGCTGACAAAATCCGCCTCGTCGCCGGGCGCAGTCACGATCACTCCCTGATTGCCAAGCGCCTTGAGGGACCGCAGGTCCGGATCCGCTTGACGCACATCCGCCTCACTATCGAGCACCAGCATGTAGTTGGTGTCATTGGGAACGAAAAAAGCCCGGTCAGGCACCACACCGAAAGCCTCCCGGATGAGATCAGGCGTCTCGACCGACTCGAAGCCCAGATTGGGGAAATCCATCTCGAGCCAGCCATCGGCCCGGCGCGTCACGCCCAATGGGCCGCTCCGGGAGTGGAAACGCACCTGATCCGCCTCCCAGCCCAGCCGGTTGAACAGCACCCACGCCGTGGCGAGGGTCGCATGACCGCAGAGCGGCACCTCCGCCGCCGGTGTCATCCACCGCAACTCGAAATCGGCATCACGAACGCTCGAAGGCACAAGAAAGGCCGTTTCCGACACATTATTTTCCGCCGCTATGGCCTGCAGGACGGCATCGTCCAGCCAGCCTTCGAGAGGAACAACGGCGGCGGGGTTGCCAGAGAACAGTTGCGCGGAAAAAGCATCCACCTGGTAAAGGCGAACCGTTGGCATAGAACCTCCATCGTCATTGAGCACCCAGCAATTGTAACGACTCCTGGGGACGTGCTGATCAATTTCCTAGCGTCCCCCCCAATGGCAGACGGTCAGCGATCCCGAGCCGTGTTGCGTTCCATCACGAACGGTTACCGATTGTATTTTGACGAGGTTTTTACGTTTTTTGTGCCGGTTACTCGTCATTATGGCGACATCGACAATGGAGCCAATATGATGACACCGACAAAACAGCGTTTGATCACAGCCCTGAGCGCGCTGGCCCTCACTGCCTGCGGGGGTGGGGGCGGAGGCGACGCAAACGCCCCAGAAGAAGCACCGTCAGAGGCGGTGGCATCGGATCAGTCCAGCGATGACACAGGCACCGACAAAACCACGACGGTGGTTGTGGATGGGTGCGAAATCTCCAGGCAACAGGCCCGGGTGCTGAAAGCGGTCAACGAATTCCGATCGCAGCCACAGTCCTGCGGCGACAAGTCCTTCAACTCGGCACCGGCTGTTTCCTACAGCTGCGCACTTCAACCCGCAGCGGACCGTCATTCCAACGATATGGCAAGCAACAATTTCTTCAGCCATACGGGGTCCGATGGCCTGAAAGTCGCGCAACGAGTCAGCGAACAGACAGACTACCAGTGGTCCCTGCTCGGGGAGAACATTGCGGCCGGGTTCAGCGATCCACAGGCAATGGTTAAGGCCTGGGGGGAAAGCACAGGTCACTGCAAGAACCTGATGAATCCTGATTTTGACGATATGGCCGTCAAACGGGTGGACGGCAAACAGACTGATTATGACAATTACTGGACCCAGGTTCTGGGGGGCGCATAGCCGAAGGGCGCGACCGGACCTGGGTCAGCATTCCAAGGACGAAACGACCACCCTGTTGCGGCCAGTGTTTTTCGCCTCGTAGAGCGCCTTGTCGGCCCTCTCAAGCCATTCCTCCTGATGGCGATCAGAGGCTTTCACAGTGGCAACACCCAGGCTGACGGTAACGGAAAGGGTCTCTCCACCGAGCGTTGTGACAGAACGGGCTTCTATCGCTTCGCGGAGGCGCTCGCAGACCAGAAGGGCACCATCGTTTCCTGTTTCCGGCAGCATCAGCGCAAACTCCTCACCGCCATAACGCCCGGCAATATCCACCTGCCTCAGACACTCCCTGAAGACATTCGCGACCATCCGGAGCACCTCATCGCCAGCCAGATGACCGTGCACATCGTTCACCTGCTTGAAGTGGTCGATGTCCATCATCACCAATGCGCAGTCTTGGCCGTAGCGCCGATGGCGCTCCAGCTCTTCAATCAGAATGGTTTCCCAGGTGCCCCGATTGAGCAGTCCGGTCAGGCGATCCACCTGACTCAGAGCTTCCAACTGCCGGTTGGCCCGCTCCAGGGCCTGACGGCCCGAGGCGGCATCGGTGACGTCGTAGATCAGCAGACAGACATGCTGAACGTCACCCTGTGCATTAGTCAGTGGCGAGATCGTAATGTTCTGGTACATGAACCGTTCGGTTCCGGTGACAGGACGGCTGTTACGAAACCGGAACAGGTAAGGTCGCTGCTCCCAGGAAGAAAACATGCGGGTATTGAGAAGTCGGGCGGAGGCCATCTTGCGACGCAGCCAGTCGGCAGGCAGATCCGGAAACACGTCGAACAATGAGCGACCGCGAACGCGAGTGGCCGTCATGCCGCTGTGGTTTTCCATGAAATCGTTCCAGACCTGAACCCGGTCCTGATTATCCAGCACGATCATGCCCACCTCGATGGTGTCGATCATGTCGATCAGCCAGTGAAAGTCCGCAATGTTGCTCGTGTTATCAGGGCTCATCAGTCCAACAGGTAGCTAAGGCGTTCTCGAAGCAGGGGAATCGCCTCCTCTGCAAACAGCAGCAGAAAGTGACAGCGAATGTCCGGGGCTTCGACCGCGTAGTTCAGTTCAATCGCCAGCATGTTCTGCCAACGATCGGTGTTCTGCTCCAGCAGGTCATCCACCCGCAAATGAGTACCCAGCACGACTGGATGACTGATGCCAAAATTGACGTCCAACTGGTCGCCGAGTCCTTTCAGAAAAGCGCCGGTCAGGATGCTGGAGATGTCCATCAGCACTTCTGTCTCAAGACCGGGCTCGCCAGCATCCGGATAGCCCAGCAGGTTTGCCATGTCCGCAAAACGGCTCTCCGAGAACATCAGTAGAGCCTCTCCACAAAGCCCCGAGCCGATGAACCCCTGGCAGGCTCCGGACCAGGAACCGCCGTCCTTTGTTGCCGTCAGAGCCATGCGCAACTCGTTGGGAGTCAGCTCATTGACACGCGGGACCGGCAAGCGAATGAAGACATTGAGCAATCGCGCCAGCAGGTCCCCCGCCCGCCCCATGGCCACATTGGACAGCTCCCGCAGCACATCAAGCCACTGGTCAGAGCCGGTGGAGGGCGATTCGGGCGAATACACAGAGGCGGCGCTGTCACTTTCCGAGGGGCGGTACAAACCATACTCGGTCAGGAGCGTTCGCACTTTCTCAGCGGAGGTGGGCTTCTCGATGAACGCCAGCGCTCCGAACGCCATCACCCGCTCATGGGCGTCCGGTTGAATATCACCGGAGACGACAATGACGATCGTCGGAAGCTCCTCATAACGGATCCTCTCCAGAACGCCGTAACCATCCAGCCCTGGCATATTGAGATCAAGAAAGAGCAGATCGGCCTGCCCCTGGCGAACCTGCTCCAGACACTCTTCGCCGTCGGCGGCGTACTGAACAGTGATCTCCCAATCCTCTGGCAAGGCCCGCGCCATCTGCTTACGGGCCATCCCGGAGTCGTCACATACAAGAACGGAAGTGGTAGTCATTGGACATGTTCAAAAATGAATGAGTGCCGACGGCACCGGACAGCCGACCGAATTTTGAGTCTAGCAGCTCAGTGGCATCCCTGCCCGTCAATCAGGGACTGCGCGGATGCCCCGGAGGCGGTCAGCACTGTTAGTTTCCGGCGAAATTCTGACCCCCTGATGGAGTCATCGCCATGTCAGTTGTCGTGGATTTTCTGAACAACGTGCTATGGGGCTATGTGCTTGTGTACGGCCTGCTTATCGTTGGACTGTTCTTCTCAATCCGCCTGGGATTCCTGCAGTTCCTTCATTTCGGAGAAATGATTCACGCCATTCGCGGTTCCCGGGACAGCGACCGCCATGGCATCTCTCCCTTCCAGGCGCTGTGCACCAGCCTGGCCTCCCGGGTCGGCACCGGTAATCTGGCGGGCGTTGCGGTCGCGCTGTATCTCGGTGGCGCCGGCGCCATTTTCTGGATGTGGCTGGTAGCTCTGGTTGGCATGGCCACAGGCTATGCCGAAAGCACGCTCGCGCAGCTCTACAAGGTCCGCGATGGCCAGGGACAGTACCGGGGCGGACCGGCGGTCTATCTCTCCCGCGGACTGAACGCTCCCTGGGCCGGAGCCATCTTCGCGGTCTGCCTGATCCTGTCATTCGGGCTTGTTTTCAACGCCGTTCAGGCCAACTCGATCGCGGACGCCGTGGAAGGCGCCTTCGGCGTTCCCAAGGGCTGGGTCGGCATCGTCATTGCTGTCTTTGCCGGCATCGTCATTTTCGGCGGTCTGCGCTCCATCGTGCGGTTTGCCGAGATTGTTGTGCCATTCATGGCCGGGGCCTATGTCCTGATTGCCCTGGCCATCATGGCCATGCACATCGACCAGGTGCCAGAGGTCCTGATGACCATCGTCAAAAGCGCTTTCGGGCTTGAGGAGGCCGCCGGCGGGGCTGCCGGTTCGGTCACCGCCGCCATGCTCAATGGCATCAAGCGGGGGCTGTTCTCGAATGAGGCCGGCATGGGTTCAGCGCCGAATATTGCCGCCACGGCCACACCCGCACCTCACCATCCCTCCTCTCAGGGTCTGGTTCAGGCTTTCGGCGTCTTCGTGGACACGCTGATTGTCTGTACCGCGACGGCGGTGATGATTCTGCTTTCCGGAGTCATGGAACCCGGCTCCGGCGTGACCGGCACACAGCTGACTCAAGAAGCTATGGAGAGCCACATCGGCCCGGCCGGTGGGTATTTCATTGCCATCGCCATCCTGTTTTTCGCCTTCACGTCGATCGTTGCCAACTATACCTATGCCGAAAACGCCCTGATCTATCTTGGCGGTGGCAACCGAAAGGCCATTACGCTGCTGCGCCTTGCGGCGCTGGGAATGGTGATCTGGGGTGGCTATCAGGCGGTCGTCACCGTTTTCAACACGGCGGATGCGTCCATGGGACTGATGGCCACGATCAACCTGATCGGTATCGTTCTTCTCTCCGGCACCGTCGTCAAGCTGACTCGGGACTATCTGTCGCAGAGAAAGGAAGGGAAAGTGCCGCACTTCCGGGCCAACGACTATCCCGAACTGGCCCAAAAGATCGACACGTCGATCTGGCACTGATCAAGCGAGCAGGCCCGCCGTCGCCTGGCGGCGGCACCTGCTCCCGGGACGGTCACTGGCTCAGGAAGACGCCGAGCCGGCTGCAGCACCGCTGACGGCACCCGTGCGCAGAGCCTCGTTAGCCAGTGGCGCCCCCTCAGGGGAACCGGCCAGGTCCCGGAACATGCCCATGGAGCCCAACAGGGCAGAGGACTCATAGGGCACGAAGACCCGTTCGCCGTCCTGAGCCATGGTTGGCAGTGCCTTGATGTAGCTCTGACCCAGCAGATACCCCACGACGGTCTGTTTGTCATCCTCGCCTTCACCAAGGGCGTTCAGAACCAGCCGGATCGATTCCTGCTCACCCTCGGCACGCAGTATCGCGGCCTCTTTATCACCCTGTGCATTGAGGACCGCTGATTCCTTCTGGCCCTGTGCCTGGGCAATGGCCGCAGATTTTTCACCCTCCGCTTCGGTGACTGTCGCGCGTCGTTTGCGCTCGGCCGCCATCTGCAATCGCATGGCTTCTTCGACTTCTTCAGGCATATTGATGTCCTGAACTTCCACGCGATTGATTTTGACACCCCACTTGGAGGCCGGCTCTTCCATGGCCGCCTGGATGTCGTTATTGACCTCGGAGCGGGACTCAAACAGCTTGTCGAGTTCCATTTTACCGACCACCGAACGCAGCGTGGTCTTGGCCAGCACCTCCACGGCCTGACTCATGTTGGCCACTTCATACACCGACCGGCGCGGGTCGATGATCTGGAAGTAGAGAGCCCCGTTGATGCGAACCGTCACGTTATCGGTGGTCACCACCGGCTGACCCGGAAAATCCATGACGGTCTCGCGACGGTCGATCCGCGTTTCCTCGCTGGTGACGGGGTAATAATCGTCACCCGCTCGCTGGTAACGGATCAGCGTGATGGCACGGGGCTTTTCCACGAAGGGGATGATCAGGTTGATGCCGCTTTCCAGCACCCGGTGAAAGGTCCCGAGACGCTCGATGACCATCACCTCGGACTGACGAACGATCACCAGCCCCTTGATGATCACGATAATGCCCATGGCCACGACAAACAGGCTGAGAATCAGCCCCGGTGACACCATTGTTTCCATACTATGACTCCCTGTCGGAGGATTGTGAGTGAACGAGGGCGACAGTGCCCTCAAAGCGCTCCAGCGAGACACGGGTGCCCGCCGGTAATTCGGTTGCCCCCGTATCGAGATCCTCGATGCGGTAAAAATCGCCTTTGACCTTGATACCGGCAGCGCCGTCAAAGTCGCGCTGAGTCACGATGAAGATCCGGCCCTGTTCGGCCCCTGTTCCCGTCGTGCCATAGGCCACCCCCCGAGGCGAGAACCAGGGGCGAATGTATCGAATGGTGATCGGCACCAGAATGCCGGAAAAAACGCCCATCCAGGCCAGTTGAGCCGTCACACTGCCTCCAAGAGCGGAGACAATGGACGTCAGTGCGGCAGCGACGGCCAGTGCCAGCAGCACGAGTACACCGGACGTCAGTTCGGCCAGACCAAGCACCAGCGCCAGGATCAGCCAGAGGTGGGTCAGTGTCCATTCCATGTCACGATCGTTCCTGTACTGAGTGTTCCTCAGGCGTCGCTCCCCAGTCACCAGCGTCCAGGCGGGGGCAGCCTTCCACGGAGTGATTGTAAAGGTAGAGCCAGGCCATCCCATGGCGAGTGGATACCAGCCGGCGGTGATACAACCCGTCGTTCGGCGCTTCCGGGCGATAGCCCTCCAGCGCATCCACCTCCCCGAACGTCGCGTCATCCACCGCGTAGACTTCAACGCGGATGCCATTGGACGGTTCCCGTCGTGCCCCCGGATAGGGGCCCAGGTCGTAGAGGACGATGTCGCTGAACCAATCCTCGCCCAGGTACCGGGCATTCGCCATATAGTGGTGATTGGATCGACCTGCTTTCAGAGTGCCGTAAACGGCAATGCGATACGCCCCCATATAAGCCTGCCTCAGAGATAGTGAACAAACTCGTTCCGGTTGAACCGATACTGCTGGCTGTAGATACCCTTCTCACCGCAACGACCGGCCGCCAGCATCATAATGACGTCCCCGTCGTCCGGCACATCGAGCAGGCGGTTGATGCGCCAGGCGTCGAAGCCTTCCATCGGGCAGGAATCAAAGCCGTGGGCGCGCAGGGCCAGCATCAGGTTTTCCGCGGCCAGGGCCGTCGACTTGGCTGCCCAGACCCGCATGGCACACGGCGAATAGGGCCCGCGTGGCACCGGCTTGCGCAGCCCGGTCACCGCACCCAGCATTTTCTTCGCCAGCCCGAACGCCCCCAGCGGCCCCTGACTGTAATGGAGCGGAGCGATCTTCCGGTAGTACTTTTCGACGATCGGCGGGACGCTCTCGCCCGGCCACTCATCGACGGCCCGGCGGCTGTGATCCCGCCAGGTGCCGGTGCGGGCAACGATACCAATCAGAACCGGCGCCGTCTTGGCCGCATTCTGGCCCAGACAGGCATGGGCGACCCGGTCCCGCAGCGCGGGCGTGCGGACTACACGGAACTCCCACGGCTGCAGGTTACTGGAGTTGGGTGCCAGCATCGCCAGATCCAGGCACTCATCCAGAATGGCGTCCGGGATCGGCTCGTCGGTAAAACGACGGACCGAGCGTCGACTCCGCACGATCTTGCGGAATTCGTCCACATCAATGTCGGTGGTCATTCGGGCTTGCGTATTCATGGCTCAGGTCATCCAGCAGGTTTGCGCCACAGCATAACCGATCCGGCGCTGAGGGAAACACGCGAGCATGCACCCGCGGGTCCACTAAGGCCGGTCGGCGGGTTCCCCGCGATCGCATTTGAGACATTCCAGCCCCATACCCAACCGCCCCTGTCGCCCGGCAACGGTGGTTACCCAGGGCCGGCAGACCCACGGCGGTTTGTGACGCACGTGCTGGTTATGGCCACAGGCCAGTTCTGCGACCCAGTGCCTTTCCTCGTCCTGATGGAAACCGACGATGGGTTGCTGCATGGTATCCCGCTCATCCGGCTGTCATCGAATTGTCACCAAGGCATCGCAGCGTCATTACTACGACACCATCAAGCGATATAACCATGATTGTACGCGAGATATTCCTGACCTTTCTCAAGCTCGGGCTGACGGCATTCGGCGGCCCCGTCGCGCATCTGGGCTATTTCAGGGAGGAGTTGATACGGCGCCGCGGCTGGCTCGAAGAGGCCGCCTATGCCGATCTCATTGCCCTGTGCCAGTTCCTGCCGGGACCGGCCTCCAGCCAGGTCGGCTTTGCGCTTGGGCTCGCCCGGGGCGGTCTGCCCGGGGCTGTGGCAGCCTGGACTGCCTTTACGCTGCCCTCCGCACTGATCCTGATGGCCGTAGCCAGCGGGGCCGCGATGATCGACGCGTCCATCCTCCATGGCCTGAAACTGGTGGCTGTCGCGGTCGTCGCCCAGGCACTTTGGGGCATGGCCAACAAGCTCTGCCCGGACCGGGAGCGGGCGGCGATCGCGGTGGGTGCCCTGCTGGTGCTCGCCTGGGTTCCGGGGTCATCCGGCCAGATCCTGGCACTGATCGCCGGTGGCCTGGCCGGTTACCGGTGGTGCCGGCCTGTCAGCCAGTCCACCGGGGCGGCACTTTCGATCCCGGTTTCCCGACGATTGGCGACCGGTTGCCTGATCGCCTTTGTCGCTCTGCTGGGCGGCCTCCCCATTCTTGCCGCCCTGATCCATTCCCCGGGGCTGTCACTGGTGGATGCCTTCTACCGGGCCGGCGCGCTCGTTTTTGGCGGCGGCCACGTGGTCCTGCCCATGCTGGAGTCGAGCGTGGTTGCCCCCGGGTGGCTCGATCAGGACACGTTCCTGACCGGCTATGGGGCGGCACAGGCCATTCCCGGACCGCTTTTCACACTGTCCGCCTATCTCGGTACCGCGATCAACGGCGTCACCGGGGCGGCACTGGCCCTGATCGCCATCTTCCTGCCCGGCCTGCTGATTCTGCTTGGCACCCTGCCACTCTGGAGCTGGCTCCGCGACCGGCCCCATGCCCGGGCCATCATGGCCGGCGTCAACGCAGCCGTCGTCGGCCTTCTGGCTTCCGCCCTGTATGATCCGGTGTGGACGAGCACGGTGTCCGGACCACTCGATGTCGCCATCGCCGCCGGCGCCTTTGTCGCCCTGACGCGCTGGCAGGTGCCGCCCTGGCAGGTGGTGCTTGGCACCGCCGTGGCGGGCAGCCTGCTGGTCGGTTAACAGGCACGGCACGTATGATGGACACGATCCCCATTCAGCAAGCAGGAGCGCCCATGACTCCCGAACAGGCGTTAAGCCAGGTACTGCGGAGTTGCCAACCATGCCAGCTACTGACCTGTGGCGCCCGTGCGGATGCGGTGGGTCAGTCCTGGGCCGGTGCCGATGCGTCGCACGGCTGGCAGCAGCTCGATCCCGATGCCCCCAATCAGGCCTTCCCGCTGCCCACAAAACCCGAACTGGCATTGATCAGTGACACGCTGGAAACCCTCGACCACCAGAGCGGAGAGATGCTTCTGGGACAACTGCGCAACTACGGCACCCACCAGATTGCCGTGGTGGTCACCGATGACAGCGACTGGCCGTTCCGCGACTTCATCAGCCTGGGCTTTTTCCGCCAGGGCCCCGTCGAGGCCGATCCGCCCGCTACCCTTTTTACCTACAACATCGACCGGTACAACCACAGACGCGCGTGGAACAACCCGGACTACTGGGCCAATCCGGAGATGTGGGGGAAGGCGTGGTGGTAGGCCGGTCTGAAGGTCTGAAGGTCTGAAGGTCTGAAGGTCTGAAGGTCTGAAGAGCGATGGTTTCTCGATCTGAGGACGTGGACCAGCACGTCTTTAAAACCTTCAAACCTGCAGACGTTAAAGCGCTCTAATCACCTCAAACCCACGCTCGCAACCGCCCAGATAGCCCCCGCCAAACAGGTTGTAGTGATTGAGGTAGTGGTACAGGTTGTAGATGGCTTTCTTGGTCCGGTAATCGCGGGTGATGCCAATGGCCCGGTCGTAGGCGTCATAGAACGCAGGCGAAAAGCCGCCGAACATCTCGGTCATGGCCAGATCGGCTTCGCGGTCACCCTGGTAGACGGCCGGGTCGATCAGCCAGGGCGAGTCACCGTCGAACAGCACATTGCCCTGCCAGAGGTCGCCATGCAGCAGGCTGGGCCGCTCACAGCGCTCGTTCAGCCAGTCCACCAGGCGTGCGTGCTGCTCCTTGAGCACGGATTCGAAGCGCTGGCGCACCCGGCCATCGCGGATCAGTCCGACCTGAAAGCCCAGGCGATCCACCGTGAAGAAGGTGCCCCAGTCATTGCTCCAGCGATTGGGCTGGGGTGAGAGGCCGATGTAGTTATCGTTACGCCATCCAGAGGATTCGGCCGTCACCGAATGCAGCGCCGCCAGTCCATCACCAAACGCTCGCATCTGCGCATCGTTGCCCGGTCGGCTGGCGATGGCATCCAGGGTCATGCTCTGCTCGTCTGCGTCATACACCCGGGGAACCTTCAGCCGCGACTCGCCCGCCTGCGACAGGGCCTGGCGCAATGCCTCCAGCCCCTCGGCTTCGCAGAGGAGGGCATCGCTGTGTGGCGTGTCATTGGTCTTTCGAAACATGGACATGGTACCAAGTGTAACGGATGCCAAAGCCGCATTGGCACAGTCGGCCATTTCCGGGATCATAATGAGTCGTCGACGAAGGAGTCATCATGAGTTGGTTTAACCGACAGCGAGCGCAATCGGAACTGGACCGCGAGGCCGGCAAAGTGCATCCCGATGATCTCGGGGCGGTGCTTGAGAAGCAGGCGGACATCGAGCGCAAAGTTCAGAACAGCGGCCGGCTGGAGCGATTCAGCGGCGATATCCGGCTGATGTTCGACATGGTGCGCGACTACTGGCAGGGCCATTACCGGGAGATTCCCTGGAAAAGCATCGCGGCGGTCGCCGGTGCGCTGGTGTACGTACTCAATCCGTTGGACCTGATCCCTGATCTCATTATCGGCTTTGGCTTCATTGATGACGCGGGCGTCGTTGCTGCCTGCCTGAAGCTGGTGGAGTCCGATCTGCACCGCTACGCCGCCTGGCGCGCTCATCGTGACGAGCGCGCCTCATGAGCGACGTCTCGCTGCTGCAGATCCTGCTTGCCAACCTGGCGCTGATGGCCGGTGCCGGTCTTCAGGGCGTGGCCGGCTATGGGATCGGAACGCTGTCGGCACCGCTACTGTTCCTGATCAGCCCGGTGTTCGTGCCTGGCCCCCTGACGCTCAACGCGGTGATCCTCACCGTGATGCTGCTGGTCCGGAACCGTTCCGGACTGAGTTTTCGCGAGGTACGGTTCGCGATTGGCGGCGACGTGGTCGGCACAGCGTTGGCTGGCGCCACCCTGGCAGTGCTCTCGGCGCAGGGTTTTGAGCTGGCCTTCGGCGCACTCATCCTCACGGCCGTCATCCTGAGTGTTGCCGGGCTGCGTCCAAGGCTCACGCCACAAAACAGCGTGTTCGCCGGGGCTGCGTCCGGTTATATGGGTACCATCACGGCAGTTGGGGGCCCACCCATCGCCCTGATCTACCAGAACGAAGCGGGACCGCTGGTCCGGGCGAACATGTCAGCGTTCTTTTTGTTCGCCAGCTGTGCCAGTGTCGTCGCCCTGGTATTCTCCGGCTACATTCACCTCCGCGAGCTGGGGCTTCTGGCGGTCACATTTCCCGGTGTGCTGCTCGGATTCCTGCTCTCCGGACGGCTGGTCCGACGGTTGCCTTTCGAGGCGCTCAAACCCATCATTCTGGGCATTGCGGCCCTGTCCGGCACGGCCGCCGTGATCCGCGGCCTTCTGACCTATCTGGGGTGATGGCCCTCCAACAGCCAACGGGAGAAACCCATGACAGAACCCAGGATCACCACCCGGCGCGACGGCGCCGTGCTGGTTGTCACGATCAATCGACCCGACGTGCGTAACTGTGTCGACCGCCCCACCGCCGAGGCACTGGCGGACACTTTCCGTGACTTTGAGTCCGACACTGACCTGTCGGTGGCGGTACTGACCGGAGCGGGCACGCATTTCTGTGCCGGTGCGGATCTCAAGGCGGTGGCGTCCGGCGATCCCGAACGTCGCAACCGGCTTGAGCCCGACGGCGACGGTCCCATGGGACCCTCACGGCTGCGCCTGACCAAGCCAGTCATTGCCGCGATAAGCGGCTACTGCGTGGCGGGGGGACTGGAGCTGGCCGCCTGGTGTGATCTGCGTGTGGCGGACACATCGGCCGTGTTCGGGGTGTTCTGCCGACGGTTTGGCGTGCCGCTGATCGACGGCGGCACAGTGCGGCTGCCCCGGTTGATCGGCCAGAGCCACGCGCTGGACCTGATCCTCACCGGACGGCCCGTTGATGCGGATGAGGCCGGTCGCATCGGTCTGGCCAACCGGGTGGTACAGGCCGGCGCCGCTCTGGAAACGGCCATCGACCTGGCCCGGGAACTGGCCGTGTTTCCCCAGACCTGCCTGCGTAACGACCTCGTGAGCGCACACCAGCAATGGGCCCTCGATGAGAACGAGGCGCTGTCTGGAGAGTTCCGTCTGGGACAGGCCACGCTCGCCTCGGGCGAAACCGTCGAAGGCGCCGGCCGTTTCCGGGATGGCCAGGGCCGGCACGGTGCCTTTGGACCCACCAGCCCTGACGAGCGATAGTCGTCTAAACTGAGTGGAAAGGCCCGACAGCACCCGGCCCCATATTCAAGCAGCACAGAGGAGTTCGACATGCCTGGCCAGTGGATTCGACGCGGCGGCCTTGTGACCCTGGCCGTCCTGTTGGTCGCCAGCCCGATCACGTTTGCCCAGGAACAGCCCGGGCAGGGCGTGACGGTACAACCCGTCAAAAGCTCCATTGCTGAGGAAACCTTCCAGACACTGCTGGTGTCGCGGGCGCTCGAAGCCCTGGGATTCGAGGTAAAACCCATCATGGACCTGGAGTACGACAGGGGGCATGTGGCGGTCGCCAATGGCGAGGCCACCTTCATGGCCAACCACTGGGATCCGCTGCACACGGATTTTTATGAGGCAGCAGGCGGGGACGACGCCCTGTACCGCAAGGGGACCTATTCGCCCGGCGCGCTACAGGGCTATCTGATCGACCGGGAAACCGCCAGACAGTACGACATCACGAACATTCAGCAGCTGAAGGATCCTAAGATCGCCCGTCTTTTTGACGACAACGGGGACGGTCGCGCCGATCTGGTGGGGTGCCCCGAGGGCTGGGGATGTGAACAGGTCATCGAGCATCATCTGGATGCCTACGACCTGCGGGACACGGTCAGCCACCGTCAGGGTATCTACTCACAGCTGATCAACGACACTATTGAGCGGTTCCGTGACGGACAACCAGTCCTCTATTACACCTGGACGCCCTACTGGGTCAGCGCCGTCATGGAACCCGGCGACGACGTCCTCTGGCTGGAGGTCCCGTTTTCCTCGTTACCCGGCAAGCGCAGCAATGTGGATACCTCGCTGCCGGATGGCACCGACTACGGATTCCAGGCCAACAACCAGCGCATCATTGCGAATCAGGCTTTTGCCGACGAGAACCCGTCGGCGGCCAGGCTGTTCGAGATCATTCAGCTGTCCGCGAACGACATCTCGAACCAGAATCTGGCGATGAGAAATGGCGAGAATCGACTGGCGGACATCCGCCGCCACACCAGTGAATGGATCGAGTCGCACCGGGAAACCTTCAACCAATGGCTTGAAAAGGCCCGCGCGGCCGCCCAGGAGTAACCCCCAACGCAGGCCGATCCCGACACGGAGCGTGTACCGTCGTCACCTGCCTTGAAAGGGCCCAGCCAATAACGCTGGTGTTGAAGGTGCCTCGCTGGGCTTTTTGATGCCATAACCGGGGGAGGGGCTCACCTCTCCGCAGGCGGTCTCAGGTCAGTGATTTCATATCAATCACAAAACGGTACTTTACATCGCCTTTCTTCATGCGTTGATAGGCGTCATTGATGTTGTGGATATCCAGCATCTCGATATCACACTCAATGTCATGCTCCGCGCAGAAGTCCAGCACTTCCTGGGTCTCCGGCATGCCACCGATCAGCGACCCCGCCAGCACGCGACGCTTGCCCACCAGGGCACCGGCCTGCAGCGCAGGCTCAACCGGTTCCAGCAGCCCGACCAGAATGTGGGTCCCGTCGAACGTCAGGCAGTTCAGGTACGGGTTGAGATCGTGCTGGACCGGAACCGTATCGAGCAGGAAATCAAACGATTCCGCAGCCGCTTTCATTTGCTCCCGGTCGGTGGACACGATCACGTGGTCGGCGCCCTGCTTCTTCGCTTCGGCGACTTTGCTCTCGGAGCGGGTAAAGATGGTGACTTCCGCGCCCAGGGCCTTGGCGAATTTGACGCCCATGTGCCCCAGGCCGCCCATACCAATGACGCCCACTTTGTGGCCAGCCCGCACGCCGTAATGGCGCAGCGGCGAGTAGGTGGTGATGCCGGCACAGAGAATCGGCGCGGCAGTGGCCGAGTCGAGTTTCTCCGGCACCTTGACCACAAACCGTTCGCTGACGACAACGTGGTTGGAATAGCCACCGTAGGTCACCGACTCGTCATGACGATCCTTGCCATTGTAAGTGGCCGTCATACCTTCCAGGCAGTACTGCTCCAGGCCCGCCTCACAGGCCGAGCAGCTCCGGCAGGAATCGACCATACAGCCAACGCCGACGACATCGCCCACCTGATAGTTGCGGACTTCCGGACCAACCGCCGTCACCCGGCCGACAATCTCGTGCCCGGGAATGACCGGGTAGACGGTGGCGCCCCAATCGTTCTCGACAAAGTGAATGTCCGTGTGACAGACCCCACAGTAGTCAATGTCGATCGAGACATCGTCCGGGCGCGGCTCGCGCCGTTCAAACTCAAACGGGGCAAGCCCCGAGTCACTGCTTTCGGCGGCGTATCCTTTAGCGACAGTCATGGAAACAACCTCTTCGTTTGAAATTTAGTGTCCCGACTTGTTGTTGGCATCCTACGATACAGGGCCGTCCCTGGACGTGCTAACGTGCCGGAACACCACGAAAGTCTAATATCGGGAGGGTTCATGACCGCCAGTGCCTGGAATGACCTGCTGCAACTGGAACACCAGCTCAGCGATACCGAGCGCCAGATCCGAGATGCGAGCCGGCGATTCTGCGAGACGGAACTGCAACCGGGCATTCGCGAAGCCAACCGTCATGAGCGCTTTGACCGCGATCTGTTCCGGGCGATGGGCAGCCAGGGACTGCTCGGTCCGACATTGCCGGCTGCTTATGGCGGCCCGGAGCTGAGTCATGTGGCGTACGGGCTGATTGCCCGGGAGGTGGAGCGGGTGGACTCGGCGTACCGCTCGTGTCTGAGCGTCCAGTCCTCGCTCGTCATCCATCCCATTGAGCGTTATGCCACCGAACCGCTGAAACAGCGGCTGCTGCCGGAACTGGCGGCTGGGCGACTGGTCGGCGCGTTCGGCCTGACCGAGCCCGATCACGGCTCCGACCCGGGCAGCATGGCGACCCGCGCCCATGCCGTGGAAAACGGATACCGGCTCAATGGCAGCAAGACCTGGATCACCAACGCGCCGATTGCCGATGTTCTGGTGATCTGGGCCAAGCTGGACGGCGAGATCACCGGCTTCGTGGTCGAACGTGGCAGCCAGGGGCTCCACACGCCACGCCTGGAAGGCAAGTTTTCGCTCCGCGCCTCTGAAACCGGGTCTGTCTTTCTGGATGAGGTATTCGTCCCCGAGGAGAACCGACTCACGGTCAGTGGACTCCGCGGCCCCTTCAGTTGTCTCAACAAGGCCCGGTACGGCATCTGCTGGGGCGCGCTGGGCGCGGCGGAATTCTGCTGGCACGCGGCCCGGCAGTACGCGCTGGAGCGGCAGCAGTTCGGGCGCCCGCTGGCTGCCAATCAGTTGGTCCAGAAAAAACTGGCCGACATGCAGACGGAGATCACGCTGGGCCTTCAGGCCACGCTTCAGCTTGGCCGGCTGATGGATGCAGGCGAGGCGTCCCCGGATGCCGTCTCACTGCTCAAACGCAACAACGCCGGCAAGGCCCTCGACATCGCCCGAACCGCCCGGGACATGCATGGTGGCAACGGCATTTCCGATGAATACGACGTCATCCGCCATGTGATGAACCTGGAATCGGTGAACACCTACGAAGGCACTCACGACATTCACGCGTTGATTCTGGGCCGGGGGCAGACGGGGATTCAGGCGTTTTATTAAGTTGGAGCCACGGAAAGACACAGAAAGCACGGAAACGCCCTTCGGGCGGAGGAGGGGTATTTTAAGGTCGGAACGAGCTCATACATCGCGACTATTTCAGACCTTGAGCCTTCATTATTTTCAAACCTTTCCGTGTTTTGCTGTGTCTTTCCGTGGCAAACACATCCTTATCATCGACTCAGGTCGTCACACGACCTCGCCCCCACCACGCATACTTCGAGAACCGGGTGTTGAGCCACAGCGAGAAGGCGATGACGCCGCCGCCCAGGGCGAGGCGCAGAAGATCCGCGTCCTGATTCCAGATCAGCAGATTCACGACAAGACCCGCCGGCACCAGGGCGTTGTTCATCACACCCAGTGTGCCGGCGTCGACGAGGCACGCCCCCCGGTTCCAGAGGAACAATCCCAGCCCTGAAGCGGCCAGCCCCAGCCATGCCAGAATACCCCACTGAACGCCGTTGGCGGGTAGCATCTGGTGATTGCCAAAAATCAGGAACGATGGGAGCGCAAAGACCAGGGCTCCGGCATAGAAATAACCGAAGAAACGATACAGAGGCACCTCCGTCGGAATGCGATGAATCAGATGTCGGTAACCCACCTGCCCGGCCGCAAAAGCCGCGTTCGCCACCTGCAGGAGCAAGAACCCCGTTAGATAGTCACTACTCAGACCGTCGTATCGGATGATCATCGCGCCCACGGTGGCCACCGCCGCAGCCAGCAGCGCGACCGGCGAGAAACGCCGATTGAGGGCGTCATCGATCAGCGTCACGTACAGCGGTGTAAACACCGTGAACAGGAGTACTTCGGGCACAGTGAGATAGGCGAAGGACCGGTACAGGCACAGGTAGGTGATGCCAAACTGCAAGGCCCCGACCACGGTAACGCCCAGCTTGAGCGACGTTGGCACCCCCCGCCACCGCGTCAGCGGCAGAAAGGCAAGACCGGCCAGAACCACTCGGCTGAGCACGGCAAAATCACTGTCCACCTGACCGGCCAGGAATTCGCCGATCAGGCTGAAGGAGAACGCCCAGAGAATGGTGACGAAAACGAGAAGTGCCATGAAATAAAAACCGCCATTCAGTGGGCGCCCTGGTGGCGCCCGGAGTGTATCGAAACGGTGCGTGGCCGACGATTCCAGCCCCGGTCCAGGGCATCGTAAACCAAACCGCGCGTCGGCTCACGGACGCTTACTCAATTTTACAGCAGCGTCGCCGATAAGCTCTTGAGCAGGCTGTATCATACAGTTGAAACGCATTCTTTGAGCCATGGGCACTGGCTGAGACGCTGGAGTCGCTCGCGTCCCGAGTGTTCCTGAGGAGTCGCACACCATGAACCTGGTCCGTTCGTATTCCAACCTGCCACTGGTCGCCAAGCTGGGGAGTGGCTTTGCGTTGCTGATCCTGATGTCGATGCTGATCGCCGGCATTGGCCTGTTCGCGCTCGACATGTTCAGTCAACGCTCGACCGTGGTATCAATGGTCAGCAATATGGAATCCAGCCTGCTTGAGTCCCGTAACGCGGAGAAGAACTTCCTGTTGCGCAATGACCAGCAGTATCTGGAAACCGCGCGCAATCAGGCCAACAGCGCCAGTCAGCAGGTGCAGTCACTGCGCGACCTGCTGGTCGTGCCGGCGGGTCTCGAACGACTGGACACGATCGAATCCAGCGTAACGGACTATCAGGCGCAGCTCGGTGAGCTCCAGCTGGCGGTCCAGGACCGCCAGACAGCCGCCAAATCCGTTCAGAGTGACGCCACGGCGCTTGAGGGTGCGCTGCAATCACGCTTCCAGTTCCGAAAAGTGACGGACGCCTTCAAAGCGATGCGGTCCGCCGCCCAGGATTACGCGTCAACCAACGCCGACGGAGCCATCAATGCGTTCGAGACCGCCAGCAGCAAAGCCGCCGATCAGATCGCCGGCCTCCAGGTCGACGAGCAATCCCGCAAGACACTGAGCGATCCGTTCGAAGCGTATGTGTCCTCTTTCGAGAGTCTGGTCAGTGCGACCCGGGCCACACACGACATCGAGGATCGGATTGTGTCCTCGGCCCGAACAGCTCTGGAGACGGCCGTCGAGCTGCGCGAGATCCAAATGGGAAAGCTTGAACGCGACCGCGGCATGGCCGTCACTCAAATTGTCGCCACGACCATCGGTGTGCTGGTCGCTGCCGTGCTGATCGCCTGGGTTCTCACCCGTAACATCGTGGGACCTGTCCGCCAAGCGGTGGATGTGACCAGCCGCGTCGCTTCCGGCGATCTGCGCGTGGAAGTCGACTCTGGCCGCACCGATGAACTCGGCCAACTGCTCGCCGCGCTCGGTACCATGGTCACCAGCCTGCGCGATCTGGTTCGGCGCATCGATACCAGCGCCACCAGCATCGCCTCGTCTTCCGAAGAGATGTCCACGATCACCCAGCAGACCAGCGAAGGGGTAAACCAGCAAAAGGACCAGACCGACCAGGTGGCCACCGCCATGAACCAGATGGTCTCCACCGTCAACGATGTGGCCCGCAGCGCCGAGGAGGCCTTCAACGCCGCCAATGAGGCAAGCGAAAAGTCCGGCTCCGGCGAGAAGGCGGTTGAGGAAACCGTTTCCTACATCGCCGACCTGAACCGCCAGGCCGAAACCACCATGGAGCGCCTGCAGGGGCTGCAGAGTGACACCGAGAACATTTCCACCGTGCTCGATGTCATCAAGTCGGTCGCCGACCAGACCAACCTGCTGGCGTTAAACGCCGCCATCGAGGCGGCCCGAGCCGGCGAGCACGGCCGTGGCTTCTCGGTCGTCGCCGAAGAAGTGCGGTCGCTGGCCCAGCGCACCCAGAGCTCCACCTCGGAAATCGAGACGCTGATCGAGAACCTGGTCGCCAGCGCCGGCGAGTCGGTCACGACCATGGAAGCCGGCACGAAACTGGCCAACCAGACGCTGGACAGCGCCCGCTCGACCGGCGAGACCATCCGCGAGATGGCCGGCGCCGTGGAGAACATCCAGCAGTACAACAGCCAGATCGCCACCGCCGCCGAGCAGCAGACCTCGGTCGCCGAGGACATCAACCGCAACATCACCCAGATCCGCGACGTCTCCGATCAATCCGCCGCCTCGGCCAACCAGGTCTCGTCCGCCAGCGACGAACTCGCCCGGCTCGGTGAGGATCTGCGCGAGCAAGTGTCCCGTTTCAGAGTGTGAGTTGATCGTCCCATTCGATACGGTCACCGGACGATTAACAGGAGGGTACCGCAGTGGTTAAACGATCATCCTCGATCGCTTGTGCGTTCATGTCGTCTTCCATCCGCTCAGCCACAACAACCTTGTTTCGTCCAGTCGTCTTGGCTTCGTAAAGGGCAGAGTCGGCCCGTTCCAGCCACAGGTCATCGGACTCGCCGACGCGCAGTGAGGCCACGCCAAACGACGCGGTGATCCGGCTGCCGCGCGGACCGCGTAGCTCGGTCATGATCTTGTAGCGCAGGTTTTCCGCCACGGACGCCGTTGCTTCGGGGCGCACTCCGGGCATCAGAAGCACAAACTCCTCACCACCGAACCGGAACAGTGTGTCACTGAGCCGGGTATGGCGGTTGACCAGATCCGCGACATCCCGCAGGACCACGTCACCAACACCGTGGCCATGGTTGTCGTTGATGGTCTTGAAATGGTCGAGATCCAGAATCACCAGAGCATGAGGCGTGTCATTGCGCTCGAAGGTGCTGATCGCCGCCTGCATCTCCTCTTCCATGACGCGACGGTTCTTGGCTCCCGTCAGTGGGTCGTGGGTGGCGAGCCGTTCCAGCCGGATACGCTGGTCTTCATTGCGGCGCCCGAACACATAGGCACAGCAACTAACCATAATGCCAGTCGCGAGAAAGGAATACAGAGACTGATTCTGATCGAATGGGTCACCAACCAGCACCACGGCTCCCAGCATCAGCAGGTTGCAGACCGTCGCCAACGCCGGTGGTGCCAGAAAAAAACTGGTGACCAGCACAACATAAATCCAGAAAATCGCCTTGGTACCAATCACAATCGCAACGGCGGCCGCGCCGGCTGAGATCAACACACACATAAACACACCCGCCCGACGGGAATCGCCTGTCACCCAGGCGTACGTCATGCCAGCAATAATCAAGGTCACGATGGCGGTATCCAGCAAACCCGCTAATACCTCGCCATTCCAGAACCGGAACACGGCAAACGGCACAATACCGGTGACCGCACTGACACCAAGCAGCGTGATGATCGACAACTGAAAGTCGTTGCGAAACCGGTAGAACATGGATGTATGTCGCTGTTATTGATAGGGCGCTATTTTTACCAGTTTGAAGAATAGCTCAATTTCATTGCAGTGTGTCCCCAATGACACAAACGGTTACAGTGGGCCTTTCATTGCATCCGAGACCACGATTCAAGCAGACTGGCTAAATAGGTTAAGGAGTAAGATCGTGTGAATTCCGCTCACCTGATGCGCGTTGCGCCCGGCGCACTGGTTGTCGGCAAGCCCCTGCCATGGGCCGTCTACGACGATCGTGGCAACGTTCTGTTAAAGCAGGGATATGTTATCCAGAACGATACCCAGCTTGAGCAGTTGTTTGAACGAGGGCTTTTTCACCCCCGCCACTACGAAGTGGACATTGGCGCCGATCAGGATCAGGAGGAAGAGCCGCGCGAGCGCAACCCATTCGCCGACTACGGGCCACTACTCAAAACCCTGAGCACGACCATCACACACATCAACGAGCGCTCTCCCGACGCCCGGGAGCGACTGCTCGGACTTGCCCGTTTCATTGTTCGCCTGTGTCGCCAGGCGACCGACCCGTGCCTGGCCCTGGTTCACCTGTATTCCGTTCAACCGGACGCCCGTGAACAGCTTTTGTTCTACGCCATCCTCTGCAGCGTCGTGGGAGACTATATGGCCATGGATGAAAAGCACCAGACGGTCATGGTGGCGGCAGCTCTGACGGGCAATCTCGCGTTACAGCCTTTTCTTGACAAGCTGAACCGCTCCAACCGGCGTCTATCAGAAGATCAACGGGCCATCCTTCGGAAACACCCCCAGCTCAGTGCCCAGGCACTCGAGAATGCCGGTGTGGATAACCGTCTGCTTCTGGCCATCGTCATGCAGCATCATGAAGAGCCCGATGGCAGCGGTCATCCGCAGGGCCTGCGTGGGGAGCAAATACGGCCGGAGGCCCGTGCATTGGCTCTGGCCGAACGGTATATGGCGATGATCACGAAACGTCCGTACCGTGAACGCCTGGGCATCACCAAGGCAAGGGAGCTACTGGCCAGCGCCGCTCAGGCTGACAGTGACCAAGCCGCTCCTAACGCCCTGCTCAAGGCGCTGACCGATACGCCTCCCGGCGCCCTGGTTCGACTGGCCAACCAGGAAATCGCCGTGGTGACAAAACGCCCGCTCGGAACCTCCGGCCCCGAAGCACAGGCCATCATCAGCCCCGACGGCTATTGGTACATGAGCAGCTCATACCGGGACTGCAGCCACGAGGAGTACGCCGTCATGAACATCGAGATGCCGGACATCCTGCCGCCCATGGATTTCGCCGTGCTATGGGGTTACGGCGAATGAAGGGCTCCGACGAGAGCAGCCAGCCCCGTCAAACGCCCCCTTATTCGGCCGCGGCATAACGTGGCGTTTCGATCCCGCAGCCACTCCGGGCCAGGGCAGCCAGGATGGCCGTGCGCGTGACGATGCCTTTAAGGCGACCTCCCTCCACCACCGGGTACACCTTGGGTTTTTCCTTCTCCAGCTTCTGGGCCAGGTCCACCACCGATGTTTCCGGCGAGATCGTGTAAGGCGTGCTCACCATCACGTCATCCACCATCGGATCGCCTTCGCTGTGATAATTGGACACCAGCAACGCGTGGATACAATCCTGCTCCGACACAAAACCGATCACATGCCGCTTCTCATCGACGACCGGAAGCCCCGTGACGTGATTCGCCAACAGGGACTTGACGACCTTGGTCAGCGGCGTCCCGCAGCGGATCGGCTCAATGTGGTTCCACATGACATCACTGGCTTTCAATGAACGAACGGACACGGTCTCTCTCCCTCTTCCCAGGGTTGGACGCACCGGTTTTCACCGGCTCTACCCTTAATTTAGGCGAGATGGTTCGCTATTGGAAATACGAATGGCTGATAACGCCGATGCGTTCTCCCGGTTGCCAGCGGCAGGGCCATGACGGGGCCGACACGACATCGTGTCGACCAGCCGGAAAACCGGCCATTTACCCGCGAATCATGTCCAGACTGTGACCCGCCAGCGTCGGCATCAGGGCGTTCGGCAGATCGTGCCCCATGCCCGGGATCATATGCCGGTGTGCGTGGGGAATCAGGTGGGACAGCTGCTCCGCCGCAACCGGGCGCACCAGCGGGTCGTCCTTGCCGTGGATAATCGTCGTCGGTACCCGGATCTGGCGGGTCACGTTAACGAGACTGCCCGCACCAAGAATCGCCCGTGTCTGGCGCAGGATACCGGCAGGATAATAGCTTCGGCGATAATCCGAGCGGACCCGTTCGGCGACTTCATCCAGATCCGCCGGATAGTCCGGACTCTGAATCGCCTGCCAGAAGCGCACGGAGCGTTCCACCACCGAGGCCTCATCATGGCCATTGGTCCCACCACCGGACAGCTTCCAGATCAGGGCCGGCTTGGGCATGGGCAGGCTCGGGCTGTTGGCCGATGTCATCACCAGCGTCGCGGACCGCACCCGCTCCGGGTACCGCCCTGCCACGAGCTGACTGATCATACCGCCCATCGAAATACCGAACAGATGCACCGAGTCGATGGCCATCGCATCGAGAATACCGACCAGGTCGTCGGCCATGTCATAGAGGGTGTAGGGCGCCGGCACCGACAGCCCCAGCCGGTAACGGGCCATCGCCTTGAGCGGGTGGCCCTTCACATGCCCCTTGAGGCGGCTCGACAGACCGATGTCACGATTATCGAAGAGAATCACCCGATAGCCCGCGCGGGTGTACTGATCGATCAGGCTGTCCGGCCAGAGCGTCATCTGACCCGCCAGGCCCATGACGAACATCACCGGTTCCCCCTCCGGATTGCCCCGGGTTTCGACACAGAACCGGAGTCCGTTGGCCGGCATCTGAACCGGCGTCTCACTGGTCTCGAATTCGGCTGCACTCACGCGTGGTTACCTGCTGTTGATGGTTTGGAGATATCGACCAGATTACCGGATTCGGGCCGGACCGCCATGCGCCGGTTGTCATGACCGCACTGTCATTCCGGCAACCCGCCTGCAGACGCTCTGTTGCACCAATCTACCCCATTGTATTATCACCGCTTTTACGCAAAGCGGCTATACTGACTCGCAGACAGTTAGCATCGCATTCATACCGAACATGATCGCAGGACGACACGACCATGGAAACACTGACCCAACTCATTGAAACGATCAACGGCTGGGTCTGGGGCCCGCCCATGCTGATCCTGATTCTCGGGGTCGGCCTGTTCCTGAGCATCGGTCTCAAGCTCATGCCTATTCTGAAACTGGGTACCGGCTTCCGACTGATGTGGCAGGGTCGGGCGTCGCAGACCGAGGACGGGGAAATCCCCCCGTTCCAGGCGCTGATGACCGCACTGTCCGCCACCGTCGGCACCGGCAACATCGCCGGCGTCGCTACGGCAGTCTTTCTGGGCGGCCCCGGGGCGCTGTTCTGGATGTGGCTGACCGCTCTGGTCGGCATGGCCACAAAGTATTCCGAGGCGGTGCTTGCGGTAAACTACCGGGAAGTGGATGAACGCGGCGCCCGGGTCGGCGGCCCGATGTACTACATTCGCAATGGCCTGGGCGCCCGCTGGACCTGGATGGGCGTCCTGTTCGCCCTGTTTGCGTCCATTGCGGCTTTCGGCATCGGGAACACGGTGCAGGCCAATTCCGTTGCTGATGTCCTGGAAACCAACTTCGACGTCCCACACTGGGTGACCGGCATCACTCTGGCCACGCTCGTGGGGCTGGTCCTGATCGGCGGCATCCGCCGGATCGGCCAGGTGGCCAGTTCACTGGTGCCACTCATGGCGATTTCATACCTGGTGATGGGATTGATCATCCTCGGCCTGAACGCCGCCGCCGTGCCGGAGGCGATGGCGATGGTATTCCGTCACGCCTTCAGCCCGATTGCGGCCCAGGGCGGTTTTGCCGGCGCCGCCGTCTGGGCGGCCATCCAGTTCGGCGTCGCACGCGGCGTGTTTTCCAATGAGGCCGGCCTTGGTTCGGCCCCGATCGCCCACGCCGCCGCCCAGACCCGCAGCCCGATTCATCAGGGCATGGTCGCCATGCTCGGCACCTTCCTGGACACGATCGTCATCTGCACCATCACCGGCTTGGTGATCATCACCTCCGGTGTCTGGAGCAGTGGCGAATCCGGTGCGGCCCTGACGTCCATGGCCTTCGCCGAGGCGCTGCCGGGTGTGGGTAACTATCTGGTGGCCATCGCGCTGGCCGTGTTCGCCTTCACCACCACTCTCGGCTGGTCGTTCTACGGCGAACGCTGCGTGGAGTTTCTGTTTGGCGTAAAAGCCATCACGCCGTATCGTATCCTGTGGATTGTTGCCATTCCCGTCGGGGCGACGCTGAACCTGGGTTTCGTGTGGCTCGTCGCCGACACACTGAACGCCATGATGGCGATTCCCAACCTGGTGGCACTGGCCCTGCTCAGCCCGGTGGTATTCCGCTTGACCCGGGATTTCATGGCCAGCAATGGCGACGGTTATAACGAGAAGCCATAACAACCGGAGAAAACAATCTTTTGAAGGTCGCGCAACGACCCTCATATGATGACAGGAATGGCTTGATTTTGACTGGCCCGGTGGTCGGGCCAGCAATATGGAAAGGAGGATCACCTATGAGCCTGCGTCTTGGAGACACAGCACCCGATTTTGAACAGGAATCCACCGAAGGCACGATCCGGTTCCACGAATGGCTGGGTGACAGCTGGGGCATTCTGTTCTCGCACCCGGCGGATTTCACCCCCGTCTGCACCACCGAGCTGGGGCTGACCGCGAAGCTGAAGGACGAGTTCGCCAAGCGCAATATCAAGGCGATCGCCCTGAGCGTGGATCCGGTGGAGGACCACAAACAATGGATCGATGACATCAACGACACGCAGGGCTGCACCGTCAATTTCCCGATCATCGCGGATCAGGACCGAAAGGTGTCCGAGCTGTATGACATGATCCACCCGAACGCCGACGCCACCGCGACAGTACGCTCGCTGTTCGTGATCGACTCGGACAAGAAGGTTCGGCTGACCATTACCTACCCGGCCAGCACGGGTCGCAACTTCAACGAGGTGCTGCGGGCCGTCGATTCGCTGCAGATGACGGACAACCACAAGGTCGCCACGCCGGGTAACTGGGAGAAGGGCGATGACGTGGTCATTGTTCCAACCCTGCAGGACGAGGGCGAAATCCAGGAGCGTTTCCCGAAAGGCTACAAGGCGGTCCGGCCATACCTGCGCATGACGCCGGATCCGACGGCCAACTGGAGTGGCGAATAACTCATGCAACGAAAAACGGCCGGGGTCACCCGGCCGTTTTTTAACGCAAGCCTGTCAGCAACGGCCATCAGAACGCCGGTACCACAGCCCCCTCGTATTCCTTCTCAATGAACCCCCGGACGGCCGGAGACGTCAGCGCCTCGGCCAACGCCTGCACCGCTTCGCCGTCCCGATTGTCCGGACGGGCGACCAGGATGTTCACATAGGGCGAGTCCTTGCCCTCCAGCACCAACGCGTCCTCGGTCGGCTTGAGACCGGCTTCCAGCGCGTAGTTGGTGTTGATCATCGCCATTTCCACCTGATCCAGAACCCGCGGCAGCGTCGCCGCTTCCAGCTCGTAGAACTCCAGATTTTTCGGGTTCTTCGCGATGTCCTGCGGCGTCGCAGTGATCTTCGCCTGATCACTCAGCTTGATCAGGCCCTGTTGCTGGAGCAGCAGCAGCGCACGACCGCCATTGGTCGGATCATTCGGGATCGCGACGGTGGCACCGTCGGACAGCTCATCGAGTGAACCGATTTTTCGGGAATAGGCACCGAACGGCTCGATGTGAACGCCGATGACACTCTCAAGCTCGGTGCCACGCCCGTCATTGAACTCCTCCAGATACGGCAGATGCTGGAAATAATTGGCATCCAACTGCTTCTGATCCACCTGGATGTTGGGTTGGACGTAGTCGGTGAACACGCTCACTTCCAGATTGATGCCCTGTTCCGCCAGCTTGGGTTTGACGAACTTGAGAATCTCGGCATGCGGCACCGGCGTCGCCGCCACCTTGAGCGTTTCATCCGCCTGAGCGGTTGCAAAGGCCAGCACAGACGCCAGTGCCACCAGAGTCTTTTTCAGAGTCATGGATTGTCCTCGTTTTTCCCGAATTGATTATCGATGGCTGAAGTACAGCACCAGCCGATCGCCCAGCATCTGCAGCAGCTGAACGAACACCACCAGCAACGACACGGTGATGATCATGACATCGGTCTGGAACCGCTGGTACCCGTAGCGTATCGCCAGATCCCCCAGACCGCCACCGCCGACGACGCCGGACATGGCCGCGTAGGAAACCAGCGTAATGGCCGTTACGGTAATACCGGCAATGAGGCCCGGCAAGGCTTCCGGCAGCAGCGCCCCGAAAATCACCTGGCGCACACTCGCGCCCATGGCGCGGGTGGCTTCGATGATGCCCCGGTCGACTTCCCGCATGGAGGTCTCAACCAGACGTGCAAAAAATGGTGCGCCACCGGCCACCAGCGGGGGAATCGCACCGGCCACCCCCAGCGAGGTGCCGATCAGCATCACCGTCACGGGAATCATCACGATCAGCAGAATGATGAACGGAATCGAGCGCAGTACGTTCACGACGAAGGACAGAATGGCGTAGGCCACAGGCTGTTCCAGCAACTGCCCCTTACCAGTCAGAAACAGTAATACGCCTGCGGGCAGCCCCAGCAGCACACTGAAAAACAGTGACACACCCACCATAATGAGCGTGTCCCAGCTCGCCATCCCAATCTGGGGCCAATCCACCCCGGTCAGCAGACTTTCAATCATCGCAGCACCTCCACATGCACGTCGGCCCGATCCAGCGCGGCGAGGGCCGCATTCAGATCCCCCCCCACCAGCGACAGGGTCAACTGCCCATAGGGCGTCTCCTTGATGCGATCAATCCGACCGGAAAGAATGCTGAAGTCCACTCCGGATTCACGCGCCACGCTGCCAAGCAGTGGCTCATAGGTGGACTCCCCCTGAAATGTCAGTCGCAGGATACGCCCCCGGGCGCGGGCAAAATCCTCCTGCATCTCGTCTTCGTCCACCTGCTCGCTCTCGAACACGAATTCACGCGATGTGGTGTGCTGCGGATGCAGGAACACGTCGGTCACGGGTCCGGATTCCACCACCTCACCGGCATCCATCACCGCCACCCGGTCGCAGACGCGGCGCACCACGTCCATTTCGTGAGTGATCAGTACGATCGTCAGGTTCAGCTCCCGGTTGATGTCCGCCAGCAGGCGCAGGACCGACTGCGTCGTCTGGGGATCGAGGGCGCTCGTGGCTTCATCACACAGCAGGATGCTGGGGCGGCAGGCGAGAGCGCGGGCGATACCGACCCGCTGTTTCTGGCCACCGGAAAGCTGCGCGGGATATTTGCGGGCCTGATCGGTCAGGCCCACGCGCTGCAGCAGCTCGTCGACCCGCTCGCGGATTTCCGCCCGGCTGTAGATGCCCGCCAGCTTCATTGGAAACGCAATATTGTCGGCCACCGTCTTGGAAAACAGCAGGTTGAAGTGCTGGAATATCATGCCGACTTTTCGTCGAAAGGCACGCAGGTCCTCATCGCCATAACCGGTGACATCCTCACCATCGATGACGACACGGCCACCGCTGGGCGCCTCCAGCCGGTTGATCAGTCGCACGAGGGTGGACTTGCCGGCACCGGAATGGCCCACGATTCCAAATACCTCGCCATTGGCGATCTCCAGCCGGGTCGGTTTCAGCGCTGGCACCGCGCGACCGTCCACCACGTAGGACTTCTCCACATCAATCAGTTCAATCACGGTTGTCCCCGGGGGTTCTGTGACGAAAACCGGGCATTATACCCGAGGGAAGGCAACACCCGAATACCGGCAACCCCTGACGGGTCGGGCCCCTTCGTCAAGCAGGCTCGGCTTTGTCTGCACCTGCTGTCCGGGCCGTGATGAATGATGCGCATTCAGAGCGTGTGCAAACGCGTCACTGGCCTTTAACGCGTGTCGGTTGGGTTGATCAGCACGGCGCACCATTGCGGGACTGGCATGTTCGGTTCGAATGAGCGCAACACCGCCGTGCTGCTCTGACCAGCGACACAGCAGTGATCAAGACCACTCGAGACCCTGCCGGTCGACACCGGGCCGACGGGCAGGGTCCGAACCGATGTCAGTGCAGGCTGCGCATTTCGCGAGGATAAAGCGCGGCACTGACTTCGGGTTCTTCAAGCAGATCGGCCAACTCGCGGTCCACCTCGGTTTCCTCGCCGTCTTCCGGCAACGGCTCGAACAGGGTGTTCAGCCATGCGGCCACGGAAGGGGCGTCCCCCCGATCATAGTCTGTGGACAGCGCTCCAATCCGGCGGAATCCAACAATCCGCTGGTGGCGCGGGTCGCGAATCTGCTCGAAACCACGCCAGTAAATCCGGTCGCGGGTGTGGAGCTGGACGAACAGGGTATCGATCGGGTCGATGGTGTCGTCATCCGGCTCCTGGCCGGTTTCCTGGCGGGTTTTAATGGTGGTCCAAGCCGGGTAGAGCACCGCCACAGCGTCCGCCGACACATGCTCCCGGGCCGCGCGCAGGATCAGGGCCCAGCGGGCCTTGTCCGCGTCCGTCTCCAGGGACTGGATCGGCAGATCGTAGCTCTGCTCCGGTGACAGGACGATGGCCATCATCGGGGCATCCAGCTCACCCATGGCCTCGCCCTGGGCCACGGATACCAGTTCATCAATCGCAATCTGCTGCTTCATGATCGCTTGCCTCCTCCTGCCAACAACGGGGTCGGGAGACACTGGTCGGCGGTTGCCCCTCAGTGACTGCCCAGGGTGGGCCATCGAAATCGCCCACGCCTACCGACAGCATAGCCGGTCTCTTTACTGGGTTAAACGTGGTGTCGACACGGACGGATCACAACCCGATGGCCTCATAACGATGGGACCAGGGCATGGCCTGCTCCAGTTGCGCTGCCAGTTGCAACAGCACAGTCTCCTGCCCATGGGCGGCACCGAGTTGAACACCGACTGGCAACCCGTCGGCGGTCCAGTGAGTCGGAACCGACATGGCCGGCGTGCCGGTCAGATTCGCCAATTGGGTGAACGGTGTGCGCGCGAGGCTGTCCATCGCCATATGGTCCACCAACCCACTGCGATGCACCAGCTTGCCGGCCCGAAGCATCAGCATCAGACGCTCGGCGAACCGCAGCGCGCCCGGGGTGTCCAGCTCACCGATGCGGGCCGGCCCCTGCCCTGTGGTCGGACACAGATACAGATCCCGGGTGCCGAAAAACTGGCCCAGTGCCCGGGCGAAATCGTTCCATTGCTGGCGCATACGGACGTAATCCGGCAGCGGCAGGCTTCGCCCGAGCATGCCGATCAGCCGGGTATCCAGCTCGAAATCCGCGTCACTGGCTCCGAACCGCTCTTCCGCCCGATCAATGATGGCCGAGACCTCGCCGAAGTACAGCCCGAGATAACACCGTGCCAGCGCCTGTCCGTCAATCTCGGGCTGGGCATACTCCACATGATGCCCCAGGGCTTCCAGTGTTCGGGCGGTATTCTCAACGGCGTCGATACACTCCGGGGCCACATCGGTGCCATAAGGAGACGCTGTAAAAACGCCGATCCGCAACGGTCGTGGTGCGTCACTGAGCGCATCAAACCAGGACGTCTCCGGCATGGGAATGGCGAACGGATCACCGGGCTCCGGGCCGGCGAGCACGTCCAGCATAGCGGCACTGTCCCGGACCGTTCGACTGACCACCAGGTCGGCCGAGGCACCGGTCCAGTACTCACCGTTCTGAGGGCCTGCGGACAGGCGGCCACGGGATGGTTTCAGACCAAACAGGCCGTTATAGGCGGCCGGAATCCGGATCGAACCACCGCCGTCATTGGCACCCGCCATTGGGACCACACCGGCAGCCACGGCGGCCCCGGAACCGCCACTCGAACCGCCCGGCGTGCGGTCGGTGTCCCACGGATTGCGGGTTGGTCCCCAAAGGCGGGACTCGGTAACCGCTTTCAGGCCCAGTTCAGGCGTCGTGGTCCGGCCGAGAATCGTGAGACCCGCCGCTTTCGCCCGCGCGACATAGGCCGAATCCACATCCGCCACCTGCTTGAGAAGCCCACGACTGCCCATGGTGCAGGGCTCACCCGCCTCTTCCTGAGCCAGATCCTTGCAGAGAAACGGCACCCCGGCAAACGGGCCATCGCCGGCCTCTGTCCGGGACTGTGCCCGGCCAAATCGTTCGTGACAGATCGCGTTCAGAGTCGGGTTGACCGCTTCGGCCCGCTCAATGGCCGCTTCGGTCACCTCCCGCACCGATAAATCACCCGCGCGAATGGCCTGTGCCAGACCGACGGCGTCAAACTGACGGTATTCATGACTGTCCATGGTATGCCCTCATTCTTGTTGTTCTCCGGGATCATCTGCTGAGCAGTCCGGACTTGTGACTTGTGACTTGTGACTTGTGACTTGTGACTTGTGACTTGTGACTTGTGACTTGTGACTTGTGACTTGTGACTTGTGACTTGTGACTTGTGACTGCCTATCATACGGTCCAGCCTGTTGCCGGCAACCGGAGTCGTCCCCGTTGATCACCGAATGGCTGCCTGATGCCCTCTCACCCGCTCTCGCGCTGGTTTTCTTCGGCCTGTCCGTTGTGACCTCCATGATCACGGCGAGCCTCGGTGCCGGTGGCGGCGCCCTCCTGCTCGCACTGATGGCCCTGTGGCTGCCACCGGCCGCCATCATTCCGGTCCACGGCGTCATTCAGTTGGGCTCGAATGCGGGCCGGGCCAGCATGACCTGGCACCACATTGACTGGCGGGTCATCGGCGCGTTCCTGCCTGGCGTGATCCTGGGGGCTGGCGTCGGGGCGATGCTACTGGCGCACCTGCCGGAGGCCATCTGGCAGCTCACCATCGCGCTTTTCATTCTCTATCTATGCTGGGGACCGCCTCTGCCCAAGGGCATTCTGGGCCCTGTCGGCACGTTTTGCGCCGCGACGGTGACCACATTCGTCAGTCTGTTTGTTGGCGCCACCGGTCCGTTGGTGGCTGCATTTGTGAAGCAGATTCACCGGGACCGGTTCCGCACGGTGTCGACCTTCGCCACGGCCATGACCCTTCAACACCTGCCCAAAGCGCTGGTCTTCGGTCTGGCGGGGTTCGCTCTGGCCGAGTGGCTGCCATTCATTGCCGTCATGATCCTGTGCGGCTTTTTCGGCACCTGGCTGGGCCTGCGCATTCTGAACGAACTCAGTGATTCGCGCTTCAAGCGCTGGTTCAACATCCTGCTGACGGTGCTGGCACTGCGACTGATCTGGCAAGCGGCTGGGAGCTTCTGAAAAAGCCCGTGAGCCGCCTCAGGAGCTTTTTCAGAGGCGGCGCCCTAATTAGGGGTGGCCCAGCGCCCGGCGCTCCTTCCAGTCTTCGATCACGCCATTGACGGCCAGCGACCCGAGGATGATGCTGCCGCCGAGGAATCCGAGCGGCCCCGGCAGTTCACCGAGAAAGAACCAGACCAGCAACGTGCCCAGCACCGTCTCCAGCAACAGGAACAGACTGACCTCCGCCGCAGGCAGGTAGCGCGGCCCGGTCTGGATCAGGATGCTGGCGACCGGCAGAAAGCCCACGCACAGCAGAACGATCAGACCGAAATCCCGCCATCCCGGCCACTGCGCGCCACCAAACAACGCCGCTGTGACGGCCACCAGCACCGCGCCGATGATCAGCATCACACTCATATCGGCCTCGGGCCGGGACCGGGCGACGGCCAGGTTGGACGCCAGCGAGAAAGCCGCCACCCCCGCCATGACCAGCCCAATGGGCTCACCACCGCCCATCTCGCCGACGGCCATGAGCGAGGCGCCACCCACACAGATGAGGATCAGGATCCAGGTGCGCAGCGGAAGACGTTCCTTCCAGACCAGCCAGGCGATCAGGGCGGCAATAACCGGCGCCGTGTTGAGGATCACCAGCACATTCCCGGCCGCCGTGTACTTCACGCCGGTGACGAAACCGAGGGTACTGCCGGCGAACGCCACGCCGCAGTAGAGCCCCCGTTTGCCGCAACGGCGCATCTGGATCGGCAGATCGCGTCCATACCGAAGGTGATTGATGACCAGAAAGGACAGGCCGATCAGCAGACCGCGCCAGAACAGGAAGACCACGGGCGTGACGCTCGTGGCTTTGACCAGCAGCGAGTCCGGAGACAGAAACAGGACGCCAAGCCCGGCAATCACGAAGCCACGCCAGCGCAGGGAATGCGCCGATGTCACGGCTCTTGCACCACGATTTCATCAGGGTCGATCACCACCCGGTTCCGCCCCAGACGCTTGGCCTCATAGGCTGCCTCATCGGCCCGATTGACGACATCACGAATGGCGTGATCATCCTCACCCAGTGCCGTCAGACCAATACTGGCGGTCACCCCATACGTGCGGCTCCCGTCTGCCACGGCGAGATTCGCAATCGCGCCCCTGAGATTCTCGGCAATAACCGACGCACGCTCCATATCACATCCGGTCAGAATCACGGCAAACTCATCGCCCCCCAGGCGGGCCACCAGATCACTCTGGCGCACGCCATTCTGAAGGGCCTCGGCCAGACGCTTCAGAAGATGGTCGCCGACCAGGTGCCCGCCTGTATCGTTCACTGGCTTGAAATGATCCAGATCAATGAGCATCAAGGCCGTTGGGCGCACGTTCTCGGCCACCAGTCGCGTCAGGACATCGTTGAACGCACGCCGGTTTGCCAGTCGCGTCAGACTGTCATGAGTCGCCTGCCAGGACAGGCGCTCCTCTTCCCGACGGCGCTCACTGTCATCACGAATGACAAACACCAGCAGCTCGTCCTCATCGCTCCGGTCCGGGCGAATCAACGTCAGCTCGACCTCGAAGCGCTCGTTGCGGGCATTCTCAAGAATGGCATCCAGGCTGTTCAGTGCCGGTGACGTCAGGAAATCCTCCAGCGTCCATGAGCGATCATCCGCCGTGATCCGGACGCCCTCAAACAGGACCGTGCCCTCCAGCGGCTCATTCAGGCCAAGAAAACGGGCAGCCGGCGGATTGGCCGAACGAATGACCCCCGACGCATCCGTGAGCAACACCCCTTCCTGCATAACCCGCAACGTACTCTCAGCCCGGTTTCGCTCCGCTCGCAGGCGCTGCTCAAGTTGATGCTCATGGGTGATATCACGCACCACCGTCACGGTTCCCAGCTGACGGTCATGGGCTTCCACACCGGAGGTCATCGCCTCCACCCAAACCACTTGCCCGTCGTCACGGACGAGGCGGAGCCGGCCATAGTACACATTCCCCGAAGCGACCGCGCGCCGCCATTCGTCAACCACTTCCGGACGATCGCGCGAGTCAATCCATCGGGACATCGGGTAACCCCGGATCTCCTCCGCGGGGAGCCCCAGAATCGCCTGAAAGGCGCCGTTGGTGTAGGCCAGATGCCCCTCGACATCGGCCTGGGCGATGCCCGTTGGCGCCCGCTCGGACAATGACCGGAAGAAGGCCTCGCGCTCTTCGAGATGCCAGGCGGCTTCCTCGCGCTCGGCCATGACATCGTTGAACGTTGTCGCCACCCGCCGGATTTCGAGTCCGCCCCCGACGCGCACGGGCTCGGTTCGACGGCCGGCATGGCGTTCAACGATCTGGCCCGCCAGATCCTCCAAAGGCCGCAGAAGCCGGCTGAACACCCGCAGTGTCAGCGGCACAATCACCACCACCGTAACCAGAACGACCCAGAAGACCGTCCAGTAAAGACGATAAACGGGGGCATAGGCTTCCCGGATGGGAATCGCGACGGTGACGAACCAGGGCGCTTCATTCAGCTGGCGGTACGCAACCAGCACGGTCTGTCCATCGCGATTATTCGCCCGCCGAACCCCTTCTTCACCGGCAAGCGCCGACCGGATCGCCGGGTTCGTCCCGGGCACCGGCTGATTGATGTGCTGCGGATTTGGATGGGCCAGCATGGTGCCGCTGCGCGTGCCGACGGTGACATACCCCGTTCGACCTAACGTCAGCTCGTTGATCCGCCCGGTGAAATTGTTACCCGTCAGATCGAAGGAACCCTGGAGCACGCCGGTCAGGCGCCGGACGTGGTCGAACACCGGAGCGGCAATGACCACCACCGGGGTCTGTCCGTTGCGGGAGACCATAGGCTGGGAAATCACAGTCGTCATCTGACCGGTCGCACGCTGGAAATACTCCCGATCGTCAATGGAAACACCGGCCAACCTCGCGTCCTCTGGCAGCGCCGCCAACAGATCGCCACGCTCATCCACCAAATAGAGGTTGTCCATCAGTTCGGACAACACCTGCTGGCGCTTCAGCAGCAACTGCGCGCGCCCTTCCAGCGCCTCTGAGGACATGGTCAGACCGTCGGCAGCTCGGGTGACGGCCCGGTAGCGCTCATCCAGAAGGCCATCGATGCGGTTGGCGACCATCCCCGCCATGGTTCGCGCGCCGTCCCGGGCCTGGGACGCCAATTCGTCACGGGCGGTGATCGTGCCCACAACGGTGGCTGTCAGAACGGTGAACACGACAACAAATACCATGACGCCAACAGCCTGATGCCGGACGCTGTCGAGCCAGTGCGCAATCTGTTTCCAAAGCATACCGTTCCCGGGGTTCACCCTCGCTATCGGTCAGTCTAGTTAAGTTGGCGCGTCATTCTACGATCCGCCGCAGACGCCGGCATCCGTCGAACCGTGATACCCCGCGAATAGCAGTGGAAAAGTTCAATAAGAATCGTTACTATTTGCGGGTTGCTGTCCGAGCCCAGACACCCGCTTTCGCCGGGAACCGGAGCCCAAGATGTCCAGTCTTTCCACAACGATGACCACCGGCCCCCTGCACCAACTGATCGATTTCGGCGGCCCGGTCATGATCGTACTGCTTGTCCTGGCGGTGATTGGTTTTGCCACCTTCCTGTACACCGTGATGGTCGGCACACTGTTCGCACCACGGACGACCCGGGCCGTTCGCTCGGCCATCGATCAATGGCGTGCCCGCCCCAGCCAGGACGTGAGCCAGTCCCTGAACAACCGCACGGGGCGCCTGGCCCGCTGGAACCCACTGGTCCGGCTGACGGCTGACACCATGAAGGCCCGCCTGGCCAACACCAGCGAGACACAGGTCCGGGAACAGGCGGCCCAACAGGCCCAGCGCGCACTCCAGCCATTTGAAGCGCCCCTCAAGATCATTGAAGTGATCGCGGCGCTGGCCCCACTACTGGGCCTGCTCGGGACCGTGATGGGCATGATGGACGCTTTCAACGCCATGGCCGCCACCGAGGGCCGGGCCAATGCCAGTCAACTGAGCGGCGGGATCTACGAGGCCCTGTCCACCACCGCCGCCGGCCTGGTGGTCGCCATTCCCATGGCTGCGATTGCGGCCTGGCTGGAATTCCGCCTGCGCCGTCTCAATACCGGGATGAACGAGACGCTTGTGGCGATCCTGAGGGTTCCGCTGGCGACAGGCACGGACAACCAGAACGACGATCCGGATGCCGCCGTGTCGGACCAGGCCGTTCCCTCAGAGGCCCGGGCGATACCGGAGGACCAGCGCTTCGCCCATGCAGCTGGTTGAGCCCCGTCCACCCAAACGCCTGCCCATTCGGATGACGCCACTGATCGACGTGGTGTTCATCCTGCTGGTGTTCTTCATGCTCACGTCCCGACTACTGCCAACCAGCCAGATTGAGCTGGAGAACGTGACGAAAGCCGGTGCGCCCAGCGATGCCGAGCCGGTCCCGTCGCTGACCCTGCTGGGCAGTGGCGACGTACGTTGGCGGGGCGAGGACTGGTCGCTGCCGGCACTCACGAACGAGCTGGAGCAGGCCGCCGTGACCGAGCTCAATCTGTCGACGGAAGGCGAGGCCTCGCTGGGCGAATTCACCCGGGTTCTGACCACGCTGAAACAAACCGGCATCACGGTAAGCTGGGATCGGCCAGCGCCGGGCGAGGCCTGACCCCATGACGCCACTGAAGCAGGAACCGATCGCCAGCCACGAGAAGCCCCTCATGGATCGGGTGGAAGACGCCATGCTGCCCCTGATCAACCTGGTGTTTCTATTGCTGATGTTCTTCATCCTGGCGGGACGCCTGACGGACGACCCACTGCCACCCCTGCCAATGAGCCAGGGCACCGAGGGCGGAGAGCAGCCTTCGGTGGATCTGATCGTGACCGGTCCCGACCAGTGGCGCATCAACGGAGACCCCGTGTCTGCCGACCAGCTGACCCAGCACCTGGCGGTCTCTCCCGGCGAACGTCCCCTGCGGATCGGTGCAAACCGGGATCTGAGCATGGCATCGCTGGAGCGCCTGTTCCGTCGCCTGGAGCAGGCCGGCTACGAGACCGTCACGGTCCTCACGGAGCCGGCCTCGTGAATCGTCCCGTCCAGTGTGTCCTCATGCTGATTGCCATTCTGGTGACGCTCACCGTCGGCGCGCTGGCACTGCGGTCGCTGCCGCAGGACCTGAACGCCAGGGGCAATGCCAGCCAGACCAGCCGGACCGCCATCCAGATCTCGCTCGCGGATGCGACGCAGGCCGAGTCCGCGTCGGCCCCGGAGCCTCAGCCATCAACCGAGCCGGCAAAGCCAGAGCCAAAGCCGAAGCCAACACCAGAGCCCGAACCGGAACCGGAGCCTGAACCGACGCCAGAGCCAGAGCCAGAGCCAGAGCCAGAGCCAGAGCCAGAGCCAGAGCCAGAGCCAGAGAAACAGGCTGAGCCGGCCCCCGACATGGCGTCAACGGATAAGGCCACCACTCAGGCGCAGACAACAACCTCGGCCGAGACAGCCCGTGAAGGTGAAACGCAGGAATCGGCCAGCGATGTGTCGCTTCAGGCCGGCCAGTCCGACCGGACGGACGAATACCTGACCCGGCTGAACCGGCATCTGGCGCGTCACTATGACTACCCCCGGCGCGCCAAGCGCCTGAACCAGGAAGGCACGCCCGAAGTCCGGTTCCGCTTCAACCGGGACGGGGAGCTGGTGTCGTTGTCCATCACCGCCCCCTCCGATTACCCGCTGCTGGATGAGGCCGCAAAAGACATCATCCGCGACGCGGAACCGCTGCCCGTCGTTCCCGAGGATATGGAAGGACAGACCTTTGGCTTTACCATCCCCATCCGATTCCAGCTTCAGTGAGGCGCCAGGCGCATCAAGTCAGGACTTGCCCGGCGAGCAAGTATTTGCCCGAAGAACGCAACAAGTTGCTTGCCTCCAAACCCACCGAAAACAAGAAAGTGATCTCATCTCGCTGATATAAAACAGGTTATTAATTCTGGCACAGCCCTTGTTATGAAACGCATGACCAGAGCGGAAAGGACTCTGGCATTCATTCACACACGTCATGGAGCAGACACATGCCAACTCCTTGTTATATCAGCATCGAAGGCCAGACTCAGGGCAACATCACCGCCGGCGCATTCACCTCCGACTCCGTCGGTAACATCTACGTGGAAGGTCACGAAGACGAAGTGCTGGTGCAGGAATTCGACCACACCGTCACCGTGCCGACCGACCCGCAGTCCGGTCAGCCCTCCGGCCAGCGCGTTCACAAGCCGTTCAAGTTCACGGCAGCACTGAACAAGGCCACGCCGCTGATGTACAACGCGCTCGCATCCGGCGAAATGCTGCCGAAGGTCGAGCTGAAGTGGTACCGCACGTCTGTGGAAGGCAAGCAGGAACACTTCTTCTCCACCATCCTGGAAGATGCGACCATCATCAACATCGACTGCAAGATGCCGCACTGCCAGGATCCGTCCAACGCGGAGTTCACTCAGCTGGTGGAAGTGTCCGTGGCTTACCGGAAAGTCTCCTGGGAGCACACCATCGCCGGCACCTCCGGTGGCGACGACTGGCGCTCACCGATGGAAGCGTAAACCATACCGGTTGCGCAACCTGAAACGGCCAGCCATGCTGGCCGTTTTGGATTGGGTAGCCATCGAATAGAATATCGCCGCGGAACCCGCGGAAAGACGCGGAAGAGATTGAATAGCCACAGAAAGACACGGAAAGCACGGAAACGCCCTTCGGGCGTGAACAATAAGTTGTAGGAGCGAGCCTGCTCGCGACGCACTTGAGAGTTCTATCGCGTTTGCGATCAAACGAGTCGCTTGCAGGCAAGCTCCTACAGTCTCTTCACGATATTTTTCCGTGTTTTCTGTGTCTTTCCGTGGCTAAAAACGTCTTTTTATTTTTCCGCGTCCTTCCGCGGATTCCGCGGCGAACAAGCAATCGATTCATCTTCACGGACCGAAGATCATGCCACAGGCCAAAGGACTGCAATTCACCGTCCGGGTGGGCCAACTGCCGGACGATCATTTCGCGGTGGTGGGCTTCTCAGTGCACGAGGGGCTCTCCGAGTTGTTCGAGGGCGTTGTTGAGCTGGCCAGTACCGATGCGGCGGTTGCCGCAGGGGACGTGCTCGAACAGCCCATC
>NZ_QEKQ01000003.1:277037-392159 GCF_003096655.1 Tamilnaduibacter salinus | reverse complement strand
GATGGGCTGCTCGAGCACGTCCCCTGCGGCAACCGCCGCATCGGTACTGGCCAGCTCAACAACGCCCTCGAACAACTCGGAGAGCCCCTCGTGCACTGAGAAGCCCACCACCGCGAAATGATCGTCCGGCAGTTGGCCCACCCGGACGGTGAATTGCAGTCCCTTGGCCTGTGGCATGATCTTCGGTCCGTGAAGATGAATCGATTGTGGGGTCGCCGCGGAATCCGCGGAAGGACGCGGAAAAATAAAAAGACGTTTTTAGCCACGGAAAGACACGGAAAGCACGGACGGAAAAGAACGATTGGAAACAAAGGTATCTGTTGCGCTCGTCCGTCCAACCTGCTCTTTCATGCTGTTCGCGCCCGAAGGGCGTTTCCGTGCTTTCCGTGTCTTTCTGTGGCTATTCAACCCTTTCCGCGTCCTTCCGCGGGTTCCGCGGCGACCCCCTCGTTGTCACACACTCGTTAGCGACGTTACCCGCTCATCGCCGTGCCGCTGCCGATGAGGACGCCGCCGCAGGAGACCAGGTCGCCGGTGCGGGCGACGGGGACGCCTTCGACGAGCACGGTGCTGCTGCCGGCGGCTACGGCGCGGGGATGGGGCGGTATCGGGGGTGCCGCGTGGATCATCAGCGGATCGCCGATCCGCGCCAGCGGTTTGCCGTCCAGCATGACCGTGCCACTGCCCGCGATGACGGGCGTCGGGGGGAACGGGGGGTGCCCCGTGTCGACGTCCCCCAACAGAACCACGTTTGCCATGGTGTGATCTCCTTTTCTGTGCGTCTATTCCGTTAGTACAGGCTGCCCGGCAGGCTGTAGTCCGCCAGCAGTTGCTGGGTGAACGGGTTGGTGTTGCCGGCCGCGTGCAGGCGGTATTGTACTTCGCCATCGTCCAGCCGGAACGTGATGTCCACGGCACTGGCACTGACACCGTTCACCTCCGCCTTGTCCAGCAGGCGGAAGAAGGCCCAGGGACCGCGCGCGATCTTGCTGCGCGGGGAGCGGTTGAGCGTCGCCGGCACCAGTGTGACCCGACTCTGGACACTTTCCCGCAGGGTATTGGGCCAGATCAGCGGAATACTTTGCCGGGGACCATGGCTGAATTCAACCAGTTGGCCATCGACATTCATCACACTCCGGCGTTTGTTGGCCGTCAGGTTGAGCGGTTCCAGGGCGAACTCCACGTCGAGACCGCCGCTGCGGGCGAAGTACGCCTCCCGGATCTTCTCCGCCTGTCTCAACGCCTGCATGACGTCCCGGCGCACCAGCGTGGCTCGTTGACTCAGGGCGACGTGCTCAGGGTGGTCTTCCAGAAACAGCTTCAGGTGCTGTTCATAGAACCGGTTCAGCGTGCCGTCCGGGCCGAAGAAGGATTCAAAGTCCTTCAGCCCCGCATCGCGTCCAGCGTCCGGCTGGAAGGGGTAGTGACGCGCCAGTTTCTGCTGGAACGGCTGGTAGACCTCGCGGTACCACTTGCGCTCCAGTTGCGCGACGGCCTGATTGAGGACCACCCGCCAGCTCTCTGCCGCCAGCTTCTCGAGCATGCGGTTGATCGGCTCCGGCTGGTTCCGCGCCAGCCGCTGCAGTGTGAAGATCGGGTCATCACCCTTCATGGTCAGCCGCGCACGCGCCGCCTCCAGCGCCGCCTTACCGGTGTTCGGCGCTTCCTGGATGGCGCGCAGGTAGTCGTGCAGATTCCGGCTAACCTGGAGAATGTCTTCCAGCGTCGAGGGCGTTTTCTCGTCCGGTTTTTCCGTCAGCGCGTGCAGCTCCTCGAACTGGCCGGCAATCCGCTGGGCCAGTCGATAGCGCGGGGACTCCTCCAGGGCTTCCTCGGGCAGTTGCTGATCCCCCGGTGTGTCCGGGAAGAGATCGGTGTTCATCCGCAGTGTGGTCAGCAGCTCGGTCAGCGGCTGATGGCCGCCGGTCAGGTTATCGAGCACGCGAACGCCGTGGTTCAGATCCCGGAACCGGCGCACGTCCAGATGACTGATCGCCCGGCGCCACTGCGCGGTGTAATCCCGGACGTAGCGGTCACGCAGTTGCGCGCGCAGCGCCTGCTCGTCGGCGTCGCTGAAATCCACATCGTCACGCCGGCCCAGCACCCAGGCATCCACCAGCGCCAGCTCCGTCACCGATTCCGACCGCCGCAGGAAGTAACGCTGCAGCCCCTCCCGGGTCAGCATCCGGTGAATGCGCAACGGGTCCTGCTCCGGCGCGGGCGACTCGTCCATCGCCTGCCCCCGGTCGTTGACCCGGACAAACACGGTATTGAAAGCCGGTCCGCTCTGCTGCCCCACATTCAGCGCTGCCGACAGACTGTCCGTGGACGCCTCCTTGAGGTCGCTGTAGACGCGCTCCGGCGTGGGAGTGCGGCCCAGCCGTTTCTGCGCCCAGCCCACACTGCTCTGGAAGGGCATCAGCGCCATGTCCGCCGAGCGATCGCCCTCCTGCTGCCAGGTCGCCAGATCCGTATGGGCCATGGCGTAATCGAGGTGCTTGTGCAGCCGGTCCTGAACCGAGCGTTGCCCCGGGTAACGTTGCTGCCAGTAGTCGGACATGTAATCACTGACCAGATCGTCGCGACGACCACTGCCATCGTAGAGCATGCGCAGCACCCGCAGGTGGCGCAGCCGTTCGGAACTGCCCTCCGGTGCGGCGTTCATGTTGTCCATCACGCCGATCATCAGCGCCGGCAGGTATTGATACGCCAGCATGTTGAGGTAGGCCGCTTCCACTTCCGGGCCGACACGATGGCCCTGATAGAGCCCCATGTCCTCGACCCAACGCCATTGCTCACGGTAGTTGCCGTAGGCCAGTGTCGCCTCACGCAGCTGATCCAGCGGCTCCAGCAGGTTGCGGCCGGTCGGGTCGGTTTCATGGCCCACCGGGTTCCAGTTGTCCAAAAATCCCTGCACGCGGGTCTGCACCCGCTCCGCCGCCTCGGCGTTCTGCAGGAAGAAGTGATGCCAGCCTGCTGTCGTGCCCAGACCGGCGGCAAGAAACAGCACGGCCGCGACGGCCAGTGACCGCCGGCGCTGCCGGATCACCCGTCGGTTGTCACCAGCCAGGCCCGCTTCGGGATAGATGACGCGGGAGAACAGCTGCTCACTGAACCAGGTCCGCGACTGGCGCCCCCGCTGGGCCGGCTGGACCGCCGAAGGCAACCCATAATGGTGCGCCGCGGCGGTGACGTAGGGGTCCTCGGGCACGCCTTCCTGATAGACCGAGGTGAAATACACCCCGCGCACCAGGGCTGTGGTGGAAAAGGCATCGGCGGCCAGCATTTCCCCGAGGAAGCGTTGCAGCACGCCATGCAGCCCCGCCATCTGGCGGGTGAACGAGTAGATCGCGGCGCGTTCCTCGTTCTCACGGGTGTCCGCCAGCATGGTCGGCAGGTGTTGCTGGAGCTGGTCCATCAGTTGCTCGTACTGATCGTCAAACTCATCCAGCCAACTGTCCGGCTCGTTGACCGAGCCCGGCGAGAAGGTCAGACCCAGCGGCCGCTGCCGTTCCTTTTCCGAGAGCTTGCGGAAGAACGGTTCGAAGCCGTGCAGCAGGTCCATCTTGGTGAAGGTGACATAGACGGGCAGCCGCGTGCCCAGGCGCTCCATCAGCTCCCGCAGTCGACTGCGAAGCTGAACCGCCCGCGCCTGTCGCTCCTGATCGTCCAGGCTCGCCAGTCGGGACAGGTCAACGGTCAGCACCACGCCGTTCAATGGCCGCCGCGGCCGGTTGGCCTCCAGCCAGGTCAGGAAATGCCCCCAGAGCCGCTCCGGCAGACCTTCGCCCTCGTCGGCCCCCGCCGGCTGGCTGATCAGCGTGCCGTCCGGATCGATGAGTACCGCCCGATCGCTGACCCACCACTCGAACTCCATGGGATTGCGCTCGGTGGCCCGCTTGCGCTTCTGACTGACCGTGAACCGCTGGCCGGAGCGCTGGATCAGACTGGTCTTGCCGTCCTCCTCCAGCCCGATCACCAGATACCAGGGCAGTTTGTAGCGCCAGCGCCGGCCTGGGATGGCCTGCCGCAGCCGGAGCAGTGCCTTGTCGAGCAGGCGGTTCTGGCGTCGCTCGTAGGCCAGCAGCGGGTCCTCCTGCTCCTTCTCCTCCTCGGCCCGTTCCCTGTTGACCGATTTCAGGCGGCGGGCGAGTATCAGCCCCCAGATCAGCAGGATCAGGAACACCACACCCAGGGTGATCAGCGCGCGGCTTTCCCAGGACGCCAAAGGATGCGAGCCGTCCCATTCCCACATCGGCCCGAACCACCAGAGGGCCCCCAGCGCCGCGACGAGGCCCAGCCAGAACACGAGCTTGCCCGCCATCTTGAGGAACGGCCAGACTTTCTTGCCCAGCATCAGGAACTGGCGCACGAAGGTGGGCATGGTCGGTGTGGTCGTCGGTATGTTCATGAGGCGCGCTCCAGCCGGGCCATCAGCCCCGGTTCCCAGTCTTCCAGTTGCAGGTCGCGGGTCTGTGCCCGCAGGTCATTGAGGTGCTGCCGGGCCAGTGTCGACAGCCCGGACTCGGCCAGCAGCTCGGCACTCTTCAGCCGCCAGTAGAAGCGGGCCCGGGGCTCGCGGGCCTCCGCCAGGCCGTCTTCAAGCAACTGCATCGCCGGTGCGAGACCGCGTTGGCCCAGCGTTTCACGGGCGGTTTCATAGGCCTGATCCCAGCTCTCGCCGGTGCCGCCACCGCCGGAGCCGCTGTTCAGCAGCCAGTGACTGACGGTGTCGGGCAAGAACGGCGTGCCGTCGGAGAACGTCATGTCCGCCAGCGCGGGCAGGCGATCCAGAAAGGCCGTGAGCGCCTGACGAATGGCGTCGGCGCAGGCGGTGTGACCGAGACGTTCGGCCGCCTGTGCGCTGAGATAGTGGCCTTCGAGCCAGAAGGGACTGACCGCCAGACTCTGCTCAATCCGGTGCCAGAGCGCCACGTCCACCTCACGCTCCAGCGCCTCACGGTAGTCCGCCACCCGGTCGGCACTGACGGCCGCCAGGTCGCTGCGCACGCCATCCCGCGAGGGCGGCGCGGCCGTAATGCTGTGCCAGATGGCGTAGCGTCGAAGCTGATACCCCAGCGGCTCGGTCGGCGAGGTGTCGGTCAGCAGGTCCGCCACACGCAAGAGGCTCTGGCGGGTGGCCCGCTCACTCCCGGTGTCCAGTGACAGACTGTCGGCGGTCGGCTTTTCAGAGGGGGCGGAACCACCGGCGGCGCTTTTCGCCGACGATGGCGCCTCATTGGCGGCGCCCGACTCGTCCGCTTTTGGCTCCGGTGCCTGGCTCGGTTCGGGCAGCGCTTCAATGGCCCGGCGCAGCGGGTCGAGTCCGCCGTCGGACAGGCCATGGGTGTCCGCCGCGTCAGCCAGTGCTTTCAGCTCTTCCAGGCAGAACGCCCGGCCGTCGCCCTTGGCGGCATCAAAGCTGACCTTCTCCACTTCACCCGCCGCCCGCTTAAGCATCTGGCGGAACATCAGGTTGCGGGGGCGTTTGCCTTTCTCACCCGGCCAGGGCCAGGCGTCCGTCCACCAGGTCTCCAGCGCCCGACGCAACAGGTGCAGCGACAACGCGAACCGCTCACCGTTGCCCCCGCGCTGAAGCGCCAGCAAAAGGAAGCCCAGCACCTTGAGGTCTTTACTGGTGTCGGTCAGCAGGGCCAGCGATTCACTTTCCACCTTGCCCCAGTCGATGTCCGTCTGGGCGAGCGAGCCCATCTTCATGACTTCGTCTTCGAGAAAGGTGAGGCGCTCGTCCTCGCCCAATGCCTCGCCGACGGATGAATCCCCCGGTATCGGCGTCAGGACCTGTTCCACATAGGGATGCTGTTCGACTGCCTGCATCGTCCCTGTTCCTTTGTCTGAATCCATTCCGTTGTTTCGGCGGCTTACCAGCCACACTCACGGCGCAGCGGCGCCAGCGCGTCGCCCAGCCCCTGGAGGTCAAACACCAGGCCATCCACCGGTGCCACACCCGCTTTCAGTTCCAGGCGCGAAGCCGGGAGGAACGTGCGGATGGTGTCGATGGCCGGCAACCCCCGGCCGGCACTCACCACGAAGCCGTCGTCCCGGACCCGCCAGACCTGGCGTTGCACGCGGTCGCCCGAATCCAGTGACAGTCGCACCTGGTCGGCCCGCAGGGGGGCGGGCATCATCAGGGCCAGTCGCGAGATGTTGTTGTCGCACTGCACCACCAGGATCGGCCGGGGCGGCTGGGCACCCAGCGCGGCCAGTGTGACCAGGTGGCCGGCGTCCCCGCGCCGATGGATGGCGCCCTCGCTGACGTCACGGCCGGTCTGCTGGGCGCGCGCGGCGATCCAGATCGGCGGCTGGCGTCGCGGTTGGGTTTCCTCAGCGCTCGTCCGGACCGGCGTCCCAAACACCGCATCGAAACAGGCCAGTCGCCCCGGACGTTCGACAATGTCCGTACACTCGCGTGCGGCCTCCAGCGTGGACGGTGCCGGTGCGGCGAGCGCCGGTGATACCAGAAGGCCAACAAGGGCCCATCGAAACAGGCGCATCAGTCGGCCTCCAGCGTGACATTGAATTTCTGGCACTTGTGGGCCAGCGTTCGCTTGGGCAGCCCGAGACTTTCGGCCGCCTGCGCCCGGTTGCCCTGATACTGGCGCAGGCGGGCGCTGATAATCGCCGCCTCGAACGCCCGGGCGGCCTCCCGAAGATCGTCGATTTCATGGAGCGGCGGCAGCCCCGGACACAGCAGATCGGCATCGCCCTCACCGGTTTCGTCGTCGTCCTCACCCGGCACCGGCGCCATCATGTCCAGCCGCAGATCCTCGGCCTGCACGTCCGCCCCATCCGCCGCCTGAATGCAGGCGAACTCAATGACATTGCGCAACTCACGAACGTTGCCCGGAAACCGGTAACCGGACAGGAACCGCAGCGCCTGGCTACTGATGCCCAGCGGCCCACTGCCCTCACGTTCGCGGTAGGCGGTGATGAACGCCCGACTGAGGGCTTCGAGGTCCTCACCCCGTTCCCTCAGAGGGGTCACTTTCACCGGGAACTGGCTGAGCCGGTAATACAGATCCCGGCGGAACCGGTTCTCCCGGATCAGACTCTGCAGCGGCTGGTGCGTCGCGGCGACAATCCGAAAATCCGATCGCTGCTCTGTCTGCCCGCCAAGAGGCCGGAACCGCTGGGTTTCCAGCACCCGCAGTAATTTGGACTGCAGAGCCATGGGCATGTCGCCGATTTCGTCCAGAAACAGCGTGCCACCGTCGGCCTGGGCCAGCAGTCCCTCGCGGGCGCGATCGGCACCGGAAAACGCCCCTTTCGTGTGGCCGAACAGCTCGCTTTCCAGAAGGCTGTCCGGGATGGCCGCGCAATTGACCACGACATACGGACCGTCCGCCCGCTGGGAAAAGTCGTGCAGGCCACGGGCCACCAGATCCTTGCCACAGCCGGTTTCGCCCTGAATCAACACGGACAGCTGGGTGCCGGCGGCCCGGACGATCTGGCTGCGCAGGTCGGCCATCGCCCGGGAATGGCCGATCAGGGTGGCCGCCAGTTGCTCGTTCTTGCGCCGGTCCGACTCGGAGTCCTTCAGGTGCGCCAGCGAGCGATGCAGAAGACGCTGCTGCCAGAGCCGGTCGTGACGATCCAGGTGCTGACGCCAGTGCCCGGCCAGCAGACGCAGAAAGCCCTGGAACAGGGGTTGCCCGGTCAGCCCCTCCCAGGAGCCCGGATCGCCGGCCAGTGCCAGCACGCCGAGGACCGAGCCCTGCTCAACACGCACCGGTGACAGCCAGAGCGATTCACCGGGGGCCAGTGCATCGAGCATGGTATCCAGCACCGGGTGTTCGTAGCGCACCCGGTCCGCTGTGCGCACCACCCGGGCGGCGTCCGAGCGGATCACATGGGCCATCGGATGACGAAAGTCATCGCAGGCCAGCGTGGTCTCGCCCGTCAGTGCTGGACAGACCAGATCCCGTCCGCTGGCATCGAGCTCGAACAACCAGCTGCGGGAGACCCCGAACGCCTCGCCCAGCTGGCGGTGCGCACAGTCGAGCAGGGCCCGACGGTCGGGCTGGCGAATCAGGTCCAGCGCCAGATCGATGCCGGTGTGCAGTTCCGTCTGCATCCGTGTCATGTCGTTCCTTTCCTCAGTCGACAACGCCGGTGAATCGGCCCTCATCCACGCCCAGGTGCACGCGGGCAACCGGCTCTCGGGCCGCCAGCTTTTCCAGCAGCGCCAGGGAGACCGGCGGCAGCAGTTCGCCTTCAATGATCGCCTCAAGCATCCGGGCGCCATTCTCACTGCGCCGGGCCCGCTGCCGGACGGCATCCACCACAGCCTCATCCAGCACCACCTCGGCGCGGTAGCGATCGCGAATCTGATCGGTCAGGCGCGCGAGCTTGTCGGTGACGATGCGGTTCAGCGTCTCGTCACCCAGCGGGCCGTAGGGCACGACGTTCATGCGGGCCAGCAGGGCCGGCTTGAAGAAGTCCGCCAGCTCCGGGTGCAGGGCCTCTTCCAGGGCCTGGTCGTCGCTCGTTTCGAAATGGTCGACGATGGTCTGGTAGCCCAGGTTGGAAGTCAGGAAGAACACCACGTTCTGGCAGTCAATCATCCGCCCTTCGCCGTCCGCCAGCTCGCCCTTGTCAAAGGCCTGGTAGAACAGGTTCAGCACTTCCGGGTGCGCCTTTTCCACTTCATCGAGCAGCACCACGGAATACGGCTTCTGGCGAATCGCTTCGGTGAGCTTGCCGCCCTCGCCGAAACCGACGTAGCCGGGGGGTGAGCCAATCAGGCGCGAGACGGTGTGCTGCTCCTGGTATTCGGACATGTTGATGGTGGTCAGGAACTGGCGACCGCCGTACAGCAACTCCGCAATCTGGAGCACCGTCTCGGTCTTGCCGACGCCGCTGGGGCCGACCAGCAGGAAGGCCCCCATCGGGCGTCCGGGGCGGCGCAGATCCGCCCGGGCCGTCAACAGACGCTGATGAAGCGTATCGATGGCCCGGTCCTGACCCTTGATGTGGGCTTCCAGGTGCTCAGGCAGGCGCGTGATCTTCTCCAGCTCGTCCGCCGTCATGCGATTGACCGGAATGCCGGTCCAGTCGGCGATGACTTCCGCCACCTGCCGACGATCCACCATGGCATGGACCAGCGGCTCATCGGCCTGTAGCGTTTCCAGCTCGGCCACCAGTGCCGCCGCCTGCTGGTGCAGCGAGGACGCCTCACCCTCATCGTCCGACAGCAGCTGTTCCCGGACTTCGATCAGTTGGTGCACCAGATCCCGTTGTGTCTGCCAGCGCGCTTCCAGTTCGGCAATCGACGCATCGCAGGCTTCCAGATCGCGAGCCACGGTGTCGGCACGATCGTCACTCCGGCTCTGACCCAGCTGGCCTTCCCGGCGGATCAGGTCCTGTTCCATGGCCAGCTGATGGCGCTCGCTGCGCAGATGGCTGAGCTGGCGCGGCGGCGTGCTGAGGTTGAGCGCGACCCGTGCCGAGGCCGTATCGAGTACGTCGATGGCCTTATCCGGCAGCTGACGACCGGCCAGATATCGGGCCGACATCTGCGCCGCGGCGGTCAGGGCACTGTCATCGATCAGCACCTGGTGGGCCTGCTCATGCACCCCCCGCAATCCGCGCAGGATGTGGACGGCCTGCTCCGGTGACGGCTCATCGAGCGCCACCAGCTGGAAGCGGCGGCTCAGCGCCGGGTCCTTCTCGATGTGCTTCTTGTACTCGCGCCAGGTGGTGGCGGCGATGGTGCTCAGCTCGCCCCGGGCCAGTGCGGGTTTGAGCAGGTTGGCCGCATCGGAACCGCCCTCGTTGTTGCCGGCCCCGATCAGTGTGTGGGCCTCGTCGATGAACAGGATGATGGGCGTGGGCGAGGCCTTCACCGCGTCGATGACGCCTTTGAGGCGCTTTTCGAACTCGCCCTTCACGGACGCGCCGGCCTGCAGCGCGCCCAGGTCCAGCGACCAGAGTGCGACGTTCTTCAGCCGATCCGGCACCTCGCCGGCGACGATGCGCAGGGACAGGCCTTCAACGATCGCGCTCTTGCCGACGCCCGCGTCACCGACGGCGATGGGGTTGTTCTTGCGGCGCCGGCAGAGGATGTCGATCATCTGGTCCAGCTCCGCATCCCGGCACAGCACCGGGTCCAGTTCCCCGTTGCGGGCCTCCGCGGTCACGTCCCGGGCGAAACGGTTGAGGGCATCCTCTGAGCCGGCGGCCGGCGCGGCCTCACCGGCACTGGCGGCCACCGGCTCTTCGGCCGAGCCCCTGGTCATGGCGCTGAACTGACGGCGCACCTGCTCCCGGTTGATCTCCGACAGTTCGCCACTGACCGCTGGTTTGAGGTAGCGGTCCGCGTGCAGCAACAGCGCCAGCAGTATCACCCCCGAACGCAGCTCACGGTGCTCCAGCTCCGTCGAGCCCAGCAGCCAGGCATCCTGAAGCAGCTCGATCAGCAGCGGTGAGAACGACGGGTAAGCCTCGGCCGTCTCCGCCGCGCCCGCCAGACTCTCGCCCACCACCGGCTGCAGTGCATGGGGATCGATGCCGGCATGGTCCAGGATCAGGCGGACGTCGGAATACGGTGTTTCCAGCAGTTTGAACAGCAGATGCGCGGGCGTGATTTCCGCGCCCTGCCGGCTGATGCACAGCGCCGCCGAGGCTTCCAGTCCTTCGCGGCACATATCGTTCAGACGCTCGACGAGCGCCGGTAGTTCAACCCGAAGCAAAGCAATCTCCTTATTCAGGTCGGGAGTTGGTCCAGGACGCTGAGCAGATCCTTCATGCGTTCATCCAGCGCCATGGAATAGAGGGTGTAGACGGTGCCCATCGCCACCAGGAACAGACCGCCGAGGCCCCAGATCGGGAAGCCGCGCCGCAGCCGGTTGCGCGCCGGGATCACATGGTCCAGCGCCGAGCCCAGCGACTGTTCCCGGTCCGGGGCGCGCCAGGTCTCGATCTGACGATAAAGGCCGTTGATGATCCGCTCATACTCGTCACGGCCGTTGTCCATCACCTTGTAACGCCCCTCGAAGCCGAGGCAGAGCGCCAGGTAGATGAACTCCAGCATGTCGCGGTAACGCTCCGGCGACTGTTCCATACGCGAGAGGATGGCGAAGACCTTTTCCCCGCCCCAGGTCTCGTTATGGAACCGGGACAGCAGCGAATGCTGGGACCAGACGCTGTACGCACCCCAGTCCGTGCCCAGCACCGCCTCGTCAATCAGCGCGCAGAGCACATAGCGGTAGGCCACCACCGTGGGCCGTTCATAGCCCTGCTCGATCAACGACCGGTCGATGGCGGTGATGTCGTCCACCACCTGCTGGTACAGCGTCGGCACCTGATCGAATGCCGCCAGACGACGGATGCGGATCACCAGCCCAAGCAGCGGCGTGGCCGCGTGCACCAGCCGGTTGTCCTCAAACCCCTGGAGCCGGAAGGTGTCGTCGTCACCGGCAGGCGTCGCCTCCGGCTCCTCGAACAGCATCTGGTCAAATTGTGTGCGTTCCGGTGTGGCCGTCTCGTCCATGACTAGCTCCTGATGGCCCAGAACTGCATGTCGATACCCGGGAAGTCACCCGCCACGTGGAAGGCAAAACCACTGGCGTTGTCCAGCATCTGCCAGGCCTGGCTGTGGCTGTCCAGGCGGAAGTAGGTGAACCCGGCGTGATAGGGCAGCTGCCGCGGCGCCACGGGGAGCGCTTCAAGCGGAATGCCCGGTAGCTGCAGGCTGATGAGGTCGCGGATTTTCTCGACCGAGGCGACCTTGCATTGCTGCGGGAACTGCTTGCGCAGGTCGTCCTGCGGCATGTCCGCGCGCACGGCGAGAATGAACTCGGCGTCGCCGGTCAGTTCGGTGTCCTGCAGCGGTGCGACCGTCAGACCGTACTGGCGCTGCTGGAGCTGGATGGCCACGGCGCGGGGCTCCAGCACGGTACTCAGCGCCTGACGCAGTACCTTCATCAGCGGCCCGAAGGCGGTCTCGGGCAGATCGTGGTCGTAGGCCGGCGCCTCCTGCGGCAACCGGTTTTCATCGGTAAACGTCACCAGCTCCCCACAAAGCCCCAGCAACTGCTCGTAGAGCCGCTCCGGATGGAGCTGGCGCAGCCGGGCCAGGTGACGGAGCTGGGGGTGGGACCGGTTGAGCATCTGCAGCAGCATGAAGTCGGCCACGTCCGCCACCCCACCCTGGGACGGCGCACCAACGCGTTCAGCGATGTTGCGGGCCCGTTCCTGCATCAGGCCGGCCATTTCGCCGACAAAACGCTGCAGACGCGGCGCCGCACGGACACTCAGCATGGTGGGCAGGAAATCGTTGTCCATGACCAGACTGCCATCCGGGCGCTTCTCCAGAATGCGGCCGATTGCCAGCGTCGCGTAGGCACTGCGGTCCTCACGCTCGAGCATCAGGCGCGGGTGGACCCGGGCCACGTCGATGGTGTGGCTGTCACCGTCCACCGAATGGAGGTCACGGATTTCCGCGGCGTCCGCATGATAGCGCGCGGAGACGCCCGCCTCGGGCCAGGCCACCTCCGACAGACTGTCGGTCGCCAGCGGCAGGGCCAGGTAGACCACTTCGTTCGCCACGTCCGCATCGGTAATGTCCAGCGGCTGGGGCGCGTGGTCCTCTTCCGGCAGGCTGAAGCGCGTGCCATCCGGGAACAGTCCACGGGCGCGCACCAGCCCGACGCGCCCGAAGCTCAGATACTCGTCGTTGATGGACAGTTCACTGAACCCGTAGAGGTAGTCCGAGACCGCCAGCGTCCGCTCATTGATCTGATGCTCGAAGTAGCGCTGTTGCTGCTGAAAGTGCTGCGGCTTGATGAACAGCCCGTCACTCCAGACCACACGGTTGACTGCTGACATCACTCCTCTCCCGATTTGCCGCCGGCTTTCTCAAGCACCACTTCCCGGTCCCGCAGGTTGACCAGCAGGTGGTAGTCGCCGCCCTTGGGCTCCACCTTGACCACCTTCTTCCACTGGGACTGGTTGGGGTAGGCGTAGTACGCCACCACACCGAGATAACGCGTCTTCTCGGTCAGCTCCATGGGCTCGATGAACTTGAACTGGCCGGGCACGAGCGTGTAGTCCTTGTGATCGATGTAGTTGCTGCCCAGCGCGTCCTCGAGGCCGGACAACAGTTCATCGAACCCGGCCGCCATCACCCGGGAACTGTCCTCGAGCTGAAGCACCTGGAAGTTGATCGGTGTCGGCTGCTGGGAGCCGTTGGTGTTGACGTTCGGCTCCGCCAGCATCGCCAGATCGGCGGTGCTGGGCAGGTCTTCTTCATAGCCGACCGGCACGTCCGGGTTCCACAGGACCTTGGCGGTCTTGGTCACCGCGTTGTAGGGGGTGCTGCAGGCCGTCAGGGCCAGCGCGCCGGTCAGAATCATCCATGGCATGGGTTTCACAGCATCGACTCCTTCTGTTGCTGTCGTAAGTGGTGGTCACGGGCCTGCTCGAACACCTCCTCGAACAACTGCTCAAACCCGCGCTGATGGCCGGATTGCAGCTCCGCGTGATAGTGGCGATACATGGTCCAGGCCCAGGCGTTCTCGTCCTCGCCGGGTTCCAGGTGGCGCCGATAGCCGTGAAAACGACGCAGCATCTGATCCGGATGGAAGGCGTCCAGCATGGCGCCAAGGGCCTCGCGCATGGCAGCACGGGTCGCCGCCTGATAGTGGCGCAGCTCGTCCAGACTCTCCTTCACGGCGGCCGGCGCCGACAGATGCACCGGGCTGCGGTCGTCGGCAAACAGCGTCTCCAGCGTGTCGGGATAGGACCGGCCGAGCTTGAGCGGGTTATCTTCGATCGGCTGCAGCCGCGCCCGCAATGCGAGCTGGCGATCATCCTCCTGTTCGTGCAATGCCAGCAGGCCCTCAATGGCGGCCCGCAGCGTGGCACCCGCTTCCTCCAGAAACACCCGGCTCTGCTGGCTGTCGCCAACGGCCATATCCGCGTTCAGCCCCTGAAGCAGTGGCGAGAGGCTGATGTGCGTCCGGCTGCGGTCGTCCGTTGTATTCGTTGGTGTGTCAGTGGTCATCCTGGCGCGCTCTCCTTCCGTGCGGGGTAACAGCAGGGCGGCGTCCCGGTCGCCCCGGTAAACATCGTTGCGCTCGCCCTGAACGGCCTCCGGCTCTGGCGGCTCATCGTCGCCAAGGGCGGACAACGGGTTGGTGGGCGCGGATTCTCCGGCCTCCCGGGGCAGTTCACCCAGTGGTTCCGCCGGAGTGGGACCGTCTTCCTCCACATCCCGACGAAGCAGCGCCTCTTCCGGACCATCCACCAGGCTGTGATCCGGCGCATCGGTCTCCGGAACATCGGGGGCATCGGCCACCAGTTGGTAGCGCCCCAGCCGGATCACATCGCCCGGACTGAGCCGGGCTCGGCGACCCCGGCCCACCGGCTGGCGAGCGCTGTTGATGAAGCTACGCCCGGACCGGTCGATCAGGCAGAAATCCCCGTCCAGCCAACGGATTTCCGCATGACCGGCGACGACGCCGCTGCGTCGGCCGGACAGCTGCCAGGTGTCGCTGGCGGCGGAGCCGATGGAGCCACCGGCCCGGCCGAACGCGTGGGAGGCGTTCACCGCACCGGGAACCGCGGTCGGGTTGTCGATACGCAACCGGAGTGTTTGCTGTTGTGCGTCCATGCCATCAGGTCCTGATCTGGATCCGAACCGCATGCCCCTCGGGCGAGGGCTTCGGATCGACAAACGAATTCCAGCCCAGCCGCACGTCCTGCCCCATGGTCAGCGGCCGGATGTCCTCCGGTCGCATGACGAGCTCCAGGTCGTAGGCAAGCTGTTCGCGCATGGTGAAGGCCACCAGGCTCACCAGCCGCTCATGGTCCTGCCCGTTGGGCAGGAAGTCCTCAAACCGCTCGCGGCTCAGCCCGCCGAGACGCAGGATGAACTTGCCGCTGCGATCCCGGATCCGGCTGCCCACGAGTGTGGTCTGGCCCAGTTGGGCGTTACTCTGACCCAGCGCGGTCTGCTGGTCGTCCGGAATCCGGACGGTGCGCAGCGCCCAGGGCTCGATCTGCACGTCCTCCAGGTCGAAGCAATGGGCGATGATGCCGCTGACCACATCCGGCGAGCGGCTGCGGCCGGCCATCAGGCCCGCCTGGGCCATCATCTTCGACCAGTTGATGGGCGTTTCGCCGCGCAGGTCCGGGTCCCCCAGACCGATCAGAGAGAAAATATGCTCGGAGAAGGCGTCGGTCGCGCCCGGCTGAAAACGCACGTAATATCGGTACTTGCGCCAGACCCGGTGGAACAGCGTCACCAGCCGGTGGTTGAAGAAGTCCAGAAAGTAACGGCGAAGGCCGGTCTCCTGACCATACTCCCAGGCCAGTTCGTCCAGGTAGTAACCCGGCAGGGGCGACTGCGAGCCATGCAGCCCCAGGAAGCTCACTTCCATCTGATAGGGGGCGTAATCATGAGCCGGCTCTTCAGCGGAGACCACGTCCGTGCCAGGGAACCCGAGGCTGGCGCTGGCGGAGAAACGGATGCGTTCCTGCCGCGGCTCGCTCTGACCCGGGTCCTCCAGATTGTCGCCATGCAGCCGGTGGATCAGGTCCACCAGCTGGAAAAAGCTGTAGCGCCGCGCATTGCCCAGAACGGGTTTCAGGGCGGCTACATCAGTGGCTGCTGCCCTGTCTGTAACGTCCATGTGTACCGTTCCTGGTTGTCCGAGTTCACCACATCCAGCAGGTGAAACGCGTTGATGCTGGCGTACAGGCCGAAGAAGCGGCTCAGTACGGTGCCGAACAGGTAGAGATCACCTTCCGAGGCAAACGCTTGCTGGTCCAGCGTCAGTGTGGAGCGGATGCCCCGCACCGGCAGCCCCTTGTACATGCGATCCACCGGCTCCGTGTCGATCGCACCGATACCCTCCAGCCGCTGCCGGGAGATCCGTTCGGCCTGGCGGTCCACCAGCGCGCGGAAATCATAGACCCGCAACACCGAGCGCAGCGCGTCCACGTCCAGCAGCGACAGGTAGTTGAGGGACAGGTTCGAGATCAGCGTCCAGAGCAGGCTGCCGTCCAGCGTCGGCCGCAGTGTCCGCGTCGGCCGCGTCACGTTGCGGAACGTCGCAAACGCCGGCGCGCTCTGGGTCGCCTCGCAGACGTCGCCCACCGCCAGTTGTGACGGCAGCTGCCGGTTGGTGCAGGTCAGCGTCAGGGACACGGCCTCGCGCCGATCCAGACAGCTCTGCTCGTCGCCACGGACGAAGGCGATGCAATGATCGAAGCCATCTCCGCGAACACTCTCCCGGACCCGCACCCGGTAGTAGAGCGCGGTGCGGTTGCGGTCGCGCTCCACCTGATGCTCGAAGCTCTCGAATGGCGTGTAGGTCCGCGGCTCGCCCCGTCGCTGGTGCTGCGGGTCCTCCAGCCAGCCCTCAACCCGGTCGACACTGAAAACCTCGTAGTGTGACGGGTAGCGGCTCGACGGCTGGATGCGGTACTCCGTCTGTCGGCCGTTCAGGTCCACCGGATCGGCTTCGTGCCGGAACAGGTTGATGGCCGGTGTGCAGTAGAGCTGGAAGCTGTCCTCCCGCACGCGCACATCGGGCGGCAGCGTGCGGTCACAGCGGAACCGGATCTGGATCTCGTCGGCCTGCGCCGGCGGCAGGTAGCGACCCAGCCCGGCGACGTCCACGAAATGGAACGCTTCGGGGAAGCTCAGATACTCCTGCAGAATACGGTAACCGGCATAGGCGTTCTTGGGATACGGCAACAGCGCATCCCCTTCCCCAAAGCCGACCGGCTGCAGGCACGTCGACGGAATCGGGATGGTCCCGCCGTTCACCACCAGCTCCACACCGGTCAGACAGTGGTTGAGCCACAGGTAGAGGGTCTCGGCCGTATAGCGGTCGCCGCCCAGATAAAGCCGCAGGTCGTCCATGCCCAATTCGGACAGGGGCTGATCGGTGTGGAGCGCCAGCGACAGCGTGATCGTGGACACCTCCCGCGAGTGCGCTGCCTCCACGTCCGCCACCGTCATGGGGTACATGGCCAGGTCCCGGCAGGTCCGGAAACGGCATTGGGTCCGGCCCTGGCCGTCGTCCACCGGACGGCTGCGGATTTCCGTACCCTTGGCAATGCGCTGACGCTCACTGATGGCGTGCAGTTGCGGGTCAAAGCGCATGATCGTCGCGCTCGGCACCGGCCGCAGATAGTTCGGCCAGAGCATGTTGAGCAGCGAGTGAGTCAGCTCCGGAAGCTCGTCCTCCACTTTCTCGCGCAGACGCCCGGTCAGAAACGCGAAGCCTTCCAGCAGGCGCTCCACGTCCGGATCGTTGCTCTGCTCGGAAAGGAACCGGGTGAGCTGCGGATGCGCGTCCGCAAACTCCTGGCCCTGCAGGCGAAGAAAGTTGAGTTCGTCCCGATAGAATCGATTCAGCTTCACGGTGATACCACGCGATAATATCGTCTCTCGTCCAGCACCAGGTCGATGACGGTGCGGCCTTCGGCCGCATCGACCTGCAAGTGGACCGTCACCTGAAAGCGCAACTGCAGCGGGTCCGGCCCCTGGGGCAACGTTTCCACGTCAACCCGGCGGACCCGCGGCTCATACCGTTCGATGCACTGACGGATGGCGCCCCGGATACGGATATTGAGGTCCTCGGTGCCCAGAGTGGCGTCATTGAAATCCACCAGTCCGAGCGTCGGCGCGCTGGCGCTGTTGCCCGGATGACTGTTGAGCAGCCGGACCAGGTGGCGTTTGATGGAGTCCACCACGTGGGTGACCTCCGTCATGCCCGTCCCGGCCGGCTGATCTGCCGCCTCAAGACGCTCAAACAGGCTGCCGCCCGAGGGCGCCCCGCCCGCGTTGTTTCCGAACACGGGTCAGTCCTTGTCGAGCCGCCCAACCAGCGACAGCTCGAAATTCGCCCCCATGTACTTGAAGTGCGGACGGACCGCCAGCGACACCTGGTACCAGCCCGGCTCGCCCTCGACTTCCTCGACGCTGATCTGCGCCGCACGCAGGGGGCGACGGCTGCGCACGTCGGCCGGCGGGTTTTCCTGGTCGGCCACGTACTGCTTGATCCAGGTGTTCAGCTCGCGTTCCAGATCCTGACGCTCCTTCCAGGAACCGATCTGCTCACGCTGCAGCACCTTGATGTAGTGGGCCAGGCGATTGACGATCATCATGTAGGGCAGTTGGGTGCCGAGCTTGTAGTTGGTCTCGGCTTCCTTCCCCTCCTTGGTGTTGGGGAACTGCTTGGGCTTCTGCACCGAGTTGGCGGAGAAGAAGGCGGCATTGTCGCTGCCCTTGCGCATGGTCAGCGAAATGAACCCTTCGTCGGCCATCTCGTACTCGCGCCGATCGGTGATCAGCACCTCGGTGGGAATCTTTGATTCGATCTGCCCGAACGATTCGAACAGGTGTACCGGCAGGTCCTCGACCGCCCCGCCGCTCTGCGGACCGATGATGTTCGGGCACCAGCGGTACTTGGCAAAGCTGTCGGTCAGGCGCGTGGCCAGCAGGTACGCGGTGTTGCCCCACAGGTAGTCCTCGTGATCACCGCTGACGTCTTCCTGATAGTTGAAGCTGCGGACCGGGTTCTCGACCGGATCGTACGGCGTGCGCAGCAGGAAGCGCGGCGCGGTCAGTCCCAGATAGCGGGCATCCTCAGACTCCCGCAGGGACCGCCACTTGGCATACTTCGGCCCTTCGAACACCGCTTTCAGCTCCTTGATGGCCGGCAGCTCGCGGTAGCTGTCCACCCCGAAGAAATCCGGTGCCACCGAGGACAGGAACGGCGCGTGCGCCATGGCACCGACCGACGATACGTACTGCAGCAGCTTCATGTCCGGCGTGGACGGCGTGAACGCATAGTTGCCGATCACCGCACCCACCGGCTCACCGCCGAACTGGCCATAGCCGGAGGCGTAGATGTGCTGGTAGAAACCGGACTGTGTGACGTCCGGGGCAAACTCGAAGTCCTCCAGCAGCTCGTCCTTGGTGGCATGGAGGATGTCGACCTTGATGTTTTCCTGGAAGTCGGTCCGGTCGACCATCAGCTTGAGGCCGCGCCAACTCGATTCCAGCTCCTGCAGCTTGGGCGCGTGCAGGATTTCGTCCATCTGGTCGCTGATCTTGCGATCGAGCTCGACGACCATCTGGTCCACGAGCGCCTTGTTGACCGGCTGGCCTTTCTCCTCGCTTTTCAGCAGGTTGGAAATAAAAGTCGCCACCCCCTGACGGGCGACATCATAGCCCTCATCGGCCGGCGCCATGCGACTGTTGGCCATGACCTGATCGAGCAGGGAGCCTTCCCCTGCGGCTTCGGTGTCAGCAGATTGCTGTTCGGCAGTATCAGACATACCACATCCCTTCAGTACGTTGTCGGATCAGAAAGCCGGTGCACGACGGACTCCGCATCCTGCGTGGTCGCGTTCAGTGGGAATCAGGCACCAGCGTTGCGTGTGCAGCCCGCTTCGGACTAGCCCTCGCCTTCGGGCGACTTCTCACCATCCAGATCCAGCTCGGACAAGAGCTGCTCCCGGGCCTCATCGCTGTCCAGCAGCTCCTGCAGTTTGCTGCGGAACGACGGCACGTTGCCCAGCGGGCCCTTGAGCGCAACCAGGGCTTCGCGAAGCTCGATCAGCTTGCGCAGCTCCGGCACCTGGCGGGCGACACTGTCGGGACCAAAGTCCTCGAGGCCTTCGATGTTGAGATTGACCGGCAGATCGTCCGCCTCTTCGTCCAGGCGATTGCGGACACTGGTCGACACACTCAGTCCCGCCTCCTTCATCACGGAGCGGAAATTATTCTTGTCGACGGAGACGGCCTTGCGGTCTTCAATGGGGGTTTCTTCCGGCTCACCGGTGAAATCACCGACGACCATCATCTTGAGCGGCAGTTCCTCTTCCGCCTGCTGATCACCGGTTGCGGGGACGTACTTGATATTGATGCGCTCTTTGGGCGCGACAGAACCTTCCTTAGCCATGGTAGGAGTCCTTTTGTCTTTCCGTTTACAGCGTTCAATCCTTTGCGGGAGCGACGGCGTCGTGCTTCCCGGCACATCATCCCGATGTGCGAACGCATAGAACTGTACAGGGGAACGACCGGCCATCTCAAGCAAGAATTCGCCAATTCCCGCACATTCAGGCAATTATTTGCCGGACGAGAGCAGGCGCCCCTTGATTACGGACCGAAGCATGACGCCCGGGGCCGGGTCTGGCTATACTGGCAAACCGAAACCCTGGGGAGCCTCGGACCGCCCAGCGCGCCCCGACCAACAACGACAAGAGAAGGATGACGAATGAGTGATCTGAAAGCCCAGTTCGAGGAAGCCGTCAACTACGTCCAATCCGCCGAGGGCGATTTTGAACCCTCCAATGAAACCAAGCTGGCGTTCTACGCGCTTTACAAACAGGCCACGCAGGGCGATGTCAGTGGCAAGAAGCCGGGCATGCTCGACGTGGTGGGGCGCGCCAAGTACGGCGCCTGGGAAGAGCTCAAAGGCATGTCCAGTGACGAAGCGATGCAGAAGTACATCGACCGCCTGGAGGCCGCCAAAAACGGCTGAATCACGCCCGCGGTCGCCGGCAGCCCGAACCGGGCTGCCCACTGCGCGTGTCTTTTTCACGCTGTTGTCATAGAATTCCGCGACGCTAACAACAACAACATCACGACCACAGGAATTCTTCCTCATGAGCGAAGCACTGGAGCAGAGCCGCCCCGGGCTGCTGGCCCGTGTGAACCGGCGTATTCAGAGTCATCAGCTGAACCTGCGCACCGAGCAGACCTATCTGCACTGGATCACCCGTTACCTGCTGTTCTACGACATGCAGGACCCGGCCCGGCTGGGTCATCATGACATTCGCGTGTTCCTGGGGTATCTGGAGGAGCGCATGCAGGTCTCCCAAGCCCGCCTGAACCAGGCCAGCCAGGCCCTGCACTTTCTGCACGAGGCCGTGCTGGACGAGGTGGGTGCAACGGCGGTCGCCTGAGGTCAGGGGCGGTCGGTCAGATTGGTATTGAGAGCCTCGTATGTACGGTTTTGGGGTGGCCGGATGACGTAGTCGTCGCTGAACGTCTGCCCCGGGACCCGTTTTGGCTCACTGTAAATGATCTCGACCGGTATCTGGCCGCGCTCGGCACTGCTCAGCCCATCATTCGGCTGCAGGGCAAGCGGGTCGAGATAATGATCCTCGCGACCGCCACTGGGTGAGCGGGTCGGAACGCCGGCTGCCGGCTCATCAAGACCGCCCTCGATCACGGTTGAGGACATGGCCTGCTGATCCATGCTTTCGAAGGGGATGGTTTTTAGCGTCGAGCGTTCCTCATAGGTGAACGCCCCCTGCACGCTCTGTGAAGACGACGGGGACTGGGCCCACACCGGTGCCGTGCTGACGGCACCGACCAGGGCGACCAGAGCGTATCGGGCGACCCGGGACTGAATGGCTGTTGAAACACGCATAAAAATTCCCTGGAACGAACTCCCCAAAACAGACGGCCTGCCCGGACCGTTCGAAAGAATCAATCAAGACATCAACGTCAATGATACGACGTTTTTGGTGATTTTCTAGTCAATTAAAGCAGTTGATTTTCTTTTTCGTCAATTCTGTGACGGCCATCACCCAACGGAATCATACCGAATAGCGGCGACAATGTACTCATCACGCCCCTGCGGCGTGTCAAGAATGACTTCATCGTCCTCGCGCTTACCAAGCAGAGCCCGCGCCAGCGGTGAATCGACACTGAGAAGCCCCTGCTCCAGATCGAACTCGTCCGGGCCGACCAGGCGGTACTCACGCTCCTCGCCGTCTTGCGTTTCAAGCGTAACCCAGGCTCCGAAGAATACCCGGCTGGTGTCGTCCGGCAGGCGGTCCACTACCGACAGCTCATCCAGGCGCTTGGTCAGAAACCGGACGCGTCGGTCGATTTCCCGGAGCTGCTTCTTGCCGTAGATGTACTCGGCATTCTCGGAGCGATCACCCAGCGCCGCCGCCTCCCGAACGCGCTGGGTCACCTCCGGGCGACGTTCCTTCCAGAGATAATGCAGCTCATCGCGCAGTGCCTGCTCGCCGGCGGGGGTAATGTATCGGGATCGTCGGGCCATGCGGGGGTCCTGATTGCGTTGATGGATTCTAGTGTCCCGTCGGGCACCATTGGACGCCAATCCAGAGGCAAAAAAAACCCCGCCAGAGGGCGGGGATCAAGGTTAGCGCTGTGCTGAAGGGAGCAATCAACCGGCCAGGAGACGAAGGCCGGTCTCGCCACTCAACCGTTCCCATTGTGCACACAGCACCTTACCTCGACGTGGCCCGGTTATTACGGTTTGGCAAGGGCGGATTAGGTTGAGCATTCTAATGCGACCGCTTACATTACGCTCACGCTATTGGGCGCTCCGCCCGACAACAACGGTTTGCCATCAACAACGAGGACACACCATGAACCTGAAGAGCCTCTCTGACCGGGCCCTGAACGGCCTGGACGCGGTTGGTTACCAACTCGACAACCTGGGCATTACGAACAAGATCAATCGCCATTCGCTGATCGCGCTCATGATGGCCGAGCAGAAACACCTTGAGGGTGAGTGGGACAGCCTGCAGGCCCGCTACGGCGCCCGGTTCCGTCAGGTCGAAGGTCTCGTGGGCCGCGTTCGCGGACTGATCCGGGCGTAAGACGTCGTCGGACCGGCAGTCAGTTCTCCTGCCGGTCCGGGCCACGACCGTCCGGCACGGTGACCGGCAGGTGGATGACCACCGACAGGCCGGGGTGTTCCTCATCGTCGTAACGGTCAGCCAGATCGATGCGACCCTGGTGGATGTCCGTCACGGCACTGACCAGACTCAGCCCAAGCCCGTTTCCGGGCAGTGACCGGCTCTTGCCGACCCGGTAAAAGCGCTGGAACACATTTTCTTTCTCCCCATCCGGGATGCCGATACCGCTGTCACTGACTTCCAGCCGCACTTCCGATCCGGCCGGGCTGACCGCCACGCGGATGTTCCCGCCTTCCGGTGTGTACTTGATGGCGTTGTCGATCAGGTTGCTGACCATCTGGAACAGCAGGTCGCGGTCCCCCTCGATCGTCACGTCCGAATCAATCGACTGCTCAAACGTCTGCGACTTGTCCTCGGACACCGCCTCGTACAACTCACACGCATCGGCGACGAGCTCACCAATGGGCACGTCGGTTTTGTCCGCGGCATTGCCCCGGGTTTCCAGGCGGGCAATCCGCAGCAGCGCATTGAACGTGGCCAGCAGTTGATCCGCCTCGGCGACAGCCTGCCCGGCATGCTCCCGCGCCTCGTCATTGTCTACAGCCATCAGCGTGGTTTCCAGCTGATTGCGCAGTCGGGTCAGCGGCGTGCGCAGGTCATGGGCGATGCTGTCGGACACATGCCGGATGCCTTCCATCAGGTACACGATCCGGTCCAGCATCTGGTTGAGGTTTTCGGCCAGCTGGTCGAAATCATCGTCCGTGCCCTTGGTGGGAATCCGCAACGACAGATGACCATTCATGATGCGCCGGGAAATCGTATTGATGACTTCAATGCGACGGGTCGTGCTCCGGCTCATCATGAACCCACCCAGCAGCGCCAGCGCCAGCGTGATCGCCAGCCCCCAGTTGATCGCCTGCTCGATCAGCCGTTTCAGGCGGGTCAGTTCCTGAATGTCGCGCCCGACGAGCAGTTGCAGACCGCCCTGGACTTCGAAGATTCGAGCCCGGGCCAGGCGCTCCTCACCTCGCCAACCCAGTGATTCGTCGAGCGTGAAATTGATCCAGGCGCTCTGGCTTTCCCGCGCCTGCTCCGGCCAGTTGGAAAGGTTGCCGGCCAGCTTCAGGTAGTCGTCGGTGACCAGCAGATAGATGGATTTGCCATCCGGATCGCGGGCGGCCCGTTCGCGGATGATCGAGATCAGTCCGTTGACGCCTCCGCTGCGATACTGTTCGGCCAGACCGGCGATTTCCGCCTCGATGGTTTCGTCGGTCTGGGCAGTCATGAAACCGGCGGTGCGCCAGTAGATGAACGCCAGCAACAGGAACACGGAGGTGGCGAAGACCACCATGTACAGAAGCGCCAGTTGAAAGGAGGAGGTCCGGAGCTGACTAAGAATCTTCACGCAGCATGTATCCCGCGCCGCGGATCGTCTGAAGCAGCGGCTTGTCGAATTCCTTGTCGATCTTGGCCCTCAGGCGGCTGATGTGCACGTCGATGACATTGGTCTGCGGATCGAAGTGGTAGTCCCAGACCTTTTCCAGCAGCATCGTCCGCGTGACCACCTGGCCGGCGTTGCGCATGAGGTATTCCAGCAGCCTGAACTCGCGCGGCTGCACATCAATCCGCTGGTCCGAGCGTTTGACGGTACGGGCCAGCAGGTCCATCTCCAGATCCGCCACCCGCAGGACGGTTTCCGTATCCGACGTCTGCCGCCGGCGACGCACCAGGGCGTCGATACGGGCCAGCAGCTCGGTGAAGGAGAACGGCTTCGTCAGGTAATCGTCGCCACCGCCACGCAGTCCTTCCACGCGGTCGTCCACATCGCCCAGCGCACTGAGAATCAGGACTGGAACGGTGTTGCCGGTGGCCCGGACCGTCTTGATGATCTGTAATCCGTCCATCCCCGGCAGCATCCGGTCGACAATCATAATGTCGTATTCTTCACTGGCCGCCATCATCATGCCGTCTTTGCCATTGTCGGCGTGGTCGACCGTGAAGTCGGATTCCTTCAGGCCTTTGAGCAGGTAGCTGGATACGTCCTGATCGTCTTCAATCACCAGTGCTTTCACCGGGAGCCTCCTCGTCGGCAATGTGTCATGCGGGACAGGTTAATGAAGTCCCGCTCACCATCGCCAGTTACGATCCTGTAAGAGGGTGTCGTCATTGGCGACGCGCCGGCAGCCAGTCGAGGCTGTCCAGCGTGGAGCCTGTCGGCCGGTACTCGGCACTGACCCAGCCGTCATACCCCATCTCATCCAAAGCGCGAAACACGGCCGGGAAGGCAACCTCGCCGGTTCCCGGTTCGTGGCGGCCGGGGTTATCGGCAAACTGGACGTGACCAATCCGGGACAGAGACCGCCGCAGGGTCCGGATCAGATCCCCTTCCATGATCTGCATGTGGTAGAGGTCATACTGGAACAGGACATTGGGCCGGTCCACCGCCTCAATCACAGACAGGGCGTCGGTGGAGGTGTCGAGCAGGAACCCGGGCATATCGACACGGCTGTTGATGGCCTCGACCAGCAGCGTCCGCCCTTCAGTCGCCAGTCGATCGGCCGCCCAGCGCAGATTGTCGATCAGCGTCATCCGGCAGGCCTGCGGGTCCCCATCGGGCGGTAACAGGCCGGCAAGCGCATTGAGGCGCGGGCAATCCAGGACATGGGCGTAGTCCAGCGCCTGATCGACGCCCTCACGGAATTCCGAAACGCGATCCGGCAGCCCGGCAATCCCGCGCTCACCAGCCGCCCAGTCACCAGGCGGCAGATTGAACAACACCTGCTCCAGACCGGTGTCATCCAGGCGCTGGCGTAATGTGGTCGCCGGCCATTCATAGGGAAAGAGGTACTCAACCCCCCGGAAACCGGCTTCCCGGGCCGCGTCAAAGCGCTCCAGAAACGGAACGTCGTTAAACAGCAGCGTCAGGTTGGCGGCGAAACGGGGCATGTCAGTCGTCCTCTCCCGGCCGATGGCGCCGCAGACGCGTGCCATTCAGGTGCTCCAGCCCCAGCAGCAGACCGCTATGGTCGGTCTCGCCGTGGCCGTTGGCCACCAGGGCGCGGTAGGCGTCGTGGGTCTGCTGGGCCAGTGGCAGGCTGAGCCCATCCTCGTGGGCCTGATTCAGAATCATGCGCAGGTCCTTGAGCTGGATACGTGACGGCGCACCCGGCTCGAACGTCCGGTCGATCATGCGCTGACCATGCAGCTCCAGGATGCGACTGCCGGCAAAACCGCCCATCAGCGCATCCCTCACGGCCTGCGGGTCCGCGCCGCCCTCCGCTGCCAGCATCAACGCCTCGGACACCGCCCCGATGGTGATGCCCACAACCGCCTGATTGGCAAGCTTGGCGAGCTGCCCCGCTCCGGCCGGGCCGATGTGTGTCACCCGCCCCAGAGTGTCCAGAACCGGTTGCGCCTGCTCCAGCGTGTCGGCGTCACCGCCGGCCATGATACTCAGTTGCGCCGCCTCGGCACCGGCCGTCCCGCCCGACACCGGCGCGTCCAGCCAGCCCAGCCCGAGATTCCTGCAGCGGACCGCCAGACGCTTGGCAAGACTCGGAGGCGCGGAACTCATGTCCACAACGGTGGCACCGGATGACATGGCTGCCAGCACGCCCTGCTCTTCCAGCACCGAGGACACCGCCTCACCGTGTTCTAGCATGGTGATCACCAGGTCGCTGCGGGAGGCCGCTTCCGCTGGTGTGTCGGCAATCGCCGCGCGGTCCCGAAACGGGTCACACTTCGCGGCCGTGCGATTCCAGAGCGTCACCTCGTACCCGGCACGAATGAGGTTGCTGGCCATCGGCGCGCCCATCAGGCCGACGCCCAGTAGAGCAATAGCAGGCTGTGTCATCGATGATTGGCTCCCAACGAAAAACGCCACCGACTCGTCGAATCGGTGGCGTTGCGGCTTCGGATTTCAGAGCGGGTGGCCGGTCAGGCGGCCAGTTCCCCCATTTGTGCCCGGATCTTCTTCATGGCGTTCTTCTCCAGCTGCCGGATGCGTTCGGCCGACACACCGTAGCGATCCGCCAGCTCATGGAGCGTGGACTTGCCTTCGCTCAGCCAGCGCGCCTTGAGAATGTCCTGGCTGCGCTCATCAAGGCCGGACAGTGCCGCCTGCAGACGCTGGCTGGAGTCCTCCGCCCAGTCCGACTGCTCCAGCTGGGTGGCCGGATCATTGCGACCGTCCTGGAGATAGTGCGCCGGAGCCTGATAGACGTGGTCATCGTCGTCATCCATCGGACCATCAAAGGCCGAATCCTGGGACGCCAGACGCCCCTCCATCTCCCGGACCACTTTGGGCTCCACGCCCAGATCGGAGGCGACCGCCGTCAACTCGTCCTGGGACAGCCACGCCAGACGCTTCTTCTGGCTGCGCAGGTTGAAGAACAGCTTACGCTGGGCCTTCGTGGTCGCCACTTTGACGATCCGCCAGTTACGCAGGATGAACTCGTGAATCTCAGCCTTGATCCAATGCACGGCGAACGACACCAGCCGCACCCCATAGGACGGATCAAACCGCTTCACGGCCTTCATCAGGCCCACGTTCCCCTCCTGGATCAGGTCGGACTGGGCCAGACCGTAACCGGCATAACTGCGGGCAATGTGGACGACGAACCGAAGGTGCGACAGCACCAGCTGCCGGGCGGCTTCCAGGTCATTGTCCTGGTGCAGCCGCTCGGCCAGATTCCGTTCCTCGTCAGCGGACAGCATCGGGATGCGACTCGTGGCCTGGATGTAGGCCTCGAGGTTGGCACCCGGAACCATTCGGTCGGTCAGCTGTAGACTCGTACCCATGCTTTTCACCTCCGCTGCTCGGCCACCTAACAATATAACAAGACACACAGACGGCGCCAAGCTGGCTTTTCGCCCCGCCATGGCTGGCGGGACCTGACAGGAGGGTACCTTTGAAACGGCGCCCTCCCACTTCCCTATCTCTTTTAACCGGCAACCACCAACGACACAATACGATATAACCGAAATGATCGATGACCGGTGCCCGGAAACATTCAGCTGGGGCTGTCGACCTCGTTTTTCAAGCCCGGCTGCCCTATGCGGAATCAATCTGACTGGGCTCGATGGCATCCAGATGACGCTTGACCGCCACCCAGGCCCCAAGCCAGCCCAGCAGAGCGCTGAAAACCAGCATGAGAAGCCCATCGGCGAAGGACAGGCCGGCAAGCACGAAATCGCTCCGGTACAGGCTCGCCAGCCGCCCCACCGGGCCGCTCAGCCACCAGAACGAGACCACCAGCAATATCCAGGCGCAGAGACCGCCCCCAAGACCGTACCAGACGCCGGTATACAGAAACGGTCGACGGACGAAAGCATTGGTCCCGCCCACCAGCTTGCTGACCAGGATCTCATCCCGCCGGCTTTCAATCGCCAGACGGATGGTATTGCCGATGACCAGCACCAGTGCCACGGCCAGCAGCAGCGCCAGTGTCCAGACGACCCGACCCAGCAACTCGGTCATGGTGCTCAGGCGCTGGAGCCAGCCCAGATCCACCTGCACCTGCGCCACCGCCTCCAACTGGCGCAGCTCGCCGACCAGCGCCTCAACCCCCTCGGGCGTCCGCACCGGCTCGGCGGGTGTGGCCATCACCGTGTGTGGCAGTGGGTTGGACTCCAGATAATCAAGCGCATCGCTGAGCCCGGAGGACGCCCGGAACTCCGCCAATGCCTCGTCCCGGGGGATAACGGCGACGTCGGACACGTCCGGGCGGCTCCCCACCTTCGCCGCCAGCGCCTGGAGCTGGGCCTGGTCAGCGGACTGTTCCAGATACAGCGTCACCCGGGCCGTGCTCTCCCACCCGGCGCTCACCCCCTGAAGACTGGACAGCAGGAGCAACAACCCCATCGGAAGGGCCAGCGCAATGCCCATCACCAGCCAGGTCATGCCACTGGTCAACGGCTGGGCGATCAGGCGCTGAAAGCTCTGCCGAGCCGTCTTACGGTGGTGGGCCACGTAGCTGTCCAACAGCACTCGCCAGGCCGTTTTCTGTCGGGCCGCGCCCCGGCGGGGCCCGGCATCACGCTGCGATTCAGTGGCCATGGAGTTGCTCCCGGGGCGATGCGCCACCACTGACCAGCTCACCTTCTCTCAGCGTCAGCACCCGATTGCCCATGGCGCGGACCAGTTCAGCATCGTGACTGGCCACCAGCACGGTGACGCCGACCTGGCTGAACTGCTCGAACAGCTGCATGATGTCCGCGGACAGCTCCGGATCGAGATTCCCCGTGGGCTCATCCGCCAACAGCAGCGGAGGCTTGTTCACCACGGCCCGGGCAATGCCGACGCGTTGCTGCTCACCACCGGAGAGGGCGATCGGATTCATCCGCTCCTTATTCAGCAACCCCACCTTGTCCAGCGCCGCCCGTACGCGCCGCCCGATCTCTCCCGGCGGCGCCCCGATCACCTCCAGCGGCATGGCGACGTTGTCGAACACCGTGCGATCAAACAACAACTGGTGGTTCTGGAAGACAACGCCGATGTGACGCCGCAGGAACGGCACCTGACGTGGCCGCAGCCGGTTGAGCGCCTGACCACCAACCAACACGTTTCCGGCGCTGGGCCGCTCCATGACCGTCATCAGTTTCAGAAGCGTACTTTTACCAGCGCCGGAGTGACCGGTCAGGAACGCCATCTCGCCGCGATCCATGGCAAAGCTGACGCCTTTGAGCGCCGTATAGCCGCCATCATAGCGTTTACTGACCCGGTCGAATTCGATCACTGAGCGGTCTCCGGAAACGTGTTCAGGACGCGGGCTCGTCGTCGAACAGCGCATCGACAAAGGCTTCGGAGTCGAAAGGGCGCAGATCCTCCACCGACTCCCCGACACCAATGTAGCGGATTGGCAGACCCAGCTGCCGGGCAACCGCAAAGATGATGCCACCCTTGGCGGTGCCGTCCAGCTTGGTCAGGGTGACGCCGGACACGCCCACCGCCTGCTGGAACACCTGCGCCTGGCTAAGGGCGTTCTGGCCCGTGCCGGCATCCAGCACCAGCATGACCTCATGCGGCGCGTTCTCGTCGAGCTTTTTCATGACGCGAACCACCTTTTCCAGTTCGCTCATGAGATTGTCCTTGTTCTGCAGGCGACCGGCGGTATCGGCAATCACCACGTCCGTGCCTTTGGACTGGGCCGACTGAATGGCATCGTAAATGACCGAGGCGCTGTCCGAACCGGTTTCCTGCGCCACCACCGGCACGCTGTTACGCTCGCCCCAGACCTGGAGCTGCTCTACCGCCGCCGCGCGGAAGGTATCCCCCGCCGCCAGCATCACCGACTGCCCCTCGCTCTGGTATTTGCGGGCCAGTTTGCCGATGGTCGTGGTCTTGCCGACGCCATTGACACCCACCATCAGCATGACGAACGGCTTCTTGCCGGTCGTATCGAGCGGCTCGACGCACCCACTCAGCACACCCCGAAGCTCTTCTTTGAGCGCCTGACGCACGGCATTGCCGTCTTTCAGCTCCTTGCGTTCCAGTCGCTCGGTCAGCGATTCGATAATCTCTGTGGTCGCCGTGATCCCCACATCCGCCGTCAGCAGCGTGTCCTCAATCTCCTCCAGCAGATCGTCATCCACCGCTTTATCCAGAGAGAACAGGCCCGCGAGTCCCGACCCGAGATTGTCACGCGTCTTACCGAGTCCACTGCGGATACGCTGGAAGACAGAGACTGGCGCCGGCTCGGGTTCCGGCGCCGGTTCCGATGGCTCCGCTACCGGCGGCGCCTCGACCGTTTCACCCTCGGGCAGAGGCTGGGCACGCTTTTCCGGCTCCGGCTTTTTCTGGGGGACCGGATGCGGGCGCGGCCGGGCACGGCGATTGCCGACCAGCTCCAGCACGAACACCAATACCAGCAGGGCCAGCAGCCCGGTCATGATCCATTCACTCATCATTGCGTCACAGTCCTGCGTTGATCACAAAAAGGACGAGCGCGCCGTCTGTCGGCGCTACTCCAGGGCCGCACCGTGCCCCCGGGGAAAACGGCATTTTATAGACCCGCCCGCGCCCCGTCCAAACGACCCGAAATCGGTTACACTTCCCAGCGTCAATCAGGCAGAGGCGGCTATGGCGCGCAAACGGTCCCGAGGAAATGGTTCCAGACGCCCGGAACAGGGCGAATTACGGCTCATAGGCGGCGATTGGCGCCGTCGCGTGCTGACCTTTCCCGCCGTGGACGATGTACGGCCGACGCCGGCCCGAGTGCGTGAGACGCTGTTCAACTGGGTAATGCCCATGCTGCCGGGCGCCCGTTGCCTGGATCTGTTCGCCGGCAGTGGCGTGCTCGGTCTGGAAGCGCTGTCCCGGGAAGCGGCCTCGGTCACCTTCGTCGACCAGTCGCGGCCGCTTTGTCGCGCGCTGTCGGACAACCTGCAGACCTTGGGCACGGATCGGGGCGAGGTCGTCCAGGCCGATGTCCGGCGTTTTCTGGCCCAGGCAACCACCCGGGCCATGGACCTGATCATGCTGGACCCACCCTTTCGTCAGGACTGGCCGGAGCAGCTCATCCCGTTACTGGCGCAAAACGGCTGGGCAGCACCAGGCACACTGGTGTATCTCGAAAGGGAGAAGGAGCAGTCGCTGCCCGCGCTCCCGGTGGGCTGGACGCCGCACCGGGAGAAAACCGCGGGGCAGGTGCGCTATGTGCTGATACGGGTGGAATGTCGCGACGGCGGGAATCAGGCCCGCAGCGCGTAGCTCCGCAGAAGCGCGGAAAACTCTTCCAGATGGCGGATGCCGCTGGCCTCAGCCTCACGACACCACTCCAGCAGCGCCTGTAATTTCTCCTGCTGCTTCAGCCCGCGCCGACGCCAGAGTGCCTGCAGTTCCTGATTCTTTTCGTGGATCTGGCGCAGCACGGCATCCCGTGACAGCAACGAGTCCAGCCGCTGACGCTCCTGCGGCTCAATCAGCTCGTGGTCCCGCACCAGCAGTTTGCGGGCACGACGCAGCATCGGGCGCAGATCGTCCGCCACCCGGTTTTTCTGCTGACGCAGAGCCGGCTCCAGCACACGCTTGCGGTACTGGCGCATGATGTCGAAGCGATTGTTGGTGATCGCCTGAACCGTTTCCACGTCCACCGCATGCTTGCCCGGCACACGCTGGGCAATGGGACGGTAGCCCTTGGGCGTCGCCAGCCCCAGCGCCTGGAACAGCCGGATATACCCCCAGCCGATGTCGATTTCATACCAGCGACGCGACAGCTTGGAGGAATTCGGATAGGTGTGGTGATTGTTGTGCAGCTCTTCACCGCCGATAAAGAGGCCCCACGGCACGATATTGCGGGCATTGTCCTTACACTCGAAGTTGCGATAACCAAAGTAGTGGCCAACGCCGTTGACGACCCCGGCTGCCCAGACCGGGATCCACATCATCTGCACCGCCCAGATCCAGATGCCATGCACACCGAACAGCGCCAAATTGATCACGGCCATCAGCGTAATGCCCAGCCCGTGGTGAGGGGTATAGACGTTACGCTCGATCCAGTCCTCTGGCGTGCGTTGACCATAGCGCTCGAGCGTTTCCGGCGTCGCGGCTCCCGCGTAGAGCTCCGCGCCTTCGGTCAGCACCTTTTTCAGGCCCAGAACCACTGGGCTGTGAGGGTCGTCTTCGGTTTCCGTGGTCGCATGGTGCTTGCGGTGGATCGCCGTCCACTCTTTGGTGACCGTGCCGGTGGTCAGCCACAGCCAGAACCGGAAAAAATGGGCCAGCGCCGGATGCAGGTCCAGCGAGTTATGCGCCGAATGGCGGTGGAGGTAAAGGGTGACACTCACGATCGTGACGTGGGTCAGCCCAAGAGCCACCAGAATCAGCTGCCAGACCGGCAGGTCCAGAAGACCGTAAAACCACATACAGGGAAACCTCAGACAAATAGAACAGAGCGATACTAGCTTACAGGTGTTCACCGCCTCAAGCGACCGCTTCCTGTAACAGAGCGTGGGCGTTTTGTATGACGATCCGTTGACATTCCCGGGGCGGACACCAAAATCGGATGGCCAGACCGACCATCACCCAGGAGACACCCACCCGTGCCCGAACTGCCGGAAGTCGAGACCACGCGACGCGGCATTGAGCCGCACCTGACCGGGCGCGCCGTCACCGAAGCCCGTGTCCTGAATGGCTCGCTGCGCTGGCCAGTGCCCGAGGACCTGCCAGACAAGCTGATCAGCCAGATACCTCGGGCTGTCGAGCGCCGGGCCAAGTATCTGCTGATCCGGTTCGATCACGGCACCGCCATCGTCCACCTTGGGATGTCCGGCAGCCTTCGGGTCATCACCGATGACAGCCCGCTGATGAAACACGATCACATTGAGCTGACGCTCGAAGGCGGTCAGCGCCTGCGCTACAACGATCCACGGCGGTTCGGCTCCTGGCACTGGACCGACGCGCCGCCGGAGCACCATGCCCTGCTCGCCCCGCTGGGACCCGAGCCGCTATCGCCGGATTTCACCGGCGATGGCCTCTACCATCGGTCCCGGGGACGGCGCATGCCCATCAAGGCATTCATCATGGACAGCCGCACGGTGGTGGGCGTTGGCAACATCTACGCCTGCGAAGCCCTGTTCATGGCCGGCATCCATCCCCAACGAGCCGCCGGGCGGGTCAGCCAGGAACGGTACCGCCGCCTGGTCTCGGCCATTCGGGACATTCTCAGCGCCGCCATTCTGGATGGCGGTACGACACTGAGGGACTTCGTCAACAGCGAGGGCAAGCCCGGCTATTTCGCCCAGTCTCTCAGCGTCTACGGTCGCGGCGGTGAGCCGTGCCACCATTGCGGGAGGCCGTTGCGCGACAGGCGCCTCGGTCAGCGCGCCACGGTCTACTGCCCCCGGTGCCAGCGATGATGGAACGGGACGCCCGCCCTGTCCCGCCTGCTTGAAAATACGGCATAATGTTTCATAGTTAGGACAACACTCATGACCATTGCCGCCCGCGCAACCGGGCGAATTCAGGAGACCCCTATGAAAACCTCGCTGACCCGAACCCTGGCCGCTGCGCTGGCGTTCTCCCTGATGGCATTCTCAAGCATCGGTCACGCCGACGTCGCCGAAGAAGAGCCCAGCGCCCTGGCCATGACCACGGATGCCCTCTTCGTCCGGCCCGCCATGTTTGGCGTCACACTCGTGGGCGGCGCCGTCTACGTGGTCTCGCTGCCATTCTCATTGCTGGGCGGCAACGCCGAGGAAGCGGCGGAGACCCTGTTCCTCAAGCCGGCGGAAACCACCTTCATCCGCTGTCTGGGCTGCACGCGCCCCGGACGCAAGGGCGAGGCAGTCTCCTCCGACGGTAGCCAGTAAGCCGGCATTGACGGTATCCCCTATTGCAACGTGGCACCCGCCCCACCATCCTTCGAACGCCACTGGCAACCGGGTGACCACGCATGATTGACTGGGCTTCACTGGATACCGTCCTGCTGGACATGGACGGAACGCTGCTCGACCTTCACTTTGACAGTCATTTCTGGCTGGATCACCTGCCGCGGCGGTACGCGCAGATCAAGCAGCTCCCTGAACAGACCGGGTACGAACAGATCGTGCCGCTGATTGAGTCCGAGAAGGGCCGGCTCCACTGGTACTGCACCGATTACTGGAGCAACCGGCTGGATGTCGACGTGGTCGCACTCAAGCGGGAGGTCCGGGACCGGATCGGCTATCGCCCCGAGGCGGAAGCATTCCTGAGGGCGCTGCACCGCAGTGGTCGGCGGACCGTGATCGTCACCAACTGCCATCCCGATCCGCTGACCCTCAAACTGGAGCGCACCGGGCTGGACCGGCACGTCGACCGGGTGCTGTCCACCCACGAGTTCGGTCGCCCCAAGGAAGACCGGCAGTTCTGGGTGGATCTGGCGCGTCGCGAGCCTTACGACCCGGAGCGGACTCTGATGGTCGACGACAGTCTGCCGGTGCTTGAAAGCGCCGCCGATCACGGCATCCGTCACCTGCTGGCCATACTGGCGCCGGACAGCAGTCAGCCGGCGCGCCATCACGACGGCACGCTGCCGGCCATCCACCATTTCGACGAAATCCTGCCCGCGCTGGAGACGGTCTCCCGAAACGGGTGACGACGCCAGCATTCGGGTTACAATGTCGACACAGTCACCAATCACCACGGGTTATGGGTTCAGACAACAGCGACCATCGGGTGCGGCTCGACAAATGGCTCTGGGCCGCGCGGTTCTACAAAACACGCTCGATCGCCAAGGCGGCGATTGAAGGCGGCAAGGTCCACTACAACCAGTACCGCACCAAGCCCGGCAAGATGGTGGAAGAGGGGGCCACGGTCCGCCTCAAGCAGGGGACGCAGGAAAAAGTGGTCGTGATTGATCGTCTCAGCGAGGTCCGTCGCGGCGCTCCCGAGGCCCAGACTCTCTACCACGAGACTGAGGACAGCCAGGCCCGGCGCGAAGAAGAGCAGTGGCGCCGCCGGACCCTGCAGGCGGCGGACCGACCACCGGCCCGGCGCCCCAACAAAAAGGACCGGCGGGATATCCGCCGTTTCAAGGACCAGCATGGTCTCTAGCCGATGACGCACCAGCCCCGACCCGTGCATTCAAGAGATTGCTTTTATGGCCTTTGACGACGAATTCCAGCGCTTTCTGTTCGAGGAAGGCGATGTCCGGGGCGAGTGGGTTCGCCTCTCCGACAGCTACCGCACCATGACGACCCAGGCCGACTACCCCGCCAGCATCCGCCATCTGCTGGGCGAATCCCTGGCGGCCAGCGTCCTGCTGAGCGGCACACTCAAGTTCGACGGTAGCCTCTCGATCCAGGCCCAGGGCAATGGCCCGGTGCGAGCCCTGATGGCCGAGTGCACCCATCAGCAGAATCTGCGCGGACTGGCCCGGTTCGATGCGCCGGGCGCCGGTGCCGATGAAAGCCTCGACGGCCTGCTCGGACAGGGTCAGACCGTTATTACCATCACACCTGAGAGCGGTCAGCGCTATCAGGGGATTGTGCCCCGCGAAAGGGACACCCTGTCCGGCTGCCTCGAGGACTACTTCGAGCGTTCAGAGCAGATCGATACTCGCCTGTTTCTGTTCGCTGACGATCACCAGGCGGCGGGCCTGCTGATCCAGCGCCTGCCGGGCAGCACCGAGGTCGATCCGGACCTGTGGGATCGCGTCACACACCTGGCAGGCACGATCAAGCCCGAAGAGCTGCTGACCCTCGACAGTGACACCCTGCTGCACCGCCTGTTCCATGAGGAAGCGCTGCGACTGTATCCGGCCAACCCGGTACAGTTCCGCTGCAGCTGCAACCGCGATCGCACACTCTCGGCTCTGGAGTCGATCGGCGAGGAAGAGTGCTACAGCATTCTCCGTGAACAGGGCAGCATCGACATGGACTGCCAGTTCTGCCACGCCCAGTACCGGTTCGACCGCAGCGACATTGACCGGCTGTTTCACGGCCAGCCGCTGCATTGACGCCCGCTCTTCCGGGCCCAAACCCACCCTGACCGACTGACTGCCGGGTGACGCAACAGGCGCCACTCCGGCCAGTCGTTTTTTACCATTGTCTCTGGCATAATGGCGCGCCTGTGTTGGCGGACCTCTCACCCGACACGCAGCTCGACGGTGTGCCGAGGTCCCGGATCCCCAATTGCTCCCAGCACGACCCGTTTCAGGTGCGGGCGCTTCCGGTATCCATCCCGGACGGAACACGGAGCAATGCCGAATACATCCCAAGGGCGAGGTCGAAGTGAGTAACACCTACACTGATTTGAGCGCAGCACGACTGGTAGAGCTGGCACTGGAGCGCAATGAGGGCCAGCTGGCCGCCAACGGGTCGCTCGTTGTGAAGACCGGGAACCGGACCGGCCGTTCCCCCATGGACCGGTTCATCATCGACGAGCCCAGCACGTCGGACGCCATTGAATGGGGCCCGATCAACCGCCCCTTTGATGCCGAGCGGTTTGATGCGCTCTGGGACCGGGTGGAAGCCTACCTGGCCGACAAGACCCGGTTCATTTCCCACCTGCACGTCGGTTCGGATCCGGAGCACTACCTGCCGGTGCGCATGACTACCGAGACCGCCTGGCAGAACCTGTTCGGCCGCAATCTGTTCATCCGCCCGGAAGGCTACAACCCGTCGGACAAACAGGAATGGCAGATCCTCAACGCCGCCAACTTCGAGTGTGACCCGGAGCGCGACGGCACCAACAGCGACGGCTGCGTGATGATCAACTTCGCCAAGCGCAAGGTGCTGATTGCCGGCATGCACTACGCGGGCGAGATGAAGAAGGCCATGTTCTCGGTCCAGAACTTCCTGCTGCCCGAGAAAGACGTGCTGCCGATGCACTGCTCCGCCAACGTCGGCGAAGATGGCGAAACCTGCCTCTTCTTCGGCCTCTCCGGCACCGGCAAGACCACCCTGTCCGCCGACCCGGACCGGTACCTGATTGGTGACGACGAGCACGGTTGGGGCCCGGGCACGGTCTTCAACGTCGAGGGCGGTTGCTACGCCAAATGCATCGACCTGAGCCGCAAGAACGAGCCAATCATCTGGGACGCCATCCGCTTCGGCGCCATCGTCGAGAACGTGGTGGTGGACCCGGAAACCCGCGAGCCGGACTACACCGACGTCTCACTGACGGAGAATTCGCGCTGCGCCTATCCGCTGGACCATGTTGAAAAGCGTGTTCTTGAGAACCGCGCCGGCGAGCCCTCCGCCATCGTCTTCCTGACCTGTGACATGACCGGCGTTCTGCCGCCCGTGTCCGTACTGAACAAGGAAGCCGCGGCCTATCACTTCCTGAGTGGTTACACCGCGCTGGTGGGCTCGACGGAAATGGGCTCGTCTTCCAAACTCAAGTCCACCTTCTCCACCTGCTTCGGCGCGCCCTTCTTCCCGCGTCCGGCCGGCGTCTACGCCGAGCTGCTGATGAAGCGCATGGAGGAGTTCGGCAGCCGGGTTTTCCTGGTCAATACCGGCTGGACCGGTGGCCCCTACGGCGTGGGCAGCCGCTTCAGCATCCCCACGACCCGGGCGATCATCAGCGCCATTCAGAACGGCGACCTGGACAATGTCGAGACCCGGCATCTGGACAAGCTGAACCTCGACGTGCCGGTCTCCGTGCCGAATGTGGACGACAACCTGCTCAACCCGCGCAACACCTGGAGTGACCCGGCCGAATACGACGCCAAGGCCCAGGAGCTGATCGGGCAGTTCGTCGACAACTTCAGCAAGTTCGATGTGGACGACGCCATCGTCGAGGCCGGCCCGCAGCTCTGATTCCAGAGCGAACACAGCGGGAAACAGGAACGGCGCCCCTCGGGGCGCCGTTTTTTGTGGTCAGCCGGCTATCACAAGCCGTCGGTTGGTGACCCGCGGCGCCCCTCACGCATAGAACATCAACGGCACAAAGGCCACCAGCAACAACGAGATGCCCATGACGATCAGCGGCATGATGATCCGTTCGTGGCGTTGATAGAAAGTGCCACCCTCGTTCTGGGCCGCCAGCACTTCCTGCTCGCCCACCACCTGACGGGTCAGCAGGTGGTTGAGTGCCACGGGTGGGCTGAGATAGCCCAGTTCAAAGGCCACCAGCGTCACCATCCAGAAATGGATTGGATTCACCCCGCTGGCATAGGCCATCGAGGCGACCGTGGCGCTGACCAGAATGACCGCGCCGAAGGCGTCCATGATCATCCCGAGGATCACCAGCACCACCACCATCAGCAGCATGGCCGTCCAAGGACTGTCAAACGAGGCCGGAAACATCTGCATGAGCTCCGCGCGCTCGATCACGCCACCCAGGCTGACCGACAGACCGAACAGCAGCAGCAACGCGCCAATCTCGGCGGTGGTGTCGTTGGTCGCTGCCCGGATACTGCGCTCGAACCCCCGGGGCGGTTGTCGTGGGCCCTCCGCGGGACGGCGGCGGCCAGCGAAGTGCTCGTACACCAGAATGGCCAGCATGATCACCGGCAGAATACGCGGCGCGGAGAACTCATCCACCCCCACATCCAGGGCCAGGCTGTAGAACAGCACCACCCCCGTAATCACCAGAGCGTACGGAACCAACGGCAGCAGTTCGCGCGCCATGGCGGGCATCGCCTCGCCAAAAGGTGCCGGCTCAAAACGGCTCTGGCGATTGATTGTGTTGGAAATCAACAGGAACATGCCGGCGGTCAACAGGAACACCCAGACGCCCCAGCCAAACAGGTCGTCCGTGGTCACCTCCCGGTTGAGGTAAGCGATGATCACGACCAGCAGGCAGGGTCTCAGCACCACGCCCAGCGACCCCGACATGGCAGAGGCTGCCAGCGCCAGGTGCCGGCGGGCACCGGCGGCCCGCAACTCACTGTAGATCACCGCGCCGGCGGCAATCACGAAGATCCCGGAGGCACCGGTATAGGCCGTCGGAATCGCCGCAACCGCGACCGCCACCACCGCCAGCGCTTCCGGTGGCAGACGCCAGGGGCGGAACACGTTGAACACCAGCGTCGCCAGCCGGGTCTGTTTGAGCATCATGCCCACCCAGACGTACAGCGCCACGTTCAGGAACATGCTGGACAGTTCCATCAGCTTGTCCAGATACACGCCAATCCCGGCCCCATGGCCGATAAACACAAAGTAGCTCCCCGAAATCAGGCACATGCCGGTATAGAGCGGAACGGCCAGACCGGCCCGGCCCAGATCGCCGCCGGGAATCAGATCCGATGGCGGACGGATCAGACGGTAAAGGGAGGCCAATGCCAGTACGGCGAAACAGACAATCCAGAAGTCGTGAAGCAGCTCCTGCTCCAGCGACACCGCTCCCACGTCGTGCGAGACCTGACGATAGAGCACGCTGGAGCCCATCAGCATCACATTGGCAATGGTCTGAAGCGTGTAGGACAGGGTGTAGTCCAGCCGCGTCTCCATCGGCCGCATGGCAATGTGATGGCGACTCAGCGTTGCGGTGGCGGCGCAGATCATGACGATGGCAATCAGAATATAGGGCTGCGCCGTCAGGCCCGCTGCGATGATGTCGCCAATGAAGCCCTCCACGGCCCGATAGGCTTTCACCGACGGCGTAATCCGCTCCTTGAGCGTGGCAAAGTCCGCATGCTTTTCCCGGCACTGGGCAATGGCATTCTCGACGGATTCACGGACCTTGGCACGGTCCACCGTCGCCTCACCCAGCAGTGATGTCACACTGTCCTGCTGCGAGGACTGCAGCTGTCGGACCCGGGCATCGACGGCCTGATCGACCGAGCGGTCCGGGTTACATTCCGGGCGGCTCGGATCTTCCCGCAGCTTGAAATAGCCGCTCCAGAGCGCTTCGCCGCCACTGAGCATCTGGTTGTGAATATCGCTGCTGGTGGAGAACAGTACGACCAGCAACAGGAGCAGACAGGCCGGGAGTGAGGAAAACCATTCCAGTCCCGTCCGTTGAGTGGTTTCATTCGCCATTCCGGGCGTTCCTGTGACCGCAGTGTGGGGAAAGGCGCGCTCCGGGGAACGCGCCTGATGCTACAGAATGCCTTCCAGATCCATCGCCTCGGCGTCGGACTTCTGGTCATCCCAGAAGGTGCCCAGTCCATCCACTGGCGTGCGGTGACCGGTCTCCTTCATCCACATCCGGTCCGAAATGGCGCGAATGTTGTGTGTCGCCAGCTGGTCGATCAGGCGCCACTGCTCATTGGCGGGGTGTTCCTCAACTTCCGACACGTGCCGGCGAATCGTATCCCGGACCAGCTCATCCTTATTCTTGTTCTGCGCGGCAATGACCTGGAACACATGGGTCAGCCGGACCCGCGCTTCTTCGCCCAGCTCGGCCGCTCGCGCCAGACGCTCGAATGGGTCTTCGCCCTGAGGCACGGAGCCGGGAATCATTGCCCAGACGGTCGCACGCAGCCCCATCGGCACGCCCCACCACTTCTCGTTGTCGACACAGCGAGTGGATTCAGCCACCAGAGAGCCCATGTTTTTCGGGACGCCGGCCGCTCCGCTGGATTGAATATCCGCGTTCAGGGCCTGCAGGCCCGATATCAAGCCGGCGATATAGATAAACTCATCATACTCGCTGTCAAAGGACGGGCATTCGCCTTGGGCGGCCTCGCCGTAGTACGCCTGATGGTGCTTCCAGCCATCGTAGTAGCGGGAGGCGGTGGTCTCGTAAAGACGCCGCTGGACAATCATGGCGTCCTGGGACGCCTCTGCGTTACCCGCCTCAAATGCCGCCAGCCCGCGCAGGTCGGCCTCCCGGGCTTCGCTTTCCATGCAGCCACCTGTCTGGAGGCTCATCAGGACGCCCAACTGGTGCGGCTCACTCGTGACCCGCCGAAACGACATCAGCAGCGGTTTGGTGGCCTCGTTCATGGAGCAGGCCATTTCGAGGTCGCTGGTTTCAAGCAGGTAGGGCACCGTATGGGAGGCGGAGTAGGCCTGAAGCACATCGCCCGTGGTCTTGTAGATCAGACTGCATCCGCCCAGTGACAGAGCCAGTGCACCGGCCGTGATCAGGCGGAAGGCGCCTTTTCGCAACATCGTCATACCCTGTTTCCTTTTGTATTGTTTTGTTGTGATTGTGGGACGCTGCCCTTCCCTCAGCGGTTCGCTAGTTGACATGCCATTCAGACCCGCTATATCTGATAGCCAAGCCGTCGCTGTCGTCGGAAGGCATTCGCGGTGGCTTGCCGTCCAGAGACAACAAGGAGCACACAATGCGCAAACCAGAACTCGCCAGCGCGATCGCTGACCAGACTGGCCTGACCAAAGAAAAAGCCAGCGAAGTGATCAATGCCGTAACCGATCAGATTTCCGCCGCGACGGCCCGCGGTGATGACGTTTCTCTCATCGGCTTTGGCACCTTCAGCGTTCGCAAGCGCGATGCGCGCACCGGACGCAATCCCCAGACGGGCGCCACCATTCAAATCCCCGCCAGCCGTACCGTTGGCTTCAAGGCTGGCAAAGCGCTCAAGGAGGCCGTCAGCGGCTGACGCATACCCGGGCAGGCGGGCGACGACCCATCTGCCCGGACCCTCCGTTACCCCGAGCACTCCGCCCGGGAGGCATCCACCCGGCAACGAATCGCTTTCATCAGCTTGAGCGCTTTCTCGTCGTATACGCCATCCTCAAGCAGTGCCAGGCGCACCTCCCGGAGCATCTGATTGTATTCGGCGACATCTTCCTCGGGCGGGTGCATCCAGAGGTCATCCGGAATCTCGGCTTCCGCTTCGGCGATGATGTCATACGCCTGGTTGATGCGCTCCACCGCCTGATTGCGAACCATCTGCCCGGCGTTTTCCGGGAAACGATCCTTGTGCAGGATGACCTGGAAATTCATGTAGGCCACGGCGTAGTCGAAAACGCCGCCATCCGGTTTCACGCCCTTGTAGAGCTCCAGCGGCGTGTAGGCGACCGCTGGGGCATAGGCGATATCGACACTGCCATTGTTGAATTTGCCGGCGAATGATGCCGAGTTGGCGCCGACCACCGAAGCGCCGACATGACGTACCATTCGCAGCGACGGTTTGTCGTAGTCGAGCGTGGCGATCTTCTTGCCCTGCAGTTCTTCGACGGTGTCGATGGAACGGTCACGGGTATACAGATAGACAGCGCCGCCTGGGAAGATGCCGGCCACTTCATACTTTTCGGTGGTCAGCAGCGGACGCGCCTTGGGTTGGCTAAGGGTGTTGAACAGCAGCCGCATCTCCTTCTCGCCCGGAATGGCGCCGAGCGCCTCCAGGCTGCCGGTGAACCGGTTGAACTGTCGTGCGCGGGTGCCCGTCAGCAGCACCGCATCGCACTGCCCGGCCTTGAAGTCCTCAGCCGCCACTTTCTCATCGGTGTAGGCACGCAGGTCGAGTTTGACGCCCTCTTTCAGGGCCACCGGTTTGAAGCTCTTCGTAATGGAAAACAACGGGCCGTTGGCACCCACCGGATCGAAAACACAGAGACTGCGCTCAATCACGTCCTGATCCTGCTGGGCGAGAGCCGGTGCGGCCATGCCCAGACACAGCGCGGCAATACCCAACGCCCGGCGAGTGAGGGAAGCTTTCATTCGTGCGATCTCCTGTTGTTTTTATTGATTGCCACACCACCCTAGGAACTTCATCCCGGTTTGGCGTTGGCAGAAGTGCCCATTCCTCTGGGCAGTGATGCCATGAAAGGGCCTGATGATGGCACAGGCAGCAGAGGACCGGGACCGGCCGCCGGCCGGTCCAGCGGGGGATTTTTCGATATTGTGAGGAAGTTCGCGCTTTAGGAGTCTGCGCGGTGGAAATCGTTCCACTGAGAGGCCATTTTAACGGTCATTTGAGGCGCATAGTGGTTTTATATAACAACAATGAGTGCTCAAAAGGGACCGCAGTGGGGCGGTCGAAGCGGTGCGACTTTCTATCGCCCAGACTCCTTCAGGTAAGTCCTGATCCATTCCCGGCATTGTCGCCGGTGCTGTGGACGGGATGCCCGCCACACCACGTCTGATGGACCACACCCGGCAGCGACCGATCCATCACCGGCGCGTTCTTGCCCGTCGACATCAGCGTGTCCGCCGAGGGATGCCATTCAGCAGCGGGATCGAACAGACACAGGTCGGCATGAGCGCCTTCTACAAGGGCGGGCTCCGGCAGGTCCAGCACGGCCGCCGGCCCCACTGTGAGCGCGCGGATCAACGCAGACTGCTCCAGCTCGCCGGCAGCGACACGCTCAAGTCCGAGCGACAGCACACTCTCAATGGTGGACAGTCCCGGCGCCGTCTCGGCCAAAGGCGCCCGCTTGGCGGCATCATCGTGCGGCTGGTGCTGGCTGACGATGGCACTCAGGGTGCCGTCGTTGACGCCCGCGAGCAGGGCCTGACGATCCCGTTCCGAGCGCAACGGCGGACGCAGGTGAAAGCGGCTGTCGAAGCCACCCAGCGCCTCTTCCGTGAAACACAGATGATGAATCGCGACGTCGCCGGTAACCGCCAGGCCCCGGTCACGGGCCTCCCGCAGCATGGCCACACCCCGGGCTGTCGACAGCTGCGACAGATGCAGACGCACGCCGGTTTCCTCCGCCAGCAGCACCATCTCGGCCACCGCCGCCGTCTCGGCCACCTCCGGCACGCCGACCAGGCCCAGCCTGGCCGTGATCCGGCCATCGTGGGCAAAGCCGCCAGCGGCCAGCGTTGCGTTCTCCGGCTGCAGCATCAACGTGATGCCAAACGTGCGGGCGTACGCCATGCAGCGTCGCAGGACCCGGGCGTTGGCCAACGGCTCACCCCCATTGGACAGCGCCACACACCCGCTGCCCGTCAACCCAACCATGTCGCTGAGGCGTTCCCCCGCCAGCTCCCGGGTGGCGGCACCCAGGGGCAGCACCTGAATCGGTGAATGGCGGGCGGCCAGATCCCGGATCAGACTCGTAATCGCCCCCGAGTCGTTGACCGGCGAGGAATCCGGCGCGGTGCACACGGTGGTAAAACCGCCCCGGGCGGCGGCCCGGGCTTCGCTCGCCATGCTCCCTTTCTGGCCGTCACCCGGCTCCCGGAGGCTGGCGTACAGATCCGTCAGGCCCGGCGTCAGCAGACAGCCATGCCCGGACACCACCCGATCGACCGGCGACTCATCCGCGGGCGCGCCGAGCGCCGCGACCCGTCCACGGTCAATCAGAACCGACCGGTCCGTTTGCTGCCCCGAGGCCGGGTCCACCAGCGTGGCCCCTTCAATCCGCACCCGCTCCGGGTTCCGTGCCCAGGTCAAACTCATGACGAGCCCTCCCCGGTCCGGTTCCAGGCTGTTGCCCGCTGCCCGCCCATGGCCATCGACATGACCGCCATGCGGATGGCGATGCCGTTGGTGACCTGATCGAGAATGACCGATTGCGGCCCGTCCGCCACGGCCGATTCGATTTCCACCCCGCGATTGATCGGCCCCGGGTGCATCACGATCGCCTCTGGATGGGCCCAGGCCAGTTTCTCGTTGCTCAGGCCGTAGACCCGGTAGAACTCCCGTTCGCTGGGCAGCAATGCCCCCTCCATGCGTTCACGTTGCAGGCGCAGCATGATGATCACATCCACATCCGCCAGTCCGGACTGCATGCTGTCGTCCACCCGGCAGCCCAGCGACTCCACGTCTGTCGGCAGCAGAGTGTCCGGTGCAATGACCCGCACCTCTTCGACCCCCAGCGTATTCAGCGCCCGGATCTGGGCCCGCGCCACCCGGCTGTGCAGGATATCGCCCACGATGGCCACCTTCAGTCCCTCAAAGCCGCCCTTGTGCTGACGGATGGTGAGCATGTCCAGCATCGCCTGGGTCGGGTGCGAGTGACGACCATCCCCGGCGTTGATGATCGCAACACCGGGAGTGACCTGACTGGCAATGAAATGGGCCGCGCCGCTGCGGGAGTGACGCACCACGAACATATCGCTGGCCATGGCTTCGAGGTTGAGAAGCGTGTCGGAGAGCGATTCCCCCTTGGCGGTCGCCGAGGTGCCGATGTCCAGATTGAGAACATCGGCGGACAACCGCTTGGCGGCCAGCTCGAAGGTACTGCGTGTGCGCGTGCTGGACTCGAAGAACAGATTGACCACGGTGCTCCCGCGCAACAGCGGTACATTCTTGATCCGGCGCGCGCCCACTTCGATGAACGAATCGGCGGTATCGAGGATGCGCGTGAGCATGGTCCGGTCGAGACCATCAAGGGTCAGGAAATGGCGCAGATCGCCGTCGTCCGTCAACTGGATGGATCGGGCCGGATCTTCGACAACGCTCATTGATCGCTCTCCCCGCCACGTGCGTCCGACAGGGTTACCGCCTCAACCCGGAGCGGGTCGGGGCCTCGCAGTTTGAGGCGCTTGTCCCGTGGCAGCGTCAGCGACTGACCGGCAATGTCCGGCTGCACCGGCAGCTCCCGGGCACCGAGATCCAGCAGCGTAGCGAGGACGATGCGCGCGGGGCGCCCATAATCAAACAGTTCATTCATGGCAGCCCGAATCGTACGACCACTCATGATGACGTCGTCCACCAGCACTATGTTGCGGCCTTGCGTCTCAAACGGCAGAGACGAGGGCCGGACCCGGGGGTTGAGGCCCAGCCGGGAGAAGTCATCACGATAAAAGGAAATGTCCAGCTCGCCGATGGGCTCGCTCAGTCCGAGACGTTCATGGAGTCGATTGGCGAGCCAGACCCCGCCGGTGCGGATGCCCACCAGGGCCGGGTTGTCCAGCTGCTGGTACTGGCGTCGAACGCCGTCTTCCAGATTCGCCAGCAGCTCATCCATGGGTAACAGTGAGGTCATTGCGATCTCCCGCCGGTAACGGCCCGCTAGTGTCCCGTCGGGCTAATTCCTTAATCGACTGCTTGCCTCTGAGGGCTCTGACCAAGGCGCCAGTCTGCAGGTGTGGTGGTTCCACATCAAAGACTGGCAACACAGGCTCAGAGCCCTCAGAGGCAAGCCCTTCGGGAGCTTCTGAAACACCGAAGAGCTAGGCGTGCTGGTGAAGGTTTGGTGGTTCCAAATCGAGACAGCACAACGACGCTATTCGGTGTTTCAGAAGCTCAGTAGGTTAAGGAATTAGCCCGACGGGACACTAGTCTAGCACGACCCGGAGGCCTGACGGGATCAGCCCCCGGTCAGCCACGTCTGCAGAATCAATACCGCCGCACGGTCATCCACCCCGTCGCGACCAAAATCCTGCGAGCCACCCTCCGCCATGACCTGCCCCTTGGCCTCATAGCTGGTCAGACGCTCATCCACCATCACCACAGGCCGACCATACCAGGCCTCCAGGCGGCGCCCGAACTTGCGGGCGCGGCGGGACATCTCGCTTTCACTGCCATCCATGTTCAACGGCAGACCAACCACCAGGACATCCGGCTGCCACTCACTGATGAGGGCTTCAATCCGGGACCAGTCGGGAATGCCATCGCGGGCAGGCAACATGGTGAGGGGTCCGGCGGTGCCGGACAGGGTCTGGCCCGACGCCACCCCAATCCGGCGATCACCAAAATCGAAACCAAGCGCACGCTGATGCTGGAATTCAGGCATGGCCAACGGTGTTGGTGAGCTGATTGAGGTCGATGCCCATCGCCCGCAGGACCCCGGCATAGCGGGACTCGTCGGGTGTTCGAAACAACAGGTCATCGTCGGCCGGCGTAACCAGCCAGCTGTTGCTCGCCAGCTCCTCTTCAAGCTGGCCCTCGCCCCAGCCCGAATAGCCGAGCGCCATCAGATACTGGCGCGGCCCGTCGCCCCGGCCGATGGCCTCCAGTACGTCCCGGGACACCGTCAGGGAGATCCGGTCCGAAACCGGTATGGTGCCGTGCCAGTCCCCGCCGGTGCGGTGCAGGACGAAGCCGCGCTCGGTCTGCACCGGCCCTCCGGCATAAACCGGCTGATCCGGCCGTTCGCGGCGGATGTCGAGCTGATCCAGCACTTCCCCGACGGTGATTTCCAGCGGCTGATTGACCACGATGCCCATGGCGCCTTCGGCGCTGTGCTCGCACAGATACACCACGGCACCGTGAAACCCCGCATCCTCAAGATAGGGCGACGCCACCAGGAAATGATCACGAAGAGAATCGTCCGTCTGAGTCATGCAGCCAGTATTCGCTCCCTCGCCGAGTTTGGCAAGCGCCATATCAGCCCTGCCCCGAGGTCAGCCCCCGTTGCTGGAAGGACCAAGTTCGGATGATCTCTAACTGGTCGATACGCCCTTTCATCTCTGGCGTAAAGGACTGGAACGGCGCTGCCATGCGTACGATCCGGATGGCGGCGTCGTCGAGCACGCGACTGCCGGACGACTCCAGGATTTCCACATCCTCCAGGCTGCCATCCCGGCGCACCACAACCACCATCCGCAGCGAGCCATAGATGCCGGCCCGGCGGGCTTCGGCCGGGTAGTTGAGGTTGCCCACCCGCGTGACCCGGCTGACCCAGTTCTGGACATACCACGCATTGTCCGAACTGAGCGTGGAGGCCGCGGTCACGCGCAGGATCCGGGGGCGGCGCGCGTAAGCCCGGCGCTGCCTGTCCAGCTTCGCCTCAAGGCTCGCAATCTCCAGACTGCGCTGCATCAGGCTCTTTTTCTTCGCCGGCTCTTGCGTCTTTTTCCGGGATTCCTCGGCCGTTTCGGTCGACCGTTCGCGCTCGCTGTCGGCGGTCGTGGTGACCTGCTGTCGGTCCGTGTCCTGCTGCTCTGGCGTGGACTGGGGCTGAGGCGGCGTCACCGGTTTGACCTGGGCATCCCGCACCGGTGCCTTGCGCGTGGTGGTGACCTGTCGCTTTTCCTTTTGGGTGCCGCTGCCCTGTTGATTCGTCGCGGCCAGAAAGTCCGCCTCGTCCGGCGCCTTTTTATCGTCGAAACGGGACAGCGTAATGTCCATGGTCTGGGCCTGCGGCTCAGGCTCCTGCGGCGCAAAGGTCACGCCCAGCACCAGAATGCCGTGCAGCGCCACCGCAACGAACAGCGTGAATGTAAGCCGGTCGAATTCACTGACCTGGACCGCCATGGGTGTCACCGTGTCTGATTAAAGCCGTTTCTCAATAGCATCCAGCAATTGTGCCGAGATGTCCGACTCGTAGATGCGATCCAGTTCGCGCACGCAGGTCGGGCTGGTGACATTGATCTCGGTCAGGTAGTCGCCAATGACGTCAATACCGACAAATATCAGTCCTTTCTCACGCAGCGTCGGCGCGATCCGCTCGCAAATCGCCCGGTCGCGATCGGTCAGGGGCCGCCCTTCACCACGACCCCCGGCGGCCAGGTTGCCGCGATTATCGCCTGCAGAAGGAATCCGCGCCAGCGCATAAGGCAGCGGCTCACCATCGATCAGCAGAATGCGCTTGTCACCCTCCCGGATCTCCGGCAGGTACTTCTGGGCCATCGCCTGATGGGCGCCATCCTGGGTCAGGGTCTCGATGATCACACCGAGGTTGTCATCCCCCGGACGCACCCGGAAGATCGACCGGCCGCCCATGCCGTCCACCGGTTTCATGATGACGTCCTCATGCTCGGCGTAGAACGCCCGGAGGCGCTCTGCCGAACGGGTCACGATCAACGGCGGTGTGCAATCGGTGAAGCGGGCCGCAAACAACTTCTCGTTACAGTCCCGCAGGGCCGCGGGCGGGTTCACCACCAGCGCACCCGCGTCGGCGGCGGCATCCAGGATGTAAGTCGCCATTATGAACTCACGGTCCACCGGCGGGTCTTTGCGCATCAGGATGACATCCAGATCTCCCAGCGCCTCATCGCGGGACTCCCCCATCATGTACCAGTCCGACGGGTCCATGCGGACCGTCAGCGACCGGGTCCGGGCCCGCGCCTCCCCCCCATTGAGGTAAAGGTCCGGCAGCTCCATGTAGACCAGTTCCCAGCCCCGCTGCTGGGCCGCCCACAGCATGGCGAGCGAGGTGTCTTTCTTGTAGGTAATGGCCTCAATGGGGTCCATGATGACCCCGAGTCTGACGGTCATAGTGAACGTGCCCTTCTGAAATTTCGGTTAAAAACCGGAACGGGTCAGCAATGCGCTGCCTGAAATTAGTGCTATCCTTCCCTGCTGAGGGCGTCATTGTAACGAAAAGCGTGCGCAGACGCTGCTCAACACGCGGCCTGGTACATTCCGTCACAAACTGACGCTTTTTTCCGGCGGGCCTATACTTTATAACAATGTGGCTTCGTAGAATGGCCCGACGATGTGTGTTAAAACGTCCGCTCAAACCCCCGGACGGGGCCGGACGCCTCACGGGGCGCGACAGCAACCCCCCGGCCACAGATAACAACATTCCGAAGAGCGCAAGGCTGTTGGACAATGGATGACAACTTCGAAAACCTGAAGATCATGGTGATCGACGACAGCAAGACGATTCGTCGCACCGCCGAAACCCTGCTCAAGAAGGTTGGCTGTGAAGTCATCACCGCAACCGACGGGTTCGACGCATTGGCGAAGATTGCGGATTCCCAGCCCGACATCGTCTTCGTGGACATCATGATGCCGCGGCTCGACGGCTACCAGACCTGCGCTCTGATCAAGAACAACTCTGCGTTCCAGAAAACACCGGTCATCATGCTATCCAGCAAGGATGGTCTCTTTGACAAGGCCAAGGGGCGCATCGTCGGGTCCGATCAATACCTGACCAAACCCTTCAGCAAGGACGAGCTGCTGAACACCATCCGTCAATATGTTCCCACAGCGGAACAGTAATCCAGACCGACGCAAAGACGCATTGAGGAACTCATGGCCCGTATCCTGATAGTCGACGACTCTCCCACCGAAGTACAGAAGATTTCCAGCATGCTGGAAAAGCACCAGCACGATGTGATTTCGGCGGACAACGGCGCCGACGGCGTGGCCAAGGCGCGGGCGGAAACCCCCGATCTCGTACTGATGGACGTCGTCATGCCTGGCCTGAATGGTTTCCAGGCCACTCGTCAGTTGACCCGTTCACCGGACACGGCCTCTATCCCGGTCGTGATTGTCACCACCAAGGACCAGGAAACCGACCGGGTCTGGGGCACCCGTCAGGGCGCCAAGGGCTATTTGGTGAAGCCCGTCAACGAGGACGAACTCGTCAAGACGATTGACAGCCTTATTTCCTGATTTCCCGGCGCGGAGTGACCATGTCTGCCAAGGCAGCCCCTTTTGCCGTTCTGACGGACATCGCCAAACGCAGCCGATCGCTGGCCGAGGGCCTGCCGGCCCAGCAGGAGGCCGTGGAGCTGTGGAACGGCATCGGTTTTGAGCTGGCTGGCGAGCGATATGTTGCCCCCATGGGCGAAGTCGTGGAAATCCTTCACCTGCCCCGTTATACCCACATTCCCGGCGTCCGCAGCTTCATGATGGGCGCCGCCAACGTGCGCGGCCGACTGCTCCCGATGATCGACCTGTCCCAGTTTCTGGAGCTGCCCCGACAGGCACGCGCCAGCCGGAACCGTCGAGTCCTGATCGTCGAGCACGGTGACGTGTTCAGTGGACTGGTCGTGGACGGGGTGTCCGGGATGCAGTACTTCGCCGTCGAGAATGAAGTGGACAATCCCGCCCACCTTCCGGAACGGGTCAAGCCGTTTCTTCAGGGCGGTTACCGGCGTAACGAGGAAATCTGGAACGTGTTCTCCACGTTTCGCCTGGTCGAGGACGAGCAGTTTCTGGATGTCGCCCAGTGGTAACGGCGGTTGCCGCATCCCCAGCAGGGCGGTCATCACGGGCGCGGCCATCGCGGCAGTGCCCGACGAACACGGGCGGACGGGACGGCAGGCCCGTCCGTCCAACCATCACACTGACAAGGGATTCACTTGCCAACGATAGAGGGCCGGGAGCCAGAAAATGAAGAATAGAGCTGGAAAGTTCAGCGCCGGACAGGGGGCCAACAAGCTTGTTGCCAGCCTGATCGGTGCGCTGATTATACTCACCATCCTCCTGGTGGCCGTGCTGTTCGTGATCAACCGGGACAGCCAGAACGACCAGGCCTACATCGCGCACGCCAGTGAGCTGCGGGTTCTGTCCCAGGAGATCGCCAAGAACGCCTCGGAAGCCGCTGGTGGAACCGCCGAAGCATTCGAGCAGCTCAACCGCTCCCGGGACGAATTTGCCCGGCTCTGGGGATATCTGACCGAAGGCAACACGGAAACCGGCCTCCCGCCCAGTGAACTGGCCGCCGGCAGTGGGGTACAGGCACTCTGGACCCAGGTCCGGAACCGGGCCGACACCATCGTTGCGAACCGCGAGGCGGTGCTCAGCCTGCACGAGGTCGCCCGGACACTGAACGAAACGATCCCCCAGCTTCAGGTCGAGTACGACAACATCGTACAGATCCTGCTGGAGAACGACGCTCCGGCCTCACAGGTGGCACTGGCACAGGAACAGTCACTGCTGGCCGAACGGATCGCACGATCGGTGAACAACATCCTCTCCGGTGACGAAGACGCCGTAACCGCGGCCGACCAGTTTGGCCGGGACGCCGCCCGTTTCGGGCAGGTGCTCGAAGGCCAGCTCAGCGGCAGTCCGGCCTCCGGCATCTCGCAGGTCCGGGATGAAGACGCCATCTACGGTCTCGAGGCGGTTGCGGAGCAGTTCCAGTTTGTCTCTGAAAACGTCGACGCCATCCTGCAGGCTTCTCCCGACCTGTTCACTGTACGTCGCGCCGCCAACCAGATCTTCCAGACTTCCCAGTCCCTGCTGTCAGAGACGTCCAATCTGGCGGACGCGTTCCGGAGTCAGGCCGAGTCCCGTTTCATCGGCCCGACGCTGGCCTACATCATCCTCGCCGCCCTGATTGGCGTGGCCGTCCTGATTGGTGTCGCCCTCTATCGCGCCTCCCAGGAACGCCTGGCCACGACACAGGAGCAGAACGAACAGAACCAGAACGCGATCCTGCGACTGCTGGACGAGCTGGCCGACCTCGCCGATGGTGACCTGACCACCGAGGCCACGGTCACCGAGGACTTCACCGGCGCCATCGCCGACTCGATCAACTACGCCATCGACCAGATGCGCGGTCTGGTCCAGGCCATTCGTGGCACCGCCGTCCGGGTGTCCTCAGCGGCTCAGGAAACCCAGTCCACGGCCATGCACCTGGCCGACGCCTCCGAGCACCAGGCCCAGGAAATCGCTGGTGCCTCAGCGGCCGTAAACGAGATGGCCGTCTCGATCGACCAGGTGTCGTCCAACGCGTCCGAATCCTCGGCGGTTGCGGAACGATCGGTATCGATCGCGAAGAAAGGCGCCGAGGTGGTGCAGAACACCATCAAGGGCATGGACAACATCCGCGAGCAGATCCAGGAAACCTCCAAGCGGATCAAGCGACTGGGCGAATCCTCCCAGGAAATCGGCGACATCGTCTCGCTGATCAACGACATCGCCGACCAGACCAACATCCTGTCGCTGAACGCGGCGATCCAGGCAAGCATGGCGGGCGATGCCGGCCGCGGTTTCGCGGTGGTTGCCGACGAGGTCCAGCGCCTGGCGGAACGCTCCTCTGCTGCGACCAAACAGATCGAAGCACTGGTCAAGACGATCCAGTCGGACACCAACGAAGCCGTCATCTCGATGGAACACACCACCTCCGAGGTGGTACGTGGCGCCCGCCTGGCTCAGGACGCCGGTGTCGCCCTGGAGGAGATCGAGAACGTTTCCACCAGTCTGGCGGAGCTGATCCAGAACATCTCCAACGCGGCCCGTCAGCAGGCGTCTTCCGCGGCGCACATTTCCAACACCATGAACGTCATCCAGGAGATCACCTCACAGACCTCCTCCGGCACCAACGCCACGGCCAAATCCATCGGCAACCTGGCGGAAATGGCCGGCGAGCTGCGGTCCTCCGTGGCCGGCTTCACGCTGCCTGAAGGGGACCTGCCGGACGAAGAGGCACAAGAGGCGTCCGGGGAGACCCCGGACGGAGACGACGACGAGGACGACAACAACGTCCCGGTCGTCAACTGATCAACGTCGGACAGGTGTTGCACTGACTGATGGCCATGGCTGAGGCGCGACAACCCATGCACCCGGGAATCTGGACGCTGCGCCCACTGCCGGAAATGGACGACGACCAGTTCCGGCAGTGGCAGACGCTGCTGGAAGAGCGGACCGGCATGACACTGAGCCCGGAGCGCCGCTCCTTCCTGCAGACCAATCTGGGCATCCGGATGCGGGAGATCGGTTGCGAGAGCTATCAGGCGTATTATGAAAAGGTGGTCTCCGGTCCCGGCGCCATTGTCGAGTGGACCACTCTCGTCGACCGTCTGACGGTCCAGGAGACACGCTTTTTCCGGGACGGGGAAGCCTTTCGCCTGGTTTCCGACTACGTCATGACCCGGCCAAGGGATCTGCTCCGGCATCGCCCGCTGGAAGCCTGGAGTGTGGGCTGTTCCACCGGCGAGGAGCCGTACACGCTCGCCATGCTGCTGGATCAATGCATGGAACAGCTGGCACTGCCGCCACTATTCGGCATCACCGGTTCGGACATCAGTAAGCCGGCGATCCAGAAGGCGCGCGATGGCCTGTACGGCGCCCGCAAACTCGCCGGTATGGACGAGGCAATGCGGTCACGGTATTTCCAGCCGGCCGGTGCAGACCAGTGGCAGGTCATTCCGAGCGTCCGGCAGCGGGTCTGCTTCACGCGGCTCAATGTGCTGGACCTCAAGAATGCGCCGATGCATGGCATGAATATCATTTTCTGCCAGAACCTGTTGATCTATTTCCGCCGCTGGCGGCGCCGGGAAATCGTGAAGCGGCTGACGGAATGCCTGGCTCCGGGCGGGCTGCTGGTTCTCGGTCAGGGGGAGCTCGACGATTGGCAACACCCCTCACTGCAGCGCGTGCCATCGGATAATGTTCTGGCGTGGATTCGCCGCCAGACGGACGGAGAGTAACCGGAGTCGTTATGGCCAACCACCATGACAGCATCGCCCTGGACTGGGTTCGGGACGAGATACAGGACACGCTCAACCAGGGCCAGAAGGCTCTGGAGGCGTTTGTCGAAAACCGGGAGGACACCGCCCGTCTGCGCTTCTGCCTGAATCACCTGCATCAGGTACACGGCACGCTGAAGATGGTGGAGCTCTCCGGGGCAGCCCTGCTCACTGATGAGATGGAGCGACTGGCGCAGGCCATCCTCAATCACACGGTGACCACACAGGACGAAGCCGTCGATGTGCTGATGCAGGCCATCCTGCAACTACCGCAATATCTCGAACATCTGGGCAGCAGTCGCGATGACTTTCCAATGGTGTTGCTGCCGCTGCTCAACGACCTGCGTGCCGCCCGTGGCGAGTCACTGCTGTCGGATAATGCCCTGTTTACGCCGGATCTCACACCAGCCCGGATTGATGCCCCCGCCGGGGCATCCGCCCGGCTTCAGGACGAAAAGGTCAGCGGCCATGTGCGCAAACTGCGCCAGATGTTCCAGTTCGCCCTGGCCGGCGTGGTCCGCGAAACCGACCTGGATTCCCATTTTGATTACCTGCAGAAGGTTCTCGATCGACTGATCCGGCTTAGCCATCGCACGCCCCGGGAAGAGCTCTGGCGGGCAGCGGCCGGCTTCGTGGAAACCTTGCGCGGGCGTCATAATCCGGTCAACTCAGCGGTCAAACAACTGCTGCGGCAACTGGATGCGGAAATCCGTCGGCTGCTTGATGAAGCCGTCGATATTCTCCAGCAGCCGGTACCGGAAACCCTGCTCAAGCACCTGCTCTACTACGTGGCCCGGGCTAACGATCTGGATTCGGAACCGATCCAGGACCTGCGCCAGCGATACCGCCTGGACGAGGCCCTGCCGTCGGACGAACAGGTAGCCGACGCCCGCAGTCGGACCTCGGGCCCGGGAAGACAGGCGATTCACTCGGTCGTGGATGCCCTCAACGAGGAACTGGCCCGCCTCAAGGACCAACTGGACCTGTTCGTCCGCGCCACGGACCGCGACGCCAGTGAACTGGAGGAGCTTCAGCCCGGGCTGGAGCAGGTGGCCAACACCCTGAACGTTCTCAACCTGTACATTCCCGCACGGGTGATCAACGAGCAGATTGAACTGATTTCGGAGCTGACCTCTGGCCGAAGAGACGCCGATGACGGCACCCTGATGGACATTGCCGGGGCCCTGCTTTACATCGAGTCCACACTCGCCGGTCTCGACGACGACTACACCGACTCCCAGCACGACGATGGGGCGGACAGCACGACCCGTTACAGTCGCTACGAGCTGGGCGAGGCCAACAGCGCATTGCTCCGCGAGGCCCGCAATTCGCTGGAGCAGGTCAAGACAGCGATCGTCAATTTCATCGCCTCTCAGTGGGACGTCCGGGAGATCAACCACGTCCCCGGTCTGCTGCACAGCATCCGTGGCGGGCTGGACCTGATTCCGCTGGAGGAAACCAGCGACATTCTCGGGTCGGCCCAGCGCTATGTGACCGACGTGCTTCTCGAAGGCCAGCGCGTCCCGGACTGGCGCCAGCTCGACACGCTGGCCGATCTGTTCACGAGCATTGAGTACTATCTCGAACGCCTCGCCGAGGGCATTGGCGAGAACACTGCAATTCTCGACGTTGCCCGCGACAGCCTGGTGACTCTCGGCTTCCCGGCGGGTGAAGAACCCACCTGGCAGGAAGACGCATCGGCGCCGGTTCCCGAGCTGGAGGAGGCCCCTCAGCCAGAACCGGAGACGACTGGCGGCGATGCCGACCTAGTGGACGATGAGATCCTGGAGATCTTTATCGAGGAGGCCGGCGAAGTTCTGGAAACCATTCGTGAGTTCTACCCCCGGCTTCGCCAGGACCAGGACGATCGTGAGGCGCTGACCGAAGTCCGCCGAGCCTTCCATACACTCAAAGGCAGTGGCCGTCTCGTGGGTGCCAGCGACATTGGCGAGTTGGCCTGGTCCGTCGAGAACCTGCTGAACCGGGTTATTGACCGCTCAGTCGCTCTCACGGACGAGGTGTTCGAACTGATCGACACCGTCATCAACCGGGTTCCGGATCTGATCGATGCCTTCCGGGACGGTCGGCGCCCCGAGGGCATAACACCGCTAATGGAACAGGCGGATGCCCTGGCGACCACCCGGGTCACGGATGAGAGCGCCGAAGGCCCGGACGACAGTGAGCCAGAACCGGAAGTCACTGAAACGACCGTCTCCGAGATCGACCCGACGTCGGAAGCCGAAGCGGTCGAGGAGCCAGACGACACGCCCGCTGTGCAGGAGGGCACCGCTGAGGATCAGTCGCCCGGGGCAGACGCCGGAGACGACGACCTGATCGATGACGAGATTCTGGAGATCTTCATCGAGGAGGCGGACGAGGTTCTCGAAGCCATCCGGGAATACCTGCCGTCACTGATGAATCAGTACGAGGACCGCACAGCCCTCACCGAAGTCCGCCGGGCGTTCCACACCCTCAAGGGCAGTGGCCGCATGGTGGAAGCCAACGTCATCGGCGAGTTGGCGTGGTCCATCGAGAACATGCTCAACCGGGTCATCGACGGCACCATTTTCATGAACGATGACGTGGCCAGCCTGCTGCAGGATGTTGTGGGAGTGATCCCCGACCTGGTTGAGGACTTCAAACACCAGCGCTCCGCGTCGGTTGACACGACCCCATACGAGAATCGCGCCAACACGCTGGCCGCCGGGGAAATTCCCGAGTCCGAGCCCATGCCGGAAGACCTCACGCCGGCTTCCGATACGACACCGGCCGGCCCCGAGACCGGGCCTGCGCCGGCGGAGGAAGACGAGGCGGATGAGGTCGATCCGGTCCTGCTCGAGATCTTCGAGAGCGAAGCCCAGACCCATCTGGAGACCCTGAACGAATTTCTGGAGCGGGTCCGCGGGCAGGACAGCGCCGCCTACAACGACGACCTGTCCCGGGCGCTGCACACCCTGAAGGGATCGGCCAACACAGCGGGCATACAGCCCATCGCCCGGGTGATTACCCCGCTCGAGAAGTTCATCAAGCATGAGCGCGCCGAAAGCCATCGCGCCGACACGGATATCCTGGAGCTGCTCGAGCGCGCCAGCAGGTTCGTGGAAAAGGGACTGGCCCAATTACACGACAGCCCGCAAGCCACGCTACCCGGCACGGATGATTTTCTCGCCAAACTGGACGAACGGGCCGGACAGGCCATTTCCGATGAATCGGCCAGCAGTGCCGAAAGCGAGCCGGCGGCACGCCCGGACCCACAACTGATCCAGCTGTTCCTGAGCGAGGGCCTGGATATCCTGCTGAATGCGGACTCTGCCCTGGCGGACTGGTCCGGCGAGCCGGAGCGGCGCGATACGCCGGAACAACTCGGCGCGGAGCTGCGCAAATTGGCGCGTGGCGCCGAGGTCGCGGGCCTGACCGAGGTTTCCGAGCTCGCCGATCTGCTGGATCGCAACTACGCCGCCATCCAGTCCAGTGACATCACGCCTGACGATGATTTCTTTGACGTCGCCAGGGCCGGCCATGAATCCCTGATCAACATCATGGATCAGGTCGCCGCCGGTCTGGCCCCCCGACCGGACACAGAGCTGCTTGATCGGCTGAAAGACTCGCTGGACGGCCTCCACCAGAATGCCGACGCGGCCTTCTCGGCCGACCTCGCCGCCATCGACAGCAGTTTCGAGGACGACTTGCCGCCGGTTCCGGAAACCGACGAGACCGATGGTGAAGCGGACGACACGACAACAGACGCGGATGCCAGCGAAGCAGGACACACCGGCGACACCACCACCGATAAGGACGAACACATCCCTGAGCCGCCGCGGGTCGACGATGACCAGGCCGTTGAAGAATCCGCCGCCGCGACCGAAACGCCCTCAGCGGAGCCGGAAGCCGGAACCACCAGCGAAGGGGCGCTGACGGACCTCGACCCCGAGCTGGTGGAAATCTTCCTGGAAGAAGCCTACGACCTGATCAACAGCACCGGCAGCGCACTGCACAGCTGGAGCGAGAACCCGGACGACCGTGCCATTGCGGCCGAGTTACAGCGCGATGTCCACACGCTCAAGGGCGGCGCCCGTATGGCCGGCGTGGATGCCATCAGCGATCTGTCCCATGTGCTGGAAGACCTGTTTGAAAAAGTCTCCGAAGGCAGCCTCTCCGGCGACGATCGCCTGCACGATCTGCTGTTCGCCTGCCATGACCGGCTCGCGGAAATGGTCGATCAGGTCGCCGCCTCCCAAAACTGCCCACCAGCCCATGAGTTGGTGACACAGGTGCAGTCGTGGATGACGGGCGAATCCCCGGCCACCGAAGCACCAGCGCCAGAACCAGAGCCCATGGCGGAACCCGACGAGAGCGACAGCCCGCCGGAACCGACCGATGACACGGCGACGGAGCCGTCACCGACCGACACGGGCGAGCCCGAACCCGCGGATCGCGACGAAGACCTGATCGGCATCTTCCTCGACGAGGCGGTGGAGATCCGCGACGCCATCCGTGAATGCCTCGACCAGTGGCGGGAGGATGCCGAGGGGCTGACCGGCGTCACCGACCTTCAGCAGGAACTGCACACACTCAAGGGCGGCGCCCGACTGGCCGACATGGACGCCGTCGCCGATCTGGCGGAAGTCTGGCATGACCGCCTCGAGGACCTGGTCGCCGGCCAGGCCGACGGTCCGACAATGCTGTCGCTCAGCGATCAGGCACTGTCGCACTTCAACCAGATGATCACCGCCCTGGAAGACGGCGGCACGCCCGATCCGGTCCCCGAGCTGCTGGCCGCCTTTGGTGGTGAGGAGCCCCCCGCAGGGGCTACAGACGACGCATCGGCCGGCGCCACCGACGAGGGTACCGTGGATCAGCCCGAGACGGTTGATGCCGAAGTGCTGGAGATCTTCCTTGAGGAAGCCGGGGAGATTCTCGACGACCTGGAGAACCGGCTGGCCGAGTGGCGCCAGAACCCGAAAAACAGTCAGCTGAACCAGGACATTCAGCGGTCGCTGCACACGCTCAAAGGCGGCGCGCGATTGGCCCAGCTGACCGAACTGGGTGACCGCTCCCACGCGTTCGAGACCCGCCTGATTGATCTGGGCGGCAACGAGCCGGACGCCGAGGCCTGGAAGGCGATCACGGCCGACCACGACGCCATTACCGGCATGGTGGAGACGATCCGCCAGCGTTACGAAGCCGCGGGCGACGGTCCGGTGACCGTGCCACACGCCCCGGATTCGGCGGAAGCGGAAGCGCCATCAGAGCCGGCCTCGGCGCCGGAGAAAGCCAGCGAACCGCCGGCCACGGACCAGGCACCGGAGGCCGCACCGCAACAGGAAGCCGCCAAACCCACAGCGAAAGATCAGCAGAAAGCGCCGGCGAACCGTCGTCAGGAGGCGGGCCGGTCGCAGGAAACGGTCCGCGTCTCCGCGCCACTGCTGGACGATCTGGTGAACCTGGCCGGCGAAACCAGTATTACCCGGAGTCGTCTCGAGCAGCAGTCCAGCGATTTCGGGCACACGCTGGACGAAATGGCCGCCACCATCGAACGTCTTCGCGAGCAGCTGCGCCGGATGGACATTGAGACCGAGGCGCAGATCCTGTTCCGCGCCGAGCAGGAACATGGCCCGGACTACACCGAGGACTTCGACCCGCTGGAGATGGACCGCTACTCCTCCATCCAGCAGCTGTCCCGGGCACTGAGCGAGTCCACCTCGGACCTGGCGGACCTGCGCGAAACCCTGTCCGACCGGGTACGGGACAGCGAGACGCTGCTGGTCCAGCAGTCGCGGATCAACACCGAGTTGCAGGAAGGGCTGATGAAGACACGGATGATTCCGTTCTCATCCATGATGCCCCGCCTGCGCCGGATCGTTCGTCAGATCTCCGGCGAACTGGACAAACAGGTCACCTTCGACGTCCGCAACGCCGAAGGCGAGATGGACCGCAGCATTCTCGAGCGCATGATCGCGCCGCTGGAACACATGCTGCGCAACGCCGTCGACCACGGCATTGAGGAACCGGACGAACGCCGCACCGCCGGCAAGCCCGAAACCGGTGAGATCACCCTGTCGCTGACCCGCGAGGGCGGCGAGGTGGTCCTGCGCCTGATTGACGACGGCGGCGGTATAGACAGCCGCAAGGTCCGCGAAAAAGCAGTCCGGCAGGGCCTGATGGAGGATCACGAAGACCTCTCGGACCGGGAAATCCTCCAGTTCATCCTGCAGCCCGGCTTCTCGACCGCCGCCAAGGTGACGCAGATTTCCGGCCGTGGCGTCGGCATGGACGTGGTCGCCAGCGAGATCAAACAGCTCGGCGGCAGTCTCGACATCGATTCGGCACTCGGCAAGGGCACCACCTTCACCGTTCGGCTGCCATTCACGGTATCGGTCAACCGGGCGCTGATGGTCTCCACCGGCGAGGACTACTACGCCATCCCGCTCAACACCATCGAAGGCATTGTGCGGGTCAGCACCTACGAGCTGGAGGAGTATTACAAGCCCAACGCGCCCCTGTACGAGTACGCCGGTCAGGAATACCGGCTCCAGTACCTGGGCAGCCTGCTACACAGTGATCACCATCCCAAGCTCCAGGGCCAGGCATTGCCTCTGCCGGTGATTCTGGTGCGTGGCGCCGAGCAGCCGATGGCACTCCAGGTCGACAGCATCATGGGCAGTCGCGAAATCGTGGTGAAATCCCTCGGGCCGCAGTTTACCTCGGTCCGGGGCGTGTCCGGCGCGACCCTGCTGGGTGACGGCAACGTGGTCGTGATTCTTGATCTACCGGCCATGATCCGTTCCGACATTCTGTCAGAGCGCCAGCGCGCTGCCGCCGTCCCCGATACGCTCGAGAGTCATTCCCGCGAAGACCAGCCGACACTGGTCATGGTGGTGGACGACTCGGTTACGGTCCGGAAGGTCACGGGGCGTCTGCTGGAGCGTAACGGCATGGATGTCATGACGGCGAAAGACGGTCTGGATGCGGTTGCCCAGCTCCAGGATCATCGCCCGGACATCGTGCTGCTGGACATCGAAATGCCACGTATGGATGGCTTCGAAGTGGCGAGCTTCATCCGCCACGACGAGGCGCTGAGCGACACGCCCATCTGCATGATCACCTCCCGGACCGGTCAGAAACACCGGGAGCGGGCCGAGGGCATCGGGGTCAACGAGTACCTCGGCAAACCGTTCCAGGAAACGGAGCTGCTCAACACCATCGAGCGGCTGACCGGACCCGGAGAATGACCGGCAAAGACCGCCAGGGAGTGGCAATCCTCTCAGACTGCCCGCTGCAACGCGGGCGGTTGCAGGAGGCCACGGGGAAGTTCGGTCTGACGACCACCTTCATCGGGGACAGCGAGCGGCTCATGGGCTGGCCCACCATGCCCGAGCCGGCTCTCTGGCTGCTGAGCCTGAAGGACGAAGCCGACCATCCGGCGCTGTTCGACTACCTGCTGGAGCGGACCGACGCGCCCATCCTGTTTGGTCTCGACCCGGCTCCGGACTCCGGTTCCACCGAGTACTTCCGCTGGGAGCGCCGCCTACTGGCCAAACTCGAAAAACAGCTCGGCCCACTGGAACAGCTGGACGACTCCGGCAGCCTCGAGGCATTGGATGAGCCGGAGGGAAGTGCCGCGCCACAGCGCCTGCAGCGCCCCCACTGGATACCGTCTGTGGATCGCAGCCAGCCGGCGGAGGAAGTCTGGATGCTGGGCGCCTCTCTGGGGGGACCGGCTGCCATCAAGGCGTTTCTCGACCAGCTCCCGGAGGATCTCCCGGTGGGCTTTGTCTACGCCCAGCACATCGACGATCACTTCACCGATGTACTGGGACGGGTCTTGGGGCGTCATGCCCACTACTCGCTGAAGTCACCGGAGCCGGGTGACCGGATCTATCCGGGGGATGTGGTCCTGATGCCGGTGGAGAATGAGTGGATGGTCGACCGCGAGGGCCGGCTACAGCCGAAGGACAATGACTGGCCAGGTCCTTACGGCCCGTCCATCGATCAGGTACTGTTGAATATGGCCGACTACTACGGCGCCCGCTGCCACGCTATCCTGTTTTCCGGGATGGGCAATGACGGCGCCATCGCCGCACCCCTGCTCCGCGCCTTTGGCAGCCGGATCTGGGTGCAGGAAAGCGCCAGCTGCGGCAACAGTTCCATGCCGGACTCGGTGGCGGCTACCGGCTGCGCGTCGTTTGCCGGCACCCCTGGGGAGCTGGCACGACAGCTGGTTCAGACCATCGAGGAATCCTGCCTGCTGCGGGGCAGGCCACCGCAAACGTCTGCGTGAGGTAAGGCACCATGGCCGAAGAAGCAAACCTGCTGGGTTGCGTCCTGATTCCCGTTCATGACCGGGAGCTGCTGCTGCCCAACGTCTCGATCGCCGAGATCGTCGACTATGCGCAGCCGGAAGCCGCCGATGCCGGCCCCGAATGGCTGAGCGGCTATCTGGACTGGCGCGGGCTCAAACTCCCGATCATCTCCTATGACGCCGCCAACGGAGGTCCGGCGGTGCCGCCCGGCAGCGGCCGTGGCCGCATCGCCGTGCTCAACACCATCGGCCCGCATCACAGTGAACGCCCCTTCCTGGCCATGGTGACCCAGGGTATTCCGAGCCAGACCCGGCTGAGCGAGGACCAGATCCAGCGTCTCGATCTCGAACCCGGCCCGGCGGATCTCATGGCCGTCGACGTGGAAGGCCAGACCGCTATGATCCCCAATCTGGAGCATCTGGAAGAACTCGCCCGACAGGCGCCACTCGCCTGACGGGACGACCTTCCACATAGGGCCCATTGTCGAATTGCGATGTTATACTGTCGCAAATTCGACGATGTGACCGGTGCTGCCATGTCTGCCAGAGCACTCCCTTACCGCCCCCACAACCACGATGCCTGCGTCGCCCGGGCCCTGAATGATGCCCGGGAACGTTGCCAGGAACATGGCGCCCGTCTGACGCCAATCCGGGAACGGGTGCTGGAGCTGATCTGGCAGTCCCACCGGCCACTGGGTGCCTACGAGCTGCTTGGCGCGCTCACCACGGACGGCCACAGCGCCGCACCACCGACCGTGTACCGGGCCCTCGACTTTCTCCAGCAGCATGGACTCGTCCACCGCATCGCGTCACTGAACGCATTCATCGGCTGCAGCCACCCGGGCGACCGGCACACGGGCTGCTTCCTGATCTGCCAGACCTGCCGGAACGTGCTGGAGCTGTCGGAACCGGCCATTGACGAGGCGATCGGTGGCGCTGCGCAGGCCCAGGGGTTTGCCATGCGCGAGAGCACACTGGAAATTGCCGGCCTTTGCCCAGCCTGCCAGGAGGCGCCGGATGGCGGATGAACTGGTCCGGCTCGACGATGCCAGCATCCACCTGGGCGGGCAGGCGATCGTTGATCGCGTGAACCTGACCATCCGCCGGGGCGATGTGATCACCATCATCGGCCCCAACGGCGCCGGCAAAACCACGCTGATCAAGGCCATACTGGGCATCCATCGGCTGACCGCCGGCACCATCACGCGGGAACCCGGGCTGACGACCGGCTACGTCCCCCAGCACACCCATTTCCAGCCCACGCTCCCGCTCACCGTCAAGCGCTTCATGGCTCTGACCGGCGCCTCGGAAGCCGACTGCCGTCGGGCGCTGGAGCAGACGTCAGTGGGGCATCTCTACCACAGTACCGTGCACCACCTGTCCGGCGGTGAAACCCAGCGCCTGCTGATCGCCCGGGCCCTGGTGCGCGAGCCGGACCTGCTGGTGCTGGACGAACCTGCCCAGGGTGTCGACGTCAATGGCCAGGCCGCGCTTTACGAGCTGATCCGCGAGCTTCGCGACCGGCTCCACTGCGGCGTCATCATGATTTCCCACGATCTCCATCTGGTCATGTCGGCCACCGACCGGGTCATCTGTCTGAACCAGCACATATGCTGCAGCGGCTATCCCGAGCAGGTGTCCCACGACCCAGCGTTTGTCGAGTTGTTCGGCCAGCACGTTGCCCGCTCTGTTGCGGTCTATCACCACCACCACAACCACGATCACGACCTCCATGGCGACGTGGTGCCACCAACGGATTCCCATGCTGTTTGATGCCATTCTGAATGACTTCTTCTGGCGGGCGCTGCTCGGCGGCCTTGGGGTCGTGCTGGTGGCAGGACCTCTGGGCTGCTTTATGGTCTGGCGCCGGATGGCCTATTTCGGGGCCACGCTCTCCCATTCCGCTCTGCTGGGCGTGGCCCTTGGAACGCTGTTCCAGATCCAGCTCAACCTCAGCATTGCCGTTGTGTCGATTCTTATCTCCATTGTGCTCATGGGGCTGACTCGTATCCAGTCGCTGGCCACCGATACGCTCCTGGGCATCCTCGCCCACAGCGCGTTGGCGATCGGCCTGATCACACTGGCCTTCATGCCCGATGTGCGTGTCGACCTGACCGCCTACCTGTTCGGCGACCTGCTGGCAATGACCCGTGAGGACCTGCTCTGGATATACGGCGGTGCCGCCATTGTTCTGGCGCTACTGGCCTGGCTCTGGCGTGGCCTGCTGATGAGCACGGTGCATGAGGAACTGGCAAGGGTGGAAGGGCTGCCGGTCGAACGCCTGCGACTCGCCCTGATGCTGATGTTCTCGCTGGTCATTGCCGTGGCGATGAAAATCGTCGGCGTCCTGCTGATCACCGCCCTGCTGATCATTCCCGCGGCGACGGCCCGGCGGCTGGCCAAAACGCCGGAACAGATGGTGGGTCTGGCCGTGGTGGCGGGCATGCTGTCCGTCGGCGGCGGTCTGTCCATGTCCTGGAATCTGGACTCCCCGGCCGGCCCATCCATTGTCGTGGCCGCGTTCCTGCTCTTCCTGCTGACCTACGGGCTGGCCATTCCCCGTCGTCAGAACTGATCAAAGCGTCTTATGGGTCCCGTCGCACAGCGGCGGATCGCCCGTGCGCTTGCAGCCGCAGAACCAGATCCATTCGGTCCGTTCCGCCTGGAACGGCACCGGTGCGAAGGACGTGCCCTTATGGGACCCGTCGCAGAATGGCTGGGATTCGCTGCGACCACACGCACACCAGACATAGCGCTGACCGGCCTCGACAGCGACCGCACAGGGTGTCTTACGTGGCATCTCCGGCTGAACCTCTTCGGTCGTCATCCTGAACCTCCCGCAATCAACATCCGTCATGGTCAGTGTAGATGACAGCAAATCCTTTGTTTGAATATTGCTTTTTTGGCATATATCATAAACTGCATATCATGACTCATAGATGCACCGGAGATCGCCATGAAACGCGTTCTGTTTCTGTGTACCGCAAACAGCGCCCGGTCCCTGATGGCAGAGGCCGTGCTCAGGGACATGGCCGGCGATCGTTTCGAGGTCGCCAGTGCCGGGACCCAACCCACAGAGCCTCATCCCATGGCACTGCGGGCCCTGGAAGAAGCCGGACTGTCGACGCAAGAGCTGAGCAGCCAGCCCGTGGAGGCAGCACTGGAGCAGCCCTGGGACTACGTCATCACGCTGTGCGATCGGGCCTCCCGGGAGTGCAAGTCGCTGCCGGTCAACGCCCAGCACATCGCATGGGACTTCCCTGATCCCGTCGAAACCGGCCGTCAGGCGAGTTTCAACCTCACGCTGACAGAACTCCGCGAACGAATCGAGCTGTTTGTGCAGGTCCACAATCGGCCCAGCCATTCGGTCTCCGAACCCACCCCGGAGCGTCTCTTTAAAGCCCTCGGCGAGTCGACCCGTCTCGACATCTTGCTGCTGCTGACGCGCACCGAAGAACTCTGCGTCTGCGAATTCACCCACGCGCTTGAACTGTCACAGCCCCGTATCAGCCGCCAGCTCGGCCAGCTCCGGGAACAGGGCCTGCTGATCGATGAACGTCGGGGGCAGTGGGTGTACTATCGGCTCCACCCGATGATTCCCGGCTGGCTCCGGTCGGTGCTGAAAATCACCGCCGACGCGCACGGGAAGCACCTCGACGAACGCGAACAGCGGCTCGCGACCATGCCCGGTCGCCCGACCGGCGAGGTATGCCGCTGATATGGGACGGTTCGAGCGTTATCTCAGTGTCTGGGTCGCCCTCGCCATGGCCGGCGGCCTGCTGGTCGGGCAGGCCCTCCCCGGACTGGTCGAATGGACCGCCTCCGCCACCGTCGCGCACGTGAATCTGGTGGTGGCAGTCTTCATCTGGGCCATGATTTACCCGGTGATGGTGCAGGTCGATTTCACCGCCATCCGTCACGTTGGCCAGCGCCCCCGGGGCCTCGTCCTGACCCTGATCATCAACTGGCTGGTAAAGCCATTCACCATGGCGGCGCTGGGCTGGCTCTTCTTCCGGGTGGTGTTTGCCGAGCTCGTCGATCCGGCCACCGCTCACGAATACATTGCCGGCATGATCCTGCTGGGCGTCGCCCCCTGCACCGCCATGGTGTTCGTATGGAGCCGGCTGACAGAGGGGAATGCGGCCTACACCCTCGTCCAGGTGTCCATCAACGATGTGATCATGATCGTGGCCTTCGCCCCGCTCGCCGCCTTCCTGCTGGGCCTTTCCGACATCACCGTGCCCTGGGAGACACTACTGCTCTCCGTTGTGCTCTACGTGATCCTGCCGCTGGTTGCCGGTGTCCTCACCCGCCGGCACCTCCTGCGACAGGGCCGGGCACGACTCGATCAATGGCTGGCCCACAGCAAGCCGGGCACGATCATCGGCCTGCTCTGCACAGTGGCACTGTTGTTCGGCCTGCAGGCGGATCGCATTCTGGCCCAACCTCAGGCCATCGCGCTGATCGCCATTCCGCTGTTAATACAGAGCTACGGCATTTTCGTGATCGCCTATCTGGCCGCCCGACGACTGCGCTTGCCGCACAACATTGCCGCGCCCGCCAGCCTGATCGGCACCTCCAATTTCTTCGAGCTGGCCGTCGCGGTGGCCATCAGCCTCTTCGGCCTGACCTCGGGTGCCGCCTTGGCCACGGTGGTCGGGGTTCTGGTGGAAGTGCCGGTGATGCTCTCGCTGGTGGCAATTGCGAACCGGACCCGACACTGGTTCGGCGCCGAGCCGTCGCTGCCCCACGCACAAGCGGGCGTTTCCGGTCCACAATAATGGGAAGAGGGCCTGAACGGGAGACACATTCGTTGTGGGCCCCATCCACAAGGGAGGTTCTGTCATGAGCACCAAGCACATTGGCATCAATGGTTTTGGACGAATCGGACGGCTGGCATTGCGCGTGGGCTTCGATCAGCCGGACCTGGCGTTCGCGGCAATCAACGACCCCGGCGCTGATGTGCAGACAATGGCGCATCTGCTGCAGTTCGACAGCGTTCATGGCACCTGGGACCGCGCGATCGGCGTGGACGGCGACGCGCTGGTCATCGACGGCCATCGCATTCCGGTGACACACAACCAGGCAATCGGCGAGACCGACTGGTCCGGCTGCGATGTGGTCATCGAGGCCAGTGGCGCCATGACCCGCAGTGATGTGCTTCAGGCCTATCTCGATCAGGGTGTGGGGCATGTCGTCGTGACCGCACCGGTGAAGGATGGCGGGGCCAAAAATATCGTCATGGGCGTCAACGATCACGAACTGGATCCGCAGCGCGACCGGATCGTCACGGCCGCCTCCTGCACCACCAACTGCCTGGCGCCGGTTGTGAAGGTCCTGCACGAATCGCTGGGGCTGAAACACGGGTCGATCACCACCGTACACAGCCTGACCAACACACAGACCATTGTGGACGCACCCCACAAGGACCTGCGCCGCGCCCGCTCCTGCGGCAGTTCGCTGATCCCCACGACCACCGGGTCGGCGACCGCGATCGTGGAGATTTTCCCCGAGTTGAAGGGCCGGATCGACGGCCATGCCATCCGCGTGCCGCTCACCAATGCGTCCCTGACCGACTGCGTGTTCGAGGTGGAAACGCCCACTGACCGGGACACTGTCAACCGGCTGCTCCGGGAGGCGGCGGAGGGGCCTCTGGCCGGGATTCTCGGCTACGAGGAACGCCCGCTGGTCTCCATCGACTACCGCACCGACCCGCGCTCGTCGATCGTCGATGCGCTGTCGACGCTGGTGGTGAATGGCACCCAGGTGAAGGTCTATGCCTGGTATGACAATGAATGGGGCTACGCGAACCGGACCGTCGATCTGACCCGGTTGATTGCCTCTGCTCCGTAAGAAGACGGTCAATGCCGTGCCAGTCGTCGATCCGGGGTGTCATCCCGAGACTCGCTGTACATACGTCCCTGTACGCTGCACCGCAGCATCCCTGCTGCGGAGCGTCTCGGGATGACACCCCGGACCAACGACGTTAAGGATTGAGGAAAACGCGGAATGTCGTCGTTCCTGAAACAGTATTTCATCATCACCGGCAACTACTGGGCCTTCACGCTCACCGATGGCGCCCTGCGGATGCTGGTGGTGCTGCACTTCCACCAGCTCGGTTACTCGCCGCTGGCCATTGCCATGCTGTTCCTGTTCTACGAGTTTTTCGGCGTGGTGACCAATCTCGTGGGCGGCTGGCTCGGCGCCCGTATGGGGCTGAACCGCACCATGAACGTCGGGCTCTTTCTCCAGATCATCGCCCTCGGCATGCTGGCCGTGCCCGCGGTGTGGTTGACCGTGCCCTGGGTGATGGCGGCCCAGGCGCTCTCGGGCATTGCCAAAGACCTGAACAAGATGAGCGCCAAGAGCGGCATCAAGCTGTTGGTTCCCGACGGCGAGCAGGGCCGTCTCTATCGCTGGGTGGCGATCCTCACCGGCTCGAAGAACACCCTCAAGGGCGTGGGTTTCTTCCTGGGCGGGGCCCTGCTGATGCTGGCTGGCTTCCGGGGCGCCGTGCTGGGCATGGGCATGGCGCTGCTGCTGGTGTGGTTGTCCAGCCTGATGCTACTGAAAGCCGAACTGGGCCGCAGCCAGTCCAAACCCAAGTTCCGCGACATCCTCTCCAAGAGCCCGGCCATCAACCGCCTCTCCGCGGCCAGACTGTTTCTGTTCGCCGCCCGCGACGTCTGGTTCGTGGTGGCCCTGCCGGTCTTCCTTTATACGGAACTCAACTGGTCGTTCTGGCAGGTGGGCGGGTTCATGGCCATCTGGGTGATTGGCTACGGGTTCGTCCAGACCATCGCGCCCCGGCTGACCGGGCAGGGGGCTGACGGGCTGCCGGCCCGATCCCGGGTGCTGGGCTGGGCCGTCACCCTGGCCTTCCTACCGGCGCTCATCGCGCTGGGACTCGGCACAGCGGTTCCCGCGACGCTGGTGATCGTGGGCGGCCTGCTGCTCTTCGGGGTGCTGTTCGCCGTCAATTCCTCGCTCCACAGCTACCTGATCGTCCGTTTTGCGCGCGGCGATGGCGTGTCACTGGACGTGGGTTTCTACTACATGTCCAACGCCGCCGGTCGACTGCTGGGCACGGTGCTGTCCGGCTGGGTCTTCCAGGTCTGGGGGCTGACGGCCTGCCTGTGGGTGTCGGCGGCCATGGTGCTCATGGCGGCGCTGTTAGCGGGGACGATTGATGAATTGGCCACGGAAGAACACGGACGAACACGGAAAGCGCCCTGCCGGCGCGAAAAAACAACACATTGATTGGGCTGACGAAGGAAGCCCAACACAGCAACCGATGCCCGGCCCGGCGTGATTTGTTGGGCTTCCTTCGTCAGCCCAACCTACACGTCGTCTTTATCGCGCCCGCAGGGCGCTTTCCGTGCTTTCTGTGTTTTTCCGTGGCGCCAACAATCACAACGGCTGGACCACGTCCCGGATACGCCCGGAATCCACCAGGTCCAGGAACTCATCCCCCAGCTTGCGGCTCTCGGCCGTGGCCTCGCGCCAGTGTGCCTGTCGTGTCTCGTCGTCACCCATGTAGCGCTTGAAGTCCTTCCGGTCCGGGATCTTCCGGTCCGGCAGTGCGTCGATGTATTCCTCCGACGGTGCCACCAGCACCACATCCTGCATATGCTCGGGGTTGGGTTTACGCCAGGACAGCGCCTTGTCGAACCAGCCGGGTACCACCCGGTCCGTGAAATGCGGGTAAAGCACGATCCCCGGCTGGCGCCAGGGCAGGTCCAGGTGGTAGTCCAGCAGGCCGCCGTCGCGGTAAAGCCCCTCCGGCGCGCCGGGAATACCCGAGACGCCAGACATGACCATGGGAATGGAGGCGGAGGCCAGCAACGAGGGCAGCAGGTTCTCCTCGGTCAGTGGAATGTGATGGGTCCGGAAATCGGTCAGTTCCTCAGTCGGCGGTGCCAGGCGCTCATCCTGCACAATGCCGCGTTCCATCAACGGGCGCAGGAACCGCCGGCCGGCGAGGTTGGCGCCCACCGTGGTCATCAGACCCAGTGACAGCCCACGGGGTGTGTCCCGCTCAAGCAGCCCCAGACTGCGGACAATCAGGATGTTGAGCCGGTAGTCCGGATGGTTCAGCACGTCCCGCGCGCCCTCACCCAACAGGGTCTCCAGAAACCGGATGGACTTCTCGGTCACCTCGGCCGCCGTCTCGTTCGGGCCGAAACTCTGGACCGTGTAGAGTTCCGCCAGTCGCTCCAGCTGACGCACCGGATCGCCCGACATCAAGGCCGCAAACCGCCAGCTCCCGATGGACGAGCCGATCAGCGAGCGCACCTGCGGGGCACGTGGCAGCCACTCCCCGAAGATGGCCTGATCCAGTCCGGTGATGCCCAGCGCCTTGGGACCACCGGCGGCTCCGGGAATCACGTGCACATCGGACGGGGACAGCCCCCGTTCGCGAATCCGATCCAGCGCCCGTTGCCCCGCCCGGATAGTGAGTGCCGCCATACTGCGCTCCTGAGCTCTGACAATGAGCGGGCGAGTTTATCATTGCCCGGGGCCGCACTGAACGGCACTATACTCACACCGGACGGTTTCCACGGACTGGCTATGGCACGCGCGCATCAGGGTGAAACCACCCGACAGAAAATCCTCCTGACCGCCCTCGAGCTCTATGCCGAACAAGGGCTTGAAGGCGTCTCCCTGCGCGCCATCAGCGCGGCCTCGGGGACCCGTAATTCCGCAGCCGCCCACTATCACTTTGGCAATCGCCTGGGTGTCCTGGAGTCGGTCATCGGACTGATCACGGACACGACCCGGCCGCGTTTCGAGAGCGCTTTCCAGGCACTGGAGTCCGGGCCGCCACCGAGCCTGCGGGACGTGGTCCGGGCGGTCTCGACCCCCTATCTGATGCTCACCCGCACTCCGGAATGGGGCCCGTCCGCACTGCGATTCATGGCACACCTGCATGCCGACAACACGCCGGAGATCGTGCAGCTGCTCAATCGCCATTTCCGCACCGATATCGAACGGATCGAAAATCAACTTCACCGCGCCCTGCCCGGGCTGGAACGGGAGACGCTGCGGGTCCGGCTGGCGTTTACTCTGGTCAACCTGATCCACGGCGCCGCTGAGGTGGACCTGTTGTCGAACACGCCGTTCGGGGACATCCGGCCAGACGACGACACCCTCTTCGAGCACTTTCTCGACTTCATTGAGGGTGGTCTGGGATTTCCCCCGCAGCACTGATCCAACGCCCTTTCCAGACCGCCGGATCATGCTACACTCTGGCTTTGGTACAGGGGAGTTCCAGCCTGGCAGGAGCGCAGTGTGGTCAATCAGTCGGGTCGTGGTGTTCTGACCGCTAACCCCACCGAGACGGTGAGTGGGTACCAGCGTCGCATCGTATTCCATATCCATTTCTGGGCACTGATTGCGGTGGCCCCGCTCATCCCCATCCAGTGGGATCAGGACCACGCGATGCTAAGCCTGCTGCTGGGCGTTTTCTGCCTTGGTATGGTGCTGGTCCTGCTGTTTCTCCGGCTGCGTGATTATTATCTCTTCAACGGCTGGCTGTTTGCCGTCTTCGCCATCGCCTCCGTGCTCTACTCCACACTGATCAACGGCTACATCGGCCTGTTCTGGGCCTATCCGGCCATCGCCGCCATTTTCTTCCTGATGGCGTTGCGCCGTGCGATCGGTATCAACGCGGTGTTCGTGGTCGCGGTCGCCACCGTCTCCTATTACCGTTTTCCGGAAGCCGAGTTCTGGCGAATCACCTTTTCCCTCGCGCTCAGTGTGGTGTTTGTGACGATTTTCGCCTGGTTGGTGGGACGCATGCAGGCGGAACTGACCAAGCTGGCGACCACCGATCCGCTGACCGGCTGCCTGAACCGATCCCAACTGGCCGATGTCCTCAACCGTCACATCCAGCTGCGCGAGCGCTATGAGCGGGTGGCCAGTCTGGTGCTGATTGACCTGGATCACTTCAAGTCGATCAACGACCGTTGGGGGCACACCACCGGCGACCGGGTCCTGCAGGAAGCCGCCCGGCGTCTGGACCGGCGCTTGCGCGAGTGCGATCAGCTATTCCGCGTCGGCGGCGAGGAGTTCATGGTCATTCTCCCGGAAACCCGCCAGAAAACCGCTGAGGATCTGGCGCGGGAACTGCTGATCACCCTCAGCTCCGCGCCCTTCCTCGAGGATGTCCCCATTACCGCCAGCGCCGGTGTCACCGAGGTGGTGCGTGGGGAAACCTGGTCCACCTGGCTCAATCGCGCCGATCAGGCGCTTTACACTGCCAAACACACCGGCCGCGGCCGGGTCATCGGCGTTCGCGGACAGGACGCGGCCATGCCCGCCGCCGGCGACACCCGGATCGCCGGCTGATCATAGCCATAGCGCATCCATGCGATGACACCTCGAAATTTGCGACGCCTTCTTTTACGCTTGTGCGCAATCCAGCGGGTCGTCCGGGCGATCTGCCTGGTCCGGGCGCCCATCGCTCACGTATAACACGCCTGAACGGTCGCCATCAGGGCGGCTTCCATCACGACAGTTTAGAGACGGCTCGATGAAGGACTCCACTGACGAGATTGCCAGCCACTACGACAGCATCATCACCCAACTGGGCGAAGACACCGACCGAGAGGGGCTGCGGGAAACGCCGAGACGGGCCGCCCGTGCCATGCAGTTCCTGACCCAGGGCTATCACCAGAGCCTTGAGGAGCTGGTCAACGGGGCGGTGTTCCAGTCCGATATGGACGAGATGGTGCTGGTGCAGGACATCGAACTCTACAGCCTCTGTGAGCATCACATGCTGCCGTTTATCGGCAAGTGCCATATTGCCTACATTCCGGACGGCAACGTGCTGGGCCTGTCCAAGTTCGCCCGCATTGTCGACATGTACGCCCGTCGCCTTCAAATCCAGGAAAGCCTGACCCGCAATATTGCAGAAGCTGTGCAGCAGGTCACCGGTGCGAAGGGTGTGGGCGTCGTCGTCGAAGCGCAGCACATGTGCATGATGATGCGCGGCGTTGAAAAGCAGAACTCCCACATGACCAGCTCGGTGATGCTTGGTCAGTTCCGCAAATCCCAGGCCACGCGGACCGAGTTCCTTCAGCTGATATCCGGGCGGAAGTAAACCGACAGGAGCGCCAACGATGGCAACACAGCAGGTTGCGGTAGTCACTGGCGGGGGCCGACGCCTCGGCCACGACACATCACAGGCTCTGATCGACCGGGGCTATCACGTGATCGTTGTCTACCGGACGCGAACCGCTGAACTGGAGCAGCTCGAAGCCCAGGGCGCGCGGAGCTTTCAGGCCGATCTCGCCAACCCCGCCGACGTGGACGCCCTGATCGGCACGCTGTCCCGGGAGGAGCGGATCGACCTGCTGGTGAACAACGCGTCGGAGTTCACGCCCGATCCGGAGGGACACGAGGCGCTGGCCGAGGCGACCATGCGCCTCTACCAGATCAATGCGGCCGCCCCGATCCTCTTGATGGCCGGGCTGTCGGACGCACTGCTGCGAGCCGGCACCGACCTGGCGCCCTCGCTGATCGTCAATATCACGGACATCTTCACGGAAAAACCCAACCCGCGCTTTGCCAGCTACTGCGCCAGCAAGGCGGCTCTGAGCAACGCCACGCTGAGCTACGCCCGGAGCCTCGCCCCGCGCGTTCGCGTCAACGCCATCATGCCGGGGCCGATCCGCTTTCTGCCGGACCATACCGACGAACAGCGCGACTCGGTAATCAGCGAAACCCTACTGGCCCGGGAAGGCGGCTTTGAAGCCGTAGTCACCCAGCTTCTGGCGATGGTGGATAACCACTTCATGACCGGCGCCCTGGTCCCGGTGGATGGTGGCCGGCGCCTCGCCTAGCACCTGGCGGTCCAGATGAAGGGGCGTCGCGCCGACCGGATTATCGCTGAGCAGCGGCTGGAAGTAGGGTTCGTCGATGCCATTGCCGGTGAAGCGCCCACTCTGGCGGTGTTCCAGGATGTCCACATCCAATGGCCGGTCCTTGACGCTGCTCAGCGGATCCGACCGGTCCCGGCCGAGCGACTCCTCCAGCGAGTTGAGCCACTCCTTGAGCGCCTGCGGCGATTCATCGGATTCGAAGGTCACGAGCGCGTTGAGAAAGTGCCGGGGCGTGGCGATGCCATCCGGCCGGGTGCGGATCACACAGGAGACATGCAGGGTTCCAAAACGGTCCGCCATGGCGCCAAACGCGGCGGGAATATTGTCTTCCGGCCGGATATTGCTGCCCACACCGCACAGATAGCGCATTCATCACCTCACTGATCGTCGCACCCTTCGCCCTATCATACGGACTTCGGCCCGGATCAGGTCACGAGCTCGTGCCGTTGTGCCTCCGACCCACCGGCGGATCGGGACGCGGCAGGCCTCAGCATAAACGCCTGACCCTGCCTGGCAAACCCGGCAAACCGGGACTCGACGACCGGTCGCACGGTCTCAAAATGATCCTCGTAACTCATCAGGTACATGCGCCGGCGCAGGTCGGACGAATACGCGGTCTCCAGCTCGCCCAGTGAGGCGTGCACCGGATTCCAGTCCGCCAGCGTGCAGTCGTGCAGGATCACCGAGGGGTTCAGCGGCCCGATGATGTCCGGAATGGCCCGCGTATCACCGCTGAACAGAAGATGGTCATTGATAAACAGACCGTAGGAGGGTTTGGCGGGGGTATGCCGGTTCTGGAAACAGCGCAGATCCACGCCTTCGAACGTGAACCGGTCGCCCCGGAGAATCTCCACGTCGAAAAAATCGTCCAGCGTCGCAGGCCCCTCCCCCACCTGACCCATCACGCCCCGCAGCGTCTGATGCCACAGCTCCTCGTAGACGCCCGGCGGCAGGATCAGACGTGGCTTGAAGCCGTACCGGAACCGGCATTCGTAGGCCATCCGCTCGAGTCCGAAGCAGTGGTCCGCATGGGTATGGGTGATAAACACCGCATCAATGTCTGCCAGCGTCAGGCCCTGATCATTCAACGCATACTTGATGGTATAGCCGGCATCAATGAGAAGATGGCGACCGTTCGACGTGATCATGGCATTATTGTTCCAGTGGGCCATCGCTTCGGAATGCCCCACGCCCAGCATGGTCAGTCGGGCCATGGTCTGACTCCTCTCACGGTCAAAAAAGCGCCAGACTAAGGTAACCAGCGCCCGTGTCAATCGGATAACAGCCGCAAGACGGATTCCCCTTTATGCCCACGACAGATGCCGCCACCATTCGTGACCTCCTTTGCCGCGTCCGGACCATCGCCCTGGTGGGCGCCAGCGACAAGCCGAACCGCCCCAGCCATGACGTCATGGCCTACCTGCAGGGCCGTGGTTACCGGGTGATCCCCGTCAGCCCCCGCCTGGCCGGTGGCGAACTGCTCGGCGAACGCGTCTATCGGTCCCTGGCGGACATCCCGGAAGCGGTCGACATGGCCGATCTGTTTCTCGCACCGGGCCGGGTCCCGCCCGTCGTCGGGGAGGCCATCGAGCGGCACATTCCGGTGGTGTGGATGCAGATCGGCGTTATCCATCCCGACGCCGCAGAGCAGGCGGAACAGGCGGGCCTCACCGTGGTGATGGACCGCTGCCCCAGACAGGAGATTCCCCGCCTGGGCGTGCCGCCGGTACAGACAGGAAATTGATCGTGCCCCATCTGACGTTTGCCCTGTCGGCCATCCTGCCGATCTTTCTGGTGCTCGTCGTGGGCTGGTGGCTGCGCCGGATTGGCTGGCTGGACGACCAGTTCACCGAAACCGGCTCCCGGCTGGTGTTCAACCTCGCCCTGCCGGCACTCATCTTCACCAACCTCATTGACCTGGAGCTGTCGCACCTGATCAACCTGACTCAGGTTGGTTTCGCGCTCGGGGCCACCGTCGTCGCATTTCTTGTCCTGTGGGCCGGGAGCCGTTTCTGGCCAGGTCCGGGAGCGGACCGGGGTGTGTTCGTTCAGGGCGCGTTCCGGGGGAATCTCGGTATCATCGGCATCGCCGTGTGCGCCAGCCTCTACGGGCAACAGGGGCTGGCGCTGGGTTCGGTCCTGCTGGCAATGCTGACCCTGCTCTACAACTTCCTGTCCGTGTTCGCGCTGACTGCCGGCGGCGCCAGCCGGTGGCGGGATGTGCTGCTGACCATTGCCCGGAATCCGCTGATACTGAGCATTTTCGCGGGCCTGTTAGTCGCGGCACTGGATCTGCCCATCCCGGCGTTGTTCGTGACCAGCGCCGAGTACTTCGCCCGGATGACGCTACCACTGGCGCTGTTGTGCGTGGGCGCCGGTCTGTCACTAGACGATCTGCGCCACGGCTCGCCGGTGGCCTTCGCCGCCGTCGCACTCAAGCTCGTCGTATTACCTGTGATGCTGATGCTCGCGGCGCTGCCCCTGGAACTGGCACCGGTCGCGCTTGGCACATTGTTCGCCATGTTCGCCGCTCCCACCGCCACGGTCAGTTACGTCATGGTAAGGAGTCTGGGCGGCAATCACCGGCTGGCCGCCAGCATCGTGGCCCTCTCCACGCTGCTCGCGCCGTTCAGCCTGGCGGCAGGGCTGTCCCTTCTGCGGGGTCAGGGAATGATTTGACCGGCAAACTGGGACAAACGTCATAATTCCATCGGGGAACTCCCAGGTCGCCAGTCGCATCAGCGCCCTATTCGCGGTACGCTTGAATCACTCTACTTTTTCCAAAGCATCCTAAGCCCATCATGCAGAAGGCCGACCAACGCCGATCAATGTCGCGTTTCTCCCGGATTCTCCTCCATCCGGCATTGCCCGCTTTGATGCTTCTGGCCTTCGTGGTTCTGGCCGGCTTTCTGTGGCACGGTATCCAGTCCCAGAGCCGCGAACAGGTTCGCCTGTTGCTCGATTCGGAAGTCTCTTCCCTGTTGCGCGAGCTTGAAGGGGACCTCGTTCAGAATCTGGACGCGCTCCGGCGGATGGCGGAACGGCGCGAGACCACCCCCAGTCTCTCACGGGAGACCTGGCGAGCGGACGCCCGCCAGTACATCGAAGACTTCAACCACTACCGGGCCATCGAGTGGATCGACACCGATTACGCGATCCGCTGGGTTGAGCCCCGCGAAGGGAATTATTCGGTGATCGGCTGGAACGTGGCGTTCAACGACCAACGCGCACGGGCGCTCAGCGAGTCGGCCCGGACGGGCCAGACGGATTTCTCGGGCATCATTGAACTGGAACAGGGCGGCCGCGGCCTGGTGGCCTACGTACCAATCGGGGCCGGTGACAGCCATCTCGGTTTCATTGCCGGTGTGTTCGAGCTGGAAGGATTGGTGGAGGCCCTGATCGCCTCCCGACTGAAGGGCAACTTCCGCGTCAACATTCTCGAACACGGCCAAACCGAGTTCAGTGTCCCCTCGGACTCAGCAACCGACGAAAAGCTCACGCGAACCGCCGATGTCAACATCCCCGGTCTCGACTGGCAGCTGCAGGTCACCCCGTCCCAACGCTGGGTGAGCGCCAAGCAGGGCCTCTGGCCAATGATCACCCTGCTCAGCCTGACGGGCCTGGGCCTGCTGATCAGCGCCCTGGCCTGGTCCACCCAACTGCTGCTGCATCGCAACCGCAGCCTGCTGAAGACCCGCGCCGCGCTGGAAGAGGAAACCCGTGAACGTGAATCCATCCAGCAGGATCTGGTTCGCCTGGCCTCCACCGACACCCTCACCGGCCTGGCGAATCGGCGTTTCTTCATGGAAGACCTGAGCCACACGCTGTCGATTGCCGACCGGCAGCTGCATCAGGTCGCACTGATCACGATCGATCTGGACCGCTTCCAGATTCTCAACGACACGCTCGGCCACCAGTTCGGTGACGAACTGCTGATCCGCGTCGCCGAACGTCTCAACGACATCAACGACGAACGGGTCCTGACCGCCTACTCCAGCGGCGACGAATTCCTTGTCTGCCAGCAGCACGTCGAAGACATCGACGAGGTCATCCACCTGCTCGGCCAGATCCGCCAGTGCTTCCGTCAGCCGTTCACCGTGCATGGCGAAGACTACGCGGTCACCGCCACCATGGGCGTTGCAGTCTACCCGCAGAGCGGCCTGGACGCGGACACCCTGATGCGCAATGCCGATGTGGCACTGTACCGCGCCAAGGAAAAAGGGCGGGATCTCTACCAGTTCTACACCGAAGGCATGCAAGACCGGGAGGTCCACCGCCTGGAGCTCGACCGGGATCTGGATCAGGCCCTCGCCGGGGACCAGCTTGCGCTCCATTTCCAGCCCCAGCTGGACCTGGCCACCGGGCAGGTCGGCAGCGTCGAGGCACTGATTCGCTGGCATCACCCGACCCGCGGACTGGTCTCACCCGGCGAATTCATTCCTCTGGCCGAAGAAAGTGGACGGATCGCAGACATCGGCCGCTGGGTTGCCATTGCCGCCTGCCGCCAGCTTGCGAAATGGTCTGACGGCCCTCTGTCGCACCTGCGCATTGCCATCAACCTGTCCGGGCGCGAGCTGGAAACCGGCACACTGGCCGGTCAGATCCGGGACTGCCTGACCCGCTGGGATGTGGACCCGTCGCGCCTGGAACTGGAGCTGACCGAAGAAGTCTTCATCGCCAGTCGGCCCGAGAACCTGGAACAGCTGCGCGAACTGCACGACGTTGGCGTGCACCTGGCCATCGACGATTTCGGTGTGGGCTACTCCTCCCTGGCGTACCTGCGCGACTTCCCGGTCAACCTGCTCAAGATTGACCGGTCGTTTATCACCCGCGTGACGGACCGCCATGACGACGCGGTGATCACCGGCGCGGTCATCCAGCTCTCCCACAGCCTGGGCATTCAGGTCGCCGCCGAAGGCGTGGAAACCGAGGCCCAGCTCAGCTTCCTGCGCAATCACCACTGCGACCTGGCCCAGGGGTTCCTCATCAGTCACCCGGTCCCCGCTGACCAGCTCGAACGGGAAATCCGGCAGGGTCACTTTGAAACCGGGTCACTCAGGCTCTCTCCACTCAATCCATAGGAGACCCGAAAACCCAAGCCGGGGTTGTTGACGTATAATCCCCCGCGAATCTGGGAGGAGAATGGCGATGAGCCACGACACGCGCTATCTGACACCGGAACAGGACCAACAGGTCCGGCGCTGGGAGCGCTGGAACTTCCGTTATTTTCTGTTTGCCTTCGCGGCCCTGCTGACGCTACTGGTCTTCAGCAGCATGCTGGGCCTGTCGAGCGGCCGGGAGTGGGGGCCACTGGGGCTGCTGCTGGCTCTGGTCATTGTGCCCATCATCATCCTCCAGTACCGGCTGGTCTGCCCGGCCTGCGAGCAGCGGATCGGCTGGCAGGCCAAGCTGATGGCGCCCCAGCAGTGCCGCCAGTGCGGCGTTTTCCTGCGAGCCAAAGCCCACTCGAAATGACCGCTTGACCTGTGAGCCACTCACAGGTTTTACGCTATCCTCATCGTGCAAAACGCCCATCGCGTTTCCGCTGGAGGATGGCACCATGAAAGTCAGCGAACTCGCCAGACAGGCGGATGTCCACCCGGACACCGTCCGCTACTACACCCGCGAAGGGCTCCTGTGCCCGGACCGCGACCCGGACAACGGCTACCACCACTACAACGACGAGGACCTGCGCCGCCTGCGGTTTGCCCGCAAGGCACGACAGCTTGGTTTCTCCCTGTCGCAGATCGGCGCGATTCTCGGCGAGGCGGACGAACATCAGTCGCCCTGCCCGCTCGTACGGGAGCTGTTCGAGCAGCGCCTGGCCGCCGTTGAACAGGAACTGGCCGAGCTGACCCGGCTGCGCGAACGCATGCGCCAGGCCCTGTCCGCGTGGCAGTCCATGCCCGACGGCTCACCGGACGGGCACACCATCTGCCGGCTGATTGAACACTGGGACGATGCCCAGGGAGGTGCCGCGTGAGTGATCCCGTTGTACTGACCATTGCCGGCGCCACCTGCGAGGGCTGCGCCCGCAAAATCCGCAATGCGGTGGCCGATCTGACCGGCGACCCGGAGTTCGCCCGGGTCGACCTCGCCGCTCAGACCGTCACCCTGCCCGCCGGAGTCGACGCCGACCAGGCGGCCCGCCTCATCACGGACGCGGGCTACCCGGCAGAACCGGCATCGGATTCGGTGGTGCTGACCATCGAAGGCGCCACCTGTCAGGGCTGTGCCCGCAAGATCCGGGCGGCCGTGGCGGAGGAGGTGGACGATTTCGATGTGACGGTGGATCTGGACGCCCAGACGGTCACCCTGCCCGCTCATGTGGACGGAAACGACGCCGCCCGCCGGATCACAGAGGCAGGCTATCCCGCTCAGATCCGGGGCGTCGACGCATCGGTCTCACCTGCCAGGGCCCCGGAACCGACAGACACCGGGGACCCTGACACCGCCCTCCAGGCCAACGGATCGGACGTCGTGCTGTCGGTCTCCGGCGCTACCTGCGCCTCCTGCGTGGCCACCATCGAGAAAGCGCTGATGGGCGTGGACGGCGTCACCTCCGCCCACATGAACCTCGCCGACAACACTGCCACGGCGTTCGGTAACGCCGATGCCAGAGCGCTGGCCGAGGCCGTGCAGAGCGCCGGCTATGGCGCAGAACCGCTGGCCGACCCGGACGCCGCCGACGAGGAAAAAGAGCAGACGGACCGGCGCGCCTACCGGGTTCTGCTCGCCAAGATGGCCGTCAGCCTCGGGCTGGGCGCCGGTTTGATGGGATGGGGGCTGTTCTTCGGGTCCATGAACGTCACCGACGCCAACCAGGGGCAATGGCAGATTCTGGGTCTGATCACGCTGGTCGTGATGCTGGGTACCGGCGGGCATTTCTACACCGGGGCCTGGAAGGCCTTCCGCCACCACAACGCCAACATGGACACCCTGATCGCCCTCGGCACCGGCACCGCCTGGCTCTACTCCATGGCCGTATCGCTGATGCCCGGCGCCTTGCCGGAAATGGCCCGGCACGTCTACTTCGAGGCCTCGGCCATGATCATCGGCCTGATCAATCTGGGTCAGGCGCTGGAAATGCGCGCCAAGGGCAAAACCTCCGAAGCGGTGCGCCGGCTGCTGGACCTGAAGGCGAAAACCGCCCGGGTCATCCGCGATGGTCAGGAGCAGGACCTGCCCGTGGAAGACGTTCAGGTGGGGGACCGACTCCGCGTGCGCCCCGGCGAGAAGATCCCTGTCGACGGCACGGTGACCGAGGGCGAAACCCGCGTCGATGAAAGCATGCTCACCGGCGAACCCATGCCCGTGCAGCGGTCGGTCGGCGACGCGCTGTCGGCCGGCACCGTCAACGGCCAGGGGTCGGTGATCTATGAGGCCACGCGCGTCGGCAAGGACACCGCGTTGGCCCAGATCATCCGGCTCGTCAAAAAAGCCCAGGGTGCCAAACCCGCCATTGGCCGCCTGGCCGACCGCATCTCGGCGGTGTTCGTGCCCAGCGTGATGCTGGTCGCCGTGCTGACCGCGCTGGTGTGGTTCAACGTCGGACCGCAACCGGCGGCCGTGCACATGATGGTGGCCGCCACCACCGTCCTGATCATCGCCTGCCCCTGCGCCCTGGGGCTGGCCACGCCCATGTCCGTGATGGTCGGCGTCGGTAAGGCCGCCGAGTACGGCATCCTGATCCGTCAGGGCGATGCGCTGCAGCAGGCCGGCCGACTGGACCGGGTGATCCTGGACAAGACCGGCACCATCACCGAGGGCCGACCGACGGTCACGCACGTCGAGGGTGACGACCACCTGCTGGCGCTCGCGGCGGGGCTCGAACAGCACTCCGAGCACCCGCTGGCGGAAGCCATCGTGGCCCATGCCCGGGATCAGGGCGTCGCGCTGGCCGACGTCACCGGGTTTGAAGCGCTCAATGGCAAGGGCGTTCAGGGCCAGCACGAGGGCCAGACACTGCGGCTGGGCAACCGGCGCTGGCTCGAATCCGAAGGCCTCGATCCATCGCCGCTGGAGAACGCCGCAACCGCCATTACCGACAACGCCGGAACGCCGCTGTTCCTGGCGCGGGACAACCAACTGCTGGGCGTGATCGGCGTCGCCGACGCCATCAAGCCGGACTCAGAGGCGGCCATCCGGCGTCTGCACGAAGCGGGCCTCCGCGTCACCATGGTGACTGGCGACATCGAATCCACGGCGCAGGCCATCGCCCGGGCGACGGGCATCGATGAGGTGCGCGCGCAGGTGCTGCCCGAGGACAAGGCCCGCATCGTGCGGGAATACCATGACGCTGACGAACAGGTCGCCATGGTGGGCGACGGCATCAACGATGCGCCTGCTCTGGCCTCCGCCGACGTCGGCTTCGCCATCGGCACCGGCACGGACGTGGCCATCGAAAGCGCCGCCATCACGCTGATGCGGGGGTCGCTGCACGGTGTAGCGGACGCCATCGAAATCTCACGGGCCACCGTCCGGAACATCCACCAGAACCTGTTCGGCGCGTTCGTTTACAACACGCTGGGCATTCCCGTCGCCGCCGGTGTGCTCTACCCGCTCTGGGGCGTACTGCTGAGCCCGATCATCGCGGGCGGGGCCATGTCCCTGTCGTCCGTGACCGTGGTCTCCAACGCCAACCGGCTGCGGCTGCTGCGCACCACCCGGCCCGATACCAACGAGGAGGTGAACCAATGACGGCCATACTGGTCAATGTGGCAGGTATCGCGCTCATGGGCGCCATCGTCTGGTGGTTCTGGCTGGCCCCGTCGGACAGCGACGGATCAGCCGACGACCATTCCCATCACCATCACTGAGGACACGCCATGACACACACCCTGAAAGCCCTCAGCCTCGGCATCGGGCTGATGACCGCCCTGCCCGCCGCCGCCAGTGGCATCACGGTGCACAAATCCCCGACCTGCGGCTGCTGCACCGAATGGGTGGAACACCTGCGGGAGAACGGCTTCGAGGTCACCGTCAACGACACGCGCAACCTCAACGCCGTCAAGATTGAGGCCGGACTGACGCGCGCACTGGCCAGTTGCCACACGGCATTCGTCGGCGATTATGTTATTGAAGGCCATGTGCCGGCCGCCGACATCCGACGACTGCTGGACGAGGCCCCCGAGGCGCACGGGCTTGCCGTACCCGGTATGCCGATTGGCTCCCCGGGCATGGAAGTGGGCGACCGGCAGGACGCCTATGCGGTCCTGCTGTTCAACGAATCCGGGCAAAGCCGCGTCTTCACTCAGTATCCCTAAAAGGCATCCCAAACCACCGGTCCGCCCTGTAGTCAGGCGGGCCGGTCCGGTATACTGGGCCCTTTCAAATTTTCTTCCCCCGCTGGATGCCCTTGCATGCTCAACTCTGACGCTCTCTCGCAGTTGCGCCAACTCAAATCCGACATCCACTCAGAACGCCTCCTGCACACCGGCACCGTCAAGGCCACTGGCGGCAAGTTCGGTTTTGTCGCGCTCGACAGCGGCAAGGACCTGTTCCTGCCACCGGATCAGATGCAGCGTGTTCTGCCGGGTGACCGGATCGAAGTCGAGGAGCTGGAGGGCGATAAGGGCAAGACCCAGGGTCAGGTGGAGCGGCTGCTCGAATCGCCGCTCAGCACGTTCGTCGGGCGCTATGTGGTGCGCGGCAAAGGGCATTTCGTGGCGCCGGAAACCCCGGGCCTCAACCACTGGCTGTTCATTCCGCCCAAGGCCCGGGCGGACGCCGAAGCGGGCGATTTCATCTACTGCCGCATCAGCCGTCATCCGGTGAAGGATGGCAAGGGCCAGGCCGAGATCCTCAAGGTACTGGGCAAACCGGACCAGCCGGGCATTGAGCGGGCGTTCACCCTGGCGCAGTTCGACCTGCACGAGGAATGGCCGGCCGCCGCCGAGCAGGAGCTTGAGGCGCTGAACGAGGACCGCGTGCAGGCACTGGCCGGCGAACGGGACGATCGCACCGCCGATCCGTTCGTGACCATCGACAGCCCCTCGACTCAGGACATGGACGACGCCCTGTGCGCCGTACCCAATGCCACCGGCTGGACACTGTCCGTGGCCATCGCCGACCCGAGCGCCCTGCTGGCCGTGGATGGCGCCATGGAACAGGAAGCCCGCCGCCGGGCTACCGCGATCTACTTCCCGGGCGAGCCGCGCCCAATGCTGCCCGAAGCGCTGAGCACGCAGCTCTGTTCGCTGGTGGCGGACAAACCGCGTCTGGCCATGGTCTGCGACCTGCAGGTGAACAACGACGGCAGTCTGGGCGAGTTCAAGCTTAGCGAGGCGGTCATCCAGTCCCACGGCAAGCTCAGCTATGAGCTGGTGGACGGCGTGATCGAGGGCCGGACCGATGCCGACATCCAGGCCCTGCCGGATGCGGTCACCACTAGCCTCGACCAGCTACACCAGGTCGCTCAGGTGCTGCGGCGCTGGCGTGAGAGCAATGCGCTGCTGAGCCCGGACCGGGCGGATTTCCGGCTGCGGCTGGACGAGAATCGCCGCATCCGCCAGATCGATCCGGCCACCTCACACGAATCCCACCGCGTGGTGGAAGAGTGCATGGTCGCCGCCAACCGCTGCGCGGCGGAGGCGCTGGCGACCAGCCAGAGTCAGGGGCTGTTCATCACCCACAGCGGCGTTCGGGACGACCGCGCGGACAACATCCGCGAGCTGCTGAACCAGTACGGCGGCGACCTGTCCGGCGTCGACCCGGAGACGCCGGACGGCTTCCGCCAGCTCATGCGCGAAGCCGGTGACCTGGAGGCGGAGGTGCCGGTCAAAGCCATCATCTCCCGCCAACTGGCTCGGGCCGAGCTGTCATTCAGCAGCGCACCGCACCAGGGCATGGGGCTGGGTGCCTACACTACCTTCACCTCACCGCTGCGCAAGTACACGGACTTCTTCGTGCATCGCCTGCTGCGCGCTGCGCTCTGGAACGGCCCGGCGCCGGCCATGACCGACGATCAGCTCGCCGAACTCCAGCAGGCCCAGTTCGCCGCTCGCCAGGCCGCGAACACCCTGGAGCAGTGGCTCAAGAGCCAATACGCGCCGCAGCTGGGCGCCGAGCCGAAAACCGGCCACATCAGCCGAACCACGCCCGCCGGCTTCTATGTCCGGCTGGACGACAACGGGCTGGAAGGCTTCGTCAGCACCCGCGAGATGGAAGGCAAGTTCCGGTTCGACCCGATCACGCTGCGGCTGGTGGGCAACGAGCGCACCTTCCAGCTGGAGGAACCGGTCACCGTCGTTTTCGACGGGGTCGATGAGGAGCGTCGCCAGATCAAATTCAAACTGGTCCCCGCCGCCAGCGATCCAGTGAGCGACAACAAACAAACTGGTTGAAAATCGTTCAGCGCGATTCCATCGTAAGCATTAGAGACATGGGAAAAGCCGCTCAATCAGGAGGTGGCTTATGCGCGCTGACGAGTTCATGAAGAAGTACGGCTTCGACAAAGCCGAGGAAGAACGGGACCACACACTCCGGGAAAACGCCCTGGAGCACGCGATGCACCTGAAACGCCCCAACGCCGGCACCCCGCACGACTGGGAAGACTGGGAACGCTTCAAGCGCGAGCATCCGGATCAGGTGGAGGACGACGGGGAGTGAGGGCGTCCCCCCTGCTCAGCCTGTCACCCGTAGGTTGGGCTGACGCAGGAAGCCCAACAACCGGCGAGGCCGTGAACACCTGGGAATGGACGGCTCGGTTAACCCGCCAGAATGATTGATGACGGCAGACCGTGGGGTGTTGGGCTTCCTCTGTCAGCCCAACCGACGGTTCTCAGATACCGGTTATCGCGAAATCAAACGCATTGAGGATCTGGTCTCTACAGTGAACCAAGGTGCCAACCGGGGTCTTCAGCATGCTGGTCGGAACCGAAGCGATTTGCGGTGTCATCAACAGAAGTTCCTGATCTTCAAAGGTAATCACGGGGGTGAGGCCCTATAACAGGTGACTGCCTATGACGGAACGGTCGCTGAGGGGCACCACAATGCGCGTCGACAGTTCCGTCAAAACCTCACTTTGAATATCAACAAGATAGGGGTAGGCACCGCGACTCTTTTTGCTGGGATTCGCATACACATCAAATTGCGCCATCAAAAATCCCGGAACTCATCACTAAAGCATCCATGCTGCTCAACAAACTCGTTGTAACGTCGGATCGCCGGCCGGTTTTCGTCTGCCCATCTTTCTGCTTCCCGTTTCGCCAGTTCACGTTCAAGCGCTTTCTCAAACGTTGCAGAAAGGTTGATATTCAGAGCCCGGGTTTTCGATAGCAGGTCGCTGTTGATCGAGAGGTTGGCGGCTTTCTTCGGGGCCGTTTGGTCGTATAGCGCATTCATTGGAACCTCCAACAAGGTTCGTGAGACATAGCAACAGATTATGCGCACGTACATGCGCATGCAAATGCGCCCTGACTACTCCACCACCCAGGTCCGCTCCAACGTCTGCTGGTCCGCATCGTACTGATACACGCTGATCCCACCGCCCTCATCATGTCCCATCACCAGCACACCGGCCTCCGGCGAGGTGGCAATGGCGGTGTTGCGGGAGTAGTGGGAGCCGTAGGTGACCAGACGCGGGTCGGTGCCCAGATCGAAGTACTTCTGGGGCCAGGGGTTGCCGGCTTTGTATAGGGCGGCGATGTGGCTCTGGTTGCCGAAGCGCAGGAAGTAGTCGCTGTTGTCGATGAAGGCGTTTGCAAGTGTCCGGCCAGAGGCGCCTTTGGGGGGATCGATAAGCTGACTTTTGTCCCAATTCCTTGGATCCTCTGCTTCGTATCGATCATCATCCAGATAAAGACCACTGAAGTAGCTTGCTAAGTAGTTCCGAGAATCGGGCTTCTCAGTATTCCAAAAAAGCCCTCCGTAGCTTTCGTCACCGCTAACAACCCAACGACCATCCGGACTAAGTATTGCGTGAGTTTTTGCCGAGTTGCCTTTCAAGCGGGCAATTGGCTTTTTTGTCTGTAGATTCCAAAGCGTAACGCCACCGTATCGGGAAAACCGGCGATTCCGATCGACAGGCGGATACTCTTCTATTGTTCCCACATCGGATCCAACACCTGCCGTGAGGAAAAACCCTTTCTTCTCAGACAGTGAGATATTGAGTAGTTTGTGACTGCCTTTAAAACTGGGGCTAATACCGTCTTTCAGAACAGGCGCCCGACTCGCACCAGATCCAGAGTAAACATTCCATTCAGCGTCAACAGAAAGATAGGTTTTAAGACCTGCGGTCATTATGTGGCCATAGGTTGGAAAATGCTCGAAAGAACGCAGCTCTTTCCCCGACACAGTCTCAACGTGGACGACATTCTCCAAGTCCTGCCACAAGAAGGCGGATCGCCCTTGGAGAAACCTTGCGCTGTAGATATTGGCATTCTCGGCAAGAACGTGGCTCTCGCGATCTTGCAGGTCCCAGAGAACAAGTGCGTTGTCGCGGTGGGAACTAATCGCGTAATCACCGCTACTGGCGACGCTGACCGCCATTACCGGGCCATGAGTCAGTGGCAGCACACTGCAGCCCGCTGCCATTACCTGAGCGGTGATGATCAACGTGGCAAATAGAGTTCTTACCATTTTATGTGTAGCTCCCAAAGCCAGTTCCCTCTACCTGAATTCGTCGCATGACCCCATCACGATAAGATCTTTCAAAAATTTCCGAATTTGGAATTCTCATACCGGAGTGACTGAACAGCCAGTCACTTTGGTCGAACATTGATAGGTAATCACCTTTAAACTGTCTTTCGAGGAATTGATCCCGGTTTTCACCCGCTTTTTGACCGATCAAAGCATCAACCCCGTCATACCCCAACGCCGGCCGCGGCGCCTGCCGAGGATACCAGTTGCGCTCGGCCAGGGCGCGGAGGTCGTCCGCGTATTGCTCGGCCCGTGCCTTGGTGACGATGGGCAGATGGTTCAGGGGGGACAGCAGGTCGTAGCGGGGCAGCGGTTTGCTGTTCTGCAGGCAGTCCTTGCAGGCGTCGAAGCGGTTCCGGGCTTCGGCGATGATGTCCGCTTTCAGGCGTTCCCAGTTGGCGTTGACCGTTTCCGGGTCGGGGCCCTCACGCCAGGACTGCCCGCGGCGAGTCACCATGCGACCGGGCTGAAGCGGCATGTAATCCGCATACAGGCGCTCCAGCGGTGCGCCCAACCCATTGTCGAGAAAGCTCGGGAAGGTCCACCACTTCTTGGTGTAGACACCGCCAAACGTCCCGAGCAGATCGTCCATGAAGCGGCCGGTCATCACGCTTTCGGCGGCATCGGCGATCCAGCCGGCGGGCGTGACGGAAATCAGCTCTTCCCACATCGACTGCTCTTCCTCATCGTCCGTCGGCCCCAGCACGCCATCGCCCCGGGAGTGCAGCACCACGATGCGCCGCGCGGCCTTGTGGGCGTTCACGAACACACCCATGCCGAGCGGGTGGACGTCCCGGGCGGTGTCGTTGGTGAGGGCGTTGTCCGCCACCGCCGGTTCCCAGAGGAACAGATGGTCGATGGCCGCTTGTGAGCGGATGGCCCCGAGGATGTTGAGGGCGGTCAGCCCGACCCGGGCGCCCAGCGAATGGGTGATGATGTTGATCCCGACACCGGCATCGGCCAGTTGTTCCAGCAACCGCACCAGGCGCCGTCCGGCGGCGTTGGCGTTGAATTCGGACTGCATGAAGTCGGTCTGGCCGGTATCGCCGGGCCAGGAGACGGTGATGATGCGGCTGTAGGGCATCCAGTCGTCGTCGCTGAACCCGGCGGCGCGGTTGAGCTGGTATTCCATCGACACGGCCCAGTTGTGGGCCCCTTCGTTGTTCAGATCGGTCTCGGCCAGATCCAGGCCGTGTTCGTCGTTGATCGTGTCGGCATCGCGGTAGACCGTCAGCGGTTCGTCCGTCCACTTGGGCGCTTTGCCGTTCCAGTGGTCCGCCACGCCCTCCAGCACCTTGCCCCATTCGCCGTGGCCCACGTTGTAGCCGTGGATGAAAAGGAGCGCGTTATTGCCGTTGCGCTGGAAGTACGCCAGCTGCTCGGACGTGAGCCGGTCGCTGTCGATGTCCTCGTCCCGCAGGCTGATGAGCACGGGCGGCGGCAGATGGGTTGCAGTGACGTCACGCCCCTCCGGCGGGGCATTGATGACCGGCGCCTCCGCCAGCGCCTCGCCGGGTCGATAATCGCGTTTCTCCGGCCCCGCTTCCAGCGCGATCAGGTGGGCCCCGGCCGGTTGCGGACGCCAGCGCCATTCGTGGTCGCCCGGGGGCAGCTCCGTATAGAGCGCCACATCCGGCTGTTCGCCCGTCTCCGGGGTGGCCGAATGGGCGCGGGTGCGGTGCGCCATGCGGCCCGAGTCTTGCGGCGCCAGCGGGTGGCCGGTGTTGTCCACCCGCCTCAGGCGGATGGTGGCGGTCGGTTCCTGGCATTGCGGTGTGGTGCCGTCGTCATCCAGCGGCGTGACACTGGGTTCAAACGGCAGTCCTTCCTTGGACTGGTTCGGTGTCATGCGGTTTCCCTCGCTCCCTGAGGCCATTCATTCAGTGCGGCGAGCCGGGCGGACCAGTCCCGGCCCTGTCCGGCGATCCGGTCGAGCTGATCCGGGGTCAGCGGCCCGTCGAGTCCCTGACGGGCGAGCGCGCGGCTGCCCTCCACCAGTGCCTGCTCGTGGGGTGCCCCTAGCGCATGGCACTGATCAAACCACGTACTCACCGTCATCTGCGGCAGTTCGTAGTGCCGGGCCAGCGAATCGGCCAGCCGCTGACGACGCACATGCGCGACGTGCCGCAGGTTGTTCTCGGTGAGCGTAAACGGCTCGTCGGTCTCAGGCTCATGGGGCGCCGGCTGATGACACTGCCAGGCCTGCCCGTCCAGCGTGCCGGTGAGTGCGGTCAGCGGACCCAGCAACTGTCGGCACTGGGTGTGGGTGAAGGACTCGCCCATGCTGCCCAGCACATCCGGCGCCGCAAACCGGAACAGCACCGGGCCTTCCGGCGCATCCACTTCCGCCAGTTGCCGGAAATGGGCATCGGCATCGTCCAGCGTCAGGGACGGACCGGCGGCCGCCACGGCCCAGCCTTCCTGCAGGCCCTCGCGGAACAGCGTCTGGGCATCGGCAGAGACCGGCTCCACCAGCAACGGCCCCGCCTCCCGGGCGCCTTCGTGGGGCGTGCCGTTGTAGATCAGGCGGCAACGGGGGTTCGGGTCCTGCTCGTAGAGCCGGCGCAGGGCGTCCGGCCGGGCGGCCAGATCCACGAGATAGAAGGGGGATTCCAGGTCAGGAAGCGTCGGCAGGGATACAAACGACGCTTCCCACACCCCACTGTGTCCTTGTGGGTTCATCGGACGCTCTCCTTGCATCACAACGGGTTGGGTTCTTCCATGATGTGCCGGGAAAGCTTACCGAATCCCCCGGCGAGTGTCATCCGAGGCCATCACGACTCGGCGCGGGCCTCCGTGAGCAGCGTATCCACCTGTTCGTCCTTCTCACGCCAGAGGTCAGCGACCCATTCCTTCACATTGCGACGATGCTCGGCATCGCTGGCGTAGTCCCGCCCCTTGAGATAGGCCGGCACCGGCTTGACCGCAATGCGCATGCGGATTGACGGCAGGCGCCCGCAGAGAAACTCCCAGAACGTCGGCGCCCCATCGGGATAGGCAATGGTCACGTCCACCAGCTTCTGGATCGAGTCGCCCATGGCATCCAGCACGAACGCCACGCCACCGGCCTTCGGGGTCAGCAGATGGGTGTACGATGATTTCTGCTTGTCATGCTTGGCTTGGGTAAAGCGCGTGCCCTCGACGAAGTTCATCACGCTCACCGGCGTGTAGCGGAATTTTTCACAAGCCCGGCGGGTGGCCTTCAGGTCCTCGCCGCGTTTCTCAGGGTGCTTGACCAGATACTCCCGGGAGTAGCGCTTCATGAAGGGGAAATCCAGCCCCCACCACGCCAGCCCGATCACCGGTACCCAGATCAGTTGCTGCTTGAGGAAGAACTTGAGGAACGGCGCGCGTTTGTTGAACACCCGCTGCATCGCAAAGATGTCGACCCAGCTCTGGTGGTTGCTGAGCACCAGATACCAGCTCTCGCGCTGGAGCTGATCGTCGCCCTCCACGTCCCAGCGGGTCTTGTGGGTCAGCGCCATCCAGCCCGTGTTACAGGCCACCCACGCTTCGGAAATGGCGATGATCACCCGGGTACACAGCACCTGGAACCCGTGAATGGGAATGATCAGTTTGAGAATCGTGGGGATGTAGAGCAGCAGACACCAGAACAGGGTGTTGATCCCCAGCAGAACGGCATTGAGAACACCGATCACCGGCGCGGGCAGGAAACTCAGCATGGTTTTCGCTTACAGTTGTTGGCTGACGAGCGACATGCTAGCACGGACTGGCCCCATTGCCGCACCCCCGCGCCGGCCTCGCCAGTGACCGTTTGGTGACAGCCAGTATACTAGTGCCCCGTCTAGCCGGTTCGTTAACCGACTGCGTGATGCTGAGGCCTCACGCCCTTCGGGAGCCGCTGAGAACTCTGATAGCGGTGTTGCGCTGTCTCGATTTGGAACCACCAAACCTTCGACACCGCGCCTTGCTCTCAGAGTTCTCAGCGGCTCAGTCGATCAACGCACCGACCAGACGGGGCACAACCCTCAATGCTATGAGCCTTTGTGAATGATGAAACAGCTGATTCAGTCCGCCGTTGAACAGACCAGCGCGCTGGGTGCCCAGGCCGGCGCCTACGCCAGCAACGCCTTCGACCGGGTGTTCCGCGCCGCCAGCCTCGTGAAGGCCGGCCAGACGCCGTTCGAGACGCTGGAAAGCGACGGACTCGTCAGCCTGCGGTACTACCCGCCGCTCGAAGAGTCCTACATCGAGTTGGGTGACACGGTCGTGCCGGTGGAGAAAGCCGCCCACCGCACACCAATCGTGATCGTGCCGCCGCTGGCCGTTAACATGCTCATCTACGACCTGTTCCCCAACCGCAGCCTGGTGCGCTACCTGCGGGCCCGGGGCTTTGAGGTGTACCTGATCGACTGGGGCATGCCGACCCGCGCCCACAGCCACTACAACCTGCACACCTATGTGGCGGAGTTCCTGCCCTACTATCTGAACAAGGTGCGCGAGCACAGCGGCGAGCAGGAACTGTCCCTGCACGGCTGGAGCCTGGGCGGCATGTTCACCCTGTTCTACGCCGGGCTGAGCAACGACCAGCACATCCGCAACGCCATCATCCTTGGCTCACCCATCGACAGCCACGCCTCCGGCTTCATGGGCACCTTCTTCCGCGCCATCAGCGGCACCGCCGAGTTCGTGCGCGAACACACGCCGTTCCGCCTGCACAACGTCAAACCCCACTGGCTGCACACCCCCGGCTGGGCCAACACCATCGGCTTCAAGATGACCAACCCGGTCGGCAGCGTGATGGGCTACTGGGAGCTGCTCGCCAAACTCGGCGACCGAGAGTTCGTCACCAACCACGCCACCACGTCCGCGTTTCTGGACCGCATGGTCGCCTACCCCGGCGGCGTGATTCAGGACACGGTCGTGCGCGTGTGGATCGACAACCAGCTCTCCACCGGCGAAATCCAGATCGGCGACGACTGGGCCCGGCTGGAAAACGTCACCGCCAACCTCTACGCCGTCGCCGGCCAGAGCGACACCATGGTCACCCCCGGCGCCGCCAAGCGCGTGATGGACCACGTCCGCTCAACCGACAAAACCTTCCGGGTGTCGCCCGGTGGGCACATGGGGATTCTGGCGGGGAGCCGGGCGCCAGAGGCGACGTGGGTTGAGATGGCGGATTGGTTGGGGGAGCGGTCGGGTTAAAGGTTCGCTCATATTGGTAAAACCAGCGGGCAACACTCAACGAGATGTTATGCGTCTTTCGGCGTGGCCGGGTCGAAGGAGGCCATCGAACAACACCTGCGGAGCACCGGCCTGATGAACGGCGACGGCAACGTCGGCATCGCCCTGCCCGAAGCTGAGAGGCGGTAAGGGTCTTCTCCCCCTGCCGGACGACACTCTCAAACGCGTCCTCCCCCACCCGCCTGAGCGACGTCATGACCACCTTCACTATGACTGTCCACAAGAGCCAGGACTCCGAGTTTGGGCATACCTGTCTGGTGTTGCCGGATACCGTTTCGCCGGTGCTGACGAAAGAGCTGCTCTACACTGGGGTGACCCGGGCCAAGAAGTGGTTGAGTTCGGTGGTGCCAAGGGAGAAGGTTTTGGAGTTGGCTGTTGAGAGGCGGGTTTTTCGGGCTTCGGGGCTTGGGGGAGCGCATCCAGGTAGTCTATAGAGCTCAACGAACGTGCCGCTCTCTAGCGGCGAAGGGCTCAGGTTCGAACCCTGACGGGCGGGCCATGATTCTCATAGGCATGCGTAACATCTCAGACTTTCTGGTTTGCATGTACCCGGCTTGTGCCCACAAGGTGCCTTACGTTTTTTCTGAATCCTTCAAATAGGTGGCTAGATCCACTATGCCACTACAAACATCCCTATTTCTAAGTAATAATCAGCAACTCAATCATCTCCAACATAATCTAGTCGAGTGATCAAATAAGAAAACAAACTGAGAACATTTAAACAGTCCAGCTCAGAAAAAGTAGAAGGAACGACGCTATCGATCGGGGCGTGATTAATCGGGTTCCTAAACCCCCTCATAACCCCCCTTGTCATATGCTGCTGCCCCTCTTGGATATTCTTCCCTGATTCCGTTTCTAAATCTGCCACTTTAATCAAGGGCTCTTCGTCACCCTTTAAGGCAAAAACTTCTGCGATTTGAGTTCCATCTTTTGGCGATCCGGACATTTCCCTCAGAATTTCGGCGTATACCTTTGCACCTTGGTCCGCAGCCTCACCATACTGAGAATTCTTGTAGTAACTATCAACGCGAGTCTTTAGTCGATCATGCAAATGACGCCAATGAAGGTGAGGATATTCCGGTATGATTTCGTGCAATGCTTGGAAAACTGGCGCATAGCTCTCATCTATGCCCTCTTCGCCTTCGAGTGCAGTTACAATTCTCTGGGCAGGTTGCCTAATTTCGTTCGGTAGGGTCGAAAACCATTCGTCACGATTAATTCCCGTTTCCTTAGACAAACTTTTTTCTTTATTCTTCCGCCGCTCCGATCGCCATCTAGAATTCAACTTAGAGACAACTTCAGCCAAAAACTTCCTGAATTCTTCCATCTCCGGATTAGCCCAATTTATCGACTGCCGGTTAGTTGAAATAACGTCTTCGTCGAGCAAGTCAATAAAATCAGCTTTTATCCATCCAGTAAGATACTGAAAGAAATGGCTAGATGTGCTATTCGAGAAAAACTCGGGGGCATTCACAAGCTTTCCTCGCGAAAAAATCGTCAATCCTCGCAAACCTGACGACGGGGGGATAGGTGTCTTAGCAGTTATAAAAACACCTTCGACTTCATTCCCGAACTCTCCAAGGTCCATATTCAGATCATCCAAACTCCAGGTGAATTCTCTCTCAATTTGAGAATACCTGCGTTCATTCGTCACATAAGCCTGCTTCCCGTTCGTGTGATTTAGGATTATATTAAAGCTATCATCCACAATAAATATTCTTGACAAATTATCAGCCAAAGCCTCAATATTAAAAGGCGTTTTTCGTTTTAATGATGAAAGCTTAATTATGGTCTGATTCTTCCTTTCGGTATCCTCGTCCACAATATCAGTATCTGGATGATATTCGCCATCAGTATTGATTAGTGAGTTCCAGCTCAGAGTAAACCGATTTCTCTTACCATCCTTACATGCATCTATTGTAATAAGATCAGCAAGACCGAACAAAGCAAGTTTACCTAGCCCTTTCTTTCCAGTAGGCAACCTGCCATATTTTGGCGACGGAATATCGCCTTCTTTCTTTCTTCTATCACGTCCGATAACCAAGAATTTATTCTGTATGTCATCAGCATTCATTCCGGAACCGTTATCTTGCACTTGAATAGATACTGGCTCTCCATTCTGCTCATGAAACGTTATTTTGACTGATCCAGCATCGGCATCATAAGCGTTCGATATCAACTCAGAAAGAGCGGGAGGAAGTGTTGAGTACATTTTGACGCCTAGATGCTCAATAGTTCTAGGATCAAACTTCAATGAGAAATCGTAAGACATAAAAAGACCTAAAGATAAGAAATTAAATGGTTATAGCATTCTTCTGCATGAATACTGATAAAGGCAGGAGGTAGCGCATTGCCTATCATTAACGCGACATCACTCTTTCCTCGGTCCATGCAAAATCTGTAACTGGAAGGAAAGCTTTGCAAAAGCGCAGCCTCTCTTAAGCTTATTGGTCTATTCTCTTCTGGGTGTAGAAACCGACCCTTCGACGGGTTATAACACCCGCTAGTTATTGTGGGAGAGACATCATCCCATTTCATTCTTCCATATACATCATTATAGCCATCTGGCCTCCTGATATGACACTGAAGCCAGTACTTTTTCGGCAAGCTTTTTCTCGACCCACCGTCTTTAGGTATCATTTCTATTATTTCTTGAATCCTCTCGCTCCTGTTCGAGGGAATATCATGAAGAGCGTCTCCACTTAAACCAACCGGTTGCATATGGGATATGGTTTCTCGAACTGTCTTTTTATCTTTAATCTTTTTGGGGTCCTCAATAACCCCAAGCCTAGACGCAACCAAGATCAATCTACGCCTTCTCTGCGGAACCCCATAATCTGCAACATTTTTTATTTGCAAACTATTCTCGTGGAGAATATACCCGAGGCGCGAAATCTCTTTCATTACCGAAAACATTCTATAATCTTTTGCTAACCCTGGAACATTTTCCAGCATTATCGCCTTGGGAAGAAACCTCCTTATGTATTCAACAAACACAAATATAAGGTCATTCCTTTCATCTTCCACAGAGCTACTTCTATTTCTTGTCTTGTGCGTGGAAAAACCTTGACATGGAGGACAACCAGCCAACAAGTCAAGCTCACCCTTTTCTATTCCCAAGTCTGACATTATAGTTTCAGGATCTAAACTTTTTATATCATTATTATATATATTACAGTTAGAGTGATTCATTTTATAAGTTTTTGCAGCTGTTTCACTCACCTCGACTGCGGCCATCACATCAAACCCTGATCGCCCAAGCCCTACTGACAGGCCTCCAGCGCCACAAAAAAGGTCAATAGCCTTAAGTCTAAATTTCACCCAACTTCCCCTAAAACCTTGTTAATGGTTAGAAAACATAAAAAACCAATTTTAACCAAGCTAGCCTAGAGCATCGGCAAACACAAATCCTTTTATGATCTAGAGGTCTGTATCATGTTAGCAATACACTCAATTACAACGCAGGGGGTCGGTCTTGCGCCGTTTGCCCCGATTTGCAGACCTAGCCGAATCACTGCAGTTTTTCTCGCCGCAACTGACACTACGGAATAAGCCAAGGAATAGCCAGACCGGTGAAAACTGGGCGAGAGCCAGAAAATAGGTCTGTCCCAGTTTTAAAATTCACGGTGCACGCGAAGCATAAGTTTGAAGGTCGTCCGCATCTATAGCGTCACTCGGGACCAATCGATAGTGTCTTTCGTCTACGACTTTTATTTCTTGATCATCAACCGTGATCTCAAACAATGCAATTAGGTCATCTTCCATGAATTGTGCGGAGATCGCCCTACAAATCAGATTCGGGTATTTCTCGGCACAACAATCGATGTCCTGCTTTGATTGAACTACCGATAATTGGTCGCTTCCCCCCTTAGCCTGAACTGGTAGGACAAACTGGCGGCCGTGGCGATCAACAGCCACGTAGATTTCATCAATCTCGACCTGACCTGTACCTATAACGGCTGTCCGAAGGTGGTTTTGTAGCGAATATGCATTCGCACCAATAAAAAGATCTATAAGCCGGTTATACCTCACCTTCGCTAAAAGCGCTTGCTCATCGGACAGAGCGTATGCATTAACGATTTCTGGTGTGGAATCGGGTATTTTTATCGCCACAAGGCTAGGATTCGGGCAAATACGGTTGATCTTGACAAGCCGAAACAAATACTTAGATCTACCTGCCCCTTCGATGATCCACTCCATCCCCGGTGGCTGTAGATCCAGGATCTTTTCCGGCAATGGGTTGCGGTAACGGAAGGAATAAACGGCATCCCCAAGGTTTTTTGGCAAACTAACGTTGAGCTGTTCAGCCGCACGTTCAAGGTCTTCACGCTCGAAGGCTACTTCAGTATCCCCTTTCTGGTAGTAATCAAAAAAAACAGCTTCTATCAACCTTGAATATCTATTGGCTTTTGGCATGAGTTAACCGTGCTCCAAAATCGCTTCTTGTTTCGCTAGTGCGGCTTCGACTTCCTCTTGCTTGCGCTTTTTTGCTCCGCTCTTGCGATTTCTTTTGGCGATAGCGACCTCTACGCCAAAGAAGTCTGCAGCCGAAGACATATCCAGTGCCAGCAACCTTGTATCGCCAAGTTCTAAAATCGCCTCGGGCTGTCGCGGATTAATATTCATCGCGCGAACAAACTCTTGCGCCAATGCTCGAGCTAGGGGAGGAGGAACCGCATTTCCGATTTGCCTCGCGCCGTGCCATTTGGTCTTATGGAATCGGAACCAATCCGGAAACCCATGAAGGCGCGCCATTTCGCGAACGGTGATACACCGGCGCTTTTTGTAGTGAATGGGACGTGGGCTGGTAAACGCACCTCTGGCGGAGTCTGTTCCTGCTCTTAAAGTGTTGGACACGCCCCACGGGGCCAATTTAAAGAAACGGGATATAGGTTCCACTTTTCCGGGTTCAGTCTCGGCAAACCGACCCCTCGAAATCTCAGTGTGATTGGTTCTCCCGCTGGACGTGAGCTCTCCTTTGTTCCAGTCGCGTTTGTAGCCTAAATGCCAGTCCTCTTCTGTTTCGCACCTGATACGTTTGGCGTATTCGGAGAGTTCTCCCCAGGCTTCAACCTCTACACAGTCGTCGTACTTGAGCTCTTCGAAACTTTCGGCATCCGGCAAGTCCGCAAGAGCCTCCTCACAAGTAGGCGCTACGGGAAGCAAATCCCCAATCTTATTCTTTACTGGTGAAATGGTAGTAGGTTGAGGATAACAGGGTGGTGGCTGATCCTTTCTCCTCCCCAACAAAAAGAGTCTCTCCCGTTCCTGGGGTACGCAGTAATTCACGGCATTGAGCACGCGCCATGGGGTGCGTACCTCGTAGCCGACTTTTCCAAATTCAGCGACTATCTCATTGAGAACTTGCTTATGCTTTCCGACGGTCAGCCCTTTTACATTTTCGAATAGAAAATAACGCGGCGACAGCTCGGCAATAATCCGCACGAAGTCCTTAACCAAAGAGTTACGGGGATCGTCAATCGCTCTTTGCCCGATAAGGGAGAACCCCTGGCATGGAGGTCCACCAAAAACGATATCGACCTCTTCACCTCCTATTCCAGACAATTCACGCAACTGATTACCCGAAACATCGGTCACCGATTTCGGAACTACCGTGCAGTGAGGAAAATTATATTTATGGACAGCAGCATGAATCGGATCGATTTCAACGGCGGCGATTACGTCGAAGCCGGCTTGTTCGAACCCTAAACTTAAGCCTCCAGCTCCACAGAACAAATCCACAGCAATTGGACGTTCTTTCATTTCAAACAATTACCTCGCCTAAATTCTAGTAGGCCCCAGAAAACCCACAAGTTTCTCCAGAACCGCTTCTGTGTCTTTCAACTCGCATTGCCAAACAATCAATACGGCCCAGCCTTCTTCTTTTAATGAGCGCGCATTTCTTAGATCGCGTTCAATGTTCCGTTCAATCTTTTCGGCCCAAAAGGTTAGGTTGCTTTTCGGTAGCTTCCCTATTTTGCAACCATGGCCATGCCAATAGCAGCCATGCACGAACACGACCTTTTTACGCCTCCGAAATACGATGTCCGGCACGCCCGGCAAAGACCTATCGTGCAGCCGGAATCTATAACCTGCCCGAAACAAGATCTTTCTAACCAGAACTTCAGGTCCTGTGTTCCTACTGCGAACACGAGACATTATCCGGCTGCGTTGGTCAGCTGTCACTCGGTCAGCCATAAGAACAAGGTTTACGCGGCGCCAAGGTCCCTCGCTAGTATACGAATAGAGCTCATTCTAGACACGCCCTAACCCTCAGAACACACGCCAGCAAAAGCACTGTGCGAAAAACCGCAAGGGTTCTACCCCGTTTCCACGGACGGTTTTAAAACGGCTGACAGCTTCCGATCCTGATCAGCGACTACTACGTCGCATCCTGGGGAGAAAGGGGTCATCAGGTCTTGAATCTTGCATAGTGAAGAGAGGGGTCAGATCGATTTATTTATCGACAACGGCTCCTGACGGTCCGAAGGTCCGGGCTTCCGATGAAAGGACGACATCCCAATGCAGAACTGATCAGGCGGTGGACACGAGGCTATCCCTCACGCCGGATCTCCCGCATCTGCTTTTCCCGAAGCAGCAGATACAGAGCAAACCCGACGGCAACACCCGGGACAATACCGAGAAGCAGGCAGATCCAACCTTTGCGAATCGAGTATTGTCTGGCTTCGTAAACCACCCAGGTCGCCAGGATGGCCCAGCAAACAAGGATGTCCATTGAATAGCCGCTCGCAAAGGGGTTCACAAACCCGGCCGCGAACGCGCCAAGCACATCGGGGTTTTCGATGAGTGGCGGGACGACAACCACCGCAAAGAAACCGGTAAAGAAAACGGCAGCGACAACCAGTATCGCCCTGTAGACGGATTCAGGCATTCGCAATTCCCTCTGTTTCAATCGTTGGCGCCTGCGGCCCAGGCCGGAGTCGACGGTCCTGAGAGCGGTCAGGCATCGGCCCCTGCGTTGGCGGCATTCAGCGTGTAGGCCCACCGCCAGCCCAGTTTTTGCAACGGCACAAAGCCGTGTTGCCGAAGGCACTCCGACACTGCTTCGGAAGATTCGAAATCCGGGTCCGGGTGGTGCTCGGTGATTGAGAGCACTCCGTCGTCCTTCAGCACTCGCGAGGCTTCCTTCAAGAATGACTCCCGGGCCTCAATCTCGCCGAAGACGGTGACAAGGAACAAAGCATCGAAGGCTCCGTCTTCAAACGGGAGCGATTGGCCATCGGACTGCTGGGTGGAAAAGTGGGTGATCCCGGCCGCCCTGAGCTTGTTCGCGCTTTTGTCGAGCATTTGCTGCTGAACATCAACCAGTGTCAGCCCGCCCTCCGGAACGCGTCTGGCCACCTCCACGCTGTAGTAGCCAGAGCCGGGCCCGATCTCCAATACCTGGGCATCCGGCTTGACCGGCAAACGCCCGGCGACGGTTGCCGCCGACATGATCACACCACGGCCTGGAAGGTCGAGAACCCAGCTCATCTGGTGCGGATAGACGCCCCGGCCAAATGCCCGGGACCAGATACCAGGTTGATCGCGTAACGTCATAACCCCTCGTGACAGCTTACTGTTTGGTTTGGCCCCGCCTCGGCAGGACGGTGCGCTGGAGGCCGTAAAAACGACACCACGTCTTCAGGCGTCGGTCGCGCCTTGGGATCAGCTCCCCAGATTAGTAATACAACTGCGACGGTGGGCGTAATGGCCGCACTGATCAGCAACAGCGTCACAACGGCCTCTGCCAGAGTTCCAGCGCTCGCCCCCGACCCTGCGAACGTTTGTTCAGGGGCACCCGTGTCATCGAGAAGTTGCCGAGAGGGCCAAGTGCGGGCAAAGTCGACTTGTCGCGTCCAATTACAGGGAATGTTGTCATGCTTGCTCAGCTTGTTCGCAACCACTGCTTGGTCCCGCTTCTCACCGCCCTGTTTCTGGTGGGGTGCGCGAGCAATGACGTCCGTCGCGGCTTCGCCGATGTGGAGCAAGCACTCGGCACGGATACCAAGACGACTGTGCAACTTCATGAGGCAGGCTATTTTCCGTGGTCCGTGCGACTGAACCATCCGGGTCTCATTGTCGGGATCGAGAAGAGTCCCCGGGAAACGGTTGCGCCCGAGAACGGCATACAGACCCATTATGACGGTAGCGCTGGTGAGGGGTTGCGGGAAAAAGTCGATCTGCTCCACGACAACCCGAAGATGCTGTTCCTGTCCCAACTCTATGAATATGGCGGGCGATACGAAGACCCGGCCTGCGCGCATTACAGTGTCTATGAGGCGAACTCGAATCAGTCGTTCATGGGCCCATGCAACGGCGAGCATCGGGGCGCTCACATCGACGACGCGGGTCGCATGCCGGGTGCTTTCCAGGGCGGTGTGGAAGCCGTTCAGGTCCTTCGGCAACGGGTGCAGGAGTGGATCGACATCGAAGAGGAGGCAGACGATCCCTTCACGCATGTCCTGATGATCGTCATGGGCTGGAATACATCACAGCTTGAAGCCTACCGCAATTTCAACTCCATTGTTGGCAACATGAAGGCCACCCATCAGGGCGACCAATTCAAGCCACTGGTCATCGGTGTGACCTGGCCGAGCTTTTGGGAAAACGATTGGCTGGACCCCCTTGTCAGAGGGCTGAGCTACCGAAATAAAGCCAACGACGCCGATGAACTGGGTCTCAGTTGGGTGGGCTTGATCGCCCGAGAGGTCTTGGCCGATGTCGACACGGAGGACATCGAGACGGTGTTGATCGGCCATAGCTTCGGCGCCCGCGCAGTCGCGACAGCCACGTGCGCGGGGCCGGTGATCGCAGGCAACGGCGTCGGTGATCCCGGTCAACAGGACGCCTGGTTGATCGACACCGTGGTGGCCTTGCAGCCAGCGTTTTCGATCAATCGCTTCTATTCTCGAGATGATGGGGACTGGTTCAATGAAGAGATCCATTTCCCGGCGGGCTGCAGGCATGCGCGGAATGTGGTCATGACGGCATCACGCCATGACACGGCGGTCGACATGCAGATCATTGCGGACATGATCGGAGACGTGGATCAATACAAAGACCACTGCCTGCACACAGACCATCCCGCTTTCCACTGTGGAACGATGCTGGCGGACGACCTGGTCGGGCGAAGGGCTGGCAAGCGGTTCGACAATATTCTCTATGTGAACGCCTCGGACAGTATTCGTCTCAATTCACCACAAACGAGTGGTGGCGGCCATAGCGATATCTACCGCGAGGCATCCGGGCGGATGATATGGTCTTTTCTGCGCGCGGTCGACGAGGATCACCTCGGCATGGAGTGTCGCCCTGTCGGGGCGGGCACGCGAGCTGAACGCGAGCGGCAGGGTGGCGCCTGATGCGCGGACCTGAGGGGATCGAATCGATTTCGTCCTGATCCTCTGTTTCCCCGCCTTCTTTAGCCTGACGTCACGAGTCAATCCGCCATCGCCCGGATCAATGCTGCGCGTCACCAAATTCGTTGACGCTGCTCCCGTGACGGTCAACACTCAGGTTAGGTGAATGAACGGGTCGGTTCAGGCTCTGCAGACGACCCGCCACCCCACGGCAGCTTCTGCCCCTGCCCACATCGCCGGAGGAGAACCCATGCGTCATACCGAAGAGGCTCTGGAATCCGGCGATCTTCTGCTGGTCGAACAGGTCGAAGACGGCGTCCTGCGTCTCACCCTCAATGATCAGACGCGGCGCAATGCGCTGTCGGATGACATGATGCGTTGCCTTCGCGAGGCACTGGATCAGGCGGCGTCTGACACGGACGTGCGAGTGATTGTGCTTGCGGCGAATGGCCCGGCCTTCTGTTCCGGCCACGACCTGAAAGAGATCACCCGGGCGCGGCAGTCGCCGGATCGCGGTCGGGCCTTTTTCGAGAACACCATGGCCAGTTGCTCCGGGCTCATGCAGGCCATCGTCAACAATCCGAAACCGGTCATCGCCGAGGTGGGCGGCGTCGCAACGGCGGCCGGCTGTCAGCTGGTCGCCAGCTGCGACCTTGCCTACGCCTCGCCGGCGGCGCGTTTTGCCACGCCCGGCGTTCACATCGGGTTATTCTGTTCCACGCCCATGGTTGCCCTCTCCCGCAACGTTTCCAACAAGGCCGCGATGGAAATGCTGCTGACGGGGGAGTTGATTGATGCCGAGCAGGCCGCCGGGATCGGCTTGATCAACCGAGTCGTGTCCGAAGAGGAGCTTGCGGCCTATACCGCCGGAATCGCCCTGACGGTGGCCTCAAAATCCAGCATGACCCTGGAGACCGGCAAGAAGGCGTTTTACCGTCAGCGGGAGATGCCGCTGGCTGAGGCCTACGAGTACACCTCAACCATCATGGTCGAGAACCTGCTGAAGCGTGACGCCGAGGAAGGGATCAATGCCTTCATCGAAAAGCGCCCGCCCCAGTGGTCAGACGACTAGAGGGAACGACAGTATGGCCAATCCCTTCAATACCGATCTGGCCCCCAATCCGGCGAACTTCCAGCCACTGACACCGCTGACGTTTCTCGATCGCGCCGCCAGCGTGATGCCGGAACAGGTGGCGATCATCCACGGGGCACGGCGGTCCACCTATCGCGAGTTTTACCGTCGGTCGCGGCGACTGGCTTCAGCGCTGGCGAATCGGGGTATGGGACGCGGCGACACGGTGTCGGTATTGCTGCCCAACGTCCCCTCGATGCTGGAAGCGCACTACGGCGTCCCGATGTGCGGGGCCGTTCTGCATGCGATCAACACCCGACTGGATGCGAAGACCATTGCCTTTCAGCTGGACCATGCCGGCGCGCGCATTCTGATCGTCGACAGTGAGTGGCTGTCGTTGGCGAGCGAAGCGCTTGATCTGACGGAGGTGGCGCCACTTCTGATTGTGTACAACGACCCCGAACAGCCCGATGGCGGGAGGGACACGTCGAGCGGGGTGGATTACGAGTCGTTCCTGGCGCAGGGCAATCCGGACTACGCATGGCTGATGCCCGAGGATGAATGGGATGCCATCTCGATCAGCTACACGTCTGGCACCACAGGCAACCCCAAAGGCGTAGTGTCCCATCATCGCTGAGCCTACCTCCTAGCCCAGGGCAATGCTCTGATCGCCAGCCTGCCGCGGTATGCCGTCTATCTGTGGACACTGCCGATGTTCCACTGCAACGGCTGGTGTTTCCCGTGGACGATGTCGCTGGTTTTCGGCACCCACGTCTGTCTTCGTCAGGTTCGCCCGGAGCCGATCTGGCAGGCGCTTGGCGACCATGGCGTCACCCATCTCTGCGGCGCGCCGCCGGTGATGTCCCTGCTGGTTTCGGCGGCCCCTGAGGTTCGTCGGGCGCTGGATCACAGGGTCGATTTTTTCACCGCGGCCGCGCCGCCGCCGGAGAAGGTACTGGCCGGGATGGAGGCCGCCGGTTTCAATGTCACGCAGCTCTATGGCCTGACGGAAACCTATGGTCCTGCGGTGGTCAACGAATGGCATGCCGAATGGGATTCACTGGCGCCCGAACCCCGAACCCGCCTGAAAGCGCGGCAGGGCGTACGATACACGCCCCTTGAGCAGCTCGAAGTAATGAACCCGGACACCATGGAACCGGTACCCCGGAATGGCGAGACGCTCGGCGAGGTGATGTTCCGCGGCAACGTTGTGATGAAGGGGTATTTCCGAAACCCGGAGGCCACGGCGAAGGCCTTTGCCGGGGGCTGGTTCCATTCGGGGGATCTGGGTGTGATGCACCCCGATGGCTACATCCAGCTGAAGGATCGCTCCAAGGACATCATCATCTCCGGGGGTGAAAACATCTCGTCGATTGAAGTCGAGGATGCGCTGTACAAACACCCCGCCGTCGCCATCGCCGCCGTCGTGGCCATGGCCCATGACACGTGGGGGGAGACGCCCTGTGCGTTCATTGAACTGGCGGAAGGCCAGACGGCCACCGAAGAGGAACTGGAACAGCATTGCCGGAGCAACCTCGCCGCCTACAAGGTGCCACGCCGGTTCGTCTTCGAGTCGATCCCGCGAACGGCGACCGGCAAAATCCAGAAGAACGAACTCCGGAAACGCTTGGGCGGCTGACGCCGCCTTCCTTCACAAATTCCATCTCAGAAAAGAATGCCGGGTGACACACAATCACCATGAAACGGAGGGCGGATGCTCACGCACCAGGTCAATGAAATGAGCCATATGCGCCGGCAGTTCCTGCTTTAACGTCACGGCGTTCCACGTTCGCTTGGTCCAGGCCCGATCGAGGGGAACGGCGACCAGTTCGCCGCTATGAGCCGGCGGACCAGGCAATCGGGAGGCGGGCGCCAGTAAATCCTCACCGCCCCGGGCACCTTTACCCCCCCATAACGGATGCCCCTATCTGAAAAGACGGTGGATCACCGCAGCCACGCCCCAGGGCAAGACCACCAGCCACAGCAACGTCATGGAGTTGGCCACCCAGCCGGACGCCCCGGTGAGGACCTGGCCTGGCCACAGGAATATGGCACTCAGCACCCGCACCACCCAGCCCGGCTGGTAGGCACTTCAGCCACCGCCAAACTGGGACAGGAGATACCCACCAAGCAGCACAACCATCAGCAGCTCGATGCCATAAAGAATCCAGAGGCGTTTTTTGAAGGTCATGGGATAAAGGTTAGCAGCGTGGAGGGTCCTTTGATCTGGCCTCAAACGATACGGGCTTTGTTCGAAGGATGGCGGCAGGCTACGCTGGAACGAGGAACACCTGAATGGTTGGGATGGGTAATGATCACGTTCGCCAGGCAACTCCCAGCGTTATCTTGCCTACTGTTTTTGCTGGGGGTCATCACCCCGGCTTCGGAAGCGGACACGGCTTTCCGGGTTGCCTACGAGAACAAAACCCAGTTCCCCTACTATATGGGCAACACGAGCAAGGTCCTGGACCAACCTGGTGCGGCGGTTGAACTGGTCGGGTTGCTGGAGGAAGAGGTGCCCGGTCTTCAGGTCCGGTTCAGTCGCTACCCCTGGAAGCGATGTCTGGCGCTACTGGAGGCCGGTGCCGTGGACGCGATTTTCAATGCCTCCTTCAACGAGGCGCGAATGGCAATCGGTGCCTACCCCTGGAAGGACGGAGCGGTGGACCCGTCCCGCCGCCTGACGACGATTGGTTATTACCTCTACACCAAGGAGGGGGCCGATGTCGGCTGGGATGGCGAAGCCTTTGCGGACACCAGTCTCAAGGTCGGCGCGCCGCTGGGGTATTCCATTGTCCGGGATCTTGAGAAACTGGGGCTGAGCGTCACCAAAGCCGAAAGCTCCCTACAGAACCTGTTCATGCTGGCTGCCGACCGGGTGGAGGCCGTTGCCCTGCAGTCGGTGACCGGTGACTTCCTGCTGACCAAGTATGGCGAACAACTGAACAACATTGCCCGAATCGAACCACCGATAGAAACCAAGCCCTACTACCTGATGCTCTCCCATCGTTTCCAGGACCGCCACCCGGCTCTTTCGGAGCAGATCTGGGATGCGGTGGCGGAGCTTCGCAAGACCCGACTCCAATCACTGGCCCAACAGTATATGGAATAGCCCGGGCCCGCTTCCCAAAACCCGGCAGGCTGCTCTCAAGACGCCGGATTATCGGGCACAGCCATACACATCAAGCCTCCGGCGCGGACATCGGCAACGTGGCCTTTACCGGGGCGTCGCCGCCGCATTGTTCTCGATCCGGAACGACCTAAAAACCAGGTCCGTTTCGGTTGGCTGGGCGTTTCGGTGAATAGTACTTGTCGTACAAGTCAGGAAGTGACGCCCGACGCAGCTCGCCCAGTGTCCGCCATATTGCCGCCGACAACTCCGGATGGTCCCGGTAAAACTTGTGACTGAGAATGAGGTAGGCCCGTTTGTGGCGCAGCGTCGTATCAGCCTGCTCAATCGACTCGAACCGGTCAGGGAATCGCCGCAGTAATTGGTTACCATGGCTTTCGAGCGCCACGACGGCTCCCATCCGGCCCCGCTCGAGCCGACCAAACAGCGTGGACAGACGAGCACTACTGGTGACCACGGGATTACCTGACGCTCTCAGGTCCTCTGTAATAGAAGAGCCAAGCAATGTACCAAGGGGGCGTCCGTCCAGATTGACGATTTTTCCGGTCTCAGCGTTGTAATGGACACCGCTGCCCCGCCTGACGTACAGGACATAGTCTTCCGAGTAGACAGAGGCTTTCTGGTTCCGCGTGCCATCGGCCCGGCGCGGGTAAACGCCTAGAGACTCCCGGGAGGAGCGATACGAGCCGATCACGGCCGACACCTCGTTCCTGCCGAGTTGATGAAGGCATCGTTTCCAGGGCTGGGAGCGGTAGGTTACGGACACGGGCAGCCGCTTCTGAAGCCGGCTCAACAACTCGATGTCGATACCCGGGTAAGGGGCCTGCTCGTTTGGCTCGGCGGGCGGGTTATAGGGAAACATGGCCCGGTCACTAAAGCAGTAGATCAATTCCGGCGAGGCCGCGGCGAATGGGCTTCGCAGGACGATCAAAAGCCCGACAATGAACGTCAATGGCCAGTGTCTCGCTTGTTGAGCCATATTCCTCGTGAACGACAGACCTCTGGAATGGCCACTTTATCAGTCCCGGCGGAGGACCTTAACCCGAATCTGGAATCCTTTGAGATCCCATTGTCTCCGCCACCGCCGCCCAAGCGTCAGCAAACCGTTTCATTTTGTATCGTCGTGACAATCATTCCATAAACCAACTGTGGCGCTACCCTCCCGCACCAATGCCATCTATCCTGAGGCGCAATTCGCGGTGGCCCCACCCGAATCAGACCATTTTGTGCCTCCTCCGGGACAGTGAAAGGCATTCCGGGAGTGGACCGGCATTGATGCGACGGACCAATAAGGATCATTGATATGGGAAAGAGCGTCGTCCCCGCCCTTTGGATCAGTACACTCGCAGCCGCCTGTCTGCTCCTCTCCGGATGCGGGGGAGGCGAGGATGGTTCAACGGAGACCACGGACAATGCCGGCAACCGTCCGGCAGCCGACACCCCCTCCCCGAATGAGGTCCCGACGTCACCCAAAGAAGCCGGTCCCATCGAACAGGCCGTTCACAGCGGCAATGCCCTGGCGGTGCCCCTGTCCCAACGCGGCGACCTCCTGCAGGCCACCCTCGACGAGATTGACGCCGCCAAGTCCCGCTACCGATCCGCCAGGGTGGCGCTTTTCAACCTGGCCGATGACGGAACGGCCCGGGCAGACGGCGCCAGCCTGACGGGCATCGACTGGTATCCCAGTCACGATGCGGCGCTGCTGGAGGCCACCTTCGGCGTCAATGCCAGCGTTCTGACCGCCAATGCGGTGTATGAAAGCGGGTACACCCCCAAGGAACGAGGCCTCGCCGTCGCCGGACAGGGGCCCGACGCTGAGGCAGGTCGTTATCTGGTCATGGGCGGCAACCCCATGCGGAACGATGATCGTGGCGTCACGGTCAGTGAGTCGATGCACCAATTCATGGACAACGCGCTGGGCTGGCTGACCCGGGAGAAGGACCTGGGCCAGCAGCCTTTTGACGTGGTGATCACCCACCTGGATGACAGCTACTACTTCCCGGATGAATCGGCAACCCGGGCCTGGCTGACGCAGCGATACGGCGATCAGGTCCGCTTCAACCCAGCCAACGCCTGTGATAACGCCCAGTTGGGCGACTGCCTTGCCAATCGGCCCGATCTCGTCATCGTGTCCCAACACGCCAACGAACAGACGGACCCGGAGCTGATCGCGTCGCAGCTTCAGGTTGCCCGGAAAAACGGCATCCCCCTGCTCTACATGCACCTGAACGGCGATCTCAAACCACTGGGCAAAGCGATCCTGTCGCGCCTGCAGGTCCGCCACATCGGCGATAACTACTGGCACCGGCTGGGACTGCGCGACTTCGATGCCCGGGACGTTCTCGACCAGCTCCCCGGCGACATCGCCGCCATTCAACGGATGCTGAGGCATTTTCAGGCCAGGGACTATGCGTTTGATCTGAGCCTCTGTGAGGGCGATTGCAGCAACCTCGCCGGCTATCAGGCAGAATTTCAGCGCGGCGCGGAGACAGTTCGACGGATGATGCGCCACTTCGACCGGCAGCAACTGAACCTGTTTGACCGCAGCGGATTCCGTTTTCAGAAACTGCTGGCGCTGTATGCCGACCACCTCCGCCAAACCATCCAATACCCCATGGACCGGATCAACACCGATACCACGGCGTTCCTTGAGTCCCTCTTTGCCGATCACGCGGTCTACAACACGAGAACAGTCAATCCCGCCCAATCCGATATGGGTAACTTCAGTCGCAGCGACTTCAGCCATGTGACGCCGACCTCCGAAACCGTGACCCGGACCAGCAAGCGCTCCTTTCGAGCGGCGGGGGTCTATGCGCTGCCCGGTGAAACCGTCAGCGTCACGCGCAAGGACGACGCGCCGGTGGCCACCACCATATTCGTCAACACCCAACGCCCCGGCGCCACTCACCTGTTTCAGGAGGACGGCTACAATCGGCCCAAGTACCTCCGGACCCCCGAGTTCCCACTGGCACCCGGCGACACCATCACCTTTACCTCGCCCTATGGTGGCCCCATACAGATCGGTTTCGACCGCAACGGGGAAACGGTGGAACTGGCCTTTGAGCGGGTGGGCAAGCACCCCTTCTGGGACGGACCCGACGACGATCAGAGCTTCCGAGAGGCCCTGATCGCCGGAGACTACGACTGGGCCGAGATCGCCACGGCCGGTTTTGAAGTGCACTCGACGCTGGAGAAGATGCGGGAGTCCATCAACAGCCCTGCCTGGAACAGCGCGAGCGACCTGGCCAATGCCACCGAGCGTTATGTCAGCAACCTGCCGCACGTTCTGGCCGGCTTCCAGGGACCGGGCATCGACAAAGCCGCCGAGGTACACGACTTTGCGCAGGCCAAAGACTGGGCGGTGCAGAACATTGATATCGTCAAACACATGAACGCGGACCAGGCCACGTGCGGCTACGGGTGCTCCGGCAATCCGTACGACGCCTACTGGGCGTTCGACCCGGTCAGCCACGGCGATCTGCATGAGCTGGGCCACGGCCTTGAGAAGGACCGCTTTCTGTTCCCCGGCTGGGATCATCACGCCAGCACCAACTATTACTCCTACTTTGCCAAGAGCCGCTACTTTCAGGACACAGGCCGGGACCCGGCCTGTCAGGCCCTGCCGTTCCGGGAGCACTTCGATCAACTCCAGACGAGCCAGACTGAGCCCGACCCACAGTCCGCCATGCAGCAGGCCAGCCTGACCGGCTGGTCCGACGGGGCCGCCATCTATCTGCAGATGATGATGCTGGCCCAGCACGAACAGGCACTGGACAATGGTTGGCTGCTCCTCGCCCGCCTGCATCTACTGGACCGGGCATTCGCCAGAGCCACCAACAACGACAGCAACTGGGCCGATAAGCGCCACAGCCTGGGATTCGATCAATACAGCCGTGACGAGGCCAGCGCCATCAGCCGGGAGAACTGGCTACTCATCGCCTTGTCCGTCGTTACCGAGCGGGACATGCGCGACTATCTCCAAATGTGGGGGTTCAAGTTCAGCCCGAAGGCGCTCAACCAGGTCGCCAGCCTCGGCCTTCAGGCCATGCCGCGGACGTACATCGCCAGCGGCTCCAAGGCCTACTGCAAGGGGTTCGACAACAAGCAGGCGGTGCCCGTGGATGGCGCCAGCCCGTGGCCTTTGTAGAGGGGGCGATTATCGGCGGTCCAACCCATACAAGTAGCCCGACACCGAAGATACGGGCCCCATCGATTAGGGCCATACCCAGAAGAGGGCGATGAGGTTGTACCAGACGTGCAGCCCAATCGCGATTGTCAGCCAGCGTGTCATTTCATAGCAGTAACCGAATATCAAAGACGGCAGGAACACGAGGAGCGCCAGGAGCACGTCATGGCTCCAGAAATGGATTCCCGTAAACAGCAGGCTGGTCAGCAGGTTGGCGATGGAAACGCCCGCCATCCCGCGACGCATGGGAGCCCAACCCAGGAGGGATCTTTGGATCACCCCCCGAAACACCACTTCCTCACACACGGGGTAAACGATGAGAAACCAGACCAACGGTTCACCATCGAAATCGAACGATGGCCGGTCACTCAGAATGCCGGTCGCCAACCCCGCCAGTAAAAAGACGGGAGCGACCACAAAGGCCGCTCCCGTGACAACAACCGCTGGTTTCATCGGAACAGTGACAACAACCGTTTGCGATAGAGCATGATCAGTGCGGCCAATGCCACGAGCGGCAAGGTTGGATCCGGGGCGCCGCCTCGGACGACACTGCATCCCCCGCTGCCGCTGTCACCGCCACTCGACTCAGCCGTATCGCCAGCAACGGCCCGACTGGCGCGCACCGTAATGACCACCTCATCGGAGGCGGACTGCCCTCCTTCATCGGTGACGGTGACCCGGAACACCAGCTCAACGGCATCAGTACCCGTTTCCGGAGCGGTAAAGGTCGGCCTGGACGCACCGGTACTGCTGAGTGTGACATCGGGGCCCGAGACTTGCTCCCACTCCAGAGCCAGGCCTGCAAACGGCGTTTCGGCATCGGAGGAGGCGGAGGCATCCAATGTGACAACCTCTTCCGAGCCGACCGTCTGGTCGAGACCGGCATCAGCCCCCGGAACGGTATTGCTGGGCGCGAAGACGGTCACCGCAACCTCATCGGTGTCACTCAGGTCGCCATCACTGACACTCACTTCGAAGGTCAGCGTCACACCACCATCCGGCGCATCCGGCGCAATAAAGGTCGGAGCCAAAGCACTCGGATCGCTCAGGGTTACCGCGGTGCCGCCTGTCTGCGTCCACTGATAGGTCACGGCATCGCCATCCGGATCCATCGAGCCGATCGCATTCAGCATGACCTGGGCACCGGTACTGGCATCGTCCTGATCGTCCCCGGCATCCGCCACCGGCGGACGGTTTACGTCAACGACGTTGATCGTCACCGTATCGCTGGCAACAACGCCCTTGTCGGACGTGCAGGTGACCTTGAAGGTCAGACTGGCACCAGCAGCCTCGACCTCAGGCACCGTAAACAGCGTGCTGACCATGCTGGGCGTGGACAGTGTGACACCCGGGCCGGCTTCCTGAGACCACTGATAACTGGCGATGGAGCCTGACACAATCGTGGAGCCGCTCGCATCCAGCGTGACTTCGGTCAGTGAACCGGAAGCGTATTCGTCAACCGTCTGGTTGTCTCCCGCCCGACAGACCGGGACCGGGTCCTTGGTCACGTTCACCACTGTCTTGTCGGTGTCCTTGAGTCCCTGACTGTCCGTCACTTCGAGCTCGAACTCCAACATGGTGGACACATCCGGCGCCGTAAAGCTGGGCGCAGGCGTATCGGCACCAGCCAGGCTGACGGCCTCACCATCGGTCTGGGTCCAGCCGTAGCCGGTGATATCACCGTCGGAGTCCGTCGAGTTGCTGCCATCAAGGCTCACGCTGGCACCCGCGTCAACTTCCTGATCCGGCCCGGCGTCGGCCACCGGCGGATCAAACGCCGAGACGTTGATCAGCACCGAGTCCGTATCGCTTTGCCCCGCCGTATCTTCGACGGTCAACTGGAACTCCAGTGTTCCGCCGCTCGCGCCAAGGTCAGGGGCGGTGAAGGTCGGCATCATGTCTGAGGAATCGCTCAGCGTCACGCCCGTACTCGTCACTTCCGTCCAGGCGAAAGTAAGATCGGCCAAATCGTCTGGAACATCACTGGAGTTGGAGCCATTCAGCGTGACCGTGTCGCCCGGCAAAATCTCCTCGCCCGCGGACGGCTGATCCGGTCCGGCGTCGGCAACCGGGGGCTCGTCAACAGCCTCGGGCGTCACCTCGACAACGACCGAGTCGGAGTCGCTGTTGCCGGTGTCATCGCTGACCACCAGGTTGAACTCCAGCTGCTCGGCTGCCGTCACTGTCGGTGCAGTGAACGTCGGCTGGGCATCGCTGGGATCCGAGAGCGTCACGGCGGTACCGGAAGTCTGACTCCAGCTGTAAGTCAACGGGGCGCTGCCCGAGGGATCGTCGTTCTGGGAAGACCCAGTGCCATCCAGCGTGACTTCAGCACCGCTGGTCACAGACCGGTCCTCACCGGCATCGGCCACCGGAGGTTCATCTCCCAGGACGGTGTCAGGCCCATCGAGAATGCCATCGCCATCGGTGTCCGCGAGGGTCGGAGAGGTACCCTCCTGGAACTCTTCCAGGTTTTGGGAGCCATCCATGTCGTCGTCGGTGGCGGCATCGCTGGCATCCAGGCGATCGTATTGATGACGAATCTCCCACCAATCCGGAATGCCGTCGTTGTCGCTGTCGTGGTTAGGGTCCACAACAAAGGCATCACCCACCCCCAGCGCAAAAAACAGCGCCGGTGCCCGCATGGGCGGAGTGCTATGCCCCAGGGCCGTGCCTCCAACCAGCAATTGGCCATCAACAACGGACGAGGCCAACTGACCGGTCAGGCTCCGGGTATCGGTATCGCCATTGTCGAGCACCCCGATGGCCCAGCTTCCCCACTCACCGGACTGGCAGGTGGTCAGACTACAGTCTGAAATGCCGGAGTCACCTTCCGGGGCGGAGGTATCAACCGGCACCGTTAGAAATGAAACAACGTCTGTGTACTGAACACCCGTCGAATTATTCGTGGTAACACTCATCACGAAGTCGGACCCGCTCACCAACGGGGTCTCCCCGGGGGTTACGCTTACCGAATAGTCCAGAGCAGTGGGTGTGACGACACTGGTGAGCATCGCCCGAGCCACTGACCCAAGGGCCGAATCATCGTTAAGCCGGCCTCGCAGGGCCAGTGTTTCCCCTTCCGCCAGCCCCGAATCGGCCGTCACGGTCAGGGTTTCCTTGCGCCAGGTACCGGCCGAGAGGTTACCCAGTGGCCAGTACACCGTATTGCCAACCACCTCCGAGGTTCCGCTCGCGGAAGAGACAGCATAGCCGTCGGGTAGCACCACCGAGAGTAGGAGGTTCTCCTCGGTATTGGCCCCCGGATTGCCGGCCCAGACCTCTACCGTCTGGTCACCGCCGCTCTCAACCGTGAAGGAGTCCGCAATCAGCGCCAGCTGAAGCGCCTCCTCGTTGGTCGCGATGACCGAGTGGCGGGTACCCAGCGTATAGGCACCGGACCCTTCGGTCACCAGTGCGTGACTGGTCAGCGGCTCACCGCTCAGGGGACTGTTGCGCTGGACCGGAACCGTGACCGTCCAGCTCTCACCCGCCGCCAGCTCGCCAATGGCGAAAGATCCCCACTCGCCCGGCTGGCAGGTGCTGATCGAACAGCTCGACGTCGTCACCGGGGCGGTACGAGCCTCCTGGAAGACGGTCCGCTCGGACACCATCATATCCAGCGTGACGTCCGCCAGGTCGGTCACCCCTTTGTTGGCCACAACGTAGCGGTAGTAAATCAGGTCGTCCGGCTGCGAGCGGTCGCCGATCGTGGTGACATCCAGGGTCAGGCCGACGCCATTGCGCACCACGACACTCTCGCTGGCCAGCGCCAGCGCCTCGCCACCAGTATCCAGCCGGGCCTCGCTGACCAGCACCTCACCCTGGGCCAGGCCACTGGGCGGTGACAGGGTGAACCACCGCTTGCCACCGGCTCCGGCGTTCACCGTGCCCAGATCCCATACCACCTGGCCATCGACCAACGTGCCGCCGTCACTGGCACTGTCCAGCGAGGCGCCGGTGGGCAGATCCACGGAGAGGGACAGGTTCTGGAAGGCGGCGGCGCTGACATTGCCGAAATCCACCTCGTAACGGTGCGATTCGGCGTCTCCAATCACCTGGCGGGACGACGACACCGCCAGCTGCAGGCTGGGCTCGTCCGCGGCAATCACCGTAGGTCGGGTGCCCAGCGTATAGGCACCGGACCCTTCGGTCACCAGTGCGTGGCTGGTCAGCGGCTCACCGCTCAGTGGACTGTTACGCTGGACCGGAACCGTGACCGTCCAGCTCTCACCCGCCGCCAGCTCGCCAATGGCGAAAGATCCCCACTCGCCCGGCTGGCAGGTGCTGATCGAACAACTCGACGTCGTCACCGGGGCGGTACGAGCCTCCTGGAAGACGGTCCGT
>NZ_QEKQ01000003.1:0-276941 GCF_003096655.1 Tamilnaduibacter salinus | reverse complement strand
CCAATGGCGAAAGATCCCCACTCGCCCGGCTGGCAGGTGCTGATCGAACAACTCGACGTCGTCACCGGGGCGGTACGAGCCTCCTGGAAGACGGTCCGTTCGGACACCATCATATCCAGCGTGACGTCCGCCAGGTCGGTCACCCCCTTGTTGGCCACAACGTAGCGGTAGTAAATCAGGTCGTCCGGCTGCGAGCGGTCGCCGATCGTGGTGACATCCAGTGTGAGGCCCACATTATTTCTGACAACATTGGACTCCTTCGCCTGGGCCACATCGGAGCCCTCACTGCGCAATACGCTGCTGAAAGCCAGGACAGCGCCATCCTCAAGACCGCCATCGGACGTCACAGTGAAAAAACGTTTGCCCCCGGCATTCGCACTGAGATTGGATAAATCCCAGGTGATCGTGTTCCCGGATAATGTTCCGCCATCACTGGCACTCGCAAAGGTAACGTCTGCGGGCAGCGTGACCGCCACCTCGGCATCCAGCAACGTTGAAGCGCTGATATTGCCAAAACTCACTTCGTATCGTGAGGTCGCTCCGGATTCGATCACCTGCTTCTTCGACGATAGCGAAACCCGAGCGACGGGATCCACTTTCACCGTGGTTGTATAGGTCGCCGACTGGCCAACGCTATCGCCGTCATGAGTCACCGTTGCCGTCAGGGCCAGCTCGGCATCCGCCGGGGCACTGGAAGCCACCCTGAAAGGCACGGTGATGACTTTGCTGTCGCCGTCCGACAGATTACCGAGGTTCCACACGGCCGTTTCGCCAAACTGGCAGGAACTGACGCTGCATGACCCATCCGTCGCCGGCAGGGCATTGGCTTCTGAAAAGAAGCTGTGTTCCGGAACGGGGGCCGTCACCATCACATTGGTGCGATCAGCACCGTCTGTGTTGCCAACAACAATGCGATAGTAAGTAAACCCGTTGGGCGCGACCGGGTTATTAATACCCGAAACATCAATGGATAACGCAAATAGAGGGGTCGAAAAGAGGCACAGCAGCACGAACCACACAAATCTCAAGCGCAAAGACCTCTTCCGTGAAGAAAAAGAAACCATGACATAGCTCCTTTTGTCAGGTTCGGAAGGGATGTGACTGCGCCGCAGATTCAGGCACGAATCGTTCCCCCGCTCCTGGCATGGCACGCTTTCAAGCGGTTACCCGATGACAGCTCCGACGCTCCGGGGTCCGTGTGTAAAGAACATCGACGCACCCACTTGAGGGTCATGTGCTTTAGACGGGCCGATCGAGTTCATGATTGCCATTGCTGAGGCCATCAGCGGGTATACCCCCCAGCCACCAAGCTGACCTTTCGGACTGGCATTCCTTGTCATAGAGCCAAGGATTCAATAGCGTCAGGCCGCTACCATGCGGGCTCTGCCCGCTTCCGTTTTTTGGATAGGCCCATGACCCACGACACTTCGCTCACCGCATTTCTGACGTCCGTAATCCGTGACCAGACGCCCCAGGAAGTCCTCCAGGTCGGCCTCGGCGATTTCGACCTGACGCTGTCGGCCTGTCAGACACTGAACACACTGGACGATGCGGCGATGACGTTGCTGACGGGCACTCGCCTTCAACACGCGGAATTTCTGAAGGCGGTCCGCCAGCGCAATGTGGACGCGTTGATGGACGTGGTGGAGCTGAACTGGACCCCAGCGGATGAGGTGCTGCCGGATCTGTATTTCCAGAACCGGTCCGTGGATCTGGCGATCATCAACGAAGTGGGCCCATACGATCAGGCGTTGGTGTCGCTGTATTACGTGGACAAGATGCTCGCCTCCCGGGGCACTCTGGTGATCCACAACGCCGACACACCGGTGATGAAAACGCTCTGCCAATACCTGGTCAACGAGCGGGAGTACACGGTTCAGCACACATTGGGTGGCAAGCCGGACGACGCCCTCATCCCCCGGCTTCTGCGCCGCCAGTTCCACCGTGCACCCGGGTTTGTGAAGAACACCGTAAAGACCGTGATCCACCCGGACCTGCTCCGGCTGGATGAGGACCCGAGACTACAGGGTTCCATGGTGGTTCTGACCGGACCGGTGGCCGAGGGCGATATCGATATGGATTTCGATACGCTGCTGGAATCGATTCTGGAGGAGGAGCGCCAGTAACGGCCGGACGAGCGTTCGAATGACGCCTCCAGAAAACGCATCGGTTACCCCAACGCATCCGCCAGCAACCGGAATAACTGCCGGTAGTGACGTGCGTCGGCGGTCGCATCATAGGACGGTGCATCGGTGGCGGTGTAGCCGTGGGCCGCGCCCTTGTAGAGCTCGGTGGTGAAGTGCACGCCTGCTGTCGCCAGTGCCTGGTCCATCGCGCCGACCTGCTCGGGCGGCATCAGCTCATCCCGATCCGCGTGCCCGAGATAGACCTGGCCGCGAATGGAATGGACGATGTGGACCGGGCTGTCGGGGTTTTCCGTATCCGCCAGCCGGGCCGAGTGAAAGCCGGCGGCTGCGGCAATCCGGTCCGGATGAGACGCCGCCATCCGCAGGGCGAACCCACCGGTCATGCAGTAGCCGGTGACGCCCAGCGGGCCATCGGCGAAGACCGTCTCATCGTCGATGCCGGCCAACAACGCCTCAAAGTCCCGGGCCTGCGCCTCCGGCGTCAGCTTGCCGGCGTATCCGAGCAGGATTTCGCGCACGTCCTCGTCCCGGAACGACCGGCCTTCAGGCACCACCCGCCCCACTGAATCCCGGTAGTAGATGTTCGGCATCAGGACCGCGTAGCCGCCGTCGGCGATGGTCTGGGCCTTCTCGTGGTAGCAGGGCCGAAGTCCACCGATGTCGGTGAACAGCACCACGCCCGGGAGGAGGCCGGTGGCGTTGTCCGGCGTGTGGATATGGGCGTCGATCACGCCGTCAGCGGACGGAATCTCGATTGCTCGATGCATGGTGGCCTCCCGATTGGTTGCGCCGGGGTATCAAGGCCATGATGTCAGAATTTTCCGGGGCATTGGGCGGTGCGCCCGGGAAGTGTCGGTGCCTGCGTCAGCGCCAGGCGACATCCCGGAATTGATGAATTTGTATCCATCGGCCCCGTTGTGCTTTATCCTTGGCACCCGATCGTCAAGACCCCATTCCCCGGTCATACCCCCTGAATTCCGAGGATCTGATTGTGAGTCACGCCCCGTTTTCGTCTCTGGCAATGCAGCCAGCGCTGCTGGAGAACCTTGCGTCACTGGGTTACACCGCCATGACGCCCATCCAGGCCAGGAGCCTGCCACCCATGCTGGCCGGTCGGGATGTGATCGGTCAGGGCCGCACGGGCTCGGGTAAAACGGCGGCGTTTGGGCTGGGCCTGCTCAACCGGCTCGAACCGTCGCGGTTCCGGGTGCAGACGCTGGTGCTGTGCCCGACGCGGGAACTGGCCGATCAGGTCGCGCGGGAGATTCGCCGGCTGGCCCGGGCCATTGCCAACATCAAGGTGCTGACGCTGTGCGGCGGTCTGCCCATCGGCCCACAGATCGGCTCGCTGGAACATGGCGCCCATGTGGTTGTCGGCACCCCCGGGCGGATTGAGGATCATCTGCGCAAGCGGACGCTGGACCTGAGCCAGGTCGGCACGCTGGTGCTGGACGAGGCGGACCGCATGCTGGAGATGGGGTTTCAGGAGGCGCTCGACGCCATCGTCGAGCAGCTGCCGACACGTCGCCAGACCCTGCTGTTCAGCGCGACCTTCCCCGAGTCGATTCAGACGATGGCCGGGCAGCTCATGGATGACCCGGAGCACATCCACATTCAGGGCGGGCACGATCACAGCAGCATCCGCCAGCACTTCTTCCGGCTGCAGGACAACAAACAACGGCTGGTTGCCGTGCGGCTGCTCCTACTCCAGCAGCGCCCCGAATCCACGGTGGTGTTCTGCAACACCAAGCGTGAGAGCCAGGAAGTGGCCGATGAGCTGTGCGCACACGGCTTTACCGCCCTCGCCCTGCATGGGGATCTCGACCAGAAGCAGCGGGATGAGACGCTGGTGCGCTTCGCCAATAAGAGCGCCTCGGTGCTGGTGGCCACGGACGTCGCAGCACGAGGGCTGGACATCGACGCACTGGATGCGGTGATCAACTACCACATCGGCCGGGACAGCGATGTGCACACCCACCGCATCGGACGCACCGGTCGCGCGGGCAGCAAGGGCGCCGCCTACACGCTCTATACGGGCAAGGAAGAACACAAGGCCGTACGGCTGGAAGCGGATCTGGATCTGAGCATCGAACCCGAGGCGCTGCCGCCGTTCCGCCTTCTGGAACGCCCGGCCGAGCCGCCCGCCATGGTGACGCTGCAGATCGACGGCGGCCGCAAGGAAAAAGTCCGCCCCGGCGACATCCTCGGCGCGCTGACCGGCGAAAACGGCATCGCGGGCAAACAGGTGGGCAAGATCGATCTGTTCGACCACTGCGCCTACGTCGCCGTCGAGCGCAATGCGGCCAAACCGGCCCTGCGCAAACTGCGGGATGGCAAGCTCAAGGGGCGCCGGTTCCGGGTGCGTCGGCTCTGACACATCCACGTCGACATCACGGAGACATACGTCGAAATAATTTACAGATCAGGAATTCAAGACTTTCCGGCAATCGCTAACTGACTCTCTCAAAGGCATTATTTCAACCTGGCACACTCTCTGCTTTAAATCCCAAAGATTCACCACATTCTGCGAAGAGAGAGAGCGTTATGTTGTCCTTCCGTTGTTTCGCCAAGAACAGCCTGCTCGTTGGCGCCCTGGTCTTTAGCGCCGGCTCCGCCCATGCCAACCTCATCACCAATGGCAGTTTTGAGAACCCCGACGTCGATTCCGGCAGCTGGGAGTACTTCACCTCCAGCCAAGTGCCTGGATGGGATGGCGACAACATCGAGATCTGGGACAGCTTCAACGGTGTCAATGCCGTTGACGGTGACCAGTTCGCCGAGCTGAATGCCCACCCGGACCAGATTGATCCCTTCGGCATCTATCAGGACATCACCACCGTCGCCGACCAGTGGTACAACGTGGCATTCGCTTACCGCGCCCGTGCCAACGACAGCGAAGTGTTTGAGTTCGCCGCAGCCGACGAGTCCTGGACGCTGAACGACCACACGACCGGTGAATGGAGCCTGTTCTCCGGTATGTTCAAGGCGGAATCCAACCTGTCACGCATCCAGTTCAAGAGCCTAAGTCCAGACGGCACCATCGGCAACTTCGTGGACGATGTCCGGGTAACCGCCAAGGTTCCGGAGCCCGGCACCCTCGCCCTGCTCGGACTGGGCCTTGCGGGTCTGGGCCTGTCCCGCCGCCGGCGCTAAGCGCCCGCACCGGTCCCATCGCCCCCCGGCCCTGCGCCGGGTGCCGGCGATCTTAACGCTCAGCCGTCACGCTCCACCCACCCGTCGATCAACTTGCCCAGCAGTTCGTTGAGCTGCGCCTGCTCGGACCGGGTCAGGCCGGACAATGCCTGTGCTTCGTTTTCCACATGCAGGGGCACGATGCGGTTGATCAGTGCCAGTCCATCATCGCTGAGCGTCACCATCGTGCTGCGCCGGTCCTCCGGGTGGGGCGAACGGACGATCAGCCCGGCCTTTTCCAGGCGGTCCAACCGATTGGTCATTCCACCGGACGAGACCATCAGCGCTTCAAAAAGCTGCGTCGGCCCCAGCGAATAGGGCTCGCCGGATCGTCTCAGCGTGGCCAGCACATCGAACTCCCCCTGATGCAGGCCATGTGACTTGAAGAACGGCTCCAGATAGTCCCGCGTGACCTGCCGGGCCGCGCTGCCCAGCCGCCCCAGCACTTCCATCGGGAGCAGATCCAGCTCCGGCATTTCCTGCTGCCACTGCTCTGTCGCGAGCTTGACTCGACTCATTGCGCCTCTTTTTATCTTGATGCTAAGATACTTTTATCTTTACGTTAAGATACTTTTTGAAAAGATACTCGCTCAATTTCATCTTGGTGCCAAGAGACAGGAGCCCATCATGGCGAAGCGCATTCCATCGCACAAGGCGACTGGCCGGGAGAAACTCTACGCCCTTGGCTGCCTGTTACTCGTAGGCACCTTTCTGGCGCTATCGCTGATCATGGCCAAACTGGCCGACCAGGCCGGCGCGCCAAGGCTGACGTTCCTGATGACCGGGCTGGCCGGGGCGGGCATCATTCTGGCGTTGCTCACCACCGGAGAGGGCCGTGCCACGCCCCTCAACCGGCGCACCGTGGAGTACGCCCTGGTATCGGGCGTTCTGATGGCCGTTCCGAATGCCATGGGCTTTCTCGCCGTGCGGCACGTCGGGGCGGGGTTCATTTCCCTGAGCTTTGCCTTTCCGATCCTGGTCACCTGGGTGATGGCGGTCGTCCTGGGCATGGAGCGGTTCCAGGGCCTTCGGCTGCTGGGCGTTCTGCTGGCGCTGGCGGGCGGTGTCATCCTGGCCGTTTCCAAGGCGGGCAGCAGTCCCGGTGATCCAATATGGGCGGCACTGGTCCTGGCCATGCCGATCGCGTTGGCGGCAGGCAACATTTACCGGACCTGGCGATGGCCAGCAAACACGTCCCCGATGTTCCTCGCGGCGCTCATGATGTTCGGGGCCGCCCTGAGTCTGCTGCCGCTGTCCCTGATCACTGAAGACGGTGGGGTCCCGGCGCTGTTCCGCTCCCCGACCCTCGTGGGTCTGGTGGGTCTGGAGGTCCTGATCTTCGCCACCCTCTATCACTTCTTCTTCGTTCTTCAGGCCCTGGCCGGTCCGGTCTACCTCAGCCAGATCGGCACGGTGGCCGCTGTGGTGGGGACCGTCATTGCGGTCTTTGCGCTGGGTGAGCCGACACCTCCGAACCTCTCACTGGCCGGCACCCTGGTGGCCGCCGGTCTGATTGTCTTCCATCGATCCGCAAAAACGCATGTCACCAACACGGAGGAACCTCGACATGTCCGTACTGAATGACGCCCTCAACTGGCGCTACGCGGCCAAGCGCATGAACGGCGACACGGTGCCGGCCGACAGGATCGAACGCATCCTGGACGCCATCCACCTCGCCCCATCGTCCTTCGGGCTGCAGCCGTACACGGTTCTGGTCATCGACAGCCCGGCCCTGCGCCAGCGCATTCAGGACCAGGCAGCACAGCAACCCCAGATCACAGAGTGCTCCCACCTGCTGATCTTTGCCGCGTGGGACCCGGTGGAGGAGAGCGCCGTGGACGAATTGATCGGCCGCATTGCGGCGGAACGCGGCGTGCCGTCGGAAGAGCTTGCTGCCTACCGGGACACGATCAAGGGCACGGTGCGAGGCAAAACACCGGAACAGCGGGTGGAATGGGCCGCGCGACAGGCCTACATCGGCCTTGGTCATGCCCTCAGCGCCGCCGCCCTGGAGCAGGTGGATGCCTCCCCCATGGAGGGCTTTGACCCGGCGGAGCTGGACCATCTGCTGGATCTCCAGTCACAAGGGCTGCGCAGCGTCGTGCTGGTGGCACTGGGTTACCGGGATACCGACACGGACTGGCTGGCCGGACTGAAGAAAGTCCGCTGGCCCCGGGAGCGGACGATCCAGTCCGTCGGCTGAATTGCCGGAACCAACGGGATACCGGCAGTCAGGAACATGTAGGCTGTGATGTGCCGAGCTGGCCGCACCCGAAGAGTCGGCGCTGGGCCACGAGAGGGAGGAGGCCGGCGGGCACGCTTCTGCCACGGAATGGCAAGGCGCTCCGCCAGGCTCTGCTAGACTGATGCCAGCCTTGCACAGACTGCGTCAGGACCCCGGAGCCCGTGGCGATACTCTCTTCACTTCGCAACAAACTGCTGGTAGCGGCCCTGATCGGGGTCCTCATCGTCGAGGCCATCATGTGGCCGCTGACGAACGCCATCGAGCACCGGGTTCAGCGTGAGCTTCTGGATGAAGGCGCCAAAATCCGGGCGGAACTCGAAAGCAGCCTGACCCAGGCCATTTACCTTTCCGTCGGCCTCGTTTCGTACATCCAGAGCCAGAACGGTCAACTCGAAGAGGACCGAATCAAGGCATGGCTGAAACGGATGCGGGCCAACTCCAATGCGATCATCAATATCGGCATCGCACCGAACAACCGCATCCAGTTCATCTTCCCCGAGAAAGGCAATGAGTCGGCGCTGGGGTTGTACTACCCGGACCTGCCCACTCAGTGGCCCGACGTCCGGCGCATGATCGAGTCCCAAAAACCGGTGCTCGCCGGTCCGCTGGCGCTGATTCAAGGGGGCAATGGACTGATCTACCGCCACCCGATCTTCATTGACGGCGCGTATTGGGGACTGATCAGCACCGTCATGGACTCCGGGGAATTGCTGGCGCCGTTGACCATGGAGGCCCGGCAGGAAGCACTCAATATCGCGCTCGCCAGGCGAACGGGCGATGGTGACGGGTCGGTCGAACGTATCTGGGGCGAAGCCATTGATGAAGACGGACCTCAGCAGACGATGGGCCTCGAACTCCCCGGAGCCACCTGGCGGCTGACGGTCCAGGGAGAACCCAGCCGTGACATCCTGACCTTCCGGCTGGGACTGTATGCCGCACTCTTCATCATACTTCTGATGATTGCGGCCCTGCTCCGCCACAACGAACGGGAGCGGGCCCGTCGCGACACCATTCGCGCCGAAACCGACCGACTCAAGGACGAGTTCATCGCCACGGTCAGCCATGAGCTTCGCACGCCTCTGACCAACATCCGGGGCACGCTGGGTCTGCTGGAAGGGGGGGCCGCCGGCGAACTGCCCGACAAGGCCCAGGAACTGGTCACCATGGCCCGGCGCAACAGCGACCACCAGACCCAACTGATCAACGAGCTGCTGGATATTGAGAAGATCGTTGCCGGCCGGATGCCCATTCATCTCCAGCCCTGCGCTGTCCAGCCGCAAATCACGTCGGTGGTGGCCGACAATCAGACCCTGGCCGACCGGAGACAGGTTCATCTGCGTGTGAGCGAGATGGACCCGAACGCCTGTGTCATTGCGGACGCCCAGCGCTTGCGTCAGGTGCTGACCAATCTGCTGTCCAACGCCATCAAGTTCTCACCCGCCGGCGGCGAGGTGACGATCTCAGCTCAGCGGGAGGCGGATCAATGGTCTCTCTCCATCGCCGATCAGGGGCCCGGCATTCCGGAATGGTTCCAGCCTCGGCTTTTCGAACGCTTCTCGCAGGCAGACGGCTCCAGCACCCGCGATATGGGAGGGACGGGACTGGGCCTGGCAATCTGCAAGGGCCTGATGACACAGATGAACGGTGATATCCGTTACGACACCTGCTCGGCCGGCACCGTGTTCACGGTGGCGTTGGCAGCCCATACCGGCCTCGCTGACGCCAAACCAACGTCGGGGGCATCGACCTAGTGGCGACGCGCTATCCAACGCCTCAGGGGAGCGCCTGCAGGCTCCAATCATTCTGCTCCGCTGGCGGGAGTTCGTTCGCATAGCGCAGCTCCATTCGGACCACGCCGTCAATGCGGGAAGGAATACCAAACCGCAGCAGACGGCCGTCCAGATCCCACTGGTAGGTCCGGGCGAACTGCCCGGTGGCCAGGCGGCGGCTCAGATCAGGCCCGAAGGCACCCTGATTGATCTGCACATCCGGCGCCCCATACTGCAGGACGAGGTTGCCCAGAATTTCATTGAATACTCGCCGGGCGGATTGCCCATCTCCAATGCCGTCGAACCCGATAATAAGGTTCGTCGACTGGAGCGCATTCCCCCGGAACTCGTACACAAGCTGCTGGCGGCGCTGGATATCGTCCAGAACCGGCGTGTCATAAACAATCAGATCGCCTTCGCCACGAGGGGCTCCCAACCCGCGCCCCTGAAGCCCATCGGTTACCTCGGCCCTGGCGATGCCGGGCTCAAAACCGGTCACACCCACCGCCGTGTCCGGGGCGGCCGGTTGCGGTCGCGACTTCGACGTGGCCGACGGCGCCCGGCTGAACCGGTATTCCCAGAAGACACCGATCCGAGAGGCATAGGTATCACCCATGCCCTCTGGCTGCCGGTCGTAGTACCGGCCCTCCACGCCAAGCCGGTGCTGGTGGTACTGATAGTCGTACTGCAGCGACGCCTGCTGAGTCAGCACGTCCGACCGGCCCGGCTCCCAGACCTCCTGGCGGAGACTGTTATAGGCAAACCGCAGCGCATGATCGCCACGCCGCAGAGACCCGTTGAGAGTTGGGTTCAGATCCCGACTGTCCTGATTGTCGCCCGCCCTTTCGCGGTAGAGCAGCCCCGGGGAGATGGACCCGGTCAGGCCCGCCAGTTGAAAACGGTAGTCTACCGCGGCGCTCACCTGACGGAGGTACTCGGTCGTGCGCGGTACCAGCCGGTCCTCACGGACCTGGCCCAGCAGGCCAACGCGTGTGCTGACGCGTTGGGTGACCGGGAGTGTGACGTTGGCGTTAAGGGTGGCATCGCGGGTGTGGCGATTCCCGGCTTCGTCCTCACTCTCAGTCACGAAACCGTCAATATTGCCGAAAGCCCGGACAGGCCCCCAATCCAGCAACGGACCACCGTAGGTCAGACCCGTGGTACGGGTGTCTGTGGTGTTCCCAGCCTCCACGTTATCGCGGTAATCCAGAAGCCGGGCCCGGAGAAACCGCCCGTTCTGGAATCGCCAGGTGCCACTCGTCTCTACAGCACGCCGGTCGGCACTCACTGCTGCGCCGAACGGCTGATAGTGCTCGCCATAGAGGGAATAGGACGCGCGATAACTCAGAGGCAGATCCCGGCTACGACCGGAGAGCTCCCCGTAATACCCCTGATCCTTTTTGCGTTCCCCAGCCACGTCGCCTTGCAGGTAGGCAAGCTCACTTTCCAGCTGAAGCTCCTGGGCCCAGAGGGAAAAGGGAATTGCGTGGGCAACGGATGCCACCTGCTGGTCACGCGCTTTCTGATTCAGCGGTTCCTGTCGGCCATGGGTGGCATTCAAAGACAGAGCGCCAAAGCGCGCGCTTTCCATCAGCCAGGAGCCACCGGCAAAGGTCGGCTGGGTCCCGTCGAAATCACGATAGGTCGCCGCCTGCTGACCGGCAAACACCTGAATGGAATGATCTGATGCGCCCAGATCAGGCTGGAACTCGGCCTGACCGCCCTTGAGGCTCGTCTGGATCGTGCGCGTCGTCTGATACGCATAGATATCTCCCCCTTCCAATCGCAGGGGAACCGACCCATTGCCTTTCTCCCAGAACACCCGGGCACGCTCCAGATTGCCCCCCTGATACTGGCCCCGGTAAGCCGAGTCATTCGCCACACCACTGAGCGAGACGTTCATCCGTTCAAAGGGGGAGTAGCGCCGGTTCAGGTTGACGCTGAGTTCGTCGTAGGTCTGCCGTCCCTCCTCCGGATAGGGCGAGGCGGCCGCATTCCCGCTGTTGTCATAGTGCTCGGTCTGGAGCCGATTGGTTGCGTCGACTCGCCACTGATCCAGTTCACCAGCGCTGGCGGTCGCACCCAGCACCATCCAGGCCGCCCCACTCACCGCCATTACTGTCAGCCTGAACATCGCCATCAGATCGGTTCACGTATCTCTAGGATGAATTCACTGGTGCTCGGCAGCCGTTGGTAGCCGGTCCGCGGGTCGTTGAACGTCAGCTGCAATCGGACGGTCACCGCGACCCGGCTCACCCGACGATCACCATCACCGGGCTCCGCCACCCGATGCTGACTGATCACGCTGTAACTGCGCATCGACAGCAACACCAGGCGGGCGTCGCGGGGAACCTCGGTCAGGACCGTATCCGACAGCTTCTGGGCATCCACAAAATCCTGCACCAGAATGGTGTCCAGCTGGCCCTGATTCCACGCGGAGAGAATGGCGTTGACGCCCTCAAGCACCAACTCGCGGTCCAGGCGCTGCAACGACTCAATCCGCTCTGCTCCATCCGGCAACGCCGATGGTGTCGGAATCTGGGTGAAGTCGCGAAAGGAACGGGACAACGCGTCCGGAACCACAAGCATGAGCCCAAGCGCCACAACGCTCCCAATCAGCCAGGCTGTTCGCAGACGATCGATCATGGACAGCTCCCCGTGTTGGTGAAGCAATCCCATCCGCTGGCGGAGGACACACTGATATCGCCATCGGAACCGGCCGAGACGTCGGCGGTGACGCGAAAGCGACGACCGTCGGACAGACGGGTCAGATCAAACGAGACCGTCCGGGTTTCGAATCCGGGACCCTCGCTCGCCAGCACGAGGGTGGTTGGGAGCCCCGGACTGGACCACCCCATGCCTGGTTCGAAGGTCAACTCGAAGCCCCCGGTGACGAACTGACCATCGAATCCGAAAGCCGCATCCGACCGAACGGTGTCGTCCGGCCCCTCGGCGACCGACCACTGCTGCGGGTCTGCCGAGGGCACGAAATTGAGGCTGGCCGTGAAGACTCCCCCCGTCGGAACGTTGGTAAAGGCAAGGGCCGCTGGCTCGGGCTCCGGTTCGGGCTGCGGATTTGGCGATGGTGTCGGGGCGGGCGCGACCGGCTTGTCTTCCGGTGTCGTTGCTTTGTCGATGGCGTCGATCACGTCCCGGTCATCGAATGGGTTGATGGCGTTATTCGGATCAAGCGGTGTTACCCGGACCAGCCGGAATTCAACAGACCGCGGCTCTGTCCGACCTGGCGTCACGCCATACCGAAGGGCCGGCAGAGTGACGACCTCATCAGGGGTCGCTTCGACGCCAAACCTCAGTGCGGGCAATGTCGCAATGGCCCGGGGACCGCCTTCGGCACCAAACCGGAGCGCCGGTACGCGCACCGTTGGCGGCCCCGATTGCGGAACGCCAAACCGCAGGGCGCCGGTGCTGACGGTAGCGACCGCTCCCCGGGAGCGACCAAACCGCAACGCCGGGGTCCGAACGACGGGCTTGGCGCCTCCACCGGAGCCAAACCGCAATGCCGGGGTGCGTACCGTCGGCGCTTTTCCCGAGCGTGCCCCAAAACGCAGAACCGGCAGACTCACGACATCGGGCTTGTCCGCCGTACTCCGCAACCCATAACGCAACGGTTGCGTCCGGACTGTGGCGGGCGGGCTGTCAGACGGGCGCATTCCGTACCGGAGAGGCTTTGTGCGAACAACATCCAGAGCCTGGCTGCCCGATGACTGAGTATAGTAAAGCGCCGGGAGCGTTACCTGGGGCGTGGCCTGTGCCAACGACGAGACCGGTGTGCCGGCGATCACAATCGCAGCACACACCGCCACCGAAGCCAGAGGCATCCTGAAAGACCGGGTGCTTCGTCGAGCGTTTGGTCCACGACAACTTGGTTGCATCAGAACCTTCAAAGCTGAGAGTCACAATCACGCAGTGCGGTCCATGGATCCACACAAAATGGGCGCCGCTACGAATAGGCAGCACCCGCGCCACTCTAGAGGATGTCGTTGACGGGTCTGATGAGATCAACCGATGACCGGTAATCAGCGCCGGTTTCCTGAACCTCAACCCGCTGGCCATCCGCCGCGATCAGCTGTAACTCACATGCCGAAGAGCTCCCCGTCACGTTCGGCTGAACATAGACGCCTGCACCGGAGAGTTCTTCTTCAACAACGCCTGAGTACGCGATGCCCATCCGGACCGTGCCGCTGAACGAGTTATCCGGGCCCAGCGTGATCACCTTGGACTTGCGGATCTCGACGATGTCCGGCGTGTCCCAGTCCTTATCGTGGAAATTGAGAAGACAGCTCACCGCGACCTGGCTGTAGCTCTCGCCCTGCCGGCTGCCGTATTCCGGGCCGAAGGTGCCGTCGCCTTGGAACTCAACAGGGATCTCCAGAATGAAGTCACTGTTACTGGCTATCTGATTCAGGCCGGCATTGGGCACGCTCATTACCTGCTGCTGAGCTTTCACCGTTGTCGCTTGCATTCCACCACCGGAGTCTCCGGTGTTCACCGTCGTTGCAGGCATCGGCGTGGCCTGTTTTTTGAGATCCTGCGCAACGACGCCAAAGGACAGAATCATGAGAGAGAGAAGGCACACCGCATTTCGTTGTAAAGACATCACGTGACTGCCCCAGCTTTCTGGTCCATGAATAAGCTGTGTCGGCTGACCACATTGGACGAACACTCCAGCAACAGGCCGACCGACCAACAGATCGCAAAACGAACATTTCGCAAAAACAACCTAAGATTAAGTTTCTGTCATGCCGGGGTCAAATCGAATCGTCCGGGGCCGTGATCGGAGTCAAAAAAAGGGGGATCAGGCAGGACGAGGCATACTCCGACTGCTTCTGACGCCACAGCTCCGGCCTTATCCACACCTCGAGCCGCCGACGCCACGCTGGAGCCCTGGGCCGGGGCGACCACAAATGGACGGCTTCCAGATCGAGCCGACGAGGCCGAGGCCAGCACGGCCGCACCAAGCGAATCACGGGATTGGGTCTGTTCCATGACAGAGGGTCTGTAACGGGCAGAGCGCGTTGTTGCGAAATCTAGAGCGACCTAAGCACAAAACCGCCGCATTGGTACAAACATGGACGCCGTGACCCGACTGGGCCAAACTGATTGTCTTTATCGTTAGCACGCAGTTTTCGACATGAAACGAGTTCTTCTGATCATCCTGCTTGCTCTCCCGTCCTGGGCCTGGAGCGTCACCCTGGTCGTGGGTATGGAAGCCGCCAACAACGCCCCTTTCGAGTATCTGGACGAATCGAACCGTCTGACCGGGTTCCATGTGAAGCTGGTCCGGGCCGTAGCCGAGCGGCTTGGCTGGGAGATCCGGATTCAACGCGAACCCTGGAAGCGCGCCATGATGTCGCTGCGCAAGGGCCGCGTGGATGCGGTGACCTATGTGGCCCGGTCGCCCGATCGAGCCCAGTTCGCCCGCTTCCTGCCGGGTAATCTGCTCCATGTGTCCCGCACCACGCTCTACATTGATCGAGAGCGGTCCGACGAAATCCATTATTCGGAACCGCTGCGGGAGATGGTTCGGACCTGGCACACCGCGGTACCCAACGGCTATCTGATGAGCGATCGGGTCCGGAAACTGATTGATGAGGGAGCCCCCATCAGCCAACCCACCGTCTCCCAGTCGGAACTCTTCCGGATGCTTCTGAACGGGCGTTACGACGCCGTATTCGGGAGCATGCGGGCACTGGAGCTGGCCAGAGAGGAAAGCCCGGAACTCGGCGACCGCATCCAGCAGTTGCCCGCTGCGGCCTTCCCCGGCAAACGCATGTATCTGGCCTTCTCGCTCAAAGGCGACCCGGCCATCGCGGAACAGTTTGCCAACGCCTTCAACGCGTTCCGTGCGGAACCGGCGTATCAGGCGCTGGCTCAGCGCTTCAACGTGCAGGACCGGCTACCGACCGCGCAGGACGTTAACGCGTCACAGTGAGGCCCATCGGTTGTCGAGCCGCACTTCAGTCGCTCCGTGGCTTCCGCCAGCCATTCATCGTCTCCAGCACACCGCGCATCCGCCTCACGTGGTTGCCTTCCCAGAAGAGCTGACGACAGGCAGGACAGGCCCAGACAGTGGTTTGATCCGCGGGTACCGCACCGGGGTGGAAATGAGCGATCTGCCAATCGCTGGCCCGCTCCAGGGGCGTGTTGCATGTTTTACAGCGGCTGAACGGCGCGACACACCAGTCCAGATCCACACGGAGGGTCAGTTCCCGGCGCCGCGATTCCTCGCTATCCGCTGTCAGGTGGATGACGTAAAGGGGCGCGTCCGCGAACTGCAGCAGATCATCATCCGCCGTAATCAGCCAGCGGTTCTCGTCACGGGCCTGTGCCATCAGCTGCCGATCGGGCTGGCCGGGTGCTGGCACCACCGTGTCGTAGCCGGCCACGCGCAGCCACTGGGCAAAGCCGTTCAGCATCTCATCGCAGAGAAAGCGCAGCGGGGCAACCGGGCAAAAGGGGGCCCGTGGCTCGGCCCCGGGCTCGCCGATGACTATCCGACCCGTCGGTATTCCGTCTTGTGGCATTTCGGGCAGGGCGGGATGTGGCCGGCGCTTTTAAAGTGGATTTCCTCATCACAATTCCGGCAGTGGAACACGCCCGGTGCCGCCATCTCACCGGTGTGGTAAACGCCGGTGCTGTTCGCCCAGGTCGACAGCTTTTCCATCAGCTCCTGACCGCCCCTGGCGAAGTGCGACGCCAGCTCCAGGAACCCGGCGGACACACGCGAGGTGGTGGCGTGTTCACGCACCCACTGGCTCCAGCGGTCAAAATCCTTGCCGGTCTCGTTCAGATCCCGTTTGAGGTAGTCCCGGAACTGGCGACTCTCTTCCTGGGTCAGATCCCCTGCTTTTTCGAACGCTTCACGGGCGCCCTCCATCGCCTCCTCCAGCGAGTGGACGGTTTTATCCCGCGATGCTTCGAAGAACGACCGGGTCTTCTCCGCAAACCGTTCGTACGTCTCGGTCCATTTCTTGTCGCTGTCACTCATTACCGGCACCTCCTGTGAATACCGTCAATGTCTAAGATATGCGCAAAACACGCTCACGGCCAGCTGCTTCGTCGTGATCGTACGGCTACCCACGGGCATGGGATCGACAACGGCATCTTGCAAGGTCGATACAAATTGCTTCATTTGTGGCAAATTGCTACACTCAGACGAACTGCAGTGAGGTGACACCATGAGCACGAACAGCATACGCCTGGATAAAGAACTGGTTGAAAAGGCGACGATCATTGCCAAAGCGTTGAATCGGACCACGCCGAAACAGATCGAGCACTGGGCAAAAATCGGCGAAATGATGGAGGACAATCCGGACCTTCCATACGATTTCGTCCGACAAGCCATCATTGCGAAGGCCGAGCAGGAAGCTGGGAAGCTGGAGCCTTACGATTTTGGTTAAGATCGCCCATGTCTTACAGACCCCGACCTTCAGAAAAGCGGTCAAAAAGCTCAATCCAAATCAGAAAAAAGACCTGGACTCGGCCGTCAAGGACCTGATGGCCGATCCAGCCATCGGAGAGCAGAAGAAAGGCGATCTTGCTTTTCTTCGGGTGCATAAATTCAGGATGAACAAACAACCGACATTGCTCGGATACCGATTCGACGACGGAGCGTTGGTCCTTGAGTTGATCGCCCTCGGCTCCCACGAATATTTCTATCGCGACATCAAACGACGCTCATGACGTCGTCACCGGCTACGCCCCTGGCTCACCACGGATCTCATCGACAATCCGAAACCCCCGCGCCTGGTAGTTGGCCAGTGCGCTCGGGTGATCCAGCGAACAGGTATTCACGGTCACCCGTTGAACACCGGGAATGGCCCAGGCCTGGCGCACCGCCTCTGTCAGGAAATACCCGCCAAAGCCCCGGCCAATGAATCCGGGCCCCAGCCCGAAGTAGGCAATGTCCACGTCGCCGTTGTCGGCTTGGAGCAGCTCGAAGTAACCGGCGATGGAGCCCCGATAATAGGCCAGCCAGGTCCGCAGGGCCGGGTCTTCCACATAGGTCCGCCAATCCTCGTCCGTAAAACCCAACTTGTCGGTCCACTGCCAGGGCCCACCGATGTGCTGATAGAGAAACCGGTTCACGGCGTGGTTGTCGATCTCCGCTTCAACCACGGACAGACCGTTGCCCGACCCGACCGGGTTCAGATCAGCGGGACGGGTCATTTCCAGGTAGTAGATGGTCACGTCTGACACGGCAATCGCTCCGGTGGGCTGCTGAACCCGCGATTGTCGGCGTTGTGGGCCCGGTGGTAAAGACACTATCGGGGTCAATCGGTGCGCGGCTGAACAGCCCGAGAACGGGCGTACCCTGCTCGTGCAGGATCGGTTCAATGTCCCGGAACAGGGCGCGGTAGCGATAGAACGGCACGCGCGGGAACAGGTGATGAATGGTGTGAAGATCCTGCCCCATCCAGAACCAGCGAACCGGTGTCATCCAGGCCGGCATCACAAAGCTGTTGGTATTGCGATAGCGCTGCTGCGACGTATAGGGATGGTGGGGTCGGTAAGCAAACCAGTAGACGGTGAACACCACGCCCAGCAGATACCCAACCACCAGCAACACCAGCCCCTCCACCACAGGCACCTGCGTCAGAAACGCGATCCGCCAGCCGACACCGACCACCATCTCCGTCAGATGGCGCACCTTGTCACGACGGGCGACACGCGGCGTCCCGGCGGTCAGAACGTGGGCATGGAGGTGTCGGAGAAAGCGCAGCAACGTGCGAAGCATCTCTCCGTGCCCGATCCGATGAATCAGGTAGTCCGGATCACGCTCGGGGTCGTTGGTGTGACGGTGGTGTGCCATGTGCTCTATCCGGTGGGTCGCGTGCGGGAGCAGCGTGATCTGTGCGGCCAGATACCCACACACATCCTCCAGCCACCGGAAACGCACCTCCCGGCCGCGGATATTGCCGTGAGCCGCCTCGTGCAGCGGCGTATAGGCCAGGTACGTCAGCGCCCCCAGCAGAACCGTCGCCAGCCATAACGGCAACAGACCCGTCGCCCAGGCAAACAGGTTGGCTACGAAGGCCAGGGTGACAACACCCGTGACCATCACGGTCCCGAGCGCCACGTCGCCCCAATAGGCTTTCGATTGGTCAATGGCCTGTTGATTGAGATGTCGCAGATCCGGTTCCACAGTCCTCTCTCCCTGTCGTCAGCTCGTCGACCTCACACGGGCCGACGGTATCGATTTCACCAGGGAACCTCTGAAACAGTCCCTGCTATGGCGAATGTCTTTGTTACGCGGTGGGCGTGCGCGCCCCCGGTCAAGAGCTCACCTGCCAGTCAGGCAGGCCTTGCTTTCTGCGCTCCATGCGCCTCGCATCAGTGACTGTTTCAGAGGTTCCCTAACGCTCACGGTATGAGAGGACGGACTGGACACGATTTTCATTAAATGACTATTCTCTATTCATTTAATGCCACTCGGATTATGGAATGCCGACCGATCACCCCACCAGCAAAACCTACCTGCTGATCCTGCTGAGCCAGTCCTTTGCGCCGGCGGAGCGAATACTGGAGGGAACGGGCCTGGCCCGCCGTGATGTGGATACGCTGGATGCCGTGGATTTCTCCACGGTTCAGACGGTGGTCCGCAATGTGGAGCGATACAGCAACGATCCGGCCTGGCCCGCCAAGCTCGGCTCACGGGTCGGGATCACCAGTCACGGCACGGTCGGCTTTGCCGCGCTGAGCGCGCCCTCCGTCGGGCAGGCACTGACAACTTTCGTGCGGTGGGAGCCGATCCGGACCCCCGGCTACCGGGCCACAACGCGGGAGCAGAACGGGCAGATCGCCATCAGCGTGCGCGACACGACGGGCGATCCGACGTATCACCGGGCTTTCTGCCTGATTTTCCTTCGGGGTCTGGAAACGCTGATCGGGGCCATTATCAATCAGCCGTGCCAAGGGCAAACCACCCTGGCGCTGCCGGGAACACCAGCGAACGCCCGCCGGGCTCTCGCAGAGGAATTCGAGTCAACGCTCGACTTTCCGGAAACGGGGGATTTCACGCTACGCGTTCCGAAACACCTTTGGACCCGTCCGTCTCCCCTCAGCGATCCCGAGGCCCACCGGCTCAACCTCCAGAAATGCGAGCAGATCGTGGCCGAGCGCGACAGCACCGCCACGCTGGACCTGATTCTCCAGACACTGCTGCGTCAGCACTTCGAGCAGAATGTCAGTGACCGTGGCGAGCCAGTACCGCCGCCCACGTCGGGGCAGATGGCGGATCGACTGCACCTGTCGGAACGAACCCTGATCCGGCGGCTGAAATCGCTCGGCACATCCTACCGCGCGCTGATTGAGGAAAGTCGCCAAAACACCGCCGCACACCTGCTGACCGACGCCCGTTACCGCGTCGCTGACATTGCGGACTTGCTGGGCTACCAGACACCGTCCAACTTCTCCCGGGCATTCTCCCGCTGGTTTGGGGTCAGCCCCGGGCGGTTCCGCCTAGTGTCCCGTCGGGCTAATTCCTTAACCCACTGAGCTTCTGAAAAACCGAAGAGCTAGCCCGGATTTCTCACCAAGGGTTCGGATTTTGCGTGTTCCTGGGGAAACAGGTGGGTCAAATGGACCGCCGGGCGTGGCCGTAGCCCCGTCCAAGGGCCATTTGGCCCAGATGTGAAGCCAGGGGCGCGCAAAACCGAACAGATCCAATTTGGATCTCGGGAAACGTGTTAATGAATACCATAACGCCATGGCCCTCAACGGTTTTTTTGACATTCCAGTCGTCCTTGGTGAGAAATGCGGGCTAGGCGTGCTGGTGAAGGTTTGGTGGTTCCAAATCGAGTCACACAACGACAAATAGGTCCCCCGTTGTCGCCTCGAACAAGGCCATCACCTCACGCCACCAGACGTTGGACGGGAATGAGTTCACACTCTAATCTTATTCTTATGCAACATCTGTGTGACAAGGAGAGTGGATGTTTGGGGCAAGCTCGGGAGCCGGGGCGGTTCTGAAGGCGATCAAGTCCACACAGGCCGTCGTTCAATTCAAGCCGGATGGCACCATCATCGACGCGAACACGCTGTTTCTGGATCTGTTGGGGTACCAGAGAGAGGAGGTTGTTGGTCGCCACCACAGCCTCTTTGTGACCGATGCCGAGGCAAACAGCGCCGAATATCGCTCATTCTGGTCCGCATTGGCCGGTGGCAAGGCCCAGACCGCCGAATTCAAACGCATCACCAAAAGCGGGCAGCCTGTCTGGATTCAGGCCTCGTACACGCCGATTGTTGAGCGCGGCAGAGTGACGCGTGTGATCAAATTCGCCTCGGACATCACCGATAAAAAGCTGTCTCAGGCCGATAACGAATCCCAGATCGCCGCCATCCATCGTGCCCAGGCCGTCATCGAGTTCGACCTTGATGGCACCATTCTGACCGCCAATGATAATTTCCTGAATCTCCTGGGCTACCGCCTTGAAGAGGTACAGGGCCAGCACCACCGCATCTTTGTGGATCCGGACGAAGCGCGGAGCCCGGCTTATCGCCAATTCTGGGACGATCTGCGTCAGGGGCGCTTCCAGACCGCAGACTACCGACGCATCACCAAATCCTTGAGTCCGGCAACCGGATCAGTGGCATGGTGTCCAGTATCAATGGCATCGCCGAGCAGACGAATTTGCTGGCACTGAACGCGGCCATCGAAGCCGCACGGGCAGGCGAGCTGGGCCGGGGGTTCGCCGTCGTGGCCGACGAAGTCCGCAATCTTGCGGCCCGCGCCGGGCGGTCCGCAGGGGAAATCAACGACGTCGTCTCCGAGAACCAGTCTCTGATGAAGCAGCTCTCAGACTCTCTGGCGCGTCTGAATGAAGAAGACTGACACCGCACCCAGCACCAGGCTCCCGTTTGGTCATCCATCGGCACGAAAACGTCAAATGGGCCGTATCACGAGAGGGTTGAGCCGCCTGCCTGCGCGACCGGTCGTCTGGCCATCCGAACCCGTCACAGACCGTGAGTAGGCCGTCATTGTCGTAACGATCGGAACCTTCAAATAACGATACGGCCATGCTCTGTTCATTTGGGCCCGGCTGGTAGAATGGCGCCTTTGCGAACCCACCGGACCGCCGGACGACCTTGTGAGCCGCTCCCCAGACCCCAACGCGCCGCTGGCGCCGCAACTGTTCTCCATGGCCTGGCCGATGCTGATCGGCGTGCTGTCGCTGATGAGTTTCCAGCTCATCGACAGTATCTTCATCGGTCAGCTCGGACGGGATCCACTGGCAGCGCAGGGCTTCACCGTGCCCATGCAGCAGCTGATCATCGGGCTGCAGGTGGGTCTGGGAATCGCGACGACGGCCATCATCTCCCGCACGCTCGGTGCCGGGAACACCGACCGGGCCCGGCGACTCGGCGGTCTGGTCGTACTGCTGGGGGGCGCGCTGGTGTTTGTTGTGCTGGCGCTGATCTGGGCACTGCGACAGACGATTCTGGACTGGCTTGGAGCGGAACCGTCGCTGGTGCCGCTGGTGTCGTCCTACTGGCTGGTCTGGCTCGGCGCCGCCTGGCTGGGCGCGGTCCTGTATTTCGGCTACAGCCTGAGCCGGTCCCACGGTGACACCCGCCTGCCCGGGTTCCTGATGGTGCTGACCAGTCTGATCAACATCGGACTCGACCCCCTCTATATCTTTGTCTTCGGCTGGGGCCTGCCCGGGGCGGCGTTTGCGACGGTGACGGCATTCGGCACCGGGTGTCTGATCGTTTATCCGGCGCTGCTCAAACGCGGCTGGCTGCACTTCGGGCTGGGCGACCTGCGGCTGTTCCGGGCCGTCCGCGAGCTGTTCGGCATCATGGCGCCGGCCATGACCAGCCAGCTCATGCCGCCACTGGCGGCGAGTCTCGCCACCGCCATTGTCGCCGGATTCGGCTCGGCCGCGGTGGGGGCCTGGGGCCTGGGCACACGGCTGGAGTTCTTCTCCATCGTCGTGGTACTGGCGCTGACCATGGCGATGCCGCCAATGATCGGTCACATGCTCGGCGCCGGGCACCTGCAACGGGTGCGCGAGCTGATCCGCATCGGTGTGCGCTTCGTGATCGTCTGGCAGCTCGCCATCGGCCTGATCTGGCTGGCTCTGTCGGGCATCGTCTCAGAGATCTTCACAGCGGACCCGTCCGTCACCTCCATCCTGCACGACTACCTGCTGCGCGTCCCGCTCAGCTACAGCGGTCTGGGCGTGTGCATGCTGATGGTCTCGGTCTGCAACGCCCTGGGACTGCCCATGCGTGCCCTGCTCATCTCCGTGCTGCGCCTGTTCGCCTGCTACCTGCCCAGCCTCTGGCTCGGCTCCCGGATCGCCGGCATCCCCGGCCTGCTCACCGGCGCCCTGATTGGCAACCTGCTGGCCGGGGTACAGGCGTATCTGCTGTACCGGTGGGGGATGGGGCGGCTTCAGGCACAGAATATTTCGCCGCGGAAACCGCGGCGAATCAATCACTAAACCGCGCCCGGAAGGCCTCTGGCATGCGCACCACTTTCTTCTCGACGTAGTTGAAGAACACGAAGCCGTACTTGGCCAACGCCACCTGTTGGCCGGTCTCGGCTTTGGTGACGCGGAAGACGAAGTCACCGCCGTATTTGTTGAAATCGGTGAGGCCGACTTCGAAGCGCAGGCGTTCGGGGTAGAAGGACTCGGCTTGGTACATGGTGGCCAGATCGGTCACGATGATGCCTTCGCCCTCGCGGTCGGTCTCCGCCACGCCGTGTTCCACCAGGAACTGGGCGCGGGCTTCAGAAAGCATCGAGATGAGCGCGTCGTTACCCAGATGGTTGGCGCCGTTGATGTCGGTGATGCGCACGGGCAGTTCCGTGGCGAAAATGAAGACCTCATCCGGGTAGGAGAGCTGGATACGCGCCATAATGGGACCTCCGGGAAAAACCGCCATTGTACCGGACACGTGACCTGTCGCCATTTGCCAGAGGGTCTGTCGCTTCAGGACAGGGGCGCCGACCGCATGAGCGCCTAGAATGGCGCCTTTTCAGACAAAGGAGCACACCGCATGCGTCGCTGGAACGGATGGGGAGACGAGCAGTTCAGCCTGTCGCTGCCGGACAGTGGTCAGGATTTTCTCAGCGACCGGATCGGTCCCGGCCGCCAGCTGGGCAATGCCACGCTGGAGGCGGTCTGTGATCAGGTGCCGGCTTCCCGTCTGCCAGAGCATCCCGCCATCCACACCGACGCGGAAACCCGGGTCCGTCACGCCCGCGGTCAGAGCCTGGAAGACTGGCTGGCCATGCGCAGCGGTGATTTTGGCCCGTTCCCGGACGGTGTGGCGTTTCCCGAGTCCGGCGACATGGTGCGCGAACTGCTCGCGTTCGCAAAAGACGAGGACCTTCACGTCATTCCCTACGGCGGCGGCACCAGCGTCGCCGGACACATCAACCCGGTGGATCATGGGCGCCCGGTGCTGACCATCGACATGGGCCGCATGAACCGGCTGCTGGATCTGGACGAGGACAGCCAGATTGCCACCTTCGGTGCCGGCACGCCGGGCCCGCTGGTGGAAAGCCAGCTCAAGCCACTGGGCTACACCCTGGGCCACTTCCCGCAGTCATTCGAACTCTCCACGCTGGGTGGCTGGGTCGCCAGCCGCTCCAGCGGTCAGCAGTCGCTGCGCTATGGGCGCATTGAGCAACTGTTTGCTGGCGGCACGGTGGAATCCCCCGAAGGCACACTGACACTGCCGACCATTCCCGCCTCCTCCGCCGGACCGGATGTGCGCGAAATGGTGCTGGGCTCGGAGGGGCATCTGGGGCTGATCACCGAGGTAAAAGTACGCGTCACGCCCATTGCCGAGAGGGAGCAGTTCCACGTGCTGTTCTTCCCGGACTGGGAGCAGGCGCGCACCGCCGCCCGTCGGCTGGTGCAGCAGAAGATCCAGCTCTCCATGCTGCGCCTGAGTAACGCCACCGAAACCGAAACCCAGCTGGCGCTCGCCGGGCACCCGAAACAGATCGGCCTGCTGGAAACGTTCCTGGGCTGGCGCGGCGTCGCGGACGGCAAGTGCATGATGACGCTGGGCCTGACCGGCTCCAAAGCGCAGTACAGCGCCGCCCTGAAACAACTCAAGGCGCTCACCAAATCGTACGGCGGCGTCTACACCGGCACCTATCTGGGCAACAAGTGGGCCGAGAAACGCTTCACCATGCCCTACCTGCGCGAGGCCCTCTGGGACGAGGGCTATGCGGTGGACACGCTGGAGACGGCCACCGACTGGAACAACGTCGATCATCTGATGCACACCATCGAATCGACGCTGCGGGACGGCCTGGCAGACGAGGGCAAGCGGGTGCATGTATTCACTCACCTGAGCCACGTCTATTCCCAGGGCTGCAGCATCTACACCACCTATGTGTTCGCCAATGGTGACGATCACGACACCACGCGCCGCCAGTGGCAAAGGCTCAAGCAGAGCGCCTCGGAGCAGATCGTCCACAACGGCGGCACCATCAGTCATCAGCATGGCGTCGGAAAGGACCACGCCCCCTATCTGCCAGTGGAAAAAGGCGCGCTGGGCATGGCCCTGATCCGCGGACTGGGCCGGACGCTGGACCCGGACCAGCGTCTGAGCCCGGACACGCTGTACGCCTGGAACGACAAGGAGTCCTCATGAACACCGCCCTGCCGGTCACACAGCTGGCCGAGAAACAATGGGACCTGATCGTGATCGGCGGCGGCATCACTGGTGCGGGCATCGCCCGGATTGCCGCTGACCGGGGCCTGGCCACCCTGCTGGTGGAACAGCAGGATTTTGCCTGGGGCACCTCGAGCCGCTCGTCCAAGATGGTTCACGGCGGGCTGCGGTATCTGGGCAGTGGCCAGTACCGGCTCACCCGCGACGCGGTGCGCGAACGCCAGCGCATGCTGGAGGAAGCGCCCGGACTGGTGGAGCCACTGCACTACATCATGCCCCACTACCAGCGCCAGTTCCCCGGGCCCCGGATCTTCGGCCTGCTGCTGTGGCTCTATGACAAGATCGCCGGGCGGCGCAATCACGACTTTCTGCCGGGCGACCGGGTGCTGGACTGGATACCGGGCCTGCGCCGGGAACGGCTCAAGGGCGGCACCCGCTTTGCCGATGCCGGGACGGATGACGCCCGGCTGGTCCTGCGCCTGATCCACGAGGCGGACACCGACGGGGCCACCATCCGCAACTACGTGCGCGCGACCCATGTGCGTCAGGGCGCCCCCGCGAGCGTGACACTGGAAGACCGGGAAACCGGGGAGACCGCCACGGCCCGTGCGCGGCTGGTGGTCAGCGCCACCGGCGCCTGGACGGATGCGCTGCGCCAGCATCTGGGGGCCGACAGGACCATCCGTCCGCTGCGCGGCAGTCATCTGGTCGTGCCCTTCTGGCGTCTGCCGGTCGCCTCCTCGGTGACCCTCATGCACCCGGAGGATGGGCGCGCCATGTTCATCTTCCCCTGGGAAGGCATGACGGTCATCGGCACCACCGATCTGGACCACGAGGGCGACCTGAACGACGAGCCGGTGGTCACCGAACCGGAATACCGCTACATGCTGACGCTGGCCGATCACTACTTCCCGGACCATCAGGTGACCCGGGACAGCATCGTCGCAAGCTGGTCCGGGGTACGGCCCGTCGTGAGCACCAATCACGACGTGGCGCCGTCCGATGAGAGCCGCGAACACGAGATCTGGGACGACAGTGGCGTGGTCAGCGTCGCCGGCGGTAAGCTCACCACCTTCCGGCTGATCGCCGAGGAAGTGCTGGCCACTGGCGCCCCCTATCTGGCGGACCCGGAGGTGGTGCGTGGCCCCGGTCCGGACCATGTCTTCCGGCCCGCCCCGGAGACCGACCGCCCACCTGGCCTCAGCAGCCGTCAGTGGCACCGGCTCAAGGGCTACTATGGGCCGGATCTGCCGGACGTCCTCAGCGCCGGCCCGCTGACCCGTATTGCCACCACCGACACGCTCTGGGCGGAACTGGTCTGGGCCGCCGGGCATGAAGGCGTGCGCCATCTGGACGACCTGCTGCTACGCCGTACCCGCATCGGCATGCTGCTGCCCGAAGGCGGGCGAGACTGGCTGGACGCCATCGAGACCGCCTGCGCGCCGGTCATGACCTGGTCCGCCGACGACTGGGGCCGGGAGAAGGCCCGCTACCTGACCATCTGGCGCCAGGCGTACTACCTGCCCCGGGAGGACGCGGAGTCCGGCGCATGAGCGAGCGGCTGATCCTCACCATCGACAATGGCACCCAGAGTGTCCGGGCCCTGCTGTTCAACCTCGACGGCGATCTGGTGGGTAAGGGCAAGCGGGAAATCGAACCCTATGTCTCGCCCCATCCCGGTTGGGCGGAGCAATCCGCTGAGTACTACTGGGAGAGCCTGGGCGAGGCCTGCCGGCAGTTGTGGGCAGACACCGACGCCACACCGGAACAGGTCGCAGGGATCGCCGTCACCACCCAGCGCGGCACCGTCGTGGCGCTGGACGAACATGGGGAGCCGGTGCGCCCGGCCATCACCTGGCTCGACCAGCGCAGCGCCCGGGTCGAAGGGAAAGTGGGGTTTCCGTGGGACCCACTGTTTGCCGTGCTGGGCCTGAACGAGACCATTCACCGGTTCCGGGAAAACACCCAGGCCACCTGGCTGGCGCAGAACGAGCCCGAGCACTGGCAACGGACCCGGCACTTCGTGCTGCTGTCCGGCTTTCTCAATTACCGGCTCACCGGCCAGTACCGGGATTCAGCGGGCAGTCAGGTGGGCTACATCCCGTTCGACTACCGCCGCCAGCAGTGGGCCGGTCCCAGGGACTTCAAATGGAAGGTCATGCCGTTGCGCCGGGACATGCTCCCGGAACTGGTGGCTCCGGGCGAGCGACTTGGCGAACTGACCGGCCCGGCCGCCGATCATCTCGGACTGCCCGCCGGCCTGCCCGTCATGGCGGCCGCCTCGGACAAGGCCTGCGAAATTCTCGGTGCGGGGAGCCACCGGGAAACGGTCGGCTGCATGAGCTACGGCACCACCGCCACCATCAACCTCACCAGCCACCGCTACATCGAGCCGATCCGCTTCATGCCGCCCTATCCCTCGGCGATTCCGAATCATTACTGCAGCGAGGTGATGATCTACCGGGGGTTCTGGATGGTGAGCTGGTTCAAGAAGCAGTTCGGCCTGCGCGAGCAACACATCGCCGAAGAGCGGGGCATCGCGCCTGAAGCGCTGTTCGATGAACTGGTCCGGGATGTGCCGCCCGGCGCCATGGGCCTGATGCTGCAACCCTACTGGTCGCCGGGCGTGCCCCAGCCGGGCCCGGAAGCGAAAGGCGCCATCATCGGCTTTGGCGATGTGCACACCCGCGCCCACCTGTATCGGGCGATTCTCGAAGGACTGGCCTACGCGCTGCGCGAAGGCAAGGAGCGACTGGAGAAACGCGGCAAGGTGCGGATGGACCGGCTCCGGGTCGCGGGTGGCGGCTCCCAGAGCGACGTGGCCATGCAGCTCACCGCCGACATCTTCGGCCTGCCCTCCGAGCGCCCCCACACCTACGAAACCTCCGGCCTCGGCGCGGCCATCGACGCCGCCGTCGGACTGGGCCTGCACCCGGACTTCGACACCGCCATCGACCGCATGACCCGCGTCGGCGACCGCTTCGAACCCGATCCGGAGACTCACCGACTCTACGATCGCCTCTACCAGGAAGTGTACTGCCGGATGTATGACCGGCTGCAACCGTTGTATCAGAGCATCCGGGAGATTACCGGCTATCCGGAGTAGGGAGATTCACCGCGGAAAATGATGGGTTAGCCACGGAAAGACACGAAGAGCACTGAAAAAGAAAGAGTGACGAGTTCAAAGTTACATGAGGGGCTTTTCATGCTCAGCCCTAAAACGACACTCATCTTTTCTTGCAACTTGTTATTTTTCCTCGCCCGAAGGGCGCTTTCCGTGTTCTTCCGTGTCTTTCCGTGGCAAATATCCATCTTTCTCAGTTGTGTCCAAGTTCCGATTCCTGTCCCGCTCGTGCAGCCATTTCATGAGGTTGGCCAGGATGCGCGTGGCGAGGTATTCGGCGCGGTCGGCGTAGGGGCCTTCGAACTCGGAATCGAGGGTCGCGGTGAAGTGGCGGTACCAGTGGTCGGCGTGGACGGCCTGTAGCGGCATGCGGTCGTGCACTTTCTCGTGCTGGGCGACCATGTTGCGTTGATAGGCGTCCTTCTCGCCGAGCAGCATCTTGCGCCAATACGCTTCGATCGTCGGCAAATGGGCGTCCAGATCCACGCCAGCCACTTCGGTGAACACCGGCGCCATGACCGGGTCGTTGAGCAGCCGACCGTAGAAAGTCTGTACCAGATGGTGGATGGCTTCGGGGTGATCGAGATCAGGTTTCGGCTCCATGCCCTCAGGGTAACGCAGCCCACGCCGGGCCGGAACAATCTCAGTCCACCGACCCGATCAGTCGTTTCAATACCTGTTCGTGGAGCGCCCGGTCGGAGTCACTAAACAGCACAAAGCGCACAACCTTCACCGACCGGAGCCGGTCACACGCCCTGGTCACGGCGCCGAAGGCCACCTCGGCGGCCTCCTCCATGGGATACCCGAACGCGCCGGTCGACAGCGCCGGGAATCCGATCGAACGCAGGCCTTCCTGATCCGCCAGCGTCAGCGCCCGTTCGTAGGCCCGCGCCAGAAGTTCGTCGGAGGGCTGGTCGATGCCGTAGACCGGTCCGAGGCAGTGAATGACATGGGCATTGGGCAGGTCATGAGCCCCCGTGATGACGGCGTCCCCCGGACGGATCGGGGCCAGCGGTTCGCACTCGGCCACCAGATCGGGGCCGGCCGCACGGTGGATCGCGCCCGCCACGCCACCACCGGTCCGGAGCTGGGCGTTGGCGGCGTTGACGATGGCATCGAGATCCGCCTGTCGGGTGATGTCCCCCTGGGTGCATTCGATGCGGACGCCGTGGTGCGTATACTCGGACATGATCTGTCACCTCCTGAGAGTCAATCGTGGAAAGGGGCTGAGAATGGTCTGGCAACTGGCTGCCGAGGCGGTGCTGGTCGTTCACCTGCTGTTCATCATTTTCGCCGTGTTCGGCGGTCTGTTGGGCCTCTGGCGCCGCTGGCTGATCGTGCTGCACCTGCCCGCCGTCGCCTGGGCGTCGCTACTGATGATCAACGGCTGGCTCTGCCCACTCACCCCGCTGGAAATCACCCTGCGCCAGTGGGCCGGCCAGACCGGCTTCGAGGGCAGCTTCATCGGCCACTACCTCGTCTCTGTGATCTATCCTAGTGGATTGACCCGGACCTTGCAGACGCTGCTGGGGGTTGGGGTGGGGGTGTTTAATGTGGGGGTTTACGGAGTGATTGGGTGGCGGGGCTGGCGTAAAGATAACCTTTAGCCACGGAAAAACACGGAAGGGCACGGAAAAAAGAGAATGAACCGTAGGTTGGGCTGACGGAGGAAGCCCAACAGATCACCGGGCATGGCAACCTCGTTTGTTGGGCTTCCTCCGTCAGCCCAACCTACCCGTTTTTGTCACCTTTCAACGCCCGTAGGGCGTTTTCCGTGCTTTTCGTGTTTTTCCGTGGCCACCCCATCTTTTCCGCGGTTTCCGCGGCGAATTCCCACAACACAAAAAAGGGGCGCGACTGACGCCGCGCCCCTTTTGTGACTCCGCCGCTGTCGATCAGCTGACGAATTCGTCGATGATGGCGTTGAACGTCTCGCTCGGACGCATCGCCTGGTTCATCTTCGCCGCATCCGGGTAGTAGTAGCCGCCGATGTCGACGGACTGCCCCTGGATGTCGATCAGCTCCTGCAGGATGCTGTCGGCGTTGTCTTCCAGTTTCTTCGACAGCTTCTGGAAATGCTCCTTGAGCTGCGGATTCTCGTCCTGATTCGCCAGCGCCTGGGCCCAGTAGCGGGCCAGCCAGAAGTGGCTGCCGCGGTTATCCAGCTCGCCGGACTTGCGGGACGGAGAGCGGTCCTCTTCCAGGAACTTCGCGGTCGCTTCGTCCAACGTGCGGGACAGCACGGCCGCCTCGGCATTGCCCTGTTTGTCGCCCATGTGCTCCAGCGAGACCATCATGGCCAGGAACTCGCCCATGGAATCCCAGCGCAGGTGGTTTTCTTCCAGGAACTGCTGGACGTGCTTCGGCGCGGAGCCGCCAGCACCGGTTTCGAACAGGCCACCGCCCTTGAGCAGCGGTACGACGGAGAGCATCTTGGCGCTGGTGCCCAGCTCGATGATCGGGAACAGGTCTGTGAGGTAGTCACGCAGCACGTTGCCGGTCACGGAGATGGTGTCCTTGCCGCGGATCATGCGCTCCATGGTCCAGCGGATGGCGCGGTCGTAGGACATGATGGAGATGTCCAGACCCTCGGTGTCGTGCTCCTTCAGGTAGTGCTCGACCTTCCTGATCAGCTGCTGATCGTGGGCCCGCTCCGGGTCCAGCCAGAACACGGCCGGCATGCCACTGACGCGGGAGCGCTCGACCGCCAGACGGACCCAGTCGCGCACCGGCTCGTCCTTGGTCTGGCACATGCGCCAGATGTCGCCTTCCTCGACCTGGTGCTCGAAGATCACCGCATCGTTCTCGTCCACGACCTGCACGATGCCGTCTTCCGGCAGCTCGAAGGTCTTGTCGTGGGAACCGTATTCTTCGGCCTTCTGCGCCATCAGGCCCACGTTCGGAACGGTGCCGATGGTGCTCGGATCAAAGGCATCGTGGTGCTTACAGAAGTTGATCACTTCCTGATAGATGGTCGCGTAGGTGCTCTCCGGGATAACGGCCTTGGTGTCCTTCATCTTGCCATCGGTGCCCCACATCTTGCCGCCGGCACGGATCATGGCCGGCATGGAGGCGTCCACGATCACGTCACTGGGCGTATGCAGGTTGGAGATGCCCCGGTCGGAGTCGACCATCGCCATTTCCGGACGATTGATGAAACAGTCCCGGATGTCCTCTTCGATCTCGGACCGCTCGGAGAACGACAGGTCCTTGATCTTCTGATAGAGGTGGCTCATGCCGTCGTTCGGGTTCACCCCGATGCGCTCGAACAGTTCCTTATGCTTCTCGAACACATCCTTGAAGTAGACGGTGACCGCATGGCCGAAGACGATCGGATGCGAGATCTTCATCATCGTCGCCTTCACGTGCAGGGAGAACAGCAGGCCGGCCCGGCGGGCGCCCTCAATTTCTTCTTCGAGGAACTTGCGAAGCAGACGGACGTTCATGCACATGCCGTCGATGACTTCGCCTTTCTGGACAGCCACTTCCTTCAGCGTGGTCGTCTTACCGGACTCCTTGCCAACGAGCTGGATACGGACGGTGGTATCCCGGTCCATGATCGTGGACTGCTCGCTGTGGTAGAAATCGCCGTGGCGCATGTGGGCCACGTGGGTGCGGGACGCCTGACTCCACTTGCCCATCGAATGCGGGTGTTTCTTGGCGTATTCCTTGACCGCGTTGGACGAGCGGCGGTCGGAGTTGCCCTGACGCAGGACCGGGTTGACGTTGCTGCCCAGTACTTTGGCGTAACGCTCGTTCAGCGCCTTTTCGTCATCCGTCTTGGGATTCTCCGGGTACTCCGGCAGGTCGTAGCCCTTCTCCTGCAGCTCCTTGATGGCGGCACGGAGCTGCGGCACAGACGCGCTGATGTTCGGCGTCTTGATGATGTTGGCGTCGGGATTGCCTGTCAGCTCGCCGAGCTGGGCGAGGGAATCCGGCACCTGCTTGTCGTCCGGCAGGTAATCCGGGAACTGCGCCAGGATGCGCGATGCGAGGGAAATGTCAGAGGATTCAACCGTGATGCCGGCGGGTGAAACAAACGCCCGGACAATCGGCAGGAACGAATAGGTCGCCAGCGCGGGCGCCTCATCGGTTTCGGTATACGTGATGGTTGGTCTGTCTGTCATGAGTGCCTCTGCGATTCTAAATGGGGCATTGTAACGCGTCATTGCGTCTGGAATCGTCCGACCTTGGTCGAAACTGGTCGCCGGCGGCGCCCGGACAGGTCAGGAATAGAACGGATGCCGACGGTGGCAATGACGTTGTGACGGCCTATGATGAAGAGAGGCCGTGACACGAACGTGACTCTCCGGGGACACCATTACCTTACCGGATCATGTCGTTACGTGCACGGAACGACACGCGTTCATCAGCGATCATCCCGGTATGACCGCCTCGGCCGTGAGTCCCCGCGGGGCCGTGACGTTTAAGGAACCTTAATGGCGACAGGCGGGGCCATCCCCCACAATGGGCCCGTTCGATCGTCACCGGAGCAGTGAGTTCAGCATGGTCCGCACCGTTTCCATCGCCACCATCCTCGCACTCGGCGCATCGCTTCCCGCCTGGGCGGACACACAGCCCAAAGGTGAGGCCGATACCGAGCCCGCCAAGCCGGCACCTGCCGCGGCCAGCGATGAGGGCACGCCGAAAACCGGCGCCAACGGACCAGCCCCCAGCCAAACCGCCGAAACCGGTGGTGAGGAGCGCGAAAACGCCACGGTCGTTGCGCCCGATGTGGATCTCAAGGACGTCGCCCCCGATCCGGCCGCACCGACCTCGTCCGCCTCAGCGCAGGGCAAGGGCGACGATGACGACACGACAGCGAAGGCGGACGGCGACGACAATGCCCCGGGAACCTCAACAACGGAAGCATCCACCGAGCCCGACTCGGACCCCACGCTGTTGCCGGAGGGCGGTGAGCCCGAACTGGTGCTGATCGACCCGGTGGAAGCGCCGAAAGCCGAATCACTGGTCATGCTCGGCGCCGAGGTGCGTCCGGGCACCTCCACCCGCCTGACCTGGCAGCCGGACACCACCATGGCCGGTCTGACGACGCCGACGCCGGTTCTGGTCCTGAACGGTGCCCAGCCGGGCCCGAACCTGTGCCTGACCGCAGCGGTGCACGGCGACGAGCTCAACGGCATCGAGATCGTGCGGCGGGTGATGTACACCATCGAGCCGGAGAACCTGAGCGGGCGCATCATCGGTGTGCCCATCGTCAACGTGCAGGGCTTCCGCCGCGGCTCACGCTATCTGGCGGACCGCCGGGACCTGAACCGCCACTTCCCCGGCGACCCGGACGGCAGCCTGGCCTCGCGCATTGCCCATTCGCTGTTCACCGACGTCATCCAGACGTGCGACATGCTGGTGGACATTCACACCGGCTCACTCAAGCGCACCAATCTGCCGCAGATGCGGGCCGACATGAACCGGCCGGAGGTGGCCACGTTCAGTCGCGGGTTCGATGAGATGGCCGTCGTGCACAGCCCGGGCAGCGAGGGCATGCTGCGGGTCGCGGCCTCCAACGCCGGCATCACCGCCATCACCATGGAGGCCGGTGAATCCACGCGCTTCCAGCAGCACCAGATCGAGGCGGGCGTGAATGCCATCAACAGCCTGTTGGAGAAGCAGAACATGCTGAACCGGCTGTTTGTCTGGGGCGAGCCGGAGCCGGTATATTACGACTCCAGCTGGGTGCGCGCGAACCACGGTGGCATCCTGAACAGCGACGTGGATCTGGGGGATGACGTCGTGGCCGGCCAGCCGCTCGGCACCGTCACCGATCCGATCACCAACGCCCAGCACACGATCAGGGCCGACGAGGATGGCCGGGTGATCGGCATGGCTGTCGATCAGGTCGTCATGGCCGGCTTTGCCGCCTATCACCTCGGCACGGCGGCGCAGGCGCCGGAGGTGGCGGAATAAGTTGCCGCTGGCAATGTAGCCGATGTCTCCGACTTCGGAGTCCACCGATAGGGCGACCGATATCTGTCCTCAACCATGGGGCTGGGGACCGGCTGGCGGTCATTGCCTACGCTGCATTTGATGGTCGTCCCTGACGCCAAATGCGACCGCGACATCCCTGTCGCTCCTCCGGCAATGACCGCCAGCCGATCCCGATCAGACAACGGAGTGACCGCCTGTAATACGGTCCGCCTATTGGAGAGTCAGAACAATAGGCGTACGCCAATTGTTCACCGTGAATACCTTGCACGCATACCCATCGAACTGAATCCGTCCCGATTCAAGCTCTTTTCTGAGCCGGCTTACAATTTCACGGAGCCAACCTTTTACAAGTACGCTTGCTCCACCAAGAAGACCGGTAACAAGACGCCTCATGTTGTCGTTGCAACGCACCATTGTTTCCAGCGCATCTTCTGCCGCCGCCATAGTTCTTTCATTAAAGCGGTTTACCCTGGAGTGGATTGCCGTATCGTGACCAAACACGATTTCAAGAATTCCCGCAAGATCCTGCTTCTCCGTCGACGATAGCGCCATGATTAAATCACTCCTTTGATTATCATGTCTTCGATGGTTTGCTCTGGAAGGCCTGTCACGTTGATCAGAGTGATGCTCGACCGATTATCCTCCTCGGTCAGAACAATCAGAGATTTTTCTTCACCAAATGCCCAGAATCCTTTGCCAGTCGACGTCGAAAAGACGCGCACCACGTCCGGATTGATCTGTTTATCAACTCCAAACCGTTTGGTTTTCAGAAGATCTCTGATAAACGCGTTACTGCTCTCCGTTCCGTCCTTTAAGCCAAACACATAGACCGGCCACTGACGCATATCCGCATCCGGATAACCGGACTGTTCTGCCGTCACCGTTTCGACGTAAAAGTGAGCCTGGTTTGGATAGAGGAAACTCAGCCCCTTCCCACCAATGATGGTCATCTTCTTCAGATGCTCCGTCGGGAGACGCAGCGGTCCACCTGCACCCGTCGAAAAACGAGTTATTTCCGTCGTTTCCCGGGGTTCATAATCGACATGGGAAACGGGAGCAGCAGAAGCGCTCAGGCTCCCTAGAAAAAGCCAAGGGGCCAGGAGAAGCATCGTCCTGATCATAAAACAATCCTTTGCAATCGGTGATCGTGACGAAGTAAAGCTTACGTTGACAGAATTATGGAAACAAACGGTCGCTTCTTGCGACACGCAGCAATTCGAATCTATCGACTCAGCAGCGAGACGGATGTCGGTCAGTGACCACCCGCCGACGAGTAGATGTTGAGGACGAAGACCCCGGCGACGATCAGGAGGATGCCGACAATGCCGGGCACATCCAGTCGCTGGCCGTAGACCAGCCAGCCCACCAGCGCCATCAAGGCCACGCCGGTGCCGGCCCAGACGGCGTAGGCGATGCCCACGGGAATGGTGCGCAGGACCAGAGCGAGGCAGTAGAAGGCGAGTCCGTAGCCCACGACAACCATTATGGACGGCCAGAGCCGGGTGAAGCCGTCCGAGGATTTCAGGGCGGAGGTGCCGACCACTTCCGAGACAATGGCGAGACTGAGTAGCAACCAGGCCTGCATGGCACCCCTCCGTTATTCCGGCAATCAGTGATTCCCCATTCGGGATCACTTCTTTAGCAAGCGCGCTATTCTCGCACACAAAAAAAGGGGCCGGAACTCCGGCCCCTTTCCTGTTTCTTTGTGGTTAACCGTCGTTATGCAGTGGCCGGTTCCGGCGCCGCCGTAATCGGTGTCTCGGCCGGCTCGCAGTGGTATTGCGCGGCGTCGAACCGGCTGGTCAGATGCCGGAAGTGCCACGTGAAGCTGGGCCACAGCGTGGTGTTCTTGCCATTCTCGTCGATGTACCAGCTGTTGCAGCCACCGTCCTGCCAGACGGAACCGTCCAGACGGGACTGGATGTCCTCGTTGAATTCACGCTGCACCTCCGGCTGCACGTCCACGCTCTGCCAGCCGTTCTGGCGCATCTTGGTGATGGCATCGAGGATGTACTCGATCTGGCATTCGATCATGTAGACCAGTGACGTGTGTGCCAGGCCGGTGTTCGGCCCCACCATCATGAAGAAGTTGGGGAAGCCGGTGACGGTCGTGCCCTTGTAGGCTTCGGCACCATCGCGCCAGGCGTGAATGAGATCCTGACCGCCCCGTCCGAAGACCATGCCCTCGGGCAGCGGTTCAGTGGCGCGGAAGCCGGTGCCGTAGATCAGCGCGTCGATCTCCCGTTCTTTCCCGGTCTTGTCGATGATGCTGTGCGGGCGGACTTCCTGGATGCCATCGGTGATGACGTCGACATTGTCCTGCGCCAGCGCGGGGTAGTAGTTGTTGGACATCAGGATACGTTTGCAGCCGATGGTGTAATCCGGCGTGACCTTCTTCCGCAGGACCGGATCCTTGATCTGCTTGCGGATCAGGCGCCGGGCGTCCAGCTCCGCCACTTTCATCAGTCGCGGGCTCAGCGCGAACGCAACGACACGGGCTTCGAGCTTCCAGTAGATACTCTGGCGCAGCGTGTTCAGCGCGCCCGGCACGTGACGGAACGCGGTGCGCTCGAGCTTGCTGAACGGCCGGTCCGGCTTTTCCATGATCCAGGGCGGCGTGCGCTGGTAAAGATCGAGCTGCGCGGCGTCCTTCGCCACTTCCGGGACAAACTGGATGGCGCTGGCGCCGGTACCGATCACCGCCACGCGCTTGCCCTTGAGATCGTAATCGTGGTCCCAGTTCTGGGAGTGAAAGCTCTTGCCCTCAAAGCGCTCCACACCCGGGATGTTCGGATAGGCCGGCGTGCTCAGCCCGCCCATGCCGGAAATCAGGATGTTGGTGCGCAGGGACTGGTATTCGGGCTTCTCCGGGTCGTTGCGGTCAATGGCATCGCCCGGATTGAGTCCTTTCTTCGCCATGTAGTCCCACATGGCCGGGGCATTGGCCGTCTCCACCGTCCAGGTCTGGCTGGCCTCGTCAAACCGGGCGCCCGCCACCTGCTGGTGGAAGCGGATGTGGGGGTACAGATCGTACTTGCGGGCACAGTACTTGAGGTAGTCCAGGATTTCTTCCTGCTCCGCAAAGGTCCGTGACCAGTTCGGGTTCTGCTCGAATGAGAAGGAATAGAGGGCGGACTGCACGTCACACGCGCACCCCGGATACTGATTGTCACGCCAGGTACCGCCCACTTCGTCGGCCTGTTCGAGAATCACGAAGTCGTGAAACCCCGCTTCCTTGAGCTTGATGCCCATACCGAGACCGGCAAACCCGGTACCGATGATCGTGATGGGAGTGGTATCGCTCATAGTCACCTCTTTAAGGACCGTCGCGCCCTGTCTTGTTGTTGGCAATGTAGACACTCGTCTACCGTGTTGTAGACAACTGTATACGCTTTAAGTAGACGTGTGTATACTTTTCAAAGCACAGACGGGGCGATGGCCCCTGATGACAACACCTCGTCCCCGACAGAGAGGCGGCGCCAATGATCACGCTGACCGGCGGCAAACTGAAACTGGTCGAAGCAGCCCTGCGACTCTGCACCAAGAGCCGGAGCCTGACGTCATTGAGTCTGCGGGAAGTGGCCCGGGAGGCGGGGCTGAACCCCAACACCTTCTATCGTCACTTCAGGAACCTGGACGATTTTGGACTGGTGGTGCTCGGCCATCTGGCCGGAGAGATGAAACAGGCGGTGCGGGAACTGCGCCAGTCGGCCCAGACCCACGATCAGGCAGCGCACGATACAGTCCGCTGGGTGTTCGGCTACTTCCAGGAAAATCCGGCGGCGACGACTGTAGCGGTGCGGGAGCTGAACGGCCCGTCGTCGGTCCTGCGCCGGGCCCTGGAAAACCAGCTTGAAGCCAGCGCCCGGGAGATGGCCGAAGACATTATCGAGAGGGATCTCGTGCCCGGTCTCGACACCGCTACCATCCACGAGATCTCCCAGATGACCATTCGATACATCCTGTTCCGGGCGCTCGAGTACGTCGAGAAACCGGAGCAGCGCGAGCGCATCCAGGGCGAGACCGAACGCTTCATCAACCGGCAGTTCCGGGGGGCGCTGGTCGAGTCGACCCCACTGGAAACACTGGCTTCAGGTGTGCCCAATGAGTCTCGCTGAGAAGCTTTGCGTCACGGCAGCGGTCGTGTTCTTCATGACGGGCCTGATGACCGGGATCTGGAAGTATGCCTGCATGGCCAACTCGGAGCGGGCGACGGCACCCCGCTACGTGGATGTCGCCCACCGCAGCTCCCTGCTCTACAGCTTTGCCGCTGTGCTGCTGGGCTGGCTGGCGGCACTGAGTGCCTTTCCCGACTGGCTCGACGCCCTGGCCGCCGCCGCAGCGCTGTCCTTTTTCGCCCTGGCGATCGCCACGTACATCATCCACGGCTGGCTACGCGACACCGCCAACCAGCTCCGCAAACCCCACCAGCTCGGACGCCGGGACGTCCCGCCCGCCCTGGTGACCGCCTTCATGGCCGCACTGATCATCGCCGAAGTCGGCGGCTCGGCCATCCTCGGTATCGGTGCGTTGATCACGATCTGGTGAGCGCTCAGGCCGCTCCGGGAAGAATCAGCCCCGGAGGTTGGGCTGACAACGGAAGCCCAACAACCGGCCAGAACGGGATTCCAGACACGAAAAAGCCACCCCTTGGGACGGCTCCTTCAGACCCGTCACGTCCAGCTCAGTAGAGTTCTTTCAACGAGGCCTTTGCGAACGCGTCGATCTCGTCCGAGCGGCCGTCTTTCATCTTGTTCAGCCATTGCGGGTCCTGCAGCAGGGCGCGGCCGACGGCAATGAGATCGAATTCGCCGGCGTTCATGCGCTCAACCAGCTCGTCGATGCCGGACTGCTCAACGGCGGCCTGCTTACTGGCAAAGGTGCCGCTGATGAAGTCCTGGGTCAGGCCGACGCTGCCGACGGACATGGCCGGCTTGCCGGTGAGCTTTTTGGTCCAGCCGGCAAGGTTGAGGGACGAACCGTCGAATTCCGGCTCCCAGAAGCGGCGCGTCGAGGCGTGGAAGATGTCCACACCGGCCTCGGACAGTGGCGCGAGGAACTGCTCCAGTTCCTCCGGCGTGCGCGCCAGCTTCGCCTCATAGTCCTGCATTTTCCACTGGGAATAGCGCAGCATGATCGGGAAGTCCGGGCCCACGCGCTCGCGCACCGCTTCAATGATCTCGATGGCGAAGCGCTGGCGTTTCGCCATGCTGCCGCCGTACGCATCCTCGCGGTTATTGGTGCCCTCCCAGAAGAACTGGTCGATCAGGTAACCGTGGGCGCCATGGATCTCGACGCCATCAAAGCCCAGCGCCTTGGCATCCTGCGCCGCGTCGGCAAAGGCGGTGACCACATCGGCAATGTCGCTCTCGGTCATCGCCCGGCCGTTGGGCTTGCCCGGTGCATAGAGGCCAGAAGGGCTGAAGCCGGGCACGGACGGGTCCGGCTCCATCCCTTCGCGGCGCACCGCGCCCACGTGCCAGAGCTGCGGGAAAATGGCGCCACCCGCTTCGTGAACCGCATCCACCACCGCTTTCCAGCCCGCCAGGCTGTCTTCGCCGTGGAAGAACGGCACGTTTTCGTAGCCGTTGGCTCCGGCGTGATTGACGGTGGTGCCTTCGGTGATCAGAAGGCCCACGCCGCCTTCGGCACGACGACGGTAGTAATCGACGACCTTCTCGTTGGGGACGTTGCCTGGCGAGAAACTGCGCGTCATCGGCGCCATGGCGACCCGGTTGCGCAGGGTCAGGTTGTGTAGCTGGAACGGCTCGAACAGCGGACCAAGGTTCAGGCTCATATCGAAGTCTCCTCATCACGGCGGTCGCACCGGTCCATCGGTTCGCAACCTTCTCAATTCGGTTTCATAACGAAACCCTATCGGGTCTGGTTTTTTAACGCAACCGGATTCGGTAGAATTCCGGATATGGCCCGTAAACGATTCGATAATGCCAACTGCTCCGTTGCCCGCGCGCTCAATGAGGTGGGCGACTGGTGGTCCCTGCTGGTGGTGCTGCACGCGATGTATGGCACCCGCCGGTTCGTGGACTTCCAGCGCGAGCTGGGCATTGCCCGCAACATCCTCTGTGATCGGCTGGCGCGGTTGGTGGAGCACGGCGTGCTGAAAAAGGTGGACGTGGGCGAGCACGGTTCCCGCCACGAATACCGGCTGACGGACAAGGGGCGCGACCTGTTTCCCGTGGTGATGGCGCTGCGCCAGTGGGGCGACCGCTGGACGCCAGCGCAGGAACACGCACCTCTCGACCTGCGGGACAGGGCCACTGGCCGTCCGGTCCGGCCCATGGTGGTTCAGGATGCCGATGGTCGGGATCTCAGCATCCGGGATGTGATGCTCAAGGATGACGAATCACACACGGTGGGTCTAGACTAAGGGTCGGCCCTCAGGATCCGGGCCCGCCATCCCGACCCATGGAAAGCGGTTATTGAAGACTGGGGGTCAAGTATCGTGCGCCACTGTCGATGTCTCCTGACAGCCCTGCTGCTTTGGATTCCGTTTGCAACACAGGCGGTGGAGTTCCGTGTGGGCCTTCTGCACGGTGATGCGGACATCTTCGATTATGAGTTGTCAGTGGTTCGACTTGCCCTGGAGCATGCCCCCGGCGATCACACCCTCCGGATCGTTCCCCTTGAGGGTATGACCCAGCAGCGCATTCTCACCACCCTGGAAACCCCGAACCCGCGCATCAATGTGTTCTTCAGCGGCTACAGTCCGGTGCGCGAAGACCGATTCCTGCAGGTGGACGTTCCACTGACCCGGGGATTGCTTGGATATCGACTTCTGGTCACGCCACGAAAGGCTTTAAAGGAGCGCGCACCGCTAGCGGACATTAAAGACCTGAGACCGTTCCGGATCGGTTCCGGGATTGGCTGGCCCGACACCCGGATTCTCAGCAACAACGGACTCAAAGTCATTACCAGTACCTACGACAACCTCTGGCGGATGCTGGAATACGGCCGTTTCGAGTTCTTCCACCGGGGCATTCAGGAAGTGTTCACCGAGCTGGCCAGAGACAATCGGCAACTGCTGACAGTCGAGCCCCGAATTGCCCTGGTATGGCGCTACGACTACTTCCTCTACGTCTCACGCGAACGATCCGAGTTACACGACATTCTGACAACCGGATTGCTGAACGCCTACCGGTCCGGCGCTTTCATGGACCATTTCCGGCAGCATCCCACGATCCAGAAAGCGCTCAGGCAAGCCCGACTCACGGATCGCACACTGATCCGGCTGGCCTTGCCGGACGCCTTCAAGTCCCTCAATACCATCCCGGACCGGTTCTGGCACCGCCCCGGAGAAGACGGTTAATCACAGCACCATCGCGGCGACCCAGCCAAACACCAACAGCGGAATGTTGTAGTGGATGAACGTCGGCACGACGCTGTCCCAGATGTGATTGTGCTGGCCATCCGCATTCAGTCCGGAGGTGGGCCCGAGCGTTGAATCCGAAGCCGGTGAGCCGGCATCCCCCAGCGCCCCGGCGGTGCCGACCAGTGCGACGGTCGCCATGGGCGAGAAGCCGAAATTCATCGCGAGCGGCACGTAGAGCGAGGCGATGATCGGGATCGTCGAGAAGGACGACCCAATGCCCATGGTAATGAACAGCCCGACCAACAGCATGATGAACGCCGCCAGCGCCTGGTTGTCGCCGATCAGGTCCGTGGACTGGCTGACCAGAGCCTCCACTTCACCGCTGGCCTGCATCACACCCGCGAAGCCGTTGGCCGCGATCATGATGAAGCCCACGAGCGCCATCATCCGCATGCCTTCGGTGAAGATGTCGTCCTGCTCGTTCCAGTGGAACACACCACTCAGCGACAGCACCGCGAAACCGAAAATGCCGCCCATGACCATGGAACCGGTCCAGAGCTGAACGCCAACGGTCCCCACAAGCGCCAGTGCCAGCACGATCATCTGCCAGGGTTGGAGTTTGGCGGCGGCCTCGTCCGGCGTCTCATCGCCGTGGGAGAGGGCCACGTCCGCATACTGGCGACGGCCGCGATAACTGACGGTGACGGCGACAATCAGGCCCAGCGCCATGCCACCGATCGGAATCAGCATCGCCATGGGAACCTGACTTCGGCTGATCGACAGCCCCGCCTCGGTGACATTACTGAGCAGGATGTCGTTCAGGAAGATGGAACCAAAGCCCACCGGCAGCAGCATATAGGGGGCGGTAATCCCGAAGGTGATCACGCAGGCGACGGCCCGGCGATCCAGTTCCAGATGGTTCATCAGCGCCAGCAGCGGTGGCACCAGCACCGGAATGAACGCAATGTGCACGGGGATCAGATTCTGGGAGCTGACCGCAAACGCCAAGAGCACGGCCAGCAGACTGTAAAGGACGAAAGAACGTTTCTGACCGCCCCCGTCGCGTTTCAGCGTCCGGATGGCGCGGCGCGACAGCGACTGCGTGATCCCGGAACGGGACAGTGCCACGGCGAACGCCCCCAACACGGCATAGGACAGGGCCACCTTGGCGCCATTGCCCAACCCATCATGGAACGCGGTCAGCAACTCCGGCATCGCCATGCCGGCCCAAAGACCACCAACCAGCGTCGCGACGATCAACGATGCAACGACCGACACACCAAACAGACACAGGGTCACCATCACCAGGATGGCCAGCACAACCGCGTTCATCAAGCTTCCTCAGTTCGAACAGTGGCGGGTCCCGGCAGGGCCCCGATCGACAAAGCGGCGCATGGTATCGCAGTTGGATGATTCGTCGCCAATTCCGTGCATACGGTTATACTGACAGCGACCACGTTCGATCAGAGAGACCGACCATGGTTGAGAAAGCACGTTCCATCCCGCTCTGGTGGCTGGCGCTGACGGCGGCGCTGGTGCCGATGATCACCATTCACCTGACGTTCCTGGTTTCTGTTCTGGAAAACCATGTGCCCTGGTGCATTCCCTACTGGGACAGCTGCACCAGCATCAGCCGCACAGGGCGCTACGGCACGTCCTACTTCCTCTTCAAGGGCACGATGCTGCCCGGCGCACTGCTGGGTATCGGGATGTGGACGCTGAACCGGTTCTGGCTGGAGTCACTGGGCGGGCATGGCCGGGGGCGACTCTGGCTGCCCTGGCTGGGTCTGGTGGCCGGGGTATCGCTTGCCGGCTATACGGTGGCGCTCGGCCATGAGGGGGAGGGATTCAACCTGATCCGCCGGATTGGCGTGGTGCTGTACTTTTCTCTGAGTTTCATCGCCGAGCTGCTGATCAGCGCCCAGCTCCGGGCCATTCCGGGCTGGCGGAAGACCGGCCAGCGCCTGCTCTGGCTCTGTGAGCTGACGCTGGCCGTGGGCATTCTGTCCGTGATCCTCCACGGCACCGTTTACGAGTTCTACAGTACCGTGGACGACGCCTTCGAGTGGGTGCTGGCGTTACTGATCAACGCGCACGCCCTCTGGCTGGCCCTGCTGTGGCGCCGCAGCGGTTTCCGCGCGACGCTCACCTCCGGCCACTGAATCAGGCCGAACGGCGGGCCGGACCACTGGAGCGACCCCGGCCCGGCTGGCCGCGCCCGCGGGATCCACCACCGCCACCACGCCCCGGCCGGGCATTGCGGTTACCACCTTTCGGGCCACCAGAGCGACCACCGGGCTTCCCGCCTTTGGCACGCACGTTCAGCGCCCGGCTCGGCTCGAAGCCATCGATGGTCTCACGCGGAATCTCCCGGCTGATCAGCTTCTCAATGCCGCCCAGCATCGGTGCTTCGTCCGGGCTAACCAGAGACACGGCGTGACCGGTTTCACCGGCGCGACCGGTCCGACCAATGCGGTGGACGTAGTCCTCAGGCACCTGCGGCAGCTCAAAGTTCACCACCTGTGGAAGCTGCTTGATATCCAGCCCCCGCGCGGCGATGTCGGTGGCGACCAGTACCCGGACGCGGCCATCCTTGAAGCCTTTGAGCGCTTTGGTGCGCGCGCCCTGAGACTTGTTGCCGTGGATGGCGGCGGCGCTGATGCCGTCCTTTTCCAGACGGGTGGTCAGCTTGTTGGCGCCATGCTTGGTGCGGGTGAACACCAGCACCTGTTCCCAGCGCTTGTCCGCCACCAATTGGGTGAGCAGGTCCGCCTTGCGCCCCTGGTCCACCGGGTGGACCGACTGCTGAACTGTTTCGGCCGCGGTGTTGCGCGGCGCCACGTCGATTTCCACCGGATTGTTGAGCATGCTGCCCGCCAGCTTGCGGATCTCACCGGAGAAGGTGGCGGAGAACATCAGGTTCTGGCGCTCTTTCGGCAGCAGCGACAGGATCCGGCGGATGTCACGGATGAAGCCCATGTCGAGCATGCGGTCCGCTTCGTCCATGATCAGGGTTTCCAGCGCGTCGAACTCCACCGCGCCCTGCTGGTACAGGTCCAGCAGTCGGCCGGGCGTGGCCACCAGCACGTCGACGCCGCGACGCAGCTTGTTGATCTGGGGATTGATCTTCACCCCGCCGAACACGACGGTGGAGCGGATCTTCGCGTAGCGACCGTACAGATGAACGCTGTCATGGACCTGCGCCGCCAGCTCACGGGTCGGTGTCAGGACCAGGGCACGCACGCCACGCCCATTGCGCGGGCGAGCGCCGAGACGCTGGAGCAGGGGCAGCGTGAAACCGGCAGTCTTGCCCGTGCCGGTCTGGGCCGCGGCCATGACATCGCGTCCGGACAGGACCGCGGGAATGGCTTCGGACTGGATCTTCGTGGGGGTATCGTACTTCTGCTCGGACGTGGCACGAACGAGCTGCTCGGACAGGCCGAGATCGGAAAAACGCATCATTGGAATACTCTTGGACACCCGGTCATTCGTCGGTTATTGGCGACGAGCCGTCGGGCGCGTGAACAATCACGATTGAATAAACGACTACGGCGCGCGTCCCGATTCGGCGGGTGGGCCGTCCTCTGAAAGGTCGTATCGAAGTGGTTTCGCCAGCGTGTGGCGAGATCCCTCGAGGCAGGATGGTGGCTATCCTAACAGGCGCGGCGGAAAAAGGCGACGCCGTTTTTCGTCCAACGCTACAGACGCTGCACCGGCAGTACCGGGGCATCTCGGGACTGAACCCGGTCCTCACTCGGCGCACAGTCGAAAAATCGCCGATAGGTCCTGGAAAAATGCTCCAGCGAGGCGAAGCCGGCACTGGTCGCCACGTCGGACACACTCAAATCCGTCTGCTGCAATAAACGATGGGCCCGGTTGATCCGCAGCTGCAGATAATACCGCTTCGGGGAGAGGCCGACCTCTGAACGAAAACGGCGCTCCAACTGACGGACCGACAATCCCACCGCCTCGGCCAGCGCCTCGGCACTCAACGGGGACTCGAGGGTCTGGTGCATCAGCCGGACGAGGCGCCTCATCTGGGCGGAGATCGCCACCTGGTGCTCTGGCGCGTGGGACAGCTGCTGCAGATTCGCCGGGCGCTGGCGACGCTCCAGCAGGTGATCCCGCAGCGTATCGGTGAGCGGCGCTTCCAGTCGTGTCGACAGCCAGGCCATCACCATATCCAGAACCGCCGTACCGCCGGCACACGTCATGCGATTCTCCGAGAGAGTGTACAACTCGCTCACCGCATGAATGTGCGGGTAAAGCTCCTGAAAGCCCTCCAGATTGTCCCAGTGAACCGCCGCCCGATGTCCCTCCAGTTGCCCCGCTGCCGCCAGGACGTCAACACCCATTTCCACACCGGCAAGCCGGACGCCCGCCGCGTCACAGTGTCGCAGCCACATGCGAACCTGACGGTCATTGCGCAGGGACTTGGTTTCGAAACTGGCCAGCACAAACACAGTGTCCAGATCCGTGGGTGCCGGCCATTCCGTTTCCACTGCCAACGGGACGCCGTTGGAGGCGCGGACACTGGCTTCCGGCCCCAGAAGGTGCCACTCGAAGCGCGCTTCCTGGGCCAGCCAGTTGGCAATGAAAAGCGGATCCAAAAGCGCCCCGAGCCCGGAAAAGGGAAACTCCGGCAACAGCAGAATACCGATCCGGTGGGTGGGGCTTGTCAGGGGCATGGGCGATATCAGCTCCGGTAGTCGTCCTGTTCCCGGTCCAGAACCCGCATCAGGGCAGCGAAGTGGGCCTGGGGCGCCCCCATCTTCGCATACTCGTCCCATTGCGCGGCCGTACGGCGCGCCACCTCTGCGGACACGGGCCGAAGCGGTAGGCCACTGGCTCGGGCCACCAGATAGTAACGGCAGGCGCGCTCAAAGTAGTAGAGGTTATCAAACGCCGTCGCCACGTCCGGGCCGGTGGCAATCACTCCGTGGTTGCCCAGCAGCAGAATGGGCGCGTCGCCGTCCGCCATGGACGCCAGCCGCTCCGCCTCATCACCCAGACCCATCCCCTCGAAGCCGTGATCGATACGGAGACGTTCGAAAAAACGCATGGCATTCTGCTCAATCGGCGGCAACTCCGGGTTGGCCAGACAGGCCAGCGCCGTCGCATAGAGACTGTGGCAGTGCAGGATGCATCCCACGTCGCGGCCTCGACGGTGCATGGCGCCGTGAATGGCCCAGGCAGTGGGGTCCAGATCGGCGGGCGCCGCCTCCGCATCGGCCGCGACCTCCAGAAGGTCACTCGCCCGAATCTCCGAAAAATGCCGACCCGCCGGATTGATCAGAAATCGACCGCCCCCGGGCTCGCTCACCACACTGCAGTGGTTCGCAGCCGCTTCGTGCAGTTCCAGACGCGCCATCCAGCGAAAGGCGCAGGCCAACTGCTCCCGGAGCGTGCCGTGGTCATCCGGGTTCGCCATCATGATGTCACCTCCCGCTCTCAGTAGTGAATCCAGCGTGTTTTCAGCGCCATGTACTTCTGCATCCCGGCAAGGCCGTAGTCCCGACCGATGCCCGACTGTTTCATGCCGCCAAATGGGGTCTGCGGGCTGACCGCGTCAACACCGTTCACCGTGATGGTGCCCGCCTGGAGCGCATCGCAAAGACGATGAGCACGACTGAGCAGCAGCGTCCACAGGGAGGCGGCCAGTCCGTAGCAGCTGTCGTTGGCCAGGGCCACGGCCTCGTTTTCGTCCTGGAAACGGGTCACCGTCAGTACCGGGCCAAAAACCTCCTCCCGGAAGATGCGGTGCTGAGGCGTCACCTCGGTGAACACGGTGGGTTCGACGAACAGCGCGCCACCGCTGGCGGTCCGGGCCTCGCCGCCTGTCAGCAGACTCGCCTCCTGCCGGCCCACTTCGAGGTAGCTCATGACCTGTTCAAACTGGGCGCGACTGACGATTGGGCCAAGTGTCGTGGCCGGGTCCAGCGGATCCCCCGGAGTCAGCTGCGCGACCCGTTCCTGAAGCGCGTCAAGGAAATCATCCGCGATGCTGTCCTGAATCAACAGCCGCGAGTGCGCCGAACAGACCTGCCCGGCGTTCGTGAAAATACCGCCGATCACCGCATCCACCGCGGCATCGAGATCCGGGCAGTCATCGAACACGAGGTGGGGGCTCTTGCCACCGCACTCCAGCCAGACCGGCTTCATGTTCGATTCCCCGGCATAGACCTGGAACCGCTTTCCAATCTCGGTGGAGCCGGTAAAGCCGATGGCGTCCACGTCCGGGTGGCGCCCCAGTGCCTCGCCCGTCACATGGCCGTGACCGGGCAGAACATGCAGAACACCGGTCGGCAGTCCCGCGGCCTCGCACAACTCGGCCAGTCGCAACGCCGACAACGAGGACTCCTCGGCAGGCTTGAGAATCACACTGTTGCCCGCTGCGAGGGCTGGCGCCAGCTTGACGGCCGCGTTATGCAGCGGGTAGTTCCAGGGAACGATGGCGCCAATGACGCCCAGCGGCTCATGGACAACGGTCGCCTGGACCCCGGCCGGCGAGGCGGCCACCTGATCGTAGAGTTTGTCCTGCAGCTCGCCGTACCAGTCAAACAGGACCGCCGACTCCTCCACATCCTCAAGCGCTTCACTGATGCATTTGCCGACCTCAAGACAGTCCAACAACGCCAGCTCTTCCTGATGGGCGCGGAGTTCCCGGGCAATGCGCTTCATGATTGATCGCCGGTCCAGAGGGTCCAGGCCCGACCAGCTCCTGCTTGCAAAGGCGGCCCGGGCCGAAGTGACCGCCCGGTCAACGTCCTCGCTGGTGGTCGCGGCAACGTGGGCCAGCGGCTGCTCGGTCATTGGGTTGATGGAGGCCAGAGTCGCTCCATCGCTGGACGGGCGGCGCGCACCCTCGATCCAGGCGTTGCCGTTAAGGCTCAATCCGGCGGCACGGGACTGCCAGTCTTGGTATGTCAGGGGCATATCAGCTCCTCATTGTCGAATAGGACTGTTGCAAAACAGGGAGGCTTGCCCGCCTCTGCGGAGGCGGGCGTGGTGTTAACGTTGCTGTCCCTGCCAGTCCGGGTGAATCCAGGTGGGCGCATCGGAAGGCGGCAGCGGAGGCCGGCCGAGAATCAGGTCGGCGGCTTTCTCCGCAATCATCACCGTGGGGGCATTGGTGTTGCCGCTGACGATGACCGGCATGATGGAGGCATCGACGACGCGCAGGCCCTCAACCCCGTAGACCCTGAGATCAGGGTCGACAACCGCCTCCGCGTCGTCGCCCGGCCCCATCCTGCAGGTTCCCGCCGCGTGATAGCCGGTTTCGGTGGTCTGGCGCGCCCAGGCATCAAGCGCCTCATCGCTCTGGCAGTCGGGCCCGGGGGTTATTTCCTCACCCCGATAGGGAGCAAACGCCGGCTGCGCGACCAGCTCACGGACCAGCCGGACGGCGGCGCGCATATCGGCCCGGTCACGCTCGGTACCGAGGTAGTTGAAGACGATGTCCGGAGGCCGGGCGGGATCCGTGCCGTTCAACCGTAGCCGTCCCAGACTTGTTGGGCGCATCAGATCAATATGGATCTGGAAGGCATGATCTTTGAGCGTCTCGACGGTACCCGGCTCCACGGCCAGCGACATGAACGTGAGCTGAATGTCGGGATGCTCCACACCCGCCCGCGAGCGAATGAAGGCGCCGGCCTCAAACTGGTTGCTGGCGGCGAGACCGGCTTTCTGAAGGAACCAGCGCAGACCCACCCAGGCCTTGCGGGGAAAGCGGGTCCAGGGGGCGTTGGACACCGGCTCAGGGCAACGGTAGGCCACGACCGTGTCGGGGTGATCGCTCAGCCGGCGTCCAACGCCTTCCAGCGGGTGAACAGCTGGAATGGACCAGCGAGACAGCTCATCGTCAGGCCCGATGCCCGAGAGCATGAGCAGTTGCGGCGTGTTGATCGCCCCGCCGCAGAGCAGCACTTCGCGCGCGGCGGTGACGTCGAACGACACACCGCCTCGGCGGTAGCGAACCCCGGTGGCCCGCCCCTGAGAGACCAGTACCCGCTCAGCCAGAGCGCCAGTGATCACCGTCAGGTTGGGCCGCTTCCGGGCCCGGGCCAGATAGCCCCGGGCGGTGCTCCAGCGACGGCCTTGCCAGGTCGTGCGATCCACCCGACCGAAGCCCTCCTGGCAGTGGCCGTTGACGTCCTCTGAGAAGGCATAGCCGGCCTGCTCTCCGGCCCTGAGAAACGCCCGGGACAACGGGTCGTACGGCTGTCCTGAGGAGACCTTCAGCGGCCCGTCGCCACCGTGGTAGTCATTCGCTCCCAGCTCATGACACTCCGAGCGCCGGAAGTACGGCAACACGTGCCGGTAGCCCCAGCCCGCGCAGCCACTCGCCTCCCAGGCATCATAGTCCCGGGCATGGCCGCGAATGTAGACCATGCCGTTGATGGAAGACGAACCGCCCAGGGTTTTCCCGCGAGGGGTCGCCACCGACCGATTATCAAGCCAGGGTTCCGGGCCGGACCAGTAGTGCCAGTTGAAGTCCGCACCATCAATGGCCGCGCCCATGGCCGCTGGCATGTCGATTTTCCAGGACTGATCACGCGGGCCGGCTTCCAGAAGCAGCACCCGATACCGTCCATCTTCAGTCAGCCGATCCGCCAGGACGCACCCGGCCGATCCGGCACCCACTATGATGTAGTCGTACTCGGATTCAATACGCATGCGCCGTCCAACCCTTACTGGATCGGGTCGCCCTGGCCGTGAAGGGCCCGGTAAACCAGTCGATGGAAATGCAGGACCAGGTGCTCACTCTCATTACTGCGTTCAGGGTCGATCATGTAGCGCCCCTGGTCGTAGCCCAGTGAGTGAAGCCCTTTCTGAACCGTGATGTTGAGGTCGATGTCCTCCGGGCCGAGTTCGTTGTTCATCCAGTCCATGGCCGCACGCGATATCGCCGGCAGCGCTTCATGCGGGGTGTAGTAGCCAAAACGCAGGATGGTGCGCTCCTCGTCCAGGGGAATCATCATGAAGGTGCCCATGCACTGCGAGTACGGAAACTGGTAAAAGGTGTTATGGGGCCAGAGACCAATATTGAAGAAGCCGTCTGCATCCGTTGCCTTACTCTCTATGGGCACGCCATATGCGGAAGTGGCCTCCCGGTTGGGCGGTGCTCCGTACGTCCACCAGTTCTCGCGGTGGACCAGCTTGTACTCGGAAAAATCGATCAGCGAGGCCAGATCGACGTGGTGCGGGCCGGACAACTGAAAATGGTAACCCTCGATGGAGTTGTCCATGATGACCTTCCAGTTCGCCGGAACGATCACATCGTCTTCCTGAACCAGACGCATGTCGTCGAGGTTCGGAATCGACCGGCGGATGACGTCCTCCGCTTCCGGGAACAGGGTCTCCATGCCCTCCGCATCGGGGTCCAGGTTGAAGAACACCGAACCGGCAAAGACCTGCAGACGGACCGGCGGAATCCGGTGGTCATCGACGTTGAAAGCCGGAATCTTCTGACTGCGCGGTGCGCCTTTCAGGGAGCCGTCGTGGTTGTAGCACCAGGAGTGGTAGGGGCAACGGATGACGCCTTTCTGCACGCCGCGCGTCTCGGTCAGCAACCGGTTGCCACGGTGCTGGCAAACATTGTGGAAGGCATGGAGCTCGCCCGCCTTGTCCCGCATCAGAATGACGCTCTGATCAAACACGTCACGCACGACATAGGCACCGGGTTCGGACAGTTCGTTCACGTGACAGCCAAAGTGCCACGCTCCCATGAAAATCCGATCCCGTTCCGCCTCAAAGATCGCTCGGTCATAGAAATAGCGGGAAGGCAGTGTCAGCGCCTGTTCCGGGACCTGTTCGTCCCAGCGCATCTCAGTTTGTGACATGTCTCACCTCTCTCATCAGTCGTTCGAGTTGAGAGAGTCTAAGGACAGGTCACCGATCACACCTGACTAAAAACGCCATCCCATTTTACTACTTTTGATTAATAGCGTCGTTAAATAGCGCATTACATCAAATAAAGACGCAAAGACCGGCGGTATTGGTTGATTGAAAGCGTCACCCAGGGGCATCAGCGCCCTCTCAGAAAGTCCTTCAGAACCCGTGCCGTTTCACTCTTGCGGCGGGTCCGCACCACTTTCTCCGGTGGTCCTTCGGTGACAACCTTACCGCCGGCATCGCCGCCTTCCGGACCCATGTCGATGAGCCAGTCGGCCTCGGCGATGATGTCCAGGTTGTGTTCGATCAGCACCACGCTGTGGCCGGCGTCCACGAGTCGGTGCAGCACGCGGATCAGGCGTTCCACGTCCGCCATGTGCAGACCGACGGTCGGCTCATCGAGAATGTACAGTGTGTGGAGCTGGCGCTGGCGGCGGCTGTCCGGCCTCGCCTTGGCCAGTTCCGTGACCAGTTTCAGGCGCTGGGCCTCGCCGCCGGACAGGGTCGGACTGGGCTGACCCAGGGTGAGATAGCCCAGCCCCACGTCGCGCATCAGTTCCAGCGCGTGGTGGATCTTCGGGTGGGCGCGGAAGAAATCGACGCCCTCGTCCACGCTCATTTTCAGGACGTCACCAATGTGCTTGCCGCCATAGGTCACCGCCAGCGTTTCCGGCGTGAAGCGATCGCCATGGCAGACTTCGCAGGGCACGGACACGTCCGGCAGGAAGTTCATCTCGATGCGCTTCATGCCCTGGCCGTCGCATTCCGGGCAGCGGCCCTCTTTGGTATTGAAGGAGAAACGCCCGGCGTTGTAGCCCCGCAACCGGGCTTCCTGCGTACCGGCAAAGAGCTTGCGGATGGCGTCCCAGAAGCCGACATAGGTCGCCGGGCAGGAGCGCGGCGTCTTGCCGATCGGGGTCTGGTCCACTTCCAGCACCCGGTCCAGTGATTCCCAGCCGTCCAGCGCCTCGCAGCCCTCCAATGCAGGCCGGGGCTTGTTGCGACCGGCACCGGTCAGGCGTTTCAGGTTGCCATGCAGCACGCCGCGTACCAGCGAACTCTTGCCGGAACCGGACACCCCGGTCACGCACACCAGCCGTTCCAGCGGTACCGACACGTTGACGCCCCGCAGGTTATGCAGACTGGCCTTGCGCACCTCCAGCCGGTGTTCGGATGCCTCGGTGCGCCGGTCGTCCATCATCGGGTGGCGGATGGGATGGGCGAGGCAGTGTCCGGTAGTGGACTCGGGATGGGCCATCAGGTCCTCAACCGTGCCTTCGGCCACCACACGGCCGCCGTTCACACCGGCCCCCGGCCCCAGGTCAATCACATGTTCGGCCCGGCGGATGGTGTCTTCGTCGTGCTCGACCATCAGGATGGTGTTGCCCTTGTTCTCCAGCCGCGCCAGCGTGTCCAGCAACATGGCGTTGTCGCGTGGGTGCAGGCCGATGGTGGGCTCATCGAGGATGTAGCACACCCCCTGCAGATTGGAACCGAGCTGTGCAGCGATACGGATGCGCTGGGCCTCGCCGCCGGAGAGCGTGGGCGCGGCGCGATCCAGACTCAGGTAGGACAGGCCCACCTGATCGAGAAAACTCAGACGATTCTGGATTTCCGGCAGGATGTCCCGCGCGATTTCCGATTCGCGGTGGCCCAGGGGCAGGTGCCGGAACAGCTTCTGCGCCTCGGTGACCGACGCCTCGGTGTAGTGGGCAATGTTCCAGCCCTGGAAGGTGACCGCCAGCGCCTCGGGGTTCAGTCGCCGGCCGTCGCAACGCGGGCAGGTTCGGGGCTGACCGTCGTCTTCCTCCTCGAGCCAGGCGCTTTCCTCACCGGTCTGCTCTTCGTCAAAGCCGCTCAGGGACAGACCGGTGCCGAAACAGCCACCACACCAGCCGTGCTTGGAGTTGTAGGAGAACAGGCGCGGGTCCAGCTCCGGAAAGCTGCGGCCACAGCCCGGGCAGGCCCGCTTGACGGAGAAAATGGTTTCGCCGTCGTCGGAGAACATCTTCAGGGTGCCCTGGCCGAAGTCCAGCGCCCGTTCGATCAGCTCATCCAACTCGGGTTCCGCGCCGGCCGTTACTTTCACGGTGCCCACCGGCAGATCGATGGTGTGCTCCTGATGCCGGGCCAGGCGCGGCCAGTTGAAGGTCTCCAGGTACTCGCCATCCACCCGCAGGTGCTCGTAGCCTTTCTTGAACGCCCACTGGGCCAGATCGGTGTAGTAGCCCTTGCGGGCCACGATCATCGGGGCCAGCAAGGTCACCGTCTCACGCCGCGCCTGGCGCAGAATCTGGGCGCGGATGGCTTCCGGCGTCTGCGCCTCAATGGGCACCTGACACGTCGGACAGTGCTGGGTGCCAAGCTTGACGAACATCAGCCGCAGGAAGTGGTAGATCTCCGTCATGGTGGCGACGGTGCTCTTGCGCCCGCCGCGACTGGTGCGCTGTTCAATGGCCACGGTGGGCGGAATGCCGAATACCGCATCCACATCGGGCCGGGAGGCTGGCTGCACGAATTGCCGGGCGTAGGCATTCAGCGATTCCAGGTACCGGCGCTGGCCTTCCTGAAACACGATATCGAACGCCACGGTGCTTTTGCCGGACCCCGACAGGCCCGTGATGACCGTGAGCTGGTTCCGGGGAATGGTGACGTCGGTGTTCCTGAGGTTGTGTTCCCGGGCATGGTGAATCGTGATCGCCGACGGTGAGGCCTTAGCGTGGGTTGCGGCCGGGGCCTCGCTCGCCATCACACTCGCCACCTCGCCCGAGAGCATGCCGGACTGTCCGGTCTCGCCGCGCTGGGCCAGGTAGGCTTTCAGCGCGACGCCGGTGCGGCTTTCGGGTACCGCCATCACCTCGTCCGGCGTGCCCGCCGCCATCAGCTGACCACCACGGTCGCCGCCCTCCGGGCCCATGTCGATGAGCCAGTCCGCAGCGGCCATCACATCCAGATTATGCTCGATCACCGCCAGCGAGTGCCCCGCCGCCAGCAACCGCCGGAACGCCTGCAACAGCGTCGCCACATCGTCCATGTGCAGGCCGGTGGTGGGCTCGTCGAAAAGAAACAGCAATCGCTCGTCTGCTTTGGTCCGCCCGCTGGCCTTTGCCAGGTGCCCGGCCAGTTTCAGGCGCTGGGCCTCGCCGCCGGAGAGCGTCGGCACCGGCTGGCCCAGCCCCATGTATCCCAGACCGACGGCCTGCAGCGGCTCCAGCGCCTGCAGCACTTTCGGGTAGTCGGCAAAGAACGCGACCGCCTGGTTAACGGACATGGCGAGGACGTCAGCGATGGAACGCGGCCCACCTTCGAAGCCCACCGACGGCGCCAGCGTGACTTCCAGAATCTCCGGCCGGTAGCGCTTGCCATCACAGTCCGCGCAACGCAGGTAGACGTCGCTGAGGAACTGCATCTCCACATGCTCAAAGCCGTTGCCACCACAGGTCGGGCAGCGACCGTTGCCGGCATTGAAGCTGAATGTCCCCAGGGTGTACCCCCGTTCCTTCGCCTCGGGCAGCCCCACGAACACCTTGCGGATGGCGTCGAACGCGCCCACATAGCTGGCGGGCGTGGAGCGGGTAGTGCGGCCAATCGGGGACTGGTCGATTAACACCGCATCATCGATCCGGTCGGCGTGTTCGATGCGATCGTGCTCGCCAGGCACTTCGCCGGGACGCCCCTTGATCTCCGCCAGCGCGCGGTAGACAACGCTTTCCATCAACGTGGACTTGCCCGACCCACTCACGCCGGTGACCACCACAAACCGGTTCAGGGGCAGGTCCACATCGACGTTCTGCAGGTTGTGCTCACGGGCACCCCGCACGCCGATCCACGCCTCCGGCCGGTCGACAGCGCCAACGGTCGATGCGTCGACCACTGAACGCCGGCCCGTCAGGTAATCCGCGGTCAGGGAGGCGCCGGAGCGCATCAGCGTCCCCGGATCGCCCTGGAACAGGATCTCGCCACCGCGCTCGCCAGGGCCGGGCCCCATATCGATCACCCGGTCGGCGGCGTGCATGACCTGTGGGTCGTGTTCCACCACCAGCAGCGAGTTGCCGGCATCCCGGAGCTGATGCATGACGTGAATGATGCGGTCCATGTCGCGCGGGTGAAGGCCGATGCTGGGCTCGTCCAGCACAAAGAGGGTGTTCACCAGCGAGGTGCCCAGCGCGGTGGTCAGGTTGATGCGCTGCACCTCGCCACCCGACAGGGTGCGGGACTGGCGGTTCAGGGTCAGGTAGTCCAGCCCCACCGTGACCAGATAGCCGAGTCGCGCCCGAACCGCGTCCAGCAGCAGGTCGGACGCCTCGTCCAGCGGCGCGGGCAGCTCAATGTCCCGGAACAGGGCCTGAACCCGGCCCAGCGGCAGATCCATCAGATCGGCGATATTCAGCCCCGGCAGATCCGCCAGCACGTCATTGGAAAACCCGGTCTCGCGGGGCCGGAACCGCCGCTCGGGAGGCAGTACCGCGTCGGCGTTGGCCTTGGAACCCACCCGCCAGGCCAGCGACTCGGGCTTGAGCCGGGCGCCGTCACAGGTCGGGCATTGGTCGTAGGAGCGGTACCGGGAGAGCAGCACCCGGATGTGCATCTTGTAGGACTTGGTTTCCAGCCAGTCGAAGAACCGCTGAACCCCGTACCAGCCACCCTTGTGGCTCTGCCAGGTCCATTTTTTATCGCCCGCCAGTACCCAGCGCCGGTCCTCCTCGGTCATGTCCCGGAAGGGAATGTCCACCGGCACGCCGGCCCGTCCGGCGTGGGCAATGAGATCCCGCTGGCAACCGGCATAGGCCTTGGTCTGCCAGGGTTTGATAACGCCCTCTTCCAGGGTCTTGCCCTCGTCTGGCATGACCAGCCGGTAGTCGATCCCCATGACCCGGCCAAAGCCCCGGCAATTCTCACAGGCGCCCATCGGGGAGTTGAAGGAAAAGGTGTTGGGAATCGGGTCGGTGTAATCCCGGTCGCAGTCGGGGCAATGCAGCCCCTCGGAATAGCGCCAGTGATCGCGGGGCTGGCGGTCATCATCCAGCGGGAACACGCCAATCCGTCCCCGGCCGCCGCGCAATGCGCCTTCGACGGCCTCTGTGATGCGATCCCGGCGTTCTTCGTCCAGCCGCACCCGGTCCTGGGTCACCCGCAGGGTGTTGCGATCAATGGTGTCAACGCGCGTGTAGCCCTGGCGATCCAGCTCCGTGCGCACCTTGTCTTCGGCCACGTCGCCGGTGAGTGGCAGATCGAAGGCGATGACCGCCCGCTCGCCCTGGCCACGGGTCATCAGATCCTCGACGATACTGTCCTCGGTATCGCGCCGCACTTCGCGGCCACAGCCCTGGCAATACAACCGCGCCGCCCGGGCGAACAGCAGTTTCAGGTGGTCATTCAGCTCCGTCATGGTGCCGACGGTGGAGCGGGAGTTGCGCACCGGGTTGGTCTGATCGATGGCGATGGCCGGCGGAATCCCCTCGATCTGGTCCACGGCCGGCTTGTCCATCCGGTCCAGGAATTGCCGGGCGTAGGGCGAGAAGGTCTCCACGTACCGACGCTGGCCCTCGGCGTAGATGGTATCGAACGCCAGCGACGATTTGCCCGACCCGCTCGGCCCGGTCACCACGGTCATTTCACCGAGCGGGAGATCCAGGTCCAGATTCTTGAGATTGTTCTGGCGGGCGCCGCGAAGGCGGATCCGGTCGTCGGACATGGGCGGTTCCTGAGTAGTGGCAATTCCCGGAAATGGCTGTCGAGTATAACGGACACCGCTGCGACAGCACGATGGAAGCCCTTACGCGCCGCTCGGACCGATTGGATTGATCATTGAGTGGTGGATCGCTCGAACAGCCCTTGCCGGGGCGCCATCGCCCAGTTCGACTGGTAGCGTTTGAGCACATCCCGCAGCGAGAACTCGTAGTGCTTGCGGTTGGGGTTCTCCAGACGGGAGTACCGCGTGAAATCGACCCGGGAAAGGCTGTCAGGATTGTCCTCGAGACGTCCGAGCGCCTTGCGGACCACACCGACATTGTTGCGGTTCACCAGCAGCAGCGGCGTGTCGAACACCGGCCGGTCGGTCGCGGGCCAGGCGCCACCCAGATAGTCGTGGGCCAGGATGACCGACCAGGCGCCCTCCACATAGTGGCCACCGGCGGTGATGGTGACCCGACCGTCGGCAACCTGTTCAAGCGTGGCCGGGTTGATGTCGTAGGAATTGATCAGCAGGTCCTGGCCGGGGGTTAACCCCTCCTCCTCCATTGCCGAGAGAATACCTTCCGTGATGCGATAGTTCGCCGACCAGACCACATCCACACGCGGGTATCGTTGCAACAAGCCACTAAGGCGCGTCTTCGCTTCGCCAGCGCTCCAGTCGGTGTAGAACATCTGGGTGAAGGTCACATCCGGACGCCGCTCCAGTACCTGACGGACGCCGCGCTCGCGCTTGATCGCGGGGGTGTCCGACCGGTACCCGTTGATCGCCGCCATCGTCACCGGCTCGGAAGAGGCCCCCTGCTCCGCCCGTCGGATCAGGTACTCGGTCATGTCGGCGCTCGAGCCCACATCGTCCGGCACCAGATGGGCGATCCAGTGTGGATTGGAGCCGTCGGTCTGACCGCCAACCCCGTTCTCCGGTTCCTGCAGGCCACTGTTGAAGAGGACACAGGGGACGGCTTCCTGAGCACAGATCTCAAGAAAGCGGCTCGCGGTCTGTAGGAAGTTCGGAAAGATCGCCGCATCGAAGGCGCGATCACCCCGCAGGGCCGACTCGAACTGTCGCTGCATGCGGAGGCGGTCGGCATCGGCATCAAAAACCGTCAGTTCATCGCCCATGTCTTCGGTCGCCGCCCGGGCGAAGAGCACCACTCGATTCCAGAACGGCGTGTCATCAGGGATAAACAGCGCCAGCCGGTTCCCGGTCGAGGCCAGCGCCACCGGCGCATGCACCAGTACACTCAAAAGAACCAGACAAATCGCGCGATACATCATGGCACTCCGCTCTTACTCGCCCCGGTCACCGGAACAGTCGCCCGGCAACCCAGACCAGCCCGCATGGCACCAACCACTGTCAGGATGCGAGGAGCATCAGCCAGTACCAGCAGGAGTACCAGACCTACAGTCGCCAGTATCAGCAAACCCGAAACCGGTGAACCGGCCCGCTGCCGGGCAGGATGATACCGCCAGCTTTCTTTTGTGACGCCGGTCCCACCGGATCTGACCACCCGCCGTCACCGGCCGCTATTCACTGACAACAGTGACCGGCCCGGTGGCATGGCGAATCACTTTTTCGCTGATGCTGCCCAGAGTCAGGCTGCGTACAAGCGAGTGGCCCCGCCGTCCGAGGAAAAGATGAGTGTCCGGGTGGTTTTCCATGTACTTCAGGATTTCACTTGCCGGCTCCCCGACCAGAAGAACCTCTTCCGTCGGCTCAACCTTGTCTTTCAGCGCCTTTCTGGCGACATCAAACATTTCCTGGCCATACTGTTCCTCATTGGCCTCAATGGACTCCGGCTGTACGCCGCGAATCGCCATTCTTTCGGCCTGAGTGGATGGGAAAACGGACAGCAGTCGAAGCGACTGGCCAGTGGCTGACGCCAGGTCAGCCGCCAGTGCAGCCGCATTCGCGGACTGATCCGACCCATCGCACGCCACAACGATGCTTGAAGAAGTCTGTCCCATGGTGAAGCCTCCTTTGCTGATAGGTGCTCTTCAATGTAGCAGTGAGTTGGAGACAGTACTGTTGATTCGGATCAATACGCCGGAAAAAAGTTCAACGCGGATCAGCGTGACAATGCCGAAAAGATGGTCGACTCCAGCATTGAACGGTGCCACATCTGTCGCCGATGCCACGCTAATCGTCGATGAACCATCAACAGGAATACTTCGGGTCATCGGGAACGTCTGAAAGACGTGTCGTCCGCTTCCCCGTCGCCCCGGATCACCACCTTGCCCCGGCATCGGCCGGTCCCGTTTCGGTCATAGGCCCCGTTGGCATCGATCAGTTCAAAGGTGCTGTCGATGACCGGTTTGAGCTGGCCGCTCTCGACCATGGCGAACAGGGTCTCCAGATCCTCCCGGTAGGACTCGACAACCACCGTGCCGGCCTTCTTCCCCAGTAGCCGGTAGAAGGGCGTACCCACCATGGAGCGGGCATCGCCGCCGGTGGAGATGAAGTAGCCGCTCCGCCCGGTCAGGGCAGCACAGCTTGTCGGGGACTCGTAGGAGGTCACATCGAAGACAAGGTCGAACGGTCCGGCGCGGGTCCGGTAGTCGCCGGCCGTGTAGTCGATCACGGCATCAGCGCCAAGCGCCTTGACGAAATCGGTGTTTCGGTGGCTACAGACGCCGGTGACGTGGGCGCCCATGGCGTTGGCGATCTGTACCGCAAAGGTGCCGACGCCCCCGGAGGCGCCAATGATGAGCACCGAGCGGCCGAAGCCGGCATGGCCCTGTCGCAGCCCCTGCAGGGCCGTCTGGGCGGCCAGCGGCATGGCGGCTGCCTCCTCGAAGGACAGTGACGGCGGCATGCGGGCGATGCGCGTCTGGTGGATGCGGGTTCGTTCGGCCAGCGTGGCGGTCCGGGGGCGCATGTCCATGCCGTAGACGGCATCGCCAACGTCGAAATCCTCAACGTTGGCGCCTTTTTCGATCACGATGCCGGCCAGATCGTCGCCGAAAACCGGCGGAAATCGTTTCGTAACAACCGGTGGCGTCCATCGGGCCACATTGAGGTTCAGCTTCCGATCCTTGGGATTGACCGACGCGGCGTGCACGGCGACCAGCACATCCTCCGGCCCCGGCGCCGCGGGTTCGTCCACGTCTGTGAGCACCAGCCGGGTCTGTCGACCCCAACCGGACGGCATGATGGCTTTCATCCAATGACCCCCTCGGTCCTCCAAATGCGTGTGCAACGAGCGTACACCGGCATAATGCCCGGAGCGAATTACCCGGTTGAGGTCGCGGTCCGGCTTCGGCGAAGACTCACAACCAGCCCCAATACCGTGAGCGGCCCGACAAACCACAGCATGGCACCACTGAATGCGGGCAACGCCTCGTGGTGGCTGGCCGCGAGAATCAGGTACGCCGTGTAGGCCAGGTAGTAGCCGAACAGGACGCCACCCTCCAGGCGACTGATCACGCCTCCGGTAAAGAAAATCGGCAGGCAGGCAATCGCCACGGCCATCATCACCGGCAGATCAAAGCGCAGCACTGCCGGCGTGACCGCAAGCCCGTCCGGCGCCACCACCGCCGCCAGACCCAGCACGCCCATGATATTGAACAGGTTGCTGCCCACGACATTACCCACGGCGATGTCGCGCTCGCCCTTCATGGCCGCCATGATGGAAGTGACGACTTCCGGCAGCGAGGTGCCCGCGGCGACGATGGTCAGGCCGATCACCAGTTCGCTGACCCCGAGCGCCTCGGCGAAGGTGACCGCACTGCTCACCAGCCAGCGCGAGCCGAGCACCAGCAGGGCCAGTCCGACTCCGACACGTACGAGGTTCCAGGCGAGCTGGCGGGGTGGTCTGGCGCCGTCATCCGCGTCATCACCCCGCTCGTGCCGTCCCTGACGGATCAGGAAGGCGAAATAAGCGATCAGCACCAGGACCAGCACGCCCCCATCGATCCACCCCAAACGCCCGTCCAGCGCCAGCACCCAGACGCCAATCGACAGCCCGATCATCAGCGGCACGTCCAGACGAATAAGTTGACGGGACACCACCATCGGCACGATGAGGGCGGACACCCCGAGGATGAACAGCACGTTGAAGACGTTGCTCCCTACGACATTGCCCAGTGCCATGGTGGTCTGGCCCGACCACGCGGCCCCGATCGAAACCGCCAGCTCCGGCGAGCTGGTGCCGAAGGCCACTACCGTCAGGCCAATGATCAGCGAGGGAATGCCAAACGAGGCGGCGAGGTTGGAGGCGCCCTTCACCAGCGCATCGGCGCCGAGGATCAGTGCCACCAGGCCCGCCACAAACAACAGTACGCTCATCGGTCGATCGTCCGGTCAGTTGGGAATGGAGGCTAGGATCATGTCACAAATCCGCTCCTGGGTCCGGCCCTCACCGTCCACCGTGAGATCCGCATAGCGCTGGTACAACGCCAATCGCTCGTCGAACAGCGCCTCCAGCGACTGATCCGGTCGTTTCGACAGCCCCCGGAGACTGTAGTCACCAATCCGCTCGCGCACGGTGGCCAGCGGGATGTTGAGGAAGACGACCGGCCCTGTGGATTTCAGGTGCGCCATGGCCGTTTCGCCATAGACCGCGCTGCCGCCGGTGGCGATCACCTGACCAGCCCTGGGGATGCGGCACAGCACCCGCTCCTCCACCTCCCGGAGGGCCAGATAGCCGCGCTCATCCACGATGGTCTGCAGGGTCTGCCCCTGGTCCGACTGGATCAGCAGATCCGTGTCGACAAAATCCATTCCGGCGGCCTTGGCCAGCAGGACCCCGATCGTGCTCTTGCCCGAGCCGGGCATGCCGATGAGGATGATATTCGACCGGTCGCCCATCATGATTCCAGCGGGGGCAGGCGCCACCGGTCGCTGATCCGGCATTCGGCATGGCGCGGTACCGGATCGTGAACGCCATAGTAATCGCTCGCTTCCGCCGTTCCGATGTGCTCCGCCAGGCTCATGCCCGTGGGCGGGTCGATGACGCCACCACTGATGGACACCTCTGGCGAGCCGTACTCCTCGTACAGCAGACTGCTGCCGCATTCCTGACAGAAACCGCGACGGGCCACGTCCGAGGAGGCAAACCACTTGAGGCCACGATCCTCCAACAGGCGCAGGTCCTTCCGATAGCCGCGCGTGGCGGCCCAGTAGTGACCGGACGTCCGGCGGCAGGTTTCACAGTGGCAGCCGATGATCGGGCGCATCAGGCTCTCAATCTCGAAGCGGACCGCGCCGCAGGCACAGCCGCCGGTCAGATGGTAGTGTTTGAGGTCCGTCACGATGGCATCCTCTTTTCACCGATTTCCTCACCATGCATTACACCATCAACCTGCCATACTCAGCCACGGGAACGGCTTATTCTGACTCAGGAGCGACGTCATGCTGGCCTTGCTGACCGGACTGGTTCTTTTTCTCGGCATTCACTCCCTCTCAATCGTGGCACCGAGCCTGCGGGAGACATTTGCCCGGCGGCTCGGGGAATGGCCCTACAAAGGGCTCTACTCGCTCGTGGCCATCGCCGGCTTTGTGCTGATCATTCAGGGCTATGGCGCCGCCCGCCTCGACCCGCTGGTGCTGTACACACCTCCGGTCTGGATGCATCTGGTCACGGCCGTGCTGATGCTGATCGTGTTTCCGGGACTGCTGGCAACGTATTTTCCGGGCCGGATCAGCGCCGCGCTGAAACACCCGACGCTCGTCGCGGTCAAAGCCTGGGCCCTGGCGCATCTGCTTTCAAATGGTCAGCTGGCCGATGTGGCCCTGTTCGGAGGGTTCCTGATCTGGGCGGTTGCCGACCGTATCTCCATGAAGCGCCGGTCGCCGCGCCCGATACCGCACCTCCGGGCAAGCTGGATGAATGACGGCATCGTGGTGATTGGCGGTATGACACTCTATGTCGGGTTCCTGCTCTGGCTGCATCCGGCCTGGATTGGTGTGCCCGTGATCCCATAACAGAACAGCCCGCCGAAGCGGGCTGTGTGCGAGCCAGAACGGTCTTTGCGGCGCATTCTTCAGGCAGACTGCGTCCGGCGCCGCCGTGCCAGCCCGAGACCAAGCAGGGAGCCGCCCAGCAGGGCGAGAGTGCCCGGCTCCGGAACCGGCATGTACTCGATGGTCAGCTTGGATTGCTTGATGTAGAAATCGCCTTTTTTCGACTTCAGAGTGACCCCGAACATGCCATCTTCGAGGGCGGCCAGAGACACGTCATAGTCGTAAATGCCAGTGTCGACCTCACCCCAGTCCCAAGTGCCATCCTCAGCATAGCCGAACGCAAACTCCGTAGTGCACTTGCCGAAAATGCAAAGGTCGCTGTCGTCCTTGAGGTAAAGCTCCAGATTGCCACTGATCAGCGTGTCAGCCGGGGGATCGAATGTGTACTGGTGTTTCCATTCCACGTAATCGAACCCTTTAAAGAGGCTCGGATGGTCCAGTTTATTGACCGTCCCAAAGCCATGATCAACGTAGTCTTCTGGCGCATTGGTTCCACTAGGGCCAAAGTAGGTAATATCGTGAAGGGTGATCGGAGCAGCGGTAGCCAGCCCACTGAACCCCATCCAGCCAACAAGAATCCCTGCCAGCGCTTTCCATTGAGTGTTCATCGTCTTTTCTTCCCTCGTTATCCATTCCGTTTATCAAGGTCGTTTCAGACCGCGGGAATGCATAGGCAACACGTGTACCAATCTCGAAAAAGGCTTCAAAAACAGCACAGAACATCCGGGAGGGAAGCCGGTAGTGTAAAAATTGGTGACACTCCTGAGAGTGCCGATGGAACCCATTATGCAGTTGCTTAACGTCACAGCCGTCGTGAGCCACGCCCATCGTGGGGCTCAAGGGTGTCAGAATCCGAAACACTCACTCAAAACCATGGCGCCGATCATGATCCGTTGAACACAGCAGTGTCAGATCGCCCGACGCAGCTCGGCCCGCGCGTTCATCAGCACCCGGATGGCAGAACGGGTCAGCAACCAGAGCAGGCCCAGCGCCACCACCAGATCCGGCCAGCCGGAGCCGGTGAGCCAGACCGCGCCGGCCGCCACAAACACCGAGAGATTGGCAGCGATGTCATTGCGGGAGCACTCCCAGACGGAGGCCATGTTGACGTCCTCATGGCGGTGGCGCCACAGGAGGTAGAGGCAGGTGCCGTTGGCGCCCAGGGCGATGAGACTGAACAGACCCATCATCTCAAACACCGGCACGGCGGGCACCATCAGCCGGTGAACGATCTGGGCCGCGACGGCCATGGCCGCCAGCAGGATCAGACCTCCCTTGAACAGCGCCACCCGGGCTTTCATGTGATCGCCCCGTCCCACGGCAAACAGGCTCAGACCGTAGGTGAGGGCATCACCAAGATTGTCGAGACTGTCCGCCAGTAGCGCCGTGGACTGACTCCAAAGCGCAGCCACCACCATGACGGCGAACATCACGCCATTGATAGCGAGGACAACCCGTAATGTCCCGCGCTGCCGATCATCGCGCGCATCGACCGCGCAGTGACTGTCACAGCAATCCGTCAACGTCTACTCCGTCGTGCTCGTCCCTTCAGACGTTGCCGCCCTGGCGAAGCCATCGAGAGCCTTCCCAATCTTCCCGACGACCGCATCGCAGCCATCGATGTCGTGGCGCTCCGTGAGGTATGCCGGGTCATTATAACCGAGCCAGACCTGACCGTCGGCGTCTTCCCAGATCAGCGCTTTCTGGGGCAGATCGATGGCCACCGACTGCTGGCACTGCATCAGGGGTGTGCCCACCTTCGGGTTGCCAAAAATCACGATCCGGGTCGGACGCAGGGACAGATTCACGCCGGCGGCGCCCTGCCGATGGTCGACTTGGCGGAACACCGTCATCCCCTTATCCTTCAACGCATGGACCAGCCGATCGGTGGTGCGTTCAACGCTATGAGCACTTTCCATTTGAACCAAGCCATCGGCCGCCCAGAGCGTCGATGTGACCAGCACCAGCATCAGGCCGACCAGCGAACGAACCGTTAATCGCATGACATCCTCCCTCATTGCTCTGTTCTGTGATCCGTTCCCAGCGTATACCGCCCATCCTGACACGCCAATCGATACGATTGACCCGTATGGTCCGTATAGACGGTACACTGCCAGCAGTGCTGTTTCGACCGATAACAGAAGGACCGCCATGAAACGGATGCTCTCGATGCTTTTGGCCCTCGGCCTGTTGGTTGCCCCGCTGGCTAACGCCCAGTCCCAACCCCTGAGAATGGCTGTGACGGTCGGCATGATCGCCGATGTTGCGGAGAACGTGGGCGGCGAATGTGTCGATGTGACCGCAATGATGGGGCCGGGTGTGGACCCGCACCTCTATCAGGCCAGCGCCAGCGACGTGACGCTGCTCCGCCAGGCCGAGCTGATCCTGTATTCCGGCTACTCGCTGGAAGGCCAGCTCGGGCAGGTGCTGGAGCGGTTCGGGCAGACCAAGCCGACAGTCGCCGTGGCGCCGTCGTCAATCGATCCGGGTCAGCTCATTACGGTTCAGGACATCTACGGCATCGACCCGCACCTGTGGATGGACGTCAGCCTCTGGTCACAGATTGTGCCCACCATTGCCGATCACATCATCAAACAGCGGCCGGACTGCCAGTCGACGATCCGTGACAACGCCCAACGCTACCGGGCCCGGCTGGAGGCCCTGCATGGCTGGGTCCGACAGGCCGTCAACACGATTCCCGAGGCACAACGCATCCTTGTCACCGCCCATGATGCGTTCAATTACTACAGCCGTGCCTACGGCATCGAAGTGGCCGGCATTCAGGGCATCAGTACGGAAACCGAATCCGGTGTGGCGGACATTCGCGAGATGGCCGATGTGGTCACCGAGCGTCAGGTGCCGGCCGTATTCATCGAGAGCACCATCAACCCCCGGACCGTCCAGGCCGTAATCGACGCCGCCAAACAGCAGGGCCAGCCGGTGCGGATTGGCGGCGAACTGTTCTCCGACGCCATGGGCGAGGACGGCACCGCCGGTGGCACCTACATCGGCATGCTCTATGAGAACACCCGGCAGATCGTCACGGCGCTGGGCGGCACGCTCCCACCCCTGCCAGACGCGCTGTCGCGCTGGGCCGGACGTTGGGAGTTGACGGAGGCCCCATGATCGACACGCCCCATGAACCGCACCTGGCGCTGCACGTCGAGGATCTGACGGTCAGCTACCAGAGCAAACCCGTGCTGTGGGATATCGACTTCGACATTCCACCAGGCGTACTCGCCGGGATCATCGGGCCCAACGGCGCGGGCAAGAGCACACTGATCAAGACCATTCTCGGACTCGTGAAACCCGTCGCCGGGCACGTCACCATTTTTGGCGATACCTACCGCAAGCAGCGCCGCCACGTCGGCTATGTCCCGCAGCGCACCAGCGTCGACTGGGACTTCCCCACCACCGTTCTGGATGTGGTCACCATGGGACTCTATGGGCACCTGGGGTGGTTTCGCCGACCCGGCCGGCGCGAGCGGGACGAAGCACTGGATGCGCTCGCCATGGTGAACATGCAGGACTTCGCCCGGCGCCAGATCAGTCAGCTGTCCGGCGGGCAGCAACAGCGGGTGTTCATTGCCCGGGCACTGGTGCAGAAGGCCGATGTCTATTTTCTCGACGAGCCCATGGCCGGCGTGGACGCCACGACGGAACGGGCCATCATCGATCTGCTGCACCGGCTGCGCGATGAGGGGAAAACCGTCATCGTGGTGCATCACGACCTCCAGACTGTGCGCCGATACTTCGACTGGCTGATGATTCTCAACGTGCGGGTGATCAGCCAGGGCCCGGTCGAACAGGTCTATACCGGGCCCAACCTGCGACAGGCCTACGGCGGGCAGATTGCCCTGCTGGATGGCCAGGCCGTGATGCAGGACCAGCCGACCACGAAGCGGGACGCGACGGCGAATCACGGAGAACGCTGATGAGCTTGCTGGCGCTGCTGTCGGACTACACCATCCAGAACGTGGTGATCGGCGCCGCCCTTCTGGGGCTGGTCAGCGGCACGCTGGGATGCTTTGCGGTCCTGCGTAAGCAGAGTCTGCTCGGCGATACCCTGTCCCACGCCGCCCTGCCGGGCATCTGCCTGGGCTTCCTGGTGGCCGGCACCCGTGACATCGCCAGCATGCTGACCGGCGCCTTGATCACCGGCACGTTGGCCGCCCTTGTGATGCTGGTCCTCACCCGCCACAGCCGCCTGAAAACCGATGCCGGCCTGGGCATTTCCCTGAGCCTGTCCTTTGCGCTGGGCGTGGTCCTGCTGACCTACATCCAGGGCACCAACAACGCCGCCCAGGGCGGACTGGACTCTTTCCTGTTCGGCCAGGCCGCCGCCACGCTGCGCAGCGACCTGTGGATCATGGGCGGTATTACGCTGGCAGCGCTTGCTCTGGTCATGCTGTTCTGGAAGGAGTTCAAGCTGGTCTCCTTTGACCCGGCGTTTGCGGCTACGCGGGGCCTGCCCGTGGCGACGCTGGAAACCGGCCTGACCGTCATGGTATCGCTCGCGGTGGTGGTCGGCCTGCAGATGGTGGGTGTGGTGCTGATGGCCGCCATGGTCATTGCCCCGGCGGTCGCTGCCCGGCAGTGGACCCACCGGCTTGGCACTATGGTGCTGCTGTCCGCGCTGATCGGTATCGCCTCGGGCGTGTTCGGCGCGCTGATCAGCGCCATGGGACGGGGCCTGGCCACCGGGCCACTGATCATCCTGAGTGCGTCGGTACTGGTGGTGATCTCCCTGCTGTTCGCACCCGGTCGCGGCTTCGTCTGGTCGCTGCTGTCCCAGTGGCGGGCCCGCCGACACCTGCGCAGCCAGCAGGTGCTCACCACCCTGTACCGACTGGCCATGGAACACAAAGACACCACCTACCGGACCCAACAGGGCATGGTGGACACATACTACGGCATCGGCACCCGGCTTTCCCTGGCCCGGCTGCAGAAAAACGGGCTGGTTCGCCTGCGGGGGCAGGACGCACTCCAACAGCCCGGCTGGGAACTGACCACTGACGGCATTACCGAGGCCCAGCGCATTCTGGACGGACTGGGCCACGGAGACCGGCGATGATCGAGACGCTGCTGCAGAGTGTGCCCTTCCAGATCATGCTCACCGGCGCGCTGGTCGGCATGGCCTCATCGCTGGTGGGCACCTTTCTGGTCCTGCGGGGCAACAGCATGCTGTCCGACGCCATCGGTCACTCCATCGTGCTGGGTATCGTTGTGGTCTGGCTGCTTACCCACCAGCAGAGCGGCCCGTTCCAGATTGCCGGCGCGGCGCTCACGGGCATCCTGACGGTCTTTCTCACGGAGCTGCTGGTCACCACCCGGCGGGTCAAAAAGGATGCGGCCATCGGACTGGTCTTTCCCATGCTGTTCGCCATCGGGGTGCTGCTGCTCAACGTCTATGCCCGGGACGTGCATATCGACACCCATACGGTGTTGCTGGGTGAGATTGGTTTTGTCTGGCTGGACACGGTCGATGTCCTCGGTTGGTCGGTACCGATCGCCCTGCTCTCCATGGGCGGCATGACTGTGCTGAATGCGCTGTTCATCGGCCTGCTTTACAAGGAACTGAAACTGGCCACGTTTGACCCGGATCTGGCCAAGGCGCTGGGCTACGCGCCGGGACTGATGTTCTACGCCCTGCTGTTCCTGACCAGCGGGACCGCGGTGGCGGCATTTGATGCGGTGGGCGCCATCCTGTTCGTGGCGTTTGTGATCGTGCCGCCGTCCGCCGCCTACCTGATCACCGACCGGCTGTCGTGGATGTTCCTGTACGGCGGGCTGATTGCCATCGGGTCCAGTATCAGCGGCTACTATCTGGCGTCATGGTGGGACGTGTCCATCGGCGGCATGATGGCGCTGATGACCGGCACCTTCCTGCTGGTGGCGTTTTTGCTCAGCCCCCGCTATGGGGTCATCGCCCGGCTCATCCGCCAGCGCGGCCAGCACCGCAGCAACGAAACCCGTACTCTCGCCGTGCACCTGTACAACCACGAGGACAGCGCCCGGCGGGACGAGGAAAATGTCACCGCAGCGCTGCGCGAGCACCTGCTCTGGGACCGCGGCAAGGCCCGGCGTGTTCTGCTGGAGTGCCTGGACCGGGATATTGTTCGGCGAGAGGGCGATATTCTGACGCTGACCGAAAAAGGCCGGGGACTGGCGCGGGAGATACTGGCTCCCCACGGCGGCTGAGCGCTACTCCTGGCAGGCGGCGGCGTATCCGACTGAGACCCGGTTCCGCCCGTCGTTCTTGGCCTCATACAGGCACCGGTCCGCCTCGTTGAGAAGCGCCTCATGGGTTTCCCGGACATCGGCAGGAATCTCAGCGGCGACGCCAATGCTGACGGTCAGCGACACGCTCTGCTCTGCGTCACGGACGGGTGAGTCCGCCACGGCCCGGCGGATGGCCTCCGCCACCGACACCCCCCCGGGCCGGTCGGTGTTGGGCAACAGTACGACGAACTCCTCGCCCCCATAACGGGCCGCCAGGTCCGGCGGCCGCCTGATGCAGTCCCGGATCACGCTCGCCACCTGACGGAGGCAATGATCGCCGAACGGGTGGCCGTGCTCGTCGTTGAGCGGCTTGAAGTGATCAATATCGATCATCAGCACCGCCAGCGGGTATTTCTCGCGGTAGGCCCGGCGGTACTCCATCTCGAAGGTCTGATCGAAATAGCGCCGGTTGCGCAGACCGGTGAGCCCGTCCGTGATGCTGATTTCCTGTAGCTTGGCGTTGGCCTCTTCCAGCGCCTCGGTCCGCTCACGCACCTTGCAGTCGAGATCGCGGTTCATGGCCACCTGGGCATCGAGCAGCTCCTGCTGGGCCTGCGCCGACTGACGCTGGGCCTCCTCGCGCTTGCGACGCTCGTAGCTCATACGGTTCGCCAGCGCGAATGACAGCAGCAGCACTTCGGCGCTGGTACCGATCTGGCCGGCGTTCTCGGTAAACCAGTTGCGTGGGGCCACGCCGATTTTGTTCAGCAGCATGATCAGCCCGCCGCCGAGCATGAAGGTCCAGGCCAGGTTGTAGTAACGCGCGGCGTGGAACCCGTCCCACCAGCGCACGATCCCCGAGGCAAAGTTCAGGACAATGGCCGAACCGGCGAGCATGATGGTGGTCACCATCAGCTCCCGATAGGGCAGGAAGAACGATCCGATGGCCGTCAGTACGGCAAGCGCCGCCAGCCCGACCAGCATCTTCGCCATCCGGGGCCGGTCCTGCGGCATCTTGAGGAAATGGCGTGTGAACAGGCTCGGAAAGAACACCATGCCACTCAGGGCCAGTATCAGTGACACATCATTGAGCCCGGTGGAACCGGGCCAGAAATACTTGAACGTCACGCCATGAATGCCGGCCACGAGCGCCACCATCGACAGCACATAGAAGACGTAATACAGGTAGCTGGCGTCCCGGACTGCCAGGAAAATCAACAGATTGTAGATGGCCATGATCAGCATGGCGCCGTAGAACAGCGCAAAGGCGGTGGCCCGTTCAAAATCGTGGCCAATCAGTGCTTCCGGGCGCCACAGACGAATCGGCAACTGCAGTGAGGAACTGGTCTGTACCCGCATGTACAGATCGGTGGGCTGACCACCGGACAGGTGAACCGGAAACACAAAACCGGGGTGGTCCACGGGGCGCTCGGCATAGGGGATGCGATCACCGAGCCGGAACGAGCGCAGCTGCTCGCCACCATGCCAGAGCGACACATCGAGGCGATCCAGGACCGGGTAGTCAATCTCCACCATGAACCGGCGACGCTCGCCTTGGGCCGGCGGCAGGGTGACACGGGTCCAGTAGACCGCATCGGTATAGCCGAAATTGGGAATGTCCGCCCGGGCCGCCCGCCAGCGATCCGCCAGCGCCGGCGAGCGGGCGTCTGACAGACTCAGGACGCCTTCCGGGTCCTTGAGAAATTCCAGATGAGGGCCAAGCAGAACACTCCGCGTGTCGTTATCCACCACAAAAGCCCCGGCGTAAGCCGGGGCCATCAAAATCGCCAGACCCAACAGGACCAGCGTGGCAAGACGTCGACGATGACTCATGGAAAGCTTGAATTCCGTTCAATCTTTCACCAAGTATCGCCCAGCACGACGGATCATGCCACGGCGCCGGTGTCACAACGTGTTATTGTGGCGCGCCCTGACAAATAGCCTGAGTGTCGCTGTGACGCGGTTCCCTTCGAAATGCGTTTGTCACCACTCCAGCTGCGCCCCGGTCTGGTATTCGATCACGCGGGTCTCGAAGAAGTTTTTCTCCTTGCGCATGGTGGCCTGCTCTTCCAGCCAGGGCGAGACATTGCGTGCGCCCGGGAACGGTTCCTCCAGGCCGACCGTGCGGGCACGTCGGTTGGCGATGTAACGGAACTGTTCACTGTGGTACTCCGATGAGTAGCCCAGGATCGGGTCCCGGAGGATGTAGTTGGCGTAGTCGCGCTCGGCCGCTTCCGCCTCATCCCACATCTCACGCAGGGCTTTCGGGTCCAGTTTGATGTTTTCCTCTTCAAAGATCTGGTTGCAGACCTTCAGGCCGAAGGAGAAGTGCATGGCCTCGTCCCGAAGGATGTACTGGAGCTGCTCACCGGTACCGCGCATCAGGCCGCGACGCTGGAGCGCGAAGATCGGGCTGAAGCCGTTGTAGAACCAGGCGCCCTCGAAGATCGCCGCGAAGAACAGGTAAGACATGACGAATTCCTGCAGATCGTCCTTGTTCCGCAGATTGATGTCCGGGCGCATGGCGGCATCCAGCCGCCGGTTCGCCAGGCTGATCTTGCGGTTGATCTCCGGCACCACCCGATAGCGGTTGTAAATCTCGCTCTGGTCCAGGTTCAGGGTCTCAATGCAGTGCTGGTAGGCCCAGGTGTGCATGGATTCCTCATAGACCTGACGCGCTTGGTAGATCTGAAGCTCTGGCGCACTCATCTTCTCCATCACCGCCAGCCCGATGTTGCGCATGGCAAGGATGTCGGCCGTGGTGAGGTAGGCCAGCACGTTCTCGTACACATGCCGCTCCGCGTCGTTGAGGCGGTGGTGGTAGTCGTGGACGTCCTGGGACATGTTCACGTCCAGTGGCGTCCAGTGGTTCTTGTTGGCGTTCATGAAGTATTCCCAGGCCCAGGGATACTTGAACGGCGCGAGCTGGTTGATGTCCGTCTCGCCGTTGACCACGCGCTTGTCGTCCACGTTCACCGGCTGCGGCCCGTCGGTCGGGGCCTGCGTTTGTTCGGTGTTCGGCTCGTCGTCCCATTGGAGCATGGCTTGCCCTCCTGAAGATTCATTTTCGCCGCGGAAACCGCGGAAGGACGCGGAAAAATTGATAAGGACAAAGAGAAAACCGACTCGTCCATCTTCCTGTCAGCGCCCGCAGGGCGCTTTCCGTGTCCTTCTGTGGATTCCGTGGCCTTATCTCTTTCTTTCTCTTTGCTTCCGCGTCCTTCCGCGGTTTCCGCGGCGAACCGGTCGTTACTGACAGGCCTCGCAATCAGGCTCGTCGATGGAACACACCTGCGGCTGCGGCGCGGCGACCGGGGTGGTTTTCTCGGCGCCGGTCGCGCCCAGTGAGCGCAGGTAGTAGGTGGTCTTCAGGCCCCGCTCCCAGGCGAGCTGGTAGAGATCGTCGAGCTTGCGGCCCGAGGGCTCGGCCATGTAGAGGTTCAGGCTCTGGGCCTGATCCAGCCACTTCTGCCGCCGGGCAGCGGCTTCCACCAGCCAGCGCGGGTCGATCTCAAAGGCGGTGGCATAACGGGCCTTGATGTGATCGGGCACGCGGTCGAGCTGCTGGACGGAGCCGTCGTAGTACTTCAGGTCGTTGACCATGACGTTGTCCCACAGCCCTTCGGCCTTGAGCTCGTTGACCAGCGACGGGTTGATGACCGTGAACTCGCCGGACAGGTTCGATTTGACGAACAGGTTCTGGTACGCCGGCTCAATCGACTGGGAGACACCCACGATGTTGGAGATGGTCGCGGTCGGGGCGATCGCCATGACGTTGGAGTTGCGCATGCCGTACTGGCGAATCAGCGCCCGCACCGCGTCCCAGTCCAGGCGGGCCTCGGTGTTGACCTCGAAGTCGCCTTCGCGGCGGCTGTCACGCACCCGGTCCAGCGAATCGATCGGCAGCACGCCCTGGGACCAGAGTGAGCCCTCGTAGCTCTCGTAGGCGCCGCGGTCCCGGGCCAGTTCGGCGGAGGCGCGGATGGCGTAGTAGCTGATCAGCTCCATGGATTCGTCGGCGAAGGCGACCGCCTCTGGGCTGGCATAGGCGTAGCCCTGACGGTAGAGCGCGTCCTGGAAGCCCATCAGGCCCAACCCCACGGGGCGATGCCGGACGTTCGAATTGCGCGCCTGCGGGACCGCGTAGTAGTTGATGTCGATGACGTTGTCGAGCATCCGTACCGCGCGGTTGACGGTGCGCTCCAGCCGCTCACGATCCAGCTCGCCGTCGACGATGTGCGCCGCCAGGTTGATCGAGCCCAGGTTGCACACCGCGATCTCATCCTGGCTGGTGTTCAGGGTGATCTCCGTGCAGAGGTTGGAGGAATGCACCACGCCGGTGTGCTGCTGGGGCGAGCGCAGGTTGCACGGGTCCTTGAAGGTGATCCATGGGTGACCGGTCTCGAACAGCACGGTCAGCATCTTGCGCCAGAGCTGCTTCGCGGAGACGGTCTTGTAGAGCGTGATGTCGCCGCGCTCGGCCATCGTCTCGTATTCCTCGTAGCGCTTGCGGAAGTCGTTGCCGTACAAATCATGCAGATCCGGCACGTCGCTGGGGGAGAACAGTGTCCAGTTGGCGTCGGCGCGCATGCGCTCAATCAGCAGGTCCGGCACCCAGTTGGCGGAGTTCATGTCGTGGGTGCGGCGGCGCTCGTCACCGGTGTTCTTGCGCAGCTCCAGGAACTCGTCGATGTCCAGGTGCCAGGTCTCCAGGTAGGCGCAGACCGCGCCCTTGCGCTTGCCGCCCTGATTGACGGCGACGGCGGTGTCGTTGACCACCTTGAGGAACGGCACGATGCCCTGGCTCTTGCCGTTGGTGCCCTTGATGTGCGCGCCCAGCGCCCGCACCGGCGTCCAGTCGTTGCCGAGACCGCCGGCCCACTTGGACAGCATGGCGTTGTCGCGGATCGCGCCGTAGATGCCTTCCAGATCATCGTCGACCGTGGTCAGGTAGCAGGACGAGAGCTGCGAGTGCAGCGTGCCACTGTTGAACAGGGTCGGTGTCGAGGCCATGTAATCGAACGAGGACAGCAGGTCATAGAACTCAATGGCCCGCGCGGTCGGGTTGTCTTCCTGCAGCGCCAGACCCATCGACACCCGCATGAAGAACACCTGTGGCAGCTCGATGCGGCGCTCGCGGTGGTGGATAAAGTACCGGTCGTAGAGGGTCTGGAGGCCAAGGAATCCGAATTGCAGATCCCGCTCAGGCTTGAGGGCACCGCCCAGCTCCCGGAGGTCGAAGCGGGCCATGGCCGGATCCAGCAGCTCGTGTTCGATGCCGGTTTCGATGAGCTGACTCAGCGCCTTCGGATAGACCTCGGCCAGCGGGAGATCGAGCGGCAGTTCCAGCGTCTGGCCGACTTCCAGGCGCAGCTGCTCCAGCAGCAGTCGGGCGGTGACGGCACTGTAGTCCGGCTCCTGCTCGATCCGCCCGCGGGCGGTCATGATCAGGGCGTTGAGCACTTCGGTCTCGGCAATGCCGTCGTAGAGATTGCGCACGGCGTCGTCGACAATGGCATCCGGGTCCACCGAATCCAGCCCCTGCGAGGCTTCGCGGACCTGATGCTTCATCAGGCCCACATCCAGCGGGCGCTTCTCGCCATTGGATTGCGTCACGGTCAGGCTCGGGTGCTCCTCAACCGGCGCCAGCCGCGCCCGCTCGGCGGCGTGTGCTTCGCGATAGAGGACATAGGCCCGGGCGACGCGCTGCTCTTCGCCGCGCATCAGCGCCAGTTCCACCTGATCCTGAATGTCTTCAATGTGAACCGTGCCGCCCGCGTGGAGGCGGCGACTGAGGGCGCGCACGACCTGCCCGGACACACGCTGGACACTGTCGTGAATGTGCGCCGAGCCGGCGGCATCCTCACCCTCGACGGCGAGATAGGCTTTGGTGATTGCGACACTGATTTTGCTGGGGTCAAACCCGACGAGCGTGCCGTCGCGTTTGATGACCTGAAGGTCTTCGACCGGGGCCGTGGTGCCGGCCGACGGGGACGGGGCCGTTACCGCACTGGACATGAGCCATCTCCTGCATACGCGTTGGTGAAATCCATGTTCCCTTCGCGTAGACAGGACGGCATCGGACGGTGGGAAAAGACGAATCCATCGGAGGCCGTTTGCTGCTCACCCTGAACGCGAAGGTGCAGTCACGCCGATTCGTGATCGGCGCTTCCCTGGCAGGTCTTCGGACTCAGGGGCCAAAAAGAGCTTCCCGAAAGCTCCAGCCTCACGTGGCGACTTCCCGGCCTCCGCCAGTGTCGTTATGCCACGCTCGTTCCCCAATACCGCTGCGCGTCAGTTCCGGACTCTCACCGGATTCCCGACACCAGACTGATCAGTGATTGATCACAATATCTGGTGCTTAACCAAGGATGGAAACACTATATAACCCGAATGAAGCAAGAGCAAACCGGATTGCGTCCGGACCGGCACAGGGCGCCTTCGCGCCTGGGCTGCCGATTTGATATAACGGAAGCCCATTTCGTTATATCCGATAACAGCTCACCAATACCGGGGACCATGAACATGCTCCGAAACAGCCGTTGGCTGGTGTTGTTGGCCGCTTTCGCCGCCACTGCACTGAATGCCGACATCAGAACGGCTCGGGTCGAGCGGGCACCGCTTGAGGAAACCATCCGCCTGGACGGACGGATCGAGGCGGTTCAGCAGAGTACCGTCTCTGCCCGGACCGCCGGCACCGTGATTCGTCTGCCGTTCGACGTGGATGATTCCGTGAGCGCCGGTGAACTGATCGTGCAACTCGACGACAAGCGACAGCAGGCCGGTGTGGAGCAGGCCCGGGCGGCCCGGGCCGAAGCCCGCGCCAATCTGGAGGACGCCAACCAGCGATTCGCACGCATCCAGTCGGTTTTTGAGCGCGGCCTGGCCTCCCAACAGGAACTGGACCAGGCCCGCAATAACCGGGCTGCCGCCAAAGCTCGCCTGGAACGGACGAACGCGGCCCTGACCAATGCCCGGGAGGAACTGGGCGATACCCGCATCACGGCCCCATACTCGGGGATCGTCACCGAGCGCCATGTCGAGATCGGTGAATCCGTTCAACCAGGCCAGCCCCTGATCAGCGGGCTGTCCCGGGAAAAGCTGCGGGTGCTGACGCACGTGCCTCAGCCCTACGCAAACCATGCCCGTCAGCAGGGCCACGCCATGGTGACCCTGCCGGACGGTCGCCAACTGGCCACCGGCCCCATCACCTTTTATCCCTATGCCGACCCCCAGACCCACAGCTTCCGGCTGCGCCTGCCGGTGACGGACGACAGCGGCAGTCTATACCCGGGCATGCTGGTAAAGGTGACCTTACCCGTGGGGAGCCGGAGTGCTTTGTGGGTTCCGAAGGACGCCGTATTCCATCGCGGCGAAATGCGCGCGGTTTTCGTGCTGACTGACCACAACCAGCCCCGGCTGCGCCCCATTCGAACGGGCATTGAACACAACGGCCGGATCGAGGTCCTGGCCGGTCTGACCGAAGGGGAGCCGGTGGCAACCCGGCCGCAAAACCTGTTCGGCAGCGACGCCCTCAACCTGCCGGACGAGGCCGACGATGAGTGATTCCCTCCCTCCGGTCGGCCCTTCGGGGCAGATTGCCCGGGCATTCCAGAATGCCCACCTGACCCCACTGCTGGCCCTGCTAGGCATTCTGCTCGGCATTCTGGCGGTCGTGGTAACGCCCAAGGAAGAAGAGCCGCAGATCGATGTCACCATGGCAGACATCCTGGTGGCTCTGCCCGGCGCCTCAGCTCAGGAAGTGGAAAACGCGATTGCGACGCCCGGCGAACAGGTGATGAGTGAGATCAAGGGCGTGGAACATGTCTATTCGGTGTCACGCCACGGCCGGGCGGTGATCACGGTCCAGTTCGAGGTGGGCATTCCCCGTCAGGAAGCGCTGGTGCAGCTGTACAACCAGGTGCACTCAAACCGTGACTGGCTGCCGCCGGACTTCGGAGCCTCCGAACCGGTGGTCAAACCGCGCGGCATCGATGACGTACCCATCATGGGGCTGACGCTCTATGATCCCGCCAACAAATGGTCCGGTGAAGACCTGACGCGCCTCGCCCACACCCTGGAAATTGCCCTGAAACGGGTGCCGGGTACCCGGGATGTCGACACCCTCGGCGGCATTCCCGATCGGGTCGACGTGCGATTTGATCCGGCCCGGTTGAATGGCTACAACCTGACCGTGACGGACCTGCGCCAAGCACTTGCCAGTGCCAACACCAGCGCCCGAAACAACCGCATTACCCGCGACGGCGTCTCCATACCGGTACAGGCCGGTACGCTGATCGACAGCGTCGAGGCCGTCCGGCAACTGGTGGTGGGGATGCATCAGGGGGCCCCGGTCTTTCTCGATAACGTCGCCAACATCAACCGCGGGGGCACTGTTGCCGATCAGAGCGTAATGATCGGCTTTGGCCCGGCCTCGGAGCGGGCTGACCCTGGCCAGGTCCATCCCGCCGTGACCCTGGCCGTGGCCAAGAAAGCGGGTGAAAACGCCATTGATGTGACGCGGGCCATCGAGACCCGGTTAGAGGCGCTACGCAACCGGGCGATCCCCGAGGGTATTGAGGTGGTCATCAGCCGCGACTACGGGAAGACCGCCTCCGACAAGGCCGAAAAGCTGATCACCGACCTGATCTCGGCAACGGTCTGCGTGGTGCTGCTGGTTCTGGCCGCCATGGGCTGGCGGCAGGCCATCATCGTCGGTGTGTCGGTACTGATCACTCTGTTGCTGACACTGGTTTTCTCCTGGGCCTGGGGCTTTACACTCAACCGCGTTTCCCTGTTTGCCCTGATCTTTGCCATCGGCATTCTGGTCGACGACGGCATTGTCATCACCGAAAACATCAACCGGCGCATCCGTAACAGCCGTCACGCGGTCCGGGACATCATTCCCGTGGCAGTCGATGAGGTGGGTACGCCGACCATCATGGCCAGCCTCACCATCATGGCGGCCCTGCTGCCCATGGCATTCGTCACCGGTTTGATGGGGCCCTATATGAGCCCGATCCCCATCAACGCCTCGGCCGGCATGGTGCTGTCACAGCTGGTGGCCTTCTTGGTCGCACCCTGGCTGGCCATGCGCCTGCTGGCCCATCAGAGCGGGGCGGATGTCGCCCGGGAAGCCGCCCTGAGCCACTCGGCCGAGGGCGTGAACACCACCGTTCTCGGCTTTTTCCACCGCCTGCTGTCGCCCTTTCTCGGCGATCACCACTGGCGCCGGCGCTTCCTTGGACTCGGCGTGGTGGGGTTAACGCTCGCCGCCGCCGCCCTGCCGGTGTTCCTCGCAGTCATCCTCAAAATGCTGCCATTCGACAACAAGTCTGAGCTCCAGATTGTCGTGGACATGCCCGAACATACCCCCGTGGAAACCACACAGCAGACACTGCTGGCTCTGGGCGAGCACCTGGAAACGGTTCCGGAAGTGACCAACTGGCAGGCCTACGCCGGAACCCATTCACCAATCAACTTCAACGGCCTGGTCCGTCAGTATTACCTGCGCTCGGCGCCCTATCTGGGTGATCTGCAGGTCAATCTGGCGGACAAGAGTGAGCGCGGACGCGAGTCCCACGCCATTGCCCAGGCCATGCGGGAACCGCTCCAGGCCATCGGCGAACGGTTCGGCGCCACCGTCCGGATTGTTGAAGTGCCCCCCGGGCCACCAGTTCAGGCGCCGGTGGTTGCCGAGGTGTACGGCGTCGGTCCGGAGCATCGGGCAGAGCTGGCCCGCGCCATTGAAGCCACCATGCACAACACGCCCGGCCTGGTGGATATCGACACATCACTGGAAGCGCCCACACAGCAGTGGGAGGTGCGCGTGGACCGCGAGCGGGCAGCCCGGCTCGGCGTCTCCCAGGCTCAGGTGGTCCAGACATTGAGCACCGCCTTCGGCGGACAGGGCATCGGCTATCTCCATGGTGCCCATGCCAAATACCCGGTGCCTGTACGAGCGATTCTCGATGAGGGCGACAAAGCCCAGCAAGCGGCCCTGATGTCGCTTTCTGTCCGCAGCCGCAGCGGTGAACGCGTCCCCCTGGCCAGCATTGCTGATATTGCCACCGTCGACTGGCCCGGTGCCCGCTATCACAAGGATCTGATGCCGGTCACCTACGTGACGGCCGATATGGCCGGAGCGGTGGACTCCCCCCTGTATGGCATGTTCAACCTGGTCGGTCGACTGTCGCAACAGCGCGCGATGCCGGATCAGTATTTCACCAGTCTGCCGTCGGTCGCCGAGAAAGGGGCCATCAAATGGGACGGCGAGTGGCGGATCACCTACGAGACCTTCCGGGACATGGGGCTGGCCTACAGCGTGGGTGTGTTCCTGATTTTCCTGCTGCTGGTGGCCCAGTTCCGCTCCTATGTGCTGCCATTGGTGATCATGGCGCCCATTCCCCTGACGTTAATCGGCATCATGCCGGGCCACGCCCTCCTGGGTCGGGAATTCACGGCCACCAGTATGATCGGTATGATTGCGCTGGCCGGCATCATCGTGCGTAACGCCATCCTGCTGGTCGTGTTCATCCGTCAACTGCTGGAGGAGGGCGTCGCCCTGGATGAGGCCGTGGTGCTGGCCGGCGCGGTCCGGATCAAACCCATTGCCCTGACGGCAATCTCAGCGATGGTCGGCGCGTATTTCATACTGGATGATCCGATCTTCAATGGCCTTGCCATTTCGTTGATCTTCGGGCTGGCTGTCTCGACCCTGCTGACCATCGTGGTCGTGCCACTGCTCTACTACTCTCTGGCCCGGGTCCGCTGGCTCTAACCCAACACCGACACTCAGGATTGTATGTCGCCACTGCGCCGTTTCTATCGTCAGTTGCTCCTGCCCCATTCGGGGTGGGTGCTGGTTCTCTTCGCTCTGATCATGGGGGGCATGAGCCTCCAGATCGACCGCTTCGAGCTGGATGCCTCAGCCGAGTCCCTTGTGCTGGAGAACGATCAGGCGTTAGCCCAGTACCGTCAGGTCAATCAGCGCTTTTCCACCTCCGACGACTTTCTCATCGTCACCTACACACCGGATGAGACGCTGTTCTCGGAAGCGGAACTGTCCCGTCTGGCATCGCTGCGTGATGAGCTGGGGGGCATTGAGGCGGTCGGCAGCACCACCAGCATCCTCAGCGTCCCGCTGCTGCACAGCCCGGAGCTGACACTGGACACCACGGACACCGCGATCAAGACGCTGGACGAGGACCCGGTGCCACCACAGACGGCCCGTCAGGCCCTGCTCAGTAATCCACTCTATCCGAACCTGCTGATCAGCGAGGACGGCCAGACCACGGCCATCCAGGTCACCCTGCCGACACCACCGCGCTACTTCGAGCTCATTGAGGAGCGCCAGCAATTGCGTCAGGCCCTGGACGCCGGCGATGGCGATCCGATGACGGCCGAACGCCTGGATCAGGTGGAGCGGGACTATCAGTCATTGACCGACCGGCTGGATCAGCGCCGGGACCGGACGATTGCACAGGTGCGCGCGACGCTGGACGGTTACCGGGATCATGCCGAGATTCATCTGGGCGGCGTTCCGATGATTGTCGCGGACATGATCCGGTTCATACAGAACGACCTGTCGACGTTCGGACTCGGGGTGCTGGCGTTTCTGCTACTGACCCTGGCCGTCATTTTCCGTCAGTGGCGATGGGTTGTGGTGCCCCTGCTGTGCTGTTCCTTCACGGTGTGGCTGATGATCGGTTACCTGGGGTGGGTCCAGTGGCCGGTGACGGTCATCTCCTCGAACTTCGTCGCCCTGCTCCTGATCATGACGCTGTCGCTTACCATCCACCTGATGGTGCGTTACCGCGAATACCAGCATGATGAGCCGGACGCCGAGCCGCAGTCCACCCTCGTCAATACGCTGGCGGCCATGATCAAACCCTGCGCGTACATGGCCATCACCACCATCGTGGCATTCGGCTCCCTGACCGTCAGCGGCATCCGGCCGGTGATCGACTTCGGCTGGATGATGACGCTCGGGCTGGCCGTCGCCTTCATCATGGCCTTCATCATCTTCCCGGTCCTGCTGCGACTGCTCCCGCCCCCCGTTGACCAGCGCGTCCGCGCCGGTGGCACACCGTTGACCCATCATTTCGCCAGCGTCACGGATCGTCGCGGCGGGCTGGTGCTGCTGGTGGCTGTGACGCTCGCCGTCGTGTCGGCCATGGGCATCAGTCGCCTGACGGTGGAAAACAGCTTCGTGGACTACTTCAAGTCGAGCACGGAGATCCATCAGGGCATGGTGACGATCGACAACCGGCTTGGTGGCACCACACCGCTGGATGTGGTCATCACCGACAAGCCGGCCCCAGACACCGGGGGCGACCCGTTTGCCAGCGACTGCGACCCCTTTCTCGAGGACTGCGGGGATGACGCCGACCATCGCGACACCTGGTACACCTACCAGAAAATGGAGCGCCTGGAGTCGGTACACGACTATCTCGACGGCCTTCCCGAAACCGGTAAGGTGCTGTCCATCATCAGCACGCTCGATGTGCTGGCGGAGATCAATCAGGGCGAGCCCCTCGACGCGCTGGAACTGGCGTTCGTGCCCGCCGCCGTACCGGACAACCTGAAGGACACGCTGCTCACCCCCTACATCTCCGAGGTCCACGATCAGGCCCGGTTCACAATCCGGCTCCGGGACACGGCGCCGGGCCTGAACCGGGATCAGCTGCTGGAACAGATCCGCGACCACCTGACCGGTGAGCTCGGCTTTGCCCCGGAGCGGGTCACACTGACCGGCATGACGGTGATGTACAACAATATGCTGCAGAGCCTGTTTGACTCGCAGATCAAGACCATTGGCGTCGTTTTTGCCGCCATTGCCATCATGTTTCTGATTCTTTTCAGATCCTGGAAGCTGGCACTGATCGGCATCCTGCCCAACATGCTCGCCGCCGCCTCCGTGCTGGGCCTGATGGGCTGGATGGGCGTCCCGCTGGATCTGATGACCATCACCGTCGCCGCCATCACCGTGGGCATTGCGGTGGATGACACCATTCACTACATCCACCGTTTCCGGGAGGAGTTCCGCAAAGACCGGAGCTATCATGGCGCCATGTATCGTGCCCATGACAGTATCGGGCGGGCGATGTTCTACACCTCGCTCACCATCATTGTCGGCTTCTCGATTCTGGTGCTGTCGAACTTCCTGCCGACGATCTACTTCGGCCTGTTCACCGGTTTCGCCATGCTGATGGCGCTGCTGGGTGCGCTGACATTGCTGCCACGGTTGATACTGCTGATCCGGCCGCTGGGGCCATCTGTGGACTAGGAGTCTGCGCCAGTATCAGAGGCTCCCTAACGGAACGCCCAGTGGCGCTGCATCTCAACGAACAGGTAAGACGCACTCCAGGTGATCAGTACCAGACCGGTGAGTCCCTCAATGCCGGTCAGGAACCGCACGGTGCCCAGGGGCTCGATGTCACCGAACCCGAGCGTCGTGAAGGTGGTGAATGAGAAGTAGACCGAATCCATAAGGGAGCCATCAAAATTGCCCTGAAAATGCCCCCAGCCGTCCGCACGATGCATCCCGTAATACACCAGTGCGAACACCCAGACCTCCACCGCATGGGCCACAAGAACGCCGAGCACGGTGACCAGCAGGCGAACCCGGTGTCGGGGGCGTGTCCGGGCCAGAAAGCCGCTCAGGCGAATCAACGCTTCATAGTGAATGAGTACAACGGTCATGACGACCAGCACGTTTAGGGCGGTGGCAAGCAACATCGGGGCCTCGTGAGCGAACCAAAGGCAATCTTCGCGTTCATACTAGGGTAGTCCGGTGCCGTCCACCAGATCGTTCCGTATCAAGTCGTTAGAGGTGAGCCACCAATGAAACGAGCACTGACCGTCTGCTTCGTCATTGTCGGTTTCATGTCCGCGCCACTGGCGTCAGAAACACTCCCGCGTTTTTCGTCCATGACCGATCTTGACGATGGTGGCTCCTGGGAGCCATTGATTTTCCCGGACATCGATACCCATACCGACTACAGCCTGGTCACGGTTGGAGACCAAACCGTGGTTCGTGCCAACACCGACGGCGGCGCGTCCGGGCTGATTGCCCGGCAGCGCATTACGCCGGGCGACTCACTGATCCTGCGATGGCGCTGGAAAGTGTCGAATGTCTACGACGCCGGCGACGCACGACAGAAAAGCGGGGACGACTATCCGGCCCGGATCTACGTGGCATTCGCGTTCCAGCCGGAGAAAGCCGGGTTTTTCGAACGGGCCAAACGGGCCACCGTGGAGACGCTGTTCGGCGAGGAACTGCCAGGGAATGCCCTCAACTATATCTGGGCGAACAGGGTACCGAAAGGCACCATCCTGCCCAATCCATTCACGGACACGACACAGATGGTGCCCGTGAACGGCGGCCCGGAGCGCGTGGGGGAGTGGGTCACCATCGAGCGGGATGTGGTGGCAGACTACCGGGCCGCCTTCGGCGAGGCACCGCCGCCGATTATCGGCATTGGGCTGATGACGGACAGCGATAACACCGGCGAGTCCGCCACCGCGTGGTATGGCGATATCGAGATCGTTGAACCCTGAAAGACTGAAACTCATCCAGCCGGCCACTGTCCTCAAGACGTCGGCACGCGTCGTCCATGCGCCGAACAATACGTGCGACGTGTGTCAGCCTGACGAGAGACAATGAACGCGCCTCGGCGCTTTCACTGGCGCACTAACTGGTTGGTGTGGCGCCAATCGGACCCTGATCGGCCAATGGGTGGTTTTTTATCAGTCGTACACTGACAGAATCACCACGGCATTGCCCGGTTCTACTACCGCAGCATCACCGACGGCGGGCGGGCAGCGAACCGGGCATTGCGCTCCTCCTAACGAAGAATGACGAGTGGCGTGCGCGTATTCGTCAGCATGCTGGTGGTGGTGCTGCCGACCAGGAAACGCCGGATTTTTGAATGGCCGTACGCGCCCATGACCATCAGGTCGATCTCATGTTCGTCCTGGTAGGCATGCAGCGTCTTCTCCACATCGCCGGCCCGGATGGCCGTGTGTACTTCACAGCCATTTGCGGTCAGCGCGGATTCGGCCTTGCCCAGTTGCTCTCGACGGTCGTTGGTGTCCGGCCCCACCATCACCAGATGCAGCGGGAAATCCCGGAACACCGGACTCTCTGCCAGCAGGCGGACGCCGTTGAAGGCCGTCTCACTGCCGTCGAAGGCCAGCATGGCACTGCGCGGCTCCCGGAACTCGTCTGGCACCAGCATGATCGGCCGGTGCAGGGTGCGGATCACCGTTTCCAGCTGACTGCCGATGTGGACGTCCCGGTCGGTACTGCTCTCGCCGTGCAGGCCCATGACGAGCACCCGTGTCTCGGGTTCGATGTCCAGCAGGCAGTCCGGCAGATCGCCGTGACGCTGGCGGCGCAGGATGGTCTCGGCACCATCGGCCCGGGCCCGCTTTTCGGCCGCTTCCAGCATGTGGCGGCCCTGTTCCAGCGCCAGACGACTGCGTTTCTGGTCCAGCTCCGCCAGTTCGTCCAGCAGATGTTCCCGACTGCCCAGACCGATGCTGCCGGCCAGGTCCGGCTCGCCCGGGTAGCGGGCTTCATCCAGAACGTGAAACAGCATCAGCGGGGCATCCATCCGCTGGCTGGCCCAGGCGGCATGGTCACACACCGACTGGGAGGCACGGGAGCCATCAATGCAGGCGACAATGTTCGGCATGGGATCTCCGTTGGTCCGTTGTTGTTTTTGGGAAGCGTCAGTGTTTCGCATCATACACACCTTAATGTCCCATGAGCTGATCAACGGCATCCGGCTTGTCGTGCACCCCGAAGCGGTCCACGATCGTCGCACTGGCCTCGTTCAGGCCGATCACTTCCACCTCGGCACCCTCACGGCGGAACTTGATGACGGCCTTATCGAGCGCCCCCACCGCCGTGATGTCCCAGAAATGGGCGCGGCTGAGATCGATGACGACATGCTCTACCGCTTCCCGGAAGTCGAAGGCATCAATGAACTTCTCAGCAGAGCTGAAGAAGACCTGCCCCACCACCGTGTAGGTGCGCGTCTCGCCGGATTCATCGAGTGTTGAACGGATCGCCATGAAATGGCTGACTTTGTTGGCGAAGAACAGGGCCGCCAGCAGCACACCCACCAGCACACCAAACGCCAGGTTGTGTGTTGCGACCACCACGATCACCGTCGCGACCATGACGATGTTGGTCGACAACGGATGACGGCGCAGGTTGATCAGCGACTCCCAGCTGAAGGTGCCGATCGATACCATGATCATGACGGCGACCAGGGCCGCCATGGGGATCTGCACCAGCCAGTCGTCCAGCACCAGCACCATCACCAGCAGGAAGGACCCGGCGGTCAGCGCGGAGAGCCGAGTGCGGCCACCGGATTTCACGTTGATGATCGACTGGCCGATCATGGCGCAGCCGGCCATGCCACCCAGCAGACCGGCGCCGATGTTGGCGATGCCCTGCCCCCGGCATTCCCGGTTGCGGTCACTGGTGGTGTCGGTGAGGTCGTCCACAATGGTGGCGGTCATCATCGACTCCAGCAGGCCCACCACCGCCAACGCGAGGGAGTACGGGAAGATAATCGCCAGCGTTTCCAGCGTCAGGGGGACATCTGGCCATAGAAAGACGGGCAGCGTGTCGGGCAGTTCGCCCATGTCGCCCACCGTACGGATGTCCAGACCAAACCAGAGCGCCACGCCGGTCAGCACCACGATGCAGACCAGCGGCGAGGGTACCAGGCGGCCAATCACCGGCATACGCGGGAAGAGATAGATGATACCCAGGCCCGCCGCGGTCATGGCGTAGACATGCCAGGTCACGTCGGTCAGCTCCGGCAGTTGGGCCATGAAGATCAGGATTGCCAGCGCGTTCACGAAGCCGGTCACCACCGACCGGGAGACGAACCGCATCAGACCACCCAGTTTCAGACCACCCGCAATGATCTGCAGTACACCGGTCAGCAGCGTTGCGGCCAACAGGTACTCAAGGCCATGTTCCCGGACCAGCGTCACCATCAGCAGGGCCATGGCCCCGGTGGCGGCGGAAATCATGCCGGGGCGACCGCCGACGAAGGCGATCACAACCGCGATACAGAACGAGGCATAAAGGCCCACGCGGGGGTCCACGCCGGCGATGATTGAAAAGGCGATGGCCTCCGGAATCAGGGCCAGCGCCACCACGATACCGGCGAGCAGATCGCCGCGGATGTTGGAGAACCATTCGGATTTGAGTGTCTTGAGCATGCGCTTTCCAATTACCAATACAGAAACAAAGCGACCCGGCCGCGTGGTCGATGACCACACGCCGGGTCGGAGACGTTACAAGAGAATCAGGTCAGGACGATGACCGCCCCCAGACCGATGCCGCCCAGTACCAGGGTGTAGGGCAGCGCCATGAATACCATGCGCCCGTAAGAGAGGCGCACCAGCGGTGCAATCGCCGAGGTCAGTAGAAAGAGGAACGCGGCCTGGCCATTGGGCGTTGCCACGCTGGGCAGGTTGGTCCCTGTGTTGATCGCGACTGCCAGCTCCTCAAAGTGCGCGCGGGAGATTTCCCCGGCTTCCAGCGCCTGCTTGATCTCGCTGATGTAGACGGTGGCGACAAACACGTTGTCGCTGATCATGGACAGCAGCCCGTTGGCGGCAAACAGCAACCCCGGTTGCCGTGACTCGGGTTGTGCCAGTACCGCCTCGATGATGGGCGTGAACAGATGCTGATGGTGAATCACCGCGACGATGGTGAAGAACACCACCAGCAGGGCCGTGAATGGCAGCGCCTCCTGAAAGGCCTTGCCAATCTGGTGCTCATCCGTCACACCCGTGAATGAGGTGATCAGAATGATCACCAGCAGGCCAATCAGGCCGACTTCGGCCACATGAAAGGCCAGACCGGCCACCAGCACCACCGCCGCCAACGCCTGCACCCAGAGCGCGGCCTGATCGGCCGGTGAGCGCTTTTCGCGTTCGGTGCGGGCAAACTCCTCGAGCACCTGCCGGACCGGTTTGGGCAGCCGGGCGCCATACCCGAACCAACGGCGCTTTTCCAGAATGAGGCAGGTCAGCAGGCCCGCGCCCAGTACCGGCAGGCTGACGGGTGCCATCGCCTGGAAGAAGCCGGCAAAATCCCAGCCGACCACCTTGGCGATCAGCAGATTCTGGGGTTCCCCCACCATGGTCGCCACGCCACCCAGCGCCGTCCCGATCGCGCCATGCATCAGCAGCGAACGCAGGAAGGCACGGAACTGGTCCAGATCCTCCCGGTGCAGGTCGATCACGCCCTTGTCCGAGCCGGGGTTGTGATCGTTATGGTGGTACCCCTTCCCGGAGGCCACACGGTGATAGACCGAGTAGAACCCCACGGCCACGCTGATGATCACCGCCGTCACGGTCAGGGCATCCAGGAAGGCCGACAGGACCGCCGCCGCAAAACAGAACAGCAGAGACAGCGCCGACTTGGAACGTACCCCCACCAGGATCTGGGTGAAGGTGACCAGCAACAGCTCCTTCATGAAGTAGATGCCCGCCACCATGAACATCAGCAGCAGGATCACCGGCAGATTGGTGCGGATTTCCAGATACACCGAGTCCGTCGTCGTCAGTCCGATCAGCAGCGCCTCAACGGCGAGCAGCCCACCCGGCAGGAGCGGATAGCACTTCAGCGCCATCGCGAGGGTGTAGATAAACTCCGCCACGAGCAGCCAGCCGGTGAACACCGGCCCGAACAACCAAAGGCACAGCGGGTTGGCGGCGAGGAACACCAGAATGGTCTGTTTGTACCAGGTGGGTGCATTGCCGAGGAAGTTGCTGGCAAAGCCGCCGAAGACAGTCGTGGGCATGGCGATCGGACGATAACGGATGAACGGGAAACGGGAGCGCGATTCTACCACTCCCGGACCGGTTTTTGCGGATTATTGTCCGGCCCCCGGGGGTGGGGCCGGAAACCACTTACTCGACCGTCACACTCTTGGCGAGATTCCTGGGCTGATCCACATCCGTGCCCTTGAGGACCGCGACGTGGTAAGACAGCAGTTGAAGCGGAATGGTGTAGACGATCGGGGCCGTGATGGGATGAACGCTCGGCATGTTCATGACGTGGACGCCCGGTTCTTCGGCCAGTCCGACCGCCTCATCGGCGAAGACGAACAGCTCACCGCCACGCGCCCGCACCTCCTCGAGGTTCGAGCGCAGCTTCTCCATCAGGGCATTGTTGGGAGCGACGGTCACCACCGGCATCTCACTGTCCACCAGCGCCAGCGGCCCATGCTTAAGCTCACCGGCCGGGTAGGCCTCTGCATGGATGTAGGAAATCTCCTTGAGCTTCAGCGCGCCTTCCAGCGCCACTGGAAACTGCGAACCACGGCCCAGGAACAGGCTGTGGTGCTTGTCCACAAACGCCTCGGAAAGTCGCGCGATGGGCGTATCCAGCGCCAGCACCTGGTCAATCTGTCCCGGGACCTGGCGCAGGGCCTGGACCATGTCCGCCTCTTCGGCTTCAGGCAGTCCATTGCGCCGTGCCAGTGCCAGCGTGAAAAGCAACAGCGCGGTCAGCTGGGTGGTGAAGGCTTTGGTGGAGGCCACACCGATTTCCGGCCCCGCCTGGGTCATGATGACCAGATCGGATTCGCGCACCAGAGAGCTGCCCGGCACGTTGCAGATGGCCAGCGCCGCCCGGAATCCCGCTTCCTTCGCCTGCCTCAGCGCCGCCAGGGTGTCGGCAGTTTCACCGGACTGGGAGATGCACAGGAACAGGGTGTCCGGCTGGATCACGTGCTTGCGATAGCGGAATTCGGAGGCCACCTCGACCGAGCAGGGAATGCCCGCCAGTTCCTCGATCCAGTAGCGGGCGACCATGCCGGCGTGATAGCTGGTGCCGCAGGCGATGATCTGGACGTGGCGGACATCCTGAAGCAGGTTTTCCGCATCGGTGCCCAATGCCTGCTCCAACACGCGCCGGTCCGTGAGGCGGCCTTCCATCGTGGCCTGCACCACCCTCGACTGCTCGTGAATTTCCTTGAGCATGAAGTGGCGGTAGTCCCCTTTCTCGGCCGCATCAGCGCTGTGCTCGAATCGTGTCACCGGGCGTTCGACGGGGTTGTCATCGCGGTCGATGACGTCAATCCGGTCCCGGCGCACTTCCGCGATGTCCCCTTCCTCAAGGAACATAAACCGGTCAGTCACGGGCAGCAGCGCCAATTGATCCGAGGCGATGAAGTTCTCACCGATGCCCACACCCAGCACCAGCGGGCTGCCCTGGCGGCAGACGATCAGCCGCTCCGGGTCGTCGGCATGAAGAACGGCAAGAGCATAGGCGCCATGGAGCTCGGCGGTTGCCCGTCGAACCGCACTGAGCAGGTCCTTTGTTTGCTGGAAGTGGGATTCGATCAGGTGGGCCACCACCTCGGTATCGGTCTGGGAGTCGAAGGTGAAACCCTCGTTGCGCAGCCGATCCCTCAGGGTCTGGTAGTTCTCGATGATGCCGTTGTGGACAATCGCCAGCCGTTCACCGGACATGTGTGGATGGGCATTCGTCTGCGACGGCTCGCCGTGGGTTGCCCAACGGGTATGGGCAATACCGATGCGCCCCCGGGGGGGCTGACCATCCAGCGCGGTTTCCAGCGCACTGACCTTGCCGACTTCCCGGTACCGGGTCAGCGTGTGCTGTTCATTCAGGACAGCCATGCCCGCTGAGTCGTAGCCCCGGTACTCGAGGCGCCGCAATCCCTCCAGCAGGATACCCTGAACATCCCGTTCCGATACGGCTCCGACAATCCCGCACATGGTTGTGATTTACTCCTGATCCGATGGATTGGTTGGCCGTTGCCAGTTGGCGATATTGCGTTGACGTCCCCGGGCGACGGCCAGTTCCTGAGATTCGATGTCCCGGGTGATGGTCGATCCGGCGCCGATGGTGGCCCTGTCCGCCACAGTCACCGGGGCCACTAGCGCGGTGTTGGACCCGACAAACACGCCATCGCCGAGTACCGTTCTGTGCTTGTTCACTCCATCATAATTGCAGGTGATCGTGCCCGCACCCACGTTCACATCTCGGCCCAGGACGGCATCACCGACGTAACTCAGGTGGTTGATCTTACTCCCCTCGCCCACCTCTGACTTCTTCGTCTCCACAAAATTGCCGACCTTGCTTCGGGTCGCCAGTTGGGTACCCGGTCGCACCCTGGCAAAGGGACCGACCGAGGCGGACGGACCGACGTCTGACCCTTCGACGATCGAATGAGCCTCAATCACCGCGCCTTTCCGCAGAATACTGTCACGGATCACGCAGTCGGGGCCAATGCGCACCCCGTCCTCAATCGTGACCTCGCCCTCGAACACCGCGTTCACATCAATACTGACGTCCCAGCCCACGCGAACATGGCCCCGTACATCCACCCGTGCGGGGTCCGCCAGTGTGGCACCTTCCTGCATCAGTCGGGCCGCCTCGTTCTGCTGATACCACCGCTCCAGAACAGCCAGCTGCTGACGGTTATTCACCCCCTGAACCTCATACACGGTGTCAGGCTGTGCGACCCGGACCCGCACATCCTGCGTCACGGCCATGGCAATGACGTCCGTCAGATAGTACTCGCCCTGGGCATTATTACTGGACAGGGCCGGTAACCAGTCTTTCAGGTGGCGAGCCGAAAGGCCCAGGATACCGGTGTTGACCTCTGTGATGGCACGCTGCTCCTCAGTCGCGTCCTTCTGCTCGACGATGGCCGTCACCTCACCGCGGTCATTCCGAAGGATGCGGCCATAGCCATCGGGATCCGCCATTGTGACGGTCAGCAACGCCATCGAGCGGTCACTGATCTGATCCGCCAGATGGGCCAGCGTTTCCCGGCTTGTCAGTGGCACATCGCCATAGAGGACCAGTACCCGGGCGTCATCCGGCAGGTTCGGCAGCGCCTGGGCGACGGCGTGCCCGGTGCCAAGCTGTTCGGCCTGATGCACCCAGAAGGTCTCCTCACCCGGCGTCGCGTCGCGAACCGCCTCGGCACCGTGACCGATAACGGTATGAATGGCTTCAGCGCCGAGGGCACGCGCGGTGCTCATCACGTGATGGAGCATGGGCCGTCCCCCGACCGGATGGAGCACTTTGGGCAGACGCGACCGCATGCGCGAACCCTGGCCAGCGGCGAGAATCACAACATGCAGGGGCAGCGTGGAATCACTCACGGATTATCGTCCTTTTAACAGGTTCCAGAAGCAAAAAAACCGCCTCTGCCATCACGACCGGCCGGGCCGGAGGGATGGTCAGAGACGGTTGGGTCAGGCTGTCGGGCCCATACCCGCTGCCGCAATCAGCGCCGGTTACGGAGTTGCTGAACGGTCCGCAGCTTGGCCACCGCTTCGGCGAGCTCAGCCGCAGCGCGGGTGTACTCGAACTCACTGGTCTTTTGAGCCATCGCCTTTTCAGCGTCCTTCTGGGCTTGCTGAGCAGCGGCTTCATCGACATCCTTGGCGCGGACGGCGGTGTCGGCGAGCAGGGTGACGATATCGGGCTGCACTTCCAGGTATCCCCCGGACACATACAGGATTTCCTCGTCGCCACCCTGCTTGATGACCCGAACCGGACCCGGCTTGAGCGCCGTCAGCAGCGGGGCGTGCCCCGGGGCAATGCCCAGATCCCCTTCTGAACCAGCCGCAATCAGCATCTCGACCCGGTCCGAGTAGATCTTCTCTTCTGCGCTGACGACATCGCAATGCACGGTCATAGCCATCTTCTCTAGCCTCTTTGATCAGTCGGGAAATGTCGTCGTTACGCTTCGGACTTCATTTCCTTCGCTTTTTCAACGGCTTCTTCAATTGAACCGCACATATAGAAGGCCTGCTCAGGCAGGTCATCATAGTCGCCATTCAGAATGCCCTGGAAGCTCTGGATCGTCTCCTTGAGCGACACGTATTTGCCAGGCATACCGGTGAAGACTTCTGCCACGTGGAACGGCTGTGACAGGAAACGCTCGATCTTTCGGGCGCGGTCAACCGTCTGCTTGTCTTCTTCCGACAGCTCGTCCATACCCAGGATGGCGATGATGTCCTTCAGTTCCTTATAGCGCTGCAGGACCGTCTGGACGCCGCGGGCTACCTTATAATGCTCCTCACCGATCATCAGAGGATCGAGCTGGCGCGAGGTGGAGTCGAGCGGATCGATCGCCGGGTAGATGCCCTTCGCAGCAATGTCACGGCTCAGTACCACGGTCGCGTCCAGGTGCGAGAAAGTGGTGGCCGGTGACGGGTCGGTCAGGTCGTCCGCCGGAACGTATACGGCCTGGATGGAGGTGATGGAGCCGTTCTTCGTGGAAGTGATCCGCTCCTGAAGTTTGCCCATTTCCTCGGCCAGCGTCGGCTGATAACCCACCGCGGACGGCATCCGGCCCAGCAGTGCCGATACCTCGGTACCCGCCAGGGTGTAACGGTAGATGTTATCAATGAACAGCAGGACGTCACGCCCTTCATCCCGGAACTTCTCGGCGATGGTCAGACCGGTCAGGGCAACACGCAGACGGTTCCCCGGCGGCTCGTTCATCTGGCCGTATACCATCGAGACCTTGTCCAGGACGTTGGAGTCCTTCATCTCGTAATAGAAGTCGTTACCCTCACGGGTCCGCTCACCGACACCGGCGAATACAGACAGACCGGAGTGCTCCTTGGCGATGTTGTTGATCAGCTCCATCATGTTGACGGTCTTACCAACACCGGCACCGCCAAACAGGCCGACCTTACCGCCCTTGGCGAAGGGGCACACCAGGTCGATGACCTTGATGCCGGTTTCAAGGAGCTCTTCAGAGCCCGCCTGGTCGGCATAACCCGGTGCCGTGCGGTGGATGGCCCAGCGCTCCTGCTCGCCGATCTCGCCCTGTTCGTCAATCGGGCGACCCAGGACATCCATGATCCGGCCCAGTGTCTCAGTGCCGACGGGCACGGAAATGGCCGCGTTCGTGTTTTCGGCTTTCAAGCCGCGCTTGAGGCCTTCGGTGCTGCCCATCGCGATGGTACGTACAACGCCATCGCCCAGCTGCTGCTGGACTTCCAGCGTGGTCTCACCGCCTTCAAGCAGCAGCGCGTCGTAAACGTTGGGGACGGCATCGCGCGGGAATTCCACGTCGATAACCGCGCCAATGATCTGAACGATATGTCCGCTACTCATGCTCGGTTCCTCGTTATCTGAATCTGCTGAAAAATCCTGTCGACCGCCCTGGTGCCGTTAAACGGATGCGGCGCCGCTGACGATCTCCGAAATCTCCTGGGTGATGGCAGCCTGGCGTGCCTTGTTGAATGCCAGCTGCAGGTCGTCGATCAGGTTTCCGGCGTTATCGGTCGCGCTCTTCATCGCGATCATCCGTGCCGCCTGTTCACACGCCAGATTTTCAACGACACCCTGGTATACCTGAGACTCGATGTAGCGCGGCAGGACGTCGTCAAGTATCAACCGTGCATCGGGCTCGTAGATATAGTCTTTACCAGCCGCCATCGAGTCCGCGTCACCGCCATCATCCTCAATGCGAGGGAGTGGTAGGAGTTTCTGGATTTCCGGCTTCTGCGTCATGGTATTGACGAACTCGTTACTGACAAGGAACAGCGCATCAATCCTGCCTTCCTCGTAGGCATCGAGCATCACTTTGACATTACCAACCAGCTCCTGAGCGCCGGGACGATCCCCTAGGTGGGTTTTTGCCGCCACCAGGTTGCCACCGTAGTTCTGGAAAAAGCCGGCTCCCTTGGCACCCAAAGCACACAGGTCGGCTTCGACACCCTGGTCTTTCCAGGCCTTCATGTCTTTAACCATCGCCTTGAACAGGTTGTGATTCAGGCCGCCACAAAGACCTCGGTCACTGGAAACGACGATGTAGCCGACGCGATTGACCTCCCGCTCCTGCATGAACGGGTGCCGATACTCTGGATTCGCCTTGGCGATGTGTCCGATCACCTGACGCATCTTCTCCGCATAGGGGCGCGTTGCCTGCATGCGCTCCTGTGCCTTGCGCATCTTGCTCGCAGCCACCATCTCCATCGCGCTGGTGATCTTCTGCGTGCTTTTGATGCTTGAGATCTGGGTTTTTATCTCTTTGCCTGCGGCCATAACTCACTGCCTTTTCAAGTTGGACACCTGGACCCTATCCGACGACGGCCCGCGCGGGGCGGGCCCGGCGGTTACCAGGTCTGGGTGGTCTTGAATTCCTCAAGTGCCGCTTTCAGCTTGGCCGCGACGTCGTCGTTATAGTTGCCGTTCTCATTGATGCTCTTGAGCAGATCCGCCTTCTCGCTGCGCATCCAGTCCAGCATTGCCGCCTCAAACGAGACCACTTTGTCGACCTCAACATCGTCCAGGAAGCCTTCGTTGGCTGCGAAGAGGACCGTTGCCATTTCAGCAACCGACAGCGGGCTGTACTGGTTCTGCTTCATGAGCTCGGTCACACGCTGACCATGCTCCAGTTGCTTCCGGGTGTTCTCATCCAGGTCGGAGGCGAACTGGGCGAACGCGGCCAGCTCCCGATACTGGGCCAGGGCCAGACGAATGTTGCCACCCAGCTTCTTCATGATCTTCGTCTGCGCCGAACCACCCACACGGGATACCGAGATACCGGCGTTCATCGCCGGACGGATGCCGGAATTGAACAGGTTGGTTTCGAGGAAGATCTGACCGTCGGTGATCGAGATCACGTTGGTCGGAACGAATGCCGAGACGTCACCGGCCTGTGTTTCGATGATCGGCAGAGCCGTCAGCGAGCCGGTCTGACCTTTGACCTCGCCATTGGTGCGCTTCTCGACCTCGTCGGCGTTGATCCGTGAGGCACGCTCAAGCAGACGGGAGTGGAGATAGAACACATCCCCGGGGAAGGCTTCACGCCCCGGCGGACGACGCAGCAGCAGGGAAATCTGGCGATAGGCCACAGCCTGCTTGGACAGGTCATCGTAGACGATGAGGGCATCCTGACCGCGGTCACGGAAGAATTCGCCCATGGAGGTACCGGCGTAGGGGGCCAGGAACTGCATGGCAGCCGAATCAGCGGCACCGGCATTGACCACGATCGTGTGGTCCATGGCGCCATGATCTTCCAGCTTCCGGACCACCGCCGCGATGGAGGACTGCTTCTGGCCCACCGCCACGTAGATACACTTGATGCCAGAATCTTTCTGGTTGATGATCGCGTCGATCGCCACCGCCGTCTTACCGATCTGGCGGTCGCCGATGATCAGCTCACGCTGGCCACGACCAATCGGCACCATGGTATCGATCGGCTTCAGACCGGTTTGGACCGGCTGATCAACACCTTCCCGCGCGATTACGCCAGGTGCCACCTTTTCGACCGGGGCCGTCTGGTCCGTGCCCAGCTCACCCTTGCCATCGATCGGGTTACCCAGCGCGTCGGTCACGCGACCGAGCAGCTCTTCGCCCACCGGCACTTCCAGAATGCGGCCGGTACACCAGGCCTTCTGGCCCTCGGCGAGACTTTCGTACTCACCAAGCACAACGACGCCAACGGAGTCGCGTTCCAGGTTCATGGCCATACCGAAAACGCCATCCTGGAATTCGATCATCTCGCCGTACATCGCGTCGGCCAGACCGTGAATGCGAACGATGCCGTCGGAGACCGACACAATCGTCCCTACGTTTTTTGCTTCAGAAGAGATATCGAGCTTCTCAATTCTCTTCTTGATAATGTCACTGATCTCGGATGGATTCAGTTGCTGCATGCCAATATCCTCAAACCTTTTGCTGAAATCAGGAGCCCAGAAGCGTCTCGGACAGCCGGTTCAGTCGACCGCGTACCGATGCGTCAATGACCGTGTCACCTGCCCGGATAACCAAACCGCCGATCAGGGACTTGTCGCTGTCTGCTGTCAGCGACACCTGTCGGTCCAGCCGCTTCGCCAGTGCTTCCTTGAGTTTCTGCTGTTGTTCGTCACTGAGCTCGTAGGGCGATGTGAGGGTCACGTCGACCGTTCGATCCTGTTCGGCGCGCAAGGCCTGGAAAAGCGCTGCAACTTGGGGAAGTAGCAGCAGCCGGCGGTTGTCCGAAAGGATTGTCAGGAAGTTCCGGAACGGCTCTGTCACCGGGTCACTAAAACAGTCGCAAAGCACCGCGACTTTTTCCGCGCCAGTCAACTCCGGGTGCGCCAGAACCTGTTGCATATCGCGGTCTGCCGCGAGGGCTCCCGCAAAAGCCAGTGACTCACCCCAACTGTCGATACTGCCGTGCTGGTGGGCCTCGCCAAAAGCGGCTTTGGCGTAGGGTCGTGCCAGCGTTGTCAGTTCTGCCATGTTGAACCTCGTTTACAGTTCCGCTGCCAGCTTATCGAGCATCTCGCTGTGCTTATTGGCATCGACAGAGGTTTCCAGGATTTTCTCGGCACCCGAGACCGCGAAGGTGGCGATTTCCTTACGGAGTGCTTCCCGGGCCTGATGACGCTCCTGCTCGATTTCGGCTTTGGCCTGCTCAATCAGGCGTTCGCCTTCCTTGCGGGCATCATCCTTGGACGCTTCCACAATCTGATTGGCACGCTTGTTGGCCTGCTCGATTAGAGACGCCGCCTCGTTCTTCGCCTCACGCAGTTCCTGTGTGGCCTTTTCCTGCGCCAGCTCAAGATCCCGCTCTGCGCGGTCAGAGGCGGCGAGGCCGTCTGCGATTTTCTTCTGGCGCGCCGCCATGGCCTGAGTAATCGGAGGCCAAACGTACTTGACGCAGAACCAGACGAAAATAGCGAAGGCAATCGATTGCCCTATTAACGTAAGGTTTATATTCACGGCAATATACCTCTTGCTATTCGTTGCATTCCGGTGCTTTTAACACCGGGCGCAGCCTTATGAGGGAGCAAAGCTCCCCTTTTTTGGCTTATTAACCCGCAACAACGAAGATCAGGTACATAGCGATACCGACGCCGATCATGGGCACCGCGTCGAGCAGGCCGGCCATGATGAAGGCTTTGGTCTGGAGTTGGTTACCGAGCTCCGGTTGACGAGCGGTGGATTCGATCAGCTTGCCGCCCAGAAGACCGAACCCAATACCTGCGCCCAGAGCGCCCAGGCCGATGATCAGTGCTGCTGCGATAAATACCATTTCCATTGAAGACTCCTCAGGTTTTTCGGATAGTTAAGGGTTGATTGTCAAAGTCAGTGATCTTCATGCGCGGCGCTGAGGTAAACCACAGCGAGCGTTGTAAAAATAAAGGCCTGCAGCGTCACCACCAAGATGTGGAATATGGCCCATGGTACGTGCAGCGTCCATTGAATCCACAAGGGTAACAGCGCAATCAGGATGAATACGACCTCGCCAGCATACATGTTGCCAAAAAGTCGCAACGCCAGGCTGACCGGTTTGATGATGAGGGCCAGCAGCTCCAGCACCAGATTGAAAGGGATCAGTGCCCAGTGATTGAACGGGGTAAAGGACAATTCCTTGGCGAATCCGCCGGGCCCCTTGATTTTGAAGCTGTAAAACAGGATCAGCAGGAAAACGCCGATAGAGATACCAAAGGTGCCATTGGGGTCTGTCGTTGGCACGATCTTGAAGTAATCAAGGCCCATCGCGTGCGCGACGGACGGAATGTAATCCACCGGAATCAGTTTCAGGGAGTTCATCAGGAAGATCCAGACGAACATTGTCAAAGCCAGCGGTGCGATAATCGGATTTCTCGCATGGAAGACATCCCGGACGATGCCCTGGACGAACTCTACCGTCATTTCCACGAGGTTCTGCAACCCTGTAGGCGTGTCCGTGCTGGCACGTTTTGCGGCGAATCGAAAGAGCGTGAGAAAAACCACACCGAGAAAAATGGACCACCCCATGGTGTCCACATGGATCGCCATAAAGCCCATATCCATTGCTTCCTGGCCGCTCCTGGCCATCGTCCAGGTGGATTCCTGAATAACGGTACCGTCCGCCCTCTCGTAGCCGGCCGGCAGTTTACCGTAAGTCAGGTTCTGTAAGTGGTGCTTTATATACTCTACTGGGGTATCAGCTGCCATACTGCTCTCGTCCAGTCATCGCTGCGGTTTTGGTCGGATGAGCCACCGCAGAAGCGGGCTCACCGCAACCATCACAGCAAAAGTGAATAACAGAGCGGACACATGGATCGGCTCTATTAAGATGAAAACGGCCGCGAAAAAGACGGCGGTCAAGGCCAGTTTTATTGATTCGGCCCTGAACATACTGCCCACCACCAGACGTGCCTGTCGGCCGCCTTGGTACCGAAACATCCGGTGAGCAAAATACGCGTTTGGTATGACATAAATCAGACCGCCTGTCAGAGCGGAATAAAACGCCAACCGATTTTCGAAACTCCAGCCGAAGCTAATGAGGCCGATCAGTCCTGACTCGATTACCAACCACTCGAGAAAGGGCAATCGGGTCATTCGACTCTTGGGTCTGGGCATGAAACCAGCCTGACAACGGTTTTTGGATACGCAACGGTCTCTACCCACCAGCAACGCGCCGGAGTCGTTAAAAACGCGCAAAATTATATGTGTTAACCGATATCTGTTCAACAGAGCCGCCGATAAAAACTGGCGGAAAAGCGATCAAATTAGGGTCCTATCCGGTTAGATTGAGCACAAATTTGGTCTCACATCGTTACCCACAACGAGATGTGGTGCCCGGCTTCTCGATTCTTTCTTTCATTGCTCATCAAAAAATACACCTGGCTTACTGAATGTGGCCCAGAATGCCGTCCAGTTCGTCCAGCGAACTGTACTGAATCACCAGTTTGCCTTTGCCGCGCTGACCATGATCGATGGACACCTTTGCCCCGAGGCGCTCGGCAAGGTCGTCCTGAAGCTGACGGATGTTCGGGTCCTGGGGGCCCTTCTTTTTCGGGGCGTTGTTCGTTTCATGCTGCAGACGACGGACCAGCGCTTCGGTCTGGCGAACGGACAACGCTTTCGCCGCCACCTGTCGTGCGGCCTGCGCCTGCTGCTCCGGTGCCAGCGCCAGCAGCGCCCGGGCATGACCCATTTCCAGGTCCCCATGTTCCAGCATGGTCCGCACATCGCTCGCCAGCCCTGTCAGGCGCAGCAGGTTGGTGATGGTGGTGCGGGACTTGCCGACCGCTTCGGCCACCTGCCCCTGGGTCAGGCCGAACTCGTCCTGAAGCCGCTGCAGAGCGAATGCCTCTTCAATCGGATTGAGGTTCTCCCGCTGGATGTTCTCCACCAGCGCCATGGCGATGGCGGCGTCATCCGGGACATCCCGGATCAGGGCGGGGATGTTGGCCAGCCCGGCCAGCTGGGTGGCACGCCAGCGGCGTTCGCCGGCAATCAGCTCGTAACGGCCCTCGCCACCGGGACGTACGACAATGGGCTGCATCACCCCTTGCTGACGGATGGAGTCGGCCAACTCCTGCAGGGTGGCCTCGTCCATGTCACGGCGCGGCTGGTAGCGGCTGCGCACCACGAGATCGATGGGAATCTCCCGGAGCTCCCCCTCATGCGGAACCGGTGCCTCATCCAGGTTCACCTTGGAACCCTGCAGAAGGGCGCCGAGGCCCCGTTCTCCCAATCCTCGTTTCTTTGCCGCCATGGTGTCCGTCATTCTTGTCGTCAGTCGATTCGGCCGATTCAGTGTGTGGTGCTCAGGAAGCTGCGCTCGCCGGCGCTGTCTGACCGGTGCGCCGGACCATCTCACCCGCCAGTGCCAGGTAGGCAATCGCGCCCTTGGACTGACGGTCGTATTTCAATGCCGGCAGACCATAGCTGGGCGCCTCTGCGAGCCGCACGTTCCGGGGTACGACGGCGCGGTAGACCTTATCGCCGAAGTACTCGTTGAGCTGACCCGAGACGTCCCGGGTGAGGCTGTTGCGGGGATCGTACATGGTTCTCAGGATGCCCTCCAGAACCAGCTCCGGGTTCACCGTCTCCTGTATCTGCTCGACGGTGTTCATCAGCGCGGCCAGCCCTTCCAGCGCGTAATACTCGCACTGCATCGGGATCAGGACGCTGTCGGCCGCTGACAGGGCATTGACCGTCAGCAGATTCAACGACGGCGGACAGTCCACCAGGATGAAGTCGTAACGGTCCCGAATCTGGTTCAGCGCCAGGCGTAACCGGTGTTCCCGACCGATTTCGTTCATCAACTCCACTTCCGCCGCCGTGAGGTCACCGTTGGCCGGCAACAGGTCGTACCCGGCCTCTTCGGCGGGCAGGATCACATCACCGGCGGCCTGACGACGTGTCAGCACATCGAAACCCGACAGGCTGAGGGCGTTCTTGTCGACACCGCTGCCCATGGTGGCGTTGCCTTGCGGATCCATATCCACAAGCAGCACCCGCCGACGCGTGGCGCTCAGGGAGGCGGCCAGATTGACGCAGGTGGTGGTCTTGCCCACACCGCCTTTCTGGTTGGTTACCGCGATCACGCGCGCCATGTCTCGCCTCCTGTCTCTGGACTGCGGTCAATGATAAGCAGGTGACGTTCGCCCCCACAACCGGGCACCGTCAGCGACTCGCTGCCGCGCAGTCGCCAGCCGGCCCCCAGGGCCGCCACTTCGTCGTCGGGGTAAACGCCTTTCATCGCCAGGAATGTGCCATGCTCCGCCAGCAGATGATCACACCAGTTCACGAGATTATCCAGCGCCGTGAAGGCCCGACAGGTGATCTGCTCAAAGGGCACGGCCGACTCGAAGGCCTCGGCCCGGGCTGCAGCGACCTCGACGTTGTCGAGGCCAAGCTCCAGAACGCACTGCGTCAGGAAACGGGTTTTCTTCTGATTGCTGTCCAGCAGGGTCAGAGTCCGTTCCGGGCAGGCGATGGCCAGCGGAATGCCGGGCAGGCCGCCGCCGGCACCCACATCCAGAATCCGGTCGGCGGTCAGAAACGGCAGGATTGAGAGGCTGTCCAGCAGCTGGCGCGAAACCATTTCGGCCGGGTCTCGAACGGCGGTCAGGTTGTAGGCCCGATTCCATTTCGCCAACAGACCGAGAAAATCCAGCAGCCGCTGGCGCTGATCGGGCGTCAGGGCCAGCTCCATCCGGGCAAGGCCGTCATCCAGTTGCGTGGACCATTCGTGCGCCGCCACCACCTCAGGCCGTTTCCCGGCGCAGCAGGTCCCGCTTCTTCAGGTGGATCAGCAGCTGGGAAATCGCCGCCGGGGTGACCCCCTGAATGCGTGAGGCCTGGGCCACGGTCTCGGGCCGGACCTCCTTGAGCTTCTGGGTAATCTCGTTGGACAGGCCGCCGACGGCATCGTAGTCCAGATCCACCGGCAACGGCAGGTCCTCGTTGCGGCGCAGCCGGTCAATCTCCGCTTCCTGGCGCGAGATGTACCCCTCGTACTTGATCTGAATTTCAACCTGGCCGGCGACCGTGTCGTCCCCGGCGCGCTCGCCACCAATCTCCGCCACCTGGTCGTAACCGATTTCAGGCCGGCGTAACAGGTCGGACAGCGACAGCGCATCCTTCATCGGACTCTTCAGATAGCGGTTTGCCACCTGCGCCTGTTCGGACGCGGGCCGGACCTTGGTGGTGTCCAGCCGCTGACGCTCCGTGGCAATGCCCTCGCGCTTCTCATTGAAGCGCTGCCAGCGCCGGTCATCGACAAGACCCAGTTTCCGGCCGGTTTCGGTCAGACGCAGGTCGGCATTGTCTTCACGCAGGATCAGACGATACTCCGCGCGGCTTGTGAACATCCGGTAGGGTTCCTTCGTGCCCATGGTGATCAGGTCGTCCACCAAAACGCCCAGATAGGCCTCGTCCCGGCGCGGGTACCAGCCGTCCTGTCCCTGGGCGCGGCGCGCCGCGTTGATGCCTGCCAGCAGGCCCTGGGCACCAGCTTCCTCGTACCCCGTCGTACCGTTAATCTGACCGGCAAACCACAGGTTGTGGATGAACTTGGTCTCCAGGGTGTGGCGCAGGTCCTGAGGATTCAGGAAATCATACTCGATGGCATACCCCGGGCGCGTCACATGCGCGTTCTCAAATCCGGGAATGGAGCGCACCGCCTCCAGCTGGACATCAAACGGCAGACTGGTGCTGATGCCGTTGGGATACAGCTCGTGGGTGTTCAGGCCCTCGGGCTCCACGAAGATCTGATGCGAATTCTTGTCGGCAAAGCGGTGCACCTTGTCCTCAATGGACGGGCAATACCGCGGGCCGATGCCCTCAATGTCACCCGCAAACATCGGCGAGCGGTCCAGGCCGCCGCGGATGATGTCGTGGGTCCGCTCGGTAGTCCGGGTGATGAAGCAACACATCTGCTCAGGATGCTGGCTGCGATCCCCCATGAAGGACATGATTGGTGTCGGGTCATCGCCCCACTGTTCTTCCATGACGGAGAAATCCACCGTCTTGCCGTCAATGCGCGGCGGCGTGCCGGTTTTGAGCCGGCCGACATTGAACGGCAGTTCCCGCAGGCGTTCGGCCAGACCGATCGTGGACGGATCGCCGGCGCGGCCACCGGAATGGTTCTGCATGCCCAGATGGATCACACCACCGAGAAAGGTGCCGGTGGTGAGCACGACGGACGATGCATGGAACCGGATGCCGGTCTGAGTCACCACGCCCTTCGCCTCGTCGCCGTCGACGATCAGATCATCGGCGGCCTGTTGGAACAGCGTCAGGTTGGGCTGGTTCTCCAGCATTTCACGGATGGCCGCCTTATAGAGCACCCGGTCGGCCTGGGCCCGTGTGGCACGTACCGCCGGACCCTTGCGGGCATTCAGCGTGCGGAACTGGATACCGGCGCGATCGGTTGCTTCGCCCATCGCGCCGCCCAGAGCATCGATTTCCTTGACCAGATGGCTTTTGCCGATGCCACCGATGGCCGGGTTGCAGGACATCTGGCCCAGGGTTTCGATGTTGTGCGTCAGTAGCAGCGTCTGGCAGCCCATACGAGCTGCGGACAGCGCCGCCTCCGTGCCGGCGTGGCCGCCACCAATGACGATCACATCAAACCGATTCGGATAATCCACACGTCACCTCGGAACCTGAAAAAATAGGGCGGGATTATAACGTGTCCCGCGCCCGGATTGCACCGCATATGGTTATTTTTTAATCACGGAAGCGGATTTCTTGAAATCAACCGGTTAGCCATTATTTCTCACGTGGTTGTTAAAAAGTTATCCACAATTCTGACGGCTCAATAAAGTGGCTTTGAATTCTATATGTTATTGTTTTAGATGAATTTTTATAAAGTCTTACAAAAGATCCCCACGGTCTGTCCCCGTTTTTGTCCACAGGGTTTAGCGATGCTTGGACAGCTTCTCGCCGGGATCGTCCGGCAAGGTCCGGCGGTGCTGGTGCAATCGCCACAGCAGCCCCAGGGTCACCGGCAGGCTCACCAGCGAAAGCATTAACAGGAAGATCGGAATCGACAGCCCGATGATGCCGAGCAACACCATGCCGAGCATGGCACTGATCACCATGAACAGGGCGTTGATCACGTTCAGTGCCGCGATGATGCGAGCCCGGCGATCCGGCGGTGTCTCATTCTGAATGAATGCATAGAGCGGCACGATAAACAGCCCCCCGCTCAGACCGATGCCAAGCAGGTCCGCCTCAAGCCGGTAGAAACGGCTATCGGTCAGCAATACCCACCAGTCGGGCGACGAGGTGACCGGCGGTACCGCGAAATACAGGTCGGTCCCGAAGGCGCTCAGACCCAGTGCAGCGAACGGAACCAGACGCAGACTCACCGCACCCCGGTTGAGCGTTTCGCACAGCATGGCACCAATCGAAATCCCGATAATGAACAACACAAGCAGCAGGCTGACCACCGTCTCATCGCCGTTCAGGACCGTGCGGGCAAAGTTGGGAAACTGGGTGAGGTAGGCCGCGCCCAGCAGCCAGAACCAGGAGATGGCCAGAATTCCGAGCAAGACGATTCGACGTTCCCGTGCCAGTCGCAGGATGGCAAGGGTCTCGCGAAAGAGGCTCAGCTTCTCCCGCACCGGCGGGCCCGTCGGCATCGTGGCCGGAATGGATCGCGCCGCCAGATACCCCAGAACCGCCACGCTCAGTACGGCGCCGGCGCCAATCCACAGGGCACCGGGCAGTACCATGATCGGTCCGGCGGCAATGGTCCCCAGCAGAATGGCCACAAAAGTCCCCATCCCAACCAGGCCGTTGCCGCCCACCAATTCGCGCTCCGCCAGCACACGGGGCAGAATGGCGTATTTCACCGGCCCAAAGAAGGTGGACTGGACCCCGGTCAGGAACAGCAACAGCAGCAACACCTCGTACCACCCCATTAGCAGCCCGGTGGCGGCGACCACCATAATGCCCACCTCCAGCGCCTTCACCCGCCGGATCAGCACCGCCTGTTCAAACCGGTCCGCAAGTTGACCCGCGATGCCGGAGAACAGGAAATACGGCAGGATGAACAGAAAGGCGGCAAGGTTCACCACCAGATCCACCGACAGACCCATCAGGCCACCGGCCCGGTAGGTGATCACCAGCAGAAGCAGGTTCTTGAACAGGTTGTCGTTGAAGGCACCGGAGAACTGGGTCAGGAAATAGGGCAGGAATCGTCGCTGCCCCAGGAGCTGGAACTGCCGCCGTGTTGCCATGACGCCATAGATCTCCCTGTCGAACCGAATCACCGCAGTCTGCGACAGGCCTGCTCCTTTCACAAGCAACCCGGTTTACCTTGCACTACACGATAGCTATCTGCGACTGCTCACACTGGCCGGCATCCGGCGCTGTTTCATTCTCAACGACGAAGGGATCCAGATCGGGGGCGTGATCAGCGATACGTCCGGGGGCACACGGGGGGCCGACTTCAATCCGCTGCACCAGTCCGGCGGCGCCTGCTGGTCGCACCGGGATTACTTCCGCCGTGCCCTGGAGCACCCCGACCGCGTGTGCGCCTCCCGACCCTACGTTGGCCTGCCCGACGCCGTACGGACCGTGACGTTCGCGACCCGGATACCGGCCGGTCCGGTGTTCTGCGTGGACATGCACCCGGACGAGGTGTTCGAAGGCCAGCTCAACCTGCCCGACCTGTTACCCCCGGCATGGGACTGAGTCGGCCAGAGACCATCGCGACGGACAGTCCCAACCCGGTATGGTCGGCCCTTACTGTCCTTGGTCAGATCCGGTCTTCTGAATCACCAGCACCACCTCACCGACCTGAACTCCCCATTTGCTCATGGTGGTTTCATTGATGACGGTGTCCGGTGTGACTTGATACATCCAGTCATCCATACGGACGTTGATGGTGCCATCCCCGTACGGCACCTCCAGAACATAATTCATGTGGATGGCGTTGCCCTGCCATTCCATGAAGCCCGACTCGGTCACATCGCCGGCGGTGGCACGATAGCCGTCTTGTTCTGGCGTCAGCGTCCAGACCCGGGTGTCGGTTTCGCCATCGTTGTACTGGAAGACCTCGTCCAGAGTGCCCACACCATCGTCATCCCAGCTGGCATCAATCGTCGCATCGAACGTGCGGATGACAGCGCCGGAACGGTCTTTGACGACCCCACGGGCAGTGAGCTCACCCTGGAAGAACTCAGAGGGAACGAGGCGGGGTTGTTCGTCCCGGTAATCCGACAGATTCGGGCCAGCGCAGCCGCCCAGTAGAAGCAACAGCGAGAGAATTGTGACACGCATCAGACACACTCCATGATGGTCATTCAAGCACTGGCACCCATCGCGCCAGCCCCGAATCAATACGGCAGCGGTGCGTCTGCAGACCAGCCCGTCCATAGTTGTCATTAAGGGCCAAACACACGGATATCTCTGCGTCATTTCAGCAAATTGGCTGCGAGGACAGACCCCGGAGTGGTTTTCGTCAATGGCAGCCCTGGATGTTTGTCGTAAAACAGCCTCATCGCGGCGCCACCCGGCGTCAGCACTTTTGCAATGAGAGGATTCGCTATGCCGACGTACAAAGCGCCCCTGCGGGATATGAAGTTCCTGCTCAACGATGTGTTCGACTACCCGCGCCACTACGAGGCGCTGAGCAACGGCGAGAACGCCACGCCGGACATTGTTGATGCCATCCTGACCGAGTGTGGCCGGTTCTGCGAAGAAGTGCTGAGTCCGCTGTATCAAAGCGGCGACGAGGAGGGCTGCAAACTCGAGGACGGCAAGGTCACGACGCCGACCGGTTACAAGGAAGCCTACGAACAGTACGTGATGGGCGGCTGGCAGGGACTGTCCGCGCCGGAAGAATTTGGTGGCCAGGGACTGCCCGCCTCCATGGGCCTGCTCAAGCAGGAAATGATGGGCACGGCCAACTGGCCATTCAGCATGTACCCGGGGCTGTCACTGGGGGCGATGAACACGATTCAGCTGCACGGCACTGAGGAACAGCAACAGCAGTACCTGGTGCCGCTGACCGAGGGACGCTGGGGCGGCACCATGTGCCTGACCGAACCGCAGTGCGGCACGGATCTGGGCCAGGTAAAGACCAAGGCGGAAGCTCTGGACGATGGCAGCTACAAGCTGACCGGCACCAAGATCTTCATCTCCTCGGGCGATCATGATCTGACCGAGAACATCGTCCACATCGTGCTGGCGCGACTGCCGGACGCTCCCAAGGGCACCAAGGGCATTTCCCTGTTCATTGTCCCCAAGTATCTGCCAAACGATGACGGCAGCGTCGGTGACTTCAACAACGTCAACGTGGGCTCACTCGAGAAGAAGATGGGCATCAAGGCTTCTGCGACGGCCGTGCTCAACTTCGACGAATCCCGAGGGTTCCTGATCGGCCCGCCCAATGAAGGCCTGAACTGCATGTTCACCTTCATGAACACGGCCCGGATCGGCACCGCCATCCAGGGTGTGGGTCCGGCGGAACTGTCTTACCAGTGGTCGCTGGAGTATGCCAAGGACCGCCGCTCCATGCGGGCCCTGTCCGGGAAAAAGGAGCCGGACCAGGTGGCGGATTCCCTCATTCACCATGCCGACGTCCGTCGCATGCTGCTGACGCAGAAAGCCATCGCCGAGGGCGGCCGGTCCATGCTGTATTACGCGGCCCGGCTTGCCGACCACATGGTGGCCGGTCACCTGGAAGGGGACGAGAAGAAGTCCGCCGCGTACGACGACAAGCTCGGCTTCCTGACTCCGATCCTCAAGGGCTTCCTGACGGAACTGGGCTACGAAGCGGCCAACCAGGGCATGCAGGTGTTTGGCGGCCATGGCTACATCAGTGAACATGGCATGGAGCAGATCGTCCGGGACACCCGGATCGCGACCCTTTACGAGGGTACCACCGGCATCCAGGCACTGGACCTGCTCGGCCGCAAGGTGCTGTTGATGACCCAGGGCGGTGCGGTGCGCGAGTTCACCTTCAAGATCTCCAACTTTGCCCGCAAGCAGGTGACCAACAAAACGATGCGGCCCATGGCCTGGGAACTGCTCAAACTGGCGGCCCAGTGGAACGTGCTGACCGTGCGCCTGATGCTGATCGCGCGCAAGGACCGGGACATTGTCAGCGCCGCCGCCCACGACTTCCTGATGTTCAGCGGCTACGTGACCATGGCCTACATGTGGGCTCGCCAGGCGGCGGTCGCCAGTGAGAAGCTGGCGGACGGCGGTGACGAATCCGAAGCCTTCTATCAGGCCAAGATCGATACGGCCGAGTTCTACTACGACCGGTTGTTGCCGCGGGCACAGGCCCATGCCACGAGCATGCTGAGCCCGACGAAGAGCCTGATGCAGATCGAGCCGGATCACATGTCATTCATTGACTGAGGTCCCGACCGACGGAGAGAGGGAGCGTTTCGAGGGAAACGCTCCCTTTTTTTCGCCCCTGGACGCGGGGGGTTGAAAAAATGGGCTCCGGACCCGACTGTCCCATACACACTTCCAATAGGAGATTCTAAGTCGCGACGACCATCGCGCATCAACACAAGAGATGTCGTAATAGAGAGGAGGTTCGAATATGGAGACTCGTTCTGACGATCTATATCCCACCCGACTGGAGCGGCCGATGTCACGCTTTGAACGGCTGGATCCCATCGTCCACAGCACCGGCCGGGACCGCTCAGACGGTCCGCTCAGTGACACCGATCTGGCCCGGTATGAACGTGACGGTTTCCTCGTATTCAACCAGTTTCTTGATCCGGAGTTGGTCCGACGTTTCCGGGAGGACCTGCGGGCTTATGAGAATGATGAATCGGTATTGCACTCGGAAGGGACCATCACCGAGCCGGGCAAACAGGAAATCCGCTCCATTTTCGGCATCCATGAACTGTCTGAGCGGTTCGACCGGTTAACCCGCGACCCGCGGATCCTCGACATGGTGCATCAGCTGCTGGGCAGTGACGTCTACATTCACCAGTCACGCATCAACTATAAGCCCGGCTTCCACGGCAAGGGCTTTGACTGGCATTCGGATTTTGAAACCTGGCACGCCGAGGACGGCATGCCACGGATGCGGTCGGTGAGCTTTTCCATTGCGCTGACCGACAACACGCCGTTCAACGGCCCCCTGATGCTCGTACCCGGGTCCCACAAAACCTACATCCCCTGTGTCGGTCGCACACCGGAAGACAACTACCAGTCGTCACTGAAGAAACAGGAGCTGGGGGTGCCCTCGGGACAGGATCTGAACCGGGAGATTGAACGCCACGGCATTCAGGCCCCGACCGGTCCAGCGGGCTCGTTGATCATCTTTGAGTGCAATACCCTGCACGGCTCCAACGCCAATATGTCACCCTGGCCGCGGAGTAACCTGTTCTTTGTCTATAACAGTGTGGAAAACAAGCTGCGCCAGCCTTACTGCGGCAACAAACCCCGCCCGGATTTTCTGGGCAATCGCACAAGCACCGAGGCGCTGACACCCGCGTGGAGCCGGGATCTGCACAAAGTGGGCTAGGAGTATGCTCGGTAGAACGTCGTAGCGATTCGACCATAGAGCATGGCCAAGGGTGATTCTACCCGGCCAGTGACGCAACGGTTCTCACCGTTGCGTCTCAGAACACCCCGCCGATAATCAGCGCATAGAGCAGCCCCGCCAGTAGGATGCGATACACCACATAGGGCCAGAATCCGACGGCGTTCAGCCACTTGAGGAAAAAGTGGATGGTGGTAATGGCCATCAGGAATGACACCGCCGAACCCAGCAGAAACGCAGACCAATCCGGAGTGACCGCGGACTGAAAGGCCTCGACCAGTTTGACGGCACCGGCCAGGACGATGATCGGGATGGCCAGCAGAAAGGAGAACCGGGAGGCCGCTTCCCGGGTCAGCCCCAGCATCAGCCCAACCGTCATGGTGACGCCCGAACGGGACGTACCGGGCACCAGGGCAAAGGCCTGACCGATACCGATCCAGAAGGCATCGGCCAGGGTAATCTCATCGACCGACCGCCGACGGGCCCCAAACCGATCCGCCAGACCCAGCAGCAGACCAAACACCAAGGTGGTAGTGGCAATGACGGCGACTGAGCGCAAGGTGGTATCAATGAGATCCAGAAGAAGCAGCCCAGCGAGTCCGGCCGGAATCGTGCCGATCACCAGCCCCCAGGCCAGGCGGCTCTGCCCGACGGTCTCTCGGCGAATCAGCGACAGGACCCCATCCCGGGTCACCGCCGTCACGTCCTGGCGGAAATACAACACCACCGCCAGCAGTGTGCCCAGATGCACGGCGAGATCAAACGCCACCCCCTGGTCGGCCCAGCCGGTGAGAACCGGCACCAGGATCAGGTGCGCGGAACTGGAGATGGGCAGGAATTCGGTGATGCCCTGGAGCAGTCCGAGTATCAAGGCCTGAATGGCGTCCATGATGATCTGCTGTCCCTGTGTGGTTATTTACCGATGCAGAAGCTGCTGAAGATCTTGCCCAGCAGGTCATCCGGCGTCATGGCACCGGTGATTTCCCCGAGCGCATCCTGGGCCTGTCGCAGATCCTCAGCCAGCAGCTCGCCGGCGCCATGCCCCTGCAATTGATCCCGTCCCTGGACGAGCGCCTGCTGAGCCGATTCCAGTGCTTTCAGATGGCGACGCCGGGCGAGAAAGCCACTTTCGCCGGCACTGGCGTAGCCCATGCAATCCTTTAGGTGCTCCCGCAAGGCATCAATGCCCTCGCCAGACAGCGCGGCCAGCCGGACCACCGGGGCCGGTCCTTCCGACGTCAGTCCCGGGGACTCACCGGACAGATCCACCTTGTTCCGGATGACGGTCAACGGAGCCCCCCCCGGCAGATCCGAGAGAAAATCCGGCCAGATATCACCGGCGTCAGTAGCCGCAGTGGTTGTGGCATCCACCATCAGCAGGATCCGGTCCGCCTGTCGGATTTCCTCCCAGGCCCGCTCGATGCCGATGCGTTCCACCTCATCCGCCTGGTCCCGAAGGCCGGCGGTGTCAATCACATGCAGGGGCATGCCATCAATGTGGATCTGCTCGCGGAGCACATCCCGGGTGGTGCCTTCCACGGAGGTGACAATGGCCGTCTCCCGACCCGCAAGGGTATTCAGGAGGCTGGATTTGCCGGCATTCGGTCGTCCGGCAATCACCACGCGCATGCCTTCGCGCAGAATCGCCCCCTGCTGGGCTTCTGAGAGGATCGTGTCCAGGTCCTGCATGATGAGGTCCAGATCGCCGGCGACCTTGCCATCGGCCAGAAAATCGATCTCCTCCTCAGGAAAATCGATCGCCGCCTCGACGTAGATCCTCAAGTGGGTCAATGCCTCCACCAGGGCATCAATGCGTTTCGAGAAGGCGCCCTGCAGCGATTGCATGGCGCTGCGGGCGGCCTGTTCGGAGCTGCTTTCAATCAGGTCGGCGATCGCCTCGGCCTGAGTCAGATCCATCTTGTCATTGAGAAAGGCCCGTTCGGAGAACTCCCCGGGACGAGCCAACCGGGCCCCCTGCTCAGTGACGGCCCGCAGCAGCAGGTCGAGGATGACCGGTCCGCCATGGCCCTGCAGCTCCAGAACGTCCTCGCCGGTAAAGGAGTGCGGATTGGGGAAAAACAGGGCGATGCCCTCATCGATCACACGGCCGTCGCTGGCATGGAACGGGCCGTAGTGGGCATGGCGTGGGCGAGGCCGATATCCCAGCAAACGCTCACCAATAACGCTGGCCAGCGGGCCGGACACCCGGATGATGCCAACACCGGCACGTCCCGGGGCGGTGGCAATGGCGGTAATGGTATCGGTCGGACTCATAGATCGTGCTCAGACGAAAAAGGGCTCCGAGTCTCGGAGCCCTGTCTGTTGTCGGGTCAGGACCCCTTGCCGGTCCCTTCCGCCGTAATCTGACGGGTGATGTACCACTGCTGGGCAATGGACAGAATGTTGTTCACCAGCCAGTACAGCACCAGCCCCGCCGGGAACCACAGGAAGAAGACGGTGAACATCACCGGCATCATCTTCATCAGCTTGGCCTGCATCGGATCCGGCGGTGTCGGGTTGAGCTGCATCTGCAGGAACATACTCGCCCCCATCAGCAGCGGCAGGATGAAATACGGATCCATCACCGACAGGTCGTTGATCCAGAGCATGAAAGGTGCGTGGCGCAACTGCACACTCTCGAACAGCACCCAGTACAGGGAGATGAACACCGGCATCTGCACCAGTATGGGCAGACAGCCACCCAGTGGATTGATCTTCTCCCGCTTGTACAGTGCCATCATCTCCTGCGACATGCGCTGGCGATCATCGCCGTAGAGCTCCCGCAGCCGTGTCAGTTGCGGTGCGACAGCCCGCATGCGGGCCATGGACCGGTAACTGGTCGCCGAGAGTTTGAAGAACAGCAGTTTGACCGACACGGTCAGCAGGATGATGGACACACCCCAGTTCCCCACAAGGCTGTGGAACCAGTCCAGTACCACAAACAATGGGTGGGCGATGAAGAACAGGAAACCGAAGTCCACCGTGCGGTCCAGGTTTGGCGCCACCGTTTCGAGGCGCTCAATGACCTTGGGACCGATGTAGGCCCGGGCACCAACCTGCTGCTGCTCACCCGGGGCCACTGATGTTGCCTGACTGACAAACCCCATCACCTGCAGGTTATTGCGGCGCGTGGTCTGGTACTGGTGAGTCATCTCATCCGATGGTACCCAGGCGCTCAGGAAATAGTGCTGGAGGAAGGCAACCCAGCCACCCTCGACACTGCGATTGATGGGGTTGTCGGAGAGGTCTCCAAAATCGTATTTCTCGTAGGGATCTTCCGGCGTGCTGAGCACCATCCCGAGAAAAGACTGGATGCCCAGGGTGTTCTGTGCAGTGGGATCGCCGCTCTGGTCCCTGACGATCTTCCCCGCCAGGTTACCTTGCCAGGCGTCATCGGACTGGTTGTCGATCCGGTAGCGGACGTCAATCTCATAACTGTCGCGGTTCAGGGTGTACCGCTTGGTGATGGTGACACCGTCGCGGGCCTCGAGAACAAGATCCACCGTCAGTGTGTCCTGATCGTCGCCCAGCTGGTACGACGACTGCTTCGCCTGGTATACCGGCGGCTCTTCCCGATTGCGACCATCCGGACCATCCCGGCCAATCAGGGCACTTTCCAGCCGGTAGGTCAACCGAGGGTTATTCTGGAGCAGCTTGAGGGGCTCCGGATCATTTCGATCGGCCCGGTACTTCAGCAGGGAGGTACCGATGATATTGCCGCCGACTCGGTCAATAGTTAGCTTCAGTACATCGGTCGTCACCGTGATGGTCTGGCCGGAATCGGGCTCTGAGGGGGCTGACTTTCCGGAGGCCACTGACGGCTGATCCGTCGTTTCCGGTGTGGCGAATTCATCGTCGGTGGCGTCCGGATCTGGCGCCGTCAGGTCGGCGTCACCCGTCGACTGGGACGCTGTTTGCTGCTGTGCCGTCGTTGGGTTGGGGCTGGTTGGCTGGTAGTCCTCGTTCCAGGCAAGCACCATCAGGTAACTGACAATGGCCAGGGCGATCCAGAGGACGGTGCGTTGAATATCCATAGGGTCCGTTAACAGCCTTTGTTGGAAATCGGGGAATCGCCGGCGTGGGATGATGAACGCGGCTCAGGCACCGGATCGTACCCCCAGCTTCCCCAGGGATGGCAGCGGCCCAGTCGACGCAGTCCCAACAGACCGCCCCGTAGGGCACCATGGTGTTGGATTGCCTGCTGGGCGTACTCGGAACAGGTGGGGAAATGACGACAGTGACCGGTCATGAAAGGGCTGATGCCGTATCGGTAGCCACGGATGAGCAGAAGCAGAAGCTGTCGCATCATCGGGATCCGGTCTCCGTCTTGGACTCATGTTGACCGCTGCCGGACGCCTTTTTCTCCAGTCGTTGCCAGAGCTCATCCAGGATCCGGTGGAGCCGGGCGTTGTCGATCCCGGCCAGCCCTTTTCGCCCCAGCACGACAATGTCCATGGCCGGAAGGGTCGTCTGATGGCGGAAACTTTCCCGGACGAGCCGTTTGACCCGGTTCCGGTCCACAGCCCGCCTCAGGTTTTTCTTTGAGAAAATCAGACCAACCCTGGCGTGACTGCGTTGATTCGGCGTTGCCAGGATCAGCAGGTGCCGATGCGCAACCCGGGCGGTGACCTGGTCAAATACACCACTGTAATCACGGGGTGTCAGCAGGCGTGCCTGTTTCGGGAAGCGCAGTGATGGCATTCCTGACGGTGAACGCCCCCTTACGCGGACAGGCGTTTACGGCCTTTGGCCCGACGACGGGCAATGACCTTGCGTCCGTTGGCTGTGGCCATGCGGGCACGGAAGCCGTGAGCGCGCTTACGCTTGAGGACACTGGGCTGAAACGTTCTTTTCATGATGCAGATCTCACGTTGTTTGGATGTCGGCCCGAAGCCGGACCGTGAACCACGGAAATAGGGCGGGGATTCTAGACAATTTCGGGGATCGTTTCAATCCGCGAGTCTCCGCGGAAACCGTAATGACCGCGATTCGCCAGAGATTGGAGCAGTTACTGTAGTAACCAGTCTTTAAATCAATGAATGAGAGTTACTGTTATTACTGTTAGGGACGGCTCAGGCGGTGGATAACTCGTTGCAGGCATTGGGAGGCAATCGTTTGGGGCGGTGAAAAAAGGGCTGGATAGGGCGTGGGAAGGATCGGGAAGACCGGGGGTATGAAATGGGAATAAGTCGGACCATCAGGCAGAGGTCGGTTTATTCAGTGTGTCGTAAAGGGGTTGTGTACAAGGTTACCCCCCGGTTGTCAGCAAGGGGGTGTGGATAAATAACAGAAACGGATTTTCTGTTCACAAGCCTGTCGGCAACTTCATAAAAATCTGTTTTGACATAAAATAGTTATCCACAAGCTGTTTATCGCGGTTATTTTAGGGCTTTTGTTCATCCCGCCGGCTCGGTAGACTGAGGCCTTTTCCCGGTAGAGACGCTGCTTCCGTCGTGGGCTCGTTGTGAGTGACTGCGGGGCGTGTCGTTGTGAATGGAATCTGTGGAGGCGTTTGGCGTGGCCGAGTCGATCTGGCACCAGTGTCTGGATGTGTTGCGGGATGAGTTTCCGGCTCAGCAGTTCAATACCTGGCTTCGGCCGCTCCAGTCCGATGATGCGGAGGAGCAACTGACCCTGTTCGCGCCCAACCGGTTCGTGATGGATTGGGTGAACCAGAAGTATCTGGATCGGATCCAGGAAGTGATTCGCGACCTTGCTGGCGGTCAGGCGCCGCGGGTGACCATGCGGGTGGGCTCCGCCCCGACATCGCGGAATGGGTCGGAAGCACCCTCGGTGCCGCGTAGTGAGCCGGCTGAAGAAGCGGTGGGGCAGGAGCGCGTCACGGAGGAAGAAAAAGGGGTGGCGGCGACCGTCGCGCCGGTTCGGACACCGGAGACGGCGAGTAGCGGTCGGGACACCGGACGCGACATCCAGGTTGAGGGCGGCATTAAGCACCAGAGCAACCTCAATGATGGGTTCACCTTCGGCACGTTCGTGGAAGGCAAATCCAACCAGTTGGCGCGCGCGGCATCCATGCAGGTGGCGGAGAATCCCGGGGGCGCTTACAACCCGCTGTTTCTGTATGGCGGGGTCGGGTTGGGCAAGACGCACCTGATGCACGCCGTAGGCAACGAGATCGTGCGCCGGAATCCGAGAGCGCGGGTGGCCTACCTCCGGTCCGAGCGGTTCGTGGCGGACATGGTGAAGGCATTGCAGCTGAATGCGATCAATGAGTTCAAGCGTTACTACCGATCGGTGGACGCTCTGTTGATCGACGATATCCAGTTCTTCGCCCGGAAGGAACGGTCTCAGGAGGAGTTTTTCCACACCTTTAATGCGTTGCTGGAAGGCGGGCAACAGGTGATTGTGACCTGCGATCGGTTCCCGAAAGAAATCACCGATATGGAAGAACGGCTCAAGTCCCGTTTTGGCTGGGGGCTGACGGTGATGGTGGAGCCGCCGGAGCTGGAAACCCGGGTGGCGATTCTGATGAAGAAGGCGGAACAGGGTGGTGTCCGTCTGAGCAGTGAGGCCGCCTTTTTTATTGCGCAGAAGATCCGTTCCAACGTTCGGGAACTGGAAGGGGCGCTGCGTCTGGTCATCGCCAATGCGCACTTCACGGGCCAGGAGATTACGCCACCGTTCATCCGTGAGAGTCTCAAGGACCTGCTTGCGCTGCACGAGAAGCAGGTCAGCATCGACAATATTCAACGGACCGTGGCAGAGTACTACAAAATTAAAGTGGCCGATATTCTGTCCAAACGGCGGACCCGTACGGTGACCCGTCCCCGGCAGATGGCCATGGCGCTGGCCAAGGAACTGACCAATCACAGTCTGCCAGAGATTGGCGATGCGTTCGGTGGCCGTGACCACACGACGGTTCTGCACGCCTGTAAGAAAATCAATGAGTTGCAGGAATCAGACGCCAATATTCGCGAAGACTACCAGAACTTCATGCGGTTGCTGACCACCTGACCAACCGCGTTCATACATTGCCAGGATTTCGATACCGACGACGCCATGAAACTGACGATCAGCCGAGAATCCCTCCTTGCTCCGTTACAGTCCATCACCGGTGTGGTGGAGCGGAAACAGACCATGCCTGTGCTGTCCAACGTGCTGCTGGTGGCCGACGACGACAGTCTGACGCTGACTGGAACCAATATGGAAGTGGAGCTGGTGGGGCGTATTCAGCCGGTGCATGTGGACCAGCCCGGCCGGATCACGGTGCCGGCCCGTAAGCTGTCAGACATCTGTCGCGCGCTTGGGGAAGAGGCGCCGATTGAGCTGGCTCTGGAGGGGGATCGTCTCCATCTGCGCAGTGGCGCCAGCCATTTCACGCTGTCGACCTTACCGGCGGAACATTTCCCCAATGTGGAAGAAGACGCGGAAAGCTTCCGTCTTGAGATTCCACAGAAAGACGTTCGCCACATGCTGGAGGCGACCGGCTTTGCCATGGCGCAACAGGACGTGCGGTATTACCTCAACGGGCTGCTGCTGGAAGTGAGTCCTGACAATCTGCGGGCGGTTGCCACCGATGGTCACCGACTGGCGCTGTCGGGGCTGGACATGGCGACGGGGATCGAGGAACCCCGGCAGTTGATCGTCCCGCGCAAGGGGGTCATGGAGCTGGTGCGGTTGCTCGATGATGTGGCAACCCCGGCCACGCTGGTATTTGGCGATAACCACCTGCGGGTGACGGCCGGTGCGTACACGTTCACTTCCAAGCTGATTGAAGGGCGCTTCCCGGACTATAACCGGGTGATTCCCCGGGGTGGCGATAAACAGATGGTCGCGGACCGGGCCACGCTCAAGAACACGCTGCAACGCGCCGGCATTCTCTCGCACGAAAACATTCGCGGTGTCCGTCTGAATCTGACGCCGGGGCAACTGCAGATTTTTGCCAACAACCCCGATCAGGAACAGGCGGAAGATGCCCTGTCAGTCGATTACGACGGGGAGGAACTGCAGATTGGGTTCAATGTGGGCTACCTCGTGGACGTCCTCAATGCAGTGGATGAAGACCAGGTGTTGATGACCCTGTCGGATGCCAACAGCAGTGCGCTCATGCAGGCCCAACATGACGAGAAAAGTCTCTATGTCGTCATGCCCATGAGGCTGTAATCTGCATAGCGACTGAGCGGGCGGTTCGGGTGATGAAAACACGCCGGACCCGACGCCGGTAGACGCAGTGTGGTAACCACAACAGGAGAGGCATTGATATGGCCGGTACACCGACTGTCATCAAACAGGGACCGATGAGCTGGCTGGGCGACGGGGTCAAAGGCGCCGTCCGGATTGGCCAGACGCTGACCGTACTGGGCCGGACTGGGGTGAACTGGCTGCGCGGCAATCGCCCCCCCGCGCCGCGGCTTCTCCGACAGACTTTCGAAGAGCTGGGCGCGACCTACATCAAGCTGGGTCAGTTCATTGCCAGCTCGCCCACGTTTTTCCCCGCCGCTTACGTTGAGGAATTCCAGCACTGCCTGGACCAGACGCCGTCGCTGCCTTTCAGCGTGATGAAACGGATCCTTCGCGAAGAGCTCAAGCGGCCGCTGGAGAGTGTCTATTCGGAGATCGATCCCGTCCCGCTGGCGTCGGCGTCCATTGCCCAGGTACACGCGGCAAAGCTGGTCACCGGCGAAGACGTGGTGATCAAGATTCAGAAACCGGGCGTTGAGACCATCCTGTTGACGGATCTCAACTTCCTCTATGTCTCGGCTCGCATCATCGAGACGCTCGCACCGAAGCTGTCGTGGACGTCCATGTCCGGCATTGTGCAGGAAATTCAGCGTACGATGATGGAAGAGTGCGATTTCATTCAGGAAGCCAATAACCTCAAGACGTTTCGTCATTTTCTACAGGACAACCACAACGAAGACGCCACCGTCCCGCGGGTGTTTGATGCTGCCAGTACCCGGCGCGTGTTGACGATGGAGCGGTTCCATGGTGTTCCACTGACGGATCTTGAGAGCATCCGAACGGTCACGGACGATCCCGAGCGCACGCTGGTGACCGCCATGAACACATGGTTTGCCAGTCTGACCCAGTGCGAGTTCTTTCACGCCGATGTGCATGCCGGGAACCTGATGGTGTTGAATGACGGCCGGGTCGGCTTCATTGACTTTGGCATTGTCGGTCGCATCGCACCGGACACCTGGCAGGCGGTATCCGATTTCATCTCGGCGGTGATGGTCGGGCATTTTGAAGGGGTGGCCGATGCCATGGTCCGCATTGGTGTGACCCACGAGACGGTGGACGTGAATCACTTGGCGGATGATCTGCGGGGCCTGTACCAACGCATGGACCGGATGGTGCCGGATACGCCCTACCCCGGTGAAGAGGCGGAAGACGAGGTGAACAACATTCTCATGGAGATGGTGCAGATTGGTGAGTGTCACGGCCTTCACTTCCCTCGTGAGTTCGCGTTGCTGATTAAACAGTTCCTGTACTTTGACCGGTACGTCCATATCCTGGCGCCGGAGATGGACATGTTCATGGACGAGCGGCTGACGATGCTGCACTGATTTGATCAGCACTCCCTTAATCCTTAAGGACCGGCGCCGCGTCAATCGGGGCGTCGGTCTCGATCTCCCTGTTCCTTCCCACCCGGTAGCCTGCCGATCATGGCACTGATCCGACTCCAGACTCAGCATTTCCGCAACCTTGCCCCGCAGTCTCTCCGTCTGTCCCCGTCCGTTAACCTGATCTACGGAGAGAATGGCAGTGGGAAAAGCAGCTTCCTGGAAGCGGTCGGATACCTGGGGCTGGGCCGGTCTTTTCGTGTGAATCGACACGATGCCGTGGTGCAACACGGTGAGGCCGCGCTGACGGTGTTTGGCGAGGTCACACTCCCGGCCGCCGACGAGGCTCGAGAGGAGTCGCACCGCATTGGGTATTCGCGCAACACGACGGAGCGAGAGACACGCCTTCGGGTGGATGGGGAGTCGGTTCGGCAGCTGTCTACGGTGGCGCAATATCTCCCTGTATCGGTGATCGATCCTGGCACTTTTGAGATTGTGGCCGGTGGACCTGGGCGTCGACGTCAGTTTCTCGACTGGTTGGTGTTCCACGTGGAACATGGTTTTGCGTCGGACTGGCAGCGTCTGCAACGAGTCGTTTCCCAGCGCAATAAATTATTGAGAAATGATAGAATGGACGAGTCGCTACTCAGGCTCTGGGACCAACAGTATGTCGAGCTGGCCGAACGTGTCACCGCGACCCGGAGCCGGGTATTTGAGCAGTTCCTGCCCTGCCTACAGTCGCTGATCGGGGAAGCGAACCTGCCCTGGGCCGAATCCATCGGGTTCGATTTTTTCCGGGGCTGGGATCGAAAAACGGATCTTGGTGACGTTCTTCGGAATCACCGGGATCAGGAACACCGCGTCGGTCATACCCAGTATGGTCCGAACCGGGCCGACATTCGGCTACGGCTGGCAGGTCGACCGGTGTCGGAAACCCTGTCCCGGGGCCAGCAGAAAACGCTCGTTGTGTTGATGAAGCTGGCCCAGGCACGGTTGCTGTGTGAAAAGGGCACTCAATGCATCTTTCTGCTCGACGACATCAATGCAGAGCTTGATGAGTCCAATCGGGCGCTGTTGGCTTCGCGGATTCGCGATCTGGGGAGCCAGGCGTTCATCACCTCCATCGAGCCTCCCCGCCCGGAACAACTCTGGGGGGATGCGAGACCGGACTTCAAAGTGTTCCACGTGGAACATGGCAAGTTGACGGAAGAATAAGACCACGCTTCAGGAGCGTCTCAATGACAACGGCGAACTACGATTCCTCCAGTATCAAGGTCCTCAAGGGGCTGGATGCCGTCCGCAAACGCCCGGGCATGTACATCGGTGACACGGACGACGGGACCGGTCTTCACCACATGGTGTTCGAGTTGGTGGACAACTCCATTGATGAAGCCCTGGCGGGTTACTGTTCGGAGATCGGCGTCGTGATCCACCCCGATGAGTCCATAACAGTCCGTGACAATGGCCGGGGCATCCCCGTGGATCTGCATGAAGAGGAAGGCGTCTCGGCAGCCGAGGTCATCATGACCGTACTTCACGCCGGCGGTAAGTTTGACGACAACAGCTATAAGGTTTCGGGCGGTCTGCACGGTGTCGGGGTGTCGGTGGTGAACGCCCTGTCCGCCCAGCTGCGCCTGACGATTCGTAAAGAAGGCGTGGTCTGGGAGCAGACATACCACGATGGCGTTCCGGATACCCCGCTCGAGCGCAAGGGCGAAACGGACCGCAGCGGCACTGAGGTGCACTTCATCCCCTCCCCGGAAACCTTCACCAGTATCGCATTCCACTACGACCTGTTGGCCAAGCGACTCCGGGAGCTGGCGTTCCTGAACAGCGGCGTTCGTATCCGACTGCAGGATGAGCGCAGTGGGAAGGAAGAGGTGTTTGAATATGAAGGAGGCCTACGGGCGTTTGTCGAACACCTCAATCAGAACAAAACGCCAATCAATCGCGTCTTTCATTTCGTGAAGGACCGTGAGGATGGCATCACCGTGGAAGTGGCCATGCAGTGGAACGACGCCTTCCAGGAAAACATCTTCACCTTTACCAACAACATTCCCCAGCGTGATGGCGGCACCCATATGGCCGGTTTCCGTGCCTCCCTCACCCGCTCACTCAACAACTACATCGAGCAGGAAGGTCTCGGGAAAAAGGCCAAAGTCGCCACCTCCGGCGATGATGCCCGTGAGGGGCTTACTGCCATCATCAGCGTGAAGGTGCCGGACCCCAAGTTCTCGTCCCAGACCAAGGACAAACTCGTGTCCTCCGAGGTGAAAACCGCGGTGGAGCAGGAGCTCTATCAGCACTTCAGTGACTTCCTTCAGGAACAGCCCAACGAGGCCAAGCAGGTGGTCAACAAGATGCTGGACGCCGCCAAGGCGCGGGAAGCGGCCCGCAAGGCCCGGGAAATGACCCGACGCAAAGGGGCCCTGGACATTGCCGGACTGCCCGGTAAGCTCGCCGACTGCCAGGAAAAAGACCCCGCCCTGTCAGAGCTGTTCGTGGTGGAGGGTGACTCGGCCGGCGGCAGCGCCAAGCAGGGCCGGGACCGGAAAACCCAGGCCATACTGCCGCTCAAAGGGAAAATCCTGAACGTCGAAAAAGCCCGATTCGATAAGATGCTCTCATCCGTGGAAGTCGGTACGCTGATCACAGCCCTGGGTACCGGGATCGGTCGAGAGGAATTCGATCCGGAGAAACTGCGCTATCACTCCATCATTATCATGACGGATGCGGACGTCGACGGCTCCCACATCCGGACGCTGATGCTGACGTTCCTCTTCCGTCAGATGCGGGAAATTATTGAGCGGGGCCATGTCTATATCGCCATGCCACCGCTGTACAAGGTCAAGCGCGGCAAGCAGGAACAGTACCTGAAGGACGAGAAAGCCCGGGAAGCCTACCTGACCCAGACGGCACTGGAAGGCGCGCAGTTCTACGTCAACCCGGAAGCGCCGCCGATCGCCGAATCCGCTCTGGAGTCGCTGGTGAAGGAATACCAAAGTGTTCAGGCGATGATCGAGCGTCTGTCCCGCGCCTATCCGGCCAAGGTGCTCCAGCAGATGATCGACAACACCACCCTGTCAGCCGACGATCTCACGGACCGGGATGCGGTCACTCGTTGGGTTGATCGACTGGCGGAAGGGTTGGATCTGGATACCCGTACGGGGACCAAGTATGAGTTCTCCGTTGCCGAAGACACAGAGCGACACCTGTACCTCCCGAAAGTGGACGTCTACATCCACGGCATCCCTTACAGCCATACCTTCAGCCATGAGTTCTTCGAGTCACCCTCCTACTCGGCCATTGCCGCGCTGGGTCGCAAACTGGATGGCCTGCTTGAGGATGGCGCCTACATTCAGCGCGGCGAGCGCAAACAACAGGTCCTCTCCTTTGAGGGGGGGCTGAACTGGCTGATGAAAGAGGCTCAGCGGGGTCTCAATATCCAGCGTTACAAGGGCCTTGGCGAAATGAACCCAGAGCAGCTCTGGGAAACCACCATGGATCCCGAAACCCGTCGAATGATGAAGGTGACCATTGAGGATGCCATCGCCGCCGACCAGATCTTCACAACTCTGATGGGCGATGAGGTGGAGCCACGGCGCAACTTCATCCAGACCAACGCACTCGAAGTCACCAATCTTGACGTCTAGTGCTCTCCGGTCCGCTGGTGACTCACCGAGTACAAAACGGACGGGGAGCCGACCATTTAAAAGGGGCACTGAGCGGTGCCCCTTTTTTGTGGTTCATCGCCGATTCGCATGAACAGGGAACGTCAAAGGCCGATCGTCGTGTTCATAGTGCCGCACCTGTGGCCGATGTCTCCAACCTCGGAGACGACCGTCAAGTCTTCCGTATGAACAGGCGGCCAGCCGACAGGAACGTACCGGGAAGCGACGAATCTTATGCGGGTGCTTTCGCGCTCTTCAGCAGCGCCCGATTATGTTGATCATCGTGTCGCGCCACGGTTTCGAACAACCAAACCAATGCCAGTGGCCTCGCGATCGTGCTGCACCGTCCCGTTGATAAACGATGAGCTTCTGTTGAAGGACACGACTTCGGTCAGGACTGCTCCTCCGATGAGTGGTTGTCTGGCGCGATTGCCAGCGACAATACCTCTTCCAGCGTATACCCCGTCAGCGCGCGGATCGAGCGCCACAGATACCAGAAGATCGCCATCATCATCACCATTGAGGGAATGGCGATGACTGGGTAACTCAACAGCGTCATCTGACCCAGCTCTTCGTTGAACGCCGGGGTCCCGGACGGACTGGTGACGATCCAGCGCGCTAGGACATAGTTCATGAAGGATGAAAACAGAAAGGTGCCGGCGAAATAATAGCTGGCCCGGTTCAGCCGTTGTTCAAAGATTGCCTCGGATCGGTGCTCGGCCAGCGCCCGCTGAATCTTTTCGACATTGAGAACCCGCGGGTTGTATAGCAGGGTCCGGATCAACGGGTAGGGCGTGAAGGTTGAGACCAGCACGGCAAGCCCGATAATCGCCGGAACGGCCGCCTCTTTGATGGCCAGCCATTCGGCATCCAACTCCAGCAGCCCGATACCGCCGGTCAGCGCGACGCTGATCAGGCCCAACACCGCAATAAAGTTGCGTTTACCGTACCGGATAAACTCGTACACACCCCACCCCAGCGGGAACGCCAGTGCTACCACGAGCGCCGGAGCGGAACCCAGCCAGTCATCGCCGGAAAATTTCATCAAAATGATGGAGGGAATCACGATACTGACCAGCAGATCGAGCCAGGGATGCTGACCTTCCTGCTGCGAACGAACGTCTTGTGCTGTTTGCGTCATGATGGTCGGATGTCTGACAGGGTGCGCGATCCAGGCGGGCGGACACCATCCGCCCAATTCGACCATCATTATGTCAGGAAAGCGGGGAAGCCGGGAAGCTTACCTAGTGGTTTGTTCCGTGGTCTGGTACTGCTCGGCGGCCGTTCGCTTACGCTGCTGCTCTTCCAGCAGTTCCCGACGTAGGCGATCCACCTGGTTCATGAAGCGGTCCATCGGAGAATCGGACTCGGCTGTCCTGCTCTGCTCCTCTATAAACGCCTCCTGCCGCTCACGGATGGTCTGGAGCTTTTCCAGGGCTTCGCGGATACTCTGGATGCGGGCGTCGTCCACTGGCCGCGTGTCGCCACCACCAAGGCGGTCGTCTCCTCTTGCGAGCACCTCCGTCTGTGGAGGCGCCGACGCCTCGTTCTGACGGGCCAGGTCCAATTCCTCCATCGTCCGTACGGTACCGTTCTCCGACAAATAGAGTCCGGTGGCCTTGATCTCGCCCAACGGCACACCTTGGGCGCTTGTCAGCGTGTACTGATCGGATACGCTGCCGGCATACAACGCCTGCACGCCCACTTCCTTGAGCGAGCGGAGCTCCTGAGCGCCGTCGGCACTCTGGACCATGACCTGCAGTTGATCGAACACCGGATCATTGGCGTCCACCCACCGATTGCCGTCCTCATCCAGCGCCGCCAGTTCCGAAAAGCCCGATCCGGAGGCGGGTCCGAAGAGTTCGCGACCCTCATCAACCTGTTCATTGCCATTACGGTCCAGCACCAGATAACCGCTGCCCGGGCCCAGGGTCGCGAACTCACTCTTCTCACCGTCACCATCGAGATCAAACTCAAAGACGGTGTCCCGGAGTTGGGCGGACGGTGAACCGAAATTGATCACCAGCGGATCGGTCATGGCACGTTCTTCGATCCGAACGCTTTCGCTGACTTCATACTGCCGTGTCTGTTGCTGGCTGAGTGCGATGCTGAAGCCGACAGTTTCGCCGGTGGCCAGCTCAAGCTGGCCGGATGCCGCGATCTGCCGGCTTTCAGACTGGGACACGAAGGTATAGCGGCTGGCCTCAAGGCGGGCGGAGCCACCGGTGCCGACACCGGGTCCGTCTCCGAGGGCCGAACGTCCCACCTGCAGGGCGGATCGCCCTTCGAGCAACACGTCGCTGGTGCGCTGGGCAACGGCAGCGCTTGCCCACTGGGATTGGCTCCCGTCCTGACCCTGAACGCGTCCGGCGCTGGCATAGGCGAGCTGATCCTGCGCCTGGTAGCGATAACGGGCCTCACGTGAAAGCACCAGCTCTCGTCCCTCGCCGGGAGCTGCAGTGCCACCGCTTCGGTTCTGAACACGGATCTGACGGGCATCAAGGACCGAGGACTGTTGTTGTCCGGATTGCGACAGATTGATCTGGCTGGCGGTAATCATGATCGACCGACGTGTTGGAGGCTGTATAAAAAGTGATCGGCCAGACGTCGGAATTCTTCAGTAACGATGCGTTATGACGCAAAGGGGTTTTGTATCCAGCTGCGATAGCAGCCTCAGTCGGGGTTGGATGCCTGTCGGACGCCAGTGATGCGGAGAGATAATGAAGAGAGAAATGGTCGGCGTGGCAGGACTTGAACCTGCGACCCCTTCCTCCCGAAGGAAGTGCGCTACCAGACTGCGCCACACGCCGATTTCGGGGCGTATTATACGGAAATCACTGTAAATTGCCAGCCCCGTCAGGCAATCCATCGTTCAGCGATAAGCGCCTCATTTTATGGACGTTTCAGAATACGATCCACCAGTGCGGACAGATTATCGGCCACGATCAGACGGTCATCGTAAGGCGATTGGCTGGCACTCAGATGGCGCTCGGTGTTGAGGCCGTTGCCCGTCCGGACCAACCCCAGTGTGCCGCACCCGGCACGAAAACCGGCTTCCAGGTCCTTGTCGCTGTCCCCCACCATGATGGCATTGCTGAGGCTGTCCAGACCCAGTTCGAGCTGGATGGCACGCAACAGGCCGGTGGCCGGCTTACGACAGTCACAGCCGTCATCGGGGTGGTGCGGGCAATACTGGATGGCATCAATCCGTCCCCCGGCCTCGTTGACGAGCTTGCAGAGCCGGTCATGCATGGCAGCAAGCGTCGCATCATTGTAGAGACCCCGTGCGATACCGGACTGATTCGTGGCGACCGCGATGCGATGTCCGGCGCCGCATAGCCGGGCAATGGCCTCGATGCTGCCGGGCAGGGGGTCCCAGTCATCGGGTGAGCAGATGTACTCACCCTCGTAACGATTGATGACCCCGTCCCGGTCGAGGATGACCAGCATGGCCTACCCCGTCGGCAACAACGAGATATCCGCCACCTGCAGGAACAGGTTTCGGAGGCGGTTCAGCAGTGCCAAACGGTTGCGGCGGACGCCTTCGTCGTCGGCCATAACCATGACGTCCTCAAAGAAGTTGTCCACCGTCTCCCGCAGGCTGGCCAGTGAGGCGAGCGCGGGTTCGTACTCGCCATCGGCGAACAGTGCAGCCGTCTTCTCAGCCTGGGTGTCCACCGCGTCGGCCAGCGCCGTCTCCGCGCCCTCTTCCAGCAGCGTCCGGTCAACAGACTCGCCGATGTCGTCGCCGCCCTGCTTGATGAGGATGTTGGAGACCCGTTTGTTGGCCGCAGCCAGTGCCTTGGCTTCCGGTAATTGCCGGAACGCCTCGACGGCATGGACGCGGCGGTCGAAATCCAGCGGGCCGGTCGGCCGACGTGCCTGTACGGACAGGAAGACTTCGGCGCCGACGCCCTGCTCTTCATAGTGGGCCCGGAAGCGTTCCAGCATGTAGTCGACGACGGGCGTCACCGGGTCGCTCTCAGTGAGGCTGGTGAACTGCTCAGCGGCCCACTGGCAGCAGTCGGTCAAGTCCAGCGACAGGCGGTGCTCGACGATGATCCGCAGTACGCCCAGCGCGGCCCGACGCAGGCCAAACGGATCACGGGTGCCGGACGGCGGCTGGTTGATGCCAAACAGACCCACCAACGAATCAATGCGGTCCGCCAGGGCCAGGGCGCAGCCGGTGTTGGTCGTCGGCAGATCATCGCCGGCGAACCGGGGCATGTACTGCTCGTTCAGGGCTTTCGCCACTTCATCCGGCTCGCCGTCATGGTGTGCGTAGTACTCACCCATGATGCCCTGCAGATCGCTGAACTCCAGGACCATCTCGGTGACCAGATCGGTCTTGGCCAGCATGGCCGCCCTCTCTGACAGCGGCGCATCACTGCCGATGGCCTCCGCGATCCGGCGGGCCAGTGCCGCGACCCGAACAGATTTGTCATGAATGCTGCCGAGCTTCTCCTGGAAGACAATCGGCTTGAGTTCGTCGATCCGGCTCTCCAGCGTGCGCTTGCGATCGGTATCGTAGAAGAAGGCCGCGTCCGCCAGGCGGGGGCGAATCACCTTTTCGTTTCCGCTGATCACCTGCTGGGGATCGGCGCTTTCCAGATTGGCCACCGTCACGAACAGTGGTTTGATGGTGCCCTGGTCATCGACCACATGGAAGTACTTCTGATGCTCCTCCATCGAGGAAATCAGTGCTTCGGCCGGCACATCGAGGAAACGTTCCTCGAACCGTCCCAGCAGGGGAACCGGCCACTCGTTCAGCGCGGTGACCTCATCGAGCAGATCGTCACCGATGACGGCTTCCCCGCCCCCCTGCTCCCGGGCCAGAGTGATCACGCCCTTGCGGATGCGTTCGCGCCGCTCGGCAAAATCCGCCAATACATAGCCTTCTTCCTTGAGCACCACCTCGTAGGCGTCCGGCGTGGGGATGATCAGGGGGCTCGGGCAATGGAAGCGATGCCCCCGGGTTTCGTTCCCGGTGGTAATGCCCATGATCTCGGTGTCGATCACCTTGCTGCCGAACAGCAGAACCACCCAGTGAATCGGCCGTACGAACTCGGCCTTGTGGGCGCCCCAGCGCATGCGCTTGGGAATCGGCAGCTGATTCAGGGCTTGCTCGACCATCCCCGGCAGCAGCTCCGCCGTCGGGCGACCCTGCTCGACGGAGCGATAGACGACCCAGGCGCCCTTGTCGGTTTCCATGGTGTCGAGCTGGTCCGGACTGACGCCGACCGAACCGGCGAAACCGGTCAGTGCCCGGGTCGGGTTACCGTCGTCGTCAAAAGCGGCCTTGACCGCCGGACCGCGCTTTTCGATGGCCTTGTCCGGCTGGGCATCGGCGAGGCCGGTCACCCGGACTGCCAACCGCCGCGGGGCCGCAAATGCCTGCACACCGGTGGACTCCAGGCCGGCGTCACCCATGGCGTTTTCCAGGCCCCTGGCAAAGGCATCTGACAACGACTTGAGGGCTTTCGGTGGCAGCTCCTCGGTACCGATTTCAACGAGAAAATCCTGTGATGCCATGGTCATGCGTCCTCTTTGTCCGCCTCGGCCAGCATTTCATCGCGCAGTGCGGCGGGAGCCATGGGGAAGCCCAACGCCTTCCGGCTGTCGAAGTAGGCGCGCGCGACCGCACGCGCCAGGGTACGGACCCGGAGGATGAAACGCTGTCGCTCGGTCACGGAGATAGCGTGCCGGGCGTCCAGTAGATTGAAAGTGTGGGAAGCCTTGAGGACCTGCTCATACGCTGGAAGGGCCAGGTCCGCGTCAATCAGTCGCTGGCTCTCGCGTTCGTGGACGTCGAAGCTGTGAAACAGGAACTCGGTGTCGGCCTGCTCGAAGTTATACCTGGACATCTCCACTTCGTTCTGGTGAAAAACATCGCCGTAGGTCACAACACCATCGGGCCCCTCAGTCCAGACCAGGTCGTAGACGCTGTCCACACCCTGCAGGTACATGGCGATTCGCTCCAGACCATAGGTCAGCTCACCGGTGACCGGGTAGCACTCAAGACCGCCCACCTGCTGGAAATAGGTGAACTGGGTGATTTCCATGCCATTGAGCCAGATTTCCCAGCCCAGGCCCCAGGCCCCGAGTGTCGGGGATTCCCAGTTATCCTCGACAAAACGGATGTCGTGGACCAGCGGATCCAGACCCAGCGCACGCAGCGAATCCAGATACTGCTCCTGAATATCGTCCGGCGAGGGTTTGAGAACCACCTGGAACTGGTAGTAGTGCTGTAGCCTGTTGGGGTTTTCGCCGTAGCGCCCATCGGTGGGCCGGCGACTGGGCTGAACGTAAGCCGCGTTCCAGGTCTCCGGGCCAATGGCGCGCAGGAAGGTGGACGGGTGAAAAGTCCCGGCCCCGACCTCCATATCCAGCGGTTGCTGCACCACGCAGCCCCGCTCGGCCCAGAATTGCTGCAGGGCCAGGATCAGGCCCTGAAAGGTCTTGAGGTCCGTGTTGGCCTGGTCGGTCATAACGGTCTGCCTGCTGATGGTTCGAAAGGGGCCCGGACGTTGATCGTCCGGGTACAGTGAAATGCGGGGATTATACGCGCCCGGCCGTGGTTTTTCGACGGTGACGCCGTGCCCTGGGTCTCGTTGTCAGCGACGCCAGAAGGCGGGGGTGAACAGCAGGAGCAGGGTGAAGACTTCCAGCCGTCCCAGCAGCATGGCGAAACACAGTACCCATTTGGCCAGATCGGGGATGTCGCCATAGTGATAGGCCACCTCGCCCAGGCCGGGGCCGAGGTTGTTGATGGTGGCGCCGACCGCTGTCCAGGCGGTGACCTGATCCAGTCCGGTCGCCTGCAGGATCACCAGCATGATGAGAAACATGAACATGTAGACCGAGAAAAAGCCCCAGACGGCCTGCAGGACCCGGTCCGACACGGGGCGATTACCCAGCTTGACCGGCATAACGGCGTTGGGGTGCAGCAGGCGCTTCATCTCCCGGGCGCCCTGGCGGAAGATCAGCAGGATCCGCACGACCTTGATGCCGCCGCCGGTCGAGGCGGCGCAGCCGCCCATGAACGACATGGTAAACAGCATGAACGGCAGCATGAGAGGCCAGACGGAGAAATCCGCCGTTCCGAAGCCGGTCGTGGTGGCCAGCGACACGACCTCGAACAGCCCTTGCGTGATGGCCTCGAACGGACCCAGTGTCTCGGTTGCGATCAGCGTCGTGATGGTAATCGTTGAGATAATGGCCAGCGCAGAGATGTAGAACTTGAACTCCGAGTCGGCCAGGTACAGGGCCAGATTGCGCTGGCGCCAGGCCATGAAATGCAGCGCATAGTTCGCACCGCTGAGGAGCATGAAGACCACCGCGATCATCTCGATAGCGGCACTGTTGAAGTAGCCGATACTGGCGTCGTGGGTGGAGAACCCACCGATGGCGATGGTGGAAAAACTGTGGCCAATGGCATCGAACCAGGTCATCCCCGCCAGCCAGTAGGCGACCGCGCAGACACCGGTGAGAAGAACGTAGATGTACCAGAGCGCCTTGGCGGTTTCGGCGATACGCGGCGTCAGCTTGTTATCCTTGACCGGACCGGGGACTTCCGCACGGTAGAGCTGCATCCCCCCAATCCCCAGCATTGGAAGGATCGCAACCGCCAGCACGATGATCCCCATGCCGCCGAGCCATTGCAGCTGTTGGCGATACCAGAGGATCGATTTGGGCAGATCATCGATACCGGTGATGACCGTCGAGCCGGTTGTCGTCAGGCCGGAGACCGCTTCAAACAATGCATCAATAAAGGTATGGGGCGGATTGCCACTGAGGTAGAGCGGGACCGAACCGGCGACACTCAGAACCACCCAGAACAGGGTGGTGACAACAAACCCGTCACGCACACGCAGATCGCCACGGATTCGGCGGAACGGGGCCCAGATCAGCAGCCCCCCGATGGCGATAATGGCCATGCCATTGGCAAACCGGGTCCACTGTCCATCCTCGTAGAGCAGGGAGATGCCCAGCGGCGGCAGCATGGTGATGCTGAACAGCATCATCAGGATACCGAGAATTTTCAGGATGACCGGAGTCCGCATGGTTCGTCAGTATCCGTCGCCTGGGTTCAGAAAAAGGTCAGCCCCACCTGGAACAGCCGCTCCACCTCACCGATCCGGGACTTGTCCACCAGAAACAGGATGACGTGATCGTCCGGTTGGATGCGTAGGTGATCGTGGGCGATCAGCACCTCGTTATGGCGCACAATGGCGCCGATGGTCGTGCCCTGTGGCAGTGAGATCTCATCCAGTCGCTTGCCGACGACCTTGGATGAGCGGTGGTCGCCGTGGGCAATCGCCTCGATGGCTTCCGCCGCCCCGCGACGCAGGGCATGGACGTTGACGACATCGCCCCGCCGCACATGAGTAAGCAGGCTGCCGATGGTGGTTTGCTGGGGCGAGATGGCCACGTCGATCTCCCCGCCCTGGATCAGGTCCACATAGTCGGGGTTGTTGATCAGTGTCAGCACCTTGCGCACGCCGAGCCGTTTGGCCAGCAGCGAGGCCATGATGTTGGCCTCATCGTCGTTCGTGACGGCGCAGAAGACGTCCGTGCCCTCGATGTTCTCTTCCAGCAGCAGATCCTTGTTGGCGGCATTGCCCTGCAGGACGATGGTCTTTCTCAGGCTTTCCGAGAGCATGATGCAGCGGTCCCGGTCGCGTTCGATCAGCTTCACCTGATACCGGTTCTCGAGGTTGTGGGCCAGGCGTTGGCCAATGTTCCCGCCACCGCAGATAAAGATGCGCTTGTAGCGTTTCTCGAGCGGCTGGAGCTCGCTCATCACGGACCGGATGTGGTCTGCCCCGGCGATGAAAAACACCTCATCGCCCTCCTCGATCACGGTGTCGCCCTGGGGAATGATGGGCCGGTCGCGCCGGAAGATGGCGGCCACCCGGGTATCGATCTTGGGCATGTGACTGCGCAGGTACGACAGCTCGTGCCCCACCAGCGGTCCGCCTTTGGTCGCCTCGATCGCCACCAGGCGGGCCAGTCCTTTGGAGAACTCCAGTACCTGCAGGGCCCCCGGATACTCGATCAGGCGGGTGATATGCCGGGTCACGACCTGTTCGGGGCTGATCAGTACGTCGATCGGCACACCGGCATCACAGAACAGCTCTTTGCGGGCCAGATAGGCGTTGGCGCGTACCCGGCTGATCTTGGTGGGCGTCTTGAACAGGGTGAACGCGACCTGGCAGGCCATCATGTTGGTTTCATCGCTGTTGGTCACCGCGATCATCATGTCCGCGTCTTCGGCGCCGGCCTGGCGCAGCACACTCGGGTAGGACCCCCGTCCCTGAACCGTGCGGATGTCCAGCCGGTCCTGGAGTTCGCGCAGCCGTGTGCTGTCGCGGTCGATGACGGTGATGTCGTTGGCTTCGTTGGCAAGGTTCTCCGCCAGGGTGCCGCCCACCTGGCCGGCTCCGAGGATAATGATCTTCATGACGTTACGGCCTGATTGTGGTTGCTGTCGGAGCGAACGAGACAGGCATAGAAAAAACCGTCGTGACTGCCATCCCCCGGGAACAACTGGTGTCCGTCACCGGTGTCCCGCCCCCAGGGCGCATCAATCGGCACCAGCCTCGCCTGCGGCTGCTGCCTGAGGAACCGCTGGATTATACGGTGATTCTCCTGCGGGAATACAGAGCAGGTGGCATAAACCAGACGCCCACCAACGGCCAGCGTGTCCCACAATGCACTCAGCAGGCGCAGCTGCTCCTCCGCCAGTGCCTTGATGTCGTCCTCCCGACGCAACAGTTTGATGTCCGGATGCCGGCGGATCACGCCACTGCCGCTACACGGTGCATCCAGCAGGATGCGGTCAAACGGCTGGCCGTCCCACCACTGGTCCGTGGCGCCCGCATCCGCTACCGCCAGTCTGGCCGACAGTCCGAGCCGGTCAAGGTTTTCCCGGATGCGCGGCAGGCGATCGGCACTGTCGTCCAGGGCGGTCACGCTCAGGTCGTCGGGGCCCTGCTCGAGAATGGCGCCGGTTTTCCCGCCCGGCGCGGCGCAGGCATCGAGCACACGCTGACCGGGCTGGAGATCGAGAAGCGTTGTGCACAGTTGCGCCGCTTCATCCTGAACGCTGGCCCTGCCGTTGTTAAATCCGGGGAGACGATCCACCGGACAGGGCTGATCGAGTTGAATGCCATAGGGCGCGAAAGGCGTCGCCCGGGCCGGGATGTCGGCCTGGGCCAGCTCTTCGAGGTAGGCCTCACGGTCCGTGCGCTTTGCGTTGACACGCAGGGTCATGGGCGGTGGCTGGTTGTTGGCCGTCAGGAGGGACTCCCAGTCCTCCGGCCAGTTATGCCGGAGCTTGTCGGTCATCCAGAGCGGGTGACTGAGACGCTCATCGGGTGCGTCGGGAGCGGGTTCACCGTCCCGCTGTGCGGCCCTCAGCACGCCGTTGACCAGCCCCGCCAGCTGTCGCCGACCCAGTGACCGGCAGGCTTCCACCGTCTCGTTGATGATGGCGTGATCCGCCTGGTGGCTGTGCCGAAGCTGGAACAGCGCAACGATCAACAGCGACTGGATGACCTGGTCTTTTCGACGCAGCGGTTTGCGCAGTCGGCGTGTCAGCTCCGCATTGAGCCGGTGGTACCAGCGGCAACTGCCAAAGGACAGGGCCTGGAGTGCGCTCTGGTCAGAGGGGGCCACCCGCTGTTGGCCGGACGGCAGGGCCTGACCCAGTGACTGGCCGTCAAGCACCGCCGTCACCACCTCAGCGGCCACGACACGCAGGGGCTGGGTCCGGGCCGCCACTAGGTCAGCACCTCGCCCGTCTGAAGGCAGTCCCGGCCGCCGTTGATCAGGTCGCTGACGGACTGGGCCCGGCTGCCGGGCAACTGCACCTGTTGCAGGCGCAGGGCGCCTTCGCCGCAGGCCACATCGATGCCGTCCCGTTCGCGTCTCAGGACGGTGCCCGGGTCCGCGTCACTGTGTTGTGACAGCGGTTCGACCGCATGAAGGCGGACCCGGTCGCCGGCGCTGTGCGTGAAGGCACCGGGGAACGGTGTGAAGGCCCGAACCAGCCGATCCAGCTCATACGCCGGTCGGTGCCAGTTCAGGGCCCCTTCGCTCTTATCGAGCTTACGGGCGTAGGTGGCGAGGCTGTCGTCCTGTTCCTCCGGCAGCAACTGGCTTTTTGAGAGTCGCTCCAGGGCCTCAACGATGGCGTCTCCGCCGAGACCCGCCAGTCGGTCGTGCAGGCTCTGTCCGGTCTCATCGTCGTGGATCGGCGTGGCGCGTTTCAGCAGCATATCGCCGGTGTCGAGCCCCTCGTCCATCTGCATGATGGTGATGCCACTCTCCCGGTCTCCGGCCGCAATGGCTCGCTGGATCGGAGCGGCACCGCGCCAGCGTGGCAGCAGTGAGGCGTGAATGTTCAGGCAACCAAAAAGGGGAATGTCCAGAATGCTGGCCGGCAGGATCAGACCATAGGCGGCCACCACCATGACCTCCGGTTCCATGGCGGCCAGTTCAGCCCGCGCCTCATCGCCGCACAGTGTTTCAGGCTGATAGACCGGCAGGTCATGAGCCAGCGCGGTTTCCTTTACGGGACTCGGTCGCAGTTTCCGGCCACGCCCGGCTGGCCGGTCCGGTTGGGTATAGACGCCTACGATGTCGTGGCCGGCGTCGATCAGGGACTGAAGAGCGGAGGCAGCGAAGTCGGGGGTTCCGGCAAAAACAAGTCGCACGGTGTGGCGGTCTCTATCTGGTCGGCCAATGAAAAAGACCGGGTCGTTCTGACCCGGTCCCCGGTGTTCCTGTCACGCTCGGTCCGGCCGAGCCGTCAGGCGCTTTGCTTGTGCAGCTTCTCAAGCTTCTTGCGAATCCGGTTCCGCTTGAGCGGACTAAGGTAGTCCACAAACAGGCGCCCGTTAAGGTGGTCCAGCTCATGCTGGATACAGACGGCCAACAGGCCGGTGGCCTCTTCCTCAAACGGTTCACCGTTGCGGTCCAGCGCCCGGATCATCACATGATCGATGCGGCTGACCTCGCCATAGAAGCCCGGCACGGACAGGCAGCCCTCCTGCATCTCCTGGTAGTCACCGTCGAGCACCTCGACTTCGGGGTTGATGAACACCCGTGGCTCGTCGTGGTTGTCGGACAGATCCATGACCACGATCCGCTCGTGAACATTGACCTGTGTCGCTGCCAGGCCGATGCCGGGCGCATCGTACATGGTCTCGAACATGTCATCGATCAGCTGACGCGTTTCATCGGTGACCGCCTCTACCGGCTTGGCCACATTACGCAGGCGCGGATCGGGAAATTCCAGGATATCGAGAATCATAACGGCACTGTCACCCGTTCGGTCCGGTGGTTTCATCGCGGCGGCACGCCGCTGTCCATTCGTTACACCCATTATCTCCCGTAACGCCCGGTCGGACGCAAGGGGCGGCACCAATGGCAGCAGTGGTCTATTATCCATCAGGGGGAGGTTGATGACAAATTGACCAGGGCGTCTCTTGGGTGACATGCGGTGCGACTTTCTGCCGCGCAGACTCCTGGGCCTGCCGGACGGCGCGGCGCCCATACTGGCGCCGTCTTAAGAGGGGGTGTGCGATCAGGGGGGTGTTTGAGAGGTTCCCAGACCAAGTATCGGCTGCCGGGGGGTCATTTCCGGCGATGGAATATCCGGGGTAACAGGGGCGTACGGATACGTTTTGAGACGTTCCTGACATCACAAACCCCGTCTTTTCCTCTATAGTGTCAGCAGTGGAAATGAACGGCGCGGGACAGAGGGGTCCCGAACAACGAACGATAAAAGGCAAGCGATCAAGGACTCGGATAATGAGGAAACTGCTGTTTGTGCTGGCCACAGCCCTGCTGCTGGTGGCGTCCTGGGCTCACGCCGCGGGTCCGCAACTCAACTCGGACCATCCGGATCGATACACGGTTCAGAAGGGCGATACCCTCTGGGACATTTCTTCCCGCTTTCTGGATAACCCCTGGTACTGGCCGGAAATCTGGCATGTGAATCCCCAGGTCCAGAACCCACACCTGATCTACCCGGGCGACGAATTGGCCCTGGTGTACATTGATGGCAAGCCACGCGTCACCAAGGTCACGAAGAACGGCGTGACCAAACTGTCCCCCAAAGTACGGTCCGAGCCGATCGATACCCCGGTGCCGGCCATTCCGCTGGAAGCCATTCAGGGCTTTCTGACCGAAACCCGGATCGTCGACGAAGCGGCCCTGGAAGGCGCACCGTACATCCTTGAGGGTGAAGAGGGGCGCATCATTACGGGCGCCGGCGACCAGGTCTATGCCCGGGGCGAGGCGCCGAGTGAGAACGTTGGCATTTTCCGCCGCAGCCAGCGGTATGTGGACCCTGAGACGGGCGAATTCCTGGGGCTGGAAGCCCGGTCCATCGGGAATGGGCAGATCGAAGACACCGACGGCGAGGTGCTGACCGTTGGGCTGACCCGGACCCGGGAAGAAGTGCGGATTGGGGACCGGCTGCTGACCAGCGAGGACCGACGCATCAACACGACGTTCCAGCCCAGTGCCCCCGAGAATGACGTCGAAGGCACCATGATTGCGGTGCCGGGCGGTGTAACCCAGATTGGCCAGTACGATGTGGTGGTCATCAACCGGGGCATCCGCGAAGGACTGGTGCCCGGCAATGTGCTGGAAGTCCGCAAATCCGGTGGTCAGGCGCGTGACCCCTATACCGATGAGATCGTTAGTCTGCCATCCCAGCGAGCCGGCCTGCTGATGGTGTTCCAGAGCTATGACAAACTCAGTTATGGCCTGGTGCTGAAAGCAACCCGGACGCTCTCGGTTGGTGACCGGGTTGTGAACCCCGGCTGACGATCCGCTGACCGACCGACAAGTATAGTCAGGGCGCCAGGACGGCGCCCTTTTCCATGGTAAGGAAGCCCGATGTTACTCACCCCGCCTGAACACCGGCCACTGTCCGGTTCCGATCCTTTGAGCTGGCACCTGCTGGCGCGTTTGCCCGGAATAGGCCCGCAGCGATGGCAGGCGCTTCTGGACAATCTGGACGATCCCGCCACCCTGTTCAATGACGACGCCCACACGCTTCGGTCAATGGGGCTGCCGCCCGAAGCGCGCCGGACCGTGCAGGCCTGGCAGTCCGGCGATCATCATCACGACGCGATCGCCGACGCCCTTCGCGATCACTCGGAAGCGCAGCGCCTCGGGCTGACGGTGCTGACCCGCGCCGATCCCCGCTATCCGGCGTCGCTTGAGGCGATTCATGCTGCCCCGCCGTTACTGTATGTGCGAGGCGATCCCGACTGGCTGTCGCGTCCGCAGGTGGCGATCGTCGGCGCCCGAAAAGCCACCCGGGCAGGACTGGACCACGCGCGGCAATTCGCCCGCGTTCTGGCAGAGCGTGGCTGGGTGGTGACGAGCGGGCTGGCACTGGGGGTTGATGGGCACGCCCATCAGGGCGCGCTGGAAGGCGGTGGTGGGACGCTGGCGGTGCTGGGCACCGGCGCCGACGTGCCTTACCCGAAAGCCCATGGCCGGTTGCGCGAGCGGATCGTCGAGCAGGGGGCGCTGGTGTCGGAGTTTCCACCGGGGACCCGACCCCATGCCGGTCACTTCCCCCGGCGCAATCGCCTGATCAGCGGCCTGAGCCAGGGCGTTCTGGTGGTGGAAGCCGGACTCCGCAGTGGCTCGCTGATTACGGCCCGGCTGGCGCTGGAACAGGGCCGGGAAGTGTTCGCCGTGCCTGGCGCCATTCACAATCCCCAGGCCAGGGGCTGTCATCAGCTGATTCGCCAGGGCGCGGCACTGGTGGAATCGGTCGACGATATTGAGGCCGAACTCTCGGAGTGGTGGCAACCGGCCAACACACCGGAGCCCGCGCCTGCCCCGACGCCAGCGATTCCGGACCATCTGGAGGCGCGTGAGCGTCAGGTGCTGTCCGTCATGGAAACCGAAGCCAGCTCCACCGATCAGCTCTGCGATCGCACCGGGCTGGATGCGGACCAGTTGATGCAGGCCATTCTGTTACTGGAGATGGAGGGGCTGGTCCGGACAGTGCCGGGTGGTTTCGAGCGCACCTAGGAGTCTGCGCGGCAGAACGTCGCACCGCTGCGACCGCCCCACTGCGGTCCCTTTTGAGCGCTCATTTTCGTTACATAGAACCACTATGCGCCTCAAATGATCGTCAAAATGGCCTCGCAGTGGGACGATCTCGCCTGGCACGATTTCTACCGCGCAGACTCCTAGGAGTCTGGCCAGAGGGGCTTCCAGGCGCCATAATGCCTGTCGATTCGTGACGACCCTGAGGCCCATGAAACCGATTAGCTCCACGAACCCGCGCGCAACAAACTGGTGGCATTGTGAGCAGATCGTCCGGGTTCTCTCGGTCGGTGGGGTCGTGGCCTGCCCCACGGAGGCGGTGTGGGGGCTCAGTTGCCACCCCTGGGACGAGGCGGCCGTTGCTGACCTGCTGGCGCTCAAGCAGCGGCCGGCGCATAAGGGATTAATCATTGCAGCCTCGACGCCCGATCAGGTGGCGCCGCTCCTCGAAGGGCTTTCGACGGAGGCCCGGGCCCTTGTGGAAGGGCATTGGCCGGGCCCGGTAACCTGTCTGCTGCCGGACCCGGATCAGTGGCTGCCGGCCATCGTCCGGGGCCAGCACCGCACGGTGGCCGTTCGGGTCACCGCTCATCCTGTCCTGAAACAGCTGTGTGAACGGATGGGCGGTCCGCTGGTTTCCACGTCCTGCAATCCGGCCGGGCGCTCACCGGCGCGAGCCCACTGGCAGGTCCGGCGGTATTTCGGCACGGCTCTGGATGGCATCATGCCCGGCGAGCTGGGCGATGAGCGCCGTCCCAGCCGCATTCTGAACCCGGCAACCCGTCGCTGGTTGCGATAGTTCTGGAGTTGTTTGTAATGAGTGAACCCGACAGTGCAGCGGTGAAACGGTATCTGCTTGACCTTCAGGCGCGCATCTGCAGTGCGCTGGGTGCCCTGGATGGCCGCGCCGAATTCCGTACGGACCAGTGGGACCGCACCGAAGGTGGCGGCGGAATCAGCCGGGTGATCGAGGACGGCGCGGTTTTCGAGAAGGGAGGCGTCAATTTTTCCCATGTGATGGGCGCCACCATGCCTGCCTCCGCGACAGCCCGCCGGCCCCATCTTGAGGGCGCACCCTGGGAGGCGATGGGGGTGTCGCTGGTGCTTCACCCACGCAACCCATATGTGCCCACCTCTCACGCCAACGTGCGGTTTTTTGTCGCTCGCCCGGAAGGCGAAGCACCCACCTGGTGGTTTGGTGGCGGGTATGATCTCACCCCCTACTACGGATTCGACGAGGATTGCCGTCACTGGCATCGCACTGCGCGGGACGCCTGTGCTGCCTACGGTGGGGACACATATCACCGCTTCAGCCAGTGGTGCGACGACTACTTCTACCTGACCCATCGGCAGGAACCCCGCGGCATCGGCGGCCTGTTCTTCGATGACCTGTGCAGTGGGGATTTCGATCGGGACTTTGGTTTCCTCCGGTCGGTGGGCGACAGTTTTCTCGCGGCGTACCAGCCCATTGTGGAGCGACGCCAGTCCCTGGACTGGGGGGAGCGCGAACGTCAGTTTCAGCTCTATCGCCGGGGCCGGTACGTGGAATTCAATCTGGTTTATGACCGGGGCACGCTCTTCGGGCTCCAGTCCGGTGGTCGCACAGAGTCCATTCTCATGTCATTGCCGCCTCTGGTGCGCTGGGACTATGACTGGGACCCCGAGCCGGGGAGTCCGGAGGCGGCACTGACGGAGCATTTCCTGACCCGGCAGGACTGGCTGGGAGACGACGCATGACAACCGATCACTACGCGGTGGTGGGCCATCCCATCGGCCACAGCCAATCACCCCGTATTCATGGTCTGTTCGCGGAACAGACCGGAGAAGCGATTCAATACGTCGCCATCGAGGCGCCGCTTGATGATTTCGCGGGAACTGTCCGTGATTTTTTTGACCGGGGCGGCCGGGGCCTGAATGTCACCGTGCCGTTCAAGGAAGCCGCCTGGCGTCTCGCTGATGAGCACACGGATAGGGCTGAAGCGGCGGGCGCCGTTAACACGCTGTACCGGAACGAGCGAGGCCGCCTGGTGGGTGACAATACCGACGGAGAGGGGCTGGTACGGGACCTGACCTGCAATGAGGACACCGAAATCAGCGGCCAGCGGGTGTTGATCCTCGGCGCTGGCGGTGCCGTCCGGGGTGTTCTGTTGCCGCTGCTTCAGGCCGGACCGGCGGAAATCATGATCGCGAACCGGACCGCCGAGAAAGCCACTGGGTTGGCGCATCAGTTCAGTGACCTGGGTCCGGTCAGTGGCGGCGGTTATGACGCGCTGCATGAGGAGTTTGACCTGATCATCAATGGCACCAGCGCCAGTCTCGCCGGCGATCTGCCGCCGGTCTCACCGGATGTGCTGACTGAAACCACGGTAACCTACGACATGATGTACGGCCCTGACCGGACCGCCTTCAGTCAATGGGCGTTGGACCACGGAGTGAAGCGCACTATGGACGGTCTGGGTATGCTGGTGGAGCAGGCTGCCGAATCCTTCCGGATCTGGCGTGGTGTGCGCCCGGACACGGCACCGGTCATCGCCGCGCTCCGGAATCACCGCTAGACTGATCAGCAGACTCTGTTGAACGGAACCCTGTGACATGGACATTCTCACCCTTGTGGGGCTGCTGGCGGGCGTGGCGATCGTTTCAATCGCCATGGTCGCCAACGCCTCGGTGACCACCTTTCTCAACCTGCCCGGGCTGGCGATTGTGCTGGGAGGCACACTGGCCGTGACGCTGATCAAGTTCCGCTTGCGGTCGGTGATCGGATCGGTCCGTCTGGCCATGGTCACGGTCTTTACCGAGACCTCGGAGAAGCCGCTGGATCTGATTCGTGAAGTTGACACACTGGCACGGGTCGTGCGGAAGGACGGCATCCTGGGTCTGGAGTCCCATGAGACCGGGAACGATTTCCTGCGCAAGGGAATCAACCTGTGCGTTGACGGTCACCCACCGGAGTTCATTGAGCAGGCGCTTGTTGAGGAAATGCAACAGCGCATGGACCGTTATGAGGTGGCCGAGCGGGTCTTCCGTGGGATGGGCGAGTCGGCCCCGGCGATTGGCATGCTCGGGACGCTGGTGGGTCTGGTGCAGATGCTCAATACGCTGGACGACCCGTCCTCCATTGGTCCGGCCATGGCCGTCGCCCTGCTCACCACCCTGTACGGCGCCTTCATTGCGCAGCTCATTGCCCTGCCCCTGGCGGACAAGCTGCAGCTCAAGGCTGAAGACGAGCGCCGGAACATGACCCTGATCACCACCAGCATCCAGAACATGGTTCAGGGGCAGAATCCGCGGGTGATCACCGAGCTGCTGTCCGCCTATGTGACACCGTCGGAGCAGGCCACGTTGGGCCGGGAGCCGGGAGGCTGACGCCATGGCGATAGCGGGGCTGCGCCGAGCGCGTCCGAAAACGGGGGGCGCTCCCGGCTGGATCGTTACTTTTGCCGATCTGGCCACGTTGCTGCTGACTTTTTTTGTGCTCCTGCTGTCCTATTCGGAGATGGATGCCGAGAAGTACCGATCGATGGCCGCATCGCTGGCCTCGGCCTTCGGCAGCAGTGTCATTGAGGGCGGCGGGCCGCCAGTGGTCGTCATTGAGACTCCGGCACCGACGGGCGTGCCGACCCAGCCCGATGCCCAACGACAACCGACCGATCCGGGACCCGAGCTGATTGATGATCGACCGGGCGCCTCCCCCGAAGTGACGCCCATCGCCGAAGGCATTACGGAGCTGGCCAGCCGGCTGATTCGTGAACTGGAGCCGCAGGTGGCCAGTGACGATCTGAGTGTGAGCTACGATACCGAGCAGGTTGTCATCCGGTTCTCGGAGGACGCCACCTTTCCTTCCGGTAGCGCGGACCTGAAGCCGGCGATGCAGCCGGTTATCGACCGGATTGTCGGGGTGCTGTCCCGATGCAGCGGGGAAGTGGTGGTATCCGGTCATACCGATGACCGCCCCATTACCAGCAGCCGGTACCGCTCCAACTGGGACCTGTCCGCTGCGCGAGCGGTATCGGTGGTGCATGAGCTGGTCATGAACCGGGCCATCGAGGCCGACCGGGTGATGGCCGCCGGGCGGGCCGAGACCAACCCGCTGGTGCCGAATACCTCACCGGCCAACCGTGCCCGCAACCGCCGGGTGGAAATCGCCATCCGCAATCCTGAATGCCAGCCTTCCGGCAGCGGGGAGGATCCGGCCGTCAATATCCTGCCCTGACGGATGACCGCCCATATAGCCGGGTGACCCTGCGTCATTCAGGATTCATATAACGAATCAATCGCAATCCCGTTATACTACCGCCCCGTCTGGCTCAGCCGGCCAACGGATGAACCGAATGGCGTGCGATTGCGCCCAAAGTGATTGATGATGGATGAGAGTGGCTATGAGTGGACCGGAACAACCGAGTGTCATTGGCGAGGAATGGAGTGACGAACGCGTCAAGAGCTGGCTGTTCACCACCCCCTGGGACCGGAAGATCAGCGCCGATTATCAGGCGCTGCTGAAAGCCTACCAGGCCATGCGGGCCCACGATTTCGAGCGGTTTCTCGGGTTCTTCACTGAAGCAGGACGGGATCTGAACGGACTCAATGATGAGGGACTGACCATTCTGGACCGGGTGTCGGAACACCGCCGGAGTCAGGCCTATGCCGAATCGTTGCGTCGTCACGGCGCGAAGAAGGCGTCCGAGCTGGCGGAGTAACCCGCCAGCCCGGTGCCCGGCCTGATTCAGGCCACATCGACCTCAATGGATTTGGGCTGGGCCGGCTCCACCTTGCGCAGAGTCAGCGTCAGCACGCCGTCCCGAAAGCGGGCGTTGATGCCCTCCTCGGACACGTTGTCCGGCAGTGTGAACCGGCGCAGGAAGGAACCGTACACCCGCTCTACGCGGTGCTGCTTGTTGTCCTCGGTCGTTTCTTCCTGCTGTCGCTCACCCTGGATGCTGAGCACCCCTTCGTGCACGGTGACCTTGACGTTTTCCTTCGGAATGCCGGGAAGTTCGGCGTGAATCTCGAATGAGTCAGCGTTCTCCTGGATGTCCACCGGCGGAATCCAGTCGCTGCGTTTGAACAGATCCCGGCCCTCATTGTCGCCGTTCTGGCGGGGCAGTCCAAAGTGCCGGTGATACCGGTCCAGCAGATCCTCGAATTCACTGATCGGATTCCAGCGAGTGATGGTGTTCATGGTCGTTACCTCCTTTCGGAACTTAGTGACGTTGGGTTGTGTAAGCTCCGTTCAGGGAAGCAACCCGACACCGTGGCGCCAGTCGGTTGGGTGTTTCCCGAGACGGTGGGCTTCCCGGTCGGTGAGACCGACATCGGAAGCCCTTATTCGGGACAATAGGATCGTTCGATCGCTTTTCAAGGGACGGGATAAAAAATAATCCGGTTGCTCAGGAGGTGCTGGGACCGAGGTATTCGGCCAGGTGTTCGTCCTTGAGGCGAACGTAGTTGGCCGCGGTGTAGGTGAAGAACGAGCGCTCTTTATCGGTCAGCGCACGCGCCTGTTTGCACGGAGACCCTAGATAGAGGTACCCGCTTTCCAGGACCTTACCGGGGGGGACCAGACAGCCGGCGGCGACGATGACCTCGTCCTGGACCTCCGCGCCGTCCATGATGATCGCGCCCATGCCCACCAGAACCCGGCTGCCGATGGTGCAGCCGTGGAGCAGCGCCTTGTGCCCGACGGTGACGTCATCGCCGAGGGTCAGCGGCCAGCCGCCCGGGTTGAAGTCGCTGGCGTGGGTGATGTGGCAGACGCTGCCATCCTGGATGCTGCAACGGGCGCCGATCCGGATACGGTGCATGTCGCCACGAATCGTGGTCATGGGCCAGACGGAGCAGTCGTCGCCGAGTATGACGTCCCCGATTACCACCGCGCTGGGGTCCAGCCAGACCCGCGCGCCGAACTGGGGCTGATCCCCCTTGTGAGAGCGTACATCCGCCATCATGTCCCCTTATAATAGACAAAGCATTCACCCGGCATGGCGCGTGACAGGCTCGCCATGCAAACGGACGTTTCCGGGCGTTCAAGTATGGCATACTCGCTCGCCTTGGCCATCGATCAGGAGTCCAATCCCATGAACAATCCGCTGCTCAATGACGATCTGTTGCCGCGCTTTGAACACATCCGCGCGGAACATATGGAGCCGGCCATCGATCAGATCCTGAGCGACAACCGGGTCCAGATCCAGGATCTCGAACAGCAGGACGACCCGAGCTGGGAAACGCTGGTCCAGCCCATGCAGGCGCTGGACGACCGCCTGAACAACGCGTGGTCGGTCATCTCCCATCTGAACGGGGTGATGAACAACGAGGAGCTCCGTGCCATCTACAAGCGCTGCCTGGAGAAGCTCACCGAATACGCCACCGAGCTGAGCCAGAATGCCGCCCTTTGCGAGGCCTACAAGAAAGTGGCCGCCCGGGATGACTTCGCCAACCTGAATGAAGCGCAGCAGAAGGCGATTACGAACACGCTGCGGGACTTCCGCCTCGGCGGTGTGGACCTGCCTTCCGAAGAGAAGCAGCGTTATGCTGACCTGTCCCGGGAACTGGCCGAACTGTCCAACCGGTTTGGCGATAACGTGATGGACGCTACCCAGCGCTGGTACAAGCACATAACCGATGCCGCGGACCTGAGCGGATTGCCCGAAACGGCAATGGACAGCGCCCGGCAGGCGGCAAGGGAGCGCAACCTGGACGGCTATGTAATCACCCTCGACATCCCCAGCTTCCTGCCCGTGATGACTTACGGCGACAACCGGGAACTGCGCCGGGAAATCTACGAGGCGTTTGTCACGCGCGCCTCGGACGTGGGCCCGCACGCCGGTCAGTGGGACAATACCCCCATCATGGCCGAGATCCTCAAGCGCCGACACCAGATGGCGGGACTGCTGGGATTCAACAACTACGCCGAACTGTCACTGGCGACCAAGATGGCGCGCAGTGTGGACGAAGTAACGGACTTCCTGGATCAGCTCGCCGAGAAGACCAAGCCGGTGGCGGAACAGGAATTTGACGACCTCAAGGCCTTCGCCCGCGAGGAATACGGTGTGGAGTCGCTCGAGGTCTGGGACATTGGTTACTACAGCGAAAAGCTGCGCCAGGCCCGCTATGACATCTCCCCCGAACAGCTCCGACCCTGGTTCCCGGTCAATACCGTCGTCGACGGACTGTTCGCCGTGACCGAGCGGCTGTTTGGTGTGTCCATTAATGCCGAGTCCGGTGTTGAGACCTGGCACCCGGATGTGACCGCCTTCCGGATCAGCCGGGATGGCGAGACGCTGGCCTGGTTCTACCTCGACCTCTACGCGCGCCAAGGCAAGCGCGGCGGTGCCTGGATGGCGGATTGCCGGGTACGCTGGCGCAATCTGCGGGGCTCGCTGCAGCTGCCGGTGGCCTTCCTGACCTGCAATTTCACGGCGCCGGTGGACGGCAAGCCGTCGTTGCTCACTCACGACGAGGTGACCACCCTGTTCCACGAGTTCGGTCACGGCCTGCACCACATGCTGACTCAGGTGGATGTGGCGGATGTGTCCGGCATTAACGGGGTGGCCTGGGATGCCGTGGAACTGCCGAGCCAGTTCCTGGAGAACTGGTGCTGGAATCCGGAGTCGCTGAACCTCATTGCCCGCCATCACGAAACCGGCGAGCCGCTGCCGCAGGACATGCTCGACAAGTTGCTGGCGGCGAAGAACTTCCAGTCCGGCATGGGCATGTTGCGCCAGCTCGAGTTCTCGATCTTTGATTTCCGGTTGCACGCGGATTTCGAGCCGGTCAATCCCGTGAACCCGCTGGACGTGTTCCGCCAGGTCCGTTCAGAGATCGCGGTCACCGACACACCGGCATTCAACCGCTTCCCCAACAGCTTCGGGCATATCTTCGATGGGGGCTACGCGGCGGGCTATTACAGCTATAAGTGGGCCGAAGTGCTGGCGGCGGATGCCTTCTCGCTGTTCGAGGAGAATGGCATTTTTGATTCCGAGAGTGGCCGTGCCTTCCGGGAGCACATTCTGGAGATGGGCGGCTCGCGTGAGCCCATGGCGCTGTTCGAGGCATTCCGGGGCCGCGAGCCGAGTGTGGAGGCGCTGCTGCGCCAAAGCGGCATTACAGACGACGCGGCCTGAGCCGGACCGGGTCGCCCTGGCCCTGCTGTGAGGGTCGGCCCGGTCGCCATTCATCGCTGAGCGGAGGCGATATGCCCAGCCCCAAACGATTCATCGCCGGCGCGGTCTGCCCGCGCTGCGGGGCCATGGACCGGCTCATGATGCACCGTGACGGTGATCACCAGTACCGGGAGTGCATCGACTGTGGTTTTGAAGACGCCCAGTCGCTGGTTGAAGACGCCGCGCCCGAACCGGAGACCCGGGTGAACCGCCGGGACCCGTCTGAGCAACACACCGTCGAGCCGGTCGTGTTCTTCAAGGCCCCGGCGGATGACAGTGATCGCGACTGAACCGGGCCGGCCGACACTAGCCCGTGACGTGCCATCGACATCGGGTCCATGCGCTTGGTCTTCCTGGTGGGGGATGTACCGACCCCCTGGAGAATTGCGTGGCGCCCACGATGTCGGGGCTCTGAACAGGTCGCTTCCCTCTGACTGGTGCTGACGTTCTTCCGTTCAAGTACGTTCGCCGTTCGATCTGCACGGGCTTACCATTCAGGAGTGAACCTTGTAGCGACCCGGTCCGAGAAAGACCAGTGCCAGCGCCGTGAACAGGAAAAAGCCCTGCAGTTCCAGCGCCCAGCCGCCGCTACCGGACAGCGCCATCAACTCATGGCTGTGGACCAGCACCACTGCCATCAGCATGTTGAACACGATCAGCAGTGCCCCGATCCGGGTCTGGTATCCGAGCATCACCATCAACGGGGCCACGATTTCCCCGATCAGCACGCCGTAGGCAAGAAAGATTGGCAGATCGTGAGCCGCCAGCTGGGATTCGACGAAGCCCAGTCCATGCATCAGCTTGGCGATACCGTGAAACAGCAGCAGGCCGCCCAACGTCAGACGGACGATCAGCTTCCCCAGGTCGGCATTGTCCAGCACGGTGACTCCTCGTCAGTGGCTATCGGTCAGCGAGGCAGCATACCGCCTTCAGTGATCGCGTCAATGCCCGACAATGCGGTCATGCAGCGGTACCAGACGGGCCAGCAGTCGGTTCTGGGCACCGGTAGGGACCGAGTGGGTTTCCATCGCCAGGACCAGATGGTCGGCTACCGCATTGAACTGGGCTTCGGTGACATTCATGCCCGCATGGGCCTCTTCCATGCTGCGCCCCGTGTAGGTGCAGGGACCGCCGCTGAGGTGGCAGAGCTGATCGGTAAGCTGGCGATGGAAGCGCGCGACGTCGATCCCTCTGAAATCGTCGGCGAGTCGCGGGTCCTCGACAATGCGATAGAGCATGTCTTCGACGATATCGGCGATGCCCGACCGTTCGCCAAGGGCGTTGTAGAGCGTCTCCTCTCCGGCAGCGGCGGACGGGGCCGGGGACTGGCACCCGCCCAACAACAGCAGGCTGGTCAGGACAGCAAGGATGATCTTCATGGCAGTCCTCCTAGAAGCTGGCTTCAATGGCGGCGAAAGGACCCTGCTGGTCGCTCAGACCGGCAATATCGCCAAGCTGGACCCAGGCCGCCGTTACGGACACTCGACGATGAGGGAACCAGGCGACGAAAAAGTCCCGGGCATCCTGCTCCCGGGCGAAGGACAGATTGTCCGGCTTCTGGCGGTATTCCATGCCCACCAGCCAATGGCGATTCAGCAATAACCCGGCGCTCAGTTCGGCCATCAGTTCGTGATCGTCATTCCGGTCCCCTCCGAACCCCAGCAGGCCGGTCTGGTTGGCCCGGGTGGCCCTGAGGGTGCCATTGATCAACAGATTGCGACCGCCGACCGCCGCCAGAAACAACCGGCTGCCGCTGATGTAGACATCGGTGCCGGTGTTGTCCCGCGAACCAATGGCGTTGGAGATGGCTTCTGCGGTGTTGCGTTTGTGCTGAATGCCGACGGACCACTGCCCGAGCGGGTCGTAGATCAGGTCGCCGAAGGCCCGCACCTTGAGGCCGTAGACGGTCTGGGCCAACTCATCCTGCCCCAGGGATGCCCCGAGGGTGTCCAGATCCAGTGTCTGGCGGGCGACACTCAGTTCCACCCGGTTGAACGCGCTAACCGTGGCGCCGGCGCCATGGAAAGAGTAGCCGTCGGTGGTCAGCCGGGACAGGCTGGCGGTACCGCCCCACTCCGTGTCGCTCGCATAGCCGCTGAGTACGGCCATGGGAACCAGTCCGCCGCCCGCGCTGCCCTCGATGGTGGTCACCCCGCCGGTGGCCCAGAGCCGGCTGCCGACATCGGCGACCGTCAGCCCGGGCATCAGGGTCAGAACGAGCAGGCTGGCCAGTGATCGAACGTGAGTCATGATTCGGTCCTCCGTGGCGTCGTGACCTGATCGGTGGAGGCCGACCGGGGCTGCAGCCCGGCGGCCCGCGTCTGGAAGTTCTGATGCCAGCTGCGGAGCTGGCGCATGGGCATGGGGCGACCCAGGTAGAATCCCTGAGCCATCTCGCAGTGCCAGTCCTGAAGCATCTGCCAGGTGGTTTCGTTTTCGATGCCTTCGGCCACCACGGCCAGATTCAGCCCGTGCGCCATGTCGATGATTGAGCGCACCATGAGCTGGTCTTCGGGCTCGGAGTCCAGCGCCAGGATGAAGGATTTGTCGATCTTCAGTTCCTGCACGGGCAGGCGCCGGAGCTGGGCCAGGGAGGAATAGCCGGTCCCGAAGTCATCGACCGACAGCCGCGCTCCCCGCTTTCGGAGGGCTTCGAGGGTCCGCGTCGCGGTACGCACATCGGTGAGGACCGCACTCTCGGTGATCTCAAAAACGAGCTGATTCAGCGGTCGGGGCCAGTCGGCAAAGACGCGGTCCACAAGCTCGGGCAGACCGGCATGGGTCAGATCCAGCGCCGAGAGGTTGATCGACATGCCCAGGCGTTGCCCCCATTCGGCATACCAGTCGCGCATGTCCTGTTCGATCTGCCGGAGAATGTAGGCCGTCAGTTCATGGATCTGGCCGGAACTTTCCGCCAGACGGATGAAATCCTCTGGGTTGATGAAGCCCAGCTCCGGGTGTTCCCAGCGCAGCAGCGCCTCGACCTGGGTGAGCCGTACCGACTGGAAGTCCACCTGGGGCTGGTAGACCATGTAGAGGTCCTGTTGGTCCAGCGCGCCCTGAAGATCCCGAATGATCCGCAGCTCCCTCAGATGGTGCTCGTCCCCACCCTCTTCGTATCGCGCCGTGCGCTGCTCCAGCCCCCGGGCTCGTTCCATGGTGAGATTGATGCGCCGGCGCAGGTCGTCAAGGCTTCCGGCATCGTCCGGGATGGACAGGGCGGCGGCGTTGATGTGGATGTTGACCGGCGTGTCGCTGATGGTTGTTGGCCGCTCGGCGATCCTTTTCAGGTCCCGGGCCCGCTGTTCAATGCGAAACCCCTCCATGGGCGCTGTCACGATGGTGTACTCGTTGCCGCCGGTCCGGGCGAGGAAGTCCTCCGGGTCCAACTGCCCGCGCAGGCGCAGTCCGGTGGCGATCATCACTTCATTGCCGAACTCGAAGCCCAGCGTGTCACTGATGTCCTTGAGATCGGACACAACGAGGCTGATCACGGTGGCGGCCCGCCCCGTCTTGAGTCGTTCGCGGATGTGGGTGTCGAACGCCTTGCGGTTGGGCAGCCCCGTTAGTGTGTCATGGGTGGCGTCGTAGGCGATCCGGTACTCGCGGTGTCGGATCTGTTGCTGCATCTGGGCGAGCGCCCGGGCCAGTCGTCGCAATTCGCCGCCGGCCCGGGTCTCGGGCGGATCCACTTTCTCACCGTTGCCAACGGCATGGGCAAAGTTGGCCAGCATCAGAACCGGACGACCCAGTGCTCTGGCCATGACCAATCCAGCCAGGGCCGCAGCGATAAGAAAGGTGGATACCAGCAGGAGCATTTCCAGGGCCAGCGTGTAGTAGTTGCCGAGTGCCTGCTCACGGCTGAGTAGCAGCAACAGGCTGATTTCACGTGTGCTTCCGCTGGACAGTGTCTTGTGGCGCAGGAAATACTGATCCAGCTGGTTCATCGCCTGTGGCGCCTGCCCACGGCTCTGGGGCAGGGTGCGCTGAAGGATCGAGGCGTCCAGGCTGGCTGCAAAGACGCCCTCGCGAGCCGCGCGCCGGAAGGCAATATCCACGCCCGTGAGCTGGGCCAGGAAGCGGGCGAAGTCATCGTCCATGGCGAACCCCATCACCAGCCAGGCCCGCAAACCACCGCCTTCCACTGGCACCATCAGCAACTGGTAGGCGTTGGACTGGAATTCAAGGATGGCATTTGCGGTACCCGACTGACGGGCCTCCTCCAGCATGTCCGGAAACGGCAGGGGTGCGGCGTTCTGCAGGCCCTGCAGATTGGCGATCAGACGGCCTTTACCATCGGTCAACATGGCCAGATCGGCACCAATCCGATTGGTGTGATTCCGTAATGCGCTCATGATGGTGGCGCGATCACCGGAGGCGATGGCGGATTTGAAGCCGAAATCCTCCACCAGCACATTGAGACTGTTCAGAAGCACTTCCGAGCGACGGGCGAGGATTTCCTGTGTCACACCGGCAGCCACCTGCAGCCGCTGTTCCGCCTGATCTTCCTCTTCATCAAAGAGGGAAACGGCGAATATCGACACCAGTCCGATGCTGACGACCAGCACCAGCGTCATCATCGCAAGCAGCAGCCGGCCCCGGAAGCCGACGTTCAGCAGCAACCGTTTCACAGTGAGTCAAAGCGTTCCTGGAGGCCCTGCATGCCCTGATCGTCCTCGGGGGGGCTGCGGACAGTGAGTTCCACCGTGACGGCATCCCGGCCATCAATGGTGCGTTGCTGTCGAGTTGCGTTGTCGGGCAGTCTCGGGTGCCAGACGTGAAGCTGGTTGGTCCCCTCCGGGACGCCTGTCAGGCGGGCGGTCCCGTCTTCGCCGGTCCTGGCGGCCGACGCGCCATCGGTAACGACAATAAATGCCTGCATTTGGTCATGAATGTTACAGCCCAGCTCCACGATGCCCGCTTTATCAAATGTGATCGGTTGTTTCGGGCGACCGGAATAGAGCTCGATATTGAACGTCTTGGCGGGGGAGAACGAATAGACGTGGTGCTTGGTCTGGTCGTGGTTGGGGAAGGTCACCTGGGTGCCTTTCGGGATCACCATCACATGCGGTTGGAAAGCGCGGTTGCGTTGCCCCATGATCGCCGGCTCGGGGAGTGGTGGTGGGGACGGGCCACCCTCGACGGACACAACGGCATTCTTGAGGGGCTCGCCGTTGTGTCGATCGATGACCGTGACTGACAGGTCTTCGGCACGCGTCGGCGTCACGGCTGCCAGCAGCACCATGACAGACCCGACGATGCCGGGGTAGCCAGGTCGTTTGCGTGATCGTGAGCGGTTTTTTCGTTTTATCATCATGGTCCGGAGTGTAACAGTGTCTCCCTAACGATGATGTGACCCGGCTTGGATCAATCGACGCAATAGAGAATGCCTATTCTTCAGCATCGTCATCCAGTCCGGGGCCCAACGCGAACCGGATCTGGTTTCGGCTCAGCAACTGCTCCCAGTGTTGTCTCATCTGCTGCCAGGCGTCGTCCCGGGCCTGTTCCACGAATGGTGCCAGGTTGAGGTCGTAATAATCGGGAGACCCGGCAATCTGAATGACGGTGATGGTGATGGATTCGTCCAGCTCGTTCGCAAACGGTTCCCCAATCAGGTGATGGGCCACCAGGTTGGCCTGGGTGGCTTCCACATCCACAAGCTGACTACTGCGGATGGAGTAGTTGTTCTCATACATTTCCTCCATCAGCCGGTGGCAGAGGTAGGCCTTGATGAGCAGACCGTCGAGCCCGTCGTAGCGGGTCAGCATGACCGATGGTTGGGTGAAATACCGTATTGCCGCCTGAACGAACGGCTCGAACAGCCAGTAGATGCGCGCATCGTGGGCGCAGGTTTCAACACAGTCGATCAGGCGCGGCGCCACCTCAATGTATTCGATGGCAAACTGGAACAGGCACAGACCCGGGTCGTCGTCCTGAACGACGACGCTCTCAGGAAGCTGCTGCGAGCGTCGTTTCATCTGCTCCAGAAACGTGCCCGAACGGGCTTCCTGTCGGCGCGCCTGATCGATGATGTCGAGGACTGCGGTTGGTGTCATCGTGTCGGAGAATCCACTGCTGTCGAACAACCGGCCCGGCCGGGCCCTCTGTGAGTGTAGAAGAGAATCGGAGGCTTCGCGCTCAGCGGGTCTGTGCCCGCACCGCAAACCAGACGTTCCGGCGGGTGTGGTGCAGGAACAGGCCTCCCATGGTGACGGCGCGGCCCAGCATCAGGGCGATCAGAGCGAGCCACAGCCCGTGATTGCCCAGTGGCTGGGTGAGGTACCAGACCGGCAGATACACGACCAGCACCGACACAATCATGGTGTTCTGCATGTCCCGGGTGCGGGTGGCGCCGATGAAGATGCCGTCCAGCAGAAACCCCCATAGAGCGGCCAGCGGCATCACCCAGATCCACGGCAGGTAATGGCCGGCCGTGGTGGCCACGGCCTCGATACTGGTCAGGGCGTTGATGATGGTCTGGCCGAAAAGGACGAACACCGCCGTAAAGGCGACGCCACCCCAGACCGACCAGCGCAGGGCGGCGCCGCAGGCACGATGGAACGGGGCGCGGCCGGACTGGCCCACCGCCTCGCCCACCAGGGCCTCGGCGGCATTGGCAAAGCCGTCCAGTCCATTGGATATGATCAGCAGAAAGGTGATAAGCACGGCATTGGCGGCCAGTACGGTATCCCCCTGTTGAGCGCCCTGTGCGGTGAAAAAGGCGAGCGAAAGCAGCAGCAGAACGGTCCGGACCATGATGTACCGGTTGACCTGCAGAATGGCGAGGTAATCCCGGGCCTGTCCCAGCAGGGCACGAAATGGGCTCAGGCGTGTCGGTAGCCGCCGGCTGACCAGCCACAGGCCCAGTCCGGTGGCACTGTACTCGGCGGCCACCGTCGCGGCCGCGACCCCCTGGCTGTTCCAGCCCATGATGGTGACGAACAGGACGTCCAGGACGATGTTGAGGCTGTTCGCCGCTACCAGCATCAGCATGGGCCCGCGCGGGTACTGGGTGCCGATCAGCCAACCCACCAGGGTGTACTGGCACAGAACGGCCGGTGCGCTCCAGATCCGGACGCTGGCGTAGCCGGCTGCCAGGTCGGCCACCTCCGCCGAAGGTTCCATGAGCGACAGTCCGATGGTAATCAGTGGCCGGTGAAAGAGAATCAGTAGCAGGCCGATACCAACGGCCAGCAACAGTGAGCGCACGAGCAGGGCGCTCTGTCCGAAGGCATCGCGGCGCCCATAGGCCTGGGCGGCGAGGCCGGTGGTGCCCATGCGCATGAAACCGAAGGTCCAGTACAGAATGCTGAACAGGTTGCCGCCGACCGCGACGGCGCCAAGATACTCCGGCCGGTCCAGATGACCCAGTACGGCGGTGTCCGCCAGACCCAGCAGCGGGACGGTCATATTGGTTAGCATCAGGGGCCAGGCCAGTTGCCAGAGCCGCTTGTCAATGGAGGTCATGACACCGCCGGTGGTCGGTGAGTGTGCGACGCCGTTCTAAGAATCAAGCTGTTATTCGTCTAAATTTTAAGCCATGTTTTGAGACTTGTAACACTCTCTGTCTATACTCGAATCTGGTCATTCATGAGAGGCTAGTGTCCAGACGGCACGACCTGCCCCGGCAGCCCCCTGGATTGTCATACCGAACCCGGGCGCTGATCATTGGCCGACAATAAAAACGACTCGTTGGAGAGACACGGTATGCGCGTGCAGTTGTCGAGAGCCGGTTCCCTGATGGCCGGATTGTTCCTGGTGCCGCAGTCTGCGCTGGCGGCCTGGGAACTCAACATGACACCGGGCGTGACGGATGTCAGCAAGGACATCTACAGCCTGCACATGATCATCTTCTGGATCTGCGTCGCCATCGGCGTGGTGGTGTTTGGCGTCATGTTCTGGTCGATCATCGCCCACCGCAAGTCCAAGGGCTACAAGCCCGCCAATTTCCATGAACACACCTGGGTCGAAGTGCTCTGGACGGTGATTCCGTTCGGCATTCTTGTGGCCATGGCGGTGCCGGCCACAGGCACATTGCTGGACATTTACGACACCAAGGACGCCGACATCGATATTCAGGTGACCGGCTATCAATGGAAGTGGCAGTACAGCTACCTGGACAAGGAATTCAGCTTTTTTTCCAACCTGGCCACATCCAAGGAAGAGATCTACAACCGGTTGGACAAGAACGAGAACTACCTGCTGGAAGTCGATAACCCGCTGGTGATACCGGTCGATACCAAAGTCCGTTTCATGATCACCTCGAAAGATGTGATTCACTCTTGGTGGGTGCCGGACCTGGGCGTCAAGAAGGACGCGATTCCCGGCTTCATCAATGAAAGCTGGGCCCGGGTCGAGGAGCCCGGCATCTACCGGGGCCAGTGCACGGAACTGTGTGGCAAGGATCATGGCTTCATGCCGGTGGTGGTCAAGGCCGTTCCGAAAGACGAGTACGAGGAGTGGGCCGCAAAAAAAGTAGCGGCGGCCGAGAAGGAGCGTCGCCTGACCAGCAAGGACTGGTCGCTTGAGGAGCTCATGGAGCGCGGTGAGGGCGTTTACAACACGGCCTGCGCGTCCTGTCACCAGGCGGACGGCTCCGGTGCCCCACCGGCGTTCCCGGCTCTGAAGGACAGCACGGTGGCCACCGAGAATATGGACCAGCACCTGGACATCGTTGTGAACGGGGTGTCCGGCACGGCCATGCAGGCGTTCGGCGAGCAACTCAGCGAAGTGGACCTGGCCGCCGTCATTACCTACGAGCGCAATGCCTGGGGTAACGACACCGGTGAGAAGGTGACGCCCAAGCAGATTCTCGACTACAAGAATGCCCAGTGAGCATCACTGGGCGTTATACGCAATCACACAGTCTGGACCCGTCAGGGCCCGGTAACGATCAAGCCAACGCCCAAAGAACAACAGGCGGTTACGGGGGTTTCCAATGAGTGCGGTCATCGATACCCACGACCACAGTCACGACGAGCATCATGGCCCGGCCAAGGGCTTCACGCGGTGGCTGTTGACGACCAACCACAAAGACATCGGGTCGATGTACCTGATCTTCAGTTTTGCCATGTTCCTGCTCGGCGGGTCCATGGCCATGGTGATACGGGCGGAGCTTTTCCAGCCCGGGCTGCAGATCGTCGAGCCGGCATTCTTCAACCAGATGACGACCATGCACGGGTTGATCATGGTCTTCGGTGCCGTGATGCCCGCCTTCGTGGGCCTGGCGAACTGGATGATCCCGATGATGGTCGGCGCGCCCGACATGGCCCTGCCCCGAATGAACAACTGGAGCTTCTGGCTGCTGCCGGCGGCATTCCTGATTCTCGTCTCCACACTGTTCATGGAAGGCGGTGGCCCCAACTTTGGCTGGACCTTCTATGCGCCGCTGTCGACCACCTACGGGCCACCAAGCACGACCTTCTTCATCTTCGCCATCCACATCATGGGGATCTCGTCCATCATGGGGGCGATCAACGTCATCGCCACCATCATGAACCTGCGGGCACCCGGCATGACGCTGATGAAAATGCCGCTGTTCGTCTGGACCTGGCTGATCACCGCCTTCCTGCTGATTGCCGTCATGCCGGTACTGGCGGGTGTAGTGACCATGATGCTGATGGACATCAACTTCGGCACGAGCTTCTTTGATGCGGCCGGTGGCGGTGACCCGGTGCTGTTCCAGCATGTGTTCTGGTTCTTTGGTCACCCCGAGGTCTACATCATGATCCTGCCGGCGTTCGGCGCGGTGTCCGAGATTATCCCGGCCTTTTCCCGCAAGCCGCTGTTCGGCTATGCCTCCATGGTCTATGCGGTTGCCGCCATCGCCCTTCTGTCGTTCGTTGTCTGGGCGCACCACATGTTCACGGTGGGTCTGCCGATCGCGGGTCAGCTGTTCTTCATGTACTGCACCATGCTGATTGCGGTGCCCACCGGTGTGAAGGTGTTCAACTGGGTCGCGACCATGTTCCGGGGTGCCCTGTCGTTCGAGGCACCGATGCTGTTCGCCGTGGCGTTCATCATCCTGTTCACCATCGGCGGGTTCTCGGGCCTGATGCTGGCGATCGCGCCAGCCGACTTCCAGTACCACGATACCTACTTCGTGGTGGCCCACTTCCACTACGTGCTGGTGCCGGGTGCGATCTTCGGTATCTTTGCCTCGGCCTACTTCTGGCTGCCGAAGTGGACCGGCACCATGTACGACGAGACGCTGGCCAAGACCCACTTCTGGATGTCGTTCATCGGTATGAACCTGGCGTTCTTCCCCATGCACTTCCTGGGGCTGGCGGGCATGCCGCGACGCATTCCCGACTATGCGCTGCAGTTCGCCGACTTCAACATGATTTCCAGCGTGGGCGCCTTCATGTTCGGGGCCACTCAGTTGCTGTTCCTGTACATCGTGGTCAAGTGCATCCGAGGCGGCGGCGAGAAGGCCCCGGCCAAGCCCTGGGATGGCGCGGAGGGCCTGGAATGGACCCTGCCCTCGCCGGCGCCGTACCACACGTTCGCCACGCCGCCTGAGGTCAAGTAACGGAGTCCCCGGCCGAGACCGGGGACGTAATAATAAAAAGATCTGAATATCACGCTGTCGGAGGCTGCCATGTCAGCAGAACAGTCCTACTACGTTCCCGAACAGAGCAAATGGCCGATCATCGCCACGGTCGGGATGGGCGTCATGATGTACGGTCTGGCGTCGGTGATGGTCACCAACACCCAGGAGGGCCAGGCCGGCTTCGGCGACTGGCTCGTCTTCCTGGTCGGGGTGGCGTTGACCATCTACATGCTCTTTGGCTGGTTCGGCAGCGTGGTTCGCGAGAGCCGCTCCGGACTCTATGATGCCCAGATGGACCGGACCTTCCGAATGGGCATGGGCTGGTTCATCTTCTCCGAAGTGATGTTCTTCGCCGCCTTCTTCGGTGCCCTGTTCTATGCCCGGGTCTTCATCGTGCCGTGGCTGGGCGGTGAGGGTGACAAGGGCTCCAGTGCCATGCTCTGGGACGGGTTCGAGGCGACCTGGCCCCTGCTGCAGAATCCCGACCCAGAGGCGTATCCCGGACCAAAAGAAGTCATCGGTCCCTGGGGGCTGCCGCTTCTCAACACCATTCTTCTGGTGACCTCCTCAGTGACGATTACCGTTGCGCACCATGCGCTCAAAGCGGGCAACCGCGCCAAGCTGAAAATCTGGATGGCGGCGACGATCGTGCTGGCGCTGGTGTTCCTGATTTTCCAGGCAGAGGAATACGCCCATGCCTATGGGGACCTGGGGCTCACCCTGTCCTCGGGGATCTATGGCAGTACCTTCTTCATGCTCACCGGCTTCCACGGGGCCCACGTCATTCTGGGGACCATCATCCTGACGGTGATGCTGATCCGCATTCTGAAGGGGCATTTTGAGCCGGAGAAACACTTCGGTTTCGAGGCCGCGAGCTGGTACTGGCATTTCGTGGACGTGGTCTGGCTCGGCCTGTTCGTGTTCGTCTACATCATCTGAGCGGGCGTCAGGGAGTGGGGTTCATCGACAGTTCCCCGCTCCATAAGGCGATGCCAATCAGCACCAGCAATGCCACGCTCAGGGACACGCGGACGATCAGGGAATTGAGCAGACGCCGCTTCCCCCCGTCGTCCCGAAACAGAAACACCAGACCGCTGAACAGGCTTACGACCACGGCGATCAGCAGTATGACAATGGCGGCTTTCAACATGAGCGCGGCTCCGATGTGTCGGTGGGATGACAGTCGCCACTATAGCAGACGATGAGTACCGCCCCTCCTTCCTCACTCCGCCGACGTTGGCGCTTCGACTGGCGACTCTGGCTGTTCACCGGCCTGCTGTTTCCGGTGCTGGTCAGTCTGTCTGTCTGGCAGTGGCAGCGAGCGGGTGAGAAGGAACAGCGAATGGATCAGTGGCAGCAGACCCGGTCAGAGGCGCCCTGGCGAGCGTTGCAGTCGGGTGCGTTGACCGCCGGACAACCGATCCGGATTCAGGGACGGTACCGCCCCGGACCGCTCTGGCTGCTGGACAACCGGACCCGCAACGGGCAGAGCGGCTACGAAGTGCTGTCGCTCTTTGAGCCGATGACCGGAGATCCGGTGCTGGTCAATCGCGGATGGGTCCCGGCTCCCCGGCGCCGGGACGCACTGCCGTCGGTCCGGACACCGACCGGGATGGTGACCATCCGGGCCCGGGTGGCCGATTACCCGACCCCGCCGGTCATTGGCGAGACAACGGTGTCCACATCGTGGCCGCGTCGGGTGCAGTCCCTTCCGCGAGAACGGGTCCGGGACGTGGCGCCCACCGTCGCGGCCGTCAGTCTGCGTCTGGATGGGGCGGACCAGCCGGGGGCATTCCGGGCGGACTGGGAGCTGGATGTGATGGGACCCGGCACACACTACGGCTATGCCGGGCAGTGGGCGCTGCTGGCGGCGCTTCTCCTGACGATGACTCTCGTGGCAAGCTACCGAAAACCCGAACAACGGACCGATTCCAACCATGGCTGATACCGACGTACACGAAGCGACCCCGCAGGACATCCGCCGGGGCCGCCGCATCGCCCTGTTGCTGTTTCTTGTGGGCTTTGGCCCGATCGTGGTGGCGACCATCATGTTCTACACCGGCTGGCTGAACCCGTCGGACCGGACCAACAAGGGGATTCTGATCCAGCCTCCGGAGCCGGTGGCATCAATGGGGCTTGAGACGGCGGAAGGACGCCCGTTTGAGTCGGAATTTGGTCCGGAGGTCTCAGGTAGCCACTGGACGCTGCTGATTACGGCGGCGGATGCCTGTGCCGATGCCTGCCAGGAGATGCTGTACCTGGCGCGACAGGTCAACACGGCCTTGGGCAAGAACCAGAACCGCGTGAAACGGGCCGCCTGGCTGGAACAGCCACCGGCGGACCTGTCCGATTATCCGGAGATGCGACTGCTGAGCCTGCCGGAGCCGGCATCCGCGGACTGGCCGAGAGGCAACGGACCATTTGACGCCCCCCGGGCCTACCTGGTCGACCCTTTCGGCAACGTGATGATGCAGTACGGTCCAGACCACTCCGGCAAAGACATGCTCGAAGACATCGAACACCTCATGAAGATCTCCCAACTCGGGTGACGGCCATGGTGAACGGGAACCCACATGTGCGGAGGGTGATGGGGCGGATGGCGGTGGTCGCCACTCTGCTGACTGTCGTCGTGGTGATGCTGGGTGCCTGGACACGGCTGGTGGACGCTGGCCTCGGCTGCCCGGACTGGCCAGGCTGTTATGGATTCCTGAGCGTGCCGGAGTCGGAGGAGGCGGTCTCGATCGCCGAAGCCCGCTTTCCGGAATCCCCGGTGGACCGCAGCAAGGGTTGGCCGGAAATGATTCATCGTTATGCCGCCGGTACGCTCGGACTGGTGGTGTTCGCCATTGCCGGGTACGCGCTGCGCCATCGCCGAGCGCCGGATGTTCCGCTGCGACAGCCGTTGCTGATCGCGGGTTTCGTGGTGCTTCAGGCGGCGTTTGGCATGTGGACCGTGACGCTGAAACTCTGGCCACAGGTCGTTGCGCTGCACCTGCTTGGTGGGTTTACCACGCTCACACTGCTGTTCCTGCTGGCGATGAGACTCAGGGGGCGGCGCCCCCCCGATGGTCCGGCCCTCGCGCGGGACCGCCACCGATGGCGGGCCTGGCTGTTCGTTGCCCTGGGACTTGTGGTCGCTCAGATTGCTCTGGGCGCTTGGACCGCGGCAAATTATGCCGCTGTGGCCTGTGTCGACCTGCCGACCTGTCAGGGTCAGTGGTGGCCGCCCATGGATTTCCGTCATGGTTTTGACGTGACCCAGCACGTTGGTCCAAATTATCTCGGTGGCCAATTGACAGCGGATGGCCGTGTGGCGATCCATGTGACGCATCGGCTTGGCGCGGTACTGGTTCTGACGGTGCTCGGAGCGCTTCTGGTGGCCATGTGGCGCGCTATGGCCACACCAGCAATACGGCCATGGGTGGCGCTGACCGGCGCCGTACTGCTGGCGCAGATCGGTCTTGGGCTGGCGAACGTGCTTTGGCAGATTCCGCTGCCGGTCGCCATCGCCCATAACGCGATGGGCGCTGCCCTGTTGCTGGCGGTGGTGAACCTGCTTTGGCGATTGCATCCACCGTCTTGAGCGCGCACTGTATCCCGAACAATAACAACGCACCAGGAGGCCACGGCATGAGCGATACCTCCATCGCGCAAACGCAAAGAGCCGCCAACTGGCGCGATTTTCTGGAGCTGACCAAGCCCCGGGTTGTCGCGTTGATGATGCTGACGGCCGTCATCGGCATGCTGCTTGCCCGGCCGGGGGTCCCGGACTGGACCGTGTTTGTCTTCGGCAATCTGGGCATCGCATTGCTGGCCGGCGCCGCGGCGGTGGTCAACCACGTGGTGGACTACAAGATCGATACCGTGATGGCGCGAACCAAGAAGCGTCCGGTCGCCACGGGCACGGTGTCCACGCCGGATGCCCTGATTTTCGCCACCAGCCTGGCCCTCGGCGGCATGCTGGTGCTGGTCTGGCAGGTGAATGCGCTGACCGCCTGGCTGACGCTGGCCTCGCTGGTGGGTTATGCCGGCGTCTATACCCTGTTTCTCAAGCGCGCTACCCCCCAGAACATCGTGATTGGGGGGATTGCCGGGGCGATGCCGCCACTCCTTGGCTGGACGGCAGTGACCGGTCAGGTGGACGGGCATGCCCTGTTGCTGGTGCTGATTATCTTTGCCTGGACGCCGCCGCACTTCTGGGCGCTGGCGATTCACCGCAAGGAGGAGTACGCCAAAGCAGGCATTCCCATGCTGCCGGTGACCCATGGTAACCGCTACACCGAGCTGCATATTCTGCTCTATACGCTGATTCTGCTGGCTGCCAGCATGCTCCCATACGCCACCGGTATGTCCGGCGGCATTTACCTGATCGGGGCGCTGTTGCTGGGTCTGCGGTTCCTGCATTACGCCATCCGGTTATTGCGTGGCGACGACCGGCGCGTGGCGCTGACGACGTTCAAGTACTCGATCACCTACCTGATGGCACTCTTTGTGGTGCTGCTGGTGGATCACTTCTGGTTCTATTGACGCTTATGCCCGATGCCCGGCAGAAACGAGGTATTCGCCGAACGGTTGCGGTCCTGCTCCTGTTGATTGTGGCGATTGTCACGCTTGTCCTCGCACGCCAGTTTATCCTGCCGGCGGAGGCGGAAACGGCCGCTGCTCCGTTCGTGGTGCCTGACGTGGCGGGGCTCAGTCCGTCACCGGCGATCGGCGGGGCATAACGCTTACGACCATCGGCGTCTTCCCACCGGCGCCGGAAATCCCTACACTTGCGCCGTCGCTTCCGGTGTAGGGGGTTGTTGTGTCCTCATCCACGTCTGCCCCGACCGCAGACACCCGCGAAATCATCTCCGTCATCGCCGCCGGCGCCGCCCTGCTGCTGGTGGTACACACGCTGGGCCGGTTCATTTTCACCCCCATGCTGCCTTACCTGATCGATGACGGGGTGGTGACCGCGCAACAGGGCGCCGCCATGGCGACGTGGAACTACCTTGGCTATTTCGTGGGCGCGATGCTGGCGATTCGATGGTACCGGGTGTCCCACATTCGCCGGATTCTGCCGATCGCCATGATCGTGCACGTGGTCACCACATTGCTTCAGACGCAGATCAGTGACGTCGTCGCTCTTGATGTGATCCGCGGGATCAACGGTGTTGCCAATGGCGCCGTATTCGTCCAGGCACCCGCCTTTATCCTGGAGTGGCTGGTGCTGCGCAACCGGGCGAGGCTCAGTGGCCTGACCTATCTGGGTGTCGGCGTGGGGTTGCTGGTGTCCAGTATGCTGGTTAGTGCCACGGGAAGCTGGCTGAGCGGGCCTTCACTCTGGTGGCCGGCGGCCATCGTGTCCATTCCGCTGGCGGTCTGGGGCTGGCATCGACTGAGCCGTCTGGAGGTCCCGGTTCGGCCGGAAAAGCCGGATGGATCCCTGCCACAGAAGGGCTCGCTGCTTGATCGCGCCAGTATTCCCCTGTTCCTGCAATACGCCGGAGCCGGGCTGGGCTATATCCTGCCCATGACCTTCCTGCCGCTGTTGGCCAAACTTCAGCTTGATCCGGGCAACTGGCTGGTGGACGGCTCCTGGCTGCTGGTGGCGCTCGGAACCATCCCTTCAGCCTGGCTCTGGAACACGCTGGGCGCGAGGCTGGGCGACGTCAAAGCGATCCGGATCAACTTTGCAGTGCAGCTCTTCGGTGTCCTGGCCGCCGTGATCTGGGGCGGGCCGGTCGGCATCGCCCTGTGTGCCCTTCTTGTGGGCGGTACGTTCCTGGGAACGGTCCTGCTGACCCAGCGACTCGCCCGTGCCCTGCACCCCCATCAGGGGCCGCGGCTTTCGGCGGCCATGGTGGCGCTCTACGCGCTCGCTCAGATGATCGGTCCCTGGCTGGCCGAACAGTGGCTCAACCATGGCGGCACGCTGGAAAGCGCCTTCTGGATCGGGGTTGGCGCGTTGGCGTGGGGGTTGGCCTTTGCGTTCTTCGTGCCGCGCCCTGAAGACTGGCACCGCCGGCCGGCCTGACCGCGTCAGTGCCTTTGGGACACCGCGACGCTGGCGCCCGCGTCATCAAGTTCCCGGATCAGTGCCTGCAGCCGTTGCCCCATGGCGGCACTGCCATCCAGCTGCTCTGCCATACTGCGCGTCGTGCTGCGAATACCGTCGATGTGTTGCAGTGTGTGGTCGGTCTGTTCCATCTGTGCGCCGGAGACCTGGGCGATGTCCCGGTTGGTGTCGTTGATGCCTTCGACGGCGGCTTCGATGTCGGTCAGCGCCTGCTGGGCCTCCATCGCGGCCGAGACGCACTCAGTGGCCACTGACGAGCTGCTGTTCATCTGATCCACCGCCTCATCCATGCTCCTGAGAAGCCGCTGAATGCTCGACTCGATCTGTTCGGTAGAGTCCTGAACCCGCTGGGCCAGCTTGCGGACCTCGTCTGCCACAACGGCAAACCCGCGCCCATCATGACCGGCCCGCGCCGCCTCGATGGCCGCGTTCAGCGCCAGCAGGTTGGTCTGCTCGGCGATCCCGCCGATCTCGGAAACGGCCTCCCCGATATCACGGCTGTTGTCGGACAGTCTCCCGACGCTTTGAGCGGAGGTTGAAATGCGCTCGGCCAGATCCTGGATGGCATTGGCGGAGGTCGCCACCTTGTGGCGGCCATCATCCGTCGTCTGGCGCGCTGAGGCCGATTGGTCCCGGGCCTGTTCAGCCTGACCAGCAATCCCCTGGAAGCTCTCCAGCATCTGATGAATCACGTCAGCAGATCGGTCCGTGTCCTCAGCCTGGCGATGCAGGTCGTCCCGATTGCGCCGGGTGCTGTCAGCCAGCTCCGAGACCTCGGATTCCAGCCGACGGGTGGCGTCCTTCATGCTCTCGACAACCCCGGCCGTCCGGTTTTGCATGGCATTGAATGCGCGGGCCATCGCACCGATTTCGTCGGTGGAATCGACGCTGGCGCGGGCATCCAGATCGCCGGTGCGTTCGACGGTCAGCATGGTGTCCTTAAGCTGATTCACGTGCCGGACGACAAACTGGATCAGCAGTTGGGAGCATGTCATTTCCACCACCATCAGCCCGGCAACGACACCGGCGAACGTAAGCGCATGATCGCCAAAAACGCGCCAGAAACCGGCGCCGGTGGCACTGGCAATGACTGTCATCGCCACGGTGACCAGCGCCAGGAGGGTGGCAAGTACAACGACGTTCAGAAGCCAGAACTTGTATTTCAGTGGCAGGTTGGCGAGCAGACGAAACATGGCTGACAACGGACTCCACAATGCAGGAAAGGGACGCCCGCATCATAGCAGAAGTCCTTTGTCAGGCGACCACCGGGGCTGTCGAAGGACGTGCCTCTGAGGGCTCCGGGCCTGCGTTGCCAGCCCTTGACGGGGAACAACCCCGTCTGCGGCCTGACGCCTTGTCCAGAACGGTCAGAGACACGCGTCAAGTCAACAAATGACCCAGACTCCTAGTGTCTCGTCTGGTTAATTCGCTGACTTACTGAGCCATTGAAAGGTCTGAGAGCAAGGCGCGATGGCGAAGGTTTGGTGGTTCCAAATCGAGTCAGCGCAACGCGGCTATCAGACCTTTCAAGGGCTCCCGAAGGGCGCGCCGCTGACGGCTCTGGAGCGGCGTTGTCAGCCCTTGACGGGGAGTGACCCCGCCTGCGGACTGACGCCTTGCCCAGAACCGTCAGAGGCACGCAGTAAGTCAGCGAATTAACCAGACGAGACACTAGGCAGCGGACCGAGCGGCCTGGCCTCCTGACTGTGCCACCCGGTGGGCGGTCCGGAACTGCATCGCCTTGTCCTTCAGTGGCCCGAAGCGCAGGTTGATCAGGTCCAGCGGGTAGTTCTGGTACAGCTTCCATGGCGCACGATCACCCTGCTTGGGCAGGTGGTCCAGCGCCCGCAACACGTAGTTGGCTTCCAGGTCGAGGAACGGCGCCTCTTTCACATCGTCGCCCACCACCGGCACGCAGTAGTCAACACCCTGTCGGTCCATATGGTTCAGCAGCCGACAGGTGTACTCGCTGGCCAGATCGGCCTTGAGCGTCCAGGAGGCGTTGGTGTACCCGACAATCATGGACATATTGGGCACATCGCTGAGCATCATGCCTTTGTAGCTCATGGTGTCGCTGGGGCGGATGTGCTGTCCATCCACGGAGATTTCCGCGCCCCCCAGCGTGACCAGGTTCAGCCCGGTGGCGCTGATGATGATGTCCGCTTCGAGCTCTTCCCCGGATTTGAGTCGGATACCGTTCTCGGTGAAGGTATCGATGTGGTCCGTCACGATGGACGCCTCGCCGCGGCGCAGCACCTTGAACAGATCGCCGTTCGGTACCAGGCAAAGGCGTTGATCCCACGGGTTGTAGCTCGGATTGAAGTGGGTATCGATGTCGAAGTCCTTGCCGAGCTGCTGTCGCAGGTGCAGACGCAGGATGCGTCGCATGGCCTTCGGGTAACGGCGACAGGCCTGATAGAACAGCGTCTGCAGGGAGACGTTTTTCCAGCGGGTGATCTGGTACGCGAGCCGCTTGGGAAGCAGCCGGTTCAGCGCGTTGGCGATCACGTCCGCATCCGGCTGGGAGATGATGTAGGTTGGCGACCGCTGCAGCATGGTGACGTGCGCGGCCTTGTCCGTCATGGACGGAATCAGAGTGACCGCTGTCGCGCCACTGCCGATCACCACGACCTTCTTCCCGGTGTAATCCAGGTCTTCCGGCCAGTGCTGCGGATGGATCAGTTGCCCCTGGAACTGGTCTTTCCCGGGGAAGTCCGGCATATAGCCCTGATCGTAGCGGTAGTAACCGCTGCAGTTCAGCAGGTAGTTGGCTGTGACGGTCTTCGTTTTTCCCGAAGGCAGCTTCGCCGTCACCGTCCAGGTAGCGTCCTCACTCGACCAGTCCATCTTCTCGACCCAGTGGTTGTAGTGGATCTTCTGGTCGATGTGGTTCTGTTCTGCGGTGTTGTGGATGTAGTTGAGGATCGACGGGCCGTCCGCAATGGCCTTGCCGTCGGTCCAGGGGCGGAAGTTGTAGCCCAGCGTGTACATGTCGGAGTCGGAGCGGATGCCCGGGTACCGGAACAGATCCCAGGTGCCGCCCATGGCGTCGCGCCCTTCCAGAATGGCAAAGGTCTTGCCCGGGCATTCGTTCAGCAGGTGCCATGCGGCACCCACGCCCGACAGACCGGCGCCCACAATCAACACATCATAGTCAGGCCTTGCCATAACACATCTCTCCCACCGGGTTGCCTGTTCTGGGAACCCGACCATCGGGCTCCTTTTCTGGACTCTATTGGACGGGTTTTGATCACACCCGGCAAGGGTCCGACAGGCCAGACCCTTTTTCACGAGGGTCAACTGTCGCGATGAGGAACACGAGCTGCAAGATGGACGTGCCCGGCTCCAGCCGTTTGATGAACACATCGTAGGCCAGTGCCATGGCATTGCCCTGACCAACGACTACATGCTCAGCCATCAGGACGACCGCGAATCGTTCGTGCGGTTGCCGGGACCTGTTCTGATCACTGGTGATCGTTTCTACATTGCCCACAAGACCAGTCGTCGGAATGAAAGCACCATCCGCCGACTTCGCCATTGGCTGATACAGGAAGCGACGGCCAGTGGCCTGATGTCCCCTCAGTGATTCCGGGAGGGCAGCTGCAGCGTCCAGGCGATGGGCATCACCAGCAGTCCGTAAATCAGCATCGCGAGTACCGCGTGATTGGCCTGGCCAGTCAGGTCCGCTACCAGCCCGCCCAGCATGGGCACGCCAAACGACAGCGTATAGCCGATGGTGAAGTTACCGGCGGCGAGTCGACCGGTCTCGCCCGCACGGGCCACCTGTGGCGGCAGCGCCACCAGCAGGATCAGCATGATGCCGGCGGTGAAACTCATCATGAACACGAAAACGATACTGGTAAGGCCCTCAGTCAGCAGGAACAGCGCCAGCGTGACGATGGCGATCATCAGCATGAGGAAAATCACCCGCGGCCGGCCGACCCACTGACGGGCCATTTTCAGCATTATCAGCGACGAGGCGACCTGGGCCAGGTTGAGCCAGAAAAGGGCCGAGTCCAACGCGTCCAGTGAACCGCGCTGCTCGAGGACATTGCCCATGTAGGCATTGGTACCGAAGAACAGGCCACCGGAGGCGCCCAGCAGGACGCCGAGCCGCCAGGTCAGTGGGTTCTTCCAGTCCGGTAACCACGGATCCGCCTCCGCGGTCCCGCCCGAGACCCGTTCACGGGGCAGGAACAGCGCGGCGGCGACCAGAAACGCCGGAACGGACCAGCCGATGAGCGTCCAGCGCCAGCTGTCGTCCATCAGCGGCATCATGACCGGCAGGGTCACCCCGGCGCCGATGAATTCGCCCATGAGCATGCCGTTCATGTACACGGCCGTGCCGAGTGCCAGACGATCCGGCGTCAGCCAGACGCGAAGCAGCGCGGGCAGGGCCGGCTGCATGGCGGCGATGCCCAGGCCCATGAGGGTGCTGGCTGCCATCAGCGTCATGGCTTCGGGGGCAAGGCCCCGCAGTGCGGACCCCAGCGCAGTCACCACCAGCGCAATGGCCAGGGTGGCCCGCGGTCCGATCCGGGAAATGGCCAGCGATCCGGGCATGGCGCCGACGGCCAGCATGAATACGGGAAGGGTGGTGAGGGCCCCGGTGAGTGCCTGGGAGAGGCCCAGGTCCTCCGCGACAAACGGGGCAAGGGCCGGCGCGACCAGCACCGGCACCCGCAGGTAGAGTCCGGCCAGCCAGAGCAGTGCCAGTAACGCGAGTCCGGATCGGGCCGTCGGGGTGGAGGGCGAGGCCTTACTCGTCATCCGGGATGTTGTAGGAGCCGTCCTCGTCGTGGGTCTCGCGGCCGGAAACCGGCGGATTGAACGTGCAGATCAGACGCATGTCCTCAGTACCACCACGCAGGGTGTGCCGATCGTTGTTGTCGAGCGCGTAGAGGATGCCATCGTAGATCTCGTGAACTTCGCCGGTGGCCTTGTCTTCGATAGACCCGTTGCCGGCCACACAGTAGACCGCTTCCAGATGGTTCTTGTACCACAGGTTCAGCTCGGCGCCCGCCGGAATGATGGTCTCGTGCATGGAGAAGCCCATGCCATCCTTTTTCAGCAGCATTCGGCGGCTGTTCCAGCCCGGTCCGTGCACGTCCTGGTCGGTTCCGATGATCTTGTTGACGTCGACAATCTTCATGGCGGTCTCCATTTCCGGGGTGACAGAAGCGGAAGTATAAACACGCTCTCTAAGCCCAGTTCAATTGTTTCTGCTATTGGTTCGACGGGGAGAGAGTGCGCCTGAGAAACCGCGCTCCGGCCTCGATCGCGCTTCCGCTGGTGAGGAAGCTGGCGATGTGGCCCCGCCCTCGCATCCGGTAGAGTTCGCTGTGCACGCCATGGGCCTGTAACGTGGCGTGGAAATCCGTGGCCTGATCGATCGGCACGAGCATGTCCCAGGTGCCGTGGAACAGGAAGAAAGGCGGATCATCGGAGTCCACGTGCACGACGGGGGAGGCCTGGTGGTAGGCGTCGGGCACCTCGTCGATGGTGCCGCCGAGCAGCTGCTCCACCAGCCTGCCGTCGCCGAACTTGCGCAGATCACTGGGTGTGCCCCCCGAGACCACCGCCGCCAGCCGGGTTTCGGGACCGCCCCAGGGCTGGTCCAGTGCCCCGTCGTCACCGGCGACCACGCCCAGCAGACTCACCAGATGTCCGCCGGATGAAAATCCCAGTGCGCCAATACGTTCCCGATCAATCGACAGCGCCTGCCGTCGGTCATGCAGCCAGTGCATGGCCACCTGAAGATCATGAAGCTGCGCAGGAAACCGGTGGGCTGGTGCGAACCGGTAATCGATATTCATCACGACGAAACCGACACTGGCGAGTGTTTCAGCGATGTCACTCATGTCGCCCCGGGAGCGCCGGGTCCAGCCACCCCCATGGGCCACCAGAACCGCCGGATGGGGACCGGCGGTGGTTGGCGTGTACACGTCAGCGTAAAGCGGTTCCGGCCAGCCGGACGGAGAATACCGTTGGTCGTACTGAGCGTTCCAGCCGGTCTCCGGCAGCGGTGTTGGCGCGGTCGGTGCGTTCTGATGGTGAGCGCATCCTGTCGATAGCCCGAGCAGGGAAAGGAACACAATGGATCGGATCACGTCAGCCTCGCAGGTTGGTCCGGTCCGGGTCAGTACGCACCTGGAAGGGGAACGGATGCCTCGTTCTGGTTGCGGTTTGACCAACTCGACAGCGCCCCCGGAAGGGCCCGGTCAGCCTGCCGCTGCGAGGTCCGCACGGGGAGCAGGCGGTGTCGTTCTGAGCGATCTAACCGCGCAGCACTGGCCAGCGGTCGGTCAGAGCCTGGCGGTCGGGGTCATAGAGCGCCAGGTCTCCGAATTGCAGGAAGACCGATTCGCTCTGGTGGGGGCGCAGGAACACCCAGTCGCCCGGAGCGATTGGGACGGCATCCGACCCATTGAGCATTTCCTGATTGGACGAGCGCCCGAAGACCGGGTTCGGGGACAGTCCGGGCGGAGAAACGGGCCGGGCTTTCCAATGACCGCCGTAGATGAAGAACGCCTGTTGGCGGTTGGGGTTCCACAGACGCATCAATGAAGCGAGCGCCTCGGGTCCCGGTAGCCTCGCCGGGGCCATCGTCTTGAGCACCGGCGTGGCGATGACACAGGCCGGGCGATGGCCGGACAATGTCGGGACATCAAAATTCGTTGGCATGACCAGTCCGGACCCCAGTGCGATTTCGTTGGCCGGCGTGTCCTGTCCCGGGTACAGCGTGTAGGTGCTGCTGCCGCCGGTATTGAACGTCAGGCCCGCCGGCAGCGTGCCGAATACGGCCCGCGCGGTGTGCACGGCCTCACGGTAGCGCGCCATGGCCTCGTCACGCAGCGCGTGATCGTCGCCGGGGACTTTCACGATATGGGGCTCATACCCCATGAACCCGCGGAATCGCAGGCGCTTGTCATCGCGTATCCGGGTCAGCATGGCGGCCAACCGGTCGCGGTCGGCCACGCCGCCGCGATGGAGGCCGATGTCCAGCTCCACGTTGATGCCAAGTGGCTGATCCCGCTCGGCGGCCAACTGCTGGTAGTCCAGCAGCCGTTGCGGGCTGTCGATCAGCCACTGGAGTTGTGTTTCCGGCTGAAAGCCGCCTGCCGGCTGCCACTCCTGGTAGAAGAGTCGGGCCTCATCAACCGGCATGGGTTTTCCCAGAAGGATGTCCGCATCCGGTCGGTGGGCGGCCACCTGGCTGACAAAGGGCCGATGGAACAGCATCAGCCGCCGGGTTCCGGCATGGTCCATCAGGTGGTCCAGTAAGGACAGTGAAGGGAGCGATTTGGCTACCAGCCGCAGGGCGTACTGATCACCAAGCCGCCGGGTGACGAGGTTGAGGTTGTGATGGAGCCGATCGCGGTCGATCACCATGGTCGGCCGGGCAAGCGGTTGCTCACTCAGACACCGCTGCAGGGACTGGAAATAGCGGTCGTGCGGTCCCCCCTGATCCGAGGGCCGCAGTAGGCCGAGTCCGACGGCGCCGGCCGTGGCGGCGCCGCCGATCAGGAGCTGGCGTCGGCTCAGGCTCATGAGGTCCCCTCTGCGAACAGACGCCGGAGGTGCTCGTTCAGAAATCGTCCCTCGGGGTCCATGGTCCGGCGCACGGCCTGGAAGTCCTCCCAGCGTGGATAGAGCGCGCGGGCCTCGGCGGCGGTCAGCGAGTGCATCTTGCCCCAGTGCGGTCGGCCGCCATGTTGGCGCAGGATGGGCTCGACCGCCCGGAACAGCGCGTCGTGGGGTTCGTCGTGAACCCGGTGGACGGCGATGGACATCGAGTCCTGACGGTAGAAGGGACTGAGCCAGGCATTGTCGCCCTTCACGTAGCGCACTTCGAACGGGAAGAAGACGTCCGGGAAGTCCTTTTCGACTTTCCGGCGTACGGCCCGTAACGCCGGCAGCCCCGCTTCCCGGGGCAGGTGATACTCCATTTCGTTGAACCGGACCTGGCGGCTGCTGGCGTAGTTGCGCCAGGCTGGCGCCACCCGTTCGGACCGGTCAATGGTTTTCATGTAGGTGCCCAGGGCCAGCTCCCGCAACCGGGGCGACCAGCCGAGCATGTCCCGGACGGTGCGCAGGGTTCGGGCGCCCTCGTTCTGGTCCAGCGATTCGGTGCTCGAGAGCGGCTCCTCCGTGATGTCCTGCCAGTCCATGAACCCCATGCCGGAGAAGGGAATGTAGAAGAATTCGAAGTTGCGGTGGCGATCGGCCATCTGCTCCGCCTGGTCCAGGATGGCCTCAATGGGATGCCACTCGGTGACCCGGCGCAGTCGGTAGGGGCGCCGGTTTTGGAGTGTGACTGACGTCACCAGGCCGAGGGCACCCAGTCCCACCCGGGCGGCGTCGAACAGATCCCGGTTGTGGTCGGCACTGCACCGATGCACCTCCCCGCGCCCGTCCACCAGTGTCAGGGCTGTGACCTGGTCCGACAGGCACGGCAGCCCGGCGCCGGTGCCGTGGGTGGCGGTGGCAATGGTGCCGGCCAGGGACTGCTCGTCGATGTCCGGCATGTTGACCAGTGCCTGACCGGCGTCGGCCAGTGGCTGACCGATCTGTTCCAGCCGGGTGCCGGCGCCGATGGTGGCCCGCATTTGTGGTTCGTCCACAGACTGGAGTCGGTTGAAGTGCGAGAGCGAGACAAGGGTGCCGTCCGTGGGTACCAGTGGCGCAAAGGAGTGGCCGGAACCGACCGGCCGGATGGTGTCACGACTGTCCCGCACCAGAGCCTGAAGGGCTTCGATCGTTTTTGGAGCAGCCCGGTGGCGAGGCTTGGCCTTGAGCGCGCCGGACCAGTTGTACCAGGCCATGGGTTCGCCATCGGTGTTCGTTGTGGTGGCGGCCGACACATCGGGGAGCCAGGGCGTCGCGGAGGCTGCCAGCAGCATCTGCAGGAAGTCACGTCGGCTGCTCATGCGTCGCCCCCAGATCCGCTCATGAAGCGGATCAACGCGCGGTGGTCGGAGCGATCACACTCGAGGCACTGACCGCCGGGGGGCATGGCCCCGTAGCCACGAACGACGCTCTCTACCAGTCGGTCCATGCCCTTGTTCAGGCGGGCAGCCCATTGGGACGGATGGGCGGTCAACGGTGCTCCGGTCCCGGGCCGGGCGTGACAGCCCTGGCAGGACTGCTGGTAGAGCGTCTGCAGGCGCTCGCTCTCGGGCAGCACGCTGCGGGCGCGTTCCGGGTCTGGCGGATCACTGCAACCGGTCAGCAACAGTGTGAGGCTCAGGAGTGCGACGGTCGGGCGCATAAAGACACTCATAACATAACAATGTGTCACGTATTGTGCGTCAAAGGGGGTTTCTCTGCAAGATGGTCGTTAAATGCTGCAATAATGAGCATTGCGATGGAATGCCTGCTCGACGCCGCCCGCTTCCCCGGCTAATGTGGAGTTGATGACGACTGGACAGGAACGTTTCCGCAGCATGGAGCCATTCGAGGAACTGCCGTCCCCCCTGCGGCGGGCGCTGACCATCAGCGGGGTCTATGCCCTTGTGGGGGTCCTCTGGATTCTCGGTAGTGACCAGCTCCTGCTTGTGTTCACCCGGGATGTGGATGCCGTGGCCGGACTCCAGACGTGGAAGGGGTGGGCCTTTGTGCTGATGACGTCGTGTCTGTTCTTCGGCCTGACCTTTCGGCAGTTCCGCCGCTATCAGGAGGTGATGGAAATCAATCGCCAGCAGGCGGAGCAGATACTGGATCTGAGCCAATTCCGAGAAAGCATCATCGACAATGCCAGCACCTGGATCAACGTTCTCGACACCGACGCCCGCGTCGTCGTCTGGAACAAGGCAGCAGAGCAGATCAGTGGTTATCCACGCGAGGAGATCGTCGGGCGCGACGATCTCTGGGAATGGCTGTATCCGGATGATGCCTATCGCCAGTCCATCGTTGAGCGGGCCCAGGAGATTCTGGACCACGGCCTGGAGCTGGAGGCATTCGAAACCTGTATCCGGACCCGGGAGGGCGGCTATCGACGCCTGTCCTGGAATTCCCGTCGTTTCTTTGATGGCGAGGGCCGCGTCAACGGCTCAATCGCGATCGCAACGGATGTGACTGAACAGCGTGCCGCGGAGCGGGAGCTGCAACAGCGCGAGCGCCAGCTGGCCAATCTTATGGACAATCTGCCGGGTATGGCCTATCGCAGCCTGTTCGACGAGCACTGGACGATGCGATTTGTCTCCAGCGGGTGCCGGGCTTTGACCGGCTACGAGCCGTCGGATCTGCTGGACAATCGGACCGTCAGCTGGGCGCAGTTGATTAACCCGGACGACAGTGCGCGCGTGACTCGGGAGGTTGAGGATGCCATCGGTCTTGGCGAGCCGTTTGCCGTTGAGTACCCCATCCGGCGCCGGGACGGTACGACAATCTGGGTCTGGGAAAAGGGCCGGGGGGTCGACGACAGCGGTCGTCTGGCCCTGGAAGGGCTGATACTGGACATCAACAGTCGCAAGCATCTGGAGGAGGAGCTGTCCGAGCTGGCGACCCATGATGCGCTCACCGGGCTGCTGAATCGTCGGGAGATGGAAGTGCGCCTGAAGGAAGAAGTCCAGCGGGCTGAACGGTATGGCCATTCCCTTGCTATGCTCTGGATTGACCTGGACCACTTCAAGGCCGTGAATGACGAGCACGGCCATGCGGCGGGCGATCACGTGTTGCGACGGTTGAGTGAGATGCTGGAAACGTCCGTCCGGGCGGTGGATCGGGTGGCCCGGTACGGTGGCGAGGAGTTCATCGTGCTGCTGCCCGAACGCAACCGCCTGGAGGCCTGGGAGACGGCCGAGCGCCTTCGTGAGCGGGTGTGTTCCCAGACCATCCGGGTGCCGGGCTCCGGTTCCGTGTCCCTGTCCATCAGTATCGGTCTGGCGGTCTTCCCGGAACACGGTACCAGTGGTGAGGCGCTGTGCGATGCCGCTGACCGCGCCATGTACCGGGCCAAGGACGCCGGTCGCAACCGTGTGTGCGTGGCGGGTGAATGACTCCAGCGACGCCGCTGTCCGGTCCCCGCGGTCGTGCGATGGTCAGGGCGAGTCGGTAGCATGATCGCCCTTACGGTATGATGGAGGAGTGTACGTCCATGAATGCAGTGGCGCGTCGTTTGCTCAATGCATCCCGGATTTCCCGGGACCTGGCCTCGGTCACTCACTATGCCGGGGACGAGGTGGCGCCGTCGTCGGTGGGGATGAGCCCGACATCAGTGGAGACCATCTGGCGCAGCGTGGAGCGTCTGTATCAGACGGGGACGCACCCGGGGATGCAGCTTCACGTCCGGCACCGGGGTGAAACCGTGATTCACCGGGCGATCGGTCACGCCAGCGGTAACGGACCCCATGACCCGAAAGGCACGCCGGTGGTTCCGATGACGACGGAAACGCCGATCTGCTACTTCTCCGCGTCCAAGGCGGTGACGGCACTGCTGATCCACATCCTGGCCGAACAGGGCCGGATCAACCTGCTGGATCCGGTGAGTGTCTATTGCCCTGAATTCGGCCGTAAGGGCAAGCGGACCATCACCATTCACCAGATCCTGTCCCACCGTGGCGGCATTCCGGCCATTCCACGGGACACCCCGCTGGATACCCTCTGGGACAGTGACGCCATCTGGGAGCTGCTGTGCGACCAGGTGCCGGTCGAGGTGGACGGCGCCAAAGTGGCCTATCACGCCATCACGGGGGGTTATGTGCTGCAGCGGGTACTGGAGACAGTGACCGGCGACAGCATCGAGGCGTTCCTCGACAGGCACATTCGCCAGCCGATGGGAATGACCTGGTTCACTTACGGCATCCAGCCCGACCGGCTGAATCAGCTCGCGACCAACTACGCCACCGGGCCGACGCCCGTATTCCCGGTATCCTGGGTGATCAAGCGGGCACTGGGCGGCGACATGGCGACCATCGAGGACGTCGTCAACGATCCGCGTTTCCAGGAAGCGGTGATACCGGCCGGCAATCTGTGTGGCACGGCCGAGGAAATGGGCCGATTCTTCCAGATGATGTTGAATGGCGGTGTCTGGGAGGGGCGGCGGATCTGCGATCCGGTCACCGTGCGTCGTGCCATTCAGCAGTACGGTTCCCTGCAGATCGACCGGACCATGATGGTACCCATGCGTTTCAGTGCCGGGTTCATGCTGGGAGGCGATCCGGTGGGGCTGTTCGGCCCCAACAGCCGGGAAGCGTTCGGTCACATCGGCTTGATCAATAAACTGTGCTGGGCGGATGCCTCGCGGGATATTGCGGTGAGTCTGGTGAATACCGGTATTCCCATCGTGGGCCATCATCTGCCGGCGCTGGCGCGGTTTGTGATGGCCACCTGTCGGGAGTTTCCCCGCCTTCCCGAAGAGCGCCGCCCGCTGGCGGCCTGACCCGTCCTCCGTGTGACGGCCGGCGCGTCGGGGACGCGTCGGTCGTCAGCAATCCCCGAGCTGTGCCTCCAGAATCGCGAATACAGAGGACTGTACCTCTTTCAGGTCAGTGAGCGTGGTGGTTCGCTGCACCGCCTCCTCATGTTCTTGCTCGAGCCGCTGCAATTTGGGCATCACACGCCGTATGCCCTCGGTGATCACTTCATAGGGGTAGTGATGATCGAGGATGCTGAGCTTGTTCAGCTCGGCGACCTCCTGATTAAAGATGCTGATGATGTCGTACAGCATGTCCTTGTGGCGGATGCTGCCTGCCTCCCAATAGGCATCATCCAGCAGGTCCAGCAGCGATAGATATTCTCGCAGGGTGTCAGCGACAGATGGAGCGGTCATGCCTTGGGCTCTCCTGATTCGGTGTCGTGCTAGTCAGCATAGCAGCTGCCCGACGTGGTCCGGATCACATTGGTCCGTCCTGTTTGTGAATGCGCGTTCATTTTTTGTTGAAGTGACTGATTCGAATCGGCACACTGTATTGGCTAGAATAACAATGCGTAATATCCGAGATCTGTCGTACGGTGGCCATACGCAGAATGGATAACAAAGGAACGGGCCTTCCCTGCCGGGGGATCAATGAAGATCCTGCACTCAGGGAAACGAGCACCAGGGAGAGAGACATGGCAGCCCTTGCCGGACATACCAAGGAACTGGACGATCCGATCGCGGCCCCATCACAGCCCGATCTGAATGAATACGAGAGCGTGCGCGACCATTTGCGTGAACGTCTGAGGCAGGAAGTGTCTGATCTGGAAGCGCGGGTCCGGCACCTTCACGCCCAGAACGCTCCCCATACGGCCATCATGCTCAACAGCTACCAGCGTGTGATCGAACGCAAGAAAGCGTTTCTCGACCGCTGGTGCGCCGACACCTGATCACGGGAACCGCGTATCACCCGTAGTCGATGTCTCCGACTTCGGAGTCGCCCGTGCGGGCGACCGGTGAACAGACGGTTAGCGCTGTACCTGGAAGCCGCTGGCCTGCGATCGCCCGCTCGGTGTCATGAGCCACTTTATCGCTATTGCTTCCGTTCACTGACGGGCTGGGTTGGGTAGTCATTGTCCGACTCGTCCATCGCCCGATTGCCACAGTACGCTGGACTGTCCGAAGGTTCGTCTGACGAGGTGAAGACGTACGCTTTCTGCATGTCGTAGTCGACAAGTACCCGCGCGCAGTCCACATCTGTCGCTCCGGCGAAGTCGAAGGTGGTACCGGTTGTGTCCGAGTACAGCCATTCGTCCTGACGGTCGTCTGGCTGATCGGGGTCGACGAATCGCTGGACGATAATCAGGCTCTGTTGGGAGTCTTCATCGTTGCTGTCAGCTGCAAAAGACGCTTCCACCCGCTGCGGCGCATTGTAGCCGGTGGTGGAGAAGGTACTGCTGGCAAAACTGCTGCCCACCGTCAGCCCATCTAAGAAGTCGCCCCCCTGATACCGGACGACCCGCTGTACAGTGTTGGTGGTCGCGGGCGTATAGACCCAGCGCAGTTGCGGATACCGGAACTGTTCGGTGGTGTTCTCGTTCTGTACCTCGTTGAACTGGATGGTGACGTTGTTGGCGCTGTTGCTGTACTCGGCCGGATTGCCGGCATCGATGCAGTCACTGATGTAGCCTCGTCCGGCGTTGAAGTTGTCCACCTCGCCAGAGGCGATCACTTTGTTCATGAGATCATAGGGGTTTCGAGCCTGGTTGTAGTCCTCATCACTGGTGGACCCGATAAACGGCTGGGACTGGGTTAGCAGATCGCTGTGGACCTGGTTTCCATAGTCCTGCTTGGCGGGTGTGGCGCTGCTGTTCGGTTGCGTGCCCTGCGCCAGGTCCGACAACAGTGTTTCCGACAACGGTTCGGGATCGCTGATGGTGAAATTGCCCAGGGACAGGCGCACCGTTGCCGCCGGATTGAACGCCGCGCCGCAGGAGCCACCGCTGCCGGTATCCAGGTTTTGACTCCCCCCGCCACAGGCGCTCAGCAGCGTCAGGGTGGTGATACAGGCCAGAACGGGAATGGTACGCGGCATGGCGACTCCTCCGGGATGCGAAACGCTTCAGTACAGGCTACAGTAACCGTTCGGGGATCGCGCGCCGGGGAACGGGCCGGGCCGCGATTGCTGATCGCCTGAAACCCCCAACAATACGTTAAACATCAGGCACACGCCCTCTCGGAGATCACATTTTGCATCGACTGTCCCTGTCCGGTTGCTGCTGGTTAACCGCCCTGACCCTGTTGCTCGGCCTGTGGTGCCTGCCGGCGTCTGCCGCGACCGACGATAGCGGTTGTCATGGTATGCCTCTGACAGTGGACCCGGGCAGCGACCGCGTCGATCTGGGCTCCTGTCTCTGGTTTCTTGAAGACCCGGAAGACACGCTGACGTTCGAGGCGATCCAGCAACGGGATGCCGATGGCGCGTTCCGCCGTCACGACGGCGGCATTCTCAATCTCGGCTACACGGAGTCCGTCTACTGGACGCGGCTGGATCTGGCGCTCGGCGAGGCGGACGCACCCGTCGGCCGGTTGCTGGAGCTCAGTCTGCCGCTGGTGGATGAGGCCACCCTGTACATTCTCCGGGATGGCGAGCTGACCGATACCCGGCGCATGGGGTATGACAGCCTCTGGAGCGACCGGGAGCTGAAGGTTCCGAATCCGGTCTACCAACTGACGCTGCGCCCCGAGGAGACCTTGCGCCTGTACCTTCGGGTGGAGACGGCCAACACCTTCCGCTTACCGTTAGTGCTCTGGAAGCCGTCGGCGTATCTCGAGCAGGTGGCGGTTGATGAACTGATTCAGGGTCTGTTCCTGGGCGCCATGCTGGCGATGATGGCCTACAACCTGTTCGTGGCAGTGTCGGTTCGCGAGCCGAGCAACGTCAACTACGTCCTCTTCCTGGTGTTCGGCACCCTTTTCTTGGTCACCGAACAGGTGCATGGGCTGCAGCTGTTCGAGTCCCGGCCCTGGTTTCTGGACAAACAGCTGCTGCATTACCAGATATTGCTCGCGTGGCTGTTCGGTTTGCAGATGGCCCGTCAGCTGCTCGAGCTTCCCGAGCGGGCACCTGGAATCGACAAGGCCGTGCGGGTCGGTATGGTCGGGGTGGGCGTTACCCTGCTCATGAGTCCGTTCATGCCATATCACACCGCCATGGAATGGACGGTGCTTGGTTCGATGCTGTTGGCGCTGTTCATGCTGGTGGTCAGCTTCTGGTTCTGGCGTAATGTGGATGGCAGCGCACGGAGCTACTTTCTGGCGTGGACATCCATTCATGTGGGTATCGGTGTCTACGCCCTCACCGTCACCGGCCACATCCCGCTCAACAGCGTCTCGGCTCATGCCCCTCACATCGGTTTTGCGCTCCAGGCCGTGCTGTTCTCCTTTGCGCTGGCCGACCGCATCAAGCTGATCCAGGCCGAGGCACTGGACTGGAATCGCCGTGCGCTTGCCAATCTGGGGCGCTACCAGTCCCTGTTCAACAACGCTGTCGAAGGGATTTTCCAGATGTCGCTGGAGCGGCGTTTCATCACCGTTAATCCGGCGCTGGCGCGAATGGTGGGGTATGCTTCGTCGAAACGTCTGCGGCGCGAGGTGCCGGATGTGCTGTCGCTGTTCTTCGCCGACCCGGAGCGCCGCGCCCAGGTGGTGGCGGCGCTCGAGCGTGATGGGGGCATCAAGGGCGTGGAGGCGCCCTGCCAGGTGGGTAACGGGAAAGAGCGATGGCTGAGCCTGTCGATCAATACCGTTTACGACGCCGAGGGCGAGCCGAGTCACCTGGAAGGAACCTGCATCGACATCACCGAGCGTAAGCAGCGTGAGCAGATGGAGCGTGAGCGGGAGAACGAGCGCCTGGAAAAGGACGTTGCCCGCAATGCCGCTGAAGCCAAGAGCCAGTTCCTGGCGAACATGAGTCATGAGATCCGCACGCCGCTTGCCGCGATCATCGGTTACGGTGAGAGCCTGCTCGACCCGGCACTGGATCGCGATGCCAAGGAAGCGAGTGCGGAAACCGTGGTGCGCAGCGGCCGGCACCTGCTGGATCTGGTCAACGATATTCTGGATCATTCGAAAATCGATGCCAACAAGCTCTCGGTGGACATCGTCACCGTTGACCTGCCGGAACTGCTGGACGAGGTCCGTGCCTTCTTCACGCCTCGTGCCCGCGAGAAGGGCATCGAATTCAGCGTCAACTGCGATTTCCCGCTGCCGGAGACCATCCAGACGGATCCCACGCGGCTGCGCCAGATCATCATCAACCTGTGTGGCAATGCCCTCAAATTCACGGAAAAGGGCGCGATTTCGGTCAGCATCCGTTGCCACCGCCCGACCGAAGAGTTGCTGATCCGCGTGGCCGACACCGGAATCGGTATGACGCCGGATCAGCTGAACCGGCTTTTTGACCCGTTTGCCCAGGGAGGAGCGGAAGTGACCCGCCAGTACGGCGGTACCGGCCTGGGGCTGAGCATCTCACGCCGGCTGGCGGAACTGCTCGGCGGGCGCATCAGCGTCAGCAGCACCTACGGTGAGGGCAGCGAGTTCGAGGTCCATGTCGCCACCGGTTCGCTCGAAGGCGTTCACCTGCTGCGTGACAGTTCGGAACTGACCCAGCGCAACCGGCTGCTGCCGGTGGTCAGTGCGCCCCAGCTGAAGGGTCGGATCCTCTGCGCGGAAGACAATGACGTGAATCGCCGGCTGGTGGGCCTGCTGATTGAGCGGACGGGCGCGGATGTGACCTATGTGGAGAACGGCGCCGAAGCCTTCGAGAAAGCGACCCGTGAGGATTGGGACCTGATCCTCATGGACATCCAGATGCCGGTGATGAACGGTCGGGATGCGGCCGCCGCCATCCGTAAGGCCGGCGTCAACACCCCCATCATCGCCCTGACGGCCAACGTCATGGGCGAAGATATCGAGGACTACCGGCGTGCCGGCTGCACGGACCACATCGCCAAGCCCATCGATCGCCGGCGGTTCTACGAGATGCTGGCCCGCTACCTGACGCTCGAGGACTGGCCAACGGCCGCGGAGGAGCAGCAGTATCAGGCGACGGTACTGGTGGTAGAGGATAATGAGGACAACCGGCGACTGGTCGAGCGGCTGCTGGCCCGCTTCGGCATTACCGTCATGGCCGTGACCAACGGCCGTGAGGCGGTCCAGAGGGCCCTGTCCGACACGGTGCACCTGGTTCTGATGGACCGGCACCTGCCGGAAATGGATGGGCCGGAGGCGACCCGTACGCTGCGCCAGACCGGTTTCCGGCGGCCGATTATCGCTTTCACGGCCGGGGATCAACAGGAGATTGATGCGCTGACCGATGCCGGCTGTGAGGGCGTGCTGACCAAGCCCATCGATACCGGCCATCTGGCATCCCTGCTGGATCGTTATCTTGCCGACTACCAGAGCAATACGTCCGCCCGGCAGACCGAATCCAGTGGTCTGGAGGCGTTGGTGGAACGATTCCGGCAAGGGCTGCCCGAGCGGCTTGAGGCACTGGAGGCGGCGTGGTCAGCGCAGGACTGGGTCGCGCTCCAGCGCCACGCCCATCAGGTCAAGGGGACAGCGGGCGCAATGGGCTATCCCGACATGACCGAACAGGCGGCCACTCTGGAGCGGCAATGCCGGCAGGAGGAGCCGGAGGCGATTGGCGCGGCTCTGGCTGCATTACGACCGATGCTTGAGGCGGCGAGCCGGGATCACGAGTTCCGGTCGTCGGGAGCAACATTCGATTCATAGTCTGGGAGACGGGGTATCATGGACCAGTCATCATCCAATGAAACGGCAACCCTGAACCGCATGTTCGGGACCTACGCGGACATTCTGTTCGTGCTGTTCCCGTTCCTGGTCATCATTATGCAGCACCTTTGGGACGGGAATATGGCGCAGGTCCTGCTGCGGCCCGATCTGAGTATCGCCTCGGCGATTCTGGCGGGGCTGGCGATTGGCAAGTTCGTGCTGGGGCTGGTGACCGATCCGGGGCTGGGCGACTACAAGGAACGGATCGTGTTCTTCATCGCTCTGACGTTGTTTCTGGTCATGGGTCCGGCACTGATACTGATCCTGAGTATCGAGGGGAATGAGGCGGTGCCGGGGTTCGTTGCGTTTCTGCAGCCGGTGCTGCTGATTGTTGCCATTTCCCTCTACACCACCGCCATCAGCATCAGTAACATGTTGAGTCGTCCGGGACGGGCCCTGGACGAACCGGATGCCGGGGAAACCGGGCATGAGATGGAGCAGGCGCCGGCCAGGCTGGTTGTTCCGCGCCGTGGTGGAGCGGACAATCGAGGGGCTGGGGCCGAGTAAACGCGATCACGTCCCGCGAGCTGTCATGGGTCCAGGGCCGGCCCTGAATGACCGGAGATCAACATGGAAAAGCTGAAAGTACTGGTAGTGGAAGACGAGGCCACGATGCGTGACCTGCTCCACGATATGCTGCTGGATGCCGGAGTCACCTGGGTGGATACCTGCGAGAATGGCCAGCAGGCCGAAGAACGGTATGCCCCGGGGTGTTATCACATTGTCATGCTGGATCTGGGGTTGCCGGATCTGGATGGCCATGACCTGATGAGGCGGATCAAGCGGCAGGACGAGCAGCAACACATTGTGCTGGTGACGGCCGATGATTCCATTGAGAGCATCCAGCGTGCCATCAGCGCCGGAGCCAATGGCTATGTGGTCAAGCCCTACTCCCGGGAGAAAATCCTGGATGTCGTCAATAACTACCTGACCGTCCACGGTGACCAGATCACTATGCCGGACGGTCTTCATCGCCGGCATTGAGGAACCGCCGGGCCGATCGCTGGCGGTTCCTCACTGTGGCGCTCAGGCCACCTGGCGGGCGATCCAGGAATTGTGCCGGCTCGCCAGCGCCCGGACATAGCGGGCCTCCTGTTCGCTCATCGTGGCGATGACGCCATTGAAGATCCAGCCTCGCTCATAGAGCCCCAACACGCTCTGTTCATTGTCGAAATTGACGCGTTGGTTCAGCCGCTTACAGATGGCATCCAGCAACGGCAGGCTGGACGGACGGCGCAGAGCGCCCTGGCCGGAACGTGGTGCGGAACGATGGTGCTGCTGTCTCATGACGCTCTCCTCATAGTTGCCGATACATGGACCGATGGCTGTGGCCCCGGGGCGTCACGTGGCTGGCGCGACCCGGAGCCTGACGGCGCCCGGGTCGGGACGGCCGTCAGCAAACAGGCATCACAATACCGTTCACACCCGCGCCCATGCGGGGGAGTGAACGGGCCTTCGCCCGTGGAAGGCGATGATGTACCTGAGGTGTGCGCGATCGATTCATCATGTCATTGCCATTAAAAAAGCCCGAAAGCGGGTCGCTTCCGGGCTTTTCAAGCCGATTCGGAAGGTCCCCGCCGGGAACCTTCCATTGAAGAAGGCTCCGGTGTCAGATCATTGTGGTCTGAACGGGCATCCCGATACTCATTGCGTTATGGGGGTTACTCTGTCTCATTGTCTTCCAGTGTATTCCCTGTATCGGAACATGCAAGCCTCCCGGAAAGCGCTGACTGATTGCGGAAACCCCGTACAGACCCGGATCGGGTACTGGCCCATCATAGACAGTGTCACATGTTCACGTTGTGTCTTCATCATCCTTCTCGGAAGCTCTCCGGATCGGTTGGCATGATGAATCTCTCCTTGATTGGGCGGCCATTTGGTCGCCTTTTTTTTCGTCTCCCGCCCGGGTCGGTTTCCTCGTACAGAAGCGTGCGCCCTCGTTGGTTATCATTTGATCGCATTCATAGAGAAACGAGGTCAATCCGAAACCACTATGCCTGACGAGTCAGGACTTACCGACAGACTGAAACTGGACGCCATAACCAATGGACTACTGGTTGTGGCTCTTGCCCTCTACTTCTTCTTTGCCCGCGGTCAGCAGGTGGGTGATGATCTGACGTTTACCGCGCTGGGGGCGACCCTGATGGTCTTCGCCACGTTTGCGGTACTCCACACGGCTCAGGATCTGATTGGGCTGGTGGCCCGCCGCCGCCCGACGCAATGCTGACTCAGGGTGACTGGTCTTCGGTCTCGGGGTCGGTGACCCGACGCCAGGTTTCCTGAAGAATCAACGCGTCGTTGGCCGCCCTGTGAACCGGTAGGCCCAGGCCCTCAATCACCGCCTGTCGGGTATCCGGCCAGAGCCGTATCTGCTCTGGTTCGAGAATGGCGGAGACCGATTCCAGCGTGAAGGCGGGCGTCACATTCGCGGCGCGGTAGAGCCGGTGCAGCCAGAAACTGTCGAACGTCCAGGCGTCGCAGTAGACAACGCCATTGAGTCGTTCGTTGAGAGCCTGTGCGACGTCCAGAACGTCGTGCCCCTCGCGCTGCAACTCGTCGCGGGGGATGCCGTGGATGGCTTCGGCACTGGTGGACCAGTCCTGCCAGAGGACGTGTGGGCGGATCAGCCAGCTGTGTAACACACCATCGGGGAGACTCAGCCCGACTTCAATCGGATAGCTGGCGATCAGATCCAGGCTGGATGCTTCGAAGTCGATAAAGGCCGGTGGCTCGGCGATGGTCATGGCATCGGCTCTTCTGCAACTGTTCCGGTGAGTTTAACCGCCCGAACCGGGAGACGCGAATCATCGGAGTGATAGCCTCGGGGAAGATCCTGACGGGCCTGTTACAATAGACCTCCGGACCCAATCTGATTCCCCCGAACCGGCTGGAGAGCGTTGATGTCCCAATCCGTCGTCGTTATCTATTCCGGTGGTATGGACTCCTTTACGTTGCTGCATCGTGCCCGGCGCGATGGCTACCGGGTCCATGCCATCTCGTTCGACTATGGCCAGCGCCATGTGCGTGAACTGACGGCGGCACGGGCAGTCTGTGAGCGTGAAGGCATCCCCCACCGAACGGTGGATCTGGCCGGCCTCGGGGGGCTGCTCAGTGGCTCCGCCCTGACGGACGACACCCCCGTGCCGGAAGGCCACTACGAAGAGGACACGATGAAGGCGACGGTGGTGCCCAACCGCAACATGATTCTGCTGTCGCTGGCGACGGGGTATGCGGTGACGGTCGGCGCGGACCGCGTCTGGTTCGGCGCACACGGAGGTGATCACGCCATCTATCCGGACTGTCGTCCCGAGTTTGTCGAGAAGATGGACGCCGCCTGTCGCGTTGCCAACTACGAGCCCGTTCAGGTTGAGGCGCCTTACCTCGCGCTGGACAAGACCGAGATCCTCTCCGAGGGACTCGCCATGGGACTGGACTACAGCCAGACCTGGACCTGCTACAACGGCCGTGAAGCGGCCTGTGGTCGCTGTGGCTCCTGCGTTGAGCGCTTGGAGGCCTTTGCACACCACGGCGTGAGTGACCCGCTGCCGTACGAGACCCGTCACGTGCCGGAGGCCTGATGTACCGGATCAAGGAAGCCTTTTACACCCTTCAGGGCGAAGGCGCCCAGGCCGGCCGGGCAGCCGTGTTCTGCCGGTTCAGCAAGTGCAATCTCTGGAACGGCCGGGAAAGTGGCCGCGCGACGGCGGTGTGCACCTTCTGCGATACGGATTTTGTCGGCACCGACGGTCAGAACGGCGGTCAATTCGAGACCGCCGGCGACCTTGCGGCGCATGTCGCTTCGCTCTGGCCTCACGACACCGGTCGCCCCTACGTGGTCTGTACCGGTGGCGAGCCCCTGTTGCAACTGGACGAGCCGCTGATTGCCGCCCTTCACCAACGCGGCTTCGAGGTCGGTGTGGAAACCAATGGGACATTGCCCGCACCGGACGGGATCGACTGGCTCTGTGTCAGCCCGAAGGCCACCGCTCCGGTGGTGATTGAGCAGTGTGACGAGTTGAAGCTTGTCTACCCCCAGACCGATGCAATGCCAGAGCGGTTCGAATCCATCCGGGCCCGGCACTTCTTCCTCTCGCCCATGGCCTCACCGGTCGCGCCGACCGAGGGTCCGGACCGCCTCAAGACCGCCAATACCCGCAAGGCGACCGAGTATTGCCTGGCGCATCCCCAGTGGCGACTGACGCTGCAGATGCATAAGATTGTCGGCATCGACTAGTGCCCCGTCGGGTTGCTTCACTGACACATAGCGCGGCTCCAGCGGGCGACGAACGTCTGTTCTGAGGCTCTATATACGGAAGCGCCCGACCACGTCCCGTAACCGCTCGGCCATTCGAGCCACCTCGTCGCTTGCCGAGTTGGTCTGTTCCGTGCCCGAGCTGCTGTGCTGCGCGGCCTCGACAATGCCCGTCACGTTCTGGTTGATCTCTTCAGCGGCCTGACTCTGTTCCTCGGCCGCGGTGGCGATCTGAGTCACCTGCTCATGAATGGTCGAGACGGAGCTTTCGATGTCCGTCAGCGCCTCGCTGGCCTTGGATGCTCGTTGCTGGCTTTCACCAGAGCGTTCCTTGGCCTGCTCCATGGAATGCACCGCTCGGTCGGTTTCGGTGATCAGGCCATCGATGATGGTCTGGATTTCATCGGCGGACTTGTTTGAGCGCTGGGCCAGCGAGCGCACCTCGTCGGCGACCACGGCAAAACCCCGACCCTGCTCGCCGGCACGGGCCGCTTCAATAGCGGCATTGAGCGCCAGGAGGTTGGTCTGTTCGGTAACCGAATGGATGACGTCCAGCACGGTCTTGATCTCCTGGCTGCGCTGGGCGAGCTGTCCGATGACGGTGGCCATATCATCCAGCTCGCCGATCAACGTTTCCATGGCGCGGGAGTTGTCGCCGACCACGGTGCCCCCCTCGCGCGCTTTCGTGTCCGCGTCCGAGGCGGCGTCGGCGACGCTGGTGGCATTCTGTGAGACCTCCTGAACCGTCGCGGTCATTTCGTTGATGGCCGTCGCGATCTGGTCCGTCTGACTGCTCTGCCGCTCCACGGACTGGCGGGTCTCGCTGGCGACCTGGTTGAGCTGCTCGGCCGCGGACGCAAGACTCTGGGTCGTACCATCCACATCCTGAATGGTCTGATGCATCCGTTCCACGAAGGCATTGAACTGTCGGGAGAGGTCGCCGATTTCGTCCGTGCCCTGCTCCGGCAGCCTCTGGGTCAGGTCGCCTTCGCCGGCGGCGATGTCGCGCATCTTGTCTGACACGGTGCGCAGCGGGCGGGTGAGCATGCGCCCCAGAACCACCGCCACCCCGATGGCAAGCGCGAGGAACAGCAGCCCAACAATGGCGATCGTCCAGCCCAGGTCCGTGGCGCTGGCCATCATTTTGTCCCGGGGCACGAGCCCGATGAAGGTCCAGCCAAGCTCCGGTGACGTGAATACCGTCGCCTCATACGTGGTTCCCGCGTACTCGATGGTTTGATTCCCCTCTCCCTGGGACTGAAGCGACGCCAGAATATCGGTCTCGAGCTCGTCAACGGACTGGAAATTGGTCTCCGGGGCGAGCGGGTTGGCCAGAATGGTGCCGGTGTCCTCGATCAGCAGGAGTTTGCCGGAGTCACCGATTTCCACGTCCCGGATCATGGCCGTCAATCCTTCCAGAGAGACGTCGATACCTACCGCACCGGCGGTGTTGCCGCGTTGATCGCGAACCTCATGGGTCACGCTGATGATGCTGGCGTCATCGGTTTCGAAATAGTAGGCATCGGTGATCGCGCCGCCTTCGCCGGCCTGCAGCGCGGCGTTATACCAGGGGCGTTCACGGGGGTCATAGGGGGCACCGCTTTCACCGAGGGGCCACTGGACGAACTCCCCTTCTTCCGTGCCGTAGTAGACATAGCGCAGACCGCCCTTGGCGTCGGCAAAGCTTTCGAAAAGCCGAAAGAGGGAGGCCTCAGTGGGGCTGTTTTTGAGCGGCGTCATCTGTCCGCCCTGACTGGGATCCAGGTAGGTGGTCAGCCGACCGACCGCCTCCGCCAGCTCCCGGTGGGAGGCCAGAAACTGTGCTTCGGCTTTCATGGCGCCGAAGAACTGGGCCACCGAGTACTCGATCTGCTCGATCTGGCGCAGGCTTGCCTGCTCCGAGTTGTGTTCTGCGGTCTGGCGGGCCTGTTGGATCGCAATCAACGACAGGCTCACGATCACGACCACCAGAATGGCAACAAACGTCAGAACCAGCTTTTTTGTAAACGTCACGGAACACCCCTCATCCAGTTACTCCCCAAAGCGTAGCAAATACACGCCAGGGGTGACGGACCGGGTAGGGCTTCAATCCCCCAGCAGATGGTCCAGCGGCGCGCTGTAATCCGGGGCGAATACCGCCAGAAAGTACCCCACTTCCGGCAGGGGGTCTTCATCCAGGCGCTGGCGGATCTTATGGGCAGCCGGTTCGAACTCACGGTTGCCGGCGTTGATCTCCGCCTGGCACTTGAGCCAGGCCGAGAGGCGGTCGGCGGCTTTGACCAGCGCCCGGGTATCGGCGTCCTGGACGCTTTCGGCCAGGTACGGTCGAAAACCGTCCCGGAGTGTTTCCGGCAGCAAGTCGAGCAGTTCAGTTTCGGCCCGGCTCTCGATATCGCCGAAAGCCTCGCGCATAACGGCCGAGTGGTATTTCACCGGTGTCGGCATATCGCCGGTAATCACTTCCGTCGCGTCGTGGTAGAGCGCCGCGGCCGCGACGCGGTCGGCATTCACATCGCCGTTGAAAACGTGGTTGCGGATCAGGGCCAGGCCGTGAGCAATGGTGGCCACCTCCCAGGAGTGGGTCGCGACGTTCTCTTCAATGGCATTGCGCATCAGGCCCCAGCGGCGGATCCATCGCAGGCGGGCGATGTAGGCAAAAAAGCGGCTGGCACTGTGTTTCATCGGAGTTTGCTTTCCTGTTCCATCAACGGACCCTGTCCGGTTTAACGACACTCCAGGGCCGTGATAATGTTGAGTGATTGTTCAGGCCTTGTCGGGTGGTGCCATGCGTGTCCTGCTGATCATTGTTCTGTTGTTCAGCCCGCTTGTCCAGGCGGCGTCCACGGTTCGTGTTGGCGCGTACCCGTTCCCACCGCTGGCGGGATTCGATGAACAGGGTGCGGTGAAAGGGCTGCTGTCTGATCTGCTGGATGAGCTGAACCGCCGACAGGACCGCTTCCGGTTCGAGGTGGTTGAGACCACGCCGAAACGACGGTATCGCGATTACGACGCGGGCCGGTTTGATGTGATTTTCTTTGAGTCGCCACGGTGGAGCTGGCAGGACCACGACATCGAATCCACTTTCGTGATCCTGCGTGATGCCGAGGTCTACATTGCGCTCGACAAACCTGACCGGGACCAGTCGTTTTTCGACAATCTGGCCGAGCGACAGATTGTCGGGGTTCTGGGGTATCACTACGGCTTTGCCGGGTTCGACCCGGTAGAGGGCGCACTCAAGAACCGGTTTAATATCACCATGTCACGGAGTCACGCCCGTAACCTCAAGCTGATCCAGGCCGATCGCCCTTCACTGGCGGAAGTGGCGGTGGTGACACGCTCCTACCTGTCCTTATACGCCGAACGCAACCCGGACCGGTACGATCGGCTGTTGGTCTCGGATAAGATCGACCAGGCCTACCGGCTCCGGGTGTTGGTCCGCCCGGGCATAGAGCCTTCAAAGCGTGCTCTGGAGGGCATCCTCAAGGACGTGATTGCCGACGGCACCTACCGGGCGCTGCTCTCACGGTACCATCTGCCCTTCCCCGAGTCCCTAGCGGGGCTTCAGACTGAACGGAACGACCACCGCTGAGCCATCTTCCTCGCCACTGGCGTCGGTCACCGGCGCCAGAGTGAAGACCTGGTCTTCATCAACGCCCTGTTCATCCACCAGTGCCCGGCGCAGCTTGCTGGCGCGTTGTCGGGCCAGTTGGGTCAGCGCATCCGGCGCCAGAGTCTGGCGCTCGGCCAGTGCGGTCATCAGCGTTTCGTGCCAGGCCGCCGGCGGCGGTGCGTCGGCCCCGTCCGGTGTGGCGGACTGGCGACGGGCCGATAGCGCCGACTCGCCCAGCCGGTCGCGGGCGAGGGCTTCCAGCGCCGCGATCCGTTCGGTCAGTGGCGTGTCGGCGGTGACGGGCAGTTGGTCGTTCACGGCCTGTTCACGCAGCGCGGCGCCGTCCAGTGACTCCGAAGTGTTCGCGCGGATGTTCAGAATCAGGCCCGGGCGTTGTGACAGCGCTTTTGCCAGCGCCGGCAATTTGGCCGCTTCACCATCCTGAAGCTCGGTGGTTCCTGGGACGAACAATGCCTGCCCGAGCTCTTCGCCGCTGAACCCGGCCAGATCCGCCAGCGAGCCGAGGGCGCTGAATGGTGAGGAGGCGGCTTTGACCAGCAGGGTGGTGAATGCCTCCATGAGGACGGGGCCGAGGCTGAACTCGGGGCTCGCCAGATCGCCTTGAACAGGCAGGGTGACGTCAATACGCCCGTCGGTGTCGCGCAGCAGCGCCAGGCCGAGTTTGATGGGCGCGTTGACGGCCTGCTCGCTCTCTATGGATGACCCGAGAACGAGTTGGTCCAACACCGCGTTATTGCTGGCATCAAGCTGGGTGCCGGTGAGTTGATAGTTCAGATCCAGGGCCAGTTTGCCGCTGTCGATGCCATACCCGAGATAGCGCCCGAAATACGGGGACAGCAACGGCAGGCCAAGATTGCTCAGTGCTACCGTGATCTGACTGGTGCTGCTGTCGTCGATGGCACCCAGCTGGCCATTCAGAGTCAGATCGGCCTGGTCGTTAACACGGCCCGTCAGCGAGAGGGTGCCCTCCTGGGGTGGTACGTTGCTGATGCCGGACACGGTGCCGCCCAGGTCATGAAGCCGGCTCCGGAACCTGGGCTCGATGGCCTCATCCGTGATCGACACCTGGGACCCGGCCAGACGGAACTGGTCGATCCGGAACACAAACCCTTCTCCGGACGCGGATTCGTCTGCTGTCGTGTCGCGATCACTGTTGCCCGAAGCGGGCGGTGTCAGCGCGTCGAGGCTGGTGTGGCCGTCGGCAAAGCGCTGGATGGCGGCGCTGGCGTCGGTCAGAGAGACGGTGCCGATTTCCAGCCGGGCAGGCTGGATATTGTACTCAACGGGCTCGAAAGCGAGCTGCTGCCAGCTTACCCAGGTGTCGTCGTGGTCGGGATGGTCCAGCGCCAGGTTGGTGAGCGCGCCGCGTCCGTTGAACGTGCCGGTCAACTGAGGCGTCTGGTCGTCGAGATCCAGATTGCCTTTCACGTCCAGTGTGCCGTCGGTGATGCTGACCGGTACCTGATTCTGCACGTAGGGTGACAAGGGGGACAGAGCGACGGCATCCACCCCGATCGCGGCTTCCAGTGTGAAGGGGGCGAGGGTGGTCTGCCCGTCAACGGTCACCGACCCGTCCGCTGGCGTGGCGAATCTCAGGGAATAGGGAACAGGTTCGCCAAGCCGGTGGCTGAGGTTGTCCAGCGACAGTGAAAGATCGGTCAGCGCCAGCGTGGCCGGTTGTGAGAGGCTGTCGTCCCGCCAGTTGATGCGGCTCCCGGCCAGCGTGATGGTTCCAATCGACCACTGGAAGCGGTCGGTGCCGCCCTGACTGGCCGGCGCCGGCTCCTGGGGCGCGGTGCCGCTGTCGCTTGCGCCGGCGAAGGGTGCAAGCAGGTTGATGGAACCATCGGACTGACGCGCCAGGTTCATAAGCAGACCCGACCCCTCAACCGTTTCGATCGTCAATTCGGGACGGGGCAGCTGGAAGCCAATGCCGGAGGCGGTCAGCGTGTCCAGTTGCGTCACGGGGCGGCCTTCGGCTTCCAGGCGCGTCTCCAGGCCAGTGAGCGTGATCCGGCCTTCGCGGACATCGAGAGACAGGCCATCCTCCAGGCTGACGGCATAGTCGCTTTCCAGCGATACCTCGCCCCCTGCCAGGTGATAGGGAATCCGCCCTTCGGCAAAGTGGGCGATGGTGTCATGCTGGACGCCGCCGATCGACAGGTGCCCTTTTGAACGGACCGGGGCGAGCCGCAGCTGGCCCTCCCACTCGATGGTCTGGTTGCCGACCGCGGCCGTGAGTCGGTCCTGACCGGCATTGCCCCTGTCCGGGCGTGAATAGGTGGCCAAGTCGTTGATCGCCAGGTCCAGCGGTTCGATTTCGAAGGTCTCGGAGGGAGATGCGGCCTGGTCCCGGAACCGGACATGGCCACCGGCGATGGCGATGCGCTCGAAAAGCAGTGGTACCGGCTCACTATCGGCTGGCCGGTTATCGCGGGGCTCCTGTGATGGTGGATTGTTCTCCAGCCAGTCCTGAACCAGTCCGATCCGGTTGTCTGGCAATCGATCCACCCTTACAAAGGGCTGTTCCACTTCAATGGTTTCGAGTGTTAACGGCCCGAACAGGGAGGCCCAGAAACCGACATTGACGTGCAGGGCGCCCAGTCCGGCAATGCGTGATTCGTCATCCGACGCGTCCAGCCCCTCAACGGAAAGTGACATCGAATAGGGGTTGAAGCGGATGTCCTCCACCGACCCCTGCCAGCCAAGCCGGGTCTGGAGCTCTCCGGGAACCTGCCGCTCCAGCCACCAGGGCAGCACGGCAAAGCCAGCCAGTGTGTAGAGCAGTACCAGCGCCGCGATCCAGACGCTGACCCGACGATGGTACGGTTTTCGCGGTCTTGGGGAGTCCTGTGTCATCATCCCTGTCCAAGGCCCCCGGCAGCGCTGGCGACATGTTGGCGAGTGCTGTGCCGGGATTGGTGACTGTTGTCAGCTATGATCGGCCAGAAAAGCCATGGCGTCCAGAGCCTGACTGGCCGGAGGCGCCGATCAGCACAGAGGGAGCATCACAGTGGATATTGGCGATATGCGTCGGGAATTCGAGAGCGATGGACTGAGTCGGACGGCCCTGGCCGACGACCCGGTCGCCCAGTTCGATGCCTGGTTCCGGCAGGCCCAGGCGGCGAACCTTCTGGAACCGAATGCCCTGTCGCTGGCGACGGCCGATGGCCATGGCCGGCCCGGCGTCCGCACCGTCCTGTTGAAGGCCTATGATGAGCATGGCTTTGTGTTCTTCACCAACTATGAAAGCACCAAGGCCCAGGCGTTGGCCGCCAACCCGCGCGCGGCCATGCTATTCCCCTGGCTCGACCTGAATCGGCAGGTGGTCATTGAGGGGCATGTCGAGAAGATCCCGGATGAGCAGTCCCAGGCCTATTTTGCCGCCCGCCCCCGAGGCAGCCGCGTTGGCGCCTGGGCGTCCCGGCAGAGCCAGACCATCGATTCCCGGGAGGCGCTTGAGCAACAGGTGGCACGGGAGAGCGAACGGTTCGGGGAAGGGGAGATACCTCGCCCGCCGTTCTGGGGTGGCTACCGCCTGGTGCCTGAGCGTTTTGAGTTCTGGCAGGGCCGCACCAGCCGGCTTCACGACCGGTTTGAGTATCGTCGCAATAATGGCGACTGGGTTATTCAGAGGCTGCAGCCGTGAGGACCGGGCCGACCGAGGACGGGCGCTGCGACTGGTGTGGCACTGATGCCTTGTACGTCGACTATCACGACACCGTCTGGGGGCGCCCGGTGGACGATGAGCGCGAGCTGTTCGAGAAGCTGTGTCTCGATGGCCAGCAGGCGGGTTTGAGCTGGTTGACCATTCTTCGCAAACAGTCGGGTTATCAGGCGGCGTTCGACGGCTTTGACCCGGAGGCGATCGCGCGGTACGACGACGCCGATATCGAGACCCTACTGACCAATCCGGCGATCGTCCGCAACCGTCGCAAAGTGGAGTCGATCATTCGCAATGCCCGGGCCCTGCTGGCGATGCGAGACGCCGGCGAGTCCTTCCCCGCCCTGCTCTGGTCCCATGTGGATTACCAGCCCATCCAGAATCGCTGGGTGACGATGGATGAGGTACCCGCTCACACGCCGCAGGCGAAGGCGCTCTCGGGGGCGCTCAAACGCCGCGGATTCAATTTCGTCGGGCCGACCATCGTTTATGCGTTTATGCAGGCGGTTGGGATGGTGAATGACCATCTCGTGGGTTGCCCCCTGCACGAGACCTGCCGAAAGCTGGGCGACGGGCGCCGTTTCGGGTAGATCCGGTCGCTGTTTTCCCCGCCGGCCTGATCCTTAGCGACTCCGGTGACGTAGGTTCAGGGACACCCAGGCCGAAGCGGGAGGGTCGACGCACGTGCGTATCACCACAGAGGAGCTCGCCAACGACGGTATCGTCATTGAGCGTCTCGAGATTCGATCAATCGAAGGCCAGTACTACATGGCGCGGCTGTGGGTGGCGCAGACGCCCCAGCCTCAGGTGCTGTCCGATCGCCACGGCACCACCATCCTCTTCCGCAGCGCCTGGCAGGCGCGGGATGCGTTGGCGGCCTTTCATATCGACGTGGTCGAGGAAGTCCATGACTCGGCCTACGATGAGATGATCGGCCTGCCCCAGAGCGGGGCGCAGCCAATGCGCCTGCGCCGTCGGGGGCCGTCATGATTTCCGCCGCCCGTCTGGCGATTGCGTTCGGCTTTGCCGGCCTGATCCCGTTTCTGGTGGGTACGTTGGCCGTCGCCACCTGCCCGGAGGCCGATACCGAATGGGTGGAACTGTTCTACATCTACAGCGCCGGAATTCTGGCCTTCATGGCGGGGGTGTACTGGCCGATCGCTCTCCAGCTTGATGATGGCTGCCATTATCCGCTGTCGCCGGTCTGGACGCTCCTCATCAGTCAGCTCTTCTTCCTGACGGCAGGCCTGGCGCTGTTGCTGCCGCTCCAGGGTCAGGCGATTTTCTACCCGATCAGCTATCTATTGCTCTATTTCGTCGACGTCCGGCTGATGCGGCTCTATTGGCCGACATGGTATCTGCGGTTGAGGCTGCTGCTGACCAGCGTCGCCTGTCTGTCACAGTTGGTCGTTGCTGCGTCCTTCGTGATGGGGTGATCTAAGGGGCTTCAAGCGTCCCGCGGCGTTGTCGGCCCTTGACCCCGCCTGCGGAGTGACGCCTTGCCCAGCGCCGTCACAGATACGCAGTCAGTTAGCGAATGAACCAGACGAGTCATTAGTTGCCCGTCAGATCGCCCAGATTGGTGTAGGCCTGGCGAAGCCGCTCCAGCGCCCGTTTTTCGATCTGCCGGATACGCTCCCGGCTCAGTCCGAGCTGATCGGAGATGATCTGGAGGGTTTCCGGCTCAGGCCGGTTCAGTCCGAAACGCCGGCTGAGCACATCCTGCTCACGCACTGTCAGGTGACTCAGGATGTCACTGACGATGCGGCGTTGGTCCCGCGGTTCGAGCAATGCATCCGGCTGCATCATCTCATCGCCGGCAAGGCGATCACCGACCACCAGGTCGTCACTGTCGGGCAGCGGTGTATCGGTGGAAATTTCCCCCAGGGACCGTCGCTGAAGCTGGCGGACATGCTGTGCCGACCAGCCGAGCGCGGCGGCCAGCGCATTGGCTTCCGGCGCACGGCCCAACTCACTCGACAGACGCTGCTGCACCGCGTTGAGCGCCCGCAGGTCGTCCACCATGTTCTCCGGTGTCCGCACGACCCCAGGCCCGCGCTTGAGACTGCGTTTGACCTCCTCGGAGACCCACCAATAGGCATAGGTCGTGAATCGGAACCCCCGCTCCGGATCGAAGCGTTCGACCGCCTTGATCAGACCAATGTTGGCCTCCTGGATCAGGTCCGTGAGTGGCAAGTGCCGGCCGTTGTGGCGGCGGGCGATATGGACGGCCAGTCGCAGGTTGCTCTGAATCAGCCTTTGGCGGCAGGCCTCGGCAATCCGGAAGCAGCGGCGTAGCCGTCGTGAGTCCAGTTCCTCTTCCCGGCGGTTGCCAATCACATCGCGCAGCGTCAGCGCGGTGTTGTCTGGATGACCCAATGCGATGCGTAGTGACGCGAGGGCGCGGGCCAGCTGACGACCGAGCTTTCGCTCGGCCCGCTCGCCCAGCACCGGATGTCGGGACGCTTCGGTGAAGTACCGGGTAACCAGCGACGGCGTCTCAGTGTCTTTTGACGCCTTCGCGCTCCAGGGAATGGGGGTTTCGCCAGTCGTGTCCAGCCCGGACACCGCCGGGGCCGGCTCGGTCCACGCTAAATCGGTCATAGTGATCGTCCAGTCGAACAGTATGGTATTTGTCTATTACTACGACTGGCGCGGTGGAGCAGATTGCCCGGGGGCGCTGGAGGAGGGTGACCGGCGCCGCCCAACCCGAGGGTCAGGCGGGACCGATCAGGAGGCAAGACGTCCTCCTATTTACCGGTGACGGGGGCGACCGATCCCCGACACCGATAACCGTTACGCCGCAACGATGGCGTATTCGTGGTTGTGCGGCTCAATCAGTGTGGCGTGCAGTTTGACGATCGCTTTCTCGTAATGCTCTTCGTCGATGACGAACTGCATGTCCACCTGCCGCATGCACTGGTGCAGGGCGAGGATGGAAATTTCCTCGTCCGCCAGGGCCTGGACGGTTTTCGCCAGAATGCCCGGTACCTGCATGTCGCTGCCAATCGCAGAGACCAGGGCCACCTTCCGGGTGCTGATTTCGGCGTTCGGGAACTCGTCTTTCAGCGCCCGGACCACCCGTTTGACGTGTTTCAGCGTACTGTCCACGTAATGGGTGATGGTGTTGGCGTTGGTGTCCTTGGAGACGCAGCGCATCTTGTACCGGGAAAGAACGTCCAACACGCGACGGTCCGAGCCGGGCTCGCCCTGCATATCCTGGTCAAACACCTCGATGGCGAACACGCCCTTCTGACCGGCCACGATCTCCACGCGCGGTTTCTCGCTGACGTAGTCGCGGGTGATCAGTGTGCCGGTGTGCTCCGGTTCAAAGGTGTTCTTGACGCGCAACGGAATGTCGCTCTGGCGCAGGCCCTTGCCGGCCTTGGGATGGATCGCCTCCATGCCGAGGTTTGCCAGCTGGTCGGCAACGTCGTAGTTGGTGCGGCCAAGCGGCACTACCTTGTCCTCACCGACTACCTTCGGGTCTGCCGAGCTCAGGTGGTATTCCTTGTGGATGATGGCTTCGCGCGCTTCGGTGATCACCGCGATGCGACTGAAGGTCATCTCACTGTAGCCCCGGTCGAAGGTCCGCATCAGGCCTTCCTGGCACTGGGCGTAGCCGGTACAGATGGGCAGTTCACGGGTCAGGTCGACGTTGTCGAACGCCTGCTGGAGTTTCTCGTCCAGTGGCAGTAGTTCGTTGTCACGCCAACCGGTCAGGTCCACGAAACGAGCGTTGATGCCCTCGGCCTGGAGCTTGAGTGCGGTGTTGAAGGCGCTGTGGGCCTCACCGATGCCGGCCAGCATTTCGCGGACCGTCAGCAGGTGTTCCTCCAACTGGAACTGCCCGTAGGAGCACAGGCGCTGGAGATCAATCAGGCAGCCGCGCACGCCTTCGACACGGTCCATGATGAACTGATCCGCCTGCTGCTGAAGCATCGGGTCGTCGAACAGTTCCTGGTTGATGTCGGTCAGCATGTGGGTGAGCTTGGTGAGGTCGTCGCCCCAGGCCCAGTCCGACTCGGCATCGGCAAACAGCGCGTAGACGCCCGGTTCACCGGTCTTCTTGTGTTCCAACAGCTCGTCGGTGACCCCACCGTATGCGGATACCACGAAGATGCGCTGGTACAGGTCGTCGGGCTCGCGGTTGCCCACCACCAGATTGTCACGGACGGCATTGTAGTCGCTCATGGACGTGCCGCCGATTTTCTCTACGGTGTGCTCTTGAGTAGTCATGGTTCTGTCTTCGGTCGCTTCACATGAATGCCGGGATCGGTCGTGAGCGCGGGGACCGGCCGGCTCTTGCGAGTTCCCGGCGGGCCGGCCCCCTCGGTCCCGATTGTCTCAGGAAGCCTGGCTCATGTCGTCCTTCATCACATCTGCCACACTTTCGGTCAGCAGGTCCAGACCCTTGGTCAGGTCTTCCTCGCTGATCGTCAGCGGCATCAGGCACTTGACCACTTCATCGTCCGGGCCGGCGGTTTCGATGATCAGGCCCTTCTTGAAGGCCTGCTTCGAAATGTCGTCCGCCAGCTCGCCGTCGCGGCAGGCGATGCCCTGCATCATGCCACGGCCCTTGCGCTGGAAGTTCTCCGCGCCGTACTGATCGCAGATGGCCTGCAGCTTGGTGCCCAGAATCTCAGACTTCTGTTTCACCTCGTTGGCAAAACTCTCGTCCTTCCAGTAGGTCTCGATGGCCGCCCGCGCGGTGACAAACGCCATGTTGTTGCCCCGGAAGGTGCCGTTGTGTTCACCCGGTGCCCAAGCGTCCAGATCACGGTGGAACAGCACCAGGGCCATCGGCAGGCCGTAGCCGCTCAGGGACTTGGACACGGTGACCATGTCCGGTTTGATGCCGGCCTGCTCAAAGCTGAAGAACTGACCGGTCCGGCCGTTGCCGGCCTGGATGTCGTCAATGATCAGCAGCATGTCGTGCTTGCGGCAGACCTTTTCCAGCTTCTGGAGCCATTCGGCGGTCGCCACGTTCAGGCCGCCTTCGCCCTGTACGGCTTCGGCGATGACCGCGGCCGGCGTTTCGATGCCGGAGGAGCCGTCGACGAGCATCTTGTCCATCGCTTCGATGGTGTCGACATGCTCGCCGAGATAATTGCAGTACGGCATGAAGTTGACGCCGCCCAGTGTCACGCCGGCGCCGCCACGGTGGTGCTTGTTGCCGGTGGTGGCGACCGCGCCCAGGGACACGCCGTGGAACCCGTTGGTGAACGAGATGATGGTGTCCCGCCCCTTCACCTTGCGGGCCAGCTTCAGCGCGGCTTCGACACAGTTGGTGCCGGTGGGCCCGGTGAACTGCATCTTGTAGTCCAGCCCACGCGGCTCAAGGATGTACTTCCGGTAGGTTTCCATGAAGTCATGCTTGGCGGTGGTGAACATGTCCAGGCCTTGGCTCACACCGTCATTCTCGATGTATTCGAGCAGTGCCTTTTTCAGGATGTCGTTGTTGTGACCATAGTTCAGCGAACCGGCCCCGGCCAGAAAGTCCAGGTAAGGGGTACCGTCCTCGGTGAACAGGTGCGCGTTTTTCGCCCGGTTGAAGATGACCGGGAACGAGCGGGAATAAACGCGGACTTCGGATTCGGTCGACTTGAAGATTTCCATGGTCTTGCCTCTTAGCATGTCAGGTTCGAGGTGAATGCGCTTCGCGACCCCATCAAGCGGCATGACGGCCAGCCGGGATCGAGAGCGCGGGAAACGGGCTTCCGTCAGCCAGCCGGTGCGGCGTCAGCCGTGCACCGGCTTGGTGAACGGACCAATGCGGAGGAGGTATTCGGAGTCATGATGGCCCCCGAAGTGGGCCTCTTTCTCGAAGTGCTCATGATCGGTGACCTCAGCACCCACATCCCGGGCGAAGGAGCGGAACAGCGCCCAGCTTGCTTCGTTATCAGCGGTTATGGTGGTTTCCATGTGGGTCACGTCACGGCAGGCCTCGCCACCGGCAATGGCCTTCAGCATCCGCTTGGCCAGGCCCTGGCCCCGGCCTTTCTCATGGACGGCCACCTGCCAGATGAAGATGGTGTCGGGCTGCTGGGGCGGAATGTAGCCGGAGATGAAACCGACGAGGTCGCCGTCCATTTCCGCGGCGATGCCGGTATCGGCAAAGTGGCTGCACTGCAGAAGGTTGCAGTAGATGGAGTTGGGATCCAGCGGCGGACACTGGTCCACCAGCCGGTTGAGCCGGTAGCCATCATCCTTGGTCGGCAGACGAAGGGTGATGGCGGTGGTATTCGAATCGTCAGGTGTCATGGTTGTCCTGATAGCACACTCTTTTAGAGTTAAATTGAATCGATCAACCCCTGGTGAGCAGTTCCTGATCGCCGGAAGCCGCCCTGAGCCAGCCAAGACGCTGAAAACACGTCGATATTGGATGGGAGTCGATCTCAACAAGAGCTTTAATTATATAGACCACAAAATAAAAATCAAATCGACTGCGGTTGCCGGTCCACGATGTGGCAACGTTTCGGCCCCCTGGGAAATCGCCCGGAACCGTGATTTTTGCCGTCAGATCAGGAGGTCCGACGGCGCGAGGGAGGTGCCGTTGACCAGCCGGTCCCGGTAGGAGATGGCGGCGGCAGTGCCGCTGGGCCACCACCGGTCGAACGACGTCAGCCAGTCGGTCAGGTCGAAGTCCAGTGGGACCAGTGATGCCCAGAGTTCGCCGCAACGGGCGTTCACGAGCGCTTCCGTGTGCGGTGTCGTGGCCAGACGGGTGATCAGTCCACGGGTATCCTGCCGGAGGTTGCCCATCCCGGCCGAGCCATTATTGATGACCAGGCGGCGACGCCCGTCCACCTCGCGTTGCCAGACGGCGGGCAGGCAGGTGTGTGTGCAGGCGATCACGTCGGCATCGGTTGCGCGGAACCAGTTGGCCACCACTTCGTCGTGCCCGGGCCGGGTCAGCGATTCGTGGGCCAGCCCCCAGCCGGCGAGGGATTCCGGATCTCCATGCAGAACAAGAATCCGTTGCCCGGCGAGGTGGTAGCATCGGTAGCGCGGCAGCCGGCCAAGTGCGGCGCTCAGGTCCGGAAAGTCGCGGGCCGTCTGCTGCAGCCGCTGGATGATGCGATTGGAGCGTTCGACCATGGCCTGCTCGACAAAATCCGGATAGGCGCAGCCGCAGCCGGCCTCCTCGTCCGGTTCCGCCAGTTCGTGCTCGACATTGCCCTGGATGGCGTCATGCCCGAGAACCGTGTGGTTGATCGTCGTAAAGGCGTCAGGGTCGATGTTGAACCAGTTGAAGTCGCCGTTGAAAACGAGCTGGGGGGCGGCGCCGGACGCCATGTCACCGTCGACCCGGCGGTCCAGTGTCGCCAGGGCAACGGTATTGCCATAGAGGCCGCCGATCACATACATCGTTTCGCTCTCGGCCGCCACCGGATCGGCGCACAACGCCTCCGGCCGGTAGCGGTAGTCGATTGGGCAACTTCGCCCCGGCATTCCGGAATCAACCGTCACAACCCGGTACCTCCCGCTCGCCACGACACCAGCGTATGCTATCGACAGTATCGAAGACGAGACTGATGCCATTGATGATCAGCAACAACGCCGCCAAGCTGGTTTCCGTGGCATCGACATAACCGGTCGTTGTCAGCCGCACCAGAAGATAGGCTTCCAGCGGGATCCAGGCGATCAGGTGTGGCAGAGACATCAGTCGACTCATTCCCCGACACGCGAGCATTATGGGAATGTTTGTCATCACGACGAACAGCGCGGCGACGGCGGCCCAGTACCCGGTCGGGGTGTCGAGAAATGCGAAAGGCAGGGCATTGGCCGGTACCAGAATGAGACCAACCCAGATCTGAACCCAGGTTGGCAGGCTACGGTATGAATGCCAGGTTTGCCGAAGTCTATCCATCACTCGTTAACTCCCTTCAGCGGGTCGGGATTCGGACGTCGGGCCGGCGATCTTCTGAAAGAGGATTGGCAAGAGGAAGCCGGCGCTGCAGATCAAAAAGCCCCAGGCGTTGGTGCCCAGCAGCGCCGCGTAAGCGCCCTCACCGATGTGCCAGCTCTGCGGGATCAGTCCCGCCGCCAGGAGGATGCCCAGTACCACCCCGCTCCAGAAGCTCAGGTGGAAACTCGCCGGCGACCACGGGGTGAACCGGTAGAACAGGAATACCGGTGCCAGGCCCATCACCATGGTGCCGGAGATGGTTGTGGCCTTGAGGATGTCGGTGCCGGCGAACATCGGCAGGTTGCCGAGGATGGCGAACAGCACCATCACCACCGCCCCGAGTCGCATCGACGGCAGTCTGTCACTGGCCCGGCGGGCCAGTTGCGGCAGATCCACGGCAATGGATTTTGACAACGATGTAAACGTTGAATCCAGCGTCGAGCCGGCGGAGGTCATCATTACCACGCTCATCAGAAACAGCGCCGTCAGCCCGAGGGACTGCCCGACGGCGGCCGGCGCATTGCCCATGGCCTCGATGCCGTTCAGGCGGGCGTGGACGCCTACCAGGCTGAAGATGAACACCGCGACGAAGCCCAGCAGCCCCGCTACCACGAAGCTCTTGAGCATCGTTTTTTCCCGGTTCACGAAGCCCCGGTCGGTCAGTACAGGGTCGTGGAACGGGTAGCTGAAGATCTGCAGCCCGGCCACCAGTAGCAGGTCGGCACCCGCATCCAGTCGCATGTCACCATTGCTCAGCAGCGCGCCGGTATCGTTGGCCGGAATGATCAGGAACAGCACGGCGCCGACGAAGAAGACGAACACGATCGCCTGGATGACGTCCGTGAATATTGAGCTGCGAAGCCCGCCCTTGAGGCTGTAGGCGAGCGTGAAGGCCGTGAAGAGAATGGCGGCCAGGTAATACTCCCACTGCCCGGCCACGCCGAAATAACCGCCCACCACTGCCGTATTGCTCCAGATCTCGTTATAGAGCCGGATCAGAACAGCGGCTGCAAAGCCCAGGGCGGCCAGCCGGCCGAACCGGGAGGTCAGGAAATCCTGCAGACTGGTGGCGCCGGTCTGGGTCCGGATCAGGTAGATGATGTACCCGGCCACCGGGATCGACAGCCAGTAGGTGGCGTATGCCAGGCCGCCGGTCACGCCGTAGGCCGCCCCGAGATTGGCGGCATTGGTGACCGATTTGGCAAAGATCCAGCTGATGAACACGCTGGCGGTGAGCGACCACTGGCTGACCGGGCGGCCGCTGTCGCTGGCGCCCCGGTAGAACGACGCCGCGTTGCGGCTACGCGGCGACAGCCAGTACATGATGATGCCGTAGACGAGCAGAAAGCCCCAGAACAAAGCGGCTTCAACGCCGGTCATGATGTCGTTTCCTTCTTCTGTCGTTGTCAGGAGGGCGCGCTACAGGAGGCGCCAAAGCGGTAGCAGGCAAAGCAGCGGTGGTGGCGCAGCATGATGCGCTCCTCCATGCTTTCCTTCAGCGATGTCCCCAGATCGTACTGGGGGTCGTCGTCCACCAGCGTGCAGGCAAAGATCCGGACCTCGTCGTCCTTTTTCACCAGCATGCGGGTATAGGTGCACATGAAGTGGGACCGGCTCTGCTCGGTCGGGTACTTCTCCATGCAGGACTCGGTGATTTCCGGACTGCCGTCGTCGGTGCCCGGCGTGCCCAGGTCCGGGAAGGCGGTGAACGCGAGTGTGTCGGGTATGCCCCAGTCCCGGAAGATCGCACGGAAGGCGTCCTCGACCGCCTCCGGGTCCTCATTATCGTCGATCTGACGGGCAATCGAGACCTCGAAGCCCTGATCCACCAGCCAGCGGATGCCTTCCAGCGCCTTGTTGAAGCTGCCTGCGCCCCGGTCATGGTCGTGCCGGGCCTCGTCCGGAAAGTCGAGGCTGACCCGGAAGTGGATCGGGTAGGCATTGTGCAGCAGCGGCTCGACCTGATGACGGCGCTTGAGCAGCGGGTCCGTCGCGTTGGTCAGCACGAAGCAGGGCCGGTGCTGACTGGCGTAATCGAGAATGTTGACGAAATCGCGGATGACGAAAGGCTCGCCACCGGTAAAGGAAAACTGCTCGACGCCCAGGTCCATGGCCTCGTGCAGGTAACCGCGCACATCGTCCAGCTTCATGCCGGGAATCCGTCCGTCACCCGGGTGTGAGCCCTCCAGGCAGAACGGGCAGGAGAGGTTACAGGCGGTTCCGGTGTGAATCCACAACTCCCGGAGCTGCTGCGGATCGATGTAGCCTCGCGGTTCGCCGGAGCGGGTATGGGTCCAGCTCTCGGTGGCCCGGGGTTCCACGATTTCCGTGACCGGAATGCGATCGGCGCTTTGCGCTTGAGCGGTCATGGTCCTACCTCATCATGATTGGTCGTTATCGTTCAGTGCCCAGTCGTAATCCAGGAACCGAAGCGTTGCGTTCAGTGTGTCCGACTGGTCCGTCGGCGGTGTCTCGAAAGCCGATCGGTATTGCCAGAGGAAGCCGCGGACGCCGTTGGGGTATCCGCTGGCCTCGTTCCAGTCCTCGCCGTACCAGTCAAAGATGGACGATACGGCAAAGGTGTTGGTGTCCGGGGCGTAGCGGTTACGGGAGGCGTCGGACAGAAAAGCCCGCACGGCGGCATCGAGCTGGCTGTCCAGCCGGCCGGCGACATAGGCCTCGTCCGCAAGCGCCGGGCACCCGACCGACGCACAATTGACCGCCATGTGGATACGGGGCTCGTTGAACTCCACGCGGATCATCTCGTGTTCCAGTTCATCGAGCGTGCGTTGCTGTCCCCGGAGTTCGAAAAACGCCTTATCCCAGGGTGAGGTGAACAACCCACCCAGGTCCTTGATGGAATCGAGCTGGGGATACTCGCTGAGGATCAGCTTCACCGTGAAGGCGTTGTAGGCATTGATCAGGAACGCCAGCTGCTGGTCCGGCCCCCAGGACTGATACTGCGATTCGCTCACCTGCGACAGGCTTGCCAGGTATTGGTTCAGCGTCGGCCGATCCTCGCGAAAGCCGGCGTAGTCGACAACGCTTGCGGTGTGATCGCTGACCCAGGTGACGTGCCGCTCAACAAGCGCGTCCCAGGGCTTATGCTGGTGGTCGAAGGAGGCCCCGGAGGCGGCGACCGACGCGATCATGCCCAGAGCAAACAGCAGACGTCTCATGGCCGGCCCTCCGCGGGATCGACACTTGTGGATGGATGGGAACCGCCACGGCGCCAGGTGTGCAGCTTTTCCAGCAGGGCGAGAACGCCCTGCGGTGCGTGATCCTGCTTCCACTGTCCGGCGGTGAATTTGGCCGCTTCCGTCCAGGTCGGATAGGGATGAATCGTGCCGAGAATCTTGTTCAGTCCCAGGCCGTGTTTCATGGCCAGCGTGAACTCGGCCAGGATTTCACCCGCTTGCGGACCAACCACCACCGCACCCAGGATTTTGTCCTTCCCCGGCGGGGTCAGGACCTTGATCAGCCCCGGGCCGCCGCTCTCGGCAATGGACCGGTCCAGATCGCCCAGGTCATACCGGGTGACTTCGTGTGCCACGCCCTGCTCGGTTGCCTCGGCTTCACTCAGGCCGACGCGTGCCACTTCCGGGGCGGTAAACGTCACCCAGGGCATGATGCGGTAATCCACCCGGAAGCGTTTGAAGGTGCCGAACAGGCCATTGACGGCCGCGTGCCAGGCCTGATGCGCCGCCGCATGAGTGAACTGATAGGGGCCCGCCACATCCCCGCAGGCATAGATGTTCGGGTATGTCATGCTGAGATCCTCGTTGACCGGGACAGTGCCATTGCGCTCAGGTTCAATGCCCAGTGTCTCCAGGCCCAGCCCGTTGGTATTGCCGGTCCGGCCAACCGCGACCAGGACCTGATCAAAGGGAATGCGCACCTCGGCGCCGTCACGGTCGCAGTAGAGCACTTTCTCGCCGGACTCGATCGCGAAGCGGGCAGCACGGTGTCCGAGCCGCACATCCACGCCGTCTTCGTGGAACTGCTCCAGCACGTAGGCCGCCACGTCCTCATCTTCTTTTGCCAGCAGCCGGTTCCCCATTTCCACCTGCGTCACGTGTGAGCCCAGTCGCGTGAAAGCCTGTGTCAGCTCACAGCCAATCGGTCCGCCACCGAGAACCAGCAGGCGCTCCGGCCGTTCCTGCAGAGACCAGAGATTGTCCGAAGTCAGTGGCGCCATGTCCGCGATTCCCTCAATCGGCGGCATGGCCGGGCGTCCGCCGGTGGCGACGACGATGCTACGGGCGGTTAGTCGGCGCTGCGTGCCGTCGTTTTCGGTGACCAAAACCTCCCAGGGGGATACGAAGGTGGCCGTCCCGGAGATGCAGTCCACACCCAGCTGTCGATAGCGCTCCGGCGAGTCGTGGGGCTCGACGGTGTCGATCACCCGCTTCACGCGCGCCATGATCTGGCGGAACTGGCCTTTGACCGGCACGCTCTCCAGGCCGTACCGGTCGGCATGGCGCATCGTGTCCGCCGCCTTGGCGCTGCGGATCAGGGCTTTCGAGGGAACGCAGCCGGTGTTGAGGCAGTCGCCGCCCATTTTGTCTTTTTCAATCAGCGCCACCCGGGCCTTGACCGCCGCGCCAATGTAGGCGGACACCAGACCGGCCGAGCCGCCGCCGATCACCAGCAGGTTGTAGTCGAAGGACGGGGGTTTCTCGAACCCCCGATAGACGCGACGCCGCTGGATCAGGCCGATCACCGCCTTGGCGATCAGCGGGAACACGCCCAGCAGCGCGAAGGCGCCCAGCACTTCTAAAGAGACGATGTCGCCCATGGACTGGATCTGGGCCAACTGGGTGCCCGCGTTCACGTACACGAAGGTGCCTGGAATCATGAAGATCCAGCTCACGAGCGCGTAGGTGCGCAGCGGCATGGCCGTCAGGCCCATGGCCAGGTTGATCAGGAAGAACGGGAAGACCGGTACCAGACGGAGCGTGGCGAGATAGAAGGCGCCGTCTTTTTCAATACCCCGATCAATGCGTTGAATTGTCTCGCCGTAGCGCCCTTTGAGCGTATCGCGTAGCAGGAAACGGGCGACCAGAAAGGCGACGGACGCGCCGGTGGTGGACGCGATGGAGGCCGCCAAGACACCGTAGATGTTGCCGAAAAAGGCGCCTGCACCCAGCGTCATTATAGCGGCTCCGGGCAGTGACAGCGCCGTCACAACCACATAGATCGCCATAAAGGCGAGAAGGGCAATCGTCAGGTTGTTGTCGATCCAGATACCCAAATCGGCCTGGTGTCGCTGGAGGTTGTCCAGGGTCAGAACGTCCTGGCCTCCAAAACTGATGAACAGAGTGACCAGAATCGCTATTGCGGCGATGACAATCAGTTTGCCTCGATTCATTATGATGTCCCGTTATCTGGTGAAGGTGTCGAATGACCGCCCCCGCTCGATCGGTTGGCGGACACCGTCAAAGACACGAAAACGTCGGTACCGTTACAGGTGGATGTCGGGAGAAGACGGTACGTCGCCAGACGGCGTTCAGACGATGTTGTTATCCAGCATAGTGAGTGGACACCAGGAATGTGTCCCAAAACCGTAACGAAGCGATAAAAAGGCGTGATCGGCCCGTTTACCGGAAGAAACCGCGCAGCTCATCGCGCATGGCGTCATTGACATGGCAGGTCACAAAGCGGCCCTGTCGTTCAACCCGGATCAGATCGGCATTGGCCAGCTCTTTGACGTGATGGGAAATGGTTGGGGCACCGATTTTCAACGAGTTGATCACATCGACAAGCTTGCAGCCGCTATTGGTCAGCGGATCAATCTGTTGATCGACCAGTTCCTGATAGATGCGCAGGCGGTTTGGGTTGGACAGGGCCTTAAAGGCTTTGGTCAGCGCGTCGGCGTCACCACGGGGCGTCATTCGGTGTTCCATTCCGGGAAGTGTGCCGGCCATCTTAGTATAGTTTGACGTCGGTCGAAATATCGAATAGTTTGATGACTTTCGAAGTGATCACAGGAGCGACCCATGACGGCGGCCAACACCCTGAATCAGCCCCTGACCCTGGCTAATGGCATCCGGATTCCCAATCGCATTGCCAAGCCCGCCATGAGCGAGACCATGGGGACGATTGATAATCGCGTGACCCCGGAGCTGGCGACGCTGTACGAAACCTGGTCCCGGGGCGGTGCCGGCCTGTTGATTACCGGCAACGTGATGGTGGACCGCCGCCACCTGGGTGAGCCCAAGAACGTGGTGCTGGAAGACGACCGTGACATGGAGCGCCTCAAGCGCTGGGCGGCGGCCGGCTCGCGCCATGGGAACCAGCACTGGATGCAGCTCAATCACCCGGGCAAGCAGAGCCCGAAAATGCTCAACAGTGACCCGGTATCCCCGAGTGCGGTGCCCTTCCGGAAGGAAATGCAGAGCATGTTCGGCACGCCCCGGGCGCTCACGGTCCCGGAGATCGAGAACATCGTCGAGCGGTTTGCCCGCAGTGCCGCGCTGGCGGAAGAGGCTGGGTTCGATGGCGTCCAGATTCACGGGGCGCATGGGTATCTGGTCAGTCAGTTTCTCTCGCCGCACCACAATCAGCGTCAGGACGACTGGGGCGGCTCGCCGGAGAACCGGCGCCGGTTCGTGGTGGCGATCTACGAAGCGATCCGGGCGGCAACCAGCGACCGGTTCTGCGTCGGCATCAAGCTCAACTCGGCCGACTTCCAGCGCGGTGGCTTCACGGAGGAGGAATCGCTGGAAGTCATTGAAACGCTCGCGAAACTGGGCATCGATCTGATCGAAATCTCCGGTGGCAACTACGAAAACCCGGCCATGGCCAAGGGCACCAAGGCCAGTACCCGGGCACGGGAAGCGTACTTTCTGGCGTTTGCCGAAAAAGTCCGTGAGCGAGTGGATGTCCCACTGATGGTGACCGGCGGTTTCCGGACCAGCGAGGGTATGGCCGAGGCGGTCGACTCCGGTGCCACCGATCTGGTGGGGACGGCTCGGGCGCTGGCCATTGAGCCGGACTTCCCGCAACGTATCCTGGCCGGAGAGTCGTTCACCAGCGCTGTCCGGCCGATTAAAACCGGCATCAAGCTGGTGGACCGTCTGGCGTTGATGGAAGTGGCCTGGTACACCCGCCAACTCGCACGGATGGGTAAGGGAAAGCCACCGCGTCAGCACGACCGGGGCGTCCTGTCGCTGGTCGAGGTCATCGCGGTGATGAGCAGCCGGGGTGCCTGGACGCGTCTGCGAGCGTCCTAGGAGCCTGCGCGGTAGACATCGTGCCAGACGAGGCATTAGTGCCCGGGACCGACCTCCGGGTCTCCCCATTGCCCTCATCCCAGTCTTTGTGTAGCGTGCGTTCAAGAACCTTTCAGACAGGGATGACGCCCGTCATGACCGCATTGCCACCGGAACAGGACGACGAAACGGCGCTCATCGAGGCGCTCAGACGCGGGGATGAAGCGGCTTTCCGTGACGCGGTCCGGCTTCATACTCCCGGTATGCTGGCGGTTGCGCGCTATTATCTGGACTCTGCCAGTGCCGAAGAAGTGGTCCAGGACTGCTGGATCAAGGTCGTCACGGCCATTGGCGGCTTTCAGGGGCGCTCGGGCCTGAAGACCTGGCTGCATCGGATTGTGTCGAATCAGTGTCGCAACCGGCTTCGCGACCGTAAACGCGAATCCGATGTCTCCGTCGATGACATGCTTGACCCGGAACTGGCAAGCCGGTTCGGCGAGAACCGACGCTGGTCCGTCCCGCCCACGCTGCAGCACGTGGAAACGGCGGACCGGCTACTGGAAAGCGACGCCCTGCGGGACTGCCTGGATCACCATCTCTCGGCCCTGCCCGAGCAGCAACGCTCGGCGCTGATTCTTTACGAAGCCCACCAGCATCAGTCCAGTGAAGTCTGTAACATTCTCGAAGTGAGTGCATCTAACCTGAGAGTGCTGCTGCATCGGGCGCGGCAGAAGATCTTCCTCATGGTGGAACGATTCCAGGAGACCGGCGAATGCTGATGTGCCAGGACCTGGCGGCAATCGCCAGTGATTATATCGAAGGGCGGCTCGGTGTCATGGAGCGCCTGTCTGTGAAGAGCCATCTGATGATGTGCCGCCACTGCCGGAGCTTTGTCGGTAATTTGCGCGAGAGTATGGAGCTGATCCGGCGTGAATCCGCCGACCCCCTGGATGAGGCCTACGCCCGCCGGATTGATGAGGCGATTGAAAGGGCCCTGAAAGACAGTGCCGGGCGTTAAGGAATTGATCAGCACTTCCTCAAGAGCGTGATTGAGGTCATTCGGGAGCAGGAGTAGACTCGCTTCCGTCATCGACCGATAATCCTGCCCTATGACGCCATTAACCACCCTTCTCCTTGCCTTTTCCATGTCCGCCGACGCCTTTGCCGCGTCCATTGGCAGCGGAGCCCGCATGGGCCAGCCGCATCCACTGCATGCCCTTCGCCGGGGGCTGGTGTTTGGTGTTGTCGAGACCATCGCGCCGCTGGTCGGATGGACCCTGGGCATGGGCGCGGCCCAGTACGTGGATACCTGGGATCACTGGATTGTGTTCAGCCTCCTACTGCTGATCGGCGGCCACATGATGTATGCCAGCTTCGCGGCGGATGGCGAGGGTCGCTCCAGTGCGGCAACCCGGCACCGCAGAGGCTGGTGGTTATTGCTGGCGACGGCCTTCGCGACCAGCATTGATGCCCTCGCGGTGGGCGTCGGGCTTGCGCTGATGGACGTGAACATCGTCACGACGGCGCTGGCCATCGGCGCGGCGACGACGCTGATGGCGACCCTCGGTACTCTCTTTGGCCGTTGGCTCACGGACAGGGTCGGCCGGCCCGTGGAATTCCTGGGTGGCCTGATCCTGATCGGTATCGGCAGCGGAATTCTGACGCAGCATCTTGGGCTTTGGTGACCACGACTGATTTACTCGGGGTTGCCCGAGTCATGTGTATGAATCGTGGTTTCCGGATGAAACGCATACCAGGCGAACCAATAGGCCTGGGTTGCGGGCAACGGTTCGCCATCTGGCCCGATCACCTGTGCTGAGGGTGTTTCCGCGTCGAACACGATCCGCACCGTCATGCCGCCCACCTTGTCCCGAATCTCTTTCGGCCCCTCGGCCAGCTCCGGAAACGGCCAGACCCGGCTTTCACCATTGTGCGTCAGCCCGACCACCCATGTTTTGGGGTGATACTGGCGGCTCTCGGCGGATGTCGGGAAGTAGACTGTCCGCGATGTTTCGTAGTTGCCGTACGGAGACTGGCTGTAGTCCCGTCGGTGACCGGTTTGCCGGGTGAGAACCTGGCCGTCCGGGTAGCGGGACCGCCATTGCGCCCAACTGACGTAGTCCGTGGGAAGACGCTCCAGTGCTTCACCGGCCATCGGCCCGGAGACGGCCCTGCCGGGAATCTGGGACCAGAGCGATTCGGTCTCCCGGTCGTACATCAACAGGTCGCTGTTGTGGAGCAGGCCGGAGACGCCGAAGCTCAGCGTTCGTCCGTCGACCTTGCGATTGAACGCCATACCGGTGCCACACAACGGACAGTAGGTCAGCAATATTGACTGCCCCCCGTCGGTAAAGTTGACGATTTCATGCCAGTTCATGATGCCGCGGGGAAAGCCGTAATTGGTACCGTTGACACGAAGGCGGATCAGCAGGTGGTCGTCGGGCCAGGGCTGGACGTCGTCCGTCGGCCGGAATGCCGGATCCGTCAACGCCGGAATGCCGTCCCGGGGTGGCCCGCCGGAGAGAATGCTCTGCGCCGGAATCGTGGCATTGGACAGATCAAAGCCGTTCTTTGAGATGGCGGCCGCATTCAGGGCGTAGGCCAGAAGACCCGCTACCAGTGTGCAGAAAAAGACGCGTGAAATGATCATAACCCTCTCCGTATTCCGCTCCATGAAGTGAGAGACACCCACGAGCCAGGCTTGTTACAGAGGGGAGTGAAGGAAGGTTGCTGCGGGCCCGGTCGGGCCCGCAGCCCGGCGCTGGTGTTACATCAGGTCGGGGTTCAGCGTGTAGGTACCAGTGACCCGGGCGCTGTCGAGCACGTGCCCTTTCATGGCCTCGCGTACCGCATCGCCTTCGAACGGTCCGGACAGGCCCAGTGACGGTACGTCCAGCGCATAGACCTCGAAGTGGTAATGGTGCATCAGCTCATCGTTCCACGGCGGGCAGGGCCCGTCGTAACCGCCGTAGGTGCCCGCCATGTCGGGGTTACCCGCGAGAAAGTGCGTGAAGGTGTTCACGCCCCGCAGACCAATGGTGCCCGGTCCCGGCTCTTTACCCTTGGGAATCACGCCATCGCTGTCAGCCGCTTCCGGGACCCGCGTGATGTCGCCGGGAATGTCGACGAGCAGCCAGTGGAAGAAATCCACGCGCGGCAGATCCTTCGGCACCACCTTGCCCTCCTGGTTCACGTCGTCCGCCTTGCTGGGCACATCCGGGTCAAACATCAGCACCACATAGCTCTTGGTGCCGTCCGGCGCGTCGCTCCAGGACAGGTCCGGGTTCCGGTTGGGCCCGAAACTCATATGGTCCTCGTCGCTGTAGACGCCAAAAGCGAATTTGTCCGGGATGCGTTCACCCTCGGTAATCCCTTTCACGTGTAGTTTCACGGTCCGCTCCTCTGCTGTGAGTACGTCAGCCTTCGATGATAGGCCTCAGAATAGCAGACGCAAGCGTTTATCAGGGGGCTGGCCGGACTCTCTACCGGGCAATGCGGAGACTCTTAATCTCGTCGCGTCGTTCGAAAAAAAGCCGCAAGGGAACGGATTCCCCAGCGGCAGAGGATCGTCTGATCTTCCCGGGGATCAGTCTTTCGGCATCAGCCAGCGGCTGCTGCCCCAGAGCGCCAGGCCAAAGAGCAGGTGTGGAATGAACGAGGCGGGGATCAGCTTCACGCTGACTGACGTACCGGCGAGGCCCCAGCCAAATAGAGGAAAGAAGACGAACAGCACGCCAACCCAGAGCAGCCCCGCCAGGCCAAGCGCGGCCTTCAGAGAGCCGGGTTTGAGGAACAGGACGTAGACGATCGTCCAGAGCATGACATAGAGCAGATGAAAGAGCAGGCCGACAGGCATGGGCAGATCCCGGCCCAGCACCATCTCGGCAAACTCGAGGCTGGGCGGGGCTGGCATGGGAGACAGGCCCAGTTTGAACATCGGCACCATGAACAGTGACGGAATCACAGCGGTGATCAGGCCGACCACCACCGTGCGGGGCCAGGAAAGAGTCGGTGTTGATGTTGTGGCTGATTGAGCTGTCATGGAAGTGACCTCCATTAACTGAGTGGTGACTGTTCTGTCATACCGACACGGCGGAGGTCGATCCGTTACAGCGTTGGCGGACTCGCATGGGGCTGGGTTTTGGGGCCAGTCACGAAGCCGGGCGGGACACCGGATTGCAGACACTTGCATCGGCCCGGGCACTCCGCTATCGTTTCATTGAATGAGAACGATTATCACTTAAATTAGTGTGCCATCCCGGGGTCAGAGGTTGGCATTGGATCACGGAAGGAGCCTGCCATGTTTTTTCTATGCCCACGCCATCGGCAACACGTCGCCGGCCTGCCGCTGAAGGACCAGCAGGATCTCTGGTTCCGCTGGCTCGGTCATGGCGGTCTGTTCTATGACCTTGGCGTCTGGCACGACGCGATCCCCTATCTGGGCTGCGCCTACGACCTCGCCGAGGAGCGGGTGTTCCAGACCACGGGCGGTCAGGAGCCCCCGCTGCTGCAGCTCACCCTGTCGGCGATCTATCTGGTGAATGCCTGCCGGCATCAGGGGGATACGTATCGGGCCCGGTGCGCCGAACGGCGGGCCTTGACCAGCCTGCATCTGGCGGAAGGGGGGACCTGGGAGAACCAGTCGCTGCGGGAACACTACGCGTCAATCATTCGCGATACAGGCCGTCATGAGGCATTTTTCCGGGATTATCTGAATCTGCCGTTCGAGCCATTCGATACCATGGCAAGCGTTGCCCGGCGTCACTGACTGCGGTCGGCGTCGGCCGCCGGGACAGAACGCCGGCGGCCGGAACCGGTTACGGCTTTTTCGTCCAGAGGAAATCCTGGAAGGGTGCGTCGACCGGCGTCTCGGCGATGTGGTTGATGTAGTTGGACAGAACCTTCTGGGCCGTTCCCAGCACCACTTCCAGAACCTGGCGATGTCCGTAGCCGGCCTCGTAGAACGCGTTCAGATCGTCTGGCGAGACATTGCCCCTTTTGCGGACCACGGCGAGCACGAACGTCCTCAGCGCCTCGAGCTTCGCGTCCGGCAACGCCGTTTCGTCCCGAAGGGCGTTGGTGATCTCATCGGAAACGCCCATCGATTTGGCAATGCCGGTATGCGCCGGTACGCAGTAATGGCAAGCGTGTTCGACATTGATGGTCTGCCACAGGACGGTCTGCTCGTCCTTATCGAACGACGAGTTCATGACCAGATCGTGGAGTGTCTGATAGGCCTCCAGTGTCTGCGGTGACTCCGCCATCACACCATGCAGGCTCGGAATCATGCCCATGGCTTTTTGGGAGTCTTCCACCAACGGCCGGGACTCCTCGGGTGCGGTGTTCTCATCATGAATCGGAAAATCACTCATCGTGCCCCTCCTTTTTGAAGGATTGCTCAATTTAAGGCGACTCTAGCTATAAATGAGTGATCGTTCAAATTAGAATGAATGGACTCGATTGAAAGAGGCTGTCATCCATGCCCCGCGCTGCCCGATACGACCGGAACCAAGCGATTGAGCGTGCCGTGCGACTCTTCTGGGAGCGCGGCTATGCCGGTTCGTCCATGAAACAGATCGAACAGGCGCTGGACATGCGCCCCGGCAGCCTTTACGCCACCTTTGGCAGTAAAGACGGGCTTTTTCATGAGGCGCTGGATCACTATGCCGGACAGATGAGTGCCGCGCTTGACGAGCAACTGGCCGCTGGCGAGACGCCGCTCGAGGGGCTCAAACGCTATCTGCGGGAAGCCGGTCGACAGTTGTTGGCGCCGAAAACCCCGGCGCGCGCCTGCATGATGGTCAAAACGCTTCTGGAGGCGAATCGGGACCAGCCGATGATCCGTGACCGGGTGAATGAACTGCTGGCGCGGACCGAGGCCCGGTTTGCGGACATTCTCCAGGCGTCCGTTCGTTCCGGGGAGTTGCCCGCCGGCACGGACTGCCAGCGCCTGGCCCGGTTGCTTCAGGCCCAGATCATGGGGTTGCGCTCGTTCGCGCAGCGCGACGTGCCGGCCAGCACCATCACGGAGCTGGTGGAGGACATGATCGCCATTCTGGACTCCTACCGCTCGCTCTCCTGAGCATCCCCGCTTTCCGGCCGGAGTGTGATTCCGGACCGTTTCCCGAGTGTCCCGGCATGACCGTCACCTGAACGGCGCGTCCGGGCCGGTCATACGACCGTCATGTGGCTGACACGTATTCTTAAACTGTCAGTAACCCTTCCGTCATCTGCGCTCCCTAACCTCCTCCGCAAGTCAATGTCTTTCAGGGCGAATTCCGTCCGATGCATCCGGCGCGTCAAACCGGGTGCGGAGGGGCTAAGGCTGCGGAGTCGCCAAAACCACGACAGATAAGGGTGCGAAATGAGGAAGCCAACGCCAGGTCTCTGGAGTTTGCTGGCGCTGATGCTGCTCTCCCAGAGTGCAGCCGCCAGTGAGTTGCTGTTGTACGTGTTTCAGAACACGTCGCCTGTGGCCGATGTTCAGGTTCGCCTGGACGGGGAGGCCACGAAAACCACCGGAGCCGACGGATCGGCCACATTCGAACTGGTTCAGGGTCAACACCGGGTAGTGCTGGAGCAGGGGGGCAGCACGCTGCATCAGTTCCGTTTTTCCAGCGGCGCGGGCCAGAACGCCGATGTGTCCGTGACCCTGCCAACGGACGATGGCGAGACACCCCAGGTTGCGGTGGAGACCTATAACGCGCGGGAAAACCTGAGCGAACGCGAGGGTGAGGCGGTCGGCCTGCTGGCCGGGACGGTCTCCTCTCAGGAAACCGGTGCCGTCATCAGTGGCGCCCGGGTTTCTGTGCCGGGCAGTGACTATGCCGCCACGACGAACGCCCAGGGCCGTTTCCAGCTGGAGTTGCCGCGCGGTCAGTACGAGCTGCAGATGGCGCACCCGGAATACGGTAACCGGACCATCGATTCGGTGCGGGTTGTTGCCAACGTGACCCGTGAAGCGCGCTACACCATGAGCCTGAGCGGTGATGGTGGTGCGGTCGAGGAAGTCGTCGCCACCGGCAGTTACATTCCGGACACCGCCTCCGAGCAGCAGCGCTCGGCCGAGTCGGTTCTGGACGTCATTGGCACGGAACAGCTCGCCCGCTTTGGTGACAGCAACGCCGCGGAGGCGGTGAAGCGCAGCGTCGGTGTGAATGTGTCCGACGGCAAATTCGTGTTCGTTCGCGGCCTGGGCGGACGCTACAACACCACCACACTGAACGGCGCCTCCCTGCCGAGCACCGACCCCAGCCGCCGCACCACGCCGCTGGATCTGTTCCCGGCCGGTGTCCTGGATCAGGTGGAAGTCCGCAAGGCCTTCACACCGGACATGCCCGGTGACAGCTCCGCCGGTAACGTCCAGCTGCAGACCCGGTCCTTTCCGGATGAGCCGTTCTTCAAGATCTCCGGTTCACTGGGCGGCAATACCCGAATCACGGGTGACGATGTGATCACCGATCCGGCCGATGGCGACTTCGATGCCTTCGGTTTCGATGATGGCACCCGCGAACTGCCGGCGCTGGTCGATGGCGCCACCGCCTTCGGTCGGGTGGATCCGAGCGCCACGAACGGGTTCCCGCCCGCGCTGGTGGAGCTGATGGGCCAGTTGTTCGAGCCAACGCTCGCGCCGGAGACCTCAACAGCCTACCCCGATGGCAAGTTCGGCCTCAGCGGCGGCACCAGTTTTGAGCGTGGCGAGAACCTTTACGGCATCTACGCCGCGGCCACCTACAAAAGTGGCTGGGACGTGAAAGACGAGGGTGAGCAGAACACCTACAAGTTCGTCGGTGGCTCGCTGAACCAGAATGACGACTTCACCTTCTTTGAAGCGGAGCGCAACGTCGAGATCGGCGGGATGGTGACCCTGGGAGCCGAGCTGGGTCTGGACCACACGCTGGAAGCGACCACGCTGGTCTCGCGCAAGACTGAGAACAGCGCCCGCGTCGAGGAAGGCGTCGGCGGTGAGAACGGGCTTGAGATCAAGGAGTACACGTTCGACTACGAAGAGCGCCAGTTCTTCTCCCAGCAGTTTGCCGGCGAGCATTACTTCCCGAGCGCCCGAAACCTCAAGGCGGAATGGCAGTACACCTACTCCCAGGCGGACCGCTACGCGCCGGATCGTCGCACCGTGCGGTTTGACGACGACAAGTCGACCTCCGACGCCCTGGTGTTCAACGATTCCGGTTTCGAGCGCCGCTACGCGGACCTGACGGACGAGAACAACGACCTCAGCGCCGACCTGACGCTGCCGGTCGCCCAGGACAGCATGATGCCGACCGACCTGAAAGGCGGCGTCCAGATCATCCGCCGGGACCGGGATTCCGAAACGGCCCGCTTCAGCTACGACTACCTGGGTTCGATCAGTGACGAGGGCGCGGTGATCAACCAGGACCCGACGCCAAACGCCAACGAGGTGCTCTCCCCGGGGAACATCGGTCCCGACGCCTTCACCCTGCGCAACAACACGGCGCCTTCGGACCGCTATGACGCCAGCCTGGACCTGAATGCCGGTTACCTGATGGCGGATTCCGACATCGGCGCCGACTTCCGCGTCGTGGCTGGTGCCCGGGTGGAGCAGGCCGAGCAGACCGTCAACACCTTCGACAACAGTGAAGACCCGGTCGAGGGCGGCTTCGATCAGACTGACGTCCTGCCCTCGCTGAACGGCACCTGGTACATGAACCCGGACATGCAGATCCGGGCCGGATACAGCCAGACCGTGTCACGTCCGGACTTCAAGGAAACGGCCAACGCCACCTTCTTCGATCCGGTGTTCGGCTTCACCGTGCGCGGTAATCCGGATCTGGAGATCGCCGAGATCGACAACTTCGACCTGCGCTGGGAGTACTACCTGTCGTCGACCGAAACGCTTACGGTGGGCGCCTTCTACAAGGACATCACCGCACCGATCGAGCGGGTGCTGATTCCGAGCGGTGGCTCTGGCGGCGGTGTGCGCAGCTACGACAACGCCGAGTCCGGCGAGATTCAGGGCATTGAAGTGGACGTCCGCAAGGAGTTCGCCCTGGACGACAGCTTCAGCCAGACCGTCTTCGTTCAGGTGAACGGCGCCCTGATCGACTCAGAAGTCACGTTGCCGGAGGGCACCTCCGAAAGCAGCCGGACCCGCAAGCTGCAGGGTCAGGCGGACTATACCTTCAACCTGGCCACCGGTTACGACCACCTCGACAGCGGCCAGAAAGTCACCCTGCTGTTCAATCGCAACGGTGAAAGCATTGAGGACGCGGGCCGTGGCGCACTCCCCAAAGTCATCGAAGAACCCATGAACCAGGTCGACCTGACCTACGAGAAGACCTTCACGGCCGATCTGGTCATGAACCTGAAGGTGGAGAACCTGCTGGACGCAGAGAAAGAGTTCACCCAGGGCGGGGAAACCTACTTCAGCTACTACCCGGGCGTGTCCGTCTCGGTTGGTGCTGACTGGACCTTCTGAATGAGCAAACCCAACGCAACCTGTAACCCATCGAACGACACCGCAATCATGCGAGGAGCAATCATGAAACAGAAAAAACTGATTACCGCAATCGCCCTGGCCGGCTCAGCGGCCCTGCTCGCGGGCTGTAACGGCGGCGATGACGTCAACGTGGACCTCGGCGGCAACGGCAGCGGCGGTGCCACCGGCGGCGGTGGTTCCAATAACGCTGCAGCGCCGGATAACTGCCCGAGCTGGACCACACCGGCCGTGACCCAGGGTCTGGGCGTCTGCCAGATCCGCGACGACATCACTCAGGACCGGACCCTGACCAGCGACATCACCTGGCAGTTTGTGGGCCAGATTCTGGTTGGTGACGGTAACGTCGAGCTGGCGGCGCCGGGCGATGCCTCCGACGTCACACTGACGATTGAGCCGGGCACAGACATCCGCTCAGACGTCGGCGGCTACGTTGTCGTCACGCGTGGCGCCACGCTTGACGCCGCCGGGACCGAAAGCAACCCGATCACGTTCTCCTCCGTGGATGAGGGCATCGACGGCTCTGGCGAGTGGGGCGGCGTTGTGGTTCAGGGCTTCGCCCAAACGAACCAGAACCAGGGCAGCGGCCCGATCAACGTGGACGCCGAAGCCGGGCTTGGCTTTTACGCGGGGAATGACGACGCGGACAACAGCGGCACGATCCAATACGTCCGCATCGCCGAGGGCGGCTTTGAAATCGCCCCAGGCGAGGAGATTAACGGTCTGAGCCTGTTCGCAGTCGGGCACGAAACCACGATCGACCACGTTCAGGTGCACGGCAACCAGGACGACGGTATCGAGTTCTTCGGCGGTGCGGCGCAGGTGAACAACCTCGTCCTCACCGAAAACCTCGACGACAGCATCGACTGGGACCTCGGCTTCCGCGGTAATGTCCAGTACGCGCTGGTGACCAGGGTCGCTGAAAGCGGCTATGGCATGGAGACCGACAACTTCGGTGACAACGCCGACGCCACACCGCGCTCACAGCCGACGCTGGGCAACGTGACCATCATTGGTGCGTCCGGTGCCGATGCCAGCGCCAAGCACCGTGAAGGCACGGGTGGTTTCGTTCACAACTCGATCTACACGGGCGATGACGCGTGCCTCGATGTGGACGGCCAGAACAATGAGATCACCAACGGCGATCTGCTTTACAACAAAGTCGGCTTCAACTGCACGGACGACACCACGCAGGATGGCGGTGAAGGCACGCAGGGCGAGTTCGCGGTTGAACTCGTGAACGCCTCAACCATCTCCAACTTCGATCCGCTGCTGGACGGCAACTATGCCTCGCAGGCCGCTGACGCTCAGCTGGGCCAGACAACAACGGACATCAAGGCAACGGCCGTCGTCGACGACACGTCCCTGACCAACACGAATTACCTTGGCGCGGTCGATCCAAACGCCTCAGCCCCGTTCTGGTACGAAGGCTGGACGCTGGAAGGCACTCTGTAAGAGCCATCCGGGGGTGACGGCCTTCCGGGTTGGCCGGAGCCCCCGATCACCACCCATCAAACCCGGATGCGCACTGAGTTGAGTCTTTTATACCCGCCAGGGACTGGCGGGTTTTTTCGTTCTGTCATCCAGCTGTAAGCCCGCCGTCACGTCGCTGACATCTTTCCCTGCCAATCTGCCCCTCCAACGATCTGGAACGCCCCTAATAGAGAGTCGAGAGGAGTTTTCATGCCCAGTCCGAGCAGTCGTTACCGGCGGTACGGCCTGTCGCTGGCGATCTGTGGTGCCCTTCTTTGCGCCCCGGTCACCGCCAGCGCCCAGGACCCCGGTGTCGACGATGTCGTCAACGCCGGTGTGGACCGCCTGGAGAAGAATCAGGCCTTCCAGCAGCGCATCAATGAGCTGGATGAGGCCATCCGCGACAAGGTCGAGCGCTATCGCGAGGTCAACAAGGAGATCGAAGGCCTCGAAGTGTATCTGGATCAGCTCCAGAGTCAGGTCAGCAGCCAGGACGCGGAGAAGACGGACCTCAACGAATCCATTGATCGTGTGACGCAGATTGAGCGCCAGATCACGCCGCTGATGCTCAAGATGATCAAAGGGCTGGAGCGGTTCGTGTCCCTCGACAAGCCCTTCCTCCAGAAAGAACGTGAAAAGCGGATTGCCCGTCTGCAGGACATGATGGGGCGCTCCGATGTGTCCGTGGCGGAGAAGTTCCGCAACGTGCTGGAGGCCTACCAGACCGAGGTGGACTACGGACGCACCATCGAAGCCTACCGTGGTTCGCTCGCCAGCGGCGATCAGCCCCGCGAGGTGGATTTTCTGCGCATCGGCCGTATCGCCCTGCTCTATCAGACGCTGGATGATACCGAAACCGGCGTCTGGAACCCGAACAGCGAGCAGTGGGAGACCCTGCCCGCCACCTACAACAGTCAGATCAGCGAAGGCCTGCGCATCGCGCGCGAGCAGGCCGCACCGAGCCTGATCTCTCTGCCGCTGAACACCCCGGAGGAGACCCAATGATGCGACGCATGTGGATGGTGATCGTCCTGTTGTTGCTGCCGCTGACCGTTCAGGCACAGAGCGGCGACGGGTCCCGTGAGACGCAGCTTCGGGAGCTGTTGCAACTGGTCGAGCAGGGCATGGTTCAGGATGCCCGTGAGCAGCGCGAGCGGATCAACCGGTTCATCGAGCAGCGCAACGAGCAGGATCAGATGCTGGAGCAGCGTCAGGCCCGGCTGGCGGAACTCGAAGCGCAGACCGAAACGCTTGAGGGCCGGTTCGAGACCAACGAAACCGAGATCGCCGAGCTGGAAACGCGCCTGGATGATCGTCTCGGGACGCTCAAGGAGCTCTTCGGTGTGCTCCAGCAGACCGCCAGTGACTTCAAGGGCGTCGTGGCGGCCTCTCCGACCAGCTCCCAGTACACCGACCGGGTCGACTTCCTGGAATCGCTGATCGACAAGGCCGGCTCCTCATCGCGCCTGCCTTCCATCGGCGAGCTCGAACGACTCTGGTATGAGATGCAGCAGGAGATGGTCGCCTCAGGGGAAGTGGCCCGTTATCCAGCGAACGTCGTGGCGGACAATGGCGAAACCAACGAACAGTCGGTCGTACGCGTCGGCACCTTCAATGTCGTCTCAGACGGTCAATACCTGCGCTGGGAGCCGGAGACGAGCCAGCTGGTGCAGCTGCCGCGCCAGCCGGGGGCCCGTTACACGGCTCAGGCGGAAGACTTCAGCCAGGCATCGGCCGGTGAGCTGAGCGACTTCTGGGTGGATCCGTCCGGCGGGTCGCTGCTGTCCCTGCTGATCCAGGCGCCGGAGCTGAAGGATCGGATCAATCAGGGCGGTGTGATCGGTTACATCATCATTGGCATCGGCGCGTTCGCCCTGCTGCTGGCCCTGGAGCGACTGATATCGCTGGGTTTGCTGACCATGAAGGTCCAGCGCCAGGCGAGGACCGACCAGGCGAGCCCGAAGAATCCGCTGGGGCGCGTCATGCAGACCTATCAGGACCATCGCAACAAGGATACCGAGACGCTGGAGCTGAAGCTGGGCGAGAGCATCGCCCGGGAGACGCCGAAACTGACTCGCTTCCTGCCGTTGCTGAAGATCATCGCGGTGGTGGCCCCGCTGCTGGGTCTGCTCGGTACCGTCACCGGCATGATCAATACCTTTCAGGCCATCACCCTGTTCGGTACCGGCGATCCCAAGCTGATGGCCGGTGGCATCTCCCAGGCACTGGTCACCACGGTGATGGGCCTGGCAGTGGCGATCCCGACGGTGCTCCTGCACACGGTGGTGAGCGGTCGCAGCAAGCGTCTGCTGCAGATCCTTGAGGAGCGCTCGATCGGCATCATTGCGCGGCGCGACGAACAGCAGGGACAGACTGCCTGAGGAGCGAACCAGCATGCTCGTAGCCCTGATAGAGGCGTCTGAACAGATCCTCCAGTTTCTCGAGCGCGGAGGCGATGTCCTCCTCGTGATTCTGGGGGTCATATTCTTCATGTGGCTGTTGATCCTTGAGCGCCTGATGTACTTCACCATCGGCCACCGTCGGGTGGCGGATGGGGTTCTGGCGAGCTGGGAGGCTCGCGGCGAGCGCCAGTCCTGGGTGGCCCACCAGGTCCGACAGGATCTGGTGTCCGAGGCCGCCATGGGCCTGCGCCAGTCCCTCGGGCTGATCAAGTCGCTGGTGGCGATCTGCCCGTTACTGGGCCTGTTGGGCACGGTGACCGGCATGATTGAGGTGTTCGACGTGATGGCCGTGATGGGCACCGGCAGTGCCCGGGCCATGGCCTCCGGCATCTCCAAGGCCACTATCCCGACCATGGCCGGCATGGTGGGGGCGCTGACCGGCGTGTTCGCCATCACGGTTCTGCAGCGCAGTGCGCGCCTGAAAACGGTGCGCCTCGAAGATCAACTGACCTTTGACCACTGAGACCGATCATCATGCGTAGACCGTTTCGTTCCATTGCCAACAACGAGGCCGAGGAAGAGGAGGGCATCGACGTCACGCCCATGCTGGACGTGGTGTTCATCATGCTGATCTTCTTCATCGTCACGGCCTCTTTCGTCAAGGAATCGGGCATCGATGTGAACCGGCCCGAAGCCTCTACGGCCCAGCCGAAAGACCGCGCCAACATCCTGGTGGGCATCGACCCGGATGGCGACGTGTGGATCAACCGTCGGAACGTCGAACTCAATTCCGTCCGGGCGAACATCGAACGCCTGCACGCCGAGAACCCGCAGGGATCGGTGGTGATCCAGGCGGATGAGGAAGCGGCGACGCGTTACCTGGTCGCCGTCATGGATGCTGCCCGTGAGGCGGGTGTCTATAACGTGTCCATCGCCGCGCAGGAGCCGTAATGACCGCGATTCAGACCGTCTCCCGCTATGCCCTGGCGTTTGTGGTGGCCACCGTGGTCACCTTCGCCGTGTTCTTCCTGATGCAGACACTGATCGCATCGGGCGAGGGCGTGCTGTCCGGCGACGACGAGCGCTTTGTGGTGGACTTCGTCCGCGTCCAGCAACAGGAGCAGGTGAAGGAAAAGGAACGCCAGAAGCCGGAGCCGCCCAAGCCGGAGAAGGAACCGCCCAAGCCGCAGACCCCACAGAACCAGGCGCAGCAGCAGGCGGTGTCCGGAGAGAGTCTCAGTATCGGGCCGGTGGCGATGGACACCAGCCTGAATCTGGATGCCGGTATTTCCGGCGGTGGCAGCAGTGAGTACCTGCCCATCGTGAAGGTGCAGCCGAATTACCCCCGCCGGGCATTGCGCCGTGGCATCGAGGGGTACGTGGTGGTGGAATTCACCGTGACCCGCTCCGGTACCGTCAAAGACCCACGCGTGGTTGAGGCGGACCCGCCGGAGCTGTTCAACAGTGCCGCGCTTGAGGCGGCAAAGAAGTTCAAGTACCGACCCAAGATGATCAATGGCGAGGCCACCCAGGTGGCGGGTGTCCGCAACATCATCCGGTTCCAACTGGATAAAAAGAGGTGACCGTCATGACCCAGCGTGTTCTGACATCCTCGTTAGCCATTGCCCTCACCGCGGCCTGTTACATGGGTGGCGGTGCGGTGCTGTCCACAACCGGGATGCCGTCTCCGCTCGTATCGGCCCAGGCGGCTGACAACGACAATGTTCGCCGGACACCGGCGATGCGCCAGAACATCTACAAGCGCTTCAGCCGGATCCGGGAGCTGGCCAACCAGGGCCAGATGGCCAAGGCCTTCGAATCACTGGAGGACCTCCGCAGCGGCACGGACATGAACAGTTATGAACGGGCCCTGATGTGGAACCTGACGGCCTTCCTGCACTATCAGGAAAACAATCAGGCGGAAGCCGCACACGCCTATGAGAAGCTGCTCGAGCAACCCAACCTGCCCCTGAGTCTGGAGCAGGATACCTGGTACAGCCTCGCCAAGCTCCGCATGGTGCTCGAGAACTACCGCGGCGCCCGGGAGGCGCTGAACGAATGGTTCGCCCTGAAGGAGGAACCGGGGGCTGACGCGTACATCATGCAGGCGCAGCTGCGTTATCAGTCCGAGGCCTATCGTGAGGCCCTCGAATCGATGGATCGCGCCATGGCGCTCAAGGGCGGTCGCGCCAGTGACGTGCCTGAGAACTGGTACCTGTTGCAGCGGGCCTGTTACTACCAGCTCGAGAACTATCAGGGTCTGGAAGACGTGCTTGGGAAACTCGTCGCCCACTACCCGAAGCGCGATTACCTGATGCAACTCTCGGCCGTTTACGGGGAGCTGGACCAGCCGGAGAAGCAGCTGGCCGTGAAGGAGGCAGCTTACGAAAAAGGCTTCCTGACCTCGGAACAGAATGTCATGAGCTTTGCCCAGTTGCTGATGTCCCAGGACGCGAGTTTCCGGGCGGCCCGGGTGATCGAGAAGGCCATCGATGAGGGGCAGGTGCCCGCATCGACCCAGAACCTTCGTCAGTTGGGGGATGCCTGGCTGTTGGCGAAGGAATACGACAGCGCCCTCAAGGCCATGGGGCAGGCCGCCGAGCAGGCTGGCGACGGCAGCCTCTACTTCCGGATGGCGCAGGTGTCCGTGGATCTGGGGCGATGGGAAGACGCTGAAACCTACTCTGAAAAAGCCATCGCGGTCGGCGGCCTGGACAGCCCCGGCATGGCCCATGTGCTCAATGGCCTGGCACTGTTCAACCAGGACGCCTTCGATGGTGCTCTGAGTGCCTTCCAGAGGGCATCGGACTACAGCGCCACCCGGAACATGGCGCAGCAGTGGCAGGAATACGTCAGAAAGTCCCAGAAGCGTCAACAGGAGCTGGAAGCATCGATCCCAAAGGATGATCCTCCGAAACCGGCGTGAGTAACCGCAGCCCGGCGGTTGCGACTGTCCATGAGTGACGATTCACGTTAAAGTGTTCCCGCGATGGGACGCACCCTAACGGATACAGTCTTCACGCATACTGGACGGAGCACTCGGAGGCGATGGACGATCTGCACCACATCGTAGTTGTCGGTGGCGGCGCCGGCGGACTGGAGCTGGTCACGAAACTGGGCAAAACGCTGGGCAAAAAGAAGCGCGCGCGGATCACCCTCGTAGACGCCGTGCTCACTCACGTCTGGAAACCGCTGCTCCATGAGGTCGCGGCCGGGTCACTCGACTCCCACGCCAACGAAATCAACTTCCGCGCCCATGCCCGCAAGCATCACTACGAATTCCAGTTGGGGCGCCTGAATGGCGTGGATCGCGACGAGCAGTCCATCATTCTGGCGCCGATCACCGGCGAAGACGGGGAAGAGGTCGTCCCAGAGCGCCGTCTGGCCTACGACACGCTGGTGATCGCGGTCGGCAGCACCGCCAACGATTTCGGCACGCCCGGTGCCCAGGAGCACTGCCTGTTCATCGACAGCCTGGCGCAGGCCCGTCGGTTCCATAACCTGATGCTCAACGCCTTCCTTCGCCGCAATTATGAGGCCAGACAGGGTGAGTCCGGCGAGTTGCCCATCACCATCATCGGGGCCGGTGCCACGGGCGTGGAACTGGCCGCGGAATTGCGGTTGGCGTCCCGGGAACTGCCTGTCTATGGCATGAATCAGCTTCGGCCGGACGATGTCCGGATCACCGTGGTCGAGGCCGCCGAACGCATCCTCCCGGCCCTGCCGCCACGCCTGTCCGCGGCCGCCACCAAGGAGCTCAATCGGCTGGACGTGCCGGTCGTGGCGGGTCAGCCGGTTCAGGAAGTGTCATCCGATGCGATTACGCTGGCGGACGGCACCGTGATGGCGTCGGCCATGACCATCTGGGCCGCGGGTATCAAGGCGCCTGCGTTCCTCGCCGAACTGGATGGACTGGAGGCGACGAAGACCAACCAATTGGTGGTCGAGCGCACCCTACAGACCACCAGGGACGCCAATATCTTTGCCTTTGGTGATTGTGCGGCCTGTCCACAGCCGGAATCCGACCGGCCGGTGCCACCGAGGGCGCAGGCAGCGCATCAGGAAGCCGATACGCTCTACGACAACCTGGTCAAGCGCCTCAACGGCGAACCGATGGTCGAGTTTGAGTACCGGGACTACGGCTCGCTGATCAACTTCAGCCGCTACACCACCGTCGGCAACCTGATGGGCAACCTCTCAGGCCGCAGCCTGATGGTTGAAGGCAGGATCGCCCGCCTGTTCTACGTCTCGCTCTACCGCATGCACCAGGTGGCCCTCCATGGCGTCCTGCGCACCGGCATTATCTGGCTGATGGACCGGATCAGCCGCGCGATGCACCCCCGGTTGAAGCTGCACTGACGGAATTGGCCACCGGATTCGTCGTCGCTGGATAACCGTGTCTGGCCGGTCCGGTGGGATACTGTGGGGCCATTTCGCGGACTCCGGAGAATGATCCCATGCCCCCCACACCGCTGACCGACTGGCTGGGTTTCAACCCACACCTGGTGACGCTGGCCCTGGCCCCGGCGTTTCTGCTGGCCATGGCCGCCGAATACCGACAGCTTCGCCGGGATGCGACCGTACCGGCGTCCGGGCGCTACACGCTGGTGGACACCATCAGCAATCTCACGCTGGCGGGGCTTTATCAGGCCAGTGATGTGCTCTCCGCATTGCTGACCATCGTGGTCTTCAATGCGTTATTTGACGTGCGCCTGTTCGACATCCCGTTTAATGGCTGGACTGTCCTGTTGCTGTTTGTTGTGCAGGACTTTTTCTACTACTGGTTCCATCGGGCGCATCATCGCATCCGCTGGTTCTGGTGCTCCCATGTCGTGCATCACTCCTCGGAAAAGCTGAATCTCTCGACCGCATTCCGTCAGAGTGTCACTTACCCCATCACCGGCATGTGGCTGTTCTGGCTGCCAATCGTGCTGATCGGCTTCCCTCCTGAAACGGTGATTTTCGCCGTCGCGATCAGCCTCGCCTACCAGTTCTTCATCCACACCCAGACGGTCGGCAAGCTGGGCTGGCTGGAGTGGGTCTTCAACACGCCGTCCCACCACCGGGCGCATCATGGCCGGGACCCGGAATACATCGACCGGAACTACGGCGGCATCCTGATCATCTGGGACCGCCTGTTCGGCACCTTTGTTGAGGAGGAGAGAACGCCGGACTACGGCATCATTGGCCAGATTCACAGCCACAATCCTGTCACGCTGAATTTTCACGAGTGGCGCGACATGCTGCGGGATGTGGCGACGCCGGGCCTGTCGTGGCGCCAGCGGCTGCGGGTCCTGTTCGGCCCGCCTGCGGCGACCGCTACCATCCATCGTGAACGACGGGCCATCCCGCCGGAAACTGCTGTCGACGCCTGATGTCAGGATAACGGGCGTGGGGAGTTGGAGCGGGTGAAGGGAATCGAACCCTCGTCGTAGGCTTGGGAAGCCTCTGCTCTACCATTGAGCTACACCCGCTGAATGGTGGACGCGTTGCCACGCCCACAAGGCTAACCGGAATATACGATGCGATCAAAGCCGTTACAATGGTCCGCAGCGGTGCGACTGTCTGCTGCGCAGGCTCCCGGGGCCGCCGCCGCAGCCCGTCACGATCCTCGCCAAAGGGAGACTCGATGGACCCGACACTGATTCTGATCGGTGCTCTGATGCTGGTGATCAGCATCCTGCTCAGCCCCCTGTCCAGTCGGCTGGGCATGCCGGTGCTGCTGATCTTCCTGGTAGTCGGGATGCTGATGGGGGAGGACGGCCCCGGCGGTCTGGCCTTTGACGATTTTGAGCTGGCGTTTGTCGTCGGCAACCTCGCCCTGGCATTGATTCTTCTGGATGGCGGGATGCGGACCCGGGCGGAGACCTTTCGGGTTGGTCTGAGGCCCGCACTGCTGCTTGCCTCTATCGGCGTGTTGATCACGGCGACCGTCGCGGCGGTGACCGCCTGGTGGTTGTTTGATCTGCACTGGATGACGGCCGCGCTGATCGGCGCCATCATCTCTTCCACGGACGCCGCGGCGGTCTTCTCCCTTCTACAGGGCCGGGGGTTGCACCTCAATGAGCGGGTCGGGGCGACGCTGGAAATCGAATCCGGCAGCAATGACCCGATGGCGATTTTCCTCACCTTGCTGCTCGTCACGCTGATCGACGGTGACATGGCCTCGGGCTGGAGCAGCCTGCTCCTGCTGGTGGAGCAGTTCGGGATTGGGTCGGTGCTCGGTATTGTTGGGGGCCGTTCGATGGTTTGGGTCCTGAACCGCGCCAGGCTGATGCCTGCCCTCTACCCCCTGTTGGTCGCTGCCTATGGTCTGGCGCTGTTCGCCGCGACCAACCTGCTGGGCGGCAGCGGTTTCCTGGCGATCTATCTGGCCGGCGTGGTGCTCGGCAACCGTCACGTCCGGATGATGCCAATGATTCTGCAGGTGCACGACGGGCTGGCCTGGCTGGCCCAGATGTCGCTGTTCCTGATTCTGGGGCTGCTGGTGAACCCCAGCCAGCTTCTGCCCCTGGCCGGTGGCGGACTGGTGCTGGCTCTGGTGATGATTCTGGTGGCCCGCCCGCTGGCCGTTCTCTCGACGCTCTGGCCGTTCAGTTTCAATCTCCGGGAACTGTCGTTCATCAGTTGGGTGGGCCTGCGCGGTGCCGTCCCGATCGTGCTGGCGCTGTTCCCCGTTATGCACGGCATTGACGAAGCAGGACTGATTTTCAACATTGCGTTCTTCGTGGTGCTGGTGTCGTTGGTCGTTCAGGGCAGTTCGCTGGCGTCACTCGCCCGTTGGCTCGAGCTGGAGGTTCCGGCGGCCGGGGAACCCCACCGGCGTTTGCCGCTGGATGTGCCAGCCGCCGGTGACCATGAGCTGATGCTGTTTCCGTTGCAGGGCGAGCGCTGGGAGCGCCCCTGTCCGGTGGGTCGGCTCAACCTGCCGGAGGGCAGTGATCTGGCCGGGGTGTTTCGCGAACGGGAGTGCCTGCACCCGGAGCCGGCGCTCACCGTGGGCAAAGGGGATGTCGTCGCCGTATTCGCCCGACCCGCCGCGCTGGATGAGCTGGGGCGCTCGCTCAGCGGTCGTGAGCCGCCACGCTATTTGGCTCAGCGCGCTTTCTTCGGTGACTTCGTGCTCAACGGTGACGCGCTGCTCGGTGACGTGGAAGAGGTCTACGGTATTGAGTTCGATGCGTTGTCTCCGGAACTGACGCTGGCGGACTGCTTTGCCCGGCGTACCAAGGGTCACCCTGTGGTGGGCGATCGCGTGCGTCTCGGTCCCGTCACCCTGGTTGCTCGCGAGACGGAGGCGGACCGGGTGACGCGGGTTGGCCTAAGGATGGACGAGGGCGCTCGCTCGTGAGGCCGTGGGTGTCGATCCGTTCATCGCTCCGTCAGCTGCTCTATGCTATAAACGAACTCGTTAGTTATCAGGTTGACGGTAATCGGATGTTCAGAACGCTCTGCCTACTGATCGCGACGTTACTGGCATGGCCGGCGGCTGCCGATGAGCTGGCCATGGCCAACACGCGCTATGAGTCGGTGCCTGAGAGCACGAAAACGGGGACATCGCCGCCGGTCTCCGAGGTCGTCGTGCGAAAGGGAGACCGGGAGCTGTTGCTGATGTCCGGCGAGAAGATTCTGCGCCGCTACCGGATCTCGCTGGGTGATCGCCCCGAGGGGCATAAGCTCTGGGAAGGGGACGAGCGCACGCCGGAAGGCCGATACACGCTCGACTGGCGCAACCCGAACAGCGATTACTACAAGTCCATTCACATTTCCTACCCGAACGCAGAGGATCTGGAATTGGCACGCGCCTGGGGGCTCGATCCGGGCGGTGAGATCATGATTCACGGCCTGCCGAACGAGGCTGATGACATGGCCTTTGCCTATGAGGGGCTGGACTGGACGGATGGCTGCATTGCAGTCAGCAATCAGGCCATGGATGAAATCTGGTCCCTGGTCTCGGATGGAACCGAAATCCGTATTCTGCCGTGACACGAATAGCAGTCCCGGGTTCCTTGCGGCAGGCTTACAATCCGGTAAGCCGGCTGGCGCTGTTAGACGTATGGATTTACACTGTTTTGCAGTTTCTCTTTGGTCATACAGTGTTCTACACTGAGCCGGGTTTGACCGGAGACTCGTATCCGACGAAACCTCTTCCCGGAGGAAGACATCAACACCAACAAGGGGTAAGACAATGCGTAAGCTCACTTTCGCAGGTATTGCAATGGCCACGGCCCTGACCGCGGGTTGCGCCAGCACTGGTAACAACCAGGAAGCCATTGATGACGCGATGTCCACGGCGAACTCTGCCGAGCAGACCGCCAGCAACGCTCTGAGCACTGCCAATTCCGCTGAGAGCCGCGCCGACGCTGCGTATGCCAAGGCAGAAGAAGCCATGGCCGCTGCCATGGATGCACAGCAGTCTGCTGACGAGGCAAACGAGCGCGCCAAGCGTATGCTTCAGAAGGCCAGCATGAAGTAAGTATCGGCTGGATAACTGGTGGTGTCCGCCACCAGTGGCCTGAAGAAAACCCGTGTGACCTGAATCGGTCACGCGGGTTTTTTATTGGCTCAGGCGTTTCAGGCGGGCATCCAGCTGCTGCCCGTTAATGAGATGATCGGTGATAATCTCCAGGCGGCTTTCGGATTGTTCTGGCACTTCTGACGTGGTGATGGTTTCCCCTGCCGCGTTGATGGCCCGCCAGCCTTCGGTTGTGTTCAGAACCCCTTTGAAGCGTCGCCATTGGGGTTCGTGCGCCAGAGCGTGCAACCCGGCGAAGTCCAGTTGTGTGTCAGGGTGAATGCGCCAGCCGCAGCTGAAGTGCCCCTCACCCTGGTTCAACGCCTGTTGCCAGGGCACGGAGTCAAGATCTTCCCATTGCCGTCGGGGCGGTGCGTCGTGCGTGGCATGACCGACCGGCGGTGTGATCGACAGATCGGCATGGCGCTCGTCCAGCCATTCGGGCGGAAACCGCCCCTGCGTCGTCTGGTGTACCCGTCGTTTCGGGGGCTGTTGTGAGTGGGCCCAGCGCTCAAACCCGGCGAGGGTGGGCTCATCGCAATGATCGGTCTTGTTCCCGATCAGCACATCGGCGATGTCGGTTTGTGCCCGGAAGTTCTCGTTCGCGAGCACCTTCGGGTTGTCGAGTTTGGCCGGGTCAATGATCGTCACACACGTCCTGATATCAAGGACGTCTTGATAGAAGGTCGATGTCAGCGTTTCAAGGATCTGGTGCGGATGACCCAACCCGGTGGGTTCGATCAGAAGCCTGTCGGGGCTGGACGCTTTGATGAGCATATTCAGCCCCATCTGCATCGGTAGTCCGGCGACGCAGCACATGCATCCGCCGGGGACTTCCCGGATCGTTGCACCCTTTTGGTCCAGCAACTGACCGTCGATGCCCACCTCGCCAAATTCGTTGACCAGAACGGCCCAGTGTTCGCTGGCCGGTTTGCGCTCCAGAAGGCTCTGGATGGTGGTGGTTTTACCGCTGCCCAGGAAGCCGAAGATCAGGTTCGTTGGAATCTGTTTGTGCATTCATTCCTCGCTGAGGGTTGCGCATAAAATATGTTATAACATATCGTTTATGATTCTCGAGCGCATTGAGTGGCAGAGCAGATGCTCAGCTGACAGATGTCGGCATTTATTGCAATGTTATAACATGTTTGGAGGTCAAATGAGATTCAAGCAAGCGGTTCCGGGTCGATCGCTGGTACTGGCCGGCTCGGTCAGCCTGGTGGTGACAGCCCCAATGGGGTGGGCTCAGGACGAACCGGTCCCATCGACTCAGTCACTGGAAGAAATCGTGGTTGAGGCCGGCGCGCCGGCTCCGGGGTCGCCCCTGATGCAGGCGGCCCAGGTGGATGTCCTCCAGGGTGCTGAAAAGGACCGTCGGGAAGCAACGTCTCTGGGCAACATGCTGGATGACATGCCGGGCGTGGATACCGTCAGCGCGGGCAATCAGGTGGGTAAGCCAGTCATCCGGGGGCTGTCCGGGAATCGGGTTCGCGTGCTGTCCGGTGGTATTGGTGTGGATCACCAGCAGTTCGGGACTCGTCACTCCCCGAACATCGAGCCGTTCCTGAGTGACCGGATTGAAGTCGTTCGCGGAGCCGCCAGCCTGCTGTATGGCTCCGATGCGATCGGGGGTGCCGTCAACGTGGCGCCTCTGGCACTCGAATTCAGCGAGGATGGTGAACGTCACTCCAGTGGTGACGCCCTGTTGGGTTACGCCACCAACAACGATCAGAGCGATCTGGGCCTGAAGGCCAGCTCCCGCGGTGATCGCTGGACAGTCGCGGGTGGCATCATCCGCCGCAACGCGGACAATCTCACAGTGCCGGATGATCCGACTTTTTTCCCGCCGCCTCCCAGTGATCCGGAAAAGCGTCGTGCGCCGGCCTACACCGGCACGCTGGACTACACCGACTTCGATCAGCTGAACGGTCAGGTGGGCGTTGGCTATCGGGCCGGTTTCGGTGAGATCCGGCTTCGTTACACGGGCTGGCGGAATGAGCAGAATTTTCTCCTGCCCCCACCGGCTGGTAACAAGCCGCCCTCGCAGGGCCCGGAAGGGGTGGGACAGAATCTCGAAAATGACGACATCCGCCTGGATGCCCGTCTGCCGGTTGATGCGACCTGGACGGTGGAGCCCACGTTGGTCTGGCAGAACAATCTGCGCCAGTCGAACGCGGCCGGCACGCCACGTGACCAACTGTTCGACGGGACCATCGATATTGAGTTTGACCAGTACACCACCCGCGTGGAAGCCCGGCACAAGCAGATCGGGCTTTTGGATGGTGGTCGCCTCGGCGTGGCATACCGGACCAGGGATCAGGTGTCACGGGGCAGCACCCAGCTGACGCCGGGCGGGACGGTGACGAACGTGGGCGTCTTTGCCTTTGAGGAAAGCACGATTGGTCGTCTGACGCTTCAGGCTGGCCTGCGTCAGGACTGGACGGAAACGGTGGCAAAAAGCAGCAAAACTGCCGCACCCACCACGTTTGCCAGCGAGGATGAGAACGATTACGCCGTCACGACCGGGTCTGTCGGGGGCGCCTACGCGATCACGGATCAGCTCACCCTGGCGAGCAACATCAGTCGCGGTTTCCGGGCGCCCACCTTGTTCGAGCTGCACGCCGATGGGGTGCACGCCGGAGTGGCGGCCGTCCAGCAGGGCAACGCGGATCTGGAGGCGGAAAAATCCCTGAATACCGATCTGGCTCTGCGCTGGCGATCCGAGCGTCTGAGTGCCAGCGCCACGGTCTACCGCAACGTCATCGACCATTACATCTTCCTGCAGGACACCGGGACCACCCAGAATGGTCTGCCCGTGTTCAGCTACCAGCAGACCGATGCGGTCCTGACGGGGGCTGAGCTGACGGCAACCGCTCAGCTCACCGATACGCTCGAGCTGGGAACCACCTACAGCACGGTGAACGGTGAAAACGACCGGACAGGGAATGATCTGCCGCTCCAGCCGGCCGATGAGGTGTTGGTCGAGGGTGTCTGGCGGCCGGGCCACCTGGGATGGCTGCGCAGCCCGTATGTCCGTCTTGGCGTCCGCCACAATGCCTCGAAGGATGCGGCACCGGGTGAGCCGTTCGCGCAGTTCGATAACGCGCCGTTCGGAACCGCCTCAACGGACGCCTACACCGTCGCCGATCTGGGTGTCGGTTTCGGGGTGGGGCGCCGCTCTGGCAAACCGGTCCGGATTGATCTGTCCGTCCGCAATCTCACCGACGAGAGCTACCGGGATTTTCTCGACACCTATAAGGGCTATGCCCTGAGCCAGGGCCGGAATGTCAGTGCCACCCTGCGCGTGCCGCTGGGCGGTTGATTCAAACCACTTGGAATGCGCGGGGCGACCATGCCCCGCCCGACCAACAGACTGAAAGGAGACTCGCAATGGGCTCTGCGGTACCGTCTCAATGGCTGGATCGGCTTGCCATTGGCATGTCGACACTGTGCGCGCTGCACTGCCTGTTACTGCCGTTTGCGCTGGTTCTGATTCCGACTCTGGGGGCATCGTTTCTGGGTGATGCTGCCTTCCACCGTGCCCTGCTCTGGCTCGTCATCCCGTCCAGTCTTCTGGCCGTCGGCCTTGGCTGCTCCCGTCACCGCGACCGGCAGGTCTGGGGCTATGCACTGGCGGGCCTGACCGTCATGACGGTCGCGGCTTTCTGGGGACACGGCCTCTTTGGTGAATGGGGCGAGAAACTCGTTACGCTTTCAGGCGCTGGACTGCTGTGTGTGAGTCATCTGCGCAACCATCGTCTGTGTCGGCAGGATCACTGTGATCATGAGGCCGGTGAATGCTGAGTGGCTGGAGACGACACCCCGGGATCACTCCCGGGGCATCAGTCCGTCGATCAGGCTCCGTCGGTAGGCCCGAAGCGCCGGCACCAGCGATATCAGCAGCGCGCACAGCGGCACGGCGCCAAGCAGCCCCCACTCGACGGCGCTGAGCGGACGGAGTGATAGCCGGAGCCCGAGCTGGGCCTCAATCAGCGGCATCATCAGGGTGAGCCCGCCGTAGCTGGCGCCAAGTGCCAGCGCGACGCTGACCATCGCGATCAGGACCGATTCAATACTGAACAACGCCGCAATCAGTCCCGGAGGGGCACCGATGGCGCGAAGGACGGCCATTTCGCGACGGCGATGGGCCTGTGTGGTGAGCAGCACCGCGGTCATGCCCACCAGACTGGTCGCGACCACGAACCCGGTGATGGCCAGCAGTGCGGTCTCAAAACCATCCAGAAGCTGCCATAGGCGGGATAGGGCCACGCCCGGCAGGATCGCCGTGAGCGGCTCATCGTGCCACTGGTTCCAGGTGCGCTGGAGGCGGAAGGTGAGTACCTTGCGCTTGACGCCCACCAGCGCGGCGGTGATCTCACCGGGCGTGAGATCGGCCTGGCGGGCCTGTTCCGCCGAGGTGGTCTGCCCTGGCACCGGGACCCCAGCCTGCCAGCCCAGATGAATGGCCTCTATGGCCTCAAGGCTGACGTACAGAGCGTTGTCGACCGGTGTTCCGGTTGGATCGAGAACGCCGACGACGGTGAAGGGTTTGTCGTCGTGCTCTACGAAGCTGGTGCTGCCTGTGCCGTGCGAGAGAATGATCTCGTCGCCCAGCTGATAGTCATGCTCGCGGGCCACATCCGCCCCGATCACGACGTCGAAAACGTCTGAAAACGGGCGACCGGGTGAGATGGTCAGCTGTTGCGCCTGCCCATATTCAAAGTGCTCGAAAAACCCGGTGGTGGTGCCCACCACCCGGTGGCCTTTGTGGGAGTCGCCCAGGGACATGGGCACCATCCAGTCCACCGCATCGTTCTGGCGGATGGCCTGATACGTTGACCAACGGACGTTGTTGGTGGCGTTGCCCACATGGAACACGGAGTAGAGCAGGAGGTTCAGTGGACTGCTGCGGGCTCCGACAATCAGATCCGTGCCGCTGATGGTGCTGACGAACGATTGCTTCACTTCGGTCCGCAGGTACTGCACACCGAGCAGCAGCGAGACGCTCAGCGTCAGAGTCAGGACCACCAGAGACAGTGTGCCTCGACGATGCCAAAGGCTGGCCAGTGCAAGCCGGATGGTGGTGCGGACCATCATGCGGGCACCTCCTGCCATTGCTGCATGTCATGATGCTGCGAGAAGCGTCTGCCCAGGGCCGGGTCGTGGCTGACAAACACGATGGTGCTGTTGGCCTGGCGGGCCTGGTCCATCAGCAATTCAAGGAACCGGTCGCGATTGTCGGTGTCCAGAGCTGAGGTGGGTTCGTCCGCCAGGATCAGCTCGGGCGCGCCCAGTAATGCCCTCGCGGCCGCTACGCGCTGCTGCTGCCCGACGCTGAGCGCGGTGACCGGTGATCGCCAGAGCGATTCCGGTACGGCGAGCGTCTGGAGCAGGTGCCGGGCGGCGTCATAGAGTGCGTCATGAACGCGTTCGCGGCGGCGTCTCGAGAAGTGTCCGGGCAATTGCACGTTGTCGATCGCGGGCAGGTATGGCACAAGGTTGAACTGCTGAAAGATAATGCCGATGTGATCGGCCCGCAGCCGGTCGCGCTGGCGTCGGGAGCGACTGGAAAAGTGCTGCCCAAGCAATGTGATCTTGCCGCTCTGGGGGACGGTCAGGCCGGCGAGCAGAGCCAGCAGTGTGCTTTTGCCGGAGCCGCTGGCCCCGTGCAGGAAGCCGTGTTCGCCGGCCCGTAACTGCAAGTCAGGGATGTGCCAGGCGGTGGCGTTGCGGGGCCACTGGAAATGCATGTTGTTGATTGTAAGAACAGCGCTTGCCGTCCGGGCATCATCAGGGGTGGTCATCGTTGCCGTTGTCCAATTCATCCAGTCAATTCATCCAGTAAAGGAGCGTGTCATTGAGCCGGAGTCACCGTTTGAGCAGTGCCATCGTACTCGTGGTCCTCTCGTCAATCAGCCTGGCTGTCACCGCAGAACAGTGGCAGGAAATGGAATGGCCGGAGCTGATGCCGCCAGAGGATCTGGAGATGTTGGAAACCATGCCACAGATTGAGCACACCGGCGATGGACCGCCTCAGCTTCCGGACGCCATCATGGAGGGGCGCGTGCGAACGGAACTGGATCAGACGCCCATCCGGATCCCCGGGTTTGTCGTGCCCCTGACCGCCAGCCCGGACCAGACCATCACTGAGTTCTTTCTGGTGCCCTATTACGGGGCGTGTATCCACGTACCGCCACCCCCGCCGAATCAGATCATTCACGTCACCTATGACGATGGATTCCAGATCGAGGCGCTCTATAACCCGATCTGGATTGAGGGCGTGCTGCGCACCGAATCCATGAGCAATGACGTGGCCGAGGCGTCCTATGCGGTCACCGCCGAGTCGATCGAGCCCTACGAAGAGGCCCCGTCACCGTGACAGCGTCAGGGTCGGTCGATCGGTCGTCAGGCTCGCGCCGCCCTGTCCGCTTCCAGAGACCCAGGCCGCCTCAATCACCTCGATTCCCGCAAATTCGGTGAAGAGACCCGTGGTCAGTGTCTGGCCGGCCAGCGGCTCGTCACAGGCGAGCGTCTGCATGACATGGAACTCGCTGTGGCTGGATGCCTCTGCGTGGTCATCGTCGTCATGGTGACTGTGTGCCTCATGGTGGTCTTGCTCTCCGTGATCACCGTGGTCCCCGTGATCGGCCTGATGCGTTTCCGGATCAGCGCGCCCGGCGAGCCGTTCGACGCGACTGTCGGTGATGGCACAGGTATCGCCGCTTCGGTCGAGCAGGGCGTGGTGTTCCAGGTGCCCGGTGGCGTCGGTGATCGCCTGACGTTGCTCAGGCGTGCGCGGATCATGCTCGAAACCGACCAGGTTCATGGCTGGCGACTCAAATCGGATGATTGCGGTGCGCCCCTCAATGGCCACTTCCAGCCGTGCCTTGCCATGCTCATGGGCGCCGGGGTTGCTGGCAGCGGCGGCGAACGCTGCGCTGGTTGTCAGTAAGCCAAGCATGAGAGCAAGGTGGGCACCTGATCGGTTTCGGGTAGACATTGCGAACTCCAGGAAATGTAATAACATTACTATTATGATCGAAACGCGATCGACGTCAAGCGTGGACCGTGGGCGAGGGCGCAGTGCCCACGGTCGCTTACCGATCATGCCTTGTCGGTGTCCGGGCTCCCGGATGCGCCTTTGGCTGGGGTGTTGCCGCCCATGAAATGCGACATCATGTCCAGCGGCAGAGGGAAGACAATGGTAGAGCTGTTGCTGGTGCTCATGTCCGACAGGGTCTGCATGTACCGCAGCTGCATGGAGCCGGATTCCTGGCCCATAACGCGTGCCGCTTCGACGAGCTTTTCAGAGGCCTGCAGTTCGCCCTCGGCGTGAATCACCTTGGCGCGACGTTCCCGCTCGGCCTCGGCCTGCCGGGCGATGGCCCGGATCATGGAGTCATCCAGATCCACGTGCTTGATTTCCACGTTCGCGACCTTGATGCCCCACTCCTCGGTCTGTGTGTCCAGGATTTCCTGAATGTCGTCGTTGAGCCGGTCCCGCTCGGTCAGCATTTCATCCAGGTCGTGTTTGCCGAGCACCGAACGCAGTGTCGTCTGGGCAAGCTGACTGGTGGCCCCAGCAAAGTTCTCCACCCGGATGATGGCCCGTTCCGGGTCGACCACGCGGAAGTACAGCACCGCGTTGACCTTGACGGTGACGTTGTCTCTTGAAATGACATCCTGCTCGGGCACATCGAGTGCAATGACCCGCAGATCGACTCGGGTGAGCTGTTGGATGCCCGGAATCACGATAATCAGGCCCGGTCCTTTGACGCCCTGGAAGCGCCCCAGGAAGAAGACCACGCCGCGCTCGTATTCCGGCAGAATGCGAATGGCCGCGGCCAGTACGATCAGCACCAACACGGTTGGTGCCACATAGGGAATCAGACTGCCAAGCATAAATGCGCCTCCTTTTCGGGACGTTGGGGAACGCTCCGCTGATGATCAGCATGTGTGTTGTGATGGCCGTCCATGATGGCGGCCATGCCGTTGTTACTCACCGTCAGTCGGGGAGACCTGAGCCGTCAGCCCGTCCACCCGGTTCACCCGGACCTGTGCGCCCGCCGCGATCGGCGCATCACTGATGGCATTCCAGCGTTCACCGTGCATCTGGACATGGCCGTGATAGCGGCCATCTCCGGCCTGCTCAAACCCATCCTGAGCCAGCGCGATTTCGCCGGGAATCCGCTCCGGTCCGCCGGCAACGGGGCGTCGGCGCAGTGCCAGGAAGCGGGTGACCACCCACAGCAGGAAAGCGCCCGCCACGGCGGCCGTACCGCCAATCACGGGGAGGGAGACGGCCTGGTGCTGCCCGTCCATAAGTATGACCGATCCCACCACAAAGGCGACCAGTCCCCCGATGCCCAGTATGCCAAAGCTGGGCATGAACGCCTCGGCGACGATGAACGCCAGCCCCAGCAGGATCAGTGCGAGCCCCGCATAGTTGACCGACAGAACCTGGAATGCGAACAGCGCCAGGATCAGGCAGATGGTGCCAATCACCCCTGGCACGAGGCTGCCGGGGTTGGCCAGTTCGAAGATGATGCCGTAAAAGCCGATGATCATCAGGAAGTAGGCGACGTTCGGATCGGTGATCACCGACAGCAGTCGGGTGCGCCAGTCCGGGTCGACACGCTTGACGGTCATGTCGGCGGTGGACAGGGTCTGCTCACCGTCTGACATCACGACCGTGCGGCCATCAATCGCCGTCAACAGCGCGGAGACACTGGGTGCTGTGAGGTCGGCCACATTCATATCGACCGCCTCGGCGGCGCCCAGGTTGACCGCCTTGCGCACCGCCTTCTCCGCCCAGTCGGCGTTGCGACCATGGCGGTTGGCCAGCTCGCGGATGTAGGTGGCGGCGTCTTCCAGCATTTTTTCATCCATGCCCGGCTTTGCCGCCGGTTGGTCGCTGTTGTCCGGTATCTCTGTGCCTTTTCCGTTTTGATCGCCTTCCGGTTCGGTGGCATCCGGCGGTGGGTCCTCGCTGCCTGGCATGCCTCCCATCCGAACGGGTGTGGCCGAGCCGAGTTGGGTGGCAGGGGCCATGGCCGCAATATGACTGGCAAGCAGAATGTACGTGCCGGCGCTGGCGGCCCGGGCGCCGGAGGGAGCCACGTAGGTGGCGACCGGTACCGGGGAGGTGAGAATGCTCTGGATGATGTCGCGGGTTGCCGTCATTAACCCGCCCGGCGTGTCCATCTGGAGGATAACGAGACCGGCGCCCTTTTCCTCGGCGCGCTCCAGGCCACGAAGGAGGTAGTCGGCGGTGGCGGGGGTAATCGCCCCCTCTATCGTGAGCAGATGGGCCTGCCGGTCACTGGAGGGTTGCGCGAGACTCCAGGCCGACAGGATCAGTCCTGTCAGAAGGGTGATGAGCAGACCGGATCGTAGGGATCGGGGCATGCGGCAGCTCCTGTCTCAAAATGCGGAACCCGGCCAGTCCGGCCCATGGTGCATTCGGCAGGGCTGGTCAGGAATCCGTCTGGGTGTCGGCTTTGGCCATGGTCGTGACCTGCTCGCCCACCATCACTGGGACGCCTTCCGCCTGGTCAATGGCCAGCTCTACGGCGGCGCGACGGAATTCAATGTCCGGATGTTTGCCCAGCAGCTTGTCCATCTCGGTCATCACCGACCGCCAGAGGCGATCCTTTTCAGACGCTCCGAGGGATTCACCCGATCGGTGCACTTCCAGCCAGACTTTGCCCTGGGAGATACCCACTTTTACGGGCTGATCGATGAATCGGACCGGTGTCCCTTTAGACACATCATAGATGATGCTGGCGATGTCGTCGTTGTACATCCGGATGCAGCCATGGCTGACCGGCATGCCGACCCCGAACTGCTTGTTGGTGCCATGGATCAGGTAACCATCAGCGGCCAGTTTCATGGCAAAGGGTCCGAGCGGATTGTCGGGGCCAGGCGGGACCATCCGCGGTAGCGGCGTGCCGTCACGGCGGTACTCCGCGCGGATGCTGGCCGGTGGATACCAGGCGGGTGACTCCAGATTCATGGTGACCTGGGTTTCGGTCAGCGGCGATGGCGTCTGGGACTTGCCCACGCCTACTGGAAACGTCCGCACGCCCTGCTCCGTGAAGTAGTAAAGACGGAATTCGGCCAGATTGATCACGATACCCTGTCGGGGGCTGTCCGGCAGCACGTAGCGGGTCGGCAGTGTGATGCGGGTGCCGTCCCCCGGCAGCCACGGATCAACGCCGGGGTTGGCCTGAACGAGTTCCATGAACCCCAGGCTGTGGCTATCGCCGATATCGGCAAAGGTGTCTTCGTACTCGGTCGTCAGCGTCCTTGTCGATCCCGCAAGATCGCCCTGGATGTCGAGTGGGCGGGGCTTGTCAGCCCCGGCCTGCTGCTGGCGTGTCAATCCGTTTTCCACCGGTTCAGCCGCCGTCATCCCAACAACGCTCAGAGCGGTCAGCAGAACGGTGATGCGAAGAACTGTCATTCCAATGCCTCAAGTCCATACCATGCCCGGCTCCGGGCCGACGAGCGATACCGGGTCGGGCCCGGCATGACAGCTCGGCCGAATGGCCGGAGACGCTCTGGAGAATAACATCATCCGGCCCCATGCGGGTATGACAACCCTGTCATCCCGCGGCGTGTCGATAGCCGGTCCCGGTCGGTCACTGGCGAAGTCTGTGGATGGGGACCAGCGCCAGCAGGATGCAGCCGGTCATCAGCCACCAGACCGCGTGGAACGCCTCAACAGTGGGCATGCCGTTGCGCTGATCGCCAAAGGCCAGTGTCAGGGCCGCGGCATTGACGCCGTAGGCGCCCCCGAGCATCCGCATGAAGTTGATGATGCCAGAGCCATGACCGAGTTCCTGTGTGGCCAGCGGGTTGAGTGCGCCCGTGGACAGGGCCGGCAGCATGAAGCCCAGACCGATGCGGCCGATGACGGCCCAGAGCGCCAGCCATCCGAATCCGAGCGCGATGTCCGAGAGCGCGAACAGGCTGGTGGAGACGGCAAAGATCAGAATGCCCGCGACAATCAGGCCGCGCGCCGGCCGACGGTCGGCGAGTCGGCCGGCGACCGGGAACACGATGCCCAGGACAACCCCCGCCGGCAGCATCAGCAAGCCGGCATCGGTTGCGCTGTAGGACAGCGGCGGTGACTGGACAAATAACGGGATCAGGTAGGTTGAACCGAACAGGGCGAGGCCAAGCGCCAGTGCACCCAGGCAGGCGGCGCGGAACGCCGGCTGGGCCATCAACGGCAGATGCATCAGTGGGTGTGTTGCGCGCCTTTCCCGGCGCACGAACAGGGCCAGCGAAAGCAGTGTCAGGACGATTTCGGCCACGATAACCGGCACTTGCTGGCTGCCATGTTGCAGCCGGTTAAGGGCATCCAGCGACAGGGCGATGGTCAGTGACAACCAGAGAAGGCCGGCCCCATCAAACGGGACATGCCGGAGCGGATTGACCGGATGCGGGATGAAGCGCCGGACCATGAACAGCCCCAGGAGCGTGACAGGTGCTGGCGCGAACATCACGAAGCGCCAGTCGAGCTGATCCACCAGAAACCCGCCCAGGACCGGTCCCAGCGCCGGCGCCAGAATCACGCCCATCCCGTAGATGCCCATGGCGCGGCCACGCTGATCCCTGGGGAAAACCCGGAAGACCAGGTACATGGCCATTGGTTGCATGAGACCGGCCATGACCCCCTGTCCGACCCGCGTGAGAATCAGCCAGCCAGGGGACGGTGCCAGACCGCCCGCCACGGAAATCAGTGTGAAAAGGGCCATGGCCGCGCCCAGGGTGCGACGCAGACCGAACCGGTCCAGAAACCATCCGGTGGCCAGCATGCTGGTCGTCATGGCGGCAATGAAGCCGGTTGCGAACCAGTGGGCAATGCCCTGGTGGATGGCAAAATCCGCCATGATGTCGGGCAGTGCCACATTGACAATGGTGGCACTGAGGACGGTGGCCATGGTGCCGAGCATGACGGTGGCCACCGCATACCATCGCCACTGATCGCCGTGGCGCTCCCGCAGGGCATCCAGCGTGAAGTCGGTCAAAACGTCTCCACTTGGTTGGGGGCGGTCGGTGTGACGACTTACTGGTCCGGGTTCTCCTTGATCTTTTCACTGTTGGCGAGGATGCCTTCAAAGACCTCCAGCGCCACGGCGATCTTCTCATCCGGGATGCCGTCCAGCATTTCCTCCCGCATGGCCTGTGCCCGGGTGTTCATGTCGTTCATGAACCGGTGGCCCTCGTCAGTCAGGAACAGCCGGCGGGCCCGCCGGTCGTGCTCGCACGGGCGGCGTTCGATGAGGCCCTGTTTCTCAAGGCTGTCGAGCAGACGGACCAGGGTCGGGTTCTCGATCGCCATCAGATTGGCCAGTTCCCGCTGGGTCAGCCCTTCGCCGCCGCGCTCCAGGTAGAACATGGTGCTCCAGCGGGCCTGGGTAACGCCGAGGTTTTTCAGGCGTTCATCCAGCATTTTACGCCAGCGCCGGGTCACTCGTGCGACGGCGAATGGAAACTGGTCTCTCATGCGGGGATACTCCATTGGAAATCGCGTTAACAGATCGCATCGGCCGCCATCAGTCGTGGACTGACACGCGGTGCGCCATTTGATATGACGCCATAATAGTTTGCTAATTGTTCCAACAGAAACCCGTCAGGTAAAGAGGCCCGAGTGGGTGAAAACCGAAAGTCGCCTGTCAGGACGTGCCTTTTACCCCGGATTTAACGATGTTTAACATTAATGAGGCGTAACCACCGGTTGGCATCAAAGTTGGTAGGATGCCGGAAGATTGAAGGCTGGCCAGGGATTTGGCCGGGTGTGTCCCAACGCGTTATTGAGCAAGATTGCATGATGAAGAAAACAGACTGGCCCATTCGCTGGGATCTGCTGCTGCGCTACCGGCTGATTGAAATCATCGCTCTGTGGGAAGGGCGCCTGACGACCAACCACATCTGCCACGCGTTCGGAATTGGCCGTCAGCAGGCCTCCAAGGACATCAACACCTACCTGCGCGAGGTGGCGCCGGGCAACCTGGCGTATGACCGTCATCGCAAGGGCTATGTGCCGGCGTCTGACTTCCAACCGGCTGTGACGCGTGGCGAGCCCGGAGAGTATGAGGAATTGTTGGGGCGCCACGAGGCCTTGAGTCAGACGTTTGAGTCGCTGGATATTGGCGCGCCTGACACGGGGGTGGTTCCGGTCATCCGCCGACAGGCCCGGCCGGAGATGGTTCGCGGGCTGGTGCGTGCCATCCGGGAGGGTCGCTGCGTGGACCTGCAGGTCGTGTCGCCGGAGTGCCCGAGTGGCTGGTCGGAGCGGTTTGAGCCGCACCATCTGGTGTGCGATCGGGGCAGCTGGCTGGTGCGTGGCTGGAGTCAGGCATCTGACGCCTTCTGTAATCGCCTGGTGCACCGCCTGCGCGGGGAGCCGCGGTTGCTTGCCCGTCGCAGCCAGCACCACAGTGACGACGACGAAAGCTGGCACACACAGGCGCGGCTGGTGATTCGTCCGGCCCGTCACCTGAGCGATGGTGCCCAGTCGGTGATCGCTGACGACTACGGCATGGCAGAGGGCCGGATGGTCCTGGACGTGCGGGCCGCACTGGTGCCCTGGATTCTGGACCAGGCCGGCCTGGCCCATTCTCCAACGCTCGATCTGGAGCTGGAACTGGCGAATACGGAGGAACTGACACCCCTGTTAGGTCAGGAGGAGCTGGCCGGCATCGCCTCGGCGTCCTGAACCTCTGCAAACGTGGGTGTCTCGCAGCGGTGGGGGCTATCGCAGCGAGCGATGCCAGGCGCGGATCTCCTCCGCCCACTGCTCGGCACGGCGTCGGTTGTTGCCAGTGGGCAAGGCGACGCTGTGGTGATCCGGGTCCTCCAGCCGCAGAACCACTTTGTGCTGCCCGCCGCCTTCGTCGATCTCATGGCTTTTCAGGTCCACGCCGAGTAGCTGGTGCGCGTCATAGACCCGGTAGTCCCCGGGCCAGACGATGGCGAAGCGCTTTGTACCCTGTTCGGTCACCAGTGAGATGGCGGACGACCAGTGTTGGTCCGGTCGGAAACCGCTTCGTTTCAGGGCACCCAGCGACTGGTCCTTGCGGCGTTTCTGAATCAGGGCGATGGCAAGGATCGCGGCCAGCCCCAGCGCGATCCAGACGATCATGCCATTCATTGCAATGCCTCCCACCTCTGATGACACTATCGGAAACCCTACCGAAACAGGACCGGCCGCGCGAATGGCTAACAGGACGTCCCTGCTCTTACTGCTGTTGTTCCCCGGCGTCGTTGCGGGCCAGTGTGGCGACCCCGCTACCCCGATTTCGGCCGTTCAGGGGGACGACTGGACCTCGCCGATGGCAGGCGACACCGTGACGGTGGAAGGCATCGTGACGCTGGATGCCCGTGGCAAGACCGGTCTCGGGGGCTTCTACCTGCAATCGGGGGAATCGGGGGCGGATGACGACCCCGCCACGTCAGAGGCGGTGTTCGTCTATACCCGTGACTCGCAGTCCGGCACAGGGCGACGGGCGCGTGTGACTGGCGTGGTCAAGGAATACGAAGGGCTGACCGAGCTGTCACCCGTCCATGATGTGACCGACTGTGGACCGGCGACGCTCCCGGCGCCGGAATCACTGATGACGGCCTGGCCTCTGTCCGGCCGGAACGCCGAGCGGCTGGAAGGCATGCGCGTCGGCTCGGACAGTCCGCTGACCGTGATCGATACCTATCAGCTGGCCCGGTTTGGCACGGTCACACTGGCGTTGGCCCCCCAGTATCAGCCCACCCGAACGCGGTCGCCCGGTCCGGCGGCCCTGGAACTGAAGGCGCGGCAGTCGAAACACCGGCTGCTGTTGGACGATGCCCGGGCGGTCCAGAATCCGGTGATGGTCCACCCGCCCGAAGCGGGCCTGTCAGCCGATCGCACGCTGCGGGCCGGCATGCGGCTGGGCATTGAGTCTGCCGTGCTCGACTATCGCTACGATGAGTGGCGCCTGCAGCCGATGCAGCCACCAAGGGCGCTGGCGGGCAATGAACGACCCAAACCGCCAGGGCCGACGGAGCCGGGGGTCTATCGGCTGGTGTCGTTCAATCTCGGCAACCTGTTCAATGGTGACGGTCAGGGCAGTGGGTTCCCGACAGAGCGAGGGGCGGACACGGCCCGTGAGTGGCAGCGTCAGCGTGCCAAGCTGGTGGCGGCGATTGACCGGCTGGATGCGGATCTTCTCGTGTTGTCGGAAGTGGAAAATGATGGCGCCGGTCGTCATGCGGCACTGGCGGAGCTGGTCCGGCTACTGGACGGAGACTGGCGGTGGGTCCTCCCCGGGCGGGGCGGTCCCGGCACCGATGCGATCCGGGTCGCCCTGGCGTATCGGGCCGATCGGATCAGAACGGTGGGAGAGCCCGAGACCGTCACCGGAGGCCCCTTTGACGCCCTGAGCCGGGTGCCGCTGATTCAGCGTTTCCGGCCGGTCGATAGCGGGCAGCTCTTCCGGGTGGCCGCCAACCACTTCAAGTCGCGCCGCTGCCAGGGGGCGACCGGCACGAACCGGGCGGCTGGCGACGGTCAGGGGTGTTATAGCGCGGCCAGGATGGCCTCGGCGAAACAGCTTGCCAGCGCCCTGTCCAGCTCTGATAGGGCAGTCCCGACCGTTATCGGCGGCGATCTCAACAGCTATGTCCGTGAAGACCCGATCCGGACCTTGCAGGCCGCCGGCTATGGCGTGCCGGTGAACCCGCCGCCGCCCACCTATCGCTATCGGGGCCGCGCCGGCACGCTTGATTACCTGATGATCGATCAGGCTGGCCATTCGCGCGTTGACGATTATGGTGTCTGGGCCATCAATGCGAACGAACCCCGGGCGCTGGACTACAATCTTGAGTACCATCCGAAGGGGCGGGCTGAGCGATTGTTCGAGCCCGGCCCCTGGCGTTCGTCCGACCATGATCCGGTCTATCTGGATCTGCGGCTCCGGCCCTGACCTTGCCGGTTTGCCGAGCCGTCGCCGGGGCCGGTACGTTCAGCCATTCCGGAACATTGCCGGGGCGTTACACTCATTCCGTCTGAACCATTCGCAGGAGCCCTCATGTCCGTGGACACCTCCCTGACCCATACGATTCGCGACACCCTGAAGCAGATGGTCCGCTGGCCGGATCCCTGGCCACTGTTGCGGGCGGGCCATCGGGTTCTGCAACGGGCGCGGCGACGTGAGGATCAGGTCGACGGTCACCGGATCGTCTGGCTGGAACAGGGTCATCCGTCGCCGGATCGGCCGACGGTCGTCCTGCTGCATGGCCTGGCGGCCATGAAGGAGAACTGGGCGCTCTGGCTCCCCATGCTGCCGAAGGACTGGCACGTGCTGGCCGTAGACCTGCCGGCATTTGGCGAAAGCGACTACCAGCCCGGGGCGGATTACGGTTATGTGGCTCAGGCGCGGCGGTTGCTTGACTGGCTGGCGTCGATGGATCTGGGGCCGGTGCATCTGGTCGGCAGCTCCATGGGTGGCGGCATCGCCACCATGATGCGCGGGGAAGCACCGGATCGGGTGGCGTCCCTGTCGGTGCTGAACAGCGCGGCGATTCCCGCCCATGCGGATGTGGACCTCAATGGGACGCCGGACCGGGACGGGTCCCTGATGATGCCCGAGGACTGGCAGGGCGTGTATCGCATGTTCCACGGCGTCGGGGACGGCCGCCCCAACGCCATGAGTCTCGCCATGATGGGCGCGCTGGGCACCGACCTGATGCGACGGTCCGGCCAGAACCGCCATGTTTTCTCCGACCTGTGCGATGATCCCTTTGCCGCCGTCCGGGTTCTGGACCCGGACGTCAGCCCGCTGCTGGTCATGTGGGGCGACCGGGACCGGGTCACGCCGCCTGGTTGTGTGGATCATTTCCGCCACCACACACCACAGGCTGAGATCCATGTCTTCCGGGGCGTGGGGCACCTGCCCATGATTGAGCGTCCGCGCCAGTCCGCGGATGTTCTGATCCGATTCGTGCGTCGGCACCACGCCGGCTGACCGCTCCTCGCTGTTAGAAATTGGCGCACAATAGTGCGCCCAAAAACTGCCAAAGGTCGTCTCGATCCCCGATTGACTTTGCCACTTCTGTATACCGTCACATCGGTCATGGGGTGGACGCTCTGTTCAGTTCATAATCAGTCGACATCACAATAATGACGCTGAAACGGGGAACTATCATGCCGGCCGCTGTGAATCACGTGCGGGACCTGGGATTGCCTGCCATCTACCTGCACACCATCGCCGAATTGCTCCGCGCCCGGGGCGTGGATGACCACGGGCTGCTGACTCAGGTTGGACTGGATCCCGAGCGTCTCAAATCGCGCGACGTCCGGGTCTCCATGTCCCAGGCCAGCGAATTCGTCACGCGGGCTGTCGTGGAGAGTGGCGAGCCGGGACTGGGCATTCTGGTGGCGGGTGAGATGCGCCTGCCACTGCAGGGCTCACTGGGCATCGCTGCAATGAACAGTCGTACGCTGGGTGAAGCGCTGGACGTGATGGTCCGCTTCCTGGCCCTGCGGGCGCCCTACATCCGGGTAACCCGCGAGGACGACGGTAGCCATACCGTTCTGACCGTCGACAGCGAGGTGGATCTGGGGCCGCTGCGCGGATTCATCATGGATGCCATGCTGTTCAGCTGTGTCAATATGGGCACCCAGCTACTGGGCGTTCCGGTTCCTGGCGCGCGGGTCCGTCGTCGTGGTCGCGAGCCGGCGTATTTCCAGCGTTTTCATCATCGGGTGCCGCTGCCGGTCGACTATGAGTCCGACAGCGATGCGATCGTGATCCCCTCTTCCGAACTGGCTACGCCGATCCGGTTCAGCGATGAGCAGGCGGCGGCCGTCTCCCGCGAACAGTGCGAGCAGGCCCTGCGTCAGTTGACCGAGGACGCGGGGTTCCCGGCCCGTGTCCGCCGTGTCATTGAAACCAGCTACCCTTTCCCGCCCAAACTCGGTCGTGTCGCCGGCATTCTCTATGTGTCCGAGCGCACCCTGAAGCGGCGCCTTCAGGAGGAAGACGCCAGCTTCCAGAGCCTGGTGGACGAGGTCCGTCTGGATCGTGCGCGCGGGCTGCTGCGCAATACCTGCATGAGCCTGAGTCAGATTGCGGATGTGCTTGGGTATGCCGATGCGGCCAACTTTACCCGGGCCTTCAAGCGCTGGACCGACCTGAGCCCCAGCGCGTATCGGAGTGGGCAGCGTGCCTTGTCCCGCGCGAGCTGAATCGGCCCTTGTGACACTCTCATCTTTCCCCTTTGGCCATATCGGTGACCGCACGATGTGGTAGAGTTTTTACTCTATTCACGACAAGGGGTGACACCATGAAGCATCTCGAGAACCGCGTGGCGGTGGTGACAGGCGCCGGTTCCGGTATCGGTCGGGCTCTGGCGGAAAAGCTGGCGGAAAAGGGCTGCCAGCTTGCGCTGTCGGATGTGAACGACACCGGGCTGCAGGAAACAGCAAAAGCCTGTGGTACGGCGACCGTGAAAACCTACCACCTGGACGTGTCCGACCGGGACGCGATCTACGCCCATGCCGAGGAAGTGGCGCGGGACTTCGGTCAGGTGAACCTCGTCATCAATAACGCCGGTGTGGCCCTGTCTGCTTCCGTTCGGGAGATGACCGACGAGGACTTCCAGTGGATCATGGACATCGACTTCTGGGGGGTTGCCCATGGGACGCGCGCCTTCCTGCCGCACCTGATCGACTCCGGTGATGGCCACGTGGTCAATGTCTCCAGCGTGTTCGGCCTCATCGGGGTGCCCAAGCAGAGCGCTTACAACTCGGCCAAGTTCGCGGTGCGTGGCTTTACCGAAGCCCTGCGCCAGGAAATGGCCATTGAGGAACAGCCGGTGGCGGTCAGCTGCGTCCACCCTGGTGGCATTCGCACCAACATTGCGCGGTCGGCCCGGATGGGCAAGTCGGAGAATGCCGATGCCCAGCGTGAAGGGTTCGAAAAACTGGCCATGACCACGCCCGAGAAGGCGGCCGAGATCATTATCCGGGGCATTCTCAAGAACGAATCCCGTATCTTGGTTGGTCCGGATGCCTGGGGCATCGATGCGATCAACCGGGCGCTCGGCGCCGGCTACCAGTCTCTGGTGGCCCGATTCTCGAAAAAGAGTCTTTACGGGGCCTGAGCACCGATTGCGACCCGAGGACCGCTCACCGTCAACCTAACCTAACGTGCCCCTCCGGATCATAGGCTGTCCCAGCACAAAAAAAGGGGTGGGTCGTCAAGACCCACCCCTTTTTATTGGAACTGACGGATCAGTTCAGCTTGCGGCGATTGCCATCGCGGTATTCGGGGGCCGCGTAGGCCAGGATGTCCGCCTTGAAGCGTTCGATCAGGGCGCTGTTGTCGTGGTCCCAGGGGTGGAAGCCCGGCTTGAAGTATTCCAGCCAGGTCGGAATCAGGCTGGAGAAAACGCCGTCCACGCCCCACATGCGCCACAGACCCTTGGCGGTGTCCTTCACCGAGAAGCTGCGCTTGTCGTTCCAGATCATGCGCACCGTGAAGTAGGCGGTCATGACGCCGAGCAGCGAGGTGCTGACGATCTGGTAGAAGGAGCGCTCCAGGTAAGTGCCGCCGACCTGCTGGAACACGTCGTAGGTCACCGCCTTGTGCTCGGTTTCCTCAATCGCGTGCCAGACCCACAGCGGGCGCATGGTCTCGTGCATGTCCTCACGCACATCGCTGCGCTCCAGCAGCATGTCCGCCATCATCGCGGTCATGTGTTCCAGGGCGCAGGTGATCGCGAGCTGGTGGCGCTTGGGCAGGCGCTTGGCAAAGCCCTGGAGCAGCAGCCGCAGGTGATGCTCCAGCTCCTCGACCGGCATGTCCTGATCGCGCACGTGCTGGTTCATGGCGACGTGCTCGAGTGAGTGCATGGCTTCCTGCCCGATGAAGCCGGCCACTTCCTTCTTGAGCTTCGGATCATTGATCTGGTCCCGGTAGTAGCGCACCGAATCCACGAAGAACTGCTCCCCCTGCGGGAACAGGACCGACAGCGCGTTCATCATGTGGCTCAGGAACGGGCTGTTGTCCAGCCAGTACTTCGGCACCGTGTTGTCGAACTCAAAGCCCATGCGTTGGGGTTTGATGGTGACGTTTTCCGGTGTCCGCGTGGTTGTCGTATTTTCAGCCGTTGCTGTGCTCATGTTACTCCTCCTGCCTGCCAGTGAGCCGATTTCAGACTCGCATTGGCGGTGTCTCTTGTGTTGGATTTAGTGTCGTCTTTGCAAGCGGGTGGCGCCATGCGCAAAAAGGACTCGGTTCGTGGATATTGGGACAAGCCTGTCCCGGGTTGACTGAGCTGACGGCCCGGGCCGGGCGGAGAACCGAATAGAGCGGGCGGTGGGGTTCTGTTAGCATCATTGCCAGAGGGGACAAAACCTTTGCCCTTTCGGACAAACCACAGAAGGATCGCCAATGGCCAATACCCGTGCGGAACGTGAACGTCAGATGCTGGGCATGTTTCTCGTGCCGGGGGTCTATATGCGTGTAATGGGCGATACGGTTCGCCAGCTCGGCCATGATGACCGGCCACTCTACGAGGGACTGGGGTTCACGCGGGACGACCTGCAGGCCACGGACAGCCGGATATTTGTGACCGATGCGATCCTGATGGCCGAACGCGCGGTGGCCCTTGCCGGCGATCAGGGCCTGAGTTTCGCACTGGCGCGCGAGCTGCGCGTCACGATCCATGGCACCCTGGGGTTTGCGGCCTTGACCAGTCCCACCGTGGAAGGCGCCCTCGACTCGGTCCGTCGCTACCTCCAGCTTCGGGCCCCGTTCCTCAGTGTGATCATCCGCGAGATGGAGCAGGAGACGCTGGTGCAGATGCGCACCGAGTTTGATGTGCCCTCCCTGTATCACTTTCTGGCGGAAACGGTCATGGCGACGCTCGTCATGCTGGCCGAACAGCTGGTGGACCCGGAGGATGCCCGGGCTCACGGCTTTGAGCTGGAGGGTGGCAAGCTGCCCGGCGTCTCGGCGCGTCTGACGTGTGCGGAGCCGCCCTACTACCGTTATTTCGCCGATCAGTTGCCGGTCCGGTTTGAGTACGGACGCGAGACGGAAATGATGATCTTCCCGCGGGACTTTCTGAAGATCCGGATGCGGCTGGCGGATGCGGACGCATCGGAGATGGCCCGCAGCCAGTGTGAGTTCGAACTGCAGAAGGCACTGAAGGAGCAGGGCGACATCGTCATCGCCATCCGCAACATGCTGCAGACGATGCCGGGCCCGCTGCCGTCGCTCGAAGAAATGGCAGAGCGCTTCTTCGTCTCCTCGCGGACGCTCAAGCGTCGCCTGGCGGACCGGGAAACCACCTACCGCGAGATCATGGAAGAAGTCCTCAAGGATCGCGCCATCCAGTTGCTGCGCTACACCAATCAGTCGGTCAGCGAGATCGCCTACGAACTGGGTTATGCCGACCTCTCCAACTTCAGCCGGGCTTTCCGCAAGTGGACCGGCAAATCGGCGAGCGAATTCCGCGAGGACGGCCCCGATCCGGCGCCGGAGCTGGGGCCATAGTGTCTCGTGAGACAAATGTCCCGTCCGCATTACGGAATCGTCAGTTGCGTCCCCGATGGTTATTTGGCCACATAATGCCGTTTTGAATCGCCTCAGGAGAGCGTGAATGCCCCACACCGATACCCACAGCAAACTGTTCGGCTACCTGCTCTGGATTTTCGGCTTTCTTGGCGCCCACCGGTTCTACTACGGCAAGCCGGTGACGGGCACGATCTGGTTCCTGACGTTGGGGCTGCTGTTGATCGGCTGGATTGTGGACCTGTTCCTGATTCCGGGAATGGACGACGAAGCCGACCTGAGATTCCGTGAGGGCGAGACCAGCTACAACATCAGCTGGCTGCTGCTCACCTTTCTGGGGGTCTTTGGTGTGCATCGCATGTACATGGGCAAGTGGATCACCGGCATCATCTACCTGTTCACCGGTGGCCTGTTCCTGCTCGGTGTGCTCTATGACTTCTGGACGCTGAATGATCAGGTGTCGGTGAAGAATGCCGGACAGATGGGTTAGGGCCACGGAAAGACACTGAAAGCACGGAAACGCCCTGCGGGCGAGAATGAGAAAGTTGCAAGTAGCAAGTACATTCGGGCCCAATCGAGTCGTTGAAAAAGTGCCAAGACAGCGCTTGCCCGCGCTTGTGACTTGCCACTTGTCACTCTCTCCTTCCCGCAGCATCGGCCTTAAAACGTGCAGACGTTAAGATCTTAAAGCCTTTTTTCCGTGCTTTCCGTGTCTTTCCGTGGCAGATCACTGAATCCCCGCCGCCTGTTCCAGTTCAGCCAGCCCGTCCTCCAGATGATCCAGCATCCGCTGCAGGCTTGGCAGCGTGCGCCGGCAGCCAATCAGACCGAACTCGACCTGGTCGCAGTAGCTGGTGAGGGTCATGTTCAGGGCCATCCTGTCCATGGCGATCGAGACGGGGTACATGCCCTCCAGTTTCGCGCCATTCCAGTAGCCGGGCTGTTTCGGGCCGGGTACGTTGGAAATCACTACGTTGAAGGTCTGCCATTTGGGGGCCATGCCCGTCAGCAGATGGAATCCGGCCGGTGCCAGCGTCAGTGCGGTGTAGTTGATGATCTCCTCGGAGGACATGCTGGCGTAGCGGTCCTTGGCGGTCTGGATCGACTCGCGGATATGGCCCAGCCGCTGGACCGGGTCCGCCAGATGGGTGCCCAGCGAGGCCAGGATCATCCCCACCTGGTTGCCCGCATCACCGCCACCGGACCGGTTGTGGAGCGACATGGGAATCATCGCGATCAGTGACTGATCGGGCAGGCCGTCCTGATTCATCAGGTATGTGCGCAGGGCGCTGGCGGACATCGCGGTGACGATGTCATTGACGGTGGCGTGGTAGGTGTCGGCCAGCGCCTGGATGCGAGTCAGGCTGAACGACTGGGCGGCAAAGCGGCGCGAGCCGGTGATCGTCTGGTTCAGCAGGCACTGGGGCGCGTGAAACATCGAGTCGTAGTCCGGGTGCTTGCGGGCTTCGTTGATGGTTTTCATCAGCTCCCGTGCGACGGTCGGGATGGTGCCGAGCTGTTTGCCGGACTCGCCCAGCAGCCGACCCATGGCCTGCACCACGGAGGACCGAGATTGGTCAGTGCTGCGTCGGCGACGCTCCGGCAGCGCCCAGAATGGTGCCTGCTGCCGCTCTTCCGGCGATTCGGACACCATCTGCTGCAGCATCTTCATCGCCGAGACGCCATCCACCAGTGAGTGGTGCACTTTGGCGTAGACGGCAAACTGGCGGTCCCGGAGCCCCTCAACCAGGTGGAACTCCCAGAGCGGGCGTTGCCGGTCCATCAGATGGCCATGTTCGGCTGAGACGAACGCCAACAGTTCACGAATTCGCCCGGGCGTCGGCAGGGCCTCGAACCGGAAGTGATGCTCCAGGTCCAGATGCCGGTCTTCGTCCCAGTAGGGCTGCCCGAAGCGCGTCACCAGTCTTTGGTTGAACGGCTGGGAGACTCGGCGCTCTTCCCGGAGTTGGCTGGCGAGCTGTGCAACGTAATCATCCGGCGCCTCTTCCGGAAAGGAAAAGAGCAGGAGGCCTCCGACGTGCATGGGTTGCTGGCGCTTTTCCAGCCACAGAAACAACTGGTCAGCAGGGCTGATGGCTTTCACAGACGACGCATCCTTGTTGTGGTTGTTGGGGGACGGTCGTCAGTGTTGCAGTAAATGGATAATGGGGAAAGCGCCCGTCAGGCGGCGCTGGCGGATTCCGATGCGCTGTCCCGAAGGGACAGCTGCACCTGGTTGCCTTCGGTACGAACCGGGAATACCGGCACCCGGGCCTCCTCCTCCAGACACTCACCCGTGCGCAGGCTGAAATGCTGCTTGTAGAGCGGTGAGGCGACCACCGGTTCGCCGTCGACGTCCCCCACGATGCCCCGGGCAAGCACATCGGCCCTGGCGATGGGATCGAAATGGCCGATGGCGCTCAGCTCCGGTTCGCAGCCCGGGCGCCAGAAGATGGCCACGGGGCCGCGCTCGGTCCAGGCGGCAATGCCGGAATGGGGAATCAGGTCGCTGGTCTGGCAGATAGTCTGCCACTGGTTTGATTGGCTCATGCTCGTTCATCCTGTGTCGTCGCTGGGACGGGGTTGGATCGAGCCCATGGCGGGGAGCCCCTTCACAGACGCGCTGCAAGTACGTCCATGTACGCTCCACTGATGCCGTCCAGGCATCAGAGGGTCTGTGAAGGGGCTCCCCGCCATGGGCGGCGCCCCCGTGGTTCAGGCCACCTCGGTTTCATCCGCCGGCCGGCGCTGGCCGCGCTCGGTGGTCCAGTGCTGGACCGGGTCCTTGCGGTCGTCGTTGACGAACTCGCGGAAACGCTTGCGCTTCTCCGGGTCCTCGACAGCGGCTTTCCACTCGCACTGATAGGTGTCGACGATGCCTTGCATGTGTTCCTCCAGTTCATCGCCGATGCCCAGGCTGTCCTCCAGCACCACCTCCTTGAGGTAGTCCAGACCGCCCTCGAGGTTCTCCATCCAGACGCTGGTGCGTTGCAGCCGGTCGGCGGTGCGGATATAGAATATCAGCAGCCGGTCGATGGTCCGGATGAGCTGTTCGTCGTCCAGGTCCGTAGCGAACAGGTCCGCATGGCGCGGGCGCATGCCGCCATTGCCACAGACGTAGAGGTTCCAGCCGGCCTCGGTGGCGATCACCCCGATGTCCTTGCTCTGGGCCTCGGCGCACTCCCGGGTGCAGCCGGAGACCGCGAACTTGAGCTTGTGGGGTGAACGCAGGCCCTTGTAGCGCTCCTCCAGCCGGATGGCCATGTTGGTGCTGTCCTGTACGCCGTAGCGGCACCAGGTATTGCCCACGCAGGACTTCACGGTACGCATGGACTTGCCGTAGGCGTGTCCGGTCTCGAAGCCGGCGTCGATCAGTTTTTCCCAGATCTCAGGCAACTGGCTCAGGGTGGCGCCGAACAGGTCCACGCGCTGGCCCCCGGTGATCTTGGTGTAGAGGTCGTACTCCTTGGCCACCTCACCCAGCACGATCAGCTTCTCCGGGGTGATCTCACCGCCCGGTACCCGGGGGACAATGGAATAGGTGCCGTTCTTCTGCATGTTGGCCATGAAGGTGTCATTGGTGTCCTGCAACGGCACATGGTCGGTGGCCATGATGTGCTCATTCCAGCAGCTCGCCAGAATGGAGGCCACGGCGGGTTTGCAGATGTCACAGCCATCCCCCCGGCCGTACTGGTTGATCAGCGTGTGGAAGGTGCGGATGCCATTGACCCGGACCAGATGGAACAGCTCCTGGCGGGTGTGAGGGAAGTGCTCGCACAGGTCGCGGTTCACCTCCACGCCGCGTTTTTCCAGCTCCGATTCGACCACATTCTTGAGCAGGCCGACGCAGCCACCACAGCCGGTGCTGGCTTTCGTCTCGGTCTTCACCGCGGCCAGATCCTCGCAGCCGGCATCGATGGCACCACAGACATCGCCTTTGGTGACGTTGTGGCAGGAGCAGATGCCCGCCGTGTCCGGCAGGGCGTCCGGACCCAGCGCCGGCGCGCCGCCCTCACTCTCGGGCAGAATCAGGGCTTCCGGGTGGTCCGGCAGTTCGATTTCGTTGAGGGCGTACTGCAACAGCGTGTCATACGGGCCGTTGTCGCCGACCAGAATGGCACCGAGCAGTGTCTTGCCATCCTCACTGATGACCAGCCGGCCGTAGGTGCCGCCCTGCTCGTCGTTGAACCGGATGTTGCGGGCACCCGGTGTGGCGGCGTGGGCGTCGCCGATGGAGCCCACATCCACCCCCAGCAGCTTGAGCTTGGTGCTCATGTCGGCGCCGGTGAAGGCCGCGTCCTCGTCCTGATTCAGCCGCCCGGCGACCGTCCGGGCCATGGTGTAACCGGGGGCGACCAGGCCGTAGATCGTCTGGTTCCAGAGCGCGCATTCCCCGATCGCGAAAATGGTTGGATCGGAGGTGGTGCAGGTGTCGTCAATCACGATCCCGCCGCGCTCGCCGATTCCCAGGCCGCAGTCCCGGGCGAGCTTGTCCTGCGGACGAATGCCGGCTGAGAAGACGATCAGGTCCGTGTCCAGGTGGGACTCGTCGCTGAAATTCATCCTCAGGCGCGCCTCGTCCCCCGGCACGATGGCCGTGGTGGCTTTTTCGGTGTGGACCTGAACGCCCAGCGCCTCGATCTTGCGTTTGAGCAGGGCGCCGCCATCGGCGTCGAGCTGGACGGGCATCAGGCGCGGTGCGAATTCCACGACGTGGGATTCCAGCCCCAGACTCTTGAGGGCGTTGGCGGCTTCCAGTCCCAGCAGCCCACCGCCAACCACGACGCCCGTGCGTGCCCCCTGGGCGCTGGCGCGAATGGCGTCAAGGTCTTCGAGCGTCCGGTAGACCAGGCAGTGATCCTGATCGTGCCCATCGATGGGCGGCACGAACGGATAGGAACCGGTCGCCAGGACCAGGGCATCGTAGTCGTATGCCCCCTGATCCGTGACAACGCGCTGTCCGTCCCGGCCGATGCGGGTGACCGGCTCGCCGGGGTGGAAGTCCAGCCCCCACTGGTCGTAGTCCGCCCGCGTGGCCATGGCCAGATCCGCGTGGGACGAGCCGTTGAAGTATTCCGACAGGTGGACCCGGTCATAGGCCAGGTGCGGTTCTTCGCCAAACACAGTGACCTGCCAGTCGCTGGCGGCCGGTGTGGCCATGAACTGCTCCAGGAAGTGGTGGCCAACCATGCCGTTGCCGATCACGATGAGTTGTTTCTGAGCCATGGTGTGTCTCCCTCTCAGACGTCGCAGTGAGCGGCGCCGAATGCCAGTTGCTGACGGATGGACGTCAGGTCGTTCTGTTGGGTGAGCTGGTCGTGGTACCAGGGACCGTCCCGGGTCTCGCCATAGAGCACCGCGCCAGCCAGTCGGTTCGCCCGCAGCAGCAGGTGGCAGTACCGGTCGGTGTCCCGGTCGTGCCAGACGATGGACTCGGTGTCCTCGTCCGGCTGGTTGAGACCACAGGAGAAAATCGGGATGCCGCTGATCTTGAGTCGGGTGGCCACATCGCCGGGCTGGAAACGGGCGTCCGCGCCACACAGATGACGAGCGAGGGCATCGGCCTGCTGATAGCCGGGCTCGACCAGTCCAAACGTGTCCTGGCCGAGCTGGCAGCACTCGCCGAGCGCATAGACGTCCGGGTGGCTGGTGCGGAGGCGGTCGTCCACGAGGATGCCGCGGTCACAGGCCAGTCCGGCGTCCGCGCCCAGTTCGCGGTTGGGCGTGATGCCGGTGGCGATCACCACCAGGTCGGTGCTGATCACCGTGTCGTCGGCGAACTGAACCGCCCTGGCCCGGCGTCCGCCCAGAATCGCCGTGGGGGATTGGCCGGTTTCCAGGCTCATGCCCCGGTGCCGCAGCGCCTGATGGAGCAGGCCGCTGGCGGTGGGGTCGAGTTGGCGATTGAGCAGCCACGGGTTACGGTGCACCACGGTGACCGCCATACCGCGTTGTCGTAGCCCCTCGGCGGCTTCCAGCCCCAGGAAACCGCCGCCGATCACGACCGCACGCCGGTGATGCTGGCTCAACGCGACCAGTTGTTCGGTGTCGTCGATGTCCCGGAACGTGTAGACGCCCGCCAGATCCTCACCGGGCAGGTTGAGCCGGCTGGCCCGTGAGCCGGTCGCGATCACCAGATCGTCCCAGACGAGGGTCTGGCCGGACGCGGTGGTCGCGGTTTTTCCCGCCGGGTCAATGACGCTGACCGGATCGCCGGCGTGGCGGTGAATACCGCTGGTCCGGAACCAGTCGTCCGGTTTCAGGGTGATGCCATCGAGACTGGCGTCGCCGGCGAGTACCGACGACAGCAGGATGCGGTTATAGGCCGGGACCGACTCGGCACTGACCACGTCGATGCGATCATAGGGGCAGTCGGCGGACGCGACCAGCGTCTCAAGCAGGCGCTGGGCCACCATGCCGTGTCCAATCACCAGAAGTCTGCGTGTCTTCATGGGATGCCCCGTTCAACGAAAAAAGCCGGAGTCTCTCCCTGATACCGTCGATAATGACGGAATGCAGGAAGAGAGTCCGGCGACAATGCCAACAACAATGTGTTTGGGTGACCGGTGAACCGTATCACCCATAGTGGACAGAGCGAGATCTGTGCCAGATTGAACGCCCCTAAGAATCAGTGAGTTACAGAGTCGCCCAGCGGTTACTCTGCACCGAATCGGGGCGCTTCGCACCGGTAGAGGTCAGATTTCCTCGGCCAAGACGTCGGTGGCTGTCTCCCGCTCGGATGATTCGGGGGGTGTCTGCGGAGCGTGCTCGGACGGGAACACCTGTTTCTCGTACAGGAAACGCAGGACCCGCTGGCGATAATGCACATAATCCGGATGGTCTGCCAGCACAACCCGGTCGCGCGGGCGTGCCAGATCAATGTCGACGATCTCGCCGATGGTCGCGGCGGGGCCGTTGGTCATCATCACGATGCGATCGGAGAGCAGAACCGCCTCGTCCACATCGTGGGTGATCATGATCACGGTGCTGTTGAGTTCCTGCTGGATGCCCATCAGCGTGTCCTGCAGATGGGCCCGGGTCAGGGCGTCCAGGGCACCGAATGGCTCGTCCATCAACAGGACGCTGGGTTGCATTGCCAGCGCGCGGGCAATCCCCACCCGCTGGGCCATGCCGCCGGAGATTTCCCCGGGACGCTTGTTGGCGGCGTGAGTCATGTTCACCAGCTCCAGGTTGTGGTGGACCCAGTCGGTCATTTCCCGTTTGCCCATGCGCTTGCGAAACACCTGCCGGACCGCCAGCGCGACGTTCTCGAAAACCGTCAGCCAGGGCATGAGCGAGTGGTTCTGGAATACCACCGCACGCTCAGGGCCAGGCGCGTTGACCTCCCGCCCGTCCAGCACGCATCCGCCGCGGGTGGCCTGTAGCAGGCCGGCGACCACATTGAGCACGGTGGACTTTCCACAGCCGGAGTGGCCGATCAGCGAGACGAACTCGCCCCGTTCGATGTGCAGGTGAATGTTGTCGAGTGCCTTGAACGGCCCATTGGGGGTGTCAAAGCTCATCTCGACGCCGCTCAGTTCCAGGTGATGTTTGGTCATGACGGACCTCCGTTATTCGTTCCAGGCGACCTGGCGCTGCAACAGCAGCATGATGCGATCGAGCAGATAGCCGATGAAGCCGATGGCGAGCACAGCCACCATGATGCGGCTCAGCGAGTCACTGCTGCCGTTCTGGAATTCGTCCCAGACGAATTTGCCGAGGCCGGGATTCTGGGCCAGCATTTCAGCGGCGATCAGCACCATCCAGGCGATCCCCAGCGAGACGCGCAGTCCGGTGAAGATCTGTGGCACGGCGGCCGGGAGCACGACCTTGCGGGTGTGGGTCAGGAACGGCAGCCGCAGCACGCGGGAGACGTTGACCAGATCGGGATCGACGCTGGATACTCCGGTGCTGGTGTTGATCAGCGTTGGCCAGAGGCTGCAGAGAGTGACGGTGATCATCGAGGTGATGAACGCCTTCTCAAACAGTGGATCCTCGCTCACATACACGGCCGACACGACCATGGTCACCAGTGGTAGCCACGCCAGGGGTGAGACGGGCTTGAAGATCTGGATCAACGGATTCGCGGCGGCCGCAAAATGCCGGTTCAGGCCAATCAGTATCCCCAGCGGGATCGCGATGACCGAAGCCAGCAGAAAGCCGGCCAGCACCGTGATCAGGCTGGTGCCAATCTGGTCAATGAAGGTGGGGGCCCCGGGGTAGTCCCGGATCTTCACCTCGGCGTCGGGGTTGTCCGCGAGAATCCGCTGGTTGCGCGCCTCCTGCATTTCGATATAGCGCTCGGCCCGCTGTCGCTCGTTCTGGTGTTCCTGCCAGAGCTGACCGGCCTGGTGCCAGACCTGCCCCGGACTGGGGAACTGGCCGAGTGAGGTGTCGATGCGTGGAGCCACCAACTGCCAGCACATCAGGAACAGGACGATGCCCACGACCGGCAGGGTCAGCGCCTGCATGAGGTCGCGGCCGGAACGGCCCGGCAGCCGTTCGCGCAGCCGGGCCATCAGGGTCATGGTGGGTGTCAGGGTGCTCATGATGGCTCTCCCTCCTGGTTACAGGGTCGTGTCGCCTTTGAGGCCGATCTCAAACCGGTCGATGTAGGCATTGGGTGATTTGGGCGTAAACGGCACACCGTCGATCAGTTCGCCCTGGCGCGGGCGGACGATATTGTCCTTGTCCATATCCGGGAAGGCGCTGGCGGGCAGGGTGCCGTCGGCGATCAGTGACTTCGCGGCTTTCTCATAGATGTCCGCGCGGTAGACCTTTTTCGCGGTCTCCATGTACCACTGGTCGGATTTGGGTTCGGCGATCTGCCCCCAGCGACGCATCTGTGAGAGGTACCAGATGGCATCCGACGGATACGGGTAGGTGGCGTAATCCCGGAAGAACACGTTGAAGTCCGGAACCTCGCGCACATCGCCCTGCTCGTACTCAAAGGTGCCGGTCATGGAGTTGGCGATCACTTCTTCATCCGCGCCGACATAGTTCGGGCGGGCCAGCAGTTTTGCAGCTTCCTCGCGGTTGGCGTTGTCGTTCTTGTCGAGCCAGTGGGCGGCGCGCAGCATGGCCCGGAGCAGACGCAGGTGGGTGTTGGGGTTCTCTTCCGCCCACTGACGGGTCACGCCATAGACCTTCTCCGGGTTGTTGGGCCAGATTTCGTAATCGGTGATCACCGGCACGCCGATGCCCTTGAACACGGCCTGCTGGTTCCAGGGCTCGCCCACGCAATACCCCTGGATAGTCCCCGCTTCCATGGTGGAGGGCATCTGAGGCGGCGGAGTGACGGACAGGTGGACATTCGCCTCGATCGTGCCACTGGTGTCGCCCTTGTGGGGCGCGTAGTAGCCGGGGTTCAGACCGCCGGCGGCGAGCCAGTAGCGCAGCTCGTAGTTGTGGGTGGATACCGGGAAGACCATGCCCATCCGAAATCGCTCGCCATCGTCACGAGCGGCTTCCACCACCGGTTTGAGGGTGTCGGCGCTGATCGGGTGCTGTGGGTTACCGTTGGCGTTGTCCGGAATCTGCGGGGCCATCTGTTCCCAGACCCGGTTGGAAACGGTGATGCCGTTGCCGTTCAGGTCCATGCTGAAAGCGGTGATGACGTCGGCTTTGGTGCCATAGCCGATGGTGGCACCCAGCGGCTGTCCCGCCAGCATGTGGGCGCCATCCAGCTCACCGGTGATGACACGATCCAGCAGGACTTTCCAGTTGGCCTGGGCTTCCAGTTCCACAAACAGTCCTTCGTCCATGAAGAAGCCCTGCTCCCAGGCAACCGCCAGCGGCGCCATGTCCGTCAGTTTGATGAAGCCGATTTTCAGGTCCGGTTGCTCGGCCGGTCCGATGGGCTGGCCCGTGGCGATGACGGGCGTCATCAACAGCGCCGTAAACCAGTGTCGTAATGCCATGGTGCTCTCTCCCTAGGTGCGGGTCGTCAGGCATAAAAAAGCGCCTGCCCTGACCGGCCCCCTGAGAGGCCGGTCAGTGACAGGCGCCAATGCCTGTTGCGAACAGAGTATGTTGAGGTGACAGGGGTGATGCCCGTCTCTCAGAGGGTAGCAGGGGGCGTGCCAGTTTTATTAAATGCTTTAAAAACAATCGGTTGAGGCTTTATTGCCTGTTTGTGAAGACGCTGCCCCGACTCATTCGGGGGCGTTCTGGGAGGGATCTGCACCGACCGTGTGCAATGGATCTTCTTCCGGGCGAACGGATTCATCATGGTGTCGCATGGCAAACTGATAGTGCTCCGGTTGGAAGATGTCACCCAATGTCGACAGACTGATGGCCTCCAGCTCATGCCAGTGCGCGAGCCGGTTCGCGATGCGACCCATATCGACCAGATTCGGCTGCCCGTGTGGGCGGGCCGGGAAGGACTGGCGCAGACGGGGGTGAAACAGTGGACACGCCTCGTCATCCATGGCCAACAGTTCCTCTCCGAGGTAGTGCGGGGCGGCCATGCTCTCGCGCAACGGTTCGCGATGCCCGGGCGCATTGATCCATCCGGCGGCGCGCGTCAGCGCACGGATCAGGGGCCCATGGACCGCCGGGTTCTGTTCGGTCCAGTCGGCCCGCATCCCCAGGACTTTCTCCGGCGAGTCCGGCCAGATCTGATGGCCCGAGTGATAGATGGCGCCCAGGCCAGCCTGCTCCAGTAAGGAATTCCAGGGTTCACCCACGCAACAGCCCTCAATGGCATGGGCTCGAAAAGCATCGGCCATCTGCGGGGGTGATACCGGGACGATCTGGATGTGATCGGCGGCGTCCGGGCCGGCGCTCTCGATCCAGTCCCGCAATTGGAGATCGTGGCAGGACCAGGGGGCGACCGAGGCCAGCCGGATTGGCCACTGTCGTTCACGCGCGATGGCCAGCAGTGCGCGGGCAGAGCCGAGAGGATCGTCTTGGTGGGCTCCGCGATCATTGAGGGCCCGAACCAGTGACGTGGACAGAGTGATGCCATTGCCGTTGTGGCTGAGGACCAGACTGCTGACGACCGGCATGGCCGGTCGGTCCACCGCCAGGGACATGGCAATGGGCATGGGGGCGAGCATGTGGGCGCCGTCCAGGAGTCCGAAACTCACCTTGTCGCGCAGGGACGCCCAGGAGGCCTCGCGGGTGAGCTCGACCTGCAGGCCTTCTTCCCGGAAATACCCCTGTTCCAGCGCCACGATCAGCGGGGCGCTGTCCAGCAGTGGCACAAAACCGAGGCGGACCCGGAAACCGCCCTGCTGGTGCAGTGAGGTGATGGAGGCGGTCATCAGGACGCGTCCCGGACAGCGCGTTCCTCCGGCGCCAGCAGTTCGATGACCCGCTGGGCGATTTCGCCAACCCGGGCACTCTGATCCATGGCGGTCTTGCGCAGGATGCGATAGGCGGTGTCCTCGTCGCAGTTCTCGTGTTTCATGATCAGTCCCTTGGCGCGCTCGACCTGCTTTCTTTCCGCCAGCGCGGTGCGCGTCTCGTTCAGTTCTTCCCGCAGCGACTGGAAGGCTTCGAACCGGGCGACGGCCGTATCGACGATGCTACGGACCCGATCCGGCTGGACGCCGTCCGCCACATAGGCGCTGACACCGGCCCGCACGGCGGCCTGAATGGTGTCCCGGTCGCTCTGTGCCTGCGCAAAGAACACGATCGGGCGCGGCGCGTGATCGTTCAGGGTGCTCATGTTTTCCAGGGTGTCCCGATCGGGCAGATCCATGTCGATAATGACCATGTCCGGCTCGTCGCGATGGACGGCGGCGGTCAGGCCCTGGGCATCCGGGCGGTGGCGAATGACTTCGTGGCCTTCGGCGGCCAGGGCGTCGCGGACCATGCTGGCCCGTTCGGGATCTTCATCAATCAGGAGTACTCGAAGCGTATCCATAGTGTGTCCTCGTCGTGTTCCTCCCGGGCGGTGAGCAAGATGTCTGCCAGGCCATCGTCCGACTGGCAGGCACTTGTCGGCACAGGCGTTTGGCGAGGCCAGCGGATGATCGCCCAGTGCGACCTCACGTGGATCCGTGACCCGTAATGGCGCGCGCTGCACTGATTTGGTGATCATGGGCCCGTCTCAAGGACCGTCGTTGGCCTGATATGGCGCATGGCCCTGTAATTGCTTGAGGACTGGCAGATCGCGACGTAACACAACGATGGCAAAGACGCCCGTCTCCGTGACCGCCTCCTGGCAGGCCACGGTTGCGGGCGTTTTTTTATGGAGGATCGCCCGTGAATGAGGCTCTGAGTGCATCCTGTCGAACCACCTGCCCCTACTGCGGCGTGGGGTGTGGCGTGCTCGCTGCGGACAATGGTGACGGCCCGTCGGTCACCGGTGATCCGGACCACCCGGCCAACGCCGGACGGCTGTGTGTCAAAGGCGCCAGCCTTCACGAAACGCTGGGCGCAGAGGGCCGTCTCACCCGCCCGATGGTCAATGGCCAGGCGGTGAGCTGGGAGACGGCCCTGTCGCGCGTCAGCGACGCGATTCGCCAGAGCACGGCTTCCCATGGTCCGGAGTCGGTCGGCCTGTACCTGTCGGGCCAGTTGCTGACGGAGGACTACTACGTCGCCAACAAGCTCGCCAAAGGCTATATCCGCACGCCGCACGTGGACACCAACTCCCGACTCTGTATGTCCTCCGCCGTCGCTGCTCATAAGCGGGCGTTTGGCGCGGACGCGGTCCCCGGCTGCTATGAGGATCTGGAGCTGGCGGATCTGCTGGTGCTGGTGGGCAGTAACACCGCCTGGAACCACCCCATTCTCTATCAGCGCATGAAGGCGGCTCATCGGGATGGCCGGCGGGTGGTGGTCATTGATCCACGCCGGACCGCGACATCCGAGCTGGCGGATCTGCACCTGTCCCTGCGCCCGGGCACCGACACGCATCTGTTCAATGGGCTGCTGGCGGCGCTCGAACGCCGCGGTGTGCTCGATCAGGCCTATCTCGATGCGCACTGCGACGGGTCGGAGTCGGCGCTGGCCGCTGCGGGCCAATCCGCTCCGGATGAGGCCTCTGTCGCCCAGGCCTGTGATCTGCTCCCGGAGGATGTCACCCGCTTCTTCGACTGGTTTGCCGCCACGGACCGGACGGTGACTGTGTTCTCACAGGGGGTGAATCAGGCGGCCAATGGCACGGACAAGGGCAATGCCATTATCAACTGTCATCTGGCCACCGGGCGTATTGGTCGTGCCGGTGCGACGCCGTTCTCCGTGACCGGCCAGCCCAACGCCATGGGCGGCCGTGAAGTGGGTGGTCTGGCGAACACGCTGGCCGCCCACATGGACTATGGGCGCCCCGACCACATCGCCCGGGTGGCCCGGTTCTGGGGCGTCACCGAGCTGGCGGATGGGCCGGGCCACAAGGCGGTGGATCTGTTTGATGCGGTGTTGCGTGGCGACATCCAGGTGCTGTGGATCATGGCCACCAACCCGGCCGTCAGCCTGCCCGACAGCGAACGGGTGCGAGAGGCGCTACGCCGTTGTCCGACGGTCATTGTCTCCGACTGCATCGCCAATACCGACACGACCGCGTATGCCGATATCCTGCTGCCGGCGACAGGCTGGGGAGAGAAGGACGGCACGGTGACCAACTCGGAGAGACGGATCTCACGCCAGCGGGCTTTCCTGCCGCCGACGGGCGAGGCGCGTCCGGACTGGTGGATTATCAGCGCCGTGGGCCGGGCGCTTGGCCATGAGCGGGCGTTTGGCTACGAATGCCCGGCCGATGTCTTCCGCGAGCACGCGGCCCTGACCGCCGAAGGCAACCAGGACGGTAGCACCCGTCCTCTCTGTCTGAGCGGACTGATGGATCTGACGAACGACGACTACGACCAACTGGCACCGGTGCAATGGCCGGTGACGCCAGCCGCTGCGTCGGGTACCGGCCGACTGTTTGCCGACGGGCGTTTCGCGACGGACAACGGCCGGGCACAGCTGATCGCGGTGACCCCGGAAGGACCGGTGCAGCACCCGGATGACGACTGGCCGTTGGTGGTCAACAGTGGCCGGCTGCGCGATCAGTGGCACACCATGACCCGGACCGGACGGGCCCCCCGTCTGTGGCAGCATCGGGCCGAGCCGTTTATCGAGGTCCATCCGGCGGATCTGCTGCGATTTGGGGTTGAGGAGGGTGCTCTGGCCCGGTTGAGTGGTCCGCATGGCGCCTTCGTCGGGCGGGTGCGGCGTTCCGATCAGCAGCGCCCCGGCGAGGTGTTTGTGCCGATCCACTGGAACCAGCAGTTCGCCAGTGAGGCACTGGCCTCAAGCCTCATTGCCCCGGTGGTGGACCCGGTGTCCGGGCAGCCCGAATCCAAGCACGGCATGGCGACGATGGCGCCCGTGGCGACGCAATGGGAAGCCCGATTGCTTTGCCGAACCAACGCCTCGCGCCGATGGCACGCCGAGCACTGGTCAAGGGTGCCTCTGCCCGGATGCGACAGCTGGTGGCTTGCCGGTGAACATGCCGTCGACTGGGACAGCGAAGTGGGCCGCTGGCTGGGCGGCGAGCCGCAGGTTGCAATGAGCGATCCCGCCTGCGGGCGCTACCGTGCGGCCCGTTTCCACGAGGGGCGTTTGATGGGCGTCCTGTTGGTTGAACCGGCGAATGGTGACTTCCCGGCGCTGGATTGGCTGGCGGAGTGCTTCACCCGTGAACGACTGACCGAGGAGGAACGTCGGTCACTGCTGGCGGCGCGGGACGTTTCCCTGCCGGACACCGGGCCGGTGGTGTGCAGCTGCTTCCAGGTGGGTGAGAAGCAGATCGAAGCCGCCGTGGCCGACGGGATTGAGTCGGTCGAGGGCCTTGGGCAGACGCTCAAGTGTGGCACCAACTGCGGCTCCTGTATTCCGGAGCTGAAAGCGTTTCTGGTGGCGGAGACCGGGTAGGTTGTTTGAATAATGTAGCCGATGTCTCCGACTTCGGAGTCGCCCGTCAGGGCGACCGATCTCCACCCTCAACCACGGGCACTTGGTCGTCCCTGACGTCAAATGCGACCGTGACATCCCTTTACAACACCCTTTGAATGTTCGGCGACATTGATTCCGCGACCCGATGTCTCAGAGCTTGCTGAGCAGCGACGGCGGCACGCGGTACCGATACCGGCGCCAGCGCCCGGTACCCTCCACCGTGCAGGTCTTTCGGTTCACCCGGATCACCCGCCCTTTCCGCTCACTGTCCTTCAGCGGGAAGCGCACGGTGTCGCCCACCTCGAACGCCGGGGCCGGCGGTGCTTCCAAAGTGGGCAGCGTCATCGGTTCGGTGGGCAGATCAAGGTCCGCCGCCCGGGCACGCTCCAGCAGACAATCCTTCACGCCCTCGCTACCGCCGCTGGCATGCAGCTCGTCCAGGATGCGGTAGAAGGTGGTGTTGTGGACCGACCCCCGCTGGCGGCCGTTCGACACATGCTGGAGCAGGTGCGCGAACTCGTGGCAGCAGGTGTGGGCCAGCAGATGCAGGGTGGATACATCGCCCCGGAAATAGTGCCGGCGGCGGATTTCGCGGGTAGAGAGCCAGGGCTGGCAATCGACCGAATCGAACGTGGCCGCAACCATTTTGCGACCAAAGGTGATCTGATGCCGCCGGCTCCGGGGGTCGAACTGGTGATAGGTGGCCTGTCCGGAACCGATCCGGCAGGTCAGCTCGCTGCCCGGCTCCCGGTATTGAATCCAGTCGCGGGCGGGGCGCCATAGGACGGTTTCGGTGGCCTCGCACATCAGGCGGGCGAGGGCCTGGCTGGTCTGGGGAGCAGTCATCCCCCAGATTTTACCACCCTTGGGCCGGATCGGAACCGTTGCGACGAAGGCCCTGTTTCAGAGCGCACTGTCGTTGCTGGGCTAGGGCCATAGTGACGCGCTTTGGCCGGTTGGGACTGGCGCGGCCAGCGCACGACCGATAGGGTAAGCGGAGTTTTCCCGACACGCAGGTTCCGACCATGACCACGATTGGCACCCCGCTTTCCGCTTCCGCCTCTCGCGTGCTGCTGCTCGGTAGCGGCGAGCTGGGCAAGGAAGTCACCATTGCCCTGCAACGCCTCGGTTGCGAAACCATCGCCGCGGATCGCTATGACAACGCCCCGGCCATGCAGGTGGCGCATCGTCACCATGTGTTCAGCATGCTCGATGGCGAGGCACTGCGGTCTGTCGTCGAATCCGAACAGCCCGATCTGATCGTGCCGGAAGTGGAGGCCATTGCCACCGACACGCTGCTGGCGCTCGAGAAAGAGGGGTACCGGGTGGTGCCGACAGCCCGGGCGGCCTGGCTGACGATGAATCGCGAAGGCATTCGCCGTCTCGCGGCCGAAGAGCTGAATCTGCCCACATCGCCCTATCGGTTTGCGCAAACCGACGCGGACTATCGCGCGGCTGTCGAGGCCATCGGTCTGCCCTGTGTCGTCAAACCGGTGATGTCCTCATCCGGCAAGGGGCAGAGCCTGGTGCGCACTGAGGCCGACATCCAGCCGGCATGGGAGTATGCCCAGTCCGGTGGCCGGGCCGGCAAGGGGCGGGTGATCGTTGAGGGTCTGATCGAATTCGATTATGAGATCACGCTGCTCACCGTCCAGCATCGCGATGGCGTCAGCTTCTGTGCCCCAATCGGCCATCGCCAGGAGGGCGGCGACTACCGCGAGTCCTGGCAGCCGCAGGCCATGAGTGAGGCGGCCCTGGCCGAGTCCCAACGTATTGCCGAGGCGGTGACCCGGGCGCTGGGCGGTCGCGGTATTTTTGGTGTGGAGCTGTTCGTCAAAGGCGATACGGTCTGGTTCAGTGAGGTCTCCCCACGGCCGCATGACACCGGTCTTGTGACACTGATCTCCCAGAACCTGTCGGAATTCGAGCTGCACGCGCGCGCGATCCTGGATCTGCCCATCCCGACGATCCGTCAGTATGCTCCCAGCGCGTCGGTGGCCCTGCTGGTGGAGGGCGAGTCCGATCAGGTGACGTTCAACGATCTCCATCGCGTACTTGAAGAGCCGGATACCGACCTGCGCCTGTTCGGCAAGCCGGAGGTCTCCGGTGAGCGCCGGATGGGCGTGATCCTGGCGCGGGGTGAAAGCACGGATGAAGCCGTTGAGAAGGGCGTTCGGGCCAAGCGGAAGGTGAGTGTGACGCTCTGAGAAAACGCTGAGGGGCGCGGAAAGCTTAGAAAGTTTTAAGGTTTTAAAGTCTTAAAGATGATCCCTCCAGTTTCGGGCATCAGTATCCCCTTTCAGACTTTCAGACTTTCAGACTTTCAGACTTTCAGACGTTAAAACCTTAAAACCCTCACACCTCTTCTTTGTCACCAGAAGGGCGTTTCCGTGCGGCTTATCGGATATCCACAACCCGACTGGCCTTCCTGTATTTGACCGTCCATCCGGACCAGACGGGCAGCTCCCAGCGCTTGGGGTCGCCCTTTCGGTTTCCGCTCATGTATTCGGCGATCACCTGTTTGGCGGCCACCCGGTAGTGGATGCGCATTTTCAGGTCGGCCAGGCGTACGGTGCGGGGGTACTTGTCATCCAGCCACGGGCGCTCCCATTCCGGCACGCCGTTGAACCGCAGATCGTCCGCTTCCAGCAGTGCCCGGTCGTCCAGTGATTCCACACCGAGTGTCGCCAGGGCGTCGACAAGCCAGTCGAACGGTTCCGGGACCTCACCCTTGCCATGGCCGAGTCCGACATAGAGCGCCCAGGCGGCGATGTCGTCGTTCAGGCGCTCCCCGGCGGGTGGTAGTACGTTGCCGTTCAGGATGAGCCGGGCCAGGACCTCGCGTGCGGCCTCGCCTTCTGGCTGCGTCTGTTCGGTGTGGATGATGCGATCGGCATACCGCCACTGACGTGTGACCCACGGGGTATCGTCTTCCCATTCCATCGGGCCGGATTCGGCTTCCGCAAGCCCCGTCTCCACCAGTGCTTCCAGCGGAACCGGCGCCAGGCAGGTGGCGAGGGTGATGGTCTGTCGGGTGCCCTTGCCGGGAATGCTGTGGCTGTCGAAGACCAGTGCCGCTTCGGCATCGCCACTGAAGCGGCTGTCATCGCCGATCCAGCACTCCTCCCGACCATTGCCCATCGCCTCGCGGCGCTGGTGTTTCTCCCGCCGAACGAAAACGGCATCCGGGCGTGCCCGCACGGCGTGACGCAGGATGGTTCCGACCGGCTCGTCGACGCCTGATGGCAGGTCCGGCAGGGCCAGAATTCGGCGCATTTGCCGCGCCAGTTTCCGGGCTTCGTCACGTGCCGCCGCGTGGGGCTGGGTCTCCGAGGGCGGTTTGCTCCGGATCGCCGCGACCAGCGTCGTGGCGTCGCAGGGCTCGGCCTGCCACTCGTTGAGTGCCTTGCGGCCGTCTTCGCTCCGGGGCAATCGCAGGGGGCGACGGTGGGCGCTGAGGGCGGCCGCGAGATCCACAATGAATCCCCGGCCGGCTTCGTCCGGCATGGCGATGATCAGGTGCGCGAAGAAGGTATCGACCGGCAGCGAGAACAGGGCGCGGCCCCGCTCGGTTGTCCGGTCCTCATCATCCAGTGCGCCGAGCTGGTGCAGCTGATCCCGGGCCTGTGTCAGCGTGTGGTCGGGCAACGCATCGGCGAACCGGAGTGACCCGATGGCATACCCGCCACAGGCGGCGGCGAGCACCAGGTCAGTGAGTTCCTCGCGCTGGATCTCCGGACGGGTCAGCGCCTCCAACGGTGCCCGTTCTCCCCAGAGGCGGATGGCCTGTCCGGGGGCCGTCCGCCCGGCACGGCCCTTGCGCTGGTCGGCATTGGCCTGGGAAATGGGGGCCAGCGACAGAACGGTCCGCCCGTTGCGCTGATGGGTGCGACGTTCGAGGCCCGAATCGATGACCCACGTTACGCCCGGGATGGTCAGGGACGTTTCCGCCACATTGGTCGAGACGATCACCCGCCGGCGCTGACCGACATTCAGCGCCCGCTTCTGGTCCTCTGGCGGGGCATTGGCGTGCATCGCGATGACATCCGCGTCCACCGACTGCAGCGCCGACACCGTCTGCTGTATTTCCCGGCGGCCGGGCATGAAGACCAGCACGTCGCCGTCGTCTGTCGACAGGGCCCGGTGCACCGCGTCCGACGCTCTGTGGGGCAGATCCCGCAGCGACGGCATCTGGCGGTCGTCCCGGGACTGGTAGCCGACTGAGACCGGGAAGCCACGCCCTTCCGACGTCAGTAGCGGCGCTTCCAGATAGTCCGCCAGTCGCGGACCGTCGAGGGTTGCTGAGGTCACAACCAGCCGCTGGCGACCCTGCTTCTGGAGCATGGCGAGCAGCAGGTCGGTATCCCAGCGCCGCTCGTGGAACTCATCCAGGATCACCGTCCCGAAGCGTGCCAGATCGCCATCCCGGAACCAGCGCAGGGCGATGCCCGGTGTTACGAAAAGGATGCGAGTGTCCGGCGTAAAGGCCTGATCGAATCGGATCGCATAACCGACGCCCTCGCCGAGCGACTCCCCCTCGCTCTTTGCCACGAACCCGGCGAGCGCGGTGCAGGCGACCCGGCGGGGCTCCACCACCAGTACCGGACCATGCTCGCGGGATGCCCACACGGGCAAACGGGTGGACTTACCGGAGCCCGTTGCAGCGGACACCACAACATGCCCCAGCCTCAGGGCGTGCTGGACGTCGTCTCGCAGCGTCTCGATGGGAAGGGTGTCGTGCGTTGCCATGATGCAATCTGTTGATGTTGTGGCCTCTGGCCAGCGGATGATACCGGTCCGGCGTGCGACAATGCCACCGCCCCGGATGCCGCTCCATGGCGGCACGGGAGCTCGTTTCACCGTCAGTTACGCGCTGCAAAACGATGCAAACTGATTTGCATCTGAGCCAATAAGATTTAATCTGATGAAGAAATGGTAACTGGCAATGTCGATTTGAAACGATCAAACCAACAGCGATCCATTGACGTAGCTTCCAACCTGATCGTGCACGTTCAGGACCCGGGTGCTCGTATCTGGCCCGGGTCTTGCCTGTCCTCTCTATCTGTTTCCTCAGGAAAAACCAAAAGCAACCAGAAGGACGAAAACCATGCGTAAGCTGACGAAAGCGGCTGTGCTCTGTGCAGCTGCACTCCCGACAATGGCTCAGGCCGACTGCGGTGAGGTCTCCATCACTGAGATGAACTGGGCTTCCAACGAAGTCGTCACCGGCGTGGCCAAGTTCCTCATGGAACAGGGCTACGGCTGTGAGGTGTCGGTTGTGCCGTCCGATACGGTTCCGGCGGTCACCTCGGTCGCCGAGAATGGCGAGCCGGATATTGTGACTGAGCTATGGGTCAACTCCACCGGCGAGGTCTACGAGCGACTGAAGAGTCAGGGCAAGATTGAAGAGCTTGGCAAGGTTCTTCGCCCGGGCGGCGTCGAAGGCTGGTGGATTCCTACCTACCTGGCTGAGGAGCATCCGGAACTGAAAACCATTGAAGGCGTCATGAACAACCCTGAGCTCGTTGGCGCTCGTTTCAACAACTGCCCGGACGGCTGGGGTTGCCGTGTGGTCAGTGACAACCTGATCCGTGCCCTGGATCTGGAAAGCTCCGGTATCGAGGTGTTCAACCACGGCTCTGGCGAGACGTTGGCGTCCTCCATGGCAAGCGCCGTTGAGAACGAAGAGCCCTGGTTCGGCTACTACTGGGCACCGACCGTTCCGCTGGGCAAATACGACATGACCAAGATCGACATGGGTGGCTACGACAAGGAAGCCCATGAAAACAACCAGAACCAGGATTCTGAAAACCCGGGCGTGTCTGATTTCCCGGCAGCGCCGGTCCTGACGGCCGTCACGACCGATTTCCGCGATCGTGAGCCGGAAGTGGCTGAAATGATGAGCAAGCTGCACTTCGGCACGGATCAGATGAGTGCCCTGCTGGCCTGGAAGAGCAACAACAGCGCGTCCGGTGAAGAAACAGCTGTGCACTTCATTCAGAACAACCCGGACGTCTGGTCCGAGTGGCTGAACGATTCTGCCCGCGAGAATCTCTCAAGCCTGTTGAACTGATCAAAGCCAACGCCGGGCGGGGACTTCCCCGCCCGGATTGTTTCAGACACCCATTCATCTGGCGGTTCTGTCCGCGGGACGATCACCCATGGCAACCTACGATTTTGTTTTCTCCACGCTCGGCCTCAAGGAATGGTGCGGCTCGAGCCAAAGCAGCGCGCCCACATCAATGGCACAGCTGCTGTCCAAAACCAAAGGCGAGGAGGCCACGGAAACCAGCCTCTGGGAGCTGCCGTTTCCCTCAATGGACGCCCTCAACAAAGCCTGCCCGGCGTTTCCCCAGTCACGGGACCTGACCCGTGGCCTCGAGCAGGGCTTTCTGGCGATCAAAGACACGCTGAGCGTCGTCCTCGACCCGATCACCCAGCCGTTGAGCTGGTTTCTGGACGGGGCGCTCTATGGAATGCTCAACACGCCCTGGTGGATCATCATTCCCATCCTGCTGGCGGTTGTGTTCGTTGTGACCAAGTCCTGGAAACTGGTCGGCTTCGTTGCGGGCAGCATTTTCCTGCTGGCCTTCATCGACCACTATTCCTATGCGATGCAGACACTCTCAATCATCTTTGTCTGCGCCCTGATCTGTGTGCTCGTTGGCGTGCCCATTGGCATTGCCATGTCCCGAAGTGATCTCATGCAGCGCATGACGATACCGGTTCTGGATATGCTTCAGACGTTGCCGCCATTCGTGTACCTGATTCCGCTGATCTTCCTGTTCAGCGTGACCGAATCGAAGCTCTACGGCATTGCGATCATTCTCTACGCGATCGTGCCGGTCATCCGTCTGACCAACCTGGGCATCCGGCTGGTGGACAAGGACGTGATCGAGGCGGCGGACGCGTTTGGTATGACGCCCCGGCAGAAGCTGTACAAGGTACAGATTCCGCTGGCCCTGCCCAACATCATGGCGGGTGTGAACCAGACGATCATGATGAGTCTGGCGATGGTGGTGATCGCCTCCCTGGTTTCCGCACCGGGTCTGGGCGTGCTGGTACTGCGCGGTATCCGCAATCTGGAACTGGGCGTTGGTCTGGTTTCCGGTCTCGGTATCGTGATTCTGGCCGTCATTCTCGATCGGGTGACCAAAGCATCTCTGGCGCGGATCAACGCCGCCCAGTCGCAGTAGGGAGGAAACATCGTGTCAGAGAACGTCAAGATCTCGATCAAACATCTGTACAAGATATTCGGCGAGACGCCGCAGCTGGCCCTGAAGCAGGTGTACAACGGCATGGGTAAGCCGGAGTTGTTGGAGACGTACAACCATGTGCTCGGTCTCCAGGACATCAACGTTGACATGAAAGAGGGTGAAATCACCGTCATCATGGGGTTGTCCGGCTCCGGCAAATCCACGCTGATCCGCCACCTGAACCGGCTGATTGAGCCCACGGCGGGGAAGATCATCGTGGACGGGGAAAACGTCCTGAAAAAGGATGAGAACGAACTCCGCCGACTGCGCCAGGAAGGCATGTCGATGGTGTTTCAGAAGTTCGCGCTACTGCCGCACCGAACGGTGCTGGAGAACGCGGGCATGTCCATGGACGTGCGTGGTTTCACCACTCGTGACTACGAAAAAGAGGCACTGTACTGGCTGGATCGCGTCGGCCTGAAGGGGAACGAAAACCAATTCCCCCACCAGCTGTCCGGCGGCATGCAGCAGCGTGTGGGGATCGCCCGCGCGCTGGTCTCGAATGCGCCGATCATGCTGATGGATGAGGCCTTCTCGGCTCTGGATCCACTGATCCGCTCGGACATGCAGGATCTTCTGCTGCAGCTTCAGGAAGAGCTGAAGAAGACGATCGTGTTCATCACGCACGATCTGGATGAGGCCCTGAAGCTGGCGGATCATCTGGTCATCCTGAAGGAGGGCGGCGTGGTTCAGCAGGGCGACCCGCAGGACATCCTGCTCAACCCGAACGACCCGTACATCGTGGACTTCATTTCCGACATCAACCGGGCCCGCGTGCTCCGGGTCCGGTCGGTCATGGATCCGCAGATGCCGGAGGGGGATCACTACGCCGGGGACATCACGGAAGACGAGAACCTGGAGTCAGTCCTCAGCCGTTCCGAGGGCGATACCAATCTGGACTACCGTGTTATCGGCGGCGACGGCGACCCCGTCGGCACACTCCATATGAAGGATCTGGCCAAGGCTCTCGTGCCAACGGCTGCTTCGGAAGAACGGGACCAGACCCTCTGAGGCCAGAGGGCCGGTTTGGGCGGGAGCGATGAACTCCCGCTCGTCCCTCCGACTCACCCCTTGTCAAAGGTGTTCACCGCGAAGCGCCAGTACAGACGCTTCGAGGCGAGCCGCGCTCGCCTGATCGGCCCACACAGGCTCCCCGATCGCCAGCTGGATTCGGGACCAGACCCGGCGAAACAGTCGGGCCGTGGGTCGTCCGCCTTTCCTGCTGAAAAAGCTGCCCCAGAGCCCGCGTCGAGCCATTGGAACGACCGGCACCAGTGTGCGTTCGATTATCCGTTCAATGCCGGGCCGGAGTGTAGCCACCGTACCATCCGAGGTCAGCCCGTCTATACAGTCGTATTGAGAGCGCGAAAACGAGAGGTCACGCTATTACATGGCGGGCGGCCAGAAACTGCGCTAAGGTGTTGCTATTGCGTGGTTTTTCGCTCGGAAACCATCCGTCAGAAAGCGGAGTTATGTGGACGTCACGTTTATTCAATATCGAAGAACGCGATCTAATCAGCTGTTATGAATGGGAGCTCTGAGTGACACCTGAGTGCAAAGACACATGGTTGTTCATCAATAGTTTTGCTCCATGGCTTTCGGCTGTTGGTACTGTGGTGATTTCAGGTGTCGCTCTGTGGTTGTCCGTCAGAGATCGTAAGGTTCAACTCAGAGCAACTCTCTCCTCGGGGGTAATTCCACAAGATGATCCCCAGGTTTTGAATTTTTTCGTTTACACGCTTTCATGCGTCAATGTAGGCCCACGCCAAGTAAGCGTGACAAATTACCACTGGAGGTACAGAAAATATCCCTTCACAGGAAAGCTGAACTTCTGGACCTTTCCATATCTTGATCGCCGCGTCAGCCATATGTGCTCAAAGCTTCCAAAGCAACTATCAGATGGGGAGCAAGTCCTGATATTTCATCCTTCAGATTTCTTTGCGGAGCTGAAACAAAGAGAAGAGTTTCTATTCGCTGATAATGCACTAGTAGCGTTTTATCGGATAATGACGTTTAACCTCTATGTGGACACCAGCATTGGGAAACCAGTGAAAGTAAAGGTTAGTTGGAAGTGGCGGCGCAATCTTTGGCGGGAATACAAAAAATTCATAACAAATGCAGGCAAGGGACGCTCCTGACGTCGCGCCCCTGCTGCAAGCGTTATGCGTAATCATGAATATTCGACTTAGAAGTTTTTCGGTGGCTTTCGGTCTAGCTCCTTTAGTAATCGCTCCGCAGCTACTAGTGATCATGCTTTGCGAGTATTTTCAGGTCGTTTGGCCAATTTTCGTCATGGTTCCCATCTTAGCTTTAGTTTTTGGTCTGGGATGGGTCCACTACATCACTGGTATGAAGTGCAAAGTATGCAGTGGGCATTACGGGGTTTCTTTCAGCTTTATCAGCGCCTTGTCGATCCCAGAAAGATGTATGAATTGTGGTGCTCCTGTCGACAGCGCATAACAATGCACTGTTGCCGGACAATTTTTCCACCGCTTTGCGGTTCCAAAATTGCCGCAAAGTTTTAGCGTTATGTTTCACCATACATCAAGAACCATTCTATGAATAAACCAGTAAATCATCATTTTGTACCACAACACTTTCTTTCAGCATGGGCAATAGGAAGAAACTCTAAAAAATTATGTCGTTATAGAAGAATCTCACATACAGGTAAACTAGAAACTAAAGAAGCTTCCATCAAGCATTCTGCAAACGCGAAGAATCTCTACGAGATTGTATTGCCTGATGGCGCCTTTGAAATTGAATCAACACACGTAACACCAAAACTAGACGAGGTCGGTTATAAGGCATTAAATTCTGCGCGATCTTTACATTACTCGAAAATCCCAGAAAAAACTAAAAAAGACCTTGCATTTTATCTTACGTGCTTAGAAGCAAGGAATCCCGCTATTCTTGATTTAATGGCTCCGACAGATGAAGAGTTTCAAATAATTAAGAATTCGATGAATAATGGATCAAGTAAATCTGTAAATGAGGTTTTTAGTTATATTGGCGAATCACCGTCAAAAGGTGTAATGGCTTTTGCGTTATTTGTTATAAACGAGATAACATCATTTCAGTCTGAGCCATTTCATCATGGACTTTTAAACGCTAACGTTGAAGAATTTGATTTTGATGCGGACTGCCTGATTACAAGTGACTATCCAACATTTCGAATGGGGCACTATAATAGGGACGTGTTATTCGCTGTAGCTGTAAACCCAAGAAAAGCCCTTGTTTATTCAAAAAATGAATTTGCTAAAGTTTTCAAGATGCTCCCAAAGAATGAGCAGATCAAAATGATTAACCTTCTAACTATCGCGAAAGCAAGCGCAGCCTATGCGCACAATGATAGTTTTTCACCTTTCGTAGAGGATCATTTGGGATGGGCTTTAGCTGATAGCAGCCAGGAATATATTCAGCAATATATACTGAAAGCACTAAGCCAGTAGAAACATAACAAATGGTTTCAGGTGACGCTTACAGCGCACCTGAACCAAGCGTTATACGAATAAAAGAGGACTGAATGTCTAACGTTAGACCCCAGCGAGACGGAAATATACTTCAAGTAAAACAAAGGCCCACCTCGTACACTCGTCACCCAGTAGTCAAAGGTGAAAGACGTTTTGGTCTCCAGACAAGAGTATTTGCTACCAACCCATGGTCTGTTATTCGGGGTGCCTTAACGGAGATAGAGGACGACAATGCCAAACATCAAGCCAACTCGTTTGTCGAGCAGGCAGAAGACTTTTATCGGGCCTATCAGTCTGCACATGAAGTTTCATCAAAGCCTCTTCTTGTCTATTACGCATTACTGAATCTAGTGAAGGCATTTGTGCTTTTCAAAGAGGTAAAGTTTGAATACGGAAAAGCGCAGCACGGTATACAGGAAGGTGTTCATCCGAATGGACAAGAATTTGATGACTCATTCTTGAAGGCGTTTCGGTCTAGAGGAAGTCAGGTAAATATTTTCGATGATTTCAAAACAGCTTTTATGGGTGCTGGGCTTCCAAATAGAGAGAAAGTTTTCGATTTAAAAAATATTCATCCTCAAATTCTACAAGGCCATCGCCTATGGGCGTCCGCTCATTCGTGCCAAGAGCGGTTTGTCGAAATTGAGAGAATTGACTTCATGCAGGATGCCGGTGAGAAGAAGATTTGTCTGGTGCTCAATTTTTACGCAGATGATTTGACTCGCTTTGGCATCAGCAGGAAGCGACTTTTGGAGGAAGGAGGTTTAGCTGGTGCTTTTCACAACGTTAAATCTAGCGAAGTGAAAGATGACCGTCTCCTCCTTAAATTTGAGCAGTCGCAACCCCTCGATTACACCGGTCGCCCAAGTGACAGGCTTGAAGATCTGATTAGGGAACCTCTGAATAACCGGGCTTGAACACCGATTCCCGGTCTCTATCCGGAGATGAGCCGATTTCAGCGATAAATCCCCAGTCTATTTGTTCATC
>NZ_QEKQ01000002.1 GCF_003096655.1 Tamilnaduibacter salinus | reverse complement strand
TTCGGCAAAGCTGATCTGGCTCATGGGGTAGCGACCTTCCCGGTTGGTGACTCTGGTGCTATTGTCGCAAATCCAAGGGCTTTTTCAGAGGTTCCCTAGCTTCGTGACGATGCGACAATTACGGAAACATATAAATCGGTATATTGAAGGCTTTTATAATACCCGACGACTCCACAGCAGCCTTGGTTACAGGACGCCGCTGGAGTTCGAGGGGGCTCAGTGATGGAGCGTGTCCACTTTTTTGGGGGAACTCCACCGCTTTTCCGGCGTGGTGCGCCTCCAAATCGGCCGCTTAGCCCAAGCGTTAGGCCTAGCGACGAGGCAACATGAGTCCAGTGAGGACCGGAATCGGGATCAGAGCGGGACGGTACCGACGTGACTAAACTAGAACCAAGCTATTACATAATCGGGACGAAGTACGGGCGCACGGACGACATGCTCCCACTCATGCTTGAGAACGAAGTTGTCAGTACCGGATTCGCATCGGAATTTGATCTGTCTGACCTCGTCGGAATGGATGAAGAAAGCCTTCGCTCTGAACTTGAGCAGCGGATGCCAGAGGAAAGCGGGGACGCAAAATCGACTCTTGCCAAGTTTTTGGCCTTGCGTCCAGGCGATCTAGTTGCACTCAAGGCGCACAGTGCACCCTCAGGAAGTCGTCCAAGACTGGTGATCGCACGGTATGCCGTGGTGCGGGGACAAGACCTACCATCGTACTGTCGTATTAAGGAATTGGGGCATACAATTGCCGTCGATTTCCTGGCAGAGCAAGAGCATATCGAATTCCCGTATGGCTACGGGAAAACGGTCCACCGCCTCACTGATCGGGATCACATAGAAAACATCTTTGAGGCTTACAGAACCTCCGTTGAAGCCGGAACCGACACCAATGCGGGAGAGTTGGCTGCCGACAAGCCAACAGGAAGCATTGAGGCACGGTCACGTGGCCAATACATCATGTCGCGCACGCATAACCACTTACAAAATGCTCTCCGGAAGCGCCTGGAGGCCCTTTACGGGAGCGCCGCGGTGGAGCAGGAACACAACTACATAGATCTGGCCGTTTGGTTAGATGCGAAGACGATACTGGTCGAAGTAAAGTCGTCCCCTTCCCCAGTGACGTGCGTGCGTGAAGCGTTGGGGCAGCTCCTGTATTACGGATATCGGCTTTCCTGTAATCCGCGTCAATTGAGGTTCGTGGTGGCCGGACCGTCCGAGCCTGCATCTGCCGACCACAAGTATTTGGAGTACATTCGGAATCTAACAGGTCTTCCCATCGTGTATTGCACACCCTCAACATACGCACCGGAAGAGTAGTAGATGCCTAACCACTTGCTGAAGGCGACGCCGGTGCAGGTAGTGCCAAGTAGCTCGGCGCCGAGGCGGCGCGCCTCCAAGCCGGCGCGTAAGTCTTCACGTTAGGAAGGGAATCATGAAACCGAAAATCAGCATTGTCACGCTTGGTGTGGAGGACTTGGATAGGGCCACCCGTTTCTATGGCGAAGGTCTCGGCCTGCCAAAGAGTGACTTTGAAGGCGGCAATATATCCTTTTTCAGTCTGGAAGGAACCTGGTTAGCGCTCTATCCTTGGGAGGAGTTGGCTAAGGACATTGGATTACCCGTTCCCACTCAGGCCGGTTTTTCCGGCATCACGTTGGCCCATAATGTTGCGAGTAAGTCGGAAGTTGACGCTGTCCTTAGTCAGGCAGTATCAGCCGGAGCTCAACTTATCAAACCAGCGGTAGAGGTTTTCTGGGGTGGCTACTCCGGTTATTTCCAAGACCCGGAAGGGCATTACTGGGAAGTCGCTTATAATCCTTATCAGGATCTGACGTAATGGCGGGGCCACCGGCAGTTCCTAACCATGCCAAGCACGGCGATGGCTACTACATTGCGGCTTCGCCTCCATTCCGTAGCCGCGCATGCTGGCGGCGTTAAATCAGTAGTGATATCGAACCTGGGCGATAAGTAAGGCGTCATCCGTGACCTTGTACACCATTCGGTGTTCCTCATTGATTCGGCGAGACCAGTACCCGGCGAGGCTGTGTTTGAGGGGCTCCGGTTTGCCAACACCTTCGAACGGTTCTCGTTTGGTCTCTTTGATCAGCTTGTTGATTCGGCTAAGGATCTTTTTGTCGGTTTTTTGCCAGTACAGATAGTCTTCCCAGGCGTTCTCGGAGAAGATGAGTTTCATTCAAGAAGTTCCTTTTCTTGACCACCGTCTTGCTCCAGCTCGGCAACGGATTCCAGCAAACGCCGCGCGTTTTTGGGTGCGCGCAGAAGGTATGCAGTTTCTTGCAGCGCCTCGTAGTCCTCCAGTGAGATCATGACCACTGACTGCGACTTGCTCCGGGTGATGATCACGGGGGAATGGTCTTCACAGACCTGTTCCATGGTTTTTGCTAGATTGCTTCTAGCGGCTGTGTAGCTAATGGCATCCATAAGGTTGCTCCTGTACAGGATGTTGAGCATGGTCAGGATACCGTACGCCAAAGGGTTTAACAATCGGCTGCACAGCGATCGATTTTTCGCCGCTTCGCGGCTCCAGACCGGCGCGTGATCTGGACCTTTCGACAGCGCGTCGGGTGAATCGGGAACAGAAGCGGATCAACGTTGATTTTCCATCCTGGGTTGTCGAGGCGTTGGATCGGGAAGCCGCACGAATAGGTGTTACCAGGCAGTCGATTATCAGGGTCTGGCTGGTTGAGCGCCTGGAAGCTGATGCTGCTAGCAAGGCGCTTAACGGTGACGCCGCAAGCGGCGCACGTTAGCTCTGCGTCATGCAGAACGTTCGTCTTGACGTACGTACCTATAAGCGTACACTCGATTAAAAGTTAGACACGCAAAAGGTGCGTCATGACCGGAATCACAGCTACTGAGGCGCGCAGTAACCTTTATCGGTTGATTGACGAGACCGCCGAGTCCCACCAACCAATCGTCATCATGGGTAAGCGGAACAAAGCCGTTCTGGTATCCGAGGAGGACTGGTCGGCCATTCAGGAAACGCTTTACCTTCTTTCTGTACCGGGTATGCGGGAGTCTATTCGTGAGGGAATGGAAACCCCCGTGGATGAATGCGATGAGGAGCTGGACTGGTGACATGGAAGTTGGTTTACACCAAACAAGCCCAGAAAGATGCAAAGAAGTTGTCCTCCAGCGGCCTTAAACCAAACGCCCAGGAACTGTTAGCGCTGATAGCGGAAGATCCATACCTCAAGCCGCCTCCGTTCGAGAAGCTCATTGGCGATCTGGCGGGGGCCTATTCACGCCGCATCAATATTCAGCATCGTCTGGTTTACCAAGTGCTCGAGGATGAGCGAGTGGTGAAAGTTCTTAGGCTCTGGAGCCACTACGAATAATGCGTAACCAACCGCTGTTGCCGGACAATTTTTCCAACGCTTCGCGGCTCAAAAATTGCCGCAAAGCCCTGCATTACGTTTCGTCGTCGACAACGCATCAAGTGTTTGAATGAACGTAGAAGTCATCGGTGATCGCGAATTTATCACCTCTGTTCAGGAGCAGGACGGGGTTTGGGTGCTAATGGCAGGCCAATCGCTTTATGCTCTACAAACGGAGGGTGGCAGGGGTCTCCCCAGCCTTCCCTGATGGCCCACCGCTGTGCTCCGCGTTAAATGCATAGAGGGATCTATCTCAGAGATAGCCAAAACTCCTGAGCCACCGTATTACGCGGTCATTTTCAGTAGCCACTGCACCGAGGGCGACAATGGTTACGAGGAAATGGCAGACAGGATGGTTGAGTTGGCTGCAACCCAACCCGGCTTCCTGGGTACGGAGTCCGTCCGGAGGGATTATACAGTCCGGAACTTTCGGACACCCTTTTATGGGGCGCATCAGGGCCCGGCAGTGGTCGGTTAAACGGCGGCTTGCCAAGAAAACAGGAAAAGACCCAGCCATGGGTTGGAGACCGCCGAGTTTTTAACTACTCAGCGTCAGCGTTCTTGAATATCCGCCCGTCCTTCATGATGACAGCCATGTTTTCCGAGTCCCCGATCAGATCGATGTCAGCCAGCGGATCGCCTTCGATCAGTAGCAGGTCGGCGAGTGCGCCTACTTCCACTACACCGAGTTTGCCCTTGTAGGGGCTGCGGTTACCCGACAGAGCCAGAAGCTGCGCGTTGTCATACGTTGCCATTTTCAGTATTTCAGCCGGCTCAAACCAGCGCTTCATCTTAACCAGTTGCGCACCTTGCCGTGTCGCCAGTTGCGGGTCAAACAACGTATCCGTGCCCCATGCCAGTTTGACACCGTGTTTCTTTGCCAGCTTGTAGGCGGTATCGGTGCCCGTGGTCATTTCAATCTGCTTGGCGCGGTTGGCTGAACCTTCAGGAAAGGGAACAGAATCCTCGTCGTCGAGGAATGGTTGCATGCTCCACCATATGGCTTGCTTGGCCATCATTCTGACGGTCTCATCGTCCAGCAGTTGACCGTGGTCGATCACCTTCACGCCGGCTTTGATGGCTGTTTTCACCGCATCCGGGGTGTAGGCGTGAACCGTGACATAAGTGCCCCAGTCCTCCGCGGCCTCGACAGCGGCACGCAGCTCATCTTCGGTGTACTGGCTGACATCGAGCGGATCGTAGTCCGATGCAACACCGCCGCCTGCGGCCAGCTTGATCTGGCTTGCGCCCTGCATAAGCTGTTCGCGCACCCGTCGCAGTACCTCGGCCCGCCCATCCGCAATGGCGGAAAAGCCCCGCTGTTCCGTGAAATGCAGCGAATCATTATTACCGCGGGGTATGTCGTAGACCGTGCGGTAGTCTCCGTGCCCCGAGGTCTGTGTGATCATGGCGCCCGACGGCCAGATGCGCGGCCCGGAAATAACGCCCCGGTCGATGGCCAGCTTGAGCCCAAAGGTCGGCCCCGCCAAATCGCGCACCGAGGTGAAACCGCGCATCAGCATGCCCTCGGCGGCCTGACCGCTGACCAGCGTGATGTAATTTGGATCGGCCCTCATCATGACCATGAGTGGAATTGACGACATGATGATGTGAACGTGGGCGTCGATCAGCCCCGGCATCAGTGTACGGCCATTGCCGGCGATCACCGTGGTGCGCACGCTTTTGTCCGTGGCAATGGGATCGGTCGATATAGCCTCAATAACATTGCCTCTCACCAGCACGTTAGAAGGCGGCGAGAGTTCCGAATCAGTGCCATTGAAGATGCGAACATTTTCGAAGAGAGTGCTGGCTGGTTTTTTCTGCTGAGCTGATAGCGGGCCTGAGACGATAACGCCAAGTGCCAGTAGCATAGTGGCGGTGCGAAGAGCGCGAACGATGAGCATTTCCTTTCTCCCTGGATATCGGGCTACAAGATCAGGCGTGGCTATGCCGGTGGCGCGAGTTCGACCACGTAATACCACTATGGCATTTCCAGCGAATACGACAACTTTTTAAGTATGAAAGATCCGTGCACTTGCCACTACAGACTTGAGGCCATCAGAAATTGGAAGCAGCACACAAGAGGCGCAAAGGCTCGGTCACAAGGTCTGGTACTCGGAGTTCAAGGTTCGGGTTGCCAGGGTAGAGCGGGACTACGGCATCGAAACAAATGGCCCAGGCCGCTCCGTGCACGCGAAAGCAAGCCGGTAAAACGCAGGACGATGGCGGAACGTGAGTGGCGGCAGAAACGCCTGAAAGTTGCCGCGTAAGCCGCTGGTGGCCTTGAAAACCGCCGCTCTGGCCCAATAAAAAGTGGTAGTTTAATGCCCCCGTCTGCGGGCCGGGCATTTTCTTTTTCAACGCAAACACCTTCGGGGCAGAGCACCATGGGAATCCTTCGAACACCGTTTCAACATCGGACTTTCTGGCAGCTGTCGTCGCTGATGGCGCTGGTTCTGTTCCTCAGCGGCTGTGGAATCAACAACATCCCCACCTACGATGAGGAGGTCACCGCGGCCTGGGCTCAGGTGGAGAACCAGTACCAGCGTCGTGCCGACCTGATCCCGAATCTGGTGGAAACCGTCAAGGGCTTCGCGTCCCAGGAGCAGGAGACCCTGACGGCGGTGATTGAGGCACGCTCCAAAGCCACATCGATCCAGGTGGACGAGAGCATTCTCAACAATCCGCAAAAGCTGAAGCAGTTCCAGCAGGCCCAGGGGGAGCTGAGTAGTGCCCTGAGCCGGTTGATGGCGGTGTCCGAGCGGTATCCGGACCTGAAATCAAACCAGAACTTCCTGGCCCTGCAGTCGCAGCTCGAAGGGACGGAGAATCGTATCGCCGTCGCGCGTCGCGATTTCATTCAGGCGGTGCAGCGCTACAACACGGAACTGCGCACCTTCCCGGGCCGGATCTGGCACAGCATTCTGTACAGCGATCTGGAGCCCCGCGCCAACTTTGAGGCCACCACCGAGAATGCCGACGACGCGCCCGCGGTGGAATTCTGATGGCAATGCGTTTCCAACCACGAGTCCTGCTGGCGCTACTGCTGCTCGTCCCGGCCATGGTCTGGGGCCAGTCGACGCCGGATTTTCCGGAGTTGACCGGCCGGGTGGTGGACCGGGCGGACATGCTTCCCCAGAAGGTGGAAGCACGTCTCAGCCAGATGCTCCAGGCCCATGAGCAGGCCAGCACGGAACAGGTTGTGGTGGTCACCCTGCCGAACCTTCAGGGGTTTGCGATTGAAGACTATGGCTATCAGTTGGGCCGGCACTGGGGGATCGGTCAGGAGGGTGTGGACAACGGCGCCCTGCTGATCGTGGCCAAAGAGGAACGCAAGATCCGCATCGAAGTGGGTTATGGCCTGGAAGGGAAGCTCACCGATGCGGACTCGTCGGTCATCATCAATCGCGTGATCACCCCGGCGTTCCGTCAGGGCGATTTCCAGGCCGGGATCGTCAATGGCGCCGCCGCCATGATTCAGGTCCTCGGCGGCGAGCCCATGGCGGTTCCCCAGAATCAGCCTTCCCGTCCGGTGCAGGAGAAGCCCAATGCCGGCGTGGTGGGGCTGTTCTTTATCCTTATCATGTCGGTGATATTCGTGATCGGTAGTCGCGGTGGCCGCGGCGGGCGAGGGGGCGCGGCTCTGCTGGGCGCGGTGTTGCTTGGCGGCCTGATGGGCGGCCGCGGTGGCGGAGGCTTCGGCGGTGGCGGTTTTGGCGGCGGCGGAGGCGGCTTCGGCGGCGGTGGTGCCTCCGGTGGCTGGTAGCGCCGCACCCGAGCTGAATCCCGATACCTGACATTGAGAGTCACAGAATCATGACACTACTGAGCAAGAGCGATCAGGAAGCCGTTACCGCCGCCATTAACGAGGTGGAACGGGAAACCGATGCCGAACTGGTGACCGTGCTGACGGCCCAGTCCGACAACTACAGCTATATCCCGCTGGTCTGGGCGGGCATCCTGGCGCTGCTGGTGCCGGGGATGGCCAACTACCTCGGCAGTTGGCTCAGTGCTGACATGCTGTTGCTGGTGCAGTGGAGCACGTTCATCCTGCTCAGCCTGCTGTTTCGAATCCCGGCCATCAATACCCGCCTGATTCCCTGGCAGGTGCGGCAATGGCGCGCTTCCAATCTGGCGCGGCGGCAGTTTCTGGAGCAGAACCTGCACCACACCAGAGGCGATACCGGCGTGCTGATCTTCGTCTCAGAAGCCGAACGCTATGTGGAGATTCTGGTGGACCAGGGCATTGCCGATGTTCTGGACAATAAAGTATGGGAAGACATCGTGGCGGACTTTACGGCGAAGGTGCGCCAGGGCCAGACCCGGCAGGGGTTTCTGGACTGCATTGCCGCCTGCGGCACGCTCCTGAAAGAGCACATACCGGCGACTCACGAGCGCAACGAACTGCCCAATCATCTGGTGATTCTGCCGTGATCGGTATAGCGGTTGTGTGACGTCCGGCTGCCGGGTGACTTGCTTCGAGTCCCGGAGACCCACATGATGGCAGTGACCATCCTTCGTTCACGGAGTCGCCCGAATGCGTGTTTTCACGAACCCGGTCGGCTCCGGGGCTCTCTACTTTGACAACCTCGCGACGGCCAACGGCACACCCGTCGCCTATGACCCCCAGGCCCGGTCGTTTCTGCCGACGCCGCCGTTTTGTGCCAACCGGGACCGGATCGGGTGTAACTGGATTGCCCCCAAAGAAGGGCACTTCTGCCGCTCCTGTGCCATGACGGCGCTGGCGCCGGATCCGTCGATTCCCAATGCGATTCCCAACTGGGCCCAGACCGAGGCGGCCCGCTCCATGGGGTTGTCCGACCTGTATCCGTTCGTGCTATCCGAGCATGCGCGGCACAAGCTGGCGTTTGTACACGACTGGCTGAGGCGGGGGGCGCTGGGCTTATAACCGGGGCGCCCAGGATCCGATGTGAGTGTGGGGTGTCTGCGGATGCCGGCGTCCACCCATGGCACAAACGGGACTGGATCGCCAAACGAGTTGAGGCGGCTGGCATGGCGGGTATGTAAGCAGGCGGTCGACTCGCTGGAGGCGTTTCCCGGAGTCGGGTCTGCGGACGATTAGGCCTCCATCAGGCGACAGGCCGCCAGATCGCCGGTGACGGCAACTGAGCGGCGATGCAACGGGGCGGGGCATTGCTGTTGTTTGCTATGCTGGCGAGTCTCATGATGCTCATGTCGAACAAGGAGGTCCTGTGCCAGGATGGCTGTCCAACCGTCTTCTCTCGTCCGTTCTACTGGTTCTGTTGATGAGCGCGGGGCATCTGCAGGCGGATCCGCGTGACCTCGCGGCGTTCCGCGCCAGTAAACCGCTGCTTCTGGATATCCGCTACTGTGGGTGTCGGGCGACCGGTCCGGAAGTGGGTCCGTCGGGTGTCCTGCCCGACTTTCTGGACCAATCCCGTCGCGTCACTGTGACTGTCTCGCCGGAAGAGACGGGCTTTCTATCCGTGGCGGGGTTTTCGATGGGCTATGCCCTTGAGGGGGTCAGAGACGCCCCGCAGACCGTCCGGTTCGGGTACGCCGGCGCGTTCCGCACGCACAATGGCCAGATGACCGGCCAGGGGGATCTGACGTTGGTCAAGGGGGAGTGGCTTCATGTCTTTGGCTCAAAACACAAGAGCGAGAGCGGCGTACAGCACACCAGTGTGGCCGTGCGTGTGATTGACAGTCATGGTTCCTGAACCCGCAAACAACACAAACAGGGAGGGTCATTATGAAGACCATCGGCCTGATCGGTGGCATGAGCTGGGAGTCGACCCAGACCTACTACCGGTTGATTAACGAGGGTGTCCGCGACCATTTGGGTGGATTGCATTCGGCAAAGAGTGTTCTCTACAGCGTGGATTTTGCGGAAATGGAAGCCCTGCAGCATCGTGGGGACTGGGACGCGACGGCGGATATTCTGTCCTCGGCGGCACGGTCCGTCGTCTCCGCCGGTGCGGACTTTCTCGTGCTTTGTACCAACACCATGCACAAGGTAGCGCCGGCCATCGGTGATGCGGTGGATGTGCCTTTGCTGCATATCGCCGATGCCACGGCCAACGTGCTGCATCAGGACGAGGTGACCTGCGTTGGCCTGCTGGGAACAGCGTTCACGATGGAGCAGGCGTTCTACCGGGAGCGCCTGGAAGAGCGGGGGATTCGGGTGTTGGTCCCGGATGAGGCCCAGCGGGCGCTGGTTCACCGGGTGATTTACGAGGAGCTGTGTCTCGGCACGGTGAACCCGGAGTCCAAATCCGCCTATCTGGACGTGGTCCAATCACTGTCCGACGCCGGTGCCCAGGGTGTCATCCTCGGGTGTACGGAAATCGGCCTGCTGATTCAGGGGGCGGATACCGACGTGCCGCTTTATGACACGACGGCGATCCACGCCGACCAGGCCGTCCGGTTCGCACTGGACGACGAACCGTAACCAGACCGCTGGCGGCGCTCAGAAAGCGGCGGAGAGCGCCTCCTGAAGGTCGCTTTCCAGCTCCGCCGGCCCGGTGACCCACAGGGTATCGTCCGCGCCGGGGAAGACGCCGACTTCCAGCCCGTCTTTTGTCAGCCCCGGAACCCACTTTTTCAGGAACTGGGGCAGCGGAACGCTTTTGGGCTGCAACTCATCCGTGTCGCTGGAATAGTCGGCGGCGAACTCGGCGCGTGGCCAGACCGGCAGGTATTCCAGGCCGTCTTCCTCGGAATAGAGCTTCAGGAACTGATTCTCGTCATTCACGAGGATCCAGATTTCCTTCTCCTCAACCACCTGATCCAGGAAAAAGTCGAACCGCTCTTCGGCGCTCCAGCCAAGTACGTCATTCAGGTCGTTGTTGCTCATAAGGGGTCTCACTGCTGGTGCTTTTGGACAGAGGCTACGCCACCGTGGCCGGGGAGGATACCCTCCGCTCCCGATTTTCTCTCCGAAAAAAGGTGACCACTGGAATGTGAAGCGGCTAAGCTTGGCGGGGAGTGGTTTGCAGCGGACGTGAGGCACTTTCTCGATGTTCGAAAACACCTTCGTACAGATCGGGATCATTCTGGGTCTGGCGGTCATCGGGGGCGGTATCGCTCAGCGGCTGCGCCAGCCATTGATCGTTGCCTTTATCGCGGTTGGGATTCTGCTCGGGCCATCGGTATCCGGCATGGTGGCTCACAGCAGTGAAGTCGAGCTGTTTGCGAGACTCGGCATCGCGCTGCTGTTGTTCATCGTCGGGCTCAAGCTCGACCTCCACATCATCCGGACCGTCGGGCCGGTTGCCCTGGCGTCGGGTCTCGGGCAGGTTGTGTTCACCTCCGTGATCGGCTACCTGATTGCGATCACGCTCGGCATGGCGCCCGTCACGGCCCTGTACGTGGCCGTCGCGCTGACCTTCTCCAGCACCATCATCATCGTCAAGCTGCTGACGGACAAGCGCGAAGTGGACTCGCTGCATGGCCGCATCGCGGTCGGGTTCCTGATCGTTCAGGACATCGTGGTGGTGCTGGTCATGATCGGTCTCACCGCTTTCGGGCAGGGCGGTGATGACGTCGATCTCGGCTGGGAAGCCCTGCAGGTTCTCGTTAAAGGGGCCTTCATGCTCGTCGCCGTCGCGTTGCTGATGCGCTACGTGCTCCCCAAGGTGCTGCACCGGCTGGCGCATTCATCCGAACTGTTGATGCTCTTTGCGATTGCGTGGGCCGTACTGGGCGCCGTTGCGGGTGATGCGCTCGGGTTCAGTCGTGAAGTTGGGGCCTTTCTCGCCGGAGTGTCCATCGCATCCACTCCCTACCGTGAGCAGGTGGCGGCCCGCCTTGTCAGTCTGCGGGATTTTCTGCTGCTGTTCTTCTTCATTGAGCTGGGGGCGACGCTGAACCTCAGTTCACTCGGGGCTCAGGTCGGTTCGGCCATCGTGCTCTCGGTCTTTGTGCTGGTGGGGAATCCTCTGATCGTCATGGCCATCATGGGCGTGATGGGGTACCGCAAACGAACCGGGTTTCTCGCCGGGCTGACGGTCGCTCAGATCAGCGAATTCTCTCTGATTCTCGCAGCCCTTGGTCTGAGTCTTGGCCACCTTGAGCAGGAAACCGTGGGGCTGATCACGCTGGTCGGGCTGATCACGATCAGCGTCTCCACCTACATGATTCTCTACTCGCACGCGATCTACGAGCGCCTTGCACCGTGGCTGACCCTTTTCGAGCGCCGGGTGCCCCACCGGGAACTCGATGCGCCGTTCGATATCAAAGAGGGTGTCGATATCCTGCTGGTGGGGCTGGGGCGTTATGGGGCGGCTCTGGCGGCCAACCTGAGGGATCGCGGATGCCGGCTTCTGGTGGTGGACTTCGACCCGACAACCGTTCTAAAGCATGATCGTGATGGTTATTACGTCCACTATGGGGATGCGGAGGATCCGGAGTTTGTCGCGACATTGCCGCTTGAACACACCCGTTGGGTGGTCAGCACGGTTCGTGACCAGACCATCAATCGGATGCTGTTGCATGGTCTTAAGCAGTCGAATTATCCGGGGCGGGTCGCCATTGCCACGTCAAGCGAACGGCATGCACAGGATCTTCGCGATGCGGGCGTTGATCTGGTGTTGATTCCGTATGCTGATGCGGCCAAAGAAGCGTCCGAGTGGCTGCTGTCGGAACTCGACGGCAGCGTGGCCCCAGAAACAGGGAGAGCGTTATGAAGCGTTTCAAGAACATCCTGTACGTGGCTCAGTCATCGGTGCCTCAGTCCGATGCCATTGTCCGGGCCGTCTCGTTCGCGAAGAGCAACCAGGCCGGACTGACGGTTGTGGAGGTCGTTCCGGAGTGGATACTGAGTGCTGGCGGACTCCCCGGGGCGCCGTCGGTGGATGATCTGAGGGACCGGCTGGTTACGAACCGGAGTGAGGAGCTGGAATCGTTGGTTGAGTCGGCCGGTGGTGGCTCCGACGTGGAAATCCAGATTCTGTTCGGTACCCCGTTCCTGGAAGTCATCCGGGCGGTGTTACGCGACGGTTACGACCTCGTGATGAAGGCAGCCGAAAACCCGAACTGGAGCGAGCGTCTGTTCGGCAGCGATGACATGCACCTGTTGCGCAAATGCCCCTGCCCCGTCTGGATGATGCGGGCGGATGAGAAAACCAACTATTCGAACATTATGGCGGCAGTGGATTTTGATCCGCCGGACGGTGGCCATGTGGCGGAGTCGGACGCCAAGAACCGCTCCCTGAATGAACAGATCGTTAGCCTTGGCGCGTCCATATCGCTATCGGACTTTGCACAACTGCACATCGTCCACGCGTGGGATGCGCCGGAGACCGGTTTTGCCTCCATGTGGACGGACGATCCCGAAGTGGCCGAGGTAAAAATGCTGGAGGCCGAACGGGCTCGACATCACGCGGGGATGGAAGCGCTGACCCACCAGCTGCGCCAGCAAGTCGGTGAAGAGTCCTACCAGTACCTGTCCCCGCGTGTGCAGTTACCCAAAGGCGCTGCGCGCACGGTCGTTCCGGAACAGGCGAGGGCCATTGGGGCAGATCTCGTCATCATGGGAACGGTGGCGCGCACCGGGATTCGTGGGCTGATCATCGGCAATACGGCGGAGGCGATCCTGGACCAGTTGCCATGCTCTGTCCTTGCGGTGAAGCCTGACGGCTTTGTGTCTCCAGTTGGCGAATGAGCCGGAAGAGACTTCCCATGCAGGACATTTGAAACGGTCGAATCTGTAGGCTGTGAGGCATTCAATAGCTGACTCACCCTATGAGTTTATTAGAAAAAGCAAATGAGGCAGGCGCGGGTTAGTTGATCTACGCTATTGGGGTGCCGAGGAGTCTGCGCGGTAGAAAGTCGCACCGCTGCGATCGCCCCAATGCGGTCCCTTTTGAGCGCTCATTGTCGTTACATAGAACCACGATGCGCCTCAAATGACCGTCAAAATGGCCTCGCAGTGGGACGATCTCGCCTGGCACGATTTCTACCGCGCAGACTCCTGGGCGCTCACTTTAAATGATCGAGAGATAGCAGGAGAGACTGAATGAGTGGCAACAACACAGGCGCAGGAAAGTGCCCGGTGATGCATGGCGGCAATACCAGCGCAGATCGGACGAACATGAGTTGGTGGCCTGACAATCTCCGTCTGGAAATTCTGCATCAGCACGACCGAAAATCCGACCCGATGGGTCAAGATTTCGACTATCGCGAAGAACTGAAAAAACTGGATGTGGATGCGCTCAAGAAAGACCTGACTGACCTGATGACCGACAGTCAGGACTGGTGGCCAGCTGACTGGGGGCATTATGGCGGTCTGATGATTCGTATGGCATGGCACGCCGCTGGTACCTACCGGGTAGCGGACGGTCGCGGCGGTGCCGGAACGGGCAACCAGCGGTTTGCTCCGATTAACTCCTGGCCAGACAACGGGAATCTTGATAAGGCGCGGCGTTTGCTTTGGCCGATCAAGAAAAAGTATGGGAATCAGATCAGCTGGGCTGATTTGATCGTGCTGGCTGGGAATGTGGCCTACGAGTCGATGGGCTTTAAAACGTTTGGTTTTGCCTTTGGCCGCGAAGACATCTGGCACCCGGAAGACGATATCTATTGGGGTGCCGAGGAGGAATGGCTGGCGACGAGTGATAATGAGAAGAGTCGCTATTCTGGAGAGCGGGACCTGGAAGATCCCCTCGCCGCCGTTATGATGGGGCTCATATACGTGAACCCGGAAGGCGTTGACGGTGTCCCCGATCCCCAGAAAACCGCCCATGATGTGCGCGAGACTTTCGCGCGGATGGCGATGGACGATGAGGAGACCGTGGCACTGACTGCCGGTGGCCATACAGTTGGTAAATGCCATGGTAATGGTGATGCCGAGAAAGTCGGTCCTGAACCGGAAGCGGCGGACATTGCTGAGCAGGGGCTCGGCTGGAACATGAAAGGTGCGCGTGGTATCGGTCGCGATGCTGTGACGAGCGGTCTGGAAGGTGCTTGGACGACCAACCCGACCCAGTGGGATCATGGTTATTTTGCGATACTGCTTGACTATGAATGGGAGTTGACAAAGAGTCCGGCTGGCGCCAACCAGTGGCAACCAAAGAACATCAAGGAAGAGGATATGCCGGTAGACGTGGAAGACCCGTCGATCCGACGCATGCCCATGATGACTGATGCCGATATGGCGATGAAGGTCGACCCATCCTATCGGAAAATTTCTGAGAGGTTCCGCGACAACCCGGAAGAATTCGAGGATGCCTTTGCTCGGGCATGGTTCAAGCTGACCCACAGGGACATGGGGCCAAAAGATCGTTACATCGGTCCGGAAGTACCCAAGGAAGATTTGATCTGGCAGGATCCCATTCCGGTCGGTAACACGCGTTATGACGTAGGGGGCATCAAGACTCAGATCGCCAACAGTGGCCTGAGTGTTGCCGAACTCGTCGCAACAGCCTGGGACAGCGCGCGGACTTTCCGTGGTTCTGACATGCGTGGCGGTGCCAATGGCGCGCGCATTCGCCTTGCGCCCCAAAAAGACTGGGAAGGCAACGAGCCAAAACGCCTGCAAAAGGTGTTGGACGTGCTGGAAGGGATCGCCGCGAACTCTGACGCCAGCTTGGCTGACGTGATTGTTCTTGCCGGTAACGTTGGCATTGAAAAAGCAGCGGCTGCGGCGGGTCACCCAGTCTCTGTGCCGTTTGAGCCTGGTCGTGGTGATGCCACAGATGAAATGACGGACGCGGAGTCCTTCGAATGGCTGGAACCGGTTCACGACGCGTTCCGAAACTGGCTTAAGAAAGACTATTCCGTGTCGCCTGAGAAACTCATGCTGGACCGCGCTCAGCTAATGGGACTGACGGCACCTGAAATGACCGTGCTCCTTGGCGGTATGCGCGTTCTGGGCGCTAACTTTGGTGGCGCCAAAGAGGGCGTGTTCACGAATCGGGAAGGGCAGCTCACGAATGATTTCTTCGTGAACCTGACCGACATGGCCAACAGCTGGGAACCCAAAGGGTATAACCAGTATGAGGTGGTCGATCGTGCCTCCGGCAAGACGAAGTGGACGGCGACGCGGGTCGATCTCGTGTTCGGCTCCAACTCCATTCTTCGGTCTTATGCTGAGGTCTATGCCCAGGACGACAATCAGGAGAAATTCATCAACGATTTTATTGCCGCTTGGGTGAAGGTCATGAACGCGGATCGCTTCGATCTTGACGGATGACTCCCGGAAGGACGTTTTCTCAAAGGCGATAGCAAAAGGCGCTCTGGTGTATTCCAGAGCGCCTTTTCGCCCCGTCAACCAAAAACGATGATCCGGCCAAGCCCCCTCCTCTGAGTTGCTTTTTCAAGTCGAATAATCGATTTTTCATATTGTTAGTGGTTTTGTGATCGCGACTGTCCTTTGGGGCCGTTGTGAGACTGGCTCTTCGGCCTCCGCTACTCAATACCCGCGACCGTTGCTACGCTGTAGATTGGTCGGTTTTGTATGAGAGGCGTTGTGAATGCGTGCTCCTGCTGTTCGCATGGCGGTCGCCGCCATGCTTTTTGTTGTCAGCCTGGGGGCCCGAGGTCAGTCGTTGCCCGGGGCGTGTGACGTCGTGGTAGGGCCGACCAGCGATGAGGCGCTGACGCAGGCTAATCTCGATTGGACCCGGACCGTGCTTGATCGGGTTGAAGCCATGGGAACGCCTTGCGAGCTCTACGTGATTAATGCGTGGGCGAGGGCAAACAAGATGTTTGCTGATGGAGAAGCCGAGGTGCTGTTTCCTGAGATTGTCGGCGATCGGACTCAGCCTGGTATGACGGGCATGCCCGTGGCCCGAACTCATGGTTTCGTTCTGGTCACCGCGAAAGGCGCTTCGCGCATTGACGGCATCCGCGGTCTTGCTGGTAAAACGGTCGGGGTGGTCCGGGGGCGCTTCTACCCATCTGAGTTGCGTAACGACCCGTCCATTGAGCTTGAGGAAGCCAGATCGTTTCAGCAGAACGTGGATAAGCTGCTCTATGGACGAATCGACGCGACCATTGAGTACCGTCAGGATGTAATGGCGTTGCTGGCGCGCCGGGACCTGTCCGAGCAGTTGAACATCGGGGACGAGTTCGGCGGCCGGCGGTTGGCCTATCGTTTCCATTTAACGCGCCAGGGTGCGCGGCTCATGGCGTTGTTCAATGTGGCCATTTCCGAGCTGGTTCTGGATGGCACCTACCACCGGATCTTTGAAGACTCGACGCAGGAACTGGTCTATTAGGCCGGTACGGTCGCCACGCCGATCGACACAGGCCCCTTGACGGAACGCTAACCCTGAGAGTGCCCCCGTTGGCCCTCTGGTCCATGATGCATCCAACGGGTCAGTCGAAGCCCATCCTCCAGCACCAGATAGAAACAGGGTACGAGGAACAGGATCAACGCCGTCGCGAACACGATGCCGAAGCCCAGAGACACCGCCATGGGGATCAGGTAGGCCGCCTGCAGCGACGTCTCCAGAATGATGGGCGTCAGTCCGCCGAACGTGGTGAGCGTGGTCAGCACGATGGGGCGGAAGCGTCGTAGCCCCGCCTCGTAGATCGCCTGGAACGCGCTTTCGGTGCCGCGCCGTCGGTTGGCGTAATCCACCATGATCAGCGAATCGTTCACCACCACCCCAGACAGGGCAATGATCCCCATGAAACTGACCAGCGACAGGTCATGCCCCAGCACCATATGACCCATGATGGCGCCTACGGCACCGAAGGGGATGGCCAGCATGACGATGAGCGGCTGTAAGTAGCTGCTGAACGCTACGGCCAGCAGGGCGTAGATGACGCCCATGGCGATTGCGAAGCCACCCCACAGGGCCTGTGTCGATTCGCGCATGTCCGCCTGCCCGCCCTGGAACGTCCAGGTCAGCCCCGGGTAGTCGGCCCGCAGCGTGGGCAGGACGTTCGTCTGCAGCTCGTTGAGCACCTGCACCGTCGCACTCTTGGGTTCCACATCGGTCCCTACAGTGACCACCCGGCGCCCGTCCCGGCGACTGATCGAACGGAACGCCTCACTGCCCGTGACCGACACCACGTCCATCAGGGGGACCTCACCACCATCGGGTGTCTGGATGATCAGGTTCTCCAGGTACTGCGTGTCCTGACGCTGGTATTCCGGCAGCCGGACCCGGATTTCGTTCTCGTTGGTGCCGCGAAGCTGACGCAGCGCGAGCGATCCATAGAAAGCATCGCGGATCTGCTGACCGATGTCGGCACCGGTCAGGCCGAGCGCGTGCGCCTGATCGGTCAGGCGGAAATCAAGCTGGGGCTTACCGGAGGTATAGCTGTCGTTGACGTTTCGAGTCTGGGACAGGGACTTCAGTTCCTGCACGAGTCGGTCACTGGCCGTGGCGAGAATGTCGATGTCGGCGTGGCTCAGGTCGACACTGATGTCATCACGCCAGCTTCCGGGGCCCTGTTCCGCCTCGAAGGTGATCTGATCCACGCCCTTGAAATCGCCGATCCGGTTGCGCCAGAGCTCGACGATGGCGTTGACGGTCATGTCCCGTTCGGCTTCGGGCCGGAGTACCAGCTCCACATCGATCTTCTGTTCGCCGCGGACATTGGTTTTAATGCCTTCGACATTGCGCTGCAGTGACGGGCTGTTATCGAGCATCTGGCGCGTTGTCCCCGTGACGGCCAGTGCCAGTTCACCGGCCTGTCGTGTGGTGGTTCCGACCGGAAGTGTTACGCCGGCTTCGATCTCGTCCGCCGGCACCTCCGGCATCATGATCATGCCCATGTGGTCGCTGCTGGCGTAGGCGCCGACCACCAGCATGATGGTCACCGCGCTGGTCAGCGTGACGTAGCGGTACCGCAGTGCACGGTCGAGCAGGGGGCGGTAGATGCCATCCACCACGCGCTGGAAACCACGTGAGAAGACGCGCTGGATGGCATGCAGGGCGTCGCCGTAAATGGTCACCGTGCCTTTGCCGCTGTGGCCCAGATGGGCGGGCAGAATGAACAGTGCCTCAAACAGGGAAATCGCCAGCACCACGATCACCACAGCACCCAGCGGCCACCAGAAATTGCCCGTCACGCCGGGTATGAACAGCAGCGGCAGGAATGCCACGATGTTGGTGAGGATGCTGAATGTGACGGGGCCGGCGATGTCCTTCGCGCCCTGGATGGCGGCGCTCATGAAGTCCATGCCCCGTTCCCGGTACTCATAGATGTTCTCCCCCACCACGATGGCGTCGTCCACCACGATGCCCAGCACCATCAGGAAACCGAACATGGAGATCATGTTGATGCTGATCCCGAGCATGGGGAGAAACACGATGCTGCCGACGAAGGAAATGGTCATGCCCATCATGATCCAGAACGCCAGGCGGTATTCGAGGAACAGGCTGAGGATGACCAGCACGATGGCAATCGCAAAGACGCCGTTTTCCAGCAGCATCGTCATCCGGTCCTGGAAATGCTCGGCCCGGTTGCCGTCGATGCGGACCTTGACCCGGTCGGGCAGGGTGTCGCGGAGTTCGTCCATGACCCGCCTGCCCGCGGCGGCCACGTCCAGGGGCGATTGGCTGCCGGTGCGGAACAGCTCGATCTCGATCGACGGCTGACCGTTGAAACGGGAGTGAAAACCGGCCTCGTCGAAACCGTCTTCCACCCGGGCCAGGTCCCCGAGGGTGACGGTGGCGCCGGACTCTGAGCGGCGCACAACGATGCGCTCCAGCGCATTCGCCCACTGCTTGCGCTCCTGAAGCCGCAGCAGGATGTCCCCCTGATCGGTGGCCATACGGCCGGCCGGAATGTCCTGACTGTTTCGTTCGATGAGGGTGGCGACTTCGTCGAGCGTCAGGCCGTGTTCGCGCAGTTCCCGTTGGGGAATCTCAATGCTGGTGAGGTATTCGGGCACATCGCTGATGACCGCGCGGGTGATGTCGTTTTCGCCCAGCAGACGATCCCGGACACGTTCGCCCAACTGGCGCAGCGTCCAGATATCGACGTCGCCGTAGAGAACCAGCTCCATGACGTCGCGGGTCCGGGTCTGCAGGCTTACCCGGGGTTCTTCGGCCTGTTGGGGGAAGGTGCGGATACGATCCACGGCCTGCTCAATGTCCTGCAGGGCCTGCATCCGATTGGCGTCGGCCACCAGTTCGAGCTGGATGCGGGCCGCGCCCTCCCAGGCGGTGGACGTCATCTCCTTGATGCTCTCGATGCCCTGAACCGCTTCCTCAACAGGCAGGAGAATGCCCTGTTCGACTTCGCTGGGCGCGGCGCCCGGGTAGCTCATCTGGACCTGAACGATGTCCAGCTGCGCCTCGGGGAAGACCTCTTTCTGAATCTGGAAGGCCATCCACACACCACTGCCGATCAGCAGGATCATCAGCAGGTTGGCGGCAATGGAATTGCGGGCCATCCACTCGAGGGGACCGACCCAGCCCTGGCGTTGGGGGCTCTGGTTGGACGGTTCGGTCATGAGTCGCTGGCCTCAACCCGCAGTGCAGCCCCCTCGACCACGCTGGCGAGATCGCTACTGACGACCCGGTCGCCATCGTTCAGCCCCTGGTCGATGTAGGCATACCGGCCATCGCGGAATACGATGTTCACATCGCGGATGCTCAGCGCCCCGTCCTGCATCACCCAGACCGTCTCGTTACGCCTCACAAGATCGCGGTCGATGCGTACGACGTTCTCGATGGTTCGTCCCTCGATCCGGTTGCTGACATAGCTGCCGAGCAGCAGGGGCGGTTTGCGGTTCTTGGACGCGGACAGCGCGAGCGGATCATCGACCGTGATCAGAACCCGGGCCATTCGGGACTGTTCATCCAGCTCCCCGACCAGGCGCAGTAGATGGCCTTCCCGGTATTGGCCGTCGGCCCACGCGGATTGGTTGCGGATGCGGACGTTCGAACCCGGATCGCCACCGAACTGAAGGCGGCTCAGCCTGGACAGGGGCACCGTCGCTTCCACCCAGTAGCGGTCAGTGGCTACCAGACGCGCCATGGTCTCACCGGCGTTGATCTGAGACCCGACTGTGACCGACCGGCTCAATACCTGGGAATCAAACGGGGCGGTGACGGTGGTGCGCTCCAGATTCAGCTCGGCCTGGCGGACAGCCGCCTCGGCGCTCTGGACGGCGGCTTCGGCCTGCTTGAGTTGCGGTTCGCGAAGAACGAGGGCCCGATTCATGCCCTCGATGTCGTCGCCCATGAGCTGGAATTCCTCGCGGGCGACCGATTGTTGCCCCTGCTCAATGGCCAGATCCGCTTCGGCCTGTTTCAGTTCGCTGCGGCGCTGGGCGAGCGCAGCCTGGTAGTCCGCCGGATCAATGCGGGCGAGCGTTTCCCCGTCAGAGACGGAGGCGCCGGGGGACAGGGCGTCTGACTGCTCAATGACCTGTCCGCCGACCCGTGGGCTCAGGGCGACTTCCCGGGCTGCCGTCACCCGGCCCATGACGTCGATGATGGGGCGGTAGTCACTGATGGTGACCGGGGTAACGTCCACCAGCATGGCGGTGTCCCGGGCAGCGTCCTGTCGGGTCGCCTGTGGCTCGGTTCGGAAGATCAGCCAGATCAGGCCAATGCCAACGACGAGGATCACCAGCGAAATCAGAGCGGTTTTCAGGCGCCCGGCACGACCGGTTTCCGGGCGGGCAGCCTCCTCGTTAATCGGTTGTGTCATTCGGGGTTTCTCCGTCGGAAGGGGCGCTCGCTAGCGGACCGGCAAGGGCCCGGTACAGGGCAATCCGGTAATCCAGTAGCTGGCGGCGGGCCGAGAGCAGGGCGCGGCGCAGTTCCTGTCGGTCCTGAAGGGCGGTCAGCACATCGATGTAATCGACCACGCCATTGACGTACTGGCTTCGGCGCTGGTCATAGGTGGCGTCTGCCAGCTTCAGTTGTTGTGACTGGCTTTTGATGCGCCGCCGCTGCTTGCGTTCCTGAATGAGGGCGTCTTCGACTTCCTGAAATGCGATCAGGATGGACTGACCGAATTCGTACAGTCGCTGCTGGCGGACGGAACGGGTCCGGGCGACTTCCGCATCCCGCTGGCCGGCGTCAATCAGCGGCGCGACAAGATTGCCCGCCAGGCCGGCGGTCCAGTTATCGAAAAGGTCGTTGACGCTGTTCTCCCGCGTGGTGACCGATGCGGTCAGCGTCAGTCGGGGCCATCGGTTCGCCATGGCGGCCCCCAGCTCGGCATCCGCCGCCTTGAGGGCGTTGTAGCGCTGCTGGATATCCGGGCGGCGCTGGACCAGCTCGGACGGGATGCCGGTATCGGGCAGAGGCCCGGCGGTGGGGAGCGAGCGACCGTCGGGAAGTGTTTCGTCCAGCGGTGCTTCCCCGAGGAGCACCGACAGTTGGTGCCTGAGCACCCCGATGCGTGATTCCACCGTGAGTATCCGCTCCCGGGAGGACTCCACGAGCTGTTGCTGGCGGAGGACGTCGGCGCTGTTGGCCTGCCCGCTGGCGAACTGCCGTCGGATCAGGGACAGGACGTTCCGGTTGGTCTCAAGCTGATCATGCGCCAGATCCAGCTGGGCCCGCTGTTCCAGCAGTTGAAACCAGGTATTGGTCAGCTCTCCGGCCAGGGAGAGGGCGGCCGTCTGGTAATCGGCCCGGGAGGCCCGAACCTGGAACTGTTGGGCGTCGACCTGTGCGTCGATCCGGCCCCACAGGTCCACTTCGTATTCCGAGCTCAGTCCCAGGGTCACGGTCTCGCTGTCGGCGCTGGCGGTGTCGCTTCGCCGGGTTTCGGCACTGGCGTTACCGCTCAGATTGGGGTAGAGCGAAGCGGACTCCCGTTCGAGAACGGCCCGGGATTGTCGAAGTCGTTCGTAGGCGGCGCGAAGGTCGAGATTCTGCCCCAGCGCGTCCTGAATCAGCTGTTCCAGAGCGTTGTCATCGAAGGCGCGCCACCAGCGCCCCGGAGCGGTCAGATCACCGGTCTGGCTGAACGACTCCGGAACGGTGACGGGAGGGGGCGTCTGGTCTGGTGAGTGGCCAGTCGTTGCGCACCCAACCAACAGCGCCGGGATCAGCAGCAGTGGGCCGAATCGGCCCGTCCTGTTGTCAGTGCTGTGGCTGGCCTTGGGCATGGGGCGTCCGGATTCCTTGCATCGTCGTTGGTCAGAGTCGGCCGCGCGTCGGCTCTGCGTCGTCCAATCGATACGAACGATATCGTGTCCACGATGACGACGCGGGTGACCCCATGGACCATACCGAACACAAAAGTTCCCCGAAAAGCGCTGATCGGTGAGACTGCCATCCTCATTCGGCCAAAGGAACAAGGCGTGTTACGAATCATTCGTATTATTGTTGTGGTTGGTTCGGGTTGGTAAACTGCTTCTGTTGTTTCAGATCGAGGCGCCCGCCCGTGTCGGACACTCAGCTGGCCTTCCAGCCGCAACCGTTCTGTGTCGATGACTTCCTGAGCTTTGGCCGGCATTACGGCATTCGCTTTCAGTTTCCCTCTCTGGGTGTGCGTGATGACGCCCGGGCTTCGAGTCCGACGGTGGCTAGGGGGTGTGTTCAGGAATGGTTGTTGCGTTCCGGGTTCTGGTTTACCAGCTCGGAACTGGATGTTCTGGAGCCCTACGAATCGATTTCGCAGGGCCGCTCGCCTCTTTTGATCGTGGTTATTCTGTCTGGGTGTGTGACGTTGCGAGTTGGCGCGTGGCAACGGGAGTTCCATCCCGGTATGGCGCTGAGTCTTCGACTGGGCGATGGGCAGTCGCTGCACGCCATCCATCTCTCCGGTCAGCGGCTCAAGACAGCCACCCTGGCGCTTGACCCGGCCCATCTGGCCGAGAGCAGTGCCCACAACGACCTGCTGACACAGGTTCTGAACGAGGCTCGGCTGCCGTTCCATCCCTGGCGGGTGCCCAAGGACCTGTTCGGCCTGCTTCAGCAAACCCTGTCGGAGGGCGGGGCGGATTCCCAGCGTCGGCTGATTCTGGAGGGTCTGGCCCTTCAGTTGGTCGGGCATGGCTATCCGGCGCCTCCCCGCCATCGGGTACCCGTGTTCCCGTCGGGCTCCAGGCAGCGGCTGGAAACCGTCCGTCAGTTGATGGCGTTCGCGCCGGGCGATTCGTACTCACTTCAGGATCTCGCCGCGCATGCGGCCATGAGCCCAAGCAGCTTGCGGGACAAGTTCCGCCGGACCTACGGGGTTTCCGTGTTTGAGTACCTACGCAAGTGTCGTCTGGAGTTGGCCTGGAGCCTCCTGGAGCAAGGCCACAGTGTGCAGCAGGCGGCGCATCAGTCTGGGTACCGGCACGCGACCAACTTTGCCACCGCATTCCGGAAGCATTTCCGGTGCTCGCCCAGCGATATTGCCGGCGACCCCCCGTCTGCCCCCGCCTGACCCGGTCCATTCTGTCACGCCGCATAGATTTTCTGGCAGCGCGCATACCTTTGTGGTGTCGTGAAATAGAATAATTCTCATTACCGAATATCAACGTTTGATTAATGGAGGTTGTCCATGTTCCAACCGTCCCGGCTATCGCGGGCTGTCGCGCTGTCTGTATTGGGGCTGTCGGCATCCGCGAATGCTGTTGCCGATGACACAACACGGCTGGATGCCTTGACTGTTACCGCGACGAAAGGCGCGACCAAGACGGAGACCCCGGTTGTGGAGACGCCCCAGTCTGTCTCTGTGATCGAGAGCGAAGACTGGCAGGAGAAGGACGCCGAGAGCGTGCAGCGGGCCGCCAACTACACACCCGGTGTGGGGACCAATCAGATCGGGTCGTCAAACCGCTATGATTATCTGATCCTGCGCGGCTTCTCCAGCGGGAGCATCAACAACACGTTCCTGGATGGCCTGAAGGTCATGAACGATGGCGGCTCCTTCAGTTCCTTCGCCATCGATCCCTGGTTCCTCGACCGGATTGAAATCGTGAAGGGCCCGACGTCGGTTCTGTACGGTCGCAGCTCGCCCGGTGGTATCGTGGCGCTCACCAGCAAGCGTCCGGAATACGAGTTTGGCGGTGAGGTGCGTGCGCGACTCGGTAACAATGCGCAGCGTGAGTTCGCATTTGATGTGACCGGGCCGGTGGATGACGACCAACGCGTTGCCTACCGGCTGACCGGCATTCTCTCCGCAGCCGATGCCCAACAGGATTTTGTGGAAGAAGAGCGCCGGGCCATCGCCCCCTCACTGATGTGGGACATCACCGATGACACGTCACTGACATTGCTGGCCTACCTGCAGAGCGATCCGGAGGGTGGATACCACAGTGGTCTGCCATACGAAGGGACCGTCGTGCCCCGCAACGGGCGCAAGATTGACAACACGTTCTTCGAGGGCGAACCGGACTACAAACGCTTCAGCCGCGACATGGCGATGGTCGGTTACGACCTGGAGCATCAGCTCAATTCCCAGTGGTCTGTGACCCAGAAGTTCCGTCATCTGAGTTCCGATGTGAAACTCCAGCAGGTCTATGCCTTTGGCTGGGCGTCCGATACCGAGCTGCTTCGTTTTTACTCCGCCGCAGAGGAGGATCTGGAAGCCGTCACCGTGGACAACCAGGTCAAAGGCCATCTGGCGATCGGCGCGGTTGACCACACCCTGCTGGTTGGGCTGGATTATCAGCAGCGTCGGAATGATGTGGTCTGGCCCAGGGGGGCGTTTCCCGCGATTGATGCCTTTAATCCGCAGTACGGGGCGGAACCAACGGCTCTCTCTGGGCCCTCGCGTAACCTGCGGGAAGTCAGTCAGACCGGTCTCTACCTGCAGGACCAGATGGCCATCGGCGGTTGGCGCCTGAATCTGGGAGGACGTTATGACTGGGTGGACATCGAGAATACCAACCGCGATACCAACGCGGCGGCGGAGCTGGATGAGACTCAGTTCAGCGGTCGCGCGGGTCTGCTCTATTACTTCGACAACGGCATCGCGCCGTACGCCTCTTATTCCACGAGTTTCTCACCAAACGCGTTCAGAAATGCTGACGGGAATCTGATCGAGCCGTCCGAAGGGCGTCAGATTGAGACCGGTCTGAAGTACCAGCCGGTCGGATCCCGCGATCTGTACACGCTGTCGCTGTTCCGTATTCATCAGGAGAATCTGGCCACCAAGTTGCCTCAGGAACCCTTCTACCGGGCGATCGGTGAGATTCAGTCGCAGGGCTTAGAGCTTGAGGCGAAGACGCAGGTGAGCGAGAACCTGGGGCTGCAGGTTGGGTACGCTTACACGGACGTCATGTTCGAAAAGTCCGAGGCGTATCGTGAAGGCAATGATGCGAGTCAGGTGCCCAAGCATCAGGTGACGGCCTGGGCAGACTACCGCTTCACTGAAGGTGCTCTGAATGGCGCCAGTGCGGGGCTGGGCGTGCGTCACATGGCGGACATCTGGGCCGACGACGCCAATACCCGTCAGGTACCGGACTACACGCTCGTGGATCTGGCTCTGGGCTATGACTTCCGTCATGTTGGCCTGCCTGGGGTGTCGGCCCGCCTGAACGTGAACAACCTGCTGGACAAGGAATATGTCGCGTCCTGCTTCAACAGCACGAATTTCTGCTACTTCGGTGCGGAGCGGAACGTGACCGCGACCGCCTCCTACCGCTTCTGATCACCGACAACGCACCACCTCCGGTCTGACGGGGGTGGTGCTCCCTCCTTCCATATAATCAGGCGAGCGCATCCGTTCCATCTGTGCGACAGGATCATTTGATGATGCGGTCGGCCCACTATAATCTTTGAGATGTGTCGTCATCTGTCGGTCAGGGAACCATGCCGAGAATCCGATCTTCAGTGAATGCCGTCGCCCTTCCCCCATCCTCGGGCCGACCGGAGACCCTGCCGGCTGGTGTGGCGGCGGAGGCCCTGTCTGATTTTATCCAGCGTCATCCCCGGCTGTTCATACTGACGGGGGCCGGGATCAGTACCGAATCGGGCATTCCGGACTATCGGGATGACGAGGGCGGCTGGAAGCGCAAGCAGCCGGTCCAGCACCAGGCGTTCATGGCGGATGAGCACCTGAGGCGGCGGTACTGGGCGCGCAGCCTGGTGGGCTGGCCGGTCATCCGCAACGCCCGGCCGAACCCGGCCCATCACCACCTGGCGGAGCTCGAACAGCGGAACCACATCCACCAGGTGGTGACCCAGAACGTGGATCGGCTGCACCAGCGCGCGGGAAGTCAGCGAGTCCTCGATTTGCACGGTCGGGCTGACGAAGTGCTCTGCATGCATTGTGGGTACCGATGCCGTCGGGATGACGTCCACGAGTGGTGTTCGGCACTGAACCCGTCGTTCAGCAATCTCTCAGCTGAGCACGCGCCGGATGGTGATGCGGATCTCGAACGGGACTTTTCAGCGTTCAAGGTTGCGAATTGTCCCAGGTGCGATGGCGTCCTCAAGCCGGACGTCGTCTTCTTTGGTGATTTTGTGCCCAAAGCACGGGTGGATGCGGCAAAAGAGGCCCTTCAGGCCAGTGACGGTCTGCTCGCCATCGGATCCTCGCTGATGGTGTACTCGGGCTTCCGCTTCTGTCGTTACGCCAGCGAGTGGGGCAAACCGATTGCGACGCTCAACCTGGGACGAACCCGGGCCGACCCAATCGCTGATCTGACCCTCAATGCCCGCATTGGCGAGACGTTATCCCTTGTCCTCGACCGGCTTCGACCGCCCGGAAGCTGTTAGGATGTGCCTGCGCCAATGCGCATTCCCCAGTCATTCACGGGTATGGGATCACAATGGCACCTGAAGCCGCTGTTCTTCTGTTGAATGTCGCCGTGATTGTGGTGGCATACGGTCTGGTGTATCCCGCCTTCGCGGCGGGTAATCTTCGCAGGCTCGCGGTCAATGACCTGGTGGCGACGGCGATCCCGCTGACAGTGGTGGGGTCCGTCTTCTGGGGAACCGATGAGTCGTTCAATGCCCTGGTCATCGACCTGAACTGGTTCTGGTTTACACTGCTGACGTTCTTCGCCATTGAAGCGCCGTTCATGGTCTGGTACTTCCGCCGTTATCAGGTATTCGACGATCAGTAATCGCCTTGGATACGCTCCTGACGGGGCTCCTTTTTCGCCCGCCGATCCTGTAACAATCCGTTGATGACAGGCACAACCCGTGCTGTTAGGGTCCACAAACATAACTGATTATCACAAATGCCGGGGGCAGTCATGACGGTTGGCGTCATTGCGGCGCTATTGGCCGCGTTTGTCGCGGGGTCGATGGTGTACGTCTATCGATTTCGTGGTCAGGTTCGATATGACAGTCTGCGTGAATACCTTCGAAAAGGCTGGCCGCTGTTCAGCCCCCTGAACTGCCTCCTCTATCTGTTTACAGAGCGCCGCGGTCGCCGGCCCATCATGGATGTGGACCAGTTCCCGGAACTGGATGTGATCCGCCAGAACTGGCAGACGATCCGGGAAGAGGCCCTGGCCCTGCATGAAAGCCGCGTGTTTGATCAGACCAGCGATCCGAACTCGAGCGCCTATTACGACATCGGTTTCCGGACGTTTTACAAGTACGGCTGGAGCAAGTATTACCTGAAGTGGTATGGCACCCGTCACCGGTCCGCTCTGTCGTCCTGCCCGGAAACACTGCGGATACTGGATCAGGTTCCCTGCGTTAATGGTGCCATGTTCTCGGTGCTGCCGGTGGGAAGTAAGTTGACCCGGCATGCCGACCCGATGGCCTGCTCGATGCGCTACCATCTGGGACTGGCGACCCCCAACGATTCGCAGTGCTACATCAATATCGACGGCATGGACTATTCATGGCGCGATGGTGACGATCTGCTGTTCGATGAAACCTATCTGCATTACGCGCGCAATGATGCCGCGGCGGACCGGCTGATCCTGATGTGCGACGTGGAGCGACCCACGTGGATTGTGGGCCGTATCGTCAACTTCTTCTACAAGGGGCTGATGCGCCTGACCGTGGTCCCCAACGATGAGCGCGACAAACGCGGGTTGGCCAACACCATTTTTGCGCGGGTGTCGCCGACGCTGGCCAATGTCCGAACCCTGAAGACATCCAATCCGGCCCGTTACCAGACGATCAAATACTCCGTGAATGCGACGCTGGGCCTGGTTGTCTCTGCTGCGATTGTCGGCACCGTGTATGGTCTGTATTCGCTGGCCGACAGCGTGATCTGATCATGCCACTGTGTTACCGGCTTCATTGAGAGCGGGCCGTCGTGGATTTCGCCGGTAGAGCTCTGCCCTGCGGGGTGCGACCGGACGACGCCACGAAGCACCCCGTGACGACCAGAACGCCGGCGAGCGGCAGACGCCAGTCCGGCGCGCTGACGCCGGCCAACACCATGAATACGGCGGCCAGAACCGGTACCAGGTACGCCAGAGGCCCCACCACGGCCGTTGACCCTACCCGCAGCGCCAGATTCCACGCCGCCATGGCCAGCCCATAGGGCCCCAGACCCAGAACGACGCCGGCGGTGACCGCGAGGATGGAGACCGATGCTATGCTCCCGCCGGACAGGCCGTCTGCGCCCGCAGCGCCCGCGCCGGCTGTCAGGAACAGGGCCGGCAATACCGGCGTGATGGACACGGGGGCCAGTTGTGAAATCATGGAATACAGTGCCCAGCACAGACCGGAACCCAGTGCGAGGGCATACCCCACACCGTGTGCCGACAGCTCCCCGTTGAAGGACTGCGGGCCCAGCACCAGTGCCGTGCCGCTGAAGGCAATGGTTGTGCCCGCCAGAACCGTCAGCGAGAGTCGCTTGCGCAGCACCAGATCACTGAGTAGTACGAACAGAACCGGCCAGGTGTAGGTGACGAGCGCGGCTTTCGCCGTGGGCGCCTTGCCAAGCCCCATCAGATAGAAGCTGACGGCGCCGAGGACCAACAGCGGCAACAGCAGATGGATCACCAACTGCCAGGTTCTGGACAGGCGCGGTTTCTCCACCGGGCGTGCCTTGCGGCTCATGGGAATGGTCGCCATCGCACCGGCAAAGAGTGAAATCGCCGTGAGCTTGAGCGGCGGCAGGGCGGCTGCCCACTCCACCAGAAGCGGCGCGATGCTCCAGAGAAGAACAGCGAAAAGCGCGGCAAACAATCCCCGGGCTCCTTGAGCGGTCAGCAACCCCGTCATAGCGAATCTCCTGTCGGTGTGAATGAGTGACAGGGCTATGCTAATGCTCAATGATGTATCACAATATCGACAATGTTTTCTTGAAGTCATCACAGAGTGTGATGTGTTATGAGGCCGAGAAATCTGGACCTGAATCAGCTCCGAACGCTGGTGGCGGTTGCGGACCTGGGCACCGTGACCCGGGCGGCGGAGCGGCTGTCATACACCCAGTCCGCGGTCAGTATGCAGTTACAGCGGCTGGAGACGTCTGTGGGCATGGCGCTGCACCAGAAAGCGGGGCGGCAGGTCCGGTTGACGGCGGATGGGGAGCGGTTGCTGGGCTACGCCCGTCGGATGCTGGCGATGAATGACGAGGCGCTGGCAGATCTGAAACGACCGGTGGTCCAGGGGACTTTGAAGCTGGGCATTCCCGAGGACTATGCAACGCTGCTGTCATCGGCGCTGGTTCATTTTACCCAGCTTTACCCATCGCTGAACCTGGAGGTCCATTGCGGCAACAGTGAATCGCTGGTGAACCAGGTCCGCCAGGGCGATCTGGATCTGGCACTGGTGACCCGTCAGCGTCACTCGCCGGGCGGTGAGGTCATCCGTCGGGAGCCGCTGGTCTGGGCCGTGGGTCTGCACCATCAGCCCCCGCTCAAAGATCCGTTGCCCATGGCGTTCTATTCCCCCGGTGCGGACGTGTTTCGTGAAGAAGCGGAGCAGGCACTGGAAAGTGCCGGTCGCCGATGGCGGGTGGCGTATGGGAGCCAGTCCATGGTGGGGCTACGACCGATCGTTGACGCCGGTCTTGCGGTTGCCGTTGTCACCCGCCATATGGTGACGGCGGGCCTTCGTGTGCTGGATGAAAGCAGCGGCCTGCCACCCCTTCCCGTCGTGGAGATCGCACTGCATCGACCGCCGGGGCGCCCGACTGAGGCCGTCCAACAACTCGCGGAGCTGCTCAGGCAGCAATTGGCCGGCGAGGGGGTATGAATCCCCCACTGCGCCGGCAGGGGCGGGGCGTTATTCCCAGATCACTTTCCGTTTCTGCTGATACCAACCGTCAATGCGGTCCGCATAGTGATTCTCGATCACGTTGCGCTTGATTTTCATGGTGGGCGTCAGCATGCCGTTTTCCATGGTCCAGGGTTCGCGGACCACGGCGACAAACGCAAGCTGCTGGTGGGATTCGGTTTCGGCGTTGACGGCGTCCAGCTCCGCGGCCAGCTCCCGCTCCAGATCATCCTTCTGGCTGCCATTATCCAGTGCCGCACGGGCTTCCTCGGAGAGCAGCACCATGACGCAGGGCTGAGGCTGGTTGGCGCCCGCCACGCAGACGGCTTCCACCTGGGGATGATTGAAGCGCCCCTCGATCGGAACCGGTACCACGTACTTCCCTTTGGACGTCTTGAACAGGTCTTTGACCCGGCCGGTGATACGCAGAAAGCCGCTGGCGTCAATCTCACCCATATCGCCGGTCTTCAGGAACCCGTCATCGGTCAGATCCTCCCGGGTTTTCTCTTCGTTCTTGTAATAGCCGAGCATCTGCCCCGGGCTTTTCACCTGCACCTCATCACCGTCGCCCAGCCGGTGTTCGACACCCGGACTCGCGACGCCGACCGTGCCGATACGGGTCTGCCCGGGGCGGTTGGCGTGAGAGTAGCCGAAGTTTTCGGACATGCCGTAAACCTCCAGCAGCTCCAGCCCCAGGTTCCGGTACCAGTGAACGATCTCGGCGGACAGCGGGGCGGCACCGGTCAGGGCGGCCCGGCAGTGATCCAGCCCGAGCTGCTTGAGTACCTTGCGTTTCACGGCCCGGTTCAGGATCGGGAGGTTGAACAGGAGTTTCTGCTTCTTCGGCGGCAGTTTCTCGTTAATGGTCATGTAGAACTTCATCCAGAGCCGCGGCACCGAGAAGAAGAGGGTGGGCCGGGCCCGTTGCAGGTCTTCCTGGAAGGTCTCCAGTGAGTTGGCGAAGTAGAGCCGGAACCCGTAATACAGGGACAGGGTCTGGACCGCGGCACGCTCAGCCACGTGCGCCAGCGGCAGGTAGGACAGCATCCGGTCCTCCGGTCCGACGGGGAAGATCTGCTGGAGGCCTTCTGCAACGGAAATCATTGTTCTGAAGCTGTGCATCACACCCTTCGGTCGGCCGGTGCTGCCGGAGGTGTAGATCAGCGTGGCCAGGTCGTCCGGATCCGGCAGAATGGGGTCCGCCGGCTTGGTGCGCGCCGTGATGTCGGTCCACTGGTCCGTATCCGGGCGCGGGGACATGGGCAGTGAGATGAGCGGGAGGTCGGCCGGCAGCTGGCCTTTGATATCGTCCCAGCCATCGGCCGTGCCATCGAGCTTGCCGAGAAACAGCAAGCGGGCTTCACTATGCTCCAGAATGTACTCGGCGGTCTCGCCGTTGAGTGTGGGGTACATGGGCACGGACACCATGCCGGCTGCCCAGATCGCCAGATCGGCGAGAATCCAGTGGGCGCTGTTCTTGCCGAGAATGGCAATATGGCTGCGCTCCGGGAGATCCAGGCTGCGCAGGTGACCGGCCATGCGTCGAACCTGATCGGCGGCCTGCGTCCAGGTGATGTCTTCGGTATGACCGTCCGGGTAGGGTTGAGTCAGATAAACCTTGTCCGGTGTCTGTTTCGCCCAGTGGAACAGGCAGTGGAGGGACGTCTGCTTCTCGCTCGGAATCGGCATCAATAATCTCCAATTCATTGTTATTGTGTGATCCGTCGGTATTCTATGATGGTTTTCGGTCGCTGTACCATCATTCGGAGAAGGTCATTGTCTGAATTTCCCCTCATCCGTTCCTATCGTCCGTCGGACTGGGCAGCGGTCTGGTCGATCATCCGGCCCGTCTTCCGGGCCGGTGAGACCTATGCCATCCCGACCGACATCGCCGAAGCCGATGCCCATAGGCTCTGGATTGAGGCGCCAGCCGCGGCGTATGTTGCACAGGACGACGGGGGGCGCGTTCTGGCGACATACTACATCAAAGCCAATCATCCGGGACCGGGATCACACGTCTGTAACTGCGGCTACATCGTGGACCGATCCGCACGGGGCCAGGGACTTGCGTCGGCCTTGTGCGGCCATTCCCAGACGGTCGCGGTTGAGCTGGGGTTCCGGGCGATGCAGTACAATCTGGTGGTCGCCACCAACCAGGGTGCTCTCCGGGTATGGAGAAGACACGGTTTCGAGATCGTCGGGACGTTGCCCGGCGCATTCCAGCACCCCGAGTTGGGTGATGTGGATGCGCACCTCCTGTACAAGAGCCTGATGTCGGGAACGGGGTCATGATGGAGATCTCCAGCCGCGTGACGATCCCCGAATCGGAGATTGAAATCCATCAGATCCGGGCCCAGGGCGCCGGTGGGCAGAATGTGAATAAGGTGGCCAGCGCCGTTCATCTGCGTTTTGATATCCCCGGATCGAGTCTGCCTGACAATGACAAGACGCGCCTGCTGATGCTGGAGGATCGTCGCATCAATAAAGATGGCGTGGTCGTCATCAAGGCCCAGCAGTTCCGGACGCTGGAACTGAACCGGGAAGACGCTCTCCAGAGGCTGAAGGCGCTGATCCGCCAAGCCATCAAACCCCGCAAAACCCGCAAGCCAAACAGGCCCTCGAGGCGTGCCCGCCAACGTCGTATGGACAAGAAGAAGCAGCGCGGACGCACCAAGGCCCTGCGCGGTCCGGTCCGGTACTGAGGCCAGAAAGCGCTCTGAGATAGCGCAGTGGTGTCGTTTTTGCGTACAGGTGTGTTCCCTCCGGGGTGCCGGGACGGAAGCTGTTTCACAGAATCAGCGAGGCCTGGTTGTCATTCAGGGCCGTCGCTCATGAAACTTGAGAGTCTTAACCAAGGAGCGACTGTCACCGATTTACACTTCCTGAAGGAGCCTGTTTGAGGTTCCGACACGGTGGCAGTAGCAGGTTTACCCGTTCAGGAAAGGATTCTTTCATGGCCTCACCCCGCGGTGTGTCCTACGACGTACCCGTTATTTCGGCCGCCTATGCCCGCCGCTTTCTGGACTTTATGGAAAGTCGGGGCGTCGGAAGCCGGGCATTGCTCGACGGCAGCCAGCTCAGCGAACAGATGCTCGGTCAGCCCGAGCGGTTTCTGTCCATCAACCAGCTTCATCGCCTGTTCGATGAGGCGCAAAGCGCGATTCAGGATGAGCGCATGCCGTTCCAGTTTGGCCAGCGGCTGGATCTGGAGGCCCATGGTCTGCTCGGTTTTGCGTTCATTCGTCATGAGGGCTATCAGGAGCTGGTAAGCCGGATTGTCCAGTATCTTCGCGTTTGTCTGCCGATCATGGACATGGAGGTATCCCGCCGTGGGTCGGCGTTGTCCATTCGTCTGGTTGATAACTGGTCTCTTGGAGAGCAACGCTCGTTCATCTCCCGCATCTACATGGGGAGTATCCATACACTGGCGTCACTCGCCTGTGACCATCTGGAGTTCGAGCTGGATTCCGGGACGGCGCTCCCGATTGATGACTGGGAAGCCATTTCCCCGGGAACCCGCTTCCGGTTCGGGGCGGAACAGAGTCGTGCTATTCTGCCGCTACCGAGCGGTCCGATCCGCAGCGATGCGGGTGGCATGGCCTCAGTGATGGCTGAAAGCCCCTTGGATGACGAACCGACTCAGGGCAGGGTGGTGGATCTGGTCGGGCAGGTCCGTGAGCACATCATGACCAATCTGGGACGCGAATGTACTCTGGATCGGGCCGCGCAATCTCTCAAAATGAGCGCCCGGGCGCTCCGTCATCATCTGAAGCTGGCCGGGGTGTCCTTTCGGTCCATGCGAAACGACATCCGGTTTCACTATGCAACGCGCTACCTCACGGAGACTTCCGTCCCGCTGGAAGTGATCGCCAACAAACTCGGGTTCAGTGATCAGGCGAGCTTTACCCGGGCTTACCGTTCCTGGAAAGGGCGCACGCCGGGTGAGGTCCGCCGACACGGCGAGTGACGACCGGTTTCCGACTGGCGTATGACATCCATCACATTCCTGGCAATTCCCCGCCTGCCTTTCCGTTTTTGACAAACGTCTTGCCGGTTTTGGCAAGACCGACTTTCCTCCTCCGCCGCACCATGAAGCCAGTCCCGTGAGTCCCCGGTCGTGTCATCCCGCGGCCGGATGGAACTCGGGGCCGGCAAGTTCGAACCATTCTCTAGTCGATGCAGTCTGCCGAGAAGGCCAGTCCCTGGCTTAACAACCATAAATCGTCAGATGACAATCTAGAGGACAACCTCATGAGTTCCATGGATTTCAGTCTTAAGTCGCGTCAGTTGAGGACCGCGATGGCTGCTGCCGCTCTGCTGGCGGCGGGCGGGACGGCGCAGGCCGCCACCGTCTCAAAGAGCGCGGAGTACACCTGTCCCTTTCCATTGATTAATGAGCAGCCGATCGTGGCGGAGATTACGACCGAGCTGCCAGAAACGGTGGAGGTCGGTGAAACGGTAGGCCCATTCCAGGTCGAAGCAACAACGCTGATCAATGAAGACTCCCGCACCGGCCTGACACTGGTCGGGTCGACCACGCTGGAAGGCACGGCTCAGGCCAAACAGACGATTATCACGCCGGCGGGCTCGGAGCCGCTGAATGTCAGCCTGACCATTCCCGAGACCGATATTCCGCAGACGACTGGCTCATTCGAGGTGCCGGCGAGCGGTCAGGCGCCTGAGGTCAGCTTTGACGACGCGGATGTCGGTTCAAACAACACCATTGAGCTCGGCAACCTGACGCTGGACATCACGGCCCGCACGGCCGATGGCAGCATCGCGCCCGATCCGATCGGTGAGTTTGTTGCTGACTGTACGCTGAATGCGGATCAGGATCCGCTGCTACACACGTTCGAGGTGGTTCCCGGAGGCCCGACCGAGGATCCGGCCGACATTGCCGTCACGCCCGAAGCCGTTGACTTCGAGCGGACCCAGAACGGTCTGACAGCCGAGCAGACAGTCACTGTGGCCAATGAGGGCGACCTGTCACTGGGGATCAATAACGTGACTCTGAGTGGCCCGGACGCCGACCGTTTCATGCAGTCCAGTGATTGCACTTCGGTTGCCGGTGGGCAGAGCTGCACGGTGACCGTGACCTACTTCGCGGAAGGCGATGCGACCCACAATGCCACGCTGACCATCGATTCCACGGACGCCGATGAGTCCAGTGTTGAGGTGCCGCTCTCCGGTGAGAGCTTCACCGAGAAAGTGCCGATGATCAGCGTTGATCCGACCGAGGTGGACTTCGGCACGGTGACGGTGGGCCAGACGCAGCAGCAGGATCTGACCGTGGAGAACACCGGTGAGGCCGTTCTGAACGTCACCAGCGTGTCGGTTGACGGCGATACCAGCCTGTCACTGGTCAATAACGGCTGCGTGAACGTGAATGCGGGCGCCACCTGCCCGGTCACCGTGGCCTATGCGCCGACAACCGAAGGTACGAATACCGCCGATCTGACCATCGAGTCCAACGCTGACGGCAATCCGGTTCTGACCGTGCCGCTGACAGGCGAGGGCGGCACCGGCAGTACGGTGGATTTCCTCCTGGACGTGGAAGGTCAGAGCATGATCGAGGCCAATGGTGGCACCCTGCCGCTTAACGGCACGATCGATGCCGTCCTGAACCTCTCCACCCGCATGTACGAGGCGGACCTCACGCTGGAGAAAACCAGCGGGACCTTTCGGATCATCCGGTTCTTCAGCCATCTGAAGGCCCAGGCTGACGTGGCGTTCGAGCAGGTTGGCAAGACCACCGGTTCGCTGATCGACGGCACGCTGACTTCCAAGTCCAAGGCCTATGTGGAGGTGCCGAAGGTCAGGGTGAGCCTGTTCGGCTTTGGTCTGCCGATCGGTGGTGGCGATGAGTGCCGCACAGCCGAGCCGGTCACGATCAACCTCGAGTCTCCCGAGGGCGAGACGTTCAAGCCGCTGGAAGGGGGCAACTTGACCGGCACCTATGAACTGCCGCCGCTCGAGAACTGTGGTGCCCTGACCGATATCATCAACCAGCTGATGGCCGGCCCGGGTAACACCATTGATCTGTCACTGACTCCGCAACTCTGACCGGAAGAGCAGGGAGGTTCTTCGGAGCCTCCCCTGTCGCTCTCCCAGAGGCGTAATGAAGGCCGGGCATATCGCCCGGCCCCCAACAAAAAAGGAACTGAACAATGAAGGGTCTGAAACTGAGTACGCTGGCGCTGGCTGTCGCGAGTCTGCCTCTGGCAGGCCACGCTGAGCTCAAGCCAATGAACAATGCGGACATGGGCAATGTCACGGGTCAGTCCGGTGTCACGATTGAGCTGGAAACCCGGGTTGCCATGGATGAATTCCGATACACCGATGAGGGGTCGCTTTCGGTCAGCGATATCACCATCGGCGGCGCGGATCGGGATGATCTGTTCCCCGGTGCCAATGTGCCGGGCGGGATTCCCAACGACCCCAGTGACAAGCTGGACAACCTGAAACTGGTGGTGGACGTTGAGGCGGACGGCGACGCAGTCATTGATGTTCTGCCGCTCTTTGGCTCTCCGGTCGACTTCGGAATCAGCACGGGTGAGTGGAACCTGGAGTCCTCGGACGGCAGCGGTGACTCGACGCTACTGATGGACAATCTCTCGATGGAAGGGATGTTCGGCTCGATGGATCTGCGTGTGGACACAGAGACCGACACACTGAACTTCAACACGCGATTCGCCATTGACGACTTCGATGCGGACGTGTCCTTCCTGGGCGTGGGCATCCGGGATCTGCGGATCACCGGGTCGGGCTATGACGACAACCCCAACGTCGTCACCGCCTTCGCGCAACTGGATATGGACATCTACAGCGCGCCGAATGCTGCCGGCACGGACAGCCTCGCCGTCGACATCAACGACTTCAGCGCGGACGTTGAAGTGGGTGGTGTGCTGATCGGCGGTACGTCGATCGGGTCGCTGAAGATGAACAACCTGTCCGTCACAGGCACCCAGATGCGGGTATACGGTCACCAGTAGGACGGGACACTAGCCCCTGCCGGCTCCGGTGGGGGCTTTTTACTGTGGGCGGCCGCAGAGACGACGGTCGTGGCATGCTGATTCATGGCGCCGAATCGGGTATTATCGATGGTTTTGGAGCGACGGTTTCTGTCGCCTCCGAGTCCGTTCACCAGTGCCCCGAGAGCGCCTTGTCATGGAACACACATATCGTCTGGTCATTTCCTGCCCGGACCGGGTGGGTATTGTCGCCAAGGTCAGTAATTTTCTGACCACCTACAACGGCTGGATCACCGAAGCCAGCCACCACTCCGACAACCAGGCCGGCTGGTTCTTCATGCGCCATGAGATCCGGGCCAATACCATTCCTTTTGGTCTGGATCAGTTCCGCGCGGCGTTTGAGCCCATCGCCCGGGAGTTCGACATGCAGTGGCATGTGGCGGACTCCGCGGCGCCCAAGAAGGTGGTGTTGATGTGTTCGCGGGAGTCCCACTGCCTGGCGGATCTGTTGCACCGCTGGCACAGCGGCGAGCTGAATGCGGAGGTCGCGGCCGTGATTTCCAATCACGACGACCTTCGCAGCATGGTGGAGTGGCACGGTATTCCCTACCACCATGTGCCGGTTTCCAGAGACACCCGTGAAGAGGCCTTTGCTGAGATCGGTGACCTGTTTGCCCACTATGAGGCCGATCTGGTGGTGCTGGCCCGCTACATGCAGATTCTGCCGCAGTCGCTGTGTGAGGAGTATTCCGGCCGGATCATGAATATTCACCACAGCTTCCTGCCGTCCTTTGCTGGTGCCCGCCCCTACCATCAGGCCTACAGTCGGGGGGTCAAGCTGATCGGGGCGACCTGTCATTACGTTACCGAAGATCTCGACGAAGGTCCGATCATCGAGCAGGACGTCATGCGGATCAGCCACAGCGACACCATCGATGACATGGTCCGTCTTGGTAAGGACGTGGAAAAGTACGTGCTGGCCCGGGGGTTGCGGGCTCACATTGAGGATCGCGTGATTATTCACGAGAACAAGACCGTGGTGTTCGACTGACCGCAGCGGAGACCCACCATGCGCCTGGGCCCGCGATGCCGTCGAATCGGGTGAATGTGGTATGATTCATCGTTTGATTCAACGCTTCCGGCGCCAATAAAAAGACTGCAAAGGAACCTTTCTCGATGGGTGAACTAGCCAAAGAGATCCTGCCCGTAAATATTGAAGAAGAGCTGAAACAGTCCTATCTGGATTACGCCATGAGCGTCATCATCGGGCGGGCGCTGCCCGATGTCCGGGATGGTCTGAAGCCGGTGCATCGCCGGGTGTTGTACGCCATGTCGGAGCTCGGTAACGACTGGAATAAGGCGTACAAGAAGTCGGCCCGCGTGGTCGGTGATGTGATTGGTAAATACCACCCCCACGGGGACTCCGCAGTCTACGACACGATCGTCCGGATGGCGCAGCCGTTCTCGCTGCGCTATCCATTGATCGACGGCCAGGGCAACTTCGGCTCCATCGACGGCGATAATGCGGCCGCGATGCGTTATACCGAGATCCGCATGGAAAAGATCGCGCACTCGCTGCTGGCGGATCTCGACAAGGAAACCGTTGACTTTGTGCCGAACTACGACGGCACGGAGAACATTGCTGAAGTCCTGCCGACCCGGATACCGAACCTGCTGGTCAATGGCTCATCAGGCATCGCCGTCGGTATGGCGACCAACATCCCGCCGCACAATCTGACAGAGGTTATAAACGGCTGTCTGGCGCTGATCGACAACCCGGACCTGACCGTGGATGAGTTGATGGAATACATTCCGGGGCCGGATTTCCCGACCAATGGGATTATCAACGGCCGTGCGGGGATTGTGGAGGCGTACCGCACGGGCCGGGGCCGGATCTATGTGCGGGCCCGCCACGAGGTCGAGCACAACAAGAAGACCGGCCGTGATGCCATCATCATCACGGAGCTGCCGTACCAGCTCAACAAGGCCCGTCTGATCGAGAAGATCGCCGAGCTGGTGAAGGACAAGCGCGTCGAAGGCATCACCGAGCTGCGGGACGAATCCAACAAGGAAGGCATCCGCGTGGTGATTGAGTTGCGTCGTGGCGAGAACGCGGACGTCGTGCTCAACAACCTGTTCGCCCACACCCAGCTTGAGACCGTGTTCGGTATCAACATGGTGGCGCTGATCAACGGCGAGCCGAAGGTGCTGAGTCTCAAGGATGTGCTGGAAGCGTTCGTCCGCCACCGCCGCGAAGTGGTCACCCGCCGGACTATCTACCTGCTGCGCAAGGCGCGCGAGCGGGGGCATATCCTTGAAGGCCTGACGGTCGCGCTGGCCAACATCGATCCGGTCATTGAGCTGATTCGCCAGTCGCCGACCGCCGCCGAAGCCAAAGAGAAGCTGGTGGCCCGCGGCTGGGAGCCCGGTCAGGTCGAGAGCATGCTCGAGCGTGCTGGTCAGGACGCCTGTCGTCCCGATGAGTTGCCGGAGATCTATGGTCTGCGCAACGGCCAGTACCATCTGTCACCGGAGCAGGCCCAGGCCATCCTGGATCTGCGCCTGCATCGCCTGACCGGTCTGGAGACCGAAAAGCTCCAGAAGGAATATGGCGAAATCATCGACCGTATTGCCGAGCTGATCCATATTCTCAGCGAACCGGCGCGCCTGATGGAGGTGATCCGGGAAGAGCTGGAAGCGGTGATCAACGATTATGGCGATGACCGCAAGACCGAGATCATCAGTTCCCGCCGGGACCTGACCGTGGCGGACCTGATCGACGAGGAAGACCTGGTTGTGACCATCTCCCACGGTGGTTATGCCAAGACTCAGCCGGTGGACGCTTACCAGGCGCAGCGTCGCGGTGGCCGTGGCCGGTCATCAACGACGATGAAGGAAGAGGACTTCATCGAGAGGCTGCTGGTGGCGAATTCCCACGATACCATCCTGTGCTTCAGCGACCGTGGCAAGGTGTACTGGCTACGGGTCTTCGAGATTCCCCAGGCCAGTCGTGCTGCCCGTGGCCGACCGATGGTCAACATTCTGCCGCTGGAGGAAGGTGAGCGCATCACGACCTTCCTGCCGGTGAAGGACTACCCGGAAGATCAGTATGTGTTGATGGCCACGGCCAATGGCGTGGTCAAGAAGACCGCCCTGCCGAACTTCTCCCGTCCGCGCAGTAGCGGCCTGATTGCGCTGTCGCTGGATGAAGGCGACATGCTGATTGGCGCGGCGATCACCGAAGGGCAGTCGGAAATCATGCTGTTCTCCTCGGCCGGCAAGGCGGTCCGGTTCAAAGAGGATCAGGTGCGGCCGCTGAGTCGGACGGCGCGGGGTGTGAAAGGCATTAATATGCCGGACGGCCACGAGGTGGTGTCACTGATTATCCCGCAGGACGATGGCCTGATTCTCACGGCGAGCGAGAATGGCTACGGCAAGCGTACCCAGCTTGATCAGTTCCCGAGCTACAGCCGTGGCAGCCAGGGTGTGATCGCCATGCAGTGCACCGAGCGCAACGGCAACCTGGTTTCCGCACTTCAGGTCTTTGAAGGCGATCAGATGATGCTGATTTCGGATAAGGGCACGCTGGTGCGTTCCAGCACGGAAGAAGTGTCCGTCTCGGGGCGCAATACACAGGGCGTCCGGCTGATCCGTCTGACTCAGGAAGACGAGCGACTGGTCGGCGTTCAACGTATTGCCGAAAACGGTATGGATGAGGAAGACGTCGACGGCGAAGAAGAATAACCGCCGACTGATGAGCACAAGAGAGCAGGGTGCATGAGCAGACAGTATAATTTTTGCGCCGGTCCCGCCGCACTGCCGACGGCAGTGCTGGAGCGGGCCCGAGAGGAGATGCTGGACTGGCGTGGCACAGGCATGTCGGTGATGGAAATGAGTCACCGCAGCGAGACCTACGTCGGTATTGCCCAGCAGGCGGAGCAGGACCTGCGGGACCTGATGGGGATATCCGATGATTACGCCGTCCTGTTCCTGCAGGGCGGCGCCAGCAGCCAGTTCTCCGCCATCCCCCTGAATCTCCTGGGCGGTCACGAGAGTGCGGACTACATCAACACCGGCAACTGGTCGAAGAAAGCCATCGCCGAAGCCCGCCGGTTTGCCGACGTCAATGTGGCGGCGAGCAGCGAGGCCAACGGGTTCATCGACGTGCCGGACCCGGACACCTGGCAGACGCGCTCCGATGCCGCCTATCTGCACGTCACGCCCAACGAGACCATCGGCGGGCTGGCGTATGACCGGTTGCCGGACAGTGGCGACGTGCCGCTGGTGGCGGACATGTCGTCTACCATCCTGTCGCGGCCGCTGGACGTCTCCCGTTTCGGGATGATCTATGCCGGCGCCCAGAAAAATATCGGGCCCTCGGGCCTGGTGGTGGTGATTGTCCGGCGCGACCTGTTGGGGCACGCCTCGCCAGCCACCCCAACCATGATGGATTACAAGGTACAGGCGGACAGCGGATCGATGTACAACACGCCGGCCACCTATTCCTGGTATCTGGCGGGGCTGGTATTCCAGTGGCTGAAGGAGCAGGGCGGTCTGGAGGCGATGGAAACCATCAATCGTCGCAAGGCCGACAAGCTCTATGGGTTCATTGATCAGAGCGACTTCTACGCGAACCCCATCGTGCCGGCGTTCCGGTCCTGGATGAACGTGCCATTCACGCTGCCGGATGACCGACTGGACAGTGAGTTTCTGCAAGGCGCGGAGGCCCGCGGCCTGCTGAACCTCAAGGGCCATCGTTCGGTGGGTGGCATGCGGGCGTCGATCTACAACGCCATGCCGGAGTCTGGCGTGGATGCCCTGATCGACTACATGGCGTCCTTCGAGAAGGAGCGGGGCTGACCATGAGTGACGAGCAGAGCCGTCTGGCGCAGCTTCGTGATGAGATCGATCGTCTGGATCGAGAGATTCTGGAGCGGATCAGCGCGAGGGCGCGTTGTGCGCAGGAAGTCGCTCACGCGAAGACGGTCGCGAATCCCGACGACGATGTGGTGTTCTACCGTCCTGAGCGTGAGGCTCAGGTGCTGCGGCGAATCAAGGAACGCAATCCGGGCCCGCTGTCCGATGAAGAGATGGCGCGCCTCTTTCGGGAGATGATGTCGGCCTGCCTGGCGCTGGAAAAGCCGATGCACATCGCGTTCCTCGGGCCGGAAGGGACGTTTACCCAGGCGGCGGCGCTCAAGCACTTCGGTCATTCGGTCATCAGCGTCCCTCTGCCGGCGATCGATGCCGTGTTCCGGGAGGTCGAGTCCGGGGCGGCCCAGTACGGCGTCGTCCCCGTGGAGAACTCCACCGAGGGCATGATCAACCACACGCTGGACATGTTCATGGCCTCCCCCCTGAAAATCTGCGGTGAGGTCCAGCTGCGGATCCATCACCATCTGCTGGCGTCCGCCGACAGCGATCCGTCGTCGATTCGCCGGATCTATTCGCATCAGCAGTCCTTTGCCCAGTGTCGCAAGTGGCTGGATACCCATTGGCACGGCATCGAGCGGGTGGCGGTGAGCAGCAATGCCGAGGCCGCGCGCCGGGCCAGCGAAGAGCCGGGGACGGCGGCGATCGCCGGCGATATGGCGGCCGAGCTGTATGGCCTGGCGACCATGGCCGGGACCATTGAGGATCGCCCGGACAACACCACACGGTTCCTGATTGTGGGTCGCGAGTCCGTTCCACCCAGTGGTCAGGACAAGACGTCCATACTCGTGTCGATGCGTAATAAACCCGGGGCACTCTACCACCTGCTGGCGCCGTTCCATGAGAACGACATCAGCCTGACGCGTCTGGAAACCCGCCCGTCACCGAGCGGGACCTGGGCGTATGTGTTCTACATCGATTTCGAGGGGCATGCCGAGGATCCGCCTGTGAAGAAGGTGCTTCAGACGATCGACGGCGAGGCGGTGGAGCTCAAGCACCTGGGCTCCTATCCCGTGGGTGTCCTGTAACAGACCCTGACGACTTTAAAGACTGGATTGGGAGTACGCATGCCGGTGGATTTTCAGCAGCGCGCCGTTGAGGGCGTCCGCGGATTGCAGCCCTACCAGCCGGGCAAGCCGATCGATGAAGTGGCCCGGGAGCATGGGCTTGATCCCGCCAGCATCATCAAGTTGGCCAGCAACGAGAATCCGTTGGGGCCCAGCCCGAAAGCCATGGCGGCGGCGCGCGAGGCGCTTTCGGAGCTGGCACGCTACCCGGACGGCAACGCCTTTCAACTGAAAAATGCACTGTCCGCACGCTTCGGGATCAACACCGACCAGATCACGCTCGGTAACGGCTCGAACGACGTTCTGGAGCTGGCGGCACGCACGTTTGCCGGTCCCGGAGCGGAGGTTGTCTTCTCCGAGTATGCCTTTGCCGTGTATCCGATTGCGACCCGGGCCGTCGGGGCTTCTGGCGTGGCCGTTCCCGCCCGGGACTGGGGACACGATCTGGATGCCATGGCCGCGGCCATTACCGAACGGACCCGGGTCATTTTCGTGGCCAACCCGAATAACCCGACGGGCACGGCCGTCGACCGGGACACGCTGGTGGCCTTTCTGGAGCGGGTGCCCGGGCATATCCCCGTGGTGCTCGACGAGGCCTATTGCGAGTACATGACCGATCCGGCCTACCCGGACGGTCTGGCCATGCTGTCGGATTACCCGAACCTGATTGTCGCGCGGACCTTCTCCAAAGCCTGGGGGCTGGCAGGTCTGCGGGTGGGGTATGCGCTGTCGTCCCCGGAGATTGCCGATCTGATGAATCGCGTTCGGCAGCCGTTCAACGTGGATAATGTCGCCCAGGCGGCGGCGACAGCGGTACTCGAAGACAAGGACTATCTTGCAGAATCCCGACGGGTGAACGAAGCCGGTCGCGATCAGTTGATGGCCGGTTTTGAGCGGCTCGGGCTGACGGCAATTCCGTCCCATGGCAATTTTGTCACCGTGGATACCGGGCGCGATGCCAATGCGGTGTTTGAGGCCATGCTGGGCGATGGCGTTATCGTCCGGCCGCTGGGGGGCTATGGAATGCCCCGCCACCTTCGGGTTTCGGTCGGGCTGACTGATGAAAACGACCGCTGTATCGCGGCACTCGGACGTGCGCTGGGAGCGGCGCCATGAGCACGGGCGACATGCCGAACCGGCCGGTATTCCGGCGCGTCGCCATCGTCGGCCTCGGCCTCATTGGGGGATCACTGGCGCTGGCCATCCGGGAACACGGGTTGGCTGGTACGGTGGTCGGGACCGATCGCCGGGATGACGAGACGCTTTGGGCCCGGGATCACGGGGTGATTGACGAGATGGCCTTTTCTGCCGCCGAGGCCGTGAAAGAGGCTGATCTGGTGGTGGTGGCGGTGCCGGTGCGGGCAACACGCGACGTCCTTGAGGCGGTTCGTCCGGCCCTCAGTGACCATGCGATTCTGACCGATGTGGGCAGTACCAAGGGCAGCTTCATTCAGTCGGTACAGGCGGTCTTCGGGGAGTGGCCGGAGCGGGTGATTCCCGGCCATCCGATTGCCGGGTCCGAGAAAAGCGGCATCCGGGCCGCGCACGGCGATCTGTTCGATCGCCATAAGATCATTCTGACGCCCCCGGACTCGGTGGCGCCGGAGGCCTTGGATCAGCTGACCCGGCTCTGGGAAGGGTGTGGCGCCCGGGTGCTGACTATGTCGGTGGACCGCCACGACGAGGTTCTGGCCGCGACCAGCCATCTTCCCCACCTGATTGCTTTTTCTCTGGTCGACACCCTGGCCGGAGAAGACGACAATCTCGACATTTTCCGGTATGCGGCCGGCGGGTTTCGGGATTTTACCCGCATCGCAGCCAGTGATCCGATCATGTGGCACGACATTTTCCTCTCTAACCGGGAGGCCGTGCTCAACATGATCGATCACTTCACGGCCGATCTAGGCCAGCTTCGCCAGGCGATCGAATCACAGGATGGTGAACGGTTGTTGCAGGTTTTCAGCCGGGCCAGGGCGGCCCGGGAACACTTCTCAAAAATGCTGTCAGGGCAGGCGTACGTGAACACAGAACAACAGAACCAGGTGACCTTCCGGCTCCAGCCGGGCGGCGCCGCTCAGGGGGACATCCGGGTTCCCGGCGACAAGTCGATGTCCCATCGCAGCATCATGCTCGGGGCGCTGGCGGAAGGGACGACCGAAGTGACCGGCTTTCTGGAGGGTGAGGACAGTCTCGCGACCCTGCAGGCTTTCCGGGACATGGGCGTCACCATTGAGGGGCCGGATCAGGGGGTTGTCCGTATCCATGGCGTTGGTCTCCATGGACTTCAGCCTCCCCACGGCCCGCTCTATCTGGGGAATTCGGGGACCGCCATGCGACTGTTTGCGGGACTGCTCGCCGGACAGCGGTTCGACACGGAGCTGACCGGGGACGCCAGTCTCTCCCGTCGTCCCATGAACCGGGTGGCCGACCCCCTGCGTCAGATGGGCGCCGTCATTGAGACTGGCGAGGGCGGGAAGCCGCCGCTGCGTCTGCGGGGCGGACAGACGCTGACGGGTTTTCACTATGACATGCCGGTGGCCAGCGCGCAGGTCAAATCCTGCCTGCTTCTCGCGGGGCTCTATGCCAACGGAGACACATCGGTCGCGGAGCCGGCGCCGACCCGGGATCACACCGAGCGGATGCTCAACGGGTTTGGCTATCCGGTGACGCGTGACGGGAACACCGCGCGCCTGAGCGGTGGTGGCCGACTGACAGGCGGCCCGATTGATGTGCCTTCGGATATATCCTCGGCGGCGTTCTTTCTGGTGGCCGCGTCAGTGGCACCGGGGGCTGACCTCCGGTTGCAGCATGTCGGTATCAACCCCACGCGTACCGGCGTGATCACGATTCTCCGCGAGATGGGGGCGGATATCACGCTGGAGAACGAGCGCGAAATCGGGGGTGAGCCGGTCGCGGACCTCCGGGTTCGGTACGCGCCGCTCAGGGGTATTCGGATTCCCGAGGATCAGGTGCCGCTGGCCATTGATGAGTTCCCGGTGCTGTTCATCGCAGCGGCTTGCGCTGAAGGAACGACACTGCTGACGGGCGCGGAAGAGTTGCGGGTCAAGGAAAGCGATCGTATTCAGGTGATGGCCGATGGGCTTGCGGCGATTGGCGTGGACAGTACGGTGACCGACGATGGCATCGAGATCCCTGGTGGACAGGCACTGCGGGGCGGCACGGTGGACAGTCACGGCGATCACCGTGTTGCCATGGCGTTCGCCGTCGCGTCGCTGCGGGCGGAAGGCGAGATAACGATCACCGATTGTGCCAACGTCGCCACCTCATTTCCCGGATTTGACCGACTGGCCCAGGAGGTCGGCATCCGGCTGACAGTAGAGGCTTGCGAATGAGCGATGCGAAGGAAATTCCAGTGATCACCGTCGACGGGCCGGGCGGTTCCGGCAAGGGCACGGTCACCCAGATGCTCGCCCGGAAGCTGGGCTATCATCTGCTGGACAGCGGGGCGCTTTACCGGCTGACGGCTCTGGCGGCCATGCGACATGGCGTTGATCTGGACGATGAAGCGGCACTGACGCGGGAGGCGCAGGATCTCAACGTGGCGTTTGAGCCGACGCCACCCGGCGAGCCGGCCCGGGTTCTGTTGGATGGTGTCGACGTGACGCGGGCTATCCGCACAGAAGAGTGTGGCGATAATGCCTCCCGGGTCGCGGTGATCCAGTCAGTGCGGGATGCCCTGCTGCAACGCCAGCGGGATTTCCGGGTGTCGCCGGGTCTGGTGGCGGACGGACGTGACATGGGGACCGTGGTGTTCCCCGATGCTCCGGTCAAGCTGTTTCTGACCGCAAGCGCCGAGGAGCGGGCCCAGCGGCGCCATCGTCAGTTGCTGGACTCCGGTGTGAGTGTTAGTATTGACGACCTTTTAGAGGATATCAGGGCACGTGATGACCGCGACATGAATCGGTCGAGTGCTCCTCTTAAACCGGCCGGGGATGCGCAAGTCATTGACTCGACAGGTTTAAGCATCGAAGAGGTGTTGGAAAGGGCATTGGCCGCCGCCAGTCGCGCCTGACCGCACCTTTTTGTTATTGGCCACCGGAAATCCGGACGAATCGCCAGCCTTGAGCGGATTCCGGTGATTTTGAACAGACCGTGTCGCTGGTAGCACGGGGAACACTTGCGTTGATCATAGGACATAGAATGAGCGAGAGCTTTGCGGATCTTTTTGAAGAGAGCTTAAAAGACATTGACATGCAGCCCGGTTCCATCGTCCAGGGGACCGTGGTGGATATCGATAACGACTGGGTCACCGTGAATGCGGGTCTCAAGTCCGAGGGGACCATCCCGGCCAGCCAGTTCCTGGACAAGGAAGGAACGCTGGAAATTGCGGTCGGTGACGTAGTTGACGTGGCTCTCGACGCAGTTGAGGACGGCTTTGGCGCCACACGCCTGTCACGCGAAAAGGCCAAGCGGGCCGAAGCGTGGAAGGTGCTGGAGAAGCGCTTCGAGGACGAAGAAGTCGTCAAGGGCATGATCAGCGGCAAGGTAAAGGGCGGTTTCACCGTCGATCTGAGTGGCATCCGGGCGTTCCTGCCGGGGTCGCTGGTGGATGTGCGCCCTGTGCGCGACACCGCGCATCTCGAAAACAAGGAACTGGAATTCAAGGTCATCAAGCTCGACCAGAAGCGCAACAACGTGGTGGTTTCCCGCCGCGCGGTTCTGGAAGCCGAGAACAGTGCCGAGCGCGAAGCACTGCTTGAGACCCTGACCGAAGGTCTGGAAATCAAGGGTATCGTCAAGAACCTGACCGACTACGGTGCGTTCGTTGATCTGGGTGGTGTTGACGGCCTGCTGCACATCACTGACATGGCGTGGAAGCGGATCAAGCATCCGAGCGAGATCGTCAATGTGGGTGACGAGATCACCGTCAAGGTCCTGAAGTTCGACCGCGAGCGGAACCGGGTATCTCTGGGTCTGAAGCAGCTGGGCGAAGATCCCTGGGTCAACATCAAGGATCGCTATCCGGAAGGCATGCGTGTTGCGGCCAATGTCACCAACCTGACCGACTACGGCTGCTTTGCCGAGCTGGAAGAAGGGGTGGAAGGTCTGGTCCACGTGTCCGAAATGGACTGGACCAACAAGAACATCCATCCGTCCAAGGTGGTCCAGGTCGGCGACGACATCGAAGTGATGATCCTCGACATCGACGAAGAGCGTCGTCGGATCTCGCTGGGTATCAAGCAGTGTCAGGCCAACCCCTGGGAAGAGTTCTCCGCGAACTACAACAAGGGCGACCGCATCACCGGTAAGATCAAGTCCATCACGGACTTCGGCATCTTCATCGGTCTGGAAGGCGGCATCGACGGTCTGGTTCACCTGTCCGACATCAGCTGGAACGAGTCCGGTGAAGAAGCGGTCCGCGAGTACAAGAAGGGCGACGAAGTTGAAACCGTCATCCTGTCTGTGGATCCGGAGCGCGAGCGCATTTCCCTGGGCATCAAGCAGCTCGAAAGCGATCCGTTCGCCGAGTTCGTTCAGCTCAACGACAAGGGCTCCATCGTGAGCGGCACTGTTGTGAGCGTCGACGCGAAGTCCGCGACCGTGTCTCTCAACGAGGAAGTGGAAGCGGTCCTGAAGGCGTCCGAGATCAGCCGTGACCGGGTGGAAGACGCCCGCAACGTGCTGAACGAAGGCGATGAAGTGGAAGCGAAGATCATCAGCATCGATCGCAAGAACCGCGTCATCAACCTCTCGGTCAAGTCCAAGGATGTCGAGGACGACAAGGCGGCGCTTCAGAGCGTTCGTGAGAAGTCCGCTGACACGTCCAGTGCGACGACCATCGGCGATCTGATCAAGGAACAGATGCAGCAGCAGAACCCGAAAGAGTAACGGGGCGCTGTCGCCGAAATGAAAAAAACGGGCTGTAACAGCCCGTTTTTTTTGTCTTTTTTTTGGCTTTGGCTAAACTAGTCTCATGGAAGAGAAGTCCGGACCGGATTTCCTGTCGAGAATGAGAAGGAAAAACCAATGACAAAATCGGAACTGGTCGAGCTGATTGCCTCCAAGCAGACCCAGCTCTCGGTGAAGGATGTGGAGCTGGCGGTCAAAACCATCATCGAACACATGTCGCAGTCGCTGGCCGAAGGGCAGCGTATTGAAATTCGCGGTTTCGGTAGCTTCTCGCTGCATTACCGGGCAGCCCGGACCGGGCGGAACCCCAAAACCGGCGACCCTGTGCAGCTTCCCGCCAAATACGTCCCGCATTTCAAGCCCGGCAAAACCCTCCGTGAGCGGGTCGATGCCAGCATGAAGCGTGGTTACTGAGGGCGTCGGACGCCGATAATGGTCCCGGACCGGCACGACGCGTCAGGCGACGCCCGCCTGCGGTGTGGTAGTATGTGCTGACATCGCGCGGGTCACAATGATGAGAGGGAGCCGCTGACCAATGGCCTGGCTGCAGAAAGTCATACTTGCTCTGGTTGTCATCTTTTTGATTCTGGTGGCACTGATCTTTTCCCTGAATAATCAGGAAACCGTGTCACTGAATTTCCTGTTTTTTCAGACGGCGTCCTACGGTGTGGCCTTCTGGCTCATACTGGCGTTTGTCGCCGGGGCGGTGATCGGCATTCTGGTGACGACTGTTGCCACTCTGAAAGTTTCCGCCGAGCGTCGTCAGCTTCGGCGTAAACTGTCCCAGGCTGAAAAATCCCTGAACAAGGCGAGCTCGGAGCCCGCCCGGACGCACTGATGGACACCGTATTGCACTGGCTGTTACTGGTGATAGCGGTTGCGGCGGGTTGGTTCATGGGCCGGTGGGGGCGCAGTGAAACCCGGCGTGGCCGCGGCATTCATGACGAGCCGTCGGTTCGGGACCGGCTTCAGTTCCTCTTTACCAACTATTCCGATCAGGCGATTGAGAATTTTGTTCAGTCGTTGGCAGTCAACCGCGATACCGTCAATCTGCACCTGTCCGTCGGCGCCCACTTTCGCCTGAAAGGTGAGACCGACCGCGCCATTCTGATCCACCAGAACCTGCTGGCCCGCCCTGAACTACCGTCCCGATTCTCCCCTCAGGTGACTCAGGAGCTGGCAGAGGACTACATGAAGGCTGGTCTTCTGGACCGTGCCGAAGCGTTACTGCAGGAGCTGCTTGGCAGCCGGGACTACAGTCGTAAGGCGTCCAACCAGCTGATCGAGCTCTATCAGCAGGAGCGCGAGTGGGACAAGGCCCGGCAGGTGGCCGAGGTGCTTGCCAGCCATGAGTCGGACGACGCCCTGAAAAAGCAGCTAGGGTACCTGACCTGTGAGATGGCGGACGAGGCCCTGCAGCGGGATGACCGCTGGGAGTCCCGGCGGCTGGCCCGGGAGGCGCTTGAGAAAGACCCGACCTGCGTGCGCGCGAACTTTCTGCTGGCGGACATTCAGCAGCGTCAGGGAAACGATCGGGAAGTCACCAAGGTTCTTTTGAAGGTCTTCGACCAGAACCCGGCGTTCGGTCCGGAAGCCATCGAACAGCTCATGCAGCAGGCGCGGGCCCGGAACCAGGTGGGGCGCCTGACCCGCCGCCTGAGAAAACTGTATGAAGCCTGGCCCAGCACCAGCCTGTTATTGGCTCTGGTGGAGTCGGTGGAGCGGGGGTCTGGCCGGCGGGCTGCTATTGATCTGTTGCGTGAGGAGCTGGAAAAGCGCCCGAGTGTGCGTGGCCTGCTTCGTCTGGTGGCGCTTGCTGGATATGAGAAAGGGATGACCACGGACGAGGGCCGGCTGGTGAGCCGGATCGGTCAGATGCTGCTGGCGAGCCGGCCAACGTACCGGTGCACGAACTGCGGCTTTGAGGGACGCCAGTTGCACTGGCTGTGTCCGAGCTGCAAGAACTGGGAAACCATCCAGCCGATTCAGGGCGTGGAAGCCGAATAATCCCAACGTTTGACCCCCCATTGGAGTGAATCATGCTGTACGCCGACGTCACCGGCCCCCGTGTCATTGTCGCCCTGGACTTTGCGGATCAGACCCCCGGATTGGAATTGGTTGACCAACTCGATCCTGGCCTGTGCCGGCTCAAGGTCGGCAAGGAAATGTTCACCCGCTTTGGTCCGGATTTTGTGCGGCAACTGACCCGCCGGGGCTTCGGTGTCTTTCTAGACCTGAAATACCATGACATTCCCAACACCGCGGCGGCTGCGGTGGAGGCCGCCGCCGATCTGGGGGTCTGGATGGTGAATGTTCACGCCTCGGGTGGTGAGACGATGATGGCGGCCTGTCGGGAGCGGTTGGAGAAGGTCGCTGGTAATGACCGGCCGTTGTTGATCGGGGTCACGGTGCTGACGAGTTTCGGGGCGGACGATCTGCGCCAGATCGGTGTAGCGGGGTCGCCGGAGGAGCAGGTGGACCGTCTCTCGTCTCTCGCCTATAACGCCGGTCTCGATGGTGTGGTCTGCTCGGCTCAGGAGGCGCCGATATTGCGCGAATCGAGAGGGCCGCGCTTCCAGCTGGTGACCCCCGGCATTCGTCCCGCATTCGCCGCGACGGACGATCAGAAGCGCATCATGACGCCCAGCGAGGCGTTGTATGCCGGTAGTGATTATCTGGTGATCGGGCGGCCGATCACCCAGGCGGATCGGCCGCTGGAGGCGCTGGAAGAGATTCAGGCGGAAGTGACAACGGCGTTGAACTGAATCGCCGGGATGGTCGGCGAACCGGGGAGGTTGCGTTGACGAAGGAGCCCAACGATCGCATGAGGGCAACCCGGTGCGTTGTTGGGCGTCCGTTGTCAGCCCAACCGACGGTTCGACGGTTTCCGGCCATTTTTCGAACAGACATAAAAAAAAGCCGCTGATCAGACTCAGCGGCTTTTTTCGGAATAGTGGCTCCCCGAGCTGGGCTCGAACCAGCGACAACCTGATTAACAGTCAGGCGCTCTACCAACTGAGCTATCGGGGAGCATCGTCAGCGACGAGGCGCGTATACTACGATGGCCTTCGCCGGCGGTCAAGGGAACCTCTGAAAAAAGAGACCCAAGACGATTACCCCAATGCCGTGGCAAGACGGCTGACCGCGTTCTTCAACGTGTCCAAACCGGTCGCGAAGCTCAGGCGCATGTGCCCGGGGCAGCCGAACGCGGAGCCCGGAACCAGCGCGACTCCGGCCTCTTTCAGCAACAGTTCGGCGAGTTCCACGTCGGTGTCGACATCATCGCGCGCGTCGATAACCGCCTGAAAGCTCGGGAAGGCGTAGAAGGTACCGTCGCCTTTGAGGCACTCAACGCCGGGCAGCTCATTCAGGGCATCAACCAGCCAGTCATGGCGTTCACGGAAGGCGCTGACCATTTCGCCAACACAGTCCTGGGACCCCTCGAGCGCTGCCTGGGCGGCGGCCTGGGAAATCGACGCCGGGTTGGAGGTGCTCTGGGACTGGATCTTCTTCATGGAGCCGATCACGTCGGCCGGCCCCGCGGCATAGCCAATCCGCCACCCGGTCATGGAGTACGCTTTGGAGACGCCATTCAGGACGAACGTCCGATCCTTGAGTGACGGCGTCGCGTTGACGATGTTGGCAAACGGTCGACCGGTCCAGAGGATCGGTTCGTACATGTCATCGGTGGCGATCATGATCTCCGGATGCTTTTCCAGCACCGCGCCGATGGCCTGAAGCTCCTCCAGTGAATACGCCATGCCGCTGGGGTTGGACGGGCTGTTGATCACGAACAGGCGCGTCTTCTCGGTAATGGCGTTCTCAAGCTGCTCCGGCGTGATCTTGAAACGGGTGTCCGCGGAGGTTTCAAGGATCACCGGGGTGCCCTCCGCCACCTTGACCATATCCGGATAGGACACCCAGTAGGGCGCCGGGATCACCACCTCATCCCCGGGATTCAGTGTGGCCAGAGCCAGGTTGAAGAAACTCTGCTTACCGCCACTGGAGACCAGAATCTGGTTTGCCTCGTATTCCAGTCCGTTGTCCCGCTTGAATTTGTCGATGATCGCGCTCTTCAGGGCCGGAGTGCCGTCCACTGCCGTGTATTTCGTCTGGCCACCCTGGATGGCCTCAATGGCGGCCTCCTTGATGTGGTCCGGGGTGTCGAAATCCGGCTCCCCGGCGCCCAAGCCAATGATGTCCTGGCCCGCGGCCCTTAGTTCCGCCGCTTTGTTGGTGACAGCGAGGGTCGGGGAGGGTTTGATCGCTTGTACTCGGTTTGACAGTTGACGGTCCAAACTAGCGCTCCTTCGATGAGTCGTTAGAGGCAATCACAGACGGCCCATCCGGGCCGGGTCTGCGCTGTCGGAGTGAATGACTCCGTGGCTCAGGGGGGAATGTTACCATGTCGACTGCGCCGGGATAAGGAAACCCAGACGGATCGCCGTTGTCGTCATGGTGGATTCGCAAGGGGCTTGCCGGTTATTGGCGACGTTTTCCCAAGAGGAGAGGGTATGAGTCAGGCATTCAGAGTGGCGTCCGATTACCGTCCGGCCGGCGATCAGCCGGAAGCCATTGATGGGGTTGTGGATGGTATCGAATCGGGTCTTGCCCACCAGACGCTGCTCGGTGTGACCGGTTCCGGGAAAACCTTCACCATTGCCAATGTGATTGAGCGCGTTCAGCGTCCGACCATTATCATGGCGCACAACAAGACCCTGGCCGCCCAGCTGTACGGCGAATTCAGGGAGTTCTTTCCGGACAATGCGGTCGAGTACTTCGTCTCGTATTACGACTACTACCAGCCGGAGGCCTATGTGCCGTCGTCGGACACCTTCATCGAGAAGGACGCCTCGGTGAACGAGCACATTGAGCAGATGCGCCTGTCGGCGACCAAGGCGCTGCTGGAGCGTCAGGATGCGATCATTGTCGCCACCGTGTCGTCCATCTACGGTCTGGGCGACCCACAGTCCTACCTGAAGATGATGCTGCACCTCGACCGCGGCGACGAAGTGGACCAGCGGGCCATCCTTCGTCGTCTGGCCGAGCTGCAGTACACCCGGAACGACGTCGAGTTCCATCGTGCCAATTATCGGGTCCGGGGCGATGTGATCGATGTGTTTCCGGCCGAATCCGAGAATGAGGCGATCCGCATCGAGCTGTTCGATGACGAGATCGAGAACCTCAGTTACTTCGATCCGCTGACCGGCGAGATTCTCCGACGCGTGCCGCGCGTGACGATCTACCCGAAGACGCACTATGTGACGCCGCGCCAGGTGGTGCTCGATGCGGTCGAAAGGATCAAGGTGGAGCTGGACGAGCGCCTCACCCAACTGCGCGACAACAACAAATTGCTGGAAGCGCAGCGACTGGAGGAACGGACCCGTTATGACATCGAAATGATGCTGGAGCTGGGCTACTGCAACGGCATCGAGAACTATTCCCGATACCTGTCTGGACGCGCGCCGGGCGAGGCCCCTCCGACGCTGTTTGATTATCTGCCAACGGACGCGATGCTGGTGGTGGACGAATCCCACGTCACCATTTCCCAGATCGGTGCCATGTACAAGGGCGACCGCTCGCGCAAGGAGACGCTGGTGGAATACGGCTTCCGCCTGCCATCGGCACTGGACAACCGGCCCATGCGATTCGATGAGTGGGAGCGCATCGCGCCGCAGATGATCTTCGTTTCCGCTACCCCCGCTGATTATGAACAACGGCACAGTGGTCAGGTCGTGGAGCAGGTCGTGCGTCCAACCGGCCTGCTGGATCCGGAAATCGAGGTCCGGAGTGCGTCGACACAGGTCGATGATCTGCTGTCCGAAATCCATCAGCGTATCGAGGCCCGGGAACGGGTTCTGGTAACGACCCTGACCAAACGCATGGCAGAGGATCTGACGGATTTCCTTCAGGAGCACGATGTTGCCGTGCGGTATCTGCATTCCGACATCGACACCGTCGAGCGGGTGGAGATCATCCGTGACCTGCGCCGCGGTGAGTTTGATGTGCTGGTCGGGATCAACCTGCTCCGGGAGGGGTTGGATATGCCGGAAGTGGCCCTGGTGGCGATCCTGGACGCCGACAAGGAAGGGTTTCTGCGCTCCGAGCGATCCCTGATCCAGACCATTGGCCGTGCCGCGCGGAATGTGCGTGGTAAGGCCATTCTCTATGGCGACCAGATTACCGGGTCGATGCAGCGCGCGATTGACGAAACCAGCCGGCGCCGGGCCAAGCAGCAGGCCCATAACGAGGCCCATGGCATCACGCCCACCGGGCTGAACAAGAAGGTTGCAGACATCATGGAAGGAGCCGCCGGGCGACAGCCTGAGCGGCCGGGGGAGAAAGCCGCGGAAGAGGCGGAAGCTTACCGTGCAAGAGTGGGCGACAAGGCCCCGGAAGAGCTGCTCAAGGACATTTCGAAACTTGAAGACGAAATGTACAAGGCCGCCTCCGACCTGGACTTCGAGAAAGCCGCCCGGCTTCGGGATGAGGTTCAGGCGCTCAAGGAAGCGTCAATCCGCACTGCCTGAAGAAATGGGTGGCTTGTCGTACCAGATGCTTACATCAGACAGCCAGGGCAGGTCGGATGAGGCGTCCTGCAAGCGTTGCGTCGTGACCGCGCGATCCAGCCGGTCACTGGCGCTGATGTACACGTCCACGGAAACCGTGTGATCCAGATAGTGGAGAATCAGGTCGTGCAGGTGTGCATCGCCAAGTAGTGGCTCCCAGCGCCGACGCAGAGAGGCTTCAATGGACGGGCGGCCGGGTGTTGGTGTCCGGTCCGGCTCGCCGTGCGAATCGTCCTCGGCGTCGATGTGGAACGTGACTTCCCGGATTTTAGGGAAAGCCTGCTTCACCCGCTCCCGCACGTTCACGCCAATTTCGTGTCCTTCGGACACACTGATGCGCGGATTGACCCGCAGATGCAGATCCAGCAGCACGCCGCTGCCCATTCGCCGGCTGCGCAGCGCATGCACATCGGCGACGCCTTCGGTCTCCCCGGCCAGTCGGTACAGGGTTCGGGTGGTTTCTCCATCGAGTGCCGTGTCGACCAGTTCCCGAAGGCTGGCCCAGGTGAGCTGCCAGCCGATGTGAGCAACGACCAGCCCGACCACGATGGCCGCGACGGCGTCCAGCCAGGGGTAGCCCGCCATGGCACCGGCGGCGCCGATCAGCACCACAATGGAGGACAGGGCGTCCGTCCGACTGTGCCAGGCGTTGGCGACAATCAGGTCTGACTCGATCCGCAAGCCGACGCGACGTGTGTAGTGATAGATCCACTCCTTGCTGAGGACCGACACAAGGGCGACAACCAGCACCGGCCAGCCGGGCGCGACGATGTCGGTGGGGGCGGCAATGAGGTGGTGGAGGCTGTCCCACGATACGGCGCCGGCAATGGCGATCAGAAAGCTGCCCAGCAGCAGGGTGCCAATGGTCTCGAAGCGCTCATGGCCATAGGGATGATTCCAGTCCGGGGCGCGTCTCGAGGCGCGCATGAGCCCCAGAACGACGGTGTCCGACAGCACATCCGAAAAGGAGTGAATGCCGTCCACCACCAGCGCCTGGGAATGGAACACCATCCCGACAACGCACTTGAAGACGCCAAGCAGTGCATCAAGCACCATGCCGACGAGGGTGACGCGAGTGGCCGCGGCCGCATCCCGGCGCCGCCAGGTGCGATCAGGCCCGGAAGCTGTTGACATCGATCGTTTGCCCCGTTCCTCTGTTGACATTTATGCACAAGTGCCCGACCAGGAGGGCGTTGTTGAATAATCGTTAAACCTTGTCACAAACAGGCTTTTTCGGATCATAACCAACTGATTTTTAAGAGATTAATAATTGATCAAAAAGTAACCAATTTGCAGATGACCGCCAGTGACAAGGGATCAGGAACGCTGAAGCCGGATTTTCAACAGAGTTATCCACAGATTTCGTGGACAATGTCGCAAGATCTTCACGAGACAGTCATTTAGACGTCATTGACGCTCATGTGGACAAGTTCCGTCTGACCGGATGGTTCGTCCCCGGCGTCGCTTCCGGTATAATCCGCGCTTCTTCAATCCATCTCAGGAATGACCAAACCACTCGGGGATTTTATGGTTTCACTGGTCCGAGCGCTACTCTTTTGCCTGCGTTGCCTGCCCGCAGAGGTGGCGCACCGGGTGACCCTGATGGCGCTCGACGGGGCGCACCGACTGGGGTTGCTGACGGGGTGGCAACGTCGCGTACCGGCCCATCCCGTTGACGTCATGGGGCTGACCTTTCCCAACCCGGTCGGTCTGGCGGCCGGGCTGGACAAGAATGGCGAACACATCGATGCACTTGGGTCGTTGGGATTCGGCTTTGTGGAAATCGGAACGGTGACGCCGCAGCCTCAGCCTGGGAACCCGAAACCGCGTCTGTTCCGGTTGCCGGAGCATGGCGCCATCATCAACCGAATGGGATTCAACAACCACGGCCTGGAAGCGCTGGTCGGGAATGTTCGCCAATCCGGCTATCGGGGCGTTCTGGGCATCAATGTGGGCAAGAACAAGAGCACGCCGGAAGACCAGGCCGCCGGGGATTATCGGGCGGGTATTGAGGCGGTGTATCCCTGCGCGGATTACATCACCGTGAATGTATCGTCGCCCAACACGCCGGGGTTGCGTGATCTCCAGTTCGGGGATGCGCTTCGGGATCTTCTGGCGTCCGTGAAAGCAGAGCAGACCCGACAGCAGGACAAAACTGGCCGTTATGTCCCGATTGCCGTCAAGATCGCTCCGGACATGGACGACGCCGCCATCGCGTTTGTCGCTGATGCGTTGCTGGCGTCCGGCCTGGATGCGGTGATCGCAACCAATACCACCGTGGACCGTGCCGCCGTGAAGGGGCACCCTCTGGCTGGCGAAGCGGGCGGGCTGAGCGGTCGCCCGGTGCGGGAGCCGTCCCTGCGCATGATTCACGCGTTGCGGCGCCATCTGGGAGACCAGATGCCCATTATAGGTGTTGGTGGGATTGAGGATGGGGTCTCGGCGCGGGAGAAAATTGAGGCCGGCGCATCGCTGGTGCAGATCTACACGGGACTGATCTACAAAGGACCTGCCCTGGTGCAGGAGGCGGTCGAGGCGATTGCCGGGGCCGGAAAAAAGTGAGGGGCTTTCAACCTCGGTCGAAAGCCCCTCTGGGATGAGTCCGCCAAGCGGGCTCGGGCGGGGAATAAACCCCGTGGCGATGACATCATTTTTTGGAGAGGGGGCGAGTGGCCCCCTAGGGTTGTGTTGTCTTTTCGATGCTATCCAGTTTGTGTTGATCAACAACGAAAGAGATCGTGGTTCCTTCTGACAGATCAGTGAGTGATTGGGTTCAGGTGGTCATGTTAGGCATTCGGTGGATACCTGAGACGCCGGTCAGGCCTTCCCACTGGTCTGTTCGTCCTTCCCGCCAGCCGTTAAACCATTCCTGTCGAGTTTCCAGTTTTTCGAGAGGGCAGCTGTCCTTGGGTTTACCGGAAACACCGGCCAGATAGCCTCGTTTGAAGGCGCGGGCATTCGGATCTCTTTTCTGTCTTTTCATGTTGGTCCTCACCTCATGGTTTTCGGGAACATGAGTGCGCACACCGCGCCGAATCGTTTCGCCTGGCCAAAAGCCGGAAACGATCATGTCCGTTACTGGACATGGATATCGGCACGCAGGATCCTGTCACCGGTCACCTATAACCGGCTTTGAAAAGACGCGTCACTGATTAAGGTAAGACCAGTTCCGGGCTGTTGTACACTACTGATTTCGTCTAGATGTCAGTGGGTTTATTTTTTTATGACATATCGCAGGTGAGCCATCGTGTCCGAATCGGATCTTTTTATTACGTGTCCCAAGGGCGTGGAGTACCTTCTTGAGGAGGAACTTCAGGTATTGGGACTGACTCCGGTGCGGCAGGCTCCGGCCGGAGTCTGGGCACGCGGGTCGCTCGAATCCGTCTACCGGTGCTGCCTGTGGTCCCGTCTCGCCAACCGGGTGGTCCTCCACCTGGCGACGGTGGATGCGACCGATGGTGATGCGCTTTACGACGGTGTCCAGCAGGTGGACTGGCGTCAGCACCTGTCGGTCTCCGGGCGGTTTCTGGTGACGTTTTTGGGAAGCAACAAGGCGATCCGAAACAGTCAGTACGGCACCCAGAGGACGAAGGACGCCGTTGTCGACGCATTGCGCAAGCCCTCCGGCGTCCGCCCTGGCGTGGACACCCGGGACCCGGACCTGCGCATTACCGTCCGCCTGCATCGTGACGAGGCCCACATCGGTCTCGACCTGTGTGGCGACAGTCTCCATAAGCGCGGTTACCGGACGGAGAAAGGGCAGGCACCGTTACGGGAGAATCTCGCCGCAGCGCTGTTGCTGCGCTCCGGTTGGCCGGACATTGCCCGCCAGGGTGGGGATCTGACCGACCCGATGTGCGGCTCCGGTACGCTGCTGATCGAGGGCGCGTTAATGGCCATGGATCAGGCGCCGGGCCTGAACCGGGAGCAGTTCGGGTTTGAGCGCTGGCCGGGGCATCAGCCCATGGTCTGGGATCGCGTGCTCAGAGAAGCGCAGGAACGGGCCCGGAACGGGCGACGAACGGTGCGGGCCCGCCTGCGCGGCTACGATCAGGACCGCCGGGTCATTGCAACAGCCTGGCGCAACATTGAGCGGGCCGGTCTTGGTGATGTGGTGCACGTGGAGCGTCGGGCGCTGAGCGATTTCCGTAACGAGTCCCGCGCGGCGTCGGGCCTGATTCTGACCAATCCGCCCTATGGCGAGCGCCTGAAGGCCGATGGTGAGCTGGCCGGCGTCTACGAAGTGCTGGGCAACATGGTCCGGTCCGAGGCACAGGGCTGGCGCCTGGGCGTGTTTACCGGCAAGCCGGAGCTGGGGCATGCCATTGGCCTGCGCAGTGATCGCCAGTACCGGTTGTTCAACGGTCGGATTCCCGCCCAACTGCTCCTTTTCGATGTGCAGCCGGCCAACGAGACCCGGGTCAGGAAGCCTGGCGAGGCCGAGCCCGTCACGCCGCGGATCGCCAACCGGGAGCGGGCGGACATGTTCGCGAACCGCCTGCGCAAGAACCGAAAAGCGCTGGGGCAATGGGCCCGAAAACAGGGGATCGAGTGCTTCCGCGTTTATGATGCGGATATGCCGGAGTACGCCATGGCCATCGACTGCTATGGCGACCGGGTGCACGTGCAGGAATACGCACCGCCAAAATCGGTCGATCCCCGTTCGGCCCGTGAGCGGCTTGGTGAAGCACTGGCGATGATCCCGGACGTGCTCGGTGTGTCGCCGGAGGATGTGATCTGCAAGCAGCGTCAGCGGCAGGTCGGACGCCAGCAATACGAGAAGCAGAATCGCAGTGGCGACCGACAGGTTGTCATGGAGGGTGGCTGCGAGCTTTTGGTCAACCTGAAGGATTATCTGGACACCGGCCTCTTTCTGGACCATCGTCCGATCCGTCAGTGGATTCAGCGTCATGCCAGCGGCGGACGCTTTCTGAATCTGTTCGCCTATACTGGCGCCGCCTCGGTGCACGCGGCGATGGGCGGCGCCCGCGAGACCCTCAGCGTCGATATGTCGCGCACCTACCTGGACTGGGCGCGGGACAATCTGCAGCTCAATGGCCTTGATGAGAAGGCGCACCGACTGGAACAGGCCGATTGTCTCCAGTGGCTGTCACAGCGACCGGAAGGCGCCGACACGGGGTTCGATCTGATCTTCATGGACCCGCCGACCTTCTCCAACTCCGCACGAATGGAGGATGTGCTGGACATTCAGCGCGATCACGAGTGGCTGGTGCACCGGGCAATGCTGCGGCTGGCGCCGGGCGGGGTGCTGATCTTCTCCACCAACTTCCGTCGTTTTCGGCTGTCCGACGTGATCAGTGAGCGCTACGAGGTCACGGACATCACACGGGAGACCATTGACCGCGACTTCCGCCGAAACGAGCGGATCCACCAGTGCTGGCGGATCCGACACGATGGTTAATCCGACGGAACACGAGGAGTCTGCGACTTTCTACCGCGCAGACTCCTAGAACTCGTATCGAAGGCCGCTGTGAAACTGGAAGGCGTGACTCCGGGATTCGGTGTCCTCGAATAACCGTCCGGCTTCCAGGACAAAGTAACCGTTGTCGATGATTTCCAGGTCGATTCCGGCAATCCAGCTGACGGCGAAGGACTGTTCCGGGTATTCCTCCGGGAACTCGTCGAAGGGCGTTGTGGTGTCCTCGTCGGCAGGGGTGAGGCGGCTTTCGCCGTCCATGTGTGAAAACCCCGCCTGCGCGTAGACATTGGCGTAGTAGGTGATCGGGTAGTGCAGGCCCATATACCACGAAGCCGCCCGATTGAAATCGATCGTGAACGCCTCCGAGACCTTGGTGTCGCCCAGCCCTTTTGTGTATCGAAGCTCAACGTGGACGTATTCCGACAGGTGTGAGCCCAGTACGACCGTTGCCGCATCACCCCATTCAGAGACACCGTCCGCGCCGAGGGTTCGGAACTCCAGAGCTGTTCCATACACACCCACGTAGGTCCGGTCCGTGCGGTCTTCCGGTTCAGGCGCCTGGGGGGCCTTCTGTCGGGCGGACTGGGCCGAAACAGCCATGGGCAGGGCGATAAGAAGCGCTGCCAGCAGTCGGGCGGTCGATCGGGGGTTATTCATAGTATCGGCGATCCTGGCCTTGCGAATGCGGATCACCGATTGTGACGGCTGACGTCGGTCCTTGCGTCGATGCACATCACAATTCGCCGGCTTCCATGCCCTGTATGAGCCCCGCATCCCTTGCCAGCAGCAGCAGGGCATACACGCCGCTCTCGGGGAGCTGGGGTTCCAGGCCGTGGGTGACCATCAGTTCCCGACGCCAGTCTTCCAGCTCGCCAGAATCGACTCCGTGGATCAACCGGTCGACCGTCGTGACCTCGAACGGCAGCGGGCGGCCCAGACTTTCGAACAGCCATTCCAGCAGCGATTCGTCCGGGTCGAGCCCATCAACGAAAACGGTCGTGTCGCCCAGGTCCTCACTCAGCTCCTGCACAACATCCAGCGCGGGGGCGCCCTGTTCCTGAAGATAGGTCAGGTCCAGTTCGTGATCGTCCGGATCGTCGGGGAGCCAGTCGTCCTCCGGGGTCACGACCACGGTTTTCATGCGGCCGTCTGCCAGCGACCAGGCCATGGCCGTGGGCAGATAGCCGGTAGCGGTGGCGGCAAACTCGATATCAAGAAACTGGGGCAGTCCCATGGTGGTGACTCTCCTGACGGGATCCGGTGGATAGAACCACTATTCTACCGGCCCGTGGGTCGTGGTTCGATGGTGTTTGGCTGGGCCCGACAACATGCGATACTCGCACCTTCTCTGACGATTTTCGGGACGCCCATACGCTATGGAATACGCTGTTTTCAACGAGCAACTTTTCGACTTTCTCCGCCAGTCCCCCACGCCGTACCACGCCGTCGAACAGATGAGCCATCGTCTGGAGGCCCACGGTTTCCACCGCCTGGACGAGGCCGAACCATGGACGCTGGAGGCGGGCTGCCGGTACTACGTGACCCGTAATGACTCCTCCATCATTGCCTTTCAGACCGGCTCACGGGCACCCACGGAGGCTGGAGTCCGCATGATCGGGGCTCATACGGACAGCCCCTGCCTGCGGGTGAAGCCCAACCCGGAGCTCACCGCCAAGGGGCTCTATCAATTGGGGGTGGAGGTCTATGGCGGTGCATTGCTGAACCCCTGGTTTGACCGGGATCTGTCGATTGCCGGCCGCGTCAGCTACGTCGACCGGGAAGGGCAGGTCCGTGATGCGCTGGTGGACTTCCGTCGCCCGGTGGTCACGATTCCGAGTCTGGCGATTCACCTCGACAAGGAAGCGAACAGCAACCGCAGCGTGAACCCCCAGACCGACCTCCCGCCGGTCCTGATGCAGTCCGGCGGCGATGAGCGCAGGCCGTTCCGGGATCTGCTGCGCCAGCAGCTCTGTGCCCAGTATCCGGGGTGTGATGTGCGCCAGGTTCTGGACTACGAGCTGAGCCTCTATGACACCCAGCCGCCGTCGCTGGTGGGGTTGCAGGATGAGTTCATCGCCTCCGCGCGTCTGGACAACCTGCTGAGCTGCTTTATCGGTCTGCAATCACTGCTGGATACCGATCCGGAACAGCCGGCACTGCTGGTCTGTAACGATCACGAGGAAGTTGGCAGCATGTCGGCCGAAGGGGCCCAGGGGCCGTTTCTGGCCAACGTACTGGATCGCTGGGTCGGCGCGGACGCCCGTCCGCAGGTGATCGCACGCTCCATGATGGTCTCGGCCGACAATGCCCACGGCGTTCACCCGAACTACGCGGACCGGTACGACGATAACCACGGGCCATTGTTGAACGAGGGACCGGTCATCAAGATCAACAACAACCAGCGCTACGCGACCAACAGTCGCACTGCGGGCCTGTACCGGCACATCAGTGACTCTCTGGGATTGCCGTGTCAGAGCTTTGTGGTCCGAAGCGACATGGGATGTGGGAGCACCATCGGCCCGCTGACGGCCGGGAATCTGGGTGTCCGGACACTGGACATCGGCGTGCCCCAGTTTGCGATGCATTCCATCCGTGAGATGTGCGGTGCCCGGGATGGCCACACGCTGTATCAGGTGTTGCGCCGGTATCTGGCTCTGAGTGAGGTGACGTCCTGAAGCCGGGCATAAAAAAAGCCGCTGTGATCACAGCGGCTTTTCCGGAATCTGGCTCCCCGAGCTGGGCTCGAACCAGCGACAACCTGATTAACAGTCAGGCGCTCTACCAACTGAGCTATCGGGGACTGTCGGTAAGACGGCGCGCATAGTAAGCAACTTCCGGGAGGCGGTCAACCCTCCCATGCGGGAATTCGCCATGAGCATCATCGAACCCCAGCCGGACCCCGTGGCGCACGCGGGATCGGACTATAGACCACCTGTCTGGCTGCGCAATGGCCATCTGCAGTCGATCTGGCCGACGCTATTCCGACGGGTCACGCTCTTCGAACCGCAGAGCGATGTGGTCGCCACGCCGGACGATGACCGGTTGCACATGGACTGGTACCGGGCGGGCAATCGCCGCCTGGCCATCCTGAGTCATGGCCTGGAGGGGCACAGCCGACGACCTTACATGCTGGGGCTGGCGCGGGCGTTGCTGGCCGGCGGCTGGGATGTTCTGGCCTGGAATTTCCGGTCCTGTGGCGGGCGGATGAACCATCAGCCGCGGTTTTACCACAGTGGAGCGACGGAGGATCTGGACTGCGTCGTCCGGCGGGCCCTGGCGGACCCGGCGGGTTATGAACAGCTGGCGCTTGCCGGATTCTCAATGGGCGGGAATCTGACGATGCTGTATCTGGCGGAGCAGGGGAGTGGGCTGGACGAACGGATTACCCATGGCCTCGGTTTTTCGGTCCCCTGCGATCTGGCGGGCAGCGCCGCCGTGTTGGCCCTGCCCAGCCGACGGATCTACATGAACCGGTTTCTGAAGGATCTGGGCCGGAAAATGGCTCATAAGGCGTCGGCATTCCCGGATCGGATCAGCGTGACCGGGTTTGACCGGATCCGGACGTTTCGGGAGTTCGACGACCGCTATACGGCGCCGCTGCATGGCTTCCGGGATGCAGAGGCGTACTGGGCACGATGTTCCTGCCTGGGGAGGTTGAATGACATCGCCGTGCCGTCGCTGATCCTCAACGCCGAAGATGACCCATTCCTGTCCCGGGAATGCTATCCGTCCGACCCGGAGGTGCTGGGCCGGCAGGTGCGGCTGGAGGCGCCTCCCTGGGGTGGTCATGTGGGGTTTGTGGACCGGGACCCGGATGGGTATTACTGGTCGGAACGACGCGCCGTTGCGTTTCTCTCGGAGGACGCCTGAGCGAGCAGCGGCTCCAGATGGGGCCAGACGTTGTCCAGAAGTGTCGGTTGGGCGCTGGCGGTCGGATGGATACCGTCACTCTGCATCATGGCCTGTTGGTTGTAGATGCCTTTGAGAAAGAAGGGGACCAGGGCGGTGTCATACTCTTTGGCCAGGTCGGGATAGATCGCGCGAAAAGCCTCGGTATAGCGCTTACCAAGGTTGGGCGGCATCTGCATACCAACGAGCAGCACCCGTGCGTCGCTCTCACGCGAACGGCGGATCATGGTGGCCAGAGCGTCTCTGGTCACGCGTGGCGGAAATCCCCGGAGACCATCGTTGCCGCCGAGTTCGATCACAACAACCGCCGGTGAGTGCTTCTCCAGCAGATCGGGCAACCGACGGACGCCGCCGTCCGTGGTCTCCCCGCTGATGCTGGCGTTCACAACCTGCCAGCCGGTATACCCCTGTTGATCGAGACGCTCCCGGAGCAGGGCGACCCAGGCTTTCTCTGTTGGCACACCGTAGGCGGCACTGAGACTGTCGCCGAGAATGAGCAGGCGCTGATCATCCGCCAGGGCAGGCCCGGCCAGCAGGCAGAAGAACAGCAAAATGATTGATCCCGGGAACATTTTTCGCGTATTCATTGTCATTCCTGAAGTTCTGACAAGCGTCTTCACCAATACGAGCGTCCCGTCTCGGAGAGGCATTAATTCGCCGAGACATTATCCAACAGGAGGTTCCGTGGCAACCACCCACCCGATTCTGGAAGTCCGCCAACTGACCCATCGGGTCAACCCCGGCAACGAGTCCCTGACGATACTCCGGGACATTGAGCTGGCGATTGAGACCGGCGAGTCCGCCGCCATCGTCGGTCGCTCCGGATCGGGCAAAACCACGCTGCTCGGGCTGATGGCCGGTCTCGATACCCCGACGGAAGGCGCCGTTTCCCTGGATGGGGAAGTCATCAGCCAGATGGACGAGGATGACCGGGCGCGTATGCGGGCGCATCGGGTCGGGTTCGTTTTCCAGTCCTTTCAGTTACTGCCGTCGCTGACTGCGCTGGAGAACGTCATGCTGCCTCTTGAGCTGGCCAGTCATCCGTCACCCGCGCACCAGGCGCGGGAGTTGCTTGAGCGTGTGGGGCTGGGGGAGCGGCTTCAGCACACGCCCCGGCAATTGTCTGGGGGTGAGCAGCAGCGCGTGGCCATCGCCCGGGCGTTCGCCGCACAACCCCGAATTCTGTTTGCCGATGAACCCACCGGAAACCTGGATAACGATACGGGCCAGGCCGTCTCGGATCTGTTGATGGCGCTGAATCGTGAGCAGGGCACGACGCTGGTGATGGTGACGCACGATGAGCAACTGGCCGAGCGCTGCCAACGCCGTTTTTCGATTGAGGCGGGTCGTCTGTCCGAACCGGCGCTTGCTGCCGGGATGGAGGTGGACGAATGAGATCCGCGCCGGCAGGCTGGTTTCGCAAGACGCTGAGAGACTGGCGTGAACGGGAGGTTCGGATTGTCCTCTCCGCGTTGGTTGTGGCGGTGGCCACTGTCGCCACCATTGCGCTGTTTGCCAGCCAGTTGCAGCACACCCTGGTGACCTCCGCGAGTGCCTTCATGGCCGGTGACCGCCAGCTTGAGGCGGAAAACGGTCAACCTGTACCTCAGGCTTGGCGGGATGAGGCGAATCAACGTGGCATTGCGACCGCTCGCGTGGTGGAGTTCTCCACCATGGTCTATGGCGGTGGGCGGTTCCAGCTCGTGAGTGTCAACGCCGCCAGTGATGAGTACCCGCTGCGGGGTCAGATCGAGATGCAGGCGACGCCGGAGGCGCCCCGGCGTCAGGTCAGCGCTGGGCCACCACCCGGGGAGGTCTGGATCAATCCCAGGCTGTTGCGCCTGCTCGAAATCCAGATCGGCGATGCCATTGAGGTCGGCAACCGCGCGCTGACCGTGACCGGGCTCCTGCTGCGCCAGCCGGATGGCGGCTTTGCGATGTCCGCGCTGGCCCCCCGGATTCTCATGCACGATACGGATGTGCCGTCCACCGGCGTGATTCAGGACGGATCGCGGGTGGAGTACGAGAACTTCTTTGCTGGTGAGGAGGCGGCGCTGGATGCCTTTTATGAGTGGCTCCGGCCAAGGCTGTCCCCCAGTCATGAGTGGGCGTCGATCCGGGATGGTCAGACGCTGTCCGACTCCCTGCGCAAGGCCGAGCGATTCCTGTTGCTGGGCGGCAGTCTCGCCGTGTTGCTGTCGTCGGTGGCCGTGGCGGTGGCGAGTCGGCAGTATGCGCTGCGTCAACGGGACACCGTGGCACTGCTCAAAACGCTGGGCCAGGCCGGCCCCCACATCGCCCGGGGCTACCTGGCGCGGCTGACCGCCTGGGCCGTATGTGGCCTGATCGGTGGCATTCTGCTGGCCATCCCTCTTTCCTGGGGGCTGTCTCTCCTCATCAGTCGCCTGCTGGACCAGCCCATGGCGTACCGGATGGACTGGTTGGCACTCGGTCCGGCACTGGCGACGGCGCTCGTCGCATTGTTCGCCTTCGCTTATCCGCCCATTCGTCGTTTGCGGCATGTGCCGGCGATGCGTGTACTGCGCAGCCAGCCTGGCGAAACCGGGCAGGGCGCTCTCCGGGATGGGCTGGTGGCGCTAATCGCGGTGTTTGGTCTGGTCTGGCTGTATGCGCGGGAACTGGAGTTGGTGCTGGCGTTGCTGGGCGGGCTGGCGGCCTTGCTGGGGGTTCTGGCGGTGATGGGGTGGTGTCTGATGATGGCCCTGCGCCGGGTGTCCGGTGGCGGCAACGCCTGGCGACTGGCGTTGGTTGGGTTGTATCGCCACCGTCGGGCGAGCCTCGCGCAAATGTCGGTATTCGCGATGACCCTGATGCTGGCTGCGATTCTCGTGCTGGTCCGCTCGTCGTTACTGGACGACTGGCAGTCGCAGCTCCCGGAAGACACCCCGAACCATTTCCTGATCAACATCGCCCCCGACGCGGTCGAAGACGTGCGGGATTTTCTCACTGAACGGGATGTGTCGCTGGGGCGGCTGTACCCCATGGTTCGGGGGCGACTGACGGAGATCAACGGGCAACCGGTGCGTCAGGCCGTCAGCAAGGACGAGGAGGTCAATGCCCTGAACCGGGAACTGAACCTGACATGGATGGAGGCGTTGTCGGACAACAACGCGATCGTTGCCGGTGACTGGTTTGATGCCGGGCAGCGTCGAGGCGTGTCCATCGAGGCGGAGCTGGCGGAGCGTCTTGGTGTGGATGTGGGTGACCGCCTCGGGTTTACGATCGGATCGGAGACGATCGCCGAGCCGGTGAAAAGCATTCGGACTGTCCAGTGGGACAGCATGCGTCCGAACTTTTACATGGTCTTCCCGCCCGAGGGGGCACTGACGGACCTCCCGGCGACCTGGATCACGAGTTTTTACCTGGACCCGTCCAGAAAGTCGGTCCTGAATGACTTCACCGCATCGTTCCCCACCGTGTCGGTTCTCGAGCTGGACCACATCATTGACCGTATACGGGACATCGTCGGTCAGGTCACCCAGGCGATTGAGGCAATTCTGGCCCTCGTACTGGCCGCTGCGCTGGTCGTTATGGCGGCGGTCGTGAGTGCGACGCTCCAGGATCGCCAGCGGGAAGGCGCGTTGCTGCGCACGCTTGGCGCCCATCAGCGGTTACTGACTCGCAGTACCATGATGGAATTCGCGCTGCTTGGCGGGCTGGCCGGGCTGTTGGGAGTCATGGCCGCAGAGGTGGCGGTCTGGGCGCTTCAGTACCGGATGTTTGAAGGTGCGTTCCGCTGGCACTGGCCGGTTCTAATCGCCTTCCCAGTCCTGAGTGCGGTGGTTCTCTCGCTGTTCGGGCGTTGGCAACTGCGCCCGGTATTGCAGGTGTCGCCCATGCTGCTGCTGCGCCGCTTGGAGTAGCCAACTGGGAGTCTGCGCGATAGACGTCGTGCCAGCGCCTTGACCAGAGGCGTCAGCGGTACGCAGTAGGTCAACGAATTAACCAGACGGGACACAAGGGAAGAGCTGATCAATTCCCTAAATTCCCTAGAGGTAACGTTGGATAATCGCCTTGATTTTACCCGTGTCTTTCAGGTCGGAGAGGACTTGATTGAAAGCGTCGATGAACCCTTTCATGTCCGGGCGGACCATTAGGCGGTAATGAATGCGGCTGAGGTGATTGTCAGACACGACGAATTGACCATCCCACTGGTTTTGTTCCATCAGCCAACGACCAACCAGGTTGTCGGCAATCAGGGCGTCAAAGCGTGAGCCGTGGAGCAAATATCGGAACATATCCTTGTCCTGTGGCACATCGAATCGCTTGGCCTGTCCACTCCGGAACAGGTGCTGTACCGCCGGGTATCGATAACCAATGTGCGTGACAATGGTCTTCCCTTTGATGTCGTCAGGAGATTCAAACGCAAATCGATCGCCGGCGCGGAAAAACAGAACCTCCCGAATGGGAACCAGCGGATTGGAGAAAAGGTATTTGTCCGGATCCTCCATCCATAAAGGGGCCATTGCTGTGACGTTCACGTAGTCTTTGAGCAGCAGCGATTCCAAGCGTTTTCTGGGAACCCGTCGGGGCTTAAGGCGGCAACCAAGTCGTTGACATGCCAAATGGACAATGTCCCAGACAATGCCTTCGACGGATTTATCGGACGTATCATCGACGATGATATAGGGCGGATAGCCGTCTGGAGAGACGTTGAACCGGATCACTTCCGGAATTGGGTGAGTCTGGCTCAGGTCGCTGTGGCGAGACTGCGCGGCGTTCGCGATCGAGACCCAGACCGCCAGAATGAGCACCAAGGCAAATAGAGCGTGTTTTATGGGCTTTGACATCATCTGTCGTTCCGCAATACCGAAGGGCAGGGGCGCATCCATAAAAGACGGGCTGGTCAGTGTCTCTTCTGATTCATTCACTGGCTTGATTTGGAGCCGCCAAACCGTCGCCATCGCGCTTTGGTTCCAAACCTGTCAGTCCCTCAGCGATGGACCAGACGGGACACTAGAGTCTAACGAATCATGAACCGACCGGTTCGGCGGGGTATTCTGCCAGAAAGAGTGGCGTGCGTCTTGGGGGGAGTGTCTCGTCTGGTTCATTCGCTGACGGAGCCTCTGAACGCTCCGAGAGCAACGCGCGATGGCGACGGTTTGGCGGTTCCAAATCGAGTCAGCGCAACGCGGCTGTCAGACCTTTCAGGGGCCCCAGAAGGGCGCGCCGCTGACAGGCCGCGATTTTCCGCGAAACGACCAGCGGCAGCGTGTTCCACGATTCTCCGTCGATACGGATGCCTCCAAACGATGCAGGCGGAGTGGTTATCCCCAGGCTCGACGAAGGACGTTGCGGATGTCCTCGATGCTGGTTTCCTTCGGGTTGAACATGATGGTGCCGTCGTCGAGCGCACTGTGAGCGATGGCTTCCAGTTGATCTTCGCTGACTTTACCGGTTTCCTGAAGGGTCCGGGGCAGCTCGCAGTACTGCCACAGCTGGTCCCGAAGCTTGCGGATCGCGGCGATGCAGGTTTCCGCCCGGCGACTGGTGGGCGTCGTCGCGTAAACGTCCGGCCCCGCCATGTAGAGCAGCAGTTCTCCCAGGGGCTCACGAATGGCCTCCAGGTTGTATTCCAACACATAGGGAAGGAACAGGCTCATGCACAGCCCGTGCGGCAGGTGGCAGATCGCGCCCGTTGCGTGCCCCAGTGAGTGGACCATGCCCACCATCGAATTGGAAAACGCGATTCCGGCCATGGTTGAGGCCTGTGCCAGCTCCAGCCGGGCGTCGCTGTCCTTCGGGTTTTCCATCACTCTGGGCAGGTTGGTGCTGATCTTGCGCACCGCTGCCGTGGCGTGGGCATCGCTCAGCGGGTTTTTCGCCAGACAGGTAAACGCCTCCGTGGCATGGGTCATGGCATCCATGGCGGTCATGGCCGTGACGTGAGGCGGCAGTGTCAGTGTCATGCGGGGGTCAATGATCGCCGCATTCGGTAACAGGAACGAGGAGGTGAACGGGAGTTTGACCGACTTCTCGGTATCCGCGATGACCGCGACCGCCGTGACCTCGGAGCCGGTACCGGCGGTCGTTGGCACGACAAAGAACGGTCGCAGGGGCCGTTTCAGTACGCCGGCGCCCGCATAGGCGGCGATGTCATCGCCGCCTTCGGATACAAGGATGTTCACGGCTTTGGCGGTATCGATGGGCGAGCCGCCGCCAATAGCGATGATGGAGTCACACTTGGCTTCCCGATAGGCGCTGGCGATCTGACGGACCACTTCCTTGGAGGAATCCGGCGGTACGTCGTCGAAAATCGTCACGATTTCCTGGCCGCCTTCCTCACAGGCTTCGATCACCGGGTCAAGCAGACCTGCGCCGCGGACGCCCTTATCAGTAATGACCATCGGCCGGGAAGCGGACAACCCGGACAGCTCGTAGGGAATATGCTCCAGGGCCGCTTTGCCGGCCACGACTTTGACGGGGCAGAAGAACTCGTAATAGTGCTGACTCATGATGCTCTCGCTGTTTCAACGAAATGGGTCGCCACTTTGAGGTAGATCCGTGCGGCGCTGAGGACTTTTTCCGGCAGACCGAGGCTCTGCGGGTATTCCTTCACGGCGCGTTCGGCGATCAGTTTCGGCAGGATGAAGGCTTCCAGACGATTCAGGATGCGCGTCATCCGGATGGCCCGGTCAATGTCGCCGTCGACCAGCATCCGGTCATTTGCAAACGCCACCGAGGTCTTCTCCTGGAACGACACCACAAGGAACGCGTGAGCGATGTGCTTGAACTGAATCGACAGATCGACGGGCCGGGGTGGCTCCGACGTCAGGTACTGGAACCGGCCGTCGCCCTGGTGCTCCACGACGAGTTTCGGCCCGTTCGGCATGACCGTCATTTCAAAGAGGAATCCGTCCGGCAAGGCGCGCGCCTCCTCCTGCACTGAGCGATCCACTTCGCTGACCGCCTGCAGGGCCCGGCCCATGACCTGAAACATGGTCTCCACGTAAAGCCGTCTGGCCTGAAGAGCCATGGGTTTGATGCGTTTTGCCAACATGTGCCCATTCCATTCATTAACTGTGGCGTCAATTTTTAGAGTTTTTGCTCTAGAAGTCAACCAGAATCAGGTCGTCGATCAGTCGTATCGGGCCAGGGAGGGGGTGTGAAACGTCGTGGGGGTGGCCCGCTGTCGGGAGCAACAGCGGGCCTTGGGATCAGGACCCGGCTTTGGTCAGATTCTGAAGTTTCCGGAGCGCTTCCTGTCCCACCTCGCCGCCGGCTTCGGCCGCGCGCTGATAGTAGGCAATGGCCTGTTTGGTATCGCCTTGCTGGCGGGCAATGTCCCCCAGCCGCAGGGTGGCGATCGATGTCGGTACCGTTTCGTTGGCTGTTGCGAGATCTTCGCGGGCCAGCTCAAGATGGTCCTGCTCCAGATGGAGCAGCCCTCGTTCCAGGCGGTAGCTGAACATCTGTGGATAGAGGTTGACCGCCCGATCAAAGGCCGACAGGGCCGCTTCGGGCTGCTTCTGGTTCGACAGTATCTGGCCCTTGAGCGCGTGGAATGCGGCCTCCTCGGATTCGATGGCGATGGCCTCGTTCACCAGGGTCATTGCCTGATCGAGATGACCGTCTTCTGCCTTTTCCCGGGCCTGTTTGGCTTTACGATATGCCGGTTTCCTGTCACGGAGGTACGCGAGGCGTTTGTTGAACCGTTCGGTGCCCCTGAAGTCGGGAAGGTCCGTCATGGACTGGACGGTTTCCCGGTTGGCGTCCACTCGCGCCTGGGAAGGCGGGTGTGAGGCAAAGAGGCCGTTGATCCAGCTGCTTTCCCGGTTTTCGGACAGCCGCAGGAAAATCTTCTGGAGCTCAACGGCGGCCCGGGGATCGTAACCGGCTTTCGCCATGTAGCGAATGCCGTGCCTGTCCGATTCCAGCTCATGGTCCTGGCTGTACTGGGCCATGGTCAGCTGACTGCCGAGCGCCGCGCCTCCCATGATCAGACCGGCATAGTCGTTGTCTGACAGGGCCATGCCCAGTCCCGCCATGCCCGCATTGATAATCATGCCCTGCTGCATGCGCTGGGCGCTGTGACGGGCAGCGGCATGGACAATCTCATGGGCCAGCACGGCGGCGAGTTGCGCCTCGTTTTCCATCTCGGTCAGAAGCCCCCGGTTGATCGCGATCTTGCCGCCGGGAAGGGCCCAGGCGTTCGGGACACCGCTGTTGAGGACAACGAATTCGTAGGGCAGGTCGGGGCGATCACTCACCGCGGCCAGTTTCTGGCCAATGTTGTTGACGTAGACGGTCAGTTCCGGATCGGTGTAGTACTGGCCGCCCTGCATCTGGATGGTCGGCTCGTACTGTTGAACGCCCATCTCCCGGGTCTGGCTTTCCGGGATCAGTGAAAGCTGCCGTTCGCCGGTAACGGGATTGACAGTACAGCCCTGCAGCAGGACAAGACCGAAAACGGCAATCAGCCAACGCCAGCCTCTCGACAGCGATTCCATGGGAACAGACTCCTTCTTCCTGAGGTTTGGGCCTTATTGTATACGACTGTGATGGGGGGCGCGGATGGCGTATCATTAGCGCGTTTTCATGAATCCTCAGGACCGAATCAGCATGAATGACGCTATCCGTTTCGGGCGGGTCGGCCGGTTTGTCGGCACCCTGACGCATGCCACTGAGCTGGGTATTGAGGTGACTGATGCGACCGAAAACGCGCTGACGCTGAGGCTGCCCTACAGTGAGAAGATCATCGGCAATCCGGAGTCGCGGGTCATCCATGGCGGCGCCATCACGACGCTGATGGACACGGCCTGCGGGTCGGTCGTGATCTGCGCATTGCCGGAGTTCGAGCTGTGCCCCACGCTGGACCTCCGGGTGGATTACATGCGGGCGGCGGAGCCCGATGAACCTGTGTACGCTCATGCGGAAGTCTATCGGGTGACCCGCAACATCATCTTTACCCGCTGTGAGGCTTATCAGGGCTCGCGAAGCCGGACCGTCGCCAACTGTGTGGGCACCTTCATGCGGATCGGCCCGGAAGCGACGCCCAAATCCTACCGAGACCTGATTACCGGAGAGAGCGAGTGACCAGCCCGTCGATTCTGCACTACACCCAGGAGACCGGCGATTTCTCCCGCATGCTGGACAGCATCCCCTATGCCCGAACGATCGGACTGCAGTGCGACCAGTTCGGAGACGACCTGATCTTCCGTCTGCCGCGCAAGAAAGAGAATCTGGGCAATCCGATTCTGCCGGCCCTTCACGGTGGTGTCATCGGTGGTTTCATGGAAGTGTCTGCGGCCATCTACCTGATGATGTCCCAGGAGTCGCTGCGGATGCCCCGGATTGTCGACTTCTCACTCGATTACCTCCGCGCGGGCCTCGACCGCGAGAGCTACGCCGAGTGTCATCTCACCCGCCAGGGTAACCGTGTGGCCAATGTCATGGTCACGGCCTGGCAGAAATCCCGCCAGCAGCCGATCGCCACGGCGCGGGCGCACTTCATCATGGAAGACTGATTGGCCGCCCGGCCTCTTGAAAACCGTCACGCCGTCCCCACTTTTCCGTCATGATCCGGTGACCAGTCCGCGGGCTGGTCGTGAGTCCGAAGTCTGACAGCAAGGAGACGACGCCACGATGACGGCTGAAACGACACAGAAAGAGACCCTCGGGTTTCAGACCGAGGTGAAGCAGCTGCTTCACCTGATGATCCACTCCCTGTACTCGAACAAGGAAATCTTCCTGCGGGAGCTGATTTCCAATGCGTCTGACGCGGAAGACAAGCTCCGCTTCGCGGCCCTGAAGGATGAATCCCTGTTCGAGAACGATCCGGAACTCAATATTCGTCTGGACTACGATGCCGAGGCCAACACGGTCACGCTCAGTGACAACGGTATTGGCATGACCCGGGAGGACGTGGTGGAAAACCTGGGCACCATCGCGCGCTCGGGCACAGCGGAGTTCCTGAATCAGCTCACGGGTGACGAGAAAAAAGACAGCAAGCTGATCGGCCAGTTCGGTGTGGGCTTCTATTCCTCCTTCATCGTGGCCGACCGGGTTGAAGTCTTTACCCGTCGCGCCGGGCGACCGGTCAGTGAAGGCGTGCACTGGGACTCCAAAGGCGATGGGGAGTTCACGCTGGAGCCGGTGGAGCTGGAACAAAGAGGCACGTCCATCGTTCTGCACCTGAAATCAGACGCGTCCGAGTTTGCGGACGGCCAGCGTCTGCGCCACCTGGTCAAGAAGTACTCCGACCATATTTCATTCCCCGTCATCATGAAGGCCGAAAAGAGCAGCGATGACGAGGGCGACGACGAGACGCCCGAGGACGAAACTGTCAACGAGGCGACCGCGCTCTGGACGCTGCCGCGCAATGAAATCAGCGACGACGAGTACAAGGGCTTCTACAAGCACATTGCCCACGATTTCGAGGATCCGCTGACCTGGTCCCACAATACCGTTGAGGGCAAGCTCAACTACACCAGCCTGCTCTACATTCCGGGCCGTGCGCCGTTCGACCTTTACAACCGTGAGGCGCCGCGGGGTATCAAACTGTATGTGCAGCGCGTGTTCATCATGGATCACGCCGAGCAGTTCCTGCCGCTCTACCTGCGTTTCGTGAAGGGCGTTCTCGATTCCAACGACCTGTCCTTGAACGTCTCCCGGGAGATCCTGCAGAACGACAGCACCGTTGAGACGATCAAGACGGCGCTGACCAAGCGCGTTCTGGACATGCTGAAGAAACTGGCGAAAAAGGACCCAGAGGCCTACCAGACGTTCTGGAACGAATTCGGCACGGTCATGAAGGAAGGCCCGGCGGAAGACTTCGGCAACCGCGAAAAGATCGCGGGTCTGCTGCGCTTTGCGTCCACGCACTCCGGCGAGCCGACCCAGAATGTCGGCCTAGCCGACTATGTCGAGCGCATGAAAGACGGTCAGAAGAAGATCTATTACATTACCGCCGACAGCTTCCAGGCCGCCAAGAGCAGCCCGCACCTTGAGGTTTTCCGCAAGAAGGGCATCGAGGTGCTGATCCTCTCCGACCGCATTGATGAGTGGATGATGGGCTACCTCAGCGAGTTCGACGGTCATCACCTGCAGGACGTGGCGCGTGGCGAGCTGGATCTGGATGAAGTCGAGACCGAAGATGACAAAAAACAGCAGGAGGAGGCCACTGAGGCGCACAAGAATCTGCTGGATCGGGTCAAGACGGCATTGGAAGACCGCGTTCAGGAAGTGCGTGTCACCAATCGCCTGACAGACTCACCGGCCTGCCTGGTTGTCGGTGACTACGACCTCGGTGCCCAGATGAAGAAAATTATGGAAGCCGCCGGTCAACCCGTGCCGGACAGCAAGCCAATTTTCGAGATCAACACCGAGCACCCGCTGGTGCAGCGTCTGGAAAGCGAGTCGTCAGACGACCGGTTCGGGGAACTGGCGGCGGTGCTGTTTGACCAGGCGACCCTGGCCAGTGGTGAGCAACTCACCGACCCGGGGGCCTATGTCAGCCGCCTGAACCGGCTGCTGCTGGACATGAGCGGTACGGAAAGCTGATGCCATGCCGCACGTGATCGTGGACATCGCCATTGACCCTGACGAGTGGGTCAAGCTCTACGAGGGCTCGGCCCATGATGTTCACGCTGTGGCCCGGGACGGACGGAGTGTCCGCTTCCCGGCCCGCATCCTGTCCCGCTATGCCCTGCGGGACGGGATTCATGGCAGCTTTCGCATCGAGTTTGATGGCGAGGGCCATTTTCAGGGCATCGTTCAGATCTGATTTTTTTATAGTCATTCCCTTTCGAGGTTCTCGAAACGATTGATTGTCCCTTTCTCTCCCGGATGGGCTATGCTCATTAATGTGAAGGGAGGGATGTCATCATGGAAAACCAGTCCAATGCCGCACAAAACGCCCGGCCGACAAGCGTTCGCTTCTGGCTGGATCTGTACGGGAATTTCGCGCTGTCCCAGTAATCTCTTTTCTATTGGCGTTGTCGGGATAGAATAGGCGCCTCAGTCATCAAAGCGACCTGTTTATGCGCCTTTTTCTTGCCCCCATGGAAGGGCTTGTCGACGATCTTGTCCGGGATCTGCTTACCGATGTTGGCGGTATTGACCGCTGTGTCACCGAATTTGTCCGTGTTACCAACGGGCTTTTGCCCCCGCGCGTTTTCCATCGTTACGCCCCGGAAATGGATCAGGGCTGGCAGACCCCGCGGGGCATTCCTGTTGCGCTCCAGCTCCTCGGATCCGACTGTGAGCAGATGGCGCGCCATGCAGCGCGGGCGGCGGCGCTCGGCGCGCCGCAGATTGATCTGAACTTCGGGTGTCCGGCGAAAACCGTCAACAAACACCGTGGTGGTGCCGTTCTCCTCGATGACCCGCCGCTGATGGCGGACCTGGTGTCTGCCGTCCGCGGCGCTGTTCCGTCGCACATTCCTGTCACGGCCAAGATTCGACTGGGCTATGGGGATCGGTCGATGGGCGTGGCCTGCGCCAGGGCGGTGGAAGCGGCGGGTGCGGCAGAGTTGTGTGTGCATGCCCGGAGTAAGGTGGACGGCTATCGCCCGCCGGCCTATTGGGAGTCCATTGCCGAGATCCGACAGTCCGTCGGCCTTCCGGTGATTGCCAACGGCGATGTGTGGAGTGTCGATGACTACTGGCGCTGCCGGGAGGTGACGGGCTGCGATCAGGTCATGATCGGCCGGGGGCTGATTGCCCGTCCGGATCTGGCACGGCAGATCCGTGCCTCGCAGCGCGGTGAGCCGACGACCCCCATGGGGTGGCCGGACGTGGTCGGGTTGATCCAGCGTTACGGGGAGCGGCTGGCGGACCATGTGGAGGAGCGCCATGTCACCGGCCGGCTCAAGCAATGGGTTAATTACACACGCCGACACTTTCCGGAAGCCGAGGCGGGGTGGCCCTCCCTGAAACGCCACAAGGCGTTGGCTCCGTTCAACGAGGCCCTTCGGGAAACGGTCCGGATGCCGATGGCCGAGCCTCTTGGAGAATGACCCGTGAGGGTCAACCGCGGCCGGTCGGCAAGCGAATCAGCCGGGGCGCTGGCCGGATTGAGGACGCTACCGGTTCAGTGGTCCACAAAATAATGCGCATCCCAGGCCTTCATCACCCGTTCGGGGTACCAGGTCTGACCGAGGCTGCCGTTATAACGGGCGAGGGCGCGGATCAGGTCCCCGTCCTCCCGTTCCAGATAATGTTTGAGGATGGTGGTGCCGTAGCGCAGGTTGGTTTCGATGCGGGTCAGGTTGTCGCCCTGACGCCCGATTTCCCGTTTCCAGAACGGCATGACCTGCATCAGGCCCTGGGCTCCGGCGGATGAAATGGCAAAGCGGTTGAACAGACTCTCGACGTGAATCACTGACAGCACCAGCTCGGGTTCCAGACCAGCTCGGGTGGCTTCCCGGTGAACGAGTTTCAGGATGCGCATCCGTTCACCGGTGTCTCCGACCCAGTCCTGAATTCGCTGGGACATGTCGACCAGCCAGACTTCGGCTTCAAAGCGATCAGTGAAGCTGCCGGCACTGCGCGCCGCCGCCTTGAGCTCGGCGCGAAGCTCCGGGTCGGAATCGGTGGAATTGGCCTGGACCGGGCCGGCCCCGACAAGGAGGCCAGCCACGAGAATCAGCGAGCGCCACATACCACTCATTTTTGATCAGCCCCCGGCCGCCCGCAAGCGGGTCAGTGATTCACCGGAATGGTGTTGATCAGGAAGGGCAGGACCTCGTCCACCGGCAGATCCTGTTTCTCGGCGTCCTGCCGGCCCTTGTACTCGAACGTGCCGGCCTGGAGGCCGCGGTCGGAAACGACCACGCGATGCGGGATGCCCATTAATTCCAGATCCGCAAACTTCACCCCCGGACGCTCCTTGCGGTCGTCCAGGAACGGATCGAAACCGGCCTGACGAAGCTGATCGTAGAGCTTTTCCGCCGCCTCCATCACTTCCGGGGATTTGTGGGCGTTGAGCGTCACGATGGCGACATTGAACGGGGCAATGCTGCCGGGCCAGATAATGCCCCGGTCGTCGTGATTCTGTTCGATGGCGGCCGCAACGATCCGCGAGACGCCAATGCCGTAGCACCCCATCGCGAGCGTGACGGATTTGCCGTTTTCATCCAGCACGGTGGCGTTCATGGCTTCACTGTACTTGCGGCCCAGCTTGAAAATGTGACCCACCTCGATGCCGCGACACATTTCCAGAGTGCCGTCACCGTCCGGGCTCGGATCGCCGGCCACGACGTTGCGCAGGTCTTCAACGCGATCCAGTCTGACGTCGCGCTCCCAGTTGACGCCGGTGAGGTGGGCGTCATCCCGGTTGGCGCCGCAGACGAAATCCGCCAGATGGGCGGCGCTGCGGTCGACGATCACCGGAATGGGCAGTCTGACCGGGCCAATCGAACCGGTGCCGCAACCGACCGCTGCCCGGATTTCCTCCTCTGTGGCCATGGTCAGCGGCTCGGCAATCCCGCCGACCTTTTCCGCCTTGACGTCGTTGAGCTCATGGTCGCCGCGCAGGATCAGCGCGACCAGTGGGTTGTCTTCGTCATCGCTCTTCACGACCAGCGTCTTCACGGTCCGTGTGACGTCCACGTGCAGGAACTCACTGATGTCGGCGATGGTTCGCTGCCCCGGGGTGTCGACCTCAGTCATCGACTCCGTCGGAGCAGGGCGCTCCCCGGTCGGTGCCAGGGCTTCCGCCTTTTCGATGTTGGCGGCATACCGGCCACCGCTGCTGAATGTGATCTCGTCCTCGCCCGAATCCGCGAGCACATGGAACTCGTGGGACGCGCTGCCGCCGATGGCGCCGGAATCGGCCTGGACCGGCCGGTAGTCCAGCCCCAGCCGGTCGAAGATGCGGCAGTAGGTGTCGTGCATGACCTGATACATGTCGTCCAGCGAGGCATCGTCCGGGTGGAATGAATAGGCGTCTTTCATCAGAAACTCACGCGCCCGCATGACGCCGAATCGTGGGCGACGCTCATCCCGGAACTTGGTCTGGATCTGGTAGAAGTTGGCGGGCAGTTCCTTGTAGCTTTTCAGCTCATTGCGGATGAGGTCGGTAATGACTTCCTCATGAGTTGGCCCGTAGCAGAAGTCCCGTTCATGCCGGTCCTTGATCCGGAGCAGTTCATCACCGTATTCATCCCACCGCCCGGATTCCTGCCAGAGCTCGGCGGGCTGGACCGCGGACATCAACAGTTCCTGGGCGCCGCTGCGGTCCATCTCCTCGCGCACGATCCGCTCGACCTTGCGCAGCACGCGCAGCCCCATTGGCAGCCAGGTGTACAGGCCCGCTGCCAGCTTGCGGATCATGCCGGCGCGCAGCATCAGCTGATGGCTGATGATCTCGGCGTCGGCAGGCGTTTCCTTGAGAGTGGCAATCAGATAGCGGCTCGCTCGCATGGTCACTGTTCCATTCTTGTTGAGGAAAACTCCGACCCGTGACGGGTGTCCGGCGGGCCGGGTGATGATGGTGTGCCGGGCGCTCAGGCCGGCGCTTTCTTTATTTCAGGCAATCGGAACGGTATTGTACGGAGCACGATCAGTAACGTACAGGTGAGCCGTTTCATGCCAATAGACGGAGTGACCCAATGAGCCTGAGTGCCGGGGACGTGCAGGAATTGATTGAGGGTGGCCTGCCCATGGCCAGCGATCTCGATTTCCGGGTGGAGTCGGTCGCGCCGGGGTTTGCCCGCACCCGCATTCCGTTCTCCAGCAGCCATCTCCGCCCGGGCGGCACCCTGTCCGGTCCGGTACAGATGGCGTTGGCGGACGCGAGCATGTATGCGGCCATCCTGGCCTCATCAGGCAAGGCGGAAATGGCGGTGACCAGTAACCTGAACATCAATTTCCTGAAAAAGCCGGCCCCGACGGACCTGGTGGCTGAAGCCGTGGTGCTCAAGCATGGTCGCCGGCTGGCATTCTGTGAGGTGCGGGTAATGTCCGATGATGATCCGCAGGCTATCGTCGCGCATGTCACCGGCAGTTATGCGTTACCCCCGCAACAATAACGGTTCCGAAGGAGTCGACGGCCATTCATGAGTGAGCAGAACGATCTGGCCCCCAGGCGGCGCCCCGTCCAGGCGCGCAGCCGGGAGCGGGTGGAGGCCATCCTGAGTCACGCCGCGTCCATGATTACCGAGAAGGGCGTGGATGGCGTCAGTATGTCCGCCATCGCCCGGAGTTCGGAAATGTCGCTGGCGTCGCTGTATCGCTACTTCCCGAACAAATCGGCCATCGTTTGTGCACTTGCCGAGGACCATGTGGAGCGCATGGAGCAGGCGATGCGTGAGCAGCTTCACCGTCTGACACCGGCTGACGTGGTCGATACACTGATCGATCTCTATTACGACTTCTATTGCAATGAGCCGGCCTACCGCGCCATCTGGACCGGCGTGGAATCGATGCCGGAACTGCAGGCGCTGGATCTCCGCGAGCTCCACACCAACGCCCGGGATCTCTATGAGTGGCTGACCCACCATTTCCCGGACTCACCGGAAGACCGCCGCTGGTCCGCGAGCCTGATGGTGCCCCGCGCGGCGGGCACTATCCTGCGACTGGCAATGACCCTGCCGGAATCGGAGGCGGATCGGTTGCTCTCAGAGCTGAAGCGCATGATTCACCAGTACCTGGCCACCGTCAGCGACCCATAGAAGCTGACTCCCGGGCCGGCGGGGTGGCGCTTGTCAGAGGTAGCCCAGCGGCAGCGCCGTGCTGTCGATGACCCGCCGAAGCACGAAGCTGGAGTGAACCCCGCTCACGCCCTGAATGCGGGTGATCTTGTTCAGCAGGAACGCGTGATAGTGGTCCATGTCCGGCACCACGACCTTGAGCATGTAGTCCGCATCCTGGCCGGTAATGAGATAACACTCCTGAACCTCCGGGTAGGTCGCGACCCGGCTTTCGAAGGCGCCGAAGCGCTCCGGTGTGTGCCGATCCATGCCGATCAGGATGATGGCGGTCAGCGACAGGCCCAGTTGCTTGTGATCCAGCACCGTGACCCGGCGCAGAATGATGCCGGCGTCCTCCAGCGCCCGGACCCGGCGCGAGCAGGGGGATGGGGACAGTCCCACCCGCTCCGAGAGCTGCTGGTTGGTCAGTTCGCCGTGGTGCTGAAGTTCTTCCAGGATGCGTCGGTCCGTTCGGTCGATTTTGACGAGTTTCTTGTCTGACATGGCAGGTTCGGTCAATAAATGGCGTATTTCGGACAGGATAGACTAAAATAACGGGCCGTGGGTGCAAAAAAGCAAGCACATTGCGCCGCCTGTGATGTAATCTGAAGACAATGGGCAAAGCCGCTGAAAACCCACCCGTTTTCAGGTTGGTGCAGACTCCCAGGGTGCCAACCCTGGCACCGGAAATGGCCACAAGCCTGTCGAGAGCGCCCGACTGCGGGCAGGATGAACAGAGAGGATCGATTATGGGATTTGATCATCGCAAATACGTTGCCTTTGAACCGGTCCGGAAAACCGACCGCCGCTGGCCCGATCAGGTCATCCGCAAAGCGCCGGACTGGTGTGCTGTGGACCTTCGGGATGGCAACCAGGCGCTTGTGAAGCCCATGACGGTGGCGCAGAAAACGCGCCTGTTCGATCTGCTCGTCAAGGTCGGATTCAAGGAGATCGAAGTGGGCTTTCCGGCGGCCAGCCAACCCGATTTCGATTTCTGCCGACGGTTGATTGAAGAGGACCGGATCCCGTCGGACGTCTACATTCAGGTGCTGACCCAGGCCCGTCCGGAGCTGATTGCGCGGACATTTGAGGCTGTGAAGGGGGCGCCGAACGTGGTGGTCCACGTGTACAACAGCACCTCCACCGTCCAGCGGGAAAAAGTCTTCCGCATGGACCGCGAGGGTGTGAAGGAAATTGCCATCAACGGCGCCCGGATCGTCAAATCCCATGCGGACAAGGATCCTGATACCAACTGGATCTTCCAGTACTCACCGGAGAGTTTCACCGGCACCGAGCTGGACTACGCACGGGAAGTCGTGGATGCCGTCAACGACGTCTGGCGCCCGGACCAGGGGCAGCCGGTGGTCATCAATCTGCCGGCGACGGTCGAAATGGCAACGCCAAATGTCTTTGCCGACCAGATCGAATGGATCAACGACAACGTCAGGTATCGGGACCATTTCCGCATCAGCGTCCACACGCACAACGACCGGGGCTGTGCCGTCGCAGCGGCGGAACTGGCCGTGATGGCGGGCGCGGACCGGGTGGAAGGCACGCTGATGGGTAACGGCGAGCGTACGGGGAACATGGACCTGGTCACCATGGCCATGAACCTGTATTCACAGGGTGTGGATCCCCGGGTGGATCTTTCCGGTATGGCGGAGATCACCGATGTCGTGGAGGCCTGCACCGAGATTGCAACGCACCCGCGCCACCCTTATGCCGGCGAACTGGTGTTCACGGCGTTCTCTGGCAGTCATCAGGACGCGATTCGCAAGTGTCTGGCGCAGTATCAGGAAGGGGATCAGTGGGAGATTGCGTACCTGCCGATTGATCCGCGCGACCTGGGGCGGCGCTATGAAGAGGTGGTCCGGATCAACAGCCAGTCTGGCAAGGGCGGTGTCGCTTACGTACTGGAGCGCGACTACAACATCTCGATGCCCCGCTGGTTGCAGATCGAGTTTGCCCGCGAGGTCCAGCAGACTGCCGAACTCGACGGGGGAGAAGTGGATTCGGAAACCGTTCACCGGTTGTTCGGTGATCGCTATCTTGCCGTGCGCCCCGAATGGCGCCTGAGAACCTACGATCTGCATCGCACTGACGATCGGGTGACCGCGGTCATCGAGTTTGGCGAGGACGAGCAGCGCACACGGCTGGAAGGAGAAGGTCTTGGTGCCGTCGAAGCGGTCGCCGCAGCCCTGGAAAAGCGTCATGGCTTCCAGCTGGCAGTGGAGAACTACGACGAATTCGCGCTTGGAGAAGGAACCAACGCCAACGCACTGGCCTGTATCCGCATCCAGGTCGATGGCCATACCCACAGTTCGGCGGCGCTGGCGGAGGACACTACGTCTGCGACGCTTCAGGCCCTGTTGTCGGCCGTCGCCAACCGGGTCACCGCAACGGATTCCCATAAGGCCGAGAAGACCGCATAAAAACGCCGGCCCTGAGGCCGGCGTCCGGACGGGGGGAGTCTCACTGGACTCCCCGGTTCGTGCCCTGCGCATTTACATGGGCGTCACGTTCTCCGCCTGAGGTCCTTTCGGACCCTGAGTGACATTGAAGGACACCTGCTGACCTTCCGTCAGCGTGCGGAATCCTGTGCCATTGATCGCGCTATAGTGCACGAACACGTCCTTGTCGCCTTCCTGTTCGATAAAGCCGAATCCCTTGGCTTCGTTGAACCACTTCACCTGACCGGTTTTCGTTTCTGACATGAGTCTTTCCTGTTATTGCCTTTCCGAGAGAGCCGGGCCTTGTCAGCTCGTGACGTGGGTGCCCGGTTTTGCTGTAAACAGGCAGGGCAGATCAGGAAGGCGTCAACCGAACGGCAGGAACCGGTCATTGCCACGCTTACACCGATGACCGCTGTCGATTCACAGCAATATCGATGCTCCCGGCAGGAGCCGGGAACAAATTCAGTATAGTCTTTGAACAATACCCGTCAAAAGTGAAAAACGGATGACGGAACAGGAGGCTGGCCCCCCTGTTCACGGGCGCAACTGGTTTTCGATTTCCCCCAGTATGGCCGGGTCATCGATCGTGGACGGTGTTGCGTAATCCTCACCGTCCGCGATATCCCGCAGTACCCGGCGGAGGATTTTGCCGGAGCGCGTCTTGGGCAGCCGGTCCACTACCTCGGCACGCCGGAAGCATGCCACCGCGCCGATCTGCTCGCGCACCATTTCGACCAACTCGTCCTCCAGTTCATCGGCGCCGATGGTGGCACCATCCTTGAGCAGAACGAGGCCCACCGGTACCTGGCCGCGCATCTCATCACGGACACCGATCACACAGCATTCGGCGACCGCCGGGTGGCCGGCGACGACCTCCTCCATCTCGCCTGTGGAAAGACGGTGGCCGGCAACGTTGATCACGTCATCGGTCCGGCCCATGATGAACACATAGCCATTCTCGTCGATGAAGCCGCCGTCGCCAGAGTGGTAATAGCCGGGGGCGGGATCGAGATAGGTGCGCCGGAATCGGCCAGGATCGCCCCAGACAGTGGTCAGGCAGCCGGGAGGCAGCGGAAGACGAACCGCCACCTGGCCCTGTTCGCCGGGGCCGACGGGCTCACCGGAAACGTCGAGAATGTCCACGTCGAATCCGGGTGAGGGAACCGTCGCCGATCCCGGCTTGGTCGGCAGCGTTTCAATGCCGATGGGATTGCAGCAGATGGCCCAGCCGGTCTCGGTCTGCCACCAGTGGTCCAGGATTGGCAGTTCGGTCTTCTCGGTGAGCCAGTCATAGGTCGGCGGATCGAGGCGCTCGCCGGCCAGGAGAATGCGCTTGAGGGACCGGATGTCGTATTTAGCCAGTTCGTCGGCCTCGGGGTCTTCCTTGCGAACCGCCCGGAACGCGGTTGGCGCGGTAAACAGGATGTTCACCCCGTAGTCGGCACATACGCGCCAGAACGCCCCCGCATCCGGTGTCTTCACGGGCTTGCCTTCATACAGGACGGTGGTGCAGCCGGTGATGAGGGGGGCGTAAACGATGTAGCTGTGACCGACGACCCAGCCGACATCCGATGCTGCCCAGAACACGTCGCCGGGTTCGGCGTTATAGACCAGGGACATGCTGTATCGCATGGCCACGGCATGTCCGCCGTTGTCCCGGACGACCCCCTTAGGTTTGCCGGTGGTGCCGGACGTGTAAAGAATATAGAGCGGGTCGGTGGCACGGACTGGCACCGGGTCAACGGGGTTGCCTGCCTGCTCCAGCGTCTGCCAGTCGAGATCCCGTCCGTCCTTCAGATCGGCCCGGGCCTGTGGCCGCGCGAGGACGACGCAGGTGTCCGGTTTGTGGGTCGCTTCTTCCAGGGCGGCGTCCACCAGCGGTTTGTATTCAATCACCCGATCCACTTCGATACCGCAGGAAGCGGTCAGCACGAGCGTCGGTCTGGCATCGTCAATGCGGACGGCCAGCTCCCGCGAGGCGAAGCCGCCGAACACCACTGAATGAATCGCGCCCAGACGGGCGCAGGCCAGCATACCGATCACCGTCTCCGGTACCATGGGCATGTAGATGATGACCCGGTCGCCGGGTCCGACGCCCTGGTCGCGGAGTGCGCCGGCGAATCGGGCGACGCGCTCGGTAAGTTCCCGGTAGGTGAACTGCTGTTTGGTGCCGGTGACGGGAGAATCATGGATGAGCGCGAGCTGATCGCCCCGGCCGGCCCGGATATGGGCGTCAAGCGCCAGATCCGCCGTGTTCAGCGTGCCGTCGGGGAACCAGTCGTAGTGACCGTCCTCCCGTTGGGAAAGAATGGTTTCTGGCGATTGGAACCAGTCAATCCAGGACGCTTTGTCCCGCCAGAAGGCTTCCGGTTGTTCGATGGACTGCTGAAAGACTTCGCGGTAACGCATCAGGACACCACCTTGTTTTTTTTCAGCGAACGATGGTGTCACTGTCGGAGGTGTCAGCGGGGAGCGCTACTAGACGATAGGCTAAGAGGGTGTGGGGTAGCTATGTCGAGGGTGCGGGCGGCTACGTTCCGGATGAGTCCCCTGAGTCATTTTCAGGATGGCTCGCTGACACGGTCGCGTCGATATGGCCTTTTCCAAGCCTTGCCTGAATCGCATCACCGGGTGCGAGGGCGGCGGCGTCGCGGATGACGGGCTTTTCCGCTGTACTGACAATGGCGTAACCCCGTTCGAGCGTCGCCAGCGGGCTGACCAGGTGCAGGTTTTCGGCCGTGTGCTGGAGGCGGGCCTGTTGTTGCTGCAGCTGGCGGTTGACTTCCCGTCCGAGTCGATCCCGGAGCTGGGAAAGCTGCTGCGTGCGCTCTTTGAGCCGCTGATCGGGGGACTGGCCGTGGAGCCGACGTTGATGTTGGTCGAGGCGCTCGCGGTGCTGGCGCAGCCGGCTCTGCATCTGTCCGGAGAGCCGGCTCTCGAGTTCATCCAGTCGCTGTTGCCAGAGCTGGAGATCACGGCGGGGGTGTCGCAGGCGACCGGCTAACTGATCTAGGCGTTGCCGCCACTGGCGCAGTTGGCGTTGCATCAGCGCGTTCAGGCGCGCGGTCTGGTGCTGCAGCGTCTGCTGCCAGCGCTGCTGGTCCGGCGCGAGGTGTTCGGCGGCGGCCGAGGGCGTGGGCGCCCGGTGATCCGCGACGAAATCGGCGATGCTGACGTCCACTTCGTGGCCGACCGCGCTGACTGTCGGTATCGGGCAGTTCGCCATCGCCCGGGCGACGACTTCCTCATTGAAGGGCCAAAGATCTTCCAGCGAGCCGCCACCACGACCGATGATCAACACGTCCGCCTGGCCATGCCGGACGGCGAGATCGATCGCCTGAACGATCTCGCCCGCTGCGTTGTCCCCCTGGACCGAGGTGGGGTAGAGCGTGATCGGAATGCCCGGGCAGCGGCGTTTCAGAACCGTCAGAATATCGTGGATGGCGGCGCCCGAGCGAGAGGTCACCACGCCGATGTGTCGTGGCAGGGTGGGTAGCGCCCGTTTGCGGTCCGCGTTGAACAGCCCTTCGTCCTGTAAGCGGGCGCGCAACGCCTCGAATGCCTGCTGGAGAGCGCCGAGCCCGGCCGGCTCCATGCTCTCGACGATGATCTGATAGTTACCGCGGGGTTGATACAGGGACACTTTGCCGCGGATCAGCACCTGGTCGCCTTCGGCCGGAATCTGGCGAACCTTCTGGTTATGCCCTCGGAACATCGCGCAGCTCACCTGGGCGCGACTGTCTTTCAGAGTGAAGTACCAGTGGCCGGACTTCGGGCGTGCGAAGCCGGACAGTTCGCCTTCCACCCACACCTGAAGGAAACTCACCTCCAGAAGGTGTCGAACCTGCTGGTTGAGTTCGCTGACCGAGAGGGCGCGGGGCTGTTGGGGAGGCCGTTCGTTGATCATGGTGGTATACGGGCTTTCCGAAAAGAAACAGGGTGCCGGGAAACGGCCAGAATTTCAATAAGATGGCTTTTCAGTCGCTGATATCCGGAGTTTACTGAGAGGGCCTGGATCATTATAATACGTCGATTAACCCGCACTCATGTCAATCCGGTTGTGAAAAGGCAGGTTCCATGCTGCGAATTGCTGAAGAAGCCCTTACCTTTGATGACGTGCTGTTGATCCCCGGATACTCCGAGGTCATGCCCAAGGACGTCAACCTTGAAACCCGCCTGACACGCGATATCAAGCTGAATATCCCCCTTGTATCGGCCGCTATGGATTCGGTGACTGGTTCTGATCTGGCAATCGCCATGGCCCAGGAAGGCGGCATTGGTATTGTCCACAAGAACATGACGGTGGAGCAGCAGGCGGCCGCTGTTCGCAAAGTGAAGAAGTATGAGAGTGGCGTCGTCAAGGACCCCATCACGGTATCGCCCCATACCACTGTGAGCGAACTGATTGGAATCACCGATGCCAACAGTATCTCCGGTCTGCCGGTTGTCGACGGGGACGATCTGGTGGGAATTGTGACCGGCCGTGACATTCGTTTCGAAAGCCGTCTGGACACGCGGGTTTCCGACATCATGACCCCCCGCGAGAAACTGGTCACAGCACCGGAAAGCGCCAGTCTCGACGAGGTTAAGGATCTGCTGCACCGACACCGGATCGAGAAAGTGCTGGTGGTGAACGATGACTTTCAGCTTCGGGGTCTGATCACCGTCAAAGACATCCAGAAAGCCAAGGACTACCCGCTGGCCTGCAAGGATGAGCAGGGTCGGCTTCGTGTCGGCGCGGCCGTTGGCACGGGCGGTGACACCGAAGCGCGGATTGAAGCGCTCGTGAAAGCCGGCGTCGACGTGGTGGTTATCGACACCGCGCACGGTCACTCCGTCGGGGTGATTGAGCGGGTTCGGTGGGCCAAGGAGCATTACCCCGATATTCAGGTCATTGGCGGCAATATTGCCACCGCCGATGCCGCCATCGCGCTGGTGGACGCCGGTGCGGATGCGGTCAAAGTGGGCATCGGTCCGGGGTCGATCTGCACAACGCGCGTCGTGGCTGGTATCGGTGTTCCGCAGATTACAGCTGTTTCCAACGTCGCGGCCGCCCTGAAAGATCGTGGCGTGCCCCTGATTGCGGACGGTGGTGTGCGGTTCTCCGGTGATCTGGCCAAAGCGCTGGCCGCCGGCGCCTACAGCGTCATGGCCGGCAGCCTTCTGGCGGGCACCGACGAGGCGCCGGGCGAAGTGGAGCTGTTCCAGGGCCGGAGCTACAAGGCCTACCGGGGCATGGGTTCCATTGGCGCGATGGGGCAGGGCTCCAGCGATCGCTACTTCCAGGATGCCAGCGAAGGTGTGGACAAGCTGGTGCCGGAGGGCATCGAAGGCCGTGTCGCCTGCAAGGGTCCGATGCGGGCCATTGTCCACCAGCTGATGGGCGGTGTGCGCGCTTCCATGGGCTATACCGGCTGTGAAACCATGGAAGATATGCGGACACGGCCCCAGTTCGCCCGGATCACCAGTGCTGGTATGCGTGAGAGTCATGTTCACGACGTGACCATCACCAAGGAAGCACCGAACTACCGGGTTGGCTGACGATTGCGCGGCGTGGAGTGCAGGAGTGATCTCGCGACGCGCCGTCAGTCCTTTCTGAATAACCGGGGCAGGGGGGCGCTCTCTGCCCCGTTTCTGTTTTCAGCGTAGAGGCATTCATGGCTCAAGACATCCACGATCATCGCATTCTGATTCTCGATTTCGGCTCCCAGTACACGCAGTTGATCGCCCGTCGCGTCCGGGAGATCGGTGTTTACTGCGAAGTCCGCCCCTACGATATTTCCGCCGACGAGCTGGATGAATACCAGCCGCGGGGCATCATTCTGGCCGGTGGACCGGAGTCGGTGACCAAGCTCGGCGGGCCGCGGGCGCCCGAGGGGCTGTTTGATCGTGGTGTTCCGGTGTTGGGGATCTGTTATGGCATGCAGACGATGGCCGAACAGCTTGGTGGTCGCGTTGCCTCCTCGGAGACACGGGAATTCGGCTATGCCCAGGTCAAGGTCCGTGCGTCCGGGAAACTGCTTCAGGGCATCACGGATCATCTGACGGATCAGGGGGTCTCACTGCTGGACGTCTGGATGAGTCATGGCGACAAGGTGGTGAAGATGCCGGAAGGCTTCGAGCTGCTGGCGTCAACCGAGAGTGCGCCGATCGCTGCCATGCAGGACACCAGCCGTCATCTGTACGGCGTGCAGTTCCATCCGGAGGTGACGCACACGTTGCAGGGGCGCCGCATTCTGGAGCATTTCGTGCTTGATATCTGTGAATGCGAGGCCTGGTGGACGCCGGCCCAGATCGTCGAGGACGCCGTTGCCCGCATTCGCGAGCAGGTTGGTGATGAGAAGGTGCTTCTGGGGCTGTCCGGTGGCGTGGACTCCTCCGTCACCGCTGCACTGCTGCACCGGGCCATTGGCGATCAGCTCACCTGCGTGTTCGTGGACAATGGCCTTCTGCGCCTGCACGAGGGCGACCAGGTGATGGACATGTTTTCCCGCAGTATGGGCGTTCGGGTGATCCGTGCCGACTCAGAGGATCTGTTTCTCTCCCGCCTGGAAGGCGTCGAAGATCCGGAAGACAAACGCCGGATCATCGGCAACACCTTCATTGAGGTGTTCGATGCGCAGGCGGCGGAGATTACTGACGTCAACTGGCTCGCCCAGGGCACGATCTACCCGGATGTGATTGAATCGGCCGCGTCCAAGACCGGTAAGGCGCACGTCATCAAATCCCATCACAATGTGGGCGGCCTGCCCGAGAAGATGAAGCTCAAGTTGGTCGAGCCGCTGCGCGAACTGTTTAAGGATGAGGTGCGCCGGATTGGTCTTGAGCTGGGGCTGCCTTACGACATGCTCTATCGCCACCCCTTCCCGGGGCCGGGTCTGGGTGTGCGGATTCTTGGCGAAGTCCGCAAGGAGTATGCGGACATCCTGCGCCGGGCGGACGCCATCTTCCTGGAGGAATTGCATCGGGCCGACTGGTACCACAAGGTCAGCCAGGCTTTCGCCGTGTTTCTCCCGGTCAAGTCGGTGGGCGTTGTGGGTGATTCGCGTCGCTATGAGTATGTGGTCGCGGTCCGGGCGGTTGAGACCGTAGACTTTATGACGGCCCGCTGGGCCCGCTTGCCCTATGAGCTGCTGGAAACCGTCTCCAGCCGGATCATCAACGAAATCACGGGCGTGTCCCGGGTGACTTACGACATTTCCTCCAAGCCGCCCGCGACAATCGAATGGGAGTAGTGCCCGGTGTCCATGGCCGAATGGAAGGGCAGTGAGAGTGTCAGTCATCTGCTGCGTACGGACGAGCACTGGATGAGCCGGGCACTGTCGCTGGCGGATCAGGCGGCGTCGCAGGATGAGGTGCCTGTCGGTGCCGTTGTCGTCGCCGATGGTCGTGAGATCGGCGCGGCGTTCAATGCTCCGATCAGCGGATGCGATCCGACCGCGCATGCTGAGGTCCGTGCACTGCGCGATGCGGCGGCGCGCACTGGTAACTACCGCCTCAGCGGTGCGACGCTGTACGTTACGATCGAGCCCTGCACCATGTGTGCGGGTGCACTGGTTCATGCCAGAATATCGCGGCTGGTCTACGGCGCGCCGGAACCCAAGGCCGGGGCCGTGTCGTCGGCGGATCGGTTGCTTGAGCGGGAAAGTCTGAACTGGGAGGTGGCCGTCACCGGTGGCATTCTGGAGTCGCGCTGTCGCTCAAGGATGACGCAGTTTTTTGCGAGCCGTCGGGAGGCGAGGCGCACGTCCCGGTAGCTCGAACGCCAACGCGGAGCAGGGAAGGAAAAGCCATGAACGTACTGGTGACCGGCGGAGCCGGTTATATTGGCAGTCATGTCGTGCGGCAACTGGTCGCGGCCGGGCACGATGTCACCGTGTTTGATAACCTGTCCACCGGCTATCGCTGGGCGGTGGGCGACGCCGAACTCGTGGTCGGTGACCTGGCGGATGAGTCGGCGCTTGACCAGGTTTTCGAGGGGCGTGGTATTGAGGCCGTGCTGCATTTTGCGGCGCACATCATCGTGCCGGAGTCGGTGGCCGACCCGCTGAAATATTACAGTAACAACACCCGCAATACGCTGAACCTGTTACGGGCCATTGACCGCCACGATGTCCGCCATATGGTGTTTTCGTCCACGGCGGCCGTGTATGGCATGCCCGATCAGACCACGTTGACCGAAGAGTTGCCGCTGGCGCCGATCAACCCCTACGGCGCGTCCAAGATGATGAGTGAGCGGATGATGATGGACCTGTCCGCGGCGTCGGATCTGCGTTACGTCGTCCTGCGTTATTTCAATGTGGCCGGTGCCAGTACCGATGCGTCCCTGGGACAGGCAACGCCCGAGGCGACGCATCTGATCAAGGTTGCCTGTGAATGCGCGACCGGAGCCCGTGACGGCATGAAAATCTTCGGGACCGACTACGGGACTCGGGATGGCACCTGCGTCCGGGACTATATCCACGTGGAGGATCTCGCGAAAGCTCACGTGATGGCGCTGGACCATATGGCCGCCGGCGGCGAGTCGCAGGTGCTCAATTGCGGCTATGGCCGGGGCTTTACGGTCCGTGAGGTGATCGATGAGGTCAAGCGGGTGTCCGGTGTGGACTTTCCCGTGGAGACAACCGATCGGCGTGCCGGGGATCCGGAAGCACTGATGGCGGACAACCGGCGCATCCGGCAGGTTCTGGGGTGGGAGCCGGATCATGATGATCTGACCACGATCGTTCGCACGGCGCTGGCCTGGGAAGAGTGCTGGCAACGCAACAAGCAATAATCCTCTGAAGGAACGCACAACGTTATGAAGATTTCCATTTTTGGCACCGGGTATGTCGGCCTTGTCACAGGCGCCTGTCTGGCGGATGTCGGTCATCACGTGCTCTGCATGGATGTGGATCAGGAGAAGGTCGACAAGCTGCGTGATGGCATCGTTCCCATTTACGAGCCGGGGCTCGAAACCATCATCCAGCACACCACCGAGGCCGGTCGGCTGACGTTTTCCACGGACACTGAGGAAGCGGTGAACCATGGGGAAATTCAGTTCATCGCCGTGGGGACACCGCCGGATGAAGACGGCTCGGCGGATCTTCAGTACGTTGTGTCCGTCGCGCGGACGATCGGGCGTCACATGAGTGATTACAAGGTGGTGATCGACAAGTCCACGGTGCCGGTCGGAACTGGCGACAAAGTGAAGGCGGCCGTACAGTCCGAACTGGACCACCGGGGCGTTGAGCTGCCATTCGATGTGGTGTCGAATCCGGAGTTCCTGAAAGAGGGCGCGGCGGTGGCCGACTTCATGAAGCCGGACCGGATCATCATCGGCACCGACAGCGAACGCCCCCGGGCGCTGTTGCGGGAAGTCTACTACCCGTTCAACCGCAGTCACGACCGGACCATTTTCATGGACATCCGCTCGGCGGAGCTGACCAAGTACGCGGCCAACGCGATGCTGGCCACCAAAATCAGCTTCATGAATGAGGTGTCGAACCTGGCGGAGCGCCTTGGCGCCGACGTGGAGGATGTCCGTCGGGGCATCGGCTCCGACCCGCGGATCGGTTACCACTTCATCTACCCCGGCTGTGGTTACGGTGGCTCCTGCTTCCCGAAAGACGTCAAGGCACTGGCCCGGACGGCGCGCGACTGCGATTATCCGGCCAATCTGCTGAACGCGGTGGAAAAGGTCAACGAGGCCCAGAAGCATGTGCTGTTCGACAAGGTCAGCCACTATTTCCGGGGCGAGCTGTCCGGCAGGACGGTTGCGCTTTGGGGGCTGTCCTTCAAGCCCAATACGGATGATATGCGCGAGGCGCCGTCCCGCACGCTCATGGAGCAGCTCTGGCAGGCCGGTGCGCGCGTCCAGGCCTTCGACCCGGAAGCCATGGAGGAAACCCAGCGACTGTACGGGGATGAGGCCGGGTTGCAGTTATGCGGCACCAAGGAGCAGGCCCTGAAAGGCGCCGATGCTCTGGTGGTCTGCACCGAGTGGAAGGAGTTCCGTTCGCCGGACTTTGCCCAGGTGGCCGCCGCTCTGGCCTCGCCGGTGGTGTTCGACGGGCGCAACATTTACGCGCCGGAGATGGTGACCCGTCACGGGCTGACGTATTACGCCATTGGCCGGGGATGTAACCAATTCTCGGTGGCGGAATAATGGCGGGTGAATTCGCACTGCACGAGCGGCTGGCGGCCGACACCTGGCCGTTGGCGGAGAGCCGTCTGAGTCTACTGCGGCTGATGGACGACCAGCAGTACCCCTGGCTGTTACTGGTTCCTAAGTGCCTGGATGTTCGAGAGATTCATGAGCTTACCGAGGGCGACCAGCACCAGTTACTGAACGAGTCCAGTGCCATTGGGCGGGCGCTCTTGGCGGAATTCGGTGGGGACAAGCTGAATGTGGCGGCGCTGGGTAATCAGGTGCCGCAGCTCCACCTCCATCACGTCGTTCGGTTTGAGGAAGACCCGGCCTGGCCGGGGCCGATCTGGGGCGTGCATCCGCCGTTGGCCTACGATGAGCAGACGCTGGCGACCGTGAAAGAACGCCTCCGGCCCGTGATCGACTGTTTTGAACAGGCGGGCGGCACCGGAGCGTGACATTTATCGCCTGGAGGCGCCGCCGCGGCGCGCCAGCGATTGCGCTCCCACCAGAACCATACGCAGCTCCAGCTTGAGCCGATGGCTCAGGGCCTCTTTCTCCTGACGGGTCGCATCAAGCGCGTCAGCGCCCTGGTTGAACACCAGCGTCACCATGGCTTCGGCCACCATCCTTGAGTCCGCCAGTGGCTTGTTTTCCTCTTCACCAAAGCGGTGCAGGTCGTCTGCCAGCTCTGTGACGAAATGATCGATCTCGGCATGGATGGCGGTCCGGAAGGACTTCGAGACGCCGGTTTTCTCCCGCAGCATCAGCCGGAACAGGTTGGCGTTGTCCCCCAGATATTCCATGAAGGTATCAACGGACGTGTTGATGACGCTGCCGTTGCGGGCAATGCGTTTGCGGGCCTGGCGCATAAGCTGGCGTAGCGCAACGCCGCCTTCATCGACCAGTGCCAGCCCCAGCTCATCGAGTTCCGCGAAATGGCGGTAGAAGGAGGTCGGAGCAATGCCGGCCTCGCGAGCGACTTCCCGCAGACTGAGGCTGCCAAACCCCCGGTCGGCGCTGAGCTGGCGCAGGGCCGCGTCCATCAGGGCGCGGCGGGTTCTCAATTTCTGTTCGGCTCGTGCGGACACTCACAGGACTCCCGACGCTGGTGTTGAATCGGTTCGCCATGTTACCTCCCGAGTGCGCTGGCGTCATCTTTCGCGGCGCGGGTTCCCGATCACATCCCGCTGCCTGATTTTGCGTGCCGATGTGGTTATAATGGCCGGTTTCAAGATCACATCAGACAAACAGGAACGGTAATGCGCAGTCACTATTGCGGTGCAATCAACGAATCACACATTGATCAGGACGTGACCCTGTGCGGCTGGGTTCACCGACGTCGCGACCACGGTGGCGTGATCTTCCTCGATCTTCGTGACCGGGATGGCCTCGCGCAGGTGGTCGTCGATCCCGATACCCCGGAGAGCTTCGAGCGGGCTGAGCAGATCCGCAGTGAGTTCGTGATTCGGATGACCGGTCGGGTCCGTCGCCGGCCGGCCGGGACCGAGAACGACAACATGCCCACCGGTCAGGTAGAAGTGCTCTGTCAGTCGCTGGACATCCTCAATGCGGCCGCCACGCCGCCGTTCCCGCTGGACGAACATAAGGACGTGGGTGAGGACGTGCGCCTGCGCTACCGTTATGTGGACCTGCGTCGCCCGGAGATGATTGACCGGCTGCGCACCCGTTCCCGGATCACCACATACATCCGCAACTTCCTGGACCGGCATGAGTTCATGGACGTGGAAACGCCCATCCTGACCCGCGCGACGCCGGAAGGCGCCCGGGATTACCTCGTGCCCAGCCGGACGCACGACGGCCAGTTCTTTGCACTGCCGCAGTCGCCGCAACTGTTCAAGCAGCTGCTCATGGTGTCCGGCGTGGATCGCTACTACCAGATCGCCAAGTGTTTCCGCGACGAGGACCTGCGGGCCGACCGACAGCCGGAGTTCACCCAAATCGACCTGGAGGCCTCGTTCGTCGACGAGAACGATCTGATGGGCATCACCGAGTCGATGATCCGCGACCTGTTCAATGATCTGCTCGAGGTCCGCCTGCCGGAGTTTCCGCGCATGAGCTACGCCGAGGCGATGCGCCGCTACGGTTCGGACAAGCCGGACCTGCGGATTCCGCTGGAGCTCATTGATGTCGAGGATCTCGTGTCGGGCGTGGACTTCAAGGTCTTCTCCGGGCCGGCCAACGACCCCAAAGGCCGGGTCGCCGCGCTGCGTGTACCGGCCGGCGGTGAGCTGACCCGCAAGCAGATCGACGAGTACACGAAATTCGTTGGCATTTACGGGGCGAAAGGCCTCGCCTACATCAAGGTCAATGACCTGAGTCAGGGCGTCGATGGGCTGCAGTCACCCATCATCAAGTTCCTGGGCGATGATGTGGCCAACGCCATCATTGAGCGAGTCGGGGCGGACGACGGTGACATCGTGTTCTTCGGTGCCGACAAGGCGTCGGTCGTGAACGAGGCGCTGGGTGCCCTGCGCGTGCGCCTGGGGCACGATCTCGACATGCTGACCAGCGAGTGGGCACCGCTGTGGGTTGTGGACTTCCCGATGTTCGAGGAAGACAGCGCAGGGGCGCTGACGCCGATCCATCACCCGTTCACGGCACCGGCGTGCAGTGCCGATGAACTGGCCGAGTCGCCGGGAACCGCACTGTCCCGGGCCTATGACATGGTGCTCAACGGTACCGAGCTCGGTGGTGGCTCCATTCGTATCCACAATGAAGACATGCAGCAAGCCGTCTTCCGCGTGCTTGGCATCGGCGAGGAAGAGGCGCGCGGCAAGTTCGGCTTCCTGCTGGACGCCCTGAAGTACGGGTGTCCGCCCCATGGCGGTCTCGCCTTTGGCCTGGACCGGCTGGTCATGCTCATGACCGACAGCAGCTCCATCCGTGACGTGATCGCGTTCCCGAAAACCCAGAGCGCGACCTGCCTGATGACGCAGGCGCCCGGTGATGTGGACGACCAACAGCTCAAGGAGCTGCACATCCGTCGCCGCAAGCCGGCCCAGAAGGTCGAAAGCGACGATTCGAAGGGTAGCGATCAGGCGTAGGGATCGGCGGTGATGCCGTCCCATCCGTGACAGCAGAGTGGAGTAAGGCATGGCAGGACACAGTAAGTGGTCCAACATCAAGCACCGCAAAGCGGCACAGGATGCGAAGAAGGGTAAGATCTTCACGAAACTGATTCGTGAACTGACCGTTGCGGCCCGCGAGGGTGGGCCGCATCCGGAAGACAATCCGCGCCTCCGGGCGGTCATGGACAAGGCCTACACCGCCAACATGAAGAAGGACACGGTCGACCGTGCGATTGAGCGCGGTGCTGGTGGTGGTGAGGGTGACAACTACGACGAACTGACCTACGAGGGGTATGGCCCGTTTGGCGTGGCGATGTTCGTTGAGGCCATGACCGACAACAAGAACCGGACGGTGGCAGACGTCCGGTATTGCTTCAATAAAATGGGTGGCAACCTCGGCACCGACGGCTCGGTAGCCTTCCTGTTCACCAAACAGGGCATTATTTCCTATGGTCCGGACCATCAGGAGGAAACGTTGATGGAAGCGGCCCTGGAGGCCGGGGCCGAGGACGTAGCCGAGCAGGACGACGGTTCGTTTGAAATCGTCACCACACCGGACCAGTTTCTGGACGTCAAGCAGTCACTGGTGAGGGCTGGCCTGACGCCCGACAATGCCGAAGTGACCCAGGTGCCGGCCAGCTACGTGACGCTGGACAGCGATCAGGCCGGCACGATCCTCAAGCTGATCGACATGCTCGAAGATCTGGACGACGTTCAGAATGTCTACACCAACGCCGACATTCCGGCGGAGGTGATGGACGAGGTCAGCGCGTGAGGCGCACGTGAGCATCATTCTCGGCGTGGACCCTGGCTCCCGGGTCACGGGCTATGGGGTCCTGCGTCGCGAGGGGCGCCGCATTGAATATCTGGACAGTGGCTGTATCCGTGTCGGTGATCGTCCGATGGCGGAACGCCTGCAGGTCATCTACCAGGGTCTGGCCACGTTGATTGGCGAGTACCGGCCCACGGAGTTCGCCATCGAACAGGTATTCATGGCACGCAATCCGGATTCCGCCCTGAAACTGGGCCAGGCCCGGGGTGTGGCCATGGTGGCCGCCGCCAATAGCGGGCTGGTCGTTCACGAGTATTCCGCCCGTCAGGTCAAGCAGGCGGTGGTCGGCAATGGCGGGGCCGATAAAACCCAGGTCCAGCACATGGTGCAAAGCCTGCTGAAACTGCGCAAACGCCCCCAGTCCGACGCTGCCGACGCCCTCGGCATTGCCCTGTGTCACGCCCACATGAGCGAGAGCATGGCCCGCGTACCCGGTGGGGACCGTGTCCGCCAGGGGCGCATTCGGTCCTGAAGGAGAAAAACAGCATGATCGGTCGTATCTGCGGCGAACTGATTGAGAAAACACCTGGCCAGGCTCTGGTGGATTGCGGCGGCTTGGGTTACGAAGTGGACATTCCCTACACGACCTTCTTTCATCTTCCAGAGACCGGGCAGGCGGTGACCCTGCATACCCATTTTGCCGTTCGCGAGGATGCCCATAACCTGTTCGGGTTCGCCTCGCGCCTGGATCGGGATCTGTTCCGGTTGCTCATCCGTGTGAACGGGGTTGGCCCCAAACTGGCGCTCACCATTCTCTCCGGTCTGGACGCCCGGCAGTTTGTGCAGTGCGTCGACAACAAGGACGCCAGCGCGCTGGTCAAGATTCCCGGCGTTGGGAAGAAAACCGCCGAACGGCTGGTGATGGAAATGGGAGACAAGCTGGGGTCACTGGAAGGCACAGGCGACGCCCAGGTATCACTGGAAGCGGTGCGCCCGGAGCAGCCCGTGTCCCAGGGCGAGCGCCCCGGCGAGGAAGCGGAAGCGGCCCTGATCGCGCTTGGCTATCGTCCGCAGGAAGCGGCCAAAGCGCTCAGCCAGGTGGATGGCGAAGGCCACACCTCCCAGGAGTTGATCCGTCTGGCGTTGCGGAACATGATGGCGTGACCCGGATTGCCGGCGCGTAACGTGACAGCGGCTGACGGCATTGTAAAATGTCGGCGGCGAAACAACGTCAGAACAGGAATCGCATGATCGAATCGGATCGCCTGATCTCCGCGGAACACAGCGACGGTGAAGAACGACAGGACCACGCCATTCGGCCCACGCTGCTGAATGAGTACGTCGGTCAGCCCTCCGTTCGGGAGCAGATGGAGATTTTCATCCCGGCGGCCCGTCGCCGGAGCGAGGCTCTGGACCACACCCTGATTTTTGGCCCGCCCGGCCTGGGTAAGACCACACTGGCCAATATCATCGCCAATGAAATGGGCGTGGCGATCAAGACCACCTCAGGCCCCGTTCTTGAAAAGGCCGGCGATCTGGCGGCCATGCTGACGAATCTGGAGCAGGGGGATGTCCTGTTCATTGATGAGATTCACCGTCTCAACGCCGCCGTCGAGGAAGTGCTCTACCCGGCGATGGAGGATTACCAGCTCGATATCATGATCGGTGAAGGGCCAGCGGCCCGTTCCATCAAGCTGGATCTGCCGCCCTTTACACTGGTCGGAGCGACGACACGAGCGGGGCTGCTGACCGCGCCACTGCGGGATCGATTTGGCATTGTGCAGCGGCTGGAGTTTTACGACACCACCGATCTAACCCGCATTATCCAGCGCTCTGCCACACTGATGGACGTCAACGTGGAGTCCGGCGGGGCCCTTGAAATTGCCCGTCGGTCGCGGGGGACGCCGCGGATTGCCAATCGTCTGCTACGTCGCGTTCGGGACTACGCGGAGGTCAAATCCGACGGGGTGATTACCGAATCCGTCGCCGACCGCGCCCTGAACATGCTCAAGGTGGACCAGCAGGGCTTCGACCACATGGACCGCCGCCTGCTGTTGGCAATGATCGAGAAATTCGACGGTGGCCCGGTGGGCGTTGAAAGCCTATCGGCGGCCATCAGCGAGGAGCGTGGCACAATTGAGGATGTGCTGGAGCCCTTCCTCATCCAGCAAGGCTACATGGTCCGCACCCCGCGTGGGCGAATGGTGACATCCCATGCCTATCTTCACTTTGGTGTGACTCCGCCCGCCTCCGAAGGAGGCAATGGATGAGCGATGAGGTGTTCCAGTGGCCAATCCGGGTCTATATCGAGGATACGGACGCCGGCGGTATCGTTTTTCACGCCAAGTACCTCCATTACATGGAGCGGGCCCGGACAGAGTGGGTCCGCAGTCAGGGTGTGGCGCTGCGTGAAGGGCTGTCGGACAACATCAGTTACGTGGTCCAGAAAATGAACATTCATTACGCGGCGCCCGGATTTCTGGACGATGAGTTGGTCGCGACAGCGGAACTGACGGGGCGCGGTCGGGTGTGGATGGGCTTTCGCCAACGGGTGGTTCGGGAGCGGGATAGCCAGGTTCTGGCGGAGGCGGATGTCCGTGTGGCCTGTGTGGCGCTCGATTCGGGGCGTCCCAGACCGTTGCCGGAAACCATGAAAGCCGTCGTGGACGCGGCGTCGCGGAACACGGAGTCGCATGAAAGTGCCCGGTCAACGGGCTGAGTTTGCTGGTATAGGAGTACCCATGGAGTCACAGCTGTCAATCTGGAGTCTGATTGCCGAAGCGACGTTGCTGGTGCAGTTCGTCATGCTGCTGCTCGTTGCGGCGTCGGTGGTGTCGTGGGCCCTGATTTTCCAGCGCCTGCAGGTCTTCAAAAAAGCCCGCCGGGCCCAGCTCGACTTTGAAGAGCAGTTCTGGTCCGGGATGGACCTGGGCCAGCTCTATAAAGACGTCACCAACCAGCCAACGCCCCACAGCGGTATGGAGTCGGTGTTCCGAGCGGGCTTCCGGGAATTCTCGAGGCTGCGCCAGCAGAGCCGTGATCCGGATGCCGTTATGGACGGCACCCAGCGAGCCATGCGGGTGGCGCTCTCCCGGGAGCAGGAGTCACTTGAAGCGCATCTGCCGTTCCTGGCGACCGTTGGCTCCACAAGCCCGTACATCGGTCTGTTCGGGACTGTCTGGGGCATCATGAACTCCTTCCGCGGTCTCGCCCAGGTCCAGCAGGCGACGCTGGCCACGGTTGCCCCCGGCATCTCGGAGGCCTTGATCGCCACGGCAATGGGTCTGTTTGCGGCGATTCCGGCGGTGGTGGCGTATAACCGTTTCGCGGCCCGGTCCGAGGCGCTGATCAAGAATTACGAGACCTTTGCCGAGGAGTTCTCTAGCATCCTGCACCGGCGGGTTCACGCCAGTGAATCGACACGGGCGGCCTGAGGCCGGGAGAGTCAGTGATGAAAGGCGTACGCATATCGGACAGCAATCGCAAGGGGCCCATGTCGGAGATCAACGTGGTGCCCTATATCGACGTGATGCTGGTGCTGCTGGTGATCTTCATGGTCACTGCGCCGATGCTGACCCAGGGGGTGAACGTGGATCTGCCAGAGACGGCCGCCGACCCAGTGACCGCAGACAAGAACGTGGAGCCACTGGTTGTGTCGGTAGACGCCAACGGAGCCTATTACGTGGATGTCGGTGATGACAGCAGTGAGCCGATGTCCCTTGCGGACGTGCAGGAACGTGTCTCCAAAGTGCTCTCCGGGCGGTCCGACGGGAACGTTCTCGTTCGGGGTGACGAAAACGTGAACTACGGCGTGGTGGTGCGGTTGATGGCGCGGTTACAGGATGCCGGAGCCACCGGCGTCGGACTGATCACGGAGGACCCGGACAAGCCGTGAGCGAGGAAATCCGCGACCGTCGTCCGCCTGCCAATCGGCCCGCCTGGACCGGCCCGCTGACCATCTCTGCCGTACTTCACGGGAGCATTGCGTTGTTGGCGCTCGTGGGCTGGAGCTGGTCAGAGCCGCCTCCGGAGCCGACACCGCGCAGCATTCAGGCGTCGTTGGTGACGCCGGATGAGCTGCGGGCACCTGAGCCGGCGCCAGCGCCCGAACCCGCTCCGGAGCCGGCCCCCGCGCCGCCGCCTGAACCGGAGCCAGAGCCCGAACCGGAGCCAGAGCCCGAACCGGAGCCAGAGCCTGAACCTGAACCGACACCAGAGCCGGAGCCAGAACCCGAGCCTCAGTCACAGTCGGTTGCGGAGGAAGAAGCGGCCAAGGCCAAGCGCGAGGCGGAAGAAAAGGCACGGGAAAAAGCCCGGCGCGAGGCGGAGGCAAAACGCCAGCGCGAAAAAGAGCAGGCCCGAAAGGAGGCTGAGGCGGCCGAAAAACGCCGCCAGGAAGAGCAACGCCGCCAGGAACGGGAAGCCGAGCGCCAGCGACGGGAGCAGCGGCTCGAAGCGATGGCCGAAGAGGCCCGGGAAGCCCGGAAAGAGGCGGAGAAACAACGTCAGAATGAAGCAGCGGCGGCACGCCAGCAGGAGCAGCGAATGCTGTCGGAGAGTGAGAAATACCGGGCACTGATTCGCCAGAGGCTGTCGCAGAACTGGTACATCCCGTCCTCCGCCCGGGAAGATTTGACCGCGATACTGGAGATTGAGCTTTTGCCGACCGGCGAGCTTTCTTCCGTGCGCATCACCGAAAGCAGCGGCAGCCAGGCCTTCGATAATTCGGCACTGAGCGCCGTGCGCGGTCTCGAGCGCTTCCCGGTCCCGGACAGCCGTGATACGTTCGAGCGTTATTTCCGAACCTTTTCGATTGAATTCGATCCGGAAGAGTTTCAATGATGAAAACCATCTCCCGACTGCCATTGTTTGCTCGCCTCGCCACGTTGTTGTTCCTGGTCGCGGCGATGTCCGCCCCGGTACGGGCGGAACTGGTCATCCGCATTACCGAAGGCGCGGAGGATGCGATTCCGGTGGCCGTGGTGCCATTCGGTGAAACCGGCAACCTCTCGTTTCAGGAGAACGTCGCTTCCATCGTGCGGAGTGACCTGAGCATGACTGGCGAATTCAGTCCTTTGTCCGTGGACAAGATGCTCAGCCTGCCCTCACGTGGTAAGGACATTTTTTTCCGCGACTGGCGTCTGCTCGGTCAGAAGTACGTTCTGGTAGGGGAGCTCAGTCCCGTTGGTCAAGGAGAGCGGGTGTCCGCTCGCTTCGAGCTTTATGATGTGAACCGCCAGGAACGGCTGCTGGGGGAGACGGCAACGGTCGCCCGGGATAATCTCCGGACGCTGGCGCACCACATCAGTGATCGGGTGTACCAGACCATCACTGGCAACCGGGGTGTGTTTTCCACCCGTCTGGCGTACGTCACGCTGGAGCAGGAGCAGGGTGAGCCGGTTTACCGCCTTCATGTCAGTGATGTGGATGGGCAGCGCTCGCGCGTCCGGCTCAAAAGCGACGAACCGATCCTGTCGCCGGCCTGGTCACCGGATGGGCGCAAGCTGGCTTACGTCTCGTTTGAGACCGGGCGCCCGGCGGTTTACATTCATGAGCTGGCGTCCGGTCAACGGGAGAAAATCTCCAGCTTTCCGGGGCTGAATTCCGCCCCGGCCTGGTCGCCGGATGGGGATGCCCTGTTGCTGACGCTGTCCCGGGATGGCAACGCGGAAGTGTACAAAATGGACATTGCCAGTCGGCGATTGACCCGCATGACGAACCACTGGGCGATCGACACCGAACCAAGCTGGTCGAGCGCCGGGAGCTCTTTCGTGTTCACATCGGATCGCTCCGGAGGTCCGCAGATCTATCGTATGGACGCCGACGGCGGTGAGCCCCAGCGTCTGACGTTTGGCAGCCGTTACAATGCTCGCCCACGGCTTGGTCCGGATGGCGACTACGTCTTTTACGTCCATCAGCGTGAGGGGCAGTTTTCGATTGCGCGCCTGAACCTGAATAATCGCGAGGAGGTTGTGCTGACCCGCACCGGCTCCGATGAGTCGCCAAGCCTGGCGCCCAACGGTCGTCTTCTGATCTATGCCACGCAGAAAGACGACGAAGGCGTCCTGGCCGTTGTAACGGCCGACGGCGAATCCACGTATACCCTGCCGGCGCGGTTTGGCGAGGTCAGGGACCCGGCCTGGTCGCCGTGGACCGGAAATTCCTGATACAACCAGTTGATACGGACAGAGCCCTGAAAGACACTGACATTCAATAAAGGAGAATGACCATGATTCGACATCAATCCGGCCTTCTGGCCATGCTCGTTGCGTTTGGCCTGGTGGCAGGCTGCAGTTCCACCGGTGGCACCAAGGACGGCCAGGAGGGCACAGCGGATGCCGGCTACGAGTCCGATGTGTCTGCCGTCGATCAGGACGGTGGCAGCGAGGTGTACAGCGGCGACGGATCGTCCGGCGTGGATTCCTCAACGCTGACGGAAGAAGAGCGTCGGGAACAGGCTCAGGAAGCTGCCAAGAAAGAGCAGGCGGCCCTGCGTGACATCACCACATTCTACTTTGACTTTGATACCTCCGAGATCAAGTCCGAGGCGCGGGACGTGCTGATCGCGCACGCGAAATTCCTGGCGTCGAACCCCAACCGGTCAGTCCGGCTGGAAGGCCATGCGGACCAGCGCGGGACCAAGGAATACAACCTGGCCCTGGGCGAGCGTCGGGCCGATGCGGTACAGCGCTTCCTGGTGATTAACGGGGCCTCCCGCAGTCAGATCGAGACGGTCAGCTACGGTGAAGAAAAGCCGGCGGAAATGGGCTCGTCCGAGAGCGCGCACGCCCAGAACCGTCGGGTGGAACTGATCTACCAGTAAGGTCCTGCTCATGAATCAGTGGGGGTTTGGTCTGGTGGCGCTGCTGATCAGTGGTGCCGCCATTGCCCAGCAATCGGTCCCGGCCTATCAGAGTGCCGATTCGGAGGCGCGCCGCCAGGCGTCCTCCAATCCGGGTGTGGCGGAACTGTACTTCCTGGTTGAGGAACTCAAGCGTGAGGTCAGTCAGCTGCGTGGGCGGGTTGAGGAGCAGCAGCATCAGCTGGATCAGCTCAGTCGCCAGGCTCGCGAGCGCTACATTGACCTGGACCAGCGGTTGCTGGATCTTTCCAGCCAACAGGCCCAGACGTCGGATGCTGGCGGTGCTGCAACGTCCGCTTCTGCCAGTGATGGCGCGAACACAGGCGGGGCCAGTGTCGTCGAGATGACCGAGTACCGGGCGCCGTCTGCGGAAGAAAAACAGGCGTATCAGGCGATCATGACGCTGATTCAGGAGAAGAAAGACTTTCCGGCTGCGGTGGACGCGCTGTACGAGTTTCTCGACACCTATCCGCAGGGGGATCGGACGGTGAATGCCTATTACTGGCTGGGCGAGGTCTATTTGGCGATGCCGAAACTGGAACAGGCCCGGCAGGCGTTTTCCATTGTTACCAATCGCTTTGAGGATCACCGCAAAGGGCCTGATGCTCTATTCAAGCTGGGCGTCACTCAGGCCCGCATGGATGAGTCTGAGGCGGCTCGAGAGACGTTGAGGTCTGTTGGCGAGAAATATCCGGGCAGCAATGCAGCGGGACTGGCCAAGGACTATCTGGCGGGAATGGGTGCGTCAGGTAGCGAGAGTTAGCGTCCCATCTGGTGCATTTTTGAACGCGTTGATCAGTGACTGTCCAGCGCGTTCCGGTCGCGGTTTACGCGCATAAATTAAGGGTTGCGAAGGGCAAAAAAATCCGTACCATATGCGCCTCGTTTGGGTCGTTAGCTCAGTTGGTAGAGCAGTTGGCTTTTAACCAATTGGTCGGAGGTTCGAATCCTCCACGACCCACCACCTGATTATCGATGGGTGCCTAACGGGCATTCACTGGTCGACATCCGACCGCGCTTTCGGGTCGTTAGCTCAGTTGGTAGAGCAGTTGGCTTTTAACCAATTGGTCGGAGGTTCGAATCCTCCACGACCCACCAACAGACGGCAGATCGCTGACGCATCTGCCACCATGAGGGGGAGCCGCGGCTCCCCCTTTTTTATGGGTAGCGGATTCGTCGCACCATGGCGTGCGACGGGCCGAAGTGATGGTCCAGTCGTCCCTCAGCCTGGCTTATGATGATGTCACTCTGATGACAGGCCAATCCGGTGGCGCCAGAGGTTGGTATAATGAGGAGATGACCCCATAGTGTGCAGGGGAGGCGGCAAGAGCGCCGCCGTCTCGATTGTGATACGGGAAGAGGCTTCATGACCAAGGCGGAAGAAAGAATTCTGGTTCAGGAACATCTGGCACACGAGGCCGAGCCGCGCCCGTTGAGCCGGGATGAGAAAGACCGGCTGGAATCCGATATCCGGGAGGCTCTGGCCGAGCGTGATGCGGTGTTGGTGGCGCACTATTACACCGATCCGGACATCCAGCGCCTCGCGGAGGAGACCGGCGGTTGCGTGGCGGACTCGCTGGAGATGGCCCGGTTTGGCAAAGACCACCCCGCTTCGACGGTTGTGGTGGCTGGCGTGCGATTCATGGGGGAAACCGCAAAGATCCTGACGCCGGAAAAAACCGTCCTCATGCCCACACTCGAAGCGACCTGCTCGCTGGATGTGGGCTGCCCGCCCGATGAATTCGCCGCTTTCTGTGATGAGCACCCGGACAGGACCGTTGTCGTCTACGCCAACACATCCGCGGCGGTCAAAGCGCGCGCGGACTGGGTTGTCACATCCAGTTGCGCGCAGAGCATCGTCGAGTATCTCGATTCCCGGGGTGAGAAGATCCTCTGGGCGCCGGATAAGCACCTGGGGCGCTACATCGAGCGCACGACCGGCGCTGACATGCTGATGTGGGATGGTTCCTGCATCGTTCATGAGGAGTTCAAGTCCCGGGGCGTCGACGACCTGAGAGCGCTCTATCCAGACGCGGCGATTCTTGTTCATCCCGAATCACCGGAATCGGTAGTGGAAAAGGCGGATGTGGTGGGTTCCACCTCCCAGCTGATCCACGCCGTTCAGACCATGTCCAACGAGACATTTGTGGTCGCAACGGACAATGGCATCTTCTACAAGATGCAGCAGTTGGCGCCGAACAAGACGCTGATCGAAGCACCGACGGCCGGCAATGGCGCGACCTGCCGGAGCTGCGCGCATTGTCCCTGGATGGCCATGAACGGGCTTGAAAACCTGCTTGCCGTGCTCAAACGCGGTGACCAGACCATTGATGTGGATCCGGAGCTGCGCGAGGCGGCGCTGCGTCCGCTGCACCGGATGCTGGACTTTACCGCGAGTATGAACCTCAAGGCCGCGGGGAACGCCTGATCACTGTGGTGCGGGAGTCGGGAGTCCGGGCTCAGAACTGTCGCTGCCTGGTCAGACGTTCCCGGACGCTGGTCAGCCTCTGTTGGATGACGTCCTGGACGGGGGAGCCGCCAGGCACCTTGCCCAACGCTTCCATCAACTGGCGCTCGGCGGCTTCCAGATCGCCGGTGAGCTGGTGGAACTCGGCCCGGGCCCGATGAACGCTCACGATATTGCGGGCCTGGCCTTCCGCCTCAGCACGCTTCTGCCACAGATGGGCGTTATCCGGGTGCCGACGATTGACCTCCGCGTAGTATTTGGCGGCCACTGAGGCGTTTCCGGCGGCCAGTTCCACATCCGCCAGTTGCAGGGTGATGGGGTCGTTTTCCGGGTTCCGCCTGAGGGCGGCCTCCAGTTGCTCTCGCGCCTCATCGTATTGGCCCTGCCTTTGAAGCGCTTTGGCCAACGTAACGGTGAACGTGATCCGTCCGGATGACTGATCGAGCAACCGACGCAGAATGGGTTCGGCCTCTCCAGGCTGGTTGTTGGCCAGGTGGGCCACTGCAAGGCCATAGCGGGCGGCGGGGGAGGCGTCATCGTCCCGGACCAATGCCCCGAATGCATTCAGGGCCGCCTTGTCAGACCGGGCGTAACGGACCTGCAGCCGGGCCCGCATCAGGTGGTACTCCAGCGAGTCCGAGACGTCGCGCTCCGGGTACTGTTGGGCGCGGTTCCAGGTATCGGAGACACGGCTTGGCGTCAGGGGGTGAGTCGACAGGTACTCAGGGGGTTGGCCGCCCTGCAGCCGATTGCGGTCCATCATGATCTCGAACATCCTCGGCATGCCTTTGGGGTCCATTCCCGCCTGGGCCAGAATGTCCAGGCCCACGCGATCCGCTTCCTTTTCGTGAGCGCGGCTGTACTGAAGCATGTTCTGGACGGCCATGGCCTGCGAGCCGGCGATCGCGGCAATGCCCACATCGGACTGGGTCACGGCGGAGAGGATGATGCCGGCCAGCATGCCGGCAACGGTCATCGGGGCGCTCGTCTCCTGCTGCTGCATCCGGCGGGCGAAATGCCGCTGACTCAGGTGGGCAATCTCGTGGGCAATGACTGAGGCAAACTGCTGCTCCGTTTTGGCATTGAGAAACAGGCCGCCGTTCACGCCGATGATGCCGCCGGGCACTGCAAAGGCGTTAATGCCGGCACTGTCGACCACCACAAGGTGGAGGTCGCGGTCGGTCAGCGGCGCATAGGGCACGAGGTTGTGGACGATGTCGCTCAGATAGTCGCGGACCAGTGGATCCTGCACCAGCCGGTCGGACCGGCGGATCGACTGCAGTACCCGCTCCCCAATGGCCGCTTCCTGTTGCTCCGAAACCAGGCCCCCGCCAACGCCGCCCAGAGTTGGCAGCCCGGACGAATCCGCCGAGACCGGGTGGCCAGTGAGTCCGCAGGCCAGCATGGCTGTCAACGCAAGGCATCGTCCCTGTTTGCGAATGATGGAGAGGCATCCCATGGGAAGCTGTTATACTCCTGTACCGGGTTGGGGCGCATCCGTCTGTGAGGATGGCCCTGTCGGATGTCGGCGGGACCGGAATCGGACCTGTCGCCAGTGTAGCGCATCACCCCCGCTCGACGGGATGACGATTCCGACATCCTGTTCCTCAGTCACCAGTAATGCCATCGGATCAATTGTGACCGACCAGACCCTTGATGCCAGCGGGCTGACCTGCCCAATGCCGCTGTTGAAGACCAAACTGCAGCTCCAGTCGATGAGTGCGGGCGAGCGTTTGATCGTGATTGCCACCGACCCGGGTTCAGCACGGGATATCCCTGAATGGCTTGCCCAATCCCCGCACCGACTGGATGACAGTGAGGTAAGCGAATCGCATTATCGCTTCGTGATAAGCTGCCGGGCTGCCGAACTGGATAGCGACGGGGGCGAATGAATGGTCCGCATTCTCAAGGGATTGGCGCATAAGTATTTCTCGGATGACGAGGCGGTCATTCTGTTCCTGATCCTTGTCGCCGGCACGCTGGGGATCATCTGGCTCGGTCACATGCTGGCGCCAGTGATTGCATCGGTGATAATTGCGTTCATCCTGCAGGGGCTGGTGACGAAGTTGAGTCCGCGGATGCCGGAGTCACTGGCTGTCATGCTGGTTTTCGTGCTGTTCATGGGCGTGTTGTTCGGGTTTCTTTTCGGCCTGATGCCGCTGGTCTGGGGGCAGTTGACCTCTCTGGCCGGGGAAGCGCCCCGGATATTCCGGGAAGTTCAGACCTACGTGGAGCTGCTGCCGCAGGAGTATCCCGCGCTCGTCTCCTCGGACACGCTCAACACCCTGTACCGCCAGATTGCCGGTGAGGCGGCCGGCTTCACCCAGTGGCTGGTATCGTTCTCTCTATCCAGCATTCCCGATATTCTGGCCCTGCTGATCTATCTGGTGCTCGTCCCCATTCTGGTGTTCTTCTTCCTGAAAGACCGTGCCGTTCTGCTCTCGGCAATTGCCTCAACGCTGCCCCGCCAACGTCCGCTGATGCGTCGCATCTGGGAAGAGGTCAATCTCCAGTGCGCGAACTATGTCCGGGGGAAGGCGCTGGAAATCCTGATCGTCGGCGGCGTCACCTTTGTGGCCTTCCGGATTCTGGAGCTGCCATATGCGGCCCTGCTGTCGTTACTGGTGGGGCTGTCGGTGGTCATTCCCTACATTGGCGCGGCGGTGGTGACCGTGCCTGTGGCGATCATTGGCCTGTTTGCCTTCGGCTGGGGCAGCAGTTTCATCTGGCTGATGATCATCTACGGCATTATTCAGGCGCTGGACGGCAACTTCTTGGTACCGCTGCTGTTTTCGGAAGTGAACAACCTGCACCCCGTGGTGATTATTATCGCCGTGCTGTTTTTTGGCGGAATCTGGGGGCTTTGGGGTGTGTTTTTCGCGATCCCCCTGGCCACGCTGCTGAAGGCCGTTATGGCGGCCTGGCCGGTTCACGAAAGCCCACCTGAGAATGAGGCGGACGCCGATCCGTCCTGACTGCGCCGAACGCCTGTGCTGGTCCGTGGAATCACGATCTTCTGGCCGTCCGGGCGTCCTGCTATTGTCCCTGTATGACCCGCTCCCGGCGCTGCAAATGCTTGTTTCGGTGGGCGGGCGGAATTACCATTGGCCCTTTACCGGAACGGAGCGATTATGATCACTGGCAGCCTGGTTGCTCTGGCGACCCCTATGCACCCGGACGGCGAAATCCACTGGGAACAGCTCGATGGGCTGGTGGATTTCCATCTGGAGAACGGCACTCACGGCATTGTTGCCGTTGGTACGACTGGCGAGTCTTCCACGCTTGACCCGGACGAGCACCTGCGTGTCATTGGTCACATCATCAAACGCGTGAACGGCCGGATTCCGGTGCTGGCAGGGACCGGCGGCAACTCGACGCGGGAAGCGATCGATCTGACCCGTGAAGCCCACACGCTGGGCGCGGACGCCTGCCTGCAGGTGGTTCCGTACTATAACAAGCCCAGTCAGGAGGGGCTCTATCGTCATTTCCGGACCATTGCCGAGGCCGTGCCGGTCGATCAGGTGCTGTACAACGTTCCGGGCCGGACCGCCTGCGACATGATGAACGACACGGTTGAGCGTCTGGCAGACATCCCGAACATCGTTGGTATCAAGGACGCGACCGGGAATATTCCCCGCGGCGCGGAGCTGATCCAGCGCCTTGAAGGGCGCATGGTGGTTTACTCCGGTGATGATGCCACAGCCACCGACCTGATGCTGGCTGGTGGCAAGGGCAACGTGTCGGTCACGGCCAACGTTGCCCCTCGTGGCATGGCAGACCTCTGTGCCGCCGCGGTAGCCGGTGAAAACGAGCGTGCCAATGAACTGAATGACCGGTTGATGCCGCTTCATCGCAAGCTGTTCCTGGAAGCGAACCCGATCCCGGTGAAGTGGGCTCTGCATCGGATGGGACTGATTGATGAAGGCATTCGCCTGCCTCTGACACCTCTGGACCCGAAGTTCCATGCTGAGGTCGAGGAAGCATTGGCCGAATCAGGCGTTCTGTGATGTTAGAGATGGAACGGGCCAGCAGCGGTGTCCCCGGGTGGGCACCGCTTCGCGTACTCGCACCTGTTGTGTTGTTGGCCACGTTGGCCGGTTGCACACTGACCCCCACGGACGACTACCAGGATGCGCCAGCCGGTGAGCCCCTGAAGGTTGGGCCAGGCATGTCTTCCGGGCGCATCCAGCCCGCCTTCCCCATACCGACCGCCACGGCCGGCGGGGCCCTGTCTGACGGTGAATTCGAGCTGCCTCGGCCGCCGGACATGACGTCAGAGATTCTTGAAGAGAACTACGTCGTTCAGGAGGTCAGCGGACAGACCTGGCTGCTGGTCAACGAAGTGCCGGGCCGTGTCTGGCCCGCCGTCTCCGCCTGGATGACGGAGCGCAATCTTGGGGTGAATGAGGAGAATCCGGCCGCTGGACTGCTGCAGTCCGACATCGTCAACTACAGTCGCAGCGCCCGGGATCTGGTGGGTCTGCCCGATGAGGAGCAGGCCAGCGGTGTGACGCTGCTCCAGGCCCGGATATCACCCGGTGTCCGGCGCAAGACCACCGAGATCCAGTTGCGCCTGCGCGAGCGGGCCACGGCGCCGGATAGCCTGCTGCCATGGCCGACGCAGTCGGACCGGAGGCCGCAGGAAAAGAACCTGTTGGCGGATCTCGGCGATTTCCTGGAGGCGCGTGAAGACACCAAGTCCTATTCCAGAGCGGCACTGAATATCGACAGCCGCCCTCAAGTGAAGCTGGTGGCTCGTGAAGGGGAAGCACCCTATATCCGACTGGACCTGGACGACGACCGGGCCTGGGTGGAGGTCAAGCGAGCGATTGAGGAAGCCGACATCCCTCTGGTCGACTTCGACCGGAGCGCCGGCACGTTCTATGTGGACTTCCGCTCGGAAGAAGCCCGTGAAGCCGCCTGGTGGAACTGGTTCGGTGATGCCCCCGAACCGGAGGCAACCTATCTGGTCGAGCTTGACCAGTCCGATGGTGCTGTCCATCTGACGACGCGTCAGGCGCCGGAGTATGAAGGGAACGACCGGTCCCAGGGGCTGCTGTCGGAACTGTTCGATTATCTATACTGAACACCGGAGCCGGCCCGCCGGGGCCGGCCCTGCCCGCCGGGAATCAGGGTCCCGGGCAAGGAGACGACGGATGGAAAAACGAGAGCCGCTCTACGCGGGGAAGGCCAAATCGGTCTACACCACGGACGATCCGGACCGGTTCGTCCTTCTGTTCCGCGATGACACCTCAGCGTTTGACGGTGAGAAGAAGGAACAGCTCGACCGCAAGGGCATGGTCAATAACCGCTTCAATGCCTTCATCATGGAAAAACTCTCTGAGGCGGGCGTCCCGACGCATTTTGAGAAGGTGCTGTCGCCGACCGAATCGCTGGTTCGCCGACTGGATATGCTGCCGGTCGAATGCGTTGTCCGGAACGTCTCGGCGGGAAGCCTCTGCCGCCGGCTTGGTGTCGCCGAGGGGCAGGACCTCAACCCGCCGACCTACGAACTGTTTCTGAAAGACGACGCGCATCACGACCCGATGATCAACGAGTCCCTTGCCGAAACCTTTGGCTGGGCCAGCGCGGCCGATCTGGCAACCATGAAAACGCTGACCTACAAGGTCAACGAGGTGCTTCGCAACCTGTTCGCCGAGGCCGGTATGCTGCTGGTGGACTACAAGCTGGAGTTTGGCCGTGCGAACGGCGAGATCGTGCTGGGTGATGAATTCAGTCCCGACGGGTGCCGGATCTGGGATCGGGAAACCCGCAGGAAAATGGACAAGGACCGTTTTCGGCAGGGTCTGGGCGATGTCATCGAGACGTACGAAGAAGTCGGGCGGCGGCTCGGCATTCCGTTCGACGCTTGATGAGGCCAGGATCGGAGCGTGAACGCGTTTCGTCCACGCCCGGGGCCTGACACCAACAAAAACGTGAAAGGTGACCGAACAATGATGCGTAAAACGGCAATGACAGTGGCGAGCGTACTGGCAATGACCACGCCTCTGGCCATGGCGGACACGGTGGGCGCCGGAGCCAGCGTCAGCTACTGGGACTCCAGTCTGTCGGGCACGGCGACGAACGGCACGGATACGGTCGACGTTGAGAACGACCTGAATCTGGATGGTGACAGTAACGTGAACCTGACAGCGTTGGTGGAGCATCCTGTGCCGGTTCTGCCGAATATTCGCCTGAACTACACACTGATTGAGCAGAGTGGTGATGGCCAGTTGGAAGCCAACACTGGTTTCGGCCTGATTACGCCCGGAACGACATCCGTGGATGTCCGGTCCGACCTGGACCTTGAGCAGCTGGATCTGACGCTCTATTACGAGCTGCTTGATAATTGGGTCAACCTCGATGGGGGGCTGACCATCCGTGATATTGATGGCGAGCTGATCGTCCAGGACCAGACACGGAATCTTGAGGATCGGACCGACATCAGCGGCGTGATTCCCATGGCGTACGCCTCCGCTCGATTCGATCTGCCGTTCACCGGCGCATCCATCGGCGCTGAGGGTAATGGTATCAGCTTCGACGGCGATTCCATCTTTGATGCCCGGGCCTATGGCCAGCTCGACATCGCGGTCCTGCGTCTGCAGGCCGGCTACCGCCGGATGGACGTCGACTACGAGGATGGTAACGACGCGCTGGATGTCACGCTGGATGGCCCCTACGTCAGCGCCGGCGTCGATTTCTGATCAGTAAGGAGCACGTGAGGTGAAAGTCCTGGTCACCGGCACCGCCGGATTCATTGGCTCACATGTCGCACAGCGACTGCTTGAGCGGGGGGATGAGGTCATTGGCGTGGACAACGTCAATGACTATTATGATCCGTCCCTGAAAGAGGCCCGACTGGCCCCTCTGCTGGCTCACGACGGGTTCACGGAGGTGCGGGCCGACATTGCCGACCGGGACATCATGGCGGAGACATTCCGCCACCATCGGCCTGAGCGGGTCGTTCATCTGGCGGCCCAGGCCGGTGTCCGCTACTCCATCGAGAATCCGAATGCCTATGTGGACGCCAATCTGGTGGGTCACATGAACATTCTTGAGGGGTGCCGGCATAACGACGTAGAGCACCTCGTCTACGCGTCCAGCAGTTCTGTCTATGGCGCCAATGAGGCCATGCCGTTCTCGGTCCATGACAACGTTGATCATCCGCTGAGTCTTTACGCGGCGTCGAAAAAGGCCAACGAGCTGATGGCGCATACCTACAGCCACCTTTATGGCCTGCCAACGACCGGTTTGCGGTTCTTCACCGTGTATGGTCCCTGGGGCCGTCCGGACATGGCGCTGTTCATTTTCACCCGTAAGATTCTCGCGGGTGAGCCCATCGATGTGTTCAATTACGGTCACCACAAGCGCGATTTCACGTACATTGACGACATCGTCGAGGGCGTGATCCGGACGCTGGATCACGTCGCTGAGCCGAACACGGACTGGCGTGGGGATCAGCCCGATCCGGGCACGAGCAAGGCCCCGTATCGCGTCTACAATATCGGTAGCAACAACCCGGTGGCGCTGTCGCGGTTTATTGAGATCATTGAAGAGCGGGTTGGTCGCAAGGCCGAGAAGAACCTGCTGCCCATGCAACCCGGCGACGTACCCGCCACCTATGCGGATGTCGACGACCTGATCCAGGACGTTGGCTACAAACCGGACACGCCGGTGGAAGAGGGCATTGCACGATTCGTGGACTGGTACCGCTCGTACTATCAGGTGTGAGTCGCCCGGCAGGCGATTGTACAAAGCCTGAGCAGGCCGGAAAATTTCTGGAAATCCCTGCTATCAGAGGTTGACCGGCCCGGCCGCGATCAGTATATTTCCACCCCGTTGCACAGCAGGACCGTAGCTCAGTTGGTTAGAGCGCTGCCTTGACATGGCAGAGGTCGGCGGTTCAAATCCGCCCGGTCCTACCAGATTCCTGAAAAGAGCGCCTTTCTTGTGAAAGGCGCTCTTTTTGTTTCTGCCCCAGCTACTGGTTCAGGGTGTTATAAACCAGCGCCGACACGTGGGTATCGTCGGAGTTCGGTACCTCAATGTACTCATCCCCGCTGCCCCAGAATTGCCACCAGGGCCGCTCGGTATAGGTGCGGCTGGCAAAATCCACCCGCAGGCCATTCAGTGTCGTGTCGTTGATGACCGGGACCGCGATGTTTCCCGACTCAGAGCCGAGGACACCGCTGTGGGAGACACCCTCGCTCATCAGGATCGGGTAGTGGTTCCAGTACAGGTCATCCGGGCCGTCCTGTGCGCTGACCTTACCGGCCAGGCTCAGTCGATCAGCGAATGAACCAGACTCCTAGAGGCAGGGTGGTTGGGGTATATTGGTTACCGGTATAGGCTTGCGTCTCGTCGAAAAACACATGCCCTTGTCATAACGGGCAAACGTGTAACGGAATGTCACCATGCCTGCTGCGGTTTTTGTGGATTCCGTCACATGAAGTGGGAACGTTGGAGTACGGCCGAATGAGTGAGGTGTCAGTGACGCTCTGCTGTGACGATCGGGTGGCGCGGATCACACTGGGCGTCGGAGAAGAGGGAGTTGGCTCGGACGCCGGGCTGGAATGTCTCGGTGACTGCCTTGCCGGCCTGCAGCGGCGAGAACCGGCGGTTCGTGCGCTGATCCTGACCGGATCAACGCCGGAGAGCTTTAGTCTGGAGACGTCAAACCGGGAAGCTGGTGAGTCGTCGGTGTCTGTGGCCGCCCGGATGCGGCAGGTCGCGACGGTGTTCAGCGCGCTTCGTCGTTTTCCGGGGGCGACGATTGCAGCGGTTCCCGGGCCGTTGCGGGGGCTGGCCCTTGAGATGGCGCTGAACTGTGACTTCCGTATCGCGACGCCCGCGCTGTCCGTGGCATTCGCGCCCGCGCGGGAGGGGCGGGTCCCAGAGGGGGGTGCGAGCCAGCTGTTGCCGCGACTGGCCGGGGAGTCCGTCGCCAAACGCCTGCTGATGCTTGGCGAGACACTGAACGGCACTCGGGCGCTCGAAACCGGTATCGTCGATGCGCTCGTCGAAGCAGAAGCGTTGTTGCCAACTGCCACGGAATGGGCATCGCGCTCACTGGAACTGGACCCGGTTGCCCTGACGGCGTCCAAACAGTTGATCGAGCATGCCCGCACGCGCCCGCTGGAGACGGGTTTTGCCACGGAACGGGACTGGATGAACGAACTGGCTGGTCCGTCGCGGGATTGACGCAAGGCCATCGGTCGAGGATGCTGGATTCTGGAGAGGGTAATGCCTCTCACTGGAAGTGACTGGACGCCATACCATGCGCTATCTCACCACGTTCAACCGCCGCCTTGAGGCGCTCCGCCAGAAACAGAGCCTGTCGATTTCGGACCTGGCCCGAATGATCGACGTGGACGACTCACGCGTCCGGAGCTGGGAACAGCCGGACAGCAAGCAGCGCTGCGTTCCCAATGTCGAGGAACTCATGGATCTGTGTTTCGCCACCGGCACGTCGCTGGATTCGCTTCTGGATCTGGAGGATGGGGATGACGCGGGGCAGATGGAACTGCCGGGTCTGACGTTCTCGGAAGGGAATGATCTGTCCAGGGTGCTGGAAACCCTGGAGCGGGAAGTCCGCCGCCTTCAGCCGAGCGAGGAAGAGGTCGAGTTGCTGCGCCGGTTCCGGAACGCGACTCCCGAGAGCCGGCGCATGATTCTTCAGTTACTGGGGGATGGTGCTCAGAGCACGAAGGAGTAGCCAGACGGGACACCAGTGCCCCTCGAGCGCAGACTCCCAGGAGTCTGCGCGGTAGAAATCGTGCCAGGCGAGATCGTCCCACTGCGAGGCCATTTTGACGGTCATTTGAGGCGCATAGTGGTTCTATGTAACGACAATGAGCGCTCAAAAGGGACCGCAGTGGGGCGGTCGCAGCGGTGCGACTTTCTACAGCGTAGACTCCTAGCTCTTGCCTTCCTTGTAGATGTTTTCGTAGACGTAATTGGTCGCCTCGACGAAACCATCAATGCTACCGCAGTCGAACCGGCGACCCTTGAACTGGTACGCCAGCACGCAGCCGTTCTTCGCCTGCTCCAGCAACGCATCCGTAATCTGGATTTCACCCCCTTTCCCAGGCTCCGTCCGCGACAGGATCTCGAAAATGTCGGGTGTCAGGATGTAGCGGCCAATGATGGCGAGATTTGTCGGCGCATCCTCCGGGTTGGGCTTCTCCACCATGTCGGTGATTCGATAGAGGCCGTCTTTCATGGGCTCCCCGGCAATGACCCCATACTTGTGGGTCTGGTCGGCCGGTACCTCCTCAATCGCCACGATGGAGCAACGGAACTGGTTGTACAGCGCGGTCATCTGGGCCAGTACACCGTCGTGGCCTTTTTCGGGAACGCAGAAATCGTCGGCCAGAATGACCGCGAAGGGCGAATCACCCATCAGGTTCTGGCCGGTCAGGATGGCGTGCCCAAGGCCCTTCATCTCATTCTGACGGGTGAAGGCGAAGGAATTGTTGTCAATCAGATCCCGTATGGAGGTCAGGAGGTCTTCCTTGCCGGAGCCGGCGATCTGGTGCTCCAGCTCAAAGCTGATGTCGAAGTGATCCTCCAGCGCCCGCTTGCCACGACCGGTGACGAACCCGAATTCATGAACACCGGCTTCGGACGCTTCCTCAACGCCATACTGCACCAACGGTTTGTTGACGATCGGCAGGATTTCCTTCGGCATGGCTTTGGTGGCCGGCAGGAAACGGGTGCCGTAGCCAGCGACTGGGAAAAGACACTTCCTGATCATATTCATTCCTTGTTGCTTGCTCAGGGGGTGAAATCATCGCGATTGTACCTGAATCCGTGTGTCCAGAGCAGCCGCAGAAAAGCCAACAGTGAGCGATGCTCCGGCGACTGCCTCCATTCGTTCTCGGTTTTCCTGGTGGCCTCTTTTTTGGGTTGTTTGCAGATCACCGTGAAAGTGCAAGGAAGGCGGCCAGTTCCAATGTTGACCGTTGGTGAACCCGTAGCCGATGTCTCCGACTTCCGAGTCGCCCGCGAGGGCGACCGATCTTACCGGTATGCGCCTACCGTGCGAACCATTCCCCGGGGATCGGGCAGTCCTGAGGGCTGCTGCGAAGTCGGAGACATCGGCAACAGATATTCACCTCCGGTTTTGTTGACAATCCGTGAAGGCTGGCGTAGTTTTCGCTCCAGATACCTCGAAATTGTCGACAAAAATGCTGGCAGCCTCTCAACAGACCCGTACCCGCGCCGATGACGCCTTTGACTGTCTGCAAACGGCGATCGTCAAAGGTGAGTTGGCCCCCGGTGAAAAGATCGGTGAAGTGGAGCTTTGTGAACGCTTCGAGCTGACGCGTGGGCCGCTCAGGGAGGCTTTGGGGCGACTGGAGTCCAGAGGTCTGCTGGTCCGGCGCCCTCATGCCGGTGTCAAGGTTGTCTCAATCAGTGGCGACGAGCTGCTGGAACTCTACCGCATCCGAGAAGTGATGGAAGGGCTGGCAGCTCGTCAGGCGGCCGACCGCATGACCGATGCTGAAATCACGGATCTTCTGTCTACCCTGGACAGCCATGAGCGCATGATTGAGGAAGCGCAGGGTCAGGCGTATTACCAGGCGGAAGGGGACTATGACTTCCATCACCGGATAACGACGGGCAGTCGGAATGCAAAGCTTGCCCAGATGCTGCTAGGCGATCTGTATTACCTCGTTCGGCTGTATCGCTATCGTCTCAGTACAGCGTCAGGGCGCCCGCATCGTGCGCTGTCCGAACATCGCCGGATTGTCGAGGCCATTGCCGATCGGGATGGCGAGCTGGCTGAGTTTCTCATGAAACGTCACATTAACGCCGCCCGCCTCAATATTGAGAAACGGATTGAGGAAGGCGCGCTAACGTTCTGAATTGCAGACGATCCTCGGAATCCGGTTTCGGGGAGTTATTGATTGGATAGAGGAAGGGGAACCGCCATGTCCACAACACGCTCACCGGGTGCCCGGTTCCGAGAGGCGCTCAAACAGAACCAGCCGTTGCAGGTTGTCGGAACGATCAATGCCTATTCGGCGATCATGGCCGAAAAGATCGGTCATCAAGCCATTTATCTCTCTGGTGGTGGTGTGGCCAATGCCTCCTACGGGCTGCCCGATCTGGGCATGACCACCATGAATGACGTCATCGAGGACGTACGCCGGATCACCGCGGCCTCGTCGCTGCCGCTGCTCGTGGATATCGACACGGGGTGGGGCGGTGCCTTCAATATTGGCCGGACCATTCAGGAAATGGAACGGGCGGGCGCGGCCGCCGTCCATATCGAAGACCAGGTGGCCCAGAAGCGTTGTGGTCATCGGCCCAACAAGGAAATCGTCTCGAAAGATGAGATGGTCGACCGCATCCGGGCCTGCGCGGACGCGCGGCAGGACGAGAACTTCTTTATCATGGCCCGGACCGATGCGTTTCAGCAGGAAGGGCTTGAGGCCGCCATTGATCGGGCGAAAGCCTGTGTCGAGGCGGGTGCCGATGGCATCTTCGCCGAAGCGGTGAAAGATCTGGACGACTACCGGGCGTTTGCCGACGCACTGGATGTGCCGATCCTGGCCAACATTACAGAGTTCGGCTCAACGCCGCTGTTCACCAAAGAAGAGCTTGCCCAGGCCGGTGCCGGTATTGTTCTGTACCCGCTGAGTGCCTTCCGTGCGATGAACAAGGCGGCGGAGCAGGTGTACAGCACCATTCTGGAAGAAGGCAGCCAGGCCTCGCAGGTGGACAACATGCAGACCCGGATGGAGCTGTACGACTATCTGGACTATCACGAGTTCGAGCAAAAACTCGATGATCTTTTCAAAAGTCGTTCCTAACAGACGGGCTTATAACGATTAACGAATAGAAGGAGAGCGCTCATGGCGGAACAGAAGAGCGGCGGCGCCGGCCTGCGCGGTCAGGTCGCCGGGACCACAGCACTGTGTACCGTCGGTCAGTCAGGCACCGGCCTGACCTACCGGGGCTACGACATCACCGATCTGGCGGAAAACGCCCAGTTTGAAGAGATCGCCTACCTGCTACTGCGCGGCAAACTGCCGAATCGACAGGAGCTCGACGAGTACAAGCGCAAGCTTCAGAGCCTGCGAACCCTGCCGGATCCGGTGAAGACCGTTCTGGAGCAGATTCCGCGCAACGCGCACCCGATGGACGTGATGCGCACAGGCTGTTCCATGCTGGGGAATCTGGAAACAGAGACCGATTTCAGCCAGCAGGATGACAAGATCGATCGCATGCTGGCCGTCTTCCCAAGCATCATCTGTTACTGGTACCGCTATGCCGAGGATGGCGTCCGGATCGATACCCAGAGTGACATCGACTCCATTGGCGGCCACTTTCTCGAGCTGCTCCACGGCAAGACCCCCAGTGAGCTTCACGAGCGGGTCATGAACGTGTCCCTGATTCTGTATGCCGAGCATGAGTTCAACGCATCGACGTTCACGGCTCGGGTCTGTGCGTCCACTCTGTCGGACATTCACAGCTGTGTGACGGGTGCGATTGGGTCTCTCCGCGGTCCGTTGCACGGCGGTGCGAATGAAGCAGCAATGGCGCTGATCGAGAAGTTTGCGGGTCCGGACGAAGCCGAGCAGGGGCTGCTGGGCATGCTGGAGCGCAAGGACAAGATCATGGGCTTCGGTCACGCCGTCTACCGCGACTCCGATCCGCGCAACGCGCTGATCAAGCAGTGGTCAAAGAAGCTGGCCGAGGAAGTGGGCGATACCGTGCTCTATCCGGTCTCCGAGCGCATGGAAGAGGTCATGTGGCGCGAGAAGAAGCTGTTCCCGAACGCGGACTTCTTCCACGCGTCGGCCTATCACTTCATGGGCATTCCGACCGAGCTGTTCACGCCGATCTTCGTCATGTCACGGACCGCCGGCTGGACCGCTCACGTGAAAGAGCAGCGTGAGAACAATCGCATCATCCGCCCGAGCGCCGACTACACCGGCCCGGAGCATTGCGACTGGCTGCCGATCGACAAGCGCTGATGACAGATCGCGAGGGGGCTGACTGCCCCCTCGATTCCCTTTCCGCCGTTGAACCGAATCTCCTCACTGAGTCCTGAACCATGAATACCGATTATCGAAAATCCCTTCCCGGAACGGATCTCGACTACTTTGACACCCGCGCGGCCGTGGAAGACATCCAACCGGGCGCCTACAAGACCCTGCCATTCACGTCCCGCGTGCTCGCCGAAAACCTGGTGCGTCGGTGTGATCCGGAATCGCTGACGGACGCGCTGAAGCAGATCGTTGAGCGTCGTCGTGATCAGGACTTCCCCTGGTACCCGGCGCGGGTTGTCTGCCACGACATTCTCGGGCAGACCGCGTTGGTCGATCTGGCGGGGCTCCGCGATGCCATTGCCGAAAAAGGCGGCGATCCGTCCAAGGTAAACCCGGTGGTGCCGACACAATTGATCGTTGACCACTCGCTGGCCGTCGAACACGCCGGCTACGAGGAGGGCGCGTTTGAGAAGAACCGGGCGATTGAAGAGCGCCGCAACGATGATCGTTTCCACTTCATCAACTGGACCAAAACCGCCTTCGAGAATGTGGATGTGATTCCGCCGGGGAACGGCATCATGCACCAGATCAACCTGGAGAAGATGTCGCCGGTGGTGCAGGCCCGAGCCGGTGTCGCGTTCCCGGACACGCTGGTGGGAACGGACAGTCATACCCCGATGGTCGACGCGCTGGGCGTGATCTCAGTGGGCGTGGGTGGTCTTGAGGCCGAAAGCGTCATGCTGGGCCGCGCCTCCTACATGCGTCTGCCGGACATCGTGGGCGTCGAGCTGGTCGGTAAGCCTCAGCCGGGAGTTACCGGGACCGACATCGTTCTGTCGATCACCGAATTCCTGCGGGAAGAGCGGGTCGTTGGTGCGTATCTGGAGTTCTTCGGTGAAGGCGCCCGAGCACTGACCGTGGGCGACCGGGCGACCATCTCCAACATGACGCCCGAGTATGGGGCGACGGCCGCGATGTTCTACATCGACGAACAGACCATTGATTACCTGACGCTGACGGGGCGTGATGACGATCAGGTGCGCCTGGTGGAGCAGTACGCGAAGGAAACCGGGCTCTGGGCGGACGACCTCGAGACCGCCGAGTACGAGCGGGTACTGACCTTCGACCTGTCAAAAGTGACGCGGACACTGGCCGGCCCGTCCCGTCCCCACGCCAAACTGCCCACCTCCGAGCTGGCCGAGCGCGGCATTGCCGGCAAGGTGGAGCAGGAAGAGGGCAAGATGCCGGATGGCGCGGTCATCATCGCGGCGATCACCAGCTGCACCAATACCAGTAACCCGCGCAACATGATCGCGGCGGGGCTGCTGGCGAGAAACGCCAATCGCAAGGGGCTGACCCGCAAGCCGTGGGTGAAGTCCTCGCTCGCACCGGGTTCCAAAACCGTCAAGATGTATCTTGAAGAGGCCGAGCTTCTGCCGGAGCTTGAAGACCTCGGTTTTGGTGTTGTGGCTTTCGCCTGCACCACGTGCAACGGCATGAGCGGTGCGCTCGACCCGGAGATCCAGAAAGAGGTGGTGGACCGGGATCTCTACTCCACGGCCGTCCTGTCCGGCAACCGGAACTTTGATGGCCGGATTCACCCCTATGCCAAGCAGGCGTTCCTGGCGTCACCGCCGCTGGTGGTGGCCTATGCGATTGCGGGCACCATCCGCTTCGATATCGAGAAGGACGTTCTGGGCACGGATCCGGATGGCAATCCTGTCACGCTGAAGGATCTGTGGCCGAGTGATGAGGAAATCGATGACATCGTGAACGAGAGCGTCAAGCCCGAGCAGTTCCGTGACGTGTATATCCCGATGTTCGACATGACCAACAAGGGTGAGGCGATGGCCGACCCACTCTATGAGTGGCGTCCGCAGAGTACCTATATTCGTCGTCCGCCATACTGGGAAGGGGCGCTGGCCCACAAGCCGACGCTGCAGGGCATGCGCCCGCTGGCGGTGTTGGGCGACAACATCACGACGGATCACCTGTCACCGTCGAATGCCATCCTGCCGACCAGCGCCGCTGGCGAGTACCTGGCGAAAATGGGGCTGCCGGAAGAAGACTTCAATTCCTACGCCACGCACCGGGGCGATCACCTGACGGCTCAGCGCGCCACCTTCGCCAACCCGAAGCTTCTGAACGAGATGGTTCGGGACGAGAACGGCGACATCAAACAGGGATCGCTGACGCGCCTGGAGCCGGAAGGCCAGGAAATCCGGATGTGGGAGGCGATCGAGACCTACATGGATCGCAAGCAGCCGCTCATTATTGTGGCCGGTGCTGACTACGGTCAGGGGTCCTCCCGTGACTGGGCGGCGAAAGGCGTCCGACTGGCGGGCGTGGAGGCGATTGTTGCAGAAGGCTTTGAACGCATCCACCGGACCAATCTGATTGGCATGGGTGTACTGCCGCTCCAGTTCGAAGAAGGCACAACCCGTAAGACCCTGGAGCTGGACGGCAGCGAAATCTATGACGTCGAGGGCGAACTGATCCCCGGGGGGCAACTCACCCTGAAGATCCGTCGTCGCAACGGCGAAGAGCTGGCGGTACCGGTCATCTGCCGACTGGACACGCAGGAAGAAAGCAGCATCTATGAAGCCGGCGGTGTGCTTCAGCGCTTCGCCAAGGACTTCATGGAAGCGGACGCGACGGCCTGAGTGGGAGAATAATGCGATGACGCACGTACCTCAGATCCGGATACCCGCCACTTACATGCGTGGCGGGACCAGCAAAGGGGTGTTTTTTGCCCTTAGTGACCTGCCGGAAGCGGCTCAACGCCCGGGTGATGCCAGGGACGCGCTGCTCCAGCGTGTGATCGGCAGCCCGGACCCCTACGGCAAGCAGACCGACGGAATGGGCGGGGCAACCTCGAGCACCAGCAAAACCGTGATCCTGGCCAAAAGTGATCGGCCGGAGCACGATGTGGATTACCTGTTTGGCCAGATCAGCATTGATAAGCCGTTCGTGGACTGGAGTGGCAACTGCGGCAATCTGTCCGCGGCGGTTGGTGCCTTTGCGATCAACAGCGGTCTGGTCGATGCGGATCAGTTGCCGGAGAACGGCACCGCGACCGTACGCATCTGGCAGGCGAACATCGGCAAGACCATCATTGCGCGGATTCCGATGACAGATGGTGCCGTTCAGGAAACCGGCGATTTCGAACTGGACGGCGTCACCTTCCCAGCGGCGGAAGTCCAGATTGAATTCGTCGATCCGGCAGGCGATGGTGCGATTTTCCCGACCGGGAATGTGGTCGATGAGCTTGAGGTGCCGGGCGTCGGGACGCTGCAGGCCACCATGATCAACGCCGGAATCCCCACGATCTTCGTTAATGCCGCAGCCGTTGGCTACACCGGTACCGAGCTGCAGGATGACATCAACAACGACGAGCAGGCGCTGTCGATGTTCGAGACCATCCGCGCTCATGGGGCGGTCCGGATGGGGCTGATCGAGGATGTTTCGGAGGCGGCGGGCCGCCAGCACACGCCCAAGGTGGCGTTTGTCGCGCCGCCGGCGGACTATGAAGCGTCCAGTGGAAAGATGGTGAAAGCAACGGATGTGGACGTACTGGTCCGAGCGCTGTCCATGGGAAAACTCCACCATGCGATGATGGGCACGGCTGCCGTCGCCATCAGCGCCGCCGCGGCCATTCCCGGAACCGTCGTGAATGAGGCCGCCGGTGGCGGGGACCGGACCGACGTGCGATTCGGCCATCCGTCCGGCATCTTGCGCGTCGGCGCGAAAGCGTCCCAATCGGAAGGCGAATGGGTGGTGGACAAGGCCATCATGAGCCGAAGTGCCCGCATTCTGATGGAGGGCTGGGTTCGTATTCCCGGGGATGCCTTCTGATCAGAGTGTGGCTGGACTCTAAAGGGGCTGCGGGGTGTTTCGCGGCCCTTTTTTGTTTCCGCTGTCGCTATGCGTCAGCGGGAGTGGCTGATACGTTTGAGAGACAATCCCTCAGGAGGTAAGGCTGATGAGTCAGAATGTCGATACCAACGAACGGCCGGATTATGACCAGGTGATTCAGGACATTGCCGACTACGTTCTGGATTATCACATCGACAGTGATGAAGCATTCGACACCGCGCGAAACTGCCTGATCGACACGCTGGGCTGTGGTCTGCTGGCGCTGCGCTTCCCGGAGTGCACCAAGCACCTGGGCCCGATTGTTGAAGGCACCACCGTGCCTCACGGTGCGCGAGTTCCCGGCACACCCTATCGTCTCGATCCGGTGAAGGCCGCCTGGGACATTGGCTGCATTATCCGCTGGCTGGATTACAACGATACCTGGCTGGCCGCCGAGTGGGGGCACCCTTCCGATAACCTGGGTGGCATCCTGGCGGTGGCGGATCACCTGTCCCAGAAGCGTGTGGCGCAGGGTAAAGAGCCGCTGACCATGCGGGATGTGCTGGAAGGCATGATCATGGCGCACGAGATCCAGGGCGTACTGGCGCTGGAGAACTCCTTTAACCGCGTTGGTCTGGACCATGTTGTACTGGTCAAGGTCGCCTCCACCGCCGTCACGGCGAAGCTGATGGGGGCGGATCGTGAACAGCTGCTCTCCGCGCTGTCCCACGCCTGGGTGGACGGTCAGTCGCTGCGGACCTACCGCCATGCGCCGAACGCGGGCTCCCGGAAGTCCTGGGCGGCGGGTGATGCCACTTCCCGCGCCGTTCGCCTGTCCGACATTGCCATCCGTGGTGAAATGGGCATTCCGGGTGTGCTGAGCGCGCCGCAGTGGGGCTTTTACGATGTCCTGTTCAGCAAGACCAATAAGGACCAGGCCCTGAAGCCGGAAGACAAGCGCCAGTTCTCACTGCCGCAGTCGTACGGCTCTTACGTAATGGAAAACGTTCTGTTCAAGATCTCTTTCCCCGCGGAATTCCATGCGCAGACCGCTGCTGAGGCGGCCGTGAAGCTGCATGGGGAGGTCAAGGACCGTCTGGACGAGATCGATAAAATCGTCATCACGACTCACGAGTCGGCGATCCGGATCATCTCCAAGGTTGGCAAGCTCGCCAACGCGGCCGACCGGGATCACTGCCTGCAGTATATGGCAGCCGTTCCGTTGATCTTCGGCGGCTTGCAGGCGGAGCACTACGAGGACAGCTTCCACGAAGCCAACCCGATCATTGACGAGATCCGGGACAAGATGGAGATCGTCGAAGACGAGCGCTATACCCGTGAGTACCTGGAGCAGGACAAGCGTTCCATTGCCAATGCCATCCAGGTGTTCTTTAAGGACGGCAGCAAGACGGAGAATGTGGCGGTCGAATACCCGATCGGTCACCGGCGTCGGCGCGAAGAGGGCATTCCGCTGCTGGAGCAGAAGTTCCGCAACAACCTCGCGACCCGATTCCCGGGGCAGCAGTGTGATCGTATCTTCGACCTGTGCAAGGATCAGAAGACCCTTGACAACACGCCGGTCCACGAGTTTGTGGACCTGTTTGTGATCTGAGAAAGGCCATGGAAACCACCAGCCAAGGGTTGGTGGTTCTTCCAGGCACAAAAAAGGCGGGCCGAATCGGCCCGCCTTTTTTGTTAAGCGGCTGTCAGTCAACCGTTCATCACGCCTTGCGGCGACGTGCCACACCCATTCCGGCGAGACCAAGGCCAAGCAGGGCAATGGTGCCTGGCTCCGGAACTGGCAGTACGTCGTCAATGCCAACTACCATGTCGTTGAAATCGCCATCGTTTTGGCAGTCTGTGTCACACAGATCCTCAAATGCGACAACAACATTGGCGCCGCCAACCTCATCCTGAACGCCATCACCCAGTGTGTCGAAAATGAGTGAGTGGTCGTATCCGTCGGTGTTGAGTTCGGAGTGGCTATACCAAGTGAAACCGCCATCGTTAACGGTGTTCTTGAGATAGACGCCGAACTGCGCACCGATATCCTCTGTCACGCCATTGGCGGTCGCAGTGCCGTTCACGAGATCAAAATCAACCGTTGTTGTCTCGCTGGGCAGGCTGTCGTCGTCGCTTCCGTCGAACAGTTTCAGCATGTCACCCAGAACCGCATTGCCACCGCCATCCAGAGTATAACCGTAAATGCCGAACTCATTGTTCGGGGCATACCCCGCGAGCTCAAACAACAGGGCAGCTGTTGCGGCATCTGTATTGCCGTCCGTGTCGGTCAGAGTCAGCGTTTCCGCACCGGTGTCAGTGACGCCGTCCAGTGACGCATCGTCATACGGCGATCCGTCAAGGACTGTTCCCAGATCTGGGACCGCGTACGCCCCGGCCGAGAACGCGAACAGCGATGAGGCAAGGATTGCTTTTTTAAAAGTCATTTCGTATCTCCCTGATATTATGCTTCGGGGCTTGCAACCGGGCTGTCTCAGGCCCTCCTGAGACCCCTGGCTTTCCGTCCCGGCCTCGCAGCCGGTTTGGCCCTTTCCCTGAAAACTTCAACACAGCGTCAACGGGGTTCGTTGAACGTGCTTTTTTTCTATTAGCAGTTTCCGTGCCGGGTTTTATGCCCCTGATTTTTGGTTGTTTCTGGTGGGGGCTCACTAGCAATGTAAAGTAAATCGACGCTGAATGGCGAAAATTGCGCCACAGTTCCTGTGGAAGGTGTAAAGCAGGCTGTCACTCGAAGAGAAAGAGGGCCGGACGTTGACAAAGTAATTGATAAACCAAGCTGACGTAGTACACTTTTCGCCCGCGAATCATGATTCGGCGCATTGGACGCATTCGTTTGGCTGTAAAGACGCGGTTGGTCTGAGCAACAGAAAGGAGTCGGGGTGGCCCACGTCCGTATTTTCCGTCACTACATTCACCTTCCGTTCTTCATCCTTGGGATTCTGGACCTGGGAATCCTGTTTGGCGTGTTCTGTCTGAGCGCCTTCTTTCGCTATTTTGGCGACTTTCCTTTTTTCGCTGAGCACTTCCAGTACGTCTGGCCATCTGCGCTGGTGTTCGGCACATTCAACATCATTGTGATGATTGCGCTGGGTGTCCACCAGGCGCGGATTGAAGAAGGTCTCTCGGGCATGATGCTGCGGACGATCATGGCCCTGATTCTCAGTCTGCCGCTGTCATTCAGTGCCTTCCTGTTGTTTGAGGACTGGCTGTGGTACCTCGGCGGTGAGGGCGTGGTGACAACCGCGTCGGTGTTCGGGTTCTTCATGCTCGGTATTGTTCGCAGCGTTTTCTTCCGCCTCGCCGGTGACGATGCATTCAAACGGAAGGTGTTGGTTCTCGGGGCCGGTTGGCGGGCGCGCCAGCTTCTTGAAGATCTGACGACCCCGTTCAATCGCAAGGGATTCCATCTCGTCGGGTTTGTCCCCATGCCGGATGAGGCGGTCGAAGTATCGGGAGAAAAGCTGATTCATCTCCACCATACCCTGCATCGGTATATTCTCAGGCATCCGGTACGGGAAATCGTGGTTGGTGTCGACGACCGGCGGCGGGGGTTGCCAATGGAAGACCTCCTCGAGTGCAAAATGGAGGGCGTCAAAATCGTCGACGCAGCCACTTTCTATGAGCGCGAGTCCCGGAAAGTCGCTCTCGAGATGATTTCCAAGGGGTGGCTGGTCTTTTCTCCGGGGTTCTCGGTGTCGTCGGTTCAGGGGGGCAGCAAGCGGGGGCTGGATCTGCTGGCATCATTCATGCTGTTGGTGCTGACATCGCCCGTGATGCTGCTGACAGCGCTTGCGATCAAGCTGGAGGACGGCTGGCGGGCACCCGTGTTCTACAGCCAGGAGCGGGTCGGGCTCAACGGCCGCGTTTTCAGGGTCCACAAGTTCCGCTCGATGCGAACTGACGCCGAAAAGGACGGTGCGGTCTGGGCTCAGCAGAACGATACCCGAATTACCCGGGTCGGCGACGTGATCCGTCGCCTTCGTATTGACGAGTTGCCGCAGATCTTTAATGTGTTGACTGGCGACATGGCGTTTGTCGGGCCCCGGCCGGAGCGACCCATGTTTGTGGATCAACTGGTGGAGTCCATTCCGCTGTACAACGAGCGTCACCGGGTCAAGCCGGGTATCACCGGCTGGGCTCAGCTTTGTTTTGCCTATGCCGACAACGAGGAAGATACCCGTGAAAAGCTACGATATGACCTTTACTACATCAAGAATCACAGCCTCCTGCTTGATCTGTTGATTATAATTCAGACAGTCGAAGTGATACTATTCAGAAAAGGATCCCGTTGAGGAAGCACCATGTCACGGACGTTACTTGCCCCAGTTACCCTAGCTTTTGCCGCCCTGTTAACCCTGATGCTGTCAGGCTGCGCATCTCAGCCAGCATCGTCTCCGGAAAAGATTCGTAAGGCGCTGAATGCGCAGGCGGGCCAGCCTGACGACTACATCCTCGGTCCGACCGATGTGGTTCAGGTGTCGGTCTGGCGCAACCCGGATCTGAGCGTATCGGTGCCCGTCCGGCCGGACGGCAGGATTTCCGTGCCACTGGTCGGGGATGTTCAGGCCAGTGGCGAGCGTCCGGAGGCCCTGGCGGCCAGCATTGAGGATGATCTGGAACAGTACATCCGGGAGCCCCAGGTGAGTGTGGTCGTCACGGGGATGGGCAGTCATGAATTCACCGATCGCGTCCGTGTGACCGGTGCCGTTCAGCAACCGACGTCCGTCGCCCATCGCGAGGGAATGACGGTGCTCGACATGGTATTGAGCAGCGGTGGAGCGACATCATTTGCCGCCCTGAACGATGCCATGCTGTACCGTCCATTGGACGGTGAGGTCGTGGCCATTCCCGTCAAACTGGACGATATCCTGAACAAAGGGGACATCGAGACCAATTATGCGCTTCAGCCCGGTGACATCCTCACCGTGCCGGAACGGAGTTTCTGATGGGATACCCCGAATGATGGGTCTGGCGCAGTCGTGACGATGTGAACGCCCCTTCGGGGCGGCCGTCGTGTGGAACAAGTGCCCGGCAGGAGTCGCCGGGTCAAGGATCGGGCAGTACAGGCTGGAATGTATGGCGCTTCCATTAACGCAACTACCCTTTGAAGTGCTCCGTGAGATCCGTGCACGCAAGTGGCTCGCGTTTCTCGTATTCGCGGCCGTCAGCTTTGGTGTGCTCGGCGTCGGGTTTCTCTATCCCTACCAGTATCAATCCGAAGTCGTCATTTATGTGGATGACCAGAACATCATTCGGCCGTTGATGCAGGGCAGTGCCGTGACGACGGAGATCAATCAGCGGGCGTCGGCTGCAGAAGAGCTGCTGTGGAGTCGAAAGGTTCTGGAGCCGATTGCGCGGGATGCCAGTATCTTCGGGCCTGAAACGGCAACGCTCACCAAGCGCGAGTTCGAGGAGCGCCTCAATCGCATGCGCTCGAACCTGTTCGTTCGCACGCGCGGCGACAGTTATTTCGGGATCGGCTATGAGTCAACGTCTGCCGAGCGTTCCTTCCGTCTTGCTCAACGCCTTGGTCAGGCGTTTATCGCGGAATCGGCGGAGAGAAAAAGAGAGGAAAGCCGCAACGCGTACGATTTCATCGACAAACAGGTGAAGAGCTACGAGCGGGAACTCGAGCAGTCCGAGGCCCGCCTCAAGGAATTTCTCTCGACAAACGTCGATGGCACTGAGGAAGAGGCCAACAAGAAGATCGCCAGCTTGAGGGGCAAGCTGGAGCTGGCCCGCCTCGAGCGACAGGAACTCCAGACCCGGGTGCAGTCTCTGGAGCGCCAGTTGCAGGGGGTCAGCCCGACTCTGCGCCAGGAGAAAACACGGGATGCCTACAAGCAGCGCATCACGACGATGCAGGAGCAGTTGGACCAGCTTCGTCTGAAATACCACGACTCCTATCCGGACATCGTGATTCTCAAAGAGCAGATCGCGGAGCTCAAGAAGCAGCGTGAGAGTGCGGCCGAGCAGGGCACGACGGCGCAGTCGACGGAAGGGGAGGACGTCATGAATCCTCTCTATCAGGAGCTGAGCGCGTCACTTTCCGATGCTCGAACGAACATTGAAGCCATCGATACGCGAATCAATTCCCTGAATCAGCTGCTGGCGGAACAGCGCGAGCGCATGAAGCGCATTCAGAAGAATAAGGCAGAATATTCTGAGCTGACACGCGACATGGAAGTGAACAAGGAAATCTACAATGATTTGCTTAAACGCCGCGAGAAAGCCCGTGTTTCGATGCACCTGGATGTGGAGGGGCAGGGCCTGAATTTTGACATCAACGAGTCCGCCCAGTATCCCCTCGGCCCGTCCGGACTGAAGTTCTCATACTTCGCCGCCGCCGGGCTTCTTCTGGGGATTGTCGCGCCGTTCGGGGCCGTTGGTGGTCTGCTTCACCTCGACCCCCGGGTGCGTGGCCGATCCCAGCTCGAGAAAGAGCTGGGTCTGATGGTGATTGGTGAAGTGCCGGAAGTCCGAACGCCATTTGAGCGGCGACGTGATCGCCGCCGGACGGTGGGAATCATCTTCTGCTGTCTGCTGGTGGCGGCCGCGTACATTGCAGTAGCGGGAGCAGTCCTGCTGGGAGTCATTTAATGACCGAATCCAGAGAGTCCCGGTCGTCCGGGCGCGACGAGACACTCGAAGACCGTTTTAAGCGTCAGGGATCTGAACGCCCCCGGGAGGAATCCCCGGTCGAGTCTGAAAAGCAGACCAATACAGGCGATGCCCAGGGGGGCGGCCATTCGTCCGTTGACCAGTTGGACAGTTCCAACATGCTGGTTCCAAGCGCGATGGAACCGGGTGCCGTCAATCGCTACGTGGTCAGCAAACAGATCCGTCAAATGCAGGAGCCCCGGTATCTGACGCCGGACGATCTGGCAGAGAGACGGATCATCTATCCGGATTCACCGGACCGGAAACTGGTGAACCGATTCCGTAATCTCCGGACCAAGCTGCTCGAAATGTCCGGGCACCGGAATTTTGCGCTGGTGGTGACCGGCGCAACCGAGGGCGCCGGTGCCTCTTACATTGCCATGAATCTGGCCGCCGCGTTTGCATTCGATGAGTCCAAGACCGCATTGCTTATCGACTGCAACCTGCGGGAACCGTCGTTGCATACCGCTCTGGACATGGCGCCAGAGGCCGGACTGACGGATTTTCTGGAAGAGCCCGAGTATGATATCGCCCGGATCATCTATCCCACGGGCATCCCGCGGCTTCGCCTGATTCCGGCTGGTAGCCGGCGGGAGTCGCCCGGCGAATTCTTCACCTCTTTCCGGATGCGTCAGTTCATGCAGGCGGTTCGCCGCCGTTACCCGGATCGATTCATTATTCTCGACACAGCGTCTGTCGGTGAATCGCCGGATGCACGGATTCTGGCTGAGCTCTGTGACTACTCGCTGCTGGTCGTGCCCCATGGGCGTGTCACGCCCTCGGTGGTCGAACAGGCGGCGGGCGCGTTCCAACGGGAGAAATTTGCGGGTGCCATCATCAATGGCTGAAGGGATTCTTTATTGCGTGATTCCGTGCCGTGCTCTCGCCAGGGGGGTAATGAGTGCGAGCCTGGGGGCCGCCATCCTTGGATCGGGTGCCGCGATGGCGGACCCGGTCCAGGTCGGCGTGGGTCTCACCAGTCGCTACAGCGACAACATGACTGCGTCCCGCGATAACCCGCAGTCCGATCTTGAGACCCGGGCGAACATCACGATCGAACATCAAGCCCAGCCGGGGCGATGCGAAACGACTCTGGGAGCAGATATTGGTTACGGGGTGTTCCTGGAGGACACGTTTGATTCGACGCTTTATACCCAGGCGGATGCCACGGGGCAGTGTCAGCTCACTGATCGGTTGTCCTGGCACGTGACAGACAGCCTACGGGATGTGCGACGCCGTTCCACACGTCCGGCGCGCCCGGATAACACGAGCCGACGCAATACCGTTCGGACAGGCCCCGACTACCAGTTCAGGCTCGGCCCCCGCGACACCTGGCGGTTAAGCAGTCGTTACCAGAACACAACGTTCGATGACCGGGAGCAGGACGACAGTGACCGTATCAGCGCCTCCACGGCCTGGACGCACCTGTTCAGTCCGCGTCTTTCCGGCGGCCTTCAGGCAAGCGGCGAGCGGGTCGAGTATGATTCAGGGGAGGAAGTGGACTCGGCAACCGGTACGGTCTTTTTCTCCCGTGAGTATCAGGCCACATCGATTTCGGGATCTTACGGCGTCACGCGCCAGGAAACCCGGTTCCGTAATATCGATATCAGTACCACGGGAACGGTGGGCGATCTGCGCCTGGACCGCCAGGTCAACTCGTCCACATCCGCTTTCCTGAATCTGAACCGGGAGATTACCGACCAGACGTCCGGGTTTGACCTGGCGTTTGGCGACTTCAGCTTTGATGTCCAGGAAACAAACACAGTGGAGGTGACGGCTCTGGAGGCCGGCGCTCAGACCGGGTTCAGCGATGGCGGGACTCTGGGGCTGACTGTCGGGGGAAGCCGGTCGGACTACATCGGTTCTGCGACTCAGGAAGAGTCTGGCTATGGCGTCTTGCGCTACACTCGACCGATCACCCCGCTGCTGACGTTGTCGACAGAGGGGCGCTATCGGGTCATCCGGTATGCGATCAACGAGACGGAAGACCAGGTCGCCAACGCTGAGGCGGGTCTGGTCTGGCATGTCACCAGGGCGCTTCGTGTGTCGTCCTATGTGGGTCGTGAGCGGCGCTTCAGTGACGTGAGAAGTCGTGAATACACGGAAAACTGGGCATCCGTCAGTCTCAATTACCAGTTCCAGTAGGAACCGATTACGGGGAAGGCCAACCAGCCATGGAAACAATCACGAATGCCCTGACCATCGACGTGGAGGACTACTTCCAGGTGGCCGCGTTGGCCGAAGCCATTTCCCGTGATGACTGGTCGTCGATGGAATACCGTGTCGAACGCAACACCGACCATCTGCTGTCCCTGCTGGACGAACACAATACGCGCGGTACCTTCTTTACACTTGGGTGGGTCGCGGACAAATCACCGGACCTTGTCCGGCGCATTCATCGCGCCGGTCATGAAATTGCCAGTCATGGCTACAGCCATCAGCTTGTCTACAACCAGACGCCAGACACCTTTCGCGAGGAAACGAGACGGTCCAAGGGGTTGCTGGAAGAGATTACCGGGGCGCCGGTGACCGGGTACCGGGCGGCGAGTTACTCCATTACCAACGAGTCCCGCTGGGCGCTTGATATCCTGGCCGAGGAGGGGTTTGTCTGGGACTCCTCGATTTTCCCGGTTCGTCATGATCGGTACGGCATGCCGGGAACCCCACGCTGGCCGCACCGCCTGGAGACGGACAAAGGGTATTCGCTGGTGGAATTCCCCCTGACGACCCTCAAGCTGCCCGGCGTGACACTGCCAATCGCCGGAGGTGGGTACTTTCGCCTGTTCCCGTACTGGTTCTCCCAGTGGGGCCTTGGCCGGGTCAATCGGGAAGGCGAGCCGTTTATCTTCTATCTCCACCCCTGGGAAATCGACCCGGGTCAGCCCCGCTTTGATGTGAGTGCGTTGTCGCGATTCCGTCACTACAACAATCTCGACAAATGCGAATACCGGCTGCGTCGGCTCATAAAACGGTTCCGGTTTACAGCGGTGGAGGACGTCCTGAATGAAAAGCAGCTCCTGACGACATGAATCCTCAAGAGGCAACCGGTGTGAGTGATTCAGGCGAATCGCCCATGATCAGTGTGGCCGGCGCGATGGCACCGTTCCTGGTCATGGCGACTGTCCTGTGCCTGGCCTGGTCGACGGTGGAAAACGTGGTTGGGCGCTGGCTCGTCTTCGAGCAGGCCTACTCCCAGGGCTTGCTATTGCTGGCGGTGTCGGTGGCCCTGTGCGCACGCCAGTATCGACGAATTAGGCCGCAATCGGACTTTTACCCCGGATGGTTGGGCCCGTTTGCCGCGGGGTTGTTGATCTACGTTGGCGGCGACCTGCTGGTGGTACAGGCCTTTCAGCAGCTGATGGTCGTTCCGCTCCTCTGGCTGTCCCTGGCCTTATTCTGGGGCTGGCGTCAGGCGCGCTGGTTTCTGGTGCCGGTTGGTGTCCTGTTCTTTGCCTTCCCGGTCTGGGAGGCGCTTCGGCTTCCGCTGCAGTTTCTGACGACGGCGGTCACCGAATTCGCCCTGTCCGCCATTGATATACATGCGGTCGTCGAGGGGTTGTTCGTGACCCTGCCCGGGATCGGGGCCTTCGAAGTGGCCCGCGGTTGTTCCGGGCTCAACTACTTCCTGGTGGGTCTGACCATCGCTTTCCTGTATGGGGAAGTTCTGGGGCTGCGGTGGCCAAGACGGGCGCTGATCGTGGTCATGGCCCTACTGATGTCACTGCTGGCCAACTGGGTCCGCGTGTCGGTGATCATATACGTGGGGCATGAGTCTGAGATGGCGTCCCCGCTCGTCAGAAACCACGCCACGTTTGGCTGGGTGGTATTTGCAGTGGCGCTGGTTCCGGTGTTTCTCGTGGTGCGTTGGCTCGAGCAGAACGACGGCACTCACGGGGCGCCGCACCGGGCGATGGCTTATCGAGCCGCGCCGGCGCGGCTCTGGGGGGGCTGGGTCGTGACAGTTGCACTGGTCGTGGCAGCGGAACTGGTCACTGGTGAGCCCTGGCAATCGGCGCAGGCGATGACGGCACGGACTCACGACAAGGGGCTCCTGAAACAGGAGGGATGGGTACCTCTCTATCAATCCAACCTGATGGGGTGGCGCCCGGTCATGTCCAATCCCGACGCACGATCGCTGCTGACCCTGGCGCGCCTCCGAGGAGCGGACAGCTCCGCGTCGGATCGGACCCGGTTACTGGCGGGGCTCTACAGCTATGACCATCAGAGGCAGGGCGCTGAGGTGATCCAATGGTCCAACCGTCTGTACGATGTGGAACAGTTTACGCCCGTCGAGCGCTTTCGGCTGAATAGTGGGGGAGCACCGTTCTCCGGCGTTACCCTGCGTGACAACGGGACCGGTAAACGGCTCCATCTCTCATACGGATATTTCGTGGGCGGGCACTGGGAAGCGACGGAGTTCGGTGCCAAGGTCGCACAACTGACAGCGCTCTTCCAGGGCAGGCGGGACGCATCGTTGATGATTCTGGGGATGACGTGTCCGGACTGTGCGGTTCGTGACACGTTGGCAGATATCACCAGTCAATACCGGGAGCGGGTTGAGGACTATCTCAACCGTCAGTACCGCTGACGTCGATAAGGTTATGGTGACCTGATGAGGAAGCACAGGTCTGGAATGGGCAAGGAATGGCACATGTTTCAAAACCGACGATACATTCAGCCTTCGGCGGACATGACGCCCAGGCTCATGGTGGTCGTGGACACCGAAGAAGAGTTCGATTGGCACGGCGAGCCCGATCCGGAGGCGACTCAGGTTTCGGCAATGGCCCATATTGAACGGGTCCAGTCAATCTTTGACGATTATGGCATCCAGCCGTGCTATGTGATTGACTATCCGATTGCCAGTCAGAGCCTTTCCATTGATGCGCTCCGGTCCATCTACGCGGAAGGGCGCTGTGAGATTGGGGCCCATCTCCACCCCTGGGTCAATCCGCCCGTGGAAGAGGCGCTGACCAAGCCAAATACCTATCCGGGCAATCTGCCTCGAGCGCTCGAGCATGAAAAACTGCGGCATCTGCGGGACACGATCCAGGATGCCTTCGGAGCGCCCCCCACCATCTACAAGGCCGGGCGGTATGGGTTTGGTCCGAACACCACGGAGATCCTTCAGGAGCTGGGCTTTCGCACTGACCTGTCCGTCTGCCCGCCGCTGGATTCTCGCGGCGATGGCGGCCCGGACTATCGGCGTTATGATGCACGGCCGTTCTGGTTCGGAACGGCCCGGGAACTGCTTGAATTGCCGGTGACCGGAGCCTTTACCGGCTGGGCCCATCGGTTTGCCGTGCCCCTGTTCGACCTGGCGACCCGGCTGAGGCGATTCCGGGCGCCAGGAATTCTCGCCAGGCTTGGCGCGGTTGATCGTCTGATGCTCTCACCCGAGGGTTTTTCGTCCGACGAACACATCCGGCTGACCCGTTTTCTGATGGCGGAGGGCGTTCGAACGTTCACCTGGAGTTTCCACAGCCCCAGTGTGGTCCCGGGGTACACCGATTACGTCCAGACGGAGCAGGATCTGGACCGGTTCCTGGCCTCTTTCCGGCGCTACTTTGATTTTTTCTTTAACGAGCTGGGCGGCGAGGCGACCACGCCTTCCCGGCTACGAACCCATCTGGAGTCGATAACATGAAGGTGCTTGGCATATCGCCACTGGACAAGGACGCAACGGTCTCCATTGTTGAGGATGGCGAGATCCTCTACGCGGCCGGCGAGGAGCGCTTCACGCGTAACAAGCAACAGGACGGTTTCCCCCGGCAGGCGCTGGAAAAGGCGCTCGACTACACCGGGCTGTCGATGAGCGATTTCGACACCGTCTGCTATCCGTTCCTGACCTGGGAAAACGAACGCAAGCTTTACACCCAGAACCTTGAGGATGAGAAGGCCTTTATCAAGTCGTTCCAGCCGGCGGATCTCAGTGAACAGATCCGGGAAGCGCAGACGCGGGTCCCTGACCGGAATGAGCGGATTCATGGCCTTTCGCACCCCAATGTCATCATGGAGAAGAACTTCGCTTACAACTCGTTTTACAACATGGCGGGTGCTCAGCGACTGACGTCCAACAGCGCTGCCCTAAAAGGGTCAAAACGGTGGGCGGAAGGCGCGACAGCCTCTTTCCGGCATTACGAGGAAGAGCTGGAGCAGGGGCTGACAGAAATGGGCTGGACGGGCCCGGTGAAGCGAATGGAACACCATCTGTCTCATGCCGCCAATAGTTACCTGTGCAGTGGATTTGAGAACGCGCTTTGCGTCACTCTGGATGGCTACGGCTCGGGATTGGCTGGCTCGGTCAGCGAGGCCCGGAACGGGAAGATCCACCGGCGACACAGCATTCCCTATCCCAACTCACTGGGCACACTGTACGAGCACGTGACGTCCAGCCTGGGGTTCAAGCCCAGTCGGCATGAGGGAAAAATCGTGGGTCTGGCGTCGTACGGCGATCCGTCCATTCTCGGCAACATCCTGCTGTCCCGTATTCAGCAGGAGCCGGGCGACTTCCGGGTCTATGAGGCCAACAACGTGTATTTCTCGCGCTATCTGGCGTCGAAGTTCCCCAAGATTGATGTCGCGGCCGCCTACCAATACGCGCTGGAAAAGGTGGCCACGGACTACGTCCGGTACTGGGTTGAGAAGACCGGGCTCGATACGCTGGTGCTGTCCGGCGGTGTCGTCGCCAACGTCAAACTCAATCAACGGCTGTTTGAAATCGAAGGCGTGAATCATATCTTTGTCTACCCCAATATGGGCGATGGCGGCTGTGCCAGTGGTGCCGCGCTTTACCACGCCTGGCCGGGCGGTATTCGCGAGAGCATCCAGAGTGCCTACATGGGGCCCGACTACAGCGAGTCGCGTATGGAGAACGCCCTGAAGGCAGAGGGGCTCGAGTACCGTCGCCCGGACAACCTCGCCGCCGAGGTGGCTGCTCTGATCCACAGCGGGGAAGTGGTGGCCCGGTTCGATGGACGCATGGAGTACGGTCCCCGCGCGCTGGGCAACCGCTCAATCCTGTACCACGCCAGCGAGCCCGAGGTGAACCAATGGCTGAACAGCCGCCTGGGGCGGACGGAATTCATGCCCTTTGCCCCGGTAACGCTCTACGAGGCCCGGGAAACGTGCTACCACAACATTCAGGGGGCGGAGCACGCCGCCGAATTCATGACCATTACGTTCGACTGCACAGAGTTCATGAAGGAGCACTGTCCCGCCGCGGTGCACATTGATGGTACCGCCCGCCCACAGCTGATCCGGCGAGAGGTCAACCCGGGGTATTACGACATCGTGAAGGAATACGAGAAGATCAGTGGCGTCCCCAGCCTGATCAACACCAGTTTCAACATGCACGAGGAGCCCATCGTCAATTCGCCGGAAGATGCCGTGCGTGCGTTTGTTCAGGGGGCCCTCGATTACCTGGCCATTGGGCCCTTCCTCGTCAAGCAGCCGAACCCTGCTCACTGACCTCGTTGATGGAGTACGGGATGTCACGGAACGCCCTGACAGTGAGCGGTGAGCCAGTGCCTGAGGCACTCACACTGGCCGCCGAATGGCAGGACCTGGAGAGCCGCTCCCGGCCGACGGTGTTTCTGTCCTGGCAGTGGATCGGTGAATGGCTTGCCGTCTACCGGCCCAACGCCATGCTACTCCGTGTTAAGGAGCAGGGGCGTGTCGTCGGGCTCGGCATTGTGGTCGAGACCACCGAGCGCCGGCATGGCGTGTTGCACTCGCGGTGCCTGCGCTTGCATCAGATGGGCGATCGTTTCCTGGACCAGATCTGGATCGAATACAATGGCTTTCTGGCGGAATACGGCTACCAGGACGCCGTGTCCGAAGCCTGTCTCGCGTACATCTGCCGGGAGTGGCGGGACTGGGATGAATTCATCCTGGGCGCCATTGAGCAGCAGGAAGCGGATCACTATGCGACCGTCACGGGGCTCCATCCCCATATTCGTTGGGAGGCGCCCTGTTACGGTGTGGACCTCAATGCCCTGCGACGTTCCGGAATTGGCTACCTGGATTTGTTATCGCGCAATACCCGTCACCAGATACGAAGGGCCCGGCGACTTTATGAGGAGCGGGGCGAGGTGCGGCTGGTACGCCCCGATTCGGTGGACCAGGCTCTGGCGATGTTCGACGAAATCGGACCATGGCACCTGCGGCGCTGGGGCAGTGGGCCGGACGAAAGCGGTTTTGCCAACCCGGACTTTGTTCGCTTCCACCGGACGCTGATCAGCAACCAGTGGGCAAACGGGGGCGTGGACGTCATTGCCGTTAAAGTTGGCGAACAGGTCATTGCCTCCTTCTATAATCTGCTACACGAGAAGACGGTGTACTTCTACCTGGGGGGCATGCATGTCGAGACGGATAACCGTCTGAAGCCGGGGCTTGTCGGTCACGCCCTGTGTATTGAGGATTACCGGCATCACGGGTTTCAGTACTACGACTTCATGGGCGGAGAAGAGCGTTACAAGTCCAATCTCGGCCAGCTTCACTGCCGGTTGGTCCAGGTCGCCCTGCAGCGCGACCGTTTCAAGCTGCGGCTTGAGGACGTCGCCCGCCGCGCGCGCCACCGGATCCGACACGAATTCGGGGCGGGGCAGCAGTCATGAGCAGCCCCTCGATGGACAACGGCCAGCTCACTCCCGAAACGGTACCGACTACTGTCGGCATCGATATCCGTGTGGAATCGCCCCAGACACTGAATCGCGACGCCTGGGACGCGTTTGTGTCCGAGCATGAGGCGGCGACGCCTTACCACCTCAGTGCCTGGATCTTAGGGGTAGAGCGAGCCTATGGACATCAGTGCTATGCGGTCATGGCGTATCGGGGCAGCACCCTGTGTGGTGTTTTGCCATTGACCTACATTCGCCGTCCGGTGGGGCGGGGCGTCCTTGTTTCGCTGCCATTCTGTGATGTCGGCGGCACCCTTGCGGGGGACGAAGTGGTGCATCATGCTCTGATTGAGGCGGCCCGGGGGTTGGCAGCGGATTGTGGGCTGAACGGTTTCGAACTGCGTCACCGGGGGGCGGCGATCCCCGGTGACGGGGAAACGGCTCCCATCAAAGTAAGCATGCAGCGGGCCCTGCCCGGGGACAGTGACACGCTCCTTGGCCAGTTCAAGGCGAAACTGAGAAGCCAGATTCGCAAAGCCGAGAAGAACGGCCTGACGGGGGAAGTCCGCACGGATGTGTCGGCATTGGATGCATTCTATCCCATGTTCGCCGAGAATATGCGACGCCTCGGGTCACCGGTGCATGGTATTGACTGGTTTCGTGAGCTGCTTGCCGCGTACGGCGATCGCTTCCGCATCGGCCTGGTGTACTATGGGGATCAGGTGGTTGGCGGCGGCATTGTGCTCATGAACGCTCGGTCTGCCTGTATTCCCTGGGCGTCGACGTTGCCGGAATACAATCGTCTCGCCCCGAATATGCTGCTTTACTGGCGGTTGCTGAGTCATGTCTGCGATGACGGCGCCGAATGGTTTGATTTTGGCCGTTCGACCCTGGGTGAGGGCACCTACCGCTTCAAAAAGCAGTGGGGCGCGGCGCCGTTCCAACTGGACTGGCAACAGTGGACCCTTGATGGTCTCAATGAGAACGAACACCCGGCTGCGCCGTCGCCGATCGCACGATGGGTGCGTGAGCTGGTCGAGCGAGGTTGGCGGCAACTGCCGTTGTCGGTCACCCGATGGCTGGGTCCCCGTATACGGAAGTACATCACGCTATGATCGAAATGCTGGTTGTTGTCACGCTGGTGTGCATGGCGATGCCCGTGTATGTGTATGCCGGGTATCCGCTGTTGCTGTGGCTGCTGACCCGACAACGTCCGCCGGCCGCTCCGGAACTGGACGAACCGCCGCCCTCCGTCACACTGGTTGTGTCCTGCTTCAACGAAGCGGCCGTCATCGCCGCCAAGCTCGACAACGCCCTGAAGACCGATTACCCGGCGGACCGGTTTGGTGTGGTGGTCGTCTCCGACGGTTCGGACGACGGAACGGACGACATTGTCCATTCCTTTGCCGGCCGCGGTGTCCGGCTGGTGAGGCAGGAAGGCCGTCTGGGCAAGACCATGGGTCTGAACCGGGCGCTGGAAACCATCGATTCGGACATCGTGGTCTTCAGCGATGCCAACGCCCTGTACGAGCCCCAGGCCATTCGCCGTCTGGTCACTCATTTCAGTGATGGGCAGGTGGGGTACGTCGTGGGGGCCGCGCTGTACACGGACAGCGAGGCCGGTGGCAGCGCTCACAACGAGAATCTGTACTGGCGGTATGAGCTGGCGATCAAATCCATGGAGTCCCGGTTGCATTCCGTCGTGGGGGGCGATGGCGCCATCTATGCGATCCGTCGAACGCTTTGGGAACCGTTGCAGCAGCGCGACATCAATGACTTCGTCAATCCGCTCCAGATCATTGCCAAGGGCTATCGCGGTATTTTTGAGCCCGCCGCGCGCTGCTTTGAAGAAACCGCCGGCAGCTATGACCGGGAAATCGCCCGGAAGGAACGCATCGTCAACCGCAGCATCCGGGGACTGATGCGGGTCAAATCCGTGATGAATCCGGCACGTAGTGGTGTGTTCGCCTTTGAGGTGATCTCCCATAAACTGCTTCGGTGGCTGATACCGCTGTTCATGGCTGTGGGAGTCGCGGGTAGTACCGTGCTGGCGGCCACCGGGATGGGCTTCTTCCAGCTTGTCACCGCCGGCAGTCTGGTGATGATTCTTCTGGCCCTGCAGGGGCAACGGACGCCGGAAAAACACACACTACCGCCCTGGCTCTCACTGCCGTATTACTTCGTGATGGTGAACCTGTACGCCGTGAAAGGCACTCTGAAAGCCCTTCGGGGAGAGACTCAGGTCACCTGGAACAGCGCGCGTCCCAATGGCTCGCCAACCGGTGGTGCGTCAGATCAATCGACGGCGGTCAGTGGCTGGTGGTGGCTCGTGGTTGGCGTGATGATAGTCGGGTTGGGGCTGGGGTATGTCTAAGGTTGCCCTGCTGTTCCTGCTCGTCTTTGTCGGCGGAAGCGTCGCGGCGCTTTTTTACAGCAGCCATTTCGCGTTTCTGGTCTACCAGATTACCTACTTCCTGAACCCGGTAGACCGATGGTGGGGGAGTCAGCTTCCGGGATCGAGCTACTCCTTTGTCGCGGCTGTTCTGATGATTCTGGTACTGGCGTTTCGCTACCGGAGCCTGACGGAAAAGGGCCCCTGGTTACAGCACCCATCGCTCAAATGGCTCGTGGCGATCCTGGCTTCCTATTATCTGGCGTACCTCTGGGCGTTGGTTCCGAGTGCGCACGATAAGTTCACCTTTATTTTTCTTAAGCTGACCGTTGTGATCCTGGTGGCCTACAAGCTGCTCGACAGTCAGAAAGCGCTGAACGCATCGATCTGGGCCTATGTTATCGGAGCGACCTACATTGGCTACCTTGCCACATCCATGGGACGTAACGCCGGTTATCGGCTGGAAGGCATTAAGTTGCCGGAGACAGGGGATGTCAATCCGGTCGCCGCGGCGATCGTGCCAGCTGGTGTTCTCCTGCTCTACCAGGTCTGGATGGGCAACAAGACAACGAAAGTGATTTGTATGGTCGCTGGGGCGTTGGTGGCCAATGCCCTGGTCCTGTTCAATAGCCGCGGGGCGTTTCTTGGAATCGTGGTCAGCGTTGGCCTGTATCTGATGGCAATGATGTTTTCTCGGCACCGGCAGAAAGGGCAGCGTGGTATCGCCGTCGTCGTGGTGATTGCCGGGCTGAGTGGCGGTTATTACGTTACGGATGACGTCTTCTGGGAACGCATGGGAACGCTGGAGAATCTGGAGAGCCGGGAAAGCGGTGCCGGTCGGATGGCCTACTGGTGGGCATCCGTTGAGATGATCGCGCAGGACCCGAAAGGGCTTGGTGTTAAGGGATTCAACAGGCTTGCTCCTTTTTATCTCTCTGACGAAGAGCGGGGTGGCACCCGATTCCGTGCTGTCCACTCGATGTGGTTCCAGGCGCTGACGGAGATCGGGGTTCATGGCTTCCTGTTTTTTGTTCTGTTGCTGTTCTCCCTCTATCGCCTTTCCAGAAGAACCAAACAATACCTGATTGATTCAAGGGACTATTCTGGCTACTTCAAGGTGCTGGCACTGGAATGCGCCCTGGTTGGCTACCTGGTGACGGCCTCATTCATTAATCAGTTCCGGGCAGAAATCCTCTATTGGATGATTCTGCTGGTCGCCGTGGCCAGTAAAGTGCACTACCTGCAGGTTTCGGAGAGCAAAGAGCCGGAGAATGTGGAGGAGACGATGCCAATGCGCTATGGACCCAGGCTGCCGAGGAGGGAACCTTGAAACCGGTACGCGTTCTTCAGTTTATTACCCCGGCCGGCTTCTATGGGGCCGAGCGGTGGATTCTTGCCCTGGTCAATAATCTGGATTCAGAGCATGTCACGTCGTCTCTGGCTGTCACTGATGAAGGCGGGGGGCAGGATCTGACCTTTCTGGACTACTGGCCTGACGAGAAGGGCGAGATCAGCCGCGTCGCAATGAATGGCCGCTTCGATTGGCGGGCCATTGATCGGCTGAGCCGGGTTATTCGCGATAGAAAAATCGATGTTCTGCACACGCACGGCTACAAGTCCGACATCGTTGGGTGGATCGCGGCCCGAAAAGCGGGCATCCCCTGCGTCAGCACACCCCACGGATTTCCAACCAGTGCTGGTTTGAAGATGCAGCTCTTCATCGGGGCAGGTTCATTCCTCCTTCGATACTTTAATGCGGTGGCGCCACTGTCTGAAGCGCTGCAACGGGACATGCAACGCCTGAAGGTTCCTGCCGAAAGAACCCGGATGATCCAGAATGGGGTTGATCTGAAGGAAATAGACGAAGCGCTTGCGGCCGATGTTGGAGAACATGACCTCAAAAAGCGAGGTTGCTTTACGATTGGCTATATCGGGCAGATGATTCCGAGAAAGGGCCTTCGGCATCTGCTGAGCGCCTTTGACCGATTCCACGCCAAATGCCCGGAAAGTCAGCTTGTGCTTGTCGGCGACGGCAGTGAACGATCCGAGCTTGAGGCAGTGGCCCAATCAATGGCCAGTGGTCAGGCGATCCACTTTGCGGGATTCCGGGCGGACCGGCTGAGGTTGTTACGGCAGTTTGATGTGTTTGCCATGACTTCGGCTCTGGAGGGCATTCCCCGCTGCATGATGGAAGCGATGGCCGTGGGCACGCCGGTCGTCGCCTACGACATTCCGGGTGTCGACCTGTTGATTGAACAGGGCGTTACCGGTCTGTCCGTTCAACATGGTGATGATGTGGGGTTGAGCCAGTGTTTTGAAGCGGTTCTGGAGGATTCACGGGCGGCGTCAGCGCGTTCCAGGGCGGCTCGACAGCTGATCGAGGAAGAGTATTCCGCCCGCCGAATGGCATTGGAGTATGAACAGTTGTTTCGGGAGCTGCGGGATCAGGGCCGTCTGACCGCGCCTGCGGCTCAGGGAGTCGTCTCCTGATATGTGTGGCATTGCCGGATTCCTCAGGACAAATGACACACCCAACCGCGACGCGCACCGCGACTGGCTGGAGGCCATGGGGCAGGCGATCCGGCACCGGGGGCCGGATGCCGGGGGCGTGTATCTGGATGACGGTGTCGGGTTATCCCACCGGCGTCTCAGTATTCTTGACCTGAGCGAAGCGGGCAACCAGCCCATGGTCTCCGCCTCCGGTCGCTATGTCATTGTCTTCAACGGGGAGATCTACAATTTCCCCGATCTGAAAACCGCTCTGGTGGCGGAAGGCGTCTCGTTTCGTACCCACACCGATACCGAAGTGCTCCTGGAACTGTTTGAGCGGCGTGGACCGGATTGCCTGCAGGACCTGAACGGAATGTTTGCCATCGCCATCTGGGATACACAGGACCGTCGGCTATTCCTGGCCAGGGACCGGCTTGGCAAGAAGCCGCTCTACTACTATCGGCAGAGCGGCCAGTTTGCTTTCGCATCAGAGATCAAGGCGCTTCAGCAGGCGCCTTTTGTGACGACAACCCTGCGGCCGGATGCGATCAAGGATTTCTTCTTTTACCAGTACGTGCCGGACCCCAAGAGTATCTATCGCGATGTGCACAAACTGGCGCCCGGGCACTGGATGTGGGTGACCGATCGCGAGGTCGAGACTCATCGGTACTGGGATGTGCGGTTTCGTGAGTCTGATTCCAGAACGGAATCGGAGTGGGCGGAAGGGCTCCGTGACACACTCGCGGACGCCGTCCGGTTGCGTCTGGTGAGTGACGTGCCCGTCGGGGCGTTCCTGAGCGGTGGTGTCGATTCCAGTGCCATTGTCGACCTGATGGCCTCTCAGTCGCCGGAGCCGGTGACGACGTGCTCCATTGGGTTTGATTCGGAACGGTTCGATGAGGTGACGTATGCGGAGAAAGTCGCCAGACAGTACGGGACCAATCACCATGAATTTACCGTTCGGGAAACCGTTTCCGACCATCTCACCGAGATCGCCCGCTATTTTGACGAACCGTTTGCCGACCCGTCATTCATCCCGACCTATTACGTGTCGCAGCTTGCCAGGCAGCAGGTGACGGTGGCACTGGCCGGAGACGGTGGCGATGAAAATTTTGCGGGCTACGGGAAGTATCGTGTCGACGCGCTTGAAAACCGATTGCGCCGCTGTTTCCCGCATTGGGCAAGGAGCGTTCTTTTTCCGGGGCTTGCCGGGATGGCGGGGCGTTTCCGGCAACCGGTGTTTCGTCGTGCCCGGTCGCTGCTCAATACGCTGGCCTGTGATCCGGCAACCGGGTTCTATATCAGCAATCGGTTCTGCGACCCCGCCGTCTGGGATTACATCGCCGGCCCGGCACTCAGGCGCGACACGGACGGTTACGATCCGGCCGATTTGACCCGGTATCATTACCGCCGCGCGGACACCGATGATCACCTGTCACGGGTGCTTTATTCGGATTTCAAAACCTATTTGCCCGGCGACATTCTGGTTAAAGTGGACCGGATGAGCATGGCCCATTCGCTTGAAACCCGGGCGCCGCTATTGGACTATCGCGTCGTTGAATACGCAGCGAGCGTTCCCTCACAGCTGAAACTGCGTGGTTCCGAAGGCAAGTATCTGCTGAAAAAGGCCTTTGAGGGCCGCCTCACCGACGAAACGCTGTATCGTAAAAAGATGGGGTTTTCGGTGCCGCTGGCGGAATGGCTTCGCACAGAGATCCGTCCACTAGCCGAGCTTATACTGACTACTGAGAAAGGTGGACTAGGTGATTTTTTTCGTATGCCTGAAGTTAGAACCCTTTGGGAGCGTCATGTAAACGGAAGTGATCGATACACTCAAGAATTGTGGACATTGATTGCATTTTCATTGTGGTTTGATAATTACGGAGGGTAGATATGGGAAAGGGGAGTCGGGTTTTTTTTAGGTCAAAATGGCTTTATAGGCTATGCGTATCCCTCTTTGTTGTTGGTTTTGTGTTGTTGGGGGTGAATGTCTATGGCTTGAGTCAAAGTATCAGAAAGCCCGATCTTGGAAGTGACTCTCAGTTACTGCGTTTTGTTCCTGATAATGTTTGGAGTTATGAAAAATCGATCGAAAAAATAGAGAATTTAAAAGAAAAAAAGTCGTACTCAGATTTGGCAGAGAAGGCAAATTATATTGTTAATAAAAGCCTGGTTCATCCAAAATGGTTTAGGGTGGACCCTTATGAATATAGGCAGCTCATTCCTTTATGGGAGAATCCATATTTGTATGCAATAGGTGAATTCTCCTCGCTTCCTCAATTTAATAGGTACCATTTTGCTGATTATGAACGAAGCATTGAGCGAGGGATAGGGATATGTGGTGATGCATCGATGGTTCTTTCCTCTATTTTAGATAAATTCGGTGTGTCTAATAGGATTGTATCCTTTAAAGGGCATGTTATCGTTGAGTATAAAGATGAGAACGGTCGTCATTTTCTTTTGGATCCGGATTTTGGGGTAGTGATAGGAAGATCATTAGAGGTGCTTGTCTCTGATCCTCAAAAAATAAAAAATGTTTATTATGAAAAAGGGTACTCTGAGAAAGAGGTAGAAAATCTTGTAGATATATATAAAACGCCTTACTCGATATTCGATGACACCTATCATTTCATGACAAAACGGTATTGGTTTGAGTATGCAACATATATTTTCAAATGGTTGATTCCCGTACTACTTGTGATTTTCGGATTAGTTGGATTTTACTTTTTGCGGGGGAAGGACAGCTGATTGGTGGTTTCCAGACAAGATGATCGCGCGCGCTACCGAAAAACGGGTGTTCTCCACGTCACGTTCAACATGGGGTTTGGCGGAACCGAGCAGGTGATACGCCAGTTGATTCAGAACCTGCCTGTCGACGCGTATCGTAACGAGATCGTTTGTATTGATGGCTTTGTCGGAGAAATGGGTCAGCAGTTGCAGTCCGAAGGGGTGACTGTCCACACGCTGTCACGGGGACAGGGTTTGGACATCAGGCTCGCATGGCGGCTTCGAAGGATCATACGGAGAGGTGGGATCGACCTTGTTCATTGCCACCAGTACACGCCGTTCTTCTATGGATGGCTTGCGTCATTGGGGCTCCGCGCCCGGGTTATCTTTACAGAACATGGCCGTTTCCACCCGGACCGCTATCGATACAAGGCACGATGGATCAACCCATTGATGGCGCGACTGACACCGGCGCTGGTGGCCATTTCGCAAGCGACCCGCGAGGCGTTGGTTGAGTATGAGTTCATGCCCCGGCGCCGGATCGACGTTATCTACAATGGCATTCAGGGGTTTGATCCGGACGCGGCTGGCGCAGCAGAGCTGCGACGTGAGCTTGGTATTCCGGCGTCCGATACGGTTCTCGGGACGGTGTCCCGTCTCGATCCCGTCAAGAATCAACGCATGATGCTTGGGGCGTTTCAGCAATTTCACCAGCAACATCCGGACAGTTGGCTGCTTCTGGTGGGCGACGGGCCGGATCGCAGCATGCTGGAGGCCTATGCTCAGGAATTGGCGGTTTCCGATCAGGTCATTTTTACCGGATTCCAGTCCAGGCCCTCAACCTATTTGCAGGCAATGGATGTCTTTCTGCTGTCGTCCCACACCGAGGGCACATCCATGACCTTACTGGAAGCGATGAGCCTTGGCATTCCGCCGGTGGTCACCGATGTCGGCGGTAACCCGGAAATCGTCACTCACAGGCAGGACGGAATGCTCGTACCGACTGAGGAACCGGAGCCGATGGCGCAGGCGCTTGAGGACATCGTTTCGGACCCCGCGCTTCAGCAGTCCCTGTCGGCCACGGCGAAACAGACCTTTAATCATCGTTTTTCCGTCGAGGTCATGACGGATGCCTACCGTCGCTGTTACCAGCGTTGTCTGGGGCGCTGAGCTCTATGGGAACGGTTCGAGCGGCGGTTATCTATTCGGCATTGGCCCGCTTCTTCATGCGGTTCATCGGTCTTGGGACGACGATGGTGGTGGCGAGGCTGCTCACGCCGGAGGAGATCGGCACATTTGCCATCGCCAGCGCCATCGTCATGGTGATGGCGGAAATCCGTCTCCTGGGAGCGGGGGCGTATCTGATCCGGGAGTCTGAAATCACGCCCGCCAAGGTGCGCTCAACGCTCGGGCTGACGCTAATCGTTTCCTGGTCTATGGGCTTGCTGGTTCTGCTGAGTGCTTTGCCTGCAGCACGTTTCTACGAATTGAGCGAGCTTGGGTGGATCTTCGCTATATTATCAATCAGTTTCTTCATTGCTCCTTACATCAGCATTCCGATGACGCTGTTGGCGCGAAACCTATGTTTTAAACATCAATTTCGGATATTGGCTGCATCAAGCATAATTTCGTCGGCCACAACGATCGGGATGGTTCTTTCCGGGTTCAGCTTTTGGTCATTAGCCGTTGGCCAGCTCCTGAATCCTCTAAGCCAGTTCCTGATTTTCTGCTTGTATCGCCCGTATCTGATGCAGTATTGGCCTTCATTTAGAAACCTGAAGCCGATAGCGAGGATTGGTATTTTCAACTCCCTGACTTTTCTTATTCGTAGGGCGACAGTCGCTGCTCCAGATATGATCATCGGAAAAGCAGGATCTACTCGTGATGTTGCGATGTTTTCCAGAGGGTTGGGATTTATCGAGTTTGTGTCACAAACGGTTATAAAGGGCGTTCAACCGGTTGCTTTTCCGTACCTCAGCCAAGTTCGGAGGGAGGGTGGTAATCTTTTGGAAGCGTACACCAGAGCAAGTGTTATGCTAGGTGCTTTTGTTGTCCCGATTCTCGGTGTGGGAAGTATCGCCAGTTTGCCAACAATTCGGCTGTTCTTCGGAGATCAATGGGACGCGGCGGCACCTCTGGCATCAATTGTAGCGATATGGGCTATGTGCCGCAGTGTTCACTGGTTCTCCAGAGAGCTTCTTATGGGCTCGGGGCGAGAAGATCTGATGTTGTTAAGAGAGGCATTGCCATTTTTTATTCTGATACCTCTCATATTACTGGCGTATCCCTATGGCCTACAGGCAGTTGCGGTGAGTTTTCTTGCGACTGGTGTTGTTGATGTTATTTTTACGTCGGTTCTCCTTTGGAAAGTGACAGGGCTGAATTTAATCTATTTTTTTAGATCCTGGATAGGAAATGTGGCTACTCTAATGTCTTGCATGGGAACAACTTGGGCTTGGAGTCAAGTCGTTTCATTCCAGGCAACACCTCCGGTTACGGTCGTGCTCCTCTTAGCGCTAACAACCCCGTTTGTTTGGTTGGGAACGCTCGGTATTTTCCGAAACCCGCTATACTTTGAAATCCGGGACGCTATTCCTCTAACAAGAAACAACTAACTCCGATAACGAAAAAGATAACTTAACTCTGAATCCGTCAAAGAGTCATTTATGTATCTGTCCAGACTATCAAGCTCTTCTTGGTTTAATTCTTGTTGATGATGTTTGAAATCATATCGATTGTTTTTTGTCATGGCGCCGCCTCCGGCAGCTTGATTGACAGAATATTTATCAACGCTGGCAGCGGCTTTCTTATCCCAGGTGTTGGAGATATTGTCCAGGCTTAAATGGTCACCCTCAGTTTCGGGAAGCTGTAAAAAAGAGAGCATTTCACTCATGGTCTCAGGGTTCTTAACAAAATCTTCGTAATAAAATACCTTTTTTCTATTGGTGTTTGCTTTGTTCAGGAAGCGTATGTTCGACAGGTAGACGTCAAATTTTCGGTAATTTTTATTAGCTGTTCTAACGAAAACTTCTCTATAATCTCTTAGCAACAGTATGACGACATCATTTTTTGTCCGTTGTGGGTTTATGATGTTCCATGCAGAATCACTTATTTTTTTAGATAATGAAAATACCTCTTTTAGGTATTGTGATCTGGTGTAGCTAACACCCATAGGGTCGTGGGATCGGATAAAGCAGGATTCTTTCTGAGTATCCTTGCTTACCAGAAGCTCTTTTCCAGGTGTTCTCAATCCTGTGTGATACTCAATGTTATAGCGAAGCCAGTTCAAGCCGCTTCTTTGGGTTGATATAACATATCTTTTCATTGGGCTTTCCTTCTTAGGTTTCAAAAAGTCATAGGTGATAATTTTCAGTCAATTAATGTTATTTTTTTGTAGGTCCTTCTCGTTAAAAAGTGGAGGTCTCACGTTGTTAAAGTTTTTGTATAGCCTAGCCGTCAAAAAGTACTTAGTTTTCTGTTCGTGGTGAATAACGCTGATATCAGAATATTTTCGGATTTAGCCCTAATCGACACTCGTTCACGACGTTTTATCCTATAACCAGCTTCCTGTCACCCCTGAGTAGGATATATAGTACTCTTAATAAACGATTTGACGGTATTTCCATCCAGATAACATAATCATGACGCCTAAGTAGTGAAGCTACTAGCCTTGTAAAAGCCGAGCGTTTTGAAAGAACGCTCACACCCTCGGGAAGCTCGTCGAAAACCGTATCGAGAGAACCGATGACGAGACTCTGGTCCTGACTGGTTCCGGTGATTAACATTTTGAGGATGTCGTTGGTTTCGGCCATCTGCACTGACGGTGATAATGAGTGGCTGTTTGAGGGTGTGCGTTTTGGAAGATTCGCGAGGGTCTGATTGAGCGATTCACGCCCATCCGGGAGTCTGGAATCTTCGAAGAAAAAGCTTGACTGGGTGATCAGTGTGAAAAGGAAGTGCCAGAACCCGAAATGGGCATGTGGTTCCAGAGGTGACTGAAGCCCTCTATGTATTAGCGGGGGAAGGGCAGTTGCCTCTGTCAGATCGAGTGTGAACCCCTTTCGATCGTAGATGGAACGTCCCAGTGCGACGACCGGAATGTTCTGCATGAGTGCTTCCAGTCCGACCGTCGAGTTGATCACGACAACGAGCTGCGTGACGTCCAGCAGAGACGATAGCGACAGGTCCCAGCAGCACCGCACATCGGGGCCTTCGCACAGCGCTTCAATGGTGTCCCGCCGTAAGCGGTCTTCCGGATGGGGCCTGACGATGAGCTGAGCATCCGAATCGGACAGGGTCTCTCGCACGTCCTGAATCAACCGCTCCATTGATTTGAAAAACGGTGAATTATTGATGATGTTGCTGTCGCTCTCAATCTGCAGCGGGAGCAGCACGACCGGTCGCCTCGGGTCGAGATCCAGCTCCGTATAGACAGATTCGGCCTGACGCTGACTCGCCGTGTTGACGATCGACTGTCCGGTTGTCTTTATCGTCTTGCAGTATGCTTTCAGGGCGTTCACCTCTGCCTCGTCCGGTTCCCGTGGCGCGTTTGAGAGCCAGCCTTCACCGGCCAGTGAGCTCTCGTTATTCACCCCACAAGGATCAAAGACCAGGGAACGAGGGAGCAGCCCGCGCTCAAGGTAGAACGATTCCAGACCAAGTTCCTTCGCTGCGTCGGCTAATGCGCCGGTGACCAGCAAAGCACCATTCCAGGTCATGACCGCATTGGCCCCGAGGTCGTTCAGAAAACCCCGGTAGGCGCTGATCAGTTGACTTCTCTTCCAATGGTAATACCCGATCGATTGGTCGCGTTTGGGGTGTGGCAGTTGAGGCGGATCGGTGGGTGTGTATAACCAATTGAGAGACAGATCGATTGGTGTGTGGTCGCCATCAGGGACAGTGTCTTCAACCACGTTTTCCGTAGGGTAGTGCACGAGCAGTTCGTTGACGGTGTACGCTCTGAATCCCTGCTTCAGAAGCCCGATCTTACCCGTGGCGTCCGATGTGACGACATGGACCTGATGCCCGCAGTTGTCTGAGAGGTATCGGAGCAGTGGCTCGATCAGCGCAATATTCTTTTGTGAGTGCCAACTGAATAGTACGATGATCTTTGGGGTGGGGCTGTCCGACACGTTTCCTTCTCCATCTCGTCGGCTTATGACGACCACAGACAACGCGGACGTCAGTTATTTGTTGAAGGGCTCCTTTCCGAAGAATCGGATCAGTGCGCCGTCGACCAGGTTCGTCTTGAGCAGGAAAAGCCATTTGGAGACTTTCTCGTGAATATGGAACAGTGGCTTTTCCAGAAATCTCAGCCGGGGATTGGTCGAGATAACCGGGTATCCGAAACGTTTCAGCACGCCCCCGGCCAGCGCCTCGAATTGACGGATCTGCCGTGGGCTCATTGTTTGTCGCCACTTGAAGCTGTTGGCGGCCTGGGTCTCTTTAATAAGGGCATCCAATTTGTCAGGATCGACGGATTCTCCAAGAAATTCGTAAAGAGAGCGGATCGTCTCGGCCGGTTTTGCGAGGAGATCCTCGTAGGTGAGGAAATAGACCGATTCCCCACGATAGAGTCGGTCCTGAACGGCCGGGTGACTGTTTTGTCGGGCCCAGTACTCTGCACAACTGACCGTGTTGGATGGGCCCCACTCTTTTTTCAATAGCGATAGGGCGACATCCCGACCATCCCGAACGATGTAGATGTATCGCGCCTCTGGAAAAAGGTCGAACAGCCGCTCGGCATCGCCGATGTAATGTGGCGTCTTATCGCCCCAGGACACACCATCACGGCCCCCGTGGCGGTATACCATCAGTTGGTTGACGATATTGCCGTACCGATAATCAGGACTCACGCGGTCGAAGAAGTCGTTCAGGTCAAGGTCCAGTCGCCATTGCTGAACAGGCCTCTCTGCGAGGATGTCTCGCATCAGCCGATTGAAGTTCGATTTCTTCGACAGATCCCCATACTGGGGAAGCTTTTTGTGATACTTCGTAATGAAGTGCGTTTCGATCGGCTTTCCATAGCGCGTTTGTTCGAGAAGGCGGGAAAGAAACGTGGTCCCGGATCGTGGGGACCCAAGAATGAATAGTTGGGCGTAGCGGTCCATGGCAAGCGTCAGTCCGTTAGCGAGAGATTTAAGATGTTACACGTTTGCCGGGTGAGTTCAAGCGAAACCGGACGTTTCACAACGTCTGTTATACGTTGATAATAGAGGGTGAAATGACCGGCGATCCATCAACCAGGTATACCGCCGCAAGCCGTTGGCCAAAATGTTGCGGCGTTGGATGGTGCTGCCGATCAAAGGAGTGAATAACGTTGTCCTGGAGAGCAGTGAATGGAGAATCATAGCTTTATCAAGTTCGTGCCTGGGGTCTATGTGATTTACCTGTCAATCCCCAAGGTCGCCAGCAGTTCCATCAGCCATGCCATGATGGTGAGGCAGCCGACTGCGAACGAGGCCATGAGCGAACACAGTCGCGAGGGCAAGGCGCTGACCAACTGGCGACCGGCCAGTGCGCCGCATCCGTCGTTACCGATATTCACCTTCACTCGCCACCCCATCCGAAAGTTCCTCTCCTATTACAAGGACAAGTTTGTGCGTGCCAGGGGGAGAGGCTTCGAACTGGACCACCTCAGAGACCTGAAGTTTGACCCGGAGATGTCGCTTGAAGAGGTGATAGAGCACATGATGACGATCCCGGTGGAGAGGATGGAGCATCATGCCCAACCTCAACACCGGATCGTGCTGAAGGACGGTGAACTGATTCCCGACTTCATCGGTCAAGTTGAAACTCTGGCAGATGACTGGCCGGTCGTTGAGGCCCTGTCTCTCAGCGAATTCACGATCGACGGTAAAAAGAACGTCACAGGTAGCAATGACGATCTCTCAGGCGTGAGTGATGCGGCCCTATCAGCATTGACGCGATACTATGAAGAGGATTTTGAGCTGTTTGGTTATGAAAAGCCGGAATGTGCGGACGATACGGTAGCCGTTCGAAAAGCGAAGCGGCCACTCTCATCAGAAGAATTGGAGCGACTGAGGCTCGACATCGAAGATCGTCGACGACGAATGGTAAACCTCAGTCGCGATCTGGAAGACGATGACTTCCGCGCTGAGTACGCCCGATCAATGCAAGATGCGTTTAACGACTACCTGATCCACGCTAACAAGGCATCACAGAAGCGGTGCCCAAGTCGTAGGCGGGCCCTCCGGTCCATGAAGCGGGCATTGGTCAACTCGTAAACCAGCGCGCCCGGCGGTAGCCATGCCCATTCCGGGCGGTTTGAGTAACGAAAATCCCGACCTGTTTTACATGATTTTACGTTATAGTTGGACAAGGGTCACAGGGTTGTAGGAGCAATCCGCGCTACCTTGCAAGCGTACTAACGCGGAGTTCCGCTGGAGGAAACAATGTTTGATTCGAAAAACGTACTGAAGCAGCTCGCGCTTTCAGCGGTCGGGACGCTGGTGTTTAGCGCTGCCTCGGCCGAAGTCCTGTTCGAGGAGAGTTTTGACGATCAGCCAGACTGGCACAGTGGGCTAGAAATTAACGACTTGAAGTACCTCAATCCTTTTAACGTGAGGGGTGAGAATCCCGACGGGGCTGACAATGAACAGTTCCGAGAACGTGGTCATACGCTTCCAGAAGGCTGGGATGCGGCGCGACAAGGCCCGGTTTGGGCGGAATCAATCGGTGACCCCGGATTCCCCGAAAACGTCGAGATTCTGGCTGCAAACGCCGACAAGGCACGAGGGGGGACGGGCAAGTCCTTAGTCGTTTATCGCCAGTCCACGGGTGTGGATGGCCATAATTGGCCAAGCGACGGTCAACTGGACGCAAAGCTGGCCACCCCAACAGACGAGCTGTTTGTTCGCTTCTGGATACGGTTTTCAGATAATTGGACTCCGGTAGACACGGTGGCGACGGGCCTTACAAAGCTATTTCGGGCATCATCTGTCGATAAAGGGGGCAGTCCTTTCAGCGGATTTACTAATGGAGACTCCGCACCGATATTTCTGTGGGTTTACCAGCACAGCGCCAACCTTGGTTTGAGGAATGTGCTTGCGTTCCGGGCTCATCCCCAGGAAACCAACTACAGTATGGACAATCCGCCAATGGCCAACAGATCCAGATCCAATAATTCATATAATTTTGTTGGCAATATTAGGGACTTGGATGGCGACGGAGTAGACGATAACACTGTTACGCTGACCAGTCTGACGACTGGAAATCCCGTCGGGGCAGACGGCGGCCCTGTTCTCCACGATGAGATTTGGGGAGGCGGAACCTGGCGAAAAATGGAGTTCTACCTGAAGATGAACTCTGCTCCAGGTGCCTTGGACGGAGTGGCTAAGCAGTGGATGGATGGCCAGCTCATTTTCAGTAACACCACCGTGCCGTGGCAGGGGCATGAGTCTTCGGGAGGGCGCAAATGGACACACGTCGGGTTTGGCGGCAACTCCAATTTCCACGAGTATCTTAAGTCCGTTCAGCGCACGGAATGGCGCGCCTATGACGATATAGTCATAAGAAATTCACTCCCGGAAAGGCTTCAGTCCGGTTCATCAGCAAAACCGAATCCCCCAGTTGATCCAAGCGTTCAGTGAAATAGGTGGTTGTCTTCTTGAACCCTGAACTCGGGATAATGAGTCGACAACTACGTTGACAAACAGGGCACACCAAAGGTGTGACCAGCCGGCCCCGCTGCTTGGCGAAAGGCCTACTGATTCTGCAACGAATAATCCGAGGCCATTATCAGCATAAGTGCGGAAGGGTCAAGGTCGGAAAGTTGAGAAAATCGATTTTAATAAACTGTAGGAACGAGCCTGAACATATACGAAATCCAAAGCGTAGATTATCGGTAACGCTGTGAGGGGTGGAGTCACTCTGCCCCTCACAATTCTTTTAACTGAGAATACAATTGGAGCGCTAAAAAATAAGACAATAAATAAAAAGCGCCATTCGATAAGGCTAAAAATGGCGGTTAAGAGTGCTAGCGATAACGATGCCAAGCTAAATAGTATTATTATGAATGTTGGGTCTTTCATGCTGCTTGCGACGTCCCTTATGTAATTTTCACCGTGCCATGCTTGGCGTTTGGCAAACTCACTATAGGTCTTGGCATTTCCGTTGTGAACAACTGAAAGCTCGCCTGTGATTCTGACTACTAGTCCTGTGGTGGTAGCGCTCCTGCTCAGAGCCGTGTCTTCTCCTGAGGTCACGCTCTCGTCAAACCCATCAATTTTTTTGAAAGATTCTTTTCTTAAAACGATAGATGCCCCAATCAGGTCTTTCGGTAACCTTGTTTCGGAGTTCCCGAGGAGCCAATATTTCTCGACTGCTGTCGGGTTGGGTGGAAGTAAACAACCACCTCCAAAAACCGTGGTCGGATTGTCAGTTGAAAGTTTAATCGCCCGCGTAATCCAGTCCGAGTCAACGATGCAGTCAGCATCGATAAAGGCAAGTACGGCACCTTTCGCTTTCTGTGCACCGAGGTTTCTTATTTTGCCAACATTGCCGGCCTGGCGTGCTAGAAGCTCAACATTATATTGTTGAACTATTTCTAGTGTGCCATCAGTTGACTTATTATCAACAACGATTACTTCATATTTCTCCTGTGCGCAGTTTTGATCTCTTAAGGCATTGAGGCATTCGCCAATATGGTCTGCTTCGTTGTAAGCAGGAATCACAACTGAAAGATAAGGTTTGATTTCGGTCACGATGATATCTTTGGGTTTTCTGGATGTTAATAGGTACCCGATAAAATAAAATATGGGGTCGAGCCACGCTCTCAGCCCTATGGTGACTGAGGTTGGCATTGGGCAATGAAACTTCGAATTTACCTTTAGAATTTCTGAATATTTCCTGAATCTGCTCAATGCGTTATTGCTTGGTAAATCGTTAAACGTGCGATGTCCAAGATAGATAAAGTGTTTGCCGTGGTTGGCATCTCCAAAAATTAGTCGTGGAATGGGATTTGATTGGTTTTGATTGCTGATTATTTAGTAAAAATTTTGAACAACCATGTTGTACTTTCCGTTTTCTGATGGTGGTATGTCTTTTACATACTCCACGCTTATTTGAATTTTTTCTCCAAGCATCTTCTGTAGCTCCCACAACATAAAGTCTTCATCGCTAGCAGTAAAATCTCTTTTAGTTACTAATTTAACGATAGCTTTTTCGGGCTCGTTTTGAACAATTTGAGCCTTTTTAATGTTTTCAATGTACTCAAATGCGATAGCAATTGCCGCAGCGGAAACTCTTCTTCCTTCAGTTACGATTGTAGCACCGACCTTACCATGAAGCTCTTCAATGACGGCAGTTTCACGCCCGCACGGGCAACTTTTATAGCCTAGTTTGCCCAGATCACCAATCCGATAGCGAATCAGCGGCATCACATGGTTCAAAAGGGTGGTTACGATGAACTCCCCTTCGCCCTCCGATTTAATTTCCCCACTTTTTGTCAAGACCTCGACAACACCATATTCTGGTGCAATGTGCATCGTGCCATGCTCGCACTCGCCAGCAAAAACTACGGACTCTGCCGACCCATATTGGTCGAATACACCGCAGTCAAAGGCGTTCTCCATAGTCTTCCGTTGCTCAGACGTGAAATTCTCTGAGCTGGTGCTTAGACCAACCGGCTTGAAGCTCAGCGCAACCCGATTGTCACGGATGTACTCGGCCAGGCGGAGTATGGAGAGAGGATACCCCTCAATGAGCTTTGGTTTAAACTGGTTAAGTTTCTTTATGTAGGAAGGTAGGTTTTCCTCTGTCAGGTGAAAGGAAGAGAAAACCAGCTGTCGGTCAATCACGTTATAGCGCCAGAAGGGGGGATGATTATTGTCCGGGTCCTGAACCTTCCGGCCGACAAAAGAAGCTTTCTTTTCACCGATTCTGAAATCCATGGTTCTGTAGAATCGTGACCAGAAAGCGTATGTTTGCTGCCGAACGGATTTTGAAATATAGATTTTCAAAGGTGTACCTGTACTGCCACCGGTGAAAATAGTCAGCAGCTTACTTTTGTTATACGCGTCTGATACAAAATCCTCGGGATTGTTCGCAACGGTAGATCTATCCAGAACGGGAAAGTCAGTCAGAACTGGCTTTTTGACAGTCAGCCTCCGGTAATGGGGTACTTCTGTTAGCGCCCTTTCTAGCGTTTCAAATAGCCGGGAATCTACGAACTTTTGAAGTTCATGTTGTTTCAGGAATTCTGTTTTTTCGAGAGTGTTGCAGGTCTCATCAAATAGTCCAGCGTAACGCCGCCGGTGTTCCATGACGCCGTAGACACTAACAAGCAGATTTTGTAGCCACACTGGGCTTGAGAGATAAATTTTTTCGGGTAGATGACTACGCATTGAATTTCCTACCAGAAACTCAGTTTCTCGTTTTGATACGCTGTTTTACCAATTCCGCCGGATTGCCAGCGACGATTCCGCCGGAACCATTGGGGGATCGCGTTACAACGCTTCCCGCAGCAATAATCGTCTGCGCTGGAACGGTTGCCATTACAAGGCACCCATTCCCAAGCCAACAATCCGGACGAATGGTTACTTTCTCATAGGTCCCCCCCTGCTGCTGGATGGGGGTGTCCGGGTCGTCGAAGTGGTGTTGCCGGTTGCCGCTGAGGATGTGTACGCCGCTGCCGATGAGGGTATCTTCGCCGATGGTACATTTTCCGATATTACACTGCGGCCCGATATAGACGCCCCTCTCAATCGTCGTATCCTGATGGGACAGCAATGTCAGGAACCCAATCGAAATCTCATCAGAAGTGCCCGGGCAGGCGAGGGAGTAGAAAGCTGCCCGGCAATAGGTGCCAATTTTTCCGGGGATGAGGCTGAGGGCCTGTGAGAATCCCTGAAATACCGAGTCCGTGTTGCCGAACAGGGTCAGCAGGCAGAAAGCGCCGTAGATCGGCAGCATCAATAGTCGGAAAACGGTCTTGACGGCTCGTTTGGCAGTCATGACCCCCGCTCCAGGCGTGCGTTGAGCCATGCTCTCTCCTTGGCCGGCTGAAAGGTCCCTATGCCTCGCATCATCCGTTGTATGATCCTGAGCGTTAATGTCCGCCAGGTTAAAATTGGCGTTGAGTCGCCGGTGTTTGGCGTCGAATCGGTGAGGGCGATGGGCTGGATGCGGTCATACGCCCCATAATTCTGCATCAGAATGCAGAGAATCCGGGTGAATCCCGATTCCGGGCTGTCTGCCAGTCGAATGGTCATCGCCTCGGTCCATTCCTGCGCCTTGCCCTCGTAGTGTGTGCGGTTCTCAGGGTCGAAGGCGGCCGCCAGGCGCATGATGAGGATCTTGCGGATTTCCTGGGCGGTCCAGGTGTCGTTGGGGAACTCCAGTGGTTCCGGGTCCTCCAGAAACGGCCGCTCGTGTTCGACCATCCACCGGGCGTATTGGCGAAAGGCCGCCACCGCATATGAGAATAAACCGCCGGTATCACCATTCGCGCGCTTGAGATCGATGTACTTCGCCAGGCTCGCCATAAACACCAGATACGACCACCCGGTTTCCACGTCGAGCAGGTTTCTGAGATCGGGGTCATCGGCCGGGTGGATGGTTTTGGCGATGACGGCCTCGGCCCGTTTCAGCCACTGCGAATCGCCCGTCAGCGTCCAGGCGTCGAGTAGGGCGTTCAGGTAGTTCCCGGTCGCCCGGGTAAACGGGTACTGATGGGCGGTAACGGTCTCGCCACGCAGTTTGGCTTTCACCCGCGGCAGATCCTGCTTTTTCAGGGCCAGAACCTGCTCGAGAAACCCGCCCTGACCCTCCTGGTTGGCGACCATCCAGTGGGCCAGTTCCAGCACGGCGTCCCTCGAATCGGTATCGCCCGTCAGAAAGTAGTGATAGAGAAGGCCGGTGGTGTAGCAGTGTTCGGCTGCGGGCCCGCCCCCGGTCTGCCCCGGCGTGGAGCTGGTGTCGTTGTGTCGCGTGAAGGTCCGGTGGGTCGCCGTATGCGCATCCAGATAATGGTCGGTGTGCCAGAAGAGGCCGTGGTTGTACTCAACGCGGTCGTCGTCCGTGTGGTAGATGTCGATGTCCCGGACGTGGCGGGCGAGATCGTCCATCAGTTCGAACCAGCGTGGATCGCCGGTGCGGGCGAACTGGCGGGCAAAGCCGTAGATGGGGTCGTACTGGTTGTTGTAGTGGGAGATGAAGGGCGCTTCGCCGGGCGCCTGGTAGAGTGTTTCGTGGTCGGCGAACAGTTCACCGAAATTCCGCCAGCCGTACTCGTCGATGACTTCCCGCTTGGCAAAAAAGTTGTTCGGGCCGTCAATGCCGGCCTGGATCAGGTCTTCCAGCGGGCCGTGTGTTTCGCGGGCAGCAAACCAGGGAAAGGCTTGGGTCTGTTCATAGTGGGACGCGTCGATGACCGGAACCGGCGGATGGAAGCATCCGGTGAGAGCGTCCCGATCGGTCCCGAAATGAATATGGCACTGCTGGGTCTTGCGTTCGCCGCCCTGGAGTTCATAGGGCGTTGCGGTCTGTCGGGGGAACAGGCCAATCTGAATGCCTTCGCGGTCGGCTTCCAGCGCACTGGGGAAGTTCTGCCAGAAGTGGTCCATGCAGACCTGAACTTCGCCAAGACGATCCGCCACGCCAAGGACTGGCTCGGCGCGGTCGCCCCGGAAGACCGTTTCGCCCTGACGGACGAGCTTGAACCCCCGGAAGGTGGTGGTGACGCGACTGTCCGCGTCAATATGGTTGCGGCTGTCCCAGTGTTCGCCGCCGCTGGAATCCTGGTAGATGAGGAGTTCGCCATCGCCCTCGATACCGGCGTCATCCGGGTGAGGGCGGACCCAGCTCTGGCTCATTCGATCACTACGAAGCCGGATCACTAATGACTGGAAGTGAACGGAGCCCGGATCTCCCAGATCCCAGAGTCCGCCGGGGTGGCGCGCCCGGCGGGGATTATGGAGATCGATCGCGGATCGGACCGTTTCACTGTCCCGGAAAATGTCCACCGTGATGGTCGATTTCGCGAGCATGCCTTCCTGGGCCGTGCGCCAGTTCGCCGTCATCGAGAGCCGTACCCGGACGGGGCCCTGGTCAAGGAGGTGCCAGGCTGTCAGAACCTGGGCCTCACAGGGTTGCCCGTCGGCTGTGGTCAGCTCTGGCGCGGCGATTCTTATGCCCTCTTCGGAGCGGGAGTGCCACTCTGCCGACTGTTTGGGGAAGTGAAAATGACGAACCCCGTTGAAGACGTCGATCCCGTCGTCTGTTTCAGTCACGCGTATCGGGGGCCCGCTGGCATCCGGCCCGGATGGGCTCAACGTCAGCGTTGGCATTGAATCGCCGGTGAAGGCGACGAGCGACTCTACCCGGAGCCACCGTACGGAACCGTCCGGCCAGTGCGCGAGTGGCGCTGTCTGCAAGGGGAGCGTGGTTTCCCGGTCAGACAGGGCCAGAGGCTGATCCGGCGAGAGCTGTCCTTCCGCGAGGGGGACGCCGACGCAAACGGGATGCGGGTAGGGGGCGGCGGTCGCCCCCTGACGGCAGAACGCAATGGTAGCCAATGGGTTCCCGGCATGCGCTGGATCGGCAGAGGCGTCCGGTTCGGTCACAGTGTTTTCGGCGTCGATGGTCGGGCTCACTTACATCTTTTCCAGTATTGCTTTCGCTTTGCTCTGCTGGTTGGTGGCCTTGTAGGCCTCCGCCAGGTGGAGGGCGATCTCCTGCATTTCCGGGTCCAGTTGATGGGCCTTCTCAAGGATCGTGACGCTCTCGGAGTGATCCCCCTGCTGGAACAGGATCCAACCATAGGTGTCGGCCACCGCCGCAGAATTCGGCGCCAATTCGTAGGCCCGTCGAGCGAGCTCCCGCGCTTCGGGTTTGCCGGACTGGTGGTGCAGCCAGGCGAGGTTGTTCAGCGCCGTTGCGTTGTTCGGCGACGCCTCCAGGACGGCCTCATATTCGCGGACGGCTTTCTCGTTCTCGCCCTGGTTCTGGTAGGAGACGGCCAGCCCCAGGCGAACGGCGGCGCTGTCGGGGAAGTCGTTCACGGCGCTCTTCAGTGTTTCCAGGGCCTTGTTGGGTTGATCCGTCTTCCGCAGGGTCTGGGCGTAATTGAGGTAGATCTGCGGAGAGGGCTCTTTCTCCAGGGCGAGCTGGTAGAGCTCGATCCCGGCCTCGGTGTTCCCCTGGCTAACCTCGTAACGGGCTTCCAGGAGATAGGGGCGTGCGGAGTCCGGGTGATCCACCTTGGCCTGATCCAGTATGCTTCGTGCTTTCTGTCGGTCGTTCTGGCTCAGGTGCAGGCGTGCGGTCTGCATTTGAATGTCTTCGTGTTTCGGGAACAGCGCCTGTGCCCGCTCGAGAATGGCTTTTGCCTGCGCCGGGGCGTTCTGGATTTTCTGGGCGGCGACGCCGTTATAGATGCCGGCCACGAGGCGCTCTGCGGGGGCGGGGGTATCCGGCGCCTCCCGCTCGAGCAGCGGGGCGGTCAGGGTGTTGGCCTCATCCATGTTGTTCTCTCGGAGGGCATGTTCGAGCAGCAGTAATCGCGGGCCGGCGGCATCCGGGTGCTTGTTAAGCGTCTCGCGGAGGAACGCGATGCCTTCCGATTCGTCGGTCACGTCCAGAAGCCCTTTCAGTGCTCGCCGGTTGTTGGGAGCCAGACCAACTGCTGTTTTGAAGTGGCGGCGGGCGTCTTCCCTGCGGTCCTCCCGTGAGGCCAGGACGCCCAGCGCGATGTCCGGACCGGGGTTGCCATCGGCGACGGATCGCGCCTGTTCCAGATACTGTCGTGCGTCCTCGACATCGCCCTGCGAAAGGGCAATGTCGCCACGCACCATCAGGGCATTGATGTTATCCGGCGCCGCCTTGACCCATGCCGATGCGGTTTCCCGTGCTGCGGTTTGGTTTCCGGCATCCCGGTGGGCTTTGATAATCAGTGCGCGGGCCTGATCGCCAAAAGCCTCGGTCTCCTTGATCCGCTCGGCCTGCTGAATGCCCTCGTTGGTCTTACCCTGGCTCACCAGCCAGGAGGCATAGCGGAAACGCAGTTGATGATTATCCGGCGCCATTTCCAGGGACTGCTGGATGTAGTCACGCCCCGTGTCAGTATCACCCATGGCCAGTGCCGAAATACCAATCAGGGCAAGCGTGCCAGGGTCGGAGTCGCTGTTTTCCATGCGTTCAAGCTGCTTTCGCGCTTCTTCCGGTTTTTGGAGCTGAAGCTGGGTGGCAGCCAGCAATCGGTTGATGCCACCGCCGGCGCTCCCGTCCGCGAGGGGCGCGAGCAGCTCCTCGGCATCGCTCACACGTCCCTGCCGAAAGCGGATCATACCCAGCAGCGCAGCACTGCGGGTGTGGTCAGGCGCCTGCTTGAGGTTCTCTTCCAGAAAACGGGCGGCTTCGGCCAGGTTGCCTTCCTGATACGCGGTCTGTGCGGCCTCAAAGTTGCTCTTGATCGTCCCAGGCGCTGATTTGGCAAGGATTTCCTCGTAAACGAAGGCCTCTGCCGATTTCCCCTGCTGACGAAGCACGTCGGTGAGCGCGGAAATGGTCGTGTATTTGCGATAGGTCATGACATCGTATTGACCGATGTCTTCGAGCGCGCGGATATACGCTTCCTCGGCCTTTTCATACTGCTGTTGGGAATGCGCCAGTTGCGCCTTCCAGAGCCAGAGCTCCGGGTCCTGCTTATCGATTTCCTCGGCCTCCTTGATCAGGGCCCGGGATTGCTCCGGGTTGTCATCGGCCCAGTGCAGTCGGGACAGGCCGATGACCGGCTCAATGGCCTGGTCGTCAATATCACGGGCGTCCTGGTAGGCGGCAATGCCGTCATCAATGTTCTGCGCCCGACGGTGGATGTCCCCGCGAAGTGTCGCCGCCTGCAGCGTTTCCGTGCGGTCGGGGTCACGCAGTGTCTCGAGGTCAGCGAGCGCCTCGTCGGCCCGGCCAAGCAGCATCTTGGCGCGGGCACGGATCAGGGCGATGCGGTTATGCGTTCGGGGACCGGCCTGGTCGCCGAGTTCTTCGGCGATGCGGTTGACCTGTTGCAGGGCGCTCTTGGCATCACCGGCCGTTAACAGGTTATCGACGATGATGAAGTACGGCTCCGCGTTGGCGTTATTGAGCTCAATGGCGCTGCGGGCTTCAAGAGTGCTGGCCTTGAGTTCTCCCTGGCGCTGGAAGAACCGCGCCTGGTCAATGTGGCTGAGATACTCAACTTCGGCCTGACTCATGTCATCGCCGTTGTCGCCGCACCCAGCGAGACTGAGTGAGAACAGCATGATCAGGAGAGCGGCGAAAAACGCGGGGTGCTTACTCATGGTCAATTCCCTGTTAGTGGTGGTTCCCATCGTCAGACATTGCTGACTTCGGCCGAGGTCGCAATACCGTATTTATCGGTCAGGTTATAGAGTGTTGGCCGCGTGATGCCAAGCAGGCGTGCGGCCCGGGCCATGTTGTAGTGACTGGATTGAAGCGCCTGAGCGATGGCGTGCCTTTCCGCTTCTTCACGCACCTGGCGAAGGTTCAGCACATGGTTGTCAGCGGGCTCCTGATCACAGTCGAGTTGCAGGTCGTCGGCCGTCACCCGTTTGCCTTCGGCCATGATAGTGGCCCGTTTGATCTTGTTGATCATCTCCCGGACGTTGCCTGGCCACTGGTGCTGTTGAATGGCCTGAATGGCGTCGTCGGTGAAGGCCAGTTGAGGCCGGTCCATCTGATTGGCGAGGCCCTTGAGCAGTGACTGGGCGATCACAATGGCATCACCGTCGCGCTCGCGCAGTGCGGGGACGTCGATGGTGATCTCGCTTAGCCGGTAGTAAAGGTCCTCGCGGAAATCGCCCGACCCAATCAGTTCTTCCACGTTGCGATGGGTCGCACAGACCACGCGAACATCCACGGGAATACCGCGAACACTGCCAACCCGGTCGATGATGCGTTCCTGCAGAAAGCGCAGCAGTTTGGCCTGCAGGCTCATCGGCATATCACCGATTTCATCGAGAAACAGCGTGCCGCCGTTGGCCATCTCGATCTTGCCTTTCTTGCTCTGGGTCGCGCCGGTGAAAGCGCCTTTTTCATACCCGAACAGTTCGCTCTCAAGCAGGTTCTCGGGGATCGCAGCACAGTTGATAGCGGCGAATGGTTGCTCCGCCCGATGGCTCAGATCGTGGATCGCGCGTGCCAGCAACTCCTTGCCGGTGCCCGTTTCGCCATTGATGAGGGTCGTCACGTCCGCCGGCGCCACTTTTTCGATGGTGCGGCAGACGGACAGCATCTGAGGGCTGGCGGCGACAATGCCCTTGATGGTGGTGCCGTTTCCCCGGCGCGCCAGGTCGCGGTTCTCACGCTCTAACTCAGCCAGTCGAAATGCCCGGTTCACCACGAATGTGAGAATGTCCGCGTCGAGTGGCTTCTGGTAAAAATCGCTTGCTCCCATGCCGATGGCCCGGACGGCGTTCTCGTTGTCCTCTCGCCCGGTAACCACGACGACCTTGCTCTCGGGGCTCAGCCGCAGAATGTCGTCCAGTAATGCAAAACCCTCGGTGGCGCCGCCGGGGTCCGGTGGCAGCCCAAGGTCGAGCGTCACCACCCGGGGCTCATGGCGGCGCAGCATCGCGATGGCGGATTCCCGATCCGACGCCACGGAGACGCTGATGTCGTCTCCGAAGCACCAGCGCATCTGGCTTTGAAGCCCCGGGTCGTCTTCAACAATCAGGAGTGTCTTACTCACGGCAGCCTGAATTCCTTTCGTTTTCCCTGCTTGAATCCGGAAATCCGAAGGCGCCTGCAGGCCTCTGGATTCTCCCCATGTCCTTGCCTCACAGAATGTAACATGTTCCCGCCTTTGTCACTGACCACTGAGTCCGGATTTTGAATGCTATTCACCGGCGGCGCGCGGTGGCTCCTCGTCGGTCGCAGCCGCTGTTTTTCGAGGGGCGCTGGCCAACGGAAACCGGATTGAGAAACACGACCCGGTGCCCGGCTCACTGGTGACGTCGATCGAGCCACCGATCTCGTTCAGGTATTCCCGCGCCTGATAGGCACCGATGCCCATTCCGGCCAGCCCCTTGGTGCTCTCGAACGGCTTGAACAGACGCATCCGGATGAACTCCTCACTCATGCCACTGCCGGTATCCTGAATAAACAGGACGGCATGATCCGAACTCTGTTTGATCGTCAGTGAGATGTCGCCATCGGGCGGCGTGGCCTCCTGGGCATTGCGGATAAGATGCCCGAGCACGTTGCGCAACTGCCGGCGGTCGGCTTCGACCCAGACGGGGGATGGCCCACCATCGACGATGGGTACGGGTGGGCGATCGCCCTTGTCGTTGGCCAGTTCCTGTACCAACTCTGACAGCTCGATGATTTCCCTCTGTGTCTGCTCCTGAGCCGGTTTGCGAATGTGGTCAACCAGCGAGCTGAGTTTCCGGACCGCATGGTCGGTCGTCTGGATCATGTCATCGATGAATTCCGGATTATCGCGATGCCGCGGGGCATTTTTAACGAGCAGTGACAGCTGGGCGATCATTGTCTTCAGGTCATGGACCATGAACGCCGAGGCCTTATTGACGGCTTCAAACTGCATCGCCCGTGACAGCCGGTTCTGGGCATCCGCCTGGGCGAGCACGTTACAGGTCTGGCGGGCCACCACGCGGATCAGGTCGAAGTTCTCCCAGTTCAACTCAACTCGCGCATAGGGGTTTCCGATCAGGCAAAGGCCGTACAGGTCCTCGCCAAGGTAAAGGGGAATGATCAGCCAGCCTTCTCCGAACTTCAGGATGGGGTCCGGGATTTCCAGAAGGTCGTATCGTAGTGGGTTATCCCGATACTCGTGCAGGTCGATGATCCATTCCCGCTCGTTGAAGAACCGAATCAGCTCGCTTTTGCCATCAATGTCGGTGAAGCGGGGCGCTGGCAGGTTTACAGACGACTGAAGCACATAGTTGTCTTCGTTGTCCTTGACCCAGAGCGCGCCGGCGTTGCTTTCAACCAGGTCCGCCATGATTCTGACAACCCGCTCCGGCAGGGGTGGGTCGTCGCTGAAATCGGCGAAGATCTGGGTCATTTTCAGCCATTCCTCGCGATAATCGTACTTGTAGTCGAAAAAGTTCTGGCTGATGAACATCATGATGCGCGCGCGGAAACGGACCGACGTCAGCAGCGTGGCGAACAGCACGAGAAAAGCCGTCAGCAACAGGACCTGAAGCGCCTCACCCCATTGCCCACCAAGGGCACGGACATAGTAGCCGGCTGCCGCTGCGAAGATGAGGTAAATGCCGGCAAAGGTCAGGGTGCCGACATGGAAAACGGCATTCCGCGAAAGCTGGAAGTTCACCGGCTGGCGGCGGGTATTCACCATATTGATGGCGAACAGCGGTGCGAAGAGGGCATTGGCTGCCCCGCGAGCGTTCCAGAACGAATCGGACATCTGGCCGAAGAGCAGCGCGTCCGAATACATGAAAAAGTCATAAACGAACAGGCTGCCCGCCCCGATGCACAGATACTGAACGCTCGAGCGGCCGTACTGGGACGCATTGCGCCAAATCTGTTCCACCAGGCAGAGACCTAGCAACGCCAGCCCGACCTGCCCCATAATCTTGCTCTTACCCCCGAGCGCGGGCAGGTCGAGGAGCAGTTCAAGGAAGGCCGCACCAAACAGCAGGCCCAGCAGCAGGGCACCGGCGCCGGTGAGCAGCTTTCGGAGGCGCTCGGTGAGCGGCACAGACCGTTTGGGATCATTGAGCAGGGAATACAGGACGAGCAGCCAGCCCCCGTCACGGACCAGCTCCAGCAGGTAGCGGACATGGAACGGCGGCTGCCCAAAGAGGTCCTGCGTGACCAGTGAGCCGGCCCAGATGACGGACGCCAGGGTTGCGACAAGCAGGGCGCGATCCGTGCTGCGGCGCAAGTATTTGGAGACGATCAGAATGGCCAGCAGCGCAAAGGCCAGCGTCGCCGCCGCATGACTGACGAGACTGAAGCTTAACACCATACAGCAGCACTTCCTGTGCGAGGCGGGAAGCACCCGGGTAACCTTTTACGAAGGCACGGCAACGGCGAATCTCGGCGTCGCGTGGTGCTCCCAGCGAGTTGTGGAAGTATGTAACAGATTGTAGCCGAGAGCCGACGCAGGCGACACTACCTTTTTGCCACCACCGTCACAACCTTTCAGCGAATTGACAGTGTGTGTCGCTTGTCTAAAGGGTGTGTTTGGTCTCGCGATAGTACCGGAAAATTTCCCGAAGTGGCCGTTGTGGCCTGAAACCGAACGTTTCGCGGAAGGTGTGCCCATCAATCACGACCGGATATTTGAAGAAATCCATCAGATAGGACGGAAAGCTGCGCAGATTGAGCAGCCGCAGCAGGCTCCGGGGCAGGATCGGCGGTACCGACGGAAGTGGAATGCGCGTGCAGCCGCACAATGTCAGGGCGTGCTGGTAGGACACCCAGTCGTCCGGGGCCACATTGAAGACGCCGCGACGGGGCTGCCCGTAGGCCAGCACAATGGCGTCAGCCATGTCATCGATATGAATGAACTGCATCATGGGGGAAAATCCGGCCATCACAGGCGCACGCTTGCTCGCCAGGAGCTGACTCATGGAGTTTCGGACCCCGGGGCCGACGATGTTGCAGGGGCGGAGGATCGAAATGTTCAGGTCGGGGTAGCGCCAGAGATAGATGTTCGCCAGGTTTTCCAGTTCGACCGAATCCACCAGGTCCATGCTGAGCCCGGCACTCTTGAGGGGGGCTTCCTCGTCGATCAGCGCCGGGTTGTAGGCGATGGCACCGTAGACGTGGTAGGTCGACAGGATGACCACCCGGTGGATGCCATACTTGTGACTGAGGTCCAGAAGCTTCTGTGTGCCCAGTACGTTGGCATTGTAGCGGCGCATCGGGGTCAGCTGGCTGGACATGATCCGGCCAAGGTGAATGACGCCATCGAAGTGATAACGCCGGAAAAGGTCCTCGAACACCCGTTTGTTGAAATCGATGCAGTAGCTTGGGATATCGTCGCCGAGATAGACCTGTTCCCGGAAATCGACCGCCACCAGGTGATAGTTGTCTCGGAGCCGGTTGATGACCTGCTGAGCGAGAGCGCCCGCGGCACCGGTGACGAGAATATGGGGTTTTTGTTCGTTTGCCATTAAAACAGCCTTTTTCGCTTGCTCAGCCCTTCATCAATCAGACGACTGATCTGTGATTTGACCGCCTCCACGCGCTCGGTCACGTTTTCCTCGGGAATATCCGCGTCGTCGAAAACCATCGGTTCGCCAAACCGCAGGTGCACTTTGGCTGGCAGCACGACCGGGAGTGCGACAGGCACGTACGGGACGCCAAGGGTGTTCGCGAGTGGTTTGATGTTGGCAATGGCGGGGATGGTTTCCTCACAGCCGACCACGCCCACGGGCACGATCGGCGCCTTGTACTTCATGGCCAGGTGCATGAACCCGTTTCCGAAACGCTTGAGCTGATAACGGTCACGGTAAAGCTTACCGGAGCCGCGCACGCCTTCGGGGAACACGATCACGGCCTCGTTGTTTGCCAGCATTTTCGCGCAGTTGACGGGGTCGCCGAGCACCGCACCCACCTGATTGAGCACGTTGCCCAGCCACGGGACGGTGGGAAAGAACCGTTCGATCATGGCTCTGGGGACCCGTGGCTCCTTTTCCCGTGAGGCGAGGGCAATCCCGATCATCAGCCCATCAAGCGGGAGCTGACCGCTGTGATTGGCAACGATCAGAACCGGGCCCTCGGATGGGACCCGATCCACGCCATCGGCTTCCACGCGGAAGTACTTTTCATACAACTGCCGGGCCAGTGTGTAGCCAATCTTGACCGCATCGTTGTTGTAGCCCCACGGGTCGTATCCCAGCGTTCCGGTGGGTTTTCGGACGCGATCAATCTGCCGGTCAAGTGCCTCGGGAACCAGCTTCTCGCGCAGGAACGAACGAAAACTCATGCTGCTATCCTGTCCAAAGAGTGATCCATCGCCGCGCGATGGCCGAGCGGTCAAACGCCCCTGAATATGTCGAGGTTCTGTCACGGAATCGTGCTATAACCATAGATCGCACATTCAGGATTGTATATTGACTATCGGGCTTGTTGTCTTAAGGAATTGACCCGCACTTCCTTGATGGGTTGAGCATGTGTCGTTTCAGACAGAGGCCGCCATTGGTCGATGCGCCGTGTACAGGCCCGCGCTCCGGAAAAGCGCCGCCAGAGGAGAGGAGGCACCCCATGAGTATTCTGTTTCTGCTGATCGCCGCGCTGGTCCTGATCTATTTCGGGATCGGGGGGCAGGTGGCGGCCGTTGTTCTGGTTGCATCGGCCCTGGTCGGCTGGTTCGAGGATGGCTGGCACTTTGCGAGTCTGATCGTCGGCGGCCTGTTGCTGGCGGCGAGCCTCGCCGTGGTACTACCGGGCCGGTTGCGGCGCGAGCGACTGAGTCGGCCGCTGTTGAGCTGGGTGCGAAGCCGGTTGCCGAAACTCTCCGAAACCGAAGCCGAGGCGCTCCGGTCCGGGAGTGTGGACTGGGACGGTGAGCTGTTCTCCGGGCGACCGGACTGGCAGCGATTGCTGGACGCGCCCCACGGTCGTCTGACCGAGGAGGAGCGGGCATTTGTGGATGGTCCCGTCGACAAGCTCTGCGCCATGCTCGATGACTGGTCGATCACCAATGAATTGTATGACCTCCCCAAAAAGGCATGGAATTTCATCCGCAAGGAGGGGTTTTTCGGCCTCGTGATCCCGGAAGAGTACGGCGGCAAAGGCTTTTCCGCGACGGCGCATTCCGAGATCGTCATGAAGATCTCCACCCGCAGTGTGTCGGCGGCGGTGACCGTCATGGTGCCGAATTCTCTCGGTCCGGGTGAGTTGCTGATGCACTACGGGACGACGGACCAGAAGCAGTACTACCTGCCGCGGTTGGCCCAAGGTGAGGAAGTTCCGTGCTTTGCCCTGACATCGCCGGTCGCCGGTTCTGATGCCAGTGCCATTCCGGATCGTGGCGTGATCTGCAAAGGCCAGTGGAACGGCGAAGAGGTGCTGGGGCTGAAGGTCACCTGGAACAAGCGCTACATCACCCTCGCGCCGGTGGCCACAATCATTGGGCTGGCCATCAAGGTCTACGATCCGGACCAACTGCTCGGCGAGGAAGAGGATCTGGGCGTCACCTGTGTGATGGTGCCGCGGGCGCTGGACGGCGTGCACGCCGGCGCGCGGCACCTGCCGATGAACACGGTGTTCATGAACGGGCCGACCTGGGGGGAGGATGTGTTCATCCCGCTGGAACAGGTCATCGGCGGTCGCGAGATGATTGGTCAGGGCTGGACCATGCTGCTGGAGTGCCTGTCCATTGGACGGTCGATTTCTCTGCCGGCGCTTGGCACCGGTGCGGGCAAGCTGGCGAGCCTGACAACCGGCGCCTATGCGGGCGTGCGCGAGCAGTTTGGCCGGTCGGTCAGCGAATTCGAGGGTGTTCAGGAAGCCATGGAACCGGTTGCCGGGTACACCTACATGATGGACGCCGCACGTTTGCTCACAGCCGGAATGCTGGATCGGGGCGTCAAACCGTCCGTGCCATCGGCGGTCCTCAAGTACCGCAATACCGACCTGATGCGCGAGGTCATCAACCACTCCATGGACATTGTTGCCGGGCGGGGCGTGATTACCGGTCCGCGCAATTTCCTGGCCCGGGCCTACCAGGCGGTGCCGATCGGCATCACGGTCGAGGGGGCGAACATTCTCACGCGCAGTCTGATGATTTTCGGGCAGGGCGCGATCCGCTGCCACCCGTACATTGTCGATGAGATTGAAGCGGCTGGCATGGAAGACGAGAACGCGGCCGTCGACGCGTTCGATTCGGTGTTCTATGCCCACATGGCGCACACCACACGGAATGCCCTGCGGAGTTTCGTTCTTGGCCTCAGTCAGGGGTGGCTCGAACCCGTGCCCGCGCAGGGGGGCATCAGCCGTTACTATCGCCAGTTGGCGCGGTTCTCGTCGGCGTTTTCCGTGCTGACGGACGTGTCACTGCTGACGATTGGGGGCGGATTGAAGGCCCGGCAGCGGTTGTCCGGCCGCATGGCCGATTGCCTGGTACACCTTTACTATGCCTCGGCAGCGATCCGGCAATGGCATGAGGACGGGTATCCGGAGGATCAGCGGCCGCTGGTGGAGTGGGCGCTGGAGCGATCGCTATATGACTTTCAGAACCAGATGAAGGCCGTCATCGACAATTTCCCGGTACGGCCGTTGCGCTGGCCCCTGCGTCTTCTGGTCTTCCCGACGGGCACCGGCCTTCGTCCGCCGGATGATCGCCTCGGTGAAAAAGTGGCGATGTCCATCGTCCAGAGTGGACCGCCCCGTGACCGGGTGGTCCAGGGCGTCTACCGCAACGAGGAGCCAGACGACCCGGTGGGCCGGGTGCTGCACGCCTACCGTTTGGCCAATGAAACCCGGCCCGCCCGGGACCGCCTGCATGATGCCATCCGCAAGGCGGATCCGGACGAGCTCCAGGACGTTGAGATGCTGATGGCGCACCAGCGCGAAGAGCTGGTGGACTGGGCCGTCGAGCAGAACGTGATCCGCCAGGAAGAGCGTGACAAGCTCGTGGAAGCGTTGGAGGCGATGTACGACGTCATCCGGGTGGATGCGTTCGATGGGAAGGCGATTGAAAGCCTGGCGCGTTGTTCCAAAGGCAAGCTCAAGGAAGTCGAGCGGCCCTGAGGGTCCCCCTGTAAAATGAGGCGCAGACGTCGTTGATGCGCAAGGCTCCGCCTGCTAGGATACGCGCCTCATTCGGGGTTACCGGCATCACGGTCGGGCCCTGAATCGTTATGGTGGCTCCATTGGTGCCTCCGCAACAATAAACCGTGAACCCGGTCAGGCCCGGAAGGGAGCAGCCGTAGCGGTGGACTTGGGTGCCGGAGTGTCGCTGATGGAGTCACCCCCATCCGATCTGACTCCCGTTATTGTTCGTTAGTCTCTGAGCTTTTCCCCAGCTTCTTCTGAATCGGCCGCCGTGCTAAGGTTGTGTCAGCAAAACTGCCCCATCGGGTGGCGACGACGCGCCGGCAAATCAACCGACGACACGGGACATTAGACACCTCTCCATGAGCTATCAGGTACTGGCCCGGAAGTGGCGGCCGACGACATTTCAGGACATGGTCGGGCAGGAACATGTCCTCAAGGCGCTGATCCATGCGCTGGACCATGAACGCCTTCATCACGCCTATCTGTTTACCGGCACCCGAGGGGTGGGGAAAACCACCATTGGTCGTTTGCTGGCCCGATGCCTGAACTGTGAGCAGGGGATTTCCTCGAACCCGTGTGGCGAGTGCGACAGTTGCCTGGAGATCCGTGATGGCCGGTTCGTTGACCTCATTGAGATTGACGCCGCCTCACGAACCAAGGTTGAGGACATGCGTGAGCTGCTGGACAACGTCCAGTACGCGCCGACCCGCGGTCGTTACAAGATCTACCTGATCGACGAAGTGCACATGCTCTCGGGCCACAGCTTCAACGCACTCCTGAAGACGCTGGAAGAGCCACCGGAGCACGTTAAGTTCCTGCTGGCCACGACCGACCCGCAGAAGCTGCCGGTCACGATTCTGTCACGCTGCCTCCAGTTCAACCTCAAACGCATGACCCACGAGCACATTGTGGGCCACCTGAGTGAGGTGCTCGGGCAGGAAGGCATTGAGTTCGAGGAAGCCGCGCTCTGGAGTCTTGCCCGGGCGGCGGACGGCAGTATGCGCGATGCCCTCAGCCTGACTGACCAGGCCATCGCCTTTGGCAATGAGCGCCTGAATGCGGCCGATGTCAGCACCATGCTTGGCACGATTGACCAGCGTGACATCTGGACGCTGGTGTCCGCGCTCGCCTCGGGCGATGGCGCGGGGATGCTCGGCGAAATTGACCGGATTGCGGCATTCTCGCCGGATTATGCGGCAATTCTCGCGGACATGCTGTCGGTCTTCCATCGCGTCACGCTTGAGCAGGTGGTCCCGGGGAGCACTGATAACGCCATGGGCGACGCCGACGCCGTGCGGGATCTGGCGTCAAGACTCAGCGGGGAAGACGCCCAGCTGTTTTACCAGGCGGCGTTGATTGGACGTCAGGATCTCAGCGTGACGCCCGACGCCCGAATGGGCTTCGAGATGGCCCTGTTACGCATGCTGGCGTTCCGCCCGGGGAGTGAGCGCCGGGAGCCACCGGCCGGCGGTTCCGGCCAGTCAGAGGGAGGCAGCAAAGACCCGGAAGCCGACGAACCCGCGCCAGCCGCCGTCTCACAAGCCGCGGAACCGGCTCCACAATCGGAACCGGTCCCACAATCGGAACGGGAACCGGAGCCAGAACCAGCACCACCGCCGCCCCTTGAGGCAGCGGACGATGCGGTTTCCGGCGCCATGGAGGAGCCGGCGGTTGCGCCACCGATGCCCCCGGAGGAAGTGCCTCAGGTGGCACCGGAGCCCGAGACCATTGTCGACTCCCGTCCTGATCCCGCTCCCGCCGGGGCGGTTGAGGACGATGCGTCCCCTTCGCCGGATTCCGCAGAGCCGGTGCAAGAGTCGGAGAGCTTCTACTGGCCCCGGGATTTTTACGCCATGGGCCTGAAAGGAATGGCCGGCAGTCTGGCAAGCGAGGGGGCGCTGGCGCTGTCCGATCATGAGGCCACGCTGACCCTGTCCGGCGGTCATGTTGGCCTGCTGACTGATCGTCACCGGGATCGGATTCGCGACGCATTGTCGGACTACACCGGCAAGACCATTGCGTTGACGGTGCAGGAGGGCGAGCCCGGCGAGGACACGCCGGCGCGTTACAATGCAGCGCAGAAGGCCGCTCGTCAGGAAGCGGCGGAAGCCGCCATTTCGTCCGACCCTCACGTGCAGCGGATTGTCGAGCGTTTCGACGGGCGTATCATTGATGGCAGCACGGTGCCGCTGGAGCGACAGAGCACTTGAATCTTGCGCGGTCTGCCCTGAGAGCAGAGAGTGGCAAGCGACGACACAGATCGAGGTGATTCCATGATGAATGGTATGGGCGACCTGATGAAACAGGCCCAGGAAATGCAGGAAAAGTTCAAGAAAGCCCAGGAAGAGCTGGCGAAAGCGGAGGTGACGGGGGAGTCCGGCGCCGGGCTGGTCAAGGTCACAATGAATGGCCGTCACGACGTGCGCAACGTGGATATCGATCCCTCCCTGATGACCGAAGATCGGGAAGTCCTTGAGGACCTTCTGGCAGCGGCGGTCAACGACGCGGTCCGCCGGGTTGAGGAGAACCAGAAGGAGCACATGTCCGGCATGGCCTCGGGCATGGGGATGCCGCCCGGCTTCAAGATGCCGTTCTGACGATGGCTTTCAGTCCCCTCGTTGACGAACTGGTGGAGTCCCTTCGGTGCCTGCCTGGTGTCGGCCAGAAAACGGCCCAGCGCATGGCGTTTCACCTGCTGGAACGTGGCCGCCAGGGCGGCGAGCGCCTGGCGGGGGCGTTGGAACAGGCGATGTCGGGTGTGCGTCGGTGCGACTCCTGCCAGAACTTTGCCGATACGGAGCTGTGCCCGATCTGTCAGGATGACTCCCGCCGTAACGGCACGCTCTGCATTGTGGAAAGTCCGTCCGATTTGCTGGCGCTCGAGCAGGCCGGCGACTATCAGGGCGGTTACTTCGTCCTGATGGGGCATCTGTCGCCGATTGATGGAATCGGGCCCGAGGAAATCGGCGTTGAGCGCCTGCTCCGACGTGTTCAGGACGAGAACGTCACCGAGATTATCCTGGCAACGAATCCAACGGTTGAAGGGGACGCGACCGCCCACTATATTGCCGACCGACTGGCAGACCGTCCGGTTCTGGTTACCCGCCTTGCCCACGGCATTCCGGTGGGTGGCGAGCTGGGCTATGTCGACGGGTTTACACTCGGACACGCATTCCGGGGCCGTAAACCGCTGGCGGACTGACCCACCGTTTCACTTCCGGACCTTTTTCTGTTTATGACTCATCAATCCGAATCCGCATCCGGTCTGTGGCTTGAAACGCCCGACGACCTTGATGCCTGGTTGGCCGGGCATACCGGCCCGTTGGCACTGGACACCGAGTTCGAGCGTGTCAGCACGTTTTTCCCGATCCCGGGCCTCGTTCAGCTGGGCGTGGGCGAGGATCTCCGCCTGGTGGAGCCTTCGGTGGCCGAGCAATCCAAGGGGTTCCGGGCTGCCCTGGTCGACGCCGATCGTGCCAAGCTCCTGTATGCCATGAGTGAAGATCTCGACCTGTTTCGCCACTGGCTGGAACTGGAACCGGTTGGGTTCCTCGATCTTCAGATTGGTGCCGCGCTGGCCGGGCTTGGCTTTTCCGCCGGTTATGCCCGAATGGTTGAACAGGTGTTTGATGTTTCGCTCGATAAGAGTGCGACCCGTTCCGACTGGCTGGCCCGACCGCTTTCCGAGGCGCAGCTTCACTACGCCCTTGACGACATCCGCTTTCTTGAACCCCTCTATCGCCATGTAGAGACCATTCTGGAGGAACGCGCGCTGAGTCATGCCTGGCGGGAGGAGTGTCAGCGTGTTTCCGACGAACTGCGGGCACAGGCGGAGCCGACGCAGTATTACCGGCGCATCCGGGGTGGCTGGCAGCTGTCGGCGGAGCAGCAGAACATTCTCCGGGAGCTGGCTATCTGGCGGGAAGGGGAGTGCCGTCTCCGGGACCGGCCGCGGAACCGGATACTGCCGGACAAGGTCTTGATCGAGATTGCCGGGCAGGAGCCAAAGAACCGTCAGGCACTGAGTCGGATTGACGGTATCCCGCCGGTGGTGGTGCGTCGTTATGGTGAGACGATCCTTGGCCTGGTGGCCAACGCCGGTCGGACGCCTCTGGCCGCGCCGCCGATTGCCGGTCCGCTGGACCGGCAGGATCAGCAACGATTCAAGCAGCTCAAGAACGTCATTCGCCATGAGGCGGATTCACGGGACATCCCGATCGAACTGGTGGCGCCGAGGCGCCATCTTGAGGCCTGCCTGAATGGACACGATGGCGGGTCATTACCGTCTTTCCTGACTCAGGGCTGGCGCGGTGAGCTGCTGGCGCCCTGCACCAACGACATTCGCGATATCATTGAATCATGAGCGACTATCAGTTTATCTCCGTGTACCGAAGTACCCGCAAGGCCGACACCTATGTTTTCGTCCGGCGTGGCCAGGCCTGGGATGAGCTGCCCGGGGAATTCCGGCATCTTTTCGGCCAGCCGGTTCACGCCATGGATCTGTTGCTGAAGCCCGAGCGCCAGCTTGCGCGGGTGACCGGACGTGACGTTCTGGATGCCATCGCGGACAAGGACTTCTACCTGCAGCTGCCGGAAGAGCATGAGAACTTCGTTCCGGAGTTCGGGCGCCAGTTGGGGGACTGACACCATGGCCGCCACCATTCCTTTCTGGCAGCGCAAACGGCTGACGGAGATGACACCGAAGGAGTGGGAGTCGTTGTGCGATGGCTGTGGCAAGTGCTGCCTGACCAAGCTGGAGGATGAGGATACCGGCGAGGTCTGGTATACCGACCTGGCCTGTCAGTATATGGACGGCGATTCGTGTCAGTGCACCGTCTACGGTGAACGGCAGCACAAAGAACCGGACTGTATTGTACTGAGCCCGGAAAACCTGCAGGATTTTCACTGGCTTCCGTCCACCTGCGCCTATCGGTTGCTTTCAGAGGGGCGGCCACTGCCGGACTGGCACCCGTTGATAACGGGCGATCCGTCGAGCGTCCACGAGGCACAGATCTCGATGCGCCAGCGCACGGTGCCTAACAGCCAGGTGGCCGAGGACGACTGGGAAGAACACATCATTCACTGGGTAATCTAGGTTATGACACCGGAATCCGAACTGGCATATGGCGTTTTCTGGACCCTGTATGTCGCCGGCTTTGCACTTTTTTTCTGGGTATTCAGCCGGGCCATCCGGTCACTGCCACTGTATGGGATGCGCTCGTTGCTGAAAGCGGCCCTGATTGCTGCATTGTTGACGCCGGTCGCCTCGACTGAGGCGGCGAACTGGTGGATACCGGCCTGGTTGCATGGTGGCTACGAGGTGATTCAGGGGCACGCTGAGGAAGCCGCTCGGGCGTTCTCTAACCTGACTCTGGCAGGCGGGAGCATGTTCATCGTCTGGCTGCTGGATCTGGTCTGGTACCGTTGGCGCCATCCAACCAGGGGTGACCGGGCCATCTTCTCCCGTCAGAGTTCCTAACCGTTTTTCCATTTGCTGTCACCCGGGTAGTCGAGATCACATGACACAACAAAACGAAAAAAACCGCGTCGTCTGCGTTCTGATGGTTGTCGCTCTATTGGCCTGCCCAATGCGGGCGGTGGCCCAGGAAGTTGATGGCAGCACCCCCTCATTGCCGCCGGACGCTGATGTTCGGGCCGTGGTCGATATCTCGGGGAGCATGAAAGAGACGGACCCCAACAATCTGCGGCAGCCTGCCGTCAGGATGCTCGCACGTATGCTGCCGGAAGGGTCCCGGGGCGGTGTCTGGACCTTCGGGAAGTACGTCAATATGCTCGTGCCGTCCGGTCAGGTGACGCCAGAGTGGCGTGAACAGGCCATTGCGCGTTCGGAGCAGATCAATTCCGTCGCGCTGCGCACCAACATTGGGGAAGCGCTGGAGGTGGCCAGCGACGATTTCTACGGTGACCGTCGGTTCGAGAACACCCACTTCATCCTGCTGACCGACGGCAAGGTGGACATCGCCGATGATCCGGACGCGAACGCGAGCGAACGGGAACGTATTCTCAAGGATGTCGTCGCGCGCATTCGCGAACGGGGCGCTGATATCCATACCATCGCGCTGTCGCAGAACAGCGACCGGGCCCTGATGGAGCAATTGGCCGTCCGGACGGGCGGCAGCTTTACGGTGGCGGAAGACTCCGAAGCCCTGAACCGGCTCTTCGCCGAAACGCTGAATACGACCGCACCCCAGACCGAAGTGCCGATTGAGGGCAATGAGTTTCAGGTGGACGACGGTGTGAGTGAGTTCACGGCGCTGATCTTTCATGACACCAGCAGCGGCCTGAAAATGCGCCGACCCGATGGCATGGTGCTCGACCAGGCCGTTGCTTCCGATCAGGTCAATTGGGCCGTTGAAGGCCCCTACGACCTGATCACCATCCAGGACCCGATGCCTGGTCGTTGGCAGATCGAGGGCGATCTGTCTGAAGACAGCCGCGTTACCGTCGTCAGCGATCTGAAGATGGCGGTATCGGACCTGCCAGCGTTCTTTTACAAGGGGCAGGATGTGGTGGTGGAAACCGCCTTCTACGAGGAGGGGCAGCCGATCACCGATCCGGATTTCCTGAGTGTCATCGACCTGTCTCTGCGGCTGACAACGGAGGATGGCCGTTCTGGCGAAAAAAACCTGTCCGGGGAAACGCCCCCCCGGAACGGTGTTTACACGGACACCCTTTCCACTCTCAGTCAGCCCGGCACATACACGCTGACGCTTCTGGCTGACGGCAAAACGTTCTCCCGGAAGGCGGAACGGAAAATCACACTCCGACCACCGGTTTCGATTGAAATGGCCGGTAAAGGCTCAGGCGATCAGACGCGTTACCGGCTGTCCGTCTCACCGGAACACCCTGATCTCGATACGGCGGCTACGGAGGTTCAGGTCGCGGTAAAGGCCCTTGAGAGCGAAAAGCCGGCCGTTCGCACCATTGCGTATGATAAGGCGACCGGCAGCTGGTCAACAGCCATTGAGTCGGGTCAGAGTGACGGCGATTACCAGGTGGCGGTCCGTGTGGTGGGCGAAACAGCCGGGGGCTCGACAATCGACTACACATCGGCGCCCCTTGTGGCCAGCTTCCCGCGCACGGACGACAATGGCGCCGGGTATGCCACGCCGAAGCCCGCAAAGGATGACAAACAGGCGCCATTACCGGGTGATCTCTCTGAGAAAGCGATTGATCCGCCCGTACCGGACGACGAACCGGAGAGCAGTCCCGAAAAAGCTGAATCGGAACCGGCGCCTGCGTCCGATCCGTCGACGGACAACGCGTCCGACCCGGTGGAGTCGGCGGCCACGGAGGCAGACGCCTCTGAGTCGCCGGAACCATCTGATGAGCCGGAGAACGAGACGTCGACGCCGTCGGAGGATGACCCATTGATGCCCTTCTGGGGTTGGGTCGCGGCGGGCGTTGCAGGGGCGCTTATCGTTGTCGGCGGTGCTGTCATGGTGGCGCGTCGGCGAAAGCACTCAGATGAGGATGGCTCGACGAATGACGAGGAGCCGCCGGTTATCAGTGACACTCCGGAGACGGAAGAAGACGAATCGCTGAGCGAAGAGCCGGATCCCGAACCGGAGCCGGAGCCGGAGCCCGAGCAGCCACCAGAGGCTGACGAACCGGAGCCCGCCAGCGAGGCCACGGAACCGGAAGCGGGCGCTGGCGAGACACCGGCTGACGAGCCTGATTCCGGCACTGACGGGGTGCCAGAAGAGGCGTCTGAAGAGGAGGCGTCTGCGGAGGAACCGCCAACGGTGTCCGAGGAAGTTGAAGACTCAGGCGAGTTTGACGACAGCACCGACGCGCCGGCGGCCGATGAGCCAGCAGAGCAGGCCGGGGTGGCTGAGTCTGACGAGCCGGAGCCGCCGGTCGCCAGCGAAACGGTCGGGGAGAGCGAGCAACCGGCAGCCGACCCGGAGCGGCAGGCGGATGCGCCGACTGCTGAAGCGGACGTGACGGCCGGGGACGTTGACGAACTGGACCGTATGCTGAGGGACAATGAGGAAGACGATACCCTCCTGGACACGGACGAAGAGGGCAACGTCGAGGAGTTCGGTCTGGAGGACTTCGACCTGTCGGATATTGATGATCTGCCAGATCTGGATGATGACGAGTCAAAATCTGCCTCAGACGAGACCCAGCCCGGGCAATCCAAGACGTGGGATGAATCGAATGACGGAGAGGAGCCACCGCCTTCCCGTAATAACTGACAGGCGTCCGCGATCAGAGCGGACGTCGGGATACCACGGGACATCGCCGTTCCAGAAGAATTCACGACAGCAACACAGGACTGATAACGATGAAATTCACCGGCACCGAGAAGTACGTTGCCACCGACGACCTGCAGATGGCCGTGAATGCGGCGATCGGCATTCAACGCCCGCTCCTGATCAAAGGCGAGCCGGGTACCGGCAAGACCATGCTGGCCGAAGAAATCGCTCAGGGCCTTGGCACCCGCCTGATCACCTGGCACATCAAGTCCACCACAAAGGCGCAGCAGGGGCTTTACGAATACGACGCGGTGTCGCGTCTGCGGGACTCGCAGCTGGGTGACGACCGGGTTCACGATATTGGTAACTACATCGTGAAAGGCAAACTCTGGGAGGCGTTTGAGGCCGACGAGCAGGTGGTGCTGCTGATCGATGAGATCGACAAGGCGGACATCGAGTTCCCGAACGATCTGTTGCAGGAACTCGACCGCATGTCGTTCTATGTGTATGAAACCCAGCAGGAAGTGAAGGCAAAGCAACGGCCGATCGTTGTCATCACCAGTAACAACGAGAAAGAACTGCCCGACGCGTTCCTGCGCCGTTGTTTCTTCCACTACATTGCCTTCCCGGAGCATGAGACGATGAAGGAAATCGTTGATGTGCATTTCCCGGGCGTTCAGCAGGAGCTGGTGCGCAATGCGCTGGAGATTTTCTTTGACGTTCGCAAGATTCCGGGTCTCAAGAAGAAGCCCTCCACCTCCGAGCTGATTGACTGGCTCAAGTTGCTGATGGCCGATGAACTGTCCGCCAAGGCCCTGCAGGAGGGTGATACCAGCTCGGCACTGCCGCCGCTTTACGGGGCTCTGGTCAAGAACGAACAGGACGTGCATCTGCTTCAGAAACTGGCGTTCATGGCCCGTCGCCGTGCGTGACACGGCCTCTGGCAGGAGGACCCATGCTGATTGATTTTTTCATGGAGGTGCGCCGGGCACGGGTTCCGGCCAGCCTTCGCGAATACCTCGATCTGGTTGATGCCCTGCGGCAACAGCTGGTCTTCGCGGACATGGAAGCGTTCTACTACCTGGCGCGTCTGTGCCTGGTCAAGGACGAGCGCCACTATGACAAGTTCGACATGGCCTTCAGCAGCTACTTCAAGGGCATTGAAGACCTGGATGAACTGCTGGACCAGCTCATTCCGGATGATTGGCTGCGCAAGGAATTCGAAAAACAGCTCTCCGAGGAAGAAAAAGCCCAGATCGAATCCCTCGGCGGGCTTGAAGAACTGATTGAAACCTTCAAAAAGCGCATGGAAGAGCAGAACGAGCGTCACGAAGGTGGAAACAAGTGGATCGGCACCGGAGGCACGTCTCCGTTTGGTGCCTATGGGTACAACCCCGAGGGCTACCGGATCGGTCAGGACGGCGGCCGCCACGGCCGGGCGATCAAGGTCTGGGAGAAGCGGACGTTCCGGGACCTGGACGACAGCGTCACCCTCGGTATCCGTAACATCAAGGTGGCCATGCGTCGGCTGCGCCAGTTTGCCCGCGAGGGCGCGGCGGAAAAGCTGGACATGGACGACACCATCCGCTCGACGGCTCGAAATGCCGGCTATCTCGATCTGAAGATGGTGCCAGAGCGCCACAACGCAGTGAAAGTGCTGCTCTTTTTCGATGTCGGCGGCTCCATGGACCCGCACATCCAGGTCTGCGAAGAGCTTTTCTCTGCCGCCAAGCTCGAGTTCAAGCACATGGAGTATTTCTACTTCCACAACTTCATCTATGAAAGCGTGTGGAAAGACAATCTCCGGCGCTGGAACGAGACCACCAGCACCTGGGATATCCTTCACAAGTACACCCCGGATTACAAAGTCATCTTCGTCGGGGATGCCAGTATGGCACCCTACGAGGTGTCCCATCCGGGCGGTGCCATAGAGCACTGGAACAAGGAAGCCGGTGCGACCTGGTTCCAGCGGCTGAAGGATCACTTCAACAAAGTGGTCTGGCTCAACCCGCTTCCCGAGGCGTATTGGAGTCATGGTGGCTCCATGGGCATGATCCGTCAGCTCGCCGAGGAGGAGATGTACCCTCTGACCATCGAGGGGCTTGAGTCGGCCATGAAGTACCTCAGCAAGTAGAAGAAACCCGGTCAACGGACCGCACCGGCGCGGATTTCGTCACATTTTCACAATCCCGGTGACGGAATCCGCGTTTGGTGAAATGGATAGCGTTTCTGGGAAAAGCGCGGTGTTACGCTTGCTTGCATCCTGTAACACCGTGTTGCCGCCCATCGTCGTGCTTGCGGTTGCCCTTTACCGCACCGCGGCGCTGGCCCGGCAGAAGGAGAAACGCCATCCATGCGCCTGCCTCTTTTCGTCGCTGCACTGTCGCTCCTGGTCCTGACCTCATCACTGCGTGCGGAGTCACTGGATCAGCAAATTGCGGACCTCAAAGGCGATGTGGCCGCCCTCAACCAGACACTGTTCGAGCTGGAAGAAGATATTCTCCATCCGGCCAACACCCAGGTTGCCGTTTATCTGTCGGTGGATGCCGGCGAAGGCTTCAGTCTTGATTCGGTCGAGCTACAGATCGACGGTCGCCAAGCAGTTTCCCATCTCTATACGGAGCGTGAACGTCAGGCCCTGGCACGCGGTGGCGTGCAGCGCCTTTACCTGGGCAATTTGCCAGCGGGCGAGCACACGCTCAGCGCGGTACTGAACGGACAGGGCGACGACAGCCACTACTTCCGGAAGAAATCCGAATTCCGGATCAGCAAAGGGAGTGACCAGGCTCAGTACCAGCTGGTAGTGGATGCGGATCAGCCCGGCCGCGAGCCGACATTTGAGCTGCAGGAGTGGCAGTAGACACCATGGTCGCTCGGCACGTTGGAAGCTGGCTCGGGCTCTGTCTGGTGTTGTGGTTGCCGCTGGCCGGCAAAGCAGTGGCCAGTGTCCCCGAGGCGCTGCGTGATCCGCTCGCGCTCTGGTGGCTGGACACAGGCGAACCGGCGCGCGCCTTGCGCTGGGCTTCTTCGACGCCCGAAGGCGAGACGATTGTTGCCCGCGCTCAGGCGGCCATCGGGCGGCAAGCGGAAGCCCGACACACCCTCATGAACAGGCTGCGCCACCGCGCGTTGCCAGAGACCGGGCGGCAGGCGCTCGTCGATTCCCTGGGCGGCATGCCCGCCGTGGAGCAGACATCCGTTCTTGAAACACTGGCCAAAGGCACTGGTGTTTCCGCTGAGGAAGCGACTTATCGGCTGGCGATCCGGGATATGGCCGATGAAGCCTTTGATCGGGCGGGCCGCCGTCTGGCCAGGATGCCCGACGGCTATTGGGCGGCTCTGGGATACCTCAACCTCGGGATTGCCTATGGACGGGTTGACCGAGCGCCGTCGAGAAGTCTTATCGCGCTCCGCGTCGCCCTGTCGATGCTGAATGGTGCCGAGGGAACGTCGGGAGCGGCCGACCTGCGCCAGCGCACCCTGATGACCGCAGGATTGATGGCACTGCGGTCGGATCAGCCGGAAAAGGCAGCGGGGTTTCTCGAACAGGTATCGCTCCGGGACTACCGCAGCCCACAGGCTCTGTGGCTCCATGGACTGACTCACGCGCGCCGGGACAATCAACGCGCCGCCATGCAGTCATGGCACCGGGCGAGGAAGTTCCCATTGGCCTTCCCGGGCGCTGCCGAAGCCATGCTGGGGATGGGTCGGGCGTATGACGCCAGCGGTTACCCGGGGCAGGCGGGTGAGGCCTACCTCAAGGCCATCTCGGCGTTTCGCGGCGAGCAGGTCACGCTGGAGGAACTGATTGGTGAAGTGCGCTCGGATGGCGCCTACAACGCCCTCGTCGGTACGGTCGGAGGCGAGGACGTTGAGTGGTTTCTGGAGGATACCAAGGGGCTGGCGCGCCCCAGGCTTGCCTACCTGCTGCGCTACCTGGAGTCCGGTGAGCATCAGCAGCGCGTGCGTCGGGTGCGGGAAGGGCGACGCATCCGGCAGTCCCTGGAGAGGCGGAAGGAGACACTTCAGACGTTCAGAACCATGTTGGAGGACCGTCTGGAGCAGGTCCTTCAGAGGCAGGGATCGGATCGCATGACGCGGATCCGAAAACGGATTGAAACGCTCAGTCGGCGTGTTCAAGAGGCCCGTCAGACACTCGAGGACGCCGTTGCCAATGGACGCAGTCGGGTGGTGGTCAGTGGGGCGCTGGCGCGGAAGCTGGCAACCGTGGAGCGCATGAAATCGGCCGGGGATCTCCCCGAGCAGGCGACCCGGCGTATCAGACGGCTTGAGGGCGTTCTTGAGTGGCGGGCACAGGAGCAATTTGAACTGTCCAGCCGGGCGCTTGAAAAAGCGCTTTCCAGTGTTGAGCAATCGCTCGCGGCGGCCCGGGACAGTGAGGCTGCGTTCACACGACGTCTTGATCGCGCTCCCGCCCGGTTCGAGGCGTTGCTGAAGCGGGTGAATGAGGCAGCCGCTCGGGTGGACCATCTGCTCGGACAAGCCGATGAGCTTGTCGAGCGCGCCGAGTCGGCGCTGGATTCGGACCTGATCGCGTTTCTTGGCGACCAGACGGTGCGCATGGCCGAGACGCTGGACGCGTCCGAACAGCAGATCGCCCGGATCTATGAGGACCTGGCGATCCGCAATCACCAACAGAACAGCGGGGAGGCCGAATGATCGCACGCTGGCCTCTCCGGTATTGTCTGGCCGTCTGTCTGGCTCTGCCGATGGCGGTGACGGCCCAGAGTTTCGAACTGACGCTCAATGAAGACGGCAAGACCATCGCCGATATGCGTCCCGTTTTTCTCCGAATGGAGCCTCAGCCCCTGCCGGACATTTCCCTCAAGGAAGTCATTCGCCGTTACCGGGCGTTGTTCGCAGAGGCCGACGATCCGGAGGTCCGGATTGACGCGTTACACCGTCTCAACAATCTGTACTCGCTGTCCGGTCAGGACCTGTCATTGCCGGTGGAGCAGGAAGTGGCTCTCTACCGAGAGGCGCTCGACAGTTACGAGTCAATTGCCAGCTCGGGCGTGTATCACGGTCGTCTCGATGAGCTGCTTTACCAGACCGCCAAAGCGCATGCCTTTGTCGGTCGGGACTCGGAGTCCATCGACCGTCTGGAGCAGCTTGTCGGCCTTTACCCTGACTCCGGGCTGGCTCCGGAAGCGCGTTTCCGAATCGCCGAGTCGGCCTTCTCCGAGGGGGAATACCAGAGAGCCCTCCGCGGGTACCAGCGGGTCCTGGCGGGGGATGCCCGTCAGGAACTGGTTGATAAGTCCCGGTACATGGTGGGGTGGAGTCAGTTCAAGCTCGGGCAATCCGAATCGGCCGGCGTTGCGTTCCTGCGCGTACTCGATGACTGGTATGCCCGTTCGGACGGCTTCGAGTCCCTGAAGGGGGGCGCCGCCAACCTGGTGGAGGATTCCTTCCGGATTCTGGCGATTATGGCCTCCCGGCGGGAGGGCGTTGCCAGTCTGGAACAATGGATGGCGACGACGGGTGATCGGCACTGGGACGTCCTGTTGTATGACCGCCTGGCGGATTTCCACCTGTCCCGGGAGCGCTACAGCGACAGCGCCAGAGTCACCCGGGCATTCATCGAAAAGAAACCGGATCACTCGCGGACGCCGGCAATGTACCGTCAGCTGGTGCGCATCTGGGAGAGTGGCCGTTTCCCGGAGGAAGCCCGACAGGCACGACAGGACTATGCGGAGGCGTTTATGCCGTCTTCCGCCTACCGTTCACTACCAGCCGATGAGCAATCGCAGTGGCGTCGCGTCACCAGGAATGTCGCGGACCGTCTCTATGCCAGCGCTGGCACGGGTTCGGAAGTGCAGGCCGGGAGATTCCGGCAGTCCGCCCGATTCTATGACCGTCTGGCGGACCGGGCACCGGAGGATTCCGGTGAGTGGCGGCGTCTGGCGGGCGACGCCTGGTATCAGGGTGGCGCTTTGGCGCTGGCGGTCACGGCTTACGACAAGGCGGCGTACCGCCATCCGGGCTACCGCGAGGCGGCCGATGCGGCCTGGGCTGGCCTGAAGACGCGTCGCGAGAAGCTGATAGCCGGGCAGGGCATTGCCGAGGTGGCCGAGGCGGACCAACTGATGTCCGCCGCCCGGCGGTTTACGCGCCGGTTCCCGGAGGACACGAGGGGCCCGGATTTTCAGGCCGACCTTTCACAGCGGCTCGTGGCGGCCGGATTTCCCGATCGCGCCCTGACGACAGCGACCCAGGTCACCGGAAACGGGACGGCCTCGATTGCGGCACGCCGCTCAGCCCACCTGGTCATGGCTGAGCATCATTTTGCCGACGAGGATTGGAAGACGGCAGCCACGCATTACGACAACGCCCTGGCACTGGCTGGGCAGGCGTCCGAAAAGACCAATACCACGACCATCCAGGACCGGCTGGCCACCAGCCTGCACCGGCAGGCGCAGGCCGAGCGCAAGAGCGGTCAGCCGGGGGCTGCGGTGGCGCTGTTCGAACGGGCCGCCGATGTGGCGGCCTCCGGGATGCTGACTGTCACGGCGCGGCACGATGCGGCCGCCGCGATGCTGGCCGCCCAACAGTGGGAGCAGGCCATTGGCGCACTGGAGCGGTTCACCCGCCGCCACGAGACCCACGAACTGGCCGGATCGGCGCGTGAAAAGCTGGTCTACGCCTATCGTCAGTCCGGCCAGCCCATCGAAGCCGCGAACATAATGCTGGCGGGGGCGGCAGAATCCGACCATCCCTGGAAGGAACGCCTTGCGGCCGCCCGGTTGTTGGAGAAGGGTGGCGAGGTGAACCGGGCACTGGTCATTTATGGCGATTACCTCGAGGCAACGCCGACCGCCCGGACCGCCGAGCAGCACGTGGAGCGGCAGACGCTGCGGCATCGGTTGCTAACCGCTGATGACTCGGGCTCGAGTCCGTATCGGGCAGCGCTGCTCGAACGGGAGCTGGCCAGCGACTGGCATAGCCAGGAAACGCTGGCATGGGCGTCGCAGGCCGCTTTGTTCATGGCCGATGAGGCGGCAACCACTATGGCGTCCATCACGCTGGAGCCGCCACTCCAGGCGTCGCTTGAAGGCAAACGGGCGGCGTTGGAGACGGCGTTGAAGCGGTTTCGCCAGGCGGGACGACTCGGCGATGCCACGGTGCAGTCCCGAGCGCTTTACGGCCGGGCGGAGCTCTACCGGACGCTGGCGGCGGACATCATGGCCTCGCCGGTCCCCGCGGAGCTGAACGATCTGGAACAGTCCCAGTATCGCATTCTGCTGGAGGAACAGGCCTATCCGTTTGAGGAGAAGGCGATCGCGCTGCACGAGCGCAATCATGGACGACTGGCGAACGGTGTTCACGATGATTGGATTGAACGAAGCATTGAGGCTCTGGCGACCCTGTTCCCCGCTCGCTATCAGCGGGACGTGCGCTGGATGAGCTGGCAACCGGCAGGAGAGGACGATGCGTCGTGATGGTTGGGTGGTCTGGTTGGTGCTCATACCGATACTGCTGTCGGGATGCGCAGCGACCGGGGGTGGCGGCTCTGGCACCGCCAGCAAAACGGAGGCGTCTCAGGCACGCCCGAGCACGGAACCGCTGACAGAGACACAGGCCGCGTTGGAACGTCAGGCCCGGGAAGCCGTGAGTCAAAATGCCTATGACGTCGCCCTGGCGCACCTGAAGCAACTCCATGCCGAACGGCCTGATGCCGCATCGGTGATCGCGAGGATGGGCTGGGTGCGACAGCAACAGAGCCGGCGGGAGAGAGCAATCGCGCTCTACCGGGATGCTGTGACCATCGACCCGGGCCAACGTCTGGCACTGAATAACCTGGCCCTGCTGGAGCGCCAGCGGGGCCGGTTCGAGGAGGCTCGGCGCTGGCTCGAGCAGGGGCTTCGCTGGCACCCCGGTTCGGCGCGGCTTCACTACAACCTGGCGGTGCTTCTGGAACTGCACCTGCTGGAGCTTGAGCAGGCGCTGTCCCACTACAGACGTTATCAGACCTTGCGCTCGGGTGAGGACGCCACTGTGTCGGGCTGGATCGCCGATCTTGAACGGCGCATCAACTAGGAGCAGGCATGCAATTCTTTGAATTCCATCGCGGACGGGCCGGGCGAAGGCTGGCATTCTTGGTTCTGTTTGGAACGATCGTACCGTTCGGCGTTCAGGCATCGGATGGACAGAGTGGCACCGGGAAGGCGCCGGTTGCGGAACGGGGGAGCGATGCGCGCAAGGCGCTGCGGGTGGAGGGGATTGCCATCCGGGCGGCTGACGAGTCCCCACGGGTGCTGCATATCCTGCCGTGGCAGCCACCGACCATCCGCCGGAACGAGCGTGAGCCCCTGTCGCCCCGGGCAGGGAATCTGCTTGAGACGGTCGATCCGGAGGCGTTCCGGCGCCACCGGTCCTTTCGTCGCACGCTCGATTCCGGACAACTGTCCAAATAACAACGACCCAAATAACAACAACGAGCCCGTCCTGTGACGGGAATTCAGGCACATTCAGACGTCGGAGCACTGGTTATGCTGGAAACCGTCTTACGCTTTTTTCAGAACGGCGGACCGTTCATGTACCCGATTGCGGTCGTGTTGCTGATTGGTCTTGCGATCGCCCTAGAACGGTTTCTGTACCTCGGCCAGGTCCGGCGCGCGAACCGCCGGGCGTTTGAGCGGGGCATTCTGCCGCTGATGCAGAAGCGGGACTGGCAGCGTGCAATGACGGCGGCCAACAATTCCAACAGCGCTATTGCCTCGGTTGTTGGTGCCGGCATCGGCCGGCTGCTTGGCGATCACCGCCGTGAAGAGATCGAATACGCCATGGAAGAGGGCCTGATGGAAGTGTTGCCCCGGCTTGAGAAGCGCACTCAGTATCTGGCCACGCTCGCCAATATCGCCACACTGTTGGGGTTGTTGGGGACGATCATTGGCCTGATCGCCGCATTCACGGCGGTTGCCAATGCGGACCCCGCCGAAAAGGCGACCATGCTCTCTGAGAGCATTTCCGTGGCGATGAACACCACCGCGTTTGGCCTGATGTCCGCCATCCCGCTACTGCTTTTCCATGCCCTGTTGCAGACCCGGACGAACGAGATTGTCGACAGTTTCGAGATGGCGGGCGTCAAACTGCTCAACATCATTTCCGAGAACAATCCGCAGAACGCCTGACGGACAGTCTGGACGACGCCTATGAGACGCCGACATCGCCGGCTCCAGGGGAACCCGGACCTGGACATCACCGCGTTCCTCAACCTGATGATCATTCTTGTGCCTGTTCTGCTTCTGGGCATGGTGTTCACCCAGGTGCGGATGATTGAGCTGGACTTCCCCGGGATGCCGGCCGGGGAAGCACCCGAACCGGAGGCCTTTCAGCTCGAAGTGGTCCTGACGCCCTCTGGTATGGAAGTGGCCGACAGTGAACGGGGGTTGATCCGGGCCTTTCCGAATGTCGACGGTCAGGACTTTGATGGGGTTCAGTCTCTGTTGGCTCAGATCAAGCAGCGAATGCCGGAGAAACGCGATCTGATACTGCGCGTCGCACCCTCGGTGGATTATCAGACGCTGGTGACAACCATGGATCACGTGCGCTCACGGCCGGCTGTGGTCGTCGCCAGCAAGGTCGAGGCGGAACTGTTTCCCGACGTTTCGCTGGCGGACGCCCCGGAGGGGTATGAGGTGCAACTGGCGGAGCAGGGAGGTCAGCCATGAAGCGGTCCCGACGCGCCCGCCGAATCGAGCGCCACTACAATCGCATGCACCGGGCCGGTGGCCTGAATCTTGTGTCCCTGATGGACATTTTCACCATCCTGGTGTTCTTCCTGATGGTGAACTCCTCGGACGTGAAGGTCATGCAACAGGCTGCGGATGTGGCGCTGCCGGTCTCTGAATCCCGCGAGTCACCAGAGCAGACGCTGGTGGTGGAAGTGGTCGGCGATACCATCCTGATTCAGGGGCGCTCTGTTGCCCGCCTGGATGCCGATTCGTCGGCCGGTGACCGGATTGACGGTCTGTACCAGGCACTCTCTGATCGCCGTGGCCCCAAGGGGAACATTCCCGAGGCAGGGCTGGCGGTGACCGTCATGGCGGACCGCGGCACCGAGTACCGCCGCCTTCGCCGGATCATGCAGACCTGTGTGGACGCCGAGTACCGTCAGGTCCGGCTGGCGGTTCAGGCCCGCCAGGACAGTGGGGAGGCTGCCCGTGGCTGATCCGGTCGCGCGTCCGTCGTCTATGGATACCGCGTGGGCGACCCGGCTCCCCTGGCAGCCGGAGCCCGGCGAATCCCGGCGCCTCTATGTCTGCCTGACCGTTCTGTTTCTGTTGTTCCTGCCAGCGGCGCTCTGGATCCCCCGGCTGGAGTTACCGGACCCCCGTCCCGCCCGTGTTGACACACCGGACCCCCAACAGGCGCGACTGCTGGAATCGACGCCCGAGCCCGAACCCAAACCGGAGCCCGAACCGGAACCGGAGCCCAAACCCACCGAAAAACCGGAACCGGCAGAGCCAACCGTCGTGGAGCGACCCCAGACACCCCCGGAGCCGGCGGAGGATTCATCCACGGAGCAGACGGTTTCGCAAGCCCGAGAACGTGCTTCCCAATCCGGGCTTCTCGCCATGCAGGATCAGTTGTCGGCCATGCAGGAACTGGAATCGCCAGAGGACTCGGGGAGTGAGCACTTAAAGGCGAACGTCGACACGGCCGACGCGTCCGCAGAAAGCCCGGGTGAGCCCGGGGATGTGACGCAGGGCAGCGATGGTGTCGACGACGGGGCCGCCGCTCAGGAGACAGTGGCTCTGGCCGAGCACCAGACCAGGACGGTGGAGGCACCGGACGAGCCATCGGCCACAGCGTCCGCGCCCGCGCCAGACGCAGAGCCGTCGGTCAGTGGACCGGGACAGCGGCCCATGAACGACATCCGACGCACGTTTGATCGTCGGAAGTCCGTCTTGTACGCGCTCTACAACCGGCAGCTTCGTCGGGACCCCTCGCTTTCCGGCGAGGTGATGCTGGAGGTGGTGATCAAACCGAACGGACAGGTTTCCGACTGCCGAATTGTCCGTTCGGAGCTGGATAGCCCGACCCTGGAGCAGAAAATCGTCAACCGGGTCAGGCTGTTCAACTTCGGAAAGGCGGATGTTGAGGAACGCACGGTTCGCTTCTCCTATGAGTTCCTGCCCTCATGAGGGTAAGAGAAAGACTCCTAGCCCGCATCGTTCTCGATGGTAATCTCGGGGAGACGGGGGGCGTCTACGCTCTGTTTCTCCGAGGGCGCGAGAACGGTCGCGTTGCCCTGTGTCACCGCCTCACCGTTCTGATTGGTCACGACGCATTCAATGATGACCCGGTTTTTGGGTTTCTTCTCGGCAACCGTTAGCGTCACTGTGAGCGTGTCATTCAATCGGACCGGCTGGCGGAAGGACAGGTCCTGGCCGAGGTAAATGGTGCCGGGACCGGGGAGAACGGTCGCCAATGCCGCCGAGATCAACGAGCCACTCCACATCCCGTGGGCAATCCGTTCACCGAAGAGGCTGTTCGCGGCAAACTCACTGTCGAGGTGCACTGGATTCACGTCACCTGACACGGCGGCGAACAGCAACAGCTCCCGCTCGGTCAGGGTCCGGCTGAAGGTGGCACTGTCACCGACCGACAGTTCGTTGTAGGTGATGTTTTCGAGTTGTTCCATGTTCGTCTCCCTCATATCGCAACCGGACCAGTATGGTTGGCACTCCCGGCGCCGGGCAAGCATGGCCGGTTGCCCCTCCTACCTCTGTATGACGAAAACTGGTATTCTTGCGCCGTTTAACCAGGCGCTGACGCCGACACCTCGTCAAACGGGCTGACGGTGCCAGTGCTTGTTTCAGGAGTCTGGGCGGTGGAAATCGTGCCAGGCAAGATCGTCCGGCGGCGAGATTATTCTGACGGTCATTTGAGGCGCATGGTGGTTCTGTGTAACGACAATGAGCGCTCAAAAGTGGCCGCAGTGGGGTGGTCGAAGCGGTGCGACCGTCTACCTCGCAGGCTCCTGAGGTTACGATAACAACACGAACGCCGGAGCCGGATGACAGCGCTCCGGCTCTGGTTCCGGGATGCTGCCCGGTGCCTGGGGGCGATACCGTTCGATCTTGGGAAATCCCTTCCAACAGCCAGCCTGCGCACGGCCGTTACTGAAAAGGGCGTCAACCGGGCAATGTTCAGGGGTTTCAAGCCACAGTCACGATAAGCACAAAAGGCAAACTCAGGAGATGGTGTGATGGATTTGGACCAGTTCTACCAGGATAAATACCCACCCGGCGTGAACACCGACATCGACGTCAACAAATACGCCACGATGGTCGAGGTTTTTGACTCGGCCGTTAAGAAGTACGCGAATCTGCCGGCGTTCAGTGGCGTTGGTGTGACGCTCACCTACCGGGACCTGGATGAACAGAGCCGGAACTTTGCGGCCTGGATTCAGAACAAGACGAATCTCAAGCCGGGCGACCGAATCGCCGTACAGATGCCGAACGTCACCCAGTACCCGGTGGTCGTCTTCGGTGCCATGCGCGCCGGACTCATCGTTGTAAACACCAACCCGCTGTATACCCAGCGTGAAATGGAGCACCAGTTCAACGATTCCGGTGCGAAGGCCCTGGTGGTTCTGGCCAACATGGCGGATAACGCCGAGAAGGTGATCCCCCACACTGGCATTGAGCATGTGATCGTCACCCAGCTGGCCGACATGCACAAGCCGCTCAAGCGGACGCTGATGAATCTGGCGGTCAAGCATCTCAAGAAGATGGTGCCGGACTACAACCTGCCGAATGCCCACAGCCTGCCTGACGTTCTCAAAGCCGGCGCGAAAGCCTCGTTCAGCCGGGCGACGGTCAACCGTGAGGACATCGCGGTACTGCAGTACACGGGTGGAACGACCGGCGTCGCGAAGGGCGCCATGCTGACCCACGGCAATCTCGTGTCGAACCTGATCCAGACCCGCCCGATGCTGGAAGACACTGTGGAGGAAGGCAAGGAAGTCGTTATCGCGCCGCTGCCGCTGTACCACATCTATTCCTTTACGCTGAACTGCGGGATCATGCTGGAAGCCGGCGCCCACAGCGTGCTGATTCCCAACCCGCGTGATATCGACGGCTTTGTTGGCGAGCTCAAGAAGCATAGGTTCACGTCGTTCCTTGGCCTGAATACGCTGTTTGTGGCGCTTTGCAACAATGAGGACTTCAGAAACCTCGACTTCAGCGCCCTCAAGATGACGGCGTCGGGCGGCATGGCATTGACCAGTTCCGCCGCCAAGCAATGGAAGGACGTGACCGGCTGTGAGATCACCGAAGGGTATGGCATGACGGAAACCTCTCCGGTTGTCAGCTTCAACCCGCCAAGCGCGATCCAGCTGGGTACGATCGGCCTGCCGATCTGCGGAACCCAGATCAAGACGATTGACGATGAAGGCAATGAAACGCCCTTTGGTGAACCCGGCGAGCTGTGCGTGAAAGGCCCGCAGGTTATGAAGGGGTACTGGCAGCGCCCAGAGGACACGGCCAAGTCGTTTACCGATGATGGCTACTACCGCAGCGGTGATGTGGCGCTGATTCAGGAAGACGGGTACCTGCGCATCGTGGACCGGAAGAAGGACATGATTATCGTGTCCGGCTTCAATGTGTTCCCGAACGAGATTGAAGATGTGGTGTCCGCGCATCCGAAAGTGGTCGAGTGCGCCGCGGTTGGCATTCCGGATGACAAGAGCGGCGAAGCCGTCAAGGTCTTCCTGGTCGTTAACGACAGCAACCTGAGCGAGTCTGAGCTTAAGGAGTTCTGTCGCGAACGCCTGACGGCCTACAAGGTGCCCAAGCACTTCGAGTTCCGTGACGAGCTGCCGAAGACCAATGTGGGCAAGGTGCTGCGTCGCGAGCTCCGGGACGAGGACCAGAAGAAGAGCGCCTGATCCGGTTCCCGGCGCGAACCCAGAAGCCCTGTCCGGCCGCCGGATGGGGCTTTTTTGATGATCTCAGAGTATGACCGAGCCGACCATGAATCAGCTTCCCGATTCCCTCCCCGAGAACGGAAAACCGCTCCAGGCATTGCTTGATGAGTGGCTGCCGGTGATCAGTCAGCCGATGGCCGCGCGCATCAAAAAATGCATGGCCCGCCATCGTGGCCAGCCCGGAGACAAGGATCGGGCCAATATCGGCAAATGGCTGGCGGCGGGGCGAACCGAGCGTGAACGACGTGCGGACTTGGTCCCGGCGCTGAGCTATCCGGATGTGTTGCCCGTCTCTGAGCGGGTAGAGGACATCCGTCGGGTGATTGCCGATCATCAGGTGGTGATCATTGCCGGGGAAACCGGCTCCGGCAAGACCACCCAGATCCCCAAGATCTGTCTTGAAGCGGGACGGGGGCAACGCGGCCTGATCGGCCACACTCAGCCCCGCCGGATTGCCGCCCGTAGTGTGGCGGACCGGATCGCCGAGGAGGTGGGTGAATCGGTGGGCAACCGGATCGGTTACCAGGTTCGGTTTACGGATCGCTCGTCGCCGGACACGCTGGTCAAACTGATGACCGATGGCATCCTGCTGTCGGAAATCCAGCACGACCGGTTTCTCGACCGGTACGACACGATCATCATTGATGAGGCACACGAGCGCAGCCTCAACATCGATTTCCTGCTGGGTTACCTGCGGAAGCTGTTGCCCAGGCGACCGGACCTGAAGGTCATCATTACCTCAGCCACGATAGAGGTCGACCGGTTCAGTCAGTTCTTCCACGACGCGCCGGTGCTGGAGGTCTCCGGAAGAACCTACCCGGTCGACGTGCGCTACCGTCCGTTGGCGGGCGAGGGTGACGACCGGGACCAGGGCTGGCCGGACGCGGTCGTCGACGTCATGTCGGAGATCGAGGACTATGAGCGGGCGGAGAAGCAGCCGCCCGGTGACGTGCTCGTGTTCCTGCCGGGTGAACGGGAAATCCGGGAACTGAGCAAAGAGCTGCGTCATGCCGACCTTCGCCACACGGAGGTTCTGCCGCTCTATTCCCGGCTAAGCAATCGGGAGCAGAACCGGGTCTTCCAGTCGCATCCGGGACGACGGATCGTGCTGTCCACGAACGTGGCGGAAACCTCACTGACGGTGCCGGGCATTCGCTATGTGATCGACACCGGCGTGGCGCGCATCAGCCGGTACAGCGTGCGCTCGAAGATTCAACGGCTGCCCGTGGAGCCGATCTCCCAAGCCAGCGCCAATCAGCGCAAGGGTCGGTGTGGCCGGGTGGCGCCGGGCATTTGTTTCCGGCTCTATGACGAGAATGATTTTGTCAGCCGACCGGAATTTACCGACCCGGAAATCCTTCGTACCAATCTGGCGTCGGTCATTCTGCAGATGGCGGTCTCCGGGCTGGGTGACATTCGGGATTTCCCCTTCCTCGAGCGACCGGAAAACAAGCTGATCAACGATGGTTATAAGCTGCTTGAGGAACTCGGTGCGGTAGACCGTAAACGCCGTCTGACGCGGATGGGCCGGACCATGGCACGGCTGCCGGTGGATCCACGGCTCGCCCGGATGCTGGTCGCGGGATCGGAGCAGGGGAGCCTGCCCGAAATGCTGGTGATCATCGCCGGTCTGAGCATCCAGGACCCTCGCGAACGCCCACAGGACAAGCAACAGGCGGCGGACCAGGCCCACGCACCGTTCAACGATCCGGAGTCGGACTTCAACACCCTGCTCAACGTCTGGCATGCCCACGAAGAACAGCGCCAGGCGTTGTCCCAGAATCAGCTCCGCAAGTGGTGTCAGCGGAATTTCCTGTCTTACATGCGCATGCGCGAGTGGCGGGACATTCACCGTCAACTGACTTTGCTCTGCAGAGAACAGAAATTGATGCCGGAAGGCGCGTCCGAAAATGCCTCTTACCCGGCCATCCACAAGGCGGTTCTGGCGGGGCTGCTGGGCCAGGTGGCCATGAAGTATGAAAAGCGCGAATACCTGGCGACCCGCAATCGCAAGGTTATGCTGTTTCCCGGCTCCAAGGTGGCGAAAAAACCGCCAAAATGGATTGTCGCCGGTGAAATTGTGGAAACCAGCCGGGTGTTTGCCCGGATGATTGCGCGGATCGAGCCGGAGTGGGTCGAGCCGCTGGCCGGGCATGTCGTCCGCCGCCACTACTTTGAGCCCCATTGGGAGCGCAAGCGGGCCCAGGTCGTGGGGTATGAGCGCGTGTCGCTGTATGGGCTGGACGTGGTGCCGCGCCGCCGGATCAGCTACGCCCGGATCGACCCGGTGGAATCCCGGCACCTGTTCATCCGGCGGGCGTTGGTGGAGGGCGATTACGACACCAGGGCGCCGTTCATTCAGGTCAATCAGGAGCGCCTGGAGTCCGTCGAGGATCTGGAACGCAAGACCCGCCGGCGCGACCTGTTGGTGGATGAGGAGACGCTGGTGGCGTTCTACGACGAGCGCCTGCCAGAGTCGATTGTCAGCGGGGCTCACTTTGAGAAGTGGTGGAAAACCCTGGATCAGGACGCTCTGGCGCAGCTGGAGCTGACCGAGGCGGACATCCTTCAGCGCGAGCCGGAGGAAGGGCTGCATGATGCCTATCCCGATGAACTGGAGTGGGAGGGCGTACGCTACCCGCTGGACTATCAGTTCAATCCGACCGGACAGGACGATGGGGTAACGCTTCGCGTCCCGCTCATGGCGCTGAAACAGGTGCCTTCCAATCGCGTGGAGTGGCTGGTGCCGGGGCTGCTCCGAGAAAAATGCATTCACCTCATCAAAGGGTTGCCCAAGTCCCTGCGGCGACAGTTTGTGCCGGTGCCGGACTTCGTGGACGCCGCGCTCGAGAATCTCTCTCCGAGCAATGAACCGCTGACGGAAAAGCTGGCCGATCAGTTGCGCCGAATGACCGGCGTCACGATCCGCCCGGATGACTGGCCCGCCACGGAGTTGCCGAATCACCTGCGTATGAACATCCGCGTCGTGGACGACCGCGAGGAAACGGTTGCAGAAGGCCGTAATCTGACCGAGTTGCAGGGACGCCTGGATGAACGGGCGGAAAAGGCACTGGCGGATGCGCCGCAGGATGACCGGGCGGAGACGGTATCCGCAGCGACCGACTGGGCGTTCGGGGCCATGCCCGAGTCCGAAACGACCCGGAAACACGGCATGGAAATCCAGGTCTGGCCAGCGCTGGAGGATGAAGGGAGGGCCGTCCGTCCGACCCGCTTTCTCGATCCCGTGGCCGCCGGTGACAGCCATCGGCAGGCGGTCGCCCGGCTGGTTCTCAACCGGATGGGCAACACCCTGTCGGACCCCGGTCGAACCTTTCCGGCATTGAAAGAAGCCGCGCTGTTGTTTGCGCCGTTGGGCCAGGCGCGTGAGCTCTACGATGACTTTCTGCTGGCAGGGGCCATGGCGCATTTTCTCTCCGGGGCCGTGCCACGGGACCAACAGGCCTTCGAGCAAGTGCTCGAACAGGGGCGGGGCGACTTTGTGCCCGCGCTGGAAGAGCGTGCCGAGCGGTTGCACCGCATGATGAAAGCGCACAATCAGCTGATGAAGTCCCTGAAGGGCAAGATCCCGCTGTCCATGGCCAACAGCATGGCGGACTTGAAGTTTCAGCTGAACCAACTTGTTTTTCCGGGATTTCTGGTCCAGACGCCAGACGAGTGGTGGGCGTGCTTTCCGCGCTACCTGGAGGCGGCGGACATCCGGCTCGAAAAGATGCCCCGGGAAATGGGGCATGAGCGGGAGTTCCTGCACCAGTTCGAGGGGCTCTGGTCCCGTTACGCCACACGCCTGGAGAATCACCGCAAGCAGGGCACCCGGGACCCGGAACTGACCCATTACCGCTGGATGCTTGAGGAGTTCCGCGTCTCCTGGTTCGCCCAGCAGTTGGGAACCGCGGTACCGGTATCGGTTAAGCGCCTCGAGCGCCAGTGGGAGCGGGTTCGACAGTAGACTTTTGGCGAGCGGCCAAGCCCGGTGCGTTGTGTTACGCTTTGGTGCAAACGCCGTGACGTTTCACTGACATTGTGGGGGACTTCGTGACAAAAGCGGTCATCAGCGCCACTGGGCTCTATACGCCACCTGCCTATATCGACAATGAAGACCTGGTCAAGGCCTTCAACGCGTATGTCGATCGCCATAACCGTCAACACGCCGATGAGATCGCGCGTGGGGAGCGGGACGCGTTGCAGCCCTCATCACCGGAATTCATCGAAAAGGCGTCCGGCATCAAGCGCCGTCATGTGATCGATCGTGACGGCATCCTGGACCCGGAACGGCTGTGCCCTCATATCCCGGAGCGGGCCAACGATGAGCCCAGTGTCCAGTGCGAGATGTCGGTGGATGCCGCGAATCAGGCTCTGGAAGCCGCCGGTCGATCGGCGAGTGACGTGGATGCCGTGATTGTGGCCTGTTCCAACATGCAGCGACCGTACCCCGCCATTTCGGTGGAGGTTCAGGAAGCGCTTGGCATCGACGGCTTTGCCTACGATATGAACGTGGCCTGCAGTTCGGCCACCTTTGGCCTCCAGGCGGCGTCCTCGGCGATCATCTCCGGTGCGGCCAGAAGCGTGCTGGTGGTCAGCCCTGAGATTTGTTCCGGCCACCTGAACTTCCGGGACCGGGACAGTCACTTCATCTTCGGCGATGCCTGCACGGCACTACTGGTGGAGTCGGAAGACCGCGTTGAGCCGGGGCAGGGCTTTGACATTCTGGGCACCCGTCTCAAGACGAAGTTCTCCAATAATATCCGCAATAATTTCGGCTTCCTGAACCGCGCGGATGAGGACGGCATCGGCCAGCCGGACAAACTGTTTGTGCAGAACGGGCGGAAGGTGTTCAAGGAAGTCTCACCGCTGGTGGCCGAAACCATCCACAGCCATCTGGATGCCCTGTCTCTTGAGGCCTCGGCGCTGCGTCGCATGTGGCTGCACCAGGCCAACCTGAACATGAATCAGCTTATCGCGAAGCGCATCCTGGGCCGTGACGCGACCACCGAGGAAGCGCCGGTGATCCTGGACGAATACGCCAACACCAGTTCGGCGGGCTCGATCATCGCCTTTCACCTCCACCAGTCGGACCTGACCAGCGGCGATATGGGCGTTATCTGCTCGTTCGGTGCGGGTTACTCGATCGGGAATGTGGTGGTCAAGAAGCGGTGAGTCGCCGGGTCGAAAGTGGCAAGTCGCAAGAAGCAAGTGAGCGCCGTTCAGAGTAAGCTCTCGAAAGGAACGAAACGGGTTGTGACAAAACGCACGACAAGCCGTCAAGCGGACCCGCCAGACTGACACTTGCGACTTGCGACTTGCGACTTGCGACTTGCGACTTGCGACTCTTATTCCGCCGCCAGTTTCCGGAGCTCGTCCGGCAAGGGGCAGGACCTCCGCGTCTCGTGGTCAAACCACACGATCTTGGCGTCGCCTTCACCATACTGATCGCCGGAATCCGCATCGAGAACTCGGTGCCAGGTCTCCAGGCTGGTCCGGCCGGCTTTACCCGCGTAGGTTTCGATGGTCACGTTGGCGGGGTAGTTGAGCTCCCTGAGAAACGTGGCGCTGGTCTTGATGATGATCGGCCCCGTCCCTTCGGCCTGCGTGTTCAGGCCGGCTTCCGAGAGCCATGTGATTCGCGCTTCTTCAAAAAACCGGAAAAAAACCGTATTGTTCGCGTGGCCGTATGAATCCTGGTCTCCCCATCTCAGCGACAGGGTGAGGGTGTGGACGAGATTGCCAAACTCGGACATTGAGGACTCCTGATAAGCGACAATGGAATCGACTGAACCAATCGGCACCGTATTGTCGTCCATTCCAACCTGAGGTCAATCACGGAAGGATTTCATGAGACAAGCTATCTCCCGAGCGGTGCTGATGGCAAGCACGGCTCTGCTGCTGGCGGGTCCGCTCCACGCGCAGGATGCGCCGGAAGAGGACCCTTATGAAGACTGGAACCGGGATGTCTATGAGTTCAATGTGTTCGTCGATACCTGGTTTCTCAAGCCGGTCGCAAAAGCTTATCGGTTCGTGACGCCGGATCTGGTGGATCAGGCGATCACCAATGTGTTCGCGAATCTTGGCGAAGCGGAGAACCTCCTCAACAGTATGCTTCAGGGTAAGCTGGAGTCGTCCGTTGTCGCCGTTGGACGCTTCACCTACAACACCACGTTTGGCCTGGGTGGTCTGATTGATGTGGCGACGGTGTTTGGCATTCCGGAACGGCCTGAGGATCTGGGTCAGACACTGGGTTATTGGGGGATGGATTCCGGTCCGTACATCATGCTGCCGTTCCTCGGACCGTCGACCGGTCGGGATGCGGCCGGTCTGGCCGGGGAATTTGCGGTCATGCCCAGCTCCTGGGACTACATCGAGGAACCGGAACATTGGTACCTGCGGGGCCTTCAGATTGTGGATACCCGGGCGGACCTGATTGCGGCGGAGGGCTTCCTTGGTGGCGGGGACGACTACAGTTTTATTCGGAACGCCTACCTCCAGCGTCGTGAGTACCTCATCAATGATGGAAAAATTGAGAAAGACCCGTTCACTGAGGGTGACGACGATCTGATGCTTGAGGACTTCTAGGAGTCTGGGCGAGCATCAGGGACCCTCTGAAAACCCCTGCCGCTGGTCGGACGCGGCCTTCTGATGGGGTGAAGAGCGTTACCCGGCTTTAATGACAAAGCGGTCGTGGGCCCGGTATCATCGGTCTGTTTCTCGTCACCTCGATCTGACCCGACGCATGTACGATGACTTCTTCGGCTTTCGGGAACCGCCGTTCTCGATTGCGCCCGATCCCCGCTATCTGTACCTGAGCGAGCGCCATAAGGAAGCGCTGGCACACCTGCTCTATGGGGTTCAGGGGCAGGGTGGTTTCATCGTGATCACCGGGGAAGTCGGTACCGGTAAAACCACCGTCTGTCGAGGATTTCTTGGCAATGTCCCTGATCATGTGGACATTGCGCTGATCCTCAATCCCCGTCTTTCCGCACCGGAGCTGCTGTCCGGCATCTGTCGTGAGTTCGGGATTGAGCACGCCGCTGATGGCACGATCCGGGACCTGATCGACGCCATCAACGAGCACCTTCTTTCGGCCCATGCCGAGGGCCGCCATCCGGTTCTGATTATCGATGAGGCGCAGAACCTGTCAGCCGATGTGCTGGAACAGCTACGGCTTCTCACCAATCTGGAAACGGCTGAAAAGAAACTGCTCCAGATTGTGCTTCTCGGGCAGCCGGAACTCCGTGACATGCTGGGCCGAAAGGAGCTGAGGCAGCTCTCCCAGCGGGTCACGGCGCGATACCACCTGGCGGCCATCAGTCGGGAAGAGCTGCCGTCCTACGTTCGCTATCGCCTGCGGGTTGCCGGTCAACGCTCTGAGTTTTTTTCCGACCGGGCGCTGAAGGTTGTCTATCGTCTGAGTGGCGGTATCCCCCGGCTGATCAATCTGATTTGTGATCGCGCGCTACTGGGAGCTTACGCGGAAGGCGTTCATGAAGTGGAAGCGCATCATGTCCGTCAGGCCGGCCGGGAAGTGCTCGATGCCCCCGGGGGATCATCAACGGCACTGCGCCGGATCGGGCCGTTAGTGGCTGGTATCGCGCTGATGGCGGTCCTGACGACATCGCTCTTCGGCTATCTCGGGGAGTCCATGTTGAGCGCGGCGGAGCCGGAAGGGCAGGCTGCGGCTGGGTCATCCCACGTTCTCTCCGGCACCGTTGAACGCGTAGAGCCACCGATACCCGCCCTTGAAATCGCAGAAAGCCCGACGCCGGAGAGTCAATCCACGGAGGCCTCGAACAGTGGGCCACCGGTGGCGGACTCACAACCGGAGCGCCCGGAGAGGTCACTGCCGGACTGGATCCAGTCCCTGCCGGATGACGCAACCTCCCGGGGCACGGCCTATCAGACGCTGCTCGCCGAGTGGGACCTCGACTATCAGCAGAACCGGGATGGCAGCGCATGCCGGCATGCCGAGGCCAGCGGTCTGTCGTGTCTTCACCAGCAGGGCAACTGGGGGCGCATCCGGCGTCTGGATCGGCCGGTCGTGCTCCGGGTGTTTACGGACGATGGCCGCACGCATCACCTGACGGCGACCGCCATGACGCAGGACACGGTCCGGTTGAGAGCGGGGAGCCGTCAGCAGACGTTACCTCTCGATGCGGTCGAGGCGGTCTGGTTGGGCGACTTCACCGTGATCTGGCGGATGCCGCCGTACAAGGCCGATCGCGCCGACGGCGCAGGCCCGTCCCGCGAGGCCTGGTTGACCGCCAGTCTGATGGAATTGATCGCCGGGAAAGCGCCGGGCGATGAGGCCGACCGGTTGATGGGAGCCAGCATGGAGGAGCAGGTGAGTTGGTATCAACAGCAGGCCGGGCTGGTACCGGATGGCATTCCCGGCACCCGCACACTGATCCGGATGAACAGCGATCTGGGCCGTAATGTTCCGCGGCTGAGCCCGGGGGGGCAGGGATAGTATGTCGTATATTCTCGATGCCCTGCAGAAGTCCGAAGCGGAGCGCCGTCGCGGCGAAGTGCCGGATATTAACCGTCCGCTGCAGATGGCCCAGGGGTCGAAGCGCAAGCGTGGCCTGGGCGTCGTGTGGGTCGCAGTGGCGTTACTGATCAATGCTCTGGTTCTCGGCGTGATTTTCTGGCCGGAGGCCGGTTCCCTGCTGCCGTCGTCAACGGGGGCAGAGGTCCGCCCGCCGGTGGCTCCATCGTCTGAATCCAGGCCTTCACCACCACCATCGGATCAGGCAGTGACATCGACTGCGAACCAACAGACGGCGGTCTCTTCGGCGCCTGCGAGTCCGCCGCAAACACAAGAGAACGAACCGGACCCGGTGCCCTCGCCGCGGGCCAGTTCGGGCTCTCAAGCGGTCAGTGAACCGGCGGCGACTGAAACCTCCGGGGACCAGCCGTCCGGTGACAAGCCGACACTGATTGTCCCGAGTGCCTCTTCAAACGGTGGCGGGTCCGGCTGGCAGCCGTCCGCATCGGTGCCATCGCTGAATGAAATGCCGCTGTCGTTCCAGCGCGGCATTCCGGATCTGCGCTTCAGCAGCCATGTGTATGCGTCCGACCCCGATGCCCGTCGCGTGATGATCAACGGCCATTATCTGCGACCCGGGGACCGGTTCTCCGGTGTCCGGGTGGAGGGCATCACGGAAAACGGGGTGGTTCTGTTCGCCGATGGGGAGCGGTTCCGGGTCGGCGTGGTCCGGGACTGGAGCAGTCCCCAATGAAGGCGCTTTCGGAGGAGGTTAAACAACAGATTCAGCAGGCGTATCGCGACGTACTTGCCGGTAAGTCGATCCGGGCCCGCTACGGCCAGCGCCTGATGATTGCTGAGATCGCCCGGTACCTGGGCGGTATTACCAGCGATGGCGACGAACGGACGTCACCGCCGTCCGCCTGCGTGGTGGAAGCGGGCACGGGCACGGGAAAGACGCTGGCGTATCTTATGGCCGCCATTCCCATGGCCCAGGCTCTGGGGAAGAAACTGGTGATTTCGACGGCGACGGTCGCCCTGCAGGACCAGATCGTCCAGAAGGATCTGCCCGATGTTCGCCAGCACGCGTCGCTCGATTTCAACTGGACACTTGCCAAGGGACGGGGACGTTATCTGTGTCTGTCCCGCCTGGAAGGTCGTCTCCATGACGAGGGCAATACCGAAAGTGAGACCATGCCGCTCGAGCTGTTGGAGGGGCGTGGCGATGAGGATTCCGGCGACACCCGGGAATTCCTTGAGTACATGCTCTCCAGCTATGCCAGCGGGCACTGGGACGGGGACCGGGATCACTGGCCGGAGCCCATCACCGATGAAACCTGGCGCCGGGTGACCACGGACCACCGACAGTGCACCAACCGGCACTGCAGCTATTTTGACAGCTGTGCGTTCTTCAAGGCCCGGGATGGTCTGGAAGACACCGACGTCATCGTCGCCAATCATGATCTGGTGCTGGCTGATCTGGCGCTTGGGGGCGGTGCGATCCTGCCCAAACCCGAGGACGCCATCTACATCTTCGATGAGGCGCACCATCTGCCCGAAAAGGCGCTGGGGCATTTTGCCGCCTCCGTCAGCCTCGGTGGAACCCGGAGCTGGCTGAAGCAACTGTCCCAGATCCTGACGAAGCTTCAGCCCTGGCTCGCACCGGACTCTCAGGCCGCGAAAACGGTCACGAGGATCAGTGATGCGGCGCGGGATCTGGACCCGATTCTACAACGCGTCCTTGACGACATCACCGGGAACACGGATTGGGAGAATGCCGATGACCGTGGAAATGGGCGCTGGCGTTATCCTGACGGCGAGCTTCCGGAAGTGCTGGCGGGTCTGGCGGATGAAGCGGCCACGGCGACGGCGACACTGACCCGCCAGCTCGATGCCCTGGTGGACGAATTCCAGAAAGGGTTTGACGAGAACCGTGAGCACGACATCGACCGTGAAACGGCGGAGAACTGGTATCCGGTGGCCGGGACCCTTCATGCCCGGGCAGAGGATCAGCTCCGGTTGTGGTCGGCATGGCGCGAGGACCGCTCCGGTGACGGCCCGCCGTCGGCCCGCTGGGTGGTGCGCCAGGTCTATGATCAGGCTGAGGACATCACTCTCTACAGCAGCCCGGTCATGGCCAGCGGCCTTCTTCAGTCCCGACTCTGGTCGCGGGCCTGGGCCGCCATCCTGACCAGTGCCACGCTGACGGCGCTCGGGCGGTTCGATCGGCTCAAGGCCCGTGCCGGATTGCCGGAAGAGAGCCACTACCTCGTCGTTCCCAGCGCGTTTCGTTACGATGAAATGGCCACCGTTGAGGTGCCGGCGATGACGGCGATGCCTAACGACACCGAGGCGTTCACTGGTGAGCTGGTGGCGAAGCTGCCGGGTATCTGGGAAGACCATCAGGCCGTTCTCGTGCTGTTCACGTCCCGCAAACAGATGCGAACGGTGCATGAGCGATTGTCGCCTGACTGGCCGGGCCGGATCACCACTCAGGACGATTACGCGCGTGCGGAAGTGCTGCGGCGTCATCGGGAGCGGATCGATGCCGGTCAGCCAAGCGTTCTGTTTGGCGTGGCCAGCTTTGCGGAAGGGATTGATCTGCCGGGAGAGTATCTGGAGCACGTGGTGATCACGCGATTGCCGTTCTCGGTGCCGGACGACCCCATCGAGGCCAGTCTGAGCGAGTGGGTCCAGTCCCAGGGGCGTAACCCGTTCATGGAGATCACGGTGCCGGACGCGTCCATCAAATTGGTTCAGGCGGCCGGCCGGTTACTGCGTAAAGAAGACGATCAGGGCCGCATCACCATTCTCGACCGCCGCATTGTCACGCGCCGATACGGCCAGCTATTGCTGGACGCGCTGCCTCCCTTCCGCCGGGTGATTGAGTAGTCACTCGCCACAGCTCGCTTACAGCGCTCCCGCAGACATCCATAAAAAAAGGCGCCGTTCCAGCTGGAAGGCGCCTTCGGGAACAGGGCTCGTGAAAGGTCCCTGAAAACAAGCAACAAAAAAGCGGAAAGTGAAAGGCCTGATTTCAAATTCCGTGGGAGGGCGTGCCCTCACCGTTAATGGAAATTCTAGGGGGGAGGAGGGGCGTAGGGGATCGTCCAAAGGGCGTAGTGGGCTCAAAAAAGGAAGAGAAAATGTGAGCCATGTCACGAAATTGCTGATGATTCACGACAGCACGCCCAGCTTCCGTGCCCGTGCCAGCGCCTCGGTGCGGCTTTTCACGTCCAGTTTGCCATAGAGGTTCCGGATGTGCGCCTTTACCGTCGTGGCGGCCACGTTCATGGATTCGGCAATCTCCCGGTTGGCGAGCCCGTCATTGATCAGCCGCAACACCTCCATTTCACGGGCGGACAGGGGCTCGACCAACCCGTCAACCGCGACCGGACCGTCCTCGGATGGGGCGGCGGTTTCCTCGTCGCTTTCCGGCAACCGCGATTTCAATGCCTCAAGGTACTCCTGAGGAATCGCTGCGTGGTGATTGTCGCCGATCAGCCGGTGGATTCGCGGACTCTCCTCGACAAACAGACGGAAGAACTGCTCCCGGGCGCCGCGTTTGAGGGCTTCTGTGAGCACGGTCTGCGCCTCGTTCGGCTGGTTCAGCGCGTCCATCGCTTCGGCGTAGACGGTCAGCACTTCGATCAGGTGACGGTGGTGTTGATCGCGTTCCGTGGACAGCCGTAGGGGGCTGAGCTGGCTGATGGCGTTCTTGGGTTCGCCCAGTGCAATCAACACCCGGGCCGCCGTAATCCGGTTCTGTTCTCGATTGAGCGGATTCCGGAAAGTGACGTTCTCGCGGCTATCCAGCCAGCCCCGGGCGTCGTCTAGGCGATTCTGGGCCAACCAGCAACGGGCCCGAAGCGCGGACAGACTGGGCGGCTCGAAAATGATGTGATCGCGGCGGCGTTCAAGCACGGCTTCCGCATCGTCCAGCGCCTCAATGGCGGTCTGATAGTCACCCCGTGTGAACGCCAGATGGGCACGGGCATACTGGATGATGACGTGCTGGCCCGGTTCGGTCCCGCTCTGCAGGTGTCCGGTCAGGGGGGCCAGATAGGTTTCGGCCAGGTCAAGCTGGTCCCGCTCGCGATAGATCTCAATCAGTGAGCAGTTTTGCCAGCAGGAAATCAGTCGCGGCTGGGAGGGGTCGGTGTAATGCCGGTCAATCCACTCGCGAATACTGACCGCGGTCTTGAGCGCAACGTCGTTGTGCCCCCGGTTGAACTGAATCCACGACAGCAGCCCGCCACTGGACAGCACGGTTGAGGGCTTGCGTTCGATCTGCCCATAGGAGACGGCGGACTGCAGGGCTTCCTCGGCTGCTGGCAGGTCCCCCTGACTGAAGTAATCGAGGCCAATCCCGTAATAGGTGACCGATTTCAGGGGCATCTGGGTGTGGTCGAGATCCTGCAACACCTGTCGGGTCAGGTCTGCCGCGCTTTCCAGATCGCTCTGGGTCCGGGCGAGGTACGAGCGCATCAGGGAGATCTCGCTGTTCAGGCCCAGGGCCCCTTCGGCGTCCGGGTGAGACTCCGCCACACGCCGATCAAGCAGGTCCTCCAGGCGATCCAGTTGGGGTTCAACGGCGTCCAGGCGGTTGGCGAAGAAGTTGGCCCAGATGCGCAGCATGGCCAGCTGCGGATTGTCGTCGACCGTCCCCGGCGGAAGCCGGTCCAGCCATTCCAGAACAGGCAGGTGAAAACCGCCCTGAATCAGGTTGTTGCCATGCTGTTCAAGGACGTTGGCCAGCCAGGACCAGTCCTCAAGCTGAATCAGTTGCGCGATGGCTTCCTGAATGTGGTCGTGTTCGAGAAGCCAGTGAATGGTGCGTGACTGCCGTTCGGCCAACTGCTTGGGGTCCGTCTGTTCGAGACGCAGAAACAGTGCTTCACGAAACAGGTCGTGGTAACGGAACCACTCATCACGCGTGTCGAGAGGAATCAGGAACAGATGCCGCCGACTGAGGGACTCGAGAATGGTCTGACTGTCCGTGGCACCGCGGATGCTGTCACACAGCGACGCGGTCAGGCGCAGGCAGCAGGCGGTCGCGAGCAGGAATTCGGCAATCTCGTCGGACTGTTGTTCAAGGATTTCGGTCAGGATGTAGTCACTGATTTCCCGCCCCGAGATCGGGGAGGGCGCGGCGTCGGCCCCGCGGTTCACCGGGTCGTCGGGCGCGGAGAGGGCACTGAGCTGCATCGCGGCGACCCAGCCCTCCGTGCGTTGCCAGATGGTCCGCGCCTGGTCGGCGTCGAGTGGAATCGCCATGTAATCACTGAAAAAGCGCTGGCACTCCTCTTCCGAGAACGCAAGCATTTGTGGTGGTACATCGTCGACCCAGTGCCGGACGCGCCAGCGGGCCACCGGCAGCGCAGGTTCCGTGCGGGAGACCAGCGTTACCATCACGGTCGGCGGGAGATAGTCGACGAGATACGTCAGCTGGCGGTGAATCGCCGGGTCCTCAACCTCGTGCATGTCGTCCAGCACCAGGTGCAGGCGGTGTTCGGCCGACGCGACCAGAGCGTTGATCAGCCCTGTGATCGCGCCCTCGATCTCATGAAGGGCGCACGTCTGGAATGCGGACTGGCAATCGCCCAGGCCATCGACCCCGGCCTGTTCGAACGCGCCGCAGAGGTATTGCCAGAAACGACGCGGGTCATCGTCGCTGCTGTCCAGGGATAACCAGGCGAGACGGCCCTCCTGTTCATCACACCACTGGCTGACCAGGGTGGTCTTGCCGAAACCGGCAGGCGCGATCACCAGATTCAGTCTTTTTCGCGTGCGCGGCGCAAGCCGCTCCAGCAGACGGGGACGACGAATGGCGTCCGGGTCGGGAGCCGGCCGGAAAAATTTGGTGGTCAGCAGCATGAGCGTCCGTGTTTAGCCAGTGCGTCGGAGCGTCCGTATCAGATCGGACACCGCAGCGACGATTGTCGTTCCATGGGGCGTCAAGTCAAGGGGTTAAGGAAGTGCTGATCCATTCCGCAAGAGTATGCCAGACACTGGACGCGGTCAGAAGAAGGTGTACTTGAGGCCAATCATCAACAGGATACCGGCCAGCGTCGACTGCAGTACCCGGTTGGGAATCTTCCGGGCGATCCGGGTGCCGACCTGGATGGCCGGTATGGACCCGATCAGAAGAGCGCCCAGCAGTTGCCAGTCGATGTTGCCGAGGTGCCAGTGTCCCATGCCGGCGAGAAACGTGAGTGGGACAGCGTACGCCAGATCGGTTCCCACGATACGAACGCCGCTCAATCGAGGATACAGGAGCATCAACAGGGCCGTCCCAAATGCACCCGCACCAACTGACGACAGCGTCACGGCGAAGCCGAGGAACAGCCCGGCCACAACGGTCAAGGGCCCCTGATACCGCACGAGGAAGGCCCCATCGGTGTTCTCGCCCCGATGCCGGAGAATCCAGGGTCGGAAGATCAGCACGACGGAGGTCAGCAGCAGCATTGCCCCGAGTACCGTAACCAACAATCCCTGATAGTCGCCGGGCTCGTTAAAAAAGCGGGACAGCAGAAAGATGGCGAGCAGGGATGCCGGAACGCACCCGGCCAGCAGCCTTAGAACGATGGACCATTCAATGGTTTTGAGCCGATGATGGGCAAAGACGCCGGAGCTTTTCGTGATCGCCGCGTAGAGCAGGTCGGTCCCGATGGCAATGTGCGGTGGAAAGCCGAACATAAGCAGCAGCGGCGTCATCAATGAACCACCGCCGACACCGGTCAGACCCACGGCCAACCCAACGCCAGCGCCCGCCAGTATGTAGAGAAGAATGTCCATTTATATGATCTACACTACCCAACAGTGGCTTTGGAACCTCTGGAACAGTTCCGTTGTGCTCAGCGTCCAGGACGTCTGACGGTATCGGAACCTGATCCGGAAGCCCGTTCCTGCGGGGCAGGTGAGCATCGGTGTCCCGACATGGCTTCCCACTTTAGACGTTAGGATCTATTCTTAAAAAGAATTATTACTTATATTTTTATGCGGAACTGCGGGAAGGGCGAGAAGGCCGATGAAATTACAACAACTGCGTTACATCTGGGAAGTGGCTCATCACGACCTGAACGTTTCGGCAACCGCACAGAGCCTGTTCACCTCCCAGCCCGGTATTTCGAAACAGATCCGGCTGCTTGAGGATGAATTGGGGGTGGAGGTGTTTGCGCGCAGTGGCAAGCACCTAACGCGGATCACGCCGGGCGGTGAGATCATTATCCGGGAGGCAGGGGAGATTCTGCGCCGGGTTGAGGGCATCAAGAAAATTGCCCAGGAGTTCAGCAATCAGTGCAAGGGTGACCTCAGTATCGCGACCACGCACACTCAGGCGCGTTACGCCTTGCCACCGGTTATCAGAGGGTTCCTTGAGGCCTATCCGGAGGTGTCCCTCCACATGCATCAGGGCACACCGATGCAGATATCCGAGATGGCGGCCAATGGCTCGGTGGATTTTGCGATCGCCACGGAGGCGCTGGAGCTGTTCAACGACCTGATCATGATGCCCTGCTATCGCTGGAACCGGAGCATCATCGTCCCCAAAGACCATCCACTGACCGAGCGCAAGCCGCTGCGCCTGGAAGACGTGGCGGAGTTCCCGCTGGTGACCTATGTCTTTGGTTTTACCGGGCGCTCAAGGCTGGATGAAGCCTTCCGGGAAAAGGGGCTGACACCGAACGTCGTATTTACCGCCGCCGATGCGGATGTGATCAAGACCTACGTGCGGCTGAACCTCGGTGTGGGCATCATTGCCAGTATGGCCTTTGACCCGGAGAAAGATCCGGATCTGGTGGCTCTCGATGCCAAGGACTTGTTCGCACCCAGTGTGACGAAGATCGGTTTTCGGAAAGGCACCTTCCTGAGGGGCTACATGTACGACTTCATCCAGCGGTTCGCGCCACACCTGACCCGGGAGCGCGTGGAAGAGGCGGCGGCGCAGACCAGTCGGGCGGATGTGGATGCGTTGTTCGAGGACATTGAACTGCCGACGCATTGAAATGGCGTTTTAGGCCACGGAAAGCACGGAAAAAAGACGTTTTAAGGTTTGAAGGTTTTAAAGTCGGAAGGTCTGAAAGCTGGCACCTGTAGCTGATGTCTCCGACTTCGGAGCAGCCCGATGGGCTGCCGAACCCCCGGAGCGGGCTCAAGCTCAGATCTCACGCCTTAAAACTTTCAGACTTTAAAACCTTAGAACCCATTGTCATCCCTTCTGCCCGAAGCGCGCTTTTCCAGGGCGAAAATGGTCTTTAAGACTCGCTCGCGATCACATTCCCCGCGTGCAACCCGCATTCCTTCTTGGTTTCCTCCTCCCACCACCAGCGACCTTCGCGCTCGTGCTGACCGGGCAGGATGGGCCGTGTGCAGGGTTCGCACCCAATGCTGACGAAGCCTTTTTCGTGCAGCTCGTTGTAGGGTGCCTCCGCCATGCGGATGTAGTCCCAGACCTCCTTGGAGGTCCAGTTGGCCAGCGGGTTGAACTTGATCAGTTCGTGGTCGTCTGTTGAGAACGCGTCATCCACCTGAACCACCGGCACGTCATTGCGGGTGCCCGGGCTCTGGTCTTTGCGCTGACCGGTAATCCAGGCATCCACGGTGGCCAGTTTGCGCTTGAGCGGGTTGACCTTTCGAATGCCACAGCACTCGTGATGTCCGTCTTCGTAGAAGCTGAACATGCCCTTGCGAGTGACAAGATCTTCCACTTCTTTTGCGTCCGGAAACAGGATCTCGATGTTGATGTTGTAGTGCCGCCGGACCCGATCGATGAACCGATAGGTCTCCGGGTGCAGACGGGCTGTGTCCAGCGTGAACACCTGGAGGTTGTCCGTCAGCTTGTGGGCCAGTTCGATCAGGACAACATCCTCCGCCCCGCTGAAGGAAATGGCGATGTTGTCATAGCTCTTAAGCGCGTGCTTCAGGATCGAGCGGGGCGATTGGTCGTTCAGGCTCTCATTCAGTGCTTTAATGTCTTCCATTCTTATCAGCGCCCGTGAAATGTGGGGATAATCTACCACTGACAGGCACTTATCAGAAGTAACAGGGTTGCATAACGTTATAGCGGTGGTGCAATCCGGCGTCGGTTGCCATATCATGCGAGCCTGTCAAAGGCTCGTAGCGTGCATGATGCGGTGCCCGACGCGGGGCTTAGAGTAGGGTGATAACGCCCTGTATCAATAAAGAGCTGGGTATAAGGGGAGCGATCTGTGGAACTGGCTTGTCTTGATCTCGAAGGCGTCCTGATTCCTGAAATCTGGATCAAGTTTGCGGAAAAAACCGGGATTGAGGCGCTCAAGGCCACGACCCGGGATGTGCCTGACTATGACGAGCTGATGCAGCAGCGCCTGCGCCTGCTCGACGAAAACGGGTACGGCCTGCAGGAAATCCAGGAGGTCATCGACACGCTGGACCCGCTCCCGGGCGCGCGTGAGTTCATCGACTGGCTGCGTGAGCGTTTTCAGGTCATTATCCTGTCGGACACCTTCTACGAGTTTGCCATGCCATTGATGGCCAAGCTCGGTCATCCGACGTTGTTCTGTCACAAGCTCTCGGTCAACGACGAAGGGCGCATCACCGATTACCACCTGCGCCAGCCCGACCCGAAACGCCAGTCCGTCCGTGCCTTCCAGCTGTTGAACTACCGTGTCATTGCCGCCGGCGATTCCTATAACGATACCACCATGCTCAAACAGGCCGAGGCCGGCATCCTCTTCCACGCGCCGCAGAACGTCATCGACGAATTCCCCGAATTCCCGGCCGTCCACGACTACGACGCGTTGCGGGAGAAGTTTCTGGAGCTCAGTACAGAGAACTGATTGGTTCGCCACGGAAAGAAAGGGAAAGCACGGAAAAAAGAAATTTCTAAGGTCTGAGGGGCTTAAAGCCGGAAGGCCTGAAAGCGGGCACCTGTAGCCGATGTCTCCGACTTCGGAGTCGTCCAACGGACGACCGCGTGTTTGGCCGCGAATTCCGCGGCGACTCACCCGTTTTCCAACGTCTCCATCAACCGCCTCACCTTCGTCTCCGCCTCCGCCAGCTCTTCGGCGGGGTCGGAGTCGGCCACGATCCCGCAGCCGCCCCAGCAGCGAATCTCGCCGGTTGAATCCGTCTCGAGCGTCCGGATGGCGATGTTGCTGTCCAGGTGGTCGCTCAGATTCCAGAAGAAGACGCTCCCGCAGTAAGGGCCTCGGCGGTGGTCTTCCAGTTCATCGATGATTTCCATGGCCCGCCGCTTGGGCGCGCCGGTGATGGAGCCTCCGGGAAAGGCGGAGAGCAGGGCGTCCAGAGGGGTGACATCCTCCCGGAGCGTGCCGGTCACCGTGCTGACGAGCTGATGGACGTTCTCATAGCTTTCCACGTCGAAAAGCCGGGGGACCCGGACGGAGTGTGGTTCGCAGAAACGGGACAGGTCGTTCCGGATCAGATCCACGATCATCAGGTTCTCGGCCCGGTCCTTGGGGTGTGTCCGGAGCGCCTCCGCCAGTGCCTGATCGTCACCGGGTGTCGCACCTCTGGGCCGGGTCCCCTTGATGGGCTTGCTCTCGACCTGACTGCCGTCGATTTTGAGAAACCGCTCGGGGGAGATGCTCAGGACCTGGCGGCGTCCGGTGTCGATATACGCGCCAAATGGCACCGGAATCGCCCCCATCAAACGCCGGAACCCGTCGTACGGTGATCCGGTGAAATGCGCCGAATGGCGACGGGAGAGGTTCGCCTGGTAACAGTCGCCCGCATGAATCCAGTCCAGTAAGTGGCCGACCTGTTGCTGGTATTGGTCGCCGGACTCGTCCGCCTGAAAGGGTGCGGAAAGGGCAAGTGGTGATGGGGAAGCCGCCTGTGGCCCGCGCTCCAGCAGCGACATGAGCCAGCGTCGTGTCGGTTCGGGGCAGAACGGTTGGATGGTCAGCGTCGGTGCCCGATCAACGGAGACGTCCAGTGCCCAGCTATAGGCACCGATCCATCCTCGGGAGTCATCGGCGTCCGGGCGTCTGGACTGGAATCCGGGCACGGTGATGCCGCCGAGCTCATAATGAAGCACCCCGGCGAGCCCACCCAGGAACGCCGTCTCACCCTGCTCCGACCGATACTGCTGATGCCAGTCGATCGCCTCCCGGATCTGCGACCGGGCCAATTCCCCATTGCTCTCAATGGTCCAGCAACGGTCCGGGTGTGCGGTCAGGAACCGTCCGTTGGGATGGAAGCCGTTGATAAAACCGGACTCCCGGCTCAGGGCATCTTCCCAAAGTGCAAGCTGTTCGACAGAAATCGGGTGGTGTTCAGTGGCAGATTGCACGATGGTACATCCTGTGCTCGCAGAGGCTCTTTGGATAGAACCGGCCATCCGCGGAAGCGGACCCGGTGGTGGTCAACCAACAACAATGAGGTAGCCGGAACAATGACGTATCGCCAGTTTATCAAATCCCTCGTCTGTGTATTGGTCCTGTCTGCGACAGCGGGCAGCGTATTCGCGCAGTCCGGAACCGAGTCGGGGGATCAGAAAGGTAAACAGGAATATGTTCAGAAACATTTTGAGCGTATGTACAAGAAAGCAGTGGAGCGCGCCAGCGAGAAGCTGGAAAACGGGACGCCCGTGAAGGCGTTTGCTGTTGTCGTCAGTCGAAAAGACGAGGTCAGGGTCGTTGAGATTGAGCAATTGAAGAAAATGCCGGCGGATGTGGCCCTGGAAGTCCTGAAACGCAGCCTGCGTGCGCTGGTCGCCAAGAAGGGATCTTTTGGGGCAGTCTGCATGGTGTACTCTTCTAGGAACCCGAACAAAGACGCCAAGGCAGAGTATGTGCTGGTGGCACAAATGGAGCACGTCTTCGGGCCAACCCTGGCTCAAATCACGCCGTACACGATGAAATCCGGCGATGCGAAGTTCGGAGAACCCGTGGTGACCTCCATGGAGCCGATGATTTTCAAGGTCGAGAGAAAGGGCAGTGAAAGCGGCGAGTAGCTTGTCTGACAATAGGAGTATCGAGGATGTGAAAGGAGTCACGGACACAGTTACGTTATGTGACTACCGTTTAACCGTACGGCAACAAAATCCAACAAGCTGTACGGGAAATAACAATCCTTTAAGGAGAATAAGTATGAAAGGCCTGAATAAACTCGCACTGGCAACCGCAATTGCGGCGGCTCCGTTCGCTGCTCAAGCCGAGCTGAAGGCGATGGACGACAGCTCCATGGGTAACGTCACCGGTCAGTCTGGTGTGACCATTGAGCTTGAAACCCAAGTCGGAATCGACACGGTGACGTACACTGACGAGGGTCAGTTCAACCTCTCTAACGTCAACATTGGCGGTGGCGACGGCGATGCGTCCAATGGCGTTGACGGTTTGCTCGACAACCTGAAGGTTGAGATCGACGTCGCTGGTGATGGGGATGCCCTGATTCACGTTGGTACTACCGAGACGGATGCTAACGGCAATCCGGAGCCAATTGATTTCGGTGTGAGTATCGGCAAGGCGACTCTTGACGGAACCGATACTAACGACAGTACACTGCTGGCTTCCAACATCGGTATCGAGGGTAACCTCGCCGCTCTGGACATCCAGGTCGACACGGCCACGGATGAGCTGTTGGTGGATACGTCGTTCAACGTAGTGGACATGGACATGACCGTGGACTTCCTCGGCGTAACCGTTGAAGACATGCAAGTCATGGGTGCAGACTTCTTCGAAACTGAAGGAACTCAGGCCAACGCTACCGCGGCTGCACAGTTTGCAAATGCCTCTTTGGTAATCGCTAAAACAACTGCGGCTGATGGATCGACAGAAGGTCTGGGCATTTCCGTTGATGACATCACGGCGGATGTTCGGGTTGGTGCAACGATCATTGGTGGCGAGTCCATTGGTACCATCGCAATGGACAACCTGAACGTTACCGATACGGAAATGGTGGTGTATGGCCACGCCGACGGCAACACTCAGCCCATCCGTCCGTAATATTGACGGAGCTATCGTGTAGAAGCGCGATGGAAACAGTAAACGCCCCGGTCCGCCGGGGCGTTTTTTTACGTCTGCCATTTGTCATTAGGGGACTACCGAATTTCAATATGTCCTACATCACAGTGTCATGAGGTGTGTCGCCATAGGGTGCGGGTGTGGCCATCGGGAAAGGCCGCGTTGAGATCGAATGACTGACGGGAGAACAAGTATATGAAAGGTCTGAATCGATTGGCGTTAGCGACGGCAGTCGCTGCCGTCCCCCTGGCGTCGCATGCGGAATTGAAGGCACTGGATGAGCATTCCATGTCGAATGTCACCGGCCAGTCCGGCGTGACGATCGAGCTGGAAACGCAGGTGAGTGTGGACACCGTGACCTACACGCATGAAGGGGAACTGAACCTTTCCGACATCCAGATTGGTGGTCGTGATGACACGGCCGGGCAGGCCGGCGTCGAGGGTAAGCTGGACAACCTGAAGATTGACATCGACGTGGCCGGTGACGGGGATGCTCTCATCAAGGTGGCATCGACGGAAACGGATGGCAGCGGCAACGCTGTGCCGATCGACTTCGGGGCCAGCATCGGCTCGGCATCGCTTGATGCCACAGATGGGTCCGGTGACTCGACGTTGCTGGCGTCAAACATCGGTCTGGAAGGCGAGATCGCTCAACTGGATCTGCAGGTGGACACTGCGACTGACGAACTCCAGGTGGAGTCCGCATTCAAGATCACGGACATGGATGCCACGATCGACTTTTTGGGCGTGACCATCGAGGATGTCGAAGTGACGGGCGCCAGCACCTTTGGCAACCCGGACCCGAATGAGGCCAGTGACCCGCTAAATGGCGAGTTTGTCCGGGCGACCCGAACCATCTCCAAGGTGTCGGGCGTTGGTAGCTCCAATGGAGACGGGCTGTCGATCAAGACGGAGAGTTACATCTCTGACACACGGATTGGCGCCATCAAGATTGGTGGTGATTCGATCGGTGAAATCTCCATGGACAACATGAAGGTGATCGAGAGCGAGATGGTCATCTACGGCCACTAAGGCCGCTCGTCATATAAATACCATTCGTTTTGTAAAAAAAAGCCCCGATCAGTTGGTGACCGCACGACAGTCATTCACGGATCGGGGCTTTTCTGGCAGGCCCGTTGTTATGTCATCACTCAGCGATCCGGTACGGCAATCGACAGGTCAAACCCGCCTCCGGCCCTCGGTGTCAACTGGACGGGGCCTTCGTTGATGGCTTTCGGTACCTGAATCTGATCGATACCCGGCGGGTTGCCAATGGAGAAGTTGACGTTCTGTCCGTCAAAGCCGATGCCCAACTGGTTACCGAGGAAATTCTGGACGAACGGTGCTTCCGGGATTTCCGGCTGCTGACCGAATATCACCGGAATGGTTCTGGGTGTCAGGTTCGCGACCGGCTGTGCCTGGCGGACCTGATCCGAGGGGAAGAGGAGGGCGTTCCGGACGAACTGGTCCTGCGCATTGGTCAGTGCGTCGTCCTGTCCCGTCCGCTCGCTTTCGCGAAGCAGGAAGGAGTAGGCCTGCTCTTCGGATTCGCTCACGACCGGCTCTCCAGGGGAAATCGTGAGGGACTGAAGGACCCGTTTGCGTTCCTCGCGCGTTTTCCGCTGATCCTTCGGCACGACGATCAGTGTCGAATCCTCGACATAGGTCTCCACCATCTCGTCGGATGTCAGCGTCTCCACGCCTGCCCATACGGGCGTGGTCAGTGCGGTTACGACAGCACCAATGAGGGCGTTCCTGCGTATCATCGGGGACCTCGGTTGACTGGTAAGAAGAAGAGACGGCGCCTCTGTTAGAGTATCGGTGTCCCCTCGCGGCCTTTCAAGGGGTTTTTGGTGAATTTGTGAACACACTGCAGGATGCCCGCTGAGACCATGAAGAATCCATTGAGACACCGGTGGCGTCGTTGGGTGAATCGACGCATTCCGCGGTCGGACCATCAGGTCCTGGGCCAACGCAATGTGTTCATTTTGCCTACGGGTGCGGGTGTCGTGTTTGGCCTTCTGCTGGTGATCATGCTGATCACCGGTATCAATTATCAGAACAGCCTCATCTACCTGCTGGTGTTCATGTTAGGGGCGCTGTTCGTCGCGGCAATGCACCAGACTCACCGCAACCTTGCCGGCACGGAAATCACCTTGGTGGAAGCGGGCGAGGGCTTTCCCGGCCAGGAGCTGGGATTCGTCTTCCATTTGGGACGTGCCGGTGGGGACGCCATTCAGTTGATGCTCATGACGGAGGATGGCACGGAGCGATCGGTGTCTGTGACCCATGAGGAAGTCATCAGTGTTCGGTTGCCCATCCGCGGCACACGACGTGGTCCGGTCCGTGTGAGCCGCATCCGGATTGAGACACGGTTTCCGTTTGGTCTGCTCCGTGCCTGGTCCTGGATACGACCGGCGTCGGAGGGATTGTGCTATCCCGCCCCGCTTCGTCCGGCACCGGAGTCCGGAGCTGACCATTTGGGCGATAGCGGTGACCAGCGCCGAAAAGATGCGATGGATCACGTGGACATTCGGCCCTGGCGCCAGGGAGATCTCAGTCAGCGTGTGCAATGGAAGCGATACGCCCGGACTGGAGAACTCGTCATCGCCGATTGGGAAGGGGATGCCAGCGATCCGGTCTGGCTTGATTTCGAAGCCTGGCCGGGTGCCGATCGTGAGCTACGCCTGAGCTACCTGGCGTGGCTGCTGGAAGACCGGGAGCGGGCCGGACAGCCCTGGGGATTGCGGTTCCCCGGTTTCGAGCGGGGGCCGGACAATGGCGCCGAGCATCGTCGGGAAGGGTTAAGAGCCCTCGGCCGGTTTGGCCTTGAAGCGCAATCGGCATCGACGAAAAACGCGAGCCATCGAACGTCGCGGGAGGCCGCATGACCGCAGGCCTGTTACCAGCCCGGGCATTGGTCTGGCTCATGGGCGGGTTTGCCATGCTGCTGGCCGTGCAATGGCAGCGCCTGCCGCTCTGGCTGCTCGCAGCCTGTCTCCTCCTCGTGATCTGGCGCTGGCTGGCCCAGGCCGGTCGGGTCAGGCTGCCGGGCCGTATCCTCAAAGGCGCGGTCATGCTGGCGTTGATCACCGCCTACACGGCGTCAGTGGGCGGGCGATTTACCGTGGAAACGGCGGGGTCGTTCTTTGTGCTGGCGGTTGCGCTCAAATGGCTGGAGACGCGGACCGCCCGGGATTTTTACGTTCTGTTTTTTATCCTCTGCTATCTCGCGGCGGTGAACTTCCTGTTCCAGCAGGGTATTCTCTGGTCGCTGCTGAATTTCTTCGCCATTCTGGTCCTGTTGATCGGTCTTCAGGTACTGAATGCCCCGGATCTGTCGCATCCGCTGCGTTCTGGTGGAAAACGGCTCGCGGGATTGTTCCTCAAGACCCTGCCCGTCGTGGTGTTGCTGTTCATCTTTTTCCCGAGGCTTTCTCCGCTCTGGAGCGTCCCGCTGGTGTCCGACCAGGCGCGTACCGGCATTTCGGACACCATGGCGCCCGGGACGATCTCGAGTCTGGCGCAGAGCAGCGAGCGGGCGTTTCGCGTGACGTTCCCGGGAGAGCCGCCACCCCATCGCGAACGGTATTGGCGGGCACTGATTCTCGACCGCTACGACGGAACGGAATGGACCCCCAGCCGGGACCGGCCGGCGGAACCGGCGGGAAAGGTGATGACCGAAGGCAGCATTGGCTCCCTGAAAGACGACGAGTACGACGTGCTGATGGAGCCGACAAACCGGCGCTGGGCCTTTGGTCTGGCAAATTCCCGCGCGGTGTCCAACAACGTCGAGCGCACGGAGGATGGTCTTTTCCGGTTTCGCCGCCCGGCCGATACCGCGGTGCAGTACCGTCTTGCCCGGGATGGCGCGCCCACCGGGGCGCCCGCCTTGTCCGGGCGGGAACGGGATCGCTACCTTCGGCTGCCGGCCTCCGGGGAAGTCCGTTCACGGCAACTGGCCCGCCGGCTTGACCGCGCACACGACTCGGATCGGGCGCTGATCCGCACCCTGATGCAGCGATTCCGGAATCAGCCGTACTATTACACGCTCCAGCCTCCGGCCATGCCGGACGATCCGGTGGACACACTGCTTTTCGATGCCCAGCGGGGATTCTGTGCCCATTACGCCAGCGCGACGGCGTTCGTGCTGCGCGCCGCCGGCATTCCGTCCCGTATCGTCGTGGGCTACCAGGGCGGCAGTCCCGGTGCCGACAATGAGTATCTGATTGTGCGCCAGTACGATGCCCATGCCTGGGTGGAAGCCTGGATTCCCGGCGCGGGGTGGCGGCGGATCGACCCAACCGCTGCCATATCGCCGGCACGAATCGAGCAGGGGCTGCAGGAGGCGGTGGCCGATGAGGGATCGTTTCTCTCCGGCGAGTGGGCGTCGCCGGAGAAGTACCACGACATTGAACTGGTCCGGTGGGCGTCGCTGCAGATCGATCGCATCAATTACCACTGGCAGCGCTGGGTTGTGGGGTACCAGGGCCAGACGCAGATGGACCTGATGGGGCGTCTGCCCGGGAACTGGAGCCTGACGAAGCTGGGCTACCTGTCGGCAGGGGTGGTTGGCGCAGCGCTGCTTGTGGCGGGCATCGTGACGGCCTGGCGTCAGCGGACCGGGCGTCACCGGGACCCGGTTCAGCGACTGTTCCATCGCTGGCGGCGGCAGCTGGCGCGTCGTGGCGTCGACTCGTCCCACATCGATACGCCAGTTCAACTGGCGGATCGTGCCTCGGCACGCTTCCCCGAACAGTCACGGCTGCATCAGGCTTTTGCCCGCACGATCAACAATTATTACTATGGCGAGGCCAGCGGGAGCGAACGGCGCCGGTTACGCTGGTTACTGAAACGGATGAAAGGAGCCGGGCGGACGCCAGGATGACAGACACAACCCCCCTGAATCTCTCAACCGCCATGCCCTGGCTGGCCCCGGCGTTCCAGAGTCTAGTGGAACGCTTTGAGAGCGGTCGATTGCCCCATGCGTTGCTGGTCGAAGGGCGCTCCGGTGTCGGCAAGGCGTTGTTTGCCATGGCATTGGCTCAGCGGTTTGTCTGTGATTCGCCGCATGGCCCGGCACGGTGTGGCCAGTGCCGTCAGTGCCAGCTCATCGATGGCGACTCGCATCCCGACATCCGGCGATACCGGCCGGAAAAATCCCGTGTCATCAAGGTGGATCAGGTGCGGGCGCTGGGGGAGTTTGCGGTGGCATCCCCTCAGGTGGCGGCCCGGAAAATCATCGTTCTCGAAACGGCGGACCAGCTCAATACCAGTGCCGCGAACGCACTGCTGAAAACGCTGGAAGAGCCGGTGGAGGATGTCACGCTGATTCTGCTTCAGCGGGCTGGCCAGACGCTGATGCCGACGATTCGTTCACGCTGCCAGTCCCTGACATTGCCGCTACCGGAGACAGATGTGGCTCGTACCTGGCTTCACGATGCCCTCGCCGCTGACTCAATGACGGTCGGGGAGGAAGACCCGGAACGGGCGCTGAGGATGGCCGGCGGCGCGCCGTTGAAGGCCCTGTCATTTCTACGGGAGGGCATGCTGGCGCAGCGGGATGAGTGCCTGAACGCGTTCCGGGCGTTCCTTAAATCCCAGCAACCGGTCGACGAAGCCAGCAAACCCTTTGTCAGTATTGGTATTGAAGCGACACTGGACCTCATGGAAGACTGGACCCTGGACATGGCCCGTTTCGCGGCGGGTGGTTGCGGGCGCGATGCGGATGCCGCACCGGTCCTCCGGTTCCTGGCCGGGCACAACAGCCCGGGCGCTGCTCACACGCTCCGGGACGCGATTACTGAGAGCCGCCGTGGACTGAGCTATAATCTCAGTCCGGCACTGGAAACGGAACGCCTGTTGGTCCACTGGCAGTCACTGATGCCCCGGCGCCAGCAGCGAGCCTGACAGCAGAGCACACACTGAGACAGAGAAGGACACACGGTTATGGGTCCCGGATTTGGCGCCCGCAGCGGCATTCTGACACTGACCATCAAGGACAAGGCGGTCCTGTACGCCGCCTACATGCCGTTCATCCGTGATGGTGGGCTGTTCATCCCGACCCAGAAGCAGTATCACGTCGGCGATGAGGTGTTCCTGCTGCTCAACCTGATGGATGAGCCCGAGAAGATCCCAGTCGCCGGCAAGGTCATCTGGATTACGCCGAAGGGTGCGCAGGGCAACCGGGCGGCCGGTATCGGTGTGCAATTCAACGCGGACGACGAAACGGCGAAGAATAAGATTGAGTCCTATCTGGCCGGGTCGTTGGGCTCCGACCGTCCCACTCACACAATGTAAGGTCTGGCGTGCCGGACACCCCCTCCATCGAATCCCCCTCTGCCACGGAGGCCACGACGGTGTCCGCTCGTGAGGTCCGGTGGCAGCTGCCCTCGTTGTCGCTTGCGGGACTGAGCTGGTCGCCTGACGGGCCCGAGATGGACTCTCGTCCGACGCTGTTCGGGCTGCATGGCTGGCTCGACAATGCCGCGACCCATCGTCGGCTGGCTGCTGATCTGGCGCGCGAGAGGCGGTTTCACGCGATCGATCTCGCCGGTCATGGCCACTCCGGGCATCGTCCGAGCGGAGCCGAGTACCGCCTTGTCGACTACGTGGGTGATCTGGCGGCCTTGCTTGACCGGTATCACCAGGAGCCGGTGGATCTGGTCGGCCATTCACTGGGCGGCATTGTTGCAAGCTTTTACGCGGCGGCATTTCCGGAACGGGTCCGGCGTCTTGTTCTGATTGACAGTCTTGGGCCGCCGCCCGCACAGCCGGAGGAATCGTCGCGATACCTGCGGGAGGGCATAGAGCGCCAATTGCGCGGGCGCTCCGCTCCGAAGGTTTACCCGTCGGTTGCCGAAGCCATCGCCGATCGGGCAGGCGGTTTCAGTCCGCTGTCGGAGTCGGCCGCTGATGTGTTGGTGTCCCGGAATCTGGAGCCCTGTGCTGGCGGTTACCGATGGTGCACGGACCCGCGACTGCGCTATCCCTCGCTGATGCGATTTGACGAAGCGCAGATTCTTGGCATCCTGTCGCGCATCCAGGCTCCGGTGCTGCTGGTGCGCGCCGAGTCCAGCCTGCTGGGCCGTCTGAAAACAATGGACGAGCGGCGGGCAGCGATTGCGCACCTGACCGAACGGGTTGTGACCGGAGGCCATCACTGTCATCTGGACGAGTCACCCAAAGCGGTGGCGACCACCATTACGGAGTTTCTGAATGCCGAAATCGATCACTGACTGGTTGCGAATTTCCCTCATTACGGCCTGCGCCCTCGCAGTGATGCCGGTCATGGCGGCACCTCAATCGGACCTGCCGGCATACTCGGCATCCAGTCTGTCAAAGGAACAGTCGCTGGACGAACAAAGCCATCTCATCATGCTCAGCCCGCTGCGTGAAATCGGTGGTGAGATTCGGTCCGAGAAGATGGCCCGCGTTCCAGTGGAGGGTTACGCGCATCTCTATCAGATTCGGGAAGAGGCCACGTTGAGCGCGGCGCGTAAGCACTACCGTCAGGTGCTGGCTGATCGCGATGCCCGGGAACTCTTTTCGTGTGAGGGTCGGGGTTGTGGTCGAAGCAATGTGTGGGCGAACGATGTGTTCAGTCAGTCAAAGCTGTATGGGCGTGACGAGAACCAGCATTATGAGGTACATGCATGGCGTGATGAGGCCGATAAGCTGAATATGGCCGCCATATACACCGTCACGCGCGGGAATCTGCGGGATTTCCTGTGGCTGGAGCATTTCACGGTCGAGGACGAGAAGGCACTGCCGGTGCTCGACCTTGGGCCGAAACGACTGACCGGCCCGTTCGTCATTCCCTGGGAAAACGGACGGACCTACCGCTTCGACTGGACCGCGCGGATGCGTGACCGCCTCCAGCGTCACGCGCGCGTTGACGGTTCTCACGTCGTTGTTGCGATTTTCACCGAAGCGGACCGGGATGAGTCGCTTGATGCCGCGTTTGAACGCGGTGACAGCGTGGGAGAGGCGATCCAGAAGCTGCTCGAGAAACTGGGTGTGCCGCCCTCCCAGCAGATCGTCGTGAACAACGGCCCGGCGATCTCACCGGCCAGCACTGGACTGTCGGGCAATCGTGTGGAGCTGACGGTGGTTGGCCCGCCGGGATCGGCTGCAGAGACAACGGAAGACGAAGACCAGTGACCGACCAGGATCATCCGGAACAACAGGTGTCGCCAGACGCACGGGATCGGCACAGCGATGTGCCAGCAAAAACCGTCGCGCTGGTGCTGGGAAGCGGTGGCGCTCGTGGTTACGCCCACATCGGCGCGATTGAGGTGCTCGAGGAGCGGGGGTATCAGGTGGTTGCCACGTCCGGCTGCTCCATGGGGGCATTGATCGGTGGTCTGCATGCCGCAGGCTGCATGCAGGACTACAAGGACTGGGTGACCGGGCTGGGGCAGTTTGACGTGCTGCGGTTGCTGGATGTCTCCTGGTCCACTCCGGGGGCGATCCGGGGTGACAAGGTGTTCTCGGTGGTCCGGGACATGATTGGCGATACCCTGATTGAAGACCTGCCGTCGTCGTACACAGCGGTGGCCACGGACCTGCTGTCCCATAAGGAAATCTGGTTCCAGGAGGGGTCGCTTCATCAGGCCATCCGGGCATCGATTGCGATTCCCGGTGTCGTCACGCCGGTGGTGCTGAACGGACGGGTGCTGGTGGATGGTGCGTTGCTCAATCCGCTACCCATTATCCCGACGATTGCCTCCCACGCCGACTACATCTTTGCCGTGAACCTTGGTGGGGAGGATCAGCGTCGCCCATCGATGCCCGAGTCGCTTCGCCAGGATGATGAGGACAGTGACCTGGATGAGTGGCTGGATAAGGTCCGGAGCAAGGCGTCGCGCTGGTTCGACTGGGATGTGCTGCGAACGCTCGGTGGCAGGACCCAGACCACCGCGGAAGAGGCGGCCGATGCCCAGGCGCGCAAACGCCGGCAGAAGGCGGTTCAGGAGAGTGACGACGGCGTCGTCGATGATCCCGCCCGCATCGACTGGGACAAACTGAACATCGGCAAGTTCGACATCATGAACCTGTCGATCGAAACCATGCAGAGCGCGCTGATCCAGTACAAGATTGCCGGTTATCCGCCGGACATGGTCGTCAACCTGCCGAAAAGCGCCTGTCGGACCTACGATTATCACAAGGCGCCCGAGTTGATTCAGCTGGGCCGTCAGAAAATGACCCAGGCACTGGATCGATTCGAGGACAGCGGGAACAGCTCGGGGCTGATGGGCCCGAATTAACCCGACGAGACACGAACTGGCGCCAAGTGCGTATAATGCCCGCTCACTGATAACCTGGTCGGGACTTGCCACGTGACGACACAACCCTGCGACGATCTGCTGACCATCCGGGACTGGCTGCGTTATGCCTGCACCCGCTTTGCCTCTCACGACCTGTACTATGGGCACGGCACGGACAATGTCTGGGACGAGGCGGTGTTTCTTGTGCTCCGCAGTCTGGCTCTGCCGCTGGATGACAACGCCGTCTTTCTCGATGCCCGGCTGACACGGGAGGAGCGCCAGCGCCTGGCCGAGCGAATCGACCGTCGGGTCCATGACCGCGTTCCCGTCCCGTACCTGATTGGCGAAGCCTGGTTCATGGGGATTCCCTTTCATGTCGATGAACGGGTGCTGATTCCCAGGTCGCCTCTGGGGGAACTGCTGGCGAACGAACTGCAACCCTGGGTCGGCGGCCGGCCGGTTGAGCGCATTCTGGATCTGTGCACGGGCAGTGGATGCATCGGTATTGGTGCGGCACTCGTTTTCGACGAAGCGCAGGTGGATCTGACGGACGTCTCTGAAGACGCCCTCGGCATCGCTCGTGAGAACATCGTTCTCCACGGTGTCGAGGATCGTGTTCACGCCATCCAATCGGATGTGTTTGAGGGGGTAACAGGGCGCTATGACGTCATTCTGGCGAATCCGCCCTACGTGGATGCGGAGGACATGGCGGACATTCCCGCCGAGTTCCGTCATGAACCGTCGCTCGGCCTTGCGGCAGGGGATGATGGGTTGGATGTGGTGCGTCGTATACTGACCGGAGCGGCCGACCACCTGACGCCTGGCGGTGTTTTGATCGGCGAGGTGGGGAACAGTGAAGTCGCGCTGGAGGCCGCCTTCCCGATGCTTCCATTCACCTGGATCGAACTGGAGCAGGGCGGTCACGGCGTCTTCCTGCTTCAGGAGGAAGACCTCAGGCAATTTGTGAATCATTCAAAGTAAGGCTCTGAAAATGGCGGGAAATACCTTTGGAAAGCTGTTCACGCTGACGACCTTCGGGGAAAGCCATGGTCCGGCGCTTGGTGGCGTTGTTGACGGCTGCCCACCGGGGCTCCCGCTGACGGAAGCGGATCTGCAGGTGGATCTGGATCGTCGCAAACCCGGGACATCCCGTCACACCACCCAGCGGCGCGAAGCGGATCAGGTCCGCATTCTCTCCGGCGTCTTCGAGGGGCGTACCACCGGAACGCCCATCGGCCTGGTGATCGAGAACACGGATCAGCGCTCCAAGGACTACTCGAAGATCAAGGGCCAGTTCCGGCCGGCCCATGCCGACTACACCTACATGCACAAGTATGGCGTCCGCGATTACCGCGGTGGTGGTCGCTCGTCGGCCCGCGAAACGGCCATCCGGGTTGCGGCCGGCGCCATTGCCCGCAAGTACCTGGCGGAACGGCTGGACGTTAAGGTGCGGGGGTATCTGTCCCAGCTCGGGACGATCCGCGCCGAGGCCTTCGACTGGGATCAGGTCTCGCAGAACCCCTTTTTCTGTCCGGACGCGGCCAAAGTGCCCGAGATGGAAGACTACATGGATGCCCTGCGCAAAGAGGGTAATTCGATTGGTGCGCGTATCAACGTGGTTGCCGACCAGGTCCCGCCGGGGCTCGGTGAGCCGGTGTTCGACCGGTTGGACGCCGAACTCGCCCACGCGCTGATGAGCATCAATGCGGTCAAGGGCGTTGAGATCGGCGCCGGTTTCGAGGCAGTGACCCAGAAGGGCACGGAGCACCGGGATGAGATGACGCCAGAGGGCTTCCTGTCGAACCAGGCGGGCGGCGTTCTTGGCGGTATCTCCACGGGACAACCCCTTACGGCCAGCATCGCGCTCAAGCCGACATCCAGTCTGCGACTGTCGGGGCGGAGTATTGATACGGCGGGCGCGGAGTCTGAGGTGATCACCACCGGGCGTCATGATCCGTGTGTCGGCATCCGGGCCACACCGATCGCAGAGGCCATGATGGCGCTGGTGCTGATGGATCACTACCTGCGCCAACGCGGGCAGAATGCCGACGTCACTACCACGACGCCGGACATCGAAAACCGGCAATAACCGGAGCGTCGACATCTACTGGCGACTGTCGGGTCTCTACTTCTGGTTTTTCGCGCTACTCGGAGCGTTGCTGCCGTACTGGTCTTTGTATCTTCAGGACCGGGGATTCAGCTACCTCCAGATCGCGACATTGATGGCCACCATCCAGCTCACCAAAGTGGTGGCGCCCAGCGTTTGGGGCTGGCTGGGCGACCGGACCGGGCAACGAGTCCGGCTGGTGCGGCTGGGTGCTGTCATCGGCTCGGTGTGTTTCCTGGGCGTGTTTCTCGAGCCTGGCTTCTACGGACTGTTGCTCGTGATGCTGGCCTTCACGTTTTTCTGGAATGCCATTCTGCCTCTCTATGAGGTGATTACGCTGCAGGGGTTGGGGCGGCGTCGCGAGAAATACGGGCGCATCCGGCTCTGGGGTTCGGTGGGATTCATCGCCTCGGTGGCCGGCGTCGGTGCGGTGCTCGATTGGGTGCCCGTCGATCTGCTGCCTTGGATATTGTTGCCACTTTTCGCGGGCATCATCCTGTCGACCCTGCTGGTTCGGGCGGAGAACCCCCAGCCAAAACCCCTGGCCCCCGCCGGCAGCCTCAAGGCGATTGTGCTTCATTCGTCGGTGATCGCCTTTTTCGCCATGAATTTCCTGCTTCAGGTCTCCCACGGCGCCTACTACACGTTCTTCAGTATTCATCTGGAGCAGTACGGCTACGGGAAGCTGGCGACCGGGCTGTTGTGGTCGCTGGGTGTGCTGGCAGAGATCGGACTGTTTCTTGTCATGCACCATGTTTTCCGTCGCTTCACGGTGCGGCAGATTGCCCTGGCGGCGCTGGCGCTGACGATGGTCCGGTGGGTGATGATCGCCGAGCTGACCGAGCATCTGGTCCTGCTGGTGATCGCCCAGTGCCTTCACGCGGCGTCCTACGGGGCGTTGCACGCGATTTCAGTCCAGTACATCCAGGGCTTCTTCGGTCATCACCATCATGGGCAGGGGCAGGCGCTTTATAGCGGTCTGACGTTCGGTGCGGGCGGCGCAGTCGGCTCCTGGTTGTCCGGTTTCCTGGTCGATGGCATCAGCACGGAAGCGGCATTCTGGGGCGCGGCGCTGTCGATGGTGCTGGCGCTGATCATTGCGTGGCGGGGGTTGCAGGCGCCGCCCACCCCGGATTTCGACCACTGAGGCCGGCTCCCTATGGCGCTTCATCCTCAACAATGGCCAGCAGGGCATGCGCCGCCGGGCTCAGTATCCGGCCCCTCAGTCCGACGGCGCCCAGTCGCCGCGTGACCGGATGGGGAATCGGCATCGTCTTGAGCGAGTGGTCCACCATGCGTTGCGGTAACACACTCCACCCCAGGCCGACGCCCGTCATGACCTTGATCGTTTCCAGATAGTTCGTTGGCATCTGGGGGCGCAGCGTCAGGTCCGCTTCCAGAAACAGCCGACTGATGGTCCGGTAGGTCGCGGTGCCAGCCTCAGGTAGCAGGGCGTCGTAGCGTGCCAGTTCGGTCAGCCCGGGGGCTACCATCTGTGCCAGTGGGTGGTCCGGGCTGCAGACAAAGGCCATGGGGTCCAGCCAACTCGCGTGGACTTCGAAGGTGCGGTCCATGCTGTCGTTGAGGGTCACGAAGGCCAGCTCCGCAGTCCGGCGTCGCATCTGGCCGTAGCCACTCTCCGAGTCCATGAACTGGAGCGCGACATTCACGGCGGGGTGTTCACGGTTCAGTCGGCGAAGCCACGCAGGCAGGTGGTGCAGGCCGATGTGGTGGCTCGCAATCAACGGCAGAGGGCCGGCGACCTCGCTGCCCGGATCGGTCAGTGACAGGCGGGCGTTGTGGAGTTCGTCGAGAATCCGTCTAGCGTGTGGCAGCAGACGGGTTCCGGCATCGGTCAGGCGGAGTTGTCGGGCTCCCCGCTCGATGAGCGGGCCGCCGAGCTGCTGTTCCAGTGTCGCCAGTCGCTTGCTGACCGCCGGTTGGGTCAGGTGAAGCGTTTCGGCCGCCTCAGAGAACGAGCCCTGGTCCACCACGGTCACGAACGCCTTCAGTAATTGTGTATCCATCGGCACCAGCCATTCCAAAATGGAATGCCAAATATAATAAACATGAATTGAGGTTATCCAGGGGCGGCGTTATGATCAAGCCATAATCAAAGTGAACGCGCTCCGAACGCCCCTCCCGGGCTTTTCAGGAGGCGCTGACTGAATGAGAGAGACAACCATGGCTGGAAAAACCCTTTACGACAAACTGTGGGATGCCCACCTGGTCAAGGAGCGGGACGATGGTTCCTGCCTGATCTACATCGACCGTCACCTGTTGCACGAAGTGACGTCACCCCAGGCCTTCGAGGGGCTGAGGCTGGCGGATCGGCGGCCCTGGCGGCTGGGGGCGAATCTCGCGACGGCGGACCACAATGTGCCAACCACCAACCGTGAGCAGGGCATTGCCGGAATTGACGATCCGGTGTCCCGAACACAGGTCGAAACGCTGGATAAGAACTGCGATGAGTTCGGCATTGTCGAGTTTGGCATTCAGGACCGCCGTCAGGGCATTGTCCACGTGATCGGACCGGAGCAGGGCGCGACCCTCCCGGGGATGACCATCGTATGTGGCGATTCCCATACGTCCACCCACGGGGCGTTTGGGACGTTGGCTCACGGTATCGGAACCTCGGAAGTCGAACACGTGCTGGCCACCCAGTGCCTGATCCAGAAGAAAATGAAGAACATGCTGGTGCGTGTGAACGGGCAACTTGGCCCCGGCGTCACGGGCAAGGACGTGATGCTGGCGATCATCGGCAAGATCGGCACGGCGGGCGGTACCGGCTATGCCATCGAGTTTGGTGGTGAGGTGATCCGCAATCTGTCGATGGAAGCCCGCATGACCATCTGCAATATGTCGATCGAGGCGGGCGCCCGGGTAGGCATGGTGGCGGTCGATGACACCACGATTGACTATGTCCGGGGCCGTCCGTTCGCCCCGACCGGCGAATTGTGGGATCAGGCCGTGGAAAGCTGGCGGAATCTGCATTCCGACGCCGACGCCGCGTTCGACAAGATCGTCGATCTGCAGGGAGAAGACATTCAGCCGCAGGTCACCTGGGGGACCTCCCCGGAAATGGTGACCGGTGTGGGCGGTGAGGTGCCCGATCCCGAGAGAGAACAGGACCCGATCAAGCGAGGCGGCATTGAGCGCGCCCTGCAGTACATGGGGCTGGCGCCGAACACGCCGATTTCCGGCATCGAGTTGGACCGGGTATTCATTGGCTCCTGTACCAACGCTCGCATTGAGGATCTCCGTGAAGCGGCGGCGGTGGTCAAGGGACGCAAGGTATCGCCGCGACTGAAACAGGCAATGGTCGTTCCCGGCTCGGGTGTGGTGAAAGCCCAGGCCGAACAGGAGGGCCTGGACCGGATCTTCATCGACGCGGGTCTGGAGTGGCGCGAACCGGGCTGTTCCATGTGCCTGGCGATGAATGCGGACAAGCTGGGGCAGGGCGAACACTGTGCGTCCACCTCCAACCGGAACTTCGAGGGACGTCAGGGCTTCGGTGGTCGTACGCACCTTGTCAGCCCGGCGATGGCGGCGGCCGCAGCGATCAGCGGTCACTTCACTGATGTCCGCGAACTGATGCAATAAGGGGGCGACGACATGCGCGCATTCACACAGCACAAGGGCGTTGTCGCGCCCATGGACCGGTCCAATGTGGACACGGACATGATCATCCCGAAGCAGTTTCTCAAGTCGATCAAGCGGACCGGCTTTGGGCCGAACCTGTTTGATGAACTTCGGTACCTGGACGAGGGTAAGCCGGATCAGGACTGTTCTCAGCGACCGAAGAACCCCGATTTTGTCCTCAACCAACCGCGTTACGAAAATGCCAGCATTCTGCTGGCGCGGTCCAACTTCGGGTGTGGTTCCAGCCGGGAGCACGCGCCCTGGGCGCTGGAGGATTTCGGTTTCCGGGCCATCATTGCGCCGAGCTTTGCGGATATTTTCTATAATAACTGCTTTAAGAATGGCCTGTTACCCATTGTTCTTCCGGAAGAAACAGTGGAAAAACTGTTTCAGGCCACTTGGGCGGAAGACGGCTTTGAGCTTGCCGTGGATCTGGAGGCAAAAACCGTCACAACGCCGTCCGGCGAGGCGTATTCCTTCGAGGTGGATGATTTCCAGCGCCACTGTCTGCTCAACGGCCTTGATGACATCGGCGTGACGCTCGAGGACGCGGATCACATCAGGACGTATGAGGATCAACGGCGACGAACCGCCCCCTGGCTGTTCCGCGACCTGAGCGCCGGCTGATCTTCCCTAACTGGAAACAGGATTTCGATACCATGACAAAAACCGTACTCACACTGCCCGGTGATGGCATCGGGCCGGAAATCATTGCTGAAACCGAGCGTGTGCTCGAGCGGATCAACGAGCGCTTTGGTCTCGGGCTGCAGTTCGAGCAGGGGCAGGTGGGAGGCGCGGCCATCGACGCCACCGGTGAGCCGCTGCCGGGCGAAACGATGGAAAAGGCGCAGCGCGCCGATGCCATTCTGCTGGGTGCCGTCGGTGGCCCGAAATGGGATCATCTGGAGATGGCTCAGCGGCCCGAAAAAGGGCTTCTCGGGCTGCGTTCCGGACTGGAGCTGTTTGCGAATCTCCGTCCGGCGTTTCTGTACCCGCAGCTGGCCTCCGCGTCCTCGCTGAAACCCGAGGTCGTTTCCGGTCTCGACATACTGATTGTCCGGGAGCTGACGGGGGGCATTTACTTTGGCCAGCCCCGGGGCGTTCGCGAAACGGACGACGGAGAGCGCCAGGGTTACAACACCTATGTCTACAGCGAGTCGGAGATCCGCCGGATTGGTCGGGTGGCGTTCGAAGCGGCCCGGCAGCGTAATGGCCGGCTGTGCTCGATTGACAAGGCCAATGTGCTGGAAGTGACGCGCATGTGGCGCGACATCATGGAAGAGCTGTCGGCCGATTACCCCGACGTCACGCTGTCTCACATGTACGTGGATAATGCCGCCATGCAACTGGTTCGGGACCCGAAGCAGTTCGACGTGATCGTGACCGGCAATATGTTCGGTGATATTCTGTCCGACGAAGCGGCCATGCTGACAGGCTCCATTGGCATGTTGCCATCGGCGGCGTTGAACGCGGAAAAGCAGGGAATGTATGAGCCCTGCCACGGTTCAGCCCCGGACATTGCCGGTCAGGGCGCTGCGAACCCACTGGCAACCATTCTGTCTGCAGCGATGATGCTTCGATACAGCCTGGGTGCCGAAAAGGCTGCGGTTGCCATCGAATCCGCCGTCAGCAGTGTGCTGGACCAGGGGCTGCGTACGGCGGACATTGATTCAGAAGGCACTCAGCGGGTGACCACCCGTGAAATGGGTGACGCCGTTCTGGCGGCACTCTGAGATTGGCCGGTGACTTGACGCTTACCGGCACACCATTCATACCGGAGCCGCTCCCCATCGGGGACTGCGGCTCCCAGACAACAAGGGGTTCATGAATCGCATGAAGCGAGTTGGACTGATTGGCTGGCGTGGCATGGTGGGCTCTGTCCTCATGCAGCGCATGCGTGAAGAGAATGATTTTGCCGACATCGATCCGGTGTTTTTCTCCACTTCCCAGACGGGCAAGCCGGCGCCGGATGTGGGTAAATCCGATGTTCCGGCGCTGAAGGACGCGTTCGACCTGGATGCGCTGAAAGCGATGGATGTGATTGTGACCTGCCAGGGTGGCGATTATACGAGCAAGGTCTATCAACCGTTGCGCGACGCAGGCTGGGATGGATACTGGATTGACGCGGCGTCCACGCTGCGGATGGCGGACCATTCCATCATCGTGTTGGACCCGGTGAATCGTGATGTAATCGATGCTGGTCTCCGGGATGGCGTCAAGGATTTCGTCGGCGGTAACTGTACCGTCAGCCTGATGATGCTGGCGCTTGGTGGGCTGCTTGAGAAAGACCTGATCGAGTGGGTGTCTCCCATGACGTATCAGGCGGCGTCCGGTTCCGGTGCGCAGCATATGCGCGAGCTGATCAACCAGATGGGGCGGATCCGCGATGGGGCCGGTGAACTGATGGACGATCCGGCATCGGCCATCCTCGATATCGACCGTCAGGTCATCGACACCATGCGGTCAGAGGACTTCCCGTCGGACCAGTTCGGCGTGCCGTTGGCCGGCAGCCTGATTCCGTGGATCGACAAGCCCATGGAGAGCGGTCAGAGCAAGGAAGAGTGGAAAGCGCAAAGTGAGACCAACAAGATTCTGGGGCGCAGTGATCAGCCGATCCCGATCGACGGCATCTGTGTCCGGGTCGGCGCCATGCGCAGCCACAGTCAGGCCCTGACCATCAAGCTGAAAAAGGACCTGCCGGTCAGTGAGATCGAGTCCATCCTGGCGGAGGCCAACGATTGGGTAAAAGTGGTGCCCAATGAGAAGGAAGCCAGCATGGAAGAACTGAGCCCGACCCGTGTGACTGGCACCATGTCCGTGCCGATCGGGCGAATCCGCAAGCTGGCCATGGGGCCGGAATACATTTCCGCTTTCACCGTGGGCGATCAGCTCCTATGGGGGGCAGCGGAGCCGCTGCGCCGCATGCTGCAGATCCTGCAGGACGGGTAAGCTCCCGGAAATGCAAACTGTGTCGGATTTCTGGCACGAATATCAGGGGCGGTGGCTGAAAACGGTCACCGCCCCTGTTATTTTGTGCGCTTGGCAAACGCCACCAATCCTTAGGATGGTCGTTGCCAGACGAATGAAATAAGTATCTCGGGTAAATCTCGAAACAATAACGCTGAATAATTGATAAATCGGGGTTTATCATCAATACTTTTGCACACACTGGGGGTCTGCCGTCTGTTCCCCTTTCCGTGCAAAGGCAACGTCATTGGTCATCCGGTTCCTCGCACGCTGTTATCAAAAACGGAGACTGGTAAGGAAAAAGCATGAAGGTACGTAAACTCGCGGTTGCCCTGGCTCTGGTAGGGGGGCTCGGCTCCAATGTGGCGAATGCGCTGGGGCTGGGGGATGCGGAGCTTCAGTCCTACCTGAACGAACGGCTGGATGCACAGGTTGCCCTGCGTGAGGCCAATGGCGTCAGCGCTGATGAAGTGCTGGTTGATCTGGCACCGAATTCCGCATTTGAGCGGGTCGGTATTGAGCGCAGCTTTTTCCTTAACAGTCTCCAGTTCTCCGTTTCCACGGCGCCGGATGGTCAGCTCGTTATCGATATCACCAGTGACGAACCGGTTCGTGAGCCTTATCTCAATTTTCTGGTGGAAGTGACCTGGCCGAACGGTCGTCTGCTGCGGGAATATTCGTTGCTGATCGACCCGCCGACCTATGCAGAGGAATCGGGTGTCGACACGGAGGTCGCGCCAGCGCAGACCGCTCAGCCGACCGACGAACCCGCTGAGCGCAGCGCCGAATCCCGCCGGCGCGAGCGGGCAGCGCGTGATGAGGTTGATTCCGGCGATGACGTTGCCCGGACGACGCCCGCTGCGGGTCGGGACTATGGCCCGACCGATTCGTCTGACACCCTGTGGAGTATCGCTCAGCAGGTCCGTGCCGGAACCGGGTACACCACCCAGCAGACGATGTTGGCGCTTCAGGACCTCAATCCGGATGCCTTCATCGGCAACAATATCAATCGCCTCAAACAGGGGCAGGTGTTGCGGATTCCGACCCCGGAGCAGATCGGCCAGCGCTCACCCACTGAGGCCAGTCGTCAGGTCGTTGCCCAGAACGAGGCCCTTCAGCAGCCCGAGCCTGAGATTGATGCGACTGGCCAACAGGCTCAGGCGCCCAGTGACGCGCCCGGGGCCGGGGAAGCCGAGCTGAAGCTCATTGCAGGGGACGAAAGCGGGTCCGGGACCCAGCGCGAGGGGTCGGCGGCCGGTAGCGCCAGTGCGGCCGGCGGTAGTGCCGATGCCGGGGCCGGGGCGGTTGCTCAGGAGGAGTTGGATCGCCTGCGTCGGGACAATGAAGAGCTCAACTCCCGAATGGAAGATCTGGAGGAACAGGTCGATACCCTTCAGCGATTGCTTGAGCTGAAGAACAATCAGCTTGCCCGGATACAGCAGCAGGGCGGTGACGGTGATTCTCCGGCCGAAGATGCCACGATGGGCGATGCGGCGGAAACCGCCGTGCCTGATGAGGAACCAACGGCGGCTGACCAGGCGCAGGCCGGTCCGGAAGACGATCAGCCGATGATGGCCACGGACTCGGATGCGGACGCCGCGGGCGAGGAGCCCACCGGAACCGAGCCGGAGATAGCGGCCGGAGACGCGGCGGATGAAACGGCTCCGGCCTCCGACATGGATGCTCAGGAGACGGACGAGGTGGCCAGTGAGGGTGAGCCGGCCACAACCGAGACGGGCGAATCAGACAAGGCGCCGAGTGAGCAGGCCGACGCACCGGCTGTGGCGAGCGAGGCCACGGGGACAACCGGTGGTGATGGCGTGACCGAGGCCGACGGTGCCCCAGATTCCGGTGAGCCGGCTCAGCCGGCCACCACCGCTCAGGATGATGTGCAGCGCAGTACCGTCCAGGAGCTGATTTACCAGCTCAAGAACAACCCCGCCTATCAGATCGGTCTTGGTGGCGGCGTGGTTGCACTACTCGTCATTCTCGGCCTGGTGGCGCGCCGGAACGCGAATCGCGAAAAGGCGTTCTATGAGGAGCTGAATCGGGACGCCGATGCTGACGACGAGCCGCTCTCTCTTGGTGACGAAGACGAATCCGGTGAGGCTGGTGACGCCGAGGACGCGATCTCCGAGGCGGATGGCTACGCTTCATACGGCCAATATGATCAGGCCGCTGAAGTCCTTGAGAGTGCCATTTCCCGGGAGCCGAGCCGCACCGACCTGAGACTGAAGCTGCTCGCCATCTACGCGGACTCGGGCAACCGTGACGCGTTCGAGAAGCAGTTCAGCGAACTCCGGACGCTGGAGGAAGAGGAGGCGACCGAAGAAGCGCGAGCGCTTGAAGAACGGTTGCGTGATGCCGAGTCAATGCCAAGCATTGATGATCTGGAATCGCAGCTGAGATCGGATTCGCCCGCTGGTGGCGATAATGCGGCGGCTTCCGACGATGAGTTCGATTTCAGTGACACCTTCAGCAGCCTGGATACCGACCGGACGGCGTCTGATGAGCCATCGCCTTCTCAGGCGGAGGCATCGGAAAGTCATGTCGCCGACGAGCTTGATATTGATTCCCTGGATGTTGGCGAGCCCGAGATCGAGCGCGAGGAAGCGGAAGAAGCCGCAGACGACCCGGACTCGCCCATCGAGTACGACCTGTCCAGCCTGGACCTGGAAGGTGATGGCAGCGACGCCTCAGAGGCGCTGGAAGACGCAGGCGCCGCCCCGGAACCGAAAGACAGTGATGAACAGTCGGAGGACCTGTCGGTCGACTTCGAGTTGCCATCCGACGACGAAGCGGCGCCGGATGACGAGCAGGCCGGTGAGTCGGATTTAACGTCGCTGGAAGACGAACTGGGCGACCTGGAGCTTGATGAAAGCCTGCTGGAAGAAGGGGCGGAGGGTTCAGGTGAGGCCAGCGATGCCGTAGCGACGTCGACATCCGACGGTGGTACGGAAGAATCTCTGCTGGATGAGGAGCTGGACCTCTCAGGCGGTGATGATGGGGCGCCGGACGAGTCCTTCCTGGATGATTTGGACGCCGAGCTGGACAAAGTGGCCAGTGAAGAGGAGACGGGTGACAACGCCGGCTCCGATGATGCCTCGGCCGAAGATCTGGACGACCTGGAGCTGGATATTTCGGACGACGATCTGGCTGTTATGGAAGAAGTGACGGGGGGTGATTCGGCGGATGCAGTAACGCTCGGGGATGCCGATGAGGGTGAAGGCGCCGAGCCCTCTGAGGAACCCGTCGCCGGTGACGAAGCATCCGACGAAGAGGCTCTCGAAGAGCCGCAGACGCCGGATGGGGAGGATGAGATCCCGCTCGCGGAAGATACCGCTGACGACGTCCTCGACGAACCCGGCTCGGAGCAGGCACAGGTCGAGTCCGACGACAGGGAGGTCACGGATCTGTCCGGTGAGGATTTGGAAGACGATGAGTTCGATTTCCTGTCCGGCACCGACGAGGCGGCCACTAAGCTGGACCTTGCAAGAGCCTATGTCGAGATGGGCGATGCCGATGGCGCTCGTGAGATTCTTGAAGAGGTCTCGCTTGAGGGCAGCGACGAGCAGAAAGCCGAAGCACAGGATCTGCTTAAAAATCTCTCCTGATCGGGTAGAATGAAATCAACGCCGCCGACCGCCAGTTCTGGCGTCGGCGGTATTGTCGTTTATGGCCCACTGAATCCTGATAACGGAACCCGATTTGTCCTTCCCAGAACCACCGTCAGAAGCCCTCTCTGTCGGGCCGGGCCGTGTGGCCCTGATCGTTGAGTATGACGGGGCGGCCTATCATGGCTGGCAGATGCAGCAACCCGGCGTGCCGTCAGTCGAGGCGGAGGTCCGTGCGGCCGCCAGTCGTGTCGCGAATGAACCCGTTATTCCGGTATGCGCCGGTCGAACGGATGCCGGCGTCCATGCCTGCGCTCAGGTTGTGCACTTCGACACCCAGGCACGTCGCTCGCAACGATCCTGGGTCATGGGCATCAACACCAATCTGCCTTCCTCCGTGTCCGTGCGCTGGGCCGGGCCTGTGAGTCAGGATTTTCACGCTCGCCACTCCGCGACCGCTCGTCGCTATCGGTACGTGATCTACAGTCACCCGGTGCGGCCCGCGTTACTTCGCCATCAGGTGGCCTGGACGTTTCGGCCAATGGATGCGGCGGCCATGAATGACGCCGCACAGGTGCTCGTGGGTGAGCACGATTTCAGTACGTTCCGGGCAGCGGGCTGTCAGTCGCGGACCCCTTTCCGGAATATCCATGCGATTGCCGTGCGTCGGTCAGGACCTTTTGTCGAGCTGGATGTCACCGCCAATGCGTTTGTTCATCATATGGTCAGGAATCTTGCGGGATCGCTGATGGCGGTCGGGAGCGGTCACCGGCAGCCGGACTGGATTCATGAGATACTGGAAGCGCGGGACCGTCGCCAGGGAGGTATGACCGCACCGGCTCAGGGGCTCCACATGGTGGAGGTGACGTATCCGCCCGGATTCGGGCTGCCAGACCTGCCAGTTGGACCGGCGTTTCTGTCGCCAGTGGACAGACTATGTTGATCGCGGAATCGGGAGACCGCATGCCGTCAACACGCGTTAAAATCTGTGGTGTGACTCGCCCCGAGGATGCCCGGGCTGCCGCCAGGGCGGGAGCCGATGCCATCGGGTTGGTGTTTTATGAACCCAGCCCCCGTGCCGTCACACTCGAACAGGCCAGGGCGGTCGTGGCGGCCACGCCGGCGTTCGTGACCGTGACCGGACTATTCGTCAACCCGACGGAATCCGAGGTCCGCGAGACCCTGGCGTCGGTTCCCCTGGACCTGCTTCAGTTTCACGGTGACGAATCGCCGTCGTTCTGCGACCAATTCCGGCGGCGCTGGATGAAAGCCATCCGTATGCGTGACAGTACGGATCTGGGTTCAGCATTCCGGCAGTACGCCGGCGGATCCGGGATGCTTGTGGATGCGTATTCTCCGGAACGTTACGGCGGAACCGGCGAAACCTTTGACTGGTCCCTGATCCCGCCGGAACGCCCGATGCCGGTCATATTGGCCGGTGGTTTGACTTCTGCTAACGTGGCCGCCGCTATTGCGCGTGTGGCGCCCTGGGGCGTCGATGTCAGTGGTGGTGTGGAACGCGACAAGGGCATCAAGGACCCGAAACGGGTTGTTGATTTTATCAACGAGGTGAATCGTGTCGGTAAAACTGACAGAAGCAATGCTCAGTGAGCTCCCGGATCAGCGGGGACATTTTGGGGTCTATGGTGGCCGTTTTGTTTCCGAGACGCTGATGGACTCTCTGGCGCAGCTTGAGCAAGAGTATATGAAGCTGCGCAAGGATCCTGAATTCCTGGCGCGCTTTGATGAAGAGCTGAAGGACTACGTCGGGCGCCCGACGCCACTCTACCTGGCAGAGCGCCTGACGAGTGAGATCGGCGGAGCCAGAATCTGGCTCAAGCGTGAGGATCTGAACCACACGGGCGCCCACAAGATCAACAATACGATCGGACAGGCGTTGCTGGCGAGCTTTCTCGGCAAGAAGCGGATTATTGCCGAGACCGGCGCTGGGCAGCATGGCGTCGCTACCGCCACTGTCTGCGCGCGACTGGGGCTCGAGTGTCATGTGTTCATGGGTGCGGAAGACATCGAGCGGCAATCGGTCAATGTGTACCGGATGAAGCTGCTCGGCGCCGAGGTGCACTCGGTGACCAGCGGCACCCGAACGCTCAAGGACGCCATGAACGAGGCGATGCGCGACTGGGTCACGAATGTGGATGACACCTTCTATATTATCGGCACGGTTGCCGGTCCCCATCCCTATCCGCTGCTGGTACGGGATTTTCAGTCAGTGATTGGCCGTGAAACCCGCCGCCAGAGTCTGGAGAAGACCGGCCAGCTTCCCGATGCCGTCCTCGCCTGCGTGGGCGGCGGTTCCAACGCCATTGGCATGTTCTATCCATTCATCCTCGATGAGGACGTGCGCATGATCGGCGTGGAAGCCGGTGGTTACGGGATCGAGACCGGCCAGCATGCGGCGCCGCTCAGCGCCGGTCGTCCGGGGGTGCTGCACGGCAATCGTACCTACCTGATGGAAGATGAGAACGGCCAGATTGCCGGTACCCACTCGGTGAGCGCGGGACTGGACTATCCGGGTGTCGGCCCGGAGCACAGCTGGTTGAAGGACGTCGGTCGGGCCGAGTATGTCTCGGTCACCGATGAGGAAGCGCTGGCCGGGTTCCGGCGCCTGACGCGCACCGAGGGCGTCATGCCGGCGCTCGAAACGGCTCACGCTGTGGCGTACGCACTGAAGATGGCGGCCGGGATGAGTCCGGATCAGAATCTGGTCATCAACATATCCGGCCGTGGCGACAAGGACATCAATACCATGGCCCGAATCGACGGCATCGACGTCTGAACGCGCCAGTCAGGAGAACGAATGAGCCGAATCCAGCAACGACTGCAATCCCTTCGTGAACAGGGCCGTAAGGCCCTGATTCCCTTCATTACAGCGGGTGACCCCCACCCGGACAGTACCGTTGCCATCATGCACCGTCTGGTGGCTTCCGGTGCGGACATTCTGGAGCTTGGAGTGCCATTCTCGGACCCGATGGCCGATGGCCCTGTCATCCAGCAGGCCTGTGAGCGTGCGCTGGTCCATGGCACATCGCTGCGGCAGGTACTGGGTATGGTTGAGCAGTTCCGTGAGGACGATCCGGACACGCCGGTCGTGCTGATGGGATATCTCAATCCGATGGAAGCCATGGGCTACGAGACGTTTGCCGCCAGAGCCCGTGAGGCGGGAGTGGACGGCGTGCTGACCGTCGACTTGCCTCCAGAGGAGGCCGCCGACGTGGCGCCACTGTTCCGGAATGCGGGACTGGACGCTATTTTCCTTCTGGCACCCACGACCACCGATGATCGGGTCAGTGCGATTAGTGGCCACGGGTCCGGTTATATCTACTATGTTTCCTTCAAGGGAGTGACTGGCGCGGCTGGTCTCGATGTGGACGATGTGTCGAAGAACGTGGAGCGAATCCGCCGCCTGACGGACCTTCCCGTGGCCGTCGGGTTTGGTATCCGGGATGCCGACTCCGCCGCATCGGTCGGCCGGGTAGCCGATGGTGTTATTGTCGGCAGCGTGCTGGTGAATACAATTGCAGAGCATCAGACGGATCCTGACGCCCTCCACCGGGCGCTGGATGAACGACTGCGCCCGATGCGCGAGGCGCTGGACGCTCGGGCAAGTCAGTGACCGACAACCGGACGGGAAGCGACCATGAGTAACTGGCTGGATAAGATCATGCCGGGAAGCATCCGGTCGGATGCGAAGCAACGCAGCAGTGTGCCGGAAGGCCTCTGGAAAAAGTGCCCCAAGTGTGGCGGTTTCCTTTACAAGCCGGAGTTGGACAAGAATCTCGATGTGTGTCCCAAGTGCAGCCATCATCTTCGCATCAGCGCGCGGCATCGTCTTGAGCTGTTTCTTGACCCGGAAGGCCGGGAGGAAATCGCGGCGGAGCTTGAACCCTGGGACCGACTGAAGTTCAAGGACAGCAAGCGTTACAAGGAACGCCTGAGTCAGAACCAGAAGAACACCGGTGAGAAAGACGCCCTGATCGCCATGCGGGGGAAAACCCTCGATGTGCCGCTCGTGGCGTGCGCTTTCGAGTTCAGTTTCCTGGGCGGCTCCATGGGGCAGGTCGTTGGTGAGAAGTTCGTTCGCGCCGCCAATGTCGCTCTGGAAGAGCGTATTCCCCTGGTCTGTTTTTCGGCCAGTGGCGGAGCCCGCATGCAGGAAGCCATTCTGTCCCTGATGCAGATGGCCAAGACCGCCGCCGCTCTGGAACGTCTCCGGGAAGAGGGGATTCCGTTCATTTCCGTGTTGACCGACCCCGTTTTTGGGGGGGTGTCGGCCAGTCTCGCCATGCTGGGAGATCTTAACGTTGCCGAACCCTACGCCCTGATCGGGTTCGCTGGCCCGCGCGTCATTGAACAGACGGTGCGCGAAAAGCTGCCGGAGGGGTTTCAACGCAGTGAGTTTCTGCTGGAGCACGGCGCAGTGGACATGATCGTCTCCCGTCACGACATGCGTGCGACCATCGCCCGCCAACTGGCGAAGTTCACAGGAGCGGAGCCGCCTGTGATCGACGATGAGGAGGGTGAGCCCGCGGTCACCCCGGCCGAACCGGACGCCCAGGCTGAGAGTGACGAGTAACACTGGTGCCACGCTTGAGTCGTGGCTCGCGGCACTGGAGCACCGTCACCCGGTCGAGATCGAGCTTGGGCTTGATCGCGTCCTGCTGGTCCTCCGTCGCCTGTTCCCAAAGCCGCCCAGCGCGCGGATCATCACCGTCGCCGGCACGAACGGCAAGGGCAGCACCATTGCGGCGCTTGAGTCCATACTCCGTGATGCGGGTCAGACGGTCGCCGCCTACACCTCCCCCCATATCGAGCGGTACAACGAACGCATCCGTATCGACGGTCAGGAGCTGGACGATGCCCGGATTGTCCGCGCCTTTGAGCGGGTCGAGTCGGCGCGCGGTTCGGTCAGCCTGACGTACTTTGAGTTCGGGACACTGGCTGCGTTTGTGGCTTTCGAAGAAGCTGGCAGCCAGAACTGGCTGCTTGAAGTGGGTCTGGGCGGTCGATTGGACGCCGTCAACGCGCTCGATCCAAACATGGCGGTCATCACTTCCGTGGGGCTTGATCACACGGCCTGGCTTGGCAACGACCGTGAAACGATTGGTTATGAGAAGGCCGGTGTGCTCCGGGCCGGTGGCGTGGCGATCTGTGCGGAGCTGGAACCACCCCGGTCGGTGGTGAACCAGGCAAGGGCGCAGGGCGTCTCGTTGTACCGGCATGGCGAGGCCTATCGGATCGAGCGCGACGGCGAACGACTCGAAGTGATTGATGCGGACGGTGCCCGCCGGGTTGCTCTGCCTGATCGTGGTCTCCCCGAGCAGAGCCTGGCGGCGGCGGTACAGGCCACCTGGCTGATCGAGCCGGAAATCCGGGACGATTCGATCAGCGCCTCCCTGGCGCAAACGGTCGTTCCCGGCCGATTTGAAGTTCGTTCAGGCGCACCGGCGGTGATTCTTGACGTTGGGCACAATCCCGATGCCGCTCGCTGGCTGGCGGACCGGCTTCACCGCATGCCCTGTCGCGGCCGGCGCTACGCCATATATGCCGGGCTGGAAGACAAGGATTCCGGTGGTGTCATGGAAGCGCTGGCTAACGCCGTTGACGTGTGGTATCTGGCCTCACTTCGAGGTCCCCGGGCTCTCCCAGCCGCTGCGCTGGAAGCCCGGGGGCGAGGCCGGGTGTCAGCCCCAATGCATTGCTGCGATTCCGTTGGTGATGCGTTGAGCGCGGCTATGAAGGGCGCTTCCCCCGGTGACGAGGTGATCGTCTTCGGTTCCTTCTACACGGTAGCGGAAGCCAGAGCGTGGCTCGACCGACACTGATGAGGGTGCTTACGGGACCGTCACTTGGCGGGCGATCACCCGGAGGGTTAGTATCAGGATACACGGAGATGGGTAGAGGTCGAACGTTTTGGACGGACTGAAACAGCGAGTTGTCGGGGCTCTCGTGCTGATTTCCCTGGCGGTCATATTTGTGCCGATGCTGTTTGATGAACCCCGTCAGGAGCGGACGACCCAGGCCGTCGATATTCCGGAGGAGCCCGATTTTCCGGAAGTCTCTCAGCCTGGCGATTCATCGGACACCGCCAATACGACCTCTTCTGCCAAAGAGCCGCCGGATTTCAAACTGGAGGAGCGCCCGGCGAAAGAGGCGCTCCCCGAGACGCCGGAATCCGGTGATGACGGCGAACCGGCTTCCGGAGAACCGGCATCGGAGACGGTGGCGGCTTCTGAAAACGTCGCCGGCACTTCAGACACCGACTCAGTCGACTCTCCGGATTCGGAGGGTGGCGCTGCGGGACCGGAATCCAGCGCTCAGCAGGCATCTGCATCGGCCAGTGAATTCAGCGAGGTTCTCGAAGGGGGCTGGCTCGTCCAGCTCGGTAGTTTTGGCAACCGTGGTAACGCGACGGGCATGCGGGATCGCATCCGCGAAGCCGGATACGACGCCCATCTCCAGCAGATCGAGCGCGGGGGGACGACGCTGACCCGGGTCTTCTCCGGACCCTTTGCCAGTGAGGCCATGGCGAAGGAAGCGAAACAGTCGCTGGACGAGGCCTTTTCCGTCAACAGCCTGGTGATTCAGGGCGATCAGTGAGCCGGCGTGATGGCGCCGGCGTCTGCTTTAGTGTTGCTGGTGATCCTGCTAGAATCGCGTCCTTTCTCAGCATGCAGCCGAGTGCCTGATGGAAGCGCTGATCTGGATTGACTGGGTCATCATTGCGATCATTGCCGTCTCAACCGTGATCAGCCTGAAACGCGGGTTCGTCCGCGAGGCGCTATCATTGGTGACGTGGGTGGCTGCCTTCCTGATTGCGCGCACGTTCCATCCCCAGATGCAGACCCTCCTGCAGGGTACCGTGGAAACGCCTCTGGTACGGCTGGTGGCCGCATTTGCCATTCTGTTTTTTGGTACCCTGATTGTTGGCGCCGTCATCAATAACCTGATCGGTCACTTGGTCAGGGCGACCGGGCTGTCGCCGACGGATCGGGTGCTGGGCATGGGGTTCGGGCTGCTTCGTGGCCTTATCGTTGTGATCGTTGCGATCGCACTGACACGGTATACGCCGCTGTCCCAGGGGGCATGGTGGCAGCAGTCGATCATGATTGACCGGCTGGCGCTGGTCGAGTCCTGGTCCCGGCGAATGCTGGGAGATGAATTCGAGCGACTGCTGGGCCCGGAGCCGGGGCCGGAAACGGCGTCCGGTAAAACCGGCGAGCAGCAGACCTGAGTACACGCCCGATCCCCGCATCGGGCAGCAACAACTGCAGGAGAAACAGTCAATCAATGTGTGGCATTGTCGGTCTGGTCAGCACCTCGAACGTCAATCAGACGCTCTATGACGCGTTGACGGTTCTACAGCACCGGGGGCAGGACGCTGCCGGCATCGTGACATACGAAGACAACCGCTTTTTCCTGAGAAAGGACAATGGGCTGGTGCGGGATGTTTTCCGTACCCGCCACATGCAGGGGCTGGTCGGTAATGTGGGGATCGGGCATGTCCGTTACCCGACCGCGGGCAGCTCCAGCTCCGCCGAAGCGCAGCCTTTTTATGTGAACAGTCCCTACGGCATCACGCTCGCCCACAACGGCAACCTCACGAACGCGGACGAACTGAGCCGGGACCTTTTCCGGACGGATCTTCGCCACATCAATACGAACTCGGATTCTGAAGTCCTGCTGAATGTCTTTGCTCATGAACTGCAGGCGATCGGCAAACTGAACCCGACCCGGGATGATGTGTTCGCGGCGGTTCGTGCTGTCCATAAGCGGTGCCGGGGCGCCTATGCCGTGATCGCAATGATCACCGGCTACGGCGTGATTGGTTTCCGTGATCCCAATGGTATCCGACCGGCCTGTTATGGCGTCCGCGAGACGGACGAGGGCACCGAATACATGATCGCGTCGGAGAGTGTGGCGCTGAACGCTGGCGGCTTTGAACTGGTCCGGGACATCGCGCCGGGTGAGGCGATCTATATCGAAACCGATGGCACGCTGCACACCGAACAGTGTGCGGACGATCCGCGTCTGTACCCGTGTCTTTTCGAGCATGTGTACTTCGCACGGCCGGATACCATCCTCGATCAGGTGTCCGTATACAAGGCCCGCCTGCGGATGGGGGAAACGCTGGCCGACAAGGTGCAGCGTGAGCGCCCCGATCATGACATCGATGTGGTCATGCCGATTCCCGATACCAGCCGCACCTCGGCGATGCAGATGGCCCATTGTCTGGGTGTGAAGTTCCGGGAAGGGTTCATCAAGAACCGCTATATTGGCCGGACCTTCATCATGCCGGGCCAGACCATGCGCAAGAAGTCGGTCCGTCAGAAGCTCAATCCGATTGATCTCGAGTTCCGCGACAAGAACGTGATGCTCGTGGATGACTCCATCGTTCGCGGAACGACCTGTGACGAAATCGTCGAAATGGCCCGTGATGCCGGTGCGAAAAAGGTGTATTTTGCGTCGGCCGCACCGCCGGTCCGTTATCCGAACGTGTACGGCATTGATATGCCGGCGGCCAGCGAATTGATTGCGCATGGGCGGACCATTGAAGAAATTCAGGAACTGATCGGCGCGGACTGGTTGCTCTATCAGGATCTGGACGATCTCATTCAGTGTGTCAGCGATGTGAATCCGGACATCGATGGGTGGGAAACATCAGTATTCAATGGTCAGTACATCACCGGCGATGTCCATTCGGACTATCTGACGGCACTGGAGCGCGAACGCAGTGACGACAACAAGGAACGCCGCGAGAGTCGCCATACGCTCGAAGACAGCGATGTCATCGACCTGCACAATGATGACTGAGGGCACCATAGCCATGTGTCCGGTGAGAGAGAGACAGCCATGAGCCGCATTCGATACCAGCAAACGACGATTCCGGAGTCCGACATGCAGGGCGCGTCCATCGAAACGCTGGCGCTTCGTGCGGGGCAGAACCGAACGCCGGAACTCGAACACAGCGACGCCATTTATCCAACGTCCAGCTTCATCTATGGCAGTGCCGCCCAGGCGGCTGCCCGCTTTGCCGGTGACGAGCCGGGGAACATCTACTCCCGGTTCACTAACCCGACGGTACAAAGCTTCGAACGACGGATCGCGGCGATGGAAGGTGGCGAACGGGCGGTCGCTACTTCCTCCGGTATGTCCGCGATCCTTGCCACATGCATGGCGCTGCTCCAGAGCGGGGACCATGTGGTGTGTTCCCGTGGTGTTTTCGGTACCACGAACGTGCTTCTCCAGAAATACCTGGGACGTTTCGGGGTCAGCACCACCTTCGTTCGACTGACCGACGAGGCGGAATGGCAAGCTGCCATCCGACCTGAAACGAAGATGCTGTTTCTCGAAACGCCCTCCAATCCGCTGTGCGAAGTGGCGGACATGGCGTTCATCTCGGACCTTGCCCGGCAGCAGGGAGCGTGGTTCGTTGTGGATAACTGCTTTTGCACACCAATCCTGCAACGCCCGCTGGAGCACGGCGCGGATATCATCATCCATTCGGCCACCAAGTATCTGGATGGGCAGGGGCGTTGCGTCGGCGGCTGCGTGGTTGGTGACGACAAGACCATGGAAGAGGTCTACGGCTTCCTGCGCTCGGCCGGGCCGACCATGAGTCCGTTCAATGCCTGGGTGTTCCTCAAGGGGCTGGAAACGTTACCAATTCGTATGCGCGCTCACTGCGAAAATGCGTTAGCGTTGGCCGAGTGGCTGGAGCAGCGTCCTGAGGTCGAGGAAGTGTTCTACGCCGGGCTCCCGTCACACCCACAACATGCGTTGGCGGCCCGACAGCAGTCCGGGTTTGGCGGTATCGTGTCTTTCCGGGTGAAAGGCGGTCGTGATGAAGCCTGGCAATTGGTGGACGCAACACGGATGATTTCGATCACGGCGAACTTGGGCGACGTCAAAACCACCGTCACCCACCCGGCGACCACAACGCACGGGAGGCTGTCGCCGGAGGATAAGGAAGCGGCCGGGATTACCGAGAATCTGGTGCGCCTGTCCGTCGGGCTCGAGTCGCTGGACGACCTCAAGACGGACCTCGCACGAGGACTGGACCAGCTCAGCACCTGACGACCCGGTTCCCGGGCGGAACCATCGAAGCACGGAGATCCATGTCGGAAGAAAACAGTGCCCAGGCCCAGTCCGGGCTGACTGAAAAACAGCGGCGATTCCGCCGGTTGCTGGCCCAGGGGGGTCGGGAAGGAGCGGTCATTGCGCTGATCGCGCTGTGCCTTTATCTGACGATGGCGCTGGTGTCTTTCAATCCGGCCGATCCGGGCTGGTCCAGTATCGGCCATGACCTCAATGTCACCAACTATGCCGGTCGGACCGGAGCCTGGATTGCCAGCCTGTTGATGGACTTCTTTGGCAAGGTCGCCTTCCTGTTCCCAGCACTGGTAGCGGTTCAGGTGATCCATCTCATTCGCCAGCGCCGTGATGCCGGCGGCTTCCACGCGCCATTGGCGGCCCTGAGGCTGGGCGGCTTTGTCCTGATTCTTCTGAGCGGAACCAGTCTGCTGTCTCTGTATGCCGTGATGGGCCTGGACGCCGATGCCGGCGGTGTTCTGGGGCGGGAAGTGTCCGATGCCATGGTGTCGGCCTTTAATCTGCCTGCGGCGACCCTGTTGCTGGTCGCGATTTTTCTGTTCGCACTGACCGTGTTCACGGGCCTGTCCTGGTTTCGTGTGATGGACACCCTGGGGGCCTGGACCCTCCGGTTTCTCGCGTGGCTGAAAGACGCCGTGCGCCCCAAACCGAAGGAGGTGTCGGATGCCAATCAGGAGACCCCAGCGCGGCAGGAACCGCCCATTGTGAACGACCGGGTGGTGCCAGCGCCGCCGAAGAAAGGTCGTTGGTCGCCGTTGGGCTGGTTCCGTCGCCGGGTGAGAATCCGAAAAGCTCGTGTTGAGCCGCAACTGGAAGGCGCAACGACAGAGAGCGCTGAGCCCGCTCGACTGGCTGAAGGCATCAGTGCAGAGCCGGATGCCGATGCCCCCGGGCAGTCTGAAAAAGACCTGCGAATCACGCCGTACTCCCGTGACGACGCGGAGCCGGCGCCGACCGAAGCGCCCAGAAAGAAGAAAGCGAAAAAACCGGCTGCCCGGAAAAAACAGCCGTCGCTCTTCGATAATGTGGACAGCCCGCTGCCGTCCCTCGATCTTCTCGACCCCCCGGACCCGGATCAGAAGCCGGGGTATTCCAAGGAGTCGCTCCAGTACATGTCGGAATTGCTGGAGGAAAAGCTTGGCGATTTCGGTGTGAAAGTCGAGGTCGTCGAGGTGAACCCCGGCCCGGTGATCACCCGGTTTGAAATCAAGCCGGCCCCAGGAGTGAAAGTCAGTCGAATCACGAACCTGGCGAAGGACCTGGCCCGTTCACTGGCCGTGATCAGTGTGCGGGTGGTGGAGGTGATTCCCGGAAAATCGGTGGTGGGGATTGAGATTCCCAACGAGCAGCGTGAAATGGTTCGCCTCAAGGAGGTGCTGTCGTCCGACGCCTGGATTGGCTCGAAATCGTCACTGACGATGGCGTTGGGGAATGACATCGGCGGTAACCCCATGGTGGCGAACCTGTCCAAGATGCCCCACCTGCTGGTTGCGGGCACAACCGGCTCCGGCAAGTCCGTGGGCGTCAACGCGATGATCCTGAGCATTCTGCTCAAGTCCACCCCGGAAGAGGTCCGCTTCATCATGGTGGACCCGAAAATGCTTGAGCTGAATATCTACGACGGCATACCCCACCTGCTGGCGCCGGTCGTGACGGACATGAAGGAGGCTGCGAACGGACTTCGCTGGTGTGTGGCGGAGATGGAGCGGCGTTACAAGCTGATGGCCGCGCTCGGCGTGCGGAACCTGGCCGGCTTCAATCGCAAGGTCCGTGACGCCGCCGCGGCCGGCGAGCCCATAGGCGACCCGCTTTGGAAACCGGAAGAGAGCCTGGAAGGGACCGAAGACGCACGCCCCGAACTGGAAGCCCTGCCACACATCGTGGTTGTGATTGATGAGTTCGCCGACATGATGATGATTGTCGGCAAGAAGGTCGAAGAACTGATTGCACGGATCGCGCAAAAGGCGAGGGCGGCGGGCATCCACCTGATCCTGGCGACCCAGCGGCCGTCGGTGGATGTGATCACCGGGCTGATCAAGGCGAACATCCCGACCCGGATCTCGTTCTCGGTCCAGTCCAAGGTCGACTCACGGACGGTGCTGGATCAGGGCGGAGCGGAGCAGTTGCTCGGCCATGGCGACATGCTTTACCTGCCACCCGGCTCGGGTCACCCAGTACGGGTGCATGGCGCTTTCGTGGACGACGACGAGGTGCATCGGATTGTCGAGGCCTGGAAACAGCGGGGCGAACCGATCTACGAGGACAACGTCCTCTCAGGCGCCGAGGGAGAGAGTCTGCCGGGCGTACCGACCCTGTCCGACGATGGCGACAATGAGCAGGATGCCCTGTTCGATGAGGCGGTGTACTTCGTCACCGAGGGGCGCCGCGTCTCGATCTCCTCCGTTCAGCGGAAGTTCAAGATTGGTTACAACCGGGCTGCGAACCTGGTGGACGCCATGGAAGCGGCGGGCGTTGTGAGCGCTGCCGGGCATAACGGGGCCCGCGAGGTGCTGGCGCCGCCACCCCCCAAAGACTAGGAGAGTTGTGAATGACGTTGATAGGGCGAGTCCTGCTCGGGCTCCTGCTGGCCTTACCGCTTGCTGCGGCTGAGTCTGACGGAAGCCATGACGATGCCAGTGCGTTGGCGGATCGTTTGTCCGATTACCGGTCGTTCGAGGCCGATTTTCGTCAGGTGGTGGTGGATGGCTCCGGCTCGACCGTTCAGGAAACGAGCGGCAGGGTGCGCGCGAAGCGTCCGGGGCTTTTCTTCTGGAAAAGCGATCCGCCCATGAATCAGACGATCGTGGCGGATGGTGAAACGGTGACGGTCTACGACCCGGACCTCAAGCAGGTGACGATCCGCGACATGACACAGCGCGTCAGCAAGACGCCGGCGTTGTTGCTGAGTGGGGAAGTGGGCAGTCTCTCGGAGAACTACCGGGTATCGCGGGTCGGGACCGACAATGCCGCGACGGTGTTTAAACTGGTCCCGCGCAGTCAGGATGCTCTGTTTCTGTCGCTGCGCCTGCATTTCCGGGATGGCGTGGTCCGTGAGATGCGTCTGACCGACTCCCTGGAGCAGCGAACGATCATCGCCTTTGAGAACGTCCTGCTGAATGATCCGATCAGTGACGGTGTTTTCGAACTCGACTACCCGGACTCGGTGGACGTGATCCGGGACACCCGCTGACATGCAGCCCGGGCTGTTCACCGACACCGCGGGCTTTGAGCCGCTCGCGGCCCGCATGCGACCCAGAACGCTCACTGACTATGCCGGTCAGTCGCATCTGGTGGGGCCGGGCAAGCCGCTTCGCCGGGCGGTGGAGGAAGGCCACCTCCACTCGATGATTCTGTGGGGGCCGCCCGGGGTCGGGAAAACCACTTTTGCCCGTCTGCTGGCCGAGTGTACGGATGTGACGTTTGAGAGCCTGTCGGCGGTCCTCTCCGGCGTCAAAGACATCCGCGATGCGGTGGAGCGGGCCCGCCATAGGCGTGAGACGGAAGGGCGGGACACGCTGCTGTTCGTCGACGAGGTTCATCGGTTCAACAAGAGCCAGCAGGATGCCTTTCTGCCGCACATTGAGGCGGGTACGGTGATTTTTGTGGGTGCCACTACCGAAAATCCCTCCTTCGAACTCAACAGCGCGCTGCTCTCCCGAACCCGCGTCTATGTTCTCAAGACCCTCGACGAGGACGATCTGGTGGCACTGCTCAGACGTGCCATCGAACAGCCGGAAGGCCTGGACGGGCGCGTCACGGCCAGCGATGACCTGCTGAAAACCATTGCCGCCGCGGCGGATGGGGATGCCCGGCGCGCGCTGAATATCGTGGAGGTTGCCTCCGATCTGGCGGAGCCGGAGTCCGACGGTTCGCCCCGTATCACAGGCGACGTGCTTGAGCAGGTCATGCAGTCGAGTCTGCGCCGCTTTGATAAGGGCGGTGATGTTTTCTACGACCAGATTTCGGCGCTCCACAAGTCCGTACGTGGCTCGGACCCGGACGGAGCCCTGTACTGGATGTGCAGGATGCTCGATGGCGGGTGCGATCCGGTATACGTGGCACGGCGGCTGGTGAGAATTGCCAGTGAGGACATTGGCAATGCCGACCCCCGGGCACTAAGGATCAGTCTTGATGCCTGGGACACCCAGGAGCGACTTGGATCGCCGGAAGGGGAGCTGGCGTTGGCACAGGCAAGCACCTACCTGGCCCTGGCTCCCAAAAGCAACGCCGTCTACAACGCCTACAACCGGTGTGTGGCGGACATCCGGAAACAGCCGGACTACGAGGTCCCGATCCACCTGCGTAATGCGCCAACCAAGCTGCTTGAATCCATGGGCCACGGCGATGAATACCGGTACGCCCATGATGAGCCGGATGCCTTTGCAGCCGGAGAAGTCTATTTACCGCCGCAACTCGCTGACGTACGCTATTACCATCCCGTTGAGCGCGGTCTGGAAATCAAACTTTCCGAGAAGCGACAACGTCTGGATGCCCGCAATGAGGCGAGCCCCCGCAAACGCTACCGGGATTCCTCCGGCTCAGGCGCCTGAATCGGGAGGCCGATTCTGATCCATAGCCTGTCCTGAGCAAGGCAGAGTGCGTGCTTTACGCGGACCCCGGACAGGGCGTGGTCCATCCGTTTCCAGAACGCTATACTGGGCCTTTTTTGTAATGGTGCCCCAAGAGCGTTCGACATCGCAGGGCGCCCCTGATTTTGCGCTGGCGGGCGGCGCAGGAGCGCCCCGCCGAAATCCGATCAACGACCCGGACAGGACGACATGCTCGACCCGAAGACCGTTCGTAGCGAACCCGAAACCATTGCTGAACGATTGGCCGTGCGCGGTTACAGGTTTGACCTGGAAACCTTCCGCCGCCTGGAGGACCGTCGTCGCTCCCTGCAGGTTCAGACCGAAGAACTCCAGAGTGAGCAGAACCGCCGGTCCAAGAGCATTGGCAAGGCCAAGGCAGCTGGGGAGGACATCCAACCGCTACTGCAGGAAGTCGAGGATCTCAAACGCCGGAAAGGCGAGGCGGAGGAGGCCCTGCGCGACCTTCAGCATGAGATGACCGATTTTCTCTCGGCCATTCCGAACATCCCGGCAGAAACCGTTCCGGAAGGCGAAGACGACAGCGATAACGTGGAGCTGCGCCGTTGGGGAACACCGCCGGCCTTCGAGTTTGAGGCGCGTGATCACGTGAGCCTTGGCGAAGCCCTGAACCACGGACTGGACTTTGACCGCGCAAGCCACCTGGCCCAATCGCGCTTTGCGGTGATGCGTGGGCCGGTTGCCCGTCTCCACCGTGCGCTGACCCAGTTCATGATGGACACTCACACGGCCGAGCACGGTTATGCCGAGGTGTATGTTCCGTACATTGTGAATGCCGATGCCCTGTACGGGACGGGGCAGTTGCCGAAATTTGAGGACGATCTGTTCAAGGTAGAGGCCGAACGCGATTTGTACCTCATCCCCACGGCGGAGGTGCCCGTCACCAACCTGGTCGGGGACGCCATCCTCGCGGACGCGGAGCTGCCGCTGAAGATGGTCAGTCATACGCCCTGTTTCCGCAGCGAGGCCGGGTCGTATGGGCGGGATACGCGTGGGATGATCCGTCAGCACCAGTTCGACAAGGTGGAACTGATCCATGTGGTCCGTCCGGAAGAGTCCGAAGCGGCGCTGGAGGAACTGACCGGTAATGCAGAAACCATTCTCAAAAAGCTCGACCTGCCGTACCGGGTTGTCGAGCTGTGCGGCGGTGATCTCGGCTTTGCTGCGACCCGCACGCTCGATCTCGAGGTCTGGTTGCCGGGGCAGGATCAATACCGGGAAATTTCGTCCTGCAGCAATACCCGTGATTTCCAGGCGCGTCGGATGCACGCACGCTGGAAGAATCCAGAGACTGGCAAGAACGAGTACGTGCACACGCTCAACGGGTCGGCCCTGGCCGTTGGCCGGACGTTGATCGCGGTCATGGAGAATTACCAGCAGGCGGACGGCAGCATCGTTGTGCCTGATGCGCTGAAACCCTACATGGGCGGCGTGGAGCGTTTGACCAGCCAATAAGGGATACCATGCAGGAATCAGACACCGCACAAGGGCAGGTTTTTCTGGTGGGCGCCGGGCCTGGCGACCCGGATCTGCTGACACTCAAGGCGGATCGATTGATACGTAAGGCCGATGTGGTGCTGTACGACCGGCTGGTGTCTGATGCAATCATGGCTCGGATCAATCCGAAGGCGCGTCTGATCCATGTGGGTAAGCGTCGTTCGGAACACACGTTGCCTCAGGATGAGATCAATGAGCGTCTGATTGGACTGGCCCGCCAGGGACTGTGTGTTGTCCGTCTCAAGGGAGGCGATCCATTTATTTTTGGTCGCGGCGGCGAGGAGATCGAATGGCTGTCCCGGGCCGGGATTCCCTTCCAGGTCGTGCCGGGCATCACGGCCGCTTCCGGCTGTGCGGCGTATGCCGGCATCCCGCTCACCCACAGGGATCATGCCCAGTCCGTGCGGTTTGTGACAGGCCACCTCAAGAACGACAGCTGTGACCTGCCATGGGATGATTTCGTTCAGTCGCACCAGACACTGGTGTTCTATATGGGGCTGGTCGGACTGCCGGTCATCGTCCGGGAGCTGGTGGCCCACGGAATGCGGCCCGACATGCCGGTCGCATTGGTTTCCAAAGGCACACTACCCGATCAGCAGACGGTTACCGGGACCCTGGAAACCATCGTCGGAACCGTGAACGACCGTGGTGTGCGGGCGCCGACTGTGATCATCATCGGTGACGTGGTCCGGTTGCGCGACCAGCTCGATTGGGTGGGGCAGTAAGCAGGGCAGGACGGGCTCCGTTCCACGGAGCCCGTCAAGGACGTCAGTCCAGGCGCTTGGGCAGGACGTCCCGGAGTTTGTCCCGCATGTCCCGGAGGGCCTTTTCGGTGGTTTCCCAATCGATGCACGCGTCGGTTACCGAGACCCCATACTTGAGCTCGGACAGGTCGTCCGGGATGGACTGTTTGCCCCAGTTGAGATGGCTCTCCACCATCAGCCCATGGATGGACCGGTTGCCTTCAATGATCTGGTGCGCCACATCCTGAATCACCAGCGGCTGAACGGCCGGATCCTTGCTGGAGTTGGCATGGCTGCAGTCGACCATCAGTGATGGCCGCAGTCCCGCGTTCTCCAGTTCCTTCTCGCACAATGCCACCGAAACCGAGTCGTAGTTCGGCTTGCCACCGCCACCACGCAACACGACATGACCGTATTCGTTGCCGCGGGTCCGGACGATGGACACCTGGCCCTTCTGGTCAATCCCCAGGAAGCTGTGGGGGTGGGAGACGGACTTCATGGCATTGATGGCCACATCCAGACTGCCATCGGTCCCGTTCTTGAAGCCGATGGGCATGGACAGACCACTGCTCATTTCCCGGTGCGTCTGGGATTCGGTGGTTCGCGCCCCGATGGCGGACCAGGCAATCGTGTCCTGCAGGTACTGGGGAGAGATCGGGTCCAGGGCTTCGGTCGCCGCAGGCAGGCCGAGGTCGTTGATGTCCAGCAGCAGCCGACGACCGATCTGGAGACCTTCCTCGATGTCGAAGGAGTCGTTCAGATGCGGGTCGTTGATCAGACCTTTCCAGCCGACGGTTGTCCTCGGTTTCTCAAAATAGACCCGCATGACGATGTAGAGCGTGTCGCTGAGCTCGTCCGCCAGCGTTTTGAGTTTTTCGGCATATTCGCGCGCCGCCGCAACATCGTGAATGGAGCAGGGGCCCACAACGATGAACAGCCGGTGATCCTTTCCATCCAGAATATTGCGAATCGTGTCACGTCCTTGCTCGACGGTCTCCGCCGCCTTGTCCGCGAGCGGCATCTCGGCTTTCAGGGCCTCGGGCGTAATCAGCGCCTCGTTACTCGCGATATTGATGTTCTCAAGCTGCTTGTCGGCCATTCTTGTGATCTCTCCGAAATCAGATTCTTATTGCGGTTTCCTGATAAACAGGATTAAGGTGACGGACAAGAGTGCTCTTGTCGGCCCGGCGCCGGAAACCGCCTGTTGCTTTGGGGTAAGGCCCGTCATACTGCGGCATTTACCGGTCCAATGCAATTGCCGGACGACCTCGGAAAGCGCCATTGGACGCCTTCAACCGGACGTGCTGCAATGGGTGGTCCATGCCTCCCATTCCGGGTTTTGAAGGCATCGGGATCAGTGAAGGGAACGCCGTTTTCATGCACGCACCGGATCAGACACCGGAGTCACAGGCTGACGTTGTCGACGCGATTCTCGAGGGGCTTCGGGTTCCGGAGCTGCCGTATCCGGCCGGCCGGACCTTGCCGGAAGATGCTGCCGACTGGACCCAGATACTTCGCGAGAGTTGGCAGGGGCAGCATGATGCGCGGGTGATCGAACTCCTGCGCCAGGATGAACGGCTCTGGTCCGTTCGTCAGGTGAATGCGGCCTATCTCGCGGATCGGGTGATGGATGTCTTTCTCAGCACGTCCGGGCTGCACCCCTCACTGGTCACCCGGGCGGCACGCCTGAGATTCCTGCTGGCCTGGCAAGTGAACCGTTCCGGGGCACTGGCGCTGAGTCACGATAATCCGATTCACGACTGGCTGGACGGACTGGTTTCCCTGAGGGGATGGAGCGACTCCGGCGGACGGTCCGCACGCCAGCTGCTGCGCCGGCTCGATGACCTCATGCCGGCCGTTGATGAGTGCTTCGGCACCGGAGAGACCACCGCACTTACCCGGTTTGTGAACGAATGGGCGGAGGACCAACGACGGCGACAGAGCCGTATCGGAAAACTCCGCCAACGCCTGCTTGAAACCGAGCAGGGTGCATCACGCCAGCGTGCGGCGGACCAGACTGCCCGGGCGTTGATCGGCCGTGCCATCCGTGATCGTCGCCTGCCCACCGTTATTCTCGACTTTATTCATCACATCTGGCTGCCCCTGCTGCGCCAGGCCATCTGGTCACAGGGCATGGAGAGTGATTCGGCGCGCCGCGCCTCCCGCCTGCTTGAATGGCTGGTCTGGATTGGTGACCCGACACTCTCCGACGGGGACCGGCAACGCCTTTATCATGTCGGTGAGAAGCTCACCGACCACCTCTCGGAAATTGGCCAGCAGATTCTGGGCAAGCCGCTTGACCGCCAGACCCTTTCCGGCCTGGATGAGCTGCTGGTGGCCCGGATACGGGGAGAATCCCCGGCTCTGGAAACCGCCGACGCGGGAGATTTTGACCTGAGGTGGCTGAATCCGGAAGCCGTCGACCCGGCTCGTGTCGACGCCCTGTCGCATCAGTGGTATGTCAGTGGTTCCGGAGCAGACGAACAGCGACGGTATTTTTTTGCGTACCTCGAACCTTCCTCCGATGTGCTCTGGACGAACGGCGAGGGCGTCAAACTGGGCGTTATGGCGTGGGATGCATTTGAGTCCGCCCTGGAACGTGGGGAGCTGAAACCGCTGCCTGCCGTGACGCCGTTTGGCCAGGTCGTCCGTGAGGCTGTTCAGGCGCTCGGACAGGTTCTGGCGACGCAGAAACGACAGCGGGAAGAGGCACGCCGCCAGGCCCGGGAACGCGCTGAGGCGATCCGTCGAAAGAAGGAGGAAGAGACACGGCGGCGTGAGGCTGAGGAACAGGCACGCCGGGAGGCCGAGGAGAAACGGGTGGCGGTCGAGGCGGCGGAGCGCCAGGCCGCTGAGGAAGCCGAGGCAGCGCGCCAGGAGGAAGCGGCCCGGAAGGAGATTCGGGAAGCGATCAGCAAACTCAAGTTGGGCGCCTGGATTGAGCGGTCGTCGGCGGGAGCCGATCCGACAAAGCTCAAATTGGCGGTGCGGATTAACGCCAGTCGTAAGCTGGTCTTTGTGGACCGGTTGGGACTGAACCGCACAGAGATGACCGAGACCGATCTTGAGGAACGGATTTATGAGGGCTCAGCACGGTTGCTGAGCCAGGAAGCAGAGTTTGAGGACACTCTGTCACGGGTTGTCGGGCGAATCAGGGTGGGGCGCTGATGAACGAACCAGATTATCGCTTTGGTGAGCAACCGGAAACGGAGACTGAGCAGCGTCATGAGTTTCGTTTGAGCGGCCGGGCGCGGGTCTGGCTGCAGGTCGAGGCCCCGGGTCCGGAGGAATCTGGCGATGGGCGCTGGCTGGCCTGCGACGGCCATGACTTTTCAGCGAACGGTCTGAGGGTCTGTTCAACGGAGCCGCTCTCTGTCGGCGCCCTGATCGTGGGTGTTGTTCAACTGGCCCGTCCCGGTGGTCGCGCCGACTACACGCTCATGTTTGAGACCATCTGGTCGCAGGACGACGGAGATGGACGTCATCGATCCGGCCTGCGGGTTCTTGAGTCGGACGACACCTCGTTGGCGGACTGGCTGGATGCCGTCGCGGACGCGATGGATGATTAGCGCTGCGACCACGCTCAGAGGCGGCGTCGATCAGCTGCCTTCTTCCCCTGCCTTGTCCCGCGTCCCGGCAACGGACTCTGAGAAGGGGGAGAGACCGCTGCGCAGGAAGCGGCGGAAATCCTCAAGTGTGGCCTCCGGCGACTCTTCCATGGGAATGTGACCAACCCCTGGATACGTCACCAGCGCGGAGCGGGTAATGTCGGCCAGCCACCGTTCCGCCAGTGATATCGGCACCCACTCATCATCTTCTCCCCACATCAACAGTGTCGGAGCCTTGATCCGGTAGAAGGGTAATGGATCGTTGTTTTCCGCCCGCGCCTCCACCATCTTCAGCGTTTCCATGTAGATTGGCTTCGCGCCCTCACGCTGGGACATGTGCACATAGCGGTAAGCGTCCCTGTCGCTGATCCGGTCGGCGTCGCCATAGGCCGTGCTGAGCGCAAACGTCACGAAAAAGGGAGGCTGCACCCACTGCCCCATGAACTGGACCGGGAACCAGGTGCCGAGATCGAGCAGAAACGGGGTCTGCTGGGGGTAGCCGAACGGATCAATCAGTGCCAGGCGGTCCACGCGGTCCCGGTACTGGGCGGCGTACTGCGACGCCACAAACCCGCCAAGTGAATTGCCGACCAGGGTGATGCCGTCCAGATCGAGACGTTCAACGAATTTCGCCACCGTGTTGACGATATTGTCCTCGTCGAAGTTGTCCGGATTCTCCGGCGCTCCGGTCATGCCGTATCCCGGCATATCCAGCGCGATCACACGGTGGGTTCGGCTCAGTTCCCGGACCCAGCTGTCCCACGTCTGGAGCGAAGAGAATATCCCGTGCATGAGGATGATGGGCTCACCCTGGCCGATGTCCCGGTAATGAATCCGGTACCCGTTGACCCTCATGAATTGCGATTCGTCGTTGACGTAGCGCTCTTCAAGCCAGCGATCAGAAATCGTCACGATGCCGCCGAGATTGGCGAGTGACGGGCTGGCTTTCATGGCCTGCCCCATGCTGGCGCAGCCATTCAGGATCAACGTGACCAGCAGGAGTAGCAGGATGTGACGGACGTTCGCGGTCATACGGTCGGACTCTTCTTGAGTTTTCCGCCCGACGTTACGTGTTTTTACAAACCGGAACAGTGATGCAGTTCGAGAAATGGCGCTGGCCCGGCAGGGGAGCCAGCACCGGGGGGGGTTACGCCTCGGGGTCTTCCTGGCTCATTGCGGTGATGTTGAAACCGCCATCGACGTGCATGATCTCGCCGGTAATACCACTGGCCAGGTCGGACGACAGGAACGCGGCGGAATTGCCAACTTCTTCCTTGGTGATGTTCCGGCCAAGCGGGGCGCGATGTGCGTTTTCGGCAAGCATCTTGCGGAAGCTTTTGATTCCCGAAGCGGCCAGCGTCTTGATCGGACCGGCTGAGATGCCATTCACCCGGACCCCCTGTTTTCCAAGACTGGCTGCCATGTAGCGGACATTGGCTTCCAGGGAGGCTTTTGCGAGGCCCATGACGTTGTAGTTCTGGAGCACACGCTCCGCACCGAGATAGGTCAGCGTCAACATGGCGCCGCCGTCGGAGAGCATAGGCCGGCCCGCCTTCGCCAGCGCGACGAAGCTGTAGGCACTGATGTCGTGGGCGGTACGGAATCCACTGCGCGTGGTGACGTCGACGTAATCGCCGTCCAGCTCTTCCGCGGGCGCGAACCCGACCGAATGCACAATGATATCAACCTGGTCCCAGTGCTTTTTCAGGTCGGTAAACACCTGCTCAATGTCCTCATCGCTGGCAACATCGCAGGGAAACGTCAGGGTGCTGTCCCAAGCCTCGGCGAATTTCTCAACCCGGGGCCGCAGTTTCTCGTTCTGGTAGGTGAATGCCAGTTCCGCGCCCTGCTGGTGAAAGGCATCGGCGATACCGTAGGCAATGGAGTGCTTGCTCGCGACCCCGACAATCAGGGCCTTTTTTCCGTCCAGAATTCCCATCGGATTGCTCCTCGTTGTCCAATATGGCCATTCTTTCGCACTTGAACGGCCAGGTTAAGGCGATCTTCGTCGTAGGCGCTCCCGCCGTCAGGCGGGGCGTCCCTGATAAAAGAATGCGGCCTCCAGCAGTCGCTGCGTGTATTCGGTAATCGGATCGGACAGGACTCGCTCGGTCGGGCCGGACTCCACTACCTCGCCGGATTTCATCACCATCACGCGATGGCTGAGCGCACGAACCACCGCCAGGTCATGGCTGATGAACAGGTAGGCCAGGCCATAGCGTTTCTGCAGCCCTCTGAGCAGATCGATTACCTGTTTCTGCACGGTCCGATCCAGGGCGGAGGTGGGTTCATCCAGCACGATCAGTGCCGGTTGCAGTACCAACGCCCGGGCGATGGCGATCCGCTGGCGTTGCCCGCCGGAGAATTCATGGGGGTAGCGATGACGACTCTCAGGATTCAGTCCGACGTCTTTCAGCGCCTGAACGATCCGCTCGTCGTGGGCCTCCGGCGTATCCGGTTCGTGGACCTCGAGCCCTTCACCAACAATCTGGGCAACTGACATGCGGGGGCTGAGACTGCCAAAGGGGTCCTGGAAAACAATCTGGATCTGGCGTCGCAGCGCCCGGAACTGTTTCTGGTTGTCGTGCGACACATCGCGCCCATCAAAATGCACGCGTCCCTCGCTATCGACGAGTTGCAACAGGGCCATGCCCAGGGTGGTCTTGCCACTGCCGCTCTCGCCGACGATGCCCAGCGTCTCACCGGAATGCAGCGTGAACCCGACCCGGTCCACCGCAGTCAACCAGGTTTTGGGGCGGCCCAGAAAGCCGCGCGTTATGGGAAAATGAACGCTCAGTTCCTCGCATTGCAACAGTGCGCGGGTCGGTCTGGGGCAGGGATGTGGCGTGCCACTCGGGTCGGCGTCGAGCAACATGCGCGTGTAGTCGCTGCGGGGCGAATCGAAGACCTGCGCGACCGGTCCGGCCTCAACCCGGCGACCGGACTGCATGACCACGACCTCCTCGGCATAGTGCCGCACGATCGACAGGTCATGGGTAATGAGCAGAATCGCCATACCAAGACGGTGTTGCAGGGAGCGCAATAATTCCAGAACCTGATGCTGGACGGTCACGTCGAGGGCCGTGGTCGGCTCGTCCGCGATCAGCATGTCGGGCTCGTTTGCCAGGGCCATGGCAATCATCACCCGCTGCTTCTGCCCACCGGAAAGCTGATGCGGGAAGCTTTTCAGCCGCTGCTCCGGGCGTGGAATGCCGACCAGCTTCAATAACTCGAGGATTCGCTCCCGTGCCGCTGCCGGGCGCATACCCTGATGCACGGCCAGCGTTTCACCGATCTGCTTTTCGACCGTATGCAGTGGGTTGAGGGATGTCATCGGCTCCTGGAAGATCATGCTGATCTTCTGACCCCGAACGCGCCGGATGCGGCGCTCTGAGGCTTTCAGTAAATCTTCACCGTGCCAGAGAATCTTTCCCGAGGGGTAGCTGACGGGATGACGGTCGAGCAACCGCAGCACCGACTGGGCGGTTACGGATTTTCCTGAGCCGCTTTCACCAACGAGGGCGACCGTGGTTCCGGCGGGCACCCGGAACGAGAAATCCTCAACAACAGGCTGGCCGTTGAAGGCGATGGACAGATTGCGTACATCCAGCAGGTCCGTCATATCAGTTCTTCCTGGGGTCAAAGGCATCGCGGACGGCTTCGCCGACGAACACGAGCAGCGTCAGCATGATCGCCAGCGTTACAAAGGCACTGATGCCGAGCCAGGGCGCGTGCAGATTGGCCTTGCCCTGGGCGATGAGTTCCCCCAGGGAGGGTGACCCGGGGGGCAGGCCAAAGCCCAGAAAATCCAGTGAGGTCAGCGCGGTGATCGCGCCCGTGAGAATGAATGGCAGGAACGTGATCGTCGCGACCATGGCATTGGGCAGCATATGGCGAAACATGATGGCGCGATTGCTGACGCCCAGGGCGCGGGCCGCCCGAACGTACTCGAAATTCCGGGCCCGCAGAAACTCGGCCCGCACCACGTCGACCAGTTGCATCCAGCTGAACAACAGCATGATGATCAGCAGCCACCAGAAATTGGGCTGGACGATGCTGGAGAGGATGATCAGCAGATAGAGCACGGGCAGTCCCGACCAGATTTCCACGAGTCGTTGGCCCAACAGGTCGATTTTGCCACCGTAAAAGCCCTGCACCGCGCCCACCACAACGCCGATCAGGCAGCTGAAGAACGTCAGGGTCAGGGCAAATACGACCGAGATCCGGAAACCGTAGATCAGGCGGGCAACGACATCCCGGCCCTGGTCGTCCGTACCCAGCCAGTTAACCGCTGAAGGTGGTGCGGGGGAGGGGTGGTCGAGTTTGTAGTTAATGGTGTCGTAGTGGAACGGGATGGGCGGCCAGATGATCCAGCCACTGCCATTGATTTCGTCACGAATGAAATCATCCCGGTAATCCGCTTCTGTGGGCAGAAAACCGCCGAAGGTGGTTTCGGGCACGGTCTCTACAACCGGGAAATACCACTCACCCTGATAGGAGACGACCAGCGGCCGATCATTGGCAATGAACTCGGCGCACAGCGACAGCCCGAAGAGCACGAGGAAAATCCATAACGACCAGAATCCCCGTCGGTTGGCGCGGAAATTCCGAAGGCGGCGGCGCTGTATCGGGGAGAGTGTCATACCGGCCACGTCAGCCCTCCCGGCTCTCGAAATCGATGCGTGGATCGACAGCCACGTAAGTCAGATCGCTGATCAGCTTCAGGATCAGCCCCATCAGCGTGAAGATGTACAGCGTGCCAAAGATCACCGGGTAGTCACGGTTCAGTGCGGCCTCGAAACCGAGCAGGCCTAGACCGTCGAGCGAGAAAATCACTTCGATCAGTAACGACCCCGTAAAAAACAGCTGGATCAGCAGACCGGGCAGACTGGCGATGACGATCAGCATGGCGTTGCGGAACACATGGCCGTAGAGAATGCGCCGTTCGGAAAGGCCCTTGGCGCGGGCGGTGGCGACGTACTGCTTGCCAATCTCGTCCAGGAAGGAGTTCTTGGTCAGCAGAGTCAGGGTGGCGAACCCGGCAATCACGTTCGCCGTGACCGGGAGCACCAGGTGCCAGAGGTAGTCCAGTACCTGCTCGTGCCAGGGCATGCTGTCAAAGCCCTGCGATGTGAGGCCACGAAGAGGAAACCAGTCAAAATAGGTGCCGCCGGCGAACAGCACAATCAGGAGGATGGCAAAGAGAAAACCCGGGATGGCGTAGCCGACAATGATGACCGAGCTGGTCCAGACGTCAAACCGGGAGCCATCGGTAACGGCTTTCCGTATCCCGAGCGGAATCGAGATGAGGTAGATGATCAGGGTTGACCAGAGTCCCAGTGAAATGGACACGGGAAGCTTGTCGATGATGAGCTGGACAACGGACCGGTCACGGTAGAAGCTATCGCCGAAGTCAAACGTGGCGTAATCACCAAGCATCTTCAGGAAACGCTCGTGGGGCGGCTTGTCGAAGCCGTACAGCTTTTCCATCTCCTGGATCAGTTCCGGAGGAATACCGCGACTGCCCCGGGATTCCCCGGATGAACCCTCGCTGCCAGACACCTCTCCGCCCCCCTGCGCGGTTGCCCGATCGAGGGCACCGCCATGAATGCCTTCCATTTCCGCAACGAGTTGCTCAATGGGACCGCCGGGCGCCGCCTGAACGATCACAAAGTTAAGGAGCATGATCCCCATCAGCGTGGGAATCATCAGCAGCAGGCGTCGGAGGACGTAGACGCCCATGCATCAACCTCCGGTGCGGGTCATGGACAGGGAGGGCGATCGGACCATCACGATTCGTCGGACCACCAGGTGCTCAGGTCCGTGCCGCTCTCCGGGATCGTGTCCGGACGAGACAGCTTCTGCCAGTAGGCCACCCGGTCGACATCCAGGAACCACTGCGGAATCACGTAGTGCCCCCAGAGCAGCACACGATCCAGCGCACGGGTGCGTGTGACGAGCGCCTCCCGGTCCGGCGCCTGGATGATCTTCGATACAAGGTCGTCGACCACCGGGTCCTGAATACCCATGTAGTTCTTGGAGCCGGACACGTCGGCGTTAACGGAATGCCAGTAGTCCCGCTGCTCGTTCCCCGGTGAACGGGACTGGGGCAGCGTCTGAACGATCATGTCGTAGTTGAACTGTCGAACCCGCTGGACGTACTGGTTGGTATCCACCAGCCGTACATCCACCTGGATGCCCAGTTTTTCCAGGTTTCTGGCAAAGGGCAGGACCACCCGTTCGAACGTCTTCTGCCGCAACAGGATCTGGAAAGCCAACGGCTCACCGGTCTGCTGATGCGTCATGGTCCCGTCCTCGATCGCATAGCCGGCGTCATTGAGCAGTTTCAATGCCTGACGAAGGTTGTCCCGAAGGGTGTTGTCGCCCTGAGTCGAGGGCGGTTGATACGCCTTGTTGAACACGGCATCTGGAAGCGCATCCCGATGGGGTTCGAGAAGCTTGAGTTCAGCATCACTCGGGAGGCCGGAAGAGGCGAGTTCGCTGTTCTCGAAATAGCTGTCGGTGCGCTTGTACTGGCCGTAGAACAGATTCTTGTTGGTCCAGGCGAAATCGAACCCATAGGCCAGTGCCTTGCGAACGTGTTTGTTATCGAACGGCGCCCGGCGCGTATTCATGACAAACGCCTGCATGCCCGCAGGGCGCTGATGCTCGAGGGTTTCCTTGATGATTCGGCCATTCTCCAGGGCGTCACTCTGGTAGCCGGTGGCCCAGTTCTTTGCGGAATTCTCGATGCGCAGGTCGAAGTTGCCGGATTTGAACGCTTCCAGCGCGACTGTGCTGTCGGTGTAGTAGTCGAACCGGATGTGATCGAAGTTGTGTCGGCCGACGTTGACCGGCAGATCCTCGGCCCAGTAATCCTCCTGCCGCTGAAACACGACGGAGCGACCCGCCTCGAACTCGTCAATGGTGTACGGGCCACTGGTTACAGGCACCGTCAGGCCGGGGCCCGTGAAGTCATGCTCCTGCCAGAAGTGTTTGGGGAAGATGGGCATTTGACCGAGAATCAGAGGCAGCTCGCGGTTGGTATCCTCGCCAAAGTCGAATCGGACACGGTGTTTGCCGAGGGCCGTTGCCTGACCGACGTTGGCATAGTAGTTCCGGTAGAAGGGGTGTCCGTCGGTGACCAGCGTCTGATAGCTGAACACCACGTCCTCGGCGGTAATGGGCTCGCCATCGGAAAAGCGCGCCTCGGGGCGGAGGTTAAAGATCACGTAGCTGCGATCCTCCGGCGTCTCGACGGACTCCGCGATCAGTCCGTACATCGTGAAGGGCTCATCATCCGATGAGACCAGGAGGGAATCGTAGGCGTATTGCTGGATGCCAGCGGCGGCCACGCCCTTGAGGGCATAGGGATGAAACGAATCGAAGCCATTGGCCACGACACTCCGACGGAGCGTACCGCCTTTCGGTGCCTCCGGGTTGACGTAGCCGAAGTGCTCAAAGCCCGGACCGTATTTGGGTTCCCCGTGCATCGCCAGGGCGTGGACCGGTTCCACTGGCTCGGCAGCGTGAACGGCCAGGGTCGACAGGACGGACAGAACAAGCCCGCTCAGGGCATTGTATGGGTGCCTCATGGATTCGACTCACTTCTGGTTGTTATTGCCCCCGGCGGGAGGCTTCTTATTCGCGGGCAGTAAGGTTCGCCCATTCAGGGACTGCGCCGGATATCCACGTACAGTACCAGACTCTGGCCGGGCTGGAGATACCGGTCGATGTCCAGACTGTTCCAGTCCGCGATGTCCCTCACATTCACATTAAACCGGCTGGCGATGCGGGCCAGTGAATCGCCTTTGCGGACTTCATAGCCGACGCGGCGCACCATGTCACGGTCGGAAGAGGCCTGGCGGGCGGCGACCAGCGTCGAGCTGTCACGTTCCGACCAGATAACGAGTCGTTGACCGGGGACCAGCGGGTCGCCCGGGGCCATGCCGTTCCACTTCGCCAGTTCCCGTACGCTGACACCATTGTCCCGGGCAATATCCCAGAAGGTGTCGCCGGTTTGCACGATGTGCTCAATACGGGTGCCGTCCTCGCGCCGATCGGTCGACGCCTGTTGTCTTGCGAGGCGTTGGCTGGCGCTCATTGCATACTGGTCAGTCCCCTTCGACGCGGTGGGAATCAGCAGACGCTGTCCCACGCGAATCAGGTTCGAACGCATTTCGTTGACCCGGCGGATCACGTCCGGGGTGGTGTTGTACCGGTCCGCGATGCGAATCAGCGTGTCACCGGAGCGGACTTTGTAATGGCGCCATGACACCCGTTCGGAGGGGGGCATCTCCGACAGTGCCTTCCTGAATGTGTCAGCCTCGGCAACCGGAATAAGAAGGCGGTGTGGGCCATCCGGTTGGGTGGCCCAGCGATTGTAGGAGGGGTTGAGGAGATAGATCTCCTCGATGTCGACACCGCTCATTTCAGACGCCCGCGCGAGATCCATCTGGCCCCCGGTGTTAATCACCTCGAAATAGGGTTTGTCCGGCATGGGAGGGAGTTCGATGCCGTATTTTTCCGGATCCCGGATCAGCTTTGAAATCGCGATGAGCTTCGGAACATAGGCCCTTGTTTCCTTTGGCAACTGCAGCGACCAGTAGTCCGTCGGCTTGCCTTGGCGGCGGTTCTGGCGCTGCTCCCGCAGCACCGTACCGGCACCACTGTTGTACGATGCGAGCCCCAGCAGGTGGTTGCCGTCAAACCGCTGACTCAGCGCATCGAGATAGCGCAGAGCGGCGTCTGTCGAGGCGATGACATCACGACGACCGTCATGCCACCAGCTCTGATCCAGCCCGTATGCCCGGCCCGTGGAGGGAATGAACTGCCAGAGCCCGGCTGCCCGGCCATGGGAGTAGGCAAACGGGTCATAAGCGCTCTCCACAACCGGGAGCAGTGCGTATTCGCCGGGCAGCCCGCGTTTTTCCACCTCATTCACGACATGATAGAAGTAGCGCTGTGCCCGATTCGCCACTCGTTCGATATAACGGGGGTGGTTCGCATACCAGTTGAGCTGTTGTTCAATGCGGCGGTTGGACTGGTCGAGATTGAGGGCAAAAAGGGATCGAAGGCGATCCCAGAGATCCGGCCGGGGCTTCTCAGCCTCACGGGTGCCGGCCGGCTTCGGCTCGTCCAGCCGGTCACGGGCTTTCGAGACCCGGTCTTTGAGGGCCGTATCAATCGCGTCATCCATCGCCCGCTGGGGCGTCTGCGTCTTGACGTCGGTCGGTTCCGAGACGGACGCCTTCAGAGCCTCGTCACCGGTTGCCACCGTGACGGACTCCGACGTCATCAGCTCCTCCTCCGATGGCGTATCAGCGGATTGAAAATGCTGACAGGCAGTCAGGAAGGTGATGATGGCAAAGGCAAACGTGAAACGGGCCAACGGCATAATTGATTCCGGTCAAAAGTGGGCACAGACCGATCGCGGATCGGCCTGGCCACCACGTCAACGACGCGGCAGCCAATCGTTCCGGATTCTATGGAGCCGCCCTGAAGCGGTCAACAGAGAACCGTTGGTATCAGGTTACGACGTGGTTAGGAAATGCAACCAGATGGGCGCTAAAACCGATCCTTGGCCTGGCGGACCCGGGCAAACACCTCGTCCGCTTGCAGTCCATCACCGGACACGGCCGCGATCACGGCCGGGTCGTCCCACCGCAGAAACGGGTTGAGTGCCTTTTCCTGGGACAACGGTGTGGGAAGCGTTGGTTGGTCGCTTTCACGAAGACGCTTGCACTGGGTTTCGAACGCGGCCAGGTCGTCGTCTTCGGGGAGCAGATGCCGGGAAAAGCGCAGGTTGGCCAACGTGTACTCGTGAGCGGCGTAAACCCGTGTTGCGTCCGGAAGCGCGCGAAGGCGGGACAGCGACTGGTGCATTTGTGCCGGTTTGCCTTCGAACAGACGACCGCATCCGCAGGCGAACAGGGTGTCACCGCAGAAGAGAACCGGTGCATTGTCGACGGCGGCCTGGTCGCAGAAGAACGCGATGTGGTCCAGCGTGTGCCCGGGGACACGGATGACGCGGAAGGAGAGGGATTCCCAGGTTACGTTATCGTCGTCACCGACCGGCTGCAGGATGCCGTCAAATGGCGAGCCGTCCGGTCCGTAGATGGTGTCTACACCGTAACGCTCGGCGAGCTGATTCACACCTCCCACATGATCGGGGTGGTGATGCGTCACCAGGATGGCCGTTGGAGTCAGGCCATTGCTTTCCAGAAATGCCTCAACAGGCGCGGCCTGGCCGGGGTCCACAATCAGCGCGGTCTTGCGATCGTGATTGGCCAGACACCAGATGTAGTTGTCGGAAAACGCGGGCACCGGATGAATCGTCAGCATGACGGACTCCCTGTAACCGTTGAGTGAGTGCCTGCTATCATAGAGCAACAGACCGCATCGGCGACACCGCCCGGAATCAGTGGGAGGCACCTTGAAACAGTTGCAGCGACAGCAGGCCTTCGAATCCTGGTTCCAGAGCCCTCTGGGGCGGGCGGTGTTTCGCGATCAGCAGGACCGGGTCGCCAATCTGACCCAGTCGCTCACGGGTGCCCGCCAACTGGTGGTTGGCGTCAGCCACGACTTGCCGCTTGCAGCCAACAGCGATTTTACCCAGCGTATGCGGACCACCCCAATCTGGACCTCCGGCCTGTCCGATAACGTGGTGGTATGCCGAAGTGAAGAGCTGCCGTTCCCGAGCGAATCCATGGACCTGGTCGTTGTGCATCACGCTCAGGATTTCTCCGGCTGGCCCCACCAGGTCGTCCGGGAAGCGTCCAGAGTTCTGCGGAGTTGTGGGTATCTGGTGATGGTCGGCTTCAATGCGCTGAGCTACTGGGGGTTGTGTAAGCTGGTCTCCCGCGACCAGAAGGCACCCTGGTGCGGCCGGTTCATGACGCGGTTTCGTCTGGAGGACTGGCTGAACCTGCTGGAATCGGAAGTCGAGCACGCGGAAACGGGGTTCTTCCGTCCGCCGCTGAAGAACGAACAGACGCTGGACCGGCTCCGTATACTGGAAGGCCGCGAGCCGGCTCAGCGGGTCATGCCCGGGGGCGCCTATTATTGCCTGCTGGCCCAGAAACGGGTTCTGGCGCCAACGGATCGCCGGCGTTACTGGCGGCCCGCCAAAGTGTTACCGTTGCCAGCCGCCGGACCGGTTTCCGCCCGCGTGCCCCGACCGATCATCCGCCGCAGCGCCAACGTCCGACCGTTTAACCGACCAGGAGAGCCCCGCTCATGACCGATGCCACCGTCACGCTGTATACCGATGGCGCCTGCCGTGGAAACCCCGGCCCGGGAGGCTGGGGGGCGGTGCTCGGTTACGGGGACGCGAAACGCGAACTTCGCGGTGGCGAAGAGAGCACTACCAACAATCGAATGGAGCTGATGGCGGCGATCCAGGGGCTGAAGGCTCTGAAGCGGCCGTGTCGGGTCGCGCTCTACACGGACTCCCAGTATGTGCGCAAGGGCATCACTGAGTGGATGACGAACTGGAAGCGCAACGGCTGGAAAACCGCCGCCAAAAAGCCCGTCAAGAACGCGGAACTCTGGCAACAGCTGGATGAGCTGGCCCGTCGCCATGATGTCGAGTGGCACTGGGTCAAAGGCCACGCCGGTAATCCGGGGAACGAGCGTGCGGACGAACTGGCCAATGAAGGCGTCGACGCCGTGGTGGGGGCGTCGTAACGACGGCACGGTGCCGTGCCCGGAATGCTGATCTGAGATACAGGACCCAACGACGAATGCGACAGGTTGTACTGGATACGGAAACCACAGGTATTGATCCGCAGGACGGCCACCGGATCATTGAAATCGGTTGCGTGGAAATGGAAGAGCGGCAACTGACTGGCCGACATTACCATGTTTATATCAATCCGGACCGGGAGGTTGAGGAAGAAGCGATTGAGGTTCACGGCATTACCAACGAGTTCCTGGCCGACAAACCCCGCTTCGCCGATATTGCCCAGGAGTTTTTTGAGTTTATCCAGGGCAGTGATCTTGTGATCCACAACGCGCCATTCGATGTGGGATTCATTGATCACGAATTCCAGTGGCTGGGCAAGGACTGGCGCGTCGCCGACCATTGCAAGATCACCGACTCACTGGTGATTGCCCGGGACAAACATCCGGGCCAGCGCAATAGCCTGGATGCGCTCTGTAAACGGTATGGCGTCGACAACAGCAACCGGGAGCTGCACGGGGCATTGCTGGACTCCGAGATCCTGGCTGACGTCTATCTCCTGATGACCGGCGGACAGACCGCCCTGTCGCTGGATGCCTCGCAGGACGGAGCAGGGGGTGCCAGCGGTATCCAGCGACTGTCCCCGGAACGCCGGCCACTGCGGGTCGTGCGCGCGTCCCAGGAGGAGGTGGCCGCCCATGATGAGTTCCTGGACGTGGTCGGTCAGGCCTCCGGCGAGGCCCTTTGGCACCGGTTGGAGCACGAGTAGCCGGCTATCGGTAAAGAGGCGAATTTCTTGAGACGCCTGAATTTTGTGTTATAAGTAATTGTTGGAGTGACGATTCCGTGACGCGGGACAGGTGTGGAAAACGTCACGTTATGCGGGCGGGCAATTGGCGAGAATAAAGCCCTGACCTACAAGAAACGCTCGGGCTCGAGGGATACGAATCTATGGTGCAGTCGTCTCTAGCGACGAAATCGCAGTCGTTTGATCTGGTCAAATCGGAAATCGAACAGACCATCAAACAGGCCGAGGCGAGCCTTGAGCGCTTTCAGGAAAACCGGGACAGCGGCGAGGACCTCCAGAACTGCGTTGATTTTCTGAACCAGCTTCGTGGTATTTTTGTGCTGGTCGAACTGCGGGGTGGCATGATGCTCTGTCAGGAGGCCGTCGCGGTTGCGAATGATGTTCCGGTGGGTGCCAACGACGACAAGAATCATCTGTTGACCGCATTAAGCAGTGCGCTTTTCATTCTCCGCCGATACGTTGAATACTATCACCAGCAACGTGTGGATCACCCCGAGCTCCTATTGCCGGTGACCAACGATCTACGGGAAGCGCGCCGCGAGAAACCCTATCCCGAATCGTGCTTCTTCGACATTCCGTCTGAGAGCAAGCCTGATTTCTGTGACGTGCTGTCGATCGATCCTCTCGGCGAGGATGTCCAGTTCGAGGTCTATGCCCGGCGTATGCGGCTGATGTACCAGGTTGGGTTGTTGGGGATCCTGCGTGACCGGGACGAAACCATCAGCCTGAAACTGCTTGGCCGAGCCTCGAAAGGGCTTGCACGACTGTGCCGGAATGCCGACATGGGGCCGTTCTGGTGCCTCATGACGTTAACCATGGAAACCATGCTCGACCGCGCCATGGCGTTTGGCAAGATCCGTAAGCGGCTGATGATGCGCATTGAGCGCTATGTTCGCGAACTGGTCTATGTCGGACCGGTGGCCTCCCGCAAAGACGTTCCAGACTCACTGGTCCGCGATCTGGTATACATTCTTTACCGGAGTGGCTCGGCGAACCCGGAAGTCTCGCGGGTGCTTCAGGATTACGGGCTCGCCCCGGCGGAGTTTCCCGAGCACCTGATGGAAGCCCATCGGAAGCGACTGTATGGACCGGGCGAGGATGTTCTTCAGTCCCTGTCCGAAGCCTTGCAGGAAGAGCTGAACCAGCTCAAGGACAAGGTGGACATTATTGAGCGTGGTATTGAGCCGGATCTGAGTGAGCTTTCGAGTATCTCAGCGTCTCTCGACAGTCTTTCCAACACCCTTTCGGTGCTGGATCTTAAGAAGCTGTCCGAACTGGCCGGCAAGGAAGCGGCCAAGCTGAAGGCCTGGGAGGCAGACAACCATCTCCCGGGTGATGACGAGCTCTACGGGCTGGCGAATGCCGTTCTCAGCATCGAAGATGCCGCCATGCAGATGGTCACGCGTGGGATCACCACCGAGACCGATGCGCTGGCCACCGTCAAGCCTGCCGACGAACAGTCGCTGTATCTCCGTGAGGCGCTCATTGTGGTGGCTGACGAGGCTAGAGCCGCACTGACGCTGGCAAAACGCGCCATCACGGCATTCCTGGAATCCGACTACGACAAGATGCATCTGGCCAACGTGCCTGGAACCCTGCGCAGTATCTGGGGTGGTTTTGCCATGCTGGAAGACCGGGAGGCCTCGGAGATTCTCTCGCGCATTGTTGAATCCATTGAGGAGCGCCTGCTCGAGAGTCGCGAGCCCCCTGCCGAAGGGATGCTGGAAGCCCTGGCGGATGCGCTGACCTCTCTGGAATACTATATTGAGACGCTGGGCGCCGGCGAGACCGGCAATCCGGACCTTCTGAAACTGGCGGAACAGTCACTGTCGGATGCGGGCCTGTAAAGGCGCTGCGCCAATCTCGGGCTGATACGGACCCCTTCCTATGCTCGACCAGGCAGGCATGATCGTATTGGGCGTTCTTGGCGGACTGCTCGTCCTGCCCGGTCTCTGGTTGTTTCTCCGCCCGAACATCCTGTTGCCATGGTTCAGAGGCAGCGTCGGCCTGTTGATCATCCTCGTAGGGGGCTATACGGCACTTCTGGCATTGGATCTGCGCCACTATCAGACCCTTTCTGACCTCGAAACGGTCGCCACCATCGGCATGACGAAAAGTGGCCCACAGACCTGGCGGGTTCGGGTTGAGCAGCCAGAGCAGGACGCCAGCACCTTCATGGTACGTGGTGACCAGTGGCAGGTGGATGCGCGGATCCTGCATTTGAAAAAACCGCTCTCCTGGCTGGGCATCGGGCCGCTATACCGCCTGGAGCGTATCAGCGGTCGGTATGCCCGACTTGATCAGGCTCGCAGCGCCAAGCGGACGGTATACGGTCTCAGCGGAGGCAGCTGGTTCGATAGCTGGCACCTGGATCGGGAACACGGACTGCCGTTTTTGGACGCGCTGTATGGCAACGCCACCTTTATGCCGATGGCGGATGGTGCCGTGTTTGATGTCCGTCTGTCGTCGACCGGGCTTGCCGCATTGCCGGCGAACCGTCGGGCCGGGCAGGCCATGGATGACTGGATCATGCCGCCGGACTCGTCGTCAGAGGCTGGATACTGAGAGCAGCAATCGAGGGAACTGGCAGGGGGGAGCGCGTCGCCTTCCCACCGGATGACCGGAAAAAAAGCGACGCCGGATGCCGGGTATCAGCCCATGTCGAACAGCTCGCCGAGCTTGGTTGCCAGCATCATGTCGCCCTCGGCGCGCAGTTGACCGGCCATGAACGCCTGCATGCCGTCCGTTTCACCGGAAACGATGCCCTGCAGGGTTTCAGCGTTCATGATCAGCGTCACGGACGGATCATCGTGTGCCCCTTCGTTAAGCGTACAGGTGCCGTCCTTGATCACGAGGTGATAGGTCTTATCGTCCTCGATGTCGAACTGGAAGACCAGGTCGAGGCCGGCGGCGGCGTCCGCATTGAAGTTCTTTTCGAGCTTGTCGAATACCTGCGCTGTAGACATTGTTATACCCTTTTCGTGTCGTCCAAAAGCTTGGCTTGGGTGCCTTGTATGGCCACGCCGGTCCGTGTCCAGTTTCCGGCGGGTTCCGACCGACTTTAGGGAGGTGTCCGAGCCGTGTCAACTTTGATCGAACGCTTGTTTGAACGGGCTGTTTCGGTCGGGGCTGGCTGTTATGCTGAGAGGCTTTCAACGATTCCCAAACCCATTCACCGCATTTCAGGGAGAGCAACTTGGAGTTCCTGACCGATTACGGATTGTTCCTTGCCAAGGCAGTCACACTGGTGGCCGCTGTTCTCGTGATTGTCGCTGGCATTGTGTCCGCTGCACAGAAGACCCGCCACAGCGATCATGAGGATGGCGAACTGCATCTCAAAAAACTGAATGACCAGTACCGCGAGCTGAAGGAGACGCTCCAGAAGCGCATGCTTGATGCGTCCCGGCAGAAATCGTGGCTCAAGGCCCGTAAGAAGGAGGAAAAGGCTGAAAAAAAGGCGAAGAAGTCGAAGTCAGCAAAAGACAGCCATGACGGCGAGGAGCGTGCCCGGGTTTTCGTGCTGGATTTTCATGGCGATATCAAAGCCAGTGACACGGATGCGTTCCGTCGTTCGATTACGGCGGTGTTGAGCGTCGCCGATCCGCAACGGGACGAAGTCGTGGTCCGTCTTGAGAGTGGCGGCGGCCTTGTGCATTCCTATGGGCTGGCAGCCGCCCAGATGGATCGCATCCGGAGCAAAGGGGTCCCGTTGACGGCCTGCGTCGATAAAGTCGCGGCCAGCGGCGGGTACATGATGGCGTGTGTGGCGGACCGAATTATCGCCTCCCCGTTTGCGATTGTCGGGTCCATCGGCGTGGTGGCACAACTGCCCAATTTCCATCGCTTCCTCAAGAAGAACGATGTGGATTTCGAAGTGCTGACAGCGGGTGAGCACAAGCGCACGCTGACAATCTTCGGCGAGAACACGGAGCAGGGGCGGGCCAAGTTCCTGGACGATCTGGAAGACACCCATCAGCTGTTCAAGGATTATGTGGGCGAACGGCGTCCCTCGGTTGATCTGGCAGCCGTTGCGAACGGAGACGTGTGGTTCGGTCGCCGGGCCCTCGACGTTCAGCTCATTGACGAGGTTCGCACATCCGATGAGTATTTGATTGAGGCGTGTGACCGTGCGGATGTGATGGCGGTCAGTTACCGGCGCCGCAAATCCCTGCCGGAGAAACTGGGGCTGGCAGCCAGCGACGCGGCGGAGGCGACAGTATGGCGCTTGCTTGGCTCACTTCGCCATCGCTACTTTCAGTAGTCTGATACCGGCACCACAAGCAGTAGTCTGATACCGGCACCACAAGAGATAGGAGTCTTTATGACGGCATTCCAGGCTTGGCGAGTCCATGAAGTCGCAGACGGGCAGTTTGAGGGCCGGGTGGACACTCAGGATACGTCCGATCTTCCGGCCGGGGAGGTGCTGATCCGGGTGAGCCACTCGTCCCTGAACTATAAGGACGCGCTTTCGGCGAGTGGCAGCAAGGCGGTGACTCGCGAATACCCCCACACGCCGGGTATCGATGCCGCTGGTGAGGTCGTCGAGTCCTCATCGGAGGCGTTTCCGGCTGGTTCGACCGTGATCGTGACCGGGTATGATCTCGGTATGAACACCGCAGGCGGGTTCGGTGAGTATATTCGCGTGCCATCCGACTGGTGCATTGCGATGCCTTCGGCCTGGGATGCGCGTCAGTCCATGATCTACGGCACGGCCGGTCTGACAGCGGGTCTCAGCGTCAACAAGCTGCTCCGAATGGGGCTTGCGCCTGATCAGGGCCCGGTGGCCGTCACCGGCGCGACCGGCGCGGTGGGAACCATCGCCGTGGAAATCCTGGCCGGACTGGGGTTTGATGTGGTGGCGATCAGTGGCAAAACCGATCAGGCCGATCACCTCAAGTCGTTGGGGGCGACCGACGTCGTCGGGCGGGATCGCCTGGAACCGGGCAAGAAGCCGCTGGAAAAGCCGGCATTTGCCGGAGCACTCGACACGGTTGGCGGTGAACCACTTGCCGAATTGCTCAAGCACATCAAGCCGGGTGGCTCTGTTTCCTGTTGCGGCCTGGTGGCCGGTCCGAAAATTCCCGCCACCGTATTTCCGTTTATTCTGCGCGGCGTGAATCTGCTTGGTGTTGATTCGGTCGAGATTCCGCTGTCCGAGAAAGCCTATGTCTGGAGCCGCCTTGCAGGCGACTGGGCCTGCCCGAAAACCGAAGCCAGCGCCCGGGATCTGGGGAAATCAGGGCTCGGCGATGCGCTCGGGCGATTCCTCAAAGGCGACTCCGTCGGCAGCCTCGTGCTCGACCACAGTCTGTAGACGAATCGCGAACAACAAGGGGCGCCCCGGATGGAGCGCCCCTTGTTGGGTCTGTGGGCGGGGTCATAAGGCGACCCTAACACCCGAAAACGCTGTGCTCAGGACGCCCAACGGCGACGGAAGAGCGGAGTGTCGTCATCCACGGCGCCTTGATAGGCGTGGCTGAACACATTCAGGCAGTATTCGGCATCGTCCGGGTTCTTGTCCTCACGTAGGGCGTATGCGTCAAACCCACAGCGCTTCATGTAGAACAGTTGATCCAGCAGCACATCACCAACGGCGCGGAGCTCGTTCCGAAACCCGAACCGCTCGCGCAACAGCCGCGCAATGCTGTAGCCTCGACCGTCGCTGAACTTCGGGAAATTCACGCCGATGACCGGAACCTCGTTCACGTAATCGGCCAGATCTTCCGGCTCCTCGTGGCTGTCGAGCCAGAACCCGATGTCATTGCGACCGGTCAGTTCCTGGCGTTTGTCCTTCCAGATCGCAGCTGGGAGAAGGGCGGGGCCTTCCGGAACCTCAACGGCTTCCCCTTCCGCTGGCGGATGAACGATCGTCCAATTATCTGTATGAATGCCGTCGTGGCGGATGAGATTAGGCATAGACGCGCTCCTTGAAGGGGCTCATACCGATTCGACGATAGGTGTCGAGGAAGGTTTCCTCTTCTGTCCGATGGTCGACGTACACCTGAATAATATCCTTGACCACGGTCGGCATGTCCTCACGGGCAAACGACGGCCCGAGAATCTTGCCGACGGATGCATCCCTTCTGGACGAACCGCCAAGGGAGATCTGGTAGAACTCCTGCCCCTTTTTATCGACGCCCAGAACGCCAATGTTGCCGACGTGATGATGCCCACAGGCATTCATGCAGCCTGAGATGTTCAGGTCGATGTCGCCCAGGTCATAGAGGAAATCCAGGTCATCGAACTCGCGCTGAATGGCTTCGGCGACCGGAATGGACTTGGCGTTGGCCAGGGCGCAGAAGTCGCCGCCCGGGCAGCAGATCATGTCCGTGAGTGTCCCCAGGTTGGCCGTGGCAAAGCCCAGCGGGCGAAGCGCTTCCCAGAGCTCCTGGAGGCGGTCCTGACGGACGTCCGCCAACACCACGTTCTGCTCGTGCGTCACGCGGACCTCGCCGAAGCTGTACTCATCGGCCAGATCGGCAATGGCTTCCAGTTGCCGGTCACTGACGTCACCTGTTGGGACGCCGGTCTGTTTCAGGGTCAGCGTCACGATGGCGTAACCCGGCTTTTTGTGCTCGCTGACATTGCGCGTGTGCCAGTTACTGAACGCTTTGCTGGCTGACAGGGCCTCCGTCAGCGCCGGCGGATTGTCTTCCAGATCCTCATAGTCCGGCTCTGTGAAAAAGCCCTTCATCTGTTCGATGGCTTCCGGCGTCAGGCGCGTCGGTGTGTTGCGGATCTGCTCCCACTCCGCTTCCACCAACTCGGCAAACTTTTCCGGTGTCGTGGCCTTCACGAGGATCTTGATCCGGGCCTTGAACTTGTTGTCCCGACGGCCATAGCGGTTGTAAACGCGCAGAATCGCCTCGAGATAGGTAAGCACATCCCGCTCGGGAATGAACTCCCGGATCACGGGGCCGACCATCGGTGTCCGGCCCAGACCACCGCCAACGTAGACGCGGAAACCGAGTTCGCCGGCGTCATTCCGGTGCAGTTCCAGCCCGATGTCGTGAACCTGAACCGCCGCGCGATCGGTGGACGGAGAGGCGTTCACGGCAATCTTGAACTTCCGCGGCAAAAACGCGAATTCCGGGTGGTAGGTCGACCACTGCCGGATCAGCTCGCAATAGGGGCGTGGGTCGACGATTTCATCCTTCTGCACGCCAGCAAACTGGTCCGTCGTGGTGTTACGGATGCAGTTGCCACTGGTCTGGTTGGCGTGCATTTCCACTTCAGACAACGCCTCAAGCACGTCGGGCACGTCCTCAACGGCCGGCCAGTTCAGTTGCAGGTTCTGACGGGTCGTGAAGTGGGCGTAGCCCTTATCGAAATCCCGTGTTACCTCCGCCAGGCGCCGAAGCTGGCGCGAGCGTAGCATGCCATACGGAATCGCCATGCGAAGCATTGGGGCGAAGCGCTGAACATACAGGCCGTTTTGCAGCCGTAGTGGCAGAAACTCGTGCTCTTCGAGCTCGCCCCGCAACGCGCGCTCGGTCTGGTGCCGGAACTGGACGACGCGCTCTTTCAGGATTTGACGATCGTATTCGTCGTAGACGTACATAGTCCGAAATCTCTGTCTGTCGGAAATCACAGATGGGTGGGAATACCCCTAATTTGAGGGAGATGATACTAGGATCTGCTTATGCACAAAACGATTATTTAACAATATGCTAATAACTGTTTGCTTTCGTTTCAGGCGGCATAAATCGCGATTCAGCCCATGCCAATCGTCGAAAGCCTCGTGCTACACTCAGTTCGGATTTCGGGACAATCCACGTCTCCAGACAAGACTCATAAAAAGGCTGAGGAGTGAGATCCATGAGCAAGAAGTCGACGATGACAGACGGGCAGGTGGATGCGATCGCGGCCATTGTGCTGATTGCCCTGACCGTGTCTTTTGCCGTGTTCTGGGTTGCCGGGCAGTAACGGGCCGGCGTTTCGGGGCGGCGCCGGGTGCCGATCCCGCCGTCCGCTTCCGCGTCGCTGTCAACTCTGCGTGCTGAGGACCCAGCGCACGATCAGGGCGATGGTGATGACGAAGCCGGCGGTAAAAATGACGCCGGCGATGATGTAGGGGAGGGCGTTGCCGCTGCGGAAGTCTTCTTCCCGGCGACGGTTTGATTGCACGCCGAACGCACCGGCCAGAATGCTCTGAATGATCTTCAGGATGCCCGGTCTCCGGCGCTGGGGTTGATTGTCCTGCTGCTGTTCCGTCATAGGTCTCTCTCGCGCATCATTCCGGCTCGTAACCGAGGCTGGGCGATAGCCAGCGCTCCACCTCCGCGACGCTCATGCCGGTTCTTTCTGCGTAATCCACCACTTGATCTCGGCCGATGCGTCCCACCGAGAAGTAACGGGCCTCCGGGTGGGCAAAGTACCAGCCGGAAACCGCCGCAGAGGGCGACATGGCGTAATGCTCGGTCAGCGTCATCCCGGCGTTGTCCGTTGCATCGAGCAACTCGAAGAGCGTGCTCTTCTCGGTGTGATCCGGGCAGGCCGGATAGCCAGGCGCTGGCCGGATGCCCCGGTATTTCTCCTTGATCAGTGCGTCATTGTCGAGCGCTTCGGCAGGCGCATAGCCCCAGAATTCGCGACGCACACGTTCATGCATGTGCTCGGCGAACGCTTCCGCGAGGCGGTCCGCCAGTGCCTGAACCATGATGGCGCTGTAGTCATCATTGACGGCCTTGTATTCCTCCGTCAACTCATCCGCGCCAATCCCGGCTGTGACGGCAAACCCGCCAATGTAGTCACAGCGTTCATCGTCCTCAGGCAGCAGGTAATCGGACAGTGCCAGCATGGGCTTGCCGGGGGACTTTTCATCCTGCTGACGAAGGTGGTGCAGGGTCGTCAGTTCCTCGGAACGGGATTCGTCGGTATAGACGACAATGTCGTCCCCCCGGCGGTTTGCCGGCCAGAACCCGATCACGGCCCGTGCCGTCAGGCGCTTTTCGTCGATGATCCGGCGAAGAATGTGCTGCGCGTCGTCGAATAGCGTCCGCGCCGCTTCACCGCGTTTGGGGTCGTCGAAAATGGCGGGATACTTTCCGGACATGTCCCAGGAGATGAAGAACGGCGACCAGTCGATGTAGTCGACCAGGGTCTCGAGATCGTACGCATCGAAGACCTTCAGCCCTGTAAACGAGGGCCGGACCGGCTCGTAAGAGGCCATGTCGATGCCCGTGTCACGCTGACGGGCCTCGTCCAGTCCAATGAGCTTCATCCGGCTGCCTTTCTTCTTCCGGCGTTCGCGGATGGTGTCATACTCCTCGCGGGTCTGGGCGACGAACGCCTCCTTCGCCTTTTGGCTTAGTAGCTTCGAGGCCACGTTCACGCAACGTGAGGCGTCTGAAACGTAGAGTGCCAGATCGTTGTCGTACTGCGGCTCAATCTTGACCGCCGTGTGGGCTTTGGACGTCGTCGCGCCGCCGATCATCAGCGGCACCTGATAGTCCTGGCGTTGCATCTCTTTTGCTACATGGACCATCTCATCCAGGGATGGCGTGATCAGCCCGCTCAGCCCAATGATGTCGACCTGTTGCTCACGTGCGGTTTCGAGAATCTTCTCGCAGGGAACCATCACGCCCAGATCGATGACCTCGTAGTTGTTGCACTGCAGTACCACGGCCACGATGTTCTTGCCAATGTCGTGAACATCGCCTTTGACAGTGGCCATCAGGATCTTGCCCTTGGCCTGCTGACCGGCGGATTTCTCGGCCTCGATGTAGGGAATCAGGTGGCCGACGGCCTGCTTCATCACACGGGCGCTTTTCACCACCTGGGGCAGGAACATCTTGCCGTCACCGAACAGGTCACCGACGACGTTCATGCCGTCCATCAGCGGGCCTTCGATCACCTCGATCGGATGCTCGGCGCGTTGGCGGCACTCCTCGGTGTCGTCGATGATGTAGCTGGTGATGCCCTTGACGAGCGCATGCTCAAGGCGTTTCTCGACCGGCCACTCCCGCCAGGCCAGGTCTTCGGCCTTCTGCTGGCCCGCCTGCCCCCGGTACTGGTCGGCGGCTTCAAGCAGACGCTCGGTGGCGTCTTCACGGCGGTTGAGCACGACGTCCTCAACCAGTTCTTTCAATGCCGGGTCGATCTCATCGTAAACAACCAGCTGGCCCGGGTTAACGATGCCCATACTGAGACCGGCCTTAATGGCGTGGTACAGGAAGACCGAGTGGATCGCCTCGCGCACGACGTTATTGCCACGGAACGAGAATGACACGTTGCTGACACCGCCTGATACCGACGCGTAAGGCAGGTTCTGGCGGATCCAGCGAACGGTTTCGATGAAGTCCACGGCGTTGTTGTCGTGCTCGGCCATACCGGTGCCGATCACAAGAATATTCGGGTCGAAAATGATGTCCTCGGGCGGGAAGCCGATCCCCATCAGCAGGTCGTATGAGCGTTTGCAGACAGCGGTCATCCGCTCATAGTTGTCGGCCTGGCCGCTTTCGTCGAATGCCATCACCACGACGGTTGCGCCATAGCGACGGCACAATTCGGCTTTGGCGAGGAAGTCCTCTTCGCCTTCTTTCAGACTGATGGAGTTCACAACGCTCTTGCCCTGGACACAGCGCAGCCCGGCTTCGATCACTTCCCACTTTGACGAGTCGATCATGATGGGAACGCGGGAGATGTCGGGTTCAGACGCAATGAGGTTGAGGAACGTCACCATCACGTCCCGGGATTCGAGCATCCCTTCGTCCATGTTGACGTCGATGATCTGGGCGCCGTTCTCAACCTGGTCCAGCGCAACGCTCAGCGCTTCCTCGTACTGTTCCTCGCGAATCAGACGCAGGAACCGTTTGGAACCGGTCACGTTGGTTCGTTCGCCGATATTGATGAACAGCGATGAGCCGTCGGCCGTAAAGGGCTCAAGGCCGGACAGGCGCAGGGCAGGGGGAATCTCTGGCGGTACCCGGCGCGGGTGACGGCTGACCGCTTCGGCAATGGCGCGGATGTGCTCCGGTGTCGAGCCACAGCAACCGCCGATAATGTTCAGGAAACCATCCCGGGCAAAGCCTTCAATGATTTCGGCCATTTCCTCCGGCGTCTGGTCGTACTCGCCCATCTCATTGGGCAGTCCCGCGTTGGGGTGGGCGCTGACGTAACTGGTTGCGCAGTTGGAGAGCTCCTCGACGTGGGGGCGCAGCGCATCGGCGCCGAGGGCGCAGTTCAGACCCACGGTCAGAGGATTGGCATGCCTCACTGAGTTCCAGAACGCTTCGGTCGTCTGCCCCGACAGAGTGCGGCCGGATGCATCAGTGATCGTGCCGGAAATCATAATCGGCAGTGTTTCGCCGCTGTCTTCAAAGTACTGCTGGATTGCGAAGATGGCGGCCTTGGCGTTCAGCGTATCGAAGATGGTCTCGATGAGCAGCAGGTCAACGCCACCCTCAACCAGACCCTGGGTCGCCTCGTAATAGTTCTCGTAGAGGGTCTGGAAATCCACATTTCGATACCCCGGGTTGTTCACATCCGGCGATATGGAGGCTGTGCGGGACGTCGGACCGATGGCGCCTGTGACGAAACGCGGTTTCTCCGGTGTTCTTGCGGTGAACTCATCCACCACCTCCCGGGCAATCCGGGCGCCTTCGACGTTCAGCTCATAGGCCAGCGACTCCATGGCGTAGTCGGACTGGGACAGCCGGGTGCTGTTGAACGTGTTCGTTTCAATAATGTCCGCGCCGGCTTCCAGATAATCCGCGTGGATGGCCTGCATCTTCTCCGGCTGCGTGATGTTCAACAGATCATTGTTGCCCTGGACTTCCTGGTCACAGTCCCTGAACCGCTCGCCGCGGAACGCGTCCTCACTCAGCTGGAGGTTCTGGATCATGGTGCCCATGCCGCCATCCAGAATGACAATGCGCTCACGCAGGGCTTTATGGAGTTGTTCGATCCGCTGTTGCCGGTTCGTCATAAGATGTCCGGGTTGGTTGTGCTGGTATCAGGGCGCGGAATGATAGCAAAATTGGACCATTCCGTCGTTGCTATCCTTGGCCCTGACCATGGCCCTGATAAATCCGAGTAAAACACTGGGTCTTTTATGCGCCGAGCGGAAGCCTTAAACTAGGGGAAACTTCGAAACAGGGTGAATTGATGGCAAACGTGACCGTAACGGATTCCGCCCGGGATTATCTGGCTCAATTGATCGGCAAGCAGGATGTCGAGGGCATGGGAGTCCGTATATTCGTAACGCAGCCCGGGACCAAGCACGCGGAAACCTGTCTGGCCTATTGCCCGCCCAATGAAGTCGTGCCGACAGACGAACAGATTGATCTGGGGAAATTCACGCTGTTCCTCGATCACAGTTCCGTGCCGTTCCTGGAGGAGGCCTACGTTGATTTTTCCGAAGACCGGATGGGCGGGCAGCTGACGATCAAGGCGCCGAACGCCAAGGTTCCCAATATTGATGACGACGCACCGCTGCCTGATCGGATCAACTATATCCTGGCCTCGGAGATCAATCCGAGCCTGGCCTCCCATGGCGGCGAAGTGTCTCTTGTGGACGTTGTTGACGAATCCGTCGCCGTCCTTCGCTTCGGCGGGGGGTGTCAGGGCTGCAGTGCGGTCAGCCTGACGCTGAAGCAGGGGGTCGAGAGCACCCTGACGGACCGGATTCCGGAGCTGACCAGCGTTCAGGACGTCACCGACCACAGTTACCGGGAAAACGCCTACTACAAATAATGGCGGGCAACGAACTGGTGTGTCCGTAACTTCCCGGCGGGAGGGCCAATGTCCCGCCCATGACAGTCCGTCATGATACTGTAGTATGAATCATCAGCCGCTACCGGCCATGTTCGGGTAGCGGTTTTTTATGGGCTTTTCTACCGGGGTTCTATGTTTAACGACGCTGCCCTCTGGTCATTACCGGCAGTCGCCGCATTCGTGGGTTGGTTTACAAACTGGCTGGCGATCAAGATGTCTTTTTACCCGGTCCGGTATTTCGGGATTGCACCGGGGCTGGGCTGGCAGGGCGTGATTCCCCGCAAAGCCGAGAAAATGGCGCACATTTGTATTGATCGAACCCTTCAGCAGTTCGGCGACCTGGCGGTGGTGTATAACAAACTGGAACCCCAACGGATCGTGCAGCATGTGCTCAACCAGGTGACTCCTCGCATCGATGAGTACGTGGACGAGATCATGTATGAGGTTCAGCCCGTCCTCTGGGACAACCTGCCACTGTTCGTGCGTCAGCGTATCTACCGTTGGGCAGCGGACCAGCTCCCTGACCGGGTTGAGGCGCTTGTTGAGGACTTTGGTGATGATCTGAGCGACCTGGTGGACCTGAAGGCGCTACTCAGCCGGGAGCTCAAGCACCACCCGGATCTGATGAATCGCATTTTCCAGCAGGCTGGCCAGGTTGAGCTCAAGTCGGTGATCAACAAAGGGGCCATCATCGGGGGGCTGCTGGGTGCTGCAATGGTTCCGGCCTGGAGCGAATGGCCGGTCCTCTGGGCGCTGCCGATCGGTGGCTTTTTTGTTGGATTTATTACCAACTGGCTGGCCATCAACCTGATATTTCGCCCCTTGAACCCGAAACGGATTTTTTTCTGGCGCCTTCAGGGGCTGTTTCTGAGACGCCAGGAGGAGATCAGTGAGGTGTGGAGCCGATTGGTGGCGGAAGAGCTTTTAACGGTCGAAAAAGTCGCCGATGCCATGGTGAATGGCTCAGAGGGCGCCCGGACCCGCGCCATTATCCAGAAGCACCTGCGCCCGCTGCTGGATCATTCCATGGTCATGAAGCTGAGTACCCAGGTGGCCGTTGGCATGACGGGCTACACCGATATCAAGAAAGCCATCAATCAGAAGGCGGCGTCCGCCACGAACGAGGTATTTCACGATCCCACATTCAATCGGGAGCGGGCTCCCGTTGTGGCTTCGGTTCTGTCTGCGCAGATGAAGCGTCTGGCGCCGGCGGAGTTTCAGGACATTCTTCGTCCCGCGTTTCGTGAGGAAGAGCTGTCTCTCATGTTGGTCGGCGGCCTCTTTGGCGCGTTGGCCGGAGCTGGTCAGATGGCCTTTATGCTGGTCTGATGGCCATTCGTCAGGAAAGGAGGGCGCCATGGCGTTCTGGCAGGAACTGTTGATCACGATCATCGCCGTTGGCGGCACCACGGCGGCGGTGCTCTTTGGGTTTTTCCGGTGGGTGCTGAGACCCTATCTGAACCAGAAAGTTCGCGAATTGCAGGAAGCGGCCGATGCCATGCCGGATCGTGTGTCGGGGGGCGTTCGCGAAGGGTTCCGCCAGTCCCTGCAGGACCTCCCAGAGAATACCGTTCGCGAATCAACCCGGAACCTGATGCGTTTTGGCTCTGGCCTGATGGAGAACGGGTTAAGCGCGTTCCTTGGCGAGGTGGAGACCAGTGCGCGAGACGGGTCAGGCCGCGACAGGCGCTGAGTCAAACCGGGCCCGGTCACGTCCGGCCCACAGAGCGCTTGCCAGCTCCAGGGCCTCGGACTGCGAGTCACATCGCCCTGCTTCGTAGAGGGCGAGAGCAGTGGTCGAGACCAGCGCCGCTTCGCCATACTCGTCAGACGCGTCCCCCCGCCAGACAGCCAGCATTTCCTCGGTTCGAATCGCTTCCGGAACGGGTTGACGTCGTTCGAAAAAGGGCGGCCAGCGCTCTTCGTCGGCTCCCGAATCGCTGCCGTTCGACCAGGCACGGTACACTCGGAGCGGCTTGTCAGGCGCCCGCTCAATCTCTCCGCCTTCACCACGAATCACCGCCACCCGGGGGTATCGCAGATTCTCACCAGCGGCCTGGTGCAGACCGGAATAGGGCCGGTGGAAGATTCCCTGCATCACCAGAGGTGCGTCCAACGGGTTAATCAGTCGGGACAGGGAATGCACCGGTGAACGCAGCCCCAGAATGGGCCTCAGTTCGATCAGCTCCGCCAGGCGTTTAGCAAAGCGTGACAGAGGTAGGTAGCTGAACCCCTGCTCGTCGAGCTCCCTGGAGACGGATGACCAGTTTTCGGCGGTGTCAAAGCCAAAATCCGCCATAACGCCGGTCAGGTAGGTCCGAGACGGAGTATGGCCCTCGGCACCGTGAATGAATACTCGGAATCCGGCCTCGGCGAGAAGCAGTACGGAGAAGAAGAACCACGGCGCATGGCGTCGCTTTCCCGCATAGGAAGACCAGTCGATATCGACAGACAGCCCCTCTGGCGGCTCGGCCTGCTCACGGACGGCCTCAATAAACCCAGTCAGCTCGTCCGGGGACTCTTCCTTGACGCGCATCAGCATCAGGAATGCACCAAGCTGAACCGGATCCACCTCATCGCGCAAAATCATCCCCATCGCGTGGCGTGCTTCGGCACGGGAGAGCGAGCGGGAGCCGTGACGTCCACGCCCGAGGATGCGGACGTACGGAGCAAACGGATGTTCGCCGGCAAAAGGTTGGGGCAGTTCGTCGTGTTCAGTGGCCATAGTGGTTCTCTCGTTTCAGGCGATCGCCCGGCGTCTACAGGCAGTTCGCCGGGCGGGGCAGTCCGGCAATGCGGCTCGCAACCTTCAGGGCACTGCTTCCCGGGAACAGCTGCATCAGGTAGATGCTGTTACCCTTGTCGGCGCCGAGAGATTGCTTGACGGCTTTCACGAAGAAGCGTGGGGCCGGTGGTGCCATCTCATGCTCAGTGTAAAAATCACGAAGCAAGTAGATGATCTCCCAGTGATTTTCCGTCAGGTCGATCCCGGCTTCCGCAGCAATTTCCTCGGCAACGTCGGGGCGCCACTCGTGGGGATTTTCCAGGAACCCTTCGTTGTTTCGTTGAGGCTGTGTCGTCATTACCAGCAAATCACCTTGTTGGACTCAAGTGTCAGGGTAACAAATTCCCCATAGCTGACCGGCGTGGCGTCGACAGACAAGCGCCCCGGGTCAAGGCCGCGTGCGGCCAGGTCTGGGCTGAGAGCTCGCAGCGTGATCCCGGCAGGCCAGTCGATGCGCTGATCCGCCAGTGCCATCACCGCGTCCTCGGTCAGGAGCAGCGTATCGCCGTGACGAAGGTATCCCAGGCATTCCGACAGACGCGGATGGTCCGGGGAGACGTTGATGACATGCAGTGAAGCCATTACAGACGAATGATCCGGGTTTCGTTGGATTCCAGGGCGGTCAGGTCAGTGACCACGGACACGGGCAGCGTTATGGATGCCTCGTCCAGGCCAAAGCGATCGAGACTGTCCTGATCGGCGAACAGCCCTTCCAGGCCAAACAGTTCGGCGGCGCCAAGGTGTCGTGCCACCGACTTCTGATCGATCACGGACGGTGCCTGGTCGTCCCGCAGCCAGTTGACGCCATCCCGTGTGAAATAGAGTCCCACACTCTGATCGAAGGCGGCGGCCGAGAACGCCATGTCCAGAAGCTCCCGGTCTTTCCAGCTCCCGTACGGCGCCCGATCAAAGACAAACAGATACTGCATCAGCCGCCTCCATCCTTGAAATAGAGCGTCCGGTCTGCGGCCTGCTCTGCCTCAAGCCAGTCGCCCAGTCCTGCCACGGTGTAGCACGAGCGGACATTGACCCCCGGTCGCTGGTAACGCCTGGCCTCAGTGTGATCCAGCAGGCCGCGCCGAAGCGCTGAGGCGACGCAGCAGGTGGCGGCAATACGGTGCTGTTGCAGAAATTCCGCCCACATCTCAGGCCAGTCCGGCTCGTCGCTCGGCGGCGCGGCATAGGAAGATGCGAGGTGGACACCGTCTCCGTACAGAAACACCCGTTCAATGGCGTGCCCGGCAGAGAGGACCGCTTCGGCAAAACGCAGGGCGGATTGCGGTGCCTGGCTGGTGTAGGGCGCACCGGAGATCACGAGTGTAAAGCGGGCGGTGGCAGGCTGTGCCGTCATGGGGTTCCAGCGGTTTGTGGGACATCAGAAAAAACCCCGGCGAGGCCGGGGTTTCTTACCGTCATGCGTTGACAGTCGCTCAGTCGTCGCCGGCGAATGCACCGAGAATGTGCAGCAGGCTGACGAACAGGTTGTAGATGCTCAGGTACAGGCCCGTGGTGGCCATGATGTAGTTGGTTTCACCGCCATTGATGATCCGACTGGTGTCGAACAGGATGAAGCCGGACATCAGCAGGACGATCGCCCCGCTGAGCGCCAGGCTGAAAGCACTGACGTCCACGCCGAACAGGCTTGCGACAAACATGCCCAGCATCCCGACAATCACAACGACCATGCCGGCCATCAGCATGCCACCCAGGAAGCTGAAATCCTTCTTGGTGGTCAGTACGTAGCCGGACAGGGCGAAAAACACCACGGCGGTTCCGCCAAGGGCCTGCATGACGATGCTGCCGCCATTTGCCATGGACAGATAGTAGTTCAGGATGGGCCCAAGCCCGAAGCCGAGAAGCCCGGTGAAGGCGAACACCACAGCGATGCCGGCTGAGCTGTTGGCTGTCCGGGGCAGTACCAGCCAGATGAGGCCGAGAGCGCCCAGACTGCACATGAGGCTGATGCCGTGACCAACGCCCATGGCCATGGAAACCCCCGCCATGGCAGCACTGAACAGCAGTGTCATCGCCAAAAGGGAATACGTGTTGCGCAACACCTTCATGGCATTGGCGTCGATGCCCGTACCCGTCTGGCGTCCTGCCTGCACAGCGGCCTGATTATGGCCCTGCTGGATGTCAAACCGTCTGTCTACCATCGTTGTCTCCAATACTGGTGTCAGTCTTTCAGGAAATCCCGGAAATCAATTGGGGAAGCCGCTTTCAGCGATTCCCTGATACTCTCAATCATAATGTCGTTTCGACAGGAATCAATGGGATTGCGTTCCCGACGGAATAAAAAATAAGGCTCTTTATCATCAGAGGGTGAACACCTGAAGCGCTCAGCCGTTCAAGAGGCAGGGGCGAAAAGAGGACGATATAAAGAAATGGCGGTGGGCCAGTCCGTCAAAAAGCACCATAACCACCTGATTTTCCAACCTTCGTGCCAGCGTTATCCATCCAAAAACAGGAACATACCTGAAACGCTTGTAACCTACGATAGCACCTTGTAGCATCGAATAACAACATTTTATGTGTGCCAGGATGTGGGCCAAAGGATGCCGAGAGTTGCCAAAGAGCTTTCCGCGATTGAGGTGAAACGCCTCACCTGTCGGGTTAATCCTGAAACGGGGGAGCCTATGGAGTCCCGCCACCCCGTGGGCGGAGTCTCTGGCCTGCTGCTGAAGGTGACGCCCAGCGGCGCGAGGCAATGGATTCTCCGGACCAAGGTCGGCAAGCGGCGGCCCGATATTGGCCTGGGTCCTTTCCCCGAAGTGTCTTTGGCTCAGGCGAGAGATAAAGCGAGGGAGTTGAAAGAGCAGATTCGGGCGGGTGCGGATCCAGTAGAAGAGAAGCGGGCCGCCAAGCGTGCTCTTGTCGCCGCTCAGCTCAGCACCATGAGCTTTGAACAGGCCATGGAGCAGTACATCGACATGAAGGCGAAGGAGTTCCGAAATCCCCGCCAGGCCCAACAGTGGCGGAACAGCCTGAAGACCTACGCGGTCCCGCGCATCGGTGCGACTCCGGTCAGAGAAATCGAGCTGGCCCACATCAAGGCGGTTCTTGATCCGATATGGGAAAGCAAGACCGAAACGGCCAACCGAGTCCGGGCCCGGCTCGAGAACATCCTGGGCTGGTGCGCAATCCACGGATACCGCTCCAATGACAATCCCGCCCGTTGGCAAGGCTACCTCGATGAGGTTTACCCATCCCCGGAGAAGATCAAGAAGAAGGGGCATCACAAGGCAATGCCTCTCAGTCAGTTGTCAGAGTTCATGCAGCAACTTTCCGCACGGAAGGGGACGGCAGCGAAGGCCCTGGAGTTTCTGATTCTGACCGCTGCAAGGACGAACGAAGTCATCGGTGACAAGCGAATTGGTAAGCGGGGGATCGTATGGGGAGACGTGGACCTGGTTGCCCGAATCTGGACCATACCGGCCGAGCTGATGAAGTCAGAGAAGGTCCATCGTGTTCCCCTGTGCAGTCGGGCGGTTGAGATTCTCGAAGCCATCGGGCCAGGGGAGGGCACCGAGCCGGTGTTCCCGGGCCCGAAAGGCCAGATTCCATCGAACAACTTCCTGTCAGCCGTGATGAAGCGCATGGACGCCCCATATACAGTCCACGGTTTCCGGTCCACCTTCAAGGACTGGGCACGGGAGAACACAGCCTATGCAGACGAGGTTTCCGAACTGGCCCTGGCCCACGTCAACGACGACGCGACACGGGCCGCCTACGCTCGCTCAGAGCTGATTGAGAAGCGCCGCCTGATGATGGGGGATTGGGAGCGGTTTTGCTACGAAAGGCAGCCGCTGGCGGACACTGATAAAATCGTGCCAATTGGTGGGGGCAGCCCATGAGTGGCAAACCATACGGCTACTTGCAAGAGGCTATGGAAAGCCTAGAAAGCTGGTCGCTGGAAGAAGCAATCGAAATAGGTGAGGAATGTGTTCGCTCAGGGGTCTGCGATGACTCGCCAGCCCATCAATGGTCAGTGTGGAAAAACTGGCTGCCTCCGCTTGAGAAGCGCTGGCAGGAAGGTGATTCAAAGGCTCTGTTTGAAGCGCTCTCTATGTGCGGTGAACAGGGTTTGCCTATGCCTCCCTGGTGTGTCGATGCCGTGCAAGATGCATCTAGCAAGATTAAGTCGTTCGAGGTGCGAAACTGGAACGAAATATTCGCTGCCCCGCACAAAGGACGCCGAATTCATGACTTGAAGCGAGAAGCCAACATCAAGCCGCCGGCAATCCGACAAGTCTTGAGTCTGAGGGAAAGAGAGAACCCTGTGCCGGTTATGGAAGCACTGAGTCACGTCGCAGGTGAGTACGCGGTTTCGATGGAAAAGCTCCGAGAATGGTACTACGAATACTTAAAAACCTTTCCTATCACTACCTTAATAACCGATGCTGGCCGGATTCAGATTAAAACGGGTTCGCGCTTGCCTGACTGCGGCGATATTCACGGCACATTACGGCATTCCGAGTAAGCGCCCCTGCATCTTCTTGAAAAAACGGTTTCTTTGCCGTTTCAGCATCTTCTAAGAAAGCATTCCCTAACCCTCCTGAATAACGTGGCTCGTGACACAGCAAAACACGCGAGGCCACACCATGACTCAACTATCAGACGAGAAGTATCTTTCCGACAAGAATCTTGCCGCTCGATACGGCGTCTCAAGAATCACGCCGTGGCGCTGGGTTCGAGAAGGGAAGTACCCCGCCCCAATCAAGCTTGGAGATAACTGCACCCGCTGGAAACTCTCGGACATCATTGCCTGGGAGAACCGAAACGGGGGTGCTGCATGAAAGCCCAGCGCCCGGTCAGACCTGGCTGGTTCTTCCGGAACCGACGCCAGTACCTCGCCCTCAGCGAGGTTCCCAGAACGCTCAACATCCCATCTCAAGAAGTCCAGGACGCCGTGACTCTCGGGGAATTGCAGATTGAACGGATCTCCGGGTGTAAGGCCGTCGCTGTGAACGAGCTGTTCCACTACATCGACATGCGGGGAGGGAAGCGATGATAGATCAAGAGAAAGCCCCCGAAGGCGCCAACCAAACAGGGGCTCAAACCAGCACTACCGCCAAGAAGAATACCCCTCAGATCCGACCGCTGGCAAGCCGTCACGCCCGGATATTGAAGGCCCTGCTGAACGGTCCGCAGACCCGCGAGCAAATCGACAGGGCCGGCCCGGTCAGCAACGGGCCCGCCTACATCGCGGACCTCCGCCAGCGCGGCCTCAACATCTTGTGTTGCCGGCGTCGCTTTACCAACGCGGACGGCCAGGTGTGCCGCCCGGGCATCTACTTCATCGATGAGAGTTCACGGCCGCTGGCGCTATCGCTGCTCCGGGCATCGCTGGCGGGGTGATCCATGGCAAAGGATCGGAGAGCCCGGCAGAAGGGACGCCGGAGCAAACGGCCGTTTCTCGGGCTCCCCAAGGACGTTCTGGGGAGTCCGGCCTATCGCTCGCTCGGAGGCTGGGAAGTGAAGCTTCTGGTGGATATAGGCGGGCAATTCAACGGCAAGAACAACGGCGATCTTTGCGCGGCCTGGTCAGTGATGAAGGAACGCGGCTGGAAATCCCCCGGCACGCTCAGCAAGGCCCTGAAGGGCCTTCTGGAAGTGGGCCTGATTCAGGAGACCCGCGAAGGCGGTCGGCACCGATGCACGCTCTACGCGCTGACCTGGGAAGCAATCGACGAGTGCCGGGGGAAGCTCGATGTGGGCCCAACCAATACCCCGAGCAACCGATTCAAAGATTACGAGGGCTGATGTCATGAGCACTGGTAACGGTATCTGTAACGGTTGTAACGGTGACTTCACCGTGAAACCTCAACGCCAGCGCCTACCCGCCAAAAACAAAAACGGTAGTCGCTATGTGTATCAATGTAGTCATATATCGACTACCAAACGGGCTGAAAGGGTTGGCGGCCCCCCTAATGTAGTCACTATGTGTATCTGTCAGGCCATTTTGAGGCCTTTCAGTAGTCACTATGTGTACACCTTTATAATTTACCAAGGGCCACCGGCCCGTTCTTCCATACGGAATATCAGGGCGCACACCCAACGCGGGTCTGACTGCAAAAACTTTGTGGTGCCTTTCATGGCTACCCGGGTTTTGGGGAATGCGCTATGAACATCACACCACCAGACGCATTCCTCCAGCTCATCGACCACCTGGAACGAGACGAAGAACCGCCCGCGCCTCTGAAGTCCTGGTACCTGTCGGGACTGAAGGCCTATCGATCCGGCACGGCCCGGACGCTCGACGAGGCTCTGGGGCTTGCCGTTGGCCCCGGTCAGGCCCGGGAGAAGCCCTGCTATGTGTGGCGGACCCGCCAGCGGGATCAGCTCATCAAAGAGGCAGCCGGCCACCTGCTGAAGCACGTCGGCAAGACCAAAGCCGCCGGCATTATTGCCGACTCGATGGCCGATGCCGTGCCGAACGTCAAAGACCACCAGGCCACCATTGCGCTCATCAAATTGCGGAACGTCTGCATCGACGGCGGGGGTGATCCGGCGCTGGCGATTGGGTGGCGTCGTGCCCTGGAAATCATCAACGGCGACGGCTTCAGGTGACCCAGCATTGCGACGAAATGCCGGGTATTTCAGACCCCGGAAGGGCTCACTAACCTCACAGAAAGTCCCGAAAGGAGAACCAGCCATGGCTCGAAATATCAAAGCCATTCTCGACAAGAACGAGATCTATATCTATGGCGAGATCGGTGAACTGGACGTATCCGCAAAACGCTTCATCGACACGCTGAAAACGCTCGACCTCAGTCAGACCGTGCACGTCCGGATCAACTCCCCGGGTGGTGACGTGGCCCACGCCCTGGGCATGTTCAACGCGCTCCAGGAGCTGGACGACGTGGTGTCCCACATCGACGGCCTTGCCGCCAGCGCCGCGTCGGTCGTGGCCATGGCCGGCAAAACGGTGATGGCTGACAACGCGATCCTGATGATTCACCGCCCCTGGAGCATGGCGGCCGGTAATGCCGATGACATGCGCAAGGCCGGTGACGTGCTCGACAAGTTCCAGCCGCAGCTGACGAAGGCGTACACGCAGAAGACCGGCCTCCCTGACGACGAAGTGAACGCAATGCTGGCGGAGGAAACCTGGTTCACCGCTGAGGAAGCGCTGGCAAAGGGGTTCATTGACGAGGTGTCCGAATCCCTGGAAATCGCGGCCTCGGTAGACCTGTCGGTTTTCAACAGCGTCCCGGAACACATCAGCACGACCACCCAGAAGAACGCGGCCAACCGTCAGGAAATCGAGAACATGCTGGCGCTATTCAAAGACCATGAGAGTCTCAAAGGCGTCACAGCAAACAGCCTCATTCAGGCCGGCATGACGACGCCCGAAGCCGCTCGTCAGCACCTGCTGGCGGAAATCGGAAAAAACCACTCTCCCATCTGGTCTGGAGCAATCCCAATGGACGAAAACACCCAGCTGAAAAACTTCATGAACGAGGCGGCAGACGCCATTCTGATGCGCCACAACGTACCGGTGAAAGCGCCCACCAACGGCGCCCGGGAACTGGCAGGGCTCCCGCTGGCGGGCTTGGCTGAGAAACACCTCAACCTACATGGCATTTCCACCAACATGATGAGCAAGCGCCAGGTGTTTGACCGGGCCTTTGGTCTTGGAATGCAGTCCACCAGCGACTTTGCCTCCTTGCTCGGGAACGCGGCCGGCAAATCGCTCCGCCAGGCGTATGAAGAAGAGTACGGCTCCCATGAGGTTTGGACCGGTGATGTTGAGGTACCTGACTTCAAAGACCAGAGCCTGGTCCAGCTGAGCGAGGCCCCAGACCTCGACCCCATCAAGGAGGGTGCGGAGTACAAACACGGCTACTTCTCCGACGACGGCATGACCTTCCGAATCGAGAAGTTCGGCAAGCTCTTCTCCCTGACCTACGAGGCCATGATTAACGACGACCTCAACGCCTTCACCCGACTCCCGCAGGCGTTCGGCAAGTCGGCGAAGCGTAAAGAGGCGGATCTGGTTTACCAGGTGCTGACCGGCAACCCGAAACTGAACGACAACAAAGCGCTGTTTCACGCGGACCACGGCAACATCTCTTCAGGGGGATGGTCGGGGCTGACCGTTGCGCCCCTGGCTGACGCCCGGACCCTGATGCGCAAACAGAAAGGGGTGAACAGCAAGGCTCCCATCAATGTCGTCCCTCGGTTCCTCATTGTGCCCGCCTCCCGGGAGACCGAAGCAGAACAGCTGCTGGCTTCGACCGTGGACCCGTCGAAGTCGAACGATACGGTGAACCCGAATTTCGTTCGCAGCCTTCATCTGGTTGTTGATAGTCGGCTGGACGAAGTGTCCGAGTCAGTCTGCTATCTGGCAGCCAGCCCCACTCAGGTGGACACCATTACCCGGGCCTACCTGGCGGACACGCCCCGTCCCTACTACGAGCAGCGCGAGGGCTGGGAAGTGGATGGCATGCACGTGAAGGCCCGGCTGGAGTTCGCCGCGGTTCCCATCGACTACCGGGGACTTGTCCGGATCGACTTCGCGTAAACGCGGCACAGAGTTCTTAACCTCTCCAGTGGAGGGGTTAAGCCACTCAGCAACGGGAGAACAAGCATGGCCGACAAACAGAAAACCGTTGAGATCATCTTCGGCGGGGTGGACCGGACCGGCCAGGCTGTCCAGTCTGTCGGCCGGAACCTCGACAGCCTTCAGGATCGGGTCGGGGGCATCACCGGGCCGCTGTCGAGCGCCACGGACATGATTGCCAAGCTCGACACAGCGCTGGCGGCTCTGGCTGCGGCCGCCGCCGCTTTCGCGACGAAGGAAGCGGTGGAGTTTGAAGCGGCGCTCACCGATCTTCAGAAGGTCATGGGCGACAGCGAAGGCCAGGCCAGCGACTACGCGGACGAATTCACCAACCTCGCCAGCCGTTTCGGCGTCGGTCTGGATTCCATCGTGGGGAGCGTGGCGGACTTTCGCCAGGCAGGCTACGACATCGATGAATCGCTGACGCTGGTGGAGCAGTCGCTTCTCGGCGTCAACGCGGCCGATCTCACGACCGTGCAATCATCCGAGCTTCTCATCGGCACGCTGGCGGGGTTCAATGCTCCCGCATCGGAAGCCGCTCACTTGCTGGATGTTCTGAATGGCGTCTCCAACAAGGCAGGAGCGTCGGTTAAGGAGCTCGGGGATGGTTTCAAGATTCTCAGCCCGGTTGCTGAGACGCTCGGTCTGACCTTCGAGGAAACAGCGGCCCTGCTCACTCCCATGGTGGAAGTGACCCGCTCGGGCTCCGAGTCCGCCAACGCACTCAAAACGGCCATTTCCAACCTCATCGATCCCACGAAGAAACAGCAGGAGCTTCTCGAGAACGAGCTGGGGATTCAACTGGAGCTGAATGGCGAGCGCCGGGACACGAAAGACGTCCTGTATGAGCTCATCGATGTGACGCAGGACCTCACGAAGAACGAGAAGCAGCGGGTGGCCTCGGTTATCGCCGGCGCCGAACAGATGAGCCGGTTCCTGGCCATCCTCAATGGTGCGGAGCGTTCCGAAGAGGTCCTCAACACGGCGCTGAATTCGTCGGGCTCTGCCATGGAAGAATTCGAGACCAAGACAGAATCGGCGAAGTTCGCCATGAAGCAGCTTCAGAGTGCCTTCAACGCGGCAGCCGCCACAGCGGGGGTGGAGTACATCGACCAGACGAAGCAGGTCACGCAGGCGACCACAAACCTGGTTGATTCGTTCCGGACCGCCATCCAGGGGGATAACGCCAATGTGCTGTTCGAGGCCCTGAGAAACGGTCTGGAGTCGTTTGCCGAGCAGGTGAACGTCGTGGCGGAGAACCTTCCGGAAGCCTTTGAGGGGCTCGACTTCTCGGACCTGCTCCAATCGTTTGAGGGGCTCGGGGACGAGGTTGAAGGCGCTCTGACCGCGTTATTCGGTGATATTGACCTCAGCACCGTCCAGGGACTGGAAGACGCCCTCCAGAAGGTTGTGGACACGCTGACCGCCCTGGTGAACGTCTCCGGGGGGATCATCAGCGGGCTGGAGCCGCTGTTTGCCGGGATCGGCAAGGGTGTCGAGGAATTCCAGGACCTGGACGCGGCCACCCAGAAAAGCGTGGGGGAACTGCTCGGGCTCTCCAAGGCCATCGACACGGTTCTGCCGGCAATCTCATCCCTCGCTGGCGGGCTGAGTTCCATCGGCACCGGTCTCACGGCGCTGGCGGGTGCACAGGGATTCAAGGCCATCGCGGGGAATCTGGAGAACATCAAGAAGATCGGCAAAACGGGACTCGGCAAGGGTGGGTTGATTGGCGTGGCCCTGACCGGCGGTTTCGCGATCGGCGAGGTCATCAACGACCTGGTGATAGAACCGATGGAGGACGCCTTCGGGACGTCCATTGGCGCCTGGCTCTACGAGCAATTCAACGCGGACGAGATCGAGAAGATCAAGAAGCAGATGAAACCGCTGACCGATGCTCAGAAAGAGCTGAGGGAGGAAACCTCGGATCTGCGCGACATGAACACGCGGCTGGCGGATTCGCTCGACAACACGAAACAGGCCGCCCGATTGGACATTGACGCCCTGAACAAGCGGGCTCAGGAATTGGTGAACAACGCCAACGCCCAAGGGGCTCTCAATGAAGAGCTGGACGAATATACAGGCCAGCAGCGTGACACGACCACCGCCGTCGAAGATTTGAACCAACGAATGTCCGATAGCAGGGGGGCCCTGGGGGATGTTGGGGAAGCGACGCGCAACCTCGCTGAGAATAACAAGACCCTCGTTGTCGGCTACGACAAGGCCAGCGGCAAGATCAACAGCTGGACCGGCAAAGTCATCGAGAACACCGGCGCGATGGACGACAACGCCGAGAAGACCAAAAAAGTCATTACAGAATCCGAAAACTTCCGGATTCAGATGGAGAAGCTCCAGAGTAACGAGCGGATCAAAACGGTTGAGGCAGAGGTAAGACTCGACATTGCCGAAGTCGAGGCCAATGCCGAGAAGGTCAAAGCGCTGGCGGAAACTATCGGCACGGCGTTCAGCGAAACCACCGGTTCCATATCCGACCTGTTCGGCGATCTGTCAGATGCCAGCGGGCTCAAGGAAATGGCCATTGAAAAGCAGATCCGGAAAGAAAACGAGCTCAGGGAAGAGGCGTTCGAGCTCCAGAAGAAACTGACCAAGGCGCAGATCGAACAGATTAAAGAGCGAACCCGGGCGATCCGGCAGGGCGACTCGTTGATAGAAATCGACGGCGCCGGCCTCCAGCCGCACCTGGAAGCGTTCATGTTCGAGATCTTGAGAGAAATCCAGGTTCGGGTGAGTGCCGAGGGCGGAGAGATGCTGCTCGGACTCAGCGAGTAATTGCGCCTCCCCGCCTCTCCTTGCAGCGGGGTCGCAATGGCTCTGACACATGGCCTCACAATGTGTCTACGCCGGTTCGGCATGCCGGCTTCTCCAATGGTGATGGCAGAGACACCAGAAAAAGGCTTTGCGGTTCGTGACCGTACCAGCGCGGGCCGATGTTGGCAGACCATCCGAAAAAAACTGCCGCTTTCTCGACCTACCTCCCCCCATCACGTGAGAGGACATAGAAATGACGAAGGCTGAGCTGTTCGAGCATTATCGCCACCACCCCCTGGGGCATGCCCTGAAGATCTTCAATGAAACCAGCGACATCAATGTTCAACATCGAATGTACATGTCAGCTCAATCAATGATTCTACTTCTTCGCTGGCAGGAAGAGCTCAGTGAGGATGAGAAAGATGTGCTGGTTAACCACCTAGAAGAGCGCGTGCAAGTACACGGCGCCGGCAGCGCCTAACGGGTCCTTTCTGGCAGGTAGGCCCCCATGGGTGTCGCTGAGCGCGGAATTTCGCTTCATACGAAAATTTTATAAGCGGGTTGTACTATGATTGAGAAACCTGAAAAGCACTGGCTGAACCAGCAGCAGATGGCAAGAAGCCTCGGAATCACCGTTTCTGCCTTCGCCAGGTGGGAGGTGACGCCGGTCGCCCGGATCGGCAAGCAGGTGTTCTACGACGTCCAGTCCGTTCTGGATAACCGGCTGTCGAACATGAGCGAAACCGTCGGTACCGGGAACATCGAAGACGAGCGGCTTCGCCTGACTCGGGCCCAGGCAGAAGGGCAAGAAATCAAGAACGAGCTGGCCCGGGGTCGAACGGTCCCTATTGAGATCATCACCCAGGTCCTCAGCCGCGTGGCTGGCGGAGCGTCCGGGATTCTCGACAGCCTGCCGCTCAACATCAAACGGCGGTTCCCGGAACTCGATAACCAGATGGTCGAGGCCATCAAACGGGAGTGCGTGAAGTCTCAGAACGAGATCGCGCGAATCGATGAGGTCCTGGAAGACAGTCTTCGGGGATACTTGGAAGACCAGGATGGGTAGGGGCTGGTTTTACGGCGGCATCGTAAAAGCCCGGCTGATGCCGGGCTTTGTATGCTTACAGAAATTGCTGACGGGCCACACAGTATTTCTCTGGATCTCCCCACAGGTACATCCAGAGCTTCGCCTCAAACGGCAGGCTGAAGAACGGTGACACAGGAATGCCGCCAGCCCTATCCGTGTCGCGGGCCACGTAATACATAACGCCCGTGTATTTGTCAGCGTCAACAATCATGAGCGAGCCTTCCTATCTTCAACAAAGTTCAAATAGGCTTCCTCGTCGAAATTGATGCCAGCATTGGCGCGCCAGAGCATCTGTTCTGAGCTCCCGAAGCTGGCGGGTTCCACGCCGGCATCCAGTGCGGTCTGTATCAGGCGTTCAAGCTCTGAGAAGAAACCAGTCACTTGGCCGGAGCGTGCCCTGGTGGCAGCCCCCTGTCCCGAAAGCTCTTCACTGTCGAGCATGTCCAGCGCGATGTTCTGAAGCATGCCGCCAGTCGGAAAACCGAACTCCTGCAGGTGTTTCAGGTAGATCTTCGCCAGGTGCCGTCCGGTCGCGGCCCCTCCAAAATAACCGCCGGTCGCAGGGACTGCCCAGCGTGAAAGCTTGCCCGAGTCCGGGACGACATCAACAAACGGAAGCCGCTCTTCAATCTCTGCCTTTTCCGGCTTGAAGCTGAGCTCGTTCGTCATCGGGTCGCGGGCGAATTCTGTCAGGATTGATCTTTCGTGCGACACCACCTCGCTATAAGGCTGTTGCTCGGTCTTTACCCAGTTCGCAGCGCCATTATATTCGTCACCGCCGACGGTCTCCCACTCACCTCCCGAGTCATCAACCGCAATACAACCAGGCGCCCACGCCTCGGGTCTGGCCAGATCAGCAGCCCAACCGGCTACTTCTTCTCCGTAGAAAATGACGTATCCGCCAAGAACATCACGGTCACTGCGAAAATTGGCAGCTTGCTCCATGCGTTGATATAGGCTCATCGCTTGTACCTCGTGAAATCAGACGTTTGGGCCCTTGGATACAGGACCGTTCACAAGCGATTCAGGGATGTGGGCCACGATGTGGGCCGAGGTCGTTTTTGGTCGGTAAGACACTGAAAGAAAGGGAAAAATGGCGGTGGGCCAGGGATTCGAACCCCGGGAGGGCTACTAACCCTCGGCGGTTTTCAAGACCGCTGCATTCAGCCACTCTGCCAGCCCACCGCTGAGCCCTTGAGGGCGTGTTGCCGTTGCGACAACGGAGCGAATGATACCGGAATCACTTGCTCTGTCAACGCCAATCCGCTTCTGTTTCCGGGACTTGGCGTGTGGCAGGCCGCTCGGCTTGCGCGAGAAGACCTTTCGGGTATCACGTAGTCGTATATCCGGGTAAAATCCATGACTATGTAGGTTCACCGGCGGCGACAGGAAAGCCAGGGGGCCACGGACTGCCACTCAACACGTGGCAGGCCATGCCGGTTTCCCGTGCCGAGATGGACGACATAGGCAGAGAGGTGCGTTTTGATCAGGGTACTCGTAGTGGATGACCATGAGCTCGTGCGCTCGGGCATCACACGAATGCTGGCGGATGACACGGACATCGACGTGATTGGTGAAGCGGCTTCAGGAGAAGATGCCATCGACATAGCCCGGCGAGATCCGCCGGACATTGTGCTGATGGATATCCGCATGCCCGGCATTGGCGGGTTGGAGGCCACCCGGCGCATCCTTCGGATTGACGACGAGATCAAGGTGATCGTGGTTACGGCCTTTGCCGATGATCCTTATCCCACGCGTGTCATGCAGGCGGGCGCAACGGCCTACATCACCAAGAACGGTGATCTGCGTGAGATGGAGCGGGCCATTCGGATGGCGCACACCGGCCAGCGCTACATCAGCCCGGAAATCGCCCAGAAAATGGCTCTGAAGCAGCTCAGCGACGGCCAGGACGACGACGATCAGACCGTTTTTGACCGACTGTCGGAACGCGAGCTTCAGATCGCCCTCATGGTGGTCGATTGCCAGAAAGTTCAGGACATTTCCGATAAACTGTGCCTGAGCCCCAAAACGGTCAATAGTTACCGCTACCGGATCTTCGAAAAACTGGACATATCCAGCGATGTAGAGCTGGCCCTTATGGCCGTGAGACTCGGACTGCTTGATGCCGACAAAGCCTGATCACCCCCCGGAATTCGACAGCCAATCTTTCCTGAAACAGCTCACGCAGCGTCCCGGTGTCTACCGGATGATCGACGCTGGGGGCGACGTACTGTATGTCGGCAAAGCCCGGAATCTGAAAAACCGCGTTGGGAGCTATTTCAGGAGTAGTGGCCAGTCCGCGAAAACCATGGCGCTGGTCTCCCGGATCGCCAATGTCGAAGTGACGGTCACCGGGAGCGAGACCGAGGCGTTGCTGCTTGAGCAGAACCTGATCAAATCGTTGCGCCCCCCGTATAACATCCTCCTCCGCGACGACAAATCCTACCCTTACATTTATCTTTCCGGGCACCCATCGTACCCATCTCTGACGTTTCGTCGTGGCCGGACGCGGCGCGCCAAAGGGACCTGGTTTGGTCCGTTTCCCAGTTCCGGAGCGGTCCGCGAAAGCCTTAATGTATTGCAGAAAATTTTCCGCATACGCAATTGTTCTGACAGTTATTTCAACAACCGAAGCCGCCCGTGCCTCCAGTATCAGATCAACCGCTGTACCGCGCCGTGCGTGGGGTTTATCTCCGAAGACCAATACCGGGAAGACATTCGCCACGCCACCATGTTCCTGGAGGGACGCAATCCGGCGATCATCGACGACCTGATGAGTCGAATGGAGCAGGCGAGCGCGAACCTGGAATTTGAGAAGGCGGCGGCTTACCGGGACCAGATCAATGACTTGCGGCATGTTCAGGAACAGCAGTCGATCGAAGGCGCTTCCGGCGGGGACGCGGATGTGGTGGCGCTGGCCCAGGAAGGCGGTATCGTCTGCATTGTCGTGATCATTGTCCGGGGCGGACGTGTACTGGGCACCCGGGATTATTTCCCGACGTTCTCACTGGAGCAGTCCGAGAAAGAACTGATTGGGGCGTTTCTCGGACAGTTCTATTTTGGTAGTGACACCCAGCGGGAATACCCCAAAGAGGTCCTGGTCCCGTTCGAAGTGGCCGAACAGGACATTCTTTCGTCGGCGCTGACTGAGGCGGCAGGGCGGGAGGTCCTTGTCCGCCATCGTGTTCGGGGTGAGCGCCGGCGCTGGTTGGAGCTGGCCGGGACCAATGCCTGGCAGACGCTGCAGACGCATCTGGCCAGCAAAGAAACCGTCTATCGCCGTCTTCTGGCGTTACGGGATTTGCTGGAATTATCTGATACGCCAGCCCGCATGGAGTGTTTCGACATCAGCCACAGCCATGGTGAGAACACAGTCGCGTCCTGCGTCGTGTTTGACGACAATGGCCCCCTGAAAAGCGACTATCGGCTATACAACATTGAAGGTGAAACGGCTGGTGACGATTATGGCGCCATGCGCCAGGTACTGACCCGCCGTTATCGACGCGTTCGTGATGGCGAGGGCAAGCGCCCGGACCTGGTGTTCATCGATGGGGGCAAAGGGCAGCTCAACGTCGCCCGCGAAGTGTTTGAGGAGTTGGGTGTCAGCGACATAACACTGATTGGTGTCGCCAAAGGGGTCACCCGTAAAGCCGGCATGGAGCAGCTGATTGATGCGTTGACAGGAGACGTATTCCGGGTACCCTCCGACTCCCCGGCACTGCACCTGATTCAGCACATTCGGGACGAATCGCACCGTTTTGCGGTCAGTGGTCACCGGGCGCGGCGTGACAAAAAGCGCCGTCAGTCCACACTGGAAGGCATTGAAGGCGTTGGAGCCAAGCGGCGCCGGGAGCTGATCCGCTACTTTGGCGGACTTCAGGAAATTCGCAAAGCGGGCGTGGAAGAAATCGCCAAGGTGAAAGGCATCAGCCGGGCCATGGCCGACACCATTTACGCGGCGCTGCACAATGAGTAACGGATGATGAATCTACCGAACATACTGACACTGTCCCGGATCGTCATGATTCCGGCTTTCGTGATCATCTTCTATCTACCGTTCGAGTGGCGCTTTAGTGCCAGTGCTGCCATTTTTGCAATCGCCAGCGCGACGGACTGGCTGGACGGGTATCTGGCCCGTCGCCTGGATCAGAGCACGCCATTTGGTGCCTTTCTGGACCCGGTTGCCGACAAGGTCATGGTCGCTGTCGCCTTGACCGTTCTGATTGAAGCGCATCACAGTTTTCTGATGACCATACCCGCGACGGTCATTATCGGCCGGGAAATCGTCATCTCCGCCCTCAGGGAGTGGATGGCGGAGATGGGTAAGCGGGCCAGTGTCGCCGTGTCGTATATCGGCAAGATCAAGACCACTGCACAAATGGTGGCCATCATCCTGCTGCTGGCGTTCCCGGTCGGTCAGCCCGGTGCCTGGGTCGGCCTGACGCTGCTATACCTCGCTGCCGGCCTGACGCTCTGGTCGATGGTGTTGTATATCAATGCGGCATGGCCTGAGCTGTTTCCCGCGAAAGAGCAGGAGTAGGGCAGCCATCCCGCGAGGGTGGCCGAGTATTGATGTTCGGAGCGGCCTTCAGGCCGCCGAGCGATGCTCTTCAACCTATTGTTTCCAGGGAGCCTGACGCCTCCTCCGAACATCAAGAGGGTGTTGCAAAAGACGTCGCCCGGCGGTTACTCCGTTGTCTGATCGGGATCGGCTGGTGGTCATTGCCGGAGGAGCGACAGGGATGTCGCGGTCGCATTTGGCGTCAGGGACGACCATCAAATGCAGCGTAGGCAATGATTACCAGCCGGTCCCAGGCACCTTCGTCGAGAGCCGGAACCGGTCGCCCTGGCGGGCGACTCCGAAGTCGGAGACATCGGCTACGTTAAGGATGGCGGGTCCTGTCAGAGCTGCGGGTGGTTCAGGCGTGGGTCGGCAAACCATGCAGACGCATTGGCGTCAGATGAGGAAACCGGAAGAAAGAAATTGGAGGCGCGGGTCGGAATCGAACCGGCGTACACGGAGTTGCAGTCCGCTGCATAACCACTCTGCCACCGCGCCGGGTGCAACCTGGATCAGGTTGGGGGGTCTCTGAAGTCACCTTCATCTCCAGTCGAGACAAACTGGAAATTGGAGCGGGAAACGAGATTCGAACTCGCGACCCTCGCCTTGGCAAGGCGATGCTCTACCACTGAGCTATTCCCGCTTGACGCCTGAATGGGGCAGGGCAGATCACATTCCAAAGAATGGCCGCCTCAGCCCCTTCGTGAGCGCGTTGCGCTCGATCAGGACAGCGCGCATTTTACCGATAAACGGCGGGCCGTCAACACCTTCAGTCATTTTTGTTACTGGAATTGCGCAGCGCCTCGGCCAGTGAGTGGATCTGCTTATTGGCCACCCGGATCGTCCGGTAGACGCCACGCGCGGTCTCGTCGTGAACCTCCCGGGCCTGTTGGCTGCCGGCGCGGATGCGTTCACTGGTTGCAAGCCGGTCGATGACCGAGAAGGTGGTTTCCGAGATCGCCCGGTGAATGACTTCCACGGCTGTCGCACCCCCTTCCACAGACTGCTCCAGGGCACGCCGTTTGTTGTCCGCCTCAATCGCATCCTGATCGGACTTTCGTATGCGGCTGCGCACGGCGGCCAACTGGGCTTCCAGATGCCGCAGACGGTGCCGGCCGACCATCAAAGAGCGGGCCGTTACCGCGCTGAGAATCACCGCCACGACTGTCAGGACCAGTGCCATCGTAATCATTCCCACCTCACCGGTACTCAATATTCAGGTCCGCATCGATACCACGCTCGGACAACTCAGCACCGACTTCGCGGATCACCTGCTGGTAGACCTGCTTCCGAACCAGCACGGGCAGGTAATCTGCGACGACCCGGGCGGAGCGGGACTCCCGCTTGGCCACCCCAATCGGATCAATGACCCGTAACGTCAGGACCATTTCGGGTTCGGCATCACTGACGCTGCCGTCCGATAGGCTTTCGACCGTTTCCAGCGCTTTTTCCAGATTCTGGCGTTGGCGGCGGGCGGCGTAGAGCAGCCATGCCTGAACCGCAATCAGGACCAGCAATACAATGACCAGACCGACTAACATGCTATTGTCACCTCTCCTGCGGTTTTGTCGTTGTCTGCAGGGTGGTCGCCCAAACGCCCATAGTGTGGGGGACATCACTGCACTTTCGATTGGCCGAGCTGCCGGGGCCGTACCGTATCCGGCGACACCCCGGTCCAAAGAGCATTTGCGTTCGTAGCACCGTGCACACTCAACCAGGGAGACATTCGATCATGACGTGGTTCAAAGCCTTTGTGGCCGGTTTTCTGGCAACGCTGATTTTCCATCAGGGCCTGTTTGCGGCGTTTTACCTGGCCGGTGTCGTCCCCGCTCCGCCATTCAATATGACGCCCGTGCCCCCGCTTGGCGTTCCCTCCGTCCTCTCACTGGCGTTTTTCGGTGGTCTTTGGGGCCTTCCGGTCTGGGCATTGATCCGCGGTCTCGGGACGGCCGGATACTGGTCCCTGGCGATCATCGCAGGGGCAATCGGGCCGACTGTGGTGGCGATGCTCGTGGTCTTTCCGCTCAAAGGCATCGATGTGACGGCGCAGACCTGGGCCGGCGGATTGTTGCTGAACGGCTTCTGGGGACTTGGCGTGGCCCTGTTCATGCTCGTGATGGTGGCCCGGTCGTCTCAACGGACGTAACCCGCTACCATGCGGATACCTTCGATACCACAGCAACACCAATAAGGAAAATGGAATGATGCAGCCTGAGTACGACATCGTCGTCTTTGGCGCCACGAGTTTCGTGGGCCAGATACTGACACGTTACCTGCTGGAGCAGTACGGAACCGGTGGGACGCTTCGCTGGGCCATTGCCGGGCGGAACGAGAGCAAACTGGAAGCGACCCGGGCGGAACTGGGCAATGCGGCGGCTGATCTCCCGGTGGTGGTGGCCGATGCCGGCAATGAATCGTCACTGCGCGCCATGGTTCAGCGGACGCGCGTCGTGGTCTCCACGGTCGGCCCGTACGCGCTCTACGGTGAGCCGCTGGTTCGCGTGTGTGCCCAGGAGGGCACGGACTATTGCGATCTTACGGGAGAAGTCCAGTGGATTCGGCAGATGATCGCCCGCTACGAGGACGATGCCCGCGCCAGCGGTGCCCACATCGTACATTGTTGCGGGTTTGATTCCATTCCGTCCGATATGGGCGTTCACTTTCTCCAGCAGCAGGCCATGGCGCAGATCGGCAGCGCCTGTCCCACGGTCAAGATGCGAGTTCGGGCGGCAAAAGGCGAATTTTCCGGCGGCACGGTCGCCAGTCTGATGAATGTCGCGAAAGAGGCAGCCAGCGATCCGGCTCTCAGAAAGGAACTGGCCAACCCGTTCTCTCTGTGCCCCTCCGGTTTCAAGTCCAGCCGACGCCAACCCAACGTGAAGTCGGCCGAGTTTGATCCGGATTTCGGTGCCTGGACCGCGCCGTTCGTCATGGCAGCCATCAATACCCGGATTGTCCATCGATCCAACGCGATACAGGATGCGGTCTACGGTCAGGAGTTCGCCTACGACGAGGCCATGCTTACCGGGAAAGGCCTCAAGGGGCGTCTTCAGGGCATGGCCATGGCCGCCGGTATCGGGGGATTTCTGGCGGCCAGCGCGATTGCGCCAACCCGTTGGGCACTGGAGACGTTCGTCGTTCCCAAACCGGGTGAAGGCCCCAGTCGCCAGTCACAGGAATCGGGCTTCTATGACCTGCGTTTCGTTGGCCATGCCAGTGATGGCCGGGTCATCCGCACCAAGGTGACCGGTGACCGGGACCCCGGGTATGGCTCCACCGGTAAGATGCTGGGCGAAGCCGCCATGTGCCTGGCCTTTGATGCCGGCGAGGATCGGCCCGGTGGTTTCTGGACGCCGTCATCCTATCTGGGGCAGAAGCTGATTGATCGGCTGCAGGACAATGCCGGTCTGCGTTTCGAAGTGCTGGAGAATCGTTGACCGGCTAACGAACCGCCTCAGAGTCGAACCACCCGGTCGACCGGAGGAAGGGCCGCCTCATCGTGCGCCAGTGCGATGCCGGTCGTTCCCTGAAGCGCACGGCGGAGGTTGGCCCGAATCTGCCCAACCGTCGGACGGTCAATCCCGGTGAACGGCTCGTCGAGGAGAACAAACGGCGAGCCCGGCATCAGTGTCCGCGCGAGGGCCAGCCGGCGCGCTTCACCACCCGATAATTGCCGGCCGGCAGGGCCAACCCGGCTTTGCAGACCGTCCTGCCAGAGACGAACCGTCGATGCGAGCTCCGCCGTTTCCAGTGCTGACCAGCACGCCGCGTCAGTGGCGTTGGGAGCACCCAGGCAGAGGTTGTCCCGAACGGTGCCGCTGATCAGTTCGGTTTCCTGCATCAGGCAGGCCAGTTGAGCGGCCTGGTCCACCAGGTATCCGTCATGAACCGGAGGCACTATCCGGCCGTTCCGTAGGACGTGTCCTTCTGTCGGTTGCATGAGGCCTGCGATCAGGCTCGCCACCGTGGACTTTCCGGACCCGGACGGCCCGACGATACCAACCCATTCCCCGGGTTGGGCGGTGAGGGACAGATCCCGGACACGGTAGAGCCCATCCGGCGTTCGCACGCTGACATTGTCGAGAATCAGTGCATCGTTACCGGGCCATTCGGGTGGGGATGGCCTCAAACCCTCTGCGGACTCGGCTTCGGTGTTGTTAAGCCGGGCCGCGGAGGCGACCGTCGCGCCCCAGCGAGAGAAGGCGGGTGGGAGGGCGGCCAGCGCCTCACCCGCCCCGAGAATCCCGAGCGCAACCAGTACCGCGATGGCTGTCTGGTCGGCGGCCAGTCCCCGAACAAGCGCCCAAACGGCCAGCCCCTGCACGGCAATGGTTGCCAGACTTTGAGCCAATGCGGCTAGCCGGGCCGGTCCTGCCTGGTCCCGTCGTATCCGTCGGTCCTGCTCAAGAAGGCGTTCCTGATCGGCGGTTAACAGGCCGGCGGCCTGCAGCTCCGCCATTCCATCAAGCGAGGCAACAAGCTCGGCACGAAGGGCCTCACGTCCTGTGCTTTCGCGGCGCGCCTGGCGACGGCTGAGCAGGGCGCACCCGACTGACACCACGGCGGTGGTGCTCAGAAGAACGACACCCACTTCGACTGCCAGACGGCGGTCAATCAGCAGCGACAGAACAGACACCACCAGAGATGCCAGCACGGCAACGCCCAGGGGGGCGATCAGCCGAAGAAAGAGGTTGTCGAGCGCATCCAGATCCCGGGTCATTCGGTTGAGCCGGTTCATTGTTCGTTCCTGATTACGCTGCTCGTGGGACTGGCGGGCAAACCGGTCAAACAGACGAACCCGGAAGTCGGCGAGTAACCTCAACACCGTGTCATGGTTGGCGAGCCGCTCCAGATAGCGTGTCACCGTTCGGCTCAGGGCAAAGAACCGGATTCCGCCACCTGGCAGATAGATGTTCAGCATGGTTCCGGCCGCTCCCGCCATAGCAGTGGCCGTGAGGAACCAGCCGGAAAGACCCAGCAGACCAATGCCGGACAGCACCGTCAGCAGTAGCAGCACGGCGCCCCCGGCCAGCCGCCAGCGGTAACGATCAAGCGTACGTAACCAGGGCCATAACTCACGCATCGCGCACCTCACCGTCTTCAATCGCCAGTACCCGGGATGCGAGCGTCAGCACTTCCGGGTGATGGCTCGCAATGATGATGGTCCGGCGGCCATCAATCAGGCGTTGGATCGCATCTAGCACCAGTACCTCGGTTTCCCGGTCCAGCGCTGCGGTCGGCTCATCCAGCAGTACGAGGGGATAATCGGCGAGAAACGTCCGGGCCAGGGCCAGGCGTCTGGCCTGGCCACCCGATAAACCGACGCCTGTTTCGGACAGCGGGGAATGGATGCCCGCGGGCCGCTCCGCAACCAGTGCCCCCAGCCCCGCCCGGGTGAGAGCGGCCTCAATATCATCGTCGCTGGCCTTTGGGCACACAAGACGCAGGTTATCCGCCCAACTGCCCTGCATGAGATACGGGTGCTGGCCAAGCCAGCCAAATGGCTGAGTTCCGGGGGGATTCCCAAACACTCGGACCTCGCCAGCATCAGGTTGACGGAATCCAGCGATCAGGTGCAGCAGGCTACTTTTACCCGCTCCGGAGGCCCCGGTCAGGACCAGGCACTCGCCCTTGGCAACTGTCAGGTCGACGCCGTCAAGCACCATCGCTTTACCGGGAAAGCCAAGGGACAGACGCCGCAGCTCGATACCATCCGCAATACGGTCGGGTTGAATGGCTTCGGGCGGTGTCGTCGGGACCGGCAGCGCCACTGACAGATGGCGCTCCAGGTTAGCTGCTGCTCCCAGTGCCGCCGCCCGGTCGTGATAGTGCAGGGCGAGTTGGCGTAGTGGCTGGAAAAACTCTGGCGCAAGCAACAGGATAAACAGGCCTGAAAATAGGGTGAGATCCTTCGCCGGGCCGACCGAGAGACTGCCCAGCAGGGCGAACCCCACGTACATCGCGATGACGGCGATCGATACCGCCGCAAAAAACTCCAGCACCGCAGACGACAGGAACGCGATGCGCAGCGTCTTCATCGTAATCCGCCGGTAATCGTCGGTCCGCCTTGCAATGTCCCGACGCGTGGCGCCGATATGCCCGAAAAGCTGTAGCGTCGTCATCGCCCGCATCCGATCCAGAAAATGGCCGGAGAGGTGGGCAAGGGTTTCGAAATGCTGCTGGTTGTACCGCTCTGCGCCCATTCCGACGAGCGCCATAAACAACGGAATCAGCGGTGCTGCGAAGAGCAGGAAGGTGCCTGCAACGGCATCCAGTGTCATGACGACCCCGACGATGAGCAGAGGGGAAAGAACACTGAGCCGGCTCTGTGGCACATAGTGGGCAATATGGCCGTGCAGGGCTTCCACCTGGTCATCCCAGGCGCTCGCCCTGGCGGCTGGGCTGTCATTGGTTGCAACCGGCCCCAGGGTGGCCCACCGGCTGAGCAGCTCCCGCCGGACGTCGTCCCGAACCCGATCGCTGGCGCGCACAGCAATCCAGTCACGAGCCAGCTGAGCGACTGCCCTGATGGCAATGGCCAACGCGACACCCGCAAGAGGCGGTCCCTGATGGGCAATCGGCTGGCCGCGCATCACCACCTGATCCACAATCCAGGCAACCAGCCCAAGCTGCACTACCAGAGCGACCGTCGACAGGGCTCCAGCAACCACACTCAGGTGGACCAGACCCCGACTGCCTTCGCACAGCCGGCGGAGCAGGGCCTGGCCGGGCCTGTTACGGCGGGCTTCAGTGATAGCCTTCTCCCTCTCGGACTTTGCCGCGGAAGACCCAATAGGTCCAAGCGGTATAGCCAAGAACAATCGGAATCACAAAGAGCACTCCGATCAGAAGGAACAGCTGCGACTGCCAGGCGGATGATGCGTCCCAGAGGGTGTAATCCGGCGGGACCACATAGGGCCACCGACTGACAATCAGACCCAGGTACGTGAACACGAACAGCCCCATTGTGGCCACAAAAGGCATGCCTTCGAAGCGGTTTCGGACCGATCGAACAATCTGGAAGGCGCACAGCAGTCCAAGCGCCGGCAACAACCAGATCACCGACAGATTCGAGAACCAGCGCTCGCGGACCATCGGGTCGATCATGGGTGTCCAGACGCTCACGATCGCAAACACCACCAGCACCGTCACGAGCAGCGGAATGGTGATCCGGTAGGCCCAGTCCTGTATGCGTCCCTCGCTCTTAAGGATCAGCCAGGTGCTGGCCAGCAACGCGTAACCGGCCATGAGGCCGAGACCCGTCAGTACGGTGAACGGTGTCAGCCAGTCAAGGGCACCGCCAACGTAGCGCAGGTTCTCGGTTTCAAAACCCTGGATGTAGGCGCCAACCACGGCTCCCTGAGCAAAGGAGGCGAGCATCGAGCCACCGGCAAAGGCCCAGTTCCAGAGATATTTCGATGTATTGGCCTTGAAGCGGAACTCGAATGCGACGCCTCGGAAAATCAGCCCGGCCAGCAGCAGGAATACGCCAAGGTATAACGCCGGCAGAAAAATGGTATAGACCAACGGAAATGCGGCGAGCAGGCCCGCTCCGCCAAGAATCAGCCATGTTTCATTGCCATCCCACACCGGTGCGACGGAATTCATCATGACATCCCGGGTACCTTCATCCGGCGCGAAAGGGAAAAGAATGCCCAGGCCCAGGTCAAAGCCATCCATCAGGACATACATGATGACGCCGAGACCGATGATTCCGGCCCATATAACAGACAGATCAAAGGCTTCCATGATTAGTGGCCTCCCTGATAGCTGGTATTACCACCCTGTTCACCAGGGTATGGTTCATGCTCAAACGAAACGTGAGGGGCAGACATGGGCCGTTTCGGGCGATCATGATCGATGTCGAATGACTCTTCCACACTGGCCTCAAGTCCGGCCTGGAGTACTCTGAAAAGGTAATAAGTGCCACCCGTAAAAACGGCGGCATAGACGGCCGCGTACCCGATCAGCGTGACCAGCGCCATCCAGCCACTCAGCGACGGGGTGAGCCCTTCGCTGAGTGTCATCTCTCCGTAGACGACCCAGGGGAAACGGCCGATCTCCGTCACGAACCAACCCGAGAGAACCGCCAAAAAGGGCGCGACGCTCATCACCCTGAGGCTATTAAGGAACCAGCGGGTCTCGTAGAGACGGCCGCCAGGACGAAGCGCAAGGCCAACAAGCCCGGCGATGATCATCAGCACGCCCATCCCGACCATAATCCGGAAGCTCCAGAACACGATGCCGACCGGGGGCTGCTCGTTTTCCGGCACGGCGTCTAGGCCCGGGACGACGCCGTCCCATTCATGGGTCAGTATCAGGCTTGCCAGGCCGGGGATGCCGACTTCGAAATGGTTGGACTGAGCGTCCTGATCAGGCCAGGCGAACAACAGCAGCGGCACGTTGGATTGGGTCTCCCAATTGCCTTCCATCGCCGCCACCTTTGCCGGCTGGTGTTCGAGGGTGTTGAGGCCGTGGAAATCGCCGACGACAGCCTGGGTCGGGGCGAGGAACAGAATCAGCCACAGACACATCGACAGTGCTTTTCGGTTGGCCTCGACTTCCCGGTTCAGCAGCAGATACCAGGCGCTGACGCCAGCGACGACGAAACTGCCGGTCAGAAACGAGGCGAGCCCCATGTGGGCGAAACGGTAGGGAAAAGACGGGTTGAAGATGGCTTCCGACCAGGAGGTAATGTGGTAGAAACCGTCCCGGAGTTCCGCGCCAGCCGGAGTATGCATCCAACTGTTGGCCGAGAGGATCCAGAATGAGGAAATGAACGTGCCGAGCGCGACCATGACAGCCGCGAACAGATGGACACCCGCTGGCACCTTGTCTCGCCCGAAAAGCAGTACGCCGAGGAACGCGGCCTCCAGGAAGAAGGCAGTGACGACCTCATAGCTCAACACTGGTCCAAGGAAGTTGGACGTTGCAAGGGCAAAATTGCTCCAGTTCGTTCCGAACTGAAACGACATGACGATGCCGGACACCACCCCCATGCCGAATACCACCGCGAACACCTTGGTCCAGAAAGCGGAAAGAGTGACCCATACCGAGTTCTCCGTTTTGTACGCCAACCCTTCGAGCACCGCGATAAACGATGCCAGACCGATGGTGAACACGGGGAAAATTGCATGGAAACTGACAACAAACGCGAACTGGAGTCGCGACAGGAAGAGAGGATCGAGATCCACAGCCAACCTCCGATGGACTGTTGCCTCGCGATTCCCGAAGCCACCGCCTGATCCGGAAGAACGGTCAGGCATCGGGTTCGAACCCGAAATGCTGGTCGAGGCTCGCGAGGGCATCAAACGTATCGACTGACGGCTTTGAGTGTTTGTTGTACCGTCACGAGAACCAAACAATCAGGCGAGACGTCTCTCCCTGATCAAAAGTAATATAAGCTTATAACCACACAAAAACAATGGGTACTACACCCCAAGACGCAAGAAGGCACAGCACCCATGAATTTCTATGAAGAACGGATACTGCCGCATCTCATCGACTGCGCCTGCTCGAACGGGCAGGTTATGAAACTGCGAAAGGCGATCGTGCCAAACGCTCGGGGTCAGGTGCTGGAAGTCGGCATGGGGTCCGGGATCAACCTCGGGTTCTATGACCCCGATAAGGTCAGCCTGGTGTACGGCCTTGAGCCATCCAGGGGCATGCGTCGCAAAGCGGCGGCCCATCTCGCGCAGTCTCCTGTACGCGTTGAATGGCTTGATCTGCCTGGGGAGACGGTTCCTCTGGCGGACAACAGCGTCGACACCGTACTGCTGACGTTTACCCTGTGCACGATTCCGGACTGGTTTCAGGCACTGAAGGAAATGAAGCGCGTGCTCCGACCGGAAGGTCGGCTCCTGTTCTGCGAACATGGCCAGTCGCCCGATCCTGGCGTGCGGCGGTGGCAGGATCGGCTTACGCCCGGCTGGAAACGGCTGGCCGGTGGGTGCCATCTCAATCGGCCGATCCACCGATTGATTGCCGAGGCCGGATTCACCATCGATGCCATGGAAACCCGGTATCTGCCGAAAGCGCCGCGGTTCGCTGGCTATATCTATTCCGGGGAGGCCACTCCGACGGCCTGAGCGGGAATTGCATCCCGACAGGCCCGTCGATACAATCCGGCTCCTTGCCAGTGTGTGCGGCTGTGGTGAAATTGGTAGACACTGGGGACTTAAAATCCCTTGCCTTCGGGCGTGCCGGTTCAAGTCCGGCCAGCCGCACCATATTTACCGGTTTATTAAAACGATAGAGTGCTTTATTAAGGCGCTTCCACGCCTGGCATCAGGCCAGAGGAATCGGTTCATTAAGGCCTTGATGGCCTCGCAGGCGGGGACCACTTCATGACAGGTCTGCTCAGTACGGTCAGAGAGATTGCTCACGGGGCCTTCCTCCGAATGACGGACTCATGAACACCAATGGTCGCCCCAGGCGACCGGCACCCCCAGATCATTCGCTATGTGAGCCACTGAGAGGGCCGGGCCAGGACTTGATCCCCGGACTACCCGCGAATGCGGTGAGCGAGGTTGTTAGCCGTTGAGGCCATGGCCTCAAGCTCCGGTATGGTCTTGAGGTTCGACTTGGAAGCCTGACTCATGTCTTCGGAAAGGTTCGCAATCTCCGTGATGTTCTGGCTGATGTCTTCGCTGACGCTGGTCTGCTCCTCCGCAGCGGTGGCGACCTGCGTTGTCGCTTCACGTATCTCGCTCATACGCTCGTTAATGTCTTTAACGATCCGCTGTACCTCGGAGACCTGCTGAACACAATCGTCCGTGACCGATTCGCTGGTCTGCATGTACTGGGTTGCTTGCTCGGAACCGGAGGCAATGCTGCTGACGATGGCGTCGATTTCCACGGTCGCCTCCTGCGTTTTCCCGGCAAGGCTACGGACTTCGTCCGCGACCACTGAGAAACCCCGGCCAGCATCACCGGCTCGTGCCGCTTCAATGGCCGCATTCAGAGCCAGCAGGTTCGTCTGGTCTGCGATCTCCCGGATGACCTCCATGACGCTGCTCACCTTTTTATTGCTCTCGGCCAGTGTTGTGACCGTTTCCGAAGTGGCACGAATTTGTTCCGAAAGCCGTCCCATGCTGTCGACCGATGTTGCGATGTTCTGGTCTGCCAGCCCGGTTTCAGATGTTGTTTCATCAACACGCGTAGAAACACTCGCGGCATGTTGTGCCACTTCATTGGCCGTTGACGACATTTCATTCATCGCCGCCGCCATTTGATCGATCCGTTCATGCGCTTGAGTCGACTTGTCAGCAATGTCATGGGCGCCTGTGGTGATCGTCTCTTTGATCGTCGCCAGATCGGCTGCGTTGGTTTGCGTTGTCTGTTTAATCTCGTTGAGGAAGTCGTGAAGCTTGCGGGCTGCGTCAGCGAGTCGGCCGAGCTCGTCAGCTCGGTGGATTGTCGACTTCTGGCCAAGATCGCCCTCACCGAGCTGCTCGAGCTGGGAGGAAATCGCCACCGTTGGGCGAATGACCTGGCGGTTAATGATCACGACGCTGACAATCGTGCCGAGGATAACCGCCGCTAAAAGGCCGGTGCCGGCGAGCATCGTATTGGAGCGGGCACTGGATTCCAGGGTGTTGGCCTTCTCTCGCGAGAGCTTGGCGATCCTCTGAGTGGCCTCGTTGATCAGCGCTGCGGGCTCCCGATCAATGCCTCTCACCGCCGAATCACCCGCCGTGTGATCAAATCCCGAATCAACGAAGCGCTGATAGCCCTCACGATAGGCGTCGCCCATTCGGCGATGCGCCTTTGCGAAGCGCTCCAACAGCTGTTTCGATTCTTCATCGGTGATCAGCGGCAGCATTTCCTCGACATGGTCCTGAACCACCGCTTCTTGATCCTTGAACTGAGACCAGTACTTCTCCCGATCGTCCCGATTATGACCGCGAAGGAGCACGTTCTTCCATTCCTGAACCTGTGTCTTGAAGTTGGCGAGGACTACTTGGGCTTCCAGAGCACCCTGTATGTCTCTGGACGTGACCTCCGAGAAGTCATCGGCGACTCTCAGTGAATAGGTCAGATAGGAGCCGGCGACGCCTGCCACGACGATGTTAACCAGCAGGATGATCAACAGTACCTGGCGGGAAATACTTTTCATACGGAGCATAATGACGGCCTTAAGCGCTTTTTGTTCATTCTCGTTTCAGTGTAGACGGCTGATTCAAGAAATTCTTTACGCCTGGGAGGCACAGGCGGGTCAGGAGTCATCCATCGGGGTGAACTCATCAATCCTGAGCAGACGAGCCGCGAGGCGTTGCGTGGCGTGACGATGGACAGGCGTGTTCTCTCGGTGGGGTCATCGGAGGCAGGAGCTGATCTCCGACATCGACCTCATGAGCACCGAAGAACCCTTCATTCATTTCAAGCACGGCAGAAAAAGGCCGCCCCGATGGATAACGGGGGCAGCGTCGCCCCTTTTTCGGTGGGCAGGGCGTCATTTGATGAAGGCTGACGATCACGCCCTCTTCGTTAAGGTAAGCGATGTCCAACGGCAGGCGTGTTCTGTACATCCAGAATCCACGGGTCGCCGCCTGAGACTCCGGGTAGCGGAACAGCATACCGGCCGTCGCCGGTAAAAACGGGCGTTCCATAAGACCGATCTGACGCTCGTCCGGTGACATGGCCACTTCCACCTGAATGGGGATCATGTGATCACTGGTCACCAGACACGCCGGCTGGCGCGGTAAGTGTTGCGGGGTGCCAGCCAACACGCTGGAAGAAAACAGCGCGAGGGCCAGCCGCCAACGATGGGGCCTCATCACGGACGCAGTCGATAGCCGCTTTTGAAGATCCATGCAACCAGACCCAGACAGGCGGTGAGAAAGAGCAGAATCATGGCGACACTGATTCCGATGTGAACATCAGAGATGCCGTAGAATGCCCACCGAAACCCGCTGATCAGGTACACCACCGGGTTGAAGAGGGTAACGGTCTGCCAGAAGCCGGGCAGCATATCGATGGAGTAGAAGGTGCCTCCGAGAAACACCAGGGGTGTGACCACCATCAGCGGTACAATCTGGAGCTTTTCGAATGTGTCCGCCCAGATCCCGATAATGAACCCCAACAGACTGAAGGTAATTGAGGTCAGGATCAGAAACACCACCATCCAGACGGGATGGAGTACCGAGTAATCGACGAACAGATTGGCCGTCAGCAGGATGATCACCCCAAGTATCGTGGATTTGGTGGCAGCGGCGCCCACGTACCCGATCACCACTTCAAGATAGGAGACCGGCGCTGAAAGCACTTCGTAAATGGTCCCGGAAAACTTGGGCATGTAAATCCCGAACGAGGCGTTGGAGATGCTTTGCATCAACAGCGAGAGCATGACCAGCCCGGGAATGATGAACGCGCCATAGCTCACGCCCTGGATGTCGCCCATCCGGGAACCGATGGCGGAGCCGAAGACCACAAAGTACAGCGTCGTGGAAATGACCGGCGAGGCAACGCTCTGCATCAGGGTCCGCCACATGCGGGCCATTTCGAAACGATAGATTGCTCGGATACCGTAGAGATTCATGGATTCGCCCTGACCAGGTTCACGAAGATGTCTTCCAGCGAGCTTTCCCGGGTCTGAAGATCCCGGTAATCAATGTTCTGCTCGCCCAGTCGTTTCAGCAGCGTGGTGATGCCGCTTTCGTCAGCGTGCGCATCGAACGAGTAGACCAGCTCGTCGCCGGTTTCGGACAGTGTCAGTTCGAGGTCCGCCAGCGATTCCGGGAGGGTGTCGAGCGGCGTCTGCAGATGCAGCCTCAGTTCCTTCTTGCCCAGCTTTCGCATGAGAGCTTCTTTTTCTTCCACCAGAATCAGCTCACCCTGACTGATCACCCCGACACGATCGGCCATCTCCTCGGCCTCCTCGATGTAGTGGGTAGTAAGGATGATGGTGACACCGTTCTCCCGCAGGCGACGCACCATTTCCCACATTTCACGGCGCAGCTCGACATCGACTCCGGCGGAAGGCTCGTCCAGAAACAGGATGCGGGGTTCATGCGACAGCGCCTTGGCAATCATGACGCGCCGTTTCATGCCGCCGGACAGATCCATGATGCGGGTGTTGCGTTTGTTCCAGAGCGACAGATCGCGGAGCACCCGTTCGATATGGGCCGGGTTTGGTGGGCAGCCAAACAGACCACGGCTGAAGCTGACGGTGTCCCAGACCCGTTCGAAGGCGTCCGTGTGCAGTTCCTGAGGTACCAGGCCGATCTGGGAGCGGGCCTCCCGGTACTCCCGGATGATGTCGTACCCGTTGGCGAGAACCCGACCGTTGCTGAGATTCACCAGACCACAGATGATGTTGATCAGCGTGGTCTTGCCAGCCCCGTTCGGGCCGAGCAGGGCAAAGATCTCCCCACGGTGAATATCGAGATGCACATCGGTTAGAGCCTGCTCGCCCCCCTCGTAGATCTTGTTGAGTCCCTGAACGGAAATATCCGGATGCACCCTGATCTCCTCTCGGCACGGCAAAACCGCCATTCTATACGAAACGGCCTGGAGAGAGGTGAGGGCGGTGACCATGTACTCACTGAGACCCATGCGTGATTATCGAAATGTGTGACTCGTACCGCGCCCGGCCTCCGGCGGTTTGCTACAGTGAATGGCGTGTCGGCTGTCACGGCCTTACCGATGATCACACACCATCAGGAGATCCAAATGACAGAGCGTCGTCGCCGGGAGCGGTTGCCCTTTATCCAGATGTACGCCCGCGTTCAGGTTCGAAAAGGCTTTATGTCGAAAGAATGGGTGAACGTACAGGTCATGGATTTCAGCAGCCTGGGCATGGCGTTTGTTGGCGACCACGAATTCGATGAGGGGCAACGAGTCCAGTTCAGCCTGAACCTGGCGACGGAAGTAGGCAATATCACGGTAGAGCAGGCCAGCGCGACGATCCGTAATTCGCGTGTTGGAGACGAGGGCACAATTTTCGGCGTTGAGTTCCAGGACTTGAAAGGGCCGGTGGCCAGCAGTCTCGAGCGTATCGAGAATATTCTGTCGCGCTATAACCGGGTGACGGAACGCATGCAGACCTAGGGAATTAACCAGACGGGACACTAGATAAGTGCGTTGGCCGTAATCGCCTCATAAAGGCTCCGATCCCGGGGTACGAAACGCGCCCAGACCCAGGACTCGGCGCCCTCAACCCCCATCCGATAGCAGTACAGAAGGCTGGTGCTGCCGGTCAGATCGCTGAAGGTCTGTTCGATGGCAAGGGTGCTCACCGACAGGCGGCGTGCGAGCAGGTTGACGGCGATCCGGTTGGCTGAGGCCTGATCCACACCGTGGTAGCGCGACAGGGCGACAGCCGCTCCGAGTCCCCAGGCCGCAGCCAGTGACTTCAGCGAGCCATCCGCTGTCGCCAGGTCCAGTTCATGGTGACGCGCCTGGGTTATCTGGATACTCATAATGATCTGCAATGCGGCGGTCAGGTCCCCTTCCCAAGAGGGCTTTGATTGGTGAGCGGCCGCCGCCGGCCCTTCCACTGGCGTGGATTCCTGGAAATACGCCCAGAAGCTTGCGGCGGGTCGCGCCAGGGAATCCGACGGGGACCGGGAGGGCTGGGCGACGGCATCCCGGCGCGATAAGACGATGATGCGCCCGGCCAGTACCAGAAATAGCAGCGCCAGCCCGATTTCCAGTCCCAAAACCACGAAGTCCAGCATCCAGTGTGCCCTTACTCAGTAATGTTTCACAAAGTATATCGGGGGTAACAGAATGTTACTGAGACAAGGGCCGCTAAATCTCGGTTCATTCGTAAAATTGTTGTGAAATCCACGTTTCACGACTGCTTCTCAATGGCCCTCACAGGTAACCCGTGTCTGCAGGCGCAGATAGCGGCGGACACGCCTTGAGGTGACATCGATGGCAATATTGAGCAATGCCGTGACAAGGATCAGCAGGATCGCCCGGTCAAACCGGATTTCCTGTATGGCACTGTCGACATAAAACCCCAGTGTGTGGATGCCGAGGATGCCAAGAATGGCGGTCTCGCGCATAATGATTTCCCAGCGGTAAAAAAGAAAAGCAAGGAAGGGCGGGTAAACGCGGGGAATCAGCTCATAGCTGTACCGATTGAAGCCGCTCGGGGCGTCGGGGCGTAGCTGGATCTCGTTGCTGCGGCGTCCGATCAGGTGACCGATGATGCCGCCGTTGTGAAGCGCGAGCGCCACAACAGCCGGCAGCATGGATGGTCCCCAGAGCTGCAGCAGGATATAGGCCAGCATGTATTCCGGTGTGGAACGGGCGATGACCAGAAGCACATGCCCGCCACCACGGCTCACCCGGTTCCCGAAATGCCGGGAGATCAGCGGAAAGGCGATCAGTGTCACCAGCCCGGTGCAGACCAGGGCGATCTGGGTCAGCAACAACGTGTTCCAGATGCCGGGCAGCGCCTCATTGAGAAGAAGCTGGGTGAGCCAGTCCCCGAGAGCCCCCAGCCCGTCACCGTCCCGGATCGGGGCGGGCACAATGTCCTGTGTAAAGAAACGGCTGACATTCCCCCAGACGATGGGCAGACCATCGCCAAGAAAAAAAGGCGCAGCAACCAGATAGGCGGGGATCAACCGCGGGCGGGCCCAGTGCCGCAGCGTTGCGATCAGAACGTAGAACAGAATCAGAATGGCGCCGACTTCCGAGTAATAGCCTTGAGAGAAGGAGGATTCCAGATAGAATCCCAGGGTTGGCAGACCAACGAAGCCCAGAATGGCACTCGACCGCAGGCCACACTCCAGCCGATACGAGGTGTATGTGACAAGATGGGGTAATGCGTCGGGTATCCGCGCGTACAGAAAGCGGGCAAGCCGACCGGTTCCCTCTGGCAGGACCCGTTCCGGTGTGGGGTCATTCTCTTCCAGAATTTCCGAGTACACTTTTGCGAAAATGCCGGCGTAGGGAATCGCAATGGCCAACACCCCCGTCAGCGGGTGAAAGCCAAAGAACTGCAGGAAGATCAGTGCCCAGAACAGCTCATGGATGGCCCGGACGAACGCACATCCGATCCGGATCACTCGTGAGCCGAATACCAGTGACAGGAGGAATCCGGCAAGGCTCCCGAGCGCCACGCCGACAAAGGCAAACGCCACGGTCCGCAGCAGGGCCACCCCCACCTGATCGATCGAGAAGAAATCCGGCGTCACAACGCCCAGGAACAGGTCCTTCAGATCCTGCCAGGGATTGACCGTTGTGATGGCCAGGTCTCCCAGAAACGCACAAAGGATTCCGACGACGGTGACAATCAGCGTAACGCGGACGGTCGGGGAAGCCAGCATCTTAATAGAGGGGCAGGATGTCGGCGGGAGAGAGCGTATGGCTTGGCGCATCCAGCGCAATCTGGCCGTCCTGGATACCGACGATGCGCGTGGTGTAAGCAAGCGCCAGATCAATGTCGTGGAGCGCCACAACGCTGGTGTCGTAGGCTTCTGTCATGAACCCCATCACAACGTGCGCAAGCGGCCCATCGAGCGCCGATACCGGCTCATCGGCCAGTAGCATCGGTGCATTCTGGAACAGTGCCCGGGCAACGGCTGTTCGTTGCTTCTGGCCACCGGACAGTTGGGCAACGGGGGAGCGGCGCTTCTTGCCAATGCCCAGCCGCTCGAGCAGCGGTTCAATCACCGCCAGCTCGCGCCGTTGCGGCCAGAGCAGATTCAGAAGGTTGTACCAGGCGGAGTAGTGGTTCAGACGCCCCATGTAGACGTTATGAAACACCGACAGCGCCTGGACGAGTCCCTGTTCCTGTGGAACCAGCGCAGCCCGGTCCCGGACCTGGTCATAAAGCAGATTCAGGAGGGTTGATTTACCCGCACCACTGCGCCCGACGAGCCCAATCCGCTCGCCGGGCTGAATCTGGAGCGACAGCGGCCCCAGAACCTGCTGCCCGCCGTAGGCGGCGGACAGGTTGCGCAGGTGAACCGCATCCATCAGTCGATGATTCCGATCTTTTCAGCGGTGTTTCGGATTGGCTCGTAATCCGCGTTGCTGGCGGGGACGAAGGCAGACCGGGGGAATTTCTCGAGCAGAGCCGGATCGCTCATGCTGAGCAGTGCCTGGCGAACCCGATCGGTGAATCCGTCCCCGAACCGCTGATCCGCGTCGCCCCGAATGGTCCACTGGTAATCGGGATAGGTCGGCGTCTTCCAGATCACCTGAACATCGTCGGTATTCACATCGCCGGACGCCACTTCCTTTTCCCAGACTTTGAAATTGACCGCACCGACCTGATAGGTGCCCGCTTCGACCAGACGGATCGTCCGGGAGTGGTTGCCGCTGAAGCCGACGCGCTCAAACACCTCTTCAGGCGCCGCGTTGAAGGCCTCCCGGATGTGGTATTCCGGCATCAGCCGGCCCGACGTGCTTCCTTTCGAACCGAAGGTGAACGTGTTGCCTTTGATATCCATCGGGAAGTCATCAGAGGGTTTGAGGCCGGTGCTGTCGTGGGCAATGAAGTACGTCTCGAATGCCTGATCTTCCTTACCCTGCGCAATGGCCTCGGAGCCGGGGACGAGCGCACGGGCCCGGACGCCGGACAGGCCGCCGAACCAGGCCAGCTGCACCTGATTGTTGCGGAAGGCGGACACCGCGGCGGCGTAACTCTTCACCGGAATGTACCGGACGTCCACGTCCAGCTTGCTGTCGAGATAGTCCGCAACGGATTGGAAACGCTCCTTGAGGCGGGTTTCGTCGGCATCGGGGATTGCCGTGAAAACGAAGGTGTCTGCAAAGGCTGGCATGACCAGAATCAGGGACAGAACAAACGCACGTCGAAAGGTCTTGAGCATGACCCACTCCTTGTCGTTGGTGTTGATGGAATCGGTACCAGAGCCAAAGCCTACCGCTTCCATGGAATCAGTTGAAGGTACGAAGCCGATTGTCTTTGGTATCATCCACTCATGCGCATCCAGATTGTGACCCCCGCTGCCGAAGGCTCCCTAAACGGCAACCGCCGCACGGCCGACCGCTGGGCCGACGCGGTGCGGACGCTGGGACACGACGTTCGGATCACCACCCATGACGACGGGCAGGGCACTGACCTGTTGCTGGCCCTCCACGCATACCGTAGTGCTGACTGTATCCGCGCTTTCCGGGAGCGGGCACCGGACCGGCCGATTGTTCTCGCTCTCACGGGAACGGATGTGTACCGGGATCAGTTCACCCATCCTGATGTATTTGGCAGCAGCCTGTTGGCGGCCGACGCGTTGATTGGCCTGCACGACCGTGTCGGAGACGACCTGCCTCCGAGCTTCCATAACCGGCTCGTGACCGTTCATCAGTCCGCGGCGCCGCCGCCGGGGGCGGACGACACCCCGCCACCAGGCCGGTTCGAGGTTTGTGTTATCGGCCACCTGCGGGACGAGAAAGATCCGTTCCGTGCCGCCCAGGCCGTGCGAAACCTGCCGGATGCCTCCCGGATCCGCATTATCCACGCCGGTCGTGCGTATTCGGAAGACTGGGCGGCCCGGGCCCGACAGGAAATGGGTGTCAATCCCCGGTACACATGGCTTGATCAGGTCGATCACGACCGGATTCGGGAACTGATGGCGCGAAGTGGTGCCATGGTGATTTCTTCCGTCATGGAAGGCGGTGCGAACGTGGTTTCTGAAGCCTGTGTCGCCGGGCTTCCCGTCATTGCCTCTCATATTCCGGGGAACATCGGGCTGCTGGGTGAGGACTATCCCGGCTATTTCCCGGTCCGGGACACCGCTGCCTTACGCCAGCTGCTGCTTCGCATCGAGGATGACGAGGCGTTTCTGCAACAACTCCGCGATGCCGTTGGTCAGCGGGCACATCGATTCACGCCCGAGGCGGAGCGCAAGGCGCTCCAGCAGGCGATGGATCAGGCATTGAGTCGGATGGGCTCCAGCGCTTCTCCCTGAGCGGTCACACGCCCGATGATCGCCGTCCGACCGTAACCGAGCGCCTTCAGCGCCTCAACACACTCATCGGCGCGGTCGCCAGGCACACCGGCCAACAGGCCGCCGGCGGTCTGTGGGTCGAAAATCAATGGATAGCGGGGGTGATTGACCATCTCCAATTGATTGCCGATGGCCCGTCTCAGGCGGACGTTGGCCGGCTGTAACGAACTGAGTATCCCCCGCGCTGCCGTTTCCTCGGCACCGGAGAGCAGGGGCAGTGCGGACAGATCAAGCTCCGCGTCCACACCGGATGGGCGCGTCATCTCCACCAGGTGCCCGAGCAGCCCGAAACCGGTGACGTCAGTACAGGCACGGGCGCCGTGCTGGTGAATGCATTCCGCGGCCCGTTGATTGGACACCAGCATCTGCTCCAGTGCTTCGTCAATCCAGCGTCCCCGCGCCTTGAACCGGGGGTGGGCGGCGAACAGGGTACCGGTCCCGATCGGCTTGGTGAGAATCAGTACATCGCCGGGACGCAGCCCACCCTTGCTCATAATGGCATCCGGGTCGATCAGTCCGTTGACCGCGAATCCCAGTGCCAGTTCCTGACCCTCTCCGGTATGCCCGCCAACAAGGGCGCAATTGGCGGCATTGAGCATGCTGACGGCACCGCTCATCATCTGGTACACGACGTCCTCCACTTTCGACTCAATGCCGTAGGGAACGGTGGCAACCGCCGTGGCGGTCTGGGCTTCAGCGCCCATGGCGAAGATATCACCCAGACTGTGATTCGCCGCGATACGCCCAAAGAGATACGGATCGTCAATGAATGCCCGGAAGAAATCGATGGTCTGGACAGAGGCCTTTCCGGGCGGCACCTGCACCACGGCCGCATCATCCGGCGAGTGCAGCCCGACAAGGACATCCTTGCGCTCAACCGGGGCGAGCTGTCCCAGTGCCCGTGAAATGACCGTGCTGCCAACCTTGGCGCCGCAGCCGCCACAACGCATCGCCACGGCGGAGATGGCCTGGGACGCTTCTTCCGGGCTCTGAGCGGCCGCCGTGTCCGGCTTTGAGGCGGCCGTCTCCATCTCGGGCAATTCATTGAACGTCGACATGAAGCGCCGGTCGATCCAGTCCTTCCATCGCCAGACCCACCGCCCACGAACCGACCAGTCACCGCGCGAGGCAACCGCGTACTGGTCACCGGTACTGATCAGTGCCAGCCATGTGGACTGGGGCCGATAGGCCTCGGGTGGCTGGTTGGTCGCGACTCGGCGCAGGTTCCTTGCCAGCGGTCGCCCCTGGCGAACGGCAAACACGCCCGCCTTTTCCCTGGGATAGGGCACCACGGTGGCAATGTCCCCGGCTGCAAAAATCCGGTCGTCGTTTTCCGTCTGAAGCGTGTCCCGGGTCAGGATAAAGCCATCATCGTCAAGCGCCAGTCCTGTATTCCGCAACCATTCCGGTCCGCCAGCCCGGGTCACCCAGAGCACTTCATCGACGGCAAAAGAGCCGCCGCTGTCGGTGTGAATCTGGCTGCCCGATACCCGGTCGACCGAGGCGCTGAGATGAATGATCACGCCCCGTTCGTTCAGAATCCGTTCGAAGGTTTCCCGCACGCGCCGGTTGTGCGTCGGTAGCAACGTGTCGGAGGCATCGAACAGATGGAACTGCAACTGTCTCGGGTCACGACCGCGCTGGCGCAGCTCATTTTCCAGCCGGTGCTGCATCGCCAGGGTCAGCTCAACACCGCCGGCTCCGGCACCCACGGTCGCCACGACCATCGGACCATCATGGGTTTCAAGGCGGTTCAGCAGGTCCAGCCAACGCTGATTGAATCCGTGGATGGGCTTTACAGGGATGGCATGGCGTTCCGCACCCTCGACGGACTGAACCTGCGGCGCCGAGCCAATATTGATCGACAGGTGGTCGTATGGCACGTCCGGACGGTTGCGGCAACGCACTGTCTGCCGATTACGGTCGATTCCGATCGCCTCATCCCGGTAAAACCGGGCGCCGCAATACTCGGCCAGCCGGCTGAGATCGATATGGACCTCATCGTAGGTGTAATGGCCGGCGAGGTAACCGGGTAACATGCCGGAGTAAGGAGTGTGGGTGTCGCGGCAGATGAGCGTGAGGCGCACACCGGAAACGGGGTTCATCGCAAACTGCTTGAGGACGCCCACATGGCTGTGGCCGCCCCCAACCAGTACGATATCTCTGAGAATCGGTTGTGTTGAAGACTGCATTCAGTGGGTCACGACACCAGTTTTTTAGCTTCTGCCTGCCAGTTTTCAGCCCCCCGAACCTTTGCAAACTCCTGCAGAGCTTTCTTATCGGCCTCGGACGGATCCGCAATCTGTTTCAAAGACGTGATTCCCGCGGATTTCAGTTTCTTTTCAGTGGCCGGGCCCAACCCTTTCAGTCGCGTCAGGTCGCTGTTGCCGGTTTTGCGGGGCGCAGACTTCGCACCGCTGGTGGTCTTACCGGAGCTGCCCGATGCCGACTTTTTCGCGGTCGATGCCTTTTTGGCAGTGGAGGAACCGGAGCTTGCTGAGGATTTTTTCGCCGAGGCCGGCTTCGAGCCACCACCGGATTTCGCTGCCTTGCTGGTCTTGCCGCCACTGGACGCAGACCCTTTGCCGCTGTTCTTTGACGATGAGGCGGAGCCGGCTTTCCGGGCGCTGCTGCCCGAACCGGTCGAAGACGACTTGGCGGACGAGACCGCACTCGAGACGCGCTCGTTGGTTTTCTCGACAGCCTGCTCTGCGTCCTTGCGAGCCATACCAACGCGCTCGAGGATGTTCTGTTGCAGATCCTGGAACTCCTTGAGACGGCGCTCCAGCTCGTCGTTAAAGCGCTTCATCTCCCGTTCACGGAGCTGATCCATTTCGTTGACCAGTTTCCGGATCGGCTCCTGAACCTGGTTCTGAAGTGAATCGAACTGTTTGAAGGCATCGTTGATCAGGTTCTCCACCTGCGTGGACGTCTTCTCGAATTCCTTGTTCATCTTCTTGACCAGCTTATCGACACCGGCCTTGTCTTTCTTCGCCATGCTGTTCTCTCCCGGGATTGGTCAGGCTTTACACGCTATGGACCGGGCCGGCGGCACCACCGTCCCGGCGTTCCTTCAAGAGCTGTTTACGGGTCACCAATTCAAGAACCCGGTCAAGACTGTCGTAATGACGACCCTGGCCGGACCTTGAGGATTGACGGAAATCAACAAAATAGAAGAAATTGCTGCAGTGCTTTATGCGATCCGTGACCAGGCCCTCGAGCCGGTCAGTGCGGACGTCGTCGAAGGGCATTTCCAGTACGAGATCGAAGTGCAGGACGTCGCCAGGTTCAAACAGGCGGTCGGTCTTGATCACGCCGCCGTGTTCGTCCAGCTTGAACACCGGCACTTCAACAACTTCACGGCGGAACAGCCGCTGCCGGATTGTCAGGCGAGCGGTCACGTCAGGAAGGGGAGCGCGGTCCTGGAGTGGGACCGTGTCTTGCGATTTCGCAGTCATGGTTTCCGGCGACATCGTCATTGTTGCTGCTGGCATTCAACGTCCATTCAAACACGCCCGTTATATGGCCGGGATGTCTCGCAGGGCCAACACTGTACCCCATCTTGGACCGAAATTCCCGATCACGCCAGTTCGCGACCCGGGTGGAGCCCGCTAAGACGGACTATGAAATCCGGTCGATAGCCCAGGGAAATGGCGGCAGAAGGGCGGCCGTTCAGTCCCCGGGCGGTGTCTCCTCCCAGAATGATGAGACGCCGTAGAGGTCGGTCCGGCGATCCTTGAGGTTGGTCACTGACCCCTCACTGCGCACCAGCGTCAGTTTCTCCAGGTCCATGTCGGAGAACATGATCATCTCCGTGTTGGGTGTGGTTTCGGCCATAACGGCATCGTGAGGAAACGCGAAATCCGACGGTGAGAACACGGACGATTGCGCGTACTGAACGTCCAGGTTCTCCACCTTGGGCAGGTTGCCCACGCAGCCGGTGATGACCACATAGCATTCGTTTTCAATCGCTCGGGACTGGGCGCAGTGACGAACCCGCAGATATCCGTTTTTCGTGTCGGTCCAGAACGGGACGAAAATAATATCCACTTCCTGCTGGGCAGCCAGGCGGCCAAGCTCTGGGAATTCAATGTCGTAGCAGACCTGGATCGCGACCCGGCCCGCGTCCGTCTCAAACACATCCAGCCGGTTGCCGCCTTCAATCACCCAGTCCCGGCGCTCATGCGGCGTGATGTGGATCTTGCACTGTTCGTCAACGCTGCCGTCCCGGTGACAGAGGTAGGACACGTTGTAGAGCCGCTCCCCGTCGAGCAGTGGCATGGAGCCGGTGATGATGTTGATGTTGTAGCTGACGGCCATGTCCGACATCTGATCCCGGAACTGCTCGGTAAATCCGGCCAGGAAACGTATCGCCCGCGTCTGGTCCACCTGATCGGTCAGCCCCATCAACGGCGCATTGAAAAATTCCGGGAACACGGCGAAATCGCTCTTGTAGTCCGACAGAGCGTCCACGAAGTACTCAACCTGGCGCAGTACGTCATCCACCGAGTGAAACTCACGCATCTGCCACTGGACGGCACCAATGCGGACCTGCGTCTTGCGGGTCTCCAGAACGGGTGTGGGCGGCGTGTAAAGGATGTTATTCCACTCCAGGAGAGTGGCATACCCCATTGATTTCTCGTCTTCCGGCAGATACTTGTGCATCAGCCGGGTGACCTGAAAGTCATTGGAAAGCTGGAAGCTCAGGATCGGATCGTAGATCTCTTTGCGATCCACCCGTTCAATGTATTCGGTCGGCGTAAACTGGTCGGCAAACTTGCGATAGCCGGGTATCCGACCGCCCGCTAGAATCGCCCGGAAATTCCGGGACCGGCACAGTTCCTTGCGCGCTTCATAGAGACGACGCCCGAGCCGATAGCCTCGATAATCCGGATGAATGAAGACGTCTAATCCGTATAGCGCGTCGCCATCGTCGTTGTGCCAGATCTTCTCGTTCTTGAGGATCAGATCGTCGTAGGTGTGGGGGTTGGAGAACCGGTCGTATTTGACGCAGACGGTCAGAGCGACCGCGACGAGCTCGCCGCTGTCCTCAATGCACATCTGCCCATCGGGAAATTGCTCAACCAATGCCCGGATCGTGTCCCGCGGCCAGGCGCCTCCAATATCGTCATAAACCCGGTCCATCAATGCCCGGAGCTGATCGTAGTCTTCGAGAGTGAGGGCGCGCAGGTTGATCTGCAGATCGTCGTGGGCCATTCAGGCGGTCTCCATTCAAAGAAGGTGTCATAATCCTGTTTTAACAGATTATCCGGCTAAAGGTCTTGTTTACAGCGCCGACAGCTATACAGAGCGCAGGCGGATCACGCCACCGTCATCTAGACTGATATCGACGTTCTGAAAGCCACACAGGGAGCGTTTCAGGGGCTTTCCGTTCCAGAAACAAACATCTGCGGGGGATTTTCAGTTCATGGGACAGTTTTCTTTTGGTCAGAAGCTCCTGACCGCTTTCGCCATTCTGCTGGTGATCGTCATCAGCACCTACGCCATCATGGGAGACCGGCGTCTGGTCGGTACGACCAACACCTATGTTGAGGCATTGATCGACGATGCCGTCGCACAGGGGACCGCCTCCATTGCCGAATGGTTGAACACACGACTGGCCATGTCCGACGCGGCGGCAGCCGCCCTCGAAAACGTGACCGGCGATGAACAGGCCCGCAAGGTTCTGCAGACAGCGACACAGGGCGGTGGCTTCAAGAACGTTTACGTGGGGCGGGCGGACGGGTTCATGCTGATGCCCACTCAAACGGCGCAGAGCACACTGCCTTCCGGGTACGATCCCCGTGTTCGCCCCTGGTACAAGCTTGGCAAGAACGGCGGAGAAAGCACCTTTACCGCGCCGTATCTCGATGCCTCTAGCGGGAACATCATTCTCTCGTCAGTCGCGCCGGTAGACCGGGGAATGTATGAGGGCGTTGTGGGTGGCGACATCACACTGAACGCGCTTCAGACAATCCTCTCTTCGGTCGATCTGGCGGGCACCGGATATGCCACGCTGATCAGCGACGATGGCACTGTGTTGTTTCACCCGGACAAGGAGCGGGTGGGCAATCCGGTCAGCGAACTGATCGGGGCTGAACCAAGGCTTAATGGCAACGCCCATTACTACACGATTGATGATGAGCGGTGGCGCGTCAGTTTTCACGAGATTGAGGATGCGCGGGGGGTCACCTGGTATCTCGGCGCGCTGGCAAACGAGAACGACATTATGGCGCCGGTGATTGACGCGCGAACAACCGGAATAATCATCGCAGTGGTGGCGCTGGTCATCACGCTGATTCTCCTGCATTTCGGCATTCGTAAGCTCCTCGCACCTGTCCGCGGTCTCCGCGATGCCATGCGGGATATCGCCAGCGGCGATGCTGACCTGACTCATCGCCTGGAGGTTCAGTCCCAGGATGAACTCGGTGAGACGGCGGAGAATTTCAACGCGTTTGTTGCCAATCTCCAGACGGTCATCCAGGACGTGCAGACCGGTGCCAACGAACTGAGCGAGGCGGTTGTCTCGCTACGCAATACGGCCAGCACCAGCCGCCAGAGCGTTGAGAGCCAGCAGACCGAAGTGGACATGGTGGCCACGGCCATTAACGAGATGTCCCAGGCCGCCAATGAAATTGCCCAGAACGCCCAGCAGACCGCCGATGCGTCCACGAACGCCGACAATGATGCCCGCGAAAGCCAGGATACGGTGAAAGCCTCTCGGGACGCGGTCGAACGGCTGGCATCCGAAATCTCCTCGGCCTCTGAGGTCATCGATACGCTTGGTAAGGACGTGACGCAGATCAACACCATTCTGGAAGTGATTCAGGATGTGGCGGAGCAGACCAACCTGCTGGCGCTGAATGCCGCCATCGAAGCGGCTCGGGCCGGGGACGCCGGTCGCGGGTTTGCCGTGGTGGCGGACGAGGTCCGGAATCTGGCCCGGCGCACCCACGACAGCACTGAGGAAATCAACGCCATGATCGAGCGACTTCAGAAAGGTGCGAACAATTCCGTCAGTGTGATGCAGGAATCCCAGGCCGTCTCGAACGTCAGCATGGAGAAGGCGCAGGACGCGATGGATGCACTCAACCGCATCGCAGAGGCGATTACGTCCATCAGTAACATGACGTCGCAAATTGCCACCGCATCGGAGGAACAGACCTCAGTGACCGAAGAACTGAATGCGTCGATAACACGCATTGCCGAGCAGGGACAGGACGCGGCGCAAGCGGCCAGTGACAACGACACTTACAGCAGTCGCATTGAAGAAATCGGGCAGTCCCTGACCGAAAAAGTGGGCCGCTTCAAGGTGTGATTCAGGAACGCCAGGGAGGGCACCCTAGTGTGCATTGAGCTGAATCCGTTGCCGGGTTTTCTGCATGATGGTTTCGGTCAGTGGCGGCCAGTAACGGTCCCAGGTCCAGGGATTGCCCAGCCTTAGAACGCGGCGATCGCCCAGCTTCAGCGCCCGAATCGCACGGGTGAAGTAACGATCGAAAAAAACGGCAAAACTGCCGTCCAGGATTGCGCGCTCCAGACCGATCTGGATGCGGTGGCCGAGTGCCACATTGCTTTCTGAAAGAAAAAAGAAGTTGGGCATGTCGTAGGTCAGCATCAGGTGGTTCTCGACCACCAGCCCGGATGTACGTTCCTTCTCAAGATCAAACAACACCTCGCTGACCCCACGTGCAAAGCACTCAAACCGGTCGCTCTCAAGCATGCGGTAGAGGCTGTTGAAGCGACTGCTCGTTATCACCTCGAGACCGTTGGCACGCAGGATCTTGGTATCCGGCCAGTGCTGGCCCTGCCCAAAGCGGATCGAGCTCTCCCTGAGATCCCCGAGCGTGCGGACCTCTTCGAACAGGGGCTGGTTTTCCGGTTTGATGAGACAGACCCGGTAACCCAGCAGACCACCATCAATCGGTATGGGGATCGCACGAAGCTGGCTCTCGCGCTCGGGCGTGCTGGCGACATTCGCCAGATGAATGACATCGCTGCTATCTTTGCGGAGTTCGCGCAGCGCTCGCCCCTGATTCATTTCTGCGCTGCGGATGATGCGTACCGGCCCGTATTCGGGCGTTTTGTCGAAGGCGAGCCGGAGCAGGGCGTGAATCGACGGCATGTCATAATTGCGGTACCAGAGGATCACTTCCTGGCGGTCGGGCTCGCCCGCGGCCGGGACCGCGTTAAGCGGGAGAGGAAGAATCAGGCTCAGCAGGACGATAAGGCGAGGGAACATCGAGGACATGACACTACTAGACACCGTTTTCCGCACGTCAACGACTCCCTGTGTTCTATGCGTGTTTCGACCAGCTTAGCAGGTTTCAGACAGGGATCGATGACAAAGGAGCCTCTGAAATAGCCCCTGATGCGGTGACGTTCGAGGCGCACGGAGCGCAGAAAGGGAGGCGTATCTGGCTGATCGGTGAGCGTCGATCGGGGGCGCCGCGCAACGATAAGAATGTGCCGTAGCAGGGACGGTTTCAGAGACTCCCGACAACAATAACGATAGGAGGAACACAACATGGGCATTATGAATCGCCTGATCGGCCTCACCGGGGAGGCGGTCGCCGACACCGAAGAGGAAGCGGGGCTCGACCGCCCTTTCGCCTGGTTGAGGCGCAAAGGGGGGAACATCATAGTCAATCGCATGGTTGGCGCCGCCATTCCCTTTGCCCCCAGGAACCGGTTCTCAGTCGAAGCGGTGCGTTCGGGCTATGTCCGGGCCCGTATCGCGCTCAAAGGCAACCGGAATCATTTTGGCAGCCTCTATGCCGGCGCCGCTTTCCTGGTGGCCGAAATACCGGGTGGGGTGCTGACGCTGTTTGACATGGGTCCGGATTACACCCCGATTCTCAAGGAGATGACCATGGAGTATCTGGCACCGGCCGACTCGGACGTCACCATCGAGCTGACGATGCCAGCCAGCGTCCGGGACAGCATTCAGAGAAAAGCCGATGAAACGGGGCGCGCCTCCTTCACACTGGAAGGTGAACTAAAAGATGAGAGCGGCCAGATCGTTGCCCGCTCAACGGCCCATTACCGGGTCCGGAAAAAGGGGTTTGAGGCGGTGAGCTGATCAGGACTGGGGCGCGAGTTTCGCAACGGCATCAAGGAATGCCTCGCCGTATTTATCGAGCTTCGCCTGACCCACGCCATTGATCTCCGCCATCGCCTCAAGGGAGTCGGGCCGGCGCTCAAGTATCTCCATCAGCGTCGTGTCATGGAAGATCATGTAAGGCGGCACACCCTGTTCTTCGGCCAGGGACTTGCGGCAGGCACGCAACTGCTCCCAGCCGTCCGGATCGTTCACCGTCAGCTCCGGCCGGGAGCGACCGGAGGGCTCCGCCACTTTCCGCTTACGAGGTGCAGGATCGCGACGCAGCTGGATGCTGCGCTCGCCCTTGAGCAGCGGCCGGCATTGTTCGGTCAGAGACAGAGCCCCGTAGCCCTCGGCATCCGCCCGCAGATACCCGCCGGCCACAAGCTGGCGGAACACGGATTTCCAGCTCACGGCCGTAAGATCCGCACCAATTCCAAAGGTCGACAGATGGTCGTGCCCCTGCTGCCGGATGCGCTCATTCCCATTGCCACGCAACACATCAATCACGTAATTGACGCCGTAACGCTGCCCGGTTCGGTACACGCAGGACAGGGCCTTCTGGACCGCAACCGTGCCATCCCAGGTTTCGGGGGGCTCCAGACAGGTGTCGCAGTTGCCACAGGGCGCCTCGAGGTGATCTCCAAAGTAGCTCAGCATGGCTTTGCGACGGCATTCGGTGACTTCGCACAAGCCAAGCATGGCATCCAGTTTCTGGCGTTCAACCCGCTTGAAGTGCTCACTGCCCGGTGACGCTTCCAGCATCTGTCTGAGCTTGATCACATCCTGAAGGCCATACACCATCCAGGCGGTTGAAGGATGGCCATCACGCCCAGCGCGGCCGGTTTCCTGATAGTACGCTTCGATGCTTTTCGGCAGATCCAGATGGGCCACGAACCGGACGTCCGGCTTATCGATACCCATGCCAAACGCGATGGTGGCGACGATGATGACTCCGTCGTCCCGCAGGAAGCGCTCCTGGTGGTGGGCGCGTGTTTCCGAGGGCAACCCGGCATGGTAGGGCAGTGCGTCGAAACCGGCCTTTGCGAGCATGTCAGCGGTGTTCTCAACGCGGTTGCGCGAAAGGCAATAGACGATGCCCGAGTCGCTGGGATGCTCCTGGCGGATAAAATCCAGCAGCTGCTTGTTGGCGTTGTTCTTCTGGCCAACGCGGTACTGAATGTTCGGCCGGTCAAAGCCGCTGATGAAGCGCCGCGCCTGCGTCAAATGTAGGCGCTGGGCGATTTCCGTTCGCGTGCGCTCGTCGGCGGTGGCGGTCAGCGCAATACGCGGGATCTGAGGGAACCGCTGCTCGAGAATGTCCAGGCTGAGATAATCCTCCCGGAAATCATGCCCCCACTGGGAGACGCAGTGGGCCTCGTCGATGGCGAACAGCGCCAGCGGGGCGGATGACAACAGATCCAGCATGCGCGGTTGTAACAGGCGTTCCGGCGCGCAATACAGCAGGTCCAGCTCACCGCAGAGCAGGGCGTTCTCGATGTCCCGCGCCTCATCGGGCGATTGGGTCGAGTTCAGGAACGCTGCCCGGACACCAAGCTGATTCAGCGCCGCGACCTGATCCTGCATCAACGCGATCAACGGTGAGATCACCACACCGACGCCGGGGCGGACCATGGCGGGCACCTGATAGCAAAGCGACTTACCGCCCCCGGTGGGCATCAGGACCAGGGCATCCTCACCGGACACCAGCGCACGCACCACATCGCCCTGCATAGGGCGGAACGTCTCGAAGCCAAACACGCGGTGCAGAACATCCTCCGCATGTTCCATCGTGCTCTCGCTGGCGCGCGGGCGTTCGGCCACGTCCGGCATGAAAGGGCGCTCCTCAGGGGTTGCTGGGAAAGGGCACAGGATACCAGAGCAACGCCAGGCCCTGAACGCCAATCCGCCCCTTATCCCCGACACCGACAGAGGGTACAATTCCGGCCTTTGCGGACAAACAAAAGCGACTCATGCAGGCATTCGACGCAATCCGACCCTACCGGGACGACGAGGTGGCCGCCGTCACCCGGCGCCTTCTGGATGATCCCGGTTTTCTGGATACCGTGACGCAACTGCGTTTTCCGATGCTGTCCGGCGTGCTCGCGCCACTGGGACGGCGGATGGTCCGGTGGTGGCTTCAGCACCGCTTTGGAATGCCAGACAGCATCCGCGCGCTGCAGATCAAGCTCTATCCATGGGTGGAGCAGCTGGTATCACACACCACCACCGAGTTGACGTGTTCGGGTCTGGAAAACCTACCGGACGCCCCTTGCCTGTTTCTCAGCAATCACCGGGACATCGTGTTCGATCCGCTACTGGTCAACTGTCTGCTGCATCGTCACGGACACGACACCGCGCGGATTGCCATCGGCGACAACCTGCTGGAAAACCGCCAGTTCGCCGAACTGATGCGCCTCAACAAGAGCTTTGTGGTGCAGCGCAATCTCAGCAGCCCCCGGGAAATGCGAAATGCATTTCAGACTCTGTCCGCGTTCATTCACCATTCCATTGAGCAGGACCGCCAGAGCATCTGGATCGCTCAGCGGGAAGGGCGCGCCAAGGACGGTCGGGATGGCACCGACCCGGCCATCATCAAGATGCTCTATATGAGCCAGAAACGAGGCGGGCCGGCGTTCGCCGAGGCCATGCGCGCGCTTCGGATCGTGCCCGTGTCCATCGCTTACGAGTGGGACCCCTGCGATCAGGCAAAGGCCCGGGAGCTGGCCCGTCGGGCAGAAGATCAGGACTACTGCAAGTCCGCGGACGAGGATACCGCGCAGATTCTTCAGGGGCTGCGTGGCCCGAAAGGTCGGGTGCACGTTCACTTCGGAGCACCGATCCAGGAGCCCGGCGATGATCCGAAGACGCTGGCGCAGCAGGTGGACCATGAGATCCACAGATACTACCGCCTGCATCCCAGCAATCTGGCGGCCTGGCTGATGACCGATGAAGCACAGGCCCAGGAGGCTCCGTTGGGCCAGCTTGAGAAGGGGGGCTTCAGGTTGCCGGACCAGAACGAGATCGAGGCGGCCTCTGCCGCATTCTCTCGACACCTGCACACATCGGCCCCCTCACTCGCCCCCTATCTTCTTGATATGTACGCCAATCCGGTGCGCAGCGCACTGGAAAGCCTTCAGAGCAATTCAGAGGAGTGACCGTGACACAGCTTCAAGCCATTGAGATGGAAACCGGCGCCAATCCGGATGCGGCCGTTATCTGGCTGCACGGGCTCGGGGCCAGCGGCCATGATTTCGAACCCGTTGTGCCGGAGCTGAAGCTGCCGGATTCGGCCGCCGTGCGCTTCATCTTTCCCCACGCGCCCACCATGCCGGTCACCATCAACGGTGGCATGCAGATGCCCGCATGGCATGACATCAAGTCACTGGACCTGGAACGGGCCGTGGACGAGGCGCAGATTCGCCATTCGGCAGACCTGGTCCGGGAGTTCATCGAACAGGAGCGCGAGCGTGGCGTGCCCAGTGAACGGATCGTGCTGGCGGGTTTTTCACAGGGCGGGGCGGTCGCGTATGAGCTGGCGCTGTCGTATCCGGACCGGTTGGCGGGGCTGATGGCTCTATCCAGCTATTTTGCGACCAACGCCACAATCCAACGTTCAGAAGCCAACCAGGGACTGCCGATCCGGGTCTATCATGGCACTCAGGATCCGATGGTCCCCGAAGCACTGGGCCGTCATAGCGAATCGACGCTGCGCGAGCTGGGTTACAACGTCCGCTATCAGACGTTCCCGATGGACCATAGCGTGTGCCTGGAGGAGATTCAGGACATTGGGGCGTTTCTGAGGGAAATTCTGGCGCTGTAACTCCCAATCTCGGCGGTGGTTTGGTTCGGTCGTTAATGTAGCCGAACATTTATGTTCGGAGCGGCCGGCAGGCCGCCGATCGCGTGTGCTTGGCCGGTTGTTTTGTGGGAGCCTCACGGCTCCTCCGAACATAAATGTTCGGCTACGGGATCATTCCTTCCGAAGACGCCTTACCCCGCCTCCGTCATCAATGCCTCAAAATCCGCCGCCATCTGCTCCGGCGTCAGGTCGGAGCGCATCAGCAGGCGCGCCTTGCCCTGTTCATCAAAGACGTAGATCGCACCGCTGTGAGAGACATCGTAATTGCCTTCTTCGTTTGGCTCGCCGTAGCCAAAGGTGGTGCGGTAGCGCTTGGCCAGATCCCGGAGGGATGCTTCAGGGCCGGTCATTCCCACAATCCGATCGCCGAAGAAGTTGGTGTACTGGGCCAGTTTTTCAGGCGTGTCCCGTTCCGGGTCCACGCTGACGAAGAGGACGGTCATATCATCCTGCTTGTCATCGGGCATGGCCTTCACCGCTTTGTTCAGTTCGGCCATGGTCGTTGGGCAGACATCCGGGCAATTGGTAAATCCGAAAAACATCGCACGAACCTGCCCCTCGTAGTCCGAGGCGCTGGCCGGCTCGCCCTTCGAGTTCGTCAGTGAATACGACAGCTCGGGCATCAGCCCACTGATGTCCTTCGCATGGAAGCTCGGCTCGGACGAACCGCATCCCGAAAGCAGGGTGACGGCGAGCGCAGCAGAAGCCGCCGCAAAAAACCTCTTTTGACAACGCATTACGTGCCTCTCTTAATGTCCGTTATGCGATCTGATCAGGTCACCGGATTCGTGGCGTCTGGCTGATGACCCGCCACCGCACGATAGTGATCGTCCGCCCGACTGTGAACCGCCATGAATCGCAGCACCAGCAAAATACCAATAATGCTCATCATGGCCGGCGGCACCCAGGTCAGGACGCCCCCGATGAACTGATCCGTCTCCGCTGCCATGGGCCAGGCCCGGCCGCAGACCGCGTAAACGTCATAGATCGTGCCCCGGGAGAACGCGATCCAGGCCCCGAGTGCAATCTGCGGAATCGCGACCAGTACGAGCATCAGGTTTCGCATGCCATAGCTCAGGGTCCGGCCTTTCTGCGGCCGACGTGGGTCCAGAATCAGCCACCAGAACAGCAGCCCGTCAATCAGCATGCTCCAGTTCATCACCCAATACAGGTTCCGGCTTAACATGGCGTCGAAGTGGACGGCCGGCCACAACCAGAAGTAAATCAAACCAACGAACAGCACGGCAGCGATCACGGGTTGCTGCAACACCCTGTAAATCATGTTGAGTGGTGCCAGGAGCAGGGCAGCAGACGAGGGTAAGCGCGCATGCCAGAATCGGATGACGGGCAGCGGATTCGACAGCGCAATCAGTACCGGGCCGAGATGGTGCAGAATCAGATGCTGCCCACGATGGATAAAGAACATGTACTGCGCGTAGTAATCGTACCGGGTCTGCATCACCGCGTAACACAGCAGCACACCGAGAAGGAATGCGATGATCCGGACAACACCGGGCCGCTCACCGGGGCCAAGCTTGAGTATCGCGATGCCGTAAAGCGCCAGGACGGCCATGTAGGCCAAAATGGTCAGTGGTGAGAAATCGTACGGCAGCAGGAACGCGGCATCGAATGCCATGGGTTAGAGAGCTCCCTGAGCGACAGAATGGCGATCAGTCTGCCACAATCCCAGGAAAGCGAAAACGACGCCCATCATGAATCACCTGGCTCACCTTTACCTATCCCGACCGACCGTGGAATCCCGTGTCGGCAACCTGCTCGGCGATTTTGCACAGGGGATCGATCCAGACGCGCTACCAAACGATGTCCGCGCCGGCCTCATGAACCATCGGGCCGTGGATCGATACACGGACGCCCACCCGGACGTTCAGGCCTGCAAGACACTGTTTTCCCGCCAGCGACGACGCTTCGCCGGCGTCGCCCTGGACGTCCTGTTTGATCACTACCTGCTAAGGCATTGGGAAGAGTTCACGGACACCCCAAAACGCCCGTTCATCGAGTCGCTTTACCAAGACCTGGCAAGGGGCCAACCCCTGATGCCCGAACCCATGCAGCGCACAACACAGCATATGATCCGCCACGACTGGTTCGGTTCGTATGAGGATCTCGATAATATCGGGGCGGCTCTGGATCGAATCGCGGGGCGGATTCGGTTTTCAAACCGGTTCTCCGGGATCATCGAGGAAATCCGGGTGCATGACGACGTTCTTGAGGCTCGGTTTCTATGTTTTTTCAGCGACCTTGAGGCGAATTTTAATCCTCCTTCATAACGCCTCAATCCACATATCCATAGGGCAGCATGATTCGCACCCGCAGCCCACAGAGGTACCGACCGTCGCCGAAACAAAGCTCACCGTGGTAGCGATTCACAATATCCCGGACGATCGACAGTCCGAGACCGTGCCCCTCCGTTTGCTCATCAAGCCTTAAACCACGGGTTCCGAGCTGCTCTCTCTGTTCTGGAGGCACGCCAGGACCATCATCTTCAACCTCGATGATCAGATGTTCACCATTCATCGATAACCAGACCGCAACGAGACGATCGGCCCATTTGCCAGCATTTTCGACAAGATTTCCAAGCAGCTCATTGAAGTCCTGTTCTTCAACCGGCCATCGCGTGTCAGGAGCAAAACGGGCCTCGAAGTCAAATTGCTTGTCGATGTGCAGACGCCCCATCATCCAAAGCATATCGCGAGTCTGATCGACAGGTAGAGCGGCCTGCCCCACCTGAGGACCGGACAGGCGACTCCGGCGCATCTGGGCGTTGAGATACTCATCCAGGTCGCGCAGACGGCGGATCATCTGTTGACGATCTGTTGGGTCAAACTGCTTGCCAGGATCTTCCAGCCACTGCATGAGTACGGAAACCGGCGTTTTGACACTGTGCGAGAGGTTTGCAATGGATTGGCGGGAGGTTTCGAGGCGCTGATCCAGTGTATCAAGGACAGCATTGAGCTGACGGATCAACTCCACGAATTCACTGGGGACCCGCTCGGACAACCGACTTTGTTCGCCCTGACGGAGGGACACAAGTTCGCCGCGCAAGCGCTGGACGGGCCGCATCGCGAATTGCACAGCAAGAACAATCAGAATAATCAGCAGCAGCAGAAGAACGAACGACACCACTCCGACCCAGAGGTGAAGCTCGCCCTGAGCAGCGGCGAGCGCGCCATAGTCCTCGGCCACCACGACGACGACCGCTTCGCCCTGGACTGTGAACTCCGCCCGGTACGCGAGAAGCTGATCGCCCCCGGATTCGAGAGTGACCAACTCACGGACACGGCCGTCGGTCGCCTCGAAAAGAGCCACGCGCATCGGTTCGCTCGCTGACCACGTCCGATCTCCCATACGGATCGCGAACGTATGATGAAATCTCTGCAGGGAGAGCGTGTGGTGCAGCCGATGAAACTCGACTTCCGGGTAACTCGCCTCCAGTTGCTGACGGATCAGCGCGGATTCCTGTTCAAGCCGGAACTCGAAAAAGTCGCGCGACATTCTTTCCAGCAAGGCGCCGTGGACGACCCAGGCAACCCCCATAAAGGCCAGCGCCAAAGGAAGTAACAGAAGCAACAACGCGGCCCGGATTGAGTAACGATGCAGTCTACTGCGGATCAAAGACATACCCCTGTCCACGGCGGGTCTGAATGACGTTGCGGCCCAGCAAAACCCTCAGGCGACGTACATACGCTTCAATCAGGTTATGGCTTGGCTCGGCATCAAGATTGTAAAGCTGCTCCAGAAGATCATCCTTCGAGAGAATGCGTTCGGGGTGCGTCATGAAATAGCGCAGCATCCGGTATTCCATTCCCGTGAGGTTCTGCCACTGACTGTCCGCACAGCACACCTGCTGACGATCCTGATCCAGCTTGTAGCGGCCCACCGTCAGGATGGGGTTGGCATGCCCCTCACTGCGACGAACCAAGGCATTCAGGCGTGCAATCAGTTCCTCCACATGAAAGGGTTTGGCCAGATAATCATCCGCGCCCGCCTTCAGGCCGCTGACCTTGTCCTGCCAGTCTCCCCGGGCTGTGAGGAGCAGGATCGGCAACAGTACCCCTTGCTGACGCCATTTACGGAGAATATCAAGGCCGTTCCCGTCCGGCAGGCCGATGTCCAGAATCGCCGCCTTGTAGTCCTCTCGGTGACCCACGGCGAGTGCCTGTTTCGCGTTGTGAAAACAATCCACTGCAAAACCGGCTCTTGTGAGGTGAGGCCTCAAGCTCTGAACGAGCATTGCATCGTCCTCGACGAGTAACAGTCGCATCAGTCATCCACACTTGTTTCAGGGGCACGGACATTCGTCACCGGGCGCGGCCGCCCGGAAAAGGAATAAACAGCCCGTCGCTGTCCGTTCCGAATCAGGGAGATTGCCAGCACAGACTTAACTGAAGCTGAACGGTATGACCCGCTCCCGGTTCAGAAAGGATTCAGTTTGAGCTCACATCATAAGTGGCATCGTTGCCGACGGAAATACCAGCAACGTGGCGATATCGCCGCTTGCATACGCGACCAAACGAAAGGAGTCCGCATAATGGTGAAAAAGACGTTTGTTACCGCTGCCATGACCGCGATGGCCTTTGCCTCGTCCAGCTCGGCGCTAGCCGCGGGCGCCCACGAGGGCGGCCATCATGGCGCCAGTATCGGAAAACCGGGAAAAGAGCGCTCGGTAGACCGGACCGTCCAGATCCGCATGATGGATAACTACTACGAACCCAAGAGTCTGAAAATCGAGCAGGGCGAAACCATCCGATTCAAAGTCCGAAATGCCGGGAGCCTCGTGCACGAATTCAACATCGGCACCCCTTCAATGCATAAGGCCCATCGGGGTGAAATGATGTCAATGGTACAGAACGGCATCATCGAGGGCGGCACACTCCACCGCGACCGGATGGGTATGGAGGGTCATGGCATGAAACACGACGACCCGAACAGTGTCCTGCTCGAACCGGGACAGAGCCGGGAAATGATCTGGCATTTCTCGAAAGACACCAATCTGCAATTCGCGTGCAACGTTCCCGGGCACTATCAGTCCGGCATGCACGGCAGCATCAACGTCCAGTAACCAATCACTACACGAGAGCCACTTCCATGATCCACACCCGAATGAAGGGAGCAGGGCTGTTACTGGCCCTGCTCCTCCCCCTGTCCGTCAGTGCAGGTGAGTACAACCTGACGGTCGACCGCGTCACCATCGACACGGGCGACTTCAAGAAGGAAGGCATCGGCTACAACGGGGGTTCGCCTGGTCCCGTATTACGTTTCGAAGAGGGGGAGGACGTGACCATCAACGTCACCAATCGCCTCGACTCGCCGACATCCATCCACTGGCATGGTCTAATCCTGCCGTTCCAGATGGACGGTGTTCCCGGCATCAGCTTTGAGGGGATCGCGCCCGGGGAAACATTCACCTACCAATTCCCCACCACACAGGCGGGCACCTACTGGTACCACAGCCACTCCGGCTTCCAGGAGCCGGACGGCGCGTATGGCGCGATCATTATCGAGCCGAAAGAGAGGGAGCCGTTCCGCTACGATCGGGAATATGTGGTTCAACTTACGGACAAACACCCCCACTCCGGCGAGCGCGTGATGCGGAATCTGAAAATGATGCCGGATTACTACAATCGGGAACAGCAGACGGTGGGCGAGTTCCTGTCGGACGCCTCGGAAAACGGCCTGATGAACAGCCTCCGCGACCGCCTCGCATGGGGTGGTATGCGCATGATGAAAGCCGATGTTGAAGATGTTCAGGGCTTCGCAGGCCTTATCAACGGCAAAGGCCCGGAGCAGAACTGGACGGGACTTTTCGAACCGGGCGAGCGGATTCGTTTGCGCATCATCAACTCCTCTGCGATGACCTTTTTTGATGTGAGGATACCGGGTCTGGAAATGACCGTGGTTCAGGCCGATGGCAATAACGTCCAGCCCGTTCCGGTGGATGAACTCCGTATCGGAGTCGCCGAGACCTATGATGTCCTTGTCCGTCCAACGGACGATAAGGCTTACACCATTTTCGCCGAATCCATGGGCCGCTCAGGTTACGCACGAGCTACGCTCGCTGCGAAGCAGGGGATGGAGGCTTCTGTCCCAGAGCTTCGTGCCCCGGCTCGTCTGACCATGGCCGACATGGGCGGCATGCCCGGGATGGATATGGACCACGGGGATATGTCCATGGACGATGCCAACGCCGATAGCGCTGGTGAAAGCGAGGGCGCCATGAATCACGACGACATGGCGACATCGGATATGGATCATTCGCAAATGGCCGGAATGGGCGATGACGGCAGTCCACACAAGACGGCCGGTGACCGTTTCTACGCCAAAGGCAGCGGCCTCACGCCGAATGCAGCCAACGGCGGACGCTTTCTGTCATACGCTGATCTCAGGGCCCAGAAGCCTCTTTATGAGGACCGGGAACCGACGCGGGAGATCGAACTCCGGCTGACCGGGAACATGGAGCGTTACACCTGGAGCATCAACGGCGTCAAGTACGAAGACGCCGACCCAATCAGGCTGCAGTATGGCGAACGTGTCCGATTCAAGTTCGTCAACGAAACCATGATGACGCACCCCATGCATCTTCATGGTATGTGGTCCATTCTCGATGTCGGTGAGGGCAAGTGGAACCCGGTGAAGCACACCGTCAACGTCCAGCCAGGCACAACCGTCTACATGGAAACGGAGGTCGATGCGCCAGGGCAGTGGGCCTTCCATTGCCACCTTTCGTACCACGCCGCTGCCGGTATGTTCCGCAAGGTCTTTGTCGAAGGCGCGCCTTCATCCCAGGCAGACGCTGAAACAGGCCTCGGAGGTGACGCATGAACCGATTGAGCTTAACGAGCTTGGCGACCCTCACAGGTCTTTTCCTGAGCCCTGCCACTGTCACCGCGCAGAGCATGATTGAAGACACCACACCGAGGAAACAGGCGCTTACCACCTGGGGGGTGCAGTTCGAGGAATTCGAGTATCGCTACAGTGACGCGGATGAGGAACTCGTTGTCTGGAATGGGGACCTCTTTTATGGGACGGACGAGCTCAAGGCCCGCTGGCTGACCACTGGCGAATACGCGATCAACGAACAGGCCTACGAAACACTGGAGAACCAGTTCGTCGCCCAGACGCCGATCTCACGGTTTTTCGATGCAAGGGCGGGTATCCGAATCGATACCCCGGAAGGTCAGGACCGGACCTACGCGGTCTTGGGCATTGCCGGACTAGCGCCGCAGTGGTTCGAAATTGATGGCAGCCTGTACATCAGCGATGAGGGCGACGCTTCCGCTGAGGTGGATGCGGAGTACGAGCTGCTTCTGACAAACTACTGGATCCTCTCCGCTACGCTGGACGGTACGATCGCGTTCAGTGACGACCGCGAAATTGGTGTTGGCACCGGCCTGGTTTCAACCGAGACCGGCTTAAGAGCAAGCTATGACCTGATAGATCGGACCATTTCTCCCTACGTTGGCGTCGTTCATGAGCGTCAATATGGCAACACCGCCGACCTGACCGAAGCCGGGGGCGGTGACCCCGAGAACTGGTTTGCCGTCATCGGTATGCGAATGGTGTTCTGATTGGAGCGGGGCTGGGTGAGGGCGAAACGCTCTCTCCAGCCCCACGCGCACTCACTGAAGGATATGAGTGGCCATGATGGCTTAATGGCGGATAAAGGAGGTTGAATGAGCCGCGAGGAGGACAGGAGCACCCACTATCGGGAGGGCAGCCTCAATCTTTCCGGTACGGTGATGCTCGGAACCGGCGTGATGATCGGTGCGGGGATCTTTGCTCTAACAGGCCAGATGGCCGAAATGACGGGCTCACTGTTTCCGCTCGCCTTTCTGGCGGCGGCTATTATCATGAGCTTCAGTGCCTACTCTTACATTAAGATCTCCAACACTTGGCCCTCCGCCGGTGGAATCGGCATGTATCTCCATAAAGCCTACGGCAACCGGTTGCCAACGGCATTCAATGCACTTCTGATGTACTTCTCGATGGTGATTGCCCAAAGCTTTCTCGCGCGCACATTTGGCTCATACACCATGCAGCTTTTCGGAGGTGATGAGAGTGGTCGTATGGTTCCGGTGCTGGGCGTATCACTGATCCTTGTCGCATTTATAATTAATCTCCTTGGCAATCGTTTTGTTCAGGGCGTGGCCTCTCTTATTGGAGTCCTGAAAATCGGGGGAATCCTGGTATTCGGCCTAGTGGGTGTGTGGATCGCTGATAGCGTTTCCATCGATCTACAGTCCTCCGAGCAGGCCGGGGATTTCGGACAGTTCCTTGGGGCAACCGCGCTCGGGGTACTCGCGTTCAAGGGCTTCACAACGATTACCAACAGCGGCTCTGAGGTCAAAGATCCGCACCGCAACGTTGGGCGTGCAATCATTATTTCGATTGCCGCATGCGTTCTCATCTACACGCTGGTTGGATTCGCGGTAGCCAGCAATCTGTCACTACCGGAAATCATCGAAACGCGGAATTACTCGCTTGCGGCAGCCGCGGGACCGGCTCTGGGCCAATACGGCGTCTGGTTTACTGTTGCCATCGCTATGATGGCAACTGCGGGAGGCATTCTGGCGAGCATCTTCGCCGTTTCCAGAATGCTCGCGATGCTGACTGAAATGAAACTGGTTCCCCACAGCCATTTCGGCATGCCCGGCAGCATCCAGAAGCATACGCTGGTCTACACCGTGGTTCTCGGCCTGATACTCACGGCGTTTTTCGATCTTTCCCGAATTGCGGCGCTGGGAATCGTGTTCTATCTCATTATGGACATCGCCATCCATTGGGGGGTTCTGCGCTATCTGCGGACCGATGTCGGCGCAAGAGTCTGGGTGCCCGTCGCCGCCATTCTGCTTGATGCACTCGCGCTGAGCGGTTTCGTGTGGGTCAAATTGCACACCGACCCCTTCGTCATCGTCTTGGCCGTCCTAACAATGATTGTCATAGCCGGCGTTGAGCATGTGTTTCTGAAACGTTCGGCGCTCAATGATACGCAGGACAACCACGGACACCGTCACCAATAATCCAAGAGACATATCAAGTCGGTCGGATCGCAGAGGCGATACATTCAGCTAGAATTAAGGTGAGTGTGGTGAACTCGCTATATCGTCAGAAACTCTTTGGTCTTGCACGTCCAGTGAGAACGTAGGCGCCACGGCCGCAGCAGAAAGGGACCCCGGTATGGATATTAAAACCTTCGGTGAATTGATCGACTGGACACGCGATCTTCACCAGAATCTGGCGACTTGTCTAAGGCATTGCGCCGCCCATCATGATGACGACCGCGCGAAAGCCCTTTTGACGTACCTTGCTTCGCACGAAAACGAGCTTTCCCGCATTGTCGACGAATTTGAACACCAGAGCGCCAAAAACACGCTCTCAACCCGAATTTACGATTACCTCAAGCACCAAACGGTCCATTCCCACGAGTCCTGCGATCCGCACTACGCACAACTCAACTTTGACGCCATCTATCAGCAAGTCATGGAATTTCATGATCAGATCATGACGCTGTTTCAGAACCTCTCTGAGCGGGCGGAAATTCCTGAGGCGAGGGATCTGCTTGAGTCCTTACTGACCATGGAAACGAATGAGGCGAAACGTCTGGCAAGCCAAGTGGGACGAATGGACGACCTGTAGCCGGACAGCGCACCGCAGAACGTGAAGGAGAGAATCGCCATGAATACCATGAAACAGATCGTCGTCTGCGCCATTCTTGGCGCCGCCCCGGTGTGGGCATTCGCACACGGTGAGCAGGGCACCTGGCAGGGCCACGGCCCCGGTATGATGGAATCAGACCACATGCAGCAAATGAATCAAAACTGGTCCCGCATGCACGGCATGATGCAGCGCATACCTGACGCGGATTCCGCCGCTGAGAGGCGGAAAATAATGCAGGAGCACTGGGAAGCGATGGATAACCAGATGGAGCTCATGCACCGGGGAATGATGGGGCCCGGCATGATGCAGGGGCATCAGGGCATGATGGGAGATGGAATGGGCGAAGGCATGAATGGCCAGAGCCAGTCAAAAGACAAGCGTCGAACTCAGAGCGTGGATAAGCGCATCGAGATGATGCAGCAGCGAATGGACCAGATGCAGCTCATGATGGAGCAGATGCTGGAGCACCAGAAACAGATCACCAACAAATAACCATTTCGGCGACACTCGCCCAATACACGTCGGCGGCCTCACATACGCCAGTCACATTCACAGACTGTTGGAGGCCACCGACGCCTCTTCAGCGTGCAACGCGCAATCCTCCGTCCCAACCGTTATCAGCATTCGGCAAACCGAGGAAGGGCATCAATTCTGTTGGTGCGTCATTTACGGTGCGTCGCTCACACACTCTATTTAACATAATATATATTATGCGCAGTCATGGAGAGACCGCCCAATTCACTCTCTCCACTTAAGATACCTATCTGGAGCCATCGCACTTATCTGTTCGTCTACGGAATTAGCCAAAGAAAGGAACCGATTGCTACCATCCCATACCGGTTACCACACAGCATCAAGACGACCTGACGCCAGACAAGTGATTGAGGGCTGACTCCAAATGGAGCAATACGAAAAGATCATCGAAAAAGCCGTTCAGATGGATGATCTGAGCTTCATGCGGCTCGCCAAACAATCAGACGATCTGGAAACAGCCTTGAACGCTTTCTCTGCGGTTTTTGATGAGCACGTTCCTGAGTCCATCATGCACGTTGGTTATGGTGGATTGGCCAGTCAGTTTGCCAAGATGGATGTCCAGTTGCGCCAACGTATTTTTAACGACTGGCTGAGCAAACTTCAGTCACCTTAAACCGCTGCATGCGCGCCGCAGCCATGGATAGCTCACAAGCCTATTCTGCCCCCCAGCGGTCAGTGCGGCCACGTCCCCGTCGCATTTCGTGTTGACCCTGACGTTCACTTCAAGCATACGATAGGCTTCACAATACATGGTCAATGGGCCCTCATGCCGACCTGGGAGCCGACTCATGCAAACCATACTGGGAGCCAGCGGGCAGATCGGACGCGAACTCGCGCGGAGCCTGAAGCGGGATTTCACGAGCGAGATCCGGCTGGTCAGCCGCAACCCTGAAACGATCAATGACACGGACGAGCTGGTCAGCGCCGACCTGATGGATGCGTCTCAGACCCAGGCGTCGGTGGAAGGCTCAGAGATCGTTTACATGACCGCTGGCTTGCCGATCGACAGTCAGATCTGGACGGAGCGCTGGCCGGTGATGATGCGCAATGTGATCGACGCCTGCGAGGCCCACGGCGCGCGGCTGGTGTATTTCGATAACACCTACATGTATCCCCAGACCAGCGAGCCCCAACATGAGGAAGCGCCCTTCTCGCCCAATGGCCCGAAAGGCCGTGCTCGCGAAATGATCACACGGATGCTGCTGGGCGCCATGGCGCAAGGCCGCGTGGAGGCGGTGATCTGCCGCGCGCCGGAGTTCTACGGCACGGGCAAGACGAAGAGCATTACCAACTCAACGGTTATCGACAACCTGCTGGCCGGAAAAACCGCCAAGGTCTTCCTGCGTGACGACACGTTGCGAACCCTGATCTTCACACCCGATGCCAGCCGCGCCATGGCATTGCTGGGCAATACGCCGGACGCCTATGGACAGACCTGGCACCTGCCCTGTGACGATAACCGCCTCACCTACCGGCAGTTCATCCAGCTGGCCGCGGAGGTTTTCGGAGTGGCCGGACACCACACCGTGCTGAAGCGTTGGCAACACTGGCTGGCGTCGCGCTTCAACCCGACGATTCGAGAGACGGAGGAATTGCTGCCGCGGTACAAAACAGACAACGTCTTTGTCTCGGACAAGTTCAAGACGCGTTTTCCCGATTTCCGAGTTACGAGCTACCAGGAGGGTCTCACCGCGATCCGGGACGAACAAGCGGACCGGTGAGTGCAGCCCGGATAAATGGACCAATCTCCCTGACCGGACTTCACTTGCTAGCTCCGCCGTTATGTCAGGTCCTGATATGGGTTGATAGGCGGTGCAAACCTGAGAATATTTGCTTGAGCACCGGGTGCTGAACAAAAAAAGCCCGCTAACAGACAGCGTAGCGGGCTTATTCCCAGCACCTGATTATGCGGTTTTACAGCATGCTTACAACGAGTCGTCCACGATCCTGGTGTCGGAGCCCGGGGCGGTCTCTGCCTTGTTGTAGCCTGTGCCGCCGCTCACCGGGAACTGGTCGTTGAGGTACTCCGCCAGGGCGTCCTGCTCACTGCCCGGGTCTGCGAAGTCCTGTTGGCCTGGATCAAAGGATACATCCACGCGATTAGGGTTGGTCAGGCCGTTCAGCGGGTAGGCGTCACCACAGGACTCGCCCACGGCGCCAACACACTTGGCGATGAAGTCGAGGATGACCAGGCGGATCTCACGCGTTGCCGAGCCTTGAACCACACCGTTGGTGACGATGTCATCCACCACCGCCCCATTGCTGTCAACGATCTCCAGCTCACGCAGGCGGTCACCGTTGATGTTGACCTCTGCCTGATTGGTGTCGTTGGCAGACCGCGCGGCCTGAGTGGGATCGAACGTGGCCTGGAGCCCGGCGATCTGAGGGAACTGGCCGGGAGTCGCGCCGTCTTCGGTCGCCGCGAAAGCATGCTCCATGATGTCGGCAAGCTCGGCGGCGGAAACGGTGAGCAGTGTCAGACCATTGTTGAAGCGCAGGCTGGTTTCCAGATCCAGTTGGGAAATGGCCCCTTCCGGCTTGCCAATCGCGGTGTTTTCCGCCGGCGGCAGGAATTCGATTTCGGACGGATCATTGCTGCCCGGCGGCTGCAACGCCTGGCCGATATCACTGCGTATACCCCCGCCATTCTTGAGGGATACCTGAACCGAGGGATCTTCCTGCTTTGCGAGCCAGAGGTTGGCATCCGCGGTCAGGTTGCCCAGATTCGTCTCTTCGGTCCGAACCTGGCTGCGACGGCCGTCCAGGTAGACTTCGGTGAGTCCCAGCACATTGCCGTCCTTGGCTTCGATAACGCTATCCAGAGTATCGGTGATGTCGACGACTCGCTCGTTGGGGTCAAAGGGTTGGGTGACGATATCGGTCGCGTACGCGCCGTTGACGGCCGGGTCCAGCGCATCGGTCTGCAGCACACCCTGTTCGTCGAACTCGACGATAAGGCGCCCCAGGTATTGCAGATCACCGTCGGTGTTGACGACCAGCACCGGCTCGTCCTGCGGCGAGGAATACGACAGGGGATAATGGTCGGCTGGCGTGTCGCCGGCTCGCAGGGTGTCATTACCGTCGGCCAGGAGCGTGTTGGACCCGCCGGCTACGATGATGTCCACGTCGGTCAAGCGCGTGGCCAGGGCTTTCTCGATGTCGATCTGCTGCATGTGCGCCAGCATCACAATCTTGTTCACGCCTGCATCCACCAGTTCATCCACCTTGGGCTGCAGCTCCGCGGCCAGGGCATCCAGGTCCGCCTCAACGCTGCTGTCGAACTCATCCGGCGTGATGGTCAGGCCACCGGTGCTGGTGATGCTTGGCAGTGTCGGAACACTGGCGCCCAACAACCCAATCGTCTCGCCATTGACCGTGACTGTTGCACTGGCCGCAACACTGTTGGCCTGGGCCGATTGTCCCGCATCCACCAATAGCGGCGCCGTCGTGCTGTCCGCGGTGAAATCAATGTTGGCGGCCAGGTAGGGAAATTGTGCACCCGGCCATTCGCCTTCCTCACCGATCAGTTCGGCGAACGCTTCGGTACCGGCATCCAGATCATGGTTCCCGACCACGGAGGCCTGCACGCCCATGGCGTTCAACCAGGCGATGTTCGCGCGGCCGTTACCCGGCTCGCCCAGGACGTCCGCCATGCTGTCATCGCCTGCCGCGAAGAACTCGGGGCCCGGGATCAGGTTGTCACCGGAGCTGACCAGTAATGTCTTCTCGGGGTATTCGGCTCGAAAACCGTCCACTAACGCGGAAAAATGACGGACGTCGGCTGCCCCACCCTGGCCGTCAATATCGGCAAAATGGAGCAGTTGCATCTGGAAATTGTTTGAGCTGCTTTGTTGACCCTGGGAATTGTCTGGGCTGCTTTGAGTGTCATCATCGTCGTTCAGCTCGCAGCCAGCCATCGGCAACACCAATAAGCTGCCGAGCATCACCGGGGCGAGTTTGTTTATAAGGGTTTTCATCATGTGACTCCTGTAAGGGAATGTGTTTTTGGAATCCTGGAGATTGGAAGAAAGATCGGAGTTGGTTTTTCAGTGCAACTCATCACCCTTGCTGCGGCGTGCCAAACCCAACCCCAACAAACTCACAGCAAGCAGACCCAAGGTTCCGGGCTCTGCCACATCGGCGATCTCAACCTCGGCAGACGCCACCTCATAGTCCGCAAAGCCACCCGCCGCCAGCGCAAAGCCTTCGGAAAAATCGGTCAGTGTGTGTGACAGGCCAATTTCCGCCGATCCGGCGTTCAGTGCGGAAAAGCTCAGTGTTGCCAGCCGCGCTTCCCCGGTCTGGGGTGGCAATGCCGCACCACCAAGGCCGTCACCGTCGCCCGGTCCACCCAGAGGCAGCCACGTCGAGTCAACCAGCACATTGTTCAGCCCCAACAACTGAGCATTCATTTCCAGGTCCAGCCCCCAGGCCAGAACCGGCTCGGCATCGGGGATGGACGCCCAAAGGTCCACCTGGAAAGACTCACCGGTCTGTACGGTGGTCGTCTCGGGTACCACCTTCAAGATCAGTCCGGCGGTCGCGCTCTGGGCGATACCCAGCGTCAGAAACAGTCCTGCAATAGCTCTCTTCGCGTTTGAAAACATCATCGAGTTCCTCGGTTACAACTATGTGATGGTCCCGGAGGCCTCGTGTGGCCCCCGGGATGGTTGGTTAATCCCGGGCCTGGTAGAGCGGGTACCAGGCCTGGTAATCAATGAAGTCGACGTCGCCATCACCGTCGATATCGGCGCTTTCGAGGTAAGTGACGTCTCCGGCTACAGAGCCAAGCGCCCCTGACAGTGCAGAGAAGTCACCGTAATCGACGGTACCGTCACCATTGACGTCTCCTTCCAGCGGGGCAACGCCACCCAGATCCAGTCCAACCAGAACCGGATCGTGATCCGAAGCGCGATACGGCGTGTTGCCGTCGTAATAGCCAGCCGGGTTGAAGTTCTGGTCGTAGTCGATGACGGCGGGCTCGTCGGTATTGATATGCCATTCGGTGGCGCCGGTTACCCGATCCACCAGGGTTTCGCTGACCAGTGCGTGGTCCAGATAGCCCGCCTCTCCGTCAAAGATGTAGGAATAACCCGCCTTTCCGGCGAATGCCTCGATCTGGTCGCTATAGCCTGCCGCTTCCAGGGCCAGGATGGGATCTTCCTCGGCGTAAGCGTTGAGGTCGCCAATGACGAGGATGTCGGGGTCGTCACTACCCGTGGGTGCTGTGGTCAGCCAATCGGCGAGTGCGTTGGCGGCGTTGGTCCGGGACAGGTTATTGTTGCCCTGCCCGTCTCCTTGTGCCTCGTCACCGGGAATGCCGGTCAGGCTCCCCTTGGACTTGAAGTGATTGACGACGACGGTGAAACGCTCACCAGCCCCCTTTTCTTCAAAGGTCGCCACCATCGGCTTGCGGTGGCGTTGGTCGGGTCCCTGTGTAAACTCACCGGTTTCGAGCCCAACGACAGAGGTGCCCCCAGCCAGATCGACCCGGGCCGGCTTGTAGATCAGTCCCACGGCGATGGCGTCGCCACCCCAGGCGCTGGTGCCTGGATCCACGTAGTCATATACCGTGTCACCAAGGGCACCGTTTACCGCGTCAACCAGGTTGGCAATCGCGCTGTTGGGGCCATAGCCGTCGTTCTCGATTTCCATCAGCCCGACCACATCAGCGTCCATCGCGACCAGTGCCTGGACAATCTTGCGCTCCTGTCGCTCAAGCTCCTCGGGTGTATCGGCGCCACGGGCCGTGGGGAACCCGCCACCCAGGCCATCGCCGTTGAAGTAGTTGAGGACGTTGAAGCTGGCGACCGTCAGGTCACCGTTGACCGTTTCCGGCGCTGCCTTGCGCGGGTTACCCTCGCTGAAGACCGGAGCCTGCGTCGGATGTAACCGGTAATCGCGAGCTTCCTCCCCGGGTGGCGCGGAATTGATGCGACCGAAGTCGATGACACCCACCAGGTTGCCGACGGTGTCACCGGCACGCAGTGTCATCGGGGGTACCGGGCCCAGGTACGGCACAGGCTCGGGGTTGTCTCCGAAGGCGCCAATATCCATGCCGTCATCCAGTATCAGCAGCCGTCGGGCGTTCGCCTCTGCCAGCGTTACGGCCTCTGGCGTACCTGCCGGGTACTGATTGGTCGGTTTGAACAGGCGCCCGGCCTGGCCACTGTCGTCCGGAGACGACAGAGTGAGCTGGCCGTAACGACCCAGGAAGTAGTTCTGGGAGACGGTCATGGGGTGCTGTAGCGCGACCTGCATCCCCTCATAGCGCTCCAGTTCGCCATTGACGGATTCGGGCAGCGTGAGCGGTGCGGGCGTCGCACTGGCCGCGTTGGTCGCGCACACCTCAACGCTGGCGACACTGGCCAGCTGAGTCAGGCCATAGTATTCCGTGACGGTGCCGCTCACGCGTACAAGATCACCTTCCGCTACATCGACTCCAAATCCGTTGTCGTACACAAAGAGGCCATCGGAGGTGGTTGGGTCGCCATCGGCCTGGGCATCCTCCTCCTGAATGAAAAAGCCTTTCAGGCCGTCGGTGGTGCTCTGGAAATCACCGACGACAATGCCCTCGACGGTGCGGGCCTGGCCTTCCTGTGGACTGGTCGCACCGCTGCCCTGGATAGCCCAGATTGCTTCGGCCGGATCGCCACAAGAAGCGACGGAACCGCCGCCTTCGCCATCACCACCATCGGTGCCCGAGGACATTGGGGAATGACTGCCGTCGAGGCTGAAACTCGCAATGGAAAAGTCGGAAACGCTGTCGCTGTCCAGACCGTCAACATTGCGGCTGGCACCGGCCGGGAAGTAGGGACCGTCCGGTCCGATGACCGGCGCGTCAAAAAAGAAGCTGTCACCGCTATCACCGTCGTTCAGCGCCAGGGCATCAATCACCAATTCATCGCCAGTAACGCTATCGCCGGCCAGCGAGCTGGTCTTTACCAGCGCAACGGTCAGGCTGCTGTTCTCGAAGAAATTGCTGTTGATGGCCAGGTCCGGCGTTATGGCGTACTGGGCGCTCAATCCGTCCGAGTTACCAACGAGAAAATGGCCGCCAGCGCCAAGTCTTTGGGTGCCATCGAAGTCGATCCGGCGCTCGATGGCACCGGCGGACGCGCCGTCACCTTCCACGACGATGAGGCTGATACCGGCTAAACCGGCAGCCGGAGTACCGTACAGCTCCACGAACTCCGTATTGTCGGCGCCTGAATGGCTGGCAAGGATTTCATTGATCACCAGGTCGAAGCCCGGCTTCGGCGTGTTGTCATTGCCCAGGCCAAAGTCAGCGAACAGCCAGTCGCCGGCCACGTCATTGTCCGCACCGTCCTGCACGCGACGAACGCCGGCCGGAAAGTAAGGACCGTCCGGGCCAACCACCGGGGCGTCGAAATAGAAGGTTTCGCTGTTGTCTTCTTTGACGGCCACGGCATCGACAACCGATTCCGAGCCGCTCAACCCATTGCCGACGCCGCCCACCAGACTGGCGGTTTCAACCAATGCCAGGGTAACGCCGCCATTCTCAAAGTTGGGGTCGAGGTCGAGGTTGGGGCTGACGCCATAATTGTCGTTGAGGCCGGTGGCGTTACCGGCAAGAAAGTAGCCATTGGCACCGATGCGGTCCGTTGGCGCAAAATCGATGCGCTCATCAATTGTGTCAGCACCGCTACCCTCGCCTTCAACAGCAATCAGGCTCAAACCTGACAACGGTGTACCGGGCGCGCCAAACAGTTCGAAGAATTCGGTGTTGTCGGCGCCGGTGTGGCTGAGCAGCGCTTCATTGATGACCACATCGGGTGCTGCTGTGGAAGGACTCTCACTACCGCTGGAAACGCGAACCTCTTCCAGGCGCAAGCGTTCGGACCCGGCGTTGTTATCGAAGGTGATCCGAACCTGCACTGAGCTGCCTTTGGGCAGCGTTTGCTCCACCTCGGCCGATAGCCAGTCACCGTCGTCCGGCTGGTCGCCAACCAGCGTGTGGTCTGCGTCACCGCGGTTGTCCCAGTTGGTGACGGTCACGAAGGCGCCGCCGTCGATGGCGTAGGCGAGGTCAATGATATCGGTTGTCTCGTGGTCACCGTCCTCGGTGAGCGAGACCCGCAGGTTGGTCGCTCCGTGTCCGTTAATATCGATGGGTGCGCTGAGCCATACAGCAGGGCCGTCAAGGTCGCGTCCCTCCAGGCCACTCCCTTCAACCCGGAACCAGTCACTGTCTGCACTCAGACTGGCTTCGCTGACATCAATCGACCAGTTACTGACGCCGGTCATATCCATCACCGCACCAGGACCCGTCGCGCCTTTTCCCGCTAGCGTGGGGTCGGAGAAGTCTTCCTGCCAGAGCGTCGTCGCCCAGGCCGGAGAAGCTGCCAGCAACCCAAAGGTTGCCAACGCCCGATACTTCGAACCTTGCATATGCCGAACTCCTTGATTGGGGCAAACCATTTTTTGGTGTCCCATGCCGAGGGGCGATAGAAGGCGTCACCCCAGGCCATGACGACGTGCGGCTTAGCAAAGGCGGGACCAACAGGCGGCAACGGCCCAAATAGCGGGCTTCAGAGAACTTTGACGCTTGGACAGGAAGTGGTTTTTTGTATTTATAACCGACACTTGCATGCACTACGTGTCATCGAATCGGCACAAAAAATTCATCTGACACAGAAAGTTCAAGGGAGTGTCTTCACCCTGTTTTGCGACGTAAATAAACCAGGCTTTCTGTCACGCATTCTTCATTGCAAATTCAATGAATTGACGACTGTTTGAAAGCATTCTGTGGGCGCATGAGGCGGCAGCCCGAAACGGCACTATGACGCTGTAAAAACCGCTGACGTTTGCGCCCATGCAGTTTCGTTGAATGCCTTTACCGGCATCGATTTGAAGGCAATGCAGAAAGTTGTGAAGAAACGGTGACAGGAAAATGAAGGTTTTAGTCAGACTTGGATTGCACGAGTCAGTATCGGTGGAGAGCGGCGGGTTCAATTCGGCATTGGGGCATTAAGGAGGTGCTGATCAATTCCTTAACATGAATGGGCTGGCGTTTGTCTTCGACGAAGACTGATTGTGGGTTTCATTGGGCTCTTCCTCAGGTAACGATCATCGGTACCTTGCCCCGAGGCCGGCCAACTCAGGAGCGCATTCTGGAGTGACCGATCAGGTGCCAGAGTCGTATCTGAGCGCTCACCCATTCAGTGCATTAAAGCTTGGCACGGTCTCGGCGCATGCGCTGATCGCTTTATGACAGCCCCAATACAGAGTGCAGGAGGCGGTGGGTTCCTTTGTTGGCAGGTTAATGGTGGCCTGTAAGGCTCGCCGATTTCGGTGTACCAGGTTTTGGACCCCTGGCGACACCCGCAATGTCAAGCCGTTGGAAAACAGGACGCCCCGCGCCCTGCCTCCGCGCTGTCGTTTACGCCCCGCTCTGCGTAATCCCCAGCGTTTTGTTCACCGAATCCCGGATCTCCCGATAGCGATCGGCGTTGGTGCTCAGCGTCTCCAGATTGTCCTCGGGGAACATTGTTTTCAGTTTCTCCCGGGCGTTCTCTTTCGTGAACACTGAGGGCAGCATCTGCTCCAGTGCGCGCAGCATGACCTCTGGTGACACGGAAGCGCCGGGGGACGCGCCGAGCAGAGTGCCATAGGTTTTATCGCTGGAGACGAGGATCTCGGTGCCCATCTGCAGATCGCCGTCCTTGATGATCTGCACACGCTGGCCGGCTTCCACGGCTTTCCAGTCGAACTTTTTGCTCATTCCGGGTGCGAAGGTCTCCAGCTCCTCGAACATGCTTTTCTCGCCCTTGAAGGTTTCAGAGACGAGATACTGGACCAGCGGAAAGTGCTCCCGGGCGACGTTCAGCAGGCCGGGAATGTCATGCAGGCGCATGGCGCGGAGGTAGTCAAAGAAGGTGCGGCCTTTCTCCAGCAGCGGTTTGAACGAGGCGAACGGGCCGAACAGCAGGTAGTGCTGACCGTCGGCCACCCTCAGATCCAGATGCGGGACGGACATGGGCGGCGCTCCGACTTTCGCCTTACCATAGGTCTTGGCCCGGTAGTGCTCGGCCTGTTCGGCAGTGATCGGGGCCTGCAGGAAGCGACCACCCACCGGGAACCCGGTAAACCGGCGGCTGAACGGCAGGTGGCTTTTCTTGAGGATCGGGAAGGCGCCGCCACCGGCCCCAACAAACAGCGTGTCGGCCTTGTGCTGCTTCGCGACGCCGTTGTGCACCGCCTCAATCAGCCAGCTTCCGGCCGGGCTGCGGTGGACCCGTTTGACGTGGGTGCCGTACTCAAACTGCACGCCGAGACTCTCGGCATACGCCGAAAGGTGCTCCGTAAGCCGGCCAAAGTTCACATCGGTGCCGGTTTCGATTACGGTGGCCGCCATCTTTTCCTGGCGGGACCGGCCTTCCATCAGGTACGGAATCCAGCCCTGGATTTCATCGAAATCCTCCGAAAACCGCATCTGCTCGAAGAAGTGGTGGGCCGACATCTCGCGGTAGCGCAGTCTCAGCACCTCAATGGCCGACTCGGAGACGATGGTGCAGTGCTTGGTCTGGTTGATGAATGTGGTCGGGTCCTTGATCGCGCCCTGCTCCACCAGGTAGGCCCAGAACTGCTTCGCCACATTGAACTGGGCATGGATCTTTAGCGCTTTCTCGACGGAGATGACTTCCTCATCCACTGGGGTATAGTTCAGCTCGCAGTTGGCTTCGTGCCCGGTCCCCGCATTGTTGAAGACCCAGGAGTTGCCCGCTCCGGCCCGCTCTAAACGCTCCAGAACGGTCACCTCCAGTTCCGGGGCCAGCTCCTTCACCAGCGTGGCGTAGGTGGTCCCCATGATCCCTGCACCGATGATCACTACCTTCATACTATCGACTCGCTCGCTTCCAGTTCGCTTGTCTTGGGCCGGGTGGGTATACGTACGTTACGCCCAATTTCACGGATTCACCGAGGCACCTGCCATACGCGGGTGATGCCGTCACCAGAGGCTCCCACCAGGAACAGCTACTTTGTCGACAATTGGCGCATGGATCAAGTCATCGCGGTGACTGCGTTTCACCGGTAAAGCGCGTGGTCTCCTGCCACGTGCGTGACGACCCATCGAGCGCTTCCAACTCGAACTCGACATCAAGCACGTCGCTCGGCAGAGCCTCCGGACTGACCGCAACGGCCACGGGAACCGCAACCCGTTCTCCGCCCCCGACGACGAATGGGGCGGCGTTCACAAGGTGTAAGCCATCAAGACCACGAACGTGGAGCCGGAAGGTCCGATCCTGATGGCTTTTATTCAACACGCTCACGACGTAACTGTTTTCGATCTGTCCCTGATGATTGAAACGATACAGGGACCGATCTTTTTCCACATCCAGCGAGACCAGTGAACGGGTAGCGATCGCCCACGCCAGAAGGGCCACCATCACGATCAGGGCGGCGCCATAACCCACCAGCCGGGGCCGAAGAATACGACGCCGTCCTCCGGCCAGCTCCCGCTCGCTGGCGTAACGGATCAGGCCGGTTTCGTACCCGAGTTTATCCATCACCGTGTCGCAGGCATCGATGCAGGCGGCGCATCCAATGCAGTCGATCTGAAGACCCTCCCGGATATCAATACCAGTAGGGCATACCTGAACGCACATCTGACAATCCACGCAGTCACCAAGACCGGCAGAGTGGTAATCCGCGCCGGGCTTGCGGTGCCCTCTGGGCTCCCCGCGGGCAACATCGTAGCTGATCACTAACGAATCGCTGTCCAGCATGGACGACTGAAAACGGCCGTATGGACACATGTGAACGCAGACTTTTTCACGCAACCAGCCAGCATTGATGTACGTCGCGGTCGTAAACGCCATCACCCAGAAGGCCGCTGAGGCATCCGCTTTAAGTTGAAGCAGATCCGGCAACAACGCCCGAATCGGTGTGAAATAACCAACGAAGGTGACCGCCGTGACGAGGCTGATTAACAGCCAGCCTCCGTGTTTTTTGGCGCGCTTGTAGAGTTTGGAAAGCGTTGTCGGTGAGCGGTCCAGTTTGATGCGCTGATTCCGATCCCCCTCCGCCTGCTTTTCCACCCACATGAACAGCCACATCCAGACGCTTTGCGGGCAGGTGTAACCACACCAGATTCGCCCGGCCCAAACCGTCATGAAAAACAGCCCGAACGCGCAGATAATCAGGATTGCAGAGAGCAAAAGCAGATCCTGAGGCCAGAACGAGCTGCCGAACACATGGAACTGCTTGGTGGAAAGGTCCCATAGCACCGCCTGACGATCGCCCCACTGGAGCCAGACGGTGCCGAAAAACAGGGCAAACAGGGCTGAGCCGCCCGCGATTCGCAGGCGGCGATAGAGCCCACGAAAACTCCTCGGGTGAATCCGTCCTGCGTCGTGCTTTTTCTTTGGGGGTGTCTCAATCGTTCGAACAGGAATTGTTTCGCTCATCAGGCTCCCTCCCCTGGTACGGCTATGGCAGAGAGCGTACTCACTGGTCGGGTATCGATACAGGCTCAGATTTTCTAGAAATAATCGGTACAGATATCTCAGGCGAGATCCAGCGTGGTGGTGTCGCGTTGAAGGGAGTGGGCTCAGTAAGTCGTCGAATTAACCAGACGAGACAGTAAGGAAGTGCTGATCAATTCCTGAGTAACAACCGGGGGAGCCCTTCAAGCGCTCGGGCTCTCGGTGCATCCCAGGGATGCGCATAGCTGATACGCAGGCAATTGCGGTACTGGTCGGATATGGAGAACAGAGGGCCCGGCGTGATGACAACGCCTTCGGCGAGCGCGGGTCGGTAGGCTTTGAGGGTGTCCACATGGTGAGGAAGCGCAACCCAGACCGACAACCCGCCACGGGGAACACAGACGCGCACGTCGCAAGGCCAGTCCTGCAGTTTGCCAATCAGGTGGTCGCGGTTGGCGCGAAGCGCTTGACGCTGCCTGCGCAGATGCGCGCTCAGACTCCCGTCGGCCATGAACGACGCCACGCCCTGTTGGACGTAACGACTTCCCGCCAGCTGGGTAACGAGTTTCAGGTGAACAATTCGATCATGCCAGCGAGCGCCGGACACCCAGCCCAGACGCAGATCCCGGGACAGACTCTTGGAGAACGAACTGCACAGTATGACGCGGTTGTCCGTGTCCAGGGCTTTCAGGGGATCCGGTGGGCTCTCGAACGCGGTGTCGGCGTATATATCGTCCTCGATGATCGCCAGATCATGCTGCTTCCCGAGCTGTAGTAGCCGGTGTTTGGCAGGTTCCGGCATAACCGCCCCGCCCGGCGTGGCGAAGGCTGGCGAAACAACGCAGGCCCTGACGTCCCAGCGTGCCAGTGCCTTATCGAGCGCATCGATATCCAACCCGCTTTCCATTGAGGCCGGCATTTCGATCACCTGGAGCCCGAGTTGCTCGGCCAGTTGAAGCACGCCATAGAATCCCGGCGATTCAACGGCCACCACATCGCCGCGATCGCAACAGGCCATCAGCGCGAGAAACAGCGCATGCTGGCACCCGGATGTGATACACAGTTCATCGGCTGAGGCCGACCAGCCACGTCGTGAGTGGTGCAGGGCCAACTGCTCTCTGAGGGCGGGGACGCCGGCGGGCTCATCGTAATAGTGCTGGGTCTCGCCTCGTTGGCGTCTCAAAGACCGCCCGATGGATCGATTCAGCGACACGATCCCGGGCGGCAGGTCGCCAGAGCCGTGATGCGGCAACAGATCAAATGCCGCGCTCCGGCGCATAATGTCCAGAAGCAGGTCATTGACGCTGACTGAGCGGGGGCCATCGATGAGGTCGCCGGGTTGGGGCTTCTCTATGTCGCCCAGTTGCAACGCGACAAAATAGCCCGAGCGATGGCGGGCCTCCACCAGCCCTTGGGCTTCAAGCCGACGTAACGCGTGCTGGACCGTCGCCTTGGAGACGCGATGTTGATGGCAGAGTGCGCGGACCGATGGCAGTCGCTCCCCCACTCGCCAGCGTCGGTCGCAAATGCCTTGCGACAACCAACGTTCCAATGCCTGATAGCGATATCCCGATTCCATGCCAGGCCCCCGCGTTCCCTTTCAAGCACCGGTTTCTACACCCGAACTCGATAAAAGTAAACGCAGGTTTTGCAGAGTCAGCCACCAGCCTTGCGCAGTCGCCGACTCCTGGATAGCGGCCGTAACAGCCCGATAGGCCCGCCGCCATCCAGGACTTTGCGCGGTAGAAACCGGGCCAGGCAAGATTGCCCTACTGGAGGTACATCTTCTTCACCATCGCCGGTACCACCTTCCCGGCCGAGCGCAGGAAGTCACCCGGTGAGCGTGGTGCCACCATGTGCATGGCGTTGCGGATGGCGTTGTAGCTCTCACGGTCCTGCGGATACCACCACAGGTTGCGCTTGGCACGCAGCCAGTCCCAGTTCACCGCCTTGGGCTTGGTCATCTCCATCAGGCCCTCGGGGCCGTGGGTGCGGCCGATGCCGGACTCCTCCGGCCCGCCCCAGGGGAGGTCGGACATGCCGTGGGTGTACAGATGGTCGTTGATCGCCACGACGCCGCCCTTCACGCGTTCGGCGAGCTGCCTGCCGCGCCGGATGTTGCGGGTCCAGATGGAGGCGGTCAGCGCCATGGTGCAGTCGTTGGCGAGTGCCACGGCTTCGTCTTCGGTCTTGAACGGCATGATCGGAACCAGAGGACCGAAGGTTTCCTCCCGCATGAAGGTCATGTCGTGATGGACGTCCGTCAGCAGCGTGGCCGGGTGGAATTCACCGTCCTGATCGCCCACCGGCTGGGACTGGGCGACGATTTTGGCGCCGTTGGCAATCGCATCCTCAAGGTGACGGGCGACCGCTTCGCGTTGCTTGGCCGTCGTCATGGAGCCCAGGTCGACACCGCACTGGTCGTCCGGAGCACCATGGCGCAACTGGCGGGTTTTCTCGGCCATCCGGTCCACGAACTGTTGATAGATCGATTCATGAACGTAGACCCGCTCCACGCCGCCGCAGGACTGGCCCGCGTTCTGATAGCCGGCCCAGGCGGCGCCATTGACCGCCCGTTCGATGTCCGCGTCTTCAAGGACGATCATCGGGTCCTTACCGCCCAGCTCCAGAGAGACGGGAGTGAGCGTCTCGGCAGCCTGCGCCATCAGCTTCTTGCCGGCCGGAACCGAGCCGGTGAAGAACAGCTTATCCACGCCGTTCTCGAACATGGCCGTGGACACCTGACCGCCGGAGCCAACGATGTGGTGAAACAGCCCGTCCGGCAGATCGCCAGCCGCGACAATCCGCTCGATGGCCTGACCCACAAGCGGCGTCGCCGCCGCGACTTTCAGCAGAACCGCGTTACCGGCCATCAGGCCCATTACGATCTCACCGAAGGGGATGGACAGCGGGTAGTTCCAGGGGCTGATGATGCCGACCACGCCGAGTGGTTCGTGGCGGATTTCGGTGCGCTTACCGATCCACAGCAGACTGGACGGCTCCCGCGTTTCGGTCTTCAGAACACGAGCCGCGTTCTTGCCATACCAGCTGCAGGCCAGCATGCACGGCAGCACTTCGGTCGCCAGCGCATCGAAGCGCGTCTTGCCATTGCCATCGCTGACAATACGCGCCAGCTCGTCGGCATTGTCCCGGATGTAGTCGCGCATTTTCCGGACGTGCTTTTCGCGCTCGGAAAACGACTTGCTTGCCCAGACCGCCTGCGCTTTTCTGGCTTGCTCAAAGATCGCCGGAACCTGTTCCAGCGGCGTATTGGGCACCGTATCCATCTGGGTCCGTTTCGACGGATTGACGGCCACCGTTTCGCCGGCGGCTGGCAGGGATGCAACGTTGTTCATCGTCAGACTCCTTGCGTCACGTTGTTGTGGCGTCTGTTGTTCGGCCATCACAGGCACTCTTGTCTGTCTCAATCATACGCCGGGTGGCTGACCGCGACATTGACGCCAATAACTGTGGGCAAACGCTTCTGAAGCCTATCAGAACCTCAACGATCCGAGCGGGACTGGCGACGTGCCAACCGCTTGTCCATCTGACGGAACAACGGCTGAGTCAGGCGGGTGATTGGCCCCGGCGCGGCCGATAGTGCGATGCTCCCGGCCACCCCCAGCGGGCTTCCCACACGGGCCTGCCGGGTACGAATGGCCTTGACGATCCACCCCGCGGCCGACGCCACGTTCATCATGGGCATGTGCTGATAAATGCTCGTACGGGAGGACATGGGCGTACGCACCATCGGGTAATAGACAATGCTGACGGCGATGCCACGGTGGGCCGTTTCGGCCAGCAGCGAGCGGGAGAAAGACTCCAGCGCCGCTTTGCTCCCCAGGTAGGCGGAAAACAGCGGGATCGGAACCTGGGACGACAGGGTGGAGATGTTCACCACCTGACCATCGCCCTGCTCCAGCATGCGAGGCAGCAGCCGAAGCGTCAGACCAACGGCCGCGATGTAGTTGATGTTGATGGTGCGCTGGTAATCGTGGAGGCGGTCCAGGGCTTTGGTAATCGGCCGACGGATCGAATGAGCGGCATTGTTGACCAGTACGTCAACCCGGTCGTGATCGGCCAGGATCGCATCGGCGCAGGCGTTGAGACTGTCCTCGTCAGTCAGGTCCGCCGGATAGGTCCAGACCTCGCCGCCCTCTTTCCGGATGGATTGCCGCACGCGCCTCAATTCCGTCTCGCGACGGGCCACCAGACATAACCTTGCGCCCTGTCTCGCAAGCTGGTGTGCCGCCACCTCGCCGATACCGGAAGACGCTCCGGTCAGAACAATCGTTTTGCCTCGGGGATCAACGGGCATGAGCCAACTCCTATTGCGGGCAACTGTTGTTGCACCTCATTTCAAACCGCGAACCGGACTGTTCAATCATCCGAACATCGGGCCATAGCCGCTTCAGTATAGGAAGGCGCCGTTGAGCCGTCCTTTGCCAAGTGACGCCGGTACGGCGTCCTGACGGCCAATCCGCGCCTCCTCACTCATACTGACCCGTTATGACATTCCTCCCGGGGTTGGGCTGCGGCAACCTGAATGAACATTCATTCCGGACCCGAGTCGTTTTATGCCGGCGCCGCAGCACCTGAGGAACGAAGACAACAAACCGGACCGAATCATTAAGGCGGCGCTTGAGGTGTTCGCGGAACATGGTCTGCACGGGACGCCGGTGCCGCCGATTGCCCGCAAGGCAGGCGTCGGGGTCGGCACGCTCTATCGCTATTTCGAGAACAAGGAAGCGCTGGTGAACGCTGTCTTTCGCGATACCAAACAGCGCCTGAAGGATCACCTGACAGACGGCGTCGACCTGAATGAGCCGTCCCGGGCCCTCTTCAATGAACTCTGGGATCGTCTCACCGGCTTTGCCCGACAGAACCCGGCCGCATTCCGGTTTCTGGAAATGCAGGACCACCATGCCTACCTGGACAACGACAGCTGGCAGATCGAGCGATCACTGCTCGTGCCCATGGGCATGATGATTCTTCAGGGCCAGCAGAACGGGCTCCTCAACCCCCAGCTTCGCGCAGACATTGCCATCGCCCTCTTCTGGGGAGGTTTTGTTGGCATTTTCAAAGCCGAGGCCCAGGGCTATCTCACGATTGGTGATTCGGACCTGCTGACCGCCCGGGATGCCTGCTGGCAGGCGATCAGACATCACCCCAAAAGCGAAGGGATCACACAATGACAGCACACCGCACCCCCCACCTTTACGATGTCCTCGTGATTGGCGCCGGAATCAGCGGCATTGGACTGGGTATTCGCCTTCAGGAAGCGGGCATCACCAACTTTACCATCCTGGAGAAAGCGGGCGATCTGGGCGGTACCTGGCGGGACAACACCTATCCGGGATGTGCCTGTGACGTGCCGTCTGCCCTGTATTCCTACTCCTTCGCCCAGAAGCCGGACTGGAGCCGGGCGTTTGCGGGTCAGGACGAGATTCTGTCGTATGTCCGCGAGGTGGCAGAAAGCCGTGGCATTCCTGGTTATATCCGGTTCAACGAAGCCGTCGAAAAGGCACAGTGGGTCGAAGCGCAGAAGCGATGGGAGGTGCGGACCGGCGACCGGCTCTACCTTGCGCGGACAATCGTGGCCTGCTCGGGGTATCTCCATGAACCGGTCGTGCCCGATATCCCCGGTCTGGACGAATTCAACGGCACGCTCTTCCACTCCTCACGCTGGGATCATCACCATGACCTGTCGGGTGAGCGCGTCGCCGTGGTGGGCACCGGCGCCTCCGCGATTCAGTTCGTTCCGGAGATTCAGCCCCGTGTTTCAAAGCTGACCCTTTTCCAGCGCACGCCCCAGTGGGTGCTGCCCAAGCCAGACCACCCGATCCCCAAGGTCGAGGAACGCTTTTTTAAGCTGCCCTTCACCCTCAATGCATGGCGCCACATGCTCTACGGCGGCTTTGAGAGCTTTGGCGTGGGCTTTCGTCGTCCAGCCCTGCTCCGGCAGATCCAGAAGCTGGGCGAGGCCCATATCCGCCTGACCATCAAGGACCCGGCCCTGCGCCGCAAGCTGACCCCGGACTATACCCTGGGCTGCAAGCGGGTGCTGATGAGCAACCACTACTATCCCGCCCTCAACGAAGACAATGTGGCCCTGTTGAATACCGGGCTGAAGGCGGTGCACGGCAACACCCTTGTCGGGCAGGATGGCAGCGAATGCGAGGCGGACACGATTATCCTCGGAACCGGTTTTTTTGTCACCGAACCCCCCATTGCCGAGCGCATTTTCAATGATCAGGGGCAGTCACTTAGCCAGATGTGGCAGAACCGGATGGAAGCCTACCGCGGCACCACCATCCACGGGTTGCCCAACGCGTTCATGGTACTCGGGCCTAATCTCGGTATCGGTCACAACTCCGCCTTTATCGTGATCGAAGCACAGATCGACTACATCCTCAGTACCCTCAGAACCATGCGTGACCAGCAGCTCCAACGGGTGGAAGTGACGGCGAACGCCCAGACGCGCTACAACCGAAAGGTCCAGAAAGATCTCCAGGGCACCGTCTGGAATACCGGTGGCTGCTCCAGTTACTACCTGGACCGGAACGGCGTCAACAGCGTGGGCTTCCCCTGGAGCACCCTCGAAATGAAGCGGATGCTCAAGCGTTTCGACGCCGCCAACTACACCCTGACCCCGGCCACCGAACCGGTCTTCTCATGATGTCTGATAAACAAACACCCCGCCGGGCATTGGTTCTGGGCTGTGGTGGCGTCGCTGGTGCCGCCTGGTCCATTGCCACACTCCACCAACTGGAACGCCAACTGGACTGGGATGCCCGTGATGCGGACGTTCTCATTGGCACCTCTGCCGGCGCGGTTCTCGCGGCTCTGCTGGGCAGTGGCACGCGAGTGGACCAACTGCTCGCCTGTCAGGAGCACCGGACCCGCTGCGGGTGGGATCACGACCGGGACAGTGGCGGCGCCCTGCCGCCGTTACCCGGCATTGGCACGACGGGCCCTGGTCTGGTGCGCAAAGGCCTCCGTCGTCAGGTGTCACCACTCACGGCACTGAGCGGGTTGATGCCGCGCGGTCGTCTCGACATGACGCCGTTTCGACGTCTGATTGACCGCGCCACAAACGGCGAGCGCTGGGTAACCCATCCGGCCACCTGGCTCATGGCGGTGGATACCGATCGCGGAAACCGGGTGGCATTCGGTCATCCCGACGCGCCATCCATCCCGATGAGCGATGCGGTGTGTGCGTCTTACGGCGTGCCCGCCTGGTGCCCACCCCTGACCCTGAACGGGCGACGCTACATCGACGGTGGCGTGGCGTCCCCGACCTCCGCCGATATTCTGGTGGACGCCGACGTGGAGGACGTCATCATCCTCGCGCCGATGGCATCCAGGACACTGGACCGGTCCGCGTCACCGCTGATTCAGATCGAGCGCGGCGTCCGCCGGTATATGACGGCGATCGTCGACCGGGAAGTGGCACTGCTGGAACGTGCCGGCAAACGGGTAATCCGCCTTGAGCCGGGGCCGGCCGATCTGCGGGCTTTTGGCTTTAACATGATGGACCCGGGCCGACGCCATCGCGTTCTCAACACGGCGTTGAGGACATCGCCGGGGACCGTCTCTTCCGCGCTTCGTTGAGCCGGGCCACCCTCCGGTATTCCGGTTGGCCATGAGCAGAATCGCCTATTTTCAGCGTCGGCCGGCACTCGTTAATGTCGCACGCTAACGAAAGCGATCAGGGAGTGCGCTTGTCTATGTCGCCCGGCACATCGTCCGTGTCTCAACTGTCCCGATTTCGGATTCTCTTGATCGAATTCGCCCTGGCCATGGGCGGATTCGGCATCGGCACCGGCGAATTCGCGATCATGGGCCTGATGCCGAACGTCTCGCGCGACCTCGGCGTCTCCGAACCCCAGGTCGGGCACCTGATCAGCGCCTATGCCCTGGGCGTGGTGGTGGGCGCGCCGATTCTGGCCGTGCTCGGTGCCCGTTTCTTCCGGCGACACCTGTTGATACTGCTGATGGGCTTCTACGCCGTCGGCAATCTCGCCAGCGCGTTGGCTCCGGGCTATGACAGCCTGCTCGTATTCCGCTTCATCGCCGGCCTGCCCCACGGCGCCTATTTCGGCGTGGCCGCTCTTGTCGCCGCGTCACTGGTGCCGCCCCATCAGCGGGGCAAGGCCGTCAGTCGGGTCATGATCGGGCTGACGCTGGCGCTCATGATCGGCAACCCGCTCGCCACAGTCCTCGGTCAGTCTCTCGACTGGCGCTATTCCTTCGGGTTTGTCGGCGTCGTGGCGTTGGTGACGGTCGCGTTGATCGTCGTTTTTCTGCCGCTGAACCGGGACGAGCCCCGTAACAGTCCGCTCCGGGAGCTGAAAGCGTTCAATCGGTCCCAGGTCTGGTATGCGCTCGCGATCGGCGCCATCGGATTCTCCGGAATGTTCTGTATTCTCAGCTATCTGGCGCCGACTCTTTTGAACAAGACTGAAGTCAATCCGAGCTGGATCCCCATCGCGATGGCGGTGTTTGGCCTGGGCGGGTTCTTCGGCAACATCCTGGGCGGCTGGCTCTTCGATCGCTTCCAGTTCCGCAGCGTCGGACTGTTACTGCTCTGGGCCGCCGTGATGCTCGCCCTGTTCCCCTTCGCAACCGAGTCCATCTGGACCACGCTGATTATCTGCTTTCTGATCGCCCAGATGGTTGCGCTTGGACCGGCACTCCAGACCCGGCTGATGGACGTGGCCAATGACGCCCAGACCCTCGCCGCCGCCTCCCATCACGCCGCGTTCAACGTCGCCAATGCGATCGGCCCCTGGCTAGGCGGCATGGCGATCACCGCCGGGCTGGGCTGGCAGTTTACCGGTTATGTCGGCGCGGCGACGGCGGTCGCCGGGCTGCTGATCTTTTTCATGGCCTATCGGGAGAGAGCATCCCAGGTGTCTCTGGCGCCCTGATCACCCCAAGTCACTACCCCAAAGGCCGCTCATCCGGGCTGGCTTTTTCATTTCCTCCTCTTTTATCACTCTGTGGTCCGCATAACCCCTTTTTTCGGCCCTGTTGACTTCAGAGCGAACTGGAATGATAATCTCTCGCATTCGTATTGGGTGGAAGGGAGATTCCGATGACGCCATCGGGCCAAAATCTGATCGTCGGTGCTGGTACGGTTCTGTTGGTATTGTCCCTGAGCCCCCTCAGTGCCGCCGCCCCGTCTCAGCCCTCCCAGCAACAACAGGCCAGCCTCCCCCTCGATGAACTCGTGGTGACCGGAACACGCACGCCAAGAAAGGTCAGCGATACGCCGGTCCGCACCGAAGTCGTCTCCGGCGAGGAGATTCGGAAAACCCACGCCAAGACCGTCAAAGAGGCCCTTGAGAATGTCCCTGGCCTCCTCCTTCGACGGGTTCACGGGAAATCCGGTTACGAAATCTGGCTCCAGGGCCTGAACGCGGACCGCGTACTGGTGCTGATCGATGGCCTGCCGATGACCGCAACGACCGGGTCATCCATGGATGTCAGCCAACTGAACACGCTGGCAATCGAACGCATCGAGATCGTTAAGGGCGCGGTATCGGCCCAGTACGGCAGTGCGGGCATGGGTGGGGTCGTGAATATCATTACCCGCCCGATCCCCGAAGGCGTGGTGGGATCGCTGACGCTCGACGGCGGCACCTACCGTGATCAGAACCCCAGTGGCGATCCCAACGATGTTGCAAAACGCAATGCGCGCGCCGCGGTATCGCTGGGCGGAAGTCACTGGCGCTGGCGGCTCTCGGCGGCGCGGCAGGAGACGGATGGGATCGACCCGGAGCCCGACAACTGGGCCCGCCCCGGTGACGCCGTGGAGCGGTCACATCTCACCAACCGCCTTGAATGGCATCCCGGTGATGGCCATCAGGTGACGGCCCAGCTCCGTTACTTCCGCGAGGAGGCGGGATCACGGTATGTCCTGGCCCGGCCCGGCAACCCGGTGAATGCCGGCAAGGACGAACTGGCCGAACGCTGGCGTGGCACCCTGCTCGGTGACCATCAGCCGGAAAGCGGTCCGCAATGGCACTGGCGCCTGGTTCACGAAACACTGGACGACACGACCAGCAAGTTCACGCCGCTCGGTCGATTCGACCATCGTGAGTCGACCCATACCGTCTCACGGGCGTCAGGCTGGACCCAGTTCCAGCCCTTCGACCGCCACCAGGTCCAGATTGGAACCGACCTGTCCCGCGCCAGTCTTGAGCAGTACAAGGATGGCGTGAGTGAGCTGTCAGGAGACGGCACATTTACCCGCAACACCCGGGAGGGCTGGCTTCAGGCCACCTGGTTCGCCACCGAGCACAGCGAGTTGGTCGCTGGCGTTCGCGCGCAGCGGGACTCGGATTTCGGCAATCACGTCGCGCCAAAGCTGAATGGTCGCTATGAACTGGTTGATGGCCCGGATATTGGCGTTTATCTGCGGGGCGGATGGGGCGTCGGTTATCGCGTACCAAACCTCAAGGAACGCCATTACCGGTTTGACCACAGTGAGCTGGGGTATGTCGTTCGGGGCAACCCGGACCTGCAACCGGAGGAATCGGACAGCTACCAACTTGGGTGGGGGCTGAACTACCGCAAGGAAGCCTGGTTCGAGGTCAACGCCTTTCTTAACAACATCGATCAGCTCATCCAGACCGAAAGCGATCCCTCCGCCACCGAGAACGGTGTCCAGGTCTTTGAGTACGCCAATGTCGACCGTGCCCGTACCCGCGGCGTTGAAACCACAATGGGCTGGCAGTTCAGCGGGGACTGGAAACTGTCCGCCGGTTACACCTACCTGGAGACGGAGGATCTGGACTCCGGTCAGCGGTTAACCAGGCGCCCCCGGCATCATGGCACCCTCTCACTGACCGGCGGGACCCCGGTTCCCGGCCTCTCCTGGCTGGCGCGGATGCGCGCTCAGAGCTCGGAGCTTGTCGATCAGGAGAGTGGCGCGGAGTCGCCGGGCTTCACCACCGCCGATATCAAGCTCAATCAATCGATTGGCGATCACCTCACCCTTTTCACTGGGGTCGACAACCTCACTGATGAGCAGCGCAACTTCAACGACAACAACGACTTTGGCCCGGTGTCCGGTCGGTTCTTCTATGCCGGCCTGACGCTGAGCTTCGGTCCGACCCCCTGACATCACCCAAGAAAGAAGGACTTTCTCATGATGACCCGAACCACCCTTTCAATTGCCATTTCAGCCCTGCTTCTCGCCGGTTGCGGTGGCGGCAGCGACAATACGGTCTCCAACGATGACGGCAACACCAACGCCTCCGGAGACGGAAACAACAGCGGCGATCAGCAACAGCGCGAGGTTTCCAGTCAGCAGGTGGATGCCAGCGATCACAACGAATCGATCTACTTGAACCTGAACACAGGCAGCACGCTGAACCTGACCGCCGCCGAAGCGTCAGCATCAACCGACTGGCATCTTGCGTTCCAGCGGAACGACATCAAGCTCAATGGCGGCAACACCGGACCCGGAAATGTCGCCGGTGCCGTGGCGGCGGAACAGGCGGACTTCTATAACGACGACGGATCGGCAAACGCCAGCGTCTTTTTGAACGCAACGGCCGACTCCGAGAGCGAGCACCTTATGGCCTCCATGAGCGAACCGTCGTCATGGACCAGTGATGCGGTGGTCACCGAGTTCGGTGACGCCTGGTACACCTACGATTTCCAGACGCATACGGTATCGGCCAACTCAGACAACGGCTGGCTGCTTCGGGCCGGCGAGAGCGATAGTTACGCGCGAATGCGGGTCAACCAGTTTGATTACCCATCCGCCGACGGCGATGTGGATTTTGCCATCGACTTTGACGTGCAGCCGTCCGGCGCAAGCCAGTTCACACAGTCAGCCTCTTTCGCTGGCAACATTCCGGCCAGCGGCGGCGAAGTCTGCTTTGATTTCAACGGAAAGAGCACAACGGGCTGCGACACGGCCAACTGGGACCTTAAGGTCGGCGTCCAGGGCCGCAGTCTCTATCTGCGTAGTAACAGCGGCGTTTCCGGCGATGGCGACGGCGGTGTATTCGGCCCCATGGCATGGAGCGAGATCAGCACCTACACGAGCGCGACCACCACTCCGGGAGGCGGCGATATCTCCACGCACTACAGCGCGGACACAACGGGCGGCGTTTTTTCGGATTCGTCCTGGTACGCCTACAACCTTCAGGGCCAGCATCAGCTTTGGCCGAACTACCGCGTCTACCTGATTGACACGGACACAACGGATGACCAGTCAACGGTCTACGCCCTGCAGGTCATCAGTTACTACAACGATGCCGGCACCAGCGGTCATCCCCGTGTCCGGTGGGTGGAAGTGGACCTGGGGGCGGAGCAGTGACCATGTCAGAGGCAATGCAACAGGTCCCGCCGAAAGGCGGGACCGATCTTCTTCAGGACTGGTCGCGCCTTCTCGAGTCTCAACCGCGGCTGCGTATTCGCGAGGCCGCCCGGCAGCTCGGCGTCAGCGAGTTGGCGTTGGTCCGGGCCCGGCCCGTGGAGCCCGCTCAGCCACTGCGACCGGATTTCCCGGCATTGATGGCAGAGATGCACACCGTTGGCGAGGTCATGATCCTCGCCCGCAACGATGCGGTCGTGCATGAAGTGACCGGAACCTTTGGGGAGTTTCGCACAAGCGGCTCTGGCGCCATGGGACTTGCGGTAGGCGAGATCGATGTCCGGGTGTTCTTCCGCCACTGGCAGTTCGGCTATCGGGTGATTGAGCATGTCCGATCCGGACGCCGGGAGAGCCTGCAGTTCTTCGACGCCTATGGCGTCGCCATCCAGAAGATCTACCGGACCGGTCGCACGAACGGTGACGCCTGGGACTCACTGGTGGGTCGGTTTACCGCCCCGGAGACGTCCCCCACCCCGATCGCTACGGCGCCGGAACGCCTGAAACGGGCGGACGCCGGGGTGGTCGATGCGGAATCGCTCCGCACCGAATGGCGTACGCTCAAGGATGTCCATCACTTCAACGCGATGCTCAAGCGACACGACTGTGACCGACTGACCGCACTGGAGCTGATGGGGGATGAGCACGCCCTGCGACTGGACCACTCCGCTGAAGGCGAATCCCCGCTGACCCAATTGCTGCACCAGGTCTGTGAAGCGGCCTGCCCGATCATGACGTTTGTCGGCAACCGGGGCATCGTTCAGATTCACACCGGACCGGTGGAGCACGTGGTTCCGATGGGGGACTGGATCAACATCCTCGACCCCGGTTTCAACCTGCACGTGGACCTGTCCGGGATCACACAATGGTGGCGGGTCCGGCGGCCAACCAGCGATGGGGCCGTCTCCTCGCTCGAAGCCTATGATGCTGACGGTGTTCTGGTGCTGACCGTCTTCGGTGCCCGCAAGCCCGGCCAGCCGGAAGATCCGCTTTGGCAACAGCAACTGTCGGCACTGGAGGATTCGCCATGCGTCTGAATCGAATCCACCGCACCACTGCCCTGCTCATTCTCTGGGCAATCGCAACGGTGGCGCAGACGGCGCCTCGGGTGATCAGCGCGGATGGCGCGATCACAGAAACCATTGTGGCGCTGGGGGCATCGGAGCAACTCGTTGGCGTCGATACGACAAGCCACCATCCGCCGGATGTTGTCGATGATCTGCCAAGGGTGGGCTATCTCCGCGCCCTGCCACTCGAGGGAATCCTGTCACTGGAACCGACCCACCTGATCACGACCGAAGAGGCCGGGCCAGAGAAGACCCTCGAGCGCGTCGAAAAGGCCGGGGTGGATGTGACTCAACTGCCTGTGGCCCGAACGCCAAAGCAGACGATCCGGCGCATCCGACGGGTTGGTGCGCTGGTCGACCGGTCCGATCAGGCCGCCACTCTGGCGCAGCGCCTTTCTGAGGACATCCAACGGATTCGCAACCAGATGGCCTCAAAGCAGTCGGCCCGCGTGCTGGTACTGCTTGCGGCTGGTAATCACGGCGTCATGCTGGCGGGCAAGAACACAGCGGCCAATGCATTGTTGGAATCACTCGGTCTGACAAACGCCCTCGACCATGTCAGCGGTTACAAACCGGCGAGCCGTGAGTCCTTTCTGGCCGCGGCGCCGGATGCGGTGATCATTGCCGAAGCAAGCCCGGGGCAATTCAAACCGAAGGAATGGCCGGCGCTGACGCGCCTGCCCGCGTGGCAGTCAGGGCAGCACCTGACGGAAAACGCCATGTTCCTGCTTGGATTCGGGCCGCGACTGGCGGATGCGATGGCGGCATTGGCGTCGGTTGTGCCGGAACGGGAGGCAACGGCCCATGCACACTGACAGCGTGACGCGACTCTCACCCCCGGTGGGTTATGGCGGGCTGGCGATCGCGCTCGTCGTCGCGTCAATACTGTCATTGTCGAGCGGCGCCTATCCCGTCGCCGTTGGGCAGATCATTGATATGGCCCTGCGGGGCTTCTCCGACGACACGACAGCACGCTTTGTGGTTCTTGATGTTCGTGTCCCCCGCCTGCTTCTTGGCGCGCTCACCGGTGCCGTTCTTGCGGTGTCCGGCGCGCTGCTGCAGGGGCTGTTCCGCAATCCGCTCGCGGACCCGGGACTCATCGGCGTCTCCAGCGGCGCGGCGCTCGCCGCTGTTGCCGTGATCGTCCTCGGCGGGTCGGGGCTGGCGGGCTGGTCTCAGTTTGCCGGGCAATGGGCGCTGCCACTCGCCGCGTTTGCCGGGGGCACCATGACGACGCTGATTGCCTGGAAGATCGCCCATCAACAGGGGCAGACCAGCGTCGCGCTGCTGCTACTGGCCGGAATCGCAATCAATGCCATTGCCGGCGCGGGTACCGGCCTGCTGACCTACTACGCGGACGACAGCGCCCTGCGCTCACTGACCTTCTGGAGCATGGGCAGTCTCGCCCACGCCCGTTGGGCGGACCTCTGGGTGGCGGGCCCCTGGATGGTGGCAACATTGTTGATCGCGCCGCTGCTGGCTCGGCCGTTGGATGCCTTTCTCATGGGCGAGCCCGTTGCCGGACACTTGGGCTACTCCACCAACTGGGTCAAACGGGGTGCCGTTTTGCTGGCGGCCCTGGGCGTCGGCGCTGCTGTGGCGGTGACTGGTCTGATCGGGTTTGTCGGGCTCGTCGTGCCGCACCTGCTTCGACAGCTGTTTGGCGCCGGACATCGGTTGCTGCTCCCGGCGTGTGCGCTGGGCGGAAGCGCGCTCCTTGTTCTTGCGGACTGCCTGGCAAGAGTGGTTGTCGCCCCGGCGGAGCTGCCGATCGGTCTGGTGATGGCACTGCTCGGCGGACCCTTTTTCCTGTTCCTCCTGATGCGTCATCGGTTTGCATGATATGCCTGACAACCTGACACCACTGCAACCGCAGCCCGCGATTCTCGAAACGCACAGTATCGCCATTTGCCTTGGGGGGCACCCGATCGTCGAAGACCTGTCATTCACGCTTCGACCGGGTGAGCTGGTTGCCCTCCTCGGCCCGAATGGTGCTGGAAAGTCAACGCTGATCCGGGCCCTCGCCGGCGAGATCGATGTGCCACCGGACCGGGTCCGTTTCGCGGGGCGGGCGATGAGAGACTGGCGCCGGGCAGACATAGCCAGGCATCGCGCCGTCATGCCCCAGAAGGTGGACCTGCAGTTTCCCATGACCACCCGGGAGGTGATCGCACTGGGTCGCCCCCGGGAAAGCGCCGAAAACCGTCAGCGGATCATCGGTGAGCTGATGGCACGACTGGACATCGCCCGGTTTGCCGACCGTCTCGTTCCCACGCTCTCGGGCGGCGAACAACAGCGCGTTCAGCTGGCGCGGGTCCTGGCCCAGATCTGGGAGCGCCCTGCCCCGCACCTTCTGTTGCTGGACGAATGCTCATCGGCTCTGGACCCGGCGCATCAACAGCTTATTTTCAGGGAGCTGAAGCAGCTTGCCGCCCCTGGAGTGGCATTGCTCGTGGCCGTTCACGACCTGAATCTGGCGTCGCAGTTTGCCGACCGTTTGATGCTGCTCCAGTCCGGGCGGGTCGTTGCTGAAGGGACGCCAGGCGAGGTCCTCGTGCCTGACACGCTGAGGGACGTCTATGGACTGACCTGCCGTGTCGAAGCACTCCCCGAAGGCTATCCGATGGTGATTCCAACTCCCGAGTCCGAGTCCCGGGCCAATGCGCCCGGCCGGCTGAGATCAATGCCGACCGGTTGAGTCAGACATCGGGGCACTGCCGGGTATCGCGCTCCCACTGGATGGTGACATGCCCGATGCCAAACTCGCGCCGCATGCGGTCGTGGATGGTCTGCGCGAAGGCATCATCATCGTCCGGGTCGGGCTTGACCACATGGGCCGTCAGTGCGTTTTCCGTGGTGCTCATAGCCCAGATGTGGAGATGGTGAACCCCCTCCACTCCCGTCATGCCCTCCAGATGCGCCTTGACGTCATCCGGGTCGATGCCACTGGGCACCCCATCCAGGCTCAGGTTGAGGGATTCGCGGAACAGCCCCCAGGTCCCCATGAAGATCACCAGAACGATCACAAGGCTCAGAATCGGGTCAATCCAGAGCCAGCCCGTCCAGAGGATGAGCGCGCCGCCAACCGCCACACCGAGTGACACGCCGGCGTCCGCTGCCATGTGAAGGAATGCCCCCCGGATATTGAGGTCCTCCTTCTGGCCCGCCATGAACAGCATCATCGTCGCCGCGTTAATGGCCGTGCCGATCAGTGCCACGATAATGACGGTCTGACCGGCCACGGGCGCCGGGTCCATAAGGCGCCGGACCGATTCCCAGCCAATCCCGCCGATGGCCACCATCAGGATCAGTGCGTTCAGCAGGGCTGCCAGAATCGTGGTCTTGCGCATGCCATAGGTGCGGTACTTGGTCGCCTGGCGGCCTGCCAGCCAGGCCGCGCCCCACGCCAGGACCAGTCCGAGCACATCACTCAGGTTGTGCCCGGCATCGGCCAGCAGTGCCATGGAGTCGGCCAGGATGCCATACACCACTTCCACCACCACGAATGCCGTGTTCAGGACAATGCCGATCGCAAAGGCCCGGTTCCGGTTGCCCTCCACCGGGCTGTGATGATGGTGGTGATGGGTATGGGAATGACTCATGAACAACCCTCCGTAACGATCCGTTTCCGCAGGTTGTAAACCCTGCAATCGTTACAGGGTCAAGAGCCGGTAATCTGACTGAACAGGCTGGTGAGAACGATCAGACCAACAATCCAGCCAACAATGGCCGGCCAGAAGCTCGGCAATGTCGGCCGTTGCGACTCGTCTGAGTCTTCCTCCGGCGAGACGTCACGGTATCCAGAGGGGCCTGCCATCGGGTCCGGAACGCCCCGCCGTTCCTCGCCGGCGGCCTGTTCAAGCTCTTCCCAGCCAAACCATTCCGACAGGAAATGAAGAACAGGCGGCGCTAACTCACGCTTTTCAATCAGTGGATAGAGTCGTGGGTAGAGTTCGTTGCTAAGTGCTTCCCGGATCGCATCCCGGTCAGCGGGCGGGTCTGTCAGGATCGCTCGCCAGATACCGACATCCTGCATGCGAACGCGGTCATTGAGCATCGCCTCCAGTTGCAGAACCACTTCCCGCTTGACCTGAGCCTCACGGGCATCCAGGCCGGCCGGCGTGGCCGGACGCCGTTCAGATGCCTGCGAGGCCGCGGTATCCGGTGCGGCGGACGGGCCCGGCTCGGAACGGCTGCCCTCACCTGTGGCTTCCCGATAAGCCGCATCCAGTCTTTCCAGGTCGTCACCGGAGGCGAATTTCTTCTGGGACTGGTAGGCTTGGTCGATGGCGGTACGGTCGTTCGTGGGGTCGATGCCCAGAACCTCCCAACAGGTCATATCGTGCTCGTCTCCGTTTCACCCCGCTGTCGGTTCGCGGGGACAGGATTTTTTTGCCACGCTTTCATAGAATGTGGCGCGTTACCCGGATAAGGGCCAGTCCGACGAAGCGCTCAGATCGCTGGACATCGTTCCAGAACCTGAGGCTCCACTATCCCACAGTATAACTGACGATGATGAAAGACTGCTTCCCGTACACCGTCACCACCAGCCTGCTCTTCGCTGTCACTGCCACTCACGCAGCCACCGCTCCCCCCGACGACCCGACCGACACGCTTCCACCTGCGCCGTCATCCGTGGCTGGCACGGAGGGGGAATTCGTGATGGAGCGGCCCATGCCGGAAGTGTTATCCACCGCACGGCTCCGGCAACCCAAATCCCGCGTCCCAGGGGCCACGACGGTCATACAGGGCGACCTGATTCGTCAGCTCGGCGTGGTGGATCTATGGGAGATCTTCCGTCTTGTTCCGGGCATGACGGTGGGCTATGTCGGGAGCAACAAACCGGTGGTCAGCTATCATGGGACGGTCGCCTACGACCAACGGCGGCTGCAGGTCCTCATTGATGGCCGGACGGCCTATAAGCCCAGCCTCGCCGACGTGGACTGGCATGCGATGCCAGTCGCCCTGGAAGACATCCAGCGCATCGAAATCAGCCGCGGCCCGAATGCCGCCGCCTACGGCATCAACGCGTTTCTTGGCACGATCAATATCATCACCAAGAGCCCCGACTCCGCTCAGGGCGCACACGTCAACGTTGGGTACGGGTCCGATAATCACCGGGATATCTACGCCTCAGTCGGCGCCGGCCGCGGTGATTTCCAGTACCACCTCAGCTTTCAGCGGCGCGATGACGACGGGTTTGATTACGAGGCCGAACCCCCGGGGCCATCGGACTTCCATGACAGTTATCGGTACCAGTTCGCCAGCTTTGACTCCGTATGGTGGGTCACCCCCTCCAATTCCGTTGAGTTCTGGGCAGGCGTCACTGATGGCACCGATCAGGAAGACAAAGACATTATCGGCGAAGAATTCGGAGCCATTACCGATCCCGACACTCAGGTTGATGACTATTATCTTCAGACAAAATGGACTCATGAATTCAGTGCCCGACACCAGGTCCATGTCCAGGTCAACTATCAACGCCATAAACGACTCCAGAGCGTCCGGGTCGAGCAGTGCATCGATCCATCAGCCCCCAGCGGCTCACAGATCTGCGACAAACCAATAGAGCCGCCTCAATTCGCTCTGAGAGCGACCACGGATCAGAACCGAACTGAATCCCGTGCGGAATATCAGATCCAAGACACCTACGCCTTTACCCCCGACACCCGTCTGGTATCGGGAGGGACGTATCGGGAAGATGGCTACGAATCCGACACCTTCTTCAACGGCGGCGGAAGAACGTACCAGGGACGATTGTTTTTCAATCTGGAGCATTCCCCCGTTTCCTGGCTGACGGTCAACAGCGGTGGCAGCCTTGAGCGAACCAGCGTGCTTGACGACACCTTCTTTTCTCCAAGAGTGGCCGCTAACCTCCAGATCGCGCGAAATCAGACACTGCGCTTTGTCTATTCCAGAGCGGTCCGAACGCCTGATGCCTTTGAGCAGAATGCCGATTGGGGATATCGGGCCCATGATGTGGAACCAGCGGCACTTTCCTCTCTCGAAGGGACCCGGCTCGGCCCGGAGCATGTCTCTGCCGGCAATCTCGGGGAAGAGCGGATCGTGTCCCGTGAAATCAGTTACTTCGGTCAGTTCCGCCTGGGCGAAGGCCTGCTCTCGACCGAGGTCCGTTTTTTTGATGACGATCTGAGGAATCTGCTGAGCGGCACACTGAACGTGGACGAGTGGACACTCGACAACAGCGTCGATCTCGACCAGAAGGGGATTGAGCTTGAGAACTCGCTTGAGTTCCGGGATTCCAAGTTCCGGTTGACTTACGCCTACATGGATCAGGATGGGCGGTTTGTTGGTGACACCGGTCCAGGGATTGATCCACAACGTACAGTGGAACAGGAGAGTCGACTGACCGCCCAGCACTCCGGGTCACTGGCCTGGATCCAACGCTATGACTTCGATATCTCCTCGGCAGTCACCTATTATATGACGGACCGGTTCCGGAACGGCGATTACCAGAGAATCGACGGCCGCCTGTCAAAGACCTTTCGCTGGCCGGATCAGACCGTTGATGTGGCGTTGCTCATGCAACACCAGATTCATGACAGCCCGCCCCAGAGCCTGAACAATAACGTCCGGGGCAGGAACCAGTTCTTTGCGGAGGTTGGTCTCCGGTTCTGAAGACAGGGATTATGGTTTTCACTCGCAGAGGCAATGACGCCTTGTTGTGGTACATCGACCGGGCGCATCCCATTCTCGCCCTACTGCTGGTCATTCTGCTGATAACGGCAGTCATTCGGCCGGCGGTCGCGCAATCGATGGACGATGCCGGAACGAATGCGCCACACACGGTGTATCTTGTCGGCACGGACAACGAACCGTTCAATCAGTATTTCCTCAAGCTGCTGGAGCAGCGACTTGGCACGCGGTTTGAGGTCCGGCCGTATGATGAGGACCAGACCAGCGACTCTCCGGCCCAACCGGTCGTGACACTGGACGCAAACGCACTGGATCGCGTCCTGGATCACTCGTCCAGTGCCCCGGTTCTCGCACTGATGCTTACCAGGCGACAGTTTGAGCGCCGTGCCCAGACGACCGACCGACCGCTCACCGCCATCTTCGGCAATCCGCCGCTCATCCGGCAGGCCCTGCTCGGCCGTGAAATCCTGCCCCAGAGTTCACGCGTTGCGGTTCTGGCACAGAGCGGCCGGGCCGGACAGTATGAAGGGCTCCTCGAACGCCTCAGGCACTACGACATGGAAGCGGAAGTGTTCACCGTTAGCGGGCCCGACCGACTCGTCGCCACTCTGAACCGGGCACTCCAGTACGGCGATTTTCTGCTCGGAACCACCGACCCGGCGATCTACAATCGCCAGACGATCAAGCCAATACTGCTGACGACCTACCGCAACAGCCGCATTCTGATTGGCCCGGAGAAGGCCTTCGTGCGGGCCGGGGCACTGGCCTCTACTTATACCTCCATGAAAACCTACGCCCGAATCGCTGCAACACGACTTCGAGAATGGGGGGCGCAAGGGGGTATGGGGGACTCCGACTACCCGGACGATTTTCTGATTCGCTATAACCGGCAGGTCGCGCGCTCGCTCAATATTCCCCTGCCGGAAAAGGCGGATGTGATCAAAGCGCTTCGCCAGACGCAGACGACGGCGGTGGACGATGAGTAAGCGCCCACCCACACTGAACCGGCAACTGCTCTGGCTCGGCATGGTGCCAGCGGTCGTCATGTTCCTGATCCTGCTCATCTTCTTTACCTCAGCGCGGATTGAGGACGCACGCCGGGACCTGTTCTCCACGACGCAGGTCATTGCCGATCACCTGGCGCCCGCGGTCGAGTACTCGGTGGTGTCCGGAAACCGCGATGCCCTTCAGCGCATTCTTGAGCGGACGCTCACCAATGACCGTATTGCCTGGGTACAGGTCTCCGACAACGAAGACCGTCTGCTTGGCAGGGAGTCCAAGGACGGGCGACCCACAACGCCCGAGGGGCACTACCTGTTTCATGCCGATGTGCTGCAGCGGCCGCTGGATGTCGGTTCCGATGGCGAAGGGCCCGAGGCCGACTGGTTCCGCACCGGGTTTGCCTCAGACACCGGGGCGGTCCGTGTCGGCCAGGTGACTGTCGCCGTCTCAGAACAGATCCTTGTGGATCAGCGGTTGGAGATCATCCTGACCTCCCTGGTGGTCGCAACCTCCGTGCTCCTGCTGACGCTGCTCATCATCCATCACGTCGCCCAGCGGATCTCCGACCCCATCCGGACGCTCAGCCAGAACGTCCGGGAGTTGATCCAGGGTCAGTACCAGCTTCGACCGCTGGAACGCGGGAACTCATCGTGGGAGATTCGGGAACTGGACCAGAACATTGGCGCCCTTGCCTATCACCTTCAGCAGTTGAGGGATTCGCGCGAGAAGATGCTCGACAGTTCAGAACAGGCGCGAGAGCGCGCCGAGCAGGCCAACCAGGCCAAATCCCAGTTTCTCGCCATGATGAGTCACGAGCTGCGCACACCGCTGAATGCGGTTCTGGGGATGCTGCAGCTGATGAATGAGGAAAGCCTCTCCCATCGTCAGCATGAGCAGATGATCACCGCGCATCGGGCCACCGAGGACTTGCTGACGCTGATCAACAACATCCTCGATTTCTCCCGGGCGGACCGGGGCACCCTGACACTGAGCCATCAGACGTTCCGTCTCTCTGAGCTGGTGAACAACTGCGTTGCCAGCCATCGCCATGAGTGCGAACAGAAAGCGCTCGAGATCCACGTCGAGTTTGCCGATGACTGGCCCAACTCCGATCAGGTCCGCGGCGACGCCGCCCGGTTGCGACAGATCATTTCCAGCTTGTTGGACAATGCCATCAAATTTACCCAGGCCGGGGCGATCAGGGTTCGTTGTACCAACCACCCCATCAGCGATTCCGCACTCGCGCTCGGATGCAGCATTCAGGACTCCGGCGACGGCATTCCCGCCGAGCAGGTGGGCCAGATCTTCAATAGCTTTGCCCAGATGGATACGTCGGGAACACGGCCATTCGGCGGTGCGGGTATCGGGCTGGCACTGGTCCAGCGACTCATTGAGCTGATGGGCGGTCACGTGGAGGTCAGCAGCGAGCCGGGTACCGGATCGGCCTTTTACTTCGAAGTTCCGTTCGAGCGGTCCGACGGCGGCACCGAAGACGACCGGGACACGACCCATCAGCCCTCTCAACAGCGGGCTTCCAACCGCAGTCTCACGGCACTGGTCGTCGAAGACAACGAGGTGAATCAGCGGGTGGCCTCAGCGCTGCTGAAAAAACTCGGCTTTGAAACGGTCAGTGCCGGCGATGGTAAACGCGCGGTGTCGATGGTGACGGAGAGCCCCCACGAGTTTTCCCTGGTCCTCATGGACTGCCATATGCCCGTCATGGATGGCTACGAAGCAACACGCTACATCCGTGCCTGGGAGACCGCCCAGAAACGCGACCCATTGCCAATCATCGCCCTGACGGCGGATGCCCTGCCGGGCACCGAAAATGCGTGCCGCCATGCGGGAATGAACGATTACCTGGCCAAACCGGTGCGCAAGGACCGTCTTCGGGCCATGGTGGACCGCTGGCTTGTCGAGGAGTGAGGGATGTCGAGCAGCAACGCCGAAGACCCCGGCATTGCCGCTCGATGGTAGGGACCGGCGTCAGCCGACGCTTTCCGGCTCGCGCATGGTGACGAACTCTTCCGCCGAGGTGGGGTGGATGCCGATCGTGCCATCAAAGTCGGCCTTGGTGGCGCCGCTTTTGATAGCAACAGCGACGCCCTGCAGCATCTCGCCCACTTCCGGGCCGACGAAATGCGCCGCGACAACACGATCCGACGCATCGTCAACAATCAGCTTCATCATCGCCCGCTCATCCCGGCCGGACAGGGTGTGCTTCATCGGCCGGAACCCGGTGCGGTAGATCCGCAGGCGGCCATACTGTTCGCGGGCGGCTTCCTCGGTCGGTCCGACTGTACCGATATTGGGCTGGCAGAACACCGCTGTCGGAATCGCGTTGTAATCCATATCCCCTTGCCCGTCGCCAAACAGCCGGCGTGAGAGCACCATCGCCTGATTCAGTGCCACAGGGGTCAGCTGCGGCGTACCGATCACGTCCCCCAGCGCGGTAATGGATGGCTCATCCGTCTGGAAGTGGTCATCCGTCCGGATAAAGCCACTGTCTGTGAACGCAACCCGGGTATTCTCAAGACCGAGGCCATCCACCAGCGCCTTACGCCCAGTCGCACCGAGCACGAGACCGGTATTCAGGGCACTGCCGTCGGTCAGTCGCACATTGTAATGGGCGCCATCCGGTTCGACCGATTCAATGTTGGTGTTGAAGCGCAGGTCAACGCCTTTCTTCGCCATTTCCTGGGCGACGAATTCACGGATGTCCTGGTCAAACCCGCGCAGGAACAGATCCCCGCGATACAGGAGTGTGGTTTTCACCCCCAGACCGGCCAGAATACCGGCGAACTCCACGGCGATATAGCCACCGCCCCAGACCACGGCTTCTTTCGGCAGCTGCGGCAGGTAGAACATATCGTTCGAGTTGAGGACGCACTCCCGGCCCGGAATGTCCGGGATGTCCGGCCAGGTCCCGGTTGCAACGGTGATGTGTTTGCTCGTCACCGTCTTTGACCCGACCCGGATCGTGTGGGGGTCCTCCAGGGAGGCGGTTCCCTCGAAAACCGTCACGCCGGCATTCTCCAGCAGCCTGCCATAGATGCCGTTGAGACGGTGGATTTCCGCGTTCTTGTTGGCCACCAGCGTCGGCCAGTCGAACCGGACCTGATCCTGGGGCACGGACCAGCCGTAGCCGGCGCCGTCTTCAATGTCCTCGCCCACATGGGAGCCGTAGACGAACAGTTTCTTCGGGACACAGCCCACATTCACGCAGGTGCCGCCGAGATAGCGCGATTCAACAACTGCCACACGGGCGCCGCGCTGGGAGGATTGCCGTGCCAGACGCACGCCTCCGGATCCGGCACCAATCACTACCAGATCAAAATCGAATGTTTCCGCCACAATCACTCCTTAATGGCTTGGTATCGATGTCGCCGGGAGACGCCCGTCAATCAATCGGGCTGAGATTTTCCCGGTAAAGCAGGAACTCACGAAGGCTCCCGAGCTGGATTTCCCCCAGACTCTCGAACCCAAGAGATTCATAAAAAGGCAGATAGCGACTGTTGCCGGTATCCAGCACCAGTCCCTGCCCTCTGGGATTGTCCGCGCACAGGCGCTCAACCGCCTTGAGCATGAGTCGACCATACCCCAGGTTCTGGTACTTGGGGTGGACGCCCATCAGCGGGAGGTGGTGCACCATCTGGTCCGGAAGCCGGGCCCGGATCTGCTCATGGTAATCAATGTACCGGCGGGTCGAGGCAAAGCCGGCCGTCAATATCATTCGAAGCCGCCACGCAAACCGGTGCGCCAGATCAAGCCGCAGATCCGGCTCGCCGACGAATGCTACGGCCACCAGCGTTTCGTCCCGCATCAGCCCAATGGCGTCCTGATCGAGATCGAAGTACAGGCTGATCAGCTCCCGAATGGTCGCGCGAACGCGCTGATCGTAACCCGGACGGCGGTCCTCGAACAGGTACTGAAAGGTCGGTTCCTGCCTATAGGCGTGATAGAGAACGCTTTTCGCCTCATTCAGTGCCGTGCGGTCCAGCCGGACCACGACCGCATCCTCGGGTGTGGCAGCCACACTGTTATCGGCTTCTGCCTTCATCGTATTATCCGGTTGTCAGGGTCAGACGCACGCTGACCAGCCCTGGTTGATCGTTCCGGTCGACTGCCGCCTGGTCAATGACAATGCCATATTCGGCACTCAGCGTTTCCAGCCAACGGGCCACCTGATTGAAATCGGCGTCTTCCAGCCACACCCGCATCTGGCCTTCGCCACTGGGCTCGAAGCGCTGCAGGGCCAGACCGGTCTGTTCGGCACTCCGGGTGACGGTCGACATCAGATCGCGGGTGCCACTGATCCCGGAAGACGCAGCATCGCCCCCGCCAGAGGCGGCCAGCGCCTGTATCTCACCGCGATTCTCACGCATCCAGCGCAGTAGCTCGGTTGCCGCCTCGCGACTTGAGATGGCTTGCTCATGATAGGCCGCGGCAGGACGCCAGACCAGAAAATAGACCAGAAACACCGCCAGAGCCAGACCCAGCACCTGAAGCGCCCGCTGATCCCGCTTTGGCAGCTGATCGAACCGGGCCACCGCGTGCCGCACCAGTGGTTGCTCACTGAGTTTCTGCATGCTCATCCTCCAGACACCGTCAGACGACCACGGGTACCGTCGTCTTCATTCACCACCGAACCGATGTCAGCGCTAAGCCCTTTCTGAGCGAGGGCGCTGCGTAACTGACTCATGCGATCGTAATTCGACGCGCGTAGCTCAATGACCAACTCACCCCGCTGGCGGCTGTAGTTCAGCGACCCAAAATGCAACGCCTCGGCGCCACCGAGCTGGTCGTATTCGGCACCGGCCTGGCGAAGCAGTGGCAGAAAAGCGGTGCCACCGCTACTCTGCTCGGCCTGGCGGAACTGACCTTTCAGGATGCGCCGGACATTGTTCGGTGTCGCACGACGGTCCTGGGGAAAGGCGTCACGATAGATGGCCATGGCCTGCTGGTTGAGTCGATCGGCCTGCTGCTGGTGGTAATAGCCCATACCCACCTCCACGCCGACCTGAGCGATGAACCAGACGGCCGCGATTACGGCGGCTGGGCGCCAGACACGCCACTGCGACCGTGAGCCTCCTCGACTGGAAAACGAACCCTGGCAGAGATCGATTACATCACCATGGTGCGCCAGCCAGGATTGGGCCATGAGGCGGAGCGGCGGAACGCTGGTGGCCTCCTTCTGTATGGCCAGACGGTCATTGCCTTCCAGGTCGCGGACGTTGGCATCATGCTCGGCCAGAGCCGCGTCCATGCCAATCAACCGAATCGATACGGTACTGCTGACCTGTTCTTCATCGGGCACCGCAAGCGTCTGAGCCAGCACCGGCAGGTTTTCCACCGCCATTGAAAACCACTGTCCCTCACGACTCAGCGCCAGCACCCGATTCCCGTCCAGGCACAGGCACCAGTCGTGATCGCCCAGCGGAAGCAGTGCCGGTTCGGGAAAGATGGCGGCCAGGCGGGCACCGTCCCAACCGTTGAAAAGGGTATGCCAAGCGGCCATTCGCGAGTGGTCGATTGCGGCAACGCGGTAGCCGTGTTCGGTATGACCGCCAAGCGCCAGGTGCATGCTATCCACGTCCTGGGCCAACTGTTCCTCCACCGCATAAGGCAATGCCTGACGGATGAAGCGGCTCTGCTTGGCGGGAATATCGGCGTAACACAGCAGGACGTCATCGCCGGGAACGAGTCCGACCAGCCGGACCTGGTCCAGGTTGTTACGGGCGAGTTCATCCTCGATCGCCTGTTGCGTGTCGCCGGCCCCGTTCAGCTGGCTGTCTCCGGAGGCATCGACCAGCTCCCAGTCGTAGAGCCGGTCGCCCGGGTCTGGAAAGGCCTCCGGATCCCGGGATGTGAGCCGGACAAACAGATGGTATGACATGCGTGGTAAATCCCTTGTCAGACTCCCCCGGCGCAACCCGGACGAGCGAAGTCGGTTCCGGTGATCCCGCTAGCCCTCCCCGGACACGGAGAAGCGCTCTTTGGTGATCAGATTCCGCTGCCCCTCATCACGTCCCAGAACGGAAAAGCTGCCATCCTGAGCCCGATACATCCGGGTCACCAGCCGATACGTGTTGTCGTTGTACGTCACGCGGGACGCGACGTCGAAAAACCGGGTGCGGACGGCCAGCCCGTCGGCCTTCAGCCCCAGCCCCGCGAATTCCGGCAGTGCCATGAATTCTTCAATATTCTCGAACGGTGAATCCGCCCGTTGTTGGACCACCGACTCTGCCTGGGACGCCGTCAGATTCGGGTGCAATGACTGAATCAGCAAAGGCGCCGCCATATTAACATTAATGCCGGTACCGGAAACCGGCAATGCCGTCACATACGGGGCCAGCGCCTGATAGGCCTTCTCGGTCATCCCCTCGATCAGTCGCAGCTCCGAGACATCGGCAAACGGCTGGTTCGCCGCCCGGTACGGCGGGTCCATGACCAGATAGTCGCCGTCTTCCGCCCCGTATGCATTGACCGTTTGACGGTTGCTGTCGATCCAGTCGATCACACCTGCCGGGCGGACGCTCTGAATCTCGAGCAGCGTCAGTAACCGGTCCAGCCGCTGCCGGGCCTGCTCGTTGACCTCACCGGTCGCCGCCACCAGGTTGTTCAGATTCAGGCGACCGCCGAGATCATTGATCTGGACCTCAACCACACCCCGGCCCTGCTCGACCGGAACGACGGCGGAATACTGGGCCCAGACTTCCTCTGCACTATCGACGAACAGGTTTTCTTCCTGATCCTCGTCATAGTCCTGGCGCAGGATCTGCTTGGCAAACGCTTCCGCCCCGTACGCGATGCCCTGACCCTGTATCCGCGCCATCTGGTGAGTGGCCTTATAGACACGCAGCGCCTGGTGGTGGGTCATGCCACCGACCAGTGTCACCACCAGCGCCATGGCCAGCAGGACCATGATAAGCGCAACGCCACGCTGATTAGGAGCCGCCATTGCCAGACTCCGTGTTCCCGCGGTTGGCCGCCTCACCGGACCCGGCCTGGGCCGCCGCCTCGATGTCGATGGCCGACTGAACCGAACTCCGGTCAAAGTCGGGCAGCACGAACACACGGCGTATCTCACCGAAATCCTCGTGCGTCAGCGTCACTTCGACGCCCAGCGGCAGCGCGTCGGCCGGCGCATCCCCGGACTGACCCGAAGCGGTCCGCTGATCGGCAGGCCAGTTCTCACGCCAGTTCCGCTGACGATCCATGAACCGGATTGCCAGATCCGTGACCCCTTCCAGCAAAAGCTGATCACGGCCCTCGGTGTCCTGGCCCCGGTCCAGCATGGGCCAGTAGCGGCGGCGAAGCTCGTCCCCCGTGAACTCCCAGGCGGCTCTCTGCAGCCGACTGCGGCGCGCTCCGGTCGGGTTTCGCCAGCCCTGTCGGGTGACGACCAGTTCCCAGGCCTCTTCCCGGCTACTGAAGGCGGGCTGCCAGTCGCCATAGATATCCCGCACCGGTCGGTTCACTACCTGGCCAATATCCCGTTCCAGCAGCAGCATGGTTTTCTGCAGCCTTTCAAATTGGCCGGCCGCCGCATCCACCCGGTCCCGCGACGTGATGACGCCATTGACCATCTGCCAGACGCCGATGCCGATCAACGCCGTAATACCGACAGCGATCAGCATCTCCATCAAGGTAAAACCGTTCTGCCGGGCTACGCCCGTCACATGGCGCGGGGAGCCGTTAGAAATCACCGACAAACCCCGTTAACGTCAGCTCCTGCCACCGATCCCCCGACGTCAGGCGGTAGACGGTCAATTCAATACGCCGAATGCGTGGTTCCTGGGTGGCACTCACGACCTGATCGATTTCCCAGTCAGTATTGCCGAAGGTCAGCTCATCGGTCTTCTCCGACACCGACGGATAGTTCTCGGCAAGGTGCAGCTCCGCCATACGATTCTGGGCAATCCAGCTCGCGCGGGTCTTGTCCCGGACCCGTTCAAAACTGCCGATGTAGTTGGAGGCGACCTCAGAGACGGTTGTGGCAATCAGCCCGAAGATGAGTACCGCGACAAGTACCTCAATCAGGGTAAAGCCATGCTGGGCGGATGGTGCCGTTGCCGAACCCATGGCGTTACTCCTCTTCCCAGTCATCGGACTCGCCGGGGCGAAGCCACTCAATCGGCTCGAGACCGTCGGTCTCCAGGCGGTGGCGGACTTCGTCCCGACCACGCGGGCTGAAAACCAACTCAAAAGCGGTACTTTCGCCGCTCGAGAAGAACACGATGTCGGGTTGGAGCGCCTCCTCCTCTCCGCCATCGTCCTCTCCCGAGGCGAGGCCCGGTAACGAGGTGTCCACATCCAGCGTCACCACCACACCCTCGGACCACTGCCGTGGCTCGAAAAGTCGCTCGCCGAGCGGCTCCCAGGATTCTTCGAGCGGATCGAGCGCGAGAAACCGGTAGCCCTCATCCGTCACGCGCACACCCAGCTCCTGATTATTGAAGACCGCTTCCTCGGAGGCGGTCTGCATGAGCAGGAACAGTTCCCGGATGTCATTCTCCAGCGCCTGACGCTGCCCGCCGGAGCCAAGATTCACGACTGCGATCACGGCAAGCAGGCCGACAACGACCAGTACCACCATGATTTCAATCAGCGTAAACCCCGCGTTCCGACGTCTCACACCCGCTCCGGCCAGACCTTATTGCTGTTGCTGTTCGGTATCCCAGACACTGATGTCCGCGTTGATCCCCTGGCCACCTTCCTGGCCGTCGGCACCGTAGGAATACAGATCATAAGGGCCTTCCGTACCCGGACTGATGTACTGGTACTCGTTGTCCCAGGGGTCAATCGGCACGCTGTTGAGATACCCTTCCGGATTCCAGTTGCTGGGCTCGGGGCTGCCCGACGGGCGCGTTACCAACGCCTGCAAGCCCTGCTGCGTGGACGGATAGTGACTGTTGTCCAGTCGATACAGGTCCAGGGCATTGGCGATGTTGCCCATCTGTGTCTTCGCCACGGTCACCCGCGCCTCGTCACTGCGGCCCATGATGTTGGGCGCAACGATGGCAACCAGGAGGCCCAGAATCACCATCACCACCATGATTTCAATCAGCGTAAAACCGTCGGATCGACGCATCGTTTTCTTCATCCCTTGGTTGTTTGCAATGGGTTTGGTCGCTATGGACACCCGTCCTCAGCCCACCAGATTACTCATATTCAGAATGGGCAACATAATTGCCAACACGATGATCAGCACCACACCCCCCATCACCAGCAGCATCAGCGGTTCGAACAGTGACACCATCGTCTGAATCTTTGATTGCAGGGTATTCTCCTGCATGCGGGCGGTGCGTTCGAGCATGTTGTCCAGCTCCCCACTGGATTCCCCGCTGGCGATCATGTGCAGCATCATCGGTGGGAAATAGCCGGTGTTGTCCAGCGCCTTCTGCAGGCTACCGCCCTCACTGACCGTCTGGGCCGCCTCCGAAAGACGCTGCCGCAGATAATCGTTTGACAGCACTTCCCCCGCAATCCGCATGGCCTCAACCAGCGGCACCCCACTGGTGGTCAGGATGGCCAGCGTACTGGCATACCGGGCGGTGTTGACGCCACGGGTCATCCCGGACAGGCCGGGCAGATGCAGCAACATGCGGTGGTAACGCAATCGATACCGTTCCTGGCGCAATGCCATACGGAACCCGATGAATGCCACCACCAGTAGCAGCAGCAGATATAGGCCGTACCCCGCCAGGAAGTCCGACATCGCCAGCAATGCCTGCGTCAGAGTCGGTAGCTCCTGCCCCTGACGGACAAACACCTCGATGATGTCCGGCACCACGTAGGTCAGCAGGAAGACCACGATGGCCAGCGCCACAAACGTCAGTATGATGGGATAGATCGCCGCCAGCTGAATCTTCTGACGGGCCTCCTGCCGGGCCTCGGTGTAATCCGCCAGCCGGTTCAGGACCAGATCGAGGTGACCGGCATGCTCCCCTGCGGCAACGGTGGACCGGAACAGCCGCGGGAATGCCCGGGGAAACTCCGCCAGACTGTCCGCCAGCGTGTGCCCTTCCATCACCTTCGCCCGGATGGCCACCAACATGCTCTCAAGCTTCTGTTTCTCAGACTGCTGGGCCGCTGCGGACAGCGCCTGCTCAACCGGAATCCCGGACTGGATCAGTGTGGCGATCTGGCGCGTGACCAGCGCGAGATCCGCCGCGCTGAGACTGCTGCCACCACGGCCAAAGCTGATCTGGCTCCTGCCCCCGTTCCGCGAGCGGCTGGAAGCGTCCACCGACAGCGGCGTCAACCCCTTTTCCCGCAACTGCTGGCGAACCGCGCGGGCACTGTCCGCTTCCAATACGCCGCTTTTCTGTTTCCCGCGCGAATCCAGCGCGCTGTAATCAAACGCTGGCATGGTAATCAGCTCCGATGTGTAACGCGCAGGACTTCTTCGATTGTCGTCCGCCCATCCAGAACCTTGGCAACGCCGTCAGCGTGGATGCTCGGCCCATGGTGCCGGGCCTCGTACTCAAGATCGAGCTCGCCGGCATTCCGGTGAATCAGGTTGCGCAGCGATTCCCCCACTTCAACCAGTTCGTAAATCCCCAGCCGACCGCGATACCCCAGCTGATTGCACTCCGGACAACCGGTGGCCCGGTAGATGGTCGGCGGATTGTCGGGATCCTGCTGCAGGAATTCGCACTCCTCTTCATCCGCCTTGTGGGGCTCACGGCATTCCGAACACAGAACCCGAACAAGACGCTGGGCCAGGATGCCCACCAGACTGGAGGAAATCAGGAACGGCTCAATGCCCATGTCGATCAGCCGGGTGATCGCGCCCACCGCCGTGTTGGTGTGCAACGTCGACATCACCAGGTGGCCGGTCAGACTGGCCTGGACGGCGATCTCCGCGGTCTCCAGATCCCGGATCTCACCGATCATTACCACATCGGGGTCCTGGCGCAGGATCGCCCTCAGGCCCCGGGCAAACGTCATGTCCACCTTGGTGTTGACCTGGGTCTGACCGATGCCCGAAAGGTTGTATTCAATCGGGTCCTCCACCGTCAGGATGTTGCGGCTGCGGTCGTTGATCTCGGTCAGGGCAGCGTAGAGCGATGTGGATTTACCCGAACCGGTCGGCCCGGTCACCAGCAGGATGCCGTAAGGCTGGTGAATGAGGCGTTTCATCAGTTCGAGGTCACGGGGCATCATGCCCAGTGACTCGAGATTCAGCATGGCCGCCTGCTTGTCCAGCAGACGCAGCACGATGCGTTCGCCGTTGGATGCGGGCATGGTGGAGACCCGGATATCCACTTCCCGGCCGGCCACCCGCAGCGAGATGCGGCCGTCCTGAGGGACGCGTTTCTCGGCGATGTCGAGTTTCGCCATAACCTTGATCCGCGACACCAGCAACGGTGCGAGGGCCCGTTTGGGCTGAACCACTTCGCGGAGGACACCATCGACGCGAAAGCGCACCACCAGCCGTTTTTCGTACGTTTCGATGTGGACGTCCGAGGCATTGGTCTTAACAGCCTCGGTGAGGATGGCGTTGATCAGACGAATGATCGGCGCGTCGTCTTCCTGCTCCAGAAGATCCTCGGTCTCCGGCACGGAGTCCGCGAGGCTCGCCAGATCCATGTCATCGCCAATCCCCTCCACCATCTGCATGGCTTCATTGGAGTCGTTCTGGTAAGCCTCGTTCAGCGCTTCATCGAAGGAGTCCGGATCAATTGTCTGGAAACGTGCCTGGCCCTGACTGATGCGGTTGGCTTCCGCCAACGCGGCTGTGGACGCCCCCGGACGAACGAGGATCGTGGCCGCTCCGTGGTCGTCGCAGGTCAGGATGACGCCATGCCGTCGGGCGAAAGCAAATGGCAAACGGGCCACCGGCGCGTCCTGCATGGGTGGTTGTTCTTCGTGTTGAGTCAATCTATCGTCCATTTGATCCGTTCCAACCCGGTCGCAAAGATTATCATAGGGATATGGAACCCTTAACAGACTTCTTGGACCGTTGTATTGCAGACTTGTTCACTGGTTCCCAAAACCGCCACTATACGGCACTCAATCACTGCGGGCATCCCGGAAACGCCGGGCTGACCTCTGAACGGAGTCACCACTGACCGATGAATGAATGGACCCAACGACTGCCCTGGCTTCTGACGGCCCTGCTGACCGCCGGTATGTTGGCCTCACTGGGCTGGCAGGGATGGGCCTTCATGCAACTGAGGTCCGAGGCGGCGATCGGGTCCGAGCCCGACGCCGGCGGACAGCCCTTGAAGGCAGAAACCGGGCAGGCGGAGCTCCCACCACTGACGTCGGTCAACCTCTTTGGCAAGGCAGGCGACAACAGCGATCCGGAGCCGGTCGAAACCGACGATCTGCCGGAAACCAATCTCCGACTCACTCTGCGGGGCGCCATGGCCGGCGACGAGAAAGCGCCCGCCAGCGCTCTGGTTGAAGACTCACGCGGTCAGACGGAAGCCTACACACTCGGAGACACCCTGCCCGGAGAGGCCACTCTTCGCGCCATCCACCCCCGCCGCATTGTCATTGAACGTCGCGGTCAACTGGAGACGCTGACGTTCCCGCAAGAGGATGAGCAAGGCGCTTCGGTGCAGACGGCCAGCCGGACCACTCCCACCACGCCCTCTGCCTCCCAGAGCCGCACCAACGCCCAACGCCGCTCCGATCCACGCCGGGAACAGGTACGCCAACGGCTGGAGGAACTTCGCGAGCGGCTGCGTCAGAACTCCAATTAAGCCACGGAATCCGCGGAAAGACTCGGACATCGGCAACAGAGTGGCCGGTCTCTCCCCCGTTCCTACGACTTTCCTCTGCGAACCGAAAAGAATGCTTGCGCATTCCCCGCCCTCGGGTTTACGTTTACGTAAACGTCAGAGGAACATCACAACATGGGCGAGAAGAAAGCGATCTACACCATCCGGGATCTGGCCCGGGAGTTTGACGTCACCAGCCGGACGATCCGTTTCTACGAGGAAGGCGACCTGCTTCACCCCCAACGGGAGGGGCAGACCCGTCTCTATACCGACCGCGACCGGGTCAAGCTCAAGCTGATTCTGCGGGGCAAGCGTCTCGGGTTCAGTCTCGCCGAATCCCGTGAATTGATCGAGATGTACGACCCGACGTCGGACAACATCCATCAGTTGCTCGCTCTGCGGGAGAAAATTCTGAACCGTCGCGAGGCACTTCAGCAGCAGCTGCTGGACATCCAGGACATGCAGAATGAGCTGGACGCGGCCGAAGAACGCTGCCTGGAAGCCCTCCGCGGCAGTGATCACCGCAATGACGAGGCACCCGCGCCGCAAAGACTGGCCCAGGCCGTCGATCAGTAAGGCGCCATCCAATAACCACAAGAGTCGAGGCCATCATGAAAAGCCAATACACATCCCTCAACTTCGGACTGGGCGAAACCACGGACATGCTCCGTGACCAGGTCAACCAGTTCGCCACCGACCTGATCGCACCGATTGCCGAGAAAACCGATCAGGAGAATGCCTTCCCGAACGACCTCTGGCCTCGCCTCGGCGAGATGGGGCTGCTGGGCATGACCGTCAGCGAGGAATACGGCGGCAGCAACATGGGGTATCTCGCCCACGTGATCGCCATGGAGGAGATCAGTCGCGCCTCCGCCAGTATCGGCCTGAGCTATGGCGCCCACTCCAACCTCTGCGTCAACCAGATCTTCCGCAACGGCACGGACGAGCAACGCGCCCGGTACCTGCCCAAGCTGGTTTCCGGCGAGAATGTCGGTGCCCTGGCCATGAGCGAGCCCAACGCTGGCTCGGACGTGGTCAGCATGAAACTGCGTGCCGACCGCAAGGGGGACCGCTTCATCCTCAATGGCAGCAAGATGTGGATCACCAACGGCCCGGACGCCGACACTTACGTGATCTACGCCAAGACGGATGCCGACAAGGGGCCCCACGGCATCACCGCCTTTATTGTCGAACGCGACAGGCCCGGTTTCTCCCGGGGGCCGAAACTCGACAAGCTGGGCATGCGCGGCTCCAACACCTGCGAGCTGATCTTCGAGGACGTTGAGATTCCGGAAGAGAACATCCTGGGTGGCGAAAACCAGGGTGTGAAGGTGCTGATGTCCGGTCTCGATTATGAGCGCGTGGTGCTCTCGGGTGGCCCCGTCGGCATCATGCAAGCCTGCCTCGACGAGGTCGTGCCCTACGTTCACGAACGCAAACAGTTCGACCAGCCGATCGGCGAGTTCCAGATGATCCAGGCCAAACTGGCGGACATGTACACCGAGTTGGCCGCCTCGCGATCCTACCTGTACGCCGTTGCGCAGGCCTGCGACCGGGGTGAAACCACCCGCAAGGACGCCGCCGGTGCCATCCTGTATACCTCCGAACGTGCCACGAAGATGGCCCTGGAAGCCATCCAGATCCTCGGCGGCAATGGCTACATCAACGAATACCCGACGGGCCGTCTGCTACGGGACGCCAAGCTCTATGAGATCGGCGCCGGCACCCAGGAAATCCGCCGGATGCTCATCGGCCGGGAACTGTTCAAGGAATCATCATGAGCGTGCTTCACACACAAGTTGACCGCGACGGCGCGGAATTCCGCGACCGACACGCCGACATGACCGCCCTCGTTACCGAGCTGGGCGAACAGCGCGAACGCATCGCGCTCGGCGGTGGTGAGCAGGCGCAACAGCGCCAGCGGGACAAGGGGAAGCTGCCGCCCCGCGAGCGCATCGCGCGGTTGCTGGACCCCGGCTCTCCCTTCCTGGAAGTCGGTGCGTTCGCCGCCGAGGGCGTTTACGAAGAAGAGGTGCCGGCGGCCGGTGCGGTTGCCGGCATTGGTCGTGTGGAAGGCGTCGAGTGCATGATCGTCGCCAACGACCCGACCGTGAAAGGGGGCACCTACTATCCGCTGACGGTCAAGAAACACCTGCGGGCGCAGACGATTGCGGAAGAGAACCGCCTGCCCTGCATTTATCTGGTGGATTCCGGCGGCGCCAACCTGGCGCGGCAGGACGAGGTGTTCCCGGACGAGGACGACTTCGGCCACATCTTCTACCGCCAGGCCAATCTCTCGGCCAAAGGCATCCCCCAGATTGCGGTTGTGCTGGGCCTGTGCACCGCCGGCGGCGCCTACGTACCCGCCATGGCCGATGAAAGCATTATGGTGCGGGGTCAGAGTTCCATTTTTCTCGCCGGACCGCCACTGGTGAAAGCGGCTACGGGCGAATCCGTGAGCGCCGAAGAACTGGGCGGTGCGGACGTGCACTGCGGCATTTCCGGCGTGGCCGATCATGTGGCCGATTCGGAAACCGAAGCGCTGGAACGGGCACGGCACTGCATCGCCAACCTCAACCATCGCAAACCGGCGAGCCTCACCATGAAGACACCGGAGGAACCGCTCTATCCGGCGGAAGAGCTTTACGGTGTGGTTCCGACGGATCTGCGGACGCCCTATGACGTGCACGAAGTGATCGCCCGGCTGGTGGATGGCTCGGAGTTCGACGAGTTCAAAGCTTCTTTCGGGACGACGCTGGTGTGCGGATTTGCGCATCTGTACGGCATGCCGGTGGGGATTGTCGCCAACAACGGCATCCTGTTCTCTGAATCCGCCCAGAAAGGCGCGCACTTCATTGAGCTGTGCAACCAGCGGAAGATCCCGCTGATCTTCCTCCAGAACATCACCGGCTTCATGGTCGGCAAGGAGGCCGAGCACGGCGGCATTGCCAAGCACGGCGCCAAGATGGTGACAGCCGTTGCCTGCTCCCGTGTCCCACGCCTCACCGTCATCATCGGTGGCAGTTACGGCGCGGGGAACTACGGCATGTGCGGGCGCGCCTACAAACCCCGTTTCCTGTGGATGTGGCCCAATGCCCGCATCGCGGTGATGGGTGGCGAGCAGGCCGCCGGCGTACTGGCCGACGTCAAACGGGCCGGGCTGAAACGCAAAGGGAAGGAATGGACGGACGCCGAAGAAGCGGCGTTCAAACAACCCTACGTCGAGCAGTTCGAACGCCAGTCAACGCCGCAATACGCTAGCGCCAGGCTGTGGGATGACGGCGTCATCGACCCGGCAGACACCCGGCGGGTACTGGGCCTGAGCCTTTCGGCTGCGCTCAATGCGCCCCCTGAAGACACTCACTACGGCATTTTCCGGATGTGACCATGACCGACGAAACCGTTCTCTACGAAATGGATGATCGCGGCGTGGCCTGGGTCACGCTCAACCGCCCCGATAAACGCAACGCCTTCGGTGGGCCAATCATTGCCGCGCTCATTGACGCCCTGGACCAGGCCAGGGACGCGCCGGAATGCCGGGCACTCGTGCTCGCCGGCGAAGGCCGACACTTCTCCGCCGGTGCGGACCTGGGCTACATGAAACAGAGCGCCCAGCTCTCCGAAGCGGAGAACATTGACGACGCACGCACCCTCGCCCGGCTCATGGATACGCTTGATCGGTTCCCTGCCCCCACCATCGCCCGCGTCCAGGGCGCGGCGTTTGGCGGTGCACTAGGGCTCGTGAGCTGCTGCGACATCGTCCTGGCCGCGGAGAATACTCGCTTCTGCCTCAGCGAAACACGACTGGGGCTGGCCCCCTCCACCATCGGCCCCTATGTGGTTCGCGCTATGGGGCTCCGTCAGGCACGGCGCTATTTCCTCAGCGCCGAGGAAATTGATGTGGAGCGGGCCGTTGATCTCAATCTCGTGCATCAGGTGATTCCCGACGACGATCTGGACGACGCTATCGATGCCATGCTGGATCGGCTACTGAAGAACGGCCCTGAAGCGCTGGCTGCCTGCAAGACGCTGATCGCTTGCATCGGGCAGGATCAGCCCGACGACGATCTGATGGACTTCACGGCACGCCAGATCGCCCGACTGCGAACCGGTGATGAAGCCCAGGAGGGGCTGTCCGCCTTTTTCGACAAGCGCCCTGCCCGCTGGGTAAAGGAGAGCCAGTATGACTGAGACGCCCATCCGCACCCTGCTGGTCGCCAACCGCGGCGAGATTGCCCACCGCATCATGCGGACCGCTCGCCGAATGGGCGTTCACACGGTCGCTGTCTTTTCCGACCCTGATCACGATGCGCCGTTCGTGCTGGCGGCGGACGAGGCGGTTCGCATCGGTCCCGCGGAGGCCAGCCAGAGTTACCTGAACGTGGATGCCATAATCAAGGCCGCCCGCGATACCGGCGCCGACGCCATTCACCCTGGCTATGGCTTCCTGTCGGAAAACACCGATCTGGCGGCCGCCTGTGCCAACCATGGCATCCACTTTATCGGCCCGCCCGCCTCAGCGATCCGGGCCATGGGTTCCAAAAGCGCCGCCAAGGCGCTGGTGGCCGAGGCCGATGTACCACTGGTGCCCGGCTACCATGGCGATGAACAAAGCGACGAGCGTTTACGGGCCGAGGCGGACAACACCGGCTACCCGCTGCTCATCAAAGCGAGCGCGGGTGGCGGCGGCAAGGGCATGCGCGTTGTGCGAGGGCCGGACGAGCTGGACGAAGCCATCGCCTCGGCACGACGCGAGGCCGAATCCGGGTTTGGCGACCCTCACCTCCTGCTTGAGCGTTACCTTGAAAATCCCCGGCACGTCGAAGTCCAGGTCCTGTTTGATCGCCACGGCGCCGGTCGTTATCTGTTTGACCGGGACTGCTCGGTGCAGCGCCGCCACCAGAAGATCATCGAGGAAGCGCCCGCGCCCGGTCTGTCCGACTCCGTACGTCAGGCGATGGGTGAAGCCGCGATCCGGTGCGGCGTAGCCATTGGCTATACCGGCGCAGGCACCGTGGAATTTCTCTACGAACCTGGTGGGCACTTCTACTTCATGGAGATGAACACCCGGCTTCAGGTGGAACACCCGGTCACGGAGATGATTACCGGACTGGATCTGGTGGAATGGCAACTCCGCGTGGCGGCCAACGAACCATTGCCCTGGGCGCAGGCGGACCTGTCACGGGATGGCCACGCCATGGAGGCGCGGGTCTACGCCGAGGACCCTGACAACGGTTTTCTGCCGGCAACCGGGACACTGTACCGGCTCCAGGAACCGCAGGAGACGGATTGGCTGCGTGTGGATTCGGGCGTCGCCGAAGGACTGTCCATCACCCCTTGGTACGACCCGATGCTCGCGAAGGTCATCGCCTGGGGGCCGGACCGGGAGACGGCCCGTCGGCGTCTTTCAGACGCGCTGATCCGTTACCGGGCTCAGGGCGTGACCCTGAACACCGGGTTCGTGCACCGGGTACTGTCGCATTCGGCCTTTGCCCGCGCCGACCTGACCACGCATTTTATCGAGCAGTATGAAGACTCGTTACACGCGACACCCTTCACGGACGACGAGCAACAGGCCCTGACCTGGCTCGCGTGGTATCAGCGGACAGCCGCAACGCCCGATGCGGATCCGTGGTCCTTCGCCGACGCCTTCCGACTCGGCGGTCCACGGGAGCAGCCCTGCGAGTTGAGCATCGGTCAGACAGACAGGCGGCTGAACTACGAGCTGCAGGCGCCGGGCCGGGCGGTCCTGCATCTCGACGCTGACCGGCCGGTACAGACGATCCGGTGGCGGCCAGGGGCCAATGCCGATGAGACAATCGTCTCACTGGGCGGACGCGACGTGGTTCTGGCATCGTGTGCCCATGGCGAACAGTTGGGCGTGTTCGCGAACGCCAACCACTGGACGGCCCTGGTCAACCACCCGGAGGAACAGAAAGAATCCGACGGCCAGGACAACGCGCTGCATGCGCCGATGCACGGGCGAATTACCGATGTGCCCGGTACGGCCAACGTCTGGGTGGAAGCGGGTACCGCGCTTGTGGTCATGGAGGCCATGAAAATGGAGCACACCCTGCGTGCGCCGGCTAACGGTACCGTGGCGGCCATCCATTGCGGGATGGGCGATTCGGTCGGCGCCGGCCAGGAACTGGTGGCTTTCGAGCCGGATCAGGAGACAAGCGAATGAGTAATGACCGCGTCGAGATCGTCGAAGTCGGCCTGCGGGACGGGCTCCAGAACGAGCCCTCTCCCGTCGCACCGGACCGCCGGGCGAACTGGTTCAATCGGCTGGTAGACGCCGGGCTGCGCCGGATCGAAGCGGGCAGTTTTGTCTCCCCGAAGTGGGTACCCCAGATGGCCAACACCGATCAGGTGCTGGGCGCGATCCGTCGTCGGGACGGTGTGACAGCGGAAGTACTGGTTCCCAACGATCAGGGACTCCATCTCTCGCTCGAAAATGGCGCCGATGTGATTTCCGTCTTCACGGCGGCCTCTGAGAGCTTCAACCGGAAGAACATCAACTGCTCCATTGAGCAGAGCATCGAACGCTTCCGGCCCGTTGTCGCCGGCGCCCGCTCGGCAGGCAAGCCCGTCCGGGCGTATGTCTCCTGCGTTGTGGGCTGCCCTTATGAAGGACCGATTCAACCGGGGCAGGTCGCGGACGTTGTCGAGCAACTGATGGCCCTGGGGGTCGACGAAGTGTCCCTCGGGGATACCATCGGCGTGGCCCGTCCGCGCGAGATCCACCGGCTGCTGGATGCCGTCATGCCCCTCGTTGCGACGGATCGGCTGGCCCTGCACTGCCACGACACCCGCGGGCAGGCCATCGCCAACATCCACGCCGCACTGGAACGCGGCATCCGGACCTTCGACAGCGCCGTCGCCGGCCTTGGCGGCTGCCCCTATGCCCACGGGGCAACCGGCAACGTGGCGACCGAGGATGTGCTTTACTTGCTGGCGGGTGAAGGCCTGGAAACCGGCGTTGATCTGAACGCCGTTGCGGCGCTGGGAAATGACATCTGCAACCGGCTGAACCGCGCCAACCCCTCACGCGTGGGGCGCGCCCTGGCCCCATCCCCCTGAACGACTACCGAGACTGGAGCACGACTGACGACCATGAGCGACCGTATTCTCTGGCAACCCGACCAGAACCGGATCGATAACAGCCGGCTGATGGACTTCCGGCGTCAACTGGCCACAGAGCAGGCACCGGTCGAGGCCGACTACGACACGTTCCACCGCTGGACCGTCGACAACCACTCAGAGTTCTGGGCGGCCATTGCGCGCTATTTCAATGTTCAGGCGTCGTGGGACGGCCCGGTGACCGAGACGGAAGCGCCAGTCGTCGGGGAACGGTTTTTCCCCGAGACTCGAATCAATTTTGCGGAGAATCTGCTGGCCGCCGGCAACCCGGAGGACACGGCCCTGATTGAGCACCGGGAGGACGGTCGACGCCGGACCCTGACCTTCCGGGAACTGCGGCGTCAGTCCCAGTTGCTGACCGGTTTTCTCAAACAGGAAGGGGTTCAGCCCGGTGACCGGGTCGCCGGTTTCGTGCCCAACGGGATTGAGGCGATTGTCGGCATGCTGGCCACGAGTCAGCTCGGCGGCGTCTGGACGTCCTGCTCGCCCGACTTCGGTCTGCATGGCGTGATCGACCGGTTCGGTCAGACCGAACCCAAAGTCCTCATTGCCATCAACGGCTACCAGTACAACGGCAAACCGATCGACACCCGCGAACGGGTCGATGCCATCTGCGATGAGCTGCCAACATTGCGCCGCCTGATCCGGGTCGACAACCTCGATGGCCTTCCCTGGCGGGACGATGCGCCGGGCGCTGACTGGGATGATGTCTTCGATACCGCGCCGGAAACCCATTACACACGGATGCCCTTCAACGCACCGCTGTACATTCTGTATTCGTCCGGCACCACCGGCGCGCCCAAGTGCATTGTGCATGGCATCGGCGGCACCCTGTTACAGCACCTCAAGGAACTGGGCCTGCACACGGACATCCGCCCACGGGACCGGGTCTTCTACTACACCACCTGTGGCTGGATGATGTGGAACTGGGTAGTGAGCAGTCTTGCCCTGGGAGCGACGGTGGTGCTGTTCGACGGTTCGCCCTTCTCACCCGGGCCTTCCGTGCTATGGGACATGGCCGAGCGGGAACAGATCCGGATTTTCGGCGTCAGTGCCAAATACTATGCGGCCTGCGAAAAGGCCGGGCTCACGCCTCGGGAAAGCCACGACCTGGCCCATCTCGATGCCCTGCTCTCCACCGGCAGTCCGCTCTCCCACGAAAGCTTTGACTATCTCTACCGGGACGTGAAGGAAGACGTGTGTGTCTCCAGCATTTCCGGCGGCACCGACATCGTCTCCTGCTTTGCACTGGGCAATCCCACACTGCCTGTCTATCGGGGCGAGTTGCAGTGTCTCGGACTGGGCATGGACGTGGCGTTTGCGGATGACGAAGGCCAGCCCCTCCCCACCGGCAAAGGCGAACTGATCTGCCGCAACGCCTTCCCGTCCATGCCGGTCGGGTTCTGGAACGATCCGGACAACGTGCGCTTCCGCAAGGCCTACTTCAGCCGCTTTCCCGGCGTCTGGGCCCACGGCGACTATGGCGAGCTGGTGCCACACGAGCACACCGACAGCGCGCCCGCTCAGACCGGCGTGATCATTCACGGGCGCTCGGACGCGGTACTCAACCCCGGGGGCGTGCGCATCGGTACCGCGGAAATCTATCGCCAGGTGGAGAAGGTCGACGAGGTGCTGGAATCCCTCGCCATCGGCCAGCAATGGCAGGATGACGTGCGCGTTGTGCTCTTCGTACGCCTCCGTGACGATGTGACGCTGGACGACGATCTCTGCCAGCAGATCCGCCAGACGGTCCGGCAGAACACGACACCACGCCATGTTCCGGCGAAGATCATTCAGGTGCCTGACATTCCGCGTACGCTCAGCGGTAAGATTGTGGAGCTGGCCGTACGCAAGGTGGTCCATGGCGAACCGGTTAAGAACCAGGACGCCCTCGCCAATCCCGAAGCGTTGTCTCACTTCCGGGACCGCCCTGAACTGAAGGACTGAAGCACATCGTGTCGAACGCGGCCGGTTTCACACTCAAGGATCTGTCGGATCTCTCGGACAGTCCCCTGCTGACTCTCCTGGATCACATCTGCGAGGGCAGCCTGATCGTCGATGATCACGCGCGAATCCTCTGGATCAGCGACAAATACCGATCGGTATTGGGCGTGGACCCACAACTCGACGTAAGGGGTATGCCGGTGGAGGAACTGATCCCCAACAGCATGATGCGTCAGATCGTGCGCAGCGGACAGCCCATGCTGCTGGACCTGCTCCGCGCCCACGAGACCTGGATGGTGGTCACCCGTATTCCCATTCGGGATCAGTTCGACCAGGTCATCGGCGGCATTGGTTTCGTGTTCTACAAAGACATGGATTACCTCAAAGGCTTCGTCGAGAAGTATGGCCGGCTCAGCGGGCGGCCCACCAGCGCCGAACAGCAGGCGGTCAGCCTCCGGGATACCAAGTACACCTTCGCGGACTTTATCGGCCAGAGTGAACCCGTCGAACGGCTGCTTCAGCGTGCCCGACGGGCGGCGGAGCTCGACACCACAGTGCTGCTGCTGGGCGAGACCGGCACCGGCAAGGAAGTACTCGCGCACGCGATTCACCATGCGTCGGTCCGCACCGACGAGCCGTTTGTGAGCATCAACATGGCCGCCGTTCCGGACAACCTGATGGAAGCGGAATTTTTCGGTGTGGCCCCGGGCGCCTACACCGGTGCCGACCGGAAAGGGCGCAAGGGCAAGATTCACCTTGCTGACAAGGGCACGCTGTTTCTGGACGAAGTCGGCGACCTGCCCCACAACCTCCAGAGCAAACTGCTGCGGGTGCTTCAGGAACAGGAGTTTGAACGCCTGGGTTCCAATGAAGTCGTCCAGGTGGACGTGCGCATCCTGGCGGCCACCAGCCGGGATCTCAAAGCCATGGTGGACGCCGGCGATTTTCGGGCTGACCTCTATTACCGGCTCAACGTTCTGCCCATTCAGGTGCCGCCTCTGAGGGACCACATCGAAGATCTGGAGCTGTTGGCCGATTCGATGATCCGCCGGATCGCTCACGGACTGGGCATGTCTCGAAAATGGCTGTCGGCCGATGCTGTCGATTACCTGAAATCCTGGCACTGGCCGGGCAACGTGCGAGAGCTTCAGAACACGCTGGAACGGACATTCATCTTCGCCCAGGGCTCGACCCTTAAGGCCGACGATTTCCTTCCACCCTCGCCGGAAGACACCTCATCAAGTTCGGTCGCACCCACGATCGAACCGCTGTCTGACGCCGTAGCCCGGGCCGAACGGGAAGCGATCATCCAGGCCCTGAACGCGACGGGGAACAACCGATCACAGGCGGCAAAGGCCCTTGGCATCTCCCGCGCCAACCTCTACGAGAAGATGACCCGCCTGGGTATGACCTGAGCGGTCACCGACTGTCTGCAAGTTCAGACACCGTCTGTTTTTCCAGACACCTCGTTTCTCGCCCGATCGCGCTGACAGCGATGCTTTCCGGCTCCGGGTGTCCGGAATTCCGGACACTCGCTTTTTTGTCCCAGCCTACAACAATATAACTTTCTGTTTTTAAATGACTTAACGTTTCCGGCATGGTCTTTGATTGGGGAGCGGGCGCAGAACACAAAAACTGCCTTACAACAACAAACAGGTGATTATAATGCGAGCAACGACAAAACGACTTTCCGTCCTGTCTGCATGCGGTCTTGCGGCTGCAATCGCCACCGCTCCGGTTCAGGCGGCCGACAATGTCCGCTGGAAGATGCAGGCGGCCTACGGCACCAACCTGCCCGCCCTGGGTGACACCATTCCCTCCGTCCTGAAAGACCTTCGCGACGTCACGGACAACCGGCTGTACATCAAGCATTACGAACCCAACAAACTGGTCGGCACGCTGGAGATCATGGACGCGGTCCGCTCCGGCAAGATCGCCTCCGGCTTCACCTGGATCGGTTACGATCAGGGCAAAGTGCCCTCCTCCATCCTGTTCTCCGCCGTGCCCTTTGGCATGGAACCATGGGAGTACATGGCATGGTGGTATGAAGGCGGCGGCCAGCAACTGGCCGAGGACATCTACCACGATCAGAACATCCACCCCGTTCTGTGCGGCCTGACCGGCCCGGAAACAGGCGGTTGGTTCAACAAGGAAATCAACAGTATCCAGGACATGGAAGGCCTGAAAATCCGCTATCCGGGCATCGGCGGCAAGATCCTCCAGGAAGTGGGCGCGTCGGTCACCACCCTGGCGGGCGGAGAGATCTTTCAGGCACTCGAAAAAGGCGCGATTGATGCCTCTGAGTTCTCCCTGCCCACTGTCGACAAGCAACTGGGATTCTTCAAAGTCGCCGAGTACAACTACTTCCCAGGCTGGCACCAGCCATTTGCGGCATTCCACCTGACCGTCAACAAGGAGAAGTGGGATGCCATCAGCGACGTCGACAAGAAGCTCATCAACATGAGCTGTCAGGCTGGCGTGACACGCAACCTCGCCCAGGCGGAGGCCACCCAGGGCGAAGCGATCGAGTACCTTGAAGATCAGGGTGCCAAGACCCGGAAGCTGCCGGATTCGGTCCTGAAGGAACTGGAAGAGGTCGCCGAGACGGTTCTGGAGCGCGAAGCCTCCCAGAACGAGGACTTTGCCCGCGTCTATGAAAGCCAGAAGGACTTCATGGACCAGTATCAGCGCTGGCAGGACCTCGGGTATCTCCCGCGGGACTTCTGACGTCCTGATTCGATACCCCCTCTGAACCACACCCCCGGTCCGCCCGGACCGGGGGATCTTGACCCGATTTCCTTTCCGGAGACACTCATGACGGATTCCCGTGATTCGCTGTCCGAGGTGCCCGCCCATGGGCCTGAGGGACTGGGCGATGCCCACCTGCCTCACACGGTGATCTCTCGCCCGATTGACGGGCTGATCGAACGGTTCGGCCAGCTCAGTGGCTGGCTATGGCCGGTACTGATGATGGTCATCATCATCAATGTGGTATCCCGATATGTATTCAGTGAAGGGCTCATCCAGTTGGAGGAGCTCCAGTGGCACATCTACTCATTCGGTTTTCTGGTCGCGCTGTCCTGGGCGGTTCTCGGAGACAGCCATGTGCGTGTGGACCTGTTGCGTGAGCGGTTCAGCCTGAAAACCCAGGCAGTGATCGAGTTGCTCGGCATGGTCCTGCTGCTGATGCCGTTCGCCGCACTGCTGATGTACTACGCCTGGCCCTGGGTCGTCGAGGCCTGGGAGGTTGGCGAAAGCTCACGTTCAGCGGGCGGACTCTCCCACCGCTGGATCGTAAAAAGTTCCCTGTTGCTCGGCATGGGCCTGCTTCTGCTGGCCGGCCTTTCCCGGCTGACACGGCTGATCGCGTTCCTGACTCGTGGGGAGGTGCGCCGTGCCCATTAACGAGATGCTCGCAATCGGGATGTTCGTGCTGTTCATCCTGCTGATTTTCACCGGCTTCCCCATTGCCTGGGTACTGGGCGGTATCGCGTTGGCGTTCACCGGGCTCGCCATGCTGTCGGATATGTATCTGGACACGTTCATTGCCATGGACTGGGGTTACTTCTCGCTGTCCGTTGAGCGTATCTGGGGCACGATGAGCAGCTGGGTGCTGGTCGCCATTCCCATGTTCGTGTTTATGGGCCAGATGCTCGACCGTTCCGGCATCGCCGAGAAGCTGATGCTGAACGTCTCCCGCCTGTTCGGCCGGCTCAACGGCGGCATCGCCATCGCCGTGGTCATCATCGGCCTGCTGCTGGCGGCCTCCACCGGCATCGTCGGCGCCTCCGTGGCACTGCTGACCCTGCTGGCGGTTCCGGTCATGCTCAAGCGGGACTACAACCCGGATCTGGCTGTCGGCACCGTGTGCGCGGTCGGCACCCTGGGCATTCTCATGCCGCCATCCATCATGCTCGTCATGATGGCGGACCAGCTCGCCATGTCGGTTGGTGACCTGTTCATGGGCGCCGTTTTCCCGAGCGCCCTGCTCGGCGTCGCCTTTGTCATCTACATCGTGGTCCGTGGCTGGTTCCAGCCATCCGCCGCCCCGGCAGGCGATGATGCCGAGCCGGTCACGTTCGGTGTGGTATTCGACGCCTTCAAATCGATTCTGCCGCCGGCCATGCTGATTCTGGCCGTGCTGGGCAGCATCTTCGCCGGTCTCGCCACACCCACTGAGGCGTCCGGCGTGGGGGCCTTTGGTGCGACGTTGCTGGCGCTGTCCAACCGACGTCTGAGCCTGTCCGTTCTCAAAGACGTCTGCCGGGAAACCAGTCAGACCACGGCATTCATTTTCGCCCTTCTGGTGGGCGCCACCGCCTTCTCACTGGTGCTGCGTGGTCTGGGCGGAGACGGCATGATCGAGGAACTGCTGTCGAGTCTGCCATTCGGCCCGGCCGGCATCGTGATCTGCATACTGCTGATCACCTTCCTGCTTGGATTCGTCCTGGACTGGATTGAGATCACGCTCATCATGCTGCCTCTGGTCGCTCCGGTGGTTCAGTCACTGGGCTTTGATCTGGTGTGGTTCACGGTGCTGTTCGCCGTCTGTCTGCAGACGTCGTTCCTGACGCCTCCCGTGGGTTTCTCACTGTTCTACTGCAAGGGGGTGGCGCCGCCATCGATCACCGTCGGCACACTCTATCGCGGTGTGCTGCCCTTCATCCTGCTGCAGGCCAGCGTCCTGACCCTGATCTTCCTCTGGCCGGAGCTGGTAACCTGGTTACCGGATCAGGCCTACACCGGACACTAGGAGGCGGACCATGACCCATCCGAAACTGATTTCTTCATCGGACGCCGCCCGCCTGGTTCCGGCGGGCGCCACTCTGGCCACGGGCGGGTTCGTAGGCATCGGTTTTCCCGAAAGCCTCGCCGTTGCCCTGGAAACCCGCTTCCAGGATGGTGACGGGCCGAGTGACCTGACACTGGTCTATGCCGCGGGTCAGGGCGATGGCGCGGCCCGCGGCCTGAATCACTTCGCCTATGAGGGGCTGGTGCGACGGGTCATCGGCGGTCATTGGGGGCTGGTCCCCGGGCTCGGGGCGTTGGCCTGCGACAATCGCATCGAGGCCTACAATCTGCCACAGGGCGTGATTGCCCAGCTCTACCGGGACATTGCCGCCGGAAAACCGGGGATGCTCACTCATGTGGGCCTTAGATCCTTTGTCGACCCCCGTCATGGTGGTGGTCGTATGAACGACCGGACCCCCGAGGACCTGGTCCGTCTGATGACCATCGATGATCAGGAATACCTGTTCTATCAGACATTCCCCATTCATGTGGCCTTCCTCCGCGGCACCACTGCCGACGCCCGGGGCAACATCACGATGGAGCGGGAAGCGCTCCCTCTGGAAAGCCTCGCCATCGCGCAGGCGGTTCACAATTCCGGGGGAACCGTCATTGTTCAGGTCGAGCGCCTGACGGAGCAGCATCGACTGCATCCCGAACGGGTCCATGTCCCCGGCATCATTGTGGACCACATCGTTCTGGCCGACCCCGGCGAGCATCAGCAGACGTTCGCGGAGCCGTACAATCCGGCCTACACCGGCGAGATCACTCTCCCTGCGCTGCAGGGCGGCAGTGACCTCTCTGTACGCAAGCTGATCGGGCGTCGGGCAGCGCAACATCTGGTCGACAATGCCATCGTCAATCTGGGTATCGGCATGCCCGAGCTTGTCGCCGAAGTCGCGGCCGAAGACAACTGGCTGGACCGGATCACGCTCACCATCGAACCGGGCGCCATCGGTGGCCGGCCGGCCGGCGGGCTGAGCTTTGGCGCCGCCGCCAACGCCGAGGCGGTCATCGATCAACCCGCCCAGTTCGACTTCTACGATGGCGGGGGCCTCGATCAGGCGTACCTGGGCATGGCGCAGGTGGACCGGCACGGCAACGTCAACGTCAGCCGGTTCGGTAACCGTATGGCCGGCGCCGGCGGCTTCATCAACATCAGTCAGAACGCCCGGGAAGTGTTCTTCATGGGCACCTTCCAGGCGGGCGGCTCAAAAGTCCATATTGAGGACACAGGGCTGACTGTGGAGGAGCCCGGCAAGGGACGCAAGTTCGTCAGCGACGTGGAACACCTGACCTTCAATGGGCAATTTGCCCTTGAGCGGGGCCAGCGTGTTTTCTACATCACCGAACGCTGTGTGTTCCAGCTCACAGAGGAAGGGCTGACGTTGATCGAGATCGCCCCCGGCCTGGATCTGGACCGGGACATCCTGGCACACATGGACTTCCGACCCGTCATCTCAAGCCGGTTACAGGTGACAGACACCGCCCTGTATCGATCCGTCTGAACAAGACGACCGGGACCTGAAAAGGAAGGATCGGAAAGAAGCAGGCCCTGCCCCAGCCGGGACAGGGCCTTTCCCGTTTACTCGAAGGAGGTGGCGCCGATGCGATGGATGCTCACATCCGCGCCATTGAACTCGTCCTCCTCGGACAGCCTCAGACCGGAGACCAACTGAACCAGACCATAGACGATCAGGCCGCCCACAAAGGCGATCAGCATACCCGCGACGGACCCAATGATCTGGGACATCAGGCTCACGCCCCCAAGACCGCCCAGACCAGCCTGACCAAAGATACCGGCCGCAATGCCACCCCACAGACCGCACACGCCGTGAAGAGGCCAGACACCCAGCACATCATCCAGACGCTCGATCCGGTTCTGGGCCCACTCGAACAGGAAGACAAAGATCGCGCCGGCGATACCGCCGGTAATCAGTGCACCCACCGGGTGCATCAGATCGGAACCGGCACAGATGGCAACCAGGCCCGCCAAGGGACCGTTATGGATGAAGCCTGGGTCCCGGCCACCGACCAGCATGGACACCAGAACGCCACCCACCATCGCCATCAGGCTATTGACGGCAACCAGGCCACTGATGCCGTCGAGCGTCTGCGCCGACATCACGTTGAACCCGAACCAACCCACTGTCAGGATCCAGGCGCCGAGGGCAAGGAACGGTATGTTGGACGGCGCGAATGCCACAACACGGCCCTGACGATAGCGCCCATTCCGTGCACCGAGAATCAGGACCGCCGCCAGAGCGATCCAACCCCCAACGCCATGCACCACGACGGAGCCGGCAAAGTCGTGAAAGCCTGCACCAAACTGGTTCTCCAGCCAGGCCTGGAAACCGAAGTTGCCGTTCCAGACCATGCCCTCGAAGAGCGGGTAAATCACGGCCACGATCAGTGCTGACGCGATCAGTAGCGGGTAGAACCTGGCGCGTTCGGCCACACCCCCCGAGACGATGGCGGGGATCGCGGCCGCGAACGTCAGCAGGAAGAAGAACTTCACCAGTTCATAGCCCTGCCCGGACGTCAGCACCGCCGCGCCCTCAAAGAAGTGCTGCCCATAGGCCAGGTAATATCCGACGAAAAAATAGGCGACAGCGGACACGCCGAAATCCGCCATGATTTTCACGAGCGCATTCACCTGGTTCTTGTGCCGCACCGTGCCCACCTCGAGAAAGGCAAAGCCGGCGTGCATCGCCAGCACCATAATGGCACCAAGCAGGATAAAAAACGTGTTCGCGCTCTGCGTGAGCTCTTGAATCGCACTGGAAATATCCACGAGTGATGTCTCTCCTGTCTGATAACTGCTGTGACGGGCGTTCACGCGCGTCGGCGTGCCCCGTGCATTATTCGCGAGCAGCTCAAGCAAACAGTGTTCCGTTTTAGGGCGTTCTACGTAATGGCAGGCAGATAGAGAGGGATTAAAGGGGGTTAAAGGCTGGTTCTAGCCGCTTCAGGAAGGGTTTAAGCACCACGATAGTGCTCCAAAAGCAATCACGCACAATATTGGTTCGCCTCCTGTGTGGCGTTCCGGATCAATGGGGCCCAAGGACAAAAAGGTTCATCGCGGATTAGCGTGAAAACCGCGCTGGTACCTGTAGCCGATGTCTCCGACGTCGGAGTCCTCCGCAGGACGACAGAACTTGCAGGCAAATTCAGGTCAACGACCGTCCTGTATGAGCAAACTTGCTCGCGACCAGAGTATGCGCAGCAGATTGATTGCCTGCAAGCAAGCTCCGACTGGCTCGGTCAGTCCTGTGGACCCGGCAGGCCTGACGGCCTGCTCCGAAGTCGGAGACATCGGCTACAGGTCCGGCACTGTTAATATGACGACCTGCCGCTTCGCTCCGCTTTCACACCGATCTGCGAAGGACACAAAAAAAGGGTGCCCGGAGGCACCCTTTTTCCTGACTGATCAATGAGATCAGACGACTTCCTTAAGCTTTGATTCAAGCTCAGGCACCGCCTCGAAGAGGTCGGCAACGAGGCCGTAATCGGCAACCTGGAAGATCGGGGCTTCTTCGTCCTTGTTGATCGCCACGATCACCTTGGAATCGCCCATGCCCGCCAGGTGCTGGATAGCACCGGAAATGCCCACAGCAATGTACAACTGCGGAGCGACGATCTTGCCGGTCTGACCGACCTGCATGTCGTTCGGAACGAAGCCGGCGTCGACGGCGGCACGGGATGCGCCGACCGCAGCGCCCAGCAGATCAGCGACCTGTTCGAGAATCTTGAAGTTCTCGCCATTCTGCATACCACGGCCACCGGAGATGACAATGTCTGCAGAACCCAGATCCGGGCGATCAGACTCAGCCTTGTCTTCACTGACGAACTCGGAAACGCCCGCGTCATGCGCAGAGTCGATGTTTTCGACAGACGCGGAACCACCTTCGGCCGCCACCGGATCGAACGACGTGGTCCGAACCGTGATGACCTTCGTGCTGTCAGCGCTCTTCACCGTTGCAATGGCGTTACCGGCATAGATCGGACGAACGAAGGTGTCTTCAGACTCGACACGAATGATGTCGGAAACCTGCGCCACGTCCAGCAGCGCGGCGACACGCGGCATGGTGTCTTTTCCGTTGGTACCGGCAGAGGCGAAGATGTGGCCATAGTCCTTGCCGACTTCCGCCACCAGCGCGGACACGTTTTCGGCGAGGAAGTGCCCGTATGCGGCGTTGTCCGCGACCAGCACCTTATTCACGCCATCAATCTTGGCGGCTTCTTCACCAACGGCGCCACAGTTCTCGCCGGCGACCAGAACGTCGATATCACTACCGGCAGCCTTGGCAGCAGCCACAACGTTCAGCGTGGCCTGATCCAGACTACTGTTGTCGTGCTCAGCAATTACCAGGATGCTCATTTAGATCACCTTCGCTTCGTTCTTCAGTTTGTCGACCAGCTCAGCCACGTCTTCCACTTTCACACCGGCTTCGCGCTGCTTCGGTGCTTCCACTTTCAGTGTGGACAGGCGCGGAGCCACTTCAACACCCAGGTCGGCCGGAGCGACGCTTTCCAGCGGCTTTTTCTTGGCCTTCATGATGTTCGGAAGCGAGGCGTAGCGTGGCTCGTTCAGACGAAGGTCTGTGGTCACGACCGCCGGCAGCTTCAGGCCCACCGTCATCAGACCGCCATCGACTTCCCGCGTCACGTTGACCTTTTCACCGTCAACGGCCACTTCAGAAGCGAAGGTGCCCTGACCCCAGCCCATCAGTGCTGCCAGCATCTGACCCGTCTGGTTGTTGTCGGTATCAATGGACTGCTTGCCCATGATGACCATTTTCGGCTCTTCTTTTTCCACGACGCCTTTCAGCAGCTTCGCCGCCTCCAGGGACTGGACTTCTTCGTCCGTTTCAACGTGGATGCCACGATCGGCGCCGAGCGCCAGTGCCGTCCGGATCTGCTCCTGGGAAGCCTTCGGACCGATGGAGACCACAACGATCTCGCTCGCGATACCCTTTTCTTTCAGGCGAACCGCTTCTTCAACCGCGATTTCACAGAAAGGGTTCATTGCCATTTTGACGTTCGCGAGGTCAACGCCGGTGTTGTCCGGCTTGACCCGAACCTTCACGTTGTAGTCGATGACTCGTTTTACAGCGACCAGAACCTTCATAGATTCCTCGTTCTTCTACGATGGGTTTAATGACTCGCAATCAGAAGCGCCCACATCGACTGTGACATGCCACGCTCGTGATTCCTGTCGCATCGGTTCGCCCGGGCCCGGCTTGCGCGCACTGGCCCGTGCGGGCGAATGCCCTGCCGTCTTCAAAAGCGCCATAATACTGACGAGAATAATCAGGAGGGTCAATAGCCCCGCTGACACGCCGCAGCTGCCGACTATGCCGCGTTTCAGGATGAACGGTTGACTACAATGCCACCGCCCCGGACAATTTTCAAACAAACGTTTGTTTGAATTAGTGGTTCGGTTATCCTTGGGGGCCACACGGTCCCGTTCGGAACCAGGCCACGAGGCATCAGTGTCGTCGTGAGCCGCCTGTTTCGCTATCATGGCGGCCGAAACAATTATGAACCTTGAGGAGACCATTGTGGAACGCGAATCGATGGAATTTGATGTTCTGATCGTCGGCGCCGGCCCCGCCGGGCTTTCCGCAGCGTGCCGTATCATGCAGAAAGCACAGGAGTCCGGCGACGAACTGACCGTCTGCGTGGTCGAGAAAGGCTCGGAAGTCGGTGCCCACATCCTGGCCGGGACCGTATTCGAGCCGACCGCGCTCAATGAACTTTTCCCGGACTGGAAAGAGCGCGGCGCTCCTCTCAACACGCCGGTGACACGCGACGATATCTTCCTGCTTAAAGATCAGGAAAACGGTCGCAAGGTTCCGAATGCCTTTGTGCCGAAAAACATGCACAACCACGGCAACTACATCATCAGCCTGGGCAACCTGTGCCGCTGGCTTGCCGAGCAGGCCGAAGCGCTGGGCGTCGAAATCTACCCCGGCTTCCCTGCTGCGGAGACCATTATCGAGGAAGGCCAGGTCAAGGGCATCATCACAGGCGACATGGGTGTTGCCAGCGACGGCAGCGAGAAAGACGCTTACATGCCGGGCATGGAGCTACGCGCAAAGTACACGCTGTTCTCCGAAGGCTGTCGCGGTCATCTGGGCAAGCAGCTCATTAACGACTTCAACCTGGATGACGGCAAGGACCCGCAACACTACGGCATCGGCATCAAGGAGCTCTGGGACATCGATCCGGAGAAACACGAGCCGGGCCTGGTCATCCACACCACGGGCTGGCCCCTTAAGGAGAGCGGTACCACGGGCGGCTCGTTCCTGTACCACCTCGAGAACGGCCAGGTGTATGTGGGTCTGATTACGGACCTGTCGTACAGCAATCCACACGTCAGTCCGTTCGATGAGTTCCAGCGCCTCAAGTTGCATCCAGAAATCCGCAAGCACCTCGAAGGGGGCAAGCGGGTGTCCTACGGCGCCCGGGCCATCACCAAGGGTGGTTACAACAGCCTGCCCAAGATGACCTTCCCCGGCGGCCTGCTGCTGGGCTGTGATGCCGGCACGCTGAACAGCTCCAAGATCAAGGGCTCCCACACTGCCATGAAGTCCGGCATCCTGGGCGGCGAGTCCGTCTACGACGCCATCAAGGCGGGTCGCGAGGGTGAGGAGCTGACCGACTACACCGAGCGCTTCGAGAACAGCTGGCTCTACAAGGAGCTGTTCGATGAGCGCAACTTCGGCCCGGCCATGCACAAGTTTGGCAACTTCGTTGGTGGTGGTATCGCGTTCCTGGAGCAGAACATCCTGCGCCGGAGCCTGCCGTTCACATTCCACGACACCACGCCGGACTATGCCACACTCAAGCCGGCTTCCGAGGCGAAGAAGATCGACTATCCGAAGCCGGACAACACGCTGACGTTCGACAAGCTGTCGTCGGTGTTCCTCTCGAACACCAACCACGAAGAAGACCAACCGGTTCATCTCAAACTGAGCGATCCAGACATTCCTCTGGAGCAGAACCTGCCGAAGTTCAACGAACCGGCACAGCGGTACTGCCCGGCCGGCGTTTACGAGGTGGTCGAAAAGGACGATGGCAGTGGCAAGGCATTCCAGATCAATGCCCAGAACTGCGTTCACTGCAAGACCTGCGACATCAAGGACCCGGCCCAGAACATCACCTGGGTCACGCCGGAAGGCGGGGGTGGGCCGAACTACCCGAACATGTGATCGGCACCACCGACACAAAGGCAAATAGAAACGGCTCCCGCGGGAGCCGTTTTTTTTATGCAAACAACCGATTGAAACGACCGCAGATTGCGGCTTGGCGCAGGAAGCCCAACACAGCACATCGCCCGCCATCCAATCCAGCGGATGCCGGAGGTGTCGGTCGTCCTGGATCAGCCCAACCTGGGACGGGATGCGACGGTTATTAAGAGTGTGACAGCCCCGGACGCCAGCAACGCCCCCGCAAACGGCGCCAGCGTCGGCGCTCCGCCGGGAAAGCTGGCGATGAGCAACGCTTCAGCGAGACTCCCGGTCATTACCCAGTTTGGGAGAATCGCCCCAAGCAGACCCGCCAACGCACCGCCCAGTGCGGCAACCGTCGTGACACGGGGCCAGAGCCCCATCAGGACAGGGATGATGGCGGTCGCGCACAACAGATCCGCAATCAGGAACAGCCGCAGCACCGAAGCCCCCTGCAACGCGACGAGAACGACCGGAATCATCAAAGCCACGGTTATCCAGCGCGCCACGGGCAGGGTCAGACCGTCCTTTTCCGCCACGGCCAGCGACGCGATACCGTTCTGGAGGGTGTCGACCGAAGAGGCCACCAGCGTCACGGCCAGAACCAGGGCGACCGCCCCCAGCCATTGAGGTGCCTCGCTCAGCAGCGCAAAGAATGGAATGGGAGGCTGGCCCAGATTGAGTCCCGCCATGGCCGCGCTCATGCCAAGGGCACCCACCACCGCCACCACGACGATTGTGGTACCACCGCCGAGAATCGCGCCGCGCCAGAGCGCGCCATTATCCCGTGCGGCCCAGACCCGCTGCCAGTACCCCTGATGGAACAGGTTGGCCGCCGTGACTGCCAGCACCAGCGTGACGGCAACACTGACGGCACTCCAGAACGGTATGCCAGGCATTTCCGCAGAATCCGCCGTTGTGGGCAGGTGCTTCCAGTCCACGAAAAGGACCGCCGCCAGAAGCGCCATGAGCAGCAAAGCCTGCCAGCGGTCGGTCGCGAGGCTTGCGCGCAACCCGCCCCAGGTGGTGTACAGGAGGGTCGTCAGGGCGACCGCGATGACCACGACCTGCCCGTTCAGGTCGGACAGGAGCCCGGTGATCGAGCCGATGGCCGTGAGCTCCGCGGCAAGGAAGCACAGCATATAGAGCACAGACACCAGAGACACCCACCGCCGTACTCCGGGACCAAAGCGGGCGTCGGCAAACTCACTGATACTGCGGCCTTCCGGTAGGCGTTTTCGGATCAAAGGCCCGAGCGCCGCAAAGACGATAAACGGCAACGCCGCCCCAAACGCGTAGCCCGCTAACGCAACGGGGCCGACGAAGGCGCCGACTTCCGGCGGCGCAAACAGAATCCAGGCCCCCATTCCAGAGGCGAGAAATGACAGGCCAATGGTGCCAGCCCCCTGGCTGTTGCGGGCGGTCATGTAGTCGTCAATGCCGTTGGCCGTCTTTCGGGCTCGCAAGCCCAGCCAACCAAAGAGGCACAATGCCGCCACGATGGCGGCAAGGTGGGTCATCATCATGTCGCACTTCCTCCGCCGGTATGGACCGGTTCAGGTTCCAGGGTCTGTCAGAGACACTCTCAGCCCCGGCACGGACAGTCGGGACTCCCCTGGCGACGATTGGATCGGATCAGCACCGCTCGTACGGTCCTGATCCGCATTAAAGGCCGTAAGATCGAGTGATGGTCTCCTTCTCGCCGGACTGTACCAGCCTCTGGTAGCCCTCACGCAAGGCCTTCAGGATTACCGGGTCCGTGTCCTTGTGAACGGCAAGATACATGGGGGTTTCCCGGAATACCAGTACCCGCTTGAGGTCGGTCACATCCGAGGCATCCGCCGCCAGGTAGGGACCAGCCAGACCGTCCGCCACCCAGAGGTCAATCTGATCCTGCACCAGCCGCTGGGCATTCAGCCCGTTGTTGCTGATCGCCGATACATCAAACCCCTTATCCGCCAGGTAGCCGGTCATGACGTCACCCCGGTAACCGCCGATCTGATAGTCCCGCGCATCCTGAAGATTTTCCAGCTCAATGGACGACCCGGGTTTTGCGAAGAGGGTCCATTCAATGGTCGAAAGCGGGCCGATCCACTTAAAGAACGGCTTGCGTTCCTCCGTTTTGGACACGCAATAGATGCCGTGATTCGGGTGCTGTTTCGTTCGTTTCAGCCCATAGCTCAGATCACGCAGCTTAATGCTGTACTCAAGATCGGTACCATCAAGCAGTGCTTTCATCACGTCCGTACACAGGCCTGTGACGTCTCTGGCCTTGTGGGCAAAGGGCTGGCCATTCGTCGTCATATTGTACGGCGGATACTGTTCAGTATAGATCCGCAGCTTTTCGGTAGCCGTAGCGCACCCCGCCATCAGGAACAGGGTCAGTAGCAGACCGGATTTGCGCAGCATGATTGCACTCCATTCAAAGAACCATGTCGAATTGAGGGCCGGAATGGTACTGAACGGATATTCAATACGACAGACCGGCGGTCGATTCGGTTACATATTCACAACACTCAGAACGAGTGGTACGGAATTCAGGGTATATTGGCAATGCCAAACGGTATATGGGCCATTGGGATACCCGCTGCATGGGCGGTCAGGTGGGTCCGCTGATCGTCAAAACACATGGGAGGCTGGAGCACCTGGAGAATGCGCTCCTTGCGCATCCCGCCAAGAAAGAAGGTTTCACTGGCGCTGACGCCCCACTGCTCCAGCCTATTGATCGCGCGCTCATGGGACGGGCGCTCCAGATCGAAGAGCGCGCTGGAAGCGACCCCAATCACGAGCTTCTGTTCAATGGGGAAACGGCATGGCGGTATCGGTTACTCCCCAAGCGCCTCTTCCAGCCCCTCATGTCCCTGATAGAGCTCGTAGATCTGATGAATCGTGTGCTCACGCTCGAGGCAGTAGACGATCGCATCGGCCGTGTCCTCCCTGGTGATCACCTGCTCATCCTTCGCCTCGGGGCGCTGGGTCCGGAACCGACCCGTGGCCGGCTCATCCAGCAGCCGACCCGGGCGCAGGATGGTGTAATCGAGGATGCTGGTGGTCAGATAGTGGTCCGCCATGTGTTTGGCAACACAGTAGGGCTTGATCGCCTCAGGACCGAAGTCGGGGTTGGCGGCGCCGCGGGAGCTGACCATAACGTACCGTCTGATGCCCTTATCGACGGCGGCGTTGATCGTTTTCGCGGCGCCCCAGGCGTCCACAAGCAGGGTCTTATCCAGCCCCGTTTTCGGGCCGGAACCGGCTGTGAAGACCAGCGCATCGCAATCATCCAGGGTCGATTCAAAGTCGCCCTCCAGGTCCCCCGTCACAACCTCAGCCCCCAGGGCCGAGAGCGCCCGCTCCTGTTCGGTATTGCGCACCATCGCCCGAACCGGATGACCCCGCTCAACCAGGCGCTTGACCAGCTTCTGCCCGATTTGTCCGTTGGCACCGATAACCAGTGTCTTGCTCATTCTGACTCCTTTGTTCGCATGCTCACTCACTCTGGGTGAGGTGGTAACGCCGTTGCACTCAAACGACGGTGCCACAAGCGGCGTCCACCGTCACGCCGATCCCGCCGAAGCCCGATGCGTTTCGTCGTACCGGACAGCAGCAACACTTTCCGGCCTGGTGGGCTGTTTCTTGGGGACATGCTATCTACACTGACTCTGACATTCATTATCCAGGGTATGACGCATGGACACCCTCTCGGGCGACCTCATGGACTGGCTGACACCCACGCTGCTGGCATTCGCTGCCGTTGCGGTCACAGTACTGGTTTATCACATCCTTCTGCGCATTGTGCGTCGACTGACCCGCTCAAAGGCCATCGGTCGCATGTTTCTCGACTCGGCGGCCAAACCCCTCGGCGTGTCACTCTGCCTCATGGTACTCCACGGGGTTCTGAGAGCGGTGCCCCAAGACCTCCCAATGCTGGGCCTGTTTCTGCACATCGCGACACCGCTGCTGATTCTCTCGCTAACCTGGGCTGCTGTGCGGTGCACGGCCGCGATCGGTGACGTGATCGTGACCCTCAACCCGGTCCAGGAGGGTGAATGGCGCCGTGCTCGCAAGGTCGAGACCCAGACCCGTTTTCTGGTTCGGGGACTCAATGTTCTGATCGTGATCATTGGCCTAGGTTCCGCACTGATGACGTTCAATTCCGTCCAGCAGTTGGGTACGAGCCTGCTGGCCTCCGCCGGTATCGGCGGCATCATCCTCGGGTTCGCCGCCCGTCCGGTTCTGGGAAACCTTCTCGCGGGGATGCAGATCGCTTTGACACAGCCTTTCCGGATCGACGATGTGCTCAACGTCCAGGGAGAGTGGTGTTGGGTGGAAGAGGTGACGGCAACCTACGTCGTTTTACGGGTCTGGGACCTGAGACGACTGGTCATGCCGCTGCAGTGGTTCATCGAAAATCCGTTCCAGAATTGGTCCCGGAATAATGCCGATATGCTCGGTACTGTGTTCCTTTGGGTGGACTACGCCATGCCCATCGAGCCTCTGCGCGACGAGTTCAGCCGTCTGCTGCGCACAACGGAACTCTGGGATGGTCAATTGGAGCGCGTTCAGGTGACGGACTCCGATGAGCGCGCGATGCAGGTACGCTTCCTGATGAGTGCGCAGGACTCAAGTCGGAGCTGGGATCTGAGATGCCTGATCCGCGAAGGGATGGTCACATTTGTTCAACGGTATCATGCCGATTGCCTGCCCAGGCTGAGGGCCCAGGTGGTCGGCCGGACTGAGGACGACGCCAATGGTTTTCCAGGCGCCAACAAGAAGGGCCTCACTGAGTGAGGCCCCTCGGTCACAAAAGCCTGGCGCCGTTCAGTGAACGTGGCCGTGCTCCTGCTCTTCATCGGTCGCTTCCCGAGTTTCGACGACTTCCACGTCGAAATTCAGGTTCTGACCCGCCAGCGGATGGTTGGCGTCAATGGTCACTTCCTCTTCGCCAACTTCCACGACACGAACGATCTGCGGACCGCCCGGAGTCTGGGCCTGGAACTGCATACCCGGCTCGATCTGATCGACGCCTTCGAATGCAGAGCGCGGAACCGGCTGGACCAGTTCTTCGTTGACTTCGCCATAGCCCTCTTCCGGCGTGACGGCCACATTGACCTTGTCACCCGCGTCCTTGTCGTTCAGGGCGTTTTCCAGGCCACCGATGATGTTCTGGGCGCCTTCAACGTAGGAAAGCGGCTCGCGGCCCTCTTCGCGAGACGAGTCGAGCTGCTCACCCTGATCGTTCGTCAGGGTGTAATGGATGGTTACAACGCGAGGTTGAGCCATGAAATCTCCTTGCATGTCGCAATGACTGTGAGTTTTTGAAAGGGCTCGAAAGTGGTCATGAACAGCCGGACTGCACAGAGGGACTGACGACCCCGCATCCTCGTTTGCCAGGCGCTGCCTGTCAGCGATTCAGGTCTCCACACACTAACAAACGTGAACGAGCGCGTTCCACCAGACTTTGTAACGAGGGGACCTGATTTCAACCCCACCGCCCAATGATTTTCTTCAGACCGGGTCATCATCCAGCGGAAAGAACATTCGGTCGCTCCACACCCCAAGTCGAGTCAGGCCGTCACGATCTTCCTCTACGGCGAGCCCGGCAAGGTCATAGAACGCATTGGTCACCAGTCGCGCATCCACGCCGTGCGTCACACGCACGACCGGGCGCGGCTCATCGCTGTTCGGATAATGACTGACAGACAGCGGGTGGTCCGGACCGACCACCAGCGTTTCGCCGGTGTTCAGCGTCAGCGTGAGTGTCTGATCCCGGTCGTTGCCTGTGGCCGACACCGAATGGGCGAGCAACGCCGTGTCCTCGACCTGAAGCCGCCATTTTTCGACCGGTGTCACCAGGTAGTACGCCCCGTCGTGCTCGCGGCGAAGAATCGACGCAAACAGCTTGACCAGCCCCTGGCGCTCGATCGGCCGCCCCTGGTAAACCCACTGGCCGCTGCGTTTGATCACAATGTCGATCTCGCCGGACAACTCGGGATGCCACTGATGAATCGGCGGTCGGCCATCGAAACTCCGACGGGCCTCTTCAATCTGCTCGGCAATGCGTTTGGTGTTATCGGTCATCAATTCTGACTGCCCTGTTGCGCTGCGGCCCGCCTCTGCGCCTGTTGCAGCAGAAACCTGTTGGCCGCTGTTATGATGCCTTTATTGTGGCGTTCACAGCGCCGATTTCAATCACGGCAAAGGAATCATCGTCATGGAACTGGAGCGGGAGTTTCCCCAGGACCCGGATCTGGCCTATCTCAACCATGCGGCCGTCGCCCCCTGGCCCGAGCGGGCCGCCGAGCGGGTTGCCGCCTTTGCCCGGGAGAACGCCACCCAGGGCGCCAGCGCCTATCCCCGGTGGCTGACGGTCGAGCAGTCCCTGCGCCGCAACCTGGCCGCCCTGCTGAATGCCCCCTCCGTCGAGGACATTGCCCTGGTGAAAAATACCTCAGAGGCCCTGTCGTTCGTGGCACAGGGCCTTGACTGGAAGGCCGGCGACGAGATCGTCACAACCGATCAGGAGTTTCCCTCCAACCGAATCGTCTGGGAAGCGCTGGCCGATCGGGGCGTGGCGGTCCGGACCGTCCCCATGACGCCGGCGGAAGGCGCAGAACAGCGTCTGGCGGAGGCCATGACGGAGCGGACACGCCTGCTGGCCGTGAGTTCGGTTCAGTACGGGACCGGGCTCACACTGGATCTGTACAAACTCGGTGCGCAGTGCCGCGAGCGCGGTATTCTCTTCTGTGTCGATGCCATCCAGAGCCTCGGCGCCCAGCCGCTGGACGTTCAGGGTATGGCCATCGATTTCACCATGGCAGACGGGCACAAATGGCTGCTCGGGCCCGAAGGGCTCGGCGTGTTCTATGTGCGCCCTGATCTGCGGGATCGGCTCCGCGTCATTGAGCATGGCTGGCACATGGTGGCCAACCGGGGCGACTTCGATCAGAAGGACTGGACACTGTCACCGGACGCTACCCGTTTCGAGTGTGGCAGCCCCAATCTCCTTGCCGCCCATGCTCTGGAGGCCAGTACCGGCTTGCTGCTGGAGGTGGGAATGAGCGCCGTACAACAGGCCATCGACGAGCGGATACAGTGGCTGGCAGCGGAGTTGCACAAGCGCCCCGGAGTGAACCTGATCACCAGCATGGCTCCCGGTCGTCGCTCCGGTATCCTGACGTTCCGGATGGACGGACAGGACTCACAACGTCTCTATCGCGCCCTGATGGATCAACATGTGATCTGTGCCGGTCGTGGTGGCGGCGTGCGGTTCTCACCGCATTTCTACACACCCTGGGCTTCTCTGGAGCTGGCACTCAAACGGCTCGACGAGTTGATTACCTGAGAATCAACATCTTATCGCATCTTTTTAAGGTAGAAACTGTGCCCGGAGATCCCCACATCCAGGCCCGACCACGGGCAGATCAATCACCACCGCCTGACCGGTCATGAACGGGATGCCGTTGCGGTGCGCATCCACCATCAGTGTCGACAGCGCCCCAACGAACGGCATATGCGAGACAATCAATACTGCCTCCGGAAGATTCCCGGTCAGTAACGCATCCAGGCACTCACCCGGGTCATCGTCGGGCCGGAGAAAGGCCTTTTCCTGTACCGGCACATTGAGGGCCTCAGAAACCAAAGCCGCCGTTTGTTGCGCCCGGACCAGCGGGCTGCTCCAGATGACCTCCGGGCGCCAGCGGGACTCGGCGATATCACGGGCGACCCGGCCGGAGGCGAGCCGTCCGGCGTCGGTCAGCTCCCGATCATGATCCCGGCTGTGCCAGCCGGCCTCGCCATGTCGCATAATGAGCAGATGCACGGCACGCCCCCGTTCCGCTTACTGAGCCACCGTTCGTGGCAGGATGAACTCAACGTCAGAGTTCTGCACCGCCATCATCAGGCCATTGATTACGGCGCTGATCGACGCATTGCCGTACAGAATGTCATACAGGCCCCGAACCAGCGGCATGTAGACGCCCACATCGTCTGCCTTTTCCTTGACCAGCAACAACGTGTGCACCCCTTCGGCGACCTGGCCAATTTCGGCAGCCGCTTCATCCAGCGCGCGGCCTTTCCCAACCGCGTATCCGATACGGAAGTTACGGCTGCGGGATGACGTACAGGTGACAATCAAATCCCCAATGCCCGCCAGCCCCATGAAGGTCATCGGGTTGGCACCCAGGCTGACGGCAAACCGGCTCATTTCGGCCAGGCTGCGGGTGATCAGCATGGATTTGGCGTTTTCGCCGAGGTCCATCGCGGCCGCCATCCCCGCCACAATCGCATAGATGTTCTTGAGGGCGCCGGCCAGTTCAACGCCGTACACATCCACATTTGCGTAGACGCGGAAGTACTCACAACCGAGAAGACACTGCACGGTGCGCCGGACATCCGGGTCCTTGGCGGCAATGACCGTCGCCGTCAGGTCTCGGTTAACGATTTCCCCAGCTAGGTTCGGACCGCTCAGAACGCCGGTCCGGCAACGGGGAATCTCTTCCTGCAGAATCTCACTCATCAACCGGAAGCCATCACGCTCAATGCCTTTGGTCAGGCTGACCACCGCCTGATCGGCTTCAAAGTCTTCGGCGTGCTCGCGGATCACCGACCGAAACGCCTTACTCGGAATCGCCACAAAGACCGCCTCGGCACCGCGGATCGCCGCGGCCAGATCGGTGGTTGGGTCAATGTTGCCCTCGAGCTTGACATCCGGCATGTAGCGGTCGTTGACGCCTTTGTCACGCACATCGCGGGCCTGAGCCTCATCACGCATCCAGAAGCGCACACAATGGCCGTTTTCCGCCAGCACCTTGGTCATGGCGGTGCCAAAGCTGCCGCCACCAAGAACGGCGACGTTACGGCATTCGGACGTGTCCTTGCGGTCGGTTGGGCTGGGTTTGGGGGTTGTTCTTTCTTGTGTCATGCGGTGTCTCAGGGTTCTTCGCACTCCAACGCCCTGACGAGATTCCGGAACTCTTCCCGGTTCCGGTTATTCAGCCCCATCAGGACGCGATGCGCATCCAGGACTTTGTCCCGCACCTGTTGTTCACTGGCCCGCAGCACGGGAATCTCCTCCAGTTCCTCAATCCGGGACGCCGGTTCACGCACAATGATAAATATGCGGTCGAATCCCATTGAAGTAATAATGCGGGTGATGTCCGGGTTGGTGGAAATCAGGGTGGGCAGGAAATGACTGCGCTTTTCAGCCGCCATGGCAATCTTCGCCAGCAGGCCCAGGGTGGTACTATCGATCACGTCGGTTTCGGTCAGATCGATCATGACCGTCTTGAACTCGGGATTGTTGGTGATGGTTTCCACCAGATTATCCAGAGTCGAGCACAGGTTGAGACGGATCTCGCCAATGAACTTCAGGACGTAAACGCCCTGTTGCTCGGCTTGCAGAATCTTGTAGTCAGGCATTTTGGTTCGCTACGACATCATCCGTCACTGTCACGATCGCGATATCGTCCGGTAGTTCGGAAATCGCCTCGAGACCAAGAGCCTCGCTCAAGGCGCCGATAGTGTGACGACCCGTTGATACGAGTTCAAGTAACCGCTGTTCCTTCTCATCCAGGCTTTTCGCCGGAATGACCTCCAGAATGCCGTCAGAGAAGAGGATTAACCGGAAACGGCCCTCTAAGGGCACCGTATAGACCTGCCAGTCGGGTTTTTCAAACAGGCCGATCGGTAGACCCGAGCCTTCCAGAAACCGACAGTGTCCCTGATCATCCGCCAGGATCGGCATGGGAAAGTGGGCCCCGACGGCGTAGGTCAACGTTCTGTCCCGTTTGGACACGATGCCGGCAAACACCGTGAGGTGTTTTCCGAGGCCCGTATCCAGCAACTCTGAATTGATGCGTTCAAGAAACCGGTCCGGATACAGGATATCGTCGCTGGACTGACGTCGCAGATTACGCTGAAGCCGGTTGGTCAGGTTTTTCAGGAGCACCGTCACAAAGGCGGAGCTGGCCCCATGCCCGGAAACATCCGCGATGTATACCAGCGTCTGGTCATCGTTCAGGGGAAAGTAATCGAGGAAGTCGCCGGACAGGAAAAGCGACGGTTTGATCATGTGGTCCAGAGCCAGCCAGTCCAGGTCCCGGTGCTCATCGGGCAGCATTTTCATCTGGACTTTGCGCCCGGCACGCTGGTCCGCCTGAAGCTCATTGATGCCGTTACGAAGATCCCGGTTGGCCTCCTCAAGCTCCTGGCGGTATACGTGATTGAGTCGCCCGACCCGCACCCTGTCCAGCAGCCGGGACAGCACATCATCCATCGCCGCTTTATCACGGTAGGGTTTCATCAGATAATCCGACGCCCCGGCCCGCAGGCCTTCCACGACCTCACCGGCCGTGCTCGCGGCGTGGCACATAATCACCGGCACGACACGCTCTTCCACTTTCAAGCGGTCCACAAGTTCCCGGACCTGATCATTCCCCAGATCGGCAAAAATCGCATCCGGTGGCTGATCCTCGAACAACGGCCGCGCCTGGCCAGTGTCGCTGTAACTGCTCACATAGAAGCCGCGCGACTCGAGAAACCGGTCCAGTTCCTGTCGCGCACGCTCGTCCGAATCGATTATCAATATCCGCTCGATGCGGGAACTCATTCAATCGCCCTGCCTTGACAACCACGCCAACCAACACCATCTGGCATGCCGATAAAGCATCGAATCAACAGTGGGGCCCCGGGGGCGGATTCAACACTTCATCAGGTATTCTGGCATGGTGTCATGGTATAAGGAACCGCGATACCTCACCGGGGCACCGGTCACATCCTGAATCACCCGACAACGCGGAGCACAACCGACGATGAGACGAGCGATTGATGACCTGCTGGGCGCCTACGACAAACTGATCATGGACCCGGTCCACGGCGGCATTCCGTTGTTCCGTCACGAAATACAGGTGATCGACCACCCGCTCTACCAGCGACTGCGCAACATCTGCCAGAACGACATTCTGAGTCTGGTCTTCCCCGGCGCCACCCATTCGCGGTTTCTGCACAGCATCGGTGTCATGCACGTCGGTACCCGGATGTTCCGCTCGATGGTCAACGCCTACCTGCGGGAACGGCAACTGAGCAGCGAGGTGTCGATGACCCTCGAGCAGCTCGACGCCATCGACTACCTGGCGAAGACCATCCGCCTGGCCTGCCTGCTGCATGACAGCGGTCACTCCAGCTTCTCCCATCAGTTCACGCAGACACGCCGGATACAGGAGTTGATGGCCCGTCCGGATCGTTTTCAGGATCTTTGGAAAAACATCGACTTCCGTCAGTTTTTTGAGAACGTACCTGAATCACTCGAACACGAGCATTATTCCGTGCGGGTGGCCTACGATGTCCTGAAAGCCGTCGACCTGGAAGACGCCGGCCTGAACATGGAAGACGTTCTGGGCATCATGGAGACCACATCCGTCCAGCCTTCGGACGCCTTCTGTCGTCATGCTGAAACCTTCTGGTCTTTCATTGCCGGTCGCGATGCCGAGACCGGTGCCCTTGGGGAGACGTCGACACCGCGTCTGGTGATGGATCTGCTTTCCTCGATCGTTTCCGGTGAGATTGATGCGGACCGGGCCGACTACATGCTCCGGGACGGCTTCCACTCGTCCGTTACCATCGGCGGTTTCAATCTCGACCACCTGCTCAGCAACCTGCGGTTTGGATGGGACGTGGAAGAGCCCTGGCTCGGGCTGGCCGTGACCCAGAAAGGCCTCGGCGCGCTGGAAGATTTCGTCTACAGCCGCCACCAGATGTACCGCAAGGTATACGCACACAAGACGGCCCTCGGGTTTGACTGGTTACTCCGCAAGGCGATCGATGAAGTCCTCGAAGACCCGGACACGTTCGAATGGGTGGACCTGTGCCTGAGTGATATGACGCACTTCACGGAGCTGACGGACAGTTTCTTCTGGGAGGCGTTCAGGCGAAAGGCCCGCCAGTCCCGACACAGCTTTTCACGCTGTATCGTGGATCGCGTCCGACTCAGACACATCGACACGCGCGAGGATCTGAGCGCGCAGGAGCAGGAAGATCACCGTCTCTATCTCGCCGATGCGTTGGGGGAGGCGCCGGACAATGTCGTGACCTGCACCATGCGCACCAAATTCTCCAACATCCGCGATCACTTCGACGGGATCAAGGTCCTGCAACGGGAACCGGTCACCCGACGCCGGACGCCCCGCCGAATCACCGACGTGAGCGCGTTTTTCACCAAGTTCGGGGACGGCACGATCACCCATTTCTACCGTCTGCCGCCAGAAGCGCCGGGTGTGGATCCGGAATAACGTGCCAGGGGCGTTCCGTAAGGCAACGTCGACGGATATTCAGAGGGTGTTGCCAAACCAATGTGGCCGATGTCTCCAACTTCGGAGTCGCCCGCCAGGGCGACCGATCTCTGTTCGCAAACACGGTGCCTGGGACCGGCTGGCGGTCATTGCCTACGCTGCATTTGATGGTCGTCCCTGACGCCAAATGCGACCGCGACATCCCTGTCGCTCCTCCGGCAATGACCACCAGCCGATCCCGATCAGACAACGGAGTAACCGCTGGGCGGCGCCTTTGACAACACCCTCAAAATGTTCGGCTACGTTGGATTCGCGATGCGCCTTACCCGTTGGTCGCTGTCTTCAGGATTCGATCAACCAGCGCACTCGCACTGGCCCACGCCCCTTCAACCCGGCCGGAAGACAGCCAGTCACCGCAAACCCCGATCCCGTGATCGTCAAACCATTTGTACAGCGGCCCGTCGTCCCGGGCCGTTTCCCGGGCGTAAAGCCAGCGGTGCGCCAGAACCTCATCCGGCACCCCGCGGAAACCCGTCTTTTCGGTGAATGCCTCCAGCAACGTTTCGATCACAGTGTCCGGATCGCTCGCCCGGTTCGCCTCCGACCATTCGGCGCGCCCGTGAAGAACCCACCACTCCCCTGCTTCATCCCGGTCGGGTTTACTGGAATTGTTGGCAGCCCACTGGAGCGCATGGTGCTGTGTCGACATACCATCCATCCCTAGGCCTGTCGGCACCGGGAAGTGCACGCCAACCGCCCAGCACGGTGCCAGCGGGCGCTCATGGAAGACGGGATCGTCCGCCAGCCACAGGTTGCTCTCGGACAGCAACCCGCGGGCCTGTTCCGGCGGTGCCGTGACCAGAACCGCATCAAAATCGCCCTGCTGCTCGCCATCCGGGCCGATCAGGCACCAGGCACCGTCCTTGCGCCGGACAATCGAGTGAATCCGGGTCTCAAAACAACAGTCCAGCCCCTGCGACAACGCTCTCGATATCGCCGTCATCCGCGGCATTCCCACCCAACGTTCGGCCTCATGGAACGACTCCCAGTGCCCGTCCGGGCGTTCATAGGACAGACGGGCCTGCCATGCCCCGTACTGGCCCGGACCGGTATGGTGGTCAAGGAACGCACGAAAACCGGGGTCGCGGACTGTGAAGTACTGGGCACCGATATCCAGGCTCCCACCGTCAACCCGCTTCGATGCCAGGCGACCGCCCGGACCGCGGCTTTTTTCGAAAACGGTCACCGCCACGCCGCGGTCACGGAGCATCAGGCCGGCCGTCAGACCCGCCATACCTGAACCGATGACGGCAACCCGTCGTAAAATTCCGCTAAGATCACGAGAAATGGTCATAATAGTGATGCATCCAGTCAGTTGAGCGATCCGTACCGATCACCGGACAGGCCCAAAGCGGGCCCGCCCCGATTACGTATGACACCGAGGACTTTATTTCCCATGACTCGAGTACAGACCTGGTTTGTCAGCATATTGCGGTGGTTCGATACCGAAGCACAGTCGGATCACCTCGATAGCGACAGCCGATCGTTCAATATCCTGCGGGTGCTGCCGTTCATCGCGCTTCACGTGCTCTGCCTGTTGGCCATTTTCACCGGCGCCAGCTCATTCGCCATCGGGTTCGCGGTTGCCTTCTTCTTCCTCCGGATGTTCGCAATCACGGGCTTCTACCACCGGTACTTCGCCCATCGGACATTCCGGACCGGTCGGGCCTGGCAGTTCGTTTTCGCCGTTTTGGGGTGCAGCGCCGCTCAACGCGGTCCTCTGTGGTGGGCAGCCCATCACCGCCACCATCACCAGTATTCGGACACGCCGGATGATCTTCACTCGCCGAAACAGGGCGGCTTCTGGTGGTCCCATGTCGGCTGGTTCACCTGTGACGCCGGCTTCCAGACCCAGGAACACCGGGTGCGGGATTGGGCACGGTTTCCCGAGTTGCGGTTCCTGAACCGCTTTGATTCGCTCGTGCCGCTCTCGTGTATTGCCCTTTTCTATGCGTTGGGCGAGGCCCTGGCGGCCTGGGCACCCGGGCTTGGTACCACAGGGCCGCAACTGGTGGTTTGGGGCTTTTTCATCTCGACCGTCGCGCTATTCCACGCCACCGTGTCGATCAACTCCCTGGCGCATGTCTGGGGGTCTCGACGGTTTGATACCGAAGACGACAGCCGGAATAACTTCTGGCTGGCGCTGATCACGCTGGGAGAAGGCTGGCACAACAATCACCATCGCTGGCCCCGGTCAGCCCGTCAGGGATTCCGCTGGTATGAAGTGGACATGACCTACTACCTGCTCGCCGGTCTTGAGAAACTCGGTGTGATCCACGACCTTAACCCGGTACCGGAGTCGATCCGGCAGGAAACGCTGGAGCGCGACCGCCAACGTCAGGGGAGAACCACGGCATGAACCAGAACGCTGATTGCCTTGAGCGATTCTGTTGGTTATTCAACTCGATGTCATCGGACACCAAAGGGGATCTGGCGTCCGTCTACGGGCCGGACGTCGTATTCACCGATCCCTTCACCACACTATCAGGCCGTGAAGAGCTGGCAACGTACTTCGAAGGGGCGTACGCGAATGTCATCCAGTGCCGGTTCACATTCGAAGAGACGATCCGATCCGGAACCACGGCATGCGTGAGTTGGACCATGCATCTGCAGCATCGCCGCATCCGAGGGGGTGAGCCGATTGCCGTGGATGGCATGAGCTGGCTCACGATTGACAATGACCGCATCGTCCGCCACCGGGATTACTTCGATGCGGGCCAGCTTCTTTATGAGAATGTGCCCGTGCTCGGTGCGGCCGTTCGTTGGCTGAGGAAACACGCAGCATGACACAGTGGCTTTCACAACCGACGACGATCTGGCTCACTGGCGCGTCTTCCGGCATAGGCGACAGCCTGGCCCGGGCACTGCTCGCCGACGGGCATCATCTGATCGCCACCAGCCGGAGACGCGAAACGCTCGAAGCTCTTGGCCAGGGGCCGTCCGGTAAAGTGACCGTCGCGCCGGCCGATACAACCAGCCGGGACGACCTTGCACGGATCCAGGACACGCTTGACCGCCAGCATCCGGTCCAAATGGCCATTCTCAACGCGGGCACCTGCGAGTACCTGGATGTGCGCCGCTTTGATGCGGACATCATCGAAAACAACGTTCGCACCAACTTGTTGGGGACCGCCTACAGTGTCGAGACCGTCCTTCCGGCGCTCCGGGCGGCCCGGGACGAGGGGCTCCCTGCCAGACTGGTCATCGTCAGTTCGTCCGCCTGGTGGTTCCCGTTTGCCCGTGCGGAGGGTTATGGTGCGTCCAAGGCCGGCCTGACGTATTTCGCCGAATCGCTGCGTGCGGATCTGGCGGCCGAAGGCATCGGCGTCACCGTCGTCTCACCCGGCTTTGTGAAAACACCGCTGACAGACCAGAATGACTTCCCCATGCCATTCCTCATTGAGGCCGATGACGCCGCCCAACGTATCGTGAAGGGGCTCCGTCAGGGACGGAACCGTATCGACTTCCCGAAGCCGTTCACGGTCACGCTCAAATTACTGAGGTTACTCCCCCGGCGGTGGGCGGACGCCCTGGCGGCCCGTATGGCCCGGTCCGAAGACGGGGCGTCGTCATGACGAGCCCCAAGCGGATTGCCGTGATCGGGACCGGTGTCTCCGGACTGACGGCCGGCTGGCTCCTGACGGGGCACCACGACGTCACCCTGTTTGAAGCGGGCGACACCGCCGGCGGTCATACCAATACCGAAACGGTCGAGCTGGGCGGGCGGTCCTGGCCGGTGAATACCGGGTTCATCGTCTATAACGACTGGACTTACCCGAACTTCATACGGCTGATGGACCGCCTTGGCGTGGCGTCCGAGGAAAGCGTCATGAGTTTCAGTGTCGACGATGCCTGCACCGGGTTACAGTACAACGGCACCAGCCTGAACACGCTGTTTGCCCAACGGGGCAACCTGGTCAATCCCCGATTTCTGAACATGGTTCGCGAAATCCTGCGCTTTAACCGGGAAACCCGCCAAGACCTCGAGGCAGGCCGCATCCGGGATTCTGAAACCATTGGCGAGTACCTGAACCGAAACGGCTACTCCCGCTATTTTCGCGATTTCTACATCGTCCCGATGGGGGCCGCGATCTGGTCGGCGCCGGAGATGGTGCTGGAGCAATTCCCGGTGCGTTTCTTTCTCCAGTTCTTTAATAACCATGGCATGCTATCGGTGGACGATCGGCCCACCTGGCGGGTGATCAGTGGCGGCTCAGAGCGCTACATCGACCGGATGATGGATCGTATTGGGGATCGGCTGCATCTCAACACGCCCGTCCGGCAGGTGGATCGACACCCTGACCGGGTGGTCGTCCGAACGGACGACGATGAGGCCACGTTCGATGAGGTCGTTTTCGCCTGCCACAGCGATCAGGCGCTAGCGCTGCTCTCGGACCCGACCGACGATGAGCGGTCGATTCTGGGGGCGATTCCCTATCAGGACAACGATGTGGTTCTTCATACGGATGACTCGGTGCTGCCTTCCAATCGGCGGGCGTGGGCCGCCTGGAACTATTTCATCCCCGATCATGGCACCCAGCCGGTCTCGGTCACCTACAACATGAACATTTTGCAGAATTTTCAGGATGCGCCGGAGACGTTCTGTGTGACGCTCAACCGTAACCATGATGTCGACCCGGCGCGGGTTATCCAGCGTTATCAGTATGCGCACCCGCTGTTCACGTTGGAAGCCGTCGACGCGCAGGGGCGTTACGAGCGGATCGGAAACCGAAACCGGACACACTTCTGCGGTGCCTACTGGTTCAATGGATTCCATGAAGACGGTGTTAGAAGCGCCTTACGCGTGACCGACGCCTTTGGGATTGGTATTGATTCATGAGCGGGCTGAAGAGTCAGTGGCTTCACGGGCGCATCCGGCATCGGCGGTTCACTCCGGTGCATCACGGGTTCGACTATCACACCGGCATGTTCGCCATTGACCTGTCAGAGTGGGCAACCATTCCGCGCCTGAGTCGCCTCCTGTCTCTTGAACGCTTCAACTGGCTGTCTCTTCGCCGGGCGGATTACTTCCGCCCGGACAATCCCGATCTGGATGCCGCTGTCCGGGATCAGGTCGAACAGGCAACCGGCTGGAGACCGGATGGGGCCATTCAGCTCATCACTCACCCCCGCTACCTGGGCGCGATTTTCAACCCGGTGAGCTTCTACTGCTGCTACACGCGCCATGACAGACCAGGAGATGGTTCTGTACCAAGGGTGATTGCCTCTGAGATCACCAACACTCCCTGGGGCGAGCGGCACCTTTACTGCCTTGAGGGCGGGCCGGTTCACGAGAGCGACTCGGGCTGGCGGAGCTGCCAGTATCGTTTCAGCAAACGCTTCCACGTCTCCCCATTCAACGACATGGCCCAGGACTACCAATGGGTGTTCGCCTTCAAGCCAGGGGCCATCCATATCCACATGAACGTGTATCAGGACGGCTTCAAACAGTTTGACGCGACCCTGTCCCTTGATCGAGAGCCGCTCACCCGGCGGGCGCTTCACCGGCATCTGCGTCGATTCCCCGCAGAGACTTTAAAGGTCGCCGCCGGCATCTACTGGCATGCCCTTCGACTTAAACTGAAAGGCGCCCTCTTTCGTACTCATCCAGACAAGCGCGCGGCGTCCGATGCCGCCTACCGGCAGGGGTCCGACGATCAGGGCTGTGCCGTTCACGACGAATCATCATCCGTTACAGGCAGAGTCACATCATGGAGAAACTGAACACCGCCGCCGTTCCAGAACGATCATCGCTCACCAATGACTGGGCACGCCGCCTGGTTTTCAGTCAGTTCGAGCGCCTCAGTCACGGGCGCCTGACCGTCCGTGAAGGCGGTCGGCCCGATGCCGTGTTCGGCGATGATGGCCTTGCCTGGCCGGAAGCGGAGCTGACAATCCATGACGCGTCCGCCTGGAGGGATATCCTCACCGGCGGCAGCATCGGTGCCGCGGAGGCGTATGTGGCGGGGGACTGGAGCACGCCGGATCTGACGGCATTGTTGCGGTTCTTTACGCGGAATGTGGACCAGATGAATGCTTTCGAGGACCGGTTCAGCTGGGTAACCAAGCCCACCCTCAAGGCCCTGCACTGGATGAACCGGAACAGTCGGAGCGGTTCGCGCAAGAACATTGAGGCGCATTACGACCTTGGAAACGCGCTGTTCGAGACGTTTCTCGATCCGCAGATGATGTACTCCTCGGCCATTTACCCCAGCGCGGACGCCAGTCTCGACGAGGCCGCCGTATTCAAGCTCGACCGCATCTGCAGGAAGCTCGATCTGCAGCCTGGCGATTCGGTGGTGGAGATTGGCACCGGCTGGGGCGGCTTTGCGTTGCATGCCGCCCGCCACTACGGCTGTCATGTCACGACCACTACCATCTCACGCGAACAGTTTGATCGCGCACGCGCCCGGATTGAGGAAGAAGGACTGGGAGACCGCGTCACCCTGCTCTTTGATGATTACCGGGATCTGACAGGGCAGTTCGACAAGCTGGTATCGATCGAGATGATCGAGGCAGTCGGCCCGCAATTCCTCGATAGTTACTTCCGTCAGATCAGTCACCTGCTCAAACCGGATGGCCTGGCACTGGTCCAGGCGATCAACATGCCGGAGCAACGCTACCAGCGGGCGCTGAAGAATGTGGACTTCATCCAGCGGTTCATCTTCCCTGGCAGTTTCATTCCGTCATTCGGTGCCATGCTGGACGCCGTCCGGACCGGAACCGATCTGACCTTGACGCACTCCGAGGATGTTGGTTTTCACTACGCGCGAACCCTGCGGGACTGGCGTGACCGCTTCGTCGCCAACCGGGACCGGATTCGGGGGCTCGGGTACGACGAGGCCTTCCTGCGACTCTGGACGTTCTATTTCTGTTACTGCGAAGCCGGATTCTCGGAGCGCGCAATCGGCGTCTCCCAGATCGTGTTCGCCAAACCGTTCAATCAGCAGGACACCATTCTGACGCCATGATTCACCACTCCGGCGCCCGCAACGCCTTCAATTTCATTATTTTCCAGATCGGCTGGCTGCTGTGCGTGATATATCCGGGCTGGTTATCGACGGCCGTGGCCTTCGCTATCGTCGGGGTGCATCTGGTTGTCGTCAGTCAGCATCGCACACGCGAGCTGGAGTTCATTCTGATGGGAACCCTCATCGGTTCACTGGTTGATGGCCTCTGGTTCCAGTTGGGATTCCTGAGCCAGCCTGGCCCTGTGCCGTTGTGGGTGCCCGCCTGGCTGATTGGTCTCTGGGCGGTGTTCATGACCACGCTTGCCCATTCGCTGGCCTGGATGGGATCCCGGCGGTGGCTGCCCTTCGCGCTGGCACCAATCGCCGGACCCTTCGCCTATTGGAGCGCGACCCGCATCGGTCCCGTCGCATTCCCAGATCTGATTCCGAGCCTCATTGCTCTCGCCATCGGCTGGGGGACTGTGTTCCCCGCGCTGATGGCGCTCCGCCAACGCCGCTATCCGGAGCTGGTACCGTCATGATGATGCGTCAAGTGCTTCAAGGGGTCACCGCTGTCGTCGTCCTGCTTCCGGCCGGCCTCTGCGCCGCGGAATACACCTTCACCGGCACCGCCATGGTGGACGGCACCCCCACCTACACCGAATCCCACACCCTGCGTGGTGAATGCGGTGAGCGCTTCCGTCCCCGGCAGCATGAGGTGGTCTACCGCTCGACGACGGAAGACACCGTCATTGGCACCAAATCTTTGGCCTATGAAGAATCGCCACTGAGGCCATCGTTCGATTTTCGCCAGCCGCCGTTCGATGAGCGTATGCAATTGACCAATCGTGGTGACACCGACGCCAGAATTGACTGGCAGACACCCGCCGGCGAGACAGAAACGTTCGAGGTTGGGATCAATGACGACGTGGTCATCGATGCCGGCTTCGTCCATTTCATCCAGGCCAACTGGCAGTCACTGAACAGTGGCCGTAACGTCGACTTCCGCTTCATGGGCCCGACGCGGGGAGAACACTATGCGTTCGTTGCTGAACCGACCGACAGCGACGCGATCGACGCCCACCTGACGGTCCGTATCCGGCCCAGCGGAATGATTCTTCGTTGGCTGGTGGACCCCATCACGCTGGGCTTTGACCAGCAGGGCCGTCTGACGGATTACCTCGGACTCACGAACATCCGCCAGAGTGATGACAACAATTACGTCGCCCACATCCGCTACGGCACCAGCCGGCCACCCTGCCCGCTGATCTGACGGACACCGTGTCCGGTCGTTGGTGTCTCATCGCGAAGGAGCTTGCAGCGGCTGCCCGCAAGGCGGTGATCCGCCAGCGAAAACTCTCTGTGATAGACTCCGGTGCAATCACCCAGAAACAGGATGACGCGCGCCCATGATCCTTGTCTCCTTCAACGTCAACAGCATTCGCACCCGCCTCCATCAACTCCAGGCCGTGATTGATACCTATCAGCCGGATGTGATAGGCCTTCAGGAAACCAAGGTGACCGACGATCAGTTTCCGGTCGACGACATTCGGGCCATGGGATACGAGCCGCATTGCCACGGCCAGAAGACGCATTATGGCGTTGCGTTGCTGTCAAAAATCCCGGCGGACGGTGTGCAGAAGGGATACCCCTGGGATGACGAGGAGGCCCAGCGCCGACTGATCACCGCCCGCTACCCGGTCGGCGGTCAGACCGTGACCGTGATCAATGGCTATTTCCCCCAGGGCGAAAGTCGGGACCATCCGACCAAATTCCCCGCCAAGGAAACGTTCTACAAAGACCTGATGACGTTTCTGGAGCGCGAGACGAACCCGGACGACCCGGTCATCGTCATGGGGGATATGAACATCTCCCCGCAGGACATTGATATTGGTATCGGTGAGCAGAACCGCAAACGCTGGTTGCGGGATGGCAAGTGCAGCTTTCTGCCGGAGGAACGGGAATGGCTCACCTGGGTTGAGCAGTGGGGCCTGACGGACGTGTTCCGTAACCTCTATCCCGATGAAGACAACACCTTCAGCTGGTTTGACTACCGCAGCCGTGGCTTCGAACGGGACCCACGCCGAGGGCTTCGAATCGACCTGATCATGGCCAGCCGTGGGCTGCTGCCCAGGGCAAAAGCCGCTGGCGTGTCCTATGATATCCGGGCCATGGAACGCCCATCGGACCATTGCCCGATCTGGGCGGAATTTGATCTCTAGGAGTCTGCGCGGTAGAAATCGTGCCAGGCGAGATCGTCCCACTGCGAGGCCATTTTGACGGGCATCTGAGGCGCATAGTGGTTCTATGTAACGAAATCGAGCGCTCAAAAGGGACCGCAGTGGGGCGGTCGCAGCGGTGCGACTTTCTATCGCGCAGACTCCTAGAGTCCTGTTTGGGGCGGGGTAACCCATGAAGGTGAAAACCCGGGACCGAATCCTGGAGACCAGCCTGAGGCTGTTCAACGACATCGGCGAGCCAAACGTCACCACGCTGCTCATTTCCGAGGAGATGTCAATCAGCCCGGGCAACCTCTACTACCACTTCAAGAGCAAGGGTGACATCGTCACGGAGCTGTTCGGCCACTACCAGGGCGAAATGGACGATCTGCTGGACGTTCCGGAGGACGCCGTCATCAGCCTCGAACAAGTGGCCCTGTTCACACACCTGACGTTTGAGGCCATCGCCCGCTACCGCTTCCTTTATCAGGACCTGGTGAACGTGCTGTCCCGTCATACGGCGCTTCAGAAACGGTTTACCGGGATCATGGATCAGAAGATCCGGGCGTTTCGGACGATCATCGACAGTCTTCGGGCTCAGGGCGTCATGACGACGGACGACCAGACCCGGGACGCCCTCTGCCAGCAGATGGGCCTGACGCTTTGCTACTGGGTCAGTTACGAGATGCTTTCACACCTGAACACCCGGAACCGGATCGATCTGGGACAGGGGGTGTTTCAGGTTCTGACGCTGCTTACCCCCTACCTCACCGAGGATGGCCAGTTGCAGGTGCGGTTGTTGGCGGATGATTATTTGTAGAGGCTGCGACTTCTGACGCAAACCGTGTAGCCGAGCATTTTTGTTCGGACGAGCCGTCAGGCTCCAACAAAACAACCGGCCAGGCATATGCGATCGGCAGCCTTGCAGGCCGCTCCGAACATGAATGTTCGGCTGCATTGGAAAGGGAATGGCGGTTCACGAGTCCTGATTTTTCTTCAGCGCCTCAATCTCCGCCTCCAGCGTCGCAATACGCTCCTCCAGCGCCTCGATGTCCTCGCGGCGATGGATGCCAAGCCGACGCAAGGCACCGGAAACCCGCTGGTCGAACAGTCCCTCCAGGCGATCCCAGGTACCGGTCGCCCGGTCCTTTACCTCGCCGACGCGGCCTTCCACGTTCTTCACATGCCGCTCCACGACACCGCGGGTCTTGTTCTCCAACTCCTCGCCTTCATTCACCAGTCGATCAAAGAACTTGCCGGCGTCTTCCTCGGCCTTGGTGTACGCACCCAGACCCGCCAGCCAGATCTGACGAGCAGAATCCTTGATGCGCCCGGCCAACTGGGCGTCTTTGTCATGGTCAGCCCCGGAGGACGGTGTGTCTTTCTCATGATCGCTCATAACTTCCACTTCCACGGCCCTGATCGGCCGGATCGGTTCTGACAAGGCGGGACGCTCGTGGTACCGCTTCCTGGGGTCAGTATAACAAGACCGGCTTCGGGACGTGCATCCTCACCGGCTATATCAATAGCCATTCCTTATTCAAAATTCGTTTCAGAAAACGTACAGGAAGACTTGCAGTGTTCATATTCTGACCAATACTGAAAGTGATCGGTGTCCCCGCTGATACCGGTCTGTCTGGAAGTCTTTCATGGATACTACTCGCACGCATTGCCCGGCCTCCCGCGCCGGGCTTTTTTCAGCCCCATCCCTTAAGGAATTGACTAGGAGTCTGGTGCGACAAGGCGAACCGACCACACCGCCTATTTTCCCCGGTAAGCCTCGGGCATCACCGCATCAGGGACTTCTCGTAGGTTCCTGCGGCTCCCATGGGTCATCACATCCGTTACACTGTCGCCAATTACCGATGAATCAAGGAGACGGCGATGAATGTGCACAAACTCGATGATCAGCTGAGCGTGGCCGGGCAGATCGCGCCTGAAGACGTTGCCACCCTTGCCGAAGCCGGATTCCGGACCCTGATCGCCAACCGACCGGACAATGAACAACCCGGCCAGCCGGCGATGGCGGAGATCGCCGAGGCCGCCCGCAATCATGGTATGGCCTGGCACTATCTGCCGGTCCAATCCGGCAATGTGACGGACGATGATGCCGATCAATTCTCTCCATTGCTTGAAAAGGCAGAGGGCCCCATCCTCGCGTTTTGCCGGAGTGGCATGCGGTGCTCCGTGCTCTGGGCGCTATCGCGTGCTGCCACACATGATGCGGATGACCTTCTGGCTACCGCCGGCAGGGCCGGCTATGACCTGACGCCTCTGCGTCCGCGACTCGTCCAACGCCGCCGGGACTGATCCCGGTCAGACGCCCATTCGTAATGGGTGTGACACATCATCACAGTGAGAGGAAAACATCGAATGTCGTATCGGGGGCCAACCGGGTTTCGTCATGACCAACCCGAGAAAACGGGGGTACTGATCACCAACCTGGGCACGCCCGATGCCCCAACCAAATCCGCTCTGCGGCGGTACCTCGGCGAGTTTCTGGCGGACCCACGCGTCGTGGAGGCCCCTCGTCTGCTCTGGCGCCTGATTCTGCACGGCATCATTCTGCGGTTCCGCCCCAAGCGTTCGGCCGAGGCGTACGCCAATGTGTGGGAGCCGGCGGGTTCCCCTCTGCTGACCTATACGGCGGAACAACGAGACCGGCTCAGTGAACGCCTCAGGGCGCGCCACGGTGACGATATCGTGGTCGCCTTCGCCATGCGCTACGGGTCGCCCTCCATCGCCTCGGTACTGGAAGAGCTTCAGCAGCAAGGCGTTCGTCGTCTGCTGGTTCTGCCGCTGTACCCGCAGTATTCGGCCTCCACGACCGCCTCAACCTTTGATGCCATTGCGGCAGACTTCACCCGACGGCGGTGGCTGCCAGAGTTCCGGTTTGTCACGCATTACCACGACCATGAGCCCTATATTGAAGCCATGGCCCGGCACATCGAGACACGCTGGCAGGAGCGCGGCCAACGGCCCCAGAAGCTGATCCTCTCATACCACGGCATTCCCAAGCGCTACCTGCTCAATGGCGACCCGTATCATTGCGAATGCCACAAGACGTCGCGACTTCTCGCCGAGAGGCTGGGGCTGGACGACACAGAGTGGATGACCACGTTTCAGTCCCGCTTCGGTCGTGAGGAGTGGCTGCAGCCGTACACCGACGAGACGATGAAATCCTTGCCGGAACAGGGTGTGACGAGCGTGGATGTGTTCTGTCCCGGGTTTTCATCCGACTGCCTCGAAACCATCGAGGAAATTGATCAGGAGAATCGGGAGTATTTCATGGAGGCCGGGGGCAAGGCGTTTCACTATATCCCTGCGCTCAACGCGGATGAACGCCATATCGAGGCGTTACTGTCACTGGTCGAGAACAACCTCGCCGGATGGCCGCGACCGGAAAGCGATGCGGATGTCCTGCAGAGCCGCCGGCAACGCGCGGCGGCGATGGGGGCCGACGCCTAGGAGTCTGCGCGGTAGAAATTCGCACCGCTGCGACCGCCCCACTGCGGTCCCTTTTGAGCGCTCATTTTCGTTACATAGAACCACTATGCGCCTCAAATGATCGTCAAAATGGCCTCTCAGTGGGACGATCTCGCCTGGCACGATTTCTACCGCGCAGACTCCTAGTTTCCTGGATGCGCAAAAAAAGGGTCGGTGGACACCGACCCTTTTTTCTTTACCCGTAAAGGTTGTCTACGCGACTGCTTCAGCGACGCATCCCAGAGTGCCAAGCTGTTCGCTGATGACCCGGCGAAGCCGGTCTGCATCAACCTCGTACTGGCGTTCGTCCACGAAACCGATCTGCCTCAACACACGAGGCAGAGACAACGTCCGTTCGACAAAGTCCAGATGGGGGATATACCGGTAAACCTGGCCGTCCCGCTCCCAGCTGACCAGTGGTGCGAGGTGGCGCTGACCCGTTGGATCAGCCTGCTTCTGGCTGGCATGTTCGAAGCGCCAGCTGATGTGCAGGTTTTCGATCCGGAAGCGCGATTCCAGGTCCCGTTCGTCGGTCACGCCGACGACGCGTTGAACAACGGTGCTCATAACGAGCCCTCCCTGTCTGTATACCAAAGAAACCCTGATGTTCGGTTCTTGTGGTGGGTCTTCCTGACCACACGCTTGTTGTTAGTATCACTATACGCGCCAACAGGGCCTCTGGAGGAATCCTTCCGGACCAGTGGCCCGTTACGACAAGTCATCAGAGAAGCTGACCGACGCTTGACCCGGAATGACCGCGGGGCCACCTGCTGGCTGTCCGAAAAAATCCTGCGGAAGACTGGTAAAGGCGGTATTGAACACTCTACGTTGTAGGGGTATGACGGTACCTTTGGCCTATGGACGCCTGCGGCCGTCCCCCCATAGACTGATCACAGTTCTGTCCGGCCCCGACGCGGAACACGCCGGCCGCACGGAACACCCGGTAAACCGACGGCATCCCAACGAGGAGAACGCCAATGAACAACGCTGAACTGCAAGCGCTCAAGGAAAAATACGTGGCCTTTGGCGCCGCGAGCCCCAACACCCAGTTTGCCGATCACGCGGAGAACGCCCAGGTCTGGGACGCGGATGGCAAACGGATGATTGATTTTGCCGGGGGGATCGGGGTCCTGAACCTCGGGCACCGCCATCCCAAGGTGGTTGAAGCGGTCAAGAATCAGCTCGACAAGCTGATGCACACCTGCCAGACCGTCATGCCCTACGCGCCATACGTTCAGCTGGCCGAGAAGCTGTGCAGGATTGCCCCGGTGACCGGGGAAAACGCCAAGGCCTGCATGTTCAATGCCGGTGCGGAAGCGCTGGAAAACGCCGTCAAGATCGCCCGGAGTGCGACCGGTCGTTCCGATGTCATTTGTTTTGATGGTGGCTACCACGGGCGCACCCTCATGACTCTGGCCATGACGGGCAAAGTGGCACCCTACAAGAACGATTTCGGACCAATGCCGGGCGGTGTCTATCGCGCCCCCTTCCCGATGCCCTATTACGGCGTCACGGAGGAAGACGCGCTGCGCGGCCTCGAAATGGTCTTCAAGGCCGACACTCCCGCCAAGGACGTCGCCGCCATTGTGGTCGAGGCGGTCCAGGGCGAAGGCGGCTTCCACATTGCCCCGCCGAGTTTCCTGCAGGCGCTGCGCAAGATCTGTGACGACAACGGTATTGCCCTGATCATCGACGAGGTGCAGTCAGGGTTCGGTCGGACCGGCAAGCTGTTTGCCAGTGAACACAGCAACGTGAAAGCGGACATCATGACCATGGCCAAGAGCATGGCCGACGGCATGCCGATTTCCGCCGTCGTTGGGAACGCCAAAATGATGGACGCCTCCGGGCCCAACAGCCTGGGCGGCACCTACAGTGGCTCGCCCACCGCCTGTGCCGCAGCCTGCGCCGCGATCGACGTGATCGAACAGGAGAACATCCTTGAGAAAAGTCAGGCTCTGGGCGAGAAGCTGAATAAGCGCTTCCATCAATGGCAGAACGAGTTTGCCTATGTGGATAATGCGCGGAATCTCGGGCCGATGGCCGCCTTTGACCTGGTGAAGGACAAGGATTCGCGTCAGCCCGATGCGGAAAAAGCCGGCGCACTGACCAAAAAAGCCAAGGAAAAGGGGCTGATCCTGCTCAACTGCGGCCTCTGGGGCAACGGCATCCGGTTCCTGATGCCCGTCACCATCGAAGACGAGCTGCTTGAGGAAGGCCTCAGTATCGTTGAAGAGAGCCTGCGCGAATTGGGCTGATGCCCTGCTGCCTGCCCGGGGCCGACGTCCCGGGCAGGTATTCCCTCACTGGATGCGGAATTGCGCCGATAGGCCTCTTAGTGATTCCGCCTGTTCCCGCAGCTGAGCGCCCACCCGCGACGTCTCACGAACGTTATCCTCGAGACCTTGTGTCTGCGCCGCAAGCCCGCGGGTCCGTTCACTCACGCGGTCTGCTTCGGAGCGCTGGTCGCCGATGGCCTGATTGACCTCGGCGCTTGATGACTTGAGTTCCGAGAACGTGCTCGCCAGAGATGTCAGGTGTTCTTTCAGACTTGCCAGCGCCTCATGATTGGTCTGGCCCGCTTCTCTCGTCTCTGAGAGCCGTCCGTGGGCGTTATCGACCTGCCGAACAAGCTGATCCACCCACTGGCGGATCTGCTCGGTCGATTCCGAGGTCCTCCGGGACAGACTCCGCACCTCGTCGGCAACCACGGCGAAACCACGGCCGTGTTCACCAGCTCGGGCCGCTTCAATAGCCGCATTGAGCGCCAGCAGATTGGTCTGTTCGGCGATCTCTGCAATGACACTGACCACCTGCTCGATGCGCTCACTATCGCCTCGAAGTGCTTCGATTGACTGGGCGACCCGCTCAATGATTTCAACGGTACGCTCAGCGGCGGCTTCACTGTCCACCAGTGTGCGCTGAACCTCCTGATTGCCATCGACTGCCTCCGTCACGCGTCGAATGGAGTAATCCGCGGAGGCCTCGATGCTCGCGGTCCCGCCGGCGATCACGCTCATCGAATCAGCAACACCACGCACTTGGTGGCTGGCCTCTGAAGCCGCATCACTGAGCGACTCAGCCTGCTGATCGAGATCCACTGCGCGTCCCTCGAGCGTGTGGGCCGCCGAACGCACGTCACCAATGAATGCGGAAACCTGTGACAGCAGATCGTTTACCGCCTGCTCGACAGCCGACACCTCGTCCCGGCCGCCAACGCGATAGCGAGGCGTCAGATCATTGCTACGGGCCATTTCTTCCAGACTATCGGCAATAACGCGCAGGCGGCGAATCACTGCATGGCGCAACCACCAGGTCAGCAGAACGATGGTCAGCAAGCCAAAGCCTGCGCCCCACCGGATGACCTGTTTCCGCGTATCCAGATAGGCGATCAGTGCGTTGGCGCCCTGCTCCGTCTTCTCCCGGCCAATGGTGAGCTCTTCCCGGATCGCGGAAATGACAGGGTCCATTGCCGGATAGAGCTCGAAATCAACGACTTTGCCGGCCGAGTAGTAACTCCGCTCTTCAATGCTTTTCTGCAGCGTATCAAGGAACGTCATCACCTTCTGACGTGCTTCCGAGTGGGATGCCACCCAGTCCGCCAGCCGCGGATTCGATGCCGCGGCCTGCCACTGCTCGCGAATGTCAGCCTGAAGGGCCCGGAAGCGTTTGTCGATGTCGTCCCAAAGCATCAGTTGAGACTTGATCCGGTAAGAAAGGTCCATCAGCGCGTAATGGCTACGGCTCATGTCATTCAACAGCCAGACATCGGTCATGTCCTCACGGACCAGTTGGCGGGTCTCGTCGCCGGCACGGGACGACATGTTTGTCGAGAGCCAAACAAGCGTGACGATTGAGACGATCGAAAACGTTGCAAACAACAGGATTCGCCAGCGTACCGTCAAAGCCATCATCCACCACCTCCAGAACGACGATGCACTTCCACGATATGACGAACATGTGACATTTCTGTGTCAGGCGCTCCAAGCGTCATTCGCTGGCCCTTCCCTGCAGGCCGGGTGAAACGTACCCTGATACCATGAAACTGAACTGCGATCTTGGTGAAAGCTTCGGCGCATGGACCATGGGGCGGGATGAGGACGTCATGCCGCTGATTGATATGGCCAATGTGGCCTGCGGTTTTCACGCCTCCGACCCCACCATCATGCACCGAACGGTTGAACTGGCCGTGTCCCACAATGTGGTGATTGGCGCTCACCCGGCCTATCTCGACCTACACGGCTTTGGCCGACGCTCGATCCCTCACACTGCGGAGCAGGTCCGGGCCCTGATCTGGTACCAGGTTGGTGCGCTACAGGGAATCTGCCGCGCCCACGGGGCGACCGTTCAATACGTCAAACCCCACGGGGCGCTCAACAATGACATGATGCGGGACGACGACCTGCTTCAGTCCGTCATGGATGCCATCGCCACGTACGACCGCCGGCTGAGTCTGATGATGCCGGTGACCACACGATACGAAGCACACCAATCAATGGCTGATGAACGGGGACTGTCACTGATTCTCGAAGCCTTTGCGGACAGGGCCTATGACGACGAAGGGCAACTGGTCTCGCGACGTGAACCGAACGCAGTTCATCACGACCCGGATAAGATCGTTCGCCAGGCTGTCGGATTTGCGGAGTACGATGGCGTGGAAAGCCATAGCGGCCAGTGGCTGACACTACCGGCCACAAGCCTCTGTGTTCACGGAGACAATGAGCAATCGCTGGCGGCCGTCAGGTCCATACGGGACGCTCTGGGTACGAGAAGGGCCTGAGCGCAAGGCACCGCGACGACCGGAGGGGAGGCGGTCACCGCGGAGTGGAATCATCAGGGGGATCAGGCGCTGGCAAGCACGTTCGTGTGACTGACCGAGGTGGACTGGCCGCGCTCGCCATAGAGCTTCGCCTGATCGGAGGCACCACGAATGATGTCGGTCAGACGCCCCAGTCGTTGCTGGAGGTGACCGATGATACGCCCGTTGACCCCATTGCGTTCTTGGCAGTGTCGAAGCCGCTGGTCGGCCTCCTGCCAGAGCTGGCTCAGGTCGGCCATGCCCGCTGATCGAATAAAGCGTGAAGGCTGCCCCTGTTTCGGGTCGTAGCCCATAGCCACGAGCGTGTGAATCTTCTGTTTTGCGCGCTCGCGAACCCCTGATAGAAGCTGATCTTTGTGTTTCGTCAGCGCCTCAAGCTCCCGAGCCTGACCCGCTTTCAGTGCGTCCCGCTCTTTTTCGAGCAACGCGGAAAGCTGATCCAGTTGTTGAACGTCCTGCTGAAGCAGTTTTTTCAGATCATCGACCGCAGCCATGATTCATACCTCACCCAAAGATACCCTGATCCTCATCAAGCATCTTCTGGGCCAGTTTTTCGGCATCCACCTTATAGCTGCCATCTTCGAGCGCCGCCCGAATCTCGGCGACCCGCGCGTCGTCCACTTCCGGGTACTCCGCCAGCCGGCTTTCCAGCGACTTTAGTGCCTTTGACTGATCACTCAGGCTGACACTGTCCGCACGGGCACCGGAAGACTGCTTCGCCGCGGTATCCGACGCAGGCTGCTGGGACGTCCTAGGCGCATTGCCCGTCTTATCGGTGGCGTTCCCGGTGCGATTATTCGGTTGCCCGGGACCCACTCCATTGAAATCCACTGTCATTGTCTCACTCTGCCCATCTGGTGTCTGTTCTGGCCCGGTTTCCATCAAACCGTTACCGGGAATCGATAGTCTCTGGTGGACATATCGGCCACCACCCAACACTCTTTAGTGCCTACTCTCAAAATCCGGCATATTTTTGCCGCTAACGGCCATCCACTGCCGCGGCGCATGGCGATCACATCGGTATCTCGACCCTGCCCGGCGCCACGACACGCGCGCGAACCGTCCTTGACGACGATAGATTCTCGACCATTACCTGCTCGCCCGTCTGGGCATTACCCAGTGCCTTCCCCCGGGAGCGCACACGGAAGGCCCCCGAACCGGCGCTGATCATAACATGGTCACCCCGGGCCACTGCGTCTGGCTCTGACAGCAAGCGCGGCGTCAGCACCGTGCCGGTGCTCACTGGCCGGTCGAGCCTCATACCCACAACTGACGAGAGGTCGCGAATCGCCCCCTCGCGCACACCGTTGATCATGACCTGCTCCTCGCGGACCATGGATCGCGTCAGCCGGGTATTCCGGCCCAGCGCTCTGGAGGCGACGTAGGCCGGACCGTGAATCTTTACCCTTGCCGACAGGAACAGGCGCCAGGGCCGTTCGCCCTCGCACCGGACTTCCAGTGTCTGACGATCCGAACGAAACGGATCACGGGCAAACGACACAGCCATTGCCTCCCGGCAGGGGGCAAGATTCAACCGGTCATCCAGGGCACCAACCTCATAACGCACATCAAATCCCTCCTCCGCCTGGGCATCGGCAAACCCCGATAAAAACTCATCCGCCTCGGCACGAATCTGAGACGGAGTGGTTCCCGACTCTGTGGCGTTAACGGCAACCGCGACGATAAGCATCAGGCCTGACAAAATGTTGGCAATGGGACTGCGCATTTTTCCTCGAATGTCCTATGCTGACGGTAATCGGCAATGGTTGGCCGGGGCCGCGTCAATGGCCTGTCGGTCCAGCCTGCTGTCGAGATGAAATGCAATTACAGTGCCGTTCTGGCGCACGACACACTGGTAATCAACAGGTAGTGGTATGGCCGGTCTTCTGGACAACGTCAATCAACGAACCCAACTCGTTGGCAAAAACAGGTTGGAGCTTTTGCTCTTTCACCTACGATCCCGTCAGAAGTTTGGAATTAACGTCTTCAAAGTCAAAGAGGTGCTCCTGTGCCCACCCCTGTCGTCACTTCCTGAAAGCGAGGCAGTTGTCCGAGGCGTTGCTCATATCCGTGGGGAAACGATCTCAATCATTGATTTGGGGTTCGCCATTGGGTTGCCTCCAATGAAAGAGGAGAACCTCAGTTCCAGTTTCGTCATCATCACAGAGTACAACCGACGAACTCAGGGCTTTCTCGTCAATTCGGTGGACCGCATAGCAAACCTCAACTGGGAAGAGGTCGCCCCGCCACCCGAGGGTGCCGGAAAAGATGTCTACCTCACTGCAGTCACAAAAATAGAAGATCAACTCGTGGAGATTATTGACGTTGAGAAAGTTCTCGCGGACGTCACCCCCTTGAGAGAGGATGTTGACGAGTCCATCGTTGCGAAGGGCAGCGAAACCGATCGCTCCGACAGCCTGCCGATTCTCGTTGTTGATGATTCAATGATTGCCCGGCGCCAAGTAGAGCGATGCCTGAACGCGGTGGGTATGTCAGTGATAACCATGAATGATGGTCGCCAGGCACTCGACTATCTCAATACCCTGACAGCGGACGGCTCCCGGGCGACAGACCACATCGCCATGATGATTTCGGACGTTGAAATGCCGGAGATGGATGGCTATACGTTGGTTAGCCGCTGCAAGGAATCGCCTCAGTTAAACGACCTGTACGCCATGCTACACACCTCATTGAGTGGCGTGTTCAATGGCAACATGGTAAAAAAGGTCGGCGCTGACGACTTCATGGCAAAGTTCAGCCCCGATGAACTGGCTGAACGCGTCATGACGATTCTCGACCAGGCATAACGACAACGAATCCGCTGCCATATCTCAATCACCGCAGAGACCGAATGAAATCAGAGATCACTCAACAGGAATATGACGCATTCAAGACATTCCTGCAGGATGCCTGTGGCATCCTCCTTGGTGACAACAAACAGTATCTGGTCAAAAGCCGCCTTCGCAAAATCATGGAAGAGAACGAGCTCGGCTCTTTAGGCGAACTACTCAAACGCCTGCAACGATCCAGTCGGGAGCCTCTTCGGGAGACGGTCATTGATGCAATGACCACCAACGAGACGCTTTGGTTCCGGGACAATCATCCGTTTCGAATCCTTAACGAAAAGATCCTTCCGGAGTTCGCGGAGACACATGCCAACCAGCCAGTCCGCATCTGGTCTGCTGCTTGCTCGACCGGTCAGGAACCCTATTCGATCGCTATGGCAATTGATGAGTTTCGCCGTAAGAATCCTGGCAAGCTCCGCGGCGACATCCGCATCGTCGCGACGGACATATCCCGGAGCGTTCTGGACGTTGCCCGACACGGCGAATACGAGATGCTTGCGATCGGCCGAGGCCTCTCGCCGGAACGGCAGAAAAACTACTTTACTGCAACCCGCAATGGCGGCTGGCAGGTCAAGCCTGCCATACGAAGCATGGTGGAGTTCAAAGAACTGAATCTGCTGGACCGTTACCTTCTAGGCAAGTTCGACATCGTCTTCTGTCGTAATGTCCTCATCTACTTTTCCGCCGACCTCAAGAAGGACATTCTGACCCGCATGCATGGCACGCTGAACCGCCAGGGATACCTGATCCTCGGTGCATCGGAGTCACTCAACGGCCTGCCCACACTCTACGAAATGGTCCAGTGCCACCCGGGAATTATTTATCGGGCGAAATAACACGCAAACGGTTGCGTCGACGCGGAAAAACCATTAGAGTTTGCGCCCTCAGATCGGGGCAGCCACCCAGACAAGCGCCACGGTGGACCAGCCCGATCCTCCCATCCTTGGGAAGACAATCAGGTTCTGGAGAGGTGTCCGAGCGGTCGAAGGAGCGCGCCTGGAAAGCGCGTGTACGTTCTGCGTACCGAGGGTTCGAATCCCTCCCTCTCCGCCAATACAAAACCCCAGCCATCGGCTGGGGTTTTTTTATTGTCTCCGAGGTCGGTGACCGCTCTCCCGGGCCAACACCTCTTCCAACCTGACCACCGTCAGATACCCCCGCTCCAGAAACGCTCCCGTATCGATGTACATCAGATTACCGGCGGACAGCGGTTCTTCCAGCGGCGTGTGGCCGACAATGACCCGGTCGATCCCGTCGACCCAGGGAACATATCCCGGCTCTCTGGACAGACGGGAGATGGTGGCACGGCTCCACAACGCTTCGTGACGCCCTTCTTCGGTTTCCAGTGACTGCGCTAGACGTGACCAGTCATGGCCTGGCACTTCCGCATGAATCACACCGACCCGCCGGGACCCAACACAGACCTCAATCGCATCCGGCAACCGGGCACGGCGTTGCAACACACCCCGTGTGAGTTCCTGCCAGTCATAGTCCAACGACCAGTCGCCCCCGTTGCGAAACCAAAGAAGTGCCTCAGCACTCCCGAGCCCCGCACTCAGGGCCTCCATCATCATCTGCTCGTGGTTCCCCAGGCAGGCGTAAAACCAGGGCTCGTCGAGCAGGCAAAAACAGCCCATGGAATCCGGCCCCCGGTCGACCAGGTCGCCGACACTGATCAGGCGATCGGCGTTGTGGTCAAACCCGATCTCTTCCAGGCTCCTCATCAGGGCGTCATAGCCGCCATGAAGGTCGCCGACAACATAGTCACGACCGCTCTCATTGGTTGCCAATGCCAGAATGGACATCAACCCCCTCCTTTAAGCCTGCCTCCAAAACATGACACGGACGCCGGAAGGGCGTCTCAGAACAATGTTACCGCTTACGACGAAAAGAATGGCTTTGATAGGCGCAAAGCAAAGACAACACTTAGGGTTGGCGGCAGTCGATGAACAAGCGTTGGACCGAAAAAACGGGGGTTTTCAGGGAAGGGACAGCCCAAACGCCCGCGAGCGGGGCAAGAAAATGCTCGCAATCCATTGACCGAATCCGAAATCGCCATGAACGGCCCCCCGGCGACCCGATGGATCGCCGGGGGGCCGGTTTACGGGCGTGTCCGAATCGTCACATGGGAACCTTCGCTAAAGTGAATGCCGTGAAGGCTGACATTACCCAGCGAAGCACCCCGTGATCCGCTGACGCGGATGTTGTTCATTGAGATCGTGTCGATGCGCTCGGGCAGAGCCATGCGCAGCCCACCATCAGCAAGCACCGTGTACTCGGCTTCTCCACCCCGGTAATGCACACCAGAGATCGTGAGATCCGAATCCAGAAAGTTGAGGATGGGAACAAACGTGTGGGCTGCCAGTTCAATGCCCTCCACCGGGTCGGCTTCAATTGGTTCACCCGTCTCGGCATCCTCAGCCATTGAGGCCAGAGCGTCAACGTGCGCCATCAGGCTGCCCCGGGCCGATACGTCAGACAGGTCGTCCTCGCTTAACGGCGTGAAGCCCTGTTTTGATAGCATCTGAGCCGATTGGGTTGCGGCGTTCGCCGGGGCGGGTGCGGTCGCTGCAAACGTCACCACCGGCTGGAGCGGCAACGTGAACATCGCGACAAATGCGGCGGCATTCCGGTAGCGACTCTGATGCTTGAGAACCCGCGACAGCTCGCGCTCGCTGATGACACCCCGGGCCACCAGCAACTCCCCCAGGCGTATCCCCTCGGCCTGCTGCTCGGCCAGCGCCTGCTCAAGCTGTCCCTCGTCAATCAGACCCCGATTGACGAGCAAACGCCCCAGGCGGGACTTTTCGATCTGCCCCTGATGTTGTTTCACCCTTGCCTCCTTTTTGGACACATGTCGACTGGGAATCTCGGCTCCGGTACGACACGGCTCCGGAAGCAAACAATGGTGTCTCCTCGCTTCGAGGAACCCTTTAACCAGTAAAGCATGCGTCGCCCAAACCTGCCTGTACAGAAACAGTTCGCCACGGAGTGTTTCCCAAGGTGACAGGCCGCAACGCGACTTCTCCCAGTGTTGCGAGAAGCGCCAGACACGGCGCTCTGGTAACATCCCGTTCAGCCCATGTAAGCACGATGATCAGCAGACCACGAGTGGCGGATTCAAAAATTTTGTCAATCCTCCGGAGAATGCCAACTCGTTCACCTTAACGACGGAGCCGGAATGAGCCAGGAGATCCCGCGACCACCTCGAATTGAAACGGCCGAACTGGACTGGCGGGACGGTCAGCCCGTGTCTTCACAGTTCGGCGATGTCTACTTCAGCCGGGATGACGGATTAGCCGAGACGCGTTATGTGTTCCTCAAACAGAACCGGCTACCGGAGCGTTTTCGCGCCCTGTCCGGCGGGCACTTTGTGGTAGCGGAGACCGGCTTTGGAACCGGGCTCAACTTCCTCGCCACCTGGGCTCTATGGTGTGAGCACGCCCCGGCAGAGGCGACTCTCCACTTCGTCTCCGTTGAGCGGTATCCGCTGTCCGTTGACGATCTGCAACGCGCCCTTTCGATCTGGCCAGAGCTTGCGGACCTTGTGGGGCCACTGGCCAACCAGTATCCACCGGCAATCCACGGCCTACATCGACTGGTATTCAATGGCGGTCGGGTTCACCTGTCCCTCTATTTCGGGGACGCGTTGAACGCCTTTCGTGATATGGCGTTTCAGGCCGACGCATGGTTTCTCGACGGATTTGCCCCGGCCTGCAATCCGGATCTCTGGGAAGAACAACTGCTGGACGCCATTGCGCGCCACAGCGGAGCGGGGACCTCCATCGCCACGTTCACCGCCGTCGGCGCGGTTCGTCGGGCGCTGCAGGCCAGGGGCTTTGAAATGCGCAAGGTACCCGGCTTCGGCCGCAAACGGGAAATGCTGGCCGGTGACATCCCAGTCGGTGCAGCCCGTGCTCTTGGCACTGAACCCGTTACGGTTATTGGTGCCGGTATCGCCGGTGCACTGGTGGCCTATCAGCTTGCACGCCGAGGGATCGATGTCACGGTTCTGGAACAGGGCGACCGACCGGCTCAAGGCGCGTCCGGCAACGCCCAGGGCGCGTTGTACATCAAGCCCGGCGTCGATTACTCACCGGAAACCGAACTGGCGCTGCACGCCCTGCTCTACGCCCAGCGCTTCTACGGACAATTGGGGGGGGATGACACGGTCGATGCGCCCTGGCACCCAACCGGCGTCCTGCTGCTGGCCACCAACGACCAGGAACGGGACCGCCAGGATCGGCTGCTGGCACGGAATGACTACCCATCGTCAGTCATGCGACCCGTGGGTGCGGCGAATGCCTCCCGACTCGCCGGCATCGACCTGATGGCGGGTGGTCTCTGGTTTCCTCGAAGCGGCTGGCTCAACCCGCCGGCGTTGTGCCGACGGTTGCTCGGGCACTCGCGGATCACCATCCGATATCGTTCACATGTTGATCGCGTTGAACCAACGCCCGAAGGAGAGCGTCTCACACTCAGGGACGGTACGGTCTGGACAACCTCGACGGTGATCCTGGCCGGCGGCGATCAGACCCCCCAGTGGCTACCCGGCGGTCCATCCGCGTACCGGTTTCGCCCGATTCGCGGCCAGATTTCCCGTGTTTCAGCCGACCGGATTGCCACCCCCTCCACGGTACTGTGCGGGACCGGCTACCTGTGCCCTCGACTCCAGGGCCAGACGACCTTTGGCGCCACCTTCGATCTGCACGAGACCGATACCCGCGTCACCGCGAAAGGTCATGAGAAGAATCTGGACCACCTTGAAACCATGGTGGCCGCGCCCTGGTCGGAAAATGGCCGTCCCGGCCCGGAGGCCATGACCGGTCGCGTCGGGTTTCGCGCCACCACACATGACCGGCAACCGGTCGCCGGCAACGTTCGCCCAACCTGTTTTGTTCTGACCGGTCTTGGTAGCAAGGGCCTGGCCTATGCCCCCCTGCTTTCGGAATGGATAGCGGACGGGGTGACCGGACAGCCGGCCTGCCTGCTCCAATCGCAGTCACAACGGCTTACGTTGACTCGGTGCCGGCATAAGGGCAGTTGAAGAAAAGCGCCCTATGGCCGATAAACGTCTCAGGGACCAGGGAAAGGGTTCCACGAACGCGTGCGGGAGACAATAATGCCAGTATTTGTGACAGACCCCGGACCGCCAGTGCCAACGCGACTACCCGAAGCGTTTCGGGGACGGCATGTTGGCGTGGTCGACGAGCTGAATGAAACACAGAAGGCTCATGCGGCGCGGGATGAGCCCATTGATCCGAATGCAGAGCGGGATCAGCAGACGCTGGCCCGGCGGGCCCTGCGCGAATACGGCGAGCAGTCCGACGCGGACCCGGGCGACGACGCGGCGTACCTGCCGGTCTCAAGCCTCGCCAGCGAGCACGTTCTGGCTTTGCCGGCGACCGCCTCGTTACCGGATGGCCTGACGACGATGGACAGCGGCTCGGTGCATCACCTCGTCATTACGGCGGAGGGTCACGTTGCCGGTCTCGTGGACCAGCGCTGGGTACTGGAAACATTGCGCTCTTATTCTGGCGATGAACGACTGGCGACATTCCAGAGTATTGAGTTGCCACCCTTCCTGACCGCCACACCGGAGACCGATGCCCATCAGCTCGCCCGCCTGATGCTCGCCCATCAACTCGACGCCGCACTGGTGATCGGCTCCAACGGTGAAGCCAGCGGGCTCGTGACGGCAACCGACTTTCTGCGCCGCTATGCCCAGGCCAGCGAACAGGAAGGAGACGCCTGATGCCCGCCCTCAGAGGCCGGGATTCAACGGCTGGCCATCACCATTGAAGAGCATCAGTCGCTGCTCCGTGCCACCATTTCCGTCATTTCTCTCAATCAGCACGGTAATCTCAGACGCCTGGTAGCCATCGCTGGCCAGCACTTCAACGCCCGTGCCCAGCGCCATTCCGCCTGATTGCTCGTGACTCACATTCCAGATCGACTCGAGCGACGGGATGTCCACGGACTCCAGTTCATCGTCGTCATCGACGTTCTTCTCTTCCGACGTGAGGTTGCGCCGCACCCGCGAGAACCAGAGCGATTCTCCACCGGTGCCAATCCCGCGGACACCGGCGAACACCATGTCATCCTGCAGTGGCGCCGGCCTCCCGACCGATTCGTCGCTTCCTTCGCCAGCCGCATCCAGTGCAATTGCGCTGTCCACATTGCCAGTCTGGTTGAACACAAGCCCGTATACCCGGTCGTTCTCACCGCTGGCACTGAGCGAAGCCGTATTGCTTTCGTCCCTGGAGACCGTATAGACCGGTCCGGTGCCCGCCAGCCAGAACCGATCATTGAGAGCGGTTGCGTCAGCGGCACGATCATTCCGGGCGGTTCCGGCACGAGTCACCGTCGCGCCATCGTTGGTCCCGGAGTCACTGGCGAACACGAAATCTCGATTGCCCGCCTGTCCGGAAGCACCCACTGCGTGGGCGGTACTCCCCGAAAGCGTCAGTGCCGTCACCCGATCATCTCCAACGGTGCCGTACTGGCGCGTCCAGGCCACCTTTGCCTTCTCCGGACCGCCATCCTCTTCGATGCTGTCGATACGCTGGAGATACCCGTCCTCTCCGCCGGAGGACGACTCACCGCCCCAGGTTCCAGTTGTTTCACCGGCGATAAACACGCTGCCGCCGGACCCGATCCGGATGTCACGGACGTCATCCGCCCCCGGCGTTCCGACCTGAACATCCCAGACGAACGTGTAATCCTCATCACCATCGTTGCGCCGGAACAACGCGATGACCGTATCCGTATTGCCCTGATTCGATGCGCCGGCGATGGTCCCATCCGTCTGGAAGGCAATGGCCACTTCGTTGACCTCTTCAGTGTCGTTATCCACGGTCACGTCGCGCTGGGACTGGGTCACCACCACGCGGTCACCGACCGCACCGCCGGCATCCACTGTCAGCATGGATTCCTCATTCCCAAAGCGGTCGAACACCTGAAGCCAGCCCTGCGCCGGCGAGTCAGAGCGTCCGGCCACGAAACTGCGCCCCTCGTCAGCCACAGCAACATCTGTCGCGCCTGCCGCGACCGTCAGGGGCTCTGTCAACGCATTCAGCCACACCGTCATGGACTGCCCCAGCCGGACATAGCCGGGCCGACCATCCTGGTAACCCTTGTCCACGGCCACAATCAGGTTCTTGTCATCCGCGGTCACACCCGGCGCGCCCGTGGCTTTAATAAAGAACTCGCGGCGGTTGATGTTTTCATCAGGTCCGGCATCGGCGCTTTTCGAAAAGACCAGCTCGTCAATCGCGCTACAATTGGTTCCGTCGGCGTCACACTGTCGGAATTCGAAGTCGTCCCCGCCGGCATTGCTGTCTTCTCCTTTACCGAGCCGTACCCGGAAGGTGTCATTGACGGAACCGCCGTTGCGCGTCAGAAAGGCCCGATACTGCCGTGTCGCCCCCTGTGACAGCGCGGTCGTTTCCAGGCCATTCACGCTTTCAAAGCGAACCGTCGGCGAGTTGTCAGTGATATTGACGGTATGGTTGACCCCCTCGTTGTCTTCACCGAGATGCACCAGGCCTTGTCGGACGTCCGTGAAGGCCACTTCAAACGACTCCGCCGGTTCCGGAAAATCATCGTCCACCAGCTCAAGACGGAGGTAACACTCGGTTTTGCCCCGCGGAATGGTGAGCACGCCGGATCGCTCGTCGAGCACATCGACGTAATCCGGCTGGGGCAGCTGATCTTTGGAGGCGGGCTGATTGCCCTGCAGGACGACGTCCTTGCCAATCTGCGCCTTGTCCCGGTTGCTGTTCGAGAACTCACACTCCTGGGCGTTGGCATCACTCTCGCAACTGTCGGGGTCAAAGTCGCTGCGAAGCTCGAACGCGATCTTGCTCGTCTGGACGGACGGTTCAGTCAGCTCAACCGTCACCAGAACCGGGTTGGTATCGTAAGCGCGCGTCTCGGTACCAGACTGAGTGCCATCGTCGTTGAACGTGTCAAAGGTCACCTCATGGCTTCCCCGCCCTGACAGATCCGGTTGCTCACAACGCTCGCCCTCACCCGCGTCTTCAACGTCCTGCGCACTTTCCCCTTCGCGGATGCTCTCGCCACTGGCGGAAAGCAGATTCGGATTGACTGTGATTTCAAACTGCTGGGCCCCGACCTGACCGCCGTCCGTTGTGGTGACATTGATGTTCCGGACCGTGCCAAGATCGTCATCACCGCGAGCGCCACCGGTGATGCCGGGCACACCACGCATAATGATCCCGGGACGGGCTTTATTGCTGGTGGCTTCCAGTCCCAGCCAGGGTGGCGCGTTGGTCAGAGAGAAATCGAGCAGATCGTCGCCGCCAAAGGCCCCGAAATTGTAGCTGTACTCAACGCCGAGGTACGCCTCATCCGGCGGAACCCCGAGGACCGTCGGCTGGTCTGCCGGTTTCTCGGTGCGACAGGCGCTCAGGCCGATCAGGATTGCCAGAACAGCAATCACTCCGGCAGAGCGGCGGGTAGGCTTTAACAGTGCACGCAGACGGCGGGTGATGGTGCCTCGCATTCAGAAGTCCATTGGCCGGTTGTGATTGTCAGGATCGGTCGCCTTTACAGACCGTTACAACTCGACTCAATGGTAAAGAAAATCAGCTCAGGGCAGTCTGCGCCAGTTCTCAGATTAGCGAACGCTGCCCTCAAGCCGCGCCATGTTGGGCGAGAAACGCCCGGAAGGCGTCGTCATCGAGAATCTCAACGCCGAGGGATTCGGCCTTGGTCAGCTTGGAGCCCGCTGCCTCGCCCGCCACAAGATAGCTGGTTTTGCCCGACACACTGCCCGAGACTTTCGCACCCAGGCCTTCGAGAATCCGTTTCGCCTCATCCCGGGTCATATCGGTCAGCGTGCCCGTGATCACGAAGGTCTGGCCGGCGAGCGGCTGCTCGCCGCGCTCGACAGCGACTGTTTGCCATTGGACGCCGGCGTCCCGCAGGGCCTGGATCGTTTCCTGATTGTGAGGCTGGTCGAAGAAATGACGGATGTGGGCGGCCACCACCGGGCCGACATCCGGCACCTCCTGCAGTGCCTCCTCGGACGCTTCCATGAGCGGATCGAGATCCCCGAACCAGGCTGCGAGCGCATTCGCCGTCGCCTCGCCGACCTCGCGGATGCCCAGCGCGTAGATAAAGCGGCCCAGCTCGGGATGCCGGGAGCCGTCAATCGCATTGACCAGGTTCCGGGCCGACTTATCGCCCATCCGGTCAAGCTGCTTCAGCTCATCCACGGTCAGGTGGTACAGGTCGGCCACGGTCTGCACCATGCCCCGCTCCACCAGACTATCGATCCACTTCTCCCCGAGGCCATCGATGTCCATCGCGCGACGCGAGGCATAATGTCGGAACGCCTCACGGCGCTGGGCACCACAGTACAACCCGCCCGTGCAGCGGGCGACGGCCTCATCCTCCAGCCGCATCACCTCGGAACCACACACCGGGCATGACGCCGGAATACGGATGGTGTCCGCCCCCTCGGGTCTGCGTTCCGTTACGACCTTCACCACCTGCGGAATGACGTCTCCCGCCCGGCGAACAAACACCGTATCGCCAATCCGCACATCCAGACGTTCAATCTCGTCCATATTGTGCAGCGTCGCGTTACTGACGGTGACTCCCCCGACGAACACCGGTGCCAGGCGGGCAACCGGGGTAATCGCTCCGGTGCGCCCGACCTGGAACTCCACCGAGTGGATCACGGTCATTTCTTCCTGCGCCGGGAACTTCTGGGCAATGGCCCAGCGGGGCGCTCGAGAAATGAAGCCAAGCTCCCGCTGCAGCGCCAGATCATTCACCTTGAAGACAATGCCATCGATCTCGTAAGCGAGCGAATCCCGCCGCTCCAGCAGCGCCTCATACGCCGCCAGGCATTCGTCGACGCCCGTTGCCAGACGCATCTCGGGATTGATCCGGAACCCCCAGCCCCTGAGTTTCTGCAGGCAATCCCAGTGGTGTCCAGGTAAATCGCTCTCATTGTCCACCGCGACGCTGTAGCTGCACATCTCCAGCGGCCGCCGGGCCGTAATTCGCGAATCCTTCTGTCGAAGGCTGCCAGCCGCTGCGTTTCTGGGATTCACAAAGGTCTTGTCGCCGCGATCCGAGAGCATCCGGTTCAGGCGTTCAAACCCCTCTCGTGGCATGTAGACCTCGCCCCGCACTTCCAGCACCGCCGGCCAGTCATCACCACGCAGGGACAACGGAACGGACTGAATCGTGCGGAGGTTTGCCGTAATGTCCTCTCCGATGTGGCCATCCCCCCGGGTAGCGCCCCGAACCAGTTGCCCCTGCTCATAGATCAGGCTGACCGCGAGCCCGTCAAGTTTGGGTTCCGCCACGTACTCAACCGGCTCGGACCGGTCGAGACGATCCCGAATCCGACGGTCGAAATCGCGCAGTTCATCGGCATCGAACGCATTGTCGAGGGAGAGCATCGGGATGCGATGGCGAACGGAGGCAAACGTGTTGGAGGCCACACCCCCGACCCGCTGGGTGGGCGAATCAGTCGTCACCAACGCCGGGTGAGCGTCCTCCAGATCCTGCAGCTCCCGCATCAACCGGTCGTATTCCACATCGGGAATGGCCGGTTCATCCAGCACGTAATAGCGATAGTTCTGTTCGTTGATCTCCTGGCGCAGCTCGTCAATGCGCGCCTGGTCACGGCTGGGGGATTCAGTCATAGGAATGGATCAGTTGGCGTGCTGGCGGAAGCGCTTGCGGCGCTCATACTCGCGGATCTGCTGACGGCAGTGCTCGATGGTCTGGGGTGTCATGACGCTGCGGCGTTCGTCTTTCAGTTCACCACCGAGATTCCGGACCACCGCCTGGGCGGTCTCAAGCATGAATTCGAACGCCTGCAGCGAATCCGCCGGCCCTGGCAGGCTCATGAAAAAACTGATACCCGGAGTCTGGAGGGTCGGCATTTCTTCAGGACGGAACGTCCCCGGTTCAACAGCACTGGCAACGCTGAATTGGACGGGGCTGCGGGTGTCACTTTCTTCATGGCGGTGATAGATGCCCAGATCGCCGTATTCCAGTCCACACGCTTCAAAGAGCCGCTTCAGCGCTGCTCCCTCAAATGGCCGGTCGGTATCGGACAGCACGTTGATCACCGTGACCTGTTCAGCATTGGGACGGTTGGCGCCGGCCACGGGTCGATCCGGGTCAACGCCATCCGTCTGTTCAGGGCCAGCCCCTCGTTCCGGTGCCGTCTCGACCGACTCGGGGTCTTCCCCTGCTTCGGGTTCCGGCTCAGTGCCGCCCGGCTCCGCCGGGGCCAGCTCATCGGGGGCTGCGGCGTCGCCACGGGCCGAGAAGCTGTCCGCTTCCCCGGCCGCGAGTTCGCCATCATCCGGTATGGCGCTCAGGCCGGACGCAGGCTCGTCATCCGTGCCGTCCGCGGTAGCCGTGAACCGATCTACGATAGGCCGCGTCGGCTTCTGGGGCTGGTTCGAAAAGCGGAACAGCGGGCGACCGGGGGCGCTCTCACCGTCCCCGGTGGCATCCTCACCGTCACGACGCACGGGCCGGGCACCGCCGTTCGGCAGTTCGGGGTTGTAGTCATCATCGACGGGGGAGCCATCAATCTCGTCCGCGCCCATACCAGAGGAGATGGCGAGAGCTTCCTTGCGGGCACGGCGCATTCGCCGGACACCATCGATCACGATCCCCAGGATGATCAGGGCCCCGATGGCAATTAACCACTCACGCAGCGACATAAAGCGATGGTCCTGTCGAGTCTGTGTCCGTCTTTCCGGTGGAAAGCGCGCTGAAAGCCGCTCCCGACGCCGATTGTTACTTTAAGCAATGGCTCGATTGAATACAACGAGTGCACCGGCAGATGGCCTGATTGTCATCTTAGCCGGTGGTCAGGCCTGGGCCAGAGCCGCCGCTTCTTCAACGTCGACCGACACCAGACGGGAAACCCCGGGCTCATGCATGGTGACACCCATCAACTGATCCGCCATCTCCATGGAGATCTTGTTGTGGGTGATGTAGATGAACTGCACCTGGGACGACATTTCCTCCACCATCCGGGCATAGCGAGCCACGTTGGCATCATCCAGCGGCGCATCCACCTCGTCCAGCATACAGAACGGCGCCGGATTCAACTGGAATATCGAGAACACCAGAGCGATTGCCGTCAGCGCTTTCTCGCCGCCGGACAGGAGGTGGATTGTGGTGTTCTTCTTGCCCGGCGGGCGCGCCATGATCGAAACGCCGGTCTCCAACAGGTCATCGCCTGTCAGCTCGAGGCTCGCACTACCGCCACCAAACACTTTCGGGAACAGCGCCTGCAGGCCACTGTTCACCTGGTCGTAGGTTTCCTTGAACCGCTGACGCGTTTCCCGGTCGATGCGGCGAATGGCATTCTCCAGCGTTTCCAGGGCTTCGGTCAGGTCGGCGTGCTGCTCATCCAGATACGTCTTACGCTCGCTCTGGACCTGATACTCGTCGATTGCCGCCAGGTTGATGGCGCCCAGCCGCTGGATGCGCTTGCCCACCTTCTCAAGCTCTTCGCCCCAGGCCGATTCGCTGGCGTCCTCTGGCAATTGCTGGCGCACCTCCTCCAGCGTGACTTCCAGTTCGGAGAGCTGTTCGAGCTGATTACCGGACCGGATTTCGAGGGCCTGGGACTCCATCCGCGCCTTTTCCAGCCGGGCCCGGACCTCCTGTAGCGACTGATCGGCCCGGTGTCGGTCCTGCTCACGTTCACGCACCTGTCGATCCAGCTCCTCCAGGTGGTCACGGGCTTCGGACAACTTCTGTTCCTCGGCCACCCGACGGTCCAACAGACCTTCCAGCTCCAGCTTGAGATCCTCAATGGGCGCCTCCGCTTCCTCACGATTCTCGCGCAGAATCTCGATTCGCTCGTCCAGCCGCTCTTTCTGAAGCTGCATGCGCTCGATCGTCTGCTTCAGTCCCTGCTGCTGGCTTTGCAGGGACTGCATCTGGAGCTCCGTCTGATGCGCGTGATCCCGGTCGTGACGGGCCTGCTGCCGCATCTGGTCAAGGCGTTCGCGCACTGCGTCACGACGACCGAGCAGCGTCTCTTTCTCATTGGCGTGGTCCTCTGTGGCGTTCAGCGCGTCCTGCCAGACGGCGCGAACCTCGTCGAGCCGCTCCTGCTCTTCTTCGTGCTGCGCTGTGACTTCCTCAAGGTCATCGCGGATGCGTGACAGCCGGGATTCGATCTGTTCCGCCCGTGCTTCAAGACCGCTGACCCTCGACGCCACCGTGCTGCGCTCCCGTTCGGCATCCGCCAATTGCTGGCGCGCTTCCTCACGTCGCTGATCCAGCGCTTCAGTGCGCTCGCGGGCCGCTTCCAGCCGGTGATTCGCCTCCGCCCACGCCGATTCGAGGGATGACACGTCGTCACGAAGATTCTCGACCCGGCGCTGGCGTTCGATCACACCCACCTGCCCCTGATCCGAATCCGGCATCTTCAGCCATTGGGGGCCGACCCAGACACCATCCGGTGTGAGAAAACTCTCCCCTAGCGCCAGTTCGTTTCGTCGATCCAGCGCGTCATTCAGCGATTCCGCCTTGTGGATGCGGGCCAGCAGACCGCTCAGACCGCCCGCCTCGGAAACATCCTCCAACAACGTGCCCGGGGTGTCGGACAGGCCGGAGGTGCCGTCACCCACCAACGTCAACCCGCGTGGGGCGTCAGCCAGTGTTGTTCCCATGTTTTCTACGGCATCCACGCAGACACCCTGGGCAAAGACACCCAGCACCTGCTCGACCGCAAAGGCCCATTGCCCGCTGGTGCGGATGCGCTGTGCCAGTCGCGGTTGTTGGTCAAGCTGCTGCTGCGTCAGCCAGTCCTGTAACGCCTCGTCCTGGCCACCCAACTGCTCGTCGAGGATGGCTTCCTGGGACGTCAGGTTGGCACGGGCTGTCTGAAGCTCCCCCTGAAGCCGGGCGGCTTCGGATTCCGCATCCCCCTGTTCAGTCTGCGCTGCCTCGAGCGCCTCAGTCGCCTGCTCAATGGCGTCCTGTGCCTCCTCGGCCTGCATGTCATATTGCTCGCGCTCTTCCCTGAGCGCCGCCAGTTCGTCACGATCCAGTTGCCCTTCCAGCAGCTCGCGCTCCTCTTCCAGGCGCCGGTGCCGGGTGTTCAGACTCTCGAGGCTGTCCTCCGTGTTGCGAATCCGGGACTGGGCCAGTTCGGCACGCTGCCGTGCATCCGAGGCGCGGGAGCTGAACGCTTCCCACTCCTGCTGCCAGTCCGACATCGCCAGTTCAGCGCTCTCAAGTGCCTCGGCGGAGGTTTCAGAGCGGGCTTTGAGTTCTTCATGTTCTGGTTCAAGTTCAGCCAGTTCTTCATTGATCTGACTGATTTTTTCTTGGTCCTGAGACAGTTCCTCGTCGAGCTCCCGGCGGTCGGCCAGGGCCTGATCCAGCTCCGTCGCCATCTGCCGGGACCGCTCGCGCTGGTTGTCGAGATTCTGCTCCACACGGGCGATGTCGGCGCCGGCTTCGTAATAACGTCCCTGAGCCTCATTGAACCGATCGGTGCGGGCCTGGTGATCGTCACGGAGTGTTTCCAGATGCGACTCGGCATTGACCCGCTCGGTCACCAACCGCTCCTGCTCAAGCTCCATTTCCTGGATGCGCTCACGGATGGTGGCCAGCTCTTCGTCCAGCCCCTGCCAACGCAACACCGTGAGCTCGGCTTTGAGACGCCGCTCGCTCTGTTTCAGAGTCTTATAGCGTTCAGCGGTTTCTGCCTGCTTTTCAAGATGCTTGAGCTGGCGGTCCAGCTCGTCCCTGAGGTCTGTGATCCGCTCCAGGTTCTCGGTCGTGCGGCGGATGCGATTCTCGGTTTCCCGTCGGCGCTCCTTGTACCGGGAAATGCCCGCTGCCTCTTCGATGTAGACGCGCAACTCTTCCGGCTTTGCCTCAATCAGCCGGGAGATCATGCCCTGTTCGATGATCGCGTAACTGCGCGGTCCCAGGCCGGTGCCGAGGAACAGGTCTGTGATATCACGCCGCCGGCACTTCGAGCCATTGAGAAAGTAATCCGACTGTCCTTCCCGCGACACGCGGCGCTTGACGGAGATGTCGGTGAACTGGGCGTACTGCCCGGGCGCAGAACCATCCGAGTTGTCGAAAACCAACTCGATGGAGGCCTGCCCCACCGGCTTGCGTGCGCTGGAGCCGTTGAAGATGACATCGGTCATGGACTCACCGCGCAGATACTTCGCGGAACTTTCGCCCATCACCCAGCGAACGGCATCGATGATGTTGGATTTACCACACCCGTTCGGGCCGATGACGGCTGACATATTGGAAGGGAACGGCACCGTGGTGGGGTCCACGAACGACTTGAAACCCGCCAGCTTGATCGACTTGAGACGCATAGTCCGTTGTGGATTCCTCAGGGCCGTGATTGAACGAAGGAGGCCTCATCGGGCCGCGCACTGGAGACGGACCGGTCATCGTGGGCCGTTTCCTCCGCCAGCGCATCGAGAACCCGCGCCCGCTGGCGTTCGCCAAAGTCGCTGATCGCCGCCGCCAGGGCCTGTTGGTCCCGCTCAGCGGCGGCCGCCGACAGGCGTTCAAAAAACCGGCGCGTGTCGGACACACCGTCACTGACGTTCACAATGGCGATGTGGTAGGTCCGGCTGATTGCCGGCCGGAAATTCTCGAGCGTTTCTTCCAGGAAGGGGTTATCCACAAGGCGGTAGGCCATGCGCATGACTCCGAACCCCGCCTCCATGATCGACTCCGTCGCCGACGCATCCTCTTCGATGAGCCGGTCCAGCTCCCGGATTTTCTGGATCAGGGGGATCAGATCGGAACCCTCCGTGACGTCAATCAGCCCCCGGACCAGCATCTGAAGCAAGTTGATGTAAATGTCATAAAGGCTGTTGACCGTCTGCGGCGTCAATTCACTGACGGCGGCGCCTTTGCGGGGGTAGATCTCCACGAGATGCCGCCGCTGCAGGATCAGCAGAGCTTCACGGACCGATCCCCGGCTGACATTGAGCTCGCCGGCCACGCGCAGCTCCTGAATGCGCTCGCCCGGCTGCAGCCGGCCGACCACAATCTGCTGGCCGATGTGCTGTGCGATCTGCTCAGAGAGACTTTCGGGCGCCTGAAACTGCATGCCGTCGTATCACTGTCCGACAAAAATGAGGCGCAGAGTGTAACACACCCTCAACACCGAACCGGAACAGGGCGGCACGGCCCTGCCGCAGGCACGCCGAAAAACCGTCACTCGCACGCCCTCCTCCGGAAAACCCCCAACAAACCAACCTTACTCGCCTGATTTATCGAATCTTTTCGAGTCTGGCACAGCCCGTGCTTAGGGCTGATCAACAGTCACTCGATAGGTGGTAAGCTCATGCCCTCAAACCTGACCTCCCTCAGTCAGCAGAGCCATCAGCGGGAACAGGCGCTCCGTGACGCTCATCAGGCAGGTCTGGCCTGGCGCCAGGGCGATGACCCGTTTTCGCGACTCGGTCGTCGCATCAATACGACGCTCGACCTGCGGGTGCAGATCGAGCTCTTTGCCAACGAGCTGAGGCGGGCCGTTGCGTTTGATGCGCTGAGCTACCATCACCAGATTGCCGGACGCTCTATCGACTGGACGACCGGCAGTGGTGGCCACCACCGCTGCGACTACACACTCAACCTCGAGGGTGAGCGATTCGGGCGTTTGAGCCTGCATCGGAATGCCCGCTTTGAAGAATCGGAACTGTCGGTCGTGGAATCCATGCTGAGCCTGCTCATACACCCGGTCCGTAATGCGTGCCGTTACGAAATGGCCCAGCAGGCCGCACTCACCGACTCGGTAACAGGCATCGCCAACAAGCGGGCGTTTGACAAGGCCCTGGAGCGGGAAGCCTCCATGAATTCCCGCCATGGCGACCGGTGCGCCCTGATCCTCTGTGATCTGGATCATTTCAAGCGGGTGAATGATACACACGGGCACGGCGTCGGGGACGACGTGCTGGTCGCGGTTGCGAAGGCCATGGATGAGGCAACCCGGGACACGGATACCGTGTACCGCATCGGCGGCGAGGAATTCGCCATCCTGTTGCCACGAGTTGAATCGATCGACACCATCCGCGTTGCTGACCGCATCCGGGAAACCATTGCCGCCATCCGCATTCGGACTGACTCGGCCACGGTGAGTGTTACCGCATCGGCGGGCCTGGGGCTTTGTACACCGAACGAGGCGCCCGGAGACTGGTTCCAACGGACCGACGACGCGCTCTACAAGGCGAAAACCGAGGGCCGAAACCGAACCTCGGTCGCCGTGTCACCGGCGAGCCCACGGAAGTCGCCGGTAACGCCACTGCACAACCCGACGACCTAGTGCCCTTTTACACAGGCTCCTCGCCTGTCAGCGAATGAACCAGACGAGACACTAGCGGCGGCGCTTGATATTGCCCTTCCTGCGGGCCGGCTGACGCCGTGGCGGACGCGTCGTGACCTGGCCTTTCTTCAGACCACTGCCCGGTGAATGGCCCTGGCGTTTACGCTGCCGGCGGCGCTGGTGCGTCTGCTCCTCCGGGGTCTTGGCAGGAATCTTAAGCGGCTCCAGCCCCACCTTGCGACTGAGGGCATCCACGCCCTTCTGATCCAGTTCTTCCCAACGTCCTACCGGGAGCCGACTGGGCAGGAAAGAAGGCCCAAAGCGGACCCGTTTGAGTCGACTGACCTGCACACCCTGGGATTCCCAGAGCCGGCGTACTTCGCGGTTGCGCCCTTCAAACAGAACAACATGGAACCATCGGTTGATACCGGAGCCGCCCGCCGGCTGGACGTCGGAGAAGCGCGCCATGCCATCCTCGAGAAGCACACCATCCAGCAGCCGCTGGATCATGTCGTCGTCCACTTCCCCGAAGACACGCACCGCGTATTCCCGGTCCACCTCGTGCGAGGGGTGCATCAGCCGGTTGGCCAGTTCACCATCGGTGGTGAACAGCAGCAGACCACTGGTGGTCAGGTCCAGCCGGCCCACCGCAATCCAGCGCTGGTCCGGCAGGGAGGGCAGCCGGTCAAACACCGTGGGACGCCCTTCCGGATCGCTTCGGGTCGTCACCTCGCCCTCAGGCTTGTTGTACATCAGGACACGGCGAACCGGCGCCTGAGCGTTTTCAATCCCGATCACCCGACCATCCACGCGCACCTCATCCCCGAGGCCCACCTTCTGCCCTGGAACAGCGGTATCGCCGTTGACGGTGACCCGCCCTTCCTCAACCCAGGCATCCACCTGACGCCGTGAACCCACACCGGCGCGCGAAAGCACTTTCTGGAGACGCTCCGGGGGCTGCTTGTTGCGGGTTGATCGGGACCGGTCGTCGGGTCCGCGTTTCGCTGTCATGGATCAATCCTGTGTCGTGAATCAGTCAAGTGAATGGATTTGGCGTCAGTGCAGCGTGTCCGAAGGGGGCTCCGGGTCATCCCCCTCTGTCGCATCCGGCTGTTCGGGCGACTCGAGATCAATCTCACCCTGGAGGCGATCTTCGATCTCGCGGCCAATGTCTTCCAGGTCCCGGATTTCCGACAGTGGCGGCAACTGCTCGAGCGTCGTCAGGCCGAAATAGTCGAGAAACTGCCGTGTGGTGGCATACATGGCCGGCCGACCAGGGACGTCCTTATGGCCGACCACGCGCACCCATTCGCGTTCCTGCAGTGTGCGGATGATCTGGCTGCTGACGGTTACCCCTCGCACATCCTCAATCTCACCCCGGGTGATTGGCTGACGGTAGGCAATCAGAGCCAGGGTCTCCAGCAGCGCCCGGGAGTATCGCTGGGGCTTTTCCTCAAACAACCGACCGACCCAGGGCGCCAGTTCCTGTCGCACCTGAAAGCGATAGCCGCTGGCCACCTTCTTCAATTCGTAACCGCGATCTTCGCACGCCTGATCGAGCTGACTCAGGGCATGCTCGATGACCTGACGCGCCGGGCGCTCTTCCTCAAGGAACAGTTCGCGGATCTGATCCAGACTTAACGGTCGCGCCGCAGCCAGCAGAGCGGCTTCGATAATGCGCTGGACATGGCGGATGTGCTCTTCGCTCATAGACAATCAGTATCAGTTGGTCGCTCGGGCGCGAATATGTATGGGACCCAATTCCTCGGCCTGAACCACCTCGACCAGTTGCTCCTTGACCAGCTCAAGCGTGGCCAGAAACGTCACGACCACGCCCAGACGCCCTTCCTCAATGGTAAACAGGCTCTCGAATGTCACGAACCGGTCGCCGGAGAGGCTGGCAAGAATATTGGACATACGCTCGCGCGTCGAGAGGGGCTCGCGTTCAACATGGTGACTGGTAAACAGGTCGGCCCGCTGCAACACGCCCTTGAGAGCGAGGAGCAGGTCTGTCATGGCCACATCCGGATGAACCTGCGCTCTGGGCAACGTTGGCAGGGACGCAGAACCGGTGTGGGTATCGCGGTCCATCCGCGGTATTCGGTCAATGTCTTCAGCCGCCTTTTTATATCGCTCATACTGCTGCAGGCGGCGGATCAGTTCCGCCCGGGGGTCCACTTCCTCGTCGTCCTCGGTTTCCGGCCGGGGCAGCAGCATCCGGGACTTGATCTCGGCCAGCGTGGCCGCCATGACCAGGTACTCGGCCGCCAGCTCAAAACGCATCGCCTCCGCCGCACTGATGTACTCCATGTACTGGGAGGTGATCTCGCTGACGTCGATGTTCAGGATGTCCATATTCTGCCGCCGGATCAGGTACAGCAGCAGGTCCAGGGGCCCTTCAAATGCGTCCAGAAACACCGCCAGTGCATCAGGAGGGATATAGAGATCCTGCGGAATATCGGTCAGTGGCTGACCGGACACCATTGCCACCGGCGATTCCGTCTCGACGGCGGCACGACTATCGGCGTCAATCGTCGGCGGCGTGGTATCGACCGACTCCGGCTGTTCCGGTTCGTCGTTGACCATGGCGATTCCCGTTAGCGGTATTGAAGGCCCATCGCCTCACGAACTTCCACGAGCGTCTCCCGAGCCGCGTCCCGCGCCTGTTCGCAGCCCTCATCAATGATTGAGCGCACCAGATCCGGATTGTTTTCATATTCCTGAGCGCGACGCAGAAACGGCTTCTGGTCTTCAATAACGGCATCAATTAACGGCTTCTTGCAGTCCAGGCAGCCAATGCCGGCCCCACGGCACCCGGTCTGGACCCATTCTTTGGTAGCGTCATCCGAGTAGACCTGGTGCAGCCCCCAGACCGGGCACTTTTCGGGCTCCCCCGGATCGGTCCGGCGGACACGTTGCGGATCCGTCTGCATTACCCGGATTTTCTGTTCGACCGCATCCGGCTCTTCACGCAGGCCAATGGTATTGCCATAGGACTTGGACATCTTCTGGCCATCCAGACCCGGCATTTTCGAATCCGGCGTCAGCAGGGGCTGCGGCTCGGGCAGAATCACCTTGCCACCGCCTTCGATATAACCGTAGAGGCGCTCACTGTCGCCCATGGAGATGTTCTGCTGCTCTTTCAGCAGTGCCCGGGCACGGTCGAGGGCTTCCATATCGCCCTCTTCCTGATATCGTTTCTTAAGATTCCGGTATAACTTCCCGTTTTTCTTGCCCATCTTCTTGATGGCCGCTTCCGCCTGCTCTTCAAAGCCGGGATCACGACCGTACAGATGGTTGAAGCGCCGGGCCACTTCCCGGGTGATTTCAACGTGCGACACCTGATCCGCCCCCACCGGAACCCGTCCCGAGCGGTACATCAGAATGTCGGCGCTTTGCAGCAACGGATAACCGAGAAATCCGTACGTGGCCAGATCTTTCTCGCGTAGTTTTTCCTGCTGGTCCTTGTAGGTCGGGACCCGTTCAAGCCAGCCCAGCGGTGTGATCATGGACAGCAGCAGATGCAGCTCTGCATGCTCCGGCACACGGGACTGAATGAAAATCGTGGCGGAACCGGGGTTCACCCCGGCGGCCAGCCAGTCAATCACCATTTCCCAGACGTTGTCCTGGATGCCCTGCGGGTCGTCATACTGGGTGGTCAGTGCGTGCCAGTCCGCCACGAAGAAGAAGCACTCGAATTCATGCTGCAGCTTGACCCAGTTTTTCAGGACGCCGTGGTAATGACCCAGATGCAAACGACCAGTGGGACGCATACCAGACAGCACGCGCTGCTGGGGATCGACTGAACTCAAAGCATGAACTCCTTGGGATCGGGAATCGAACGAAACAGGGGTGGATTATAGCCGTTGTAGCGGGGACAGTTCCATGAGAGTCCAGTGTACGGCATTCCACACACCCTGTTAGCGACAAAAAACCCGCCCCGGCAAGACCGGGACGGGTTTCGTTCTGTCGGGCCATGCGGCCCGCTATTACCAGCCTGTGACCTCTTTCAGCGCCTGGCCGATTTCCGCCAGACTCCGAACGGTCTTCACGCCCGCAGACTCCAGGGCGTTGAACTTATCATCGGCCGTGCCCTTACCACCGGCAATGATGGCGCCCGCGTGGCCCATCCGTTTGCCCGGAGGTGCGGTGACACCGGCGATGTAGGAAACCACCGGCTTGCTGACATTGTCCTTGATGTAAGCCGCGGCTTCTTCCTCGGCCGTACCACCGATTTCACCGATCATGACGATGGCTTCGGTTTCCGGATCCTTCTCCAGCAGCTCGAGCATGTCGATGAAGTTGGAGCCCGGAATCGGGTCGCCACCAATGCCGACGCAGGTGGACTGGCCGTAGCCGAAGTCGGTCGTCTGCTTCACCGCCTCGTAGGTCAGCGTGCCGGAGCGGGAAACAATACCGACCTTGCCCGGCTTGTGGATGTGGCCCGGCATGATGCCGATCTTGCACTGATCCGGCGTGATCACACCCGGGCAGTTCGGACCGATCATGCGCACGCCTTTCTGGTCCACGTACTCCTTGGCGTAGAGCATGTCCAGAGTGGGAATCCCCTCTGTGATGCAGACGATCACCTGGATGCCCGCGTCAGCGGCCTCAATGATGGCGTCTTTACAGAACGGTGCCGGAACGTAGATCACCGTCGCAGTGGCGCCAGTGTTCTCGACCGCTTCGCGAACGGTGTTGAAAACCGGCAGGCCCAGATGCTTGGTGCCGCCCTTACCCGGACTGACGCCGCCGACCATCTGCGTGCCATAGTCAATGGCCTGCTCCGAATGGAAGGTACCCTGGGCCCCCGTGAAGCCCTGACAGATGACCTTCGTGTCTTTGTTGATCAGGATGCTCATGCTTGACCCCCCGCGGCTTTAACGACTTGCTCGGCAGCATTCGACAGACTGGTCGCGGCGATGATGTTGAGACCACTGTCAGCGAGCACTTTGGTTCCGTTCTCGGCGTTGTTGCCTTCCAGTCGCACCACGACGGGGACGGTCACGCCCACTTCCTTCACGGCGCCAATAATGCCTTCGGCGATCATGTCGCAACGAACGATACCACCGAAGATATTGACCAGTACCGCCTGGACACTGTCATCGGACAGGATGATCTTGAACGCCTCGGTGACCCGTTCCTTGGTGGCACCGCCACCCACGTCGAGGAAGTTGGCCGGCTGGCCACCGTGAAGCTTGATGATGTCCATGGTGCCCATCGCCAGGCCCGCCCCGTTAACCATGCAACCAATGTTGCCGTCCAGAGCAACGTAGTTGAGGTCCCACGCAGCGGCATCCGCCTCACGCTGGTCTTCCTGAGAGGGATCGTGCATGTCCGCCACCTGCTTCTGGCGGTACAGAGCATTGCCGTCCACGCCGATCTTGGCGTCCAGGCAGTGCAGGTCACCTGTCTTCGTGATAACCAACGGGTTGATCTCAATCAGCGCCAGATCTTTCTCTTCAAACAGCTTCGCCAGCCCCAGGAAAATCTTGGTGAACTGTTTGATCTGGTTGCCTTCCAGGCCCAGTTTGAAGGCCAGCTCACGCCCCTGGTAAGCCTGAGCGCCCACCAGCGGATCGACCGTTGCCTTAAGAATCTTTTCCGGGGTTTCCTCGGCGACCTTCTCGATCTCGACGCCACCTTCTGTTGACGCCATGAACACGACGCGACGGCTGCCCCGGTCAACGACGGCACCGAGGTAGAGCTCCTGGTCGATGTCGGTCAGTGATTCGACGAGAATCTTGCTGACTGGCTGGCCCTTGTCGTCCGTCTGGAACGTCACCAGATTCTTGCCAACCCACTGATTGGCGAAATCGCGGATCTCATCCTTGCTGTTGACCAGTTTGACGCCGCCGGCCTTGCCGCGGCCACCGGCATGCACCTGGGCCTTCACGACCCAGCTGTCGCCGCCGATCTTGTCGGCTGCCGCCACCGCTTCATCAGCGGTGTCGCAGGCCACCCCTTCGGATACAGGCAGGCCGTATTCAGCGAAAAGCTGCTTGGCCTGGTATTCATGCAAATTCATAGTGTTGTCCTGTCGTTGACTGGAGGATAACGATGATGAAAGGCGGCGGACCGGCCTCTTTGCCGGTCCACCCGTTTCTTGTTATGTCACTTCTTCTTGCGCTTGTTGACCGCATGGATGGCGCCGCCATCCACTGCCAGCGCCGCTTCGTGAACCGACTCGGACAGGGTCGGATGCGCGAAACAGGTCAGCGCCAGATCTTCCGCACTCGAGCCGAACTCCATGGCAATGACGCCCTGGGCGATGATCTCAGAGGCCTGGGGGCCGATGACGTGCATACCCAGAATGCGGTCAGTCTTTTCGTCTGCGATGATCTTGACCATACCCGACGCCGAATTGGCGGCCATGGCACGGCCGTTCGCTGCGAACGGGAACACACCCACTTTGAACTGTTCCCCCTCGGCCTTGAGCTGCTCTTCGCTCTTGCCGACCCAGGCCACTTCAGGATGGGTATAGATCACGTTAGGGATGCAGTCATAGTTGACCTGGGGCTTGTGGCCAGCAATCCGCTCGACCACCATAATGCCCTCTTCTGAGGCCTTGTGCGCCAGCATCGGACCACGGACAACATCACCAATGGCCCAGACACCGGGCGCGTCCGTCTGACAGGTGTCATCCACAAAGATGAAACCCCGCTCATCCAGGTTAACGCCACTGTCGGCGGCCAACAGGTTGTCCGTGTTCGGGCGGCGGCCGACGGCGACGATCAGCTTGTCGACTTTGAGCTCTTGCTCACCGTCGTTGTCTTCATAATTGACAGTGACCAGCTTGCGCTTGACGCTGGAACCGGTCACCCGTGAATTGAGCTTGATGTTCAGGCCCTGCTTCTGGAACTGCTTGAGCGTGTCTTTGGCGACCTGCTGATCCACCATCGGCAGGAAGGTGTCCTGTGCCTCGAGGATGGTGACCTCCGAGCCCAGCCGCGCCCAGACGCTGCCCAGTTCCAGGCCGATCACACCCGCGCCGATCACCCCCAGACGCTTGGGCACCTCGTCAAACTCCAGAGCGCCTTCGGAGTCCGTGATGTAGCCCTCGGTCATCGGCGTCGGCGGGATTTCTACCGGGTTCGAGCCGGTTGCGATGACGACATTATCCGCCTCATAGGTGGTTGTATTGCCGTCGTTATCCGTCACTTCCACCTGATGATTCGCCAGTACACGACCGCGACCGTGGATCGGCGTGACGCCGTTGCCCTTGAACAGCTGGGCAATCCCACCGGTCAGCTGGTTCACGATGGTCTCCTTGCGGGACATCATCTTGCCGACATTGATGCTGGCGTCCTTGAACTCGATGCCCTGATCCGCAAAGCCGTGCTGAGCTTCCTCGTACTTGTGGGAGATTTCCAGCAGCGCTTTGGACGGGATACAGCCAACGTTCAGGCAGGTACCGCCCAGCACCTGCTTCTTGCCGTCCTCAGACGTCCAGTTTTCAACGCAGGCTACCTTGAGACCAAGCTGGGCTGCTTTAATGGCCGCCACGTAACCGCCGGGGCCGGCCCCGATGATGATCACATCGTATTTATCCGCCATGTTCGATCCTGTTTCTCCAATGCATTAACGATTAAACGTCGAGCAGAATTCGGGCCGGGTCCTCGACCATTTCCTTGATCGCCACCAGGAACTGGACCGCTTCCTTGCCATCGATCATGCGGTGGTCATATGACAGCGCCAGATACATCATCGGCAGGATTTCGACCTGACCGTTCACGGCCATGGGGCGCTCCTGAATCTTGTGCATCCCCAGAATGGCCGTCTGCGGCGGGTTGAGGATCGGCGTCGAGATCAGAGAGCCGAAGATGCCACCGTTGGTAATTGTGAAGGTGCCGCCGGTCATTTCCTCAATGCCCAGCTTGCCCTGTTGCGCACGCTGACCGTAATCGATGATGCCTTTCTCGATGTCCGCCAGTCCCATGCCATCCACGTCCCGCAGGACTGGCACGACCAGCCCGCGATCCGTCGAGACCGCGACACCGACGTCCTGATAGCCGTGGTACACCATGTCGCTACCATCGATGGAGGCGTTCACAGCCGGGAAGCGCTTCAGTGCCTCAGTCGCCGCTTTGGCGAAGAACGACATGAAGCCAAGTTTGACGCCGTGACGATCCTGGAAGCTGTCTTTGTACTGCTTACGCAGCTCCATGACCGGCTTCATGTTGACTTCATTAAAGGTGGTGAGCATGGCCGCGTCCTGTTGCGCGCTCACCAGCCGCTTGGCAATCGACGCCCGCAGCCGGGTCATCGGCACCCGCTTCTCGGGACGTTCACCGGGCTGCACCGGAGCGACCGGCGCATCGGCTGCCGGCTTGGACGGCCCACTGACTGCCGGAGCACTGCCTTTCTGGTCAATGTGCTTCTGAACGTCTTCCTTCGTGACACGGCCACCCTTGCCGGTTCCGTGAACAGCCGCTGGATCCACTTCGTTCTCATCCGCCAGCTTACGCGCCGCCGGGCTCAGGATCGGTTCACCATCGGTGGGCGCCTTGGGCCCGCTTTCCTCAGGCGCGGATTCAGAGGCCTGATCGTCACCCTTGCTATCACCCTCGTCACCAGAGGACTTGGCGGAGGCTTCACCCGCCGCACCCGGCTTGAAAGTCCCGACAACTTCACCGCTTTCGACCGTATCGCCTTCGTTCTTGGCGATGGATTCGATGACGCCGTCATCGGGCGCCACCACTTCCAGCACGACCTTGTCGGTCTCGATATCGACGATCAGCTCGTCACGCTCACAGGCTTCCCCGGGTTGCTTGTGCCAGGTGGCAACCGTGCCCTCAGCCACGGATTCGGGGAATACGGGTGCTTTGATTTCAGTTGACATCTCGGATCCTTAGTTCAGTCGTTCCTCAGACTTCAAACGCGTCGTTCACCAGCTGCTTCTGTTCTTCGACATGCACAGACAAATGCCCCGCTGCCGGCGCTGCCGAGGCCTTACGGCCCGCGTACTGCAGGTACAGCTTGGGATTGTGCCGGTGCAAGGCCCCACGCATGTGGTGCTGACTGCAGTACCAGGCCCCCTGGTTCATGGGCTCTTCCTGGCACCAGACGGCGTGAGTCAGATTCTTGTAGGGCGCCAGCATCTCGTCCAGGTCATCCGCCGGGAAGGGATAGAGCTGCTCCAGACGGAAGATAACGACATCATCGCGCTGATCGGCCTTCTTTTTCTCCAGCAGATCATAGTAGACCTTGCCGGAGCACAGGATCAGACGCTTGACCTTGTTCGCCGGCGACGGTTCCTTCTCGGGCAGGACCGTGCGGAACGTGCCCTCGGTCAGGTCATCCAGATTGGAGACGGCTTCTTTATGGCGCAGCAGACTCTTGGGCGTAATCGCCACCAGCGGCTTACGCAGCGGCCGCTTCACCTGGCGACGCAGCATGTGGAATACCTGAGAGGGGGTGGTCGGCACACACACCTGAATGTTGTGCTCGGCCGACAGTTGCAGGAACCGCTCCAGTCGCGCGGAGCTGTGTTCCGGCCCCTGCCCTTCGTACCCGTGCGGCAGCAAGAGGGTCAGCCCGCAAAGGCGTCCCCACTTGTGCTGGCCACTGGTCAGGAACTGGTCAATCACCACCTGAGCGCCATTCGAGAAGTCACCGAACTGGGCTTCCCAGATCACCAGCGACTGCGGCGTGGTGGTTGCGTAGCCATACTCAAACGCCATGACCGCTTCCTCCGAGAGGAGCGAGTCATAGATTTCGAATGACGGCTGATCGTCAGCAACGTGCTCCAGCGGGACGTAGGTGTCGCCCCCTTTCTGGTTGTGGAACACCGCGTGGCGGTGCGAAAAGGTCCCGCGCCGCACATCCTGCCCGGTTATACGGATCGGGTGCCCCTCGTCCAGCAGCGTGGCGTAGGCCATGATCTCGCCATAGCCCCAGTTCAGCGACAGCGCGCCCTGATCCATCTTGCTACGGTCTTCGACGATCTTCTTGACCTGGCGCTGGAGAACGAAGCCCTCAGGCAGCTCGCTCATTTTCTTGCCAAGTTCCTTGAGGCGCTTGAAGTCCACGCTGGTCTTGCACTTGGCGGTCCATTCGTGCCCCAGATACGGGGTCCAGTCAACGTAAAGGTCCTTGTTGGGCTCCTTCACCAGTGACTTCACGACGTGATCGCCCTCATCCAGGGCGTCCCGGTACGCGCGCTCCATGGCCTTGGCATCCCCTTCGGCGATGACCTTCTGCTCTTCGAGATACGCCGCGTATAGGCCACGGGTTGTCTTCAGACCACGGATTTTCTCGTACATCACCGGCTGAGTTGCGGCGGGCTCATCAGCCTCGTTGTGGCCGCGGCGGCGATAACAGACCAGATCGATCACCACGTCGCCGCCAAACTCGTTGCGGTAGTCCATCGCCATCTGCGTGGCAAACATGACCGCTTCCGGGTCGTCCGCATTCACGTGCAGGATCGGCGCCTGAACCATCTTGGCCACGTCGGTGCAGTATTCCGTGGAGCGGGCGTCTTCCTGGCGGCTGGTCGTAAAGCCGACCTGGTTGTTCACCACGATGTGCACGGTACCGCCGACGCCGAAGCCACGGGTCTGGGACATCTGGAAGGTTTCCATCACCACGCCCTGCCCGGCGAACGCGGCATCGCCGTGCATGATGATCGGAACAACCTGTTTGCCAGTCGTGTCGTTGCGTCGGGTCTGGCGGGCCCGGACGGAGCCCTCCACCACCGGAGACACAATTTCCAGGTGGGACGGGTTGAACGCCAGTGCCAGGTGAACTTCGCCGCCCTCAGTCATCACATTCGAGGAGAAGCCCTGGTGGTACTTGACGTCACCGGAGCCCTCATCATCCAGGTTCTTGCCCTCGAACTCGTCGAACAGTTCGCTCGGCTCCTTACCCAGCGTGTTGACGAGCACGTTGAGACGGCCACGGTGCGCCATGCCAATGACAATTTCCTTCGCGCCGTAACTGCCGGCCCGCTGGATCAGCTCGTCCAGACAGGGAATCAGGCTCTCCGCGCCCTCCAGGCCAAAGCGCTTTACGCCGGGGTAACGGGAGCCGAGGTATTTTTCCAGCCCTTCCGCGGCGGTCAGACGCTCGAGGATGTGCTTCCGGGTCTTTTCCGCATAGGCGGGATGGGACCGCACCGGCTCCATCCGCTGCTGGAACCAGCGCTTGATGCGGGTATCCACCACATGCATGTATTCCGCGCCGATACTGCTGCAGTAGGTTTCCTTCAGACCATCCAGGATGTCCCGCAGCGCCATGTTTTCGCCGCCGAAGGCAAGTGAGCCGGTCTTGAACTCCAGATCCATGTCCGCATCATTGAGCCCGTGGAAGGCCGGATCCAGATCTTCAACCGGCGTGCGCTGCCACACACCAAGTGGGTCCAGTTGCGCCTGCTGGTGGCCGCGGAAACGATAGGCGTTGATCATCTGAAGAACGCGGATCTGCTTCTGATCGGCACCCGTGGTGGCGCTGGCGGGGACGCTCGCTGCGTAGTATCGCTGATGGCGGGAAATGTGCTCGAACTGCTCTCGGATGGCCGCATGGGACACATCCTGTCCAGCGTAACCATCGACTCGGGGCAGCTTGTCGAAATAGTTACGCCATTCTTCGGGGACGGCATTCGGATCCGTCAGATAGGTTTCGAAAAGCTCTTCAACATAGGCCAGATTCCCACCCTGAAGATGGGAGGTCCGCCATAGCTGCTCCATGATGCTTTCAGGCATTTTGAATGGCTCACCTCGAACTGTTCGGGGAGCAATCCCTGGGTGGCATAAGGCACTGGACAGTCACCCCGAGACGAACCGATGACTGCCGCCACCACAGGGACTCAACGGCTGTTTCCCGTTCCCCGGTGGTTATATTCAGCAAAGCCGCGGGCGCGCCTTGTAAGCGCGCGTCACGGCTTCCGTAGTCTGCCCTGCGCATCCATCATTGGATATTAGCCTTTAGTGAAAGAGGATCTCCCTTCACCCGGTACGCAGGGCTGGATTCATCAGAACAGTATAGCGCCTGTCTGTATTTTTGCCGGTCACGTCGCCCGCTGAAGCAGCAGACTGCGAATATGACCGATGGCCCGGGTCGGGTTCAGCCCCTTCGGACACACGCTCACACAGTTCATGATGCCCCGGCAGCGGAACACACTGAACGGATCATCCAGATCGGCCAGCCTCTCTTCCTGAGCCTGATCCCGGGAATCAGCCAGGAACCGGTACGCCTGCAGCAGTCCTGCAGGGCCGATAAATTTGTCCGGGTTCCACCAGAACGACGGGCAGGAGGTCGAGCAGCAGGCGCACAGGATACACTCGTACAGCCCGTCCAGCTTTTCCCGGTCTTCCGGTGACTGGAGACGCTCAATGGCCGGCTCCGGATCCCGGTTGACCAGATACGGCGTCACCTTCTCATACTGTTCATAGAAGATGGTCATATCGACAACCAGGTCCCGGATGACGGGCAAGCCCGGCAGTGGACGGATGACGAGCTTGTCCTTCTTGACCACTTCCGATAACGGCGTGATGCAGCCAAGGCCGTTCTTGCCGTTCATGTTCAGCCCGTCAGAGCCACAGACGCCTTCCCGACAGGAACGACGGTACGCCAGGGAGGGATCCTTCTCCTTCAGAAGGTTCAGGACGTCCAGGACCATCAGGTCCTTGCCCTCGGGCAGGTCCAGATCCACGTCCTGCATATAGGGCGCGTTGTCCGTTTCCGGATTATAGCGATAGACACTTACAAGCATGATTGCCTCCCCTAGTACGTCCGAATCTTCGGCTGGAACGTGTCCACCGTCTTCGGCGCAAAGTTGACTTCGCGCTTGCCAAGCCGCTTCTCGAGCGGAAAGTACAGCGAGTGCTTCAGCCAGTTCTCGTCATCCCGCTCCGTGTAATCATTACGGGCGTGGGCACCACGGCTTTCTCGACGCTCAAGTGCAGAAACGGCCGTGGCATAAGCCACTTCGTACAGGTTATCCAGCTCAAGCGCCTCTACCCGCGCGGTATTGAACGCGTTACTGCGATCCGCCAGACGGGTGTTGCCAACCCGTTTGCCGAGCTCATCCAGTTTGGAGAGACCTTCGCGCATGCTGTCTTCGTCGCGGAACACGCCAAAGTATAGCTGCATGCAATCCTGCAGATCCTTGCGGACCTGAGCCACATCCTCACCCTCGGTCGCGTTGTTCAGGCGATCAAGACGCGCCATAGCCCGATCGATGTCGTCCTGGGAGGCTTCCATGGCCTCCGGGCCGTCACGAAGCAGCTTCTCAATGTGCAGACCGGCCGAACGACCGAAGACAACGAGGTCCAGCAGCGAGTTGCCGCCAAGACGGTTGGCGCCGTGCACCGAGACACAGGCCGCTTCACCGCAGGCAAACAGGCCGTCGATTTCAACATCGTTGCCGTCTTCATCCTGACCCAGCGCCTGACCGCCAACCGTTGTCGGGATACCGCCCATCATGTAATGACAGGTCGGCACCACCGGAATCGGTTCCTTGACCGGATCCACGTGCGCGAACGTGCGCGACAACTCCAGAATGCCTGGCAGGCGCAGATTGAGCGTTTCTTCACCAAGATGGTCCAGCTTGAGTTTGACGTGATCTTTTTCCGGACCACACCCGCGCCCCTCGAGAATTTCGAGGACCATGGCCCGGGCCACGACATCCCGACCCGCGAGATCCTTGGCATTGGGCGCGTAACGCTCCATGAAGCGCTCGCCTTCGGCGTTGATCAGATAGCCGCCCTCACCGCGGCACCCCTCCGTCACCAGCGTGCCCGCACCGTGGATACCGGTCGGGTGGAACTGCCACATTTCCATGTCCTGTACCGGGAACCCGGCACGCAGCGCCATGCCGATGCCATCGCCGGTGTTGATCAGGGCATTGGTTGTGGACGCGTAGATCCGCCCGGCACCACCCGTCGCAAGGACAGTGGCCTTGGCTTTGATGTAGACCACCTCACCGGTTTCGATCTCGATACCGATGACACCCAGAACCTGGTTCTTTTCATTCTTCACCAGGTCGACGGCGTACCACTCGTTCAGAAAGGTCGTGCCACCCTTGAGGTTGGCCTGATACAGCGTGTGAAGCAGTGCGTGACCCGTCCGGTCCGCCGCCGCACAGGTCCGGGCCGCCTGGCCGCCCTTGCCGTAATCCTTCGACTGCCCGCCAAACGGGCGCTGATAGATCCGTCCCTCTTCGGTCCGGGAAAACGGAAGCCCCATATGTTCAAGCTCGAATACGGCCTGAGGGCCAACCGAGCACATGTATTCGATCGCTTCCTGGTCACCGATGTAGTCGGAGCCTTTCACCGTGTCATACATGTGCCAGCGCCAATCGTCGTTGGGGTCGGCACTGGCGATCGCACAGGTAATACCACCCTGGGCGGAAACCGTGTGCGAGCGGGTCGGAAAGACCTTGGTGATACAAGCGGTATCGATGCCCGACTCTGTCAGCTGCAGTGCCGCTCGCATACCGGAACCACCACCACCGATGACGATGGCATCGTGCGTAATCGTTTTGATATTAGCCATGGATCAAAGCCCCCAGAGAATCTCTACACCCCAAACCACATAGACGAACATCACCGCACCAGAGCCCGCCTGGACCAGAAAACGCGGCGCCATCGCCTTGATGTAGTCGGTGGTGACGGTCCACAGCCCGACCCAGGCGTGGGCCCCAATGGCAACCAGCGCCATTAGACTGAAGATACGGAACCAGGTCGTCGAAAACAGCCCTGCCCAGCTTTCATACGTCACATCCGTGAAAAGGATGAATCCGAGCAGAAACAGGGTGTATAGAGCCAGCACATAGGCGGAGACACGCTGAATCAACCAGTCGTACACACCGCTGCGACCCAGGTTGGTTACGCTGTTTACAGTCCCCATATCCAGACCCCCGCCAGAACGATGAGAATAACCGACACGACGACGGTGGCCTTGGCGGCCAACCGACCGCTTTCAAGCTCTTCACCGTAGCCCATGTCCATGATCAGGTGCTTGATTCCGGCCACAAGGTGATACAGCAGCGCGGAAAGGATGCCCCATACAATCAGCTTCGCCAGAAACGAGTCCAGCAAAGCGCTGACCTGGTTGAATCCGTCTTCTCCGGAGAGCGACAGATCAAGGCCGTAGAGGAGGAAGGCAAGACCCACAAAGATGATGACCCCACTGATCCGGTGAAGGATCGACGTGATGGCCGGCAATGGGAAGTGGAATTTGCCGAGATCGAGATTGACTGGTCGTTTGCTATTCACAGCTCTCTCACACTCTTTTTTTATCCGCGGATTGCCGGAATGCCCGCGGAAATTTGGTTGGTGTCGCTGACGACCCGACGGTGGGTCCAGCATCAGGAGGGAAACGTGATCATTGCCCGGCCCTGATCGGCGTTCCGGAGCCGGCATATCCCCGGTTACGGGCCAAGGATTATAAGGAGCGGCCCCATGAATTACAAACCATCCACACTGTGAAAGTCCCTGAGGAGCAGGGAGTTAGCCCTCCAGATCCCCACAGAGCGGTTTATTTTCAGGAATCTGCGAGCGCTGTACCGGACCTTCGTCTAACCCACACCCCATGGTGTTGAAGCCGACGGCGAGACCATCCCGGACATCCGTCACTCCGGATCCGCAATGCATGCCGCATTGACAATAAAACCATCCACCCTATATTTTGCCGACACAGTCACAGAGTCCACCACCCCTCAATGACGGGGGCTGGCGCGGATTCCGTGATGAGACAGAACGAAAACAGCGCCCCGGCAGGCATCTGGTGTGAAGCCGTGACCTGACGGGGCGTTCCTGCGATAATAGTCGCCTTTCAGGGAATCACCGGTGGCGCCGACCGGGCCTGACATCCGGTCGCTCCGGCCATGCAGACCGTGTCCCGGGGGTCCCTTACGCTGGCTAAGCTGATATAGGAGAGCACCATGACCGACAGGAAAGCGACGCTTTCGGTGGGTGAACAATCAATCGAGCTGCCCGTATACTCCGGCACGGAAGGGCCTGACGTCATTGACGTACGGTCTTTGGTTCAAGAGGGGGTTTTCACCTACGACCCCGGCTTCGTTTCCACGGCAGCCTGTGAATCGAAAATCACCTATATTGATGGTGCCAACGGGATCCTGCTTCACCGCGGCTACCCCATCCAGGAACTGGCTGAGAACAGCGACTACCTGGAAGTCTGCTATCTCCTGTTGAACGGAGAGCTGCCCACAAAGGAACAGGGCGAGGTCTTCAAGGACACCGTCAAGCACCACACCATGATCCACGATCAGATGCGCCACTTCTTCAGCGGCTTCCGCCGTGACGCGCACCCGATGGCCATCATGTGTGGGGTTGTCGGAGCATTGTCGGCGTTCTACCACGACCAGATGGACGTCAATAACGAAGAGCAGCGCCAGATCACGGCGCACCGCCTGGTGGCGAAGATGCCGACCATCGCGGCCTGGTGTTACAAGTACGCCAATGGCCAGCCGTTCATCTACCCCCGCAACGACCTCAATTACTCCGAAAACTTCCTCCAGATGATGTTCGGCAATCCCTGTGAGGAATACAAGGTGAACCCGATCCTGGCGAAAGCCATGGACAAGATTTTCATCCTCCACGCCGATCACGAGCAGAACGCCTCGACGTCGACGGTCCGTCTGGCCGGTTCCACCGGCGCCAATCCGTACGCCTGCATTGCCTCGGGCATTGCCGCGCTGTGGGGACCGGCACACGGCGGTGCAAACGAAGCGGTTCTGGACATGCTGGCGGAGATCGGCGACGAGTCAAATATCGAGAGGTTCATCGAAAAGGCCAAGGACAAGAACGATCCGTTCCGCCTGATGGGCTTCGGCCACCGGGTCTACAAGAACTTCGACCCGCGCGCCAAAGTCATGCGCGAAACCTGCCACGAAGTCCTCAACGAGCTCGGCATCGACGACCCACTGCTGCGCATTGCTCAGCGCCTGGAGAAGATTGCGCTTGAAGACGAGTATTTCATCGAGCGCAAGCTGTTCCCGAATGTCGATTTCTATTCCGGGATCATCCTCAAAGCGATGGGCATTCCGACCTCCATGTTCACGGTCATCTTTGCCCTGTCCCGCACGATCGGATGGTACTCACACTGGAACGAAATGGTCAGCGGCAGCTTCCGCATCGGTCGGCCGCGCCAGCTGTACACCGGCTCCAACCAGCGCGATTATCCGAAAGGCTGATCCGGTTGCGTTGATCCAGAGGCTGCACACGGTGCAGCCTTTTTTTTGGGATCCATGAGCGTGGCCCGGCCCGCTTCCTTCCAACCGATTGAAAGGAGCCTCTCATGAAAATTACGTTCATTGGTCTTGGCGTGATGGGTGGCCCCATGGCCGGCCACCTGGCAGGCAAGCGCCATGACGTCACGGTCTATAACCGCACCGCCAGCAAGGCCTCACAGTGGGCCCGGAACCATGGCGGTCAATCTGCCGACACCATTCCCGAAGCGGTCCGCAACGCCGAGTGCATCGTGACCTGCGTCGGCGCCGACCGGGATTTGCACGCCATCTATCTCGGGCAGGACGGCATCCTCGCCAACGCGCCACAAGGCGCATTGCTGATTGACCATACCACCGCCTCCGGCGAGGTCGCCCGGGAACTGGCCCGTCACGCCACGTCGTACGGGCAGTCGTTTATCGATGCGCCGGTGTCCGGTGGTCAGCAGGGAGCGGAAAACGGCCAGCTCACGATCATGTGTGGCGGCGACGAAGCGGCTTTCTCGCGCGCCGAGCCCATCATGGCAGCCTATGGCAAGGCAGTCACACGCATGGGCAGCGCCGGCGCCGGGCAGCTCACGAAGATGGTGAACCAGATTTCGGTCGCGGGCGTCGTGCAGGGTCTCGCGGAGGGACTGCACTTTGCCGAACAGGTCGGCCTCGACCAGCAACGGGTGATCGATGTGATCTCACAGGGCGCCGCGCAATCCTGGCAGATGGAAAACCGCGCCGGAACCATGATTGAGGGCGAGTACAACCACGGTTTCGCCGTCGACTGGATGCGCAAGGACCTTGGCATCTGCCTCGAAGAAGCCCGCAACCATCAGGCCACGCTGCCCCTAACGGCGCTGGTGGACCAGTTCTACGCCGATGTGCAGAACATGGGTGGCGGACGCTGGGATACGTCGAGTCTGCTGGCGCGGTTACGGGGCTCCGGCGGTTGATTGGCCACGGAATCCGCGGAAGATCACGGAAAAATAATGATTCAACGTGACGGTTAACGAGCGTTAAGCGACTGCGCGATGACACGCCGCTTACCGGTCACTCTCTTATTCGCCCATTTTTTTCGTCCGAAGGGCGCTTCCGTGTCGTTCCGTGGATTCCGCGGCAAAACCCACCTTACTTCGGCTCTTTGCCGTTGTCCTGCCACTGCTTGCCGGTATAGAACGCCTTCCAGCCTGTCGCTTTGCCATCCTTCTCGCTCATGACGTACTGCTCTTTCGTCTTGCGGCTGTAGCGGATGACCGTCGGGTTGCCGGCCGGGTCTTTTTCCGGAGCGGACATGAGGTAGTGGTACTTCGGATCAATCTCGTCCTTATGAGGCTTGATCTCACTGATCAGCGGCGCGCGGGTCTCCCGGTTCTTGGGAAACTGGCTGGCCGCCAGGAACAGGCCTGAGGCACCATCCCGCAGCACGTAGGTGTCGTCCACCTTCTGGCATTTGAGCTCGGGCATGGGGACCGGGTCCATCTTGGGTGGCGCAGGCTCCCCATTGCGCAACAACTTACGGGTGTTCTTGCACTCGGTATTCGTGCACCCGAAGTATTTACCAAAACGACCCGTCTTGAGCTGCATTTCCGAACCGCACTTGTCGCATTCCAGCGTCGGGCCGTCGTACCCCTTGATTCGAAAGCTGCCCTGCTCGATTTCATAGCCATCGCAGTCGGGGTGATTACCGCAGACGTGCAGCTTGCGCTTCTCGTCGATGAGGTAACTGTCCATGGCCGTCCCGCACTTGGCGCACCGGCGCTTCTTACGCAGCAGGCGGCTCTCGCCCTCGCCTTCCACATCGTCGTCTTCGCTGACCACCTCATCGCCCGAGACCAGGTTCATGGTCTGCTTACACCGCTCCTTGGGCGGCAGTTTATAACCGGAGCAGCCCAGGAAGACTCCAGTGCTTGCCACCCGGATCTGCATGTTGCGACCGCAGGTCGGGCACTCGATGTCGGTCTCCGTCGGGGTGTTGCTGCGCATCCCGCCTTCGCCATCCGAACCGGCCTCGTCGAGCTGTTTCTTGAAGCGGGCGTAAAAGCTGTTCAGTACGGCTTTCCAGTCCACCTCGCCCTCGGCGATTTCATCCAGCTCTTCTTCCAGACGAGCGGTGAAATCGTAGTCCATCAGGTTCGTGAAGGACTCCGAGAGCCGCTCGGTGACGATATCCCCCATCTTTTCGGCGTAGAAGCGGCGATTCTGAAGCCGCACATAGCCGCGATCCTGGATGGTGGAAATAATGGACGCGTAGGTGGATGGCCGACCAATCCCCCGCTTCTCCAGCTCCTTGACCAGACTCGCTTCCGTATAGCGCGGCGCGGGCTTGGTGAAGTGCTGAGTCGGGTCCAGCTTCTTCAGGGCCAGGGAATCGCCAACCTGAATATCCGGAAGCGCGACGTTGTCGTCCTTCTTGCTGGATTGCGGCGCCACCTTGAGAAAGCCATCGAACTGGACGATCCGGCCACGGGTCCGCAGCTCGTACTCACCGGCCTCAATGGTGACCGACGAGCTCAGGAACTCGGCGTCGTTCATCTGGCAGGCGATGAATTGCCGCCAGATCAGCTCATAGAGCCGCTCCGCATCCTTTTCCAGACCCTGGATATCGGCCGGGCGACGAGTGACATCCGTCGGACGAATCGCCTCGTGCGCCTCCTGGGCGCCTTCACGGCTCCCATAAACGCGGGGCTGCTCCGGCAGATAACGCTTGCCGAACTGCTCCTCAATGTAGCTGCGCGCGCTGCTCAGCGCTTCCCCGCTGAGATTGGTCGAGTCGGTCCGCATGTAGGTAATAAACCCGGCCTCGTAGAGGCGCTGCGCCAGCGTCATGGTTTTCTTGACGCTGAAACTCATGCGATTGCTGGCAGCCTGTTGCAGCGTTGAGGTGATGAACGGCGCGTTGGGGCGGGATTTGGTCGGTTTGTCTTCCCGTTTGGCGACCTGATACCCCGCGTTCTGGAGCGCGGCAACGTGGCCGTTGGTTTCCTGCTCACTCGTGGGGCGGAACGCCTTGCCGGAATGACGCGTGACCTCAAACCGCACCGGCTCGGCATCGGCACTTTCCGGTGCGAGATCGGCGTGCAGCTGCCAGTACTCCTCCGGAACGAACGCACGGATTTCCCGTTCCCGCTCAACAATCAGGCGAACGGCGACGGACTGGACACGACCGGCCGACAGACCGCGGGCAATCTTGCTCCATAGCAGCGGCGACACCATGTACCCGACCACACGGTCTAGGAACCGGCGGGCCTGCTGCGCGTTGACGCGACTGGTATCGACTTCGCCCGGCTCGGCAAACGCCTCACGGATCGCACGCTTGGTGATTTCGTTGAAAACCACGCGACGGTACTTGTCATCATCGCCGCCAATGGTTTCTTTCAGGTGCCAGGCAATGGCCTCCCCTTCACGGTCAAGGTCCGTCGCGAGATAGACCCTGTCCGCCGACTTGGCGAGACGCTGAAGCTCACTGACCACCTTCTCTTTCCCAGGCAGAACCTGATAATTCGCATCCCAGTTCTTCTCCGGGTCCACCCCCATGCGTGCAACCAGCTGCTCCCGGGCCTTGCGGGCCTTGTACTCAGCCTTCTCTTCCGGGCTCATCTTGCGTGTCTGTGCCGCCTGCCGGGCACTTTCCTTGGGGTCTTTCTTTGAGCCGCTACCGCTCACCGGCAGGTCACGAATATGGCCGACGCTGGACTTCACGACATAATCGGCGCCCAGATACTTGTTAATCGTCTTGGCCTTTGCCGGGGACTCGACAATGACAAGGTTTTTACCCATATCGGACAGTCTGATCCTTCGCTGGGGATGACTCTGTGCCCCGTCGAACCGTCGGTCTGCTCAGAGACCGAAACGCCCAAAAACGGGTTGGGCAGAGCGATCCGCACTGGGGTCCATTTATATAGGTGCTCTTTTTTACAGGGTCAAGATAGTGCACACAACCCAAAAAAACGCAGAACGACAAAAAAGCCCGGCCGGAGCCGGGCTTTTCGTCTGCGTCGAAGCGCTGAGTTACAGCCGTTCCCAGACCGTGGCCACACCCTGGCCGGAACCAATGCACATGGTGGAAACACCCAGTTTGCCGCCTTTGTCCTGCATCACGTTCAGCAGGGTGGTGGAGATCCGGGCGCCAGAGCAGCCCAGTGGGTGACCCAGTGCGATGGCACCGCCGTTCAGGTTGACCTTCTCGTCCATGACGTCCAGCAGTTTGAGATCCTTCAGGACCGGCAGGGACTGGCCAGCGAACGCTTCGTTCAGTTCCCAGAAGTCGATGTCCTCGACCTTCAGGCCGGCACGCTTGAGGGCCTTCTTGGTCGCCGGAACGGGGCCATAGCCCATGATCGCCGGATCGACACCGGCAACGGCCATGCTGCGGATCTTCGCGATCGGCTTCAGCCCAAGGGCCTCGGCACGCTCGGCGGACATGAGGATCATGGCTGAGGCACCGTCGGTCAGCTGGGAGGACGTCCCGGCGGTGACCGTACCCTGCTTCGGATCAAAGGCCGGCTTGAGCTGACTCAGGCTCTCAACGGTGGTTTCCGGACGAATGGTCTCGTCCTGTTCCACCAGTACCTTGAAGCCGTTTTCGTCGTGGCCTTCCACCGGCACGATCTCATTGTCGAACTTGCCGGCTTCACGGGCTTCGGCGGCACGATGATGTGACCGCGCGCCGAACTCGTCCTGCTGCTCACGGGTGATGCCGTGCATCTTCGCCAGCATTTCCGCGGTCAGGCCCATCATATTGGAGGCCTTGGCCGTGTACTTGGACGCCGCCGGGTTGTGGTCAAAGCCGGAGGTCATCGGGATGTGACCCATGTGCTCCACACCGCCGATGATGAACACGTCACCGTTATTGGTCTCGATCGCCTGCGCCGCAGTGTGCGCTGCGGTCATCGACGACCCGCACAGCCGGTTGACGGTCTGGGCGGCGGACTCGTGGGGAATCCGCGTCATCAGGGAGATCTGACGCGCGACGTTCATCCCCTGCTCTTTTGTCTGGTTCACACAACCCCAGATCACATCTTCCACTTCGCTCGGATCGAGCTTCGGATTACGGTCAAACAGGGCATCGACCAGCGTGGCGGACAGGGTTTCCGCGCGTACGTTGCGGAAACAGCCATTCTTGGCACGGCCCATCGGTGTCCGTACGCAATCGACGACGACAACGTCTCTCGGATTAAGGCTCATAGATTGTTTCTCCGTTCGGAAATCTCGTTCAGCAATCAGCCAAAGAATGTTTCGCCGTTCTTGGCCATTTCACGCAGCTTGTCGGTCGGGTGGTACAGCGCACCCAGGTCCGCGTACTTGTCGGCGATACGGACGAATTCCTCAACGCCCAGATCGTCGATATAACGCAGCGCGCCACCGCGGAACGGCGGGAAGCCGATGCCGTAAACCAGGCCCATATCCGCTTCGGTCGGCGTGTCGACAATGCCGTCTTCCAGACAGCGCACCGTCTCCAGGCACAGCGGAACCATCATGCGTTCGATGATTTCGTCATCGGTGAATTCGTTCTGCTGCTGAACGACCGGCTTGAGCAGCTCGTAGGTCTCTTCGTCGACAACCTTCTTCTGCTTGCCTTTCTTGTCCAGTTCGTATTGGTAGAAGCCCTTGCCGCTCTTCTGGCCGAGGCGCTCCTTCTCGAACATGACGTCGATAGCGGTCTTGCTATCGTGGCTCATCCGGTCCGGGAAGCCTTCTGCCATGACGTCGCCGGCATGCTTACTGGTGTCCATGCCAACCACGTCCTGCAGATATGCCGGACCCATCGGCCAGCCAAACTTCTCCATGACCTTGTCGACGTGCTGGAAGTCAGCGCCGTCACGGATCAGGTGCAGGAAGCCGCCGAAGTACGGGAACAGGATCCGGTTGACCAGGAAGCCCGGGCAGTTGTTGACGACAATCGGAGTCTTGCCCATGGCCTTGGCGTACGCGACGGTGGTCGCGACGGCACGGTCACTGGTCTTCTCACCACGGATGACCTCCACCAGCGGCATCATGTGTACCGGGTTGAAGAAGTGCATGCCGCAGAAGTTTTCCGGACGCTTGAGATTCTTGGCCAGCGTGTCGATGGAAATCGTGGAGGTGTTGGACGTCAGGATCGCATTCTCGCCGATGTGATCTTCGGTCTCGCGCAGCACAGCGTCCTTCACCTTCGGATTCTCGACAACCGCTTCCACGACGATGTCGACATTGCCGAAGTCACCGTAGTTCAGGGTCGGCGTGATGTTGTTCAGCACGTCCGCCATCTGATCCGGCTTCATCTTGCCTTTGTCAATACGCTTGGTCAGGAGCTTCTTGGCTTCACTCAGACCAAGATCAATACCGTCCTGGTTGATGTCCTTCATCAGGATCGGTGTGCCCTTCAGTGCGGACTGGAACGCAACGCCACCGCCCATGATGCCGGCACCCAGCACGGCGGAGAGATTCACCGGATTGGCTTCCTTCTCCCACTGCTTGGACTTCTTCTTCAGCTCCTGATCATTCAGGAACAGCCCAACCAGGCAGGCTGCCGTGTTGGTCTTGGCCATCTTGGCGAAGCCCTTGGCTTCCACTTCGATCGCCTTGTCACGGGTCAGGCCGGCATGCTTCTGCATGACCTTGATGGACTCGACCGGTGATGGGTAGTTCTTGCCGGCCTTGCCAGCGACGAAGCCCTTGGCCGTCTCGAACACCATCATGCTTTCCATGGCGTTCAGCTTGAGCTTGCCCTGCTTCTCTTCACGGCGCGCCTTGTAATCGAGCTTGCCGGCGTTAGCTTCGTTGATGATCGCAACAGCCGCTTCCACGAGCTTGTCCGCTTCCACCACGGAATCGACAGCACCTTCGTTCAGCGCCTTGTCCGCGCGGTTTTCGGAGCCGCCGGAGATCCACTCGATGGCATAGTCGGCGCCGATCAGGCGAGACAGGCGGACGGTCCCACCGAAGCCCGGGAAGATACCCAGCTTGACTTCCGGCAGACCCACTTTCGCCTTGTTGTCGGCCACTCGGTAGTCAGTCGACAGGCACATTTCGAAGCCGCCACCAAGCGCCATGCCGTTGATTGCGGTAACCGTCGGGAACGGCAGATCCTCGATGGTATTGAAAACGTCGTTGGCCTTCAGGTTATTGGCCACCAGGTCCTCTTCCGGGCCTGCAAACAGGTCGGTGAACTCGGTAATGTCGGCACCGACAATGAAGCTGTCCTTGGAACTGGTCACGACCAGCCCCTTGATGTTCTTGGCATCCTTCAGCTTGCCTGCGGCTTCGCCAAGCTCTTCGATGGTAAGGCGATTGAACTTGTTGACTGACTCGCCTTCCAGGTCGAAGTTCAGCTGAGCGATTCCGCCTTCGATCTCTTTCACCTTGATGGCTTTACCGTCGTAAATCATCAACTGATCTCCAGTCTGTGTTTGGAACTGTCCGGAACATTCCTACAGCGTCTTTAATCTGTCCAGACAGCGGGATTTCGATCACTGCCCGATCGTCCGATCCAAAATTCATACAGTCGTTTGAATCGGAGTGGGCTACGATGAAAAAAAACGCAGCATTTGTCAATTTGTTTCTGGTCGCACCTCATAACCAACCCACCGGGCGTAACAGACTGTAAAACTGCATCACACCGGCGCGGGAACTGCTTGATTGCCCCTCCGCGTTGATTTAGCCTCATTTCCAGACCTGTGTTACCGCAGGCACCGCAGTGACGGACAATCACTCAGCGAACCGAGGCCCAACCGACTGCAGCGGCGATACGCCTCCGGTTCGATACAACAACAATGGAGATGCCCGCTGATGATCCAGACCGGCTACCGATTTCGCGCGGCGCTTGCCCTCTTTGTCGCGCTGGCACTTGGCTCGCTGTCCCTGACGGCGCAGGCCGCAAACACGCCCCTGCTGTCCAGCCTACACCAATTTCGTATCCATAACTTCGCAGCCCTGAACGCTTTCTACTATTTCAGTGCCAATGGCCACACCGACACGCTCAATCAGGTTGTCGCCGGCATTAATGGCGCCAATGCGGAAATGAATGAAGTCGGCGGTCAATCCGGCGACCTCCTTGACTCGGAGCAGGTCAGCCAGCTTCAGACCGAGTTTGATCGGTACAAGAAGCTGATGCGCGACAACATCAACTACGTCCGTGAGAACAGCTATCCGGATCTCCGGCTGGTCTCTGACATGGCCAACCAGGCTCAGGCGCTGAGCCTGATTTCGGACGAGTTGTACGACCTGGCCAGCACCTCTGACACCCTGAATACTGACGAACGGGTCGAAGCGGCCCGGGCCGCCTCGCTGCTGATGGCGAAGATGATGACCAAATACGCAGCGCGATCCACCTCTTCGGTCTCCCAGACCTTTCAGGGGGCGGACTCTGAGATGTCGCTGGATCAGCAGGCCAAGCAGTTCGACACGCTGATGAAAACGGTGTCGAAGGGCAACCCTCGGGGTGAGCTTCGCACTTTGCTGGGCGACATCTCCTCCAAGTGGGGCTTCATCCGAAGCTCGTACGTCAACTACAACCAGCGCAACGTGTCATTCGTGATCAACCGGTATTCCGGAGGCATTGTCAGCGACCTGAACCGCACCATCAATTTGCTGCAGGGTGGTGACGGCGAATCCGCCGCCGGCGAGAACGCCTGACCTGACGCGTTTTTATCGGGGCGGGCCGACCGGACCGCCCCGGAGCGACGTCGTCAATCGGCTTTCAGGACGGCCTCGATCATTGAAAACGGCCGTTCAAGATCATCCACCGTGCCCTTCTCATCCCAGACAAAACCAATGCCTCGCGGATCGACCAGCCAAGCCGAGCAGACGGTGGGGATTCTGGGCAGCCGTTCTGCCCCTGACACGCCCGCGACTGGCTGTCCTTCGACCAACACATGGACCACCCTGATCGGATGAGACTCGCCCTCAAACCATCCCTCTGGCCAGGCTCGCCAGTACCAATAATAGGGTACCGTCGAGCCGGGTTCGCCAAGCGCCTCCAGAGCCTCTCCCCGCAGTTTCTCAACCAGCCAGCCGCGCCGGTATGCCTGATTCCGGAGTCGCATCCGGCGACGGCCCTCGACCGAGGGGCGTAATCGCATAATCCCGGCCAGAATAAATGCAAGTGCCAATACAATCAGCGTGATCGCAACTGCCAATGGCCCGACCCCCAAATGACCAATAATTCGAAGACAATGGCCTGTGGCATTGTATCCGTCCCGGCCATTCTGGCTATAGTATAGGCTTAGACCTATGACCTACGTAATATGAGTGCAGGAGAGCCCCCATCATGAGTCACTATAACCGTATACTGGCCGCCATTGACCTGACCGAAGAGGCGGATCAGGTGCTGGCACGAGCCCGCGAAATTGCGGACAACCATGACGCGGAGCTGTTGTTGCTCCACGTCGTCGAGCCTGTGGGATATGCCTATGGCGGTGACATTCCGATGGACCTGAGCGATCTGCAGGACCAGCTTGACCAGGCAGCACACGAGCAGCTGGCGGCCTTCGGCCGGGCCCACAATGTCAGTGAGCCCAATCAGGTTGTATCCGTAGGACGACCGGAGAGCGAAATCCACAGGATCTGCAAAGAACGGGATGTGGATCTGGCGATTGTCGGAAGCCACGGACGACACGGTATCCAGTTACTTCTCGGGTCCACAGCGAACGGCGTGCTTCACGGCGCCCAGTGCGATGTTCTGGCCGTGCGAATCCGTTAGGCGTCTGCGCAGTCGATCAACGAATGAACCAGACGGGACACTAGGAGTCTGCGCGGTAGAAATCGTGCCAGGCGAGATCGTCCCACTGCGAGGCCATTTTGACGGTCATTTGAGGCGCATAGTGGTTCTATGTAACGAAAATGAGCGCTCAAAAGGGACCGCAGTGGGGCGGTCGCAGCGGTGCGACTTTGTGCCGCGCAGACTCCTAGAGCCCCGGCGTGTAGGTCCCGGGTTCCATGCTGTTCAGCTTCGCCTCCAGCTTGCGGAGCTGACTTTCCAGAGAGACGCTGACGCTGGAGGCCATGGAGAAGAAGTTCAGTAGCGCCTTGAGGTTGCTGTCGCCTTCACACACGGCGTGAATGCGTTGCCATAGCGCCTGATTCACCAGTTGCAGGCGCTGGTTCCGGCTCACCAGCCCATCCAGCTTCCAGTCTGGCGTCTCGTCATTGCGTTGGGCGAAATACTGCTGCAGAAGGTAGTGGGAGACGCTCCGCATGATGAACTCATCGGAGCTGGCAAACGGCATGTGATGAATCGCCATCGGTTTCAGCTCGGAAAGAATCGGGCAGGCACTGGTCGCCATGACCAGACCCAGCAACGAGCGCAACGACTCCTCCAGCGTGGTGGTTTTCTCGTAGATCCGACGACCGTCATCAACACGAACGGTGACCTTCTGATACGCCCCTTCCCGACGAAAAGCATCAACGACCGGCACCATGTCAGCCGCCGCGGGGCAATGGGGTGACTCCGAGGCCTTCAGCGGGCAGTTGCTGCACTGACAGTGGCCCAGCCGGGTCCAGTCCGGAAGGTTGCTGCCCGCAGCCGACGGCGCCTCCCGGTCAGGTGACACATCGAAGGTCTGGCTATCGCCACTTTCCAGATGGAACTCGTAACGGATGGTCATTCGGATCTCTCTTGTTACTGCTTCGGTCTGATCCTGCGCCGTAAAAAGGCCACGCGCGACTGTCCGTTCCATGGTATCGCAAAGTCACCTTCTTTGCCTGCGGAACGCCGCACGTCAGGCCATATCCTCCAGTTCCATCCAGCGTTCCATCAGGGATTCCAGCGCCTGTTCCTGTTCCGACAGCGCCGTCAGCTCCGCCGACACTTCGTCCTGAGGGCGCTCATAGAACGACGGATCGGACACGGCCTTCTGCCGCGCCTCAATGTCCGCTTCCAACTCGGCGATTCGCTCCGGGAGAGACGCCAGTTCACGCTTCAGTTTGTAGCTGAGCTTTTTACCCTTATTCGCTGATTCCCCGGTTTTTTCCTCTTTCCCTGAAGACGCTGATTGTTCCGGTTTCGGCTCGCTGGACCGGGGTGTCGGCTTGTCAGGGATCTCCGTGGGAAACCGCCCGCCCTGCCGGCGCCAGTCCGAGTATCCGCCCACGTGAGAGGCAACCCGACCACTGCCGTCCAGGAACACCGTATCGGTCACCACGTTGTCGAGGAATTCCCGGTCGTGACTGATCACGATCACTGTGCCCTGAAAGTCCACAAGCTGGGATTCCAGCAGTTCCAGGGTCTCAACATCGAGGTCGTTGGTGGGCTCATCGAGCACCAGTATGTTGACCGGATGACTGAACAGCCGCGCCAGCATCAGACGCGCCCGTTCGCCCCCGGAAAACACCGATACCGGCGCCCTCGCCCGTTCGGGCGTGAACAGAAAGTCCTGCAGATAGCCCAGAACGTGGCGACGCTGGCCATTGATTTCGATGAACTCCCGGCCACCCGACAGGTTATCCACCGCGTTCATGTCCGGATCGAGTTCGCCCCGAAGCTGATCGAAATAAGCGACGGACCGCTTGGTCCCCAGCCGGACCTGGCCGGCCGTCGGCTCAAGGTCGCCGAGAAGCAGACGGACCAGCGTCGTCTTGCCGGTACCGTTTTCGCCGATCACACCCAGTTTGTCGCCTCGCATCACCGTCATGTTCAGATCACGAACCACCGGGGTGCCATCCTCATAGGCAAAGCGGGCGTCGTGGGCATCCACGACCAGCTTGCCGGACCGATCCGCCTCGTCCACCTGGAAGTTGGATTTGCCCACCTGCTCACGCCGCTGGCGACGCTGCTCACGCATTTCCTTGAGGGCTTTGACGCGCCCCTGATTACGGGTCCGGCGCGCCTTGATGCCCTGCCGTATCCAGCTCTCTTCCTGCTTCAGCTTGCGGTCGAACTCCGCGTTCTGCTTTTCCTCTTCCTCCAGCGCCTTTTCCTTGAGCGTCAGGTACCGGTCATAGGTCGCCGCGAAGCTCACCAGTCGGCCCCGATCCAGCTCCACAATGCGGGTGGCAATACGACGCACGAAGGCACGGTCGTGGCTGACGAAAAAGATCGCACCGGCGAACTGACGAAGCGTTTCCTCAAGCCAGGCGATCGCCGGGACATCAAGATGGTTGGTCGGTTCGTCGAGCAACAGGAGATCCGGTTCCGCCACCAGCGCCTGCGCCAGAAGCACGCGTCGCTGCCAACCACCGGAGAGGGTCGCCAGCCGCTGGTCCGGGTCGATCCGGAACTCGGCCAGTATCGTGTTGACTTTCTGGTCCAGCCGCCAGCCATCCAGCGCCTCAAGCCGCTCCTGCACGGCCATCAGACGGTTCAGCGAGGATTCGTCCGCCTTCTGCGAGAGCTGGTGGAACTCGGCCAGAAGCTCGCCGGTTTCCGGGAACGCGTCGGACACACACTCGTAGGCGGTTCTCTGGTCGTCCCGGGGCAGCATCTGGGGCAGGACGGCAACCACCGAGCCGTCCTCAAGGCGTACCTGCCCGTGGTCCGGCGTCACCTCACCGGTCACCATTTTCAGCAGCGTCGACTTGCCCTCGCCGTTACGGCCCAGCAGACAGACCCGTTCACCCCGGTCGATCAGCAGATTGGCGTCGTCCAGCAGGGCATGCATGCCGAAAGAGAGCGACAGATTTTCAAGGGACAGAAGCGGCATTCAATTTCTCTCAGGAATCAGGAAGCAGTGGCACGCTCGGTTACGTGCAGGGTGTCACCGATGGTCAGACGACCGGGGCCGTCATGGACCGCATTCATACCAAACAGGATGCCCGCGTCGGTCCGCCGGAAACGGCCCAGCTCTCGGAGTGGCTGCCGGGCCTCGTTCATGATGCCGGTTTCCGGATCGACCGTGGTCATCACACATCGTGAGCAGTGCTTGACGAGGTGGAAGCAGATGGCCCCCGTCTCAAGGCGACGCCAGTCGTCCTCCTCAAAGGCCCCGCCGCCACGAACAACGATGTTCGGACGGAAGCGCCGCATGGTCAGATCTTCACCCAGGCGGTCGCAAAGTGCGGCCAGGGACGCTTCGTGGGTGATGAGAAACGGGTAGCCATCGGCAAAACCCACCCGGTGGGCGGACGCGCCAGCGTCCCGTTGGACACCTCGACGGGTCTCGGCGGGCATCCAGACCAGCTCAACGGACCGGCCCAGCCATTCGCTGAGGGCCCGGCTCGCATCGCCGTCACCGACACGGCCTTCGACCGTATCATGCCAGACCGTCACCGACTTGCGCTTCGGGCCGGCATGCACAACGAGGCCGTCGGGCTGATCCGGCCACATCAGGCAAACGGCATCGCCGCGTTCACCTGCCAGCGAGGCCCGCACAAGAGCCAGCCGGGGCTCGCTCCGCTGGGTGATGAACTGGCCTGCCTCATCCACCATCATCCAGCGCCGGTCGCCGGCCGGGCCAAAATCATCCAGCGTCAGCGTGTCGACCGGGTTACCGCTCAGTGATTTGACCGGATACCGGTACAATTGAGTGACCGTAAGTGCCTGCATGCACGCCTCCCTTCGTTCCCGGCAGTCAAAGCAACAAGCATACCCGCCGCGACCGGAGGCGTCATCATCGACGAAACCCGCCCCCATAAACGCGAAAACCCGGCGCTGGGCCGGGTTTTCTGAATCTGGAGCGGGAAACGAGATTCGAACTCGCGACCCTCGCCTTGGCAAGGCGATGCTCTACCACTGAGCTATTCCCGCGTTTTGTGTGAGGGGCGCTCCCCGTCAACGGCTGCGCATTTTACCGATTCGCGCGGCTTCGTCAACACTTGATGGGCGTTTTTGCAATAAAACCGCCATCAAGCTCAGGACGACGATGCCCAATGAGGCTCCGCCGTCGTTACCTCCGTACCCGCTGCACCCACGCCCATCATCAATCGGAATACACGCGCCAGCGATTCCCTCAGGAATGTCGGATTGAACTGGTCGCTGAACAACAGACCATCGAATCCCATGCCCGACACCACACTGATCAGCAGCGTTGCGTCGCGTTTGGGGTGCGCGGTCTCCAGCCGCTGCAGGATACGCTCCAGACCACCGGACCAGGCGCTGCGGTAGTAGCGTGCAAGCTGCTCAAGGTCCAGGTTCCGGCTGGCCTCCACCAGGAACACCTGCTCGGTGAGGACGCTGCCCTTGTGATAGCGGAACCGGTGGATGAGGAAATCCGAGACCAGCTCAGCAATGTCATCCGCTACCCGCACCCGACCGGCACGGGTCACGAGATCCCCCCTTTGGCGAGCCCGGTCCACGCATTGGTTGAGTGTGTCGTAGAAGTCGTCGAGCGCCAGCTGGGAGCGTTCCGCAAAATGCATGAACGCATCGCTGATGAGCTCGTTGATATCCCGGAAGTAATAGGTGGTGGAAGCCAGAGGGACACCGGCCTCACGGGCCACCGAGCGGTGCTTGATACCGCGGACCCCTTCACGGGCGGCGATATTGAGCGCCGCATCCAGAATCCGGCGGCGCCGTTCCTCGCTCTTGGCGCGGGCTGCCTTACGTCCATGATAGTGAATCGCATCCCGCAAGCCGACATCCGGCGCACTGCGCCCCCTTCCCTCAGCATCTTCGTCCTGACACGTCATCGTTCTTTCCGTCCTGTTCCCCGTCAAAAAGGATGCCTGACCGGACGGACCGATTGTTATTGGTAGAGGCGTTCGGCCACGGAATCGCGCTGACGGCGACGCCGGTTCAGGAGCAGACTCCATTATGACGAACCGGAACGACAAAAAGAGTGAACCAGATCAAGCGGCACGGACTGTTTGACAACGGTGGACGCCGGACGGAAGCTCACTCCGATTATTGGCCAAAGCGAGCGCCACCGTTTTCCAGATAACGCCGCTCATCGTCAGTGGATGTGCGCCCAAGCAGACGGTTGCGATGGGGAAACCGGCCAAACTGTCGGATGATGTCCGCATGGCTCTTCGCCGAGTCCAGAAAACCCTGAAGCAGCGCCCGCAGATCGCCCTGCGTCTGGGCGACCAGCTGCTCGTAGAGGCCGATCACACGCTCCTGATCGGCCAGGCGCTCACTGTGCTGCAGCGGCATGTAGAAAAACGCACGCATAATCGGCGGCAGGGACACATCACGCCCCTGATCGAGCCCGTCGAGGCACAGGCGGCGGGCCTGTCGGTCGTTGCTGAACGCCAGCGCCGTCCCCCGGTGGATGTTCCGGGTAAACTGGTCCAGCAGGATAATCTCCGCCAGCGCGCCGCCGGGCTCTGAACGCCAGCTGTCCAACCCGTCTTCCGATGCCACCAGCACCATCGTCAGGAACCGCCGCCGGACCTCCCAGTCAAAGGTCTTGCTGGCCCGGAACCAGCGCTTCCGGCACAGCGCCTCCGGCAGGCCATCATCATCAAGCTGGCCAAACCAGAAATCCACCACAAACTGCCAACTGAACATTCACGCCTCTCGGTTGATCGCCGTTGCTCCAGAAGCCGTTATTATACGTATCATGAGCGCATCAGGGTCCATATCATCCACGTCATCAAAGGAGCCACCATGGCCGAACAGAACCGGATTCTCTTACTGGCCCACGGAAGCAGCGATCAGCGTTGGTGCGACACGTTCGAAAAGCTCGCCCGACCGACGCTTTCGGCGATCCCCCAATCGGCGGTCGCCTACATGGAGCTCAGCGAGCCCTCTCTGGAGCAGGAGGTTGCACGGGCCGCCCGTGACGGCGTGACCCACGTCACCGTTCTACCCCTGTTCCTGGCGGCCGGGCGGCACCTGCGGCGGGATGTCCCTGCCATGCTGGCCGACTACCGGAGCCGGTACAACATCGAGATCGAGCTGGCTCCGCCCATCGGTGAGGATGCCGCGCTGGGCGAAGCCATTCGTTCGGTGGTCGAAAAGCAGCTCACTGGCGCCACCACGCTGGACGCGTAAGGAGGTCCCATGACATCCCATCTGCTGGTAACCGGAGGGACGGGCTTCATCGGTCAGCGACTCTGCCCGCGCCTGCTCAAGGCCGGCTATGACCTGACCGTATTCAGCCGACAGGGCGACGCCGATGTCCGGTCACGTTGCGGTCGGGTCCGCCCCCTTCACCAACTGAAGGACGTCGTCGATCTGCCCGATATCGAGGGTGTGATCAATCTGGCCGGTGAAGGCATTGCCGACGGACGCTGGACACCAAAGCGTAAGCAGGCTCTGAGGGACAGCCGCATTGCCTTCACCCACGAATTGATGGATTACCTGTCCCGGCGTGATCAGAAACCACCGGTGGTGGTGTCCGGATCGGCGGTTGGGTTTTACGGTAATCAAGGGGGCCAGCCCGTCACCGAAGAGACGGCCCCCAAAGACGAATTCACCCACGAACTCTGCCGTGACTGGGAAGCAGCCGCAGAGCGGGCGGTGGATTGGGGCGCCCGCGTCTGCCTCTCCCGGACGGGCGTGGTCGCTGGCCCTCAGGGAGGTTTTCTCAAGCGCATGTTGCTGCCCTTCCGTCTCGGGCTCGGCGGCCGGCTGGGCAACGGCCAGCAGTATCTCCCCTGGGTCCATCGGGACGACGTGGTCTCTGCCCTCATCTGGATGCTGGAAACACCGGACGCCTCGGGCCCATATAATGTGGTGAGTCCGCAACCCGCTACCAACCAGCACTTCACCCGCACACTGGGCACCGTTCTCCACCGCCCCACCGTATTTCCGGTCCCGGCGGCCGTGCTCCGGATGGGTCTTGGCGAAATGAGCACGCTGCTTCTCGAGGGCCAACGGGCGCACCCAGAGCGACTGGAAGCCGCCGGCTTCCGGTTCGAATTCCCGCAGTTGGAAAAGGCGCTTCAGGATGCGGTTCGCTAATACGGTGTTGCAACGATGGTGTCTGCTGATGGCCGCAGGCCTGACCGGCGTTGCCAGTGCATCGCCTCAGACACCCGGTCAGAGCTTTGAAACCTGTAGTCTGATCACGGCGGAGTACGTCACAACACTGCAGTTGATTGACAAGGGCATGAATGCCGATCAGCTGATTGCGACCCTGCCAGGCTTGAGCGACCCTGGTGAAAAACGCGTCCGTACGCTGTTCCAGGCGGTGAAGGATGACGGGTTGATTGCGACCTACTCCGCGGTCAACAGCCAGTACGCGCGCTGCAGTCGACGCGTCTATCGAAAACGCGGTGCGCCGAAACCCTCCAGCCGGGAGGGGCATTTCTATTTCTGCGCCGGGGAGAACAAATTGCGCTATCAGGTGCTCGTCGCGGCCACACTGGACGCCAACCGGCAGAACGTACTCAGGCAATTGCCCGACTCAAGGCATCGCATCGCGGGGGCGATTTTCGACCTGCAACAGTCTGAAGGAACGCTGGCCGCATTCGATGCCATCGGCGATGAGCTCAAATATTGCATTAACGGAACCTGACCGAATCACGGACGTTCTGAAATCCGGTTAAAAAAAGATTTGACAGCAAAAGGCGCCGTTCTTAATATACGCGCCACCTCGACGAGGCAGCCATCCAGAGGCACACCCAGTGCCTGGATCAATGCGTCCCCTTCGTCTAGTGGCCTAGGACTCCGCCCTTTCACGGCGGCAACAGGGGTTCGAACCCCCTAGGGGACGCCACTTTTTTTCTTTCTTTCCCAATCGTTCCCGAATCTGTGACGACACCGACGTGTGCGGTGCTCCGCAGGAGCAATGCAATCACGCCATGGAGACTCCCCGGCATGGGTTCCGGCCTTCCACAGGCACAGCGGATCATTTCCTAAGCAATTGTCCTTAAAGGCGATCAATTGCCTCTCCGGACAGCAGCCCGTCCCAACTGCTGCTATAGTTGCCGCAATAACGAACTCATGAGACCGAAGTACCCACCCGATGGAAAAATGGTTTCGCCGACTGCGCCAGTTCCGGGATCGTTCACCACTGTCGTTTCGAATACTGGCTTACATACTGCTGTTCAGCTCCCTGTTCACGCTCGTGACCTCGGCAACACAGATCTACACGGACTTCCGTAACGACGTGTCGCTGGTGGATGAGCGCATGAGCGTGATCGAAACCAGCTATTCCAGCAGTCTCGCCCGCAGCCTCTGGGCGCTCGACCAGAAACTACTGGAAGTCCAGATGGAGGGCATTCTCAGCCTGCCCGATATCGTGCATCTTGACCTGACCATCTACCCCGATTCGCGGGTCCGCATGGGCGACCTGTCAACGGCGAATGCCACCCGGAGCAGCACGATTGAGCTCGTTCACCAGACAGAAAGCGAGTCCTACGAACTCGGTGAACTGACCATTACGGCCAGCATGGATGCCATTTACCAGGATCTCCAACAAAAGATCGTCGTCATACTGGCAACCCAGTTCCTGAAGACGTTTTTCGTCTCCATCCTGATCATCTGGATTTTCCAGCACTTCGTGACCCGCCATCTCCAGACGATGGCAGAATTCGCACGGCGGTTTTCCATACATAACCGGAACGAACCGCTACGGCTCGATCGCGCGGATACCGCATCCAACCGCCGCGACGAGCTGTCACAGGTGGTCGATGCGTTCAACCATATGCGGGAGCGACTGGAAGAGGACGTCCAGAAACAGGAACTCGATGCCGCCAAGATCCGGAAGCTCTCCAAAGCCGTCGAGCAAAGCCCCTCATCCGTCCTTATCTGCGACCGGAACTGGCGGATCGAGTTCTGTAACCAGAAGTTCTGCCAGATCTCCGGCCACGAGCCCGACGCCATTCACGGCAAGCACCCCGAGCTGATTACCGCTGATTCCATGAGCCCCCGGGACAACAACCAGCTCTGGGAAAACATCCGCCTTCAGGTTCGCCGGGTCGGCGTCTGGCAGGGCGAAATCCAGAGTACCCGGACCAACGGTGAGCGTTTCTGGCAGCAGGTGGTGGTCACGCCAATATACGAGGACGACGGCCCGGCCACTCACTACCTGATCCTTGGCGAGGACATCAGCATCCGCAAACGGTACGAGCAACAACTTCTGCGACAGGCCAACTACGACATCCTTACCGGCCTGCCCAACCGGATGCTGGCACTCGACCGCCTCAAGCTTGCCCTCGCCCAGGCCCAGCGCGAGGGCACATTGGTGGCCGTGCTGTTCCTGGACCTGGATAACTTCAAGCACATCAATGACACGATGGGGCACGAAGCAGGCGATAACCTCCTGATCGAGGCCGCGCGCCGGATTTCAAGCTGTCTGCGCGGAACCAGCACCGTCGCCCGGCTCGGGGGCGACGAATTTCTCGTCATCCTGCCTGGCATCAAGGATGCCTCGGCCACTGAACAGGTCGGCGAGCGCATTCTGAACACCTTTTCCTCGCCGATCCAGATCAGTGGACAGGAGATTTTTGTCAGCACCAGTATCGGTATCGCACTTTACCCGGACGATTCCGACGCCAGCGGTAACCTGCTCCAGTACGCCGATGCCGCGATGTACCAGGCAAAGAGCCAGGGCAAGAGCGCCTACCAGCGTTTCCGGCCGGAGATGAAGGCCATCTCCTACGAGCGTTTACAGATGGAGTCGAACCTGCGCCGGGCACTGGAGCTGGATGAGCTGGAGCTGCACTACCAGCCGGTGGTCCGGACCAGCGACGGTCTCATGGCTGGGGCGGAAGCGCTGCTTCGTTGGCGCAACGCCGAGCTGGGCATGGTCGGCCCCGATCGGTTCATCCCGCTCGCCGAGGAAACCGGGCTGATCATCCCAATCGGGGCCTGGGTGATCCGTCAGGCCTGCCTCGAAGCCCGAAGATGGCAGCAACTCACCGGTCAGCCATTTTTTATCGCTGTGAACGTTTCACCGCGTCAGTTCCGGGATCCCGGATTCGTGGATCTGGTGAACGAAGCGCTGCAGGAGGCCGGGCTGCCGGCCGGGCAGCTGGAACTGGAAATCACCGAGCGACTCATTCTGGACGACAGCATCGAGGCCTCAGACACTCTGAGGCGTCTCGACGAACTTGGCGTCCGTCTGTCTGTGGATGACTTCGGTACGGGCTATTCCGCACTGAGTTACCTCAAGAGCTATCCCTTCGACACCCTCAAGATCGACAAGACGTTCATCGGCGATGTCATGATTGAGGAAGACGATGCCGCGCTGGTGCGCGCGATCATCACTATGGCGCACAGCCTTGGCCTGGAAGTCATCGCCGAGGGTGTGGAGGACGAATCCCAGACCCATTTCCTGCAGGATCACGGCTGCGACTTCTCGCAGGGCTATTTCTACTGCCGCCCCATTGTGGCGGACGAGTTCGTCGAGTGGATCCAGACCAATACGCGGGCGGCGGGCCAATCAGCGACCTGATTCCGCATGGACGGTGCACCCGGGTCTTGAGTAGACTCCGGCGTTTGCCCTGAGAACCTCTGAAGAGACGTCGCCATGCAGGATCACGTATTGGTCGTTAATTGCGGCAGTTCCTCCATCAAGCTGGCCCTCTACGGGCCGGAGGACCGCCCGATCGCCTCCGCCCTGGCGGAGAACCTCGGCACCGCCGAGGCACGCGCCACCATCCGGACGAATGAAAAAACGGCCATTGCCCTGCCCGACCACTCGGATCACGAGCAGGGCCTGGCCGCCATCATCGACTGGCTGGAGGCAAACCGGATGCTCCAGAGCGCGCCGGGTGCCGTCGGGCATCGCGTCGTTCACGGTGGGGAACGGTTCAGCGAATCCGTGGTCATTGACGAAGCCGTGACCGACGCCATCGAGGAATGCGCCGATCTCGCGCCCCTCCACAACCCGGTCAACCTGACCGGTATTCGTGCGATGCAGTCGCTCTACCCCAACGTGACGCAGGTGGCGGTATTTGACACCGCCTTTCACCAGACGCTACCACCCCATGCCTATCTCTATGCCCTGCCCCGGCATTGGTACGAGGACTGGGGCGTCCGGCGTTACGGATTTCACGGCACCAGCCACGCCTGCATGCTGCAGACGCTCTCCAGCCGACTGAAGCAGCCATCCCGGTCCACATCACTGATCTCGGCGCACCTGGGCAACGGCTGCAGCATCACCGCGATCGAACAAGGCCAGTCTGTCGATACCAGCATGGGGCTGACGCCTCTGGAAGGCCTGATCATGGGGACCCGCAGTGGCGACGTCGATCCCGGCCTCTTCGATTTCCTGCAGCGCAAAGGGCTGGACCCGACGACCATCAACCAGACCCTGAACCGCGAAAGCGGCCTTCGCGGCCTGTCCGGCAACACCAACGACATGCGCGCCCTGGAACAGGCCAGCCTTGATGGGGATGAACACGCCACCGTCGCCATCGAGGCGTTCTGCTTCCGACTCGCGCGATACATCGGCGCCATGATGGCGTCCCTGACCCATTGCGACGGTCTGGTCTTCACCGGGGGTATCGGTGAGAACAGCGTGCGTGTCCGTGAGAAGACCGTTGCCCGGCTTGCCATGCTCGGGTTTACGCTCGACCCGGAACGCAACCGCTCTCACGGTGACGGCCAGCAGGGTGCGATTCACGCCGACGGCTCCCATCCGGTCTACGTCATCCCCACCGATGAAGAAGGCATGATTGCCGCCGACGCAAGAACACTTGGCGCCCAGAACGTCTGACAACCGGAATACGGAGATCTCCCCCAATGGCAAAGAACCTTTTCATTGCCCCCACAGCACTGGAGTCCGGCCTGACCTCGGTCTGCCTTGGCCTGTTCCGGGCGCTGGACAGCGTCGGCGTCCGTGTCAGCTTCTTCAAACCCGTGGCTCAGAGTGACGGCGGCGATGCCGACGAGGACCGCTCCATCAACTTCCTGCGGTCGCTGTCTACCGTGCGCCCACCCGAGCCCATCACGCTGCAGCGGGCCCAGAGCCTGCTCAACAAGGGCAATCAGGACCAGCTGATGGAGGAGATCATCGGCCGCTATCAGCAGGCCGCTGAGGACGCTGACGTGGTCGTGGTCGAAGGGCTGATTCCCGACCGGAGCGAGGCCTACACCGCTCGCCTGAACGTTGAGATGGCACGCAACCTGAGCGCGGAAGTCATCCTCGTCAGCGCACCGGAGGGGCGTGATCCGAAGGAATTGAGTGATTGGCTGGACTTCTCCGCCCGCCTGTTCGCGGACCCGCAGGATCCGGAGGTGCTCGGCGTGATCCTGAACAAGGTCGGCCAGCCAGAGAAGAACGGCCTCACCCCGGATCATGACCCGGACGCCCGCTCTGCCCACCCGGACTATCCAACCGAATGCAGTATCTTCAGCGACCAGAAACTGCGGCTGTTGGGCTGCGTCCCGTGGCAACCGGAACTACTGGCCCCCCGGACGCTGGACGTTGCCCGGGACATTGACGCCGACATACTCCACGAAGGGGACCTGAACCAGCGCCGGATACAACGGGTGACCGTCTGTGCCAACACGATTCCCAACATGGTGGAAACCCTGCGACCCGGCACCCTGGTGGTGACGCCCGGCGACCGGGAAGACATTATCGTGACCACCGCGCTGGCCGCGCTGAACGGCGTTCCCCTGTCGGGCCTGCTGCTGACCGGCGGCCTTACGCCGGATGAGCGCACCCTGGAAGTGGCCAGGGGGGCCTTCCAGACCGGCCTGCCCGTGATGCGCATCGACACCAACACTTATGAGACCGCGCGCCGGCTCGCGACGCTGTCCCGGGAGGTCCCGGTGGACGATGCCGAACGGATTGAACGGGTGATGGACTCGGTCGCCGAAGCGATCGATACGCACTGGCTCCGCGATCATCTCAGCATCGAGCGTGAGCGTCGTCTATCTCCGCCCGCCTTCCGTTACAACCTGTCCGAACGGGCACGGGCGGCGAACAAACGCATTGTTTTACCCGAAGGCGACGAACCGCGCACGGTGCAGGCCGCCATCCGAAGCCAGGAGCGTGGGCTGGCGCGCTGTGTGCTGATCGGTCAACGGGAGACCATCGATCAGGTGGCCCGGGCACAGGGGCTGACGCTGCCGGCCGAGCTGGAGATCATGGACCCGGACGAGATCCGCGGACGCTACATTGAGCCGATGGTCGAACGGCGCAAGCACAAGGGTCTGGCGCCCGACATGGCCGAAGCGCAACTGGAGGACAACGTCGTCCTGGCCACCATGATGGTTGCCCTGGACGAAGCGGATGGGCTGGTGTCCGGCGCCGTACACACCACGGCCAACACCGTCCGCCCGGCCCTGCAGTTGATCAAGACGCACGAGGCAGCCAAAGTTGTGTCATCCGTCTTTTTTATGTGCCTCCCGGAACAGGTTCTGGTTTATGGTGACTGCGCCATCAATCCGGACCCGAACGACGAACAACTGGCCGACATTGCCATTCAGAGTGCCGATTCGGCGGAACGGTTCGGCATCACCCCACGCATCGCCATGATCAGTTACAGCACCGGGGCGTCCGGTAGTGGTGACGATGTCGACAAGGTGCGACGGGCGACCGCCATCGCGCAGGAACGACGCCCGGACCTGCTGATCGACGGTCCGTTGCAATACGACGCCGCCGCCATCGAAAGCGTGGGCAAAAGCAAGGCACCGGACAGTCCTGTCGCCGGTCGGGCCACCGTGTTCATTTTCCCGGACCTCAATACCGGCAACACCACCTACAAAGCAGTGCAACGCAGCGCCAATGTCATCAGCATCGGCCCCATGCTCCAAGGCCTGAGAAAGCCTGTGAATGACCTTTCGCGTGGTGCGCTGGTGGATGACATTGTCGGCACCATTGCCCTGACGGCGGTGCAGGCGGTGCGCCAGGAAGACGCGGGCTGACAGACGGGCAATGCAGGACGCTGTCTCAGGGATGTGACAGCGTCCCGGCGACGATGGGCAACGGGCGGGCCGGGGGTCAGCCCCGGCGCTTCTTCTGCTTCTTCTTTTTCTCGTTCTTCTTCACATGCCGCATCATGCGGGACTTTCGGGCCTTCTGACGGGCATTGAGCTCGTTCGGCTTACCGGCATAGGGGTTCTCACCGGACCGGAACTCGAACCGGATCGGTGTGCCCCAGATGTCCAGAACCTTGCGGAACGTGTTCTCCAGAAAGCGCCGGTAAGCGTCCGGGAGTGACTCGACCTGATTGCCATGGACAACAATCCGGGGCGGATTGGACCCGCCCTGATGAGCGTAGCGCAGCTTGACCCGGCGACCGCGCACCACCGGGGGCTGATGTTGCTGCACTGCACCCTGAAGGATCTCCGTCAGGCGCCGTGTGGGCCACTTTGTCATGGCGGAGTCATACGCCTCGTGGATGGAGTCGTACAGCAGACCGACCCCTGAGCCGTGGAGCGCGGAGATATAATGCTTGTCGGCAAAGCCCACAAACGGCAGACGCCGGTCCACTTCCCGTTTGACGCTCTCGCGGTCTTCGACGCTCATGCCATCCCACTTGTTGAACGCCAGCACCAGCGACCGACCGGCCTCCAGCACGAAGCCGATCAGGTGCAGATCCTGATCGACAAGACCATCCCGCGCATCCACCACCACGACCACCACATGGGCGTCTTCAACCGCTTGCAGGGTTTTGATGATGGAGAACTTCTCAACGGCCTCGTTGACGTTCTTGCGACGTCGGACCCCGGCGGTGTCGATCAGTGTGTATTCTTCACCGTGGCGTTCATAGGGAATGTAGATACTGTCGCGGGTCGTGCCCGGCAGGTCGTAAACCACCACCCGCTCTTCGCCCAGCAGACGGTTCGTGAGTGTGGATTTGCCCACGTTGGGACGACCCACCACTCCAATCCGGATACCGGGCCATTTGTCGGCCTCATCTTCCTCCGGCTCTTCCAGCATGTCCGGGAAGAGCGATTCGAGCATGCTGCGAACACCGCGATTGTGGGAGGCCGCAATCAGGAACACGGACTCGTAACCCAGCTCATAGAACTCGGCCGCCGCCATTTCCGGGTCCTGACCATCGGTCTTATTCACCACCAGGTGGGCGGGTTTTCCATGCCGGCGTAACTGCTCGGCAATCAGGTGGTCACCGGCGGTCAGCCCCGCACGGCCATCGACCAGAAACAGAACCTGATCCGCCTCGTCCACGGCCTGCAGTGACTGACGGGCCATCTCGGCGTCGAGGCCGGCATCATCACCGCTCAGACCCCCGGTGTCGATGACGATGAAGCGGTGGCCCTCATACCGGCCCTCACCGTACTTTCGATCCCGGGTCAGGCCGGAAAAGTCCGCCACCAGGGCATCCCGTGTGCGGGTCATCTGGTTGAATAGCGTGGACTTGCCGACGTTCGGGCGGCCCACCAGCGCAATCACGGGACGGGGCATGGATCAATCCTGCTTCTGAATACGGTAGGCGACCAGCTCGCCACTGTTGCTGTAGACGATGGCCATATCCTCATAGCGGAGCATGGGGACACGCAGGCCCTCGTCGTCCACTTCACGCTGTCCCAGCAGAGATCCATCGAGCTGGGACAGGATGTGGATATACCCTTCGAAATCGCCGGTCAGCAACACGCCATCCACCGCCAGCAGGCCGGTAACCCGCCGCCACTCCAGCTGTGACTGAGCCCAGAGTTCCTGGCGACTGTTCAGACTGAACGCCCGGATGACGCCATCGTAGCCAGAGACAAAGACGTTGCCATACGCCAGCTCCGGCGATTCCAGACTGCTCGATTCCCGGCTCCAGAGCTCCTGGCCGCTGGTGAGGTCCAGCGCCGCCACCTTGCCCTGATAGCCGGTGACGTAGACGACACCATCCCGGACCAGCGGCGTCCCGTCGACATCAACAAGGCGTTCCAGCTCCGTACGGCCCACAGGCTCACCGACCCGGTACTGCCAGGCCGGCTCGCCGGTGGCGCTGTCGAGCGCGACCACTTGCCCGTTGGCAAACGCCACCAATGTCAGGTCGGCTCCCACCCGGGGCGTGGCATTACCGCGGAAACTCAGGACCGGAATCTGGCCATCGTACTGCCACCGCCGCTCACCACTGGCGGCATCGAAACCAAGGACTTTGCCATCAATGGTATGGGCCACGACGACGTCGCCGTTCGACTGGGGCGGCGCAACCACTTCACTGGGCAAGGACGCGGACCAGTCAGAGGCGCCATCCGTCCGTGACAGGGCGAGCAGTTTGCCATCCCGGGAGCCGAGGAAGAGACGGGACTGGTCGGCGCCAACGCCGGCCAGAATGCGCTCCGGCAGCTCCCGCTCCCACTGCAGCTCACCGTTGTCCGGGTTAACGGCCTGGAGCTCACCATCGGCCGATACGGCGTAGAGGGTGCCCTCGACCAGCGCCGGCTGGAGGAACAGCAGTTGCTCGTCGTGACCGTCGCCAACCGACCGGTCCCATGCCGTCTCAAGCCAGACAGAAGCGGAGATTTCCGGAAGCGGCGCCGGTTCTTCAAAACTGTCGGTCGAGCCACAGGCCGTCAGCAACGCTGCGACGGACAGTGCGGCAAGGCTGAGGGCGGCGCGCTTCAGCGCTGCGGGCATCAGGCATCCTCCGGGATGGCCATATCGGCCATTTTCAGTTGCAGCATCGGGCTTGCGGTTGGGCCGGAAGCCGCCTCACTGGCGCGCTTGTACGCCTCACGTGCCTCCTCAGCGTTGCCCTGGGCGCGAAGGATATCGCCCTCAAGTTCCGCGTAGAGTGCCGTGAATGCACCGGTCTCCCCTGCCTCATTAAGCGTGGCGAGCGCCGCATCCGGCTGCTCGGCTGCGAACTGGGCCTGGGCCAGTCGCTGACGCACCAGCAGCTTCAGCGGACCACTCTCGGCCCGGGACAGTGCCCATTTGAGCGAGTCCGCTGCGGCCTCAGGCTTACCCTGCTCGGTCACCTGATGACCGGCCAGGATCAACGTGCCATAGACCGCATAGGGCGTGTCCGCAAAGTCGTTGCGCAGCGCCTCAGCCACATAGCGAATGGTCTCCGCGTCCTTGTCGGTCGGTTGCTGTTTGGTCGCCGCCGTCAGCAACTGCTGGTACTGGGAGCCGGCCGCACTCATCTGCTCCGCCTGATGCTGCTGCCAGGCCTGCCAGCCAAAGACCAGGGCCAGTGCCAGACCAACGCCCAACAGCAGGGAGGTCCCGTTCCGCTTCCACCAGTTTTTGATGGTGGCTATCTGTTCTTCTTCGCTTTGCATGCCATCCTCTCTCAGGCCGTTGATTCACTGACCGGCGACAGCAGGCCGGCCAAGGTCTCTGTCAGTTCAGACCGGGATACGGTGCGTTGTTCCTCGCCGGAGCGCAAGGGTTTCAGCGTCACCGTATCGCCGGACAGCTCATCCTCGCCGAGGATCAGCGCTACGGCAGCGCCGCTCCGGTCCGCCTTCTTCATCCGGCTCTTGAAACCACCGCCCCCACAATGGGTCAGAATCATCCGGTCCGGCATGGCGTCACGGAGATGTTCGCTAAGCCGCGCCGCCTCCGCTTCGCCTGCTTCTCCCATTCCGAGGACGTACAGATCCGCCCGGTCATTCACCGAGTCCGGTATCAAATCCAGCGATTCCAGCATCAGAACCAGTCGTTCCATCCCCATGGCGAAGCCGACGGCCGGCGTTGGCTTGCCACCGAGCTGGGACACGAGGCCATCGTAGCGGCCACCAGCGCACACGGTTCCCTGCGCGCCCAGGCTGTCGGTCACCCACTCGAAGACGGTCTTGCCGTAATAATCCAGACCGCGCACCAGTCCGGGATTGACAGCGTACTCCAGCCCGGCAGCGTCCAGGCGACGGCAGAGGCCGTCGAAATGATCACGCGATTCGTCGTCCAGATAGTCCGCCAGAACCGGGGCGTCCTTCAGCAGCGCCTGGGTGTGCTGGGCCTTGGAGTCGAGGATACGCAGTGGATTGGTTTCCAGCCGACGCTGGCTATCGTCGTCCAGCTCGTCCCGATAGTCGGACAGGTAGGCCACCAGCGCCTCGCGATAGGCCCTGCGAGCTTCGGGCGTACCGATGGAGTTGATCTCCAAACGAACGTGAGGTGTCAGGCCCAGCGCCTTCCAGAGCCGGGCCGTCATCAGCAGCACTTCGGCATCAATGTCCGGACCACTGAGACCGAAGCATTCCACGCCGATCTGGTGAAACTGGCGATAGCGTCCTTTCTGAGGGCGTTCGTGGCGGAACATCGGGCCGGTATACCAGAGCTTGCGAACCTGGTTGTACAGCAGGCCGTGCTGCTCCGCCGCCCGGACGCAGCCGGCGGTCCCTTCGGGACGAAGCGTCAGGCTGTCGCCGTTGCGGTCCTCAAAGGTGTACATCTCCTTTTCGACGATGTCCGTCACTTCACCGATGGAGCGCTTGAACAGGTCGGTCTGTTCCACGACCGGCATGCGGATTTCGTGGTAGCCATAACCGTGGAGAATACGAGCCGTGGTGCGTTCCAGATACTGCCAGGTCGGGGACTGGTCCGGCAGGATGTCGTTCATTCCCCGAATCGCGTTGATTTTTCCCAAAATCGGTTTCCAGTTCTGTCTGTGTTAGTCGGTCACAACGAAAGATGGCCGGTCGATGCCGGCCATCGCAGAGGCCTGTCAGCCCTTTGGTCTCAGTCAGTCGCTGCTTGTCCGGGCAATGATGGACTGCTCGGCTTTTTCCTTTTTCTCCGCTTCCTCGCGGATCATCTCTTCGAGGTTGTCCACGAGACGGTCATTGTCCAGCTTTCGGTCCTTGTCGCCACCGACATACATCAGGTGTTTCGGGGAACCGCCGGTCAGTCCCAGGTCGGCCTCCTTCGCCTCCCCCGGGCCGTTCACCAGACAGCCGATCACCGCCACATCCAGGGATGTGTTGACGTCGTCCAGACGGGATTCCAGCTCGTTCATCGTGCCGATGACGTCGAAATTCTGCCGGGAACAGCTTGGACAGGCAATGAAATTGATGCCCCGGCTGCGCAGGCGCAGGCTCTTGAGCATATCAAACCCGACCTTGACTTCCTGCACCGGGTCCGCCGCCAGCGACACCCGCAGCGTGTCGCCGATGCCTTCCATCAACAGAATGCCCAGGCCAATGGACGACTTGACCGTTCCGGACCGGAAGCCACCGGCCTCGGTGATGCCCAGATGCAACGGCTGCTCGATCTGGCTGGCGATCTGCCGGTAGGCGTCCACCGCCATGAACACCTCGGAGGCCTTCATGCTGACCTTGAAATCCGGGAAGTTGTGCCGGTCCAGCAGGTCGATGTGGCGCATGGCCGACTCCACCAGCGCGGCCGGGGTCGGCTCCCCATACTTGCGCTGCAGGCTCTTTTCGAGCGAACCGGCATTGACGCCCACACGGATCGGAATGCCGTTGTGTTTCGCCGCGTCGATCACCGCCTTGACCCGGTCGTCGCGCCCAATGTTACCGGGGTTGATGCGAAGACAGTCGACGCCGTAGTCAGCGACCTTGAGCGCAATCTTGTGATCGTAGTGGATGTCCGCCACCAGCGGCACGGTCACGCGTTTGCGAATCTCACGGAACGCTTCGGCCGCCTCCATACTCGGCACGGACACCCGGACGATGTCCGCCCCCGCCTGCTGAACGGCCTCAATCTGGCCCACCGTCGCGTCGACGTCGCAGGTTTCCGTGTTGGTCATGGTCTGGACAGAAATGGGCGCGTCACCACCAACCGGGACATTGCCCACGTGGATCTGCCGTGACTGGCGACGTTTGATCGGTGATTCGTGCTTCATAGTTTCCTGGCGTCAGGCCTTCTCGTTGCCATCAGGCATTGTCATTACCAAGGGTCAGGACGGCCCGGTTACTGGGTGCGGGAATGTCTGACAGATCAACCGCTTCCCCATCAAATCTCACGCTGGCGACATCCACGGCCCCCAGCACGATCCGGAACGGGCCGGTCCCGGTATAACGCACTTCGTCATCGGCCCGTTGCAATCCGGACACCACCGTGCGCCCGCCGTCCTCAATCTGCACCCAACAGTCTCCCGAGAAGTCGATGACGATGTTGTGACTCGTCGGGGACGTTGGTGTTCCGGTGCTGACAGACGCCATTGTATCAGGCTCTGTCACGCTCGTGTCCGCATTCGGCTCCGCATCAACACCGCTGCCGGAGCTCGGCTCTTCCCTCTCCGGTGGGCCCTCATCGGACTCTGTCGAAGGAGGCTCGGTGACCGGCTCAGGCGTGTCCTGAGTGGCCGCCGGCATGGGGTCATCCACCGCCCCCGTGTCCGTCAGCCCATCCTCCTGCACGGCCGTGTCGCTTTCTTCCGATCCGGAAGGCGCGCCACTCATCGGACCGTCGCCCGGCGCTGCAGCGTCTCCACTCTCCGGCGTATCCGCCGGCTCACCAGACGGCTCAGCCTCTTCGGCCGCTTCCTGCTGCATCGTCTGTTCGAGCATCTGACCGCCAGACCGGGCCAGATCGCTCTGAGCGAACCAGTAGAGGAACCAGCCCGCCAGGACCGCCAAAACCAGCCCCGCCGTCCAACGGGCGATGCGCTGCTTCTGACGCTTGCGACGCTCGATCTCTTCCAGCGGGTCGTTACGGCGGGCCTGCTCAGCTTCCTCCCGTAGCGGTTCCAGTTCCTCATCCAACACCTGTATCACGGCATCGGCATCGAGCCCGAGCAACCCCGCATAGGATCGCACGTACCCCTTGAGAAACAATTCCGAATCAATCTGGTCGTACTCGCCGGCCTCAATGGTTTCGATAATGGCCGGTCGCAGATTCTGTTGCTCCGCGACCTCCGTGACCGAGTAGCCGGCCGTTTCGCGCGCTTCCCTGAGCCTTCGGCCCGTGTCCCCGTCCCTGGCTGCCCCCATGGGTTCTTGTTCGTCGTCCGTCATGGTTTCGTTGCCAGTTGTCGATACGCCTTCAGCTCCTCGGACTGCGGGTACTCTTTTTCAAGCAGCAGCGCGAGGCTCGCCTCCCGGTCCTTGTTGCCAAAATGACGGGCAATCCGAATTCCGGTCAGCAGGCTTTCCGGCGAATGTCTGAGATTCTTGTTGCGGGCCATCATACGTCTTAACCGACTGTAATACCGGCTCGCTTGCGAATATTGCTCCATCCGGACCAGCGCACCGGACAGGGACAACAGGTATTGCGGGTTGCCCCGGGAAATCTCGACAGCGCGCCGGTAGGCGGATGTTGCGTCGGCGTTCTGCTCCAGCGCTTCATAGCTTTTGCCGAGACTCTGGAACACCGAAGCGCGATCATTGTAATCGGTATCCGTGGACGCCCGCTTAAACTGGCTCACAGCCTCGTCAAATCGGCCCTGATTGTAGAGAAAGGTTCCGAAATAGACGCGCCCGCGGGTATAGGAGGGGTCATTGTCAAGGGCCTGGCGGTAGGACTGTTCCGCCAGAGCATGCTCGCCATCGGACTGGTGGACAAGGCCAAGGGTGGCCAGCGCCTCAGAGCTCTCGGGGTCGATCTCCAAAGCGCGTCGAAGGTGCTCCCGGGCGCGCTCATAATTGCCCTGAGAAATGTAAGCGGTGCCGAGGCGAACATAGTCGCTGACCGCTTTTTCCGCGTTGGCGTCTTCAGCGAACGGGCTGGTGGTGGTCGTGACACAGCCACCAAGCATCAGGGTGAGCAATACGATCAGTGGATAATGCCAGGCACGCCGGCTCCCAAACGCTCTCACTGTATCGCACCCCCTCTATTCTTTCGTCCCACATCAAACAATGCCCGGAAGGGCATCGTGTTTCTTCCTTTTATCCCTGATTGTTATAGCAGATCTGAGTTCCCGGGATCACGACGCCACATGGTGAACCGGGATGTAACGCTCACTGCGGCGCGTCCGATCCTCGAACTGGCCGACCAACTGGCCACAAGCGGCATCGATGTCGTCACCCCGCGTGGTGCGCACCGTCGTGATGTGCCCATCCTCATGGAGAATCGACTGGAACCGGCGCGTCGCCGATGCCTCAGGGCGACGGAAATCACTTTCGGGAAAAGGATTGAACGGAATCAGGTTGATCTTGCAGGGGATGTCCTTCAACAGCCGGGACAACTGCCGGGCGTGCTCCGGCTGGTCATTCACCCCTTCAATGACGGTGTACTCAATGGTGACCTTACGGCGGTCCGGCAACCGATCCAGATAACGCCGGGTTGCCGCCAGAAGATCCGCGATGGGGTATTTCTTGTTCAGCGGCACCAATTCATTGCGCAACTCATCATTGGGCGCGTGCAGGGAGATGGCCAGCGATACGTCGCTGACTTCCCCCAGCCGATCCAGCTTGGGAATCACTCCGGATGTACTGAGCGTCACACGCCGTTTGGAGATACCGTAGGCCAGGTCCTCCATCATGAGATTCATGGCATCCACCACGTTCTCGAAGTTGAGAAGCGGCTCCCCCATTCCCATCATGACGACGTTGGTTACCGGCCGGTCGGTCGGATCCTCAAACGGCATGTAGGCCCGCCGCGCAACCCAAACCTGGCCAATGATTTCCGCCGCTGTCAGGTTTCGGTTGAACCCACGCTTACCGGTTGAGCAGAAGGTACAATCCAGGCTACAGCCAATCTGGCTTGAGACGCAGAGCGTGCCTCGCTGCCCGTCGGGAATAAGCACGGTTTCGACACTGTTACCGCTGTCCATCCGCATGACCCACTTACGGGTGCCATCCTTCGAGGTCTCGTCGTAGACCACCTCAGGACCGCGGATTTCCGCCACTTCCTTGAGCTTCTGGCGCAGCTTTTTGCTGACATCCGTCATCTGGTCAAAGTCATCGACACCCCGGTGGTGCATCCAGAGCAGAAGCTGGCGCGCCCGGAACTTCTTTTCGCCGAGCGACTCAAAGAACGACTCCAGCTTCGCCCGGGGCATCCCCAGCAGATTGACCTTATCTTCGGGCGTCGTCATGACCAGAAACCTCAGTGCTTCGTGTACCCGGGGCCGGCCAGGCCGGCCCCGGTCAACGACAATCAGCCGCGCGGGCAGATCTCGTTGTCATTGAAATAATAGGCGATTTCGCGCTCGGCGGATTCCGGGGAATCAGAGCCGTGAACCGCATTGGCGTCGATGGACTTGGCGAAGTCCGCGCGAATCGTACCCGGCTCGGCTTCTTCCGGGTTGGTCGCTCCCATCAGGTCCCGATTCTTCGCAATGGCGTTCTCGCCTTCCAGCACCTGAACAACGACCGGGCCGGAGGTCATGAACGCCACCAGATCCGGGAAGAAAGGCCGTTCTTTGTGCTCGGCGTAGAACCCTTCCGCCTGCTCCTGGCTCAGATGGATCATCTTGGCGGCAACAATCTGCAGGCCAGCTTTCTCAAAACGGGTCTCGATCTCGCCAATGGCATTCTTGGCAACGGCGTCGGGCTTGATGATTGAGAGCGTGCGCTCAACGGACATTATCGTTCTCCATCTGGTTATTCGCTGTCATATGGTGAGCGGCGATTATACGCGGGATACCCTCACGTGCCTACCGCTCGCCTCACGGCGCCACATGACGCTCCCGTAACCGCGTTGCGACGGCCTGAATGCGCTCCACGGCGAAGTCAATCTCTTCACCGGTGGTGAAACGCCCCAGCGAGAAACGCAGCGACCCGTGGGCCCGATCATCCGGCACCCCGAGTGCCCGCAATACGTAAGACGGCTCCATGGTGGCCGAGGCGCAGGCAGAGCCGGACGACACTGCCAGATCCCGGAGCCCGAGCATCAGCGACTCACCATCCAAACCATCAAACCCAAGATTGATGATGCCGGGGACGGTCTGTTCAGCACTGCCGTGCAATGTGACACCCGGCATGGCCGACAGGCCGTCAAGAAATCGTTCCCTCAGCCCCTGCAGCTGCACGCGCTCTTCGTCCAGAACCGTTTCCGCCTTCTGGAAAGCAAGCCCCATCCCGGCGATCTGGTGGGTCGGCAGGGTTCCTGAACGCATGCCACGCTCATGACCACCGCCATGGATGTGGGCATCAATGCGCACATCCGGGGAGCGGCGCACATAGAGGGCGCCCACGCCCTTGGGGCCATAAACCTTATGACCGGACAACGAAAGCAGGTCCACGCAGGTCCGGGACAGATCAATGGGGTGCTTGCCTGCCGCCTGGGCTGCATCGACGTGGAAAAGAATGCCCTGTTCTCGCAGCATCCGGCCGATGCCGTCGATGTCATTCAGAACGCCGATTTCATTATTCACCCACATCAGCGAAACCAGACAGGTATTTTCCCGCAGTGCCTCGCGCACCTGATCAGCCGACACACGACCGGACTCATCCGGTGTCAGCCATGTCACGGGATGCCCCCGGGATTCCAGCCACTCACAGGTGTCCACGACCGCCTTGTGCTCAATGCGGGAGGTGATGATATGGCCTCCCGGATAACGGGAGGCGACGCCCTTGATGGCCAGGTTGTCCGATTCGGTCGCGCCGGAGGTCCACACGATTTCGCGGCTGTCGCATCCAATCAGGTCTGCGACCTGCCGCCGGGCATTCTCGACAACGGCTTCGGCCTGCCAACCATAGGCGTGGGAGCGGGACGCGGGGTTACCAAAAACGCCGTCCAGCGTCAGGCACTCCGCCATTTTCTCGGCCACGACGGGGTCCACAGGCGTGGTGGCCGCATAATCCAGATAGACCGGTTTTTTCATAACACCATGAGATTTGATGGATCGAATCAGGCAGGGTTACCCGACATCAGACGCCGGGTATTGATCGCTTCTTCGTGTTGGCGGCGATTCTGTCGCTCCGCCACAACCTGGATTTCACGCTTGCGCATGAGGTCCGCCAGGCTGATGCCGCTGAGAAACGAGTGAATCTCGTCGCTCAGATCAGACCAGAGGTGGTGAGTCAGGCACATTTCGCCATTCTGGCAATCACCGCGGTTACCACACCGCGTGGTATCGAGCGACTCGTTGACCGCATCCACCACCTGCGCAATATAAATCGCATCACAACCACGACTCAGGCGATACCCTCCACCCGGGCCCCGGATGCTCATGACCAGGTCATGGCGGCGCAGGCGCGAAAACAACTGCTCGAGATAGGACAGCGAGATGCCCTGTCGGTCGGAGATGTCCGCCAGACTCACTGGGCCCTGTTCGGCATGCAACGCCAGATCGAGCATGGCGGTGACCGCATAGCGCCCTTTCGTGGTCAATCGCATGATTCTGTGCCTGTCACTCTACGAAATATCCTATTCGAGTATGAGTTGACCGAGTATTTCAGTCAAGTATTCAGAATTTGGCAGAAATTGACCGCCCCAGAGCGTTGTCAGTCCCGGTCTTCGCGCTCTTCGATGTCGCGGACACAGTCAAAGTCCTCTTCATCGATCGGCGGCAGCGAGGTGCCATTACGATAGTCCCGGTCAACCCGCTGGAGCGCGCGGCACATGGTTTCAATACGCTCATCAACAGCGTGCATGTGATCCAGCAGACTGCGGACCGAACGGGCGAGCGGATCCGGCATCTCCTCGGTCACACCGTAGGCATCGAATCCCATCTGCTTCTCGACATGCTTGCGTTTCTCGTCTTCCTTGTCCTTGTCGCGCTTGACCACCACGCGCCCCGGGATACCGACGACGGTTGCGCCTTCCGGCACTTCTTTGGTGACCACTGAATTGGAGCCGATCTTGGCCCCGGCGCCCACCTCGAACGGACCCAGGATTTTGGCACCTGCGCCGACAACAACGCCATCACCCAGCGTCGGATGGCGCTTTCCTTTTGCCCATGATGTGCCGCCGAGCGTCACGCCCTGGTACAGAGTGACGTCGTCACCAATCACGGTGGTCTCGCCGATCACAACGCCCATGCCATGGTCGATGAAGAACCGGCGGCCGATGGTCGCCCCGGGATGGATCTCAATGCCGGTCAGCCACCGGGCGAGCGTCGAGATGGTCCGCGCGAGCCACTTGAAGCCACGGCACCAGATGGGATGGGCCAGCCGGTGAAACAGCAACGCATGGAGACCCGGGTAGTTGGTCAGCACCTCAAACGTGTTGCGGGCCGCCGGGTCACGGTGAAAGACGCTGTTGATGTCCTCTCGCAGACGGTCAAACATAGTCTAGTCCTGTTCCTGCTTGCGGGCCGGTCCTGCCGTCCCTGCGGTTTTCTGTATCGCTGTGAGCGCGCCCCTCAGGATGTTGACCTCCATCCGGTCCGGGTGGGCGCGCTGGAACAGCCGTCGCAGCCGCGTCATCAACTGCCGGGGATTGTCCCGGCTATGGAAATCAACGTCCACCAGCGCCTGTTCCAGATGGTCGTAAAACCCTTCCAGCTCACCAACCGAGGCGGGCGGACGATCCCAGCCTTCGTCCCCCGGTCGCATCAACGGCTGCAACAGCTGACGGGCCACATCCGATGTTTCCCCCATCAGGTGGTGCATCCGGAGCTCGTAACAGATCACCTGGACGGCCATGGCCAGATTCAGCGAGCTGTACTCCGGATTCGAGGGTATATGGATATGATAGTGGCAGCGCTGTAGCTCGTCATTGCTCAGACCGTTGCTCTCCCGGCCAAATACCAGTGCAACGGTGCCCTGCTCCCGGTAACCGGTCACCATCCCCGCGGCATCCCGTGGGTTTACAACCGGCCAGGGGACTTTGCGACCCCGCGCACTGGTGCCCAGCACCAGCGAACTCTCAGCAAGCGCCTCATCCAGAGAATCCACAACCCGGGCACGGTCCAGCACATCCGTGGCGCCTGAAGACCGGGCGTAGGCGGCCTCGTCCGGGAATGACTGCGGCCGCACCAGCGTGAGATTGGCCAGGCCCATGTTTTTCATCGCACGCGCCACGGCCCCGATGTTGCCCGAGTGCGTGGTTTCCACCAGCACGATATGCACATGGTCGAGCGCACCGCTGCCCGGTGCGCCAGCCCCGATGTCCTCACTCATGGCCAAGCCGTCTCCTCTGAGAAAAGGCCGCTATGATACCAGAAACACGCATCGCCCGACCCGTGAGATTTGGCCGACACTCTGGTATCATTCGTCGCCTTTTCCCATAACCCCTCAGGTGTACTGAACGCCATGCAACCAGCAATCAAGATGGCCTTGCGAATCGGACGGCAAGGTGCGGACTATCTCAAGGCGCACTTCGACCGCCAGGAACTGACCGACCAGGGTGGCCCGACACCCCGGCAGCGACTGGAGCGCGTGACGGACTCCATTTATGCGAGCTTCACCGACCAGCTTCAGAAAGCCTACAAGGACCACTACATTGCGCCGGTCGGCGACATCCATGCCGAGGGACACGACGACAGCTGGCACATCTTCCCGGTGATTGGTGAAGAGGCCTTCCTGCGAGGGACGCCTGACTTTCTCCTGGCTCTGATCCAGAAGAAGAACGACCGTGTCGAGCACCTGCTGGCGATCAACCCGGTCACGACGGAAGAATACGCCGCCAGCCGTGGGCAGGGTGCGGTTCTCAACAGCCGTCGCATCCGGACGAATGGTGCCCGCCAGATGGAGAGCGCGACGCTCACCACCAACGCCATGGACCACTGCCGGGACGGCGACAACCCACTGGTCTGGGGCGAGCTGATGACAACCATGGCGAAAACCAGTCACCGGGTTCTGACCAGCCCCTGCCCCCTGCTCGACATTGCGCGGATCAGCGCCGGCCACATGGACGGCACGGTGCTCTATCGCCCGGACGCACTAACCCTGGAAGCCGGCACGCTGCTGGTGCAGGAGGCGGGCGGCCTGTGCGGGGACTTCTCCGGCAACCCGATGAGCGAAGACAGCGGCCAGTTCGCCATTGCCAACCCGAAACTCTTCCGGGAACTGCTCCAGACACTGCATCCGTTCCGGGGTCGGCTGCCGCGGTAACGCTGGCTGAAAAAACGGCCAGCTCCAATAGTGAACGGTGATCCGCCTGTAGCCGGTGTCTCCGACTTCGGAGTAGCCCGCGAGGGCGACCGATATTGCCGGTCATCACCGACCGCTTGAGCGATCGCCCGGAACCAGGCAGCTACCGTCGGTTGGGCTGACAACGGAAGCCCAACAACGCCTGGCAACGGGGATAACCGTTTAGCGGGGAAAGGATTGTTGGGCTTCCTTCGTCAGCCCAACCAACGACCGAAGCCAATCGACGACAGACCGATACCATCAAAAAAGCCCCGAAGGAACGACCTCCGGGGCTTTTTTGTGGGGTGCGGCCAGACCGTTGATTACATCCGGTCCAGCCACTCCGGCTTCTCTTCCTCTTCCGGCTGATCCTTGGCGTTCTCTTTTGCCGGCACCAGCATGTCCTCCCGGGTCACGCCCAGCGAGACCACGAGGTTCGCCGACACATAGATGGAGGAGTAGGTCCCCACCACCACGCCGATGATCAATGCCACCGAGAAATTGTGGATCGCCTCGCCGCCCAGGAAGAACAGCGACAGCAGCACCACCAACGTCGTCCCGGAGGTGTTCAACGTCCGGCTCAGGGTTTCCGTGACGGACTGGTTGATCACGTCCTGGGTGGACCCTGTGCGCAGCTTCCGGAAGTTCTCACGGATTCGGTCAGCCACCACAATGGTATCGTTAAGCGAGTAACCGATCACAGCCAGCAACGCCGCCAGCACGCTCAGATCAAAGTTCCACTGGAACAGCGAGAACAGACCCAGAACGATGATGACATCGTGCGCCAACGGCACCACCGAGGCGATACCGAACTTGAACTGGAAGCGCATACCGACATAAACCAGCACCACGAACAGCGCCAGCAGCATGCCCAGACCACTCTGCTCTTTCAGTTCGTCGCCCACCTGGGACCCCACGAACTCGGCACGCACCATCTCCAGCTGCTGGCCCGCGTCGCGAAGATCGGCGGTCAACTCGCGGGCGAGGTCGTCGTTCAGATCCTCCCGCAGACGCACCAGCACTTCGGTTTCCGCACCGAAGTTCTGGACCACAAAGTCTTCGTAGCCCTTGTCCTCCAGAATCTGTCGCACATTCTCCAGATCCGGGGCCTGTTCGTAGGCGAACTCCACCGAGGTTCCGCCGGTGAAATCAAGGCCGAGATTGAGGCCCCGCATGCCCAGTACCACGATCGAGAGCACCACGGCAAGAATCGAGATGACCGACGCCACGCGCCGGAAGCTCATGAAATTAATGGGTTCGCGGTTGCTGTCACGCATGGGCGAGCTTCCCCCCGATCGCGAGTTTGGAGACATTGCGACCGCCGTAGGTCAGGTTGACGATGGCGCGACTGACCAACAGCGCCGTGAACATGGACGTCAGGATGCCGATACACAGCGTGACGGCGAAGCCCTTGACCGGCCCGGTACCCATGGCAAACAGGATCACCGCCACCAGCAACGTCGTGATGTTGGCGTCAACGATGGACACGAAGGCGCGCGAGTAACCGGCATGGATCGCCTTCTGGGGCGGCATGCCCTGCCGGATCTCCTCCTTGATGCGTTCGAATATCAGCACGTTCGCATCCACCGCCATACCCACGGTCAGGACGATACCCGCGATCCCCGGCAGGGTCAGCGTTGCCGAGAGGATCGACATCGCCGCCACCAGCAGCATCAGGTTGAGCGCCAACGCGGCATTGGCCACCACGCCAAAGAAACGGTAGTAAGCGAGCATGTAGAGCAGTACCAGCACGAAGCCGGCGGTCACGGACATCAGGCCCGCATCAATGTTCTTCTGCCCCAGGCTCGGACCGATGGTGCGCTCCTGAACAAAGTACATCGGCGCCGCCAGCGAGCCGGCCCGCAGCAGCAGCGCCAGTTCGGCGGCCTCGGCGGTGGAGTCCAGCCCGGTGATGCGGAAGTTGCTGCCCAGTGCCGACTGAATGGTGGCGAGACTGATGATGCTGCGGTCGACGGTGCGCTCCTCGACCATCTTCAGCTCACCGTCCACCCGCTTCTCCACCTCCTCGGTGTCATACTGAATGAACAGCACGGCCATGGAGCGACCGACGGCGTCGCGCGTTGCACGCAGCATGCGATCACCGCCCGGGCCGTCCATGGTGATGTTGACCTGCGGCTGGCCGTTCTGGTCGAACGCCTGCTGGGCGTTGGCCACATTTTCACCGGTCACGATGATCTCACGCTCCAGGCGCGCGGTCCGGTTGGGCTGGTCACGGAACGGGAAGGTCTGGGTTTCAGCGGACGACGCGTCCTGACGCGCCTCCAGGCGGAACTCCAGGTTCGCCGTGGCGCCCAGTACCCGCTTCGCCTGGGCCGTATCCTGAACCCCTGGCAGCTCAACGACGATCCGGTCCTGCCCCTGGCGCTGAACCAACGGCTCGGCGACGCCCAGCTCATTCACCCGGTTTCGGATCGTGGTCAGGTTCTGCTCCAGCGCGTAGTCCTGAATCTTCTTCGTTTCTACGTCCGACAGCAGCAATTCCATCTGGAAAGCGCCGTCGTCGGTTTCGGACTCGCGAAGCCGGAACTGGTTGTACTCATCCTGCATCAGGTCGGCCGCGGATTCCCGCGCGCTTTCGCTGCGGAATTCCATGACGATGTCGCCGTCATCGGTCACGTCACCGCCCCGGTAGCGGATACGCTCCTCACGCAGCTTGCGCTTGATCTCGCTGGCGTAGACACTCAGGCGCTTTTCCACCGCCTCGTCCATGTCCACTTCCAGAAGGAAGTGCACACCGCCGCGCAGATCCAGGCCCAGCTTCATGGGCCCGGCACCAATGGACCGCAGCCAGTCCGGCGTGCTTTCCGCCATGTTCAGCGCCACCAGATAGCGCTCGCCCAGCGTTTTCTGCAACAGCGGACGCCCTTCGAGCTGGGCTTCGGCACTGTTGACGCGGATCAGCGCATCGGGCGGGTTGAGACTGGACTGCTTGACTTCAATGCCCTTGTCCTCAAGGACGGACACGGCGCGGTCCAGCACGGATTCAGACACCTGGGTGGAACTCCGGGCGCCGGTGATCTGGAGCGCGTAGTCGTCCGGGTAGAGGTTCGGCAGCGCGTAGACAAAACCGACAATGAGCGCCACCAGGATCAGGAGGTTTTTCCAGAGCGGGAACTTGTTCAGCATGAATGGCCTTATCGCCGGGCGGCCCCGGCCTGCGTTTCTTTCCGGTGAACGGCACCCGGACCAGCCCCATCATCGGGGCCCGGTCCGGGCGTCGGTCCGGCGGGCGCCGGGAATCGGCGCCGCTCAGACCGGCGGGATCAGATGTCTTTCAGCGTCCCTTTCGGCAGTGCGGATGCCACGGCGACCTTCTGTACGGTCATTTCGACGTTGTCCGCCACTTCCAGAACGATGAAGTCGTCGGTCACCTTGGTGATCTTGCCCGCCACACCGCCGGAGGTCACCACTTCATCACCCTTGTTGAGACCGGCCATCAGGGCTTTGTGTTCCTTGGCACGCTTGGACTGCGGACGCCAGATCAGGAGGTAGAAAATCAGGATAAAGCCGGCAAAGAAGATGATCTGGCCGATCACGCCCATGCCCTGGCCACTGGCGTCCTGGGCCATGGCAGCTGCCGGCATCAGCGACAGAGCGGTCAACAGAAGGGTGGAAAGCGCTTTCATTCGTTCACTCCGTTATTGGAAAAGAGAGGTTCGCCGATCAGGCATTACAATCGGGTTAAAGCGGCGGAACGGTCTGCCCGCACCGCTCGTAGAACCGTTCAATGAAGTCGGACAATGTACCTGCTTCAATGGCCCCACGCAATCCGGCCATGAGGCTCTGATAGTGCCGCAGGTTGTGAATGGTATTGAGTTGTGAACCCAGCATTTCCCCACACCGATCAAGGTGATGGAGATAGCCCCGGGAAAAATGCCGGCAGGTGTAACAGTCGCACGCGGTATCCAGTGGCCCGGTATCGTGGCGATGCTTCGCGTTGCGGATCTTGATCACGCCTTCGGTGGTAAACAGGTGACCGTTTCGCGCGTTGCGGGTCGGCATCACACAATCAAACATGTCCACGCCGCGCCGGACCGCTTCGACAATATCTTCCGGCCGGCCAACACCCATCAGGTACCGCGGCTGATCGTCCGGCAGTTTCGGAGCAATGTGGGTGAGGATGCGCTGCATGTCCTCTTTGGGCTCGCCAACCGACAGCCCGCCAATGGCGTAGCCGTCAAAACCGATATCGGTCAGTCCGTTCAGGGACGCCTCCCGGAGCCCCTCGTACATACCGCCCTGAACGATGCCAAACAGTGCCGACGGATTGTCGCCATGGGCCTGCTTCGAGCGCTCGGCCCAGCGCAGAGACAGGTCCATGGATTCACGGGCCTGCTGTTCCGTTGCCGGGTATGGGGTGCACTCATCGAAGATCATCACAATGTCCGACCCGAGATCGCGCTGCACCTGCATGGCAATCTCCGGGTTCAGCTCCACCGGCGAGCCATCAATCGGCGAGCGGAACTGCACGCCCTTTTCGGAGATTTTGGTCATTTCACCGAGGCTGAAGACCTGAAACCCACCGGAATCCGTGAGAATCGGGCCCTGCCACTGGGTAAAGTCGTGCAGGTCGCCATGACCCCGGATCACTTCCGTGCCGGGCCGGAGCATCAGGTGAAAGGTGTTGCCCAGAATGATCTCGGCGCCGATCTCCTCAATGTCTCGCGGCAGCATGCCCTTGACCGTGCCGTAGGTACCCACCGGCATGAACGCGGGCGTCTCCACGGTCCCGCGCGGGAAGGTCAGCCGGCCCCGGCGCGCCTCGCCGTCGTTCGCCAGTTTTTCAAACTGCATCACACAGTCGTCTCTCACGAGGCACTCCCCTCTTCTGTCTGCTTGCCGGCGCCGAGGCTTGGTACCTGGCCCGTCACGAACATGGCATCGCCGTAGCTGAAGAATCGATAGCGCTCCCGGACCGCTTCCTCATAGGCGCCAAGCACCGCCTCCCGGCCGGCAAACGCACTGACCAGCATGATCAGAGTAGACTCCGGCAGGTGGAAGTTTGTCACCATCGCATCCACGCAGCGGAAGGCGTAGCCGGGATAGATGAAGATGTCGGTCTCGCCCCGGAACGGGCGCAACTCGCCATCCACCGTCGCCGACTCCAGTGATCGGACGGACGTCGTCCCCACAGCCACGACACGACCACCACGCTGTCGCGTCCGCGCAACGGCATCCGCCGTTGCCTCTGGGACCTCGGCAATCTCACTGTGCATCTCGTGATCTTCGACCCGTTCAACACGCACCGGCTGAAAGGTGCCGGCGCCAACGTGAAGCGTGACCTCAGCGGTTTCCACACCCTTATCATGCAGCGCCTGAAAGATCGTATCGTCAAAGTGCAGGCCGGCCGTCGGCGCGGCAACGGCACCGGACTCCCGGGCATAAACGGTCTGGTAACGCTCCCGGTCGGTGTCCTCGTCGGGCCGGTCCACATAGGGCGGCAGCGGCATGTGACCCACCCGCTCCAGCAGGCTCAATAGCGGCTCGTCGGTGGTGCGGCTGAAGCGGAACAGCGGCCCATTGCGGTCCACCATCCGCAGTGCCGTGCCATCTTCGAGCACCACCGTCTGATCCGGTTTGGGTGGGCGGGACGCGCCGACGTGGGCCAGCAGTTCGTCGTCATCCAGCAGGCGCTCCACCAGCACTTCCACCCGGCCGCCGCTCTCCTTGTGGCCATAAAGACGCGCCGGTATCACCCGCGTGTTGTTGAACACCAGCAGATCCCCGGGGGCCAGCAGCTCCGGCAGATCGACGAAATGACGGTGCGTGACCGACCCGGACGGACCATCCAGCGACAGCAGGCGGGAGGCACTGCGCTGCGCCAGCGGGTATCGGGCGATCAGCTCGTCCGGCAGCTCAAAATGGAAATCGGAAATCTTCATGGCGGACAATCAGGCCGTGGCTTGTCGTGTGCGCGCGAACGGTAGCGAATTCAGGACAGAAAAGCCAGTAACTGTGGCCGAACGTCCGATTGACAGAGTATCCCAGGCACGGTCGACAATGGTACGCACAGACGATCAGCGGAAGAACCAGAGGGCCCCCTGTATGAAAACCCTGTTCCTGGTCCGACACGGCAAATCAAGCTGGGACCAGCCGGATCTCCCCGACGACCGACGTCCCCTCAAGAAACGCGGACGGCGGCAGGCGCTGGCACTCGGCCCGGCCCTCAAAAAAGCCGGTGCGTTCGCGGGCAGCCTCTACGTCAGCCCCGCTGCACGGGCTCAGGAGACCGCGACCGGCATCATCGAGGCGCTGCCTGCCGGCAGCCCACTGCGGCTCGAGACCGACAACACGCTCTACACCTTCGATGACGACCATCTGATGCAGTGGCTCCAGTCCCGGCCCAAACAGTCTCCAGTCACGATCATCGGACACAACCCCGCTCTGCTCGATCTCGCCAACCGCCTGCTGGATGCCCCTCTGGAGACGCTGCCCACCGGAACGGCGCTGCAAATCACCCTGCCCGGCGTTTCCTGGCGTCAGGTGAACCGGCAGGCCGGGCAACTCACGGCCCGGTTCCTGCCAGAGCAGCTCAGCTATAAGCTGTTCCGGCGCAAAGCACCCGCGGCACCGGACCTGAATGGGCTCGGTCTGCGCAAGCGCATTCCGGCCATGCTGGCGCATCAGGCCGAGCTCATATCAGCACTGCAAAGCGGGGTGCGGCACGGTCATGACCCGGAGTTTCTGCACCAGTTCCGCGTTAACCTTCGCAAAAGCCGCGCGATCGCAGAGGCGCTGGAACGGGTCCAGAAGGACAAGTCCCTCAAGAAAGGGATCAAGGGACTCAAACGCCAGGCCCGGAACACCAGCCATCTCCGGGATCTTGATGTCTTCCTCGGGACACTGGCGGAGTGGCGGGGGGATCCGGCGCGCCGGGAGGTGATCGACGACCTCGGTCTGCAATCATCGTTTTCGAGAGAGCAACAGGCGGCGCATCAACAGCTTGTGAAGCAGCTGGACGGCGAGGACTTCGCACACGACATGAACCGCTGGCATCGTCTGATTCAGGACGGCGCCATCAAGCGACTGACAAAGGATCTCAAGCCGAAGTCCATCCGCAAAACACTCGAAAAACAGACGGCGCGGCATGATCGTCTTCTGAACCGCCTCACCCACGACGCCCCGGACGATGAATTCCACCGGGTCCGCAAGGCGCTCAAGCGTGTCCGATACCTCATTGAGATGGACCCGGACCACCTGGCGGGCGCCATCAAGCACCTCAAGGCCCGCCAGAAACTGCTGGGGCGCTTTCAGGATCGACACGTACAGATGGTCCTGCTGGACAACATCGCGAGACAGCGATCAACGCCGGACCAGCAAAAAAACCTGAGCTGGCTGATGGATCAAATCCGGGCGGAAAAGCAGACGGCTCGGGAGGAGATTCTGGCACTGCCGCCGCTGAGCGACTGATCGGGGCCGCTGTTGCCATAGTGACCATACTCACACCGCGACCGGGCGCTTTCATTCATAGACAACGAACATCATCGGCATGGGGCTGATGCTGTTGCTTGCCACTCCACTGGTACTGTGACGACAACGTCCGGCTCGGCCTGGAGCGACTCGCCGCGCTCCTTGAGTCCGGTCCCACTCGTTAATCGCTCAGCCACGGCGCGCGGCTTCAATCGCGGCGATGATGGCTCAGAACAGCGCCAGGAAGATCAGAATGAACCCAGTACCATTCGGAACGCCAACATGTCCAGCATCCGCCCCTCAACGACATCCCGGTCGTTAAAGCGCGCTCAGACCCTTCCAGTCCTCCAGGTCCTGATCCGGCTTCTCCAAGCGGAAGCGGGCGTAAAGATCAATACCCGTCGGATCTTCCAGAATGTCCACCGCAACGCCCTTCTCCCGCAGCAGGGCCTCATTACCCGAGGCGGTGGTCACGTCCCCGACCACGACCCGGCTGAACCCGCGCATGTAAAGCAGTGTGGCGCAGACATCGCAGGGGCTGAGGCTGGTGTAGAGCGTGGTGGCGCTGAAATCAATCCGGCCGGCATCACGAATCGCTGACGTTTCGCCATGATTGTAGGGGTGGCTCTCCTGCACCAGCGTGTTGTGCCCTTTCCCAACAATCCGCCGGGTGGCATTGTCCACGATCACCGCGCCAATCGGGCAGCCGCCCTCGTCATAGCTCTTGCGGGCCAGCAGCACGGCAATGCGCATGACCTCCGCGTCGGTGAGGCGGCCGGCGAAGTCATCATCCATCAGGACGGGCAGACTCCGGGTCGGCATATGGGCGATGGCGTTCAGCGCCTGTTCAGTGATGTCGGTATGGGCGTTCAGCAGAGGCATCATTGCGTCCGTTCGGATCTCACAGCGGCTCCGCCACATCCTCGCTGATCTCCGCGGGATTCGCCAGAGTCTCCCTGAAAACCAAGCGCCCGCGGCATGGCGCTTGGTCGAATCCGCCCGCCCCGATAATATGACCAAGGTATACCCTGGCTGTTCGCCGTCTGTCCCGAGGAGTCTTTGATGGCCGATGCGCTCGCGCACCACCCCGTCGCCGTGTTGAGCCTGAACCCGGCAGTGGATGTCACCTATGACATCCCCCAACTGATCGCCGACCAGAAAGTCCGCGCCCACCGTTCGCGCTTCGACCCCGGCGGAAGTGGCATCAACGTCAGTCGCGGCCTCAAACGACTGGCCGTGGACGCCCGGACATTCTGTGTGATCGCCGGCGGCATCGGGCGCGCCCTGAAACAGCAGCTCGACACGGAGCTGGGTGACGTCACCTATCAGGAAGTCGACGGTGAAACACGGATCAACAGCGCCATCCTCGAGAGCGTCTCGGGCGCCCAGTACGAGGTCAGCGGCGTCGGTCCCCACGTTGCGGCGGACCAACGGGAGCGATTGCTCGAGCCATTCCTGACCCACTGTCAGGGCGGGCTCGGCATCCTGTGCGGCTCTCTGCAAAGGGACCTGCCACAGGATCTCTTCGCCGACGTCGTGCGCCGGATTCATGCCGCCGGAGGCCTTGCGGTGATCGACTCCCATGACAAGCCACTGCGACACGCGATCGATGCCGGCCCCTTCCTCATCAAACCTAACCGGTACGAGCTGGAGGTGCTCGCGGGCCAATCGCTGCCCCGTCAATCCGATGTCGTCCGGGAAGCCCGTCGGCTGCTCGAATGCGGCGTGGGCAAGGTCTGTGTCTCCATGGGAGCCGAAGGCGCGTTGCTGGTCACCGCCTCCGGCGTCCTGAAAGGCGATGCGCCGTCGGTGCCGGTTGTCTCCACCGTCGGTGCGGGTGACTCCATGGTGGCCGGTTTGGCGGGACGAATCGCACAGGGCGCTTCCGACGAAGACGCCCTGCGTGAGGGCATGGCGTGCAGTGCCGCGACGGTCATGCAGCCGGGAACGGAGTTATTCGACCAAAAAACAGTGGACCGGCTGCGCGACAAGGTCCGGGTGACACCCCTTTCGATGTGACCATCCTGGCCTATTGGGTGGATCGCGCTTCCCGTTCGAGCAACGCACGCTTCCGCTCGACACCCCAACGGTAACCGGAGAGCCCGGCATCCTTGCGCACCACACGATGGCAGGGGATCGCCACCGCCAGGCGGTTGCTGGCACAGGCCCGGGCGACGGCCCGCACGGACTTTGGCGAACCGATGCGCTGCGCGATCTCGCTGTAACTCGCCGTCTCCCCGGCGGGAATGCGGCGCAGGGCCTGCCAGACCCGCTGCTGGAAGGCCGTACCGCGTATGTCGAGCGGCAGATCGAGCCCGATCTGGGGCGAATCGACAAATCCCACCACCGCCGCCACCTGAGACTCGAAGGCCGCGTCGCCGCCGGTCAGTGTGGCGTTGGGGAACTGGTCCTGAAGCTCCCGCGCCAGGGCATCCGGGTCGTCCCCCAGCAGAATCGCACAGACGCCACGCTCGCTGGACGCCACCAGGATGGCCCCGAGCGAGCATTCGCCCACGGCGAAGCGTATGGTTTCGTTGGCGCCACCATCGCGGTAGCTCTTCGGCGCCATCCCCAGGGCCTGATCGGCGCGCTCATAGAACCGGCTGACCGCGTTGAAGCCGGAGTCGAAAATGGCGTCCGTGATACTCCCCGCGCGCCGGAGCACTTCCCGAAGCCGGCGGTCGCGGTGGGCGGCGCCGTATTGCCTCGGGGTCAGGCCGGTAACCTCGCGGAAAACACGATGAAAGTGCGAGCTGCTCATGCCAGCCTCCCGCGCGAGCGCACTGACGCCGGGCATGGTGTCCGACGCTTCGATGGCCCGACACGCCGCGGCGACCGCCGACGCCCGCCGCTCCGCAAGCGACGGCGCATCCGGACGACAGCGCTGACAGGGGCGAAAGCCCGCCTGCTCGGCACTCTCACGGGTGGCGTGAAAACGCACATTCTCCGGCCTGGCCGGTCGTGTCGGGCACGACGGCCGGCAGTACACACCGGTGGTGATGACCGCATAGAAGAAACGGCCGTCGGCCTCCGGGTCGCGGGTCAGTACGGCGGCCCAGCGTGGATCGTCGGCGACGGTTTCCGCCTCTCGGGTGCTGCTCGATGGTGTGCTCATGGTCGTACCTTCCACCTCAGGGGTTTCAACAGAGCATACCAACCGCCCCTCGCTGCCACACTCCGGTAACTGCTCCCAAACAGTGTCTATCAACGTGGATGTCGCGTTTAAGTCATCAGCTCTTTACCGATGGACTGCCGTTTCCGGATGCAGGGTCACTGACTCCGGCAAGCTGAGGTTTCGGATCACACCGGCCACTATATCTGGTTTCGGGCAAAGACAATCAACGCCCACACCACCACCAGCACCGGCAGGTACCGGCCCACCAGATACACCCGCCACTCCCACCACCGATTGGCGGTGCCGAGAACCGTTCGAATCCGGTGTGGCGGAAAATAGCTGGTGACCGCCACCGTCACCAGCACCAAAAACCAGCCATAGAAGGTGCCAAAGCGGCCCACCTGACGATAGGTGGCCACCGTGCTTCCTTCGGACAACCGACCAGCGGCGACCTCCAGAATCATGATCGGCATCACCACGATGAGCACGGTCTGGCAAACCCCCGATACTCTAGACCTGAAAGCGGCTTGACGTACAAAAAGCCGAAGCTAATCTCAAGTTAAGGTTAGTTTTTCAAAGTTTTTTATGACGATTAAGTCAGTGTAGCCCGTCCGCCTTTAGTGCCGGACCGTGATTTAGGAGTATGGTTTCTTGATCAGAAAACTATCCATTACGCGCAAGATACTGCTGATCCCGTTGGTTGGCGCTGCCGGGTTCATATTTTATGTGATGTTCAGTGTCATGGCGGTCAATGATGCTGTTGAGAAGTTGGACGTTGCGCAAGACCAGCAGTTTCCTCTGATGCTGACGGCGGAATCGAATCGCGTTCGGCTGGATAAGATCAAGAACACGCTGAGCAGCGCGGTTTCTGCGGGAGAGGCTGAAAAGCTGACACAAGCAAACACTCTCGCTGAGGCATTCCGCTCTGATTTTAAGGACGTGAATGTTCAGGATGATGCCACTCGTCGTGAGATCGAGGACATATTGAAAGACTTCGACGCGTATTATTCGCTCGCCTCCTCTTTATCCAAGGATATGGTGGAAGGGAGTGCCGACTTTTCAAAAGTTGGGGAACGCGCCGATAAGATGTCGTCCATGATCAAGCAACTGGACACAAGGCTCGACGGTTTTTATGAGGATCAGAGGGGTAAATTCAAGGCAGCCTTCGATAATGCCAACCAGGAAGCGGCAAACATTGCCAATGTTGGCATCCTGGCGGCGGTGGTCACCCTGGGCGCGTTGCTCGCGGTCGCTATTCCAATAAGCCGTGTCATCAGCAAGAGCATGGATGAAGTGGTCGACCGGCTGAGAACCATGGCGCAAACCGACGGCGACCTGACCATTCGAATCAGCACCAACTCGCAGGATGAAGTTGGTGATCTCGTGTATTGGTTCAACAGTTTTGTAGAGAAGTTACAGCAGGTTATCCGGCAGCTCGTTGAGTCGGCTGTACCGCTTGCGGAACTATCTGAGACGGTTCATAACCTGTCCGGGCGTATGCAGAAAAGCCTCGGCCAGCAGGATGAATATGCGGCTCAGTCCCAGCAAGCGATGGAGGAGATGAGCCGTAGTGTCGCCGAGATTGCAGAGAGCGCCGCCGAGGCAGCAAACGCGGCAAGTAACGCCAATCAGCACGCGGAGCAGGGTAATCGCGTCGTTGGCGAGACAGTATCTGGAATCAACTCCCTGTCGCAAAGACTGGGTGAGGCGGCCGAGGTTGTCGGCAACGTTCAGCAGCACACTGATAAGGTCAGTGGCGTTCTGGATGTGATTAAAGGCATTGCAGAGCAGACCAACCTCCTTGCGTTGAATGCTGCGATTGAAGCCGCCCGCGCCGGTGAGCAGGGGCGCGGCTTTGCTGTTGTCGCTGATGAAGTGAGGGCACTTGCGTCCAGAACCCAGGACTCAACCGAAGAGATCACTGAAACCCTGAAGAATCTCCAGGAGGTGGCCCAGAGGGCTGTAGCGGACATGCAGAACAGTACCGAGGTTGTTCAGAGCAATGTCGACAAGGTTGGCCACGCCGGAGAGACACTTCAATCGATTACGGGGTTGGTGGATACGATAACCAGCATGAACCAGCAGATTGCGACGGCAACCGAACAGCAGGAGTCACTGTCGCGCGATATGGTCAACCAGGTTAATCAGATTCGCGAGCAAACTAAAGAGGGTGCGACTGACTCGGATGAGCTAAAAGGAGTTTCGGAACGGCTGGATGTACTGGCTCGGGAACTAAAAGCTGTTGCGGGCCAATTCAGAGTCTGATCCGACGTGTTTTTTGCCAGGAGGGTTGGGGAGTGAGTTGTGACAACAATCAACGAATGAGGAGTGGAAGATGGTCCCAATTAACAGGAAATCGATAGCACTTACCTCAGCGCTTTTGGTTTGCGCCAACACGCAGGCTGGGGATTTGCGTTTAAACGGGTTTGCTTCCTTTGGTGGTGGTCAGTTTGAAGCCGATGACAGCGCTGCCTCAGAAAGTTACCAGGGGTTTGATGACAACTTCACAATGAAGCCTGTTACGAAGATTGCCCTACAGGCTACTGCAGAGGTTAACAAGGATGTAACGGTGACAGGCCAGTTACTGGCATCCGGAAACGATGACTACAACATGGAGGCCGAGTGGGCTTATCTGACTTATGAAGCGAATCGGAACCTTGACCTCAGGGTAGGACGACTGCGGTCTCCGTTCTTTCGATACTCGGATTCTCTTGATGTCGGTTACGCCTACCCCTGGGTCGCTCCTCCAAGGCAGGTCTATCGATTCATTTTTGACACGGTAGAGGGTGTTGACGCCGTTTATAACACCCGGGTCGCAGGGTGGAATGCGACGGTACAGGCCTACTATGGCCGGCTTCAGGATGAAACCGTGTTGCTGGGCGAAGAAGTGGACCTTGACCTGACCAAGTTTACGGGTGTGAATCTCACCCTCGACCGAGACTGGCTGACCTTCAGGGCATCGTACAATCGCGCAGATTTTGATGTTGCATCGCCTGCCGCATTGACTACCGTGTTAAGCGGATTGCCTAATGATGTTGCAGAAGTGTTGAGGGCGGAAGACGAGGTCGGTGAGTTCTGGGGCGTTGCGGCAGAAATCGATTATGCCAACTGGCTCTTTATCTCAGAGTACACAGAGCTGCTGGTGGATGAGCAATCAACCACTTCCGAGGATGAGGGCTGGTACGCGACAATCGGCCGGCGAATCAGTGATTTTACCCTTCATGTGACCTATGAAGAGCAAACAGATGATCCAGATCTCTCATTTGTGGATGGCCAACCTGCTGTGGTGCAGGGAGCCGCGCAACAGTTGGTTGCGAGTAATGACAATAGCGCCGTCACGGTCGGGGTGCGTTACGATTTCGCGCCCGGGACTGCTTTCAAGCTCGACGTTACCCAGACTGAGGAAGAGGATGTTCTCGACGACAGCGTGAGCAATGAAGGGCGTCTTGTCGCCTTCACGATAGACACGGTTTTTTAAGGAGAGTTAGCTATGAGAGGTCACGTGAAACAACTCGGATTCGCCTTTTTGACGTCGACTCTGCTGCTTTTCAGTGTCAGTGCATTGGCTGAAAATGCGGTCATTGTTCACCCATCCAACTCGGCGAAACTGAACCAAGATCAGGTGGCTGCCATCTTTCTCGGCAAGGCAAGCTCGTTTCCAGATGGTAGCGAGGCTATTCCCGTCGATCAGGCTGAGGGTAGCGATATACGGAAGGGTTTCTCAGAGAGCGTACTCGGTAAAAGTCCCAGCCAACTGAAGTCCTTCTGGTCTGAAAAGATGTTTACCGGCAAGGGGAGCCCGCCGAAGTCGGTTTCCGATGCGGCGGCTGTCAAGGAGCTCGTATCCGATAATCCCAATACAATCGGATATGTGGACGAGAAACATGTCGATGGAAACGTGAAGGTTGTTTTTAAGTTCTAGAACGATAGGCTGAAACGCCATCGCTGCTTTGGCGTTATCGAGGGCGGGCGCTCCAATCCTTGCCCGCCCTCATTGGGCGATTATCAGCTGATATCGAATCTATCTGCGTTCATCATCTTGATTCAGTCCCTCACGAAGTCGTGAACGAACTTCTCCTCGTTGTCGTCCTGTGAGTAGACTTCCGCATAGGCACGCAGAATGGAGTTGGAACCGAACACCAGGTCGACAGTGAGACTGTGAGGCGGCGCCATCTTCTTGAGAATGGCTTCCTTACGTTCCGGGGAGTAATGGAGCATGATTGTCCTCTGAAGTATTCAGGCGACAAATACGTTGACACATAGGGCCTCCGGGTCGCGGGTCCGCACCGCGGCCCAGCGTGGATCGTCGGCGACGGTTTCCGCCTCTCGGGTACGGCTCGATGGTGTGCTCATGGTCGTGCCTTCCACGTCAGGGGTTTCAACAGAGCATACCAACCACCCGTCGCTGCCACACTCCGGTAACTGCTCCCGAACAGTGTCTGTCAACGTAGATGCCGCGTTTAAGTCATCAGCTCTTTACCAATGGACTGCCGTTTCCGGATGCAGGGTCACTGACTCCGGCAAGCTGAGGTTTCGGATCACACCGGCCACTATATCTGGTTTCGGGCGAAGACGATCAACGCCCACACCACCACCAGCACCGGCAGGTACCGACCCACCAGGTACACCCGCCACTCCCACCACCGATTGGCCGTGCCGAGGACCGTTCGAATCCGGTGTGGCGGAATGAACCAACACAGTAACGCCGCGCCCGTCACCCCTGAGAAAATGATGACATCACCACCGGCCACACGGTCGATCACGTCCAGTACCGGCTCGCCCGCAATTCGCCATTCCAGGGGTGTGAAGCTCAGCGCCGATGCCGTTCCCAGCACCAGCATCACGCCGGTCACAATGGCCACGGCCGTGCCATTACGCAGCCGGAATTCCTCTGCCACCGCGGCAGTCACGACTTTCAGACCAGCCAGTGATGAGGTAAAGGCCGCGGCAAAGAACAGGCCGAAAAACAGGGCTGCCAGCCAGCCGCCGCCCGGAAGCTGATCGAAGACCCGGGGCAGCGTCTCGAAGGCCAGCGCCGAGCCCTGCCCCGGCTCCAGGCCAAAACTGAACACAAAGGGGAAGATCATCCAGCCGGCGAGAAGCGCGATACTGGTTTCCACACCGGCAACGGTCAGGCAGGCGCGGGGCAGATGGGTTTTCCGGGGAATGAAACTGCCGTAGGTGACCAGATAGCCCTGGCCAATGGCCAGTGTGTAAAACGCCTGGCCGAACGCGAATCCCCAGAGCTGGCCGCTCCACAGACGCGACCAGTCCACCTGAAAGAAAAAGTCCTTCGCCTCGCCCCACCCCGGCGTCTGGGATGCCTGAAACACCAGAAAGAGCACCACCGCCACCAGCGCCGGCATCAGCAGCTTGGACAGCGTCTCAATCGCCGTAACATCGCGCGCCAGAACAATCGCAGCAAGCACCGTCGTCGCGATGAAGAACCAGAGCGAGTTATAGCCGCTCGTAAACTCGTCGAAGACACGCAGCTCACCCCGTACCGAGTCCACCGCGTACCCCAGCGTCCACCCCGTGATCACCAGGTAATAGCTGGTGATCGCCACCGTCACCAGCACCACAAACCAGCCGTAGAAGGTGCCAAAGCGGCCCACCTGGCGATAGGTGCCGACCGTGCTGCCCTCTGACAATCGACCAGCGGCGACCTCCAGAATCATGATCGGCATCACCACCACGATGAGCGCGGTCAGATAGGCCACCACAAACGCGCCACCGCCGTTTTCGCCCATGATGTAGGGAAAGCGCCACAGGTTCCCCAGGCCGACGGCGGCGGCCGCCATGGAGGCAACGAATGCCGATTCCGAACTCCACTGTTTCCGGGACTCTTCAATGAATTCGTGACGGCGCAAATCGACTGACTTCCTTCTTCTGTAGCGTTGCTGGCAGATTAAGCCTGTTTCGTCTCCATAGGACAAGATTCCGGTGCCTAGTTCGCAAACCACGAGGCCCTTATCGAGCCGCTTCGCGGGGCGTGCCAGCGTGGCTATTGGTCGTGGGTCACGCCAGAGGCTTCGGCAAGCGCCGACAGCATCATCCACTGATGAATCGAGCGCGACACATCCACGCGACCGTGCAGGCGAACGTCGCCCCGCTCGATGGCTGGCGCCAGCGCTCGCTGACCAATCCAGATCGGCCCCAGTATCCGCACTTGCGTGATGAGGTAGAGGTCCACCTCGTGGCCGGGATCGGAGACGCACAGATCCACGTTCTGGCCTTCGATCAGCAACCACCACCAGCGCATCTCGTCCGGTGCGTCCTGAAAATCGAACTGCAGCACCGTGCGGCCCGACGGCAGCGCATCGGTATCGATCCGACGGCGCATGTCCCACATCAACACGCCGGCATCCCAGTCGGGGCCGTTGGCCTCACTTTCCACCCAACGCTGGCCCCACAGGCCCATGGCCCGAATCACCGGCTCCAGCGCATGGCCAGCGTCGGTCAGTTCATAGACGCCGGCGGCGCTCCGGGTGACCACGCCTTCTTCGGCAAGCTCCCGCAGGCGCTGAGCCAATAACGGGCGAGACATCAGCGGGACACCGCGATGAATCTCGTTGAAGCCCGTTGACCCACTGGTCAGCTCGCGCACGACCAACGGCGTCCAGCGTTTTGCCAGAATCTCCGATGCCTTGGCAACCGGGCAGAACTGGCCATAACCGGAAAAGCCCGCCATACCCTTCCCTCCTTGTGGCCCCGTTGTCCCTTCCGGGTAGGCGTTGCTCCCAGCCATTGCCGCTAAGCAGCCTTCGCCCTCCCTGAATCCTGCCATTCAGGCACCGCATTTTCCACGTCGCGCGGTTCAGTTTCTGAACTGGTTGCGCCGACATCCCGCTTGCGATGATGAATCGTGGCGGGCTGAGGCCCGTCAGACATCCACTGACGCTGAGCAACTCATGCGGAGGTTTCTCATGACAACGGCACAAGACACAGCGCAACACTCCCTACGCCCCCATAACCAGGGCCCGTCGGCCGTCTGGTCAAGCGGTGGCGCCGCCTACGATGAAGTCAGCCGTGGCATCCTCGATGCCATCGAACACGCCATCAATCGGTTGGAGCCAAGCCAACCGATGCGCATTCTCGACCTGGCGACGGGAACCGGCTGGACCGCACGCCGACTCGCCGAACGTGGCTATGATGTAACCGGGGCCGATTTTGCACCGGACATGCTATCGGCCGCCCGTGATCTGGCCGGCGCACGCCAACTGCCCATTCCTTTTGTGGATGGCGACGCCGAGGCACTGCCCTTTGACGATGGGGAATTCGATGCCCTCATCTCGACGTTCGGGGTCATGTTTACGCAGCGCCCCGAGGACGCCGCCGCCGAAATGGCCCGCGTCGTGCGCCCGGGCGGTCGGCTGGTCCTGGCCGTCTGGACACCGGACGGCAAGGTCTTCGAGATGTTCAAGGTCATCAAGCAATACATGCCAACGCCCGAAGGCGAACCGCCACCGTCTCCCTTCGCGTGGGGAGATACCGACCGGTTAAAGGTATTGCTGGGAGATGCCTTCGAACTGGCCTTTGAACGGGGCACGTCCTATTACCGCGAACCCGATGCCCTGGCCGCGTGGCGCACCTTTGTTGAGGGCTACGGCCCCGTCCAAACACTGGCCGGGAAACTGGATGCCAAACGACGCGACCAGTTTGAGTCCGATTTCGTGGCATTCCATGAGCAGTTCGAGGACGAACTCGGTGTGACCGTACCGCGCGATTACCTGATTGTGCGAGGAATCCGCCGTTGAGTGGGGCTGGCGGGTCAGGTTGCACAGAGCCTACTGGGTGCGTAGTCCCTGACCTCCAGACCAGCCCGGATACGGCTGACCGGTCGCGACAGTTACTTTTCAATAAATAGATCTGTCCCGGTTTTATCTACTTTTAGGCGGCACCAAGCTTCTTGACCTTGAGCTCCTTACGATGCTGCTCGGCATGCCAGAGTTCATACTGGGACTGTTGGTTGAGCCAACTTTCTGCTGACGTATCAAATGCGATAGACAATCGGATTGCCATCTCGGGACTAATACCAGCATTGCCGTTCAAGACCGCACTAAGCGTTTTACGGCTTACGCCCAAAGCCTCCGCTGCAGCCGTTACCGACAAGCCAAGGGGCTCCAGACATAATTCTCGCAATACTTCGCCGGGATGGGGAGGGTTATGCATCAACATTGGCCGTACCTCAGTGGTAATCTTCGTAATTCACTATCTCGGCATCTCCATCCTCAAACCTGAACGTCACTCGCCAGTTACCGCTGACCGTTACTGACCAAATTCCGGAGCGACTCCCCGAAAGTTGGTGTCGTCGCAGACCTGGCAAATCCATATCGCTGACGTCTGACGCCGCATTCAGCCTACCGAGAATGAGCCGAAGCCTTTTTGCATGAGCTGGCTGAATACCTGCAGTGCTGCCCGTCTTAAAAAATTTGGCCAGCCCTTTGTGCTTAAAACTTCGAATCATTTCGGAAATGTAACCCGTTACGTATCGGGTGTCAATTTACATAACGGCAGCTATAACGGGCAGCTTAAAGCACGGTGACGAAGGAACCTGAACTCAAGGGTAGCGGATCTGCAACTGGCTTGCGCCGGACAGCCCCACGACCCTGGCACCAACTTCTCCAACCGGAACAGAACTCGACTGAGCTACCAATTCGCTCTCCGATGCTGACGGCGTTGGCCGAGCACCGACATTTCCGGTTTTCTGCCAACTTTCCGCCGAGGCCCTGGCACACAGCCAACGAAAGGCCCGGAGCCACAGACCACTAACGACTTGCTCAGCGGCGCGCTTTAGCACGTCCGGTGGAGGCCCGTAGGGCCGGAACGTACTGGAGCTACTTGTTAACAGGCACGGGAAAGCGCCGGAGTATTGCTGCAACGAAGAGACCTATAGCCAGCCCCACCACATTCCAGGGATACAGATCCCCAAAAAAGTAATCTCCCAGCAGGCCACCAACGATGAAACCTAGAAGCGCTACTCGGAATTTCTGAAAACGTACCGACCATCTAAGCCTTTTTCGCTGCTTCTTGGCAAGCCGCTCGCGGCTGGGCTCTAAAATAGCTTCTGAGGCTTTCTCTGCTTCGTCCGGAGCAAGCAACTAATGCCTCCATGTCCTTATCATGCCTGTTAACGCCATTGTTGTTTTTCAAACCAATACCGACTCCACTGGACGCCGCAACGATCTCGGCATTTCCTTTCCCCGGCCAAAGCGTACGACGAGATCGGGTCTCCGGTCACCCAGCCCCAGGGCCTTGGCGAATTCGGGGCGAAGCCCGGACTCCTCGACAGGCTGATTCACAAAGGCGTTCCGAATTCCCAGCGCTGTCGCTTGTAGCGCAAAGCGCTCATAACAGCGGCCTGCCTCAACCCAGTGATTTCTATCATCGACATCCGAGACAAACACTGCGATTCCCGCCGAACTACGGATGTGACGGGCATTCTTGTCATTCTCCGGTTTCGCACGAAAGAAAGTGCGAAATAGTAGCCTCCCCAGCCAGCGCGGAGCCGGGGGGTTTCCGGTCGATCGGGCCGCCAACCCATCCCCGGATCGGATCGCTTCGCCATCACTGAAGCGAATCCAACTCTCCAGCTCATTCACAAAAGCCGGGTTGTTGGTCTGCAACGTGTTGCCCTCAACCACATATTCAAGAACTTTTTCCATGGCTTCGCGTTCGGTCAGCAGAATGACCGCAACGCCATTCCCGGTTCCCGCCGCTTCGAGCAGTCGCAGTTCTTCGGGAGCAAGCGGTTTACCATCAAAGTCGGTTCGTGTGCATTGCCGACGGGGAATTGCTTTGAACAGAGGCGATTCTTCCGCCTTCGATTGTTCCAGCCCGACCGTTATTACTCCACCGGATTCGGGGCTGAATTCCGCATTGCCTTTCAAGCCGAATGCCCTTGCCGCTTGGACGAGGTTCTCGGTAGCGCATCCCAGCGACACGAAAAGATGATGGTCATCCGGGTCAACCACTGGGGTACGCCGGGACAAATCCGGCAGGATCGCAATGGAACGATTCCCGAGCCGAAACCGCCAGCACTGTGTGTTGTGCCCGGAGGGAGCCAGCGTGGCGTAACGGATGATCTCTTTCATCTGCTCCGCCTCATCAGTCGGCGCGGCTTCGGCGTGGCGCCAGACGCTCCGCACTGCCTCTTCGTAGTTCATATCTAGATCCAACCTCCGCAACCCTAAAACGCGGCGGATCAGCAGCCGAGCGATAGCGAGGTCTGGCTGCATCCGTTTGTTGGGCATTTGTGGTAATACCCTATCATCCAAGCTTTGCGACGAGCTCATCTGCCAGTTTGGCAAGGTCGCCGGTATCAAAGAGCGCGAAAGTGTCGTAACGGACCTGAAGGAAAAGTCCTCCCTCTGATGTGGCGAGTGCGACTTCAATCGGAAACTTCTCACCCTTAACAGCGAGTTGCGTTCCGGTGCGCCGAAAGATGACGTGGTCAGGATTAGTGACGTGCTCGTCGAATCCGGCCTCTTTCATGATAGAGCGTGCCTGTTCCAGGGTAACGCTAGGTTCAATGTTTCGTTCTACAGGTTTCCAGCCCCACATAGTTGCCTCCTTCTTTAGGTTTTGTGTGTTGTGTCAAAGTTTGCCGTCCAACGAGGCTGTAGAAAAACGCTCCTAAGAGCCCCCGTTATAGCCTTTTTATTTCGTAGATTGGCCCCAAGCCCATGGCTGGGTCTTTTCCTGTTTTCTTGTTTAACCGACCACTGCCGGGTCCTGATGCGCCCCATAAAAGCGCTTGGAGCAGCTATTCCGAAGCACTGCCTTATGCCGCCATCCGCCCATAATTGGCCAGTTTCTCGATATTGTGGACGAGGCAGTAAAGCTGCCACTGGCCCTGCTCTTTTTCTCCCCTCTATGGCTGAACCGGTTCAGTCCCTTGATCGTGCCGATGTTGCCGAACACCGGCTCCACCACCGACATTCGAGGGCTGTAAACAGACTTGCCCTGTTGGCTATCTACGCGCTGCTTCATCCAGTCGGTGTAGGTCGGACCGCGTTTCGTGCTCGCAGTGTAGGACACCTGTCGTCCCTTGCCTTTTAGTCGGCGAACCGGATGATCTTGAGCAGGATTGTAGGCCTGCCGTCCGGTGTCCTCGTTGCGATACCGGGGATGGAAGACCGACAAATCCAGCTTGTGCTAAATGAGGTAATGCACCGCGTACTCGAAGGTGCCGGGCTGAATCTGGTCCTGGTAGTTGATCACGACCATGGCGTCCTGGTCGTAGTTGTAGGGCTTGAAACGGGGCATGATGGAAGACGGGTCCTTGTCAGCCAGCGATGGGTCGATGCTACCAGAGCCGGATCGGCGATTCCGGGACTTTTTCTACAGCCTCAACGTGCGCCGCTTGCGGCGTCACCGTTAAGCGCCTTGTTAGCAGCATCAGCTTCCAGGCGCTCAACCAGCCAGACCTTGATAATCGACTGTCTAGTGACACCTATTCGCGCTGCTTCGCGATCCAACGCCTCGACAACCCAGGACGGAAAATCAACATTGATACGCTTCTGTTCCTGGTTCACCCGACGTGCTGTCGAAAGGTCCAGGTCGTCAACGACATCTTGCTTATCCGCATCAAACTTTTCGTCGAAGTCTTCAGCATTCATACAGCTCCACCTCTCTCTTGCGAGACCGCCTGACAGAGATCAGGCGGATTCGGCCTTCCCTATAGGTAACGACAGCAGACCAATGCTTTGCTCCTACCCGGCCAATGATGAGAAAGCGCGGCTCGCCTTCTGTCTTAGCCTGAATTTCCAGAAGATCAGGGTCTTGCCAGAGCTCTTGGGCCGTGTCGAAGTCAATTCCATGCTTTGCAAGATTGGCCCTGCTCTTTTCGTCGTCGAACTCGAATTCTTCCATGAGTACAAATTATCCCTTTTTTACTCATCAGGCAAGATCGTGGAGGGGTGGGTACAGCTGCTAACGAGGCTGTAGAAAAACGCTCCCCAGAGCCCCCATCCCAGCCTTTTTGTGTCGTTCATTGTTCCCCAACCTATGGCTGGGCTTTTCCTGTT
>NZ_QEKQ01000001.1 GCF_003096655.1 Tamilnaduibacter salinus | reverse complement strand
ACCGAACCAGCGCCCACACGAATTACTCAGTCTGCTTTTTAAAGAGCTGGGCTTTCGCCCTTAAGAGACCGCGCATGATACGCCAAATCTCTTTGTTGTCAACCGTTATTTTCAAACCAATGAAAAAGCCAGAAAATCAGTCGGTTGCCTCTTCCAAGACATCCCGCTATTGGGCTGTGCCTCGAAAGGAATGCGCATTCTACAGCCCCCACGGTGTGTGTCAACACGATGACAGAAAAATCCGTTCACCGATCTAGAGGGCCACACCGTCTTCACGCTCGGCCACCTTTTTCAGGACCTCCCGGCGCTCTTCCTCGGTCATCACACCCCAACGCGCAATCTCATAACCGGTGCGCTGACAACCGATACAGACATCGTCATCATCCAGAGCGCAGATTGACACGCAGGGGGATGGCGTAACGTCGCCAGACATCATTCCTCCAGCGCTTCCAGTTCTTTCACGTAACGCTCTGCGTTCTGGACGTAGTGTCCGGCGCTGAGCTCCAGCATTTTACGCTGATTCTCATTGAGCTCCCGCTTAATCTTACCGGGGGAGCCAACCACCATCGAGCCGTCAGGCACTTCCATCCCTTCCGGAATGAGAGTGTTGGCGCCAATCAGGCAGTGTTTGCCAATTTTCGCCCCGTTAAGGACGACCGCGTTGATACCAACCAGGGAATAATCACCGATATCGCACCCGTGCAGCATGACCTGATGGCCCACGGTCACACCACGGCCCAGGGTCAGCTTGATGCCCGGATCGGTGTGCAACACACTGCCATCCTGCACGTTTGACTCAGGGCCGATCGTAATCAGGTCGTTATCACCCCGTATGACGGCGTTGAACCAGACACTGCTGCTATCCTCAAGCAGCACATCACCAATAACGGTGGCGTTCGGCGCCACAAAGTGCCCACCACCCTCAAACCGCGGAGACTTATCACCCAACCTGAACTGCATAATCGACCTCTTGAAATTGTTCCCGACAGGTATCGTCACACGGGCCCGGACTCATTCGTGCGGCGGCTCCAGAAGATCGATACCCGCTCCGTATACCGCATTAAGGAAATCCACGAGCACCACCGCAGACAACCCCCAGATGTGATACTGCCCCCACTGGTAACAGGGGACATACAGAGTGTGATCCTGAAACCCGAGCGTATCCGTACGCAACCGGTCGTCCTCCATAAAAAAGGAAATCGGGACTGTGAAAATGCTGTCAATTTCCCCCGGGTTGGCTTGCAGCTCAGGCTTCCCTTCGACCACACCCACGTATGGCGTGACGAGAATCCGGTGCAGCGACATGACCTGGCTCAACCGTCCGGCCACGGAGACCGAGGCGCCTGGCAGCCCAATCTCCTCATGGGTTTCCCGCAGCGCGGTATGTTCGAGAGACGCATCCCCGGAATCGCGCTTGCCTCCCGGAAAAGCAACCTGACCGCGGTGCGTTTTCAGATGAGCCGCGCGCTGCGTCAAAATCAAACCGGGCTCTCCGCCACAATCGACAACCGGCACGAGAATGGCCGCCTCCGGATAATCCAGCGCCAGTTGCTGTGGCGCATAGTCCGACAACCTGTTGCGGATCTGTTCGTACAAAACGACGCTCTCTCCTGAAACACGTCGGGGCGCCATTACTGAGGGCGCGACCCGGCTCGACGTCATTGATTGCCCCGGTATACTGGCATCATACAGCAACGAGGTACTTCATGAATTATTGCAGTCATTGTGGCCAACCACTGATCAGCCGGATTCCGGAGGGTGACAACCGACATCGTTTCGTCTGTGATCACTGCGACCGGATTCACTATCAAAACCCACGCATCGTCGCCGGGACCATTCCGGTCTGGGAGGGCCGGATTCTGATGTGCCGGCGAGCGATCCAGCCCCGGCATGGCTACTGGACGCTGCCCGCGGGGTTTATGGAGAACGGGGAGACAACGGTCGAGGCCGCCCGAAGGGAAACGCTCGAGGAAGCTCTGGCTGGCGTCCGGATTGAAGGTCTGTACACCATCATGCATGTGACGCACATTGATCAGGTCCACATGTTCTTCCGCGCCAGCCTGCTCGATGGCGAATTCGGAGCCGGGGAGGAGTCCCTGGAGGTTCGCCTGTTCGCCCCCGATGACCTACCCTGGGACGAAATGGCATTTCCGACCGTCCAGGAATCCCTGAGCCATTTCATTGAAGACAGCAAGAAAGAAGCATTCCCGGTCCGGGTAACCGACATTCAGCGCCGTCTCGGGCAATAACCCCCGGACGGCAGTTTTTTCAGCTGGACATCGCGAGCTGAAACACCTCATACGCCGGCTCCTCATAGGGATGCCCCCGTTTCAATGCAGCGATGGCGTCGTGAATCAGCTCGTCACGGCACACCAGTTCCACCTTGTACTCCCGCACTTTTTCAATCTCTCCCTGCTGCCCCAGATAGGGATCACTCCCATCGAGCGGGCGAAACTGCCCCTCGCCAGGACACTGCCAGGCACAGCAGTCGTAATCCCCGATACGCCCTGCCCCCGATTCGAAGATGGCTTGCTTGGATGACTCCAGATGGGACTCGGGAACGAAGTAACACAGCTTGTACATAGCTCTCCTCCTGTCTTTGACTGGGTGCTGACTTAAGCTCTAACGCAGCGTTGAGAGCCGTCATCACCGGACTGAAAGGAGTTACTCACAGAATCTGTGGATAACTCTGGGGATAGTTTTTGGGAACAGGCTCTCAGCCCCTGTCACTAGGGCCCACCCCTCAAATTGGCGACAAAATCACCGCAAGACAAAAACTCTTTCATTTCAATGACTTAAAAATTTGATTCAGGTTTATAACTATGAAATCGGCATTTGTTTAAAAACCGCTCGACCAGAACCCCCGGATGTGCATAAGACATCAAAGTCAAGGCCTGAATCCCCTTATTTCAACACCAATCAGACGGTTTTTAGGCGCTTTACCCAGCGATGTTACGCCGGTTGTTTGCCGAATCACCTTGCAGCCGTTACGCCTGTCACGAGGCGTAACATCGGCCGTTACCAGCCACCCCAAAGACAAAAAAATACCTCCGACGTATCGGAGGTATTGTCAGCTCAACGCGCCATTCAGTCCAATGCTCGGCGCGCATTGCGGAACAACCGCAACCAGGGCGCATCCTCACCCCAGGCGTCGGGATGCCAGGAGTGCTGCACCGTTCGGAACACACGCTCCGGGTGCGGCATCATGATGGTGACCCGCCCGTCGGCATTGCACAGGCCCGTCATGCCGGCCTGAGAGCCGTTGGGGTTGAAGGGGTAGCGCTCAGTCGTCCGACCTGCATGATCCACGTAGCGAAGGCCAATCAGATTCTGATCTTCAAGCGAGGCGGCCTGTTGCGGCGACGCAAATTCCACACGTCCTTCACCATGGGCCACCGCGATCGGCAGCCGGGAGCCGGCCATACCATCCAGCACCACGGAAGGCGACTCCTGCACTTCCACCAGAGCGAGGCGCGCCTCGAACTGCTCCGACTCGTTCCTCACAAAGCGGGGCCAATGATCCGTCCCCGGAATGAGTTCTCGCAGGTTCGACAGCATCTGGCAGCCATTGCAGACCCCCAGAGCCAGCGTTTCGTCGCGATCGAAGAAGCGGCTGAACTGGTCCCGGACGCGCCCGTTAAACAGGATGGATTTTGCCCAGCCTTCCCCCGCGCCCAGTACGTCACCGTATGAGAAACCGCCGCAGGCCACCAGTGCCGGAAAATCGTCCAGGGTACGGACACCAGACAGCAGATCACTCATATGCACGTCGATCGCCTCAAAACCGGCACGATCAAACGCCGCCGCCATCTCGGACTGGCCGTTGACGCCCTGCTCTCGCAGGACGGCAACCGGTGGGCGACGACCGGTGTGCACGGCCGGTGCAGCAACATCCTCAGCCGGATCGAATGTCAGATGGGTGTTGAGCCCCGGGTCGTCGGTGTTGAGCAGATTGTCGTACTCCTGCTGGGCACAGTTGGCGTTGTCACGCTCCGACTGGATCCGGAAGCTGGTTTCCGACCAGAGTCGTTGCATTTCCGCACGGGGCGCTTCCAGAACCGGCTGATCGTCGAACAGGAATCGCAACTGATCCTCGGTGTTCGGCGCGCCGATGACGGAGGTGTGCTCACCCAGTCCGGCTCCATTGAATTGCTGCAGGACAAACGGCGTGTCCTCCCGGCGGACCTGGATGACCGCGCCGAGCTCTTCGTTAAAGAGTTCCCGCGCAAAGTGATCTGATGACTCCGCCAGGCCGTCGAGGCGCACGGTCAGGCCGGTGTGACCGGCAAATGCCATTTCCGCCAGCGTGGTGTAGAGACCACCGTCGGAACGGTCGTGGTAAGCCAACAGCTTGCCGTCCCGATTCAGCCCCTGAATCACGGCAAAAAAGGCCTTGAGATCCTCGGGGTCATCCAGGTCAGGCGCGACCGCCCCCACCTGGCCGTACACCTGAGCCAGTGCCGAGCCACCAAGCCGGTTCTGCCCCGCGGCCAGATCGATCAGAATGAGGTCCGTCTCACCCTTGTCCGATCGGATCTCCGGGGTCAGGGTGCGACGAACGTCACTGACCGGCGCAAAGCCGCTGACAATCAGCGACAGCGGCGATGTCACACTCTTCTGCTCATCGCGCTCATCCTCCCAGACAGTCTTCATCGACATGGAATCCTTGCCGACCGGGATCGCAATACCCAGCGCCGGACACAGTTCCATCCCGACCGCCCTGACGGTCTCATACAGGTTCTCATCCTCGCCCGGATGACCCGCGGCCGCCATCCAGTTGGCCGAGAGGCGAATGTCCGAGAGTTGACCGATCGCCGATGCCGCCAGATTGGTGATCGCCTCACCCACTGCCATGCGGCCCGAGGCCGGCGCATTGATGGTTGCCACCGGCGTCCGTTCACCCATCGCCATGGCCTCGCCGGTGTACGCATCAAAACTCGACGCGGTCACGGCCACATCACTGACCGGCACCTGCCAGGGGCCGACCATCTGGTCCCGGGCGACGAGCCCGGTAATCGTGCGATCACCGATGGTGATCAGAAAGCTCTTACTTCCCACTGAGGGCAGCCGCATCACCCGCCGCGCGGCCTCATCGAGATCGACCCGGCTCGAGTCGAAGACAGACTTGGCAAAAGACTGGCGCTGAACACTGCGGTGCATCTTCGGCGGCTTGCCAAACAGCACGTCCATGGGCAGATCGACTGGCCGGTCATCAAAGTAGGAATCGGTCAGCTCCAGACTGGACTCGTCCGTCGCCTGTCCAACCACGGCGTACGGGCAGCGCTCGCGGCGGCACAGCTCGTCAAACCGCGCCATATCGTCTTCCCCAACCGCCAGCACATAGCGCTCCTGGGACTCATTGCACCAGATTTCGAGCGGCGACATGCCGGGCTCATCGCTGGGGATATCACGCAGCTCAAAGCGTCCGCCCCGACCACCGTCCTTGACCAGCTCCGGCATGGCATTGGACAGACCGCCCGCCCCCACATCATGGATAAACGCGATGGGGTTCGCCTCGCCCATCTGCCAACACCGGTCGATGACTTCCTGGCACCGACGCTCCATCTCCGGGTTGTCCCGCTGGACCGATGCGAAGTCCAGGTTCTCATGGCTGCTTCCGGAGTCCATGGAGGACGCCGCACCGCCACCCAGACCGATGAGCATGGCCGGTCCGCCCAGAACGATCAGCCGGGCACCGGTTGGGATCTCGGACTTCTCCACGTGATCGGCCCGGATATTCCCCAGACCGCCCGCGATCATGATCGGTTTATGATAGCCCCGAACCTCATCCCCGCCGGCTCCCGGAACCGTCTGCTCGAAGGAGCGGAAGTAACCGGCCAGGTTTGGGCGCCCGAATTCATTGTTGAACGAGGCCCCGCCCACCGGCGCGTCGATCATGATGTCCAGCGGCGTGGCAATCCGCTCCGGCTGCCCATAGGCGCTTTCCCAGGGCTGCGGGTCACCGGGCAGGTTGAGGTTGGACACGGTAAACCCCGTCAGGCCGGCTTTGGGCTTGCCGCCGGTCCCCGTCGCGCCTTCATCCCGAATCTCACCGCCTGAGCCGGTCGCCGACCCGGCATAGGGCGAGATGGCGGTGGGATGGTTGTGCGTCTCCACCTTCATGAGGATGTGGATGTCTTCCGGGTGATACTGGTAAACGCCGGTTTCCGGGTCCGGAAAGAAACGCCCGGCGTGCGAACCACGAATGACGGACGCATTGTCCCGGTAGGCAGACAACACCCCTTCCTGACTCATCTCGTGCGTATTGCGGATCATCGCAAACAACGATTTTTCCTGAGCTTCTCCATCGATGTCCCAGGAGGCATTGAAGATCTTGTGACGACAGTGCTCGGAGTTCGCCTGGGCGAACATCATCAGCTCCACGTCGGTCGGGTCCCGATCCAGCTTCCGGAAGGCCTCGAGCAGGTAGTCAATCTCATCGTCAGCAAGCGCCAGCCCCAGGGCGTCGTTGGCAGACACCAGCGCCTGACGGCCACCGGAGCGCAGCGGTACCCGATCCAGCGGGCGTGGCTCGTCCTGATTGAACAACAGTTCCGCGCCGCCGGTCTCGTGGAACACCCGCTCTGTCATGCGATCATGCAGGAGCGCGGCAATCGCCTCGCGTTCCTCCGGCCTGAGCTTGTTCCCCGCCCGAACGTGATACGCCACTCCGCGTTCAATCCGGCGAATGCCCTTGAGGCCACAGATCCGGGCAATGTCCGTCGCCTTGCTCGACCATGGCGAAATCGTGCCCGGGCGCGGCACAACAAGAAACAGGACACCATCCGTCGATGCGACCTGCCCGCTGGGCCCATAGGTCAGCAGACGATCAAGCACTGACTGGTCGCGTTCCGACAACGCGTCCGCAACATCAACAAAGTGCATGAACTCAGCATCAAGACCGGACACCGACGGCACGGCGGACTGGAGCTGTTCCAGGAGTTTCCCGGCACGGAAGGTAGACAGGGCGGGCGCACCGCGAAGTTCCAGCATGACGAAACGATCCTGTAGTGATCAGGGGATGACTGATGTGGGCCGCTTTCACCGGCCCCGGAATCGGGCGCAATGATACTGGAAAGCGCCCCTTGGATACAGATTTGGGCGGACGAAATCCACGCTTATGGCCGACGAGCGGGCGTGATCCCCCGATTCGGCCAATTGACCCCTCTGACTCCTTGGGCGACCATCCATATAGAGCAAGGCATCGGAGTCCGGTGACCATCCGTCTCGCCGACCATTGACTCGCCTCTGCCCGGGAGTCAATCAGTCGGGTGGCGGTTTCGGATGGCCAGGGTTCTCACGTCTGATTGAAGGGAGATTCCGTAGTTTGTCTGAAGCAGTCCCCTTGTCACCCAAGCAACGGGAAGCAATACCGGTCCCCGCTTCACTCCCGACCCACCTCGCCGATACCCAACCGGCTCGCGGGCTGGTTGTGAGCCTCATCGGCCTGCTCGTTGGCACCGTGGTTCTGCTCACAGGCTGCTCACGGCCATCCACCGTGACTGAAATTCGCCAGGAGGGCGTCCTTCACGTCATCACCCGACGCTCGCCCTCGGTCTACTTTGAGGGCCCTCATGGAGCGACAGGATTCGAATACGAGCTCGTCCAGCGGCTGGCCAAGCGGCTGGGCGTGGAACTTCGCCTGCGTGTGGTCGACGACTACGACAAGATTGTGTCCGTGCTGGACAACAGCTATGCCCACATCGGCATGGGAGGGTTTGCACCCGGACCCGAGCGAAAAGATCGATTTCAGACCGTAACGACGTCACTGACACTCACCTCCACCGTCGTGTACAACCGGGATGTGAAACCGGTGCGGGCGCCGGAGGCGCTTAGCGGTCGGGTCGTGCACACCGTTGAGAATTCCAATCACATCGAGCCGCTGAAAGAGCTCCGGCAAACCCAGGACAACATACGCTGGATTCCGCACCCGAAGCTCACCACCGTCGAGATTCTGAAACGGGTCAATACCGGCGAAGTGGGCGTCGCCGTCGTGGACTCGACAGACCTGGCGCTCAATCACGTGTACTTTCCCGATGTCAAGAAAGGGGTCGCCCTGACCGAACCGAGACCGGTCGCCTGGCTCCTTCCACGCCAGCAGGATGGCTCACTACGCAAGCTGGCCGACCAGATGATGCGCGACCTGCAGTCAGACGGCACGCTGGCCCATCTGCGCGAACGTTTCTTCGGCCACCTTGATCGACTCGACTACGTTGGCGCGCGAACCTTTCTCTACCACGTTCGCAACCGGCTGCCGCGCTATCAGGCCATTTTCAGAAGCACCGCGGATCACTATGACCTCGACTGGCGGCTGCTCGCCGCCATCGGCTACCAGGAATCCCACTGGCGCCCCAACGCCGTCTCGCCCACCGGGGTTCGCGGGCTAATGATGCTGACGCGATCGACGGCCCGGTATGTTGGCATCGACAATCGGCGCAACGCCGAGCAGAGCATTGATGGTGGCGCTCAGTACTTCCGGACTATGCGGCGTCGTATCCCTGAGGATATCCCGGAACCGGACCGGACCTGGTTCGCCCTCGCCGCCTATAACGTCGGCATGGGCCACCTCGAAGACGCCCGGAAACTGACACAGCGTGGCGGCGATGACCCTCACCGCTGGGCGGACGTCAAGGAGTACCTGCCAAGGCTGGCTGAAAAACAGTGGTACACCAAAACAGAGCACGGCTATGCGCGCGGGTATGAACCGGTCGTTTACGTCCAGAACATCCGTCGCTACTACGATGTCCTGCGTTGGTTGCGCCCCAATGATGATGAGTCGACGCACCGGAACCAGCCGGTGATCCCCCCGCTGCCCTCACTCGACGGCTCCGGGGACCCCCAATCCGCGGACAACCGGCCCGGTCCCCCGCGCCTCAACAGGATGCTGGGCGAGGCGCCCCCGACACTGTAACTCCCGGGCAGCCTCAGGGCTTACTCGGCGCCTTCTGCCGTTACCGCAAGGGCCCGTTCTGCCTGCTCGCCTGTAAAGCCCCGCTGTGCCAGAAACCGGGCCTGGCGAACCTTACTGTCCCACTCCAGCGCCTGCGCACCGACTCCAAAGCGTCGCTTCCGGGCATCCAGGGCATGGGCGACCCAGTCCCCATCCGACATCGCCTTCAGTTCCTCCGGAACAAAACCAATGCCTCGCTGCTGCAACTCACTTTCAATGCGCAGCGGGCCGTAATTCAGTTCCCGTCTCTGGCGGGCATACACTTCTGCGAACCGCGCGTCATCAAGCCACCCCTGCGCCTCGAAGTCGGTCAGCACCGAGTCAATCACCGCTTCGGGAAAACGCCGGCGGATCAGCTTGAAAAACATCTCCTGCCGGCTGTGCTCGCGCCGGGCCAGCATTTTGAGCGCCGTCGATCGCAACCGGTGCTCAACATCCTCGCCATCGCCGCTGTCACTGATCCCAGCCATCACGCCTCCTGTCAGCCCACTGAAAATGCCATTATGCACAATCCGCCAGACGATTTAGACTGGGAACCCTCTCTGGTCGCCCGCCGACATCGCTCCGGGCGGCCGTCGTTTCCACCCCAAGCAACGGGTGTCCCACTCGGCGCAGCCCTCAGAGGGCCGGCCGATTCCGGCCACACAATGGCCGGTCAACTCATGGTACAGAGGTGCATCATGGCGGCATTGATCAAGCAGTTCTTCAAATCCCGGAGAAACAAGGGCGATTCAGCCGGGGCAGTCATCGAACGACTCGACCCAACACGCGACAGTGACCTGAGAGCCCTGAAACACCTGGCAACCGACGCCGACTCCAATGAAGAACGACAGGCTGCCATCGCCCGGCTACCAGACCCGGCCATGCTCATTGATGTCTACCGACAGGCGCCCGCGAATCTGCGTGGCGTCATTACCCAGCGCATCAACGATCTGGCCAGCCGGGACCGTCAGAGTGTCCTCGACACCGAACGAAAGCTGGATCACCCCGAAGAGAGGGATCTGCTGCGCCAGCTTCTCGCCAGTGGTGAGGAGGGTCCCGAGAGCATTGTCGCCGAAGCTGACTCGGCGGAACTGCGTCGCTATGCCACCGAAGGACAAACCGCTGCTCTGCGTCGCGCCGCCACCGAACGCGTGGAGTCGGAGAGCGACCTGCAGGCCATCCAGAAGGCCGCCAAGGGTCGGGACAAAGGGGTCTACCAGCTTGCCAAACGCAAGCTCCAGGCACTGCGCAGCGAACAGGAGCGCCAGGCCCGGACACAGGCGACTATTGACGAGCTGATCCGACAGGCCAAGGCCCACGCCGATACCCAGGACACGACACTCTACGGCCCTCAACTGGAGAAGCTGCGACAGGAGTGGCAGAACTGCCGTGAGCAGGCCTCAGTGGATCAGGAAACCCGCTTCCTGAACGCATTGGATGCTTGTTACCAGCGCCAGAAATCCCTGGAGGAGGAAGCCCGTCAGGGTCAGGAAGCGGAAGGTAAAAAGGCGGAACGCAACGCCACACTCCAACTGCTCCGGGAAACCATGGACGAGCTGCAGTCCAGTGATCCGAACCAGGCTGCATCGCTGTCCTCCCTCGACGCCTTGCAGAAAACCCAGGAGAACCGCTGGCTGGAGGCCACCCGCGATACTGAGGTGGATCGTGCCGAGCAGAAGGACTACCAATCTCTGATGCTGGGACTGCGAGGGTACATCGCAGCGCGCCAGCGCCTGGAACAGTCGGAACCGACACTGCGTGAACTGACAGAGGCCGAAACGCCCGACAGTGACCAGCTCCGCCAGCAACTGACGACCATTGACTGGCCGTCGGATTTCCCGGAACCCAGCCTGCTTCACCAGGCTCGTGAACGCCTTGGGGAAGCCAGGCTGGCCCGCCAGGCTGCCGCCTCTGACCAGAAAGCCCAGCAGCGAGCCCTGGACGATGCCCTGGAACAGCTGGAACGGGCTTTGGAGGACAATCTTCTCCGGGAATCCCGACAGCTCCACCGCAAGGCCAAGCAGCTTTTTGACAGCCTCGACCACCACCATGGCGCCAGCCGTCAGGCCCGACTGACCCGACTGGGCCGACAGGTTCAGGAGCTCCGGGACTGGCAGGGGTTTGCCACCCGTCCCAAGCAGGAAGAACTATGCGACGCCATGGAGTATCTGGCCGAGCAGCATATGGAGCCCGAAGCCAAGGCGACGCGCATCCAGGAGCTGCAGCAGGAGTGGCGTGCACTGGGCGGCTCGTCCAACCAGGCCCTTTGGCACCGCTTCAAGGAGGCAGCGGATCGGGCCTTCGCGCCGTGCCAGGATTACTTCGCCGCCAAGTCCGAACTTAAAATGACGAATGTCCGGACCCGTGAAGCCATCTGTGATCAACTTGCCACCTTTATTGACGAGGCGGACTGGGATCAGGTCGACTGGAAATCCGTCGAACGGATTCACCGGGTCGCCCGTCAGGAATGGCGCGATGCGTGGCCCGTCGATTTCCGGGCCAATCGCCCGGTCCAGAAACGCTTCGACCGGCTTCTGAAAACAATCGGCAAACCGCTTGATGAAGAGCGGGCGCGCAACGAAGCGGCCAAAGCGGACATCGTCAGCCGTGCCGAAGCGCTGATCGGGCATGAGCCGCTCGGCGACGCCATGGCCGGCGCCAAGGCGCTTCAGAGGGAGTGGGAACAGATCGGCATTACCCGGCACCGGGAAGACCGCCGTCTCTGGAAGGCCTTTCGGGCCGCCTGCGATGCGATTTTCGCCCGTCGTGAAGAAGCCAAGGCCGAGCAAGCCAGCCGTGACCGGGACGCCATCAACACGCTTGAAACCCTGCTAGCGGAAAGCCGTCAAACGCGGAACAACGACCCTGAAGAATCGGCCTTGCGGGATCTGGCCAAACGCCTCCGGTCGGCTACGGTCCCGAAATCGACACCCAGCATGCTGCGCTCCGAAGTGGACGCGGAGCGCGAGATGGTGCAACGGCAACTCGACAAGAGTCACCGGTCGGGGCTGGTCGCGCGCTGGAAGCGTGAGATCCAAGAAGGCACGCGGGATGAACAGTCGCCGGACGTCGCATTGCCCGACCCGATACCGGAGCCGACAATCATCGCAGTGCGACTGGAAATCGCCACCGGGGCACCCTCGCCCGAACACGATCAGAACATCCGAATGGCGCAACAGGTCGAACGCCTGGCGGCTGGTATGAGTGGCAGCTCCGAGCAGACCAACGAGGAGCAGGAGCTGGAACGACTGATCGCCTGCTGGTGTGCTGCGGATGAGACGCCAGCCACCGAACTGCAGCAGAGACTGATGGCCGCGCTCGACTACTGGGCCACCTGATTCTGTCGCCTAATCGGACCGGGTGTGACCGCGAACGTACGCAAAAGCGTCGGTCACAGCCCGTGAAACCCGCTCTTCCATCTCTGCCATCTCCATGGCCGACAGATAGAACATCATATCGATGCTGTGACGGTAGTAGCGCGGCGGCAGGGCGTTGAGGGACACGCACATCACATCCTCAAGAAAGTCCGGCTCGTCGCCGGGCTCACGCTGTCGATCCACCTCGTCCGCTACCAGTCGCTCGTAGAAATTATCAATACCATCCCGCAAAGACATGACTGCTCCCCATCTGTCCGCGATACTGTCATCCTAGGTCCTGATAACCGATCTGTCAGGCCAGCCCCACAGTTCGATGAGCTGTTTAGTCAATTCAGTTGGCGAGCCTCGCCATTACCGGGCCGGGCACCGGGCGCTATCGTGACACGGTTTCAGCCATCGCCGCGCCGCATCCACGGCGCGTTCGCAACAGACAAGAGGTTCCTCGATGACCACAGACGCCTACATTTTCGACGCCGTGCGCACCCCACGGGGGCGCGGCAAAAAGGACGGTTCGCTGCACAGCGTCAAACCCATCAGCCTGTTGACGACCGTGCTCAAGGCGTTGGAAAACCGCAATGAGCTGGACACCAAACAGGTGGACGACATCGTGATGGGCTGTGTGACCGCAATCGGTGACCAGGGTGCCGACATCGCCAAAACCGCCGCCCTGGCCGCCGACTGGGACGATGTGGTCGCTGGCGTCACGCTTAATCGCTTCTGCGCCTCCGGCCTGGAGGCGGTCAACCTGGCCGCCATGAAAGTCCGCTCCGGCTGGGAAGACCTGGTCGTCGCGGGCGGCGTGGAGTCCATGTCCCGCGTGCCAATGGGCTCTGACGGAGGCGCATGGGCGACCGATCCGGCCACCAACCTGCATACCGGCTTCATGCCACAGGGCATTGGCGCCGACCTGATCGCCACCCTGGAAGGACTCAGCCGGGAGGACGTGGACAACTTCGCCGTCCAGTCCCAGAAGAAGGCGGCCAACGCCTGGGAGAACGGCTACTTCAAGCGGTCCATTATTCCGGTGACCGACCAGAACGGCGTGACCATCCTGGACCGTGACGAGCATGTCCGGGGCAGTACGTCACTGGAGTCGCTGAGCCAGCTCAAGCCCTCTTTCCAGCAAATCGGTGAAATGGGCTTCGACGGGGTGGCCCGCGAAAAGTACCACCACGTTGAAAAGATCGAGCACGTGCACCACGCCGGCAATTCATCCGGCATGGTGGATGGTGCCACTGCCCTGCTGATTGGCAGCGAGGAGAAAGGCCGCGCCATGGGCCTGACCCCGCGGGCCCGGATCATTTCCACCGCGGTCACCAGCACCGATCCGACCATCATGCTCACCGGCCCGGCACCGGCCAGTCGAAAGGCGCTTGAAAAAGCCGGTCTGACCGCCGAGGACATTGACCTGTTTGAGGTCAACGAGGCGTTTGCCTCGGTCGTGATGCGGTTCCAGCGGGAGCTGTCCGTTCCTGACGAGAAGATCAACGTCAACGGCGGCGCTATTGCCATGGGGCACCCGCTCGGTGCCACAGGGGCCATGATTCTCGGCACCCTGCTCGATGAGCTGGAGCGCCGTGACCAGCGCTACGGCCTGGCCACCCTGTGCGTGGGTGGCGGCATGGGTATCGCCACCATCATCGAACGTTGCTAAGCCGGGACTTCAAAGGACTTTTTACCATGAGTGCGATTCATTACGACATCGACGACCAGAACATTCTCACACTGACCATCGACATGCCCGGTCAGTCCGCCAACACGATGAACGCCGACTTCCGGGCCGCGCTGACCGAAACAGCAGCCCGGCTGGAAAAGGATCTGGAGAGAATCCGGGGCATCATCCTCACCTCTGGCAAAAAGACGTTTTTTGCCGGAGGTGATCTCAACGAGCTCTACAAGGTCACACGCGACCAGGCCGAAGACTTCGAGCGCATGATCGCCGACCTCAAAGGGCAGATGCGCGCCATTGAAACCTGCGGCAAGCCTGTTGTGGCCGCAATCAACGGCACGGCCCTCGGCGGCGGCCTGGAGCTTTGCCTGGCCTGCCACCACCGCATCGCGCTGGACGATGAGCGCATCCAGCTCGGCCTGCCGGAGGTCACCCTTGGCCTGCTGCCCGGCGGTGGCGGCACACAGCGCCTGCCGCGCATGATCGGCCTGGAGAACAGCCTGCCCTACCTGACGGAAGGCAAGAAGGTGTCACCGTCAAAAGCCATCAAGGCCGGCATCATTGACGAACTGGCCGAAGACCGGGACGCACTGATGGCCAAGGCCCGGGCCTTCATTGACGCGCACCCCGAATGCCAACAGCCCTGGGACCGGAAAGGCTTCAAGATACCCGGCGGTGGCCCACAGAACCCGACCGTCGCCCAGCGGCTGACCATTGCACCGGCCATGCTCAAGCAGAAGACCAAGGGCTGTTACCCGGCCCCGGAAGCCATCATGTCCGCGGTCGTCGAAGGCGCCCAGGTGGACTTCGACAACGCTGAGAAGATCGAGACCCGGTATTTCACCGAGCTGGTGGTCGGTCCGGTCGCCAAGAACATGACCGGTACCTTCTGGTTCCAGCTCAACGCGATCAAGGCCGGTGAGAGTCGCCCCCAAGGCGTCGATCAGGCTCGCTTTAAAAAGGTGGGCATCCTTGGCGCCGGAATGATGGGGGCTGGCATTGCCCACTCCACCGCAAACCGCGGCGTGGATGTGGTTCTGAAAGACGTCTCTGCCGAGAATGCCGAGAAAGGGAAAGGCTATTCCGAGAAGGTCCTCGCCAAGAAGGTCAGCCGTGGTCGCATGTCGGAGGATGACAAGCAGGCGGTGCTTGACCGCATCACCCCAACGGCCGAGGCCAGCGATCTGGCCGGATGCGACCTGGTGATTGAAGCGGTCTTCGAAGACAGCGACCTGAAAGCAACGGTGACAAAGGAAGCCGAGGCCGCCATGGATGCGTCCGGCGTCTTCGCCTCCAACACCTCGACCATTCCCATCACCCAGCTCGCCCAGGCGTCTGAGCGGCCGGAGCGTTTTATCGGCCTGCACTTCTTCTCACCGGTCGACAAGATGCAACTGGTGGAGATTATCGTTGGCCAGAAGACATCAAATGAGACGCTCGCTCAGGCCTTCGACTACGTTCAGCAGATTGGCAAGATCCCGATCGTGGTCAACGACAGTCGTGGGTTCTTCACCTCCCGCGTGTTCGGCACCTTCGTCAACGAGGGCGTCGCCATGCTCGGTGAGGGGATTCACCCGTCCAGTGTCGAGAACGCCGGGTTGCTGGCCGGTATGCCGGTCGGACCACTGGCAATCTGCGACGAAGTGAGCCTGACGCTGATGCAACACATCCGCGATCAGAGCCGCAAGGATCTGGAAGCCGCTGGCGGCACCTGGCAGCCACATCCGGCCGAAGCCGTCGCCGACGCCATGGTCGACACCCATGGCCGTAAAGGCAAAGCGGCGGGTGCCGGATTCTATGAGTATCCGGAGTCCGGCAAGAAGTACCTCTGGCCCGGTCTTGTCGAGCACTTTACCGATGCGGACAAAGCCGACAGCGTCGATCTGCAGACACTCAAGGACCGCATCCTGTTCATCCAGGCCATCGAGACCGTGCGATGCCTGGAAGAGGGCGTTCTGCGAACCGTCGAGGACGCCAACATCGGCAGCATTTTCGGCATCGGCTTCGCGCCCTGGACCGGTGGCGCAATCCAGTTCATCAACCAATACGGGGTGCGGGCGTTCGCCGAGCGGGCCCGGGAACTGGCAGCCCGGTTTGGGGACCGCTTCGAGCCGCCCAAATTGCTTCTTGAAAAAGCCGAGTCCGGAGAATCCTTCCGGTAACCGGCCTTGTGCCCGAACCGGCGCTCCGGTTCGGGCCTACTGACCTGTCGACTGCATGGACAGATTGTCACCTTCCCCGCCGAACGGGCTGGTAGTCATCCCCGACGCCCTTGCCTACAATGAAATGGCCCTGTGTGCAGGGAAAGGCACGCAGGATGCCATGGTCCGCCCGGCGAACCATCCCGTATCCATCCATACCACTGACAGAGCGGTTAGGACGAATGACACAACGATCCAACGCCACCGACCCCCGCACGAGTTCCCCGGTAACGGGTTGGTTCTTTGCGGCACTGGCAGGGGTGCTGCTGGCCTTTACGCCCCTGCTTTCAACAGACCTCGCCATTGGACAGGAAGCCGAATCCGGCGCGGCGTCATCGGACTACCAGTCGGTTCAGCCCACAATCGAGCAGGCCCGTGCCAACATCCTGATCGCCCGTCAGTTGCAGTTCACCCACTTCAAGGACCTGTCCATCGACGACAGCATGTCCGGCGATATGCTGGATGCGTACCTGGAACAACTGGACGGTCAGCGTCTGTATTTCCTGCAGAAAGACATCGACCGCTTCGAGCAATGGCGCGGCAATATGGATGCGGCGCTGAAGACCGGTCAGCTCGAACCGGCCTTTGACATCTATAACCAGTTCCAACAACGCCTGGTGGAGCGGCTCAGCTATGCCCTGTCCCTTGTCCGGGGTGGCTTGGATGACCTGTCGTTTGATCAGGACGAGCGCCTGATCCTCGACCGCTCCGAACAAAGCTGGGCGGCGGACCGGGAGGCCCTCGATGCCATCTGGCGCAAGCGTGTAAAGAATGCCGTTCTGGCCCAGCGCCTGAACGGCAAGGACGACAGTGACATCGCCGAGTCGCTGATCCAGCGCTACGAAAACCAGCTCTCAAGGGCCAAGCAGGCCCGCAGTGAGGATGCGTTCCAGTCCTACATGAATGCCTTTGCGGGCCTTTGGGACCCGCATACCTCCTACTTCTCCCCGCGGACTTCCGAGAACTTCAACATCAACATGAGCCTGTCTCTGGAGGGGATTGGCGCCGTCCTCAAATCCGAGAACGAGTACACCGAAGTCGTGCGACTGGTTCCGGGGGGGCCCGCTGACAAACAGGGGCAACTGCAGCCAGGCGACCGGATTGTCGGCGTCGGCCAGGAGGACGAGGGAATCGATAACGTCATCAGCTGGCGTCTCGGCGATGTGGTGGACCAGATCCGCGGTCCCCGCGGGTCAACAGTGCGCCTGCAGGTAATTCCGGCAAGCGCAGCGGACGAAACCATCACCCGGACAATCGCAATCACCCGCGACAAAGTGAAGCTGGAAGAACAGTCGGCCCAGAGCAACGTCCTCCAGCTCGACCGTGGCGACAGCACTCATCGCGTCGGCGTAGTGGATATCCCGACGTTCTATGCCGATTTCAAGGCCATGCAGGCTGGCGACCCGAACTACAAGAGCACCACACGCGACGTACGCAAGCTGCTCGAGGAGATGCAGCAGGATCAACCGCTGGACGGCCTTGTCATCGATCTGCGTGACAACGGCGGTGGCGCCCTTCAGGAGGCCAACGATCTGGTGGGTCTGTTCATCGAACAGGGCCCGACGGTTCAGGTCCGGAATGCCGAAGACGAGGTGAAAGTCCTGCGGGATCAGGATCCGTCGGTTGCCTACGACGGACCACTGGTCGTGTTGGTTAACCGCATGAGCGCATCCGCCTCCGAGATCTTCGCAGGCGCCATCCAGGACTATGGGCGGGGCCTGGTCGTCGGCTCCCAGACATTCGGTAAAGGCACGGTACAGGCGGTTCGACCGCTCAATCATGGGCAACTCAAGATCACCCAGTCGAAGTTCTACCGGGTCTCCGGTGGCTCGACTCAACACCGTGGCGTGATTCCGGACATTACCATTCCCACGCGTATCGACAAGACAGAGATTGGGGAAGACGCCCTCGACGGCGCCCTCCCCTGGGATCAGATCGAAGCCGTTCCCCACAACCGGTACTACGATTTCAGCGGTATGATCGGCGAGCTTCGCAAGCGGCACGACGAGCGCTTTGAGACCACGCCCGAGTTTCAACTGCTGCAGAAGGAAATCAAACTGCTCAAGCAAAAACGCGAGCGCAACTACGTGAGCCTGCAGACCGACGAACGCCGTTCCTACCAGCAATCGCTGGAGTCCCGTCAGCTGGAGATCGCCAATGCCCGTCGTCAGCTCAAGGGGCAGGAACCGTTCGACAGCTGGGAAGCCGTCCAAGACCACCGGGAGCAGGAAGCCGCCGCTCCGGATAAAGACACGGAGATGGATTTCATCATCCGTGAGAGCGGCAATATCATGGCCGATATGCTGGAGATGGATCGCCAGATGGCATCCATCGTGAATCCCGACGCCGTCGCCGCCAAGACCAGCCCATAACGCACAAGGAGATCCGGGCGTATGGCCGCCGACGAACACGATCGTGAGCAGGCGCGGGCGCTTGAAAGCCTGCTGATGGACGCACTGCATACCATGCAGTCCATGGATCAGGCGGAGCAGCTTGGGGACGGCACCCTCCTGTCAGACACTGACAACGAGGCGGGGCGGGAGAGCGGCGACTCTCTGGTGGACAGACTCACCGATCTGACGGGGTCAGCCTTCCGATTTGCACAGCGCACCACCGGCACGTCCATCAAGGTCGGCCGGGCCCTGATGAGGTCCCAGGACCAGCTCAAGCGCATGGTCGCTGCGGGGGAGTCTCTCCGGGATATCCGTGAGGTGGCGGGACTGACGCTCAGTGAAATGAGCGACGCGCTGGACATGTCCGACAAGAGCCTGCTGGAAGCGGTGGAGAACGGAACGGCCACGCTCTCCTTCGAGCTTATTCTCCGGCTGGCCGCCCTGCTCGCCCGAAACGATCCCATCCCTTTCATTCTGCGTTATACGCGCACCTACAACCCGGAAGTCTGGCGACTGCTAAACGACTGGGGCGTTGGCCGGATCCCGCTGCAGTTTGAGCGTGAGCGGCAGTTCATCAACATTCTGCGTGGTCGCGATGACGCTCGGACCCTTTCGGACGAGGGGTTCGAGCAGGTCCTCGCATTCACACGGCAGAGTTTTGAAATGTCGCTCCACTTTGTTGCCGAGCAGGAAAACCGTGTGGCCAATGCCACTGCCGCCAACAGCGCACCCGACGACGGTCAGACGTAGGGAATCAGCGACTCGCCATACAGGTACAGATCGTCCAGCAGGTTGCGGTCACGCTGACTGAGATCGCCAGACTGCAGACGTTGCTGCAGATCGCTCATGTACCCTTCCAGTGAGCGCCAACCGCGCCCCGGCTTCATGAGGCGGACCTGACGGAACTGCTCCCAGCGTTCCTGCTCCTCCGGCGTCAGGCTCTGGGGGTAATTGCGGGCCCGGTACCGGAATAGCATTTCCGGCAGACGGGAATCCTCAAAATCCGGCGCTTCCTCCCCCAGAAATTCCGGTGGCTGGCGCAGCAGCTCGTCCAGCTTGCGCCGATCCCCGGGCGGAATGAAACCGCCACTGTAAAGCTGCTCGTCCGGATCACCCGGATCGTCGGCGGGCGTGTCCGTCGGCTGATACACCTCGGCGAGTGTCTCGGACAGCCCCGGTGCCTGACGCAGGACCTGAAGATGGTCGCGAAGCTCATCGCCATTGAGGGCCAACGCCTGCTGTCGCTCGTCCGAGAGCGTTTTCAGCATGGCTGCCGGCACCAGGACCGGACATTTGTTCAGATGCACCGTCTTCAGCGGGAACCGGGTCTGCCCCTCCGGCATGTCCTCATTGCGCGTAAACAGCCGCTCACGGATCGTCCCGACATCGGCGTTCACCAACTCGGTTGGGTCATGGCGCAGGTCGTAGACAATGACAGCGTTGCGGTTGACCGGATGCTGCGCCACGGGCGCGACAAGTGCGCAGCACCCCATGGCGGCCGAATACATGGACGACACGTGCAGAACCGGCTTGAAGGTCGACAGATCCAGCATGGCGCGGGCGGAGTGCTTGTCACGGTGCGACAGCACATACTCGTACAGCTTCGGCTGCCGGTCCCGGATCAGCTTTGCCAGCGCGATCGTGGCTTCCACATCCGACATCGCATCGTGGGCGGACCCATGGGCGATGTTATTGGCCTCGGTCAGCTCTTCGAGCCGGAAGCTGGGTGTGCCATCCACATGGGTGGGCCAGTTGATGCCCTCGGGACGCAGGGCGTGCGTCAGGCGCACCATGTCGATAATGTCCCAACGTGAGTTGCCATTCTGCCATTCGCGGGCGTAGGGATCCCGCAGGTTCCGGTACAGCGTGTGGCGCGTCACCTCATCATCGAATCGAAGGCTGTTGTAGCCCACGACGCAGGTGCCCGGCTGGCTGAATGCTTCATGAATCCGGCTGATGAACTCCGCTTCGGGTACCCCCTCCGAGCGAGCGGTCTGCGGCGTGATACCGGTGATCAGGCAGGCGCCCGGATCGGGCAGGTAGTCTTCCGTGGGCTGGCAGTAGAGAACCATCGGGTCTTCGATGATATTGAGGTCGGCGTCCGTGCGGACACCGGCAAACTGAGCCGGCCGGTCATGGACCGGATCGGCGCCGAACGTCTCGTAGTCGTGCCAGTAGAACGTGGTGGTCACAGCCTGTCATCCCGTCGCATCAAGAAAACAGGCAGTGTAACAAACGCGCCCGGCCGGTCGCGTCCGCTGTGTCTCAGAACAGTCCCTGCCCCCGGTCGATGTACTCGGTTCGCGCCCTTGGGACGCCATCCTGCAGGGTCTGCAAATCCAGCTGCATGGCCGTCGGCAGATTCAGGTGAACCCCGGGCTGAGCCGATACGGTTCCCTCCGGAGTTTGCCAGTCCAACGCCTGCTCCTGAAAGCCGATGAAGAAGTCGGTGGCAAACCCGACCGTGCCATCACCATTGGCGTCGCCAACATCGAGGGTCTTCAGGTTGGTCAGAGGCGCGCATTGCGTACCGGCGCTGCAATCCGTACCCGCCTCATCAATACCGACATGGGTGGCGCGATGGTTGGTGGCATTGGTCTGGCCATCAAACAGGGTCGCCGGCACGACGGTCCCGGAGTCATCCACCAGATCCAGTCCCAGCTGCCCGCTGAACTGATTGAGATCGCCGGAAAGCGTGCCCCGGGCCTGGTTGAACCCAACCCGGAAGCCCACAACCTCCCCGCTCTGCTCGGCCACTTCGAAATAAGGGTCTTTACCCACGAACGGGACGATCTCGTTAACAGCATAGGTCTGGCCATCCAACTGGACAGTCGATGCGTCCGTCGAGATATGACCCAACGACAGGTGCTCGACGGCGACATCTGAGCCATCGCCAGTATCACCGAGCGCCACGGAGTCCACATTGGTCTGGACCTCGGCGTCGAGCCCAAGCGTGACGCGGGTACGACGAGCCGCTTCGGTGCCCGTGACGTCCATGGCCACCATCGCCTGACCCCGAACCTCGCCCATTGCCTGGTCGGAGAGGGGGTCGAGATCCGCCAAAGCCGCCGGCACCAGGGCATACCCGTACAGGGCCGCCATCACCGGCCTGAGGCAGTGTCTGATCGTCATTGTAATTAGTGTCTCTGCTGTCCATTGAGCGGCCGGTCCAACAGTGGACCGGCCCCGGTTATCACGAGCCCTGATCAACCAATCAATGGTTTGTCCCGGTGACGCCGTCTCTTATTGTTTTTGTTCTGATGTTTTTGTTCTTGTCCGACGCGCTGATTGTTATTTTTTGTTACGCGCTGGCGTCAGCGACAACACTACGGCGTCAGCAGGGCAAGTGCCGTGACTCTTATCACATCAGGCCAAAACGGAGTCATTTCGGGACAAATGTCCGAAAAACAGGCGGGTATGGATTTGGTGAGGCGGGGCCGTGTGACCTCGCCCGGAGGGCGTTGACGGATTACTCCGGACTAGTGTCTCGTCTGGTTGATTCGCTGATTTACTACGTGCCTCTGACGGTTCTGGGCAAGGCGTCAGTCCGCACGCGGGGTCACTCCCCGTCAAGGGCTGACAACGTCGCTCCAGAGCCGTCAGCGGCGCGCCCTTCGGGAGCCCCTGAAAGGTCTGATAGCCGCGTTGCGATGACTCGATTTGGAACCACCAAACCGTCGCCATCGCGCCTTGCTCTCAGACCTTTCAGAGGCTCAGTAAGTCAGCGAATCAACCAGAGGAGACACTAGTGTCCCGGACCGGTCGTTTCGAAAGTGCGTTGAGGCTTTCTCTGTAAAGCGGAGCGCGCTCTTCTTCGTCAGTAATGCACAGCCCGGTGTCCCGAAGGCGGCCATCCTGCAGGTCGTAGATCCACCCGTGAATGGAGACAGGCTGCCCGCGCCGCCAGGCGTTACGAAGGGTCTCGGTCTGGCTCACGTGGCGGACCTGCTCGAGCACATTCAGTTCGCAGAGTCGATCAATCCGGTCCTGCTCGGAGTCAAGAGAATCGAGCAGCGGCTGATGCTGGTCGCGCACATCCTGAATGTGACGCAGCCAGTGACTGATCAGTCCAGGTGCGCTGTCGTCATACGCCGCTTTGACACCGCCACAGCCATAGTGGCCCACGACCATGATGTGCTTCACCTTGAGCACATCCACGGCGAACTGCAGAACCGACAGACAATTGATGTCCGTGTGGACTACCACATTCGCGATATTGCGGTGAACAAAGACTTCCCCTGGCATCAGGTCCACGATCTGATTTGCCGGCACCCGGCTGTCCGCACATCCGATCCAGAGGTAATCCGGTGTCTGCTGGGCAGAGAGGCGTTCGAAAAAACCGGGGTCCTCGGCCTTGATTCGCTCCGCCCACTCCCGGTTTCGCTTGAACAGTTCGTTTAGAATTCGCATGGTTTCCCGAAACCAGATGCCAGACACCGGCACTCCCGACAACCCGGAATAGTGCACGGACAGGCCGCCATTTAACGGCATTCCCCTTCCAGGCGCAAATGGCGGTCAATTGACCTCAAGCGGACTGTGAATCGTTGATTGGGCCAGATCCAGCAATTCCCGAAGTGCAACCGAAAACATCGCGTATTCCGGTTCCCGAGTGCCACGCAACTCTGTCAGCATCGAGTGCCAGCGATTGATCAGCGCCTGATGACCCGTCATCCATTCGTCCACAGCGGCGATGGGGTCCACACCACTGCTCTGTGCCAGCTGAAGCACACCGGTCGTCAGGGCACGCTGCTGCCAGTCCAGGTCCTCACGGAAGCTCTCTCGAGCCAGGGCCTCCCAATGCGAGTTCGGTTGCAGATCAGCCACCGCCCCGGCAAACCAGTTCAGTTCCAGCTTCTCACCCAGCAGGTAGTACAGATGGGCCACTTCCTTCAACGGAATGCCAGTGCTCTCATGCGCCTCAATGATGCCAAGCGCGGAATAGAGATGACCCGTTCCGGAAGCGACTCTTGCGAGATCCTCCGGCACATCCTTACTAACCAAATCATCATAGTGCTTCTGCCACTCCTGCCGGGACTGGTCCCCCAGGTAATCCGGCAGGTTGCGCATGATCTCGCCAATGGCTGTCGAGAAGCGTTCCATGTGCGAGTGGATGTTCAGCTCGCTGCGGCGATTGCGCAGCAGCCAGCGCACAGAGCGACGGATCAAACGGATCAGCTCACTCATCACCGTCATCTGCAGATTGGCCGGGACGATGTCGTCGAGCGCCTCAATCCGGTTCCACCAGTCATCCAGACCATACACCTCCCGTGCAATAATCCAGGCCAGGGCGATGGCCGGCGGTGTCGATCCAGTGGACTGGGCAAGACGCTCGACAAACGTGATACCCATGTGGTTGATCATGTCGTTCGCCACCTGAGTGGCAATGATTTCGCGGCGAAGCTGATGTTCGCCCAATTCCTTGCCGAAGCCCTTGGTGAGCGCCTCCGGGAACACCTTGTCCATTTCCGAGGCCAGCCCGGGCTCATCGGGGAGCTCACTGTCAATGAGCTGTTGCTTGAGATCGCCCTTGACGTAGGAAATCAGGACTGACAGCTCTGGACGGGTCAGCCCCTGCCGGTTGACCTTGCGCTCAGCCAGGGTTTCTTCATCTGGCAGGAATTCCAGCTCCCGGTTCAGCTTACCGGCCGACTCCATGCTTCCCATAAGCCGCCGGTATTCTTCGAGGCGGGTTATGGCCTCCATGTTCGCAATGCTGATGGCCTGGGCCTGACGGTAGTTGTTCTTCAGCACCAGGGCGGACACATCATCCGTCATTTTCTCCAGCATGACGTTGCGCTGCTTCTCGGTCAGATCCCCGGCTTCAACCACCCGGTTGAGCAGGATTTTCATGTTGACCTCGTGGTCGGAACAATCAACGCCACCAGAGTTATCAATGAAGTCCGTGTTCAGCCGGCCGCCGTTGAGCGCGAAATCGATGCGCCCAAGCTGGGTCATGCCGAGGTTACCGCCCTCACCGACAACCCGGCAGCGCAACTCGTTGCCATTGACCCGGATGCCATCATTGGCCTTGTCCCCCACATCACTGTGCGTCTCCTGCTTGCCCTTCACGTAGGTGCCGATACCGCCAAACCACAACAGGTCCGCTTTCGCCTTGAGGATGTGGTTGATGAGCATATTCGGCGGCACCCGGTCGGACTTGATGCGGAACAGCTTCTTCATTTCCTCGCTGACCGGAATCGATTTGGCACTGCGCTCGAAGACGCCACCGCCCTTGGAGATCAGCTCAGAATCATAGTCGGTCCACGCCGAGCGCGGCATCTCGAACAGCCGTTTGCGCTCCTTGAAGCTGCGGGCCGGATCCGGGTCCGGGTCCACGAAGATGTGCATGTGATTAAACGCGGCGATCAGGCGGGCATGCGGGGACTGCAACAGGCCGTTGCCAAACACGTCGCCGCCCATGTCGCCGATACCGATGACGGAGAAATCGTCCTGCTGGGGATTGATTCCCAGCTCCCTGAAATGGCGCTCCACGGACACCCAGGCGCCCTTGGCCGTAATGCCCATTTTTTTGTGGTCGTACCCGCGGCTGCCGCCGGAGGCAAACGCATCACCCAGCCAGAAGCCGTATTCCGAGGCCAGGCCATTGGCGATATCGGAGAAGGTGGCGGTGCCTTTGTCCGCCGCCACAACCAGGTAGTGGTCGTCGTCATCGTGACGCACTACCTGACGAGGCGGCTGAATGGCTTCCTCGACCAGGTTGTCGGTGATGTCCAGAAGCCCCCGGATAAAGGTCTTGTAGGCCTCAACGCCTGCTTTCTGGAACGCGTCGCGATCACCACCGTCTTCCGGAAGGTTCTTCGCGACGAAACCGCCCTTGGCTCCGACCGGTACAATCACGGCGTTCTTCACCTGCTGCGCCTTGACCAGCCCCAGAATCTCAGTCCGATAGTCTTCGAACCGATCGGACCAGCGCAGACCGCCCCGGGCGACCTTGCCACCGCGCAGGTGAACGCCCTCGACGTGCGGCGAGTACACGAAAATCTCAAACATCGGCAACGGCAGTGGCATGTCCGGGATCTGGTTGGGGAGCAGCTTGAAGCTGATGTAGGACTTGTCGTGCCCGGCATCATCACTCTGGAAGAAGTTGGTCCGCTGCGATGCTTTCATGAGGTCAAGGTAAAGCCGCAGCACCCGGTCCTCGCTGAGATTGGATACCTCATCCAGTCCGGCGTTGAACTCAATCTCTATCTTCTGCTGGGCCGCCTCACTCTTGGTGCGACTCTGGTTGCGCTCCGGGTTGAAACGCACATCAAAGAACTCCAGCAGCATGCGGGCCAGATCCACATGATGCACCAGCGTGTTGGAGATAAACCGTTGGCTGTTGGTGATCCGGATCTGCTGCATATAGCGGGCGTAGGAGCGCAGAAGAGCAATTTCCCGCCACGTCAGGTACGACGTCAGAACCAGTCGGTTGAAGCTGTCGTTCTCCGCCTGGCCGAACCAGACTCGACTGAACAGCTCCTCGAAAATTGGCCGGATGCGGTGAATGTCAACCTTCTCCCCATGGGCCGCCTGCAGTGAGAAATCATGGATCCAGACCGTCCGGTTGTGACGGTTCACCACCTCAAAGGGATGCTCACCGATGACCCGGAAACCCAGGTTGTCGAAGATCGGCATCACGTCCGACAACGGGAGCTGTTCATCCGGCGCGAAGAGCTTGAAATGAACGGTCTGCTCGTCTTCCTCCAGGGCCCGGTAGAAGCTCATGCCCAGGCCGCCGTTGTCGGTAACGTCGATAATGTGGTCCAGGTCGATGGCCGCCCGGCGCGGGGAGAACATATCCCGGTAACTGCCAGGAAACGAGTGCTGATAGAGCCGAAGCAACTCATTGCTGCGCTCTTCGCCATGCGCCTCATGCAATGCTTCGGCGAGCCCGTCACGCCAGGACTGGGCGAGCGCAATCACTTTGTCCTGGATTTCCGACACCGGGAGCTGTCGATTCTCCACTTGGGGCACCCGGATCGTGAACTGGACCCGAGCCAGCACGGACTCCGAAAAGTGCGTCACGAACTCGATGTCCTCCGCTTCGAGCCGGTCGCGAAGCACAGCCTCCACACGCAGCCGGAGCTCGGTGTTGTAGACGTCCCGGGGGAAAAAGGCGAGACAGGTGACGAATTGTCCGTACACATCCTCCCGCATGAACAGCCGGATCATTCGGCGTTCCTGGATATAGAGAATATCCAGCGCGACCTGGTAAAGCTCGTCTGTCTCAATCTGAAACAGCTCATCCCGGGGATAGACCACCAGGATCTGATCCAGCTCTTTACCCGAATAATCATCCTGAAGGAAACCGGTGCGGTCGATGACACTGGCCACTTTTCGTCGCAGCAGTGGAATTTCGTCCGGGCGCTGCTGGTAAACGCGGGAGGTGTAGAGGCCAAGAAAACGCCGCTCACCCGTGACCTCCCCTTTGGCATTGAATTTTTTCACCGCGATATAGTCGGGATAGGCCGGGCGGTGCACCCGTGACCGCTGGGCGGACTTGGCAAAAATGAACAGATCATCGGTGCGGGTCATTTCCGTGCGGGTGCGCTGAGGCAGATCGTTCAGCTTTACCTTGTGAGGGCGCTCGTTGTTGACCCGTAAAATCCCCAGCTCGGATTCAGGTACCTGGCGCACGGTCACACCCCCCCGGGTCTTCACGAAGTCGTACTCGTCGTACCCGAGGAAGGTGAAGTGGTCGTCCATCAACCACTTCAGAAAGTCGCGCGCCTCGGCGATGTCATCCTGAGCAATCTTGGCCTTGGAGTGGTCCAGTTCCTCAAGAATCGATGCCGCCCGATCCTTCATGGTGCTGAAATCGCTAACGGCGATCCGAACTTCGTGCAGCACCTCCTGCAGCTCATCTTCAATACTTGCCAGTTCCTTCGGGTCGCTGTGGCGATCGATCTCCAGCACGATCATGGCCTCAAACTGCGTATTCTTGCCTTTGCTGTCTCGGTCGAGCACGCGTTTGAGGTTGCCGCTGGCGTCCCGCTCCACCTGGAGAATGGAGTGGTACAGCGTATGAGTGCCAATTTCTCTCTGGTTAATCGCGATGCGAATGGAGTCAATCAGAAACGGGATGTTCGGATGCAGGATAAAAATGACCGAGTGGGTGGACTGCCAGCCGTCACTTTCCAGCTCGGGATTGAAAACCGACACTGGAATCTCGTCATCCGGGCGTTTCTGGAGAAACTGCCAGGCCGCAAGGACCGAACCATAGGTGTCTGAGAATCGTCGCGAGACCAACTCGTCCAGGGGCACGTGAGAAAAATGCTGCTCGGCGAACCGACCAATGCGATCGGCCTGTTTCTTATCCAGTTTTTCGGCGAATGCCTTGGCCAGCTCCTCGTAAAACTGTTCCTTGCTGGACACGGTCACTGCGTTCATGAGCGCCCCCTTCCCGGGTGAATGAATGGTAATAAACTCAGGTCGCCAAAGCCGGTCCCGAAACCGTCCCCGATAATGCGGGGCACAGATCACATCCGACTGAGTAAAGCATAGTCAATCCCTTGATTTTTGCCGGAAGGTTAAGGAACCTCAAACAGATTCACTCACCACGACGGGATCCCCATGTCACATCAGGCTAAATTCCAGGCGCTCCGCGACCAACTCTCCAAACGTATTATTGGACAGGAACGACTGGTGGACCGACTGCTGATGGCACTGCTGGCTGACGGCCACTTGCTCGTGGAGGGTGCCCCGGGTCTGGCCAAAACGAAGGCCATTAAAGCGCTTTCCGAGCACATCGACGGTGACTTCCACCGCATCCAGTTCACCCCGGATCTGCTCCCCTCCGACGTGACCGGCAGCGAGATCTATCGCGCGGAGACGGGTCACTTTGAATTTCAGAAAGGGCCGATCTTCCACAACCTGGTACTGGCGGATGAGGTCAACCGAGCCCCGGCCAAGGTTCAGTCGGCGCTGCTCGAGGCCATGGGTGAACGCCAGGTCAGCGTGGGTCTGAAAACCTTCCCGCTGGACCCCCTGTTTCTCGTCATGGCCACGCAGAACCCCATCGAACAGGAAGGCACGTATCCGCTGCCGGAAGCCCAACTCGACCGCTTCCTGTTCCATGTCCAGATCGACTATCCGGATGCCACCGCGGAGCGGGACATTCTTCGCCTGGCCCGTGAGGACTACCGTCAGGGCGAACCGGGCACGGAGCTGGTAATTACGCCCGAAAGTATTTTCCAGGCCCGCCAGGAGGTCGCCGGGCTTTACATGGCCGATGCCGTTGAGGATTACCTGGTTGCCCTGATCCTGGCAACGCGACATCCCGGCGAGATCGATCCGGACCTGACACGCTGGATCGCATACGGCGCCAGTCCTCGCGGCACGATTTCGCTGGATCGCTGTGCCCGTGCCCAGGCCTGGCTCGATGGTAGGGACTTCGTCAGTCCGGACGACGTGCGGGCGGTGGCCTTCGATGTGCTGCGCCATCGAGTTCTACCCACGTTCGAAGCCGAAGCCGAAGGGATTACGCCCGACCAGCTCATTCAGCGGCTGATCGACCGGGTTCCGGTGCCCGCCTGATCGTCATGACGGACAGCGCCCATCCCCTGACCCAGATCACACTCCCGGACCTGATCCGGCTTCAGGCCGACGCCCGGGCATTGCGTCTGCCCTCCTCCAGGGCCCGGGACAGCCGGCAGGCGGGGCTCAAGCGCTCAGCCCAGCGTGGACGCGGCATGGCGTTCGCCGAAGTGCGTCAGTACCAGCCGGGTGACGACATCCGCAACATCGATTGGCGCGTCACCGCCCGGCGACAGGAACCGCACACGAAGCTCTACGAGGAGGAGCGCGAACGCCCGCTACTGCTGATCTGTGACCAGGGCGACTCGCTCTACTTCGCCAGCGAAGGCGCTTTCAAACGGGTCCGGGTGGCGCAGTGTGCCAGCCTGCTGGCCTGGCTGGGCCTGTTTGCCGGGGACCAGGTGGGGGGCGTTGTCTTTACCAGCCAACGCATCGATGTCCTGCGTCCAGCACGCCGGCGGCGCTCGGTCCTCCATCTTCTCGACAGCCTGGTGCATCGGGAGGCCGAGCCTGTACAGACGCTGGCAAGTGGCAATTCCCGGCTGGACGATGCGCTGACCGAAACCGAACGCATTGCCCACACCGGCAGCCGCATCGTGATCATCAGCGATTTCATGGGCCTCAGCGATGCCACGCCTGGCCACATCACCCGGCTGGCGCGACATAATGACGTCACGGCGGTGCGAATCGTTGACCGCTTTGAACGGACATTGCCGCCTCCGGGACGCTATGCCGTCAGCGGCCCCGACGGCCCCATCTGGTTCGACAGTGCCAATCCGGCGTTCCGGGAGGCGTTTGAACAGCAGGTACGTGACCATGACGAGGCCATTGAACGCTGCTTCGGACGTGCTGCTGTGCCGGTGATTCAGGGTCAGACCGGCGACGATCCGACTGATATCATCCGGCGTCTCGGGTTTCGGGGACGATCATGAACCACCAGACAGAGCCATCAGGACCGTGAGCACAGCAACCGATCCACTCGCCGGCCTTCGTGACATCCACATGCCGGAGCCAGGCGGCTTCTGGCCGCCTGCGCCGGGCTGGTGGATACTGGCTGTGATTGTGGTCGTGGCGCTTGTCGCCCTGACCTGGCTGGTGCAACGCTGGATTGCCCGGGGACGCTGGCGCCGGCAGGCCCGTCGCGAGCTTGATGCGCTTCGCGCCTGTGCAGAAGCCGACAACCGCTGGTTCGCCGAACTCAACGCACTGCTCAAACGGGCGGCCCGTTCGCGTGATCCGTCACTGCACCCTGACGCACTGAGCGGCGACGACTGGGTTGAATTACTGCGCCAGACCGTGCCACAGCTGTCCGACGTGGAGGTCCGCGCACTGGTCCAGGCGGCCTGGCACCCGGCACCGGACATTACCCCCTCGCGAGCCGCTGCACTGGCCGATACGTGGTTGCGGAGAGCCTGATGCTGACGTTTGCCTATCCCTGGGTGCTTCCCCTGATCCTGGTGCCACTGTTAATGATGGTATGGCGACGCCGGAAACCCGCTACCATCAGCGCTCCAGCGCTGCCAACGGCTCACTGGCTCCAGAACCTGCCCGGCGTGAGCCGACACGGGCAGCCCACACCGGCCTGGCAGCAACTGCTGCTTTGGCTGATCTGGACGCTGTTGGTTCTGGGTCTGGCGCGCCCCCAATACGTTGACGAGCTGATCCAGCAACCGGTGACCGGCCGGGACCTGCTGCTGACCGTCGACATTTCTCCGAGCATGGAGGAGATGGACATGACCCTGAATGGTCGGTCGGTCAACCGGCTGCAGGCCGTCAAGGACGTCCTGGATGACTTCATCCTCAACCGCGAAGGGGATCGCCTCGGACTGGTTCTGTTCGGCAGTCGTCCCTATGTCCAGGCGCCATTGTCGTTCGACCACGACACCATCCGGACGCTGCTGAATGAGGCCAGGCTGGGCATGGCGGGACGGGCGACCGCCATTGGCGATGCCATCGGGCTGGGCGTCAAACGCCTGCGCAACCGGCCCCAGGAGCAGCGCGTGATGGTGCTGCTGACCGACGGCGCCAACACTGCGGGTGAAGTCGAACCGGAAAAGGCGGCCGACATCGCCGCCTCCGCCGGAGTCCGGATCTATACGGTGGGGATCGGTGCCGAACGCATGACCCAACAAGGCATCCTCGGGTCGCGCACCGTCAATCCATCCCGCGACCTCGACGAGGCACTGCTTCAGTCCATTGCCGGAAAAACCGGCGGACGCTACTTCCGGGCCCGGAACACCGGCGAACTGCAGTCCATCTACGACACAATCGACCAGCTTGAACCGGTCGAACTGGACGGACAGCACTACCGACCAGTGGACGACCTGTACGTCTGGCCGGTCGGTGGCGCGCTGGTCCTTTTCCTGGTGCTGCAGGCCGCCGCTGTCTCCCGAAAACGCTCACAGGAGGCTGCCCATGGCTGACCTGCACTTCCTGCGACCACTATGGCTGCTCCTCCTGCTGGTGCTGCCGCTGGTACCGCTGTGGGTGCGCTACGGCCGGCAGGGGCAGCATGGGTGGTCCGCCCTGATTCCATCGCCACTGCTTCGGGCACTGACAGACGACGGCGAAGCAGACGCTGCCGGGTTGCACCGTCGCGGCACGGGTGTGCTGGCCGCCACTCTGGTCGTACTGACCGCCGTTGCTCTCGCCGGCCCGAGCTGGCGACAGGCGCCGACGCCGCTGAAAACCAGCCAGGACAGCCTCGTCATCGTGCTGGACCTGTCGCTGTCCATGCTGGCGACCGACGAAGAACCGGATCGTCTGACGCGGGCCAAGCGTAAGATCCGGGACATCCTTTCCGCCCGCCAGGGCAGCCTCACGGGCCTGGTCGTCTATGCCGGCGATGCTCATGTGGTCACCCCCCTGACCGACGACCGCCAGACCATCGAGACGCTGATTGACGTACTCGACCCCACCATGATGCCCGCCAGTGGCAATCGGGCCGATCTGGGCGTGAAACGTGCCCTCGCCCTGATGGAACGCGGGGCGCCGGCCGAGGGCCGCATTCTTCTGATGGCGGACAATCTGAGGGAGGCGGATCAACAACGCATCCCCGGCATCCTGGAAGGCACTCCTTACGATCTGAGCACGCTCACGGTCGGCACCCGGGAGGGGAGCCCGATTCCACTCAAGGACCGTGGTTTCATCCGGGACCAGGGGAATGTGGTGATCAGCCGTGCGGACCCGGACGCCCTCGCCCGCGTCGCCCGGGCGACCGGCGGGAAATCGGCCCGCCTGGCGCTGAATAGTGAGGACATCAAGCGGTTGGCTCTCGGCGGTGACAGCGACGGGGACTGGCAGGAGACCGACCGGGGTCGCTCGATCGATCGCTGGCAGGACGACGGCTACTGGCTACTCTGGCCGCTGGGCATTCTTGCCCTGCTCGCCTGGCGCCGCGGCCTCGTGCTCGCACTGGTGATCGTGCTGGTGCCCGTAATGCCCCGGACCGGCCAGGCGCTGGACTGGGACGGGCTCTGGCAACGCGAGGATCAGCGCGCTGAACAGATGATCGAGTCCGATCCGGCCCGCGCTGCCAATCAGCTCACAGACCCGCAGTGGCGTGGCAGTGCACTCTATCGCAGTGGTGATTTCAAGTCCTCGGCCGAGGCGTTTTCGCAAAGCGACTCGGCGGATGCGGCCTACAACCTCGGCAATGCCCTGGCGCGACAGGGGCGCCTCAAGGCAGCATTGGACGCCTACCGGACGGCGCTGGAGCGTAACCCCAACCATACCGATGCAGCCCACAACCGGGATATCGTGCGGGAGGCGCTCAAGAAACGACAACAACAGAAACAACAGTCCGGAAATGGGCAACAGAAGCGGAACCGTCAACAGGAGTCCCGGACGGGCAGTCAGGACGGGCAGTCCGGGCAGAATCAACAGGGTGATCAGCAAAGAGACCAGAACGGTCAGTCCGGACAGAACCAGCAGGGACGTCAGGGCAACCCGTCAGAGTCATCGACCACGCCGGGCCAGGCTGATGACCAATCGCAACAGGCGCCTTCCAGCAAGGCAAGGCGCGATCAGCAGAACCCCGGAGGAGGACAGGGCAACGCGGCGCCACGACCCGGGGAGACCAGCGAACGGCCCCTGAGCCAGAGTGAGGAACAGTGGCTGCGGCGCATTCCCGATGACCCGTCGGGGCTGATGCGACGGAAGTTCCTGTATCAGTACCGCGAACGCAGCACACCACGCGACAGCAAGGGAGACACGCCATGGTAAGCAACACAGGACGCCTCACCGCCTGGCTGGGCCTTGCCTGGCTGTTGTTGTGCCTGCCGGCCCTCGCCGATGGCGCGTCCCTGGAAGCCCGGGTGGATCGCGATACCCTGTACGAGAACGAAACCCTGAAGCTGACGCTGACCGGCACCATGCCCTTCTCCATGGACATCAGCCAGCTTCTGAATCTGTCCGACATGGATCTCCCGGAGCCGGATATTACCGCGCTACAGGATAACTTCGAGATCATGGACCGCCACCAGAAGTACAGCCTGCGCACCGTTAATGGCGAGAGTGAGGCGACCATCACGTGGACCTATCAGCTCGCCCCCAAGCGCACCGGCACTCTCTCCATCCCGGCCCTCCCCTTCAAGGATGCCCAGTCCGATCCCCTGAGCATCACCGTGCAGTCCGGCAATGCGCCACCGCAGCAGGGGGAGGCGCCCAGCGCGATTCTGGAAGTGACGACCGACAAGGATGCCGTGTATGTTCAGGAACAGCTGGTGGTGACTCTCCGCCTCTATTATCGCGGCAATCTCATCCGCGGCGAACTCAGCGAACCGGAACTCGCCAACGTGCTCATGGAGAAAATGGGCAAGCAACGCGAGTATGAGCGCGTCCGCCACGGTGAGCGCTATCGGGTGGTGGAGCGTCGCTATGTCATCTACCCCCAGACCACCGACGCGATCACTCTCAGTGACATCCGCTTCCGGGGCCGGGTTCGCAACGCGGATCAGGGACTGCAGTTCCTGAGAGAGCGGGCGGACAAAGTGACCGTACCCGTCTCCGGCAAACCGGATGGGTTCAGCGGTCGGGTGTGGCTACCGGCAACCAGCCTGGAAATCTCACAACAATGGGACAATGCCCGTCAGACGGTCCAGGTCGGCGACAATATCGAGCGAACGGTGACAATTGACGCGCTGGGGCTACTGGGTTCAGCACTGCCACCGATTGAGCCGTCCTACCCCGAGGCGCTTCGCAGCTACCCGGAACAGCCGGATACGACCGCCGATGTCAACGACCGCACGGTGACCTCGAGCCGCACCGAAAAAACCACGCTGGTCGCCGTCGAGCCCGGCACCGTCCGCATTCCGGAGATCCGCATTCCATGGTGGGATACCGTCAATGACCGCCAGCGGGAAGCCGTGATCCCGGCCCGCACCATCACGATCAAAGCGGCGGACGATCAGGCGGCAGCGACCGCTCCGACAAGGGGCGACAGCGGAGGAGACCCCGCGCCATCCACGGAACAGCCCAGCTCCGAGCCACCGGCCAGCGAGCCGGGCAACCGTGAATCGGGAAGCGTCTGGTTCTGGATCGCCCTGGTTCTCGGCGCGCTCTGGTGCATGACACTGGCATTATGGTGGTGGCGCAACCGCGATCATACCGGGCCGGAGGCGCGCCCGGCACGCCCCGATGACGAGCGGGCCCTATTCCGGGAACTGCTGGCACACGCCCGACGGGGCGATGGGAATACTCTACAGCTACTACCCGCCTGGGCCTGTGTGCGCTTTGGTCGTGACGACCTGCACTCGGTAAGCGACCTGCTGGCCGTGCACGACGACCCAAGCCTTGAGCATGCCATCCGTCAGCTACAGGAGCATCTGTACAGCGAGCGGGTTGATGCGGGCTGGTCTCCGGAGCCTCTGGTGGATGCCCTGCGCCGTCTCAGGGAGACGGCGCCCTCACAGGAGGACAGTGACGACAGTCTGCCCCCGCTTTACCCACAACGGCTGGGAAACCTCTGATCAGGGAATGACCCGATCGATGGTCAACGCCAGCGGCTGGCCCTGATAGTCGGAGAGTGTCACCGGCTGCAACAGCTGCCCCTGCCAGTCGCCGGACTGCGGTTGAACCTCGCCACTGCGTGACAACCGGGCGGTCACCATCACCCGGTCGGCATCCGAGAGGCTTCGCGACTCCGTCATCGCCATGCTGTCGTCCAGACGGATGGTCGTCGGCAACTGGGACGCCTTCAACCGTGCGGCCGCCAGTGGCATGGGGGCCCCGCCGGCCGCTTTTGCAAAGACGAACAGTGCTGTCTCCGGAGGCACTTCACCCTGGAGACGGTCGGCCAGAGAGACCCGCACGGTCACGAACGCGCCGCCGTCGTCGGCCATCGCCGAGCGGACCGATTCCGGGACCGGCTCCCCAAGCCGTCGGTACGCTTCCGCCACGCCGTCGCGGATCGAGGCGACCCGAGGATGATCCGGCGCCACCTCAAGAATCCGCTCCCAATACCCCAGCGCCTCGCGGTAGGCTTCCTGACTGAAGGCATGAACGCCCAGGACACCCAGCGCATTCACTTCATCGGGGTTGCGTTCCCGGGCCTTTTTGATGGCGCTTTGAACGCGATCGCTCAGGGTTCCCCGGCTCACGAAATACTCCGCCTGCGCCGCCAGCCCCCAGGCGGTCGCCGCCCGCTCGGTCCCGTCCTGAACATGCCCGGCCAACTGACGGAACGCCCAGGCGGCGTCCTGGTATCGTTCCAGCGTCATATAGGTCCGGCCCAGCATGGCCCAGCCCCGCGGATTGTCCGGGCTGTCCGTGAGTCGATCGCGCAGTTGGCCGGCCAGATCGGTCATTCGCTGAACCCGATTGCCGCCACTATCATCCATCGCCTGCATGGTGCGGTACTGCTCCAGGTCCGACAGTGCGCCCCAGTCCTGGTACAGCCCGATCGACACCGCCGGGATGAGAATCAGAGCCACCAACCCAACGACTACTGCCGGGCGTCGACCCGCATCATGGCGGGGCGCTGCGTTCTCGCCCACATCATCAAGGAGCGACCCGGCCAGCTCGTCCTTCATCTGCTGCCAGGTTGCGCCATCGATCCGGCCTGCGTGGTAATCCTCATCCAGTTCCATCAACCGGCTGCGATACGCCGCCAGATTCTGCTCCCGCGTCGAGGTTCCGTCCTGAGTGGGGCGTTTGTAGAACATCACAGGCGCGAGCACGAACACCAGCGCCAGGCCGATCATTGCGGTCAGTCCAATCCAGAATTCAGTGGTCATTCAGTATCCGTCTCAATAAAACGTGTCGACGTCGCCGCTGGCGAGGGCGTCGGCCTGTCACCGTCAGTCATCGCGGGGCGATCCGTTGAGCAGCGCATCAGCGCGCTGTCGATCCTCTTCCGACAGGACCGAGGATTCCGGGGAACGCCGACTCGATCGAATCAGCAGCACGCCGATCACAATCAGGCCGACGCCAACGGCAATGAGAGGTGTCAGCCAGAGCAGCCACGTTCGGGGCTCCACCTGCGGGCGGTAGCGAACGAACTCACCGAAGCGGGAAACCATCGCTTCCATGATCGCGTCGTTTGAGCGACCCTCGACCACCATGCGGTGAACCTGCTCGCGCATATCACTGGCAATGGGCGCGTTCGAGTCGGCGATCGCCTGGTTCTGGCACTTGGGACAGCGCAGCTCGCTGGTCAACGTCCGGAACCGCTCCCGGTCCGCCTCGGATTCGAACTGGTATGTCGCGCTGGTCGCCGCGGCGTTCAGGGTCACCAATAACAGCGCCAATAGGCAGAATGCCCGCATCACCCCTCCTGCCGGTATTGCTCAAACACCGGCGCCAGAGTCTCGCGCCAGACCTGTTCGTTCACCACACCCACATGGCGATACCGGACGATACCCTCGGCATCAATGATGTACGTCTCCGGCGCGCCGTAGACGCCAAGATCAAATCCAAATGCGCCCTGCGGGTCAAACAGCGTCACCGAGTACGGATCGCCACGCTCTTCCAGCCATTTCAGTGCCGCATCCCGGTTGTCCTTGTAGTTCAGTCCAACGATCGGAATGCCCTTTTCGTCGGCCAAACGCATCAACTCTGGATGTTCGACCCGACAGGAGGGACACCAGGTGCCCCAGACGTTGAGCAACTGTGTCTGGCCACGAAACACGTCCGGCGTGCGGGCACCGTCCGGGTCCGACAGGGTCGCCAGTTCAAAGGCGGGCACGGGCTCGCCGATCAATGCCGAATCAAGGCTGCTCGTGTCACGACCAATTCCAGAGGCCAGCACCACCCCCAGAGCGACAGCCAGCGCCAGCGGGATGAACAGATACAGGCGTCGCATCAGCCCGGACCTCCTTCGGCCGCCGGCTCGCCAACGCCAGAGGCGTTCTGACGATCAGTCTCTTTGCGCTCACGACGTCGCAACCGGTACCGCTTGTCGCTGATGGCCAGCCCACCACCGAACGCCATGAAAATCGCCCCCAGCCAGAGCCAGCGCACCAGCGGCTTGTGCTGGATCCGAACGGCCCAGGCGCTGGCACCGTTGACAGGCTCACCCAGCGCAACGAACAGATCCCGGAACAGTCCGGCGTCGATGCCCGCTTCCGTCATGACACTACGCTGAACGTTATAAATTCGCTTCTCGGGATACAGCGTCGTGACCAGGCGTCCCTCCTCACGCACCTCAAAGACGCCCTGTTGGGCGGTGTAGTTCGGCCCTTCCCGGTCTCCGATTGACTCAAACCGGAACGTGAGATCGCCGATCCGCGCCTGGTCGCCCGGTGTCATACGGACATCGCGCTCGACGCCGTAATTGCTGACCACCGTCGCGCCGGCCATGACGACCGCCATCCCCAGATGGCCAAACACCATGCCGTAGTAGCTGCGGGTCAACCGGCGCAGGCCGTGCATGCGACCATGCCGGGAGGCCGATTTGCCCCAGATATCCCGGACGGTCGCCACCAGTACCCACGACGCGGCAAAGCAGCCCACGAAGGCCCAGGGCTCAAACCCACCCAGCCAGAGCGGCACGATAACGGCGATCAACAGGCTCACGGCGGCAGGCCATAGCAACTGTCGTCCGAGCCAGCCGCCATCGGTCCGCTTCCAGCGCGAAAAGACGCCCGCTCCCAGCATCAACGCCACCGCCACAGCCAGCGGGCTGAACGTCAGGTTGAAGTACGGTTCGCCCACCGACAACGTGCCACCGCCAAGATAGTCCAGAACCAGCGGATACAGTGTACCCACCAGAACCACAAGCATCGCGGCCATCAGCAAGACGTTGTTCATCAGCAGGAAAACTTCCCGCGACAGCGCACCATAGCGGACGCGAGTGTGGACGGCCGGCGCCCGGAATCCATACAGGGTCAGTGAGGCAACGATCGTAATGCCCAGTAGCGCCAGGATGAACTGGCCCCGGGTCGGATCCGAGGCGAAGGCATGCACCGACGTCAGTACCCCGGAACGGACCAGGAAGGTTCCGAGAAGGCTCAGAGAGAACGTCAGGATGGCGAGAAGAACCGTCCAGCTCTTGAAGACGCCACGCTTTTCGGTCACCGCCAGCGAATGCATGAGCGCGGTGCCGGCCAGCCAGGGCAGGAACGAAGCATTCTCGACCGGATCCCAAAACCACCAGCCACCCCAGCCGAGCTCGTAGTAGGCCCACCAGCTTCCCAACGCAATCCCGAGTGAGAGAAAACACCAAGCCACCGTCGTCCAGGGCCGGGTCCAGCGAGCCCAGGCCGAGTCCAGTCGGCCCCGCATCAAGGCGGCAATGGCAAACGCAAACGCCACCGAGAACCCCACATACCCCATGTACAGCATCGGCGGATGGATGATCAGCCCAACGTCCTGAAGCAAAGGATTCAGGTCCGTTCCGTCCGCCGGCACATTCGGCAGCAGTCGCTCAAAAGGGTTCGACGTGAGCAGGATGAACAGCAGGAACCCGACATTCACCATCCCCATGACCGACAGCACCTGGGCCAGCAGGTCCGCTGGCAGCCGCCGGCTGAATATCGCCACCGCCAGCGTCCAGCCCGAAAGAACCAGAATCCAGAGCAGAAGCGACCCCTCGTGACCGCCCCAGACCGCACTGAACTTGTAATACCAGGGCAAGAGGCTGTTGCTGTTATTGGCGACGTACGCCACCGAGAAGTCATCAAGCAGAAACGCTCGGGTCAGTGCCATGAACGCAATGGCGATGAACACAAACTGCCCCGTCGCCAGTGGGCGCGCAAACCCCTGCAGCGCCGAGCGGCCCGTCAGGGCTCCGGCGAGCGGCACACTCGAGAGCAGCACCGCCAAAGCCAGGGCAAGAATCAGCGCGAAATGTCCAAACTCAGGAACCATTGGATACTCCAGACGACGCTCCGGAGCGCCTACATGGACGCGTCACCGGACTTCGATTGCTTGAGGGAATCGGCCACCTCCGGTGGCATGTACTCTTCATCGTGCTTGGCCAGCACCTGGTCCGCCACCAGAACGCCGTCTTCGTTGACACGGCCCATGGCCACCACGCCCTGCCCCTCGGCAAACAGGTCCGGCAAAATGCCGGTGTAGCGGACCGTGACGGACTGATCGAAATCGGTCACGCGAAACGCCACGTCCAGGCTGTCCGGGTCCCGTTCAACACTGCCCTCTTCCACCATGCCGCCGGCACGGATGCGCACATCCACAGGGGCTTCGCCCGCTGCAATCTGGCTGGGGTCATAAAACAGATTGATGTTCTGGCGGAACGCATAAGTCACCAGGGCAACGGCGACACCGAGGCCGGCAACCAGGACCAGAATGATCGTCAGGCGACGCTTACGCTGAGGGTGCATCAGTTCGAAAACTCCTGTCGGCCTGCGGCCTTCTGCTGCTGAACACGGGCAACCCGCTGATGCCAGCGCGCCTGCTCAATCACCAACCGACGCTGCCACACGGACCAGATCACCAGCGCGGACAGGACAAGCAGGAACGCTCCGTAACTCGTCCAGACGTAGGGCCCATGCCCTCCCATCGCCAGCAATGCGTTTATGGATTCAAAGGCCATACGTCGGCTACCTCGTTACCGGTTCGATCCACTCGCGGACCCAGCGGGTCCGACGCTCGCGCAGAAGGATGGCCGTCTGCATCCGCAGGCAGGCCAGCCATCCAAACAACAGATAGAGGCCCAGCACGGACAGCAGCAGGGGCATCCACATCTCCGCCGGCATCGTCGGCTTTTCCGTCAGCTTGAACGTGGCCGGCTGGTGAAGCGTGTTCCACCACTCCACCGAATACTTGATGATGGGGATATTGATGACCCCCACCACGACCAGGATGGCCACCGCGCGGGCCGCCAGTTTCTCATCCTCGATGGCCTTGGCCAGTGCGACCGCGCCGGCGTACAGGAACAACAGCACGAGCATCGAGGTCAGCCGGGCATCCCAGACCCACCAAGTGCCCCATGTTGGCTTGCCCCAGACCGCGCCAGTGAACAGCGCCAGGAACGTCAGCGCCAGGCCAACGGGCGCCACCGACCGGACGAAGACATCGGCCAGCTTCATACGCCAGACGAGCGTCACCACGCCAGCCACCGCCATCATGATGTACACCGACTGAGCCAGCATGGCCGTCGGGACATGAATGAAAATGATCCGGTAGGAGTCCCCCTGCCGGAAATCCGCAGGCGCGAACAACAGCCCCCAGACCAGGCCCGCCAGAAGCAGGCACAGACCCGCAGCCAGCAACCAGGGCATCAGACGACTGGCGATGCCGAAAAACCACTTCGGCGATCCCAGCTTGTGAAACACACGCCACATCCTCAAAGGCTCCCGATTACCCGTTCGAGACGCTGATTCTCAGCGCCCCTGCCACGGCCAGGGGAGCCAGCAATACCGCCAGCACCAGCATGGCCCCCAGAAGCGCGAAATGACCACTGACCGGCAGCCCCTCAGAGAGGCTCATGACGGTACCGGTCCCGAAAATCAGGACCGGAATGTACAGTGGAATCACAAGCAGGGACAAGAGAACCCCCGCTGAACGCAACCCCAGCGTCAACGCCGCGCCAATCGCACCGATGAAACTGAGAACGGGCGTACCCAGCAGCAGCGTTAGACAGAGTGCCCAGAGAGAGTTCCCCTCCAGTTGCAGCATCAGGCCCAGAAGGGGGCTTATCAGCACCAGCGGTAGCCCCGTCAGCATCCAGTGCGCCGACACCTTTGCCAATACGAGTAGATACAGTGGCTGGGGTTGCAGCAGCATCTGGTCAAGTACGCCCTGATCGTGGTCATGCCGGAACAGGTGATCCAGCGACAGCAGCGTGGACAACAAGGCGGCTACCCAGAGGATGCCGGGACCGGCCTGTCTCAGAAAGCCGGACTCCGGACTCACGCCCAGTGGGAACAGCGCCACGACCATGACGAAAAACACCACCGGGTTGAGCAGGTCCTGACGCTGTCGCAGACCCGCCCGCACGTCTCGCGCGAAGATCGCGACCATCGCGCGCCCCAGTGGCAGCGGCGTGTCGGCGGCGATGAAACGGGGCCTGGGAGCCATCGCGGTCATGATGCCAGCTCCTGTTCGGCGCCCGTCAGGGTCAGCGTTGTCACATCGGCCAGGGCCAGTGGATGGTGAGTCGTGAGAATAATCGCCCCGCCCGCACGGGCGCGCGCCGCCAGTAACGATTCCAGAGCCGCCACCCCGTCACGATCGATGGCCGTAAAGGCCTCATCGAGAATCCACAGGGCATGATCGGACAGGTACAGCCGCGCCAGTGCAACGCGCCGCTGCTGCCCGGCCGACAGCCGATCGCAGAGGGTATGGGCAAACGGCAGCAACCCGACTTCATCCAGCGCCCATTCCAGTCGCTCGTCTCCCACATTGGCGCCGCTGACAAGGCTCCGAAGGTTCTCCATCGGCGTCAGCCGTGGTTTGATCCCGGGACGGTGCCCAAGGTAAAGCAGGTTGCGCAGAAAATGATCGCGAACACGCCGAACGGGCTCACCACACCATCGGACATCGCCGTCATAGAAATCGTGCAGCCCGGACAGGATGCGCAACAGGGTGGTTTTCCCGGCCCCATTGGGCCCTTCCACCCGCAGCAGCGTGCCCGGCGCCACGGACAGGGACAGGTCGGCAAACAGCAAGCGGTCGCCCCGTTCGCAGGCAAGCCCACTGACCTGTAACAGCGGATGTGACATGATAACCCCTGAGATGGCGCGGCATTGAGTCGCCACCGGCACGCAGCCTGTCTGACAATGAATTCGGCGGGCGAATTATACCGGATCTTTTCCGCAATGACTCCCGGGAGCAGCGGATCAGCGATGAAATCAGTGAATACAGGTCATGTGCCAACGGCCAACACCCCGTCAACGACGCCGGCGCGGGGAGCCTCCCCAGGCGCGTCGACAGCGGGCGAGACCAGCGCAACGGCGGCACGCCTGCTGGACCAGCTGCGACTGAGTCAGGGCCAATCCACCATCGCCCGGGTCGTTCAGGTTCTGGAGCAGTCCGGTGCTCGCCCGGCCCAGACGCTGCTGGCTCTGCGTGGCCAGACCCTGCCGGTGAACAGCGACACGAGCCTGCAGCCGGGCCAATGGGTGCGCGTGGCCCGTGCTGGCAACGAGCTGCGCCTGACCGAACAGCTCGCCCCGACCCAGACGCGCGAGGCGCGCATTGCCCGACAGCTCGCCCAACACCTCCCCTGGCAGCATCGACTGGATACCGGGATGAGCGCTCTGCGTCAGGCGCTTCAAACGACCGCTCAACCGGCCACTATGCCCCAGGGGCTCAGTGACGGCGCCCGGCAGAGTATTGAGCAATTGTTCCAGCAACTGCCGCGAAGCACTCAACTGGATTCCAACCAGCGTTCGACGACCGACGCAATCGACCGGGTGCGGAGCTGGATCCGCGATAGCGGCCTGTTCACTGAAAGCCATCTCGCGCGGGGCGCAAAAGACCCTGCAGGCGCGCCGGACCTGAAACTGGCCCTCAGCCGTGTCATTACGTCTCTATTGCAGTCCCGCGGCGAACCGACCCAGGCATTTAACCGGTATACCCCCCTGACCAGCCCGGACCTCATGAAAGCGCCGCTTCAGTTCCCGCCGCCGCTGACGACCGGAACCGACACCAATACCGCCCAACCCGGACGTGACAACGCGTCGACCGCGCAGATGCTCCGGATGCTGTCGGGCATGCTCAACCGGATCAACGTCAATCAGCTTCACAGTCAGACCCTGGGAGCCGCCCCGGCGGCGGCCGATGCACCTGGCACGCCGGGTACGCCCACGCTGCTTATGGAGCTGCCATGGGTCGATGCGTCCGAGCAGACCCGGTTCGCACAGATGCGGCTTGAGAAACACGGCAAGGAAGACGAGGGCGCGTCAGACGGCGAGCACCGACAGGTGGCGCAATGGCGGCTGACCCTCTCGGTGGACCTGGCCGAGGCGGGCACAGTGACGTTTGAGCTGGCGCTTCAGCAACAGCAACTGTCCGGTCGGATCTGGGCGGACCGGACGAAGACCCTGCACGATGCCCGGGAGACGCTTCCGGATCTCACCCGGCGCCTGGCCGATCTTGGATTGGAAGTGACGGAACTGGAATGTCGCCGGGGGCAGCCTGCCGGCGTCCGGACCCAGCTCGAGCAACGATTGGTGGATACACGCGCATGACCGATGACCCCCACTATCAGGACGCGGCCGTTGCACTGACGTATGACGGCGAGCGGGCACCGACGGTGGCCGCAACCGGGACCGACGATATCGCCCGGGAGATCATCCGGATTGCTGAGGAAAACGGGGTTCCATTGTACGAGAACCCCGAACTGGCAGGGATTCTGGCGCGACTGGATCTGGATGAGGAGATCCCGGAAATGCTGTACCGGGTGATCGCCGAGATTCTGTCGTTCGCCTTCTACCTGCAGGGCAAAACCCCGCACGATGCCGGCCGGGGAAACCCGGACGATTAAGCGGCCTGGCGACGCTTCAATGCGGCGACAAGTTCGGCCTCGGGCCGGGAAATGCCGCAGGTGTTCATGAGGTCGTCGACGTCCGCGCCCAGATCGACAAGCCGCGAGGCCTCATCGTAGGAAACCCGCAGGGGATCATTCTGGCGCATTTCCTCAACGGTGGTGTGCAACTCGTGCAGCTCACGCTCGCATCGAACCACCCGGTTGCCCACGCCAAGACTGCCACTGCTGGTGGCATGCAGCTCTCGCCCGAGTGTCTCCAGACGATCCCGAAAACGGGCTTCCATGGCGTTGAGGCGGCGCCGAGTGACAATGGCATGTCCGCACAGCAAGGCAAGCGTTGTCATCGTCAGCGCCCAGGGGGCAAGCATCATCCAGTCTGTCATCAGTCAGTCCTCCGGCCAGCCGCCCTTGAGGGCTCGATCACGCGGTCACAGTGACGCGATCTCGGCCCACTCGTGATCAGCCAGCATCTTGTCAAAATCCACGAGTATGATCAGTTCGCCGTTCTTGTTACACACGCCCTGGATGAACTTGGCACTTTCCTCGTTCCCTACGTTGGGAGCGGTTTCAATCTCGCTGGCCTTCAGGTAGACCACCTCGGCCACCGAGTCGACCAGAATGCCCATCACCTGCTGGGACGACTCCATCACCACAATGCGCGTCGCATCGGTGATCTCCGCGTCCGGCAGCCCAAAACGGCGACGGGTATCGATCACTGTCACGACATTGCCGCGCAGGTTGATGATACCCAGCACATAATCGGGCGCGCCCGGCACCGGCGCGATCTCGTTGTAACGCAGAACCTCCTGGATCTGCATGACATCAATGCCGTAGGTCTCATCTTCCAGCCTGAACGTGACGTACTGCAGCACCTGATCGTCATCGCTCTGGGCCTGGTGTGCGCTTGGGGATGCCATATTGCTCTCTCCTCCGGCGGCGCCTGTCAGGACACCGTCCTCTGTCAAAAAATCAACGACCGTGCCCCCTACTATAGAACAGAGCACATTGCGTGCCAGCGGATCAGCCGATTTCGAGTCGGTGGTCCCGCTCAGCCTGCGCCAGCAATCGGGCCATGGTGCGGACGTCCAGCAGCGCGCACATGTGACGCACCACGGTCCCCGCAAGCCAGGGACGACGACTGCGACCGGAGCGCCATTTTACGTCATCCGGGTCGAGACGGAAGGACTGCGCCACCTCGTCACACGCCAGCCCCCACTCACTGTCATCCAGCCGGATGACAAACTGATACCCGTCACGGGCTCCCTTGGGAACCCGACCGCTCATGACCCATTCCGCCGTGTCGGCAACGCGCAGGTTCATTCCGCCCGACGGCAGCAGCCCCATGAACCAGTCCGGTCGTCCCGGCGGCTTGCGCAGTTCGCTATCCATGCGATGCACCGCCCCCAGCAGAACCAGCGGCACGGCGAGCTGGAGCCCCGCAACCCGAAAGATCAGACATTCGAATGGGTCAGCAGCCCAATCGGGACGGTCCGTCCAGTCCTCCGGCCCGCGGTCGGTAGCAGGCTGCGGTTCACTGGCGCTTTCGACAGGCGTTGAAACAACAGGCTCGGAGACAACTGCGGGTGGCTCTGACCGGGTCAGAGGGGCGACCGCGGGCTCGGACTCGCTGGCACCGCTTTCCGCCAGCCGTCGACGACGCTCGCTCTCGGCAAACTGTCGCAATCTCTCGCGGCGCGCCTCACGGAGCGCCGCACGCTGATCAGGCTCAGGATCAGGCTCAGGATCAGGATCAGGAGGCGATGGTGCCACGTCGGGCGCCGGGTCGGCCTGCCGCTCGGTTGCGGTATGCAGCAGGTCGTCCAGGTAGTCCGTCAGAGCCAACGTCGGATCGGCATAGATGGTTTTGGAGTCACGCTGTGTCATGGGCACAAAACACCGTCATGATTCTGACGCTCGCTGGCGGACCGTCAAACGGTCATCGCCAGCAGGTCGTCAAGCAACCGGCCATACGCCCGCGTTCCCTGGGACTCCGGCGAATAAGTGGATGGCACCTGGCCGGCCTGCGACGCATCCCGGAAACGGGTATCAATCGGTACCGCAAACCGCCAGAGTTCATCCGGATACGCTTTTCGTAGCGCATTCAGGCTCTGTACGGACGCCTGTGTCCGCCGATCGTACAGCGTTGGTACGATCGTGAACGGCAGCGGGTTTGAACGTGACCGCATGATCATCCTCAGAGTGTTCAGCATCCGCTCCAGTCCCTTCATCGCCAGGAATTCCGTCTGAACCGGCACAATCAGCCTTTGCGAAGCGGCCAGCGCGTTGACCATCAGCACGCCCAGCGAGGGTGTGTTGTCCAGCAGAACGAAATCAAAGTCATCCCAGAGCTGGGTCAGTGCCCGGGACAGGATCAACCCCATCCCCTCCACGCCCACCATTTTACGCTCAAGCGTCGCCAGTGCAGAGCTGGCCGGCAAAAGCGAGAGTCCCTCACAGCTGGTATCGGTCACAAGCTGGGCCGGCAGTCCTTCGGGAACGGAGCCGTTGTCCTGAAACAGATCAAACAGACTGTGAGAAAGCCGATCCGGATCGTAACCGAACCAGCTCGTCAGAGAACCATGCGGGTCCAGATCCACCACAAGCACCCGCTTGCCGCGAGCGGCCAGAAGGCCACCCAGGGCCACGACGGTTGTGGTTTTCCCCACGCCCCCTTTCTGATTGGCAACGGACCAGATTCGCACGCTGTTTCGTCTCCCTCGGCAACCAATTACCGGCAGATTCTTGCCAGGATTTCAGACCTGTGCGCAAAAGATACAGAAACCATGCCAAGTTCAGGGAATTAGTCAGCACTTCCCTAGGAGTCTGCGCGGTAGAAAGTCGCACCGCTGCGACCGCCCCACTGCGGTCCCTTTTGAGCGCTCATTTTCGTTACATAGAACCACTATGCGCCTCAAATGACCGTCAAAATGGCCTCGCAGTGGGACGATCTCGCCTGGCACGATTTCTACCGCGCAGACTCCTAGCGGCCAGCGGCGCGGACGCTCGACCCACGGGATATCAGGATCACCACCCGGCGGTTCCGGCTCCGGCCTTCCGGGGTGTCGTTGCGAGCCACCGGTTGGTGGGCGCCGTAGCCCACAGCCGCCATCCGCTGAGGGTCTACCCCATTCTGCGCCAACAACCGGACGATGGCAGCCGCCCGTGCCGCTGACAATTCCCAGTTGGTGGGATAGGAAGCGGTCTGGATCGGACGGTTGTCGGTGAACCCCTCGACCCGGACAGCATTGTTGTACCCATCGACAATACCGGCAATTTTTTCGGCGACCGGAAACGCATCGTAGTGCGGCTCTGCGGTCCCGGATCCAAACAAGAGGCTATTTCGGAGGCTCAGCTCAATCCACTGCTCGTTGGTTTCCACACTGACGACGCCCTGGCGGATAAGGCTCTGAAATTCTGCCTGCAAATGCCCCGCCATGGATTTGAGCGACTGACTCGCATCAGAACCACTTCCTTCGCCCTGAGCGGCTTCGGGCGCCTGATTGACCGGTGGCTGGATGACCTGCTCACTGGCCGGTGGCCGGACGGCCGGAGAATCGCCAACGGGGACCGGCCTGACGGAACGCTGCGGCGCGTTGAAAACGCCGGTCAATGTTTCCGAAAGCACCTTGTATTTGCCCTGATTCACAGACGAGACGGAATACATCACCACGAAAAAGCCAAACAGCAGGGTGATAAAATCAGCATAGGAAATCAGCCAGCGCTCCCGGTTGAGCGGGCTATCGGGCTGTTGGCGCCGTCGCCGCATGGTGCCCTCCCCTTATTGGAAGCCCCTCAGGCGCATCTCGATGGACCGGGGGTTCTCGCCTTCGGCAATCGCAATCAGCCCCTCAATCATCATGTCCTGATACCGCGTTCGGCGGGCCACGATGGACCGGAGCTTGCTCGCTACGGGGAAAAACAGCAGGTTGGCAAGCGCCACGCCGTAGATGGTGGCCACAAACGCGGTCGCAATACCGGCGCCCAGAGTACTGGGGTCCTCCAGGTTGGTCATCACCTGGATCAGGCCCATCACGGCACCGATGATGCCGATCGTCGGTGAGTAGCCGCCCATGGCCTCATACACGCTTGCCGCCTCCAGATCTCGCTGCTCCCGCGATTCCAACTCCACTTCCATGATGCTGCGGATCGTCTCGGTCTCGGCGCCGTCCACCAGCAGCTGAAGTCCTTTGCGGGCGAATCGCTCCGGTTCACGCTCAGCCAGATGCTCCAGTCCCAGCAGGCCCTGCTTGCGGGCCTTAACACTCCACCCAATGACCTTGTCAATGCCATCATCGAGCCCGATGAAAGGCGGGACAAACACCCAGCGCGACAGTCGACAGGCCCGGACAATCACCGGCCATGACGTCTGGAGTAACGTCGCGGCCAGCGTACCGCCAATCACGATCAATCCGGCCGGGGCATTGAACAGCGAACCAAGAGCACCGCCCTCCAGAACATTGCCGCCCAGAATGGCCGCAAAGGCCAGTATGATGCCCAGCAGACTGAGAAGGTCCATCAACGGACTCCTTCGATCAGCCGTGGCCCGATGTCATCCAGCGAGAGCACTTCGTCCGTCAGGTCCGCATTTGCCACGGCCATCGGCATACCGTAGATCACGGACGAGGCCTCGTCCTGGGACCATACGACACTGCCTGACTGCTTCATCAACCGGCAACCATCCTTTCCATCCGCCCCCATGCCGGTCAGAATCAGCCCCAGAGTCTTGCCAGGAAAGCTTTTTGCCAACGATCCGAACGTGACGTCCACGCAAGGGCGGTAGTTGACGCGTCCGTCTCCAGGCAGAATCTTGACCCGACCATACTGCCCCCGGTTCTCCACCAACATCTGCTTGCCGCCAGGGGCCAGCAATGCCAGCCCGGGTTTCAGCTCATCGCCATCCTCCGCCTGTCGGACCTCGATCTTGCACAGCTTATTGAGGCGCTCGGCGAAGGCGGGCGTGAAACTCGCCGGCATGTGCTGGACCAGCACCAACGGTGCCGGGAAACGCGCGGGCAGGGCACTGAGGACTCGCTGAAGCGCGATCGGACCACCGGTGGAAGTGCCAATTCCCACCACACTGTACTGACGGGCGGGTGTCTTACGACCCACCGGCTGGCGAGGCGCTTGGGGCCGACTTGGCGCGGGCCGCGCCGCGGGCTTCGCAGGCTGGCGAGCGGCTGGTCGCTGAGGCTGGCGACGCGCAGGCGCCGGTTCGCTGTCGGTCTTCCCGACCGGCTTGGAAGCCGGCGACGGGGACGACGGTGGCGGTTGGGTGCCGGGGCGACTGCCCGCCACATCAAGGATGCGCTCTTTGAGAATTCGCTGCAATTCACTGCTGCTACGCGCAATTTCCTCGAAATTCTTGGGGAGGAAATCGACAGCGCCTGCTTCCAGCGCATCCAGCGTCACGCGCGCTCCTTCATAGGTGAGCGAGGAAAACATCAGCACCGGCCGGGGCGATCGGCGCATGATTTCACGCACCGCGGAGATGCCATCCATGACCGGCATCTCATAGTCCATCGTCACCACGTCCGGATTGAATCGCTCAACCAGTTCGATCGCTTCCCGTCCGTTGTTGGCCGCGCCGACGACCTTTATTTTTCCAGAGGCGTTCAGGATTTCGGTCAGTCGCTTGCGGAAAAAACCCGAGTCGTCGACGACCAGGACGGAAACCGTCATTCATGCTCCCCTATCTGAATGGTTGCGGTGCGCCATGGCGAACCATCGCCAGCCGCTTCCCTCATCCGTAATATTGCAACAAGCTGGGTACATCGAGGATCAGGGCGATTCGACCATCACCGGTGATGGTGGCCCCGGCCATGCCGGGCGTGCCATGCAGCATCCGGCCCAGTGGTTTGATGACCACCTCTTCCTGACCAATCAACTGGTCCACAACAAATCCGACCCGCTTGGTCCCCATGGCGACGATGACCACATGGGCCGATTCCGGTTCGGTATCGGTCTGGGCCCCCGGAACCAGCCACTGCTTGATGTGGAACAGTGGAAACACCTTGTCCCGGACAACGATGCACTCGCGACCGTCAACAATATTCTTCTTGGTCAGGTCCAGGTGGAAAATCTCCACAACGTTCACCAGCGGCAATGCGAACGACTGCTGATCCAGCATGATCATGAGCGTTGGCATAATGGCCAGCGTGAGCGGCACCTTGATGACGATCCGGGAGCCCTTGCCCAGTTCGGACTCCACGTTAATGGTGCCATTGAGCTGACCAATCTTGGTCTTGACCACATCCATACCGACGCCGCGGCCAGACACATCCGAAATCTGCTCCTTGGTCGAGAAGCCTGGCGCAAAGATCAGGTTGTAGCACTCGGATTCCGTCAGCCGATCCGCCGCATCCTGATCGTAGACCCCTTTCTCGACGGCACGCTGACGCAACTTTTCCGGGTCCATGCCGCCGCCGTCGTCCTCGATCATCAGGACAATATGGTCCCCTTCCTGCTCGGCGGAGAGCGTTACGCGCCCCGTGCGCGGCTTGCCGGCTTTCTCGCGCTCATCCGGTGGTTCCACGCCGTGGTCGACCGAATTACGCACCAGGTGGACCAGCGGGTCCGACAATGCCTCGACGAGGTTCTTGTCGAGATCCGTGTCCTCGCCGTGCATGACGAGGTTGATCTCTTTCTTGAGGTTTCTCGCCAGGTCTCGGACGACGCGGGGAAAGCGCCCGAACACCTTCTTGATCGGCTGCATGCGGGTCTGCATAACAGCGGACTGAAGATCAGAGGTGACCACATCGAGGTTCGACACGGCTTTGTGCATCTCGCCGTTCTCGATTTCACCCCCCAGGCGCTGCAAACGATTACGAACAAGGACCAACTCACCGACCATATTCATGATGTCGTCCAGGCGCCGGGTATCGACGCGGACCGTGGTTTCGGTGGGCGGCGCGGGATCTTTCTGTCCGCCACCATTGCCCTTGGCACCACCACCGTCCTTACCCCCCTGGCCACCGCCGGCGGCGGGCTTCGGTGCCTCCTCCGGGGTTTTTTCTGGTTTGGGCGACGGTTTGGACGCCGCGGCCGGTTCCTCTTTCGGGGGGGCCTTGTCTTTCGGGGCGGGCTTATTACTCGGTTCGTCGCCTTCAACCGAAGGCCCCTTGCCCTTGCCGTGCAGATCGTCCAGCAGCGACTCAAATTCGTCGTCGGTAATCAGATCGTCGCCGGAACCGGAGTCGTCTTTCGGTTGATCGCTTTTGTGATCCGGTGCGCCAGGGTCGTCCTCCGGCTTCCCCTGAAACTGGCCCTTGCCGTGGAGGTCGTCCAGCAGGGCCTCGAATTCATCCTCACTGATTTCATCGTCGCCGCCGGCCTCCGCTCCGGACTTGCCGGGAGCGCTTTCCGCGCCAGCGCCAGCCCCATTCTCCTTCGGCTGGTCGTCTCCAACGGCATCCAGAAGCTGCTCGAACTCGTCATCCGTAATATCCCCCTCGGTCGGCTCGGCACCGCTGGCCGTTGACTCTTCTTCCCCGCCCGAGGCCTTCGGCGTGTCGTCCGGCTCACCGGACGCCACCTCGCCCTCCGGCTCCGCCAGTTTGTCCAGTGCCTCGATCAGGCGTGGTTCTGCCGGGGTAGGCTCTTCCCGGTTGCGGACTTCCTCAAACATGCTGTTGACGTTGTCCAGCGCTTCAAGCACCACGTCCATCAGGTCCGAGTCGACCCCCCGCTTGTGATTGCGCAGGGTATCGAACACGTTCTCAGCCGAATGACAGCAGGTCACCAACGGTTCAAGCTGAAGAAACCCAGCACCACCCTTGACGGTATGGAATCCCCGGAAGATGGCGTTGAGCAGATCATCGTCATCGGGACGATTCTCCAGCTCGACAAGCTCTTCGGAGAGGGTTTCGAGTATTTCACCCGCCTCGACCAGGAAGTCCTGCAGGATTTCTTCGTCAGCGTCTAATGCCATGGAGCACCCTTAACAACGTTAAAACCCAAGGCTGGACAGCAGATCGTCCACATCGTCCTGCCCGGATACGACGTCTTCGCGTTCTTCCGCGTTGAGCTGGGGTCCCTCCCCTTTGCCGGAAGCCTTCTTGTCCGGAGTTTTCTCGCTATCGTCCAGTTGGTGATCCGTGCCGGTCATCTGATCGACATGACTGGCCATCACCACCAGGTGCAGCAGGTGTTCCTCCACCTCCTTCACCAGCGTAGTCACTTTCTGGATAACCTGCCCGGTAAGGTCCTGAAAGTCCTGAGCGAGCAGAATCTCAGACAGGCTTCCATAGATCGTTTCGCTCTCGGTGGAGACTGACGCAAAGAAGTGCTCCACCCGGCGTGACAGTTCTCGGAACTCATCGGCACTCATCTCCCGCCGACGGAAACGCTGCCACTCCGACAACAAGTGCCCGGCTTCCTCCTTGAGCGCGTTGGTCTTGGGCATGGCCTCCTCGACCAGGTCCATCGTCCGGTTCGCCGCGCTGTCCGTCATCTCAACCACATAGGAGAGCCGGTCGGAGGCGTCCGTCATCTTGGAGAGGGCCTCGCGTTGCTCCGCATTCTGGGGGTCGATCTGAAAGTTCCGGATAGCCTCGTGCAGACTCCGGGTCAGCCGGCCTACCTCTCGGTAGAGGCTCTGGTCCCGAACGTCGTTCAGGTCATTGATCGATCGCATGGCCGCCGCATAATCACCGGCATCGACCTGCTGTTTGAGTTCCTCGGCCTGCGACTTGAGCTGCGCCTCGAACTCCGGGTCCAGTTGCCCCTTTTCGTGATTCCCGTTACCCATGCCTGGCTCTCAATCCGTTATGAATCGATTCGCTCGAATATCTTTTCGATCTTTTCCTTCAGGACAGCGGCGGTAAATGGTTTGACAACGTAACCATTCACACCGGCCTGGGCAGCCGCCACGATCTGGTCGCGCTTCGCCTCAGCCGTCACCATCAGAACCGGCAGGGTCTTCAGATTATCGTCCGCCCGAACCTCGTTGAGCAGTTCCAGGCCGGACATACCCGGCATGTTCCAGTCCGTAACCAGAAAATCATAGCCACCGCCCTTGAGCATCGGCAGGGCTGTCTTGCCATCATCGGCTTCGTCAGTGTTCGTGAAGCCGAGATCACGAAGCAGATTCTTGATGATTCGTCGCATCGTGGAGAAATCGTCCACGATGAGAATTTTCATGTTCTTGTCCAATGGGACCTCCAGTATTTACAGCCCGGAATGTATCAGCCCGGCACAGTCGCCGGTCACTGGATCAATTCATGACCTCAATCAGTCTAGCAGGCGATTTCCCGCCATCATGGCGACTCCCGCCGGGCGCCATTCGATCAGTCGCTCTCGGACCGACCACACTGACCGAGTATTGTCGGGACGGGTATGACGATGTAAAGGCTCTGTTACCCATTCACAACAAATCACAGAGCGTTTCCACCGACTGCTCCCGCACGTTCACCAGTCAACCAGACGAGCACGGAGACGCATGGCCGCCTGGCTGTGTATCTGACTGACCCGACTCTCACCGACGCCGATCACGGCGCCAATCTCCCTCAGGTTCAGCTCTTCCTGGTAATAAAGGCTCAGCACCAGCTTCTCCCGTTCGGGAAGCGCCTCGATCTCCGTCGCCAACTGACGCCGGAAGCTGTCGGACGATAATTCCCGGTAGGGATCATCACTGGCCGTTTCCATGTCTATCGGCACGTCACCGGAATCATTGAGTTCATCAAGACTGAAAAGCCGACCACTGTTGGCGTCGGCCAGACAGGCGCTGTACTCCGACGGCGTCATGTCCAGCTCTTCGGCGACCTCACTGTCCTGTGCGGCACGCCCGGTCCGGTCTTCAATGGTCTTGATGGCCTGGGATATACGACGGGCATTGCGGTGGACGGAACGGGGCACCCAGTCACCACGGCGGATTTCATCAACGATGGCCCCGCGAATGCGGATTCCGGCATAGGTTTCGAACGACGCACCCTTACCCGATTCAAACTTGCCGGCGGCCTCAAGCAGACCGATCATGCCGGCCTGAATCAGATCATCCAGCTGAACAGAATCGGGCAATCGCGCCTGAAGGTGCAACGCGATCTTCTTGACCAGCGGCGCATGCTGCTCCACCAGTTGCTGGGGGGACTGCTCACTGGTCTGGTGATAGGCACCGAGCCCCTTGGCCAACGTCATGAATCCGGACTACCTCTGACTGATTCGCGGATAAAGCCTCCAGACAGGCCCCGACGACCGGGGCACGGGAGGTTCAGGCTTCGACAAGGCGCTCGACGAAGAATTCCAGGTGCCCCCGCGGTGACGATGGCAATGGCCACTGATCCACCTGCTCGGCCAGTGAGCGGAAGGCGTTGGACGCCTTCGCCCGCGGGTAGGCATCCAGAACAGCCCGCTGACGCTGGACCGCCTTTCGGACCGCCTCGTCAAAGGGAACGATCCCAACATATTGTAGCGCAACGTCGAGAAATCGCTCAGTCACCCGGGCCAATTTCCCGAACAGGTGACGCCCTTCCTGATCACTGCGGACCTGGTTGGCAAGGATGCGGAACCGGTCAATACCGTAGTCCCGATTCATGAGCTTGATCAACGCATAGGCGTCCGTGATGGAGGTGGGTTCGTCACAGACCACCAGCAGTATCTCCTGAGAGGCTCGCAGGAAGCTGACGACCGATTCGGAAATGCCGGCTGCGGTGTCGACGATCAACACATCGATGTCGTCCCCCAGCTCACTGAAGGCATTGATCAGACCGGCATGCTCCATGGTAGAGAGCTGCGTCATGCGCTGGGTACCGGAGGACGCTGGCACAATGCGAATACCGCCCGGCCCATCGACCAGCACATCACGAAGCTCGCAGTCCCCCGAAAGAACATCCTGAAGATTCCGCTGAGCGGTAATGCCCAGCAGAACGTCAATGTTCGCCAGCCCCAAATCCGCATCCAGGACGACAACGCGACGACCCTTCTCAGACAGGGCCACACCAAGGTTAACGGCGATGTTGCTTTTGCCAACGCCGCCTTTGCCGCCGGAGACGGCAATCACCTGTACCGGACGTGCTTTACTCATGCCGGGTCCTATCTCCCGCGACCGTATTATTTCATCGTGTTTCGTCTGTTCAGCCCGCCGCCACCGACTCGGCGTTGCGAACCTCCCGCAGGCGCTCGACACCCAGCTTCACCAGCGGTCCGGGCTGGGCGTGGTGGATGTCCTCGGGAATTTTCTGCCCATCGGTGTAGTAGACCACAGGCAGACGCGTTTCCATCGCGAACCCAAGCACTTCACCCAGCGTCAGCGCCTCATCCAGCTTGGTCAGGACGCATCCGGCTGGCCTCGCCATCTTATAGCAATGCCAGGTGGATTTCATGATCCGCGGCTGGCTGGTTGCCGCCACCACGAGGTGCGGCTGAACCGGGTGCCGGCTATTGGCCAGCTCCTCGAGCTGCTCCTGGTAACCGCGATCCGACGGGGCGAGGCCCGCCGTGTCGATCAGAACCAGGCGACGGTCGGACAGCTCATCCAGAATCTGGTCGAGAGTGTGCGTTTCGTCAACCACACGAACCGGCACATTGAGGATGCGTCCGAACACAAACAGGTGCTCGTGGGCCGCCACCCGGTAACGGTCGGTGGTGACCAATGCAATGCTGTCGGCGCCATAGCGCAGCACGTGCCGGGCTGCCATCTTACCGATGGTGGTGGTCTTCCCGGAGCCGGTCGGTCCGACCAGCGCCAGAATACCGCCGGTATCAACCGCTTCCCGGGCCGGGGCTTCAACGCTCCGGGCCAGCTCCCGCAGGGCTTCCTTCCAGCCAGCGTCGAGCCGACCGCCCCCGTGGCGTCGGCCCAGCTCGGTCGCCAGCTCCGGCGACAGACCGTACTCCTGGAGGCGCTCCGCCAGGCGCTGCTCACTGGCCCCGTCCATGCGACTGGCCGGTGTCGCCCCCTGGCGTACCATATCGCGCAGCGAGTGAATTTCAGCCCGCATCTCGTCAAGCGCTGACTGCGTCACATCCGAACCGCTCTGTGGGTCCGGTTCGGTCTCGGGCTCAGCCCCATCATCAAGAGGCACATCGAGGTGATGACCGGCCCGGGAACCCGCGACCGCCCGGCGCTCACGAATTTCGCGGATGCGCTCCCGTGACCGGTCCAGTTCTGCCTCGAGACGGCGATGGTGTTCCGCCTGCATCTCCGCCACGCGACCACTGCTCGGCGCCTCTCCGGACGGGTCCGTCGAAACCTGCTCACGCGCCAGATTTTCGTCGTAGTTGAGAGCGGTCACAATTTCCACACCGCCCTCAACCCGCTGGTTCGAAAGGATGACGGCATCGTCTCCCATCTCGGCGCTGACCATTTTCAGGGCTTCCGCCATGGTCGGTGCAAAAAAACGTCGTACTTTCATCTTGCCTCACCTCCGGTATGCCGGCCGGGCCGACACCGCTCTGTGGTCCGTGGGATTACTGCCCCACCGATGACACAATCGTGATCTGTTTGTTTTCAGGCACTTCCTGATAGGACAGGACGTGCAGTCGCTCAACGCCATAGCTGACGAAACGGGCCATCACCGGCCGCAACACCCCGGACACCAGCAGGATGGCCGCCTTGCCCATCATCTCCTGACGCTGTGCCGCGTCCTGTAGCGACCGTTGCAGCTTTTCCACCATATTGGGCTCAAGAACCAGCCCAATGTCTTCCTGGGCGCCGTTTTGTTGACTCTGCTGCATGGACTTCAGCAACATCTGTTCCAGTTCCGGGTCGAGCGTAATAACCGGAATCTCGGTTTCGTTGCCGCAGATACTCTGGATGATCATCCGCCGCAGTGCCTGACGGGCCGCCGTGGTCAGTGCCTGTGGATCCTGGGTCTGGGGCTGATGGTTCATCACCGCTTCGGCGATGGAACGCATGTCGCGAATTGGCACTTCCTCTTTGAGCAGGTTCTGCAGGACCTTCAGCAGCACGCTGATGGACACGGTGCTGGGCACCAACTCTTCAGCCAGCTTTGGAGACAGTTTCTCGAGCTGCTCCAGCCACTTCTGGACCTCCTCGTGTCCCAGAAGCTCGTGGGCGTGCTGCTGAAGGATCTGGTTCAGATGGGTCGCCACCACTGTGCTGGCATCCACCACGGTATAGCCGAGCGTCTGGGCCTGATCCTTCTTCTCCGGCTCAATCCAGACGGCTTCCAGACCGAAGGCCGGATCTTTTCCTTCAATGCCTTCCACCTTCCCGAAGACCTGCCCGGGGTCGATCGCCAGCTCCCGGTCCGGGTGGATTTCCGCCTCAGCGATGGTCACGCCCATCAGAGTGATGCGATAGACGTTGGGCATCAGATCGAGGTTGTCACGGATGTGCACCGATGGCATCAGGAAACCCAGATCCTGGGAGAGCTTCTTGCGCACACCCTTGATGCGGCTCAGCAGTTGCCCGCCCTGGGATTTGTCCACCAGCGGAATCAACCGGTAGCCCACCTCCAGGCCGACGATATCGACCGTCGACACATCATCCCAGCCCAGCTCCCTGGTTTCGGACGGCCCGGGGAGCGCATCCGGACCGCCCGGTGACGGTTCCCCACCCTCGGTCGGTCGTGTCCGGGGCGCCCCGCTGTCACGGGCCGGGATCAGGCTGCCGTCTTCCTCCACCTGACGCTGGTGGCGCCAGACATACCAGGCACCGGCGCCAGCGATACTGCCCAGCCCGAGAAAGGCGATGTGAGGCATCCCCGGAATCAGGCCGAGGATGATGAGAATCGCCGCCGCAATCGCCAGCGCCCGGGGCGCGGTGAACATCTGGGCAATGATCTCCTGCCCCATATCACCGCTGGAAGTGACCCGCGTCACCATGATGGCAGCGGAGGTGGACAGCAACAGAGATGGAATCTGCGCCACCAGACCGTCACCAATGGTCAACAGCGCATAGTTCTGGGTGGCCTGAGAGAAATCCAGAGCATGCTGGAGCATACCGATCGCGATGCCGCCAACCAGATTGATGGCCAGGATCAGCAAACCGGCGATGGCATCCCCTTTCACGAACTTGCTGGCACCATCCATGGAACCGTAGAAGTCCGCCTCCTGAGCGATCTCGGCACGGCGCACCTTGGCCTCTTCCTGATTGATCAGGCCGGCATTCAGGTCCGCATCAATCGCCATCTGCTTGCCGGGCATGGCGTCCAGCGTGAATCGGGCACTGACCTCGGAGACTCGACCAGCCCCTTTGGTGACCACCATGAAGTTGATGATGAGCAGTATCGCGAACACCACCAGACCAACCGCATAGTTGCCACCGATCAACACTTCCCCGAAAGACTCGATGACTTTCCCGGCCGCGTCGCCACCCTCATGACCATTGAGCAACACGATGCGCGTTGAGGCCACGTTCAGGGCCAGGCGCAACAGCGTTGCAACCAGCAACACGGTCGGGAAGGCCGCGAACTCTACCGGGCGGAGCGAGTAGATACAGACCAGCAGGACGACCATCGACAGCGTGATATTGAACGTGAACAGAACGTCCAGAAGGAACACCGGCATGGGCAGGATCATCATGCCCAGCAGAGCCATCAGGAGGACAGGAATCCCCAGATTGGCGCTTGTCAGTGATTTGACGTTTCCGAGAACGGCGGCGCGGTCGACCACGAATTCTGACTCCGAAGAAGCGGATTTTGGCCCTGACGCTGCCGGTTTTTTGACAGCGTGCTGCATCCGGGGAGGTCTCGCGCAAGTTCCATACCAGCTTCGACACCGTCGGAAAACGCGGAAAGCGGGCCCCGTGCGGCCTCCGCCGAAAACCGGTATCCTTGGCGCCGTTTCCATCAGGCAAAACAGGTGAATCATGGGCGCGCACGAGGTACGACATCCACTGATCCGTCACAAGCTGGGGTTGATGCGCCGGTCGGACATCAGCACCAAAAATTTCCGGGAGCTGGCGCAGGAGATCACCACCCTGCTGACCTATGAGGCCACCAAAGACTTCACGTTAGAGCCGCAGACCATTGAGGGCTGGGCCGGGCCGGTCGAGGTCGAGAGCGTGACGGGCAAGAAAGTGACCATCGTGCCGATTCTGCGGGCCGGTCTGGGGATGCTCGAAGGCGTACTGGACCTGATGCCCGTGGCGCGCGTCAGTGTCGTCGGCCAGGTCCGGGATGAGGACACGCTGGAAGCGTCGACCTACCTTGAGAAGCTGGTGGGCGAGCTCGATCAGCGTATGGCCATGATCGTCGATCCCATGCTCGCCACCGGCGGCTCCATGATCTCCACGATCGACTTGCTCAAGAAGGCGGGCAGCACGGAGATCCGGGCGCTGACTCTGGTGGCCGCCCCCGAAGGAATTGAGCGTGTTCTGGCAGCGCATCCGGACGTGTCCATCTATACCGCCTCCATCGACGATCGCCTCAACGAGAAGGGCTACATCCTGCCCGGCCTGGGTGATGCGGGAGATAAGATCTTCGGAACCAAGCAGAAGGACAACTGAGTATGCCATCGTCCCAGTCATCCGTTCTCCGGGACGCCGTCGCCGGCTCCCAGATGCTGTTGGTGGCTTTTGGCGCACTGGTGCTGATGCCGCTGATCACCGGCCTTGATCCAAGTGTTGCGCTCTTCACCGCGGGCATCGGCACCCTGCTTTTCCATCTGATCACGGGCAACCAGATGCCCATTTTCCTGGCCTCATCGTTCGCATTCATCGCGCCGGTGATCGCCGCCAAGTCCAAGTTCGGCCTTGCCGAAACCATGGGCGGTCTGATGGCGGCCGGTGTGCTCTACATGTTACTGAGCGCACTGGTGAAGGCACGGGGAACTGGTTTCATCAACCGACTGTTGCCTCCGGTGGTCGTCGCCCCGGTCATCATGGTGATCGGTCTGAGCCTGGCGCCGGTCGCCGTCAATATGGCCATGGGGAAAGCGGGCGATGGCAGCGAGCAACTGGTGCCCTACGACACGGCCATCTGGATCGCCATGACCTCGCTGGCCGTGACGATTGCGCTCTCTGTTCTCGGGCGCGGCATGATCCGCCTGATCCCGATTCTGTTCGGCGTTCTGACCGGCTACGTGCTGTCGGCGTTTGCCGGCGTTGTCGATACCACACCGATTGCGGACGCAGCCTGGTTCTCGGTTCCGGCGTTCACGGCGCCCAGCTTCAGCTGGTCCGCCATTCTGTTCATGGTGCCCGTCGCCATCGCGCCGGCAATCGAACACATTGGTGATGTCATCGCCATCGGCGGCGTCACCGGGCGGAACTACATCCAGAAACCCGGCCTTCAACGCACCCTGCTCGGTGACGGGGTCGCTACCAGTACAGCGGCGCTGATGGGTGGCCCGCCAAACACCACCTATTCGGAAGTGACCGGCGCCGTCATGCTGACTCGCAACTTCAACCCGCGCATCATGCTCTGGGCCGCCGGTACGGCCATCATCCTGGCATTCGTCGGTAAGTTCGGTGCGGCCCTTCAGACCATTCCGGTCCCGGTCATGGGTGGCATCCTGTGCCTGCTGTTCGGTTCCATCGCGGTGGTTGGCCTGAATACCCTCATCCGGCATCAGGTCGATCTGTCAGAATCCCGGAACCTGGTGGTGGTCGGCGTCACCCTGGTGTTCGGCATCGGCGGCATGGCACTGGGCAACGTTGAGGGCATTGCCCTGTGTGGTCTGGTGGCGATTGGCCTGAACCTGGTTCTCCCCGGGCGCGAGGAGGCTTGGGGCCAGCAGTAAAACGGTTTTCGGTGTTCGATTGGCCAGCCGATTCCCAGCCCCCATGGTTGAGGGCGGAGATCGGTCGCCCTCTCGGGCGACTCCGATGTCGGAGACATCGGCTACATTGAAGACAGCCTGAAGAGAGGCACGGGGAGTAATCCATGACAGACCATGACAGTTCAGGTATCAGCTTCACGGCTCTGTACACCGGCGCGGTCTGGGAGCGTCATGGTCTTTCCGAGGCCGGACTCACGCCAACCGAGGGACGCCTCCTGTATCGTCTGATGACGCCCTTTGAGGCGGCCAGCCGGGCGGTGGCCGGTGGCAGCCTGCGGACTTTTCTGCTGCAGCGCCATCGCATCATCGATGCTCTGATCGCCGCGGCCGTTCGTGAGCAGGAAGCACCGAATGTCCTTGAGGTCGCCTGCGGGCTGTCGCCACGCGGAATCCGGCTTCGACGTCAGTTTCCCAACCTGCACATGGTCGAATCCGACCTGCCCGATATGGCCTCCCGCAAGGCGGGCTACCTGGCCGCCACCGGCCACCTTGGCCCCCGGCATCAGGTGGTGCCACTGGATATTCTCGCAAACGAGGGTCCCCAGTCGCTCGAAACGGTCATCGGGGAGTTGTTCCCGGACGGCGGACCGGTGGTCGTGGTCACCGAGGGGCTGACCAGCTACTTCACCCTCGCGCAGATCACCCCGTTCTGGAAACGCCTGGCGGCGGTTCTGTCCGAACGACCGGGATCAACCTACCTGTCGGAAAGCTACCTGCAGTCCCGCAAACCGGTGATTGGCCGGGGGCTCAGGGTTCTCGGGGGGGCACTTGGCCGTATAACCCAAGCGGATGTCAGCTTTCATTTCACCGGCGACGAACCGGCCCGCAACTGGTTCCTCAACTGCGGCTTCCCGGACGTTACCGTCCATGACCCCAGGAACTTCTATGAGCAGCTGCCGATCCCCCGCAGCCGCGGGAATCCCATGGTGCGCATTGTGGAAGCCCGGACCTGACGGCCGTCAGGTGCCGCAGAAGGTCTGTGTCACGGCCTCTTCCGGTGCGGGTGGTTGCTGGTAGTCCGCAAGGGTTCCGTCATCCTCGTAAGGCGTTGCCAATGCCGCCAGCAACGATTGCGCCGGGCCCAGATCGCCTTCCCGGGTGGCCGCCTCCAGCGCCTGCTCAACCCGATGGTTGCGTGGGATGACCGCCGGATTGTTGTGTCGCATCAAACAGAAGGACGACGCCAGCGGCTTTTTGTTCCGGGACAGGCGGGCCTGCCATCGCTCGTGCCATTCCCGGAAACCCCGGTCCTGATAGATCGCGTCGTCCGGCGCCGCTTCCCGGATCAGGTCGCGGAAGGTATTGGTGTAATCCGCTCCCTGCCGGGCCATCCACGACAACAGATCCTGAACCAGCGCCGCATCCTCGGTCTCTTCTCCAAACAGGCCCAGTTTGCGCCGCATCATCGTCAGCCACTTCTCCTCGTACCGGTCCGGAAAGGCGTGGATCACCTTTTCCGCCTTGCCAACGGCCGTGTCCGGATCATCGTCAATCATCGGGATCAGGGTCTCGGCGAATCGCGCCAGGTTCCATTGGGTGATTCTCGGCTGGTTGCCATACGCGTACCGCCCCTGGACATCGACCGAACTGAAGACAGTGAGTTGATCATAGGCGTCCATGAACGCACAGGGGCCATAGTCGATGGACTCGCCGGAGAGCGTGATATTGTCGGTATTGAGCACACCATGGATGAAGCCGACCCGCATCCAGGCCACCACCAGATCCATCTGTCGCTCGGAGACCGCTTCGAGCAGCGCCAGCGCCGGATTCTCCGCCCTCTTCAACGCCGGGTAATGACGGTCAATGGTGTAATCCACCAGTGTCTGCACCAGGTCCGGGTCGCGCTGGCTGGCCGCATACTGAAAGGTTCCCACTCGCAGATGTGACGCCGCCACCCGTGTCAGGATGGCACCCGGCAGCACACGCTCGCGATACACAGGGTCGCCGGTCGTGACGACCGCGAGGCTGCGGGTTGTCGGAATACCGAGCCCGTGCAACGCCTCACTGATGATGTATTCCCGCAACATCGGGCCCAGCGCGGCGCGACCGTCACCGCCCCGGGAAAACGGCGTCCGCCCGGAGCCCTTTAGCTGGAGATCCAGGCGCCGGTCGTCGGGTGTCAACTGCTCGCCCAGTAGTATGGCGCGGCCATCACCCAGCATGTTGGGGTGGCCAAACTGATGCCCCGCGTAGGCCTGGGCCAGCGGCTGCGCTCCCTCGGCCAGCTCGTTACCGCTGAAAAGAAGCGCGCCCTGATCGCCTGCCAGCGCCTCGGCGTCCAGCCCCAGCTCGTCCGCCAGCGCCCGGTTAAACAGGACAAGTCGGGGCTCACTGACCGGCTCAGGCTCGTGCCGCGCGAACAGTGTGTCGGGAAGATGAACGTAGGTGTTGTCGAATCGAATACCGTAACTCAAGAGGCAGATAACCTTCAGTGTCGTCAATGAGGACGTTTTAGGGATGCCCCAGCGTAACAGGAATTGCTCTATACTGATCAGCTGTCCCGCTTCATGTCCCGTGGAATCGGGAAATCGGGCATGCCCGGGCGGGGGCCCTGCCCCTTGCGGAAGCGGCGCAACTGGTAGAGGTAAGCCAAAACCTGTGCGATGGCGACGTACAGACCGGCAGGAATTTCGCTGCCCACTTCCGAATTGTGGTAGACGGCCCGGGTCAGCGGTGGCGTCCGGAGGATATCAACCTCATTTTCCCGGGCCACATCCATGATGCGGAAGGCCACCTGGTCGGCGCCCTTGGCGACCACCAACGGAGCCTCCATAGAGGCGTCGTCGTATTTTAACGCCACAGCGTAGTGGCTCGGGTTGGTGATCACCACATCGGCACCGGGGACGTCTTCCATCATCCGGCGCTGGGACATCTCGCGCTGGAGCTGCCGGATGCGGCTCTTCACCTCCGGCTTCCCCTCGGTGTCCTTGAACTCGTCCTTCACCTCCTGCTTGGTCATGCGCAGTTTTTTCTGGTGGTCGTAGATCTGGAAGGGCACGTCGATGGCGGCGATGATGATCGTCGCGCAGGCCAGCAGGAAGAAGCTCCATCCCAGCGTCCAGCCCACATGGACGATGGCCGGACCGGGCGGCTCACTGCTGATACGCAGAAGATCTTCAGTGCGCAGATCGAGGATGAGAATGGCGATGAGCATCACCAGCGCGACTTTAGCAATGGCCTTGACCAGCTCCACCAGGGACTTCAGGGAAAACATGCGCCCCAGCCCCTTGATCGGGTCCATCCGGTTGAGCTTTGGCGCCACGGCCTTGCCGCTAATCAGGACGCCTCCAATGCCGATCGATCCGGCGATGGCCGCCACAAACAGCAACACCATGAATGGCAACAGCCCCCAAACCGCCGAATCCGCCGCGTCCATCAGGCGCTGAGTCATCTGTGTGGTGTCGAAGATGACGGCCCTTTCCATATCGAAACTGTGGCGCATGATGCCCGCCAGGGTCTGGCCGATTCCGGCCCCGAGCGTCAGCAGGCCAACGGCCCCGGCCAGGAGCACGGACATCGTCGCCAGTTCCCGGGAACGTGCCGTTTGCCCCTCTTCACGCGCCTTCTCAAGCCGCCTCGGGGTCGGGTCTTCGGTTTTCTCCTGACTGTCTTCGTTCTCTTCGGCCATATCCCACCCACTATCGACGCGTCAGGGCGCGGCCGCCAGCATATCGCGCATGAACGCGAAGGTCTGCCGGGTGTAGTCCTCAAAGTGCGGCAGAAAATTGGCGTGCAGCACCCAGATGGCAAACAGTCCAAAAATCAGGCCAATCGGGAAACCCAGTGAGAAGATGTTCATCTGCGGCGCGGCCCTCGTCATGACACCAAATGAGATGTTGACGATGAACACGGCAGATACGGCGGGCAATGCCAGCAGCATCGCCGACACGAACATCCAGCTGATGCGGTGGGCCAGCTGCCAGTAGGTCTCCGAGGCCAGGCCTGTCGTGCCAATGGGGAGCATGTTGAAGCTCTCGACGATGATCTCAAATGCCACAAGGTGGCCATTCATGGCCAGGAACAGCAGGGTCACTGTGATGGAATAGATCTGCGACAGTACCGGCACGCTGACACCATTCGAGGGGTCAACGGCAGAGGCGAACCCCAGCCCCATCTGCATGGCGATCATTTGCCCGCCAATCACGAAGAGCTGGAACAGGGCCGTCAGCGCAAACCCAAGACCAGCGCCAATCAGCACCTGCTGGAGCGTGATCACCACGGCGTCGGCCGACAGTGCATCCACACGCGGCACATCGCCGATCAGCGGCGCGACCAGAAAGGTCATCAGGAGCGCCAGACCAAGCCGCACCCGGGCCGGCACAAGATTGGTACCAATGAAGGGAATCGCCATCATGAAACTGCCGATACGGAACAGCGGCCACAGATGCTGACCCACCCACTGTCCAATCACGTCAGTGCTGAAGGCGATGGGTTCCATGGCTAGTTGATCAGGTTCGGGATGCTCATGATCAGGGTTTCGGCGTGATCAAGCAGCAGGGTGAGCATCCAGGGGCCGGCAAAAATCAGCACCAGCAGGGTCATCAACAGCCGCGGCAGGAAACTCAGCGTCTGTTCGTTGATCTGTGTGGCGGCCTGGAAAGTGCTGACCACCAGCCCCACCAGCAGGCCCGGACCAATGATGATCACGCAGAGCAACACGATCAGCCAGAGCGCCTCGCGCATGATGTCGATGACCACGTCAGGCGTCATGATGCCTCCTATATACCATAGCTGGCAGCCAGAGTGCCCATGATCAGCGCCCAGCCATCCACCAGCACAAACAGCATGATCTTGAACGGCAGCGAAATGATGATGGGTGACAGCATCATCATACCCATGGCCATCAGAACGCTGGCGACGACCATATCGATGATCAGGAATGGAATGAAGATAATGAACCCGATCTGGAACGCTGTCTTGAGCTCGCTCGTGACAAAGGCCGGCATGAGCACCCAGAAAGAGACGTCCTCAGGCCGGTCGTATTCAACATCGGCAATCCGCGTGAACAGGCCGAGATCGCTCTCGCGTGTCTGCGCCAGCATGAATTCGCGGAATGGCTGGCTGGCCTGCTGCACCGCCTCGAGAGCGCCGAATTCCTCATTCAGGTACGGCTGCAATGCCTGCTCGTTGGCTTTCTCAAACACCGGTCCCATGATGAATATCGTCAGAAACAGCGCCAGCCCGATCAGGATCTGATTGGAGGGGGTGGACTGGAGGCCCAGCGCCTGACGCAGAATGGCGAAGACCACGATGATGCGGGTGAACGACGTCATCATCATGAGCATGGCGGGCAGGAACGTCAGCGCCGTCATCAGCGCCAGGATCTGCAGGGTCACCGAGTACTCCTGCGCGCCCTCTTCTTCCCCGGGTGTCACCTCCACCGCAGGGATGCCGGGCAGATCCGCTTGCACGGGCAGTGCAACCAGGGCAAGACTCAGCAAAGGAAGCAGGCGGCCCAGCAACGCGAGAACCCGGGACATCAGTGCTCTCCTCCGTCGTGATCGCCTCGACCGGACCTGGACCAGCCACGGCCAATCATGGACTGCAGGCGGCGTGCGAAATCGCTGTCGGCCATCGAACGCGATTCGACCACCGGTTCATCGAACACATGCAGTGTCCGGATGGCCGACGGAGTGATGCCCACCAGAATCTGGGTGCCACCAACTTCCACAAGCGCGATCCGCTCGCGCGATCCCACGGCCAGCACGCTCACTACTTTCATGGCGTGGTGGTTAACGCCCGTCATGCCGTTCATCCGCCGGATCAGCCAGGCACAGCCGATGATCACGGCAATCACGGCCACCAGCGACGCGCCCAGCGTCAGCAGGGACACCAGACTGTCCGGTCCGTAGCTGGCCCGCTCGCTCCCGGCGCTCTCCTGTGCCCGGACAAGCGGCGCCAGCAGACCGACGACAAGCAGCAGCCACGGGCTGATCAGACGGCTGCCCATCACTTGGACAACCGCTTGATACGCTCCCCGGGACTGATCACGTCGGTGAGACGAATGCCGAACTTCTCGTTGACCATGACCACTTCGCCGTGAGCAATGAGCGTCCCGTTGACCAGAACATCCAGCGGTTCGCCAGCCAGACGATCGAGTTCAATCACGGAGCCCTGGTTGAGCTGAAGCAGGTTGCGAATCGGCACCTGGGTATTGCCAACCTCCATGGAAATGGTGACCGGGATATCCAGGATCACGTCGAGGTCAGGCGATGGCCCTTCACCGACTTCCCGAATGCCATCGTCTTCGCCGAACTCTTCCATCGGTGCCGACCGGACGTCCGACTGCTCATTCTGCGCTTCGGCGTCTTTGCCTTCCTCGTTGCCTTCCTCGCCGGCCTCGGCCATGGCAGCCGCCCACTCGTCGTCACGCTCTGCGCCACCCGCCTCGCTCTCTTGTTCGGCATCGTCATCACCGGATTCGGACATGGCTGCTTCCCATTCGGCCGCCAGCTTCTCGTCCTCGGTCGGTTCCTGGCCTTCGTTGCGGTCGTCTTCTTCAGCCATCTTTGTTCACCTTCAGTTGTTTCTTGACCTGGGGCTTCTCGTACTTGCCTGTAATGCGCAATGCCAGGTTGCCGTCGCGAGTCCCCATGTTGGCATAGTAGATGGGGACGCCATTTGCGGTTACCGTCATCTCATCCGGCAACTCCACAGGAATCACATCCCCCGCCTGAAAATCTGCAATGTCCCGCAGCGACATTGTCCGGTGACAGACGGTGGCATTGACCGGCACACTGACTTCCTTGATGTCTTCCTGGAGGGCGTGGACCCAGCGCTCATCCACCTCATCGATATCACTCTGAACACCGGCGTCGAGAATGTCCCGGATCGGCTCGATCATGCTGTAGGGGAGTGCCAGATGCAGCTCCCCGCCCCCACCATCCACTTCGATATGAAAGGTACTGACGACGACAACCTCGCTGGGGCTGACGATGTTCGCCATGGCGGGATTCACTTCCGAGCTCATATACTCGAAATCGACCTTGAGCACGGCGTTCCAGGCCTCTCTCATGTCCTGGAACACCATTTCCAGCATCTTCTGGACAATGCGGGTTTCGGTCGGCGTGAACTCCCTCCCCTCGATCTTGGCGTGACGGCCTTCGCCTCCGAAGAAGTTGTCGACCAGCTTGAAAACCAGCTTGGCGTCCAGCACGAACAGCCCCGTCCCGCGAAGCGGCCGCATTTTTACCAGGTTGAGACTCGTCGGCACGAACAGGGTATGGATGTACTCGCCGAACTTCATGATCTGGATGCCACCGGTGGAGACATCTGCGGTGCGACGCAGGAGGTTGAACAAACTGATACGGGTGTAGCGCGCAAATCGCTCGTTGATCATCTCGAGCGTCGGCATGCGACCGCGGACAATCCGGTCCTGACTCGATAGATCGTACGACTTGACACCCTCTTCGCTGCCTTCGTCGTCCTCGGTCTCTACATCGCCATCGTCAACGCCATGCAGGAGGGCATCAATTTCGTCCTGTGACAGTAAGTCCTGCATACCTCAGTTCCTGGCTCATAGTGGTGGGTAACGTCCCGTGGCCGTCACCTGCCTACTGAACAACAAAATTGGTGAACAACACCCGATCAATCGCGGGTGCGCCCTCCTGCTTCAGCACCTCGTTCACGGCCGCGGTCGACTCAGTCAACAACTGGCTCACCCCATCCGGGGTCTGCATGGCGTCAAACGCCTGGTTGGCGAACAGCGTCCGCAGCCGACTCCGGATAACCGGCTGGTGGGTTTTAGCGGCATCCAGCGCGGACTGATCGCGACTCTGCAGGGCCACGAACACCTGCATGTAACGCTGCCCCTGACCACTGGAGAGGGATACGATAAACGGCTCTTCAAGCGACGAATAGTGACTCGGCTGATGGGCGGGCTCCTGTGATTCGCCATTTTCCGCCTCCGAACCACTATCGCTGCTGCCACCGAGAAACCACAGTGTGCCCATCACCGAGAGTCCGATCGCCAGCGCCAGCAACACCACCAAGCCGATGATCAGCTTCAGCTTGCCCTTTTTCTTGCCGCCCTCTGCAGCTTGTTCCCCGTTGTTCTCTGCCATTGATTGAGCGCCCCGTCATAGATGACTCCCTGCCCTCAGGCAGGAAGGTGGAATGCCTTTACGACGGCAGTTTAGCGCCTGACCGGTCAGACATAAACCACTGAAACCGGGGCCGTTCATCAGGCGTACAGATCGACCTGGCCACGCCATGCAATATCCAGCTCACTACCGCCTGTCACACCGCCCTCAACAATGGCCTCACCATCCGGTCCCGAGAGACCGTCGGCCGACGGTCCGCCGCCAGGACTGTCATCACCGGGGCCTGCATTCGCTTGCTCTCCCGACGCATCGGCTGAGACCTCGAACTTGTCCAGATTCAGGCCGTTTTCCTGCAGCATGTCGCGCAACCGATGACTATTGAGTTCCAATTGATCCCGAACGGCGGTGTTCGTTGCGTGGACGGTGACGTTAGCCTGGTCATTCTGAACCTGAACACGGACATCAATCGGCCCCATATCCGGCGGTACGACGTGGATCTCGGCGGCCGACATCCGCTGAGACGTCAGCCAGGCCAGCTTGCCCGCCACCTTTTCCCCCCACTCGGCATGCTGGACCGGCAGCTCAACACTGGTGGCATAGTTCTTCAGGGGCGCCATGCCTTCGGCCATACGACTCTGGCCTGCCAACGACTGACTGCGATTCATGCCAGACAGCTCCATCTGCCCCGGCAGCCGAGAGGACAGCTCGGCGGAGAAATCCAGTGCCTTGGCCGACTCACTGCCGCCGCTCACCCCACTGAACAGTGACGCCAACCGCTCCATTCCCGTGCTGCCCGTGCCATCGCGGGAAAACCCCATGACCTGCATCAGGCGCAGGGTCCCATCCTGGCCCTGTCCGCCTGTAAGGCCTTGGCCCTGGGCACTCCCCAAAGACACCCCCTGAATAGTCAGGTCCAGCGAGCCCGCCTTGTCCGGACTCGTCGTCAGGCTGCCCCCCAGACTGACGAATGAAAACGGCATATCACCGGATTCGGCCTGGTCCAGGAGTTGCTCCAACTCCTTGGCCGTTAGCGCCGGTTTGCCGCTTTCTCCCTTTGTTAATACGGCCTCGCCCGCCTTCTCGAGCCGGCCTCCGGCTCGATCGGTGCGCTGATCGGATTTGCTTTCCCGGTCATCGTCGCCGGCAGCTTCCTGCCTGCCACTCGAGTCTCGATCCGCCGACTGTCGTTCACCCGTCTTATTCATCTGCGCCTGCTCGCGCCGGGACACATCACTGAAGCGATCCTGGCTGTCCTCGGGTCCGCCTTCTGAGCGCGGCGCCGGGCCGGTGGATTCCTTTGAGGGCGTGGCATTGGCCACGGTCGGTAGAATGTTGGGCATGGCAACCTCTTGCCGCAATGGGGTTCACGAACCGTTCCCTGTGACTGAGGCAAGATCGGTGCCAGAAAAAAGGCGGGTCAGCGCTGAAGCAGCTCGTTGAGAGCGTCGGTCACCGCTTCAAATTCGGACTCAATCGCCCTAAGGCTGTCCCCGGCGTCCTGCAGACGCCCTGCCCGGGCAGCCTGCTCGGCATAAAAACAATGTTCACCGAGACGCGGGGCACCGATATTGATGCAACTGCCTTTGAAGCTATGGGCCGATTTACGGAAGCTCTCTTCATCCGAACTCTCCAGGGCCTGCCAGAGGGCCTGGATGCGGCCTTCGGAGTCGGACAGAAAGGTCTGTATGAGAACATCGAACTCGTCTTCCATCACCTCCTGCAGCTCCGCCAGAGCCTCAGTGTCCAGATGCGGTGTTTCGGTCATGTTGCGCTCCCTGATCCGGGGGCCAGCGGTAGATCGCCGCCACATGGTTCCCCTTGCCAATATGTTCAAGACGCTGGCAGAGGCGGTGTATGAGGGCCAGTCCACGGCCCGCGTACTCGGTCTGATCCAGAGACAGCTCCGCCGGCGCCGCAAACCCATCGCCGGAATCCTGACACTCAATCACCAGCTCGCCACCGGCGCCCAGACGCCGATGATGCAGGCGAAACGCGATCTCGCCGCCACTGAGCGTCCGCAGGCGCTTTTCCCGTTCCGCGTAGTACTGTCCAAAGCCAGACGCCGAGCGCTTCCAATCCGACGGCAGTGTCAGGATGCCATGCTCAAGAGCGTTCGTGTACAGCTCCGACAGAATGATGTAGATGTCACCACTGTGCGCCTGGAGACCTGGCACTTCCAGGCAGATGTGCAGCAGTAGCGGCAGGGGATTGAACTGGCGAAGAGACTCCCCGGTCAGCGTGTACTGGCAATCCCACTCGGGGGGGCCGGGAAGCCCGGAGCTCGCAGCGAGCGGCGCATAGTCAATGGTGTCGTCCGGGCGCATCAGGTCGAGACTGACGATGGTCAGGTCATCGGCCCACTCACGCCCGCCCATGAACGCCCTGAGCGCCTCAATGACCCGGTCAAACGGCGCCGTGTCATCAGTCGTGTCATCCAGCGCCGCCATCAACCTCTGCTCCCCAAACGCCTCGCCCTGGGCAGTCGACGCCTCCATGACCCCATCGGTGGCAAAGACGACGGTGTCCCCCTCTTTCGCGTCGTAAGCGGTCATGTCCGCGCAGAAACGCTCGGGACTGACCACGCCCAGCGGCAGGTGTTCGGATGGCAGGGTCATACGGCGGCCATCCCGGCGAATCAGATACCCATCCGGCAACCCGCCGTTCCAGATCCGGACACGCCCGGGCCAGGATTCCGCCTCCACAAAAGCCGCACAACAGAACAGGTCCGTGGTCAGGATGGCCGTCAGTTTCTGGTTGATTTCCCTCAGGATATCCCCGGCGCTGAAGCCCTTGCCGGTCATCCCATAGAAAATCTCCGCCACCGGCATGGCACCGATCGCAGCAGGCAGGCCATGACCGGTAAAGTCACCGATCAGCAGATTGACGCCTCCGGCCGGGCGGGGACAGGCGAAGAGGATATCGCCGTTGAACACAGACAATGGTGAGCAGTGATAGCGGATGCTGCGCGCACCGAGACAGCCCCGATGAGCCACATTGTCAAAGACCCGACGTGCGACCTGCTGTTCGGAGATCAGCTGCTCGTTCCGCGCACGGATCAGGTCACGCTGGACCGTCAGCGTCTGATGCATCTGCCGCATGCGCTCGAAAGCGCGGATCTTGGCCTCGATGATGACCCGGTTATAGGGCTTGGACAGAAAATCATCTCCGCCGGAAGCCAGGCAGCGGGCCAGTTCCTCGGGGTCACTCAGAGACGTCAGAAAAATGACCGGCACCAGCGTTTCCCCGGCCAGTTTCTTGATCTGACGGGCCGCCTCATTGCCGTCCAGCGCCGGCATCAACACGTCCAGCAACACCATCTCAGGCCGCTCGGCCTGATAGCGCTCAACCGCCTCCATACCATCCCGGGCGGTGATGACGTCATGGCCCAGACGCCGGACCAGCTTCTGGAGGATCATTCGATCGGTGTCGTTATCCTCGGCCACTAGTATCCGCAGACGCGTCGTCGTCGGGTTCTGCCTCACCGGATCGGGTCCCGCATCGTGCTCGGCCATGGTCACTCGATGGTAAAGAGCTGCTCGAAGTTGGAGATGGTAAGGATCCGCTTAACGTCGCTGTTGCAGTTGCGGATCCGCACGCGGCTGTCCTCCCCTCCCGCATAGTCCCGGAGCAGAAGCAGCATACCCAGGGCGGAACTGTCCAGGTAACGGGTGCCGGACATATCAATCACATACTCGCGAACATCCTGATCCCCCTTCTCATAGGCATCCCGAAAGCTCTGGTGGGTGCTGAAATCAAACCGCCCGTCGATACGGATGGTCAGTGTCTGTCCGTCATCGCTGAGCTGTGTCTGGATGGCCATGAATCGATCTCCGTGCCAACTGAATTCGTCGGGATACGGGAAAGGATAGCCTAAAGACCCGCGCCATACCGACTCCGGTCGCGCAAACCGGTGGCCAATGCCCTCAGCTCAGGCGGCGTCTGGCGTGTAAGCGACTGGCGGCCTCATCGGCCTGCTTCTGCTCGCGCAGATCGTCCGCCCGCGCCTCCTCGGCCCGACAGGCTTCGATGTGACGGGCCATGCCCTTGCGGCGTTCATAGGCCTGACGCCACTGATCACGCGCTTTTTCGAACTGGCGGGTGGCTTCGTCCACCGACTGCTGCTGGCCGGCGATGGCCGTCTCGAGCTGACCGATAAAGGCCTGCCAGCCCTGGAGCCGGGCCACAGAGACGGCGCCCTGCTGGCTCTGGCGGACCTGTTGCTGGTAATCGCTCAGGTAATGGCGCAGTTCGTCAAGTTGTCGCTGCTGACCGTCGAGATTCTGACGTGCCCGACCGAGCACCTCCAGCGCCCGGTCCTCACGACGCTTTTCGAGGTTGAGCACGACCTGGAGGCGTTCCGATCGGGGTGTCATGTGCGATCACCGCCCCGATCGGGCAGCACCTCGTGCAGCTCGCGAATGCTGTCCGCCAGCGGCGCGCTGGTGTCCAGCCCCTGGCGCAGGAAGGCCTTCATCGCCTCAATGCGCTCGATCGCGTAGTCCGTCTCCGGGTCCGATCCTTTGACGTAAGCGCCCACGCTAATCAGGTCCCGAGCCTGCTGGTAACGGGAGTACACCTGCTTGAATGCCTGCGCCCGCCGCAGATGGTCGGGATCGGTTACCTGGGGCATGACCCGGCTGACCGACGCTTCGACATCAATCGCCGGGTACTGACCTTCCTCAGCCAGCGCCCGGGAGAGCACGAAGTGGCCATCGAGAATGGCGCGGGCGGCATCAGCAATCGGATCCTGCTGATCATCGCCCTCAGTGAGCACCGTGTAGAACGCCGTAATGGACCCGCCGCCAGGGCGACCATTGCCGGTCCGCTCCACCAGCTGCGGCAGCTTGGCAAAAACGGACGGTGGATAACCCTTGGTGGCGGGCGGCTCCCCTACGGCCAGCGCGATTTCCCGCTGGGCCTGGGCGTAGCGCGTCAGGGAATCCATCAGCAGCAGCACGCGCTTGCCCTGATCCCGGAAGTACTCGGCGATCCGCGTGGTGAGCATGGCGGCACGCAGACGCATGAGCGGCGAATCGTCGGCTGGCGCCGCGACGACGACGGAGCGGGCCAGGCCTTCCTCGCCAAGAATGTCTTCGATAAACTCCTGAACCTCACGCCCCCGCTCGCCGATGAGCCCCACGATGGTGATGTCCGCGTTCGTGAAGCGGGTCATCATGCCCAATAGCACACTCTTACCCACACCACTGCCGGCAAACAGGCCGAGACGCTGGCCCTGCCCCACCGTCATCAGGGCATTGATGGCACGGATGCCGGTATCAAGGGACTGACGGATGGGAGCCCGATTCAGCGGGTTGATGATGTCTGCAGTCAGTCCGGCCTGGGCGCTGGCACCCAGCGGACCGCGACCATCGAGCGGCTCGCCGGAGCCGTTGACCACACGCCCGAGCAGTTCCGGGCCGACGGGCACTCGGCTGGCGGATGACAGCGGCACGACGCGGGCGCCGGGTCGCAGGTGATCCACCGCCGTCAAGGGCATCAGGTAAACACGGTCGTCCTCGAAGCCCACCACTTCAGCCTCAATCCGGATCTCTCCCTCGGTTTCGATCTGGCACCGGTCGCCAACCACCATCGGGCACCCGACGCACTCCAGCGTGAGGCCAACCATGCGGGTCAGACGACCGGAAAGTTCCGGTTCGAGCGAATCGGGCAGAGACTCCGGCAGGCGGTTCAGGCGGTCAGCCAGGCTGCTGCTCATCATCGCCCTCCTCCGCGTCGGGCGCCGGCGGGGCATCGTCGTCGGACGCTCCGGACGTGTCGTCATCCTGTTGCAGGACGTCGCGATGGAAATCCGTCAGGTCGTCCATCATCGCATCCAGCTCTGCACCGTCCCCGGGCTCCTCACTGGTGAGCTGCTGATCCAGCATTCGCTGGACGGCTTTCTGGAAGCGTTTCTCGATCGTGAAATCCACCAGGCTGTGGCGGGTCTGCACACGGCAACCGCCGGGGAGAATCTGATCGTCTTCAATCACCCGGCTGTCCATCTCAAACCGTTCGGCAACCTCACGGGTCCAGGCGACGTCGTCCGGGTGTACGGCGATGCGGACATTGTCGCGAGTGGAAGGCAGGCTCTCAAGCGCGTCTCGCACCACGGCCCGGATCTGGCTCGAATCCATCTGCAACTCCCGGAATACCACGGCCCGGGCCAGCACTGTCGCCACGTTGAACAGCGCCGTTTCCACCTCATCCTCATGGCGCCGGATCGGATCGACCAACGCCTCCATCACCTGTTCCAGCCGGGTTAGACGCTCACTGACTTCCTGATGGGTCTGTTCCTGTGCCTGAGAGCGACCTTCCTCCTGCCCCGTCTGGAATCCTTCAGCGTGGCCCGCCTCGCGCCCTGCCTGCTTTCCCTCATCAAACCCTTGCTGATAACCGGCCTCCCGGCCCTCCCGAAAGCCATCCTCTCGCGCTTCCTGCCGGATCGCCTCCATGTCAGCCGCCGTCAGCGGCTTGACGCTGCGATCTTCCTCGCGCGAATACGGAACCTCGTTGCCGTTCTCATCAAGCAGCGGCAACTCCCAGCGCTCGTAAGCGGTCAGTTGATCAGCGGGTATACGATCCCGGTCGCGTTTGAATCCCATCACATCATTTCTTCGCCAGCGCCACCCAGAGTAATCTCACCGGCTTCCGCCATGCGGCGGGCTATGGTGATGATGTCTTTCTGAGCCGATTCCACCTCGCTGACTTTAACCGGCCCTTTGGCTTCCAGGTCGTCCGCCAGCAGCTCGCCCGCGCGCTTCGACATGTTGCGGAAAATCTTGTCCTTGACCTCTTCGTCCGCGCCTTTCAGAGCCACCACCAGCACGTCCGAGGAAACTTCACGCAGCAACGACTGGATGCCACGATCATCCACGTCCTTGAGGTTGTCGAAAACGAACATCAGATCCTCGATGGTTGTGGCCAGATCGGGGTTCTGATCCTTGATCGAATCCATCAGACTGCCCTCCACGCCACGATCCATGAAGTTCATGATGTCGGCAGCGCGCTTGACGCCCCCGATGCGACTGGTCTGGGTGCCGGCCCCCCCTGAGAACTGCTTCTCGAGGATGTCATTCAGCTCCTGCAACGCCTGGGGCTGGATACTTTCCAGTGATGCCACCCGCATGACAACATCCAGCCGAACCTTGTCGTCCAGCACATTCAGAATCTCTGCGGATTGGTCCGGATCAAGGTAGGACACGACGATGGCCTGGATCTGGGGGTGCTCATGCCGAATCATGTCAGCCACGGCACGTGGCTCCATCCACTTGAGGGTATCCAGGCCTGTCGTGTTGCCTCCGACGATAATCCGGTCGATCAGGCTGGATGCCTTATCGTCCCCAAGTGCTTGCGTCAGAACGCCACGGATATAGTCGTCATTGCCAACGCCAAGTCCGGTCTGAGTCCCCACCGCATCCACGAACTCATCGAGCGAACTCTGCACCTCGCCTTTGCTGACGTCGGTCATGTTCGACATCGCAACGCCAACCCGCTGAACCTCCTTGGGCCCCATGTGCTTGAGAATCTGGGCCGCGTCGGCTTCGCCCAGCGACATCAGCAGTACCGCAGCCTGCTCGACACGGCTCAGCTTGCGTTGCTGTTTTGAGCCGCCTTGCTGTTCGTTGTCGTCACTCATCCACGTTCACCCACTGACGCATAACCTGAGCCACTCGGGCCGGATCTTCAGCAATCAGCCCTTTCAGGGCATTCAATTGTTTATCATAACCGTCAGTGGCTCCCGGCAAAAGCAGGTCGTCGCTGCTTTCCATCGCCTGACTCAGCGCATCATCACCACCGGCCGACTCCAGCGCGCCGCCATAACCGCCGTCCAGTTCATCCCCTTCGCGACCGCGGCGACCTTCCCCGGAGAGACTTTTAAGCGTCGGGCGCAACAGGCCCAGCACCAGGATCAGGATCACCAATCCGGCCAGAACCTGCTTCATCAGATCCCAGAACCAGGGCTGTTCCCAGAACGCCGGCTGCTCAAACTGTACCTCTTCGGTCGGCGCAAACGCGGTATTCATGACGGTGACGCTGTCGCCACGCGCGGCGGAGTATCCGACCGCGTCCCGTACCAGCGTTGCCAGCCGCTGGAGCTGGGCTTCGGTCCAGGGCTCGTAGCTGACCTCTCCCGTCTGCGGGTCGACCACCTTTCGGTCATCGACCGCCACCGCGACCGTCAGGCGCTCCACCTTGCCCTGCTCCTGACGGACATAGCTGACGGTCCTGTCCAGCTCGTAGTTCCGGGTGGACTGCTCCCGAACGGTCATCGGCTCGGACGGGGTCTGCTCGCCATCCTCATTGCCCTGATTCTGTTGCCCCTGCGGATTACCGCCCGCCTGCTCTGGCACTTCCGTCTCAGCCGGCGGCTGGTTCGACAATGCGCCGGGGACGCCGGCCGGGCCGGCGCCATCCACTTGTCGCGTCGTCTGGCTGCTCTCACTCCGCACGGCCTGCTGTTCCGGGTTGTACAATTCTTCCGCCCGTTCCACCGAGGAAAAATCCAGGTCTGCGGAGACTTCCGCCCGATAGCGTCCATCGCCCACGATCGGCCCGACAATGCTGGCCACTCGCTTGGTCAGCTTCTCCTCGACACGCTGTCCATAGGCATACTGGTCCTCCATCTGCTGACCTTCCGAATCGCCGCCACGATCACTGAGCAGATTGCCGCTCTGGTCTACCACCGTGACGTTTTCACGGTTCATTTCCGGTACGCTTCCGGCAACCAGGTTGACGATCGAGGACACCTGCTCACTCGAAACGCGCTGTCCGCCAAGGACATCCAGGAAGACAGAGGCCGAGGGATCGCGGCGGTCGCGCACAAACACAGACTGCTCGGGAATCGCCAGATGGACACGGGCACCGGTCACGTTGCTCAGGCTGGCCATGGTGCGCGCCAGTTCCCCCTCCAGACCACGACGGTAGGTGATGCTTTCCATAAACTGGGAGGTTCCCAGGCCCTGATCCCGGTCAAGGATCTCGTACCCCACCGTCTTGGAATCGGTGACGCCTGCGGAGGCCAGCTTCAGGCGCGCGTCGTAGACATGCTGCTGGGAGACGAGTAGTGCCCCGCTGCGCGGCTCCATCTTGTAGGGAATATTGGCCTGGTCAAGGATCTGTGTGACCTGCTGGGGGTTGTAACTCGACAGGTCCCCAATCACCGGCTGGTAATTCGGTTCCTGGGCCCACAGCACAACGGCGACGCCCAGCGCGACGCTGGCCGCCAGGCCGACCATCAGGCCAATCTGACGCAACAGAGACAGGCGGTTAAAGCCAAACAGCAGGTTGCTGCGCTGCTCCAGACCGCCCTCATTACCAGACTCGTCTGCGGTGTTATCAGTGGCTGCTTGAGCCGGAACACTGGCCATGGGGTTGCTCCGCTATCAAATCGGCATGTTCTTGACGTCTTCGTACGCCTGGACGACGCGGTTGCGGACCTGCATCAGGGCGTCAAAGGAAACGGAGGCCTTCTGGGAAGCCACCATGACCCGAGTGATGTCCACGTTCGGATCGCCCTGCTGGTAGGCTGTCTTAAGGTCGCCGGACTGCTGCTGCAATTCATTCACATTGTTGACGGCCTGGTGAAGCATGTCACCAAAACCCGGCGTCTTTTCGGTCTTACCAGTCTCGCTGACCCGATCCATCTGGCCCTTGAGATTCTGCGCCTGCTCAACCTGCTGGTTCTGCATCATCTGGCTGCGCATGGACCGGATTTCGGAAAGCACGCTGTTGATGTCGGCTCGTTCCACCATGATCTGGCTCTCCCGTGGCGGGCCGGCGCCCGCGTTGATTCGTACTGCCAGCAAGTCAGCAAAACCCGGGCCAGACATTAAATTAATCGATTAAACAGACAGTTATAGCTCACATTCGAGCCTACCCCATGTCGCGCGTCGGGTTTTTGACGGGAGTGGGCGAAGCGGCCAATCAGAGGGTCGTGTGAACGGCCTCGCCGTCTGTATCGTCGCCGGCCATTTCTGTTCGGAGGAGCCGCGAGGCTCCCAAAACACCCGTCCAGGCGCATGTGATCGGCGGCCTTGCAGGCCGCTCCGAACATAAATGGTCGGCTACGTTGGCTCTGCAACCCCCTTTCTATGGTTAGCGGCATCAACAATGGCAGGCTATGATGCTGAAAACCGGCGCAAAAAAACGGCACCCGCAGGTGCCGAAGTCGAGGCTTCTCGTGGAACAAGGGACTTGAAACCGTCAGAGGCTCAGGCCATAGCCAGTTCCGAATCCAGATCCACGCCGGCGTCACGCATTTGGGCCAGCTTGTAACGCAACGTGCGGGGGCTGATACCGAGTTTTTCAGCCGCACGATTGCGCCGGCCCCGCTCCTGACGAAGCGTATCGATAATGATCCGGAACTCACGCTGACGCAGGTCGTCCCCGAGTCCGGCACCGGCGGACTCCTCTGGTGATGCGGTGGGTTGCGCAGCCTCCGCTTCCGGACTGTCGGTCTCCGGGGGCGCAGCCGTCGTGGCCACCGACGCGGTCAGGGTCTGGCCCGCCATGGTCATGTCCAGGCACAGGTCGTCCGCGACAATCGTCTGCCCCTGGTGCAGCACCAGGGCCCGCTGGATGGCGTTATCCAGCTCACGCACGTTCCCCGGCCAGGGATGATTCATCAGGGCCTGCTCGGCGTCCCGGGCAAACCGGACGCCCGTGCATTTCATCTTGCGCCCGTGCTGTTTCAACAGGTGACGGGCCAACGGCAGGATATCCCGCGGTCGGTTCCGCAGCGGCTGCCACTCCATCGGGAAGACACTCAACCGATAGAACAGGTCTTCACGGAACTGCCCTTCCTGAACGTACTCCGCCAGATTACGGTTGGTGGTCGCCAGTACCCGCACATCCAGCTGAATCGGTTTGCGACCGCCGACGCGCTCGACTTCCCGCTCCTGAAGGACGCGCAGAAGCTTGGACTGCAGACCGGGATCCATTTCTGATATCTCGTCCAGTAGAATCGTACCGCCGTTGGCCTGCTCGAACTTACCGGGCGAGGAGGCGTGGGCCCCCGTAAACGCGCCTTTCTCATGACCGAACAGAATCGCTTCCAGCATGTTCTCGGGAATGGCTGCGCAGTTGATCGCAACGAACGGCGCACCCGCCCGTGATGAATGGTCGTGAATGAAACGGGCGAGGACTTCCTTACCCGTACCGCTCTCCCCCGAAATCATGACGGTCGACTCGCTGGCTGCCACTTTCCGCGCAAGCTGGAACAGGCGCTGGCTGGCGGGATCTTCTGCGACCGGCTCACTCGAGGACGAGCGCCCCTCACCACCGACGACCCGCGAGACAGTCTCCACCAATGTGCCTGGCTCGAAGGGCTTGACCAGGTAATCGATCGCCCCGGCCTGCATGGCCTCAACCGCTTGACTGATCTGTCCGTACGCCGTAATCAGCATCACCGGCAGGCCAGGATACAGCCGCTGGACGTCCGCCAGCAGTTCATGGCCGGATTTGCCCGGCATGTTGACGTCGCTCACCACCATATCGACGGGCCCTTCGGCCAGGCGCTCCAGCGCCTGTTCGGCGGAATCCGCCTCACGCACCCTGAAACGATCCAGCTCGAGCGTGGTGACCAGCGCCTCGCGCAGCTCCAGGTCGTCCTCAACGATCAGTACAGTCGCCTTGGCCATTGCCGCCTCCGGTTACAGGTTTGCGGTCTCGCCGGAGCGATCATCGCCGCCGGCCAGAGGAAGTGTCAGCCGGGCCCGGGCCCCCCTATCCCCGGGGGACGTCAGATCAAACCAGCCGTTATGCGCCTTGACCACCGCCTGCACAACGGCCAGCCCGAGCCCCGTGCCGTGGGACTTGGTGGTGTAGAAGGCCTCCTGAATCTGCTCCTTATCGGATTCGGAAAATCCGGGCCCGTCATCCGAGACCGTCACCCGCATCCCATCCTCATCCGCGAAAACACCGACGGCCACCTGTTGAGCGCCCGCCTCAAAACTGTTCGAGATTAGATTCATACAGGCTCCCACCAGTGCGTCCCGGTTACAGGCCACCATGCCCTGACCGCCCGGCTCGGACCAATCAATAGCCTGACGCTCGCGCGGCCGGAGGCTCTCCGCCGCCGACTGCAGTGCCGCATGCAGCTCGTCCGTCGACAGACGCTCAGCCAGCCGGGTTTCTCCCCGAGCAAAAATCAGCATGTCCCGAACCTGTTGTTCGAGGTGAGTCAGACGGGACATCAGACGATCCGCGCAACGTTCGCGCATGGCTTCGTCAAGATCGGGACGGGAAAGGTGGCCGCCATAGAGAATGGCCGCAGACAGTGGCGTACGGATCTGATGAGCGAGGGACGCCACCATTTTGCCCATCGCAGTCAGACGCTGGGCATGGGAGAGTTGCGCCTGAAGCTGACGTGTTTCGGTCAGGTCGGTCAGCAGGATCAACTGCCCCGGCTCGTTTTCCATTGAGCGAATTTCAATGCTGACCCGGCGACCGTCTTTCAAAGACACTTCATGGCCGTCGTCCTGCCGGGGCGCGAAACAACGGTGGATGATGTCCAGCCAGCGCTCACCTTCCAGTGGCTCCCCCAGCAACGCCACAGCGGCCGGGTTGCACTGGCCGACAATACCGCGATTGTCCAGCACCACGACACCGGCCGGCAGGGCATCCAGAAGCGTCGTCAGACGGTCGGCCAGACGCTCTTTCTCCTCCAGCTCCCGCTGGCGCTGCACGGATTCCGCACTCAGCTCTCCGGACAGTTGATTCACCCGGGATTCGAGCGTCCGGTAGGAGTCGGTAATCTGGCGGGACATGCGATTGAACAGATCCAGCGCCGTATCCACCGCCTCGTCCGAACCGGTTTCGGGAAACAGGGACGTCACCTTCTGGTTCTCATCCGCCGCCGCATTGGCATCCCGGACCTGCTGGGCCGTGTCATCCGGTATCTGTAACTGACTCATTGTCTGACCTCTGACAGCACGCCACCGATGCGGCAGCGCTCCTTGGGACAACGTTTGGCCAAGAGCTAGCGATTACCGTGCCAGGGTCATTTTTATGATATTAATCAGATAACTAGAAAACAAAAGAGAGAGGCGACGACAAAAACCCGTCGGTCCAGAAAGAGGGCATCCCGAATCGAAAACGAAAAACTGACGCCCGCTCAGAGCAGGCGCTCGGACCGCGGAGTCACCGCCAGGCGTGTGCGCGGTCGACATCGTGCCAGGCGAGATCGTCCCACTGCGAGGCCATTTTGACGGTCATTAGAGGCGCATAATGGTTCTATGTAACGACAATGAACGCTCAAAAGAGACCGCAGTGGGGCGGTCGCAGCGGTGCGACTTTCTAACGCGCCGTTTCGGCAGAGTCGTCGCGCAGGCCGTATTTACGGACTTTCTCGACCAGCGTGGTCCGGCGAATCCGGAGCTTGTCAGCCGCCCGGGCCACGACGCCTCCGGCTTCATCCAAAGCCTGCTGGATAAGCTGCCGTTCAAGGTTGCCAAGGTAGTCCTTGAGGTCAATGCCATTGACTGGCAGCAATGCCGGTGAATCCAACCCCACCAACCCGGCGCCCTCGACCGGCATCCCCACATCGTCGGTCGGGCGGTTTTCGTCCAGGTCATCCACGTAGCGGAATTTCTTGGGTAGCTCCTGCACGCCCACCACACCGTAGGGGTGCATGATGGCCAGGCGCTCCACCAGGTTGGCCAGTTCCCGGACATTGCCCGGCCAGTCATGGCGGCAGAGGCTCATAATCGCTGCCGAGTTGAGTCGAATGGAGCCGCGTTTCTCCTTCTCCATTCGAGCAATCAACTCGTTGATCAGCAGAGGGATATCTTCCACCCGATCCCGCAGGGCCGGCATTTCGATGGGGAACACGTTAAGGCGGTAGTAAAGATCCTCCCGGAAGTCGCCAGCATCAATCATATCTTCCAGGTTTTTGTGCGTGGCCGCGATCACCCGCACGTCGGCACTATGAGTCCGATTACTGCCGACACGCTCGAAGGTCTTCTCCTGCAGCACGCGGAGAATCTTGACCTGCATATTGAGCGGCATGTCACCGATTTCATCCAGGAACAGCGTGCCACCCTCGGCCAACTCAAACCGGCCCTGGCGCGCAGTGATCGCACCGGTAAACGCGCCCTTTTCGTGCCCAAACAGCTCGCTTTCCAGCAATTCGCCGGGGATGGCGCCGCAGTTGACCGGTACGAACGGTTTCTCGCGCCGTGGTGAATGGTAGTGGAGGTTACGGGCCACCACCTCCTTCCCCGTTCCAGACTCGCCGGTAATCAGCACACTCACTTCCTTGTCCGCCACCTGGCTCATCAGCTCCCGGACATGCTGAACCGTGCGACTTGTCCCCACCAGACTGCGAAACAGCTGAACGCCCCGCTGCTGCCCCCGTTCGCGTGAGCGGGTGTACTGGTCCCGGAATACCTGGGCCCGATAGAGCGAATCGACAAACTTGGTGTAGTTGAGCGGCCAGTCCATCCGGGCAATCACCCGATTCGTCACATCCTCATCCAGGCCGGATAACTCAGGATCGCCCAGAATCAACACGGGCATGCCGCGATCCGCCTCGTACAGTGACTGCAGACGGTTCTCGAGTCCGTCATCGGCGCCGTTGAGGATCACTGCCGCGATCTCCGAGAGTCGGTCAGCATCCGGGACGGTGTTGCCATTGGCGGTTTCGCACTCCTCACCAAGGAATTCCAGAATGGTGGTCAGGTCACGAGCGCGCTCCCCGTCCTGGCTGATCACCAGGATATTGTTGTTGTCACGAGCCATTCAGTCGCTGTCTCCGGATGGTCCACGGGCGAGTCCAATTTCTGACGCGTATTTAAGCCCTTAACCGGGTGAGAGTCAATTTTATGACACATGATTTCACGAGTCATTTACGCTCAACCGTCCCATAGGCTTTCACCGCACTCTGGTTCCGACGAACCCCCTTCAACTCCTGAGCGACCGCGTCCCGTTCCGCCTCCGCGTCGACCGCAATGGCCCCAGCCAGCGACTGCAGGCGTTCAGTGGCATCCCGGACCGGAGCCGCATCGAGCCGCCCCTCCCGGACAGCTGTCATGGCCGCATTCACACAGGGGCGCACCTCGTCATTCAGGGCATCCAGCGCCTCCTTATCGCCCTGCGCCCGGGCCGTTTCAAAGCGCTCTATCAGGTTCCTGAGGTCGTTGACTTCGTTGCTCACGGGCGTCTCCTCCGCTGCAGGGCCTCTGCCTACGATTCGTTCCTGGCCGCCTTGGGCTCTCGCGTCTCTTTGACGGCCCACACCAGTCTACCCTCAATTCTGGTATCATGTGGCATCACTTGGAAACAGGAACGAGCCGTCTATGGCGTCTGAATGGCCCTCATTCGTACGGCAAAAGGTGACGCTAGCCAGCGCCCTGATCGACATGGCCGACGAGCAGGACGTCACCGTCCGCCAGGAAGCTGGCCTTCAGGGCGCTGTTGCACTCCTGCGAGATGCGCAGCGCGGGCTGCTCACACTGATTGCCGACTTCTATCAGAAACCGGATCAGCAACCGCAGAGCGCCGCTGAACTGGCCGAATGCCTTCAGCAACCCAGTCCGGAGACGGAGGAACTGGCACGCCTGGAAGCCGACGTCGGCTCCTGGTGGCACCATATAGGTCAACTGTCCGTGCGGGACCAGAGACCCATCGCGAGACGTCGGCCCTTAGCCGACCGGGAGAACATGATCGCGGTGTCCGCCGCGTCCGAACCCGACCGTTCCGTCACGGCACTCAAGGACACGGCCGAGGCCATGCTGTCGTATCTGGAAACCCTGGTTGAACGCCATGCTGAATGGTGACAGGCCGCGGTCGATCACCAAAGGGGGGTTGGATTATGGCATCCACATCCCCAACATTACGCACCCAATCCATCATGAGCCCATGCAATCAGGCTCTGGAGTCGTACACTATGTCCACATCCGTTCTGGAAATCGTTGAACTGCCCGATGGCGATTACGCGCTGCGCCGCTCTGAAGACGAGGAAGCGCCGCTGGTGCGGATTTCATTCTCCGGAGAAGCGCGGGAAATGATGGAAGATCAGGAGCTGACCGTCGCCAAGGCCATGATCACAGCCGGCATTCAGGCGGTTGGTCAGGTGACTGAAGGGTTCGATATTGAGGACGGCGACGCCGATACAGACAGCGCGCCCGACCAGCCCCGGACACTGCACTGATCGTAGCCACTGGCCGGCAGGGCGCGCATGACAGGGGCGCGCCCTTCGTCCAGAAAGGCCTTCGTAAGTTACCGACGCCGCAGAATGACACCGTGACTGTCCCCTACCACAGATGCCGTCTGTAGCCGCTGAAAGGCGGATTCTCCCGCACTTCCCTCCGTCCACATAACGACGGCATGGCAGGTGCCTGCCTCTAACGCTTTCTCCGCCAATGACAGCGCATCATGCTGCTCAGAAGAGTGCAGCACCAGGATTTCACTCGCCACGATGCCATGAGTCTGCTGCCAACGGGTGATCATCGCCTGGGGTGGATCGATCCAGGCCAGCCAGCGCCGCTCCTGGTTCAGCTGTGTCAGCATGGGCAACAGCAACTGCATGTTTTCCACCTGCCCCGCCGGCATGATGATCTCCGTCACATTGCCGATGTCCGCCGAGGACTCCGACGGTGTCTGAGCGCGCCGCAGCGACCGAACGCCGCGCCCGCCCGATACGGTGTCGTGCGCGGGCGTTATCGGGGCCAGGCGATCACTGCTGCCCCACTCCGGCCTCGCTGGCGTGGCGTTCATTGCGTGTTCCAGACTGAGCTGTTCCATGACTGCCTCCGGATAAGGTGCCAATCGCCGTGGTGTCGTTTCAGTGCAGATCCGAGCGCCGGATCACACCCACTCCCAATCCCTCGATGACAAGTTCCTGGTCCGTCAGGTCCACTTCAATGGGTTCAAATTCATCGTTCTCGGGGAGCAGCAGGACTGTCGTGGTGTCCTGCCGCCGGAATCGTTTGACAGTCACTTCCTCACCCACTCGCGCTACGACAATCTGGCCGTTGTGAATGTCCTGGGTGCCGTGCACCGCGAGCAGGTCGCCATCAAGAATGCCAATGTCCCGCATACTCATGCCGCGGACCCGAAGCAGATAATCAGCGGATGGCGAGAAGAATTCGGGTTGAAGCGTGCAGTAATCGTCGATGTGCTCTTCCGCCAGAATCGGGTTGCCCGCCGCCACCTGACCGACAATCGGCAGCCCCGGGTCTGCCTCGGCTTCCGGCAGACGAATGCCGCGACTGGCCCCCGGCACCATTTCGATAGCGCCCTTGCGGGCCAGTGCCTTGAGGTGCTCCTCCGCCGCATTGGCCGAACGGAATCCCAGTTGATGGGCGATTTCGGCACGGGTCGGCGGGTAGCCGGTGTCTTCGACGTGCTGGCGGATAATGGCCAGAACTTCAGACTGTCTGGGCGTGAGCTTCATTGCGTGCTACCTGTCTTTTTATACAGTAGCACTGACTATATACAGTCTTTTATCCACTGTAAAGCCATACAGTAGTCTGGCCGGCGACCCCTGCCCCATCGGGCCGGCAGGTGATCACCGCGTGTCAAACTGGTCGAACGCCTGCGCCTCGATCGCCTCCACATCCACCTGGTCGACGCGGGCGGCAGCCGGGCCTTTGTGAAGCCACGACACCAGCTCGTCCACGCCTTCGCGGTGACCCTGGGCAACGACCTCAACACGCCCATCCGGCAAATTCCTGGCGTAGCCGGTGAGGCCGTTGCGTCGCGCCTGCTCCCGCGTACTGGCCCGAAAGAAAACGCCCTGAACCCGACCGGATACCAGGGCCCGGATGCTTTGCTCTTCCATGCGTTGTCCTCCTTCATGGGGCAAACCGGAGATTTTGTTCCATCGTAACAAACCGTGACCGGCCCGTTCCGCGCTCCGTCAATCCGGTCATCGAGAAACCACTCAATCTCTGTCAAAGTGCGGTAGCCTGAGTACCGCGAGCCAGACAACGCAAGGAGCTTCCGTGAACGGCGTGAACAGAGACCACCGCTGCCGTCAGCCCTCGGCCACCAACACGCGTGACGGAGAGGAACGGCGCGTCGGCGTCGAGATCGAACTGTCCGGCCTGGACTATGAGGTGCTGGTCAAACGGGCCGCTGAGTTGCTTGGCGGCAGCGCCCATGCAACCGGACGGTATGTCAGCCAAGTCGAGACATCACTCGGCACGTTCACGGTCGAGTTGGATTCAGACCCGATCAAGGATCTGGACCTTCAGGACGACCGCTTACCCGAATCCATCCAGGAACTGGGTGGCCACGCCATGGATCTGATCGATTACGCCGCTGAACGCATTGTCCCGCTGGAACTGATCAGCCCGCCCCTGCCCTTCTCGAAGCTGGACATGGTTGAGTCGTTGTGCGATGGACTACGGGCATCCGGAGCGCTGGGCAGCCGCGAGGCACTGATCTATGCGTTCGGCCTGCAACTGAATCCGGAGCTACCGTCAACGGACGCGGATACCCTGGTCAACTACCTGCGGGCGTTCGCGCTGCTCTATGACTGGCTGAAGTCCCGTCATCAGCTCGACATCAGCCGCAAGTTCACGCCATACATCGAGCCCTGGCACCACGACTACATCGACCTGCTGATGAGCGAAGATTACGCGCCGGACCTCGACCGACTGATGGAGGATTACCTCTGGTACAACCCAACGAGAAACCGGGCACTGGATCTGCTACCTCTGTTCGCATACCTGGACCGGGACAAGGTGACCCGCCACGTTCAGGACGCTCGAATCAAGGCTCGCCCCACACTGCACTACCGGCTGCCGGACTGCGACATCGACAACCCGGAGTGGCACTTCTCCAGGGTGTGGAATGACTGGGTCGTGCTGGATAATCTGGCCTGCGATGCCCGTCGGCTGACCGCCCTCACCGAGGAGTTCCGGGACAGCCGGAAAATCCGTTTCCGTAATCTGGCGACCAGTTGGAAAGAGCGCTGTCACGAATGGCTGATCCAAAACCCGGCCTGACCATCGGCGTCAGTGGCCCGACACGTCAGCGCCCGGCCCAGCGCCTGATCCGGATTGCGCTCGCGCTGGCTGGCGCGAACACGGTCTATATCCGACCGGGCGCTCACATTGATGTGGGCGTGCTGGATGGCCTTGTGCTGTCCGGCGGGACGCACGTTCACCCCGGTCGTTACTCCCAAAAACCCCTCGTCCGGGCCCGCTACGACATCATCCGCGACGACACGGACTGGCACCTGCTCCTCCAGGCCCGGCATTACAGCATGCCGGTACTCGGTATCTGTCGGGGTGCGCAACTGATCAACGTCTTCCGGAATGGCACCCTGTATCAGGACATCACGCCCCTGCGCCGTCACACCCGGCATCGTCCGCTGTTACTACCACTCCAGACCGTCCGGGTGGTCCGGGACACCCGCCTGGCCCGCATTCTGGAAACGCAGGTGCTGGGTGCGAACCGCATTCATAGCCAGACCATCAGCCGTCTGGGCGACGACCTGAAGGTCACCGCGCTGGACCATGATTTCTTCGTCCAGGCGATTGAAAGCACTGACCGGCAGTGGATTCTGGGCGTCCAGTGGCACCCGGAGTACCTGCTGTATCACTCACGCCACCGGCGCATCTTCGAGCGCTTTGTGGAAACGGTGCGGGAACGCAAACTCAAACGGCTCGGGCACGCGGAAGGGCCGACTTTCTAGCAGAACTGACAAGGCAGGATTTGCCACGGAAAAACACGGACGGACACGGAAAGCGCCCTGTGAGCGCAAAAAAGAAGAATGTCGGACGTGAGTGAACTCCCGACCAGAGTGCACTGGAATGAGACTCGATGCCGCTCTTTTGTCCGTGCTTTCCGTGTGTTTCTGTGGCACCTCATCTCTGTTGGTTTGAGGTCAGAAATCCCGCGTATAGAACAGGTCGAGCGATGCGGCGATGCCGCTGGCTGCCTCCAGATAGAAATACTCGCCCAGATCATAGCGCAGCGCCATGACGGTGACCGGCTCGAACATGCGCATGCCGTAGCGCACGGAGAGGTCGTCGGTGATTCGTCCGCTGGCAACGACGCTGGCTTCGTCCCCCTTGCCCTCGGTTTCGAGTGTCAGATCCTCAATACCCACTTTCTCCCCGATATTGCGGGTGACGCCCGCCGTCTGCGCAAGGCCCAGTGACAGTGCGGCCTGACTGACCCGGGTCTGGTCGCCCCGACTGTTCAGGGGACGACCGAGGATCAGGTAGGCCAGCGCCTCGGACTGGGACATGGGGGGTTCGGAGAAGATCGTGGTGGTCGGTTGCGTCACCGGGCCGGACAGTCGCAGGCCGGCGACGACGGTGTCGACGGTCCGGATCGCCTCAATGTCCACGTACGGGCGGGTCAGCGATCCGACGAAAACCAGCCGCGCCCGGCGCAACGTGAGATCCTGCCCATACGCCTCATAGTGCCCATCGACAAGGCTCAGGGTGCCGTTGGCGTCCAGGTTGTCGCCGATCTGGATCTGCCCCTCAAGCAGACCGATCACGTCAAACCCGTTGAAGTCCACACGGTCAGAGCCGACATTCACCGTGACATCCATCGACACGCCCGTCAGCGACGACGAAGCCTGTTCCCGACCTTCAATGACCTCGTCATCCGACACCGACACGGCCTGCTCCGGCAACTGACGGACCGTAATGGAACCACGCGGTACATCGACGCGCCCGGAGACCGACAGTTGACGGCCTACCAGTCGCAGGGTCAGATCCGGTGACAGTTCCACCCGCGCCCAGGGCTCGTACTGGAAGGGCAGCCGGTCGCCTGTCAGCGTCAGCCGGAGTCGGGATTGCTCATCACGCCAGTCCACCTCACCGTCCAACCGGGCTTCGCTACGCTCACTGCTGCTCCAACGCCCGGACAGGTCGGCCTGGCGGCCCTTGAAACGGAGGCTGACAAACAGGTCCTCAATCGGGATCGGCAACTGCGGGTGGGCCACCTGTCCGTCACTCAGATGAAGGGCCCCTCCCACCACCGGGTTCATAAGCGGGCCGGAAAGCTGACCAGCACCATTCACCCGTCCCGACGCTTCCGTCAATCCCACAAGTGGGCCCAGAGGTGCCATATTGAGCGCTTTAACCCGGTAGCGGCCGTCGACCGGCCGTCCGGGTTCATTCGGCGCGACGGAAAAATGGACGGACAGCTCGCCCAGGTCCGAACCGGCCAGTCGCAGATCCACATCCGCCGCTTCCGGCCTGAGTAACACATCGGCACTGAGGCGGTCGTAGTCCACCCGTTGCCAGTCTCCTTCGTGCAGCAACCCGATGTCGCCCGGACCGGCGTTGAGAGACAATCGGCCGTTCGGACCGGCGCCGGACAGATCCAGAGCCATGTCACCATTGATGGTTGTCCGCCACCTCACCGCTTCCGGCAGCCAGGGCGCCAGGGCGCGGGCCGGAAATCGGTTCAGGGCATAGTTGAGAACCGGCGACGGCAGCAACTGCTGTGACCCGGCACACAGGGAGCTGTTCTCCCACCGCCAGCAGTGGGCCCCGAGGGTTAACGTGCCGTCCTCGCGATAGCGAAGGGCGGCTGGCGAGGCCAGACGCCAGTCCTGTTCAGCCACCGAGACACGACCTGACGCCATCTGCCCCTGCCAGCCACGGCCTTCTACCCCGCCGGCCAGCGTGACACGTGATCGCATATCCGGGCGCTCAAGCGTAACCACAAGGCGATGCCGGTCGGGGTCTCCCGTCAGGCGGGCCCGGACCCGATCCACGACCTGGCCGGCAGCACGGATCTCCCGGGCCTCAACCGTGATTGCCACGTCGCGCCCGGCCTCGGCCCGGGCCTGCCCGGACAGGGAACCAAGGTGCCTGTCCTGCCAGGACAGCGCCTCGCCCTGAAACGACACATCGCCACCGGGCTCAGTCAGTGTGCCCCCCAGGCGACCCGATGCGCGGAACTGACCTTCCAGCCCCGGCCAGATCTGATTCAACGCCCGCAGCTGGCCGTCAAACTCCGCCTGTAGCTGCGTCTGCCACTCACCGGAACCCGTCAGCCGATTGTCACCAATGCGTGCCTCCAGAGACGGAACACGAATAAGACCATTCGAGACCGCGAGCTCGCCATTCAACGTTGCCGGATTCTGGCGCCACTGGCCCTCCAGCTGCCAACGAGCCGTGCCTTTGGGGCCGGTAGCGGCCATTTGCCCCTCAGTGTGGACCCGTCCGCTGAGCTCCGACGACAGGGACGGCCGCCAGAACGCCGGGTTGAACGCCGAAAGCCTCAAATCCCCCTGCCAGGACAACGTGTCGGCGAAACCGATCTGCCCCTGCCCGGAGAGGGTTCCGTCCCGCGCCGTCAGGCTCAGCGTCGAGAGCGTCACCTGCTGATCATCCCCGGCACCGTTCAGTTCGAAACCAAGCGGGCCGGCAGGGCTTTCCGCCCGACCGGTGAGCTCCGCCTGATAGCCCCCACCCTTGTACTCAAACGGGCCATGAAGCGACGTCACGGTGACCGGGGGCGCGCCGATGTCCGGAAGCAACCCAAACCACGGGAACCGCCCCATCGCCAGCTCCCCCTGCGCCATGAAACCCTCCGCCCAGTTCAGTGAGCCGGTCACACGGGCTTCCCGGTCGGGCTGATCGGTCTGAAGTCGCAGCGACATCCCACGGACGCCCGTGGTCATCAGTGTTCCCGTGACACGGGCCGGCATGTCGCCGGTTGTGGACGGCAACACCAGCGCCGCCCGGGTGTTGTACCCACTCTCCAGGTTGCCCTCAAGATTCGCGCTCCCCTGCGTCAGGGTGAGCGTGTCGGGTAATGATGGCAGGGCCTGCAGCCGCGCCTCGCTCAGCGACAGCCGTACCGGCAGCGTGGGTTCAAGCGGCGCCAGCTCACCGGAAAACGCGGCAGAGAGGTACCCACGGCTGGTTCCTTCCAGTCGCAGGTCCCGGACGCTGCCAGCCACTGTCACGTTGAGTCGCCAGTCTTCGGTCCCGTCCGGTTCGGGCAGCTCAATCGAGAGATCGCCATCCACCGGCCAGTCGCTTCTGGTGGTGACTCGCAGCGCCCCATCGACCGTCAGATGCCCACGTCGGGCGTTCAGTGATGACACATGCATCTGACTGCCCCCGGCGGAGGCAATCAGACGCAGTTGATCCCAGAGAACGGTATCATTCACCGACACCGGCCCCAGATCGACCTGCCGGATCGTCACGGCAATGGGCAGCTCAATGTTCGGCGGGGTCAGCGGCGCGGTGTCCGATGACGACTGGCCGTTATCGACCCGGACATCGGCCCGGGACAGACTGAGTTCCTCCACACACAGCTCGGCCGTAAACAGGCAAGAAGGCGACCAGTCCAGGAGTGGCGTCTCGACATGGGCCCGAACACCAAAGCCATGCCAGGCCAGTACCTCGGCCTGCCATCGGCCCAGCAACGTGCCCTCGCCCGCCGTGATCGTCAGGCCGGGAATCTGCTCCAGCACCCAGCGCGTGCCCGCGTCAGAGCGCAGGGTCAGTACCAGCGCGGCGATCCCGACCATCAGAGCCAGCAACAGCGCGATCAGGCCTTTCAATACGAGGCGCATCACAGCTCCGGCCCCATCGAGAAATGCAGACGCCACCCACCGCCCAGTGACGGATCCAGGCCGCGGGCCACATCCAGCCGGATCGGCCCAACCGGACTGACCCAGCGCAGACCCACGCCATAACCGCTGGCCAGTCGATCATTCAGTGAGTTCACCGCGTTGCCCTCGTCGTAAAAGGTCGCCACCCGCCAGGCCGGGCTGAACTCGTATTGATACTCCACGCTTGTGGCCAGAAGGTACCGCCCGCCTTCGGTCTCGCCATCAGCGCCTTCCGGAGCCAGCGTCTCGTAGCCGTAACCGCGAACGCTCTGGTCACCGCCGGCGAAGAAACGCAACGAAGGCGGCACGTCTTCGAAATCATTCGTCGCGACGGCGCCGGCCTCAACCCGAGCCAGAAACCGATGCCTGTCCGCCAGCGTGATCAGCCCACGCGCCAGCCCACGCACATGCAGAATGTCCGCATCCGACAGGACAGCGCGATGCGACCCGGCGACATCCAGCACCAGGCGAAAGCCCCGGGACGGATCGATGGGATTATCCGCATTCAGTTTCGAATAGCTGATCCCGGGCAGCAGCAGAGTGCTCCGATTCTCCCGGCGCTGACCAATCCGATAGCGCTCGCCCTGCCATTTCAGTGAAAGGACCTGCTGCCAGCCGGACGACAGCTCATGCTGCCACTGCTGCCCCAGCACCAGGCGATCGGAGGCGACATCCTCAATGTCCTCGCGCTGATAGCCCGCATTGAGCCGGATGGAGTCGGTCATCGGCGGATCCAGCGGCAGCTCATACCAGGTACTGAGACTCTGCCGGGGCTGGGAAATCTCAGTCTCGACACCGCGTTTGTGACCCCACTGGTTGATCCAGTGTTCCGTCCAGTCACCCCGGAAGCGCGGGCCAACGTCTGTTGAGAAGCCCACCCCCGCCGACACCGACCGGGGATCGCGAGCCCGCAGGTTCACCACCACCGGCACAGACTGGTCTGCGGAGATCTGCGGGCGGGGATCAACGATCACACGTGAAAAATAGCCACTGTTCGACAGGTGGCTGTTGAGATCGGCGACCACATCGGCGTCGTACGGGTCACCCCGCTTGAACGGGACATAGCCGGACAGCAGGTCATCGTCGAACTCGTGACCGCCCTGGAACGACACGGTCCCAAACCGATACCGCGGCCCGCTCTCATAGATTAGCGTCAACCGGGCGGTGCCGGCCTCCGGGTTCACGATCATGCGGTGCTCGGTCAATTGACCGTCAAAGTACCCAAGTCGGCGCCCCTGGGAGCGGATCGAATCCCGAACCTGATTGTAGTCACCGTGATGCAGTGTCTGACCTTCGCCAATGGCGCTGGTATCGATGGCGGGCCACCCCGGGTCCGACGATGCCGGCCCTCGGATCTCAACGCGGCTTTCCTGGATGATCACCGTCGGGCCGGGGTCGACCGTCAGGATCAGTTGAGCCAGGCCGTTGCTCTCGACCCGCCAGGAGATATCAGGCTGGTAGTACCCGAGCGCACGCACTGCTCGCGCCACCTCATCCGCGGCGTGACTGGCGTAGCGCCGTAGATTGTCAGCGGATCGGCCAGTGACCTCGCCCAGGTAGGTGTTGGCATTGCGTTCCAGCGCCGGGTGATCACCGTTAACCTTCACGCGAACCTGCCCGGCTGCCATGGCCGACACCGCCAGTAGCCCGCAAAGCAACCCGATACAGACCATGATGGCCGTCCGGCTCAACGGGAAACGTCCTGTTTGGGTTCGGGGCGGTAACACGTTGGCGGGCAAACTGGTCCGTCCGATTCTGATCCATCTGGAAACGACAGCGTCCGTACCGATCGATGCCGCGGACGCCCAGGCAGGCTGACGGATTCAACCATCCCCGGATCATGCCTGACTCAGCACGCCAGGGTCAGGCCAGCACACCAAAGAAGACGGCGAAGAAATGACAGGCGGCCCCGCCAATCACAAACAGGTGCCAGATGGCATGGTTGAACGGTATCGCATGGGTCACGTAGAAGACGACCCCCAGCGTATAGGTGATGCCGCCGGCCACTACCAGCCACAGTCCCGTGCTGTTCACCGACGCGGCCAGCTCTGCCGAGGCGAAGACAATCAGCCACCCCATCAGCAGATAGACGGTGACCTGCAGGGCCTTGTGACGGTGCCCGTAAATCAACTTCAGGAGAATGCCACCGAGGGCCAGCGTCCAGATGATACCGAACAGCGTCCAGCCCACGGCACCACGCAGGTTCACCAACAGGAACGGTGTGTAGGTTCCGGCGATCAGCAGAAAGATCGCACAATGATCGAACATTTTGAACAGACGGCGCGCCCGCGGCTTGCGTGCCGCGTGGTAAAGCGTGGAGGCCAGGAACAGCAGGGTCATGGACGTGCCATAGATGCTGAAACTGACGATCTTCCAGGGATTGGCCTCCTGGCTCGCCAGGACGATCAGCACTACCATGCCGGCCACGCTGCACAGGGCGGCAATACCGTGGGTCAGCCAGTTGATCAGCTCCTCGATGACGGGATAATCATTCGTTTGAGCTTGCGTCGACACGACACCTCCGTTTTGATGGATTGACCCGGAACAGCTGAAACATCAATCATTTTCACCGAACAGCTGTGCGCTATTATTAGGGTGCTGTCCTGATTTTTCAATCGCCCCGCCAACCCCGTTCTTGACCCGATTGCCCCGTCACCCCGCCACTATCGCCAATGGCCTGTCACGCCGACCGGAACATGCTGAGTTGTGTCCCAACGCCACGCGGCAATCGATGCGTTCAATAGCCCAACGAATGCCCCGAACGGGACACCCAACAACAACCCGAATAAGGAGACGCCATGACCCGCGACCCTATCGGCCTGGCACTGAACTCCATGAACCGGCTTGCCGGCAGCAGCTGGCTGGACCGCCTCGGTATCCGTCGGTCCGTCGAGTGGCTTGCCTACAGTGGCACTCGCACCGGATTCCGCACGCTGTCCGTGGCCGGGAAACAGTTCAAACGCGCCCGCAATGTACTGCCCCGTCAACGCCTGCCCGCGAAACGCCCGCCTGACCTGTTCGATCTGACGCTGGATGATGACCAGCGCATGATCGTCGACACCCTGGCGGGGTTCGCCGACGACGTCATCCGGCCCGCCGCTGGCGACGCGGACGAGAAGGGGCAGTTGCCCGAGTCCATCCGCACGCAGGCGATGGAACTGGGCCTGACCCTGTATGCCGTTCCCGCCGAATTCGGGGGTGTGGCCGAAACCCGGTCGCCGGTGACCAGCGCGCTGGTGGCCGAAGAGCTTGCGCGCGGCGATCTGGCCATTGCCGCCGCCCTACTGGCGCCATTCAGTGTTGCTCAGTCAATCACCCGCTGGGGCAGCGCCGAGCAGCAATCCACCTATCTTCCCGCCTTCTGTGACGACGAGCCACCGATGGCCACGATTGCCCTGGACGAAGCACAGCCACTGTTCGATCCGGCGAAGCCGGCGACGACAGCCCGCCGACAGGGCGACGGTTATGTGCTGACCGGTGAGAAAACTGGCGTCATCATGGCCGCGTCCAGCGACCTGTTCCTGGTCTCTGCACGACTCGACGACGGTAAGCCGCGACTGTTCCTGGTGCCCCGTGGTACTGAGGGGCTTAGTTATCAGGACGATCCGGCCATGGGGCTGCGAGCCGCCCAGACCGCGCGGCTGCGGCTGAAACAGGTGCAGGTGCCGTCCGATGCGCTGCTGGGCGACGACGACTTCGATTTCGACGCCTTTCTGGACTATGCCAGCATCCTGCGCTGCGGCCTGGCCGTTGGCACAGCGCGCGCGGTGCAGGATTACGTCATTCCCTACTGCAATGAACGGGAAGCCTTCGGCGAGCCCATCAGCCACCGGCAGTCCGTCGCCTTCATGATTGCCAACATGGCGATAGAAACCGACAGCATGCGCCTGATGACCTGGCGGGCGGCCAGCCGGGCCGAAGCGGGCGGCCCTTTCTCCCGCGAAGCCCGGCTCGCACGGCTGCTCTGCAATGACAAGGCCATGGAGATCGGCACCAATGGCGTTCAGCTTCTCGGTGGCCACGGCTTCGTCAAGGAGCACCCGGTCGAGCGCTGGTATCGCGACCTTCGCTCCATCGCCACGCAATTCGGCGGCGCTCACGCCTGACAGGAGAACAGACGATGCATCTTGAGATTCCACGCAAGTTTGGCCCCCTCGTCCATCAGGCACAGCAGGTGGCCTCGGAAGTCTTCCGCCCCATTTCGAGAAAGTATGACCGGGCGGAACACACCCAGCCGAAGGAGCTGGACATGTTCGCCTCCATCATGGACGGCATGAACGATGGCGCCGAGGACGGCGGCGCCGGCGCGGGTCGCCTTGCCCGGGCGGATGGCGGCAATGGTGACGGCAACCGCAACGGCACCAACATGAAGACCGTGCTCGGGCTGACCGAATTGTGCTGGGGGGATGTGGGCCTGGCCCTGTCGATCCCCCGCCAGGGTCTGGGCAACTCAGCCATTGCCGCGGTTGCCAATGACGAACAGCTGGAACGCCTCGGGGACACCTGGGCCGCAATGGCCATTACGGAACCGGGCGCCGGTTCGGACAGCGCCGCCATCCGGACCACCGCCGAGAAGGACGGCGACGACTACATCATCAACGGCGAGAAAATCTACGTCACCGCCGGTGAACGCGCCGACGCGGTGGTGGTCTGGGCTTCCCTGGACCGTTCCCTCGGACGCTCCGCCATCAAGTCGTTCGTGGTGGAAAAAGGGACTCCGGGAATGACGGTTGAGCGCCTGGAGAAAAAGCTGGGTATCCGCTCGTCCGACACCGCTGCCATCCGCTTCGACAACTGCCGGGTACCGGCCGCCAACCTGCTGGGCGACCCCGAAATCAGCGTGGACAAAGGGTTCGCCGGCGCCATGCAGACGTTCGACAACACGCGCCCGGTGGTCGCCGGGATGGCCGTCGGCATCGCCAAAGCCGCCCTGGACCGCACACGGGAATTGCTCGAGCAGGCGGGCGAGCCGTTGACCTACGCCAGCCAGCCCTGGAACCAGAGCGCCGCCCAAAGGGAGCTGCAGCGCCTGGAAGCCGAATGGGAAGCTGCCCGGCTGCTCACCATCCGCGCGGCCTGGATGGCCGACAATGGCCAGCCCAACTCAGTGGCCGCCTCCATGGCCAAAGCCAAGGCGGGCCGCGTCGGGAACGAAGTCACGCTGCGCTGCGTTGAACTGTGCAGCGGGCTGGGCTACGGGGAGACCGAGCTGCTCGAGAAATGGGCCCGGGATTCGAAGATTCTCGATATCTTCGAGGGGACCCAGCAGATCCAGTTGCTGATCATTGCCCGGCGGCTGCTTGGCAAAAGTTCAAAGGAGCTGAAGTAGGCGTGTTGATGACCGGCCTTCGTTTTCAGGCCGGTGATCGGCTAGACTGCGCGGGAAATCGGGCTGTCAGCCAGCCTTGCCGGATTAACGCGAGACTGTAGACGCAGGAAGCCCAACAATTCGGATCGAAGCCAATCACCAACGGTTGTTGGGCTTCCTGCGTCGGCCCAACCTACCCACTCGCTCCAGCCAACGAGGCCACATGTTCACCATTAATCGGGAAAACCTCCGCAAGAGTCATCAACTGATCTGGTTCGTGGTGGATTTCCTGATGCTGGGCCTGCTGATCATCAACCTGACCTGGATCATCCTGGATGGGCTGTATGCGATCGATGCCATCCGTGACCTGCTCCTGACCCATGTCACGACCATGGCGGAGGCCTATCGGCCGATTCACCGAAATTTCTTCTTCTACGATCTGATTTTCGTCGGCATATTCCTGACCGAGTTCACCGTTCGCTGGATATACGCGGTGGCAACAAAGGCGTACGCACGCTGGTACTTCTACCCCTTTCTCCACTGGTATGACCTGCTCGGCTGCATCCCGGCCGGCGGCTACCGTTTCCTCCGGGTGCTGCGGGTGATCTCCATCATCTACCGGCTGCAGAAGTACAACATCATCGACATCACCTCGACCCGGCTCTTCCAGTTCCTGCAGTTCTACTACGAGGCGTTTCTTGAAGAGTTGACGGACCGCATTGTCATCAAGGTCCTCTCCGGGGCGCAGGAGGAGATTAACGAGGGCTCACCGCTGTTCCACAAGGTCCAGAACGAGATTCTTCTGCCCCGCCGTGATCTGGTGACCAACTGGCTGTCGGATCGGGTCGCACAGGCCGCCCAGACCGGCTACCTGCCAAATCGGGGGGCGCTGCGGCACTATCTGGAAGGCTGCGTCGACGAAGCCCTTGCCCAGAACGTCGAACTCCGCCGGCTGCGCCTCGTCCCGGTGCTGGGGAACCAGATCAGTCAGACCCTGGATGATGCGGTGGGTGATATTGTCGCTCACGTCATTCACCAGATTCTGGACGACCTGGCATCCTCGCGAAATCACGACTTCATAGAGGACATTGTCGCCACCTTCCTCCAGGACACCTCAGGCCAGAGACCCGCCCCCGAGGCGCAGCAACAACTGATTGACGTGATCAACGAAATCCTCGAAGCCGTCAAGCACCAGGTCGCGGTCAAACGCTGGCGGGACGCCCTATAACACAAAAAAACGGGAACCCGTGACCGGGCTCCCGTTCTGGTGTGAACTAGCGATCAGCGCTCGATGATCGCGGTCACACCCTGACCACCCGCGGCACAGATGGACACAAGACCACGGCCGCTCCCCTTCTCGGCCAGTTGCTTGGCCATGGTGGCAACGATCCGCGCACCCGTCGCGGCGAATGGGTGGCCGGTGGCCAGGCTGCTGCCCTTCGGATTGAGCTTGCTGCGGTCGATGGCGCCGAGCGGCTTGTCCAGCCCCAGGCGCTTCCGGCAGTAGTCGGCATCTTCCCAGGCCTTGAGCGTGGAGAGCACCTGGGCGGCGAACGCCTCGTGGATTTCGTAGATGTCGAAATCCTGCAGGCTCAGACCCGCCCGGTCCAGCAGACGCGGCACCGCGTAAGCCGGCGCCATCAGCAGCCCTTCCTTCTTGTCCACGAAATCAACGGCGGCCACCTCGGTGAAACTCAGGTAAGCCTGCACGTCCAGGTCGTGTTCTTTCGCGTACTCCTCGCTGGTCAGCAGCACACAGGAGGCGCCGTCTGTCAGCGCCGTGCTGTTGGCGGCGGTCATGGTGCCGTTCTCACGATCAAAGGCGGGCTTGAGCGAGGCGAGTTTTTCCATCTTAGTGTCCGGACGCAGAACGTTGTCCTTTTCCAGGCCCGACAGCGGCGTCATCAGATCGTCGAAGAAGCCCTCGTCATAGGCCTTCGCCAGTTTCTGGTGACTGTCGTAGGCCAGCTGGTCCTGTTCCTCTCGCGGGATATTCCACTCGTGAGCGGTGATCTGGCAGTGCTCGCCCATGGACATGCCCGTGCGCGGCTCGCCGTTTTCCGGAATTTCAGGAACCAGATGGCTCGGGCGGAACCGCCCAACAATCTTCAGACGCTCCTTGTTGGTCTTGGCGCGGTTCAGGTCCAGCAGAATCTCCCGCAGCCCCTCGCCGACGCCAATTGGCGCATCAGACGTCGTGTCGGTACCGCCGGCAATCCCCGCGTCAATCTGCCCCAGGGCGATTTTGTTCGCCACGAGGATGGTCGCTTCCAGACCGGTCCCGCAGGCCTGTTGAATGTCATAGGCCGGCGTTTCCGGCGCCAGACCGGAACTGAGCACGGATTCGCGCGTCAGGTTGAAGTCCCGTGAATGCTTGATGACGGCGCCGGCGGCAACTTCGCCCAGGCGCTGCCCCTGCAGATTGTAGCGATCGACCAGACCCCGCAATGCGGCGGTCAGCAGTTCCTGGTTACTGAGCTTGCTGTACGCGGTATTGGAGCGGGCAAACGGCACCCGGTTACCACCGATGATCGCCACCCGTCGGGTTTTGGCAGCCGTGCTCCGTGTCTTTTTCCGTGTGGAATTGTTTGTCGCAGCCATCGCGTTATCCTGTCTCTCCTGGAGTGTCTGAGGGGGTCCGAATTCGTTTTTTCGGAAGTTGCCGTGGAGTCTAGCGCTCTACCATTCTGGCTCATTGGCAATCATGACAAACCGCCAAGGGTGTTGAGTCAATCCAAAACCACATCGTTTGCCTAAGATGGGCACATCTTTACGCCTTTGGAGGGATCCCGAATACGATCCCCACGTTTTCGCTGACAGCTCACTTGAACAAGGAAACCTTCGTATGGCCGACCAATACCTCAAGATCGTCAACACACCGGCGGGCAAGTCCGTCGCCCAGTCACTAGGCCTGCCGACGCCGGTCAACCTCAAGCGCTGGGAGCGCAGTGACCAGCCGTTCATCGAAGGCCAGGTTCTGGTCGGCGCCGCCGCAAACCCACGTGCCATCGAGACCGTTACCAACATCCTGCGCACCAGCCCGGCCAACGTCTTCCACGCAGCGGGCCCGGACACGCTGGCCGACTCTGCCAAGGTCGGTGCCAAGAGCCGTGGCCTCGATCTCAGCTCGGACATCGAACACACGTTCTCGGCCCTGGTGTTCGACGCCAGCGGCATCCGGGACACGGCGGAACTACGGGCGCTGTATGACTTCTTCCACCCGGTCATCCGCAAACTGGGCCCCAACAGCCGGGTGCTGATCATCGGCCAGGACCCGAAGACCTGCCGCAAGGCCGCCAATGCGGCGTCACAGCAGGCGCTGGAAGGCTTCACCCGCAGCATCGGCAAGGAAGTGGGCAAAAAAGGCGCCACAGCAAATCTGATCTGGATTGCTCCAAACGCCGAGGAACGGATCGAGTCCTCTGTGCGCTTCTTCCTGTCGCCCCGCTCGGCCTATGTCTCCGGACAGGTCGTCCGGATTGGCAAGTCCGACGCGGATGCAGACAAAACCAACCCGGCGACACCGCTGGCCGGCAAGACGGCTCTGGTCACCGGCGCGTCCCGGGGCATTGGCGCCGCCATCGCCGAAACCTTCGCCCGAGATGGCGCCACTGTGATTGTGCTGGATATTCCACCGGCGATGACCGATCTGGAAACCGTTGCCAAGCGCATTGGCGGCAAGCCACTAGCCTGTGATATCACGGAGGAGAACGCTCCGAAACTGATTGCCGAGTACATCGAGGATCTGGGCAACGGGCTGGATTTCATCGTCCACAACGCGGGTGTGACCCGGGACAAGACACTGGGCAACATGCCGGAGCATTTCTGGGACATGGCGATCGCCGTGAATCTCACCGCCGAGGAGCGGATCGATGAAGAGCTGCTCGAGCGCAAGCTCATCAAAGACAACGGGCGGATCGTCTGCGTCTCGTCCATTGCCGGCATTGCGGGCAACTTCGGGCAGACCAACTACGCCGCCTCCAAGAGTGGCGTCATCGGCTACGTCGAGCACATGAGTCGGTCACTGAAAAACGGCATCACCATCAACGCAGTGGCACCCGGCTTCATTGAGACCCAGATGACCGCGGCCATGCCGCTGACGATCCGCGAAGCGGGCCGGCGCATGAACAGCCTCTCACAGGGTGGCCTGCCGGTCGACGTGGCGGAAACGATCGCCTGGTACTGCAACCCGCAGTCTTCCGGCGTGACCGGCAACGTTGTGCGCGTCTGCGGTCAGTCGCTGATTGGCAAGTAACCGCCTCAACCGGGTTGCCCTGCTATGGCGGGGCAACCGCCCTCCCCGCGGGACCGGCGTCAACCGTCGGGCGCGGGCCTGTCCGATGCCGTTGCGACAAAAAAAAACCCGCTGAAGGCAACCTTCAGCGGGTTTTTCTGAATCTGGTGGGTGGTGGAGGGTTCGAACCTCCGACCCTCGGCTTGTAAGGCCGATGCTCTCCCAGCTGAGCTAACCACCCATAAGATGGCGGAGCGGACGGGACTCGAACCCGCGACCTCCGGCGTGACAGGCCGGCATTCTAACCAGCTGAACTACCGCTCCAGCGCTTTAAATGGTGGGTGGTAGTGGGATCGAACCACTGACCCTCGGCTTGTAAGGCCGATGCTCTCCCAGCTGAGCTAACCACCCACATGGGACCCGGCGGAGCCGGTTCCGATCACCATCTGACCAGCGGCTGCTGTCCAGATGAGACGCGCATTTTAAGCATTTGCGCGGCCTTGTCAAACCCATTGGGCGGTTTTTTGAGAGGTTCGTCAGCAAGCCTGCCAACACGACCGGCGGGACACAATCGATTCGTCGCAGAGAGAGCGGTCAGAACCAGAGTGATGGCCGGCTCAGGAGGTCGCAGGGCGTTACATGGATCGTAGCTTCTGGCCAGCCGCAGTCGCCTTATGGCGAAGAGCCAGCGCGCCAACCCGGTCGCGCCGTTCGTTGGGCACCGACTGATTGGCCAACGCACGATTGATCCGGTCCAGCCGCTCCGCGGCTCGGGTCCAATAGACGTGGATGGTCTGTTTCCATGACATGGCGGTCTCTCCCGTTGCTGTCTGGCGGCCCACGGCTCCGGTGGGTCAACCCTGTTGAATCCGTCACCCAACTGGGCGGTTTGCTCCTTCGGACGCACCACTGGCCCGGACGGTTCCAACAACAACCCACGTCCATCGATTATAGACGAAGAGATGTCCATTATGTGACAAGCTTCACGCAGCAGCAGGCACGCCTCAGTGCCTCAGAAAATCCACCAGCCGTCTTCTTCCTCCTCACGCTTCGCCAAACGGGCCTGACGCTCTTCCTGGAGCACCTCCATCTGCTTTTCAGCCGGCGGGGTTTCCGTCGGCCCGCCACCAAACGGCCAGTACCAGGGCGCCGCCTGATAGCGTCCGCTTTTCTTCATATCGGCGATCTGCTCTCGCCGCTTTTTCTCAAGTTCGGTCATGCGACGCTCGAACGACGCCGCCTCCGTCGCTTCAACGATGGAAGTCGCCGCGTGATTCGGAGCGAGCAGGTCGCTATTGAGAAACTGGGTGGAGACGATTTCGTTCGCCGTCATCGCGTAATCACGGGTCACAAGCTGAAGGGTGCCAGAGGACAAAGGGTGGTCCTCGGGCAGGAAGTCCGGGTTGTCTTCCGGTGGCTCAAGTTCCTTGTAACGCAGATAGTAGATTTCGCCGGCTTCCACGGGGAGCATGGCGTCTGCAATCTTGCTGAGCGAAAAGTCGTTCAGCCCCTCCAGCCCCAGCAACGGGCGGCGGATTTCGATGTGACGCTCGCCCGGCGCCACCTCCAGCCAGGTAAAACTGTTGTTGCGGAGATTGAAATAGTGGTGGTCGTCCACATAAACGCTGGGGGCTTCGATTTCCTCCGATGCCCATCGCGAATGCGTCCGGTAGAAATAGATCAGTGCATTGTCCTGACTGTTCCAGTCGCTGTCCTGAATGTGCACAAAATCGTGGCCGGAAACCGGGTGCAGGAACGACCCGGTACTTTTGCCAATGGATTGGTATACCGTGCAGCCAGTCGCCAGCATCAACGACAGCAGCCCGCCTGTCAGGCGGACAAAGAACCCTGCCATGGTGATTCGCCCTCTGGATGGAATGATCTGTCCCGATGCTACCAACCGCATGGCCGACCATTCTGAGAGCTGGCTCAAGTGTTGGACACAATCCGTAACATTCAGGCACCGCTTTTGAGGCTATCCAGCTCATTCTGGATCCGGATCAGGCGGGAGTTAAGCTGAGCCCGGGCGGCGTCGATGGCGTCAATGGCTTCCTCAACCTCGCCAAGGCGCTGCCGGACAGAAGCCAGTTCACCGCTGTCACTGGCGTTGGAAGCCACCCGGTCCACTCGCGCCGACAGCTCCTGCCGCGCAAGCCGGGCTTCCTGACGCAGCCCATCGATCCGATCGGTCACCGTTTTCTCCAACTCCGGAAGCCGCGCCTCCAGATCGCTGACGGCGTTCGACAGCTTACCGGCATCCTGCTCAATGGCCGCCAACTGGTCCGACTGGGCATCCAAACGGCCTGACCGGGCTTGCCCGTCTTCCCTGAGCCCCGCGAGCGCATCACGGACCGACGACAGCCCTTCCTCCGCCTCACCCAGGTTCGCCTCAAGCGCCTTGATCGCCTCCCGGTTCCGGTCGTAGGCCACCCCCCAGAGCTTGCGGATCTCGCTGTCCGCCGTATCGGCCCGCTCCTCAAGACGGGCGATCCGATCGCTCAGGGACGAGCCCTTCTGTTGCAGGTTTTCCCCGGTCTCACTCAGTTGCCCTTCAAAACGGGCCAGGGCCAGCTTACTCTGCCGGACCCACTGGTCGGCTTCCGTCACCTCCGACTCCAGCGCCTGAAGACGTCCCGTGAGGTGATACCAGCCAACGCCGGCCGCTGTGGTGACGATGATCAGCAGAACACTGAGCACGCCGGTAGAGACGCCGTCACGGCCACCGCCACCGCCTTTCGGCGATGACTGCTTCACTTTGCGGCGCTTTTTCGGTGCCGGCTCTTCAGGCCGTCGCTCTGCCCTGAGTTCATCGTGCTCCGGTCGAATTGGTTCCATAAGCCCCTGACTGCTCTGTACTGGTTGGATGACGATCATATCGTGTCGACGCCGGCGCGCCAAAAGGCGACCCTCAAGACCAAGACGGTTGCAGCGACACGACGCCAGCCATAAAATGGTCGGCTTTCTTTTTAACGACCGGGATCCGGATTATGGAACCACAAGTTGGCCTCATCATGGGTTCAAAGTCGGACTGGCCGACAATGGAGCACGCGGCGACCATGCTGGACGCCCTCGGTGTCGCCTACGAGACCCGCGTTGTCTCCGCCCATCGCACGCCCGATCTTCTGTTTGATTATGCCAGGCAGGCGGCCGACCGGGGCCTGAAAGTGATCATTGCCGGGGCCGGGGGCGCTGCCCACCTGCCAGGCATGGTCGCCTCCCAGACCGCCCTACCGGTGCTCGGCGTGCCCGTCCAGTCCCGCACACTCAATGGCCTGGACTCGCTGCTGTCGATTGCCCAGATGCCCGGCGGCGTGGCCGTTGGCACCCTCGCGATCGGCAAGGCCGGCGCCAAGAACGCGGGCCTGCTGGCCAGTCAGATTCTGGCACTGACAGACCGCAGCGTGGCCGACGCCGTGGCCCGTTTTCGGGCGCAGCAGACCCAGGATGTGCTCAACAACCCGGACCCCCAAGACCACCAGGACTAACGCACGGGAGCACCCCAGATGCGAATTGGAGTACTCGGAGCCGGCCAGCTGGGCCGGATGCTGGCACTGGACGGATACCCCCTCGCCCATCAGTTTGTCTTCTATGACATGTCCGGGAATCCGAGCGCCGGGCTGGGCGAAGTCATGATCGATCCCGGGAACGAGTATCTGGATGATTTCCTGTCGCGCGTTGACCGGGTCACCTACGAGTTCGAACACCTCCCAGTGTCTGTTGCCGAGACCATGGCACAGCACAAACCGGTGCATCCCCTTCCCAGGGCACTGGCGGTGTGCCAGAACCGGGAATACGAAAAGTCGCTGTTCGGGGAACTGGGTATTCCCACTCCTCAGTGGCGCATCGCGGAAACCCCCACACAGCTCCACGAGGCGGCCGAAGCGCTCGGCTGTCCGGTGGTGGTGAAGTCCACCACCGAGGGGTACGACGGCAAGGGGCAGGCCGTTCTCCACGACCCGGACGAGGCCGAGGAGGCCTGGGACGGCATTGGCCATCCACGGCTGATCGTGGAATCGTTCGTGCCCTTCCGACGTGAGCTGTCAATCATTGCGGCGCGCGGTGAGGACGGCGAGCTGGCGTTTTACCCGATGGCCGAGAATGTCCACAGCGAAGGCATTCTCCGCTACTCCATTGCCCCGGCCCCGCAACTCTCGAAGACGGTTCACGAGGACGCCGAACGCTACATCCGGCTACTGATGAATGAGCTGGGCTACGTGGGCGTGCTGGCGCTGGAAATGTTCGAGACCGAGCAAGGGCTCGTGGCCAACGAGATGGCACCCCGCGTTCACAATTCGGGGCACTGGTCCATGAACGGCGCCACCACAAGCCAGTTCGAGAACCACATCCGCGCGGTCTCGGGGCTGCCACTGGGGGACACCAGCGCCCGCGGTGTGCACTGCATGGTCAATATTATTGGTCAGCACGGCGATGCCACGGACCTCCTCAGATTGCCTTACACCCACCTCCACTTGTACGACAAGCAGGCCCGCCCCGGCCGTAAGCTCGGGCACATCAACGTGGAGGCGGACAGTTACGAAGAGCTGGTGTGGCGCGTGCGCAACACGGCCAGTTTCCTTCCTGGCTCACCGGATTTCCACTGCTCGCTGACCCGGCGCCGCTGAGGCGGCTGAGCCCCTTTGTTAGCAGGGCTTGTGGTATCAACCAGATCAAGGTGTTAAGCTCATAAGCCTCGGAGCGAGGGTCGGCGTGGCTGTCGGCCCCTGACCCGCTTCGTCACAATCAAAGTAATGATGAGGGAGACTCAATCCATGGCATTTGAACTTCCGGAACTGCCCTACGCAAAAGACGCCCTGGAACCGCACATCTCCAAGGAAACGCTGGAATACCATTACGGCAAGCACCACAACACCTACGTCACCAAGCTGAATGGCATGGTTGAAGGGACCGAGAACGAGAACAAGTCCCTCGTCGAAATCATCCGCAGCGCTGACAAAGGCCCGCTGTTCAACAACGCCGCCCAGGTTTGGAACCACACATTCTACTGGAACTGCATGAGCCCGAACGGCGGCGGCGAGCCGACGGGCCCGATCGCGGAAGCGATCAACAAGGCCTTTGGCTCATTCGAGGACTTCAAGGAGAAGTTCAACGGCCTGGCGGCCGGCAACTTCGGTTCTGGCTGGACCTGGCTTGTCAAGAAGACCGACGGCAGCGTCGACATCGTGAACACGGACGATGCCCAGACACCGCTGACCACTGACGACAAACCGCTAATGACGGTCGATGTGTGGGAGCACGCCTATTACATCGATTACCGGAACTCACGGCCGGATTATTTCGCGGCATTCTGGAAGCTGGTGAACTGGGATTTCGTGAACCAGAACTTCTCAGAGTAAGCGGCAACCGGGTCGTTCACCGAAACGCCCTCGTCGCCAGCCGGTCCCTGATGGGCCGGAATGGAACGCCCGTCATCCGCGACGGGCGTTTTTTTTGGACAAATGACTCCCCAGGCGGGACACTCGACCACTGGACGTCGGCACCGCTAGGGTCTATCAAGAAGGGCAGACCTGACAAAAAAATGTCTAGAATAGGCCCCGGGTCGAAAAAACGGGCGTGCGATAGTAAAGCGGGATAATGAATCAACGTTTCAACCCCAAACGCCGACTCGGCTATCGAATACTGCGCTGGGTTCTGGCCATCGCGTTGCTCAGCGGTATCGCGCTGAGTGCGGGCCAGATCGTGGTGGATGCCCGGCGCGTGTCTGACGGGCTCGACCAGCAGGCAAAGCAGACGCTGGCCCTGGTCCGGGACGCGGCCACACAGGCGATCTACAGCATTGACGATGACTTGGGCCGCCAGGTCATTGAGGGGTTATTCGAGCAACGCGCCATGCACGGCGCCAGCATCGAACATCCCGACGGCACCGTTCTCGCCGAAAAAAGCGGCGAACTGCGCCCCTCGTCCTACCGGTCCATCACGGACCCGATCTTCGAGGCCCAACGCGAGTACCGCATCCCCCTCCAGCGCGCCGGTGGTGACCGCACGATATACGGATACCTGAACATTCACTACGATACCGCCTACGCCGCCAGGGACTGGCTCGAACGAGCCACACTGACGTTGCTGACCGGGCTTGCCCGGGCTCTGGTGCTCGCGCTGGTGCTGTTTCTGGTTTTCCACCTGCTCCTCACCCGGCCGCTGCTGCGCATCATCCGTTCAGTCTCCGATGTGGACCCCGAAGCGCCCGGCGACCACCTTCTGGACAAGCCTCAGGGCCATCGGGATGACGAACTGGGCGTCTGGGTCAACGCCACAAACAACCTGCTGACTTCCATCACCGAAAGTCAGGAGCGGCATGCCGAAGCGAAAGAGCGCATCAACCGGCTGTCCCGCTACGACAAACTGACCGGGCTACCCAACCGCGAAATGCTGATGGGCATGCTACGCAATGCCATTCACGAACACCGCCGCGCGGGGCAGCACGTGGCCATCTACTGCTGCGGCATTGATGATTTCAAATCCATCAACGAGCAGTATGGCTACCACATCGGCGATGGACTACTCCAGGTGCTCGCGGAGCGGATCTCCCAGGACAGCGCCCATGGACCAGTACTGGCGGCCCGGCTGGGCAGCGACCAGTTTGTCGTTGTGGAACAGAACCTGCGCGACGGCTACCAGTGTGCGTCCACCTGCGACTGGCTGCTCTACCAGATCTCCCGTCCGGTGCGCCTCGGTGACATGGAAGTGGGCGTGTCCGCAACAGTTGGCATCGCACTCTACCCGGACGATGCCGAGCATACTGAACAGCTCCTGCAGCGGGCCGAACAGACGATGACACTCGCCAAGACGGCGGGTCGCAATCACTACCAGTTCTACGTGGCCCAGGTGGACGAAGAAATCCGTGAGCGGAAGCGACTGGAGAAGGACCTGATGCGGGCACTGCCGGACAATCAGCTCCACCTGGTCTACCAGCCGCAGATCAATCTTGGCTCACGCCGGATCGTCGGCGCCGAGGCACTGCTGCGATGGACCCATCCGACCCTTGGCATGGTCCCACCGGATCGGTTTATTCCGCTGGCGGAACTCAATGGCTCCATCGTGGAAATCGGGCGCTGGGTACTGGAGGAAGCATGCCGACAGGCGGCCGAATGGGCGGCGGCGGAGATGCCTCTGCACATTGCGATCAACCTGTCAGCCGTTCAGCTTCGCCAGGGAGACATCGTGGAGACCATCCTCAACGTCCTGAAGGCCTATGACATTCCACCGGGACGACTCGAGCTGGAGGTCACGGAGACCAGCTTCATGGAAAATCTCGACAGCGCCGTCGAGAAGCTGAATCAACTCAAGCGCGAAGGCGTCAACGTGGCAGTGGACGACTTCGGCACCGGCTACTCGTCACTGACCTACCTCAAGCGACTGCCCGTCCAGCACCTGAAGATCGACAAGCAGTTCGTCCAGGACCTGCTTATCAACGACGACGACACGCGCATTGCCAATACCATCATTGATCTGGGGCGCAGCCTCAACCTGGACGTCATCGCCGAAGGGGTGGAAACCGAGGAACAGGAGTTTTATCTTCATAGCCGGGGATGTCAGATGGCACAGGGGTACTACTTTGCCAAGCCACTGCCGGCCGATGACTTCGTACGCTTCTACGCCAGCTTCCACCATAAAGCCGTAGCCTCTGCCAGCGTCAACCCGACCAACGACACCTGAGAAGGACGGAACCAACCATGGGCAACACGCTAATCGGACTGATCGTAATCGCCGTCATCGTCGGCTATCCCATTATGGTCTACAACCGTCTGGTGGCGCTGAGAAACCGGTTCCGTAACGGCTTTGCCCAGATCGATGTCCAGCTTCAACGCCGGCATGACCTGATTCCCAATCTAGTGGAAGCGGCCAAGGCGTACCTGAGTCATGAGCGCAACACTCTGGAAGAGGTCATGCAGGCGCGAAACGGTGCTGTGGCGGCGCAGCAGGACGCCGCCAGTGACCCGACCGATGGCCAACGCATTAAAAAGCTGTCCTCTGCCGAAAACATGCTGACAAAAGCGCTTGGTGGCCTGTACGCCGTTGCCGAGGATTACCCGGACCTGAAAGCCAACGAGACGATCCAGCAACTCATGGAAGACCTTTCGAGCACAGAAAACCGGGTCGCCTTCGCCCGCCAGGCGTTCAATGACGAGGTCATGCACTACAACACCTACCGTGAAAAGTTTCCGCACAACATCCTCGCCGGCCTGTTCGCCTTTCGCGCCTCGGAACAGCTTCAGCTGGAAAACCCGGAAGCCCGTCAGGCGCCCAACGTCAGCTTCTGAGAGCCTGACCGCCCATGGCACGACAGAGTTTTTTCGAACGCCAGACGCTGGCCCGTCGGAACACGGCCGTTCTCGTGCTGTTGTTCCTGTCCGCTGTTTTGCTGATCACTCTGGCAGTCGACCTGGTCGGTTATTTGCTCACACGCCAGCTCACCCCGATCCCCCATTTCGGTGCCTGGCTGCTCAGCGAACAGGGGCTGCTGACGTCTGGTGCCGTGGTCGGTGTGATTGCAACCGGCTCGATGGTCCGGTGGGTCGATCTATCGGGAGGAGGTGACCGGGTCGCCCGAATGGTCGGTGCCCGGCTGCTGGATCCATCCGGCCAGGATAGCGACGAACAGCGCCTGCGAAACATCGTTGAGGAAATGTCGATCGCCAGTGGCGTGCCGGTACCGGACCTGTACATCATGGACAATGAACCCGGCATCAACGCCTTCGTTGCCGGCCAAGTCCCATCAGAGGCAGTGATGGTTGTTACCCACGGGGCGCTCACCCATCTTTCGCGGGACGAGCTTCAGGGGGTCGTGGGGCACGAGTTCAGCCATATCCTGAACGGGGACATGGGCATCAACGTCCGGCTCATCGCGCTGCTGGCGGGGATTCTCATGATTGGACAGATCGGTCAGTTTCTCCTGACGGGCAGCACGTACCGATCCTCCTACAGCCGCTCACGACATAGCAATCGTGGCATCCACCTGGCTGCCGGCCTTGCCCTGATGGCCATTGGCTACATCGGGCTATTCTTCGGTCGCCTGATCCAGTCGGCCATCTCGAGACAACGGGAATCGCTCGCAGACGCCTCATCGGTGCAGTTCACCCGAAACCCCGAAGCGCTGGGGCGTGCCCTGCACCGCATCGGCCAGCACTCCGGCTATTTCCAGGCCAGCCACCACGGCAGCGACGTGAACCACATGTGCTTTACCGAAACCGTCCGGATGCGTCTGGCCGGCTGGCTCGCCTCTCACCCGCCATTGGAGGAACGGATTCGCGCCATTGACCCCGCCCTTCCGGCGCGCCTTCGCAACCGGGAGCGGGACCAGCTCAAACCCGAAACGGCGGCCGAAATCGACTCCCCCGAAGCCGGCGGGGGCTTCTTTGCGGCTGTCACGGCGCCTGTTCAGGGTGGGTCCGCCGCGTTCATCAGCCAAACGCGCCTGTCCGACAGCGCCGGGGCCGTTTCCCCCGCCAACGGGCGCTATGCCAAGGACCTGCTCCGGCGTCTGCCCGACAATGTCCGAACCCTGGCGCGTACGCGCACGGGCGCGGTCCAGCTCTGTCATGCCCTGGCAGTCCAGGGCGAGAAACCACCTGACACCCCCCGACCAGCGCTCGACGACCTCACCCCCGATGCGCCTTCGCTGAAGCCAGATCCGGATCAGGTCCACGCGTTTCTCTCGGTTCTGGACGCGCTCGGCCCGGCCATTCGCTTTCCGCTGCTGGAAATGGCCATGCCCGCGCTTCGACGCCTGGACCCGGAGGAGCGGGCCGCTCTGACGCAACAGCTGCACACCCTGATTCGGGACGATGGCCGGGTGTCGTTATTCGAGCTGGCACTTGTCAGCTTCATACAGCGCCATTTGACGGAGGCCGGACAGCGGGAGGCTCCCGTGCGTTTTCGCCGGTATGCGGCCGTACAGGACCGTCTGGCGGTCTTACTAAGCCTGATCGCCCGGGCCGCCACCCCCACGATGGACGAAGCGCGGGCCTGTTACACCGAGGCAATGGCCGGATTTGGAACGGGGAAGGACCTGCCTCCCCTTCAGGAGCGGGTGACACTGAAACAGCTCATGGCAGCACTCAAGGCCCTCCGGGGATTGTCGCCCCTGCTCAAGCCCCCGGTACTGGACGCCTGCCAGCACTGCGTTCTCCGGGATGACCGGGTGGAACAGCGCGAATATGAACTCATCCGGCTGGTGGCGGATCAGCTGGACTGCCCGATGCCGCCGCTGCCCGTGCGGATTGATGAGGGGTAGACGGAGTGGAAATGGGTTCGCCACGGAAACCACGGAAGAACACAGAAAAACAACGGGCTGACCATTCAGTCCACCGCGATCAATCCTTTGACGCCCCCTCTGCATGAGTCCGGCTCCGGCTTTCCAACACTCTGTGCTTTCGCGCCCGAAGGGCGCTTTCCGTGGTTTCCGTGGCCAACCTAGTCTTCGGATCCCCGACGCAACTCATTGCTCTCGAACAGGGTGTTGATGTCCGGCTGTTCGGTCGACTCGCCCTCTTCGCGCTCACCGGTCAGGTTCACGTCCCAGAGGCTGTCGTACTTGCGCTGTGTTGCGGCGACGGAGTCGCCTTTTTCCAGCAAGATCGTCGGCCGGAGGAACACCAGCAGATTACGCTTGATCTTGCGTCGGGACTCAGAAGAGAACAGCTCACCCAGAAGCGGAATGTCGCCAAGCAGCGGCACCTTGCTCTCCTGTAAGGTGTAGTCTTCGCGAATCAACCCACCGAGGGCGATGGTCTCACCGTCATCGGCCAGTACCGTCGTCTTGATCTCACGCTTGTTGGTCACAATGTCTGAGGCTGAGTCGATGCTGTCGGCAATGGACTCGGTGGTCTGCTCCACTTTCAGCCGCACCAGCTCGTCTTTGTTGATCGACGGCGTGACCTTGAGCGTCAGACCAACGTCCTTGCGCTCGATGGTCTGGAACGGGTTGTTCAGCCCCGCGCTGGTATTGGTGGTCTGGCCGGTGACGAACGGCACGTTCTGGCCCACCACGATTTCCGATTCCTGATTATCGAGTGTGATGATGCTTGGTGTGGACAGCAGATTCGCCGAAGTGGACGTCGAGAGCGCCTGCAACAGAACCCCCCAGGTCACGCCATTGCTGTCCTCCCGACCGGCGCCGATCGAGATCCCCCCACTCGCCGGTGAGATCAGCTCGTCGGTGGCGATGGCGCCAATGACGTCGGCGATGCTTCGTCCGACGTTACTGAAATTGGTTCCAAAGATGGGCACCGACTCACCCGACTGGTCGCCGGCAGCCAGTTGGACGCCCAGATCCCGTCCCACTTCATCACTGACTTCCACAATGGCCGCCTCAATCATGACCTGAGCGCGACGCACGTCCAATGAGGAGACAATGGCATCGACTTCCTGCATCACGGATGGTTCGCCGCGAACAACGAGTGAGTTTGTGCCCTCGTCCGCAAACACGGCAAAGCCCTGATTCTGTTGGGAGCCGCCGGCCGAACCGCCGCCCTGGCTCTGCTGATTCTCCTTGACCACCTGCCCCATGACCCCTTTCACCAGCTCTGCCAGATCTTTCGCTTTGGCGTGGTTCAGGCGAATGACCTTCGTCGTTCCGCCGCTGGCGGAGGGCTGATCCAGTTGCTCAATCAAGCCGCGGATTTTCGTGCGGAAGGCATCATCGCCCCGGATGATCAGCCGGTTACTACGCTCGTCCGCCGTCACACTGAACTGCTTGCCGGACTGGCCGGAGCCACCGCCCTGCTGCCCGAGCTGGGCCGGCGCCAGCTCCTTCAGGAGCTTGACCATGTCCCCCACCCAGGCCTCATCAAGCTGGATGACTTCCACTTCCAGATTGGCGGGTTTGTCCAGACGGCGGACAATTTCCTCGATCCGACGAATGTTCGAGGAGTGGTCGCTGACGATCAGCGCATTGGCCGCGGCCACGCCAGCGAGATGCCCATACTTCGCCACCAGCGGCCGAAGGATGGGCACCAGTTCCAGCGCATTGCCATTTTCAACCGGAATGACACGGGTAATGAGCTGTTCGGAGGGGATCTTCTGGAAGCGATCCAGAGACTCGGCGGATTGTTTGGCGTCCACCTGCTGAACGATCTTGATGACTTCCTCGCCCGAAATGGCGGTAAAACCATGCACTTGCAGCACCGACAGGAACAGATCGTAGATCTCTTCCTTGTTCATGGGTGCCGACGAAAGAACCGTGACCTTCCCCTTCACACGGGGGTCCACCACGAAACTGTATCCGGTAATGTCCGCCACCTGGGTCACAAATGCCCGGATGTCCGCGTCCTTGAGGTTCAGTTTCCAGGTCTGTTCCTGCGCCACTGCCATCACCGGTAGCAACAGCAGCAGGAGGAACACCCGAATCCGTGCGGCGCTGAAAGTCTTCATTCCGTCTCTGTTTCCCGTTTGGGCGGCCCGTTCGGGGACCGCAGGTTCACATTGTTATCCATTCTAGTTCGGCAGTGCGTAGTTCACCGTGAACTGGGAGCCATCACGCTGTACCTGTACCGTGATCTGCCCCGCATTCTTCCACTGCTCCAGCAACTCAGCGTCCTGCGCCGGATCGCCCAGTCGGTGACCATTGATGGCCGTCACAACATCGCCTTCCTGCAGGTTGAGCGATGACAGCATGGGGTTGGAGCCGTCAAAGACGTAACCACTCGCGGCTCCTGACGATACCGGGCGCAAGCCGAATCGGGCAAGTGCCGCCGCGCCCTCCTGCTGCAATTGCTGTCGCGCATCCGCCACGAACGCATCAGGGGAGGACAGGTCCACGTCGGGCGTTTCCGCCTCAGTCACCATGCCGCTTGATTCCGGCTCCTCGAATGTCAGGGCCTCCACTTCACCGTTGCGGCGAATCAGGATTCGCCGCGGTTCCACTTCGACCAGTTCGGCATTGCCCGGCAGGGTATCCCCGATCCGGTACCAACTCGCTGGTTTGCCGCCACCGGAGACGATGGCGCCGGACTGCTCCCGGTTTCCTGCCATCAGAACCCCCTCCAGGCGAAGCTGGAGGTTGGTCTCCGGCGCCCGCTGGCTGACCGTCTCCGATACGGGTTGCCCCGCAGGCGGCCGACCGAACAGATGGAAGGCCGCCAGCGACGTTCCGCTCCCCTGAACCAGCGACTCGCCCCCTGCGGCTTCAAACCCCGGCAGAGGCGATGGTGTCCAGGCCATGATCCACGTCAGCCGGGCGAGCCAGAGCGCAAACTGAATGACCAGAACCAGCAACAGAAGGTTGGCGGCCCAGCGTGGCAAGGGGCCCTGATTGATCCGTGTCACGAGACTCGTCATAGTCGGCTCACCCGGCCCCCATCAGTAATGGCTGGGTGACCTGAAAAATCACGGCTCCCGGCCCCTGATTGCCGGACCAGGGCTGGTCGACCAGATCCACCATGCGCCGGTAGACCCGGATGCGCGCGTTGCCGTTGGACAGAATCATGGCATCGGCAACGGAGGCCTGCTTACCGGCTTCGTTGAGCGTCAGCATAGGCGTCCCACCCTGATCGGACAGCCGCATTTCCATCGCAGGAATCTCGGCACTCTGCATCCGCTGGCCGACCGGCCAGCGGACCGGCCCTCCGGGCCATGTCGCCAGACCATTCGCGGCGACCACACGGTTCTGCGCCATTTTTAGCCTCAGGTTCTGGATCGTGACATCGCCGTTAATCATCGCACCACCGCTTCGGCGGATCTGCCCATGAAACTCGGGCACATGCACGTTCCCGGTCATCTGTAGTTGCGCGCTGTTCTCCCCGAGGACCGTGAAATCCCCCTGGAGTTGCGAGGAACGACTCTTGAGCCGCCAGCCCAACGTCGCCCACCCCGGCCCCGTACCCAGCGATTCCAGATGCCAGAACACCTGTACCGACCGGTTCATCAGGCGAAGCTGGGCACCACCATCCCAGAGCTGACCGGTGACGCCTTCCACCCGGACAACCTCGGGCAACGCCAACTGCTTTTCCGCCCAGTACCAGACCCACCCGGCGGGCACGGTCGCCACGACGGCACCGGCGTATACCAGCAGACCCAGTAGGATCAGGAGAATCAACTTGCCGGGGCGCAGGAAGGGTTTGACTGGCTCGTCAGCCATGGTGGGGTGTCTGTTCCATCGGGTGAGTGTCTGGACGGTGACGGTCCTTGATTGTTATCCAGAGAAGTCTACCAAACGAATCTTGCAACTGCATGAAAACCATGAGGCGCATGCGGGCCGGATTGGCCAATCCGCGAGTCCGCCCACAAAAAACCCGCGCCGGAGCGCGGGTTTTTCAGGTGCTCACCAGAGCCGATGGCTCCGGTTAGGGACAGCGGGCGTTACATCATGCCGCCCATGCCTCCCATTCCACCCATGCCGCCCATGTCCGGCATACCACCGCCGGCACCGGCGCCTTCTTCTTCCGGCTCGTCGGCCACCATCGCTTCGGTGGTGATCATGAGGCTGGCCACGGACGCGGCGGCCTGCAGCGAGGAGCGCGTGACCTTGGCCGGGTCCAGGATGCCCATCTCGATCATGTCACCGTACTGCTCGGTGGACGCGTTGTAGCCATAGCTGTCCTTGCCTTCGCGTACATTCGCGACAACCACGGACGGCTCGCCACCGGCGTTCTGAACGATCTGACGCAGCGGCGCTTCCAGAGCGCGGCGCAGAATGCTGATACCAGCCTTCTGCTCTTCATTCGCCGCTTCCAGCGACTCCAGGCCTTTCAGAGCCCGCAGCAGCGTCACACCGCCACCGGCCACAATGCCTTCTTCGACTGCCGCACGGGTGGAGTGCAGCGCGTCTTCGACACGGGCCTTCTTCTCTTTCATTTCCACTTCAGAACCGGCGCCGACCCGGACGACGGCCACACCGCCTGCCAGCTTGGCAACGCGCTCCTGCAGCTTCTCTTTGTCGTAGTCGGAGCTGCTGTCTTCGATCTGCTTACGGATCTGCTCAACACGCGCTTCGATGTCCGCCTGGGCACCGTTACCGTTGATGATCGTGGTGTCTTCCTTGGTGATGTTGACCCGCTTGGCGGTGCCCAGATCATCAATTGTGGTGTTCTCGAGAGTCAGACCGACTTCTTCGGAGATCACGGTGCCGCCGGTCAGGATCGCGATGTCCTGCAGCATTTCCTTGCGGCGATCCCCAAAGCCAGGCGCCTTCACGGCGGCCACTTTCACAATACCGCGCATGTTGTTGACCACCAGCGTCGCCAGGGCTTCGCCCTCGATGTCTTCGGCGATCAGCATCAGCGGCTTGCCGGCCTTCGCAACGCTTTCCAGCAGCGGCAGCAGTTCGCGGATGTTCGAGATCTTCTTGTCCACCAGCAGAATGAACGGGTCGTCCAGCTCGGTGGTCATGCTCTCATTGTTATTGATGAAGTAAGGGGACAGGTAACCACGGTCGAACTGCATGCCTTCCACGACGTCCAGTTCGTCTTCCAGGCCACGGCCTTCCTCGACGGTGATGACACCTTCCTTACCCACTTTTTCCATGGCGTCGGCGATCATCTTGCCAACGGTCTCATCGCCGTTGGCAGAAATGGTGCCGACCTGTGCGATGGAACGGTTGTCGTCACACGGACGCGCCATCTCACGGATGGAGGCAACCGCAGCCTGAGCGGCCTTGTCGATGCCCCGCTTGAGCTCCATCGGGTTCATGCCCGCCGCCACGGTCTTCAGGCCTTCGTTGATGATGGACTGGGCCAGCACGGTCGCAGTCGTGGTGCCGTCACCCGCCGTGTCGTTGGCCTGAGACGCGACTTCCTTGACCATCTGCGCGCCCATGTTCTCGAACTTGTCCTTGAGCTCGATTTCCTTGGCGACGGATACGCCGTCCTTGGTGACGGTCGGTGCGCCAAAGGATTTTTCCAGCACCACGTTACGGCCCTTCGGACCCAGGGTGACCTTGACCGCGTCCGCCAGGGTGTTCACACCACGGGACATACGGTTACGTGCGGAATCGCCAAAGAGTACGTCTTTCGCTGCCATAGTCTTCGTTCCTAATTATTCCGTTGATCTTGATCGTTGATTGCGAGCCCGAACCGGGGCTGGATCAGTCTTCCAGCACACCGAAAATGTCGTTCTCGCTCATGATGAGCAGGTCCTCACCGTCGATCTTGACGGTGCTACCAGCGTACTGACCAAACACCACCGTATCGCCTGCCTTCACGGCCGGTGCGCGCGTCTCGCCATTATCGAGTACGCGGCCTTCACCAACGGCAATCACTTCGCCCTGGGACGGCTTCTCCTTGGCGTTGCCCGGCAGAACGATACCGCCTGCGGTTTTTTCCTCTTCTTCCTTACGGCGTACGACAACACGATCGTGTAGCGGACGAATCTTCATTGCTCGTTTTCTCCAAATGTCAGGTTGTCTTTGGCAATGACGTTTGCTCAAAACGCTGGGGTCCGTAAGCACCTGTTTTGACAGATTGTTCGTAACCCACAGCCGCTTCGTTACTCCTATGTGGGGCCCGTGATCCGGTTTTCAATACCCGACCCCCCAAAAAATCTGACCAATGGTCAGTCGCGGTCGATGCGGTCCTGATCGATGGTCCGGTGCTCGCGATCCCGACGCCGGTATTCGCCCTCGATGATGTCGTCATCCCGGCCGGGCCGCATCCCGCCAAACGGATCGGACCCGGCCGAAAAGTACATACCGCCTGCCTGTGTGCCGGAAACGACCAGGCGCTTTAGTGCCTGGTTTGCCAGCCAGTGACGCGACCCCGGTAGCAGACACAGAAATCCGACCGTGTCGGTCACGAAGCCGGGCGTGAGCAGCAAGGCCCCACCCACGGCCAGGATCAGCCCCTCAGCAACCTCCCGCGCCGGTAACTCACCGCTCTGCACCCGCTGATTGGCTTTCAGAAGCGTCGCGAGCCCCTGCTGACGCAATAGCCAGGCGCCAATCACGGCGGTCAGCAGAACCAGGCCAATCGTATTCAGGGCACCGATGATGCCGCCGACCTTGATCAGGATCGCCATCTCGACGATCGGCATGATAATGAACAGGGATAGGAAAACGCCCATGCACGGCTCCATGCGATGGAATGAATGACGCCCCGGCCATCACCGGAGCCTGTTCGGACGGTCTGATATACTGCCGCCTTTAGAGGGAACCACTAGTCTGGATGTGAGGGTAGACAATGAAAGTTCAAGATTCAGTGATCGCAATTACCGGCGGCGGCCAGGGCCTTGGGCGCGCCATGGGTGAATACCTCGCCCGCCAGGGGGCCCGCGTGGCGTTGATTGACCTCGTTCCCGAAAAGCTCGACGAGGCGGTACAGGCGATTCGTGCGGAGGATGGCGACGCCCGGGCCTATACCTGTAATGTTGCCAAGGAAGAGGACGTCGCGGCCACCTTCCAGAAAATCGTCGAGGACTTCGGCGCGCTCAATGGCCTGATCAACAACGCCGGCATCCTCCGGGATGGCCTGTTGGTCAAGGCGAAGGAAGGCAAGGTGGAAAAGCGCATGTCCCTGCAGGAGTGGCAGTCGGTGATCGACGTGAACCTGACCGGGGTGTTCCTGTGTGGTCGCGAAGCCGCCACCCACATGATCGACAATGGTGACGACGGCGTGATCATCAACATCAGCTCCATCTCCCGCGCCGGCAACATGGGCCAGAGCAACTACTCCTCCGCCAAGGCGGCGGTTGCGGCGCTGGTGCCCACCTGGGCAAAGGAACTGGCACGCTACAACATCCGGGTGATGGGCATTGCCCCGGGCTTCATCGAAACCGAGATGACCGCCTCCATGAAACCCGAGGCGCTGGAGAAGATGACCGCCGGCATTCCGCTCAAGCGCATGGGCCAGCCGGAGAACATCGCTTCCGCCGCCGCGTTCATCTTCGAGAACGATTATGTCTCCGGGCGCATGATCGAGGTGGACGGTGCCCTCCGGCTCTGAGGACCCGAAAACCCAAGCGGTGTGGCACATCGTTTGTGCCATTCCGCCCGGCCGCGTCGACAGCTACGGACGCGTCGCCGCCCGTGCGGGATTCCCGGGGCGGATGGCGCCCGACAGCGACATCCCGTGACATCGGGTGCTGCGGTCCGATAGCCGCATCGCCTTTCCTCCCGGTTCTCCGGGTTTCGAGACCCAACGCGAACGGCTGATGGATGAAGGCGTCATCGTGCGCAACCGCCGGGTGTCAATGCGACGCTATCGTGTATCGGACGCGGGCGCCTCAGCCTGAGGCGCCATCGCGTCCAGCTCCGGCCCACGCCGGATCGCCCACAGGCACAGCACGATGGCCGGAATCCCCATGAACGCGGAAATCACAAAGAACTCCGCATACCCGAACCCCTCCACCAGCAGTCCTGAAAAGCCACCAATGAACTTGCCCGGTAACGTCATAAGGGAGCTGAACAACGCATACTGAGTCGCCGTGAAGGCCGCACTGGTCATGCTCGATAGCCAGGCAATCAGCGCCACATTCGCCATCCCGCCACTGAGGTTGTCCGCGCTGACGACCAGCGCCAGGCTGGTCAGGTTCGGCGGGTACTGGGCAATCAGGGCAAACAGCAGGTTACTCAGCGCCGTCAGCACCGCACCGGTCAGCAGAATCCGGCGCACGCCGTAACGCACCACAAGCACACCACCGATGGCCGAACCGAGAATGGTCATGAAGAAGCCGAAGATCTTGGTGATGTCGGCCACCTCCGTCTTCGTGAATTCCATGAAATTGAGATAAAACGGATTGGCCATAACGCCCATCGACAGGTCGCATATCCGGTACACCGACACCAGCAACAGAATCAGGATCGAAAACCGCCGGTAACGGTGGAAGAAATCAACGAACGGTCCGGCCACCGCCGCAGAAAACCACCCTGCCAGACGGGCCAGGCGCGGTGACAGATGACCATACCGCTGGACCTCAGCTTCCACACGCTCAGACAGGTCCGCGGCGACACCGTGATGGTTGACCGACGGCTCCCGTGAGATAAGGACAGTCACAACGCCGATACCGACCAACAGGGCCATGACTTCATAGGACACCTGCCAGGACCAGAACTCAGCAAGATAGAGCGCACCGGCGCCTGCAACCAGCAACGCGACGCGATATCCGAAGATGTACGCCGCCGCCAGTGCCGCCTGCAACCGCTCTGGGGCTATCTCGATCCGGTACGCATCAATGGCCACATCCTGAGTGGCCGACGAGAAGGCAACCAGCAGGCCGAAGAGCGCCATCGTGACCGGTGCCACAGTGGCGTCGGTACGAGCCATGAGAACAAGCCCGGTGGCGATCCCAGCCTGGGCCAGCAGCATCCAGCTGCGGCGCTTGCCCAGCCAGCGATCCAGAAGAGGCAGCGACAGGCGGTCCACCACGGGTGCCCAAAAGACCTTGATCGAGTAGGTGATGCCCAGCCAGCTGAAGAACCCAATGGTCGCCGTCTCCACGCCGACATCGGCCAGCCGGGCGTTCAGGGTCGAAAACACCAGCAGAAACGGCAGCCCGGCCGAGAACCCGAGGAACAGAAGAACCACCACCTGCCAGTGAGCATAGGTGTCGACAATGTCTCGATACCAACTCGCGAGGGACGACGCTTTGATAGTCAATGCTCCATCACCAGTCTCCGACCGGGTTCACACCCGAACTGTGTGCCTCGTCACGGCACGGGCACGGAATCGCCATAACCCTCGACGATACCACGATTTTTTACATTCCACGGCGGCGTCAGGGGACGAAACGGCTATAATGACGGCCTCGGCGAACGGCGGCAAGCCATTCGCACCTCGTTCAACCATGGGCCCGCTCCGGTGACCCTCGCGGAAATGTTGTACCGATTATGCCCAACCCCGATCTGCCCATCCTCGTCGTTGATGACGCCCGTTTCAGCAGCATGGTGGTCAGCCGCGCCCTCCAGAAGGCCGGTTACCGCGATGTGCGTATTGCCAACGATGCCCCATCCGCCCTCCATCTTCTGGAGGAGCGCCCCGTCAGCGTCCTGATTGCTGACTGGCTGATGCCGGAAATGGACGGGCTGGACCTGACTGACCGCATCCGTCAGCAGGACGAGCAGAAGAACCACTACACCTACATCATCCTGCTGACAGCGAAGGAGAGTATGGAGGCGCTTTCCCAGGCCTTTGACCGGGGTGTGGATGACTTCATCTACAAATCGGACATGAACAAGCAACTGGTGCCGCGCGTATTCGCCGCCAACCGGATGGCCGACCGCCAGAACGCCCTGCTCGCCAGCAATGCGCTGCTACTGGAGAACAACCGGCAACTATCGTCGAGCAGCATTGCCGACCCCGAAACCGGCCTGGGCAACGCACGCTATGCCCGCCAGAGACTGCAGGAAAGCCTGCGCCAGTGCGAATCCCGGGGCGGCGCCACGGCAATGCTTCTGATTGGGCTGCGGGGCTGGTCGGGACTCGCCCGTCGCCACGGCGAATCCGCGATGGCCGAGCTGGCACAGGGCATCGGACGGCGGCTGAACAGCCTGATCCGTCCGCTTGATGCGCTCTGCCGGTTACAGGACGATCGGTTCGCCATTATCGCCCACTTCCCGGACGCCGAACGCTGCTCGACCGGGGCATTCCGGCGGCTGTATGAGGGCATCAACCACAAGGCCGTGAAAACCGCCGCCGGCTTCATCGAGGTGGAGGCGGCCATGACTCTCTGTCAGGCAGACGCAGGGCGAGGCACCCCGGACCCCGCGACAATGGAGCAAACGGCTCAGGAGGGACTCAGCGAGGCTCTCAGCACCCGCCGCTTCACGGAGGTCCGCCCTTCCGTCACTGAGCAGGCCTGACTCGGCGCCAGGCCTGCCGAATACATTCCGTTACATTGCGACACCGTTCACAAACAGACTCGGAACGCGCCCGTGCCTAGTATTGTTTTCAGGGATGTAAGCGGTATCCCTCATGCCGGAGGAGTCTGTTGTCCCTCCGTCGCAGTATGAGGCTCTGCATCCCAACGATTTGAACGTTCAGGCACTTTCGTTCTCTCCTTGTCAGGCGGGCCCATGGTCCGCCTTTTTTATTGCCCGGTTTCCCGCCACAATACGGTCATTGCCCCATTCCGAGACTCGGATTGCCCGGACTGACATGACCCAGAACAGTACCCTTGGCACGGTCTCCGTCGCCGCTATCCGCCAATACCTCCGCGCCGCCGATCATCACGGCATCGCCACGCCCCCACTGCTCCGGGCAGCCGGACTCAGCGAAACGGATCTTAGGGCCGACGATGACCGGGTGGACGGCGCCCGTTTCCAGACGTTCCTCCGTCATCTTTGCGATAGCGCCGACGATCCGGTGTTCGGACTGCGCACGGGGGACTTCGTCGAACCGGGCTCCTACAGCGTACTGGGTTACATCACCATGAGCTGTGCGACGCTCGGCGAGGCGGTTCAGCGAATCACGCCCTATGAACGACTGGTGGGTGACATGGGACTGACCCGCATTGAGCAGCATGGCGACGAGGTTCACCTGGTCTGGCAGTGCGCCTATACCGATCCGGTCGTACGCGCCCACATGACGGACAACGTCTTTGGCTCCTGGATCAACTACGCCCGCTGGCTTGGCGGGGAGTCCGACGCCGGCCCTATCCGGGTGGCACTCGAGCGCCCCTCACCTGGCGAGCGATGGGAGCACACCTACCGGCAGCGATGGGGATGCGCGGTGCATTTCGAGGCTTCAGACAATCGTGTGGTCACCGACGCTGCCCTGTTGTCCGAGCCGTTACGCCATCCGGCACCGTCGCTCAGACGAACGCTGGAAGCCCATGCCCGTGACCAGATGGCCGCCATCGACAGCGACACCACGCTGGTCACCCGGGCCCGGGTCGCGATTCGCCACCACCTGCTGCAGGGCGTCACCCGACAGGACCTGATCGCCAACGAGCTCGGGATGACCAGCCGGACCCTGCAACGCCGCCTGAGCCAGGAGGGCGTCTCTTATCAGCAGGTTCTTGACGAGGTTCGCCAATCGCTGGCCGAGGACTACCTGCAACGGACCGATCTGCCCATTCCGGACATTGCCCTGCGACTGGGCTTTAGCGAAACGACCTCGTTTCACCGCTATTTCCGCCACCGGGTGGGCACCACGCCAGGGGAGTTCCGGCAACAGGCGACCCGTCAGGACTCGTAACGGGCCTTGATTGCTTCATTGTCCGCACCCAGCGGTCGGCCCGTATGACGGGATTCGCAGGGCGTCCGGCCGAACTTGATGGGATGACCAAGCTGGCGCTGCTGCGTGCCGTCACCGCGGTCCACGTCAATCACCATGTGCCGGGCATTGATCTGGGGGTGCCGCGCGGCTTCTGAGAGCGTCAGGACGGGCTCGACACAGGCATCCAGTTCGGCAAATCGCTCCTGCCACACCGACAGCGGCTGTTGTCGAATGGCCTCAGCAATCGCCTCGCTCAGCTGCTGCTGATGTTCGGGCTTCTGACTCAGCCCCAGGCTTTTCAGCTCGGACAGACCCAACGCCTCACACAGGCGCTGCATGAACTGCGGCTCGAGGCTGCCGACGGACAGCCACCGGTCGTCCGCGGTCTGGTAGTAGTCGTAGAAACTGCCGCCGCTCAGCATGGAGGACTCGGGGCCCGGCTCCTGCCCGCCCGCCAGACAGGCGGCTCCCGCCATCCCGTTCAGGGAGAACGCGGCATCCGTCATGCTGACGTCCACGAACTGCCCATCACCGGTCCGCTGACGGTGCACCACCGCCGCCAGGATCCCCATAACCGCGTGGTGCGAGCCGCCAGCAACATCGGCCACCTGAATACCCAGCGGGGGTGGCCCCTCGCCCTTGCGGCCACAATGGCTCGACACGCCGGCCAGCGACAGGTAATTGATGTCATGGCCGGCCCGGTCACGGTAGGGGCCAGTCTGGCCATAGCCGGTGACGGAGCAGTAGATCAGTGACGGGTTGATGGCGGCGAGCGTGTCATAGTCCAGACCGAGACGCCCCATCACGCCGGGACGAAACTGCTCGATCACAATGTCATAGTCCGCTACCAGCGACTTGACCAGCGCCACGCTGTCCGGGTCTTTGAGGTCGAGGGCCAGGGATTGCTTACCGCGGTTGAGCCAGGCATGGGCCGTACTTTCACCACGATCATGGGGTGGCATCACCCGTGTCAGGTCCATGCGATCCGGCGCCTCCACCCGGAGCACGTCCGCGCCCATATCCGCCAGCATCATGGTGGCGCACGGCCCCGGCAGTAATGTGGTGAAATCCAGCACCCTGAGTCCTTCAAGCGGTCCGGCCATGGCAATCTCCTGTGTGATGGTTTTGGCACGATCAGCCTGTCAGGATGTCGGGAAAGCCCCCTGGAGCCAAGAGCTGAAGCCGCCATGCCAATTGGCCGGATCTGCCACGTTTTCTTTCCCGGGCTCGCGCTATACCATGAACGCCGCACCACGACAGGAGTGATCGCACCGGACCATGGCGGAACTGACCGTTTCCGGACATTTCGTTCGGGCCGCCCTCAGCGGCGCAGAACAGCAGGGTTACGACACCGATCGCCTACTGCGGCGAGTCGGCGTGGCACCGGATCGGCTGGCGTCTGCGGGCGGGCGGGTCAGCAGCGATGAGTTCACCCGGCTGATGCAGACGCTTTGGCAGACCATGGACGACGAGTTCATGGGGCTGGGGCCACGACGATGCCGGACCGGCACCTTCGCCACCATGTGCGAACTGATCATGGAATGCAGCACTCTCGCCGGCATGCTCGAGCGCGCCTGGCGGTTCTGCGCGCTGTTCGATCCCCCGGCCGGCATGAGACTCGAACGACAGGGGAATCTCGCCCGGCTGCAATTGCGCATCGACGGTGACTTCAGCGACCCCTGGTTCTTTTTCCGTGAGAGCGTGCTGGTCATCTGGCATCGACTGGCGAGCTGGCTGATCGGCGGCGCCATCACACTCAACGAGGCCCGCTTCGCATGGCCCTGCCCCGACCATGGTGACGAATACCGACACATCTTTCATTGCCCACTGGTCTTTGAAACCTGGCGCACGGAGCTGATTTTCGACGCCCGTTTTCTGGATGCCCCCATCATCCGGGACCGACCGGAAATGAAACGATTCCTGCGGACATCACCGGCGGACCTGCTGGCCCGCCCGGATGCCAGCAACTCCTACACCGGACGCATCCGAGCCCTGATCGGCCGCGATCTCTCCCGCCCCCTACCCGATTTCGAATGGATTGCCGGAGAGCTGCATGTCAGCCCCCAGACGCTGCGGCGGCGACTGCGACAGGAAAACACCTCATTTCAGGAGATCAAGGACCTGCTTCGGCGGGATCTGGCCATATACCACCTGAACCGACAGGACCGGCCCATCAACGACATTGCCCACGAGGTGGGGTTCACCGAGCCGTCCACGTTTCATCGCGCGTTCAAGAAATGGACCGGGATGACCCCAGGCGCATGGCGCGAGCGCAGCGAGCGTGCATCAGAGGCTCAGGGAGACTGAAGCTGACGGATCAGGTCGCCGAGCGTTTCGGCAATTTCCTCAACCGCATCGGGCCGGTCCGCCAGTTTCATCCAGCGACTGCCGTCTCGGGGATCATAGAGCCAGCAGGCTCGCTCCGATCCGGGGCAATCCCAGGAAACCTGACGACCGACGCCATACACGGCAAACTCATCGGAGACCACTTCAGCACGGCCATCGGTTCGGGTCCGACGGCGCTCCTGCACGTTCAGCGTGCCCTCTTCCCGGGCAAACACCCGGTAGGCGATATCCGGCGGCTCGTTGGCTTTCACAACGCGCTGATTGCCACGACGCCAGGCATTGAGTTCCAACAGGCTGTTGAGGTGTTTTTCGAGCGCCGCGACCGGGCTACCGACCAGATACAGTGTCTTCAGACGCTCAATCCGGTCGTTGCCGGTCGGTTCAATCACCGCCACCGGCTCATCCCCCGGCCCTTCATCCGTCCCACCAGAGGTCTGCGCCGTGCGGCGGTCAATGTTCGTAATCAGCTTCAATGCCTCACGATAATGCGGGGCTTGGGAACCGGCGTTGGTCACATAGGATTCAAGCGCCGCGCGGGCTTCATTCAACTGCCCCGCATTCAGCATGACCCGGCCCCTGTAGAACTGATAGGCCAACGGCTTACCGGCATCCAACGTCTGCAGACGGTTGATGAAACCGGCCGCATCCTCCCAGCGCTGCTCGTCAATCGCCTGCTCGACCGCCAGCATCAGGCGTCGGGTTTCATGCTCGGGGGGAAGCGCGAATGCCGCCTGGGACAGCATCAGGCCAACAAACACAGCGATACGACCTGCAATCCCCATACTGGCCACTCCTTAACAACCACTCGATAACAAGACGCGCCCCGGGACCGGTGGGCGTCGGGGGGTTTGACGAAAAGTGTCTGCCAACCGGCACTGGTTTTCAAGAGAATGGCATTCGGGAGTCATCAGTCGATGATCCGGGTCCCACCACCCCGGTTCTCATCCTCATCGCCGTCTCGGTGAGCACTCATTGCAGGGTCCATCGGGATTACGCACAGCATCAAGCAGACTCCCTGTATCCAAGCATTGCCATGGAGTCATTCTAGGCCAGCTCCGGGAGTGGAGAGTGTGATCTGGATTCCAAACCCGTGTATTGGCTCAGGACGTTGTGCCGGAATCCGAGACGGCGTCGTCTTCGGTCTCTTCGTGGTCCGGCTCGTCTTCGTTGGGCAGGTCGTCCCGATCGACCTCGGCCTGATCCCGCACCGACCTGGGCAATTCCTTGCGCACCCGAACCCCCAGCTCAACAAACCGGTTGGCCTGTGAAATCAGGTTCCCCTTGCCCCGGGTCAAGGTGTTCATCGCCGCATCATAGGTGCCCTGTGCCGTCTGCAACTGGCCGCCAAGGCGCTCCATGGATTCCACGAAGACACGCAGCTTGTCGTAAACGGCGCCCGCCCGATCGGCGATCTGACGAGCGTTCTGGCTCTGGCGCTCGTAGCGCCAGATATTCTCGATCGTTCGCAGAGTCGCCAGCAGCGTGGTCGGCGTCACAACGATGATGCCCCGGTCAAAGGCTTCGGCGAACAGGTTTTCGTCGTGCTGGAAGGCCGCCACAAAGGCCGGCTCAATCGGCATGAACAGCAACACAAAGTCCGGGGAATGCAGCCCGTGCAGCTGGCTGTAGTCCTTCTCACTGAGCGTACGGATATGCTGACGAACCGCGTCGATGTGCTCTTTGAGGTGCTCGGCCCGTGCCGCCTCATCGTCGTCCTCACGCACCCATTCCTGGTAGGCCACCAGCGACACCTTGGAGTCGATGATGACATTGCGCTGATCCGGCAGATGCACGACGACGTCAGGCCGCAGCAACTGGCCATCACCGTCCCGGTAGCTGCCCTGGGTCTCATACTCCACGCCTTTTCGCAGCCCCGAGCGCTCGAGCACCCGTTCCAGAATCAGTTCGCCCCAGTTGCCCTGGACCTTCTTGTCGCCCCGCAGCGCCCGGGTCAGGTTCGACGCCTCTTCGGTGATTTCCCGGTTCAGCTTCTGGAGACTCTCAATCTGGCTACGCAGCGCCTGGCGGTCCTTCGTTTCATGGGTGTAGACGTCCTCCACCCGCTTGCGGAAGTCCTGGAGCTGTTCACGGAAGGGGTTCAGCAGCGTGTCCAGACTGCTCTTGGTCTGCTTGCTGAAGCGCTCACTCTTCTGGTCGAAAATGCGGTTGGCAAGATTCTCGAATTCCTGCTTCAGGCTGTCCCGGTTGCGTTCGAGAAGGTCGAGTTTCTCCTTGGTCGCACGACGCTCTTCCTCCAGCGTCACCTCGTATTCCCGGATCGATTCCCGCGCCGAGGACAGTGCGCGCGTCTGCTCCTCGTAGCGCTCGCGCAACTGGGACAGCTCGTCATCGAGCTGCTGCCGACGCTCATGCAACGACGTGTTGTCCGCCTCCAGCGCCGACACGCGGTTCTCGAAACCACCCGCCTTCTGGCGCCAGCTCTCCCGTTCCGCGCGCGCCTCCCCCAACTCGTGCCTGAGAGTGTCCACCTGCTCGCGAAGCTGTTCCAGCGACTGCTCAGTCAGTGCCTGTTCGCGCTCGGCCGCTTCCCGCTGAGCACGCTGACGCCCAAGCTCACTTTCCAGCTCGTCCCGCTCGGCACGACTGTCTGACAGTTGCCGGCGATAGTCCCGACGGAGCCAGCCCCAAACGGCCAGCGCGGTCCCAATGATGGCAAACAGACTGGTCAATACCCCGGCCGGCGTCAGCCCCAACAGTATCGATTCGGCCACGCAAGAACCTCCCCTCGAATCAAACCCAAACCCTACCAAAAGCGGCCATCCCTTGCCGATCACATTCGATGGAACCGTGGCCGGATGACCAGCGTCTCAAAAGGGGGCGGCAAGTTTAGACCTGTCGCACATTATGACGTTTATTCACGAATTCGCTGCATCCAGGCCTGGCATACAGGCGTAAACTCGACTAGTAGTCAGGTAGGGACCAAAGACCTAAAATGACAAATGGTTCCCTCGTCCACCGTGGGGCGACCTGGCGGCAACGCTGGAAACAAGGATTTCGGGACATGGCCATGCTCAAAGCTCTGTGGCGTCGAACAACCGGTCAAAGCCTGTTTCACGCCTGTAACGACGACCGTGGTGAGGTGAACCTCAGCGAGGACCTGACACACACTGGCCGCTATCATCTGGAACGGCTGCAGACGCTTCTGGAGCTGCGCTTCCATCAGGCATTCGACAGTGACCGGAACAGCGGCATGCGCCGGCTGATTCACTTCGCATCCCGGATTCAGGATCAGGACATCCAGCGCGAACTGTTGCTGCTGTATCTCAACTGCCCACCCAGTCTTCAGGACTACCTGCGCTCGGACGACCTGATCGAGGCGGGGCATTATATCCACCAACATGCCAGTAACTGACTGGGCATTGCAGCCTGCGCACCGACAGGGAACTTACGATTCCGTAAAGTCCATATTGGCATTTTTCTGTACAATCAGGCGGCTCATAACGTCGGGTTTTTTCAGAGGATGCCATGTCAGCGCACGCGCCCCGGAATGTGTCGTCGTTTCTGTTGTTGTGCCTGGTCACCCTTCTCACCGGCTGCGCATCCAATGTTCTGGTCGAGCGTCAGGCCCTGTCCGATCTGGAAGAGCGTGAGCAGCAGCAATCCGATCGAATCATGCAGCTCGAGACGGCTCTGCACTCCCATCATCGGGGCCTTGTCCTCAACAATAATGACAATACCCGGGCGCTGATCGACACCATCCGGGATCAGATCAAACCGCCCGTCTGTCCGCAGACGCCTCAGCCTTCCTGCTCCGGGCCCCGCTCCTCACAGTCTTCCAACCAGGGGCCTCGTACGGAGTCGCCACCAGCGACGGATAAGCAGATCGTCGGGCAGCTTGAGCAGGTCTATCTTCCGGAGCCGGGCTTTGTATACAGGGCGCGTGTGGACAGCGGGGCAGAAACCGCCTCAATGGATGCGCGGAATGTCAGTCTGTTCGAACGTAACGGCGAGGAATGGGTGCGATTCGATATTCCACACCCCACGCGCCGCACCGAAGAGCCCAAAGAGGACGAGGATGACCGCATGAAGGCCGAACTCGTCACACTGGAGCGACCGGTGGAGCGGATCGTGCGCATTATCCAGTCCTCAACCGATGGGTATGAGCGTCGCCCCGTTGTCCTTCTCAAGTTCATGATTGGGGACACCGTCCGTGAAGCCGAGTTTACCCTCGCCAACCGGTCCCACCTGTCGCACCGGATGCTCATCGGCCGGAATATCCTGAGGGACGTGATGGTGATCGATGTCGGACAGGAGTATGAGACCCGCCTGCCCCACGAAGCCCGTTCGGCGCCAGGCGCGAGGCGCACGGGAGAGGATGAATGAGGTCCCGTCGCCCTTTCTACGCCGGCGTTTTCATCCTGCTCATCACGGGCATCCTGCTCTCCGCTCTCCGTCATTACGAGCTGGACATCCCCTGGCTGCCGGGCGATCAGCAGACCACCTGGCTCGTCGAGGCCCGGATCGATTTTGAAGCGGTGGGCGACCCCGTCCGCGCCAGCCTGAACCTGCCGGAGCAGCCGCCCGGCTTCCGGGTCCTGTCGGAACAGGCGGCATCGCCGGGTTATGGATTCTCAGTGGTCCGGAAACAGGGACTGCGTCGCGGTGAGTGGTCCATCCGGCAGGCCACCGGCCCCCAGACCCTGTACTTCAAGGCACAGTTCACGCGGGACCCGGAGCAGGGGACACCCGTCTCTCAACCGCCCCCGGCACCGGAGCCGGTATTCTGGGAGGAACCGCAGGCAACCGCCGTCGACCAGGTGCTGTCCGTTGCCCGGCAGCGCTCCAGCACACCCGAGAGCCTGACCCGGGAGCTGATCAAGCTGATCCGGTCGTCCGACCCGGACCAGAATGCCTCACTGCTTCTGACCGAGAACGACACCCACGACCTGCTGCCGGAGCTGCTTCGGCATGCCGGGATTCCGGCGCGTACCGTCGGCGGGCTTGTTCTGGAGAACGCCCGCCGGCTGCAGCCCCTCAAGCCGTTTCTCGAAATACACAATGGCGAACGGTGGCTGACCTTCAATCCCCGCACAGGCGATCAGGGCGTTCCGGACAATGTCCTGCTCTGGCGTCGGGATGCAACGTCACTCCTCGACGTGATGGGCGGAGAAGCCTCGGAAGTCAATTTCTCGATGATGCGTCAGACGATTCCCGCCCTGAGCCTCGCGCGCTCGGAAGCCACACAGGAAGGTCTGGGGTTCCTCAGCCTCTATCAGCTTCCGGTCGAGGAGCAGGGTATGTTCCGCACGCTCCTGCTCCTGCCGCTGGGGGCGCTGGTGGTGGCATTCATGCGCATCATCATTGGCGTACGCACCTCAGGCACATTCATGCCTGTACTGATCGCCGTCGCTTTCCTGCAAACCTCCCTGCTGCCCGGACTGGTGACGTTCATCGCTGTGGTGACGGTGGGGCTGTTATTACGGGGCTACCTGTCCAGCCTGAACCTGTTGCTCGTCTCTCGAATCGCCACCCTCATCATCCTGGTGATTTTCATCAGTGCGGGTATCAGCATTGTTGGTTACCAGATGGGGTTCAACCCGGGCATGACTGTCACCTTTTTCCCAATGGTGATTCTTGCCTGGACCATCGAACGCATGTCGATTCTCTGGGAGGAGGAGGGTGCCCGGGAAGTGGTCGTACAGGGCGCCGGCAGCCTGATTGTGGCGGTTCTGGCCTATCTGGTCATGCAGGCGCCGCTGGTGGGCCACCTGACCTTCAACTTTCCCGAGCTGCACCTGGTGGTGCTGGCGGCCATCCTCCTTCTGGGACGCTATACCGGCTACAAGCTCAGCGAGCTGCACCGGTTCGAGCCCATGAGTGAGCACGAACCATGAAATGGATCTCCCCTTTCCGGCTTGCCCGGCTCGGGATGCTGAGCATGAATCGCCGGAACGTGGACTATATCGCCCGATATAACGACCGGGCCTCATATCCGCTGGTCGATAACAAACTGCGCACCAAGCTGCTCGCCGCGGACTATGGCGTGGCTACACCGGGCCTGAAGCAGGTCATCCGGCTCCAGCACGACATTCCGCGGTTCCGTGAGCAGGCCGACCAGCTGGGCAGCTTAGCCATTAAACCGGCGAAGGGGTCGGGGGGCAAAGGCATCGTTGTCATTACCGGACGGGACGGTGACCGTTTTCTGAAAGGCTCCGGCAACGCGGTGGATCTGGCGTTTCTCGAACGACACCTGTCCAATATCCTGGCGGGCCTCTACTCACTGGGCGGCAGCCCTGACGTGGCCATTGTCGAGGACCTGATCGAATGCAGCCCTCAGCTCAACGAGCAGTCCTTCGAGGGCGTGCCCGACATCCGCATCGTGGTGTTTCAGGGTTACCCCGTCATGGCAATGCTCCGCCTGGCCTCCCATGCCTCTGACGGCAAGGCGAACCTGCACCAGGGAGCAATCGGTGTCGGGCTGGACATCGGAACGGGCTCTGCCCTCCACGCCGTTCAGTTCAACCGCACGGTTCACACCCATCCGGACACGGGCCTGCCCCTGAATCGGCTGTCCATTCCGGACTGGCGGACGCTGCTTCTGATGGCCTCACGCTGCTATGACGCCACCGGTCTGGGCTACATGGGGGCCGACATGGTCATCGACGCGACCGACGGTCCGATGCTGCTGGAGCTGAACGCCCGGCCAGGCCTGGCGATCCAGATGGCCAATGGTCAGGGCCTGCTGCCCCGACTCCGCCACATCGAAGCCCTTCGACGCCCTCACCTCACGGCGGAAGAGCGTGTCGACTACGCAATGGGCCGTTTTGGCGCGCCTCTGATGTCGCCGGCGAATCCAGAACCCGAGCCGGTCTCCTCACCATAAAAAAACCCGCCGGAGGCCGGCGGGTTTCTGATCTCGATACCGTCTGCGATTACGTCTTCAGACCGGCATCAATCAACTGCTTCTCGTTGCTCAAGCCCTTGAACAGGCCGAAGCACATCACAAGCAGCACAAGCGTGAATGGCAAGCCGGTACTGATTGCCCCTGCCTGCAGCGAGTTGAGTGCCTGCTCACCGCCACCGAAGATCAGTGCGGCAGCAATCGCACCTTCCATCACCGCCCAGAAGACCCGCTGAGCGACCGGTGCTTCGATCTTGCCGCCGGCCGTGATGCTGTCAATCACCAGCGAGCCGGAGTCGGACGAGGTGATGAAGAACACCAGGACGAGCACGATCGCGACAAAGGAGACGATTGAGCTCAGGGCAATGTTCTCAAACGCCTGGAACATGGCGAGTGACACGTCAGTCAGGCCTTCGCTGCCCAGCACGCCGACGCCGTTCTTGACCTGTTCCAGCGCCATGCCACCGAAACCACTCATCCACACGATGGTGATGACGGTCGGGATAATCAGTACGGCGGTGATGAATTCACGCACGGTACGGCCCTTGGAGACACGCGCAATGAACATCCCGACGAACGGTGACCAGGAGATCCACCACGCCCAGTAGAAGACGGTCCAACCATGGAACCAGGTCGAATCTTCACGGCCGAACGGGTTACTCAATGGCACGATGTTCGCGACATAGGTGGAAGTCGTGCTCCACAGCGCCTCGATAATCGCCATCGTGGGGCCGGCGAAAATCACAAACAGCAGCAGCACGGCCGCGACCACCATGTTGAAATTACTGAGCAGCTTGACGCCGCCATCCATACCCCGAATGACCGAGATCACGGCGACGGCCGTTACGCCAACAATGACGCCGATCTGCACATTGATTCCGGAGCCGATGCCGAACAGGAAATCCAGCCCCGCCGAAGCCTGCTTCGCACCGAGGCCCAGTGACGTTGCGAGACCGAAGATCGTGGCCAGCACGGCGACGACGTCAATGACATCACCGATCCAGCCCCAGACCCGCTCACCAAACAGCGGATAGAAAGCGGAACGCAGCGTCAGGGGCATGCCCTTGTTGAATGCAAAGAACGCCAGCGACAGCGCAACGACGGCATAGATCGCCCAGGGGTGCAGACCCCAGTGATACATCGTGGCACCAAGCGCCATATCGGCCCCTTGCGGGGTGTTCGCCTCAGCATTCAAAGGCGTGCCATACCAATCGGTATAGTAGGCGACAGGCTCAGCCACGCCCCAGAACATCAGGCCGATACCCATACCGGCCGCAAACAGCATGGCGAACCATGAGGGGGTCGAGAATTCCGGTTTGGCATCCTGCCCGCCAAGGCGGATCTTGCCCACCGGCATCAGCGCCAGCGCGATTACGAAAATCACGAAAATGTTCGCGGAGATCAGGAACAGCCAGTCAAAGTTTGCGATCGCGCCACTTTTGGCGCCGCTCATGAGGCTGCTCGACAACTCCGGGAAAATCAGCGTTCCGACTACGAAGAACACAACCAGGAAGGCCGTCACGAAGAACACCGTCTTGTGAAGGTCCAGCCCCATGAGGGCAATATTATCCTGGCCGGCAACGTAGTCCGTGGAGTAAGCGTCTTTTACGACTTCTTCACTCACGTTCCGTCTCCTTACCGTTTTTATTTGCCCGGCACACCGGGCCACCCGTTTACAGGCGGAAGAGTGTATTGATTTCAATCAAAAACTTCAAAAACCGCCATTCATGCGACGTTCGTCTTACACCATAGACCACTGCGCCCCGTTCAGCACGGACAAAGAGGCCGGTTTTTGTCCGCCCGGCTGACCCGGGCTGGCAGGAACCACTACACTGTGCCGATATTGGCACCCCCGGAGCCGCCCACAGCGGGCTCACCCGGCCCTGGCAGGCGCGCCACCCCGGGTTTACCGGAAAAGAACAATCCAACCATCAGAGAGACCGCAGACCATGTCGAAAACGTCACAGTTTCCACTTCGTTACGGCCTTCTCGCGGGCTGCATCGCCGCAAGCGTCGTGACGATCCCGGCGAGCCTGATCTACCCGGGTCTCTGGGTCGTGGCCGCTGTCTTTGGCCTGCTCAGCGCAGTTGGCATCCGTGACCTGATCCAGCGACGACGGACAGTGAGCCGCAATTATCCGATCATGGCCCACTTCCGCTACTTCCTGGAGTCGATTGGCCCGGAGATCCGCCAATACTTCATCCAGTCCGATACCGATGAGCTACCCTTCTCCCGCGAACAACGGTCCATCGTCTACCAACGGGCCAAGAACGTTCTGGACAAGCGGCCGTTCGGCTCCCTTCACGCCATGCATGAGGATGGCTTCGAGTGGATGAACCACTCGCTGCAGCCGCTGGAACACGACAACACCGATTTCCGGATTGAAATCGGCCGGAAACGCAAACGCCCATACAGCGCAAGCGTATTCAACATTTCCGCCATGAGCTTCGGCTCGCTATCCGCCAATGCCATTCTGGCGCTCAACACGGGTGCCCGTGACGGCCACTTCTATCACGACACCGGTGAGGGATCGATTTCCCGCTACCACCGACAGCCCGGCGGTGATCTGGTCTGGGAGATTGGCTCGGGGTACTTCGGCTGCCGTAACCCCGACGGCTCCTTCAGCGAGGACAAGTTCCGGGAAAACGCACAGCTGGATCAGGTAAAGATGATCGAAATCAAGCTGTCCCAGGGTGCCAAACCCGGTCACGGCGGCATCCTACCGGGGGCCAAAGTCACACCCGAGATCGCCGAAGCACGTGGCGTGCCCGAAGGTGAGGACGTGGTTTCACCGCCCTATCACACGGCATTCCGTTCGCCGATGGAGCTTATGGCCTTCATCGACAAACTGCACGAGCTTTCCGATGGCAAGCCGGTCGGCATCAAGCTGGCGATCGGCCACCCCTGGGAGTGGTTCGCCATTGTCAAGGCCATGCTGAAATCCGGAACCCGCCCCGATTTCATTGTCGTGGACGGCGGTGAAGGCGGAACGGGCGCCGCCCCGCTGGAGTTCATCAATCGCCTGGGCACGCCCATGACCGATGGGCTACTGCTGGTTCACAACACGCTGGTTGGCGCGAACCTGAGAGATGATATTGCCATCGGTGCGGCCGGCAAGATCACCTCTGCGTTCAACATCGCCCGGACCATCGCGTTGGGCGCGGATTTCTGCAATGCGGCCCGTGGTTTCATGTTCTCGCTCGGATGCATCCAGGCCCTGAGCTGCCACACCGGCCACTGCCCCAGTGGCGTCGCCACACAGGACCCGAGGCGGGGCGGCAAGCTGGACGTCGCGGACAAGAGCCAGCGCGTCTACAACTTTCACCACAACACCCTGGCAGCGCTGGGCAACCTGATCGGAGCGGCGGGGCTGAAACACACCAGTGAGCTGGGTCCGGAGCACATCATCCGGCGGGTCTCTCATGACGAGATTGCCTCATACATGGACCTGTACGATTTCCTCGCTCCTGGCGAACTGCTGGACGGTCCCTGTGACCACCCGATCTTTGAAAAATACTGGGAACCGGCACAGGCCGAATCCTTCGATCCGCCGGATTTCATCATCCGGCTGCGCGAGACCAAGATCGAATATGCCTGAGTCGGGCACGCGTCCGACCATCGGACGCGTGCCCGCCATGGACGGTGAGGAATGCGGAGAGCTTGACCGTCACAAAGCTCTCAAGGACCCAGCCCGGTTCATTAACCGAGCGGCACTGTCTGTCACGGCAATACCGGCCGGTTGGGGGTGGATCAGCGGTTGATTGCCGTTTTAGTACGGATGATAGCTGGCGTAGAAATGCCGGTAAAAATCGTTCAGACCGGTCAGCTTACCGGTGGGCACATCGACGTTGATTCGAAATCCACGCCCACACCACCAGCCATGAAACTCCGGATTCACCCAGCGGTGTGGATCCCCTTCCCGGTTCGCACACAGCCGGCCCATCTCCGCATCGATGCGGTACAGATGCGGGACCACGATCAACGACACCGGATCGAGGTCGATGGGGCAGCTCAAGGGCCACACCGCCGCTGCTCAGGCGCGAGGACACCGGCTGCCCTTCAAAATGAACAATGATATCGTCGTCCCGTGCCGCCCAGGCCACCATCTGCAGGAGATAGTCCGGGTCGTTGTAGGACCACATCGACAGGGCCCGCGCCGACTGGCAGGTGGGGTTGTTGCCCTGCCCGACGCCCAGCGGCTGGCCCAGCATACAGAGCACCCCCTCCAGAAGACGGGCGGACGGGGACGGAGATCCGCCAAACGCCAGCGTCAGGCGCTCTTGCGCTGACGGGCACAGCGAGCGTATCGACACGAAAAGTCGATATGGCCGCACCGCAGACCGATTAACCCTCCCGGTCAACCACCGTCTTCTGACAGACCCACCCAGTCCGCGGACAGTCGCCATAACCGTTCAGCGGCCTGATCGTCCCTGGCGGTGGAACGTCGCTTCTGGGGCCTGCAATCCTGGTAATAGCCACCGCTCTCCCCGGCTACCTCGTCCGAACTGGCCAACCAGACCGTTGTTCTGGAGCCTTCATCGGGCGTAATGGTAAAGCGGCGAATCACCCAGCTCATGGCCCTTTCGTACCAGTGATCACCAGGCCAGATATTGGTGTTCACCGCGCCGGGGTGCAGCGCGTTGACCGTCACACCCGTCCCTTCCAGGCGCTTCGACAATTCCCAGGTAAAGAGCATGTTCGCCAGCTTGGACTGGGCATACGCTTTCAGAACGTTGTAACCGCGGTTCAGGTTGAGGTCATCAAAATGCATGGTGCCGCCGGCGTGCGCGACGGAGGCGACATTGACGATCCGCCCCTGAGCAGCCTCCAGCGCCGGCAGCAGGCGGTTGGTGAGCAGAAACGGACCGAGATGATTGGTGGCAAACGTCATCTCAAACCCATCAACGGATTCCTTCCGTCGAAGATTGGCGATTCCCGCGTTGTTCACCAGAACATCGATACGGGGGAACCGCGACAACAGCTCGTCCGAGGCCTCGTTCACCGAAGCAATCGACGAGACGTCAAGCCGGACAACGGCCAGACTGGCCGCCGGGTGACTGGCCCGGATGTCGTTCATGGCCTGCTCGGCCGCCTCGAGCCGCCGGCAGGCCATGACCACCGTCGCGCCCATGCCCACCAGATCCCGCGCGGCGCAGAACCCAATGCCGCTGTTGGCACCGGTGATCACCACCGTTTTCCCGTTCATTGGCTTGCTCATTGCTATCTCCTCAATGGCACTGGACCGTCATCATAGCCACGGGGGCGCCGCGGAGTCATGGCGATGGGGCCGTCTTAAGAGGCCCCCAAAGAGGTGTCTTTATTTTTCAAAATGAGTGTTGTAGACTTCGCTCCCGCTGACGTGATGACCACTCGTCACGGCGAGCCGGGAGCGATGCTCCCACCCCTTGGCTCAGCGGCAGATCGGGGCGTAGCGCAGTCTGGTAGCGCACCTGTATGGGGTGCAGGTGGTCGGAGGTTCAAATCCTCCCGTCCCGACCAATCTTTTCAAGGACTTACGTAAGATTGACCCTTTCCCCCAAAACCTAGATGGCCACAAAATGGCCCTTTTAGTGTCCACGTTTACAAACGACCAATGCCCTGCATAGGCGCTACTTCTCACGGCAACTTAGAATGGCAGCCTTGCATTCTGTGCCGTGTAAGCCCTCGCCCCCTAGACCACTCGATTCCTTAGACCAAAACAGGCGCTTTGGGAAAGCATAGACCCAAGCAACGCAGAGCCGACTAGACAACAGCCGACGCACCCAACAACCCGTTTTGTTAATGCGCCGCAAATTTTTGAGCGGTTATTTAATATGAGGGGAGAAGCGAATTTCCCCCATGGGGGTGGGTCATTCGGTGAAGCCTGCCACCCTGGCTTGTGCCAACTTCTTTTGTAATTCTTCCTTTCGTTTCTGGAGGTTCCTTCGTTGTTCCTCGTTGATGCTGCTACCGCTGCCCTCCAGCCTTTCATTAATCATACGGAGGTGTTCCCGTAACTGCCCAGGTGGAGTCCCAAGCCAACCATCTATATGTAGGGTACATAGCCACCCCACAAAACTTGCCAACGCTACCACGTAAAACAGTGTTTCCATGCCGCCGTCAGGCCCGTCAGGGGATATAGCCACGCCGGACCCAAAGAAAAGCACCATCCACCCACCTTGAATAATCGGATTCAGCCTCATAAAGAACCCCACCTAACTATCTGATTGTTAATGGCTTGGCGCAGAAATGTAGCAGCCTTACGGTCCTCTGTCCTCCTAGTTTCGCAGGGTATAGGTAAGCGAAACCGACTAGACCACCCTCCCAAGCGGTTTCACTTCATGGTTTTGACAACTCAAACGAAACCATTATTATGAAACCAGACAAACGAAACCAGCGGGAGAACCACCAATGCACGTAAGGGCTTACCTCCGGGCTTCCACTGAAGACCAAGACGCACTCAGGGCAAAGGAGCAGCTTGAACAGTTCGCCGAAGAACAGGGCTTGAAGATTGCTGCCACCTACGTCGAGAGACAATCAGGGGCCAGCCTCAAGCGTCCCGAGCTATTCCGACTCCTGGGGGACTGTCACAAGGGGGATATCCTCCTGGTTGAGCAGGTGGACCGTCTTAGCCGTCTCAACGGGGAGGATTGGGAGACCCTTAAAACTGAAATCAAAAGCCGTGGCGTCCGTGTGGTCGCCTTGGACCTTCCTACGTCTTACATGGCCTTGAAGACTGATGACGAGATAACAGACCGACTTATGGAGTCACTGAACGGCATGATGCTCGACATGCTGGCTGCGCTGGCGCGTAAGGACTACGCAGACCGGAGAAGGCGACAGGCTCAGGGCATCAAGAAAGCAAAGGCGGAAGGGAAATTCAAAGGCCGTCCAGTGGATGAGGAAAGACACCGGAACATTAAGACCATGATTGAGAAGGGACATAGCTGGTCGGAAGTATCCCGAATCACTGGAGCCTCTCGTGCGACCATTGCAAGGGCGTTAAAACGAGCATAATAAGCGAAGGGGGCGCCATGCCCCCACTCTTTGCCTGCCGATGGACTATGACCCTTAGACCATTCATTTCAAAGCTCCATTCCTGGCTCCCCAGCTTCACATAGCCTGCCGACTACACGGACCGCCAATCACCTCATTGCATTAACTACCTGCTTTTCGGCAGAGCGCATTTTCAGGCAGGGGAAATAGAGTCTCATACTTCCATAGAAGTCCACGCACACGGGTCGACACTATAGGGCGGAGCTCGCCAGGTACCACCGGGAGGAGGATTCTACGGGTCGACATTATGGGAGGGCGTTAGTAATTCTCTCCCGCGCACTCTCGTACGTGGGTGAGCATCCGTTCTTATCCCACTTCACTAATCCACCCAGGAGAACACCTTGTCAGGCAACGACAACAACCGAAAGAAACAGGCCCAACGCCATCCAGAAAGGGTGGTCTACCCGGTCGGCTACTGCCCGGAATCCTATGGGGCCATGAAGACGCTACAGAAGCGCCTAAAGGTAGCATCAGGCCAAACCTACAGCCTTTCCGTTATAGCGCGGTCATTGGCGCTCCATGGGGTTCATAGCATTGATACGACCAATGGCAGCCCCTTTCAGAATTTATGCCGACGGAGCGCCACCAAAGGCCCCAAGCGTAAACCTCAACCCAAAGAAGCCACCCATGCCAAGTAACCCCTACAGACGACGTTATCGACACGAAATCATCCACGCCCAGTCTTCACGTCCTGGGATGCGGTCGAAGGTAAATGCCAAGTGCGTCTCATGTATTTACGACCCTGAGGCCCCCGGAACCTGGCGTCAGCAAGTCCAAGGCTGTCAGGTCTATGAGTGCCCATTGCATCCCATCCGCCCGCGCAGTACCGCCAGCCAGTAAAAACACACAGCCCGCCACATTGGGTCCATAAGACCCTACATATCACCTTGCATAGATGAAGGCGACCATACGCCGCCCCGGTGGGGATGGTCCGTGTATGCCTATGTCTGGCTCATTTGTGCGGGCTTATTGAAGGAGGAGCACATTGAACGAAACGGAACAACGACCACCTCTGCAACCGCCGACTAGCAAGAAAGAGCTACTAAACCTGTGCCAATTCGAGGGAGACGACAAGCGAGGAATGACAACACACATTGATGAGGGCGCAATCTTGGCCCTTGTCACGAATGGGGGGCTCGGGCGTTCCTCATCACTGTTCCTGCGAAAACTGTGCAAGACCGTAGTCATTCGCAACTATTGGTGCGGTTCGACTGAAGACCTAGAGCACTGCACGAAAACCACGACAGACGCCCGTAAAAAGTCAGTACGGAGGCTTAAAGATAGTAACGCCCTGCACATAGTCCAAAAACCATCAAAACACCGCGATTTTTGGTTGCTCAAGATACATCCCGTAATCGTGTGGCGTGGTTTCGGAAATCGAAGTAAAGAAAATCCCTTGCGAATCCACTTGACACACAAATGGATTACCGAGTCCCTTGAATCACTAAGAATGCCTCCCAGTGCCACATCAGGCACTCCATTACACGCCTAAACGCCTCAACCACGGGGCTTATAGGCCTTCGGAGATATTTCCCTATACCGTAATGGGAAATAAGTACCGCCTTTGCTGTCTCTTTGAAATCCATAGGCCTCCCCTTGGCAGTCCAAAGGCACCACCAAAGACACCACCAAAGGACGGGTATTCATCATCTTCGATGAAGAAGAATACCGATACCCAGGGACGGGCATTAGGACATACCTAAGGAGGACACCCAAGGGAGTGGAGTGGGGTATGTGACGATGAACGGTGTACACCCAGAGAGGATACCTTATGAAGCACCTGAGGGGATGCCTAAGGGTGACACGTAGGGAATACCTAAGGGACCACCCATGCTCATATACTGTCACCCTTAAACCCCGAAAAAACAGAAACATAAGAGCGCAAGACCATTGCCTCCTACATGATTCCTTCCTAACTCAATCATTGAAACGTCGTCAGTAGACAGAGAAACTGTCGATCGGGTCGATAACCCCTTTTAACTCAGGAGCTTATAAAAATGAACATCAACACATCAGCCTATGTTGTTTCTCGCTTAATCAATGACGTCAGACAACAACACCAGCGGATGGAGGCACAAACCCTTGACGCTCTGGCAGTCGTCGCCAAAAACCCCGGCATTGCGATTATCGACCTTGCCGACAGAATCGGCGTTTCAGAGGCTGCGGCAAGCCGGACGGTTTCAAAGCTCGGTCCAGGCTCTCCAAAGAAACTGGGTCTCGGCCTTATATACCGTTACGAGTCCCCTGAAAACCGTCGTTTCAAACAGGTGGAATTGACTGATAGGGGCCGTCAGTTCTTCTCCAATATCGGAGACACCCTTAAAGATGCCCTTAAACAAGCCAAAGTCACTGATTAGGAGACAATATGTCTGTTAGGAAAGAAAACGGTAGATATGTCGCACAAGTACACTCCAGACGTTTACCTCGCGTTCGAAAAAAGTTGCCACCTGGGACTACCAAAGAAGAGGCGGAACGAGTGGAGGCGTGGATTAAACTACAACTCCGAGCGGGGGTGGATAGACGGGTACTCGACTTCAGCGCCAACGCAGACAAGGAACTTCCTCATTCAAAGGGGTTCACTGTTCAAGAGGCATACGACAGAGCGATTCGAACGGTCTGGTCACGTACAAAGGCGTCGACGTCTTACTTTGGGCCGGTTGGTAGCAAGACTGTCGAGAAATTCGGCCCCGGCGTCATTATGGCGAACGTCAAAACCCATCATGTTGCCGACTTCGTGAATATATGCCTGGAAGATGGAGACGCGCCGTCTACCGTCAATCACCGCCTGAGCATCCTGAGAAAGCTCTGGGAGCTCGCTGAAAGCCATTGGGGCGTCGAAGATGTGCTACCAATCGACTTCAGTCGTTTTCGCGTCAAGAACGCCAGAAGGGACCGCATACGCGAAGTTTCAAAGGACGAAGAACAGGCCATCTATGCCCTACTGGCTGACTCACAACGTCAAGCAGCCTCAGGAATGCTAGAGGCCGTTTATGTAGCTATTTACACAGGTCTTCGTCAGGGTGAGCTATTGGCCCTAAAGCCTGAGGACGTATCCACAGCCAACCAACGAATTCACGTTCGCCGATCCTCTCGGACCACCGACAGTACGAAAACCTACGCCGACCGATTTGTCCCCATACGAGGCAGAGTAAAGGAAATCATTGATTCAAGGGCGAAACGCCATGAGCGGTGGATATTCCCAGAGTTGGACAAATGGACGGTACTGAGGCTTTGGCGCGTGGTGCGTAAAGGCATGGGCCTAGAGCACGACAAAGACTTCGTATTCCACGCATTAAGGCATACCTGTGCAACCCGTTTGCTTCGCTCAGGCGCGGACATTCGGTACGTCCAGAAGTGGCTGGGTCACGCGGATATTGGGACCACCCAGATTTACACCCATGTGGCCTCAACAGACTTGGATGACGTAGCCGACCGCTTCATGGCGGGCTGAAAAGCCTTCAAATTCAGGCGGCCACAAACAGACAATTTTAGTGGCCACAAAGGAGCTAAAAACGAGGGTCAATCGACTGTAACTAATTGATTTTCTGGTGCACTCTCAACAGAAAGGCTGTATGGGGTGCAGGTGGTCGGAGGTTCAAATCCTCCCGTCCCGACCATTTTCCCCTTCGATTCAGATGTTGGCAGGCCCGCTCACGGCGCAGACTGGCTGGACTCGGCAACAGCATCCCCACGGTCTCCGCCAAGACGCACGGTATTCCGTCCGGCTTCTTTGCCTCGATACAGCTGCTCATCAACACGCTGGATAAGATCCTCCGGCCGGTCCCCCCATTGCAGTTCCGCCACACCAAGCGTGGCCGTGACATCAAAACCGCCCAGGCAATCGGCTGTGATCAGCGAATGAAAGCGGGCCGCCGTCCGTAACGCATCCTCGCGCCCGGTTTCGGGGCAGATCACGAGAAACTCGTCACCGCCCCAGCGCACGGCCATATCCACATCACGGGCCTCGCGTCGGAGCATGTCCGCCAGTGCCACGATCACTGAATCGCCCGCCGGGTGGCCGTAGGCATCGTTAATGCGCTTGAAGTTGTCCAGATCGATGAGTATGACCGAGAGTGGATGGCCGTAGCGCCGGTTCAGCTCGAACTGTGTCGCCAAAAAGGCTTCCCCGGCACGACGATTGGACAACCCGCTGAGATGGTCCGTCCGGGCGACCTCCTCCAGCACGCCAAGCTTGGCGACGACGTCGCGGGTCCGGTCCCGAAGCAGTACCGCCGTCGATGACAGCACGACAAAGACAAGCAGGAACAGGTGAATCCGTGCCAGATACACCAAGTTGTCACAGCGTGTGCTATCAACGTCGATACAGGGCACCACCACGGATGAGGCCAGTAACACGGAGAGCCCCAGAGACAGCCCACCAACGATGGCTCCGCCCTGAAACCCAAGCAACAGAAAACTACCAACGATCAGAAGACCCACGGCCCAGTAATGACCACCGACCAGAGGCATGAGATTGGCGCCCAATGGATCGCCCACGAGGTAATGCCAGGCGAGCCGGCCGAGGATAATCACGGCCGCCAATCCGACGAGGACCCGATCAATAAGGACAAGGCGTGAGCGACCCCGGAGCGTCCACCAGGCCAATCCGGCGAAGATCGCACCAAAGACCGGATACCCCCAGGCTATGAACACATCCGCGGGGTCTCGGTAACACCAACTGATGAGGAAAATCGCTGACCCAAGCGCCGCAACGCCGGCATTGGACCATCGCCGGTAATGAGCGAGCGACGCCAACGTCGAGCGGTAATGCTCAATGGCCTGCCACGAATCCCGTTTTCCCTGTGATTGACCCAACCGCTAACTCCGTCCAGATCTGTCCAGTGTCCCTTAAGGAAGTGCGTTCGATCGGTTCACTCAGCGACCAGACGCTACTAACAATAGCAAAACCCGGGGCTCAGTCCGCTCCAACAGCGCCATCGTTCAGATGGTCACGCACGCGACCGGGGCGCTTTCGAACCCCGGGCACACGGTCATCTGCCATTCAGGGCCTTCATCCGGTCGGGAGCCCCCACATAAACGTAATTGGTATGCCAGGACCAGGGCCCTCCCTGATCCCGGACATTGTGGACGGACAGAACCGGTTCCGTTTTGCCTTCGGGGCGAAAACGGGTGACCACGCTGGTATCGTCGCCATCCGGCCCCCGAGTCGACGCGGTCCGACGCCATCCCTCTCCGAGGCAGTCGGAGACGTAGTCCACGGCAACCTGATACCGCGTCATCGCCACCGGTTGGCTGGGGGCTGTGACGGAGCACACATACGCCGCGTCATCCCTCCCCCAGGACCAGATTTCACAATGACCATCCACAATTTCCTCCCGGGCCTGGTACACCGTCATCATCCGGTAGTTGGTGGCGCTGCGCCGGAATTCGGCAAATCCATTCCCGTAATCAGCGACAACGGTTTTGAGGGTCCCGCAGGGATCCTCCACCCCCATGGAGACCTGCTGGGTTATGGAACAGCCTGCAAGCGTGGTCAGGGCCAGCCCGACAATGCCGGCACGATACGATCTGATCATGACAACAATCCTTCTGAACAAAACGGCAAAACGTTGATATCCGACGCCAGTCTCTCACGCAGACAAAACCGGTTTGGCGGATTTCAACCCATGCGCCCAGCCCCCTTGGGTCGATTCTCACCCATAAAGGCAGTTCCGGCGGTCTATTCCATCCCATCATAGCAGCCTTATCAGCGTGTTACGCCGACTGGCCCATGGCTTGCTCCACGGACGCACAGCGAAGCGACCCGCTTCGTGAAGCACCCCTACAAACACAACCAGAGTGGGAGCAGATTCCAATGAGACTCCGAACACTGATTGCAGCGACAACCACAACCCTGTTTGCCGCTGCCCCCGTCGCGGCCCAGGACCATTCCGACTGGCCTGAAAACTTCACACTCGGCACCGCCAGCCAGGGCGGCACCTACTTTGCCTACGGCTCGGGCTGGGCCAACTTCGTGTCCGAGAACCTCGACATTTCCGGTGGCGCGGAAATCACCGGTGGCCCGATGCAGAACATGGCGCTGGTCCAGACCGGTGACGTGAAGTTCGGCCTGACCACCATGGGCCCGGCCAGAGCCTCCCGTCAGGGCAACAGTCCGCTGGCGCCGGGGATGAAGATGGAAAATGTCTGCGCCATGTTCCCCATGTACCAGACGCCCTTCTCCGTGACAGCCCTGGCCGACTCGGGCATCGAGTCCATTGATGACATCCCGGATGGCGCCAAGATCGGCTTCGGACCGGCCGGCTCCACATCGGACACCTACTTTCCGAAGATGATGGAGACGCTGGGCGTGGACTTTGAGCGCCAGAACGGCAGCTGGTCCGATCTCGGCACCCAGCTTCAGGACGGCCTGATCGACGTGGTGGCCTTCGCGGCCGGCATCCCGGTGCCCGCCATCAGCCAGCTTGAGGTCCAGACCGGCGTCAACATCATCAGCTTCACCGACGAAGAGCGGCAGAAGGTGACCAACAAATTCCCGGTCTCCGAATTCACCATTCCGAAGGACACCTATCAGTCTCTGGAGAGTGGCTCCGAGGTCGTCTCCATGTGGAACTTCTCCATCGCCAACTGCGACGTGCCGGACAGCCTGGTGTACGAAATGACAAAGCTGACCATGGAGAACAACGATCGCATGGTCTCTATCCACAAGGCCGCGCAGAGCACGATTCCCGAGAACGTCGACAAGAACACCGCTCTGCCCTGGCATCCGGGCGCCGCGCGCTGGTTCCGGGAGAACGGCTACGAGATTCCGGACAGCCGGATCCAGTAAATTTCACGGGAGCCGGCCCGCCGGCTCCCCCTGACACCGACCGCCATGCGTGACGGTCATTGATTCTGAATCGGGTGTACCATGACTCATCCCAACAACAATGCCCCCAAGGTCCAGGAGGAAGACGATCACACGCTGCACCACGACGTGGACGATGAGCCGGTCGCGGCCAATCGTCGACTGTTCGAGGGCGGTCTGCTGAAGTTCGTCACACTACTGGCCATCGCCTATTCGGCGTTTCACCTCTACACCCTGAACGTGTCTCCCATGGAGACATGGTCGTTCCGTATTGTGCACATCGCCGGCGCCCTGGTGCTCGGCTTCTGTTTTTACGCCGGCGCACGGTTTGTCTCCGGAGCCGAAGGCCCAGCCCGACACCGCTGGACGACCTGGTTTGGCGCCGTCATGTTGCTGCCCGTCGCCTACGCGCTGTATCAGACCGGTGTCTTCTACCAGATGATGGCGGATGGCGCACAGCGCATTCCCGCCGCCCTGGAATCCAGTCACTTCGGCTGGCCGCTGCTGGTCGCCACGGGCTCCGGAATTGTCCTGAGCTGGTTCCACCAGCGTGAGCGTTCACGCTTCAGCGTCCCCGACCTGGTCCTGATTCTCTGTTCAATCGCCGTGGCCGCTTACTTTCTGGTGATCTACAACACACCGCTGCGAATGAGCACAGGGACGCCCTTTTCCCCCGTCGGCATTTCATTTGCCGCTGTTGCCGGCACGGCCCTGATTATGGAGATGACCCGGCGCGTGGCGGGCATTGCACTGGTCGCCATCGCCATGATCTTCCTCGGGTATGTGTTCCTTGGCCCCTATCTGCCGAGCTTCCTCGACTATCCGGGCATGTCCGTCAAGCGGTTCTTCGGTCAGGTGTATACCGGCGCAGGGGTACTGGGTCCGACCACCGCCGTATCGTCGACCTACATCATCCTGTTCATCATCTTCGCCGCCTTCCTGCAGGCCTCCAAAGTCGGCGATTATTTCGTGAACTTCGCATTTGCAGCCGCCGGTAAGTCCCGTGGCGGTCCCGCGAAAGTGTCCATCTTCGCCTCCGGCCTGATGGGCATGATCAACGGCACCAGTGCCGGTAATGTCGTTTCCACCGGGTCGCTGACCATCCCGCTGATGAAACGGGTCGGCTACAACTCACGCTCGGCCGGCGCGGTCGAAGCGGCGGCGTCCACCGGTGGTCAGATCATGCCGCCGATCATGGGCGCGGGTGCGTTCATCATGGCCGAGATCACCGGTATTCCGTACACCGAGATCGCCATCGCCGCGATCATCCCGGCTGTGCTGTACTTCCTGTCGGTCTACTTCATGGTGGACTTCGAGGCCGCCAAGACCGGAATGCGCGGCATGCGGGAGGACGAGCTGCCCTCGTTCAGGCGCCTGGTGAAGCAGGTCTACCTGTTCATCCCGATCATTATCCTGATCGTGGCTCTCTTCCAGGGCTATTCGGTGATCCGTGCCGGCACGCTCGCGACCGTCTCCGCCGCCGTCGTGAGCTGGTTCTCGCCCCACAAGATGGGCATTCGCTCGATCCTGAAGGCACTGGAACTGGCCTCGATCATGTCGATCCAGATCATCGTGGTCTGCGCCGCGGCCGGTGTGATCGTCGGTGTGATTTCGCTGACCGGTGTGGGCGCCCGTTTCTCGACACTGCTGCTGGACATTGCGGCTGCCAGCGACCTGCTGGCCCTTGTCTTTGCCATGTGCATCTCAATCCTGCTGGGAATGGGCATGCCCACGTCAGCGGCCTACGCGGTCGCGGCCTCCGTGGTCGCACCCGGTCTGGTGCAGCTTGGGATCGAGCCGCTGACGGCCCACTTCTTTGTCTTCTACTTCGCGGTGGTGTCCGCCATTACCCCACCGGTCGCGCTGGCCTCCTATGCGGCGGCGGGTATTTCCGGTGCCAATGCCATGCAGACGTCGGTGAGTTCGTTCCGCGTGGGCATTGCGGCGTTCATCGTGCCTTTCATGTTCTTCTACAATGGCGCCCTGCTGATGAACGCCGACGCGGTCGAGATCGCCCGAGCTATGGTGACGGCGATTCTGGGCGTCTACCTGCTTTCAGGTGGTGTTATGGGCTGGTTCGGACAGGCCCGTGCGTCCTGGCTACCAAGGGTCATCCTGATCGGTTCCGCCCTTCTGATGATTGAAGGCGGGCTGATCACCGACCTGATCGGCATTACCCTGGGCGCGGCGATGTTCCTGCTCCAGCGCCAACGGCGCCTGCAGGCCGCCGTAGCCTGAACGGCGTCGGGGTGGCGGCATCCTGCCGCCACCCCGACGCCCTCTGACCAGAATGGTGAGTCATGTCATTTCGAGCCGGTGCCATCCTGGCCTTTATCGTCACACTCCTAACGACCTGGATCGTCGGTGGCTGGGTCGGCTACGACCAGATCGAGCAGGATAGCCAGGAGGAAGCCTTCCGATACCGTCAGCTCGTGGCCAATGAGCTCAATCGTTACCTGCCCATTCCCGAGCTGATCGCCGAACACCCACTGCTGACGGCCGCGCTGACGCACCCGGGAGACGAGGCCCGGACGCTGCGCACCAACAGGGTTCTGCAGCGCATGGCGCACATCATCGGCAGCTCCGCAGTGTATCTGATGGACCGGACGGGGCGAACAATCGCCGCCAACAACCATCAGCAGCAGGGCAGCTTTATCGGGCGGAATTTCAGTTTCCGCCCCTACTTCCAGGACGCCCTGCAATCGGGGCAGTCAGCGATCTATTTCGCATTGGGGACCACATCGGATGTCCGGGGGCTTTATTTCTCCCACCCGGTCAAAGCCGCTGACGGGCGCATTCTTGGCGTCGTGGCAGTGAAGGTGCAGGTCGATGAGCTGGAATCCCAGTGGCACGGCCAGACCGGCACCGACCGGACCCACATGGTGGTGCTGGATACCAGCGGCGTCAGCTTCCTAGCCAGCCGGGAGGATTGGCTGTACCGGGACTTTCAACCGGACAGGGGGCCGGACACGCCCAACCGGCGCTATGCGGACCAGCCGATCAAGCCGGTGGCTCTGTCACGGCTCGGTTCGCCTCTGGGCGCGTCGTCGGCCTCTCATCTGGTACGACTTGAGCAGGGCAACCGGAGCCGCGAGTATCTGAGCGTGCAGGTACCGCTACCCCGGATGGACTGGACTCTGCAAGTGATGGCCCGGACCTATCCGGCACTCTGGACCCGGATCGCGTTCATGGTCGCCGGCACACTGATCTACTTCGGCGCTTGTCTGACCTGGCTCTACCTCCGAGAGCGACACCGTCGGGAATCGGAGCTGGCCGAGCGGGGCGAGCAGCTTGAGCGCCGGGTCGCGGAACGCACGGCGGATCTGGAGCGCTCCAACCGACAGCTCCTCGATGAGATCGAGCAGCGGGAGAAGGCCCAGACAGAGCTTCAGGAGACGCAGCAGGAGCTGATCCAGGCGGCCAAACTCGCGGTTCTGGGCCAGATGTCGGCCGGCCTCAATCATGAGATGAATCAGCCGCTGACCGCCATCCAGACCTATGCCCGCAACAGCCGGCGCTTTCTGGAGCGGGGCGCGCCCGACATGGTGGACGCCAATCTGTCGGAGATCCTGGAGCTGTGCGACAAGATGGCGGAACTGACGCGGCAGTTCAAAGTATTCGCCCGCAAGTCCGAGGGGCCGCCCGCCTCCGTGGATCTGCGGCTACCCATCGACGCGGCCCTCAAGATTGTCCAGTCTCAAGCCACGAGCGAAGGCGTGGCCATCGACTGGCGGCGGCCGGAGGCACCGGTGCTGTGCCATGGTGATACCATTCGTATCGAACAGGTCATGGTCAACCTGATCGGCAACGCGACACAGGCCGTGGACGGCATCACCAACCCGAGAGTGGCCATCACCATTGAAAGGGACGGCGCGACGTGGGTGTGCCGGGTACAGGACAATGGACCCGGGCTACCGGCCGACAGCGACCAGATTTTTGAGCCGTTCTATACGACCAAGTCCATGAAACAGGGCCTTGGGCTGGGCCTGTCCATTTCCCGACAGATCGTCGATGCTCTCGGCGGTCGGCTGACCGGCCACAATCGCCCGGACGGCGACGGCGCCGAATTCATTCTGGTGCTCAATGCGCGTGAGGAGACGGCATGACGGACCCCGAGGTCATCTTCATCGACGACGATCCGCATATCCGCCAGGCCATCGCCCAGGCGCTCGCTCTGGAGGACATGCCGGTTCAGTGTTACGGCGAGAGCCAGTCCGGCCTGGCGGCCATCTCCCCGGAGTTCGAGGGCGTCGTGCTGTGCGACTACAACATGCCCTGCATGGACGCGCTGGAAATCATGGAACGGGTCCAGGCCATGGACGAGTCCATCCCGGTGATCATCCTCACCGGTCAGGGGGACATCAGCACCGCGGTCACAGCCATGCAGCGCGGCGCCTATGACTTCATCGAGAAACCGTTCGATCACGACGAGCTGATCGAACTGCTTCGTCATGCGCTGGAAAAGCGCCACCTGGCCCTGGAAAACCGCCGTCTGAAGGCCCAACTCCGCCATTTTGCCCGCCCCGGTCCCCGCATCCTTGGCGACTCCCCAGCGATGAGGACGGTTGTTCTGTCCATCGACCCGTTGCTGGACAATTCCGCCAACGTCCTGCTCCGTGGCGAAACCGGTTCCGGCAAGGACGCCATCGCCCGTTACATCCACGAGAACAGCAACCGAAGCGACCACAACTTCGTCGCCATCAACTGCGGTGCGGTCCCTGAAAACCTGATCGAGAGCGAACTCTTTGGTCACGAAAAAGGCGCGTTCACCGGAGCGGACAAGCGCCGGATCGGCAAGATTGAGCACGCCCAGGGCGGCACCCTGTTTCTGGATGAAGTCGAAAGCATGCCCATGCTGCTGCAGGTCAAGCTCCTGCGGGTGCTGGAAGAGCAGCGCGTGGAACGGCTCGGCAGCAATCACGAAATTGACGTGGATGTGCGGGTGATTGCCGCCACCAAGGCCGACCTGCGGAGCCTCAGCGAGCAGGGCGAGTTCCGGTCAGACCTGTACTATCGCCTCAACGTCGTGGAGATCGCCATCCCTCCGCTGCGTGAGCGCGAGAACGACATACCGATGCTGTTCCACCACTTCGCCCTGATCGCGGCCGCCCGATACGACCGCGAGAGCATCCCGCTGAACGCGGCTCAAGCCGCCCGGTTGATGCGCCACGACTGGCCGGGCAATGTGCGGGAACTGCGCAATCTGGCAGAGCGTTATGTTCTGCTCGGCCCGTCCGCCCTCGACGACAGTGGCGGCGACACTCAGGCCAACATCACGGGACGCGAGACACTCGGGGAAATGATCGATGGATTTGAGCGCTCCCTGCTCGTCTCTGCCCTCAACGATTGCCAGGGCAGCATCAAGGACACGATGGTCCGGCTTGGGATCGCCCGTAAGACACTGTACGAGAAGATGAAAAAACATGGCCTCGACAAGTCCGACTTCAAGGCCTGAGAGGTCGCCTGGCGACCGTTTATCCGGACAGGATGGCAGGCGCGCCGCTGTGGTGCGACAATCACCGTAACGGTTGAATTCGCAGCCGCACACTCTGCAACGAATGGAGGCGACCATGTACAAACGGATTCTGGTGCCCGTTGATCTGTCCCACACGGACAAAATGAGCAAAGCGCTCCAGACGGCCATCGACATGGCCCGACACTACAGCGCCACCCTTCATTACGTCACCGTGACGAGCAGCGCACCATCCAGTGCCGCGCATAATCCGCAGGAACTCGCCCAGAAGCTGGCAACCTTTGCCCAGGAGCAGGGCGAGACCCACGGCATCGACACCACCAGCCAGGTCATCGAGTCCGTCGATACGGCTGTGGAGCTGGAAGACAAACTGCTGGAGGCCATCAGTGACTCCGGCGCTGACCTGGTGGTCCTCGCCTCACACCCACCCGGCATTGGCGACCGACTGCACATCCTGCACTCCAACGCCGCCAATATCGTCCGGCACAGTGATGTCTCAGTGTTTGTCGTCCGCTAATGCCCCGTCGGATCATTCGCTGATCGACTGAGCGGCCCGGCCAGAGGCGCCAGCGGTACGACGTCGGTCAGCAAATGAATCAGACGGGACACTCACCAGCGCAGCGTCTTTTCCTCGGGATAGGCGATCTCGTAGCCCAGCGTCAGGTCCTGATGGTCCCCCGGCGCCAGCTCCAGATCCCAGGCCAGCAGTCCCAGCTTGTCGTCCACGTCGCGCTCGGAGGGCTTGGTCAGCTCCAGTGTTGAGACGGTAATGTCGTCGTGGCGGGCCACCGGCAGCCGGCCGAAGACTTTCAGCGTGACCGGCTGATCGTGGTGATTGCTGACCTCGAAGACGAGCTGCCGGCGCACCCAGGCGTCGCCACTCAGCATGCCCTTGGTGCCCCGGCTCTCATCCGCGACACGGGTGTCCACACGCACCCGATCATCCACGCCGAAGGACAGGTCCAGCTCCCCACCAGGCCGGATGGTGTCGAGGTGGGACTGCCCGGTGAAGACGCCATCCTGGATCAGGTTCACCGACCCGGCCGGCAGTACCGCTTCGCCGTCGTAGGTGGCCGCCGCGTGAATATAGGCCGCCGGGTTGATTTCCGGCACGGCGTGCACGGCCACATTCGCGTCCAGAACGGTCTCGGACACCGTCAGCCGGCGGCCCCGGCCATCGCTGGGCAGACTGACCGACCCCGGAAGCTGCCAGGTGCGGGTCATCCCTCGTTGCTCCAGCTTTGCTGTCTCCTGTCGGGCGCGACCGGCACTCGACGGAACCGCCATTTTCAGGGCGGCATCGGCTTCCTGGGCGGGTTCAGGCCGCGGCTCGAACAGGTCGACCTGATACGGCGGCGGATCAGGCAACCGCCCTCCTGCCGACACACGGGCTGTCGAGAGCGTCATCGACACGTCCTCCCAGTCCCGACCCGTCTGCTGCCTTACATCCGCCTGATAGTGAAGCGCCATCTTACTGTCCGCTGTCTCCAGGCGCGCCTCATAGGCGGGGGACCACCCTGCCGAGCGCGTCTGGTAAGTCAGGTGTGCCGTCGCATCAACCGCCGCCGGTGACACATATTCAATCGTCACCGCCATGGACGACTTGCGGCCCTGACCCAGAGCCTCGAGCTCTTTCCGCACCCGCTCGATTTCCTGGTCCAGCGTTCGGCGCTCTTTTTCAACTGCCCGTATCGTCGCCAGGGCGTCCGTGGCGGACTCCGTAATCCGAGCCTCCAGTCCGTCACTTCCACTGGACGCCGAATCCCCCGTTCCCTGCCCGGCGATCCGTGATTCCACCAGATCCACACGGTACTGGGCGACCTGGATGCGATCGGTCAGTGTCTGACGCTCATCCCGCAGCGACTGCAGCGTTTCGCGCAGTGATCGTTGCCGGGCTTCCCAGGCCTGGCTGGAAGCCACTCGGCGACTGTCCACATGTCGGATGACAAGGCCATCGCCACTCTCCAGAGCCACACGCAGTGACTCCGGCTGCAGGCCGGGCGAGAGGTTTCGAATGGTCACCTGCCCTTCCCCGGGCTCCAGCGTCACCCGCTCTTCACGTTCAATCGTGGCCTGATCCGGGAACAGGGTCACCGCAGTGACTTTCGCCAGTGCCATCGACGGCGCCAGACCGGCACAGAATCCAGCGATCAGTAGCGGGGAGCGGGAAAGCGGCATGGCGAGTTCCTTTTTTTCATGACTGTGAAGACCGTGAGAGCCTACCCTGGCTTCGAAGTTCCGGCGATGACGGAATGGTAAGGAATGGTGTTGATAAAGCGGGGTTAGACACAAAAGACATGGGGCAATAAAAGTTTTAAAGTATGAAAGTCTTAAAGCGGATAACCTCACGAGGCCTGCTTCCAAAACTTTAAAACCTTCAGACCTTAAAACAGTCAAACCTTTTCGATTTCGCTCGAAGGGCGTTTCCGTGCTTTCCGTGGCCAATCAGGGGACTTACCGGGCCGGCGTGTTGAGCACATCCAGCACGTCTTCCAGCTCGGCAATCATCTGACGAATGAGCTGGCGATACTGGGACGTGTCGTCCTCAATTTCCTTGCTGTCGAGCTTCTGCTTGGCCCCACCAATGGTGTAGCCCTGATCGTAGAGCAGGCTGCGGATCTGGCGGATGGTGAGCACGTCCGCACGCTGGTAGTACCGTCGGTTGCCCCGGCGCTTGACCGGCGACAGCTGCGGGAATTCCTGCTCCCAGTACCGCAGTACATGCGCCTTCACACTGCACAGGTCCGCCACTTCACCGATGGTGAAGTAGCGTTTGCCTGGGATCGGCGGCAGCTCGTTGTTATTGCTCGGTTCCAGCATAGTCTTCAACTTTCTGCTTCAGTTTCTGCCCGGGCCGGAACGTCACCACACGACGCGCACTGATCGGAATCTCTTCCCCGGTCTTCGGATTTCGGCCGGGGCGCTCTTTCTTGTCCCGCAGATCAAAATTGCCAAATCCGGAAAGCTTAACCTGCTCGTTGTGACTGAGCGACTCGCTGATCTCGCCAAAGAAGGCCTCCACCATCTCCTTGGCCTCACGCTTATTCAGACCCAGCTCATCGAACAGGCGTTCCGCCATATCCGCCTTTGTCAAAGCCGCCATTGCATTAGCTCCTCAGTGTGGCACCCAGTTCTGCTTTCAACGACTCAATCACGTCATTGAAGCAGTCCTGAACCTCTTCATCATTGAGCGTTCGCTCCGGATGCTGCCAGACCAGGCTGACCGCCAGACTCTTGCGGCCTTCGCCAATGGACTCTCCGGTAAACACGTCAAACACGCGGACAGCGTTCAACTGGTCTCCGGCCCGCTCGCGGGCGATACGCTCAACGTCGGCATACGGGACGCCATCATCCAGGACGATCGCCAGATCCCGCCGTACTTCCGGGAATTTTGAAAATTCTTTGAAATGAGGCACATATCCGGAGAGTACCGAATTCAAGAATAGCTCAAAGACGAAGACCGTGCCATTCAGATCGAGCTTTTTCTGCACATTCGGGTGCAGCGCCCCCAGCCATCCCACGAACTCGCCATCCCGGTGGATCGCGGCCGTCTGCCCGGGGTGCAGTGCCGGGTGACTGCCGGTCTCGAAGGACGCGCTCACGCCCAGCAGATCAAAGAGCGCCTCCAGATCGCCTTTCACATCGAAGAAATCGACCATCTGGCGCCCGTTGACCCAGCTTTCCGGGTCACGCGGGCCAGTGACGGCGCCCGCCAGCATCGGTACCTGATCAATGCCCTTGTCGCCCTTGAGAAAGCGCAGGCCCGTTTCGAACAGCCGAACCCGGTTCTGCTGACGGTTCTGGTTGTACGCCACAGTTTTCAGAAGACCACTCCAGAGACTGGTCCGCATCACAGCCATGTCCGACGAGATGGGGTTGGCCAGTTCGATGCCGGTATGATCCGGGTCCAGTAGCGCCTGGGTGTCCGGGTCCACAAAACTGTAGGTAATCGCTTCCTGATAGCCACGGTTCACAAGCAGCGAGCGGACGGAGGACAGCGGGCGACGGGCCTCGTTACCGGGTCGCAGCCCAAGGCTGCCACTGGGCTCGGTTACCGGCAGGTTGTTGTAGCCATAGATGCGCCCGATCTCCTCGATGAGGTCTTCCTCGATGGCAATGTCCGGGCGGAAGCTCGGCACATGGACCTTCCAGCCATCACGGGTCAGTTTGTCGATGTGCAGCCCCAGCCGGGTCAGAATTTCCTCAATCTCGGTCCGACCGATGTCCATGCCCAGCACCGCCGACACCCGCGCCTCACGCAGCTCAACAATCGGCTCGTCAGGCAGATCGGCGTCGCTCTTCACTTCCACGATCTCGCCCGGTTCGCCGCCGACAATATCCATCAGCAGCTGCGTTGCCCGCTCCATGGCCTGACGCGTCAGTTTCGGGTCGACACCCCGTTCAAAGCGGTGTGAGGCGTCCGTGTGCAGCCCGTATTCCCGGGCCTTGCCGGAAATCGTAATCGGGTTAAACCACGCCGCCTCCAGGATCAGGTCACGGGTATTGTCATTGACGCCGGAGTGCTCACCGCCCATGACGCCAGCAATGGCAATCGGCTTGTCGTGATCGGCGATGACCAGCGTGTCCTGCGTCAGCGTGACTTCCTGACCGTCCAGCAGGACCAGTTTTTCCTCAGGCTGCGCCAGGCGCACGACGATACCGCCGCTGATTTCGGCGCGATCGAACGCGTGGAGCGGCTGTCCCAGTTCCAGCATCACGTAGTTGGTGACATCCACCGCCGGATCAATGGCACGAATCCCCGAACGGCGCAGTCGTTCGGTCATCCAGAGAGGTGTTTCCGCGGTCAGATCCACATTGCGGATCACCCGTCCCAGATAGCGGGCACAGTCAGAGGCCGCCTCCACCCGTACATCCACCACTTCCGAGTGGGCAGCCGGAACCGTTCGCGGTTCATCAACGTCAACCGGAATCCGGTTCAGAACACCCACCTCGCGCGCCAGACCGCGCAGAGACAGGCAGTCGCTGCGGTTGGGAGTCAGATCAACGTCGATCGTCACATCGTCGAGCTGAAGATACCGCCGCAGGTCTGCACCCACCGGCGCGTCGCTGGCGAGCTCGAGCAGACCGTCGTGATCGTCGGACAGACCCAGCTCGGAGGCGGCACACAGCATGCCCTCCGATGGCTGACCGCGAAGTTTGGCTTTCTTCACCTTGAAGTCGCCTGGCAACTGCGCCCCAACTTCGGCAAACGGCGCCCGCATGCCTTCTCGCACGTTCGGCGCACCACAGACCACCGGGACCGTGCCGTTACTGCCCTCTACCTGACAGACGCGGAGCTTGTCGGCATCCGGGTGCGGCTCCACGGACACCACGCGCCCCACAACCACACCGCTGAAATCACCGGCCACCGGCAGGACGTCGTCCACCTCGAGACCGGCCATGGTGATCTGCTCGACAAGCGCCTGGGAATCGATGGATGGATTGACCCAGTCACGCAGCCACTGTTCACTGAATTTCATGTCTGTTGCCCTGTTCTGAAGTCCGGATTCGTGTGTCGATGCGATCGATCAGCGGAACTGGCGCAGGAAGCGCAGATCATTGTCAAAGAACATCCGCAGGTCGTTGACGCCATAGCGCAGCATGGCCAGTCGTTCGACGCCCATACCGAAGGCAAACCCGCGGTACCGCTCCGGATCCACATTGCAGTAATTGAATACAGTCGGGTGCACCATGCCGCAACCCATCACCTCAAGCCATTTGATGGAGCCGTCCTCTTCGCGCCCCCACTCAATGTCCACTTCGGCGGAGGGCTCGGTGAACGGGAAGTACGACGGGCGGAACCGGACCGCCAGGTCCTTTTCAAAAAACACCCGCAGGAACTCCTCCACGGTGCTTTTGAGATCCGCAAAGCTGACGTCCTTTTCCACCAGCAGACCTTCCACCTGGTGGAACATCGGCGTGTGGGTCATGTCGGAGTCACAGCGGTAGACCCGGCCCGGGCAGATCATCCGGAACGGCGGCTCGCTGTTCTCCATGGTGCGGATCTGGACCGGCGAGGTATGGGTCCGCAGCAACGTGCCCGGGTTGAAATAGAAGGTGTCGTGCATCGCCCGCGCCGGGTGATGCTCGGGTATATTGAGCGCTTCGAAATTGTGGTAATCGTCTTCGATCTCCGGGCCCTGCTCAACGGTATAGCCGGCCTGGGCGAAAAACTGCTCGATGCGTTCCAGGGTACGGGTGACCGGATGCAGCCCGCCTTTCTCCTGGCCACGCCCGGGCAGGGTCACGTCAATGGATTCGGCAGACAGCTTCTGATCCAGTGCGGCGGTTTCGAGTGCCTCCTTGCGGGCAGAAATCGCGTCCTGAACCTGCTGCTTCGCCTGGTTGATCCGCTGCCCCGCGGCCGGGCGCTCGTCGGCCGGCAGTTCACCGAGGGATTTGAGTTGCTGCGTGAGGACGCCCTTCTTGCCCAGGTAATCCACACGGACCTGGTCGAGACTGCGCAGGTCGCCGGCCCCGGACACCGCCGCGAGACCGTCTTCCACCAGTTGCTCAAGGTTCTCCATTGACCCTGCTCCGAAGTCGGTTTTATCGGTAAAATCAGAGATTAACAAACAAAAAGGGGAAGAGCATGCCCTTCCCCTTTCGTGGAGATGCGAGCGCATCTCCGATTCGCGACGTTCCGAAAGAGCGTCGGCCTTACAGTGCGGCCTTGGCTTTTTCAACGACAGCAGCGAACGCCTGCTGCTCGTTCATGGCCAGATCCGCCAGCACCTTGCGGTCGATTTCCACATTGGCCTTCTTCAGGCCGGAAATCAGACGGCTGTAGCTCAGGCCGTTGGCCCGGGCACCGGCATTGATCCGGGAAATCCACAGGGCCCGGAACTGGCGCTTCCGGTTACGACGGTCACGGTAGGCGTACTGCTGCGCCTTGATGACCGCCTGCTTGGCGACACGGTAGACGCGGCTCCGGGCGCCGTAGTAGCCCTTTGCCTGGTCCATGATCTTCTTGTGACGACGGTGTGCAACGACACCACGTTTAACGCGAGGCATGGTTCAATCCTTCTCCTGATCCTGACGGTTACTTGGCAATCATGCGCTTAACAGCACGAACGTCCCGCTGGTCCACCTGGGAGGTGCCACGGAGGTTGCGCTTACGCTTGGGGCTCTTCTTCGTCAGGATGTGACTGGTGAAGGCGTGCTTGTGCTTGAAGCCGTTACCGGTCTTCTTGAACCGCTTGGCGGCCCCGCTCTTGGTTTTCATCTTAGGCATTTCTAAAACTCCGCATTTTATGGAATCGTGGCAACCCCTGAAACGACGACGCCCCGCCACCGGGGCGGGGCTACGGGAACGGCACGGGCTCCCGAGATCGGTATCGCAGGCGTTACTTCTTCTTTCGGGGGGCAACGACCATGGTCATCTGCCGGCCTTCCATTTTTGGCCGTTGCTCGACCTGGGCCAGTTCCTCGATGTCGCCTTCGATGCGGTTCATGAGCTGCATACCGATTTCCTGGTGTGCCATCTCACGGCCGCGGAAACGAATCGTGACCTTGCCCCGGTCCCCGTTTTCAAGGAAACGTACCAGGTTGCGTAGTTTGACCTGATAATCCCCTTCTTCCGTGCCTGGCCGGAATTTCACTTCCTTGACCTGGACCTGCTTCTGCTTTTTCTTCGCAGCGGCCTTGGCCTTCTTCTCTTCGAAGACCTTCTTGCCGTAGTCCATGATCTTACAGACGATCGGATCGGAGTTGGACACCTGGACCAGATCCAGCTCGGCCTCTGTCGCCTTTTCCAGGGCTTCTTCGATCGGCACGATGCCGACCTGTTCACCGTCCTCGGCGATCAGACGAACTTCGGTCGCCTGGATATTGCGATTGATGGGCGCTTTGGGCGCTCGCCCACCCCGATTCGCTCGCTGTTTGATAATCAGTTCTCCGTTTCGGTTCGACCTTTACGTGCGACGTCTTCCGACAACATACGCCGGAAATCGTCCAGAGACAGCGTGCCCAGATCCTCGCCTTTGCGGGTCCGGACCGCGACGGTCCCGTTTTCCACTTCCTTATCACCCACGACAAGGAGGTACGGAACCCTGTCAATCGTGTGCTCGCGAATTTTAAAGCCGATCTTCTCGTTTCTCAAGTCTGCATTGACCCGGAAACCGGATTTTTCAAGGGATTTGGCCACGTCCGCACAATAGTCACGCTGGTTGTCCGTGATGCTCATCACAGCCACCTGCGTCGGCGCCAGCCAGGTTGGGAAGATCCCTTCGTATTCCTCGATCAGGATGCCGATAAACCGCTCGAACGATCCCAGCACCGCCCGATGCAGCATCACGGGCGTGCGACGCTCCGAATCGTCCGCCACATACTGGGCGCCCAGCCGTCCCGGCATGGAGAAATCCACCTGGATCGTGCCGCACTGCCAGACCCGGCCAATGCAGTCCTGCAGGGAGAACTCGACCTTCGGCCCGTAGAACGCCCCCTCGCCCGGCAGCAGGTCCCACTCCACACCCTGACGGTTCAGCGCTTCCTCCAGCGCCGCTTCGGCCTTGTCCCAGATCTCATCGGAACCGACCCGCTTCTCCGGTCGCGTCGAGAGCTTGTACTGAATCCGGTTGAAGCCGAAATCCGCATAGACCTCGTGCAGCATGTCGATGAAGGCAGACACCTCGGACTGAATGCTCGACTCTTCGCAGAAGATGTGGGCATCGTCCTGCGTAAACCCGCGCACCCGCATCAGCCCATGAAGCGCACCGGAGGCCTCGTTGCGATGGCAGGAGCCGAATTCGGCCAGCCGCAGCGGCAGATCCTTGTAGCTGGTCAGCCCCTGATTGAACACCTGGATGTGGCACGGGCAGTTCATCGGCTTGATAGCGAAGTCGTGCTTTTCCGACTCCGTGGTGAACATGTCATCGCCGAACTTGTCCCAGTGGCCAGAGCGCTCCCACAGCGTGCGGGACACCACCTGCGGCGTGCGGATCTCCTGATAACCGTGCTTGCGCTGCATCGCGCGCATGTACTGCTCCACTTCCTGATACAGGCTCCAGCCGTTGGGGTGCCAGAACACCATGCCCGGGGCTTCTTCCTGCATGTGAAACAGGTTCATCTTCTTGCCAATCTTGCGGTGGTCCCGCTTCTCAGCTTCCTCCAGCCGACGCAGGTACGCCTTCAGGTCCTTCTTGTTGGCCCAGGCGGTACCGTAGACGCGCTGGAGCTGTTCGTTGTCCGTGTCGCCCCGCCAGTAGGCACCAGCCACCTTGGTCAGCTTGAAGGCCTTGAGCTTGCCGGTGTTCGGCACGTGCGGTCCCCGGCACAGGTCGATGAAGTCGCCCTGACGGTAGAACGACAGCTTTTCATCGCCCGGGATGTCCTCAATGATGCGGACCTTGTACTCCTCGCCCATCTCATCGAACAGGCGCACCGCTTCTTCGCGGGACAGCTCAGAGCGCGTGACCGTATAGTCTTCCTTCGCCAGCTCCGTCATGCGCTGCTCGATACGCTCCAGGTCTTCCGTGGTAAAGGCCCGGTCGTACTTGAAGTCGTAATAGAACCCTTCGTCCACCACCGGTCCGATCGTCACCTGAGCGGTCGGGAAAAGGTCCTTGACGGCCATGGCCAGCAGGTGCGCGGTGGAGTGCCGGATGATCTCCAGACCGTCCTCATCCCGCTCGGTCACAATGGCCAGTTCGGCATCGTCGGCAATCTCATAGCTGGTATCGACCAGCGTGCCATCGACACGACCGGCAATCGCGGCCTTCGCCAGGCCGGCGCCGATATCGGCGGCCACATCATGAACAGTGACGGGTTGGGAAAAACGGCGGTGACTGCCATCCGGCAGGGTAATAACGGGCATGCAACTGTCTCCTGTCAGCGGTGATCCGTACGAAAGACCACATGGTGTCGGGTGACCGCGTTACGAGTCGCGGGCGCGAGCCGCATTCTACCAGCGGCCACCCAACCTGTCATGAGACGCTTCACACTGTCGCAATGGCATCCTCAGGCGGTCGCCGGCGCAGTTGCCCCCACGCGATCAGGCCCAGTATCAGCAGCGCCGGAATGAACATCAGTTCCTTTGGAGGCCTCTCCAGCTCAGCCTGCACGGCGTCAATCGTCCAGCCGTAGGCCAGCCCCTCGTTCTGTGCCGGGCTGCCGTACTCCACGTAGTCCACCGCCATCCTGTCGCCATCCGGGCTCAGTTCCATGCCGGTCGCCGTTAGGCGCTTCTCGGGCGTCTCTCCGGCAGGCAGCTCAAACGCAATGTAGGTGGATTTCTCGGCACCCTCGATGGTCGTCCCGGACGCCTTAACGATCAGCTTGCTGTCCGCCGGCGTTTTCTCGACCTGTTCCATGAGGGTCGCCCCCGGACGCATCTCCGTGGGCGGGTAGATCATGTCCCACCAGAAGCCCGGCCGGAAGAACGTAAACGCCAGCAACAGCAGCACGACACTTTCCCACTTGTGGCTCTTCGTGAACCAATAGCCCTGCGTAGCGGCCGAGAACACCAGCATGGCGGTCACCGCACTGGCGATGGTTACCAGCAGATCAAACCATCCGGTCAGCCCGATCAACAGCAGCTGGGTGTTGAAGATAAACATGAACGGCAGGATCGCTGTCCGGATGTCGTAGGTGAAGCCCTGTACACCCGTGCGGATGGGATCGGCCCCGGATATCGCCGCCGCCGCGTAGGCGGCCAGGCCCACGGGCGGCGTGTCGTCCGCCAGTATGCCGAAATAGAACACGAACAGGTGGACAGCGATCAGCGGCACGATCAGGCCGTTCTCAGCCCCCAGGGTCACGATCACCGGTGCCATCAGCGTCGAGACCACAATGTAGTTGGCCGTGGTGGGCAGCCCCATCCCCAGAATCAGGCTGATAATCGCCGTGAAGATGAGCATCAACAGCAGGTTGCCGCCGGAGATGAACTCAACAAACTCGGTCATCACCAGACCAATGCCGGTCAGCGTGACCGTACCGACAACGACCCCGGCCGTGGCGGTTGCCACACCGATACCGACCATGTTCCGCCCGCCAGTCGCGAACGCATGGATGAGGTCGGACGCCCCACCTTTGAGCGCCCCGAACAGATGGCCGCGATTGCGGAAGAAGTTCTGGAGCGGGCGCTGGGTCACGACGATCCCGATCATGAAGATCGTCGCCCAGAACGCCGACAGCTGGGGAGACAGCCGCTCGACCGTCAGACACCACACCAGCACCACAACGGGCAACAGGAAGTACAGGCCGGTTTTGACGGTCGGACCCACCGGGGGCAACTCACTGATATCGCCATGTTCCTGATCCAGCTCCGGAAAACGGGCCGAGTAGGCAATCAACGCGACGTAGATGATGGCCAGCATCACCGCCAGCACCCAGGGCGCCGCCGGGCCCATTAGACCCTTGGTCCATCCAACCCCGTAGTAGACCGCGAAGGTGAGCACGCACAGCCCGATCAGCATCACGACCCAGTTGAGCAACCGTTGCGAGACGGTGGGACGATCCAGCCTTTCGATGCCCTTCATCCGCAGCTTGCAGGCTTCGAGATGGACGATATAGATCAGCGCCACGTAGGAAATCAGCGCAGGCAGGATGGCGTGCTTGACCACTTCCAGATAGGAAATGCCCACGTATTCAACCATCAGGAACGCCGCCGCGCCCATGATGGGCGGCGTCAGCTGACCATTGGTGGACGCGGCCACTTCAACCGCACCGGACTTGGTCGCCGGAAACCCGACCCGCTTCATCAGGGGGATCGTAAAGGTCCCGGTCGTCACCACATTGGCGATGGAGGAGCCGGAAATAACGCCACTGAGGCCACTGGATACCACGGCCGCCTTGGCCGGCCCACCGCGCATGTGGCCCAGAAGGGCGTATGACACCTTGATGAAATAATTGCCAGCGCCCGCCCTCTCAAGTAACGCGCCGAAGAGCACAAACAGGAAGACAAAGCTGGTAGAGACACCGAGCGCAACGCCGAAGACCCCTTCGGTCCCCAGCCATTGATGGGCCGCCAGCTTTTCCAGGCTGGCGCCTTTATGAGCGATGACGGCCGGCATGTACGGGCCGGCAACGGAATAGACGATAAAAACCGCGGCAACAATCGTCAGAGGCAGCCCCAACGCGCGGCGTGTCGCCTCAAGGAGCAGCACCAGGCCACCGAGCGCCACGATCATATCCTGCAGGATCGGCGCGCCCGGGCGCTGCGCCAGTTCCTGATAGAAAACGTAGATGTAGGACGCGGCGAACGCGGCCAACAACGCCAGAATCCAGTCATACACCGGAACGTGGGTGGTCGTCCGTCCCTTGATCATCGGGAAACTGGCATAGGCGAGAAAGATCGCAAACGCCAGGTGAATGGAACGCGTTTCCGTGGAGTTGAAAATGCCGAACTCCAGCATGAACGGCAGCGGCGAAGCGATCCAGATCTGGAACAGGGACCAGACCACCGGCACGATGAACAGAATAACCGCAGCTGGGCCCGTGGCTGCGCGACCGCCGGTTTCAGTCTGAAGAACCGAGTCAACGTCCGGACGCCCCGGATCGTCAGAAGACGGGGTGTGTTGGTTGGCCATCAATGAAAACCTTTCAGGGAAGAGCGCCGGCCCGCAGGGGCCGGCGCCGTGGTCGGGAATGAATACCGGTGTGGCGAGGCCCTGCCCCGCCACACAACCGGTTACTCAATGAGCCCGGCTTCCTGATAGTACGTCTTCGCCCCTTCATGCAGTGGCGCACTCAGGGCATCAGACGCCATGTCTTCCTTCTTCAGGTTCTCGAAGGCCGGGTGGAGGCGCTTGAATGTCTCGAAATTCTCGAAGACCGCCTGAACTACCTCGTAAACCACCTTCTCACTGACATCGGAAGAAGTGACGAACGTCGCGGCCACACCGAAGGTCGTGGTGTCCTGGTCGTTGCCGCGGTACATGCCGCCCGGAATGGTTGCCACGCGGTAGTACGGATTCTCGTCCACGAGCGACTGGGTCGCCTCGTTATCGACGTTCACCAGCACACTGTCACAGGACGTGGTCGCTTCCTTGATGGAGCCGGAAGGATGGCCGACGGTGTAGAAGAACGCGTCGATATTGTTGTCACACAGCGCCTGTGACTGTTCGGACGCTTTCAGCTCCGCCGCCAGACCGAACTTATCCATGGTCCAGCCCATTTCCTCCATCAGCACCTCGGCCGTGGCGCGCTGACCCGAGCCCGGGTTGCCCACGCTGACCCGCTTGCCTTCAAGGTCCTTAAAGTCTCGGATGCCGGCACCTTTGCGGGCGACAACGGTAAACGGTTCCGGATGCAGCGAGAAGACGGCGCGCAGCTTCTTGTTGGCGTTGCCATCAAACTCACTGGAGCCATTGTAGGCATGGTACTGCCAGTCGGACTGCGCCACGGCGAGGTCCAGCTCACCCTGGCTGATGGCGTTGAGGTTGTAGACCGAGCCGCCTGTGCTTTCCACGGAACAACGGATACCGTGCTCTTCCCGGTCCTTGTTCACCAGACGGCAGATCGCGCCGCCGGCCGGGTAATAGACACCCGTCACGCCGCCCGTACCGATGGTTACGAACTGCTGCTCCTGAGCCGATACCTGCCCGGCGCCCAGTCCCAGGCCAACTGCCGTGGCAAGTGCTGCCGTCGAGAGTTTCTGTCGAATTGTCATTTTTCGAATCCTTTTTCTGTCGATGAAGGGCCGGCGCCCGTCCCTGACCGGCGTGGCACGCTTTCCGGTCAATTTAAAGAGCCCCGGGCCCACTGACCTACAACGTTCAACATAGACCAAAGGCCCTTGGAAATAAAGCGGAACCGCCCCCGGTAACACGCTGACTATAATAGAAAAAGCCCGCATTGCGGGCTTTTTCAGTCTCAGACTTTTGTCGAATCTATCTCTTCGACTCCGCTTCGCGGGCCTTGGCCACCATCCGGTCCGGGCGCAGCAGGAAGCGCGCCAGAGCCGGCAGCAGCCAGATCGACCCGACCATGTTCCAGAGGAACATGAAGAACAGCAGCAGGCCCATGTCAGCCTGGAACTTGATCGGCGAGAAGATCCAGGTCACAACGCCGATGCCCAGGGTGACACCCGTGAACATCACGGCTTTACCGGTTGAGCGCAGCGTCTCGAAGTAGGCTTCCTGCAACGGCTTGCCTTCCAGCAGGTAGCGCTCCAGCTTGCTGTAGATATAGATGCCGTAGTCAACACCGATACCCACGCCCAGAGCAATCACCGGCAGTGTCGCGACTTTGATCCCGATCCCCATCACCGCCATGATCGCCTCGGCGAGAATGGAGGTCAGCACCAGCGGAATCACGACACAGGCCACGGCCCGGATCGACCGGAATGTCAGGAAGCACAGCACACTCACCACGGCATAGACGAACACGAGCATCATGTTCTTCGCCTTGGAGATGACCTCGTTGGTGGCCGCCTCCACACCGGCGTTACCCGCTGCCAGCTTGAACGTGTGCTGATCGTTGCTGTTCTCGGCAATGAACGTCTCGACACGATCCGTCACCGTCCGCAGCGTCTCAGCCTTGTGATCCTCCAGGAACACCAGCAAGGGCGTCAGGCTACAGTCCGTGTTGATCAATCCGGGCGGTGCCTCACGGATGGTGGCATTGATGATGGTCTGGTTACGTGGCAGCTCGTACCACTTCCAGTTGCCCTCGCTCAGTGCCTTGGCAACCGTTTTGGACACATCGGCCAGCGATGCCGTGGACTGCACGCCCGGCGTATTCGCAAGCTCCCACTGGAGGGTGTCCATCGCACGCAACACCGGATAACGGGTGCATTCCTCTTCGGGCGTCGCCACCATCACCACCAGAATGTCGGCACTGGTGGAGTAGTTATCGATGATGAACTTGTTGTCGAGGTTGTAGCGCGAGTCCGCGCGGAGTTCCGGCGCCCCCTGATCCAGGTCACCGACTTTCAGGTCCTGTTTGTAATAGATACCCAGACCCAGGCCCATCAGGGCGATCAGAAGCGAGACCGGTGCGACCCCCGGGTGGGAGAAGTAGGACATGACACGCCACTTCCGGTCCTGCTTCTCGCCGTGGTTCTGCACATGCTTGACGCCGCCTTTGGTAATGCCGATGTAGGACATGATCAGCGGATGCAGAACCAGGTTGGTCACGATAATGACTGCCACACCGATACCGGCGGCGACCGCCAGATCGCGGATGACGTCGATCTCGATGAACAGCAGGGTCAGGAAGCCAAATGCATCGGAAATCAACGCCAGAATGCCCGGGATATAAAGCGCCCGGAACGCCAGACGAGCCGCGGTCAGCGGATCAAAGCCTTTCGCAGCCTCAATGGCCATGGCGTTGACCACCTGGACCCCGTGACTGATCCCGATCGCAAACACCAGGAACGGCACCAGAACCGAGTACGGATCCATCCCATAGCCGAGCAGACGCAGAATACCCAGCTGCCAGAAGACGGCGATGATGGAAGAGAGAACCGGCACCAGAGTCCCGGCGATACACCGCGAGTACCAGAACAGCAGAATGGTGGTCAGAACGATCGTAATGCCGGCAAACCAGGCAATCGAGGCGATGCCCTCGATCAGGTCGCCAACTTTCTTCGCGAAACCGACGATGTGGATGTCGATGTTCGGGTTCTGATCTTCAAACTTCTGGCGGATCTTCGTTTCCAGCGCCTGGGACAGATTCGAGTAATCCAGCGGCTCCCCGGTTTCCGGGTTCTTTTCATAAAGCGGCGCGTAGATGATGGTGGACTCGAAGTTGTCGGCTACCAGTCGCCCGACTTCACTGGAACGCAGGATATTCTGGCGCAGCTGCTCCAGGCTGTCGCGCGATCCGTCATAGCCATCAGGGATGACGGTACCGCCCTGAAACCCCCGTTCGGTCACCTCTACCCAGCGCACATTCGGAGTCCACAGCGATTTCAGGCCACTGCGGTCAACACCATCGAGATAGAACACCTCATCGGTGATCTTCTCAAGGGTGGCCATGTATTCCTTCGAGAAGATGTCGCCTTCTTTGGCTTCCACCGCAATCCGCACGAAGTTACCGAGATTCTCAATGTCCTCCCGGTGATCGAGCATGTTGACGATGTAGGGGTGCTCCAGCGGAATCATCCGCTCAAAGCTGGCGTCCGGCTGGATCTTGACCGCGTTATACCCCAGAAACAGTGTCAGGATGAAAAAAGCGACCAGGATCACGGCCCGGTTATTGAAAATCAGCCGCTCCAGGAACGGCTCGGCTTTCGGCGATGTCAGGTAGTGCTCGCCCTTGTCGTGCTTGGGGTTGGACATTCAATGACCCTCTTCTGAATTCCCGTTCCGCCCGGCGGGGGCGCGATTCAAAGATTCCGGCCTTTCAGGTCGGTGCGTTTCACACCACCTTCGCCGATCAGCAGCATTTCGGTGTCCGAGATGGGCTCGGCGTCCAGGACGCCTTCCCGGTCATCCCGGAAGATCGGACGGAAACTCTCGCCGTCATTGGTGCTGACCAGCACGGCCCCGCCATTGCCAACCAGCGTAATGCGGCCATCGCCGTTCACAACGCCGTTATTGAGGGTGCTGTCACTTGTATCGGTCACGGCCGTCCAGGAACGACCCATGTCCGTTGTCCGGAAGGTGTTGCCCCGCAACCCGAATGCAATCGCCTCATTGACGTTGCCGGTCGCAATCACATGGAACCAGGAACCGGTGTAGGGGCTCTGAACCGACTCCCAGCTTTCGCCCTCGTCCGTCGAGCGATACATCGTACCGGCCTCACCGACCATGAGCAGAGCGCCTCCGGTCAGTTCCGCCAGGCCGTTCAGGTGAAATCCGTCCGGGTTCGGCACGTTGGAGGACCAGTCCTGCCAGGTTTCCCCACCGTCGGTCGTGCGGAAAACAAATCCGTAGGCGCCAATGGCAAACCCGGTCGTGGCATTCTGGAATGCCACATCCAGAAATGGTTTCCAGGGTCCCAGTGCCTGATCCGCTTTGAGGTTTTCCAGGGTGATCTGCACCCCCTCCATGTCCCACTCCAGATCGGCCTTTTCTTCCTCCGGAGCCTCTTCAATCTGCTCCTTCATACGGGCGATCTTCTCTTCAAGGGAGGCCGCCAGCTTTTCGACCGCCTCCCAGCCATCGAGCTGCTTCTCCCAGGATTCACCGCCGTCCGGGGAATGCAGAATCACCCCACCGTGGCCAACCGCCCAGCCTTTGGTGGCGTTTGGAAAGTCCACTCCGGTCAGGGTGACCTGAACCGGCACCTCCGCCTGACGCCAGGTTTCCCCCTGGTCGTCCGAATAGATGATATGGCCCCGCTCTCCGACCGCGACGAGCCGATCTCCGGCGCGCTCCAGGTCGGTCAGAAGGTTCTCATCGGCAAGTTTCGTCTCCCGGGCGGGCGTTTCCAGCACATCGCCGATCTCCGCCAGGGTGACGGGGCTCCCGACAGTCAGCGCCGTCCCGAGCAGAACGCCAGCCGTCCTGCGAATCCATGGTGGTGTAGCCATTACTTCTGCCTTTCTTGTGCGATTCGTGTCTCCGATGCCAACCGGCCCATCCACGCCTTCCCATGACTGCCTGTCATGCCCGGAAAGGTGACAACGGGCCGGTCGCGCGCTTGTAAGCGCCCCACCGGGTCAGACGGAACCTGACCCGACGCTGCGCTTACCGAACACTCCGACGACGGAGTGATGACGGCGAAAAGTACCGCTCGCTGGGCGGATCGTCCGAGAACGTCCGCGTCCGCTGCTCTTCGTTGTCCAGTCCCAGCACGTAATAGCGACGCGCCTGAAGGTCGTGGTTGACCTCCAGCTGGTTCCAGACACCCGGCAGCTCGTAAAAATTCTTCGTCATGGCAGTGGTCACCCGCCAGAGCTCGCCACGACCGTCATACTGGTCCACCAGAACAGCGTTCCAGCTGTCTGCATCCACGTAGAAGCGGCGCTTCTCGTAGATGTGACGCTCGTCGTCTTTCAACGTCGCTTCCACAACGTGGACCCGGTGGAGCTCCCAGCGGGTCAGGTCCGGGTTGATGTGGGAGACTCCCAGCACCTCGTCGTAGCTGTATTCCGGGCTCCCCAGCTTGTAGTTGTTATAGGGAATATAGACCTCTTTGCGCTCGATATACTCCCAGTCGTACTTATCGAGAGCGCCGTTGAAGATGTCGGTATCGTCCGCCGTTCGCAGGTTGTCGGACGCCGCAATCGGCGAATCGTAGGCCAGGTTGGGCGCACGCCGGACACGACGCTGGCCGGCGTTATAGCCCCAGCCATAGCGCGGTTGTTTGATCTGGTTCAGGGTCTCGTGCACGAGGATGGCGCCGCCGGCCAGTCGGGGCGGCGACTCCGTAAAAGAGAGGTAGTAAAAGATCAGGTTATCAAGCGTCGACTCACCGCCACTCGGGTCATAGTAATTAAAATACGCCTCGCGTTTTGACCTCACCAGCGAGTAGCTCCCGTTCTGCTGAACCGGTGACTCGTTAACCCGCCACTGGACGTAGATGCCCCGCCACCGCGTCAGGTGGTTCCACATCACTTGCCAGGCCTTCTGCTCACTGTTGCCGGAAAGAATCGGGAACGGATACCCACCGTAGGCTCCGTCGATACCCGCGCCCTCACCCACAATCGTCGCGCTGGTGGCGTTGTCCTTGATGTTCGCTGCCACCCAGTCGGGTACGGCGTGTGTCCGCCGCGAGCGGTAGACCGGGATTTCGAATGAGGTTGGATAGGTCTCCAACAATGCCATCAACCCCGGAGTGAGATGCTCACGGTACTGCTCCGCGTTATCCGCATTAATAGTGAACAGCCGCTCATCATCCGGAAACGGATTGGGGTGATGATCGCCCGTACCCTCATAAGAAGACGGCGCGTCGGAGGGCGTCAGTCCGCCAGTCCACTGCGGAATCGTGCCGCTGTCATTACCGGCTGTCGGAGATCCGAATGGCGTCAGACTATTACCGAGCTGGTTGGCCTGGGATTGGGAAACGGCCGCCGTTGCGGGGCCGGACAGGAATGAGAGCGCGATGGCGCTGCTTAACAGCCACTGTCGTGTTCTGATCATTGTTGGACCCTGTGCGTCTATTGTTGAGCCGTTGCGGCTTCTTTTTTGTCACATCGATGCAGGTTGCCGTTTATACACGGCTTTCGCATCATCCAAAAGGACTATTTTGTTGCAAAGTGAAACCCCCTTCCCAGTGAACCAGAGCGGCGCAGCAATACGCCCCACCGCCCTGGCCATGCGGTCAGTCTTTCAGGGACTTGTGGACTACCTCGTATACGTCTTTGGACAGATCCGGCTTATCCCTCAGCGTTTCCAGCGCCGACTTCATACCCTCACTATAGACGTTTTTGAATTTACGCCAGCGCGTGAGAGGTGACACCAGTCGCGCGGCAATTTGCGGGTTGGTTTCATCCAGCGCCAGAATATGCTTCGCCAGAAAGCGGTACCCGGACCCATCCTTCGCGTGGAAATGGGACAGATTCTGGCCCGCAAAGGCACCCACCACGGACCGGATCTTGTTGGGGTTCTTCCAGTCGAACGCCTCGTGTTCGAGCAGTGCCTCGACGTGAGCCAGCGACCCGGCATTCGGACTGGATGCCTGGATGGCGAACCACTGCTCCACCACCTGCGGATCCTCCTTGAACTGACCATAGAAGCGGTCCAGCGCCTGCTGTCGGTCACCTTCAAAATCAGAATTGACCAGCGCCCGCAGCGCAGAGGCACGGTCGGTCATATTGGTGGCGCCCTCGAACTGCTTGACCGCCAGCATGCGGCCTTCCTCATCGTTGACGTGCAGCAGCCACGCCAGCGCGGTGTTCTTCAGAGCCCGGCGCGCAATGTCCTCAGGCTCAAGGCGGTACTCGCCGGATTCCTGATTGCGCCGGTAGCAGGCCACCAGATCGTCGCGAAGCTCCACGGCCAGTTCGGTGAGAACCCGGCGACGCGCCTCATGAATCGCCTGAACATCGGCCGTCTCCGACTGCTCGATCAGCGCGGCCACCGTGGGCAGTTGCAGCATGCGGGCCACCAGCGCCTGATCCAGGCTCCGGTCTGCCAGCAGGTGGCGATAGGCCGTAAGTAAGCGACGATCCGTGCGCACATCCTTTGGCTGGTGCATCAGCGACTCAATAACGTCCGAGGCCAGGCGTTGGGACGCATCCCAGCGATTAAAGCCATCCGGGTCATGACTCATCAGGAACATCAGCTGATCCCGCGTCCACGGGTAGTCCACCCGCACAGGCGCGGAGAAACCCTGCAGCAGGGACGGCACCGGCCGGGCCTGAAGGCCATGAAACGTGAACGTGTGGGAGTCGCCGGTCAGCTCCAGCACCCGCTGCGTGGGCGCGTCATTCTCATCCTCGTCGGCCGACAGCCGCAGTGGCAACGCCTTACCCTGCTCCCCGATCAGGCCAACGGCGAACGGAATGTGCTGGGGCTGCTTCTCCGGCTGACCCGGCGTCGCGGGCACGGACTGATGAATGGTCAGTCGGTAGGTGCCCTGTGCATCGTCGTACTCATCCTCGACCGTCAGGCGCGGCGTGCCGGCCTGCTCATACCAGAGCCGGAACTGGCTCAGGTCACGGCCGCTGGCGTCTTCCATGGCCCGCACAAAGTCGTCGGTCGTGACCGCCTGGCCATCATGCCGCTCGAAGTACAGATCGCTCCCTGCCCGGAACTGCTCCGGCCCCAGCAGAGTGTGGATCATCCGCACCACTTCGCAGCCTTTTTCATACACGGTCAGGGTGTAGAAGTTGGAGATCTCCATGTAGGAGTCCGGACGGACCGGGTGCGCCATGGGGCCGCCATCCTCGGCGAACTGGGCCGTGCGCAAAAGCGAGGCATCCTCGATGCGCTTGACCGTTGGTGACCCCATGTCCGAGGAAAACTGGGTGTCGCGGAAGACGGTAAAGCCCTCTTTCAGGCTCAGCTGAAACCAGTCACGACAGGTCACGCGGTTGCCGGACCAGTTGTGGAAATACTCGTGGGCGACGATGGATTCGATCCGCTGGAATGCCATGTCGGTCGCGGTATCGGGGCTCGCCAGAACGCAGGAGGAGTTGAAGATGTTCAGCCCCTTGTTCTCCATGGCGCCCATATTGAAGTCATCCACCGCGACGATCATGAAGATGTCCAGGTCGTATTCGCGCCCGTAGACCTCCTCGTCCCAGCGCATTGCCTTCTTCAATGACACCAGCGCGTGGTCGCACTTTTCCGCGTTACGCGGCTCGACGTACATCCGCAGGTCAATCTCACGACCGGAAACGGTCGTGAACTGGTCCCTCTTCTCGACCAGGTCCCCCGCCACCAGCGCAAACAGATAGCTCGGCTTGGGGAACGGGTCTTCCCAGACCGCGTAATGCCGGCCATCGTCCAGCTCCCCCCGCTCGACATCGTTGCCGTTGGACAGCAACACAGGGTAGCGGGACTGGTCGGCCTCGATGCGTGTGCGGAAACGCGCCATCACGTCCGGGCGGTCCGGGTAATAGGTGATGCAGCGAAAGCCCTCGGCCTCGCACTGGGTGCAGAACATGCCGGAGGATTTGTAGAGCCCCTCCAGGCGCGTGTTGTCCTGCGGGCGAATCCAGGTCACGACCGACAGCGAGAACTGGTCGGGCACTGAGTCGATCCGCAGACTGGCGGGGGTCGCCTCGTAGTCCCTGTCGGACAAAGCCTGACCGTCCAGGGCGACCGATTCCAGCTCCAGGCTGTCGCCATCCAGCTCCAGTGGCTGGCCCGCGGCCGATTCCGGATTGCGGCGCATCGACAATGTACTGTGCACCCGCGCGCCGTCTTCAAAGAGCTCGAAACGCAGGTCGGTGTGATCCACGAGGAACGGTGGAACCTCGTAGTCCTTGAGATAGATGGTTTGCGGTTGGCTCGTGCGCATGGGATGTCTCCAGACCGTCTGTCAGGGTCCGGTGGCCAGACCCCCTTCCAATTCAATCGAACCGGCCCATTCAATCAAACAGGTCCGCCGTAAGGGCAGGTTCATCATACACCCGTACCCGGACCTGATAGGCCGTAAATTTGCGTATATTCAACACACCGGAGTCCAGTATCATGTACTGCCCCTTGATGCCGTCCAGGCGCCCCCGAACGGACGGCGTCCTGTCCAGGTTCAGCGGACGTACGGTCTCCGGCCAGCTGGACACGGGATACGCCAGCGCGGTGCTGCCGTCGTGCGCCTCGCGGATCGCATCGTGCCCGTGCTCGCCCCGCAGCTGCTCCAGTTCGTCACGAACGGCCGCCAGCAACTGGCGACGCTCTTCGTAGAGATCCACCGGCGGCACATCGCCTTTGAGCATGGTGCGCCAGTTGGTGCGGTCAGCCACATGAGCTTTACAGACCACTTCAACAAGACCGGCCAGCCGGCGCGTCGCGACTTCGAGCATCGGCACCGCCTCCACCGCGCCCTGATCGATCCAGCGCGTCGGCACCTGTGAGCCACGGGTAATGCCCACTTTCACTCCGGAAGAATTCGCCAGATAGACCACATGGGGCACCATGCAATGCTGTTCGCCCCACTCGGGCTCCCGGCAGGTTCCGAGGTAATAGTGGCATTTCTCAGGGCTCTTGATGCAACTGTCGCAACGCGCCAGGCGGCGGAAGCAGGGATAACAGTAGCCCTGGTTAAAGCTCTTACGCGTCTTGCGGTCGCAATGGATGCACCGGATCTCGCCCGTGAAATCCACCGCAATTTCCCGGCCCAGCAGATCGTTCAGCGGCAGGCGCGTGTCCCCCACAAGCAGCTGGTACTGAACCGGCGAATCCGCACTCACCGGCATCTTATTCAACCGGCCCTCGACATCCACAACCGGGCTGATGGCGGCATCGCTCACTGGGGCCTCCGTCATCAATTCAGGATTCGGATCGGGTCCGCCCCATCCCCGGCCCCTTTTTCATCATGGCGGCGGCGATCCACGTACCCCACGCGCTGGTCCTCGGGCAGGTTGTGCACGCGCTCATAATAGAGGACCGCCTCCATGCAGGTTTTTCGCTGCTGTTCGGTCAGGGTTCGACCGTCCGGCCACTTACCCAGCTCCACAGCTCTTCGCAGATTCTGGTACACGGACGGGTCCAAACGCTCAATCAGATCCTGGTAGTTCATGCACTCCGCCGGTCGGGATCACAGGTCAATGGTCTCGGCAGGCCCGGAGCGGGCCGCTCTCGAATGCCCCGGAGTTTACCACAGCCACACAGGCAACCGGTTCATCGGGCCAATCACCGGCATCGCATTTGATCCAACGCACAGTTTTTCGGAATTTCTTTCTGAAAAGGGTTGACTCCGGCAAATGATAATTATTATTATTTTCACCGTGCCAAGTGAGAACGGTCGTTTCCATTTGGTCTCTCTCATCAGGAGCTTTACGGCTCATTTCGCCCCGCCTTTGCGGGGCCTTTTTTTGTCTGCTCGCCCAACTCATCCTGTCGTCACACGTGTCGATGGTGTGACCACGAGAGGGACCACCACTCCCTGACTTTTACGACCCCGTCTGACGCGGCGGCGGCAGCAGCGCCAGCAGGATGCCGGCCACAAAACCGCCCAGGTGGGCTTCGTTGGCCATGCGCCCGATGCCCAGCCAGACCGGCAGAGGCGTAAAGCCGATCAGCATCCAGACCAGCGCCACCACCACCAGCGCCGGCGGGAACTGGAACCGGGGCATGCGCTGTTGGCTCAGCCAGCAGTAGCCGAGAATGCCGTACACCACACCGGACAACCCCCCGAAGAGCGGCCCGCTTGCGAGATACTGCAGCGAGTTGGAGAGCAGTGAGATGCCGATGAACAGCGTGATCAGCCGCGCTTTGCCGTCGAACCACTCCACCTGGCTGCCGAGGAACCACAGCATCACGCTATTGAAGATGATGTGCGACCAGCTGAAATGCAGAAAGTCGGGTGTGATCAGCCGCCAGAACTGCCCGCTGGTCAGGGTCGCGCTCCATGCGCCAAGGCGCTGATCCAGCGTGTCCCAGCGAAACGATTCCGGGTCGACAAACATGAAAAAGGTCGACGACGGATGCCGGCCGAGCCCCGTCACCCAGGCCAGAATCGCGGCGACAATGATGGCGCCGAGAACCAGCGGGGCGTGCCGGGGCGCGGGTTGCCAGCGCCCGTTCACGAACACCGGCGAGTGCACGCTCTGGCGGATGACGCGCCGTGCGTCCGGACGCTGCATGTACTGGTCCAGCGCCACCAGCACCTCATCGGTCAGGGACGGGTCTTCCAGCCACAGGATCTGCGCCTCACCTTCGCTCGAAATGCGATGAGTCACGCCCTGCTGACGCAGCCACTCACTGAACGTCGACAGGTCCGCATCCCCCGGTAACTGTTTGACTCGATACACGCGTTATCTCCTGAGGCTGTCGTCGGACACCGACGCCATGGGCTGCTCCGGCCGTTCGACGTCCACCCAGACAAATTTATCGCGCCGCAGCGTCCGCTCATCGTCCATGCGATAGGCCACCAGTCGCCCATACTTCACGGCGCTGTAATCGATGCAGGCGACATTCGGTGCCAGTGGCCGGGGTTCGCCATCACGCCAGTAATGGCCGACAAAAACCGGCGGTTCCGTGCTGGGATACGTCAGAATCCTATCCCGCTCTTCGGCACTCAGCCGACGGTTGGCAATGTGCTCGGGCAACGGATCGGGCTGGAACACCACATCGTTGTAGGTCTGTGGATTCTCGGCCCAGAACTTGGTGCGAAAGAACTGACGCCGGAAGCCGTCGCGCCCTTCAATCGCCAGACCATCCGGCAGGCGCAGGTCCGTACCCCGCAGCAAGCGGTCCATTACCTGGCCCGCAAACGAATCCAGCGCCGCTGAGTCGTGCAGGAAATCCTCATCGATGGTGTTCCCGCCGCGGGTCCGCTTGAAGGTTTCAATCAGGTGCGAGTCCCAGCAGGCATGCACCACCCGGAAGTGCTCAATTTCCAGGAACAGCGGAATGTCGTAGAACCAGTCCAGAAACTCGTTCCACTCCTGCGGATGAGCGTCAAACTGCTCCAGCGTCTCGCGAATCAGGCGATTGTGGCGCTCGTTGTGCTCGCGCAGGAAGGTCTTGCCACTGCCGGGACGGGCACGCGTGCAGTAACCCAGCGCGTTGTACTCGTGGTTGCCCATGACGATCTGCGCGGCGCCATGCTGCACCATGTCGTACACCAGGTGCAGCGCCTCGCGAATACGCGGGCCCCGGTCGATGATGTCACCGATGAACACAGCCTGACGCCGGGGATGCTGATACACGCCATTGATCCGCTTGTACCCCATCTGTTCGAGCAGGGCCCTGAGCGTATTGGCGCAGCCGTGGATGTCGCCGATGACATCGTAACCTCGGGTCATAATCAACTCGCTGCTATGTTACTGGCCCATCCGAGCTTCTCGCGGCAGGTGGCGTAGAAGTTGTGGTCCTTGGGATGAATGAGCCGGATCTTGAACGGCTTCTTGGTAATCCGGATCACATCGCCCGGCCCGCAGGAAATGTCCATCTGGCCATCGCAACTGATCTGCGGGTAGGCCTCGTGGGTCCGGTCGATAATGAGCTTGATCTCGCTCTTGCCATCCACCACGATCGGCCGGCTGCTGAGCGTGTGCGGAAACATGGGCACCAGTACGATCGCATCCAGCTTCGGGTGCATGATCGGCCCACCGGCCGACAGCGAATACGCCGTGGACCCGGTCGGCGTGGAGACGATCAGCCCATCTGACCGCTGGGTGTAGACAAAGTGCCCATCGATGTAGAGATCGAACCCGATCATCCGTGTGGACTTACCCGGGTGCAGCACCACATCATTCAGCGCGGTGCCAAAGCCCAGCGGATGCTCGTCACGGGTGGCGTGGGCGTCCAGAAGGAAACGGCTTTCCTCAATGTACTCGCCCTGCAGCACGCGCCCGACCCGCTCTTCGAGTTCCGACGGGGCAATGTCGGTCAGAAAGCCCAGTCGCCCCCGATTGACGCCGAGAATCGGAATCTTGGCCTTGGCCAGATCCCGCGCGGCCCCAAGCAGGCTGCCATCGCCGCCGACCACGATCACCAGATCGCAGATCTCGCCGATCAGCTTCTTGCTCGCCACCTGCAGGCCGTGCCCGGGTAACATCGTGGCCGTGTCCTGTTCCAGGATCACCTGATAGTTTTCATCCAACAGGTAGGCCTTGAGCTGGCGCAGGGTTTCCACCACCTGGACGCTGCCCATGCGACCGATCACACCAATGTTTCTGAATTGCTCCATTGCTCATCCTGTGCCAGACCGGTATTGCTGGATACCGAATGGTGATTTGAGCGAGTATGGTACTGAAAACCGGCCTCGTTCGGAAAAGTCGAAGACGGAATGACAACGATGCCTGAATCACGCCAACTGCCTCTCACCGAACTGCGTACCGATGGCGTCCGCCATCTGGCCTGGCTTTGCCATGCGCCACAACTGATGACCTCTGGCCGGCAGTTCCAGCCATCTGAATGGTTACCCGCCGATACCATCGAACGGCTGCGCCACTGGGACCGGACCGCGAGTGCCTGCCCCGAACGCCTGCGGCAACCGGCCACCCCCCGCCTCGGGCACTATTTCGAGCGGCTCTACCAGACCCTGCTGGAAGACCTGCTCCAATGGCCTATCCTTGCGCAAAATCGCCAGGTACGCCAGCGGGGGCGCACCATCGGCGAGATGGATTTCATCGTCGAGAACCGCCAGACCGGCGAGATCGAGCACCACGAGATCGCGGTCAAGTTCTATCTTGGCTATCAGCATCAGGACGGGACGGTGTTCTGGTATGGCCCCAACGCGCAGGATCGGCTGGACCGGAAAACCCTGCACATGCTGGAGCAGCAAAGCCATCTGGCCACCCGGGATGAAGCACGGGACGTCCTGGAGGACCTGGGCCTGACAACACCACCGCAGGCGCGCATTTTCATGCCCGGCTACCTGTTCTATCCGGACTCCATGCCGCTGAACCCGCCCTCGAACATCCCGCCCAGTCACCTTCGGGGCGAATGGCTCCCGGCCCGCCGGGCCCTCAACACGAACGTGCGCTACTGGGTTCCGCTCAACAAGCCCCACTGGCTGGGTCCCTGGCTGCAGGAAGGCCCGCCGGACACCCAGGCAACCCGAAAGGCCCTGAACCACATTGCCGATGGCGGCCCACCCCGGCTATTCGCCGAACTCACGCCCCATCCGGACGGCACCACCTGGCTGGAAACCCACCGATTCTTCGTCGTGCCCGAACACTGGCCGGGGCCGAATGCGCGGCCGACGTAAAGACTGTTTTGCCACGGAAAGACACGGAAACGCCCTTCGGGCGGACCTGAAAAGGTCTTAAGGTTTTAAAGTCTGAAAGTTTTAAAGCGGATAGGCGTCTGAGATGTGGTCATTCAGACTTTAAAACGTTCAGACCTTAAAACCGTCACGCCTGATGCGCCTGACACCGGTCGTGCACGCCCGGCTTGAACTCGCCCGGCTGGCCGATGCGCATGAGGGGTTCGCCGCAGGGGCCGTCGTCGGTTTCGGCCTGGCAGGTGGGGTCGTCGTGGTGGGCAAGCCACAGGCGGTAGGCCTGTTCGGAGACGCCGCATTTCTCGGCGGCGTAGGCCTGGGGGTTGTCGAAGTAACGGTTCAGGTCATCGTAGGGCAGCGTGATGTGACCCACCCCCGGATGATAGGCAACCATGAACAGGGACTGATCCTGAATATGACGCATCAGAGCATCGTCGGCGGGTTCCTGCCGCGCCCAGGCGTCCCGTTCCTGCTCGAGCTGCACCACCTGGTCGTTGCGCATCTCCAGCTCACGCTGCTTGCGCTCAAGCTGCTCACGCAGCAGCACGGTTTCCGCGTCGCTCGCCTGAGACGATTCGGCGCTGTTGTGCGACGCCTCCGTCAATTGCTCCTGCAGGCCAAGGTACTGCTCATTGCGCTCGGCCAGTCGTTGCTTGAGCTGCTCGTTGCTCAAACGCAGACGCTCAAAGCGCTGCTCCAGCTCCTGCATCTCACTGCGCAGACTCTGGATTTCATGGGAATGTTCACGGCGTATTTCCGCCATGGCATCCCGGTGAACACTCTTGAGCGTTCGGATTCGCAACCGGTATTCGCGGATCATCTGCGCCAGGCGGGCCCGCTCCGCACTGTCCGACACCGGCGGCTTCGCCGCCTGCTCGCTTTGCGGGTTGAGAACAGGGATGTCGCTCCCGGAGGGGGGCTCCGGCTTGCGGGGCCGCAGACGCAACCGGTTTTCCGCGACCGCCTTTCGGATCGCCTGAAAATGGTTACTGCCCGGCGTCATGTCCGGGTCCCAGAGTTCCTCGACGAAGCGCTTCTCCGGACAATGACTGCGACAGACCAATCTCACCGGCCCGCCCCCGAGATCCGGCCCCTTGGCGCCCCCATCCGCCAGCCGGTCCAGCGGCACGTTCCACTGTCCGTCCGCCCGGCCTTCCTCGTCAAAATAGATCCGGAAGAACACCAGCCCTTCAATGCCCAACTGATCCGTCAGCTGGACATAAACGGCATACACCTCGGTTTCGGCAAGGTCAGACAGGCCAACATAGCCATCCAGAAAGGCATCGAACTCCGACGTCCGCATCTGCCGCGAGACCTGGCTGCCCTCCATAAAGTAAACAGCCGAAAGCCGGTCGTCACCCTGCTGCGAAAAACCCATCTTCCCTCCCGAAGCAACACACCCCTATCCCCCGAAACACGGCTAACGGCCACGGGGCGTTCCAGAAACCGGATTGTACAAGTGTAGACCGTGCTCGCGTGTGATCGTTTGCATCCGGTGAGGAATGTGATCGCGTTGACGATGGACCGCCGGACGCTCCCTGAAATGTCGAATGTCGCTTGACCGTCCAAACGACCCGGTTCAGCGTATGGATTGGAGACATTCATTCTGAACACAACCGGAAAGGAAGGCACTTATGGCAACGGTCACTCTTGGCGGCAACGCCGTCGACGTGAATGGCACCCTGCCCCAACCCGGCGAGAGCGCACCGGCGTTCACGCTGGTCAACCCGGACATGGAGGACAAATCACTCGGCGACTGGGCCGGCCAGCGCAAGATTCTCAACATTATTCCGAGCATCGACACCGGCGTCTGCGCCGCGTCGACACGTAAGTTCAATGAGGAAGCCAGCGGCCTGGACAACACCGTTGTGCTGGTCGTCTCCGCCGACCTGCCCTTCGCAGCCGCCCGGTTCTGCGGCGCCGAAGGCCTGAACGACGTCATCACCCTGTCCTGCTTCCGCAACGCGGCATTCCGCAGCGACTACGGCGTTGACCTGGCCTCCGGACCCTTCCGGGGACTGTGCGCCCGCGCCGTGGTCGTGCTGGACGAACACGACAAGGTGCTGCACAGCCAGTTGGTGCCGGAGATTGGTGAAGAGCCGGATTACGACAGCGCGCTGAAAGCGCTGGGCTGACAGGCAAACATGGGCTGGCCCGCAAATCCAGCCAGCCCCTCGCAGCTGTCTGTGATGGCAACGCCAATGTAGCCGATGTCTCCGACTTCGGAGTCGCCCGCAAGGGCGACCGCCCCACTGCGATGCCCTTTTGAGCGCTCATTGTCGCTACATAGAACCACTATGCGACTCAAATGACCGTCAAAATGGATTCGCAGTGGGACGCTCTCGCCTGGCACGATCTCCACCGCGCAGACTCCTAGCGCCGACGCAACGCCCGATAGACGTCTCCCCGGTTGCGCTTACCAATCACAATCACCGTCACGGTAACGACATCATCATCCACCTCGTAAACAAGGCGGTAGCCCGCATTTCTCAGCTTGATTTTGTACACATTTTCATAGCCGGACAGGCGATCACCGGGAACATGAGGGTGAACCAGACGCTGGGAAAGCTTCTTTCTGAATTGCTGCTGAACATTGCCGCAGAGCTTACGCCATTCCCTGAGCGCTCGTTTATCGAATAGCAGCCTATAAGTCATCCAGGCTCACTTCGACCGTTTCACCACCACGACGCTGCTCGACAATGGCCGCCAGATCCTCGTCCTCAAGCCGCTCGATCAACGCCTCATACACCTCTGGCGGCACGCAATAGAACGCCGGCTTGTTCCGGTTCAGAATCGCAATGGGCAATCCCTCTCCCTCGCTGACCGTCGCCATGGGATTCTTCTTTAGTTCAGAGATGCTGGCAGTAATGTCACTGTACACAACATGAGTCACTTTAAAGACCTCTGAAAAGACCGGTTAACAGGTCTCAGATTATGACGTCGCACACAAGGAATCAAGGACCGAGAGGGCATCACTGTCACCGATGTCGCCGACTTCGGAGTCGCCCGCAAAGGCGACCAGAAAAACGCTCGAAGGCTGACTCGGGAGTGAAGACGGATGGATGACGGGAATCGAACCCGCAACACGCAGATGCTCACGCACGTGCCGTTCTAACGGTTGAGGCTTACATCCATCCGAGTTTTTGCGTTTAGCGAAACGGGTTGGTGAATCAATGATCGCCTTTCACCCGATTCGTTCGTTTCCTAAAATGGAGTCATGCCTTGCTATGGAGAGCGCATGAAAGGAATTCGCCTGTTAGCCGTGGCAGCACTGCTACCTTTGACGTTCTCGGCTCAGGCTCAGATCTACAAGTGCGTTAAGAACGACAAGACGCAGTTCTCTGATGAGCCGTGCGGGGATAATGCCGAAAAGGTGGAAGCGGAGGCTGCATTGACCGGCGGGACGCTGTCCAACGAGAACACAGAAGGGATCGATTTCTACGAGAGAGAACGAAAAGCGTCACAGAGTCAGCAAGCCCCCTGCCCCCACATTCAATCCACTCGACTGAAGCGCCTCATCATCCAGAACAAAGTGGTCTCCGGCATGAAACCGGACGACGTGCGACGGGCCTGGCGGCATCCGGACAGCATCCATTCAGGTGGTGCATCAACCCAGTGGGCGTATCACTGGGCAGACGGATCGGACAACTACGTCTATTTTGAGAACGGCTGTGTGAGCGACCTCAGCTCATACGCTGATTACTGAATCCACCCAGGCACTTCCGTTGCGTCACTTAATTTATTCTGCGCTGACACCGCAAGGAACGCCGACCAGCTCATGTGGCGTGCTCACGCCTCATCGTCAATCTGACGAAGACGGCCCTCAGGCAGGCAGACATTAAGTCAGACGGATTTCGTCTTCAGGGTTGTGAGATTAATGTCCATCATCATCCAGACCCCGCCCTCGTAGTCAGGATTCTCCAGCAGGTCATCCAGCGGGGTCGGTGAGGGAATCATCATTTCCTCATCCTCGCAACAAAGCTCAACGGCTTCCTGGATCTTCCGAGGCAGATCAGACCAGGTATCCGCCGCAGAAAAGCACCCCGGAAAATCCGGTAGCTCGGCCCCATGGGCGTGCTTCTCGTCGCCTTTGTGAACGTAAACCGGGAACAACATCGTTACCTCCAACCCCATCCAGCCTGTCCGTAGATAGTGCACAGAGTGCCCGGCGGCATATCTTTTCGCGGGTGCGAAACCACGACATAACCCGGTTTCTCTGGATGCTTGAACTTCTCATGGCCACCCTTTCCGCCAACCTTTTCCAGCCTGAGGCGATGGCGACATCAATGTAGCCGATGTCTCCGACTTCGGAGTCGCCCGCAAGGGCGACCAGAAAACCCTCGGAGAGTTAGTCGGGAGTGAGGACAGATGGATGGCGGGGGTAAAACCCGCAACACGCCGACGCTTGTTGGCGCCCGCCGCTCTACCGGTCGAGGCTTACATCCATCCGGGTTTTTGAGTTTAGCGAAACGGGTTGGTGACGCAATAATTGGCTTTCTCGTGTTTCGTCGATCAGGTGCGCGAGGGTAGTGAGGAACTCAAGCCGGTCATCAACCAAGAAGAGCACTTTAATGGTCCATCCCCGCTAGCGCGGGGAACAGTGCTGGGATCGGGTTTTGGAGGGGCTCTGATCCGGTTCATCCCCGCGAACGCGGGGAACACAACTGGCACGTCATCGACTGGACGGAGAACAGCGGTTTATCCCCGCGAACGCGGGGAACAGGGGGCTATCTGCAACAGGCGATCACCAACATGCGGTTCATCCCCGCGAACGCGGGGAACAGGGATAGTTCGATCCCGGTTTACGCCAAACCGGCGGTTCATCCCCGCGAACGCGGGGAACAGTTGTGCATTTGGTAGGCGAGGTTGTGGAACTCCGGTTCATCCCCGCGACCGCGGGGAACAGGCAAAAGGTATCGCGAACGCCACTACCCTTGTCGGTTCATCCCCGCGACCGCGGGGAACAGGAAGATTGGCTCTGCGAACGAGGCATGCACACCGGTTCATCCCCGCGACCGCGGGGAACAGTTTCGCCTGCTCATCCCGGACCAGTTTCAGGGCGGTTCATCCCCGCGAACGCGGGGAACAGCAGACGTTCACGATCGACCGCGGCGACTCGTTCGGTTCATCCCCGCGAACGCGGGGAACAGATTGATGGGGCTCCACGGTGGCCGGATTAGGCCGGTTCATCCCCGCGAACGCGGGGAACAGTTCATCCCTGCGATCTGTTCAATGGTTGTTCCCGGTTCATCCCCGCGAACGCGGGGAACAGGCGTTTTCTGCGTTGGCCATGGTTTCGTCTCCGGTTCATCCCCGCGAACGCGGGGAACAGCAGGCGTGCAATCGCATTGTCGATGCTGGTTACGGTTCATCCCCGCGAACGCGGGGAACAGTCGGTAAAGAAGGTCGCCAGTAGCGCTGGCCGCGGTTCATCCCCGCGAACGCGGGGAACAGGTCTCTCGCTTTCCCCACCCGTGGCGGAGGAACGGTTCATCCCCGCGAACGCGGGGAACAGCCATGGCCCGGGCGTTCCCGCTTCTCAATCAGCGGTTCATCCCCGCGAACGCGGGGAACAGGCAAAGCCAGTTGCGTCGTATGCTCTGACAGCCGGTTCATCCCCGCGAACGCGGGGAACAGATTTCCGGATAGTTGCATCATCGTGCATCGGGCGGTTCATCCCCGCGAACGCGGGGAACAGGATAAATCAGTGGGTCAGCAGCTCTTGACAGAGCGGTTCATCCCCGCGAACGCGGGGAACAGCCGCATTATAACGGCGAGAAGGGGATGTATGACGGTTCATCCCCGCGAACGCGGGGAACAGCTGGTGCCTCTCTGTTTGGCGTGACGGACAGCCGGTTCATCCCCGCGAACGCGGGGAACAGGCCGACACAGCGAGGACACTCCTCATACCCATCGGTTCATCCCCGCGAACGCGGGGAACAGGCGTGGACGCCACGAACGGAGTCAGAGCGTGACTGGTTCATCCCCGCGAACGCGGGGAACAGACGACTACCACCAACCAGCAAAACGCCCAATCCGGTTCATCCCCGCGAACGCGGGGAACAGCCTGGAAGCGGGCGAGCAAGAGGGCAAGTAGTCGGTTCATCCCCGCGAACGCGGGGAACAGATGTCATGGAAACGCTCGAACCGTTGCAGAGCCGGTTCATCCCCGCGAACGCGGGGAACAGATATACCTGCATGCGTGGCGGCACCTGTCGCTCGGTTCATCCCCGCGAACGCGGGGAACAGGGACAAAAATTTTTCGCCGTCGCCTTTCAACCCGGTTCATCCCCGCGAACGCGGGGAACAGTCAAACTCAGTCACCATTCTGGGAAGCTCGCCTGGTTCATCCCCGCGAACGCGGGGAACAGGCGCGCCTCATATCCCACAGCGACTCGTCCGCCGGTTCATCCCCGCGAACGCGGGGAACAGTTTTTCAGGAAAAAACACTAGGCGTCGATCCGCGGTTCATCCCCGCGAACGCGGGGAACAGTTGTCAATGAGTCCATGTAATACGTCGGAAACCGGTTCATCCCCGCGAACGCGGGGAACAGGTGTTCTCGGAGCTGATTGAGCTGATCTACGCCGGTTCATCCCCGCGAACGCGGGGAACAGGAAAAGCGAGCACATGAAAGAAGCTCAGGCTGCGGTTCATCCCCGCGAACGCGGGGAACAGGATGGATCGAGATAACCGGGAGCGGTACCTGGCGGTTCATCCCCGCGAACGCGGGGAACAGCGTTCCCCGCGTATTAGCGTGATACTAGTGTCCGGTTCATCCCCGCGAACGCGGGGAACAGGGCAGGAGGTCAAACTCCTTGGCCGCCCGTTCCGGTTCATCCCCGCGAACGCGGGGAACAGTTTCCGTTCTGACCCCTTGCGTTCCCGTAAATCGGTTCATCCCCGCGAACGCGGGGAACAGAACCGGCCTGACAAAGCTGTTTCGGTTTGTAGCGGTTCATCCCCGCGAACGCGGGGAACAGGTTTGGTTGCCTGGGATCATGCCGCGCCCTCCGCGGTTCATCCCCGCGAACGCGGGGAACAGGACGCAGGGGAGAGGTCGTCCCTGACCTCGTCCGGTTCATCCCCGCGAACGCGGGGAACAGGCAGCCGTAGCTCATGCCCTGAACCTCGCTCGCGGTTCATCCCCGCGAACGCGGGGAACAGATGACAGATTGACGTTGACATAGGTGTGGCTCCGGTTCATCCCCGCGAACGCGGGGAACAGTTGATCCCGGCCACGCGCTTCTTCTGCTCCGCCGGTTCATCCCCGCGAACGCGGGGAACAGAGCGATTCGCGAACGGCAAACAGCTCTGGTGTCGGTTCATCCCCGCGAACGCGGGGAACAGCACTCGCCGTCATCGTTCGCGTGATCTGCCAGCGGTTCATCCCCGCGAACGCGGGGAACAGGGGGCAGGGCGGGTTACGCTTCCTCGCACAATTCGGTTCATCCCCGCGAACGCGGGGAACAGTAGTAGTGGGTGATTTGGGAATGGGTGCCACGCGGTTCATCCCCGCGAACGCGGGGAACAGGAGTCCAGCTCTTTGACGAGCTGACCGATGCTCGGTTCATCCCCGCGAACGCGGGGAACAGTGTCGGCCGGGATCGCCGATGGGTTGGAGCCCCGGTTCATCCCCGCGAACGCGGGGAACAGATGTCACGGGGATCGGGAACCCAACCGGCCACCGGTTCATCCCCGCGAACGCGGGGAACAGATGTCACGGGGATCGGGAACCCAACCGGCCACCGGTTCATCCCCGCGAACGCGGGGAACAGAGGTTGCTCAAATCGTAGCAAGTGAGCCAGAACGGTTCATCCCCGCGAACGCGGGGAACAGTCTAATCGTACACACCTGTTTTCCTTGAGAAAATAAAGTGCATCACGATCCACCAGCTTTCTGCCCTTTTCTCAGAAAACAACGCCTTTTTAAAGAGCTTTTATAATCAGCTAGTTATCTTTTGGAGGGAGAAACCGCACCAACCGCAATCCGTCGTGATCCGTTGGCTCTCGACGATTTTCCCCATAGGTTTGAAACTCAAAACCGGATTCCTTGTTGCACGACCAGGCCATGGCGACATTCCCCTCTTCGGCCAGCGAATTGACCTGATCCCAGATCATTTCACGAATTCGCTTGCTGACGTCGCCAACATACACGCCTGCTCGAATCTCAAGCAGCCATATTGCCAGGCGCCCACGAAGCCTTGGAGGGACATTCTCCGTAACCACAACAAGCATTGCCATGCTATTGACTCCGGTGGCCTTGATCGCCCATTGAGTCAGGTTCCGGTATGGCGGGAGGTTGAGAATCGGTTGGAGGTGGCGGCGGTTCCACGCCGCCTGCGGCCAGGACATCCTCAATGAGTGGGATGAGTTGATCCAACACACGACTTTTCCGGAACGCGTCCCGACATTCAATACGAACCTGCCTGTCAGGACGAGTTGGCCCGGTAGCCGCCACTTTGAAGGCCGCTGGAACAACCGTCTCAAATTTAACCAGATCAGCAATGTCGTAGACAAAACTTTTGGGTTTCCCGGAATGCAGAAACCCGATGGCTGGGGCGTATCCGGCAGCAAGAATCGCGGCTTCGGTCACTCCGTAAAGACAGGCGGTCGCTGCCGAAAGGCACTTGTTCACTGGGTCCGACTTGTCCCAGTTATTGGGATCATAGCGTCTTCCCTGCCACTTGATCCCGTACTGTTTCGCCAGCTGCTGGTACAGTTTGCGCACTCTTGCGCCCTCAATGCCGCGCAGCTGATCGACTGAGCGACGTTGCGGCGCTTCCTCACCAAAGCGGATCTCAAACATCCGCCGCACAACCTTTAACCGAAGTGAGTCATCCAGCGCGAGCTGTGCCTGATACAGCAATTTGTCGGACCGGGCACCGCCAGGCTGTCCGGCGGAATAAAGACGGACGGCGGCCTCCCCGACCCAAATCAGCAAAGTGCCAACCGTCGAAGCCAGCTTAACGGCAGCGTGAGAGACACGGGTTCCAGGTTCCAAAAGCAGACAGGCAGTCGACCCGACCGGAATGTGCATTCGTTCGCCGTTGACTTCATCAATAACCACGAATGCCCCATCCTTTACGTCAATCTGACCGCGCCCCACGAAGACCATGGAGACGCGGTCCTTGATGGGAATGGGCTTTAGCGGAACGAAGGCCATACGCTATCCACGCCGCACCATAAGCATGCCGCACCCAAAGGCGCGGCTACGACCCACGCCATTAAACAAGGCGGCACGCAAACGCTCCGGGTCAGCCACGGTGATCACACCTTCATAATCCACGGAGGAAAACCGGATCTGCCGCTGTTTGCGTTGCCACTGGTGCTGTCGGTAACCACTCAACTGAGGCGTGGTATCCAACGTAAACCCCCAGGCTTCACTACGGTTGACCAGCCATTGTTCGGCGTTGGCTTCCATGGCCTCACGTACTTCCCAGGGCGCATCCCGACCTTGCTGCCGACACTGCCATTTGGCATCCATCAACACATCATGGCGACGAGAGCGTTTTTCGCCGTCGGTTTTGCGGGCCATTGTGGGGTTGGCGCGCAGTTTGAACAACAGCCGATCACCCGGCGACAACTTCGGGTCGAAGGGTTTGCTTTGGCATTCCAACACCCCGGGCACTGGCTCGGGCTCGCGTGATGACAACACATAGAAAAGCGGCAGTCCTCGTGGCGATTCCTGGGAATCCAGCTGATCTTTTTCCATTTCCTGACGAAACAGAAATGGTCGCTCCTCCTCTTGCGTAAACAGCCGCCATAGCAACTGATGGTTGGCGTAGGCATCGCCCGACAGCAATTTCACCAGGGCGTTACGGTCGAGCCCCTGAGTCGCCACTCTGACGCGGGATAAATACATCAGCCCTCCTCCCTGATACGTGCATGGTGTTCCTGACGGCTGCCGAATTGCCAGCGCTCCCGGCTGATCACGTCGTCCGAGGGTTGGCGGGTATCCTGCACGGCGATATCACCGGCATGATCTTCCCAGTAGAAGTCGACGCTGTCCGGCAAATGCAGCCAGCGGCCATGCTGGTCGCAAATGCGGGGCGGCGCCGATGCGAAGGCTTCACGCAATCCATTCGCCTGGACTTTTTTCGGGGCCAATGGGGCCGCCAGCGGACATGCCTTGCGGCCCAGGTAAGGCGTAAATACCGGGGTTTTCAGCGCAGTTTGCAGTTCATCCAGATTCCAGTCGCTGTGCTCATTAAGCAGTACCGCCACCTGCCACAAACCATCCTGACGATATTCACGGCTGGAAAGCACGGTATTGAGCTTATCCTTGGGCACGGCCAGTTCATCCTTGCGGGTGAAGTAGCGGGCCTTCTTGTCCCGGCCAGGCACCTGCACGGTGTGGTAATCGCGCATCAGCCGGCCGGCGCTGAATTGCTTCACCGCAAAACGCACGGACGATGCCAGCGCCTGCTGGCCGGGGCCATCATCCCGGCGAATACCCAGCGCCGCCGCCAGCAAACCCAACAAGGCGGCGCGGCCCGGGTGATCCGAGCTTGGGCGGGTTTCCCCCACCGCCGGTGCTCCCCAACTGGCCAGAGGGCCGTAGAGTTGGAAAATCAACGCTTCCATGGGGCGCCTCCTAGTCTTGTTTGAGAAAGTCCATCAGCTCCTTAAAGCTGCCTTCCCCACTGTGAGCGTTAAGGCTATAGCGCCGATCCGCGCATTCGCCATACACCTGATCGAAGCGCTGCGCTTGTTCTTCCAGACACGCAATGGCATCCGATGCCTGATCCTGGCCCTGCACCGGCTTAAGGAACGCTACCGACAGGGAGCGCGGCTGTTGGGAGCCCTTTTCCGCCATGACGTAAGAGGCATAGGCCCGTGAACCAAAGCTGTTCTGCTTACCGGTGGGGGACACCTTGAGAGCCGCTTCCGCCAGGGCGGCGATGGCCTTGTCCGCCAGCGCCTCGTCGCCATGGAGATTATCGATCAACTGGTCGCGGTTGATGCAGACATAGCTGTAAAACAGGCCGGCGGCAAAGCCGGTTTCACCGATGTGGGCAGCACCCCGGTCTTCATCGCCACTGTTGAGATCATCCACGGCGGTAAAGTAGTCGTCCTCGATGACCACGGGATGCACGGTAATAGCATGGGCCACCTGACAGGCCGCCTCCACGTTAAAAGCGGGATCGTCCGCCAGCATCCGACCAAACAAGCCGATATCCGCCGCTGACGGTTTTTTGCGAAGCAGGTCCAGTTCTTCCTTTTCTGGCGCCCGCTTGTCCTCGATCAGTGTCTTGGTCAGCGCATCCACAGCCTGGCGTTCTTCCGGGCTGATATGGGCCAGTTGCGACAGCTCCACACTGTCTTTTTCCAGCTTGCCAAACACATCAGCAATTCTTCCGGCCCAGTCTTTCGCCTTACCTTCTGCGATACCGCCTTCTTGCAAGCGCGTCATGACCTCCAGGCCAAGTCGCTTGGTACGGGTTCCCAGATTGCCTGCCAACGATTCCTGAAACAGATCAGAGGTTCGCCAATGGCGTTTGAGCGATTGCGAGGACACCCGCAGCCGTTCGGCACCGCCCATGAAGGCGGTCTTGGGTTTGCCCAGATCGTCCCGGTTCAGATTGGCCGGCGGGTAGGAAGTCAGAAGGTGGAGTTGGATAAAAGTGCTCATGATATCAGTCCTTTGTGATGCTCTATTTGTGTATCAAGGTTTACTTGTCGTAGGCGTTGACCGCCGTGAAATAGTCAGTGGCCCAACGCACCGCCAAGCGATCCATGGGCCGGGCAGCCTGATCGCCCTGCTGCTCCTGAAACCAATGCAGGATGTTATCCGCCAGGGACAACACCGGTGCGGTCTTGTTAATCAACGACAAAGCACGGCGTAGCCGCATCAGAAAATCATCACCGCTACGGCTTTTTTGCAGTTGCGCGAAACGCATTTCGCTCATGTAGGGCTTACCGGTCTTTTCTTTTTGCTCTCCCAGCCGCCGCGCGAACGTGGTGTCTTTCGCTGTTGGTTGCTCACGCACTTCCGCCAGAGCGGCGGCCACACAAGCCCAGGAGAGCATGTCCCGGTCCCGACGCTGACCGGTTTGTTCCAGCGCCTGCCAAAGATTTCTAAAACCTTCGGTCAACAACACCGCATCCAGCGTGTCGCTACGCCTGAGTTCGGCGCGAGTTCCACGCTGTTTGTCCAGTTGCTGCCACCATTCCAGCACCGCCTCTCGGACGCTGGGTTCCTTGATGCGAAAATAAAAAGGTTCATCGCTCATGCGGTTTCTCCTTGTTTTTCCCTGGCCTCTTGCGGCTGCCCGTTGTCGTCCAGACGCCCAATCTTGCGGAAGGCTTTTGCCTCCTTGCCGGTATGGAGTTTTTTGCGGAAGACGTTACGGGCCTTCGTAATGCGCTTCATATCCAACTGTTCCGCCGGGCCACTGAGGGCATATTCATCGAACAGGTCAGTGGCCTGGCGGGTAACGGTGCGGTACCAGCTAGCCGCCACCTCGGCAGGAAATCGTTGTGGGGGAGCTTCGCCAGTCAATAATTCACCCAATTCCATCAGGCGTTGGTAGAAGGCCTGCTCGGTAGATTCCCACAGGGATGCACTGATATAGCTGACATCTCCCTTGGCGTCCTTGGGTCGGCTGAACCAGGCTTCCTTGACTTGGGTTTGTAAAAGACGAGAGCTGCTTTCCGTAAGGTCGATCATCTGCCGCAGCCACAGTTGGGCCAAAGCTCGCGCGTCATCCTCTAAGGCCAATAGCGGCATATGCGCGCCATACCAGCATCGGGCTTTCATGTTGTCCATGTCATAACCAAACACCCACAAGCCGGCTACCGCCGGCAACGCCACGTCCAGATCGTCGGCTTTATCGCACTTGGCCACGTAATCAAGCACCACCGGTGCCGGCAAAAAGCCCTTTTCCTCTTCGTCCTTCATGGTCAAGGCTTCCCAGTGTCGGTAGCCCAAACCATCTGTTTGTGCCTTGCGCGAATACGGTAATTGTTCCGGTTTTTTGGGGTCGAAGCGGTAAGGCGTTAGCGGATGCGTCCAGGGACCGTCGTAATTGAAGCCATAGTTCCGTGTCCGCAGCGAAGAAACCGTGTACTCGCCCCGCCGCCCACATAGATCACACTCGCAGGAAGAGGCATCAATATTGAGACGCATACGCCGGGGCATGGCCCAGTATGAGTGAAGAGGGTGAACGTCATCCGGGTAAGTCCCTTGGCCCTTATCGCTGACCTTCGTTTTCCCCAGCCATGGAAAGACCTTGGCATCGGAAGCGCCGGGCGACTCATAGGTCCAGCTGTCCGAATCCCGCACATTGAGCCAAAGTCGATGCCAAAGAGAGCTCCCTGAAGCGGTGGGCATCACCAACGTGGTCAGGGGGCCACCGCCGCGCAGGCCAGTTCTGTGCCCCTTGCCACCGGACGGAGCATTGATCTGCAATGTGAACAACGCGATCGCGGCGCAATCCAGACATAGCTGTTCTACTCTGCCCGCTTTAACGAAGTGATCGGTATTGTTCTTGATAGTGGAAGCGCCAGGGGAGTCAATCAGTAAGGCCGCGATATCGGTGGCCTTTTCTTCCGCCATCGCATCATGGTCCTGCATAAATGCGGAGCCATCGCTATCAAACTCAAAGGCCGGTCCCCATTTCTCCAGATATTCCTGGCAGACCTCCTCAGAGGGCGGTGCTTGATACCACTCCACCCACTCTTCCATGTCTTCCGGTGCCATAGTGGTTTGCAGCAAACCAATCAGGAATTGATACGCTGCACCCTGGAAATCCGACCGAGGCAGAGCGAGATCAATAACGTCCGGGTCCACCATGGCGGTGACAGGTCGATATTCCTGTCTGCCATCGCGGCGTTTGAATGGCAGCCAGGGGTCGGTTAACAGATTCATAAGTAGCTCCTTCAAGAGAGAGGCGCCCATCCCTGGGCACCGGTGTTATTTTCGGGACTTCCTGCCCGACTTAGCCTTACCACCAATGTGGATTGGCCATGCCTTGAGCCCATAGTCATGGGCATCTAGAACTTCACCCTTTCGGGTGATATGTCGCCTAAAAATCACTTGCGACTTTTTACTGGCCACATGCCTCACCTCCTTAGAAACAGAGTCTCGCCCCAACCGCGACAGGCATTGCCAGAAAAGTGCTTTAGAGCTACCCTTCCAGTGCTACCAACGCGCGCTGCGGTAACGCACCTGTTCCCAGCGCGTTTTTATGGGGCAAAAAAACAATAAAGGTTTTAACTTTCGCAATCAACCCTTCCCCGAAGCATGTTATACTTTTCCTTACTTCCTCAATCCCTTGGGGATGAACCTGTTTTTACTTTTGCCAGTAAAAACAAACACTTCCGTTCCCCGCGCTAGCGGGGACTCCTATGCAGACCAAGGACGGCACTGTAAGCCATACCTCCAATATCCCCATCCACAATCCACAACCGACTAAATTTCAGGCCCGGAAAGCGCTCAACCAATCTTTCACGCTCTGCCGCTAGTGCTTGCGGCCATTCCGGCAAGCGCTTTGCCAGAGACTCGCGGGTCTGCAATTGGCTCAGTTCCCAAGCGAAGCGGTCCGCATCTACCCAAGGCTTCAAAGCGCCATCCTCACCTTCACGGACAAGGGTGACCGTGATGCTGGGTTCCTCGTTCAGGCGGGTGCCGATATCAACATTCACCTCATCCATCCAGCCATGGCTGGCCTTAACGCTGTAGCCCTGCCCCATATCCAGGCGATTGAAGCCAGCCATGGCCCGGTGACTGCTGCGTTCGCCCTCTTGATCCAGGTGGCGTTGCTGCAGCCCTTCGGGAATGTGGTTCTCGGCGTCTTCACCGAAGACAGACTCGATCAGATGACGGGCGCGATCTGGCATGGTGATACCGCCTTCGTCGCGCAGGGTTTGTAGAGTCAGCCAGAGCTGGCCGTGATCTCTGTAAACGGCGCCGGTGCCCGGCAACCGGGCGGACAGCCAGTCAGGGCCGGGCTGGTCGTCACAGGGGGGCGCCAACAGGTGAAGAACTGGTGGCTGGCGCTGGTCGTCGGTGTCCACGGGGTTGCCGCTGCCGTCTCGGCGATGGCGATGCAGGCGCCCAGCTCGCTGAATCAGGAGATCCATGGGCGCCAGGTCACTGACCATCTGATCGAAATCCAGGTCCAGGGATTGCTCAACCACCTGGGTACTGACCAGAATCCAGCCGGCCCGACTTTCCCCGTTGGACTCTTTGCCGAACCGTTCCAGCGCGGCTTGCTCAATGGCCTGCCGGTCCGCCATGACAAAGCGACTGTGAAATAGCATAACCTTGCTCGGGTCCGGTGCCCGTTCACGCAGGGCCCGGTAAGAGGCGATGGCGTCATCCACCGTGTTACGTATCCAGCAACCACACTGACCATGCTCGGCCGTGTCGATCAGATGCTCAATCACCTCTTCTGGTTGGTTGAACATCGCCACCGCCACCCGGCGAGTCACACTGTCACGAGTGGCAAGTGGTACTTGCTCAAGGCTCTGATCCGCTACATGGGTGGCAAGCGGAAAAGCGGGTTGCTCATCCACCGGCTCGGCATCCAAGCCCCGCCCTCGTTGGTATGCCGCCACCAGACGACGCTTCATGGCATGGGGCAAAGTGGCGGTAAGCAGGATGGCACTGCCACCCTGCTGGGCATGAGCGTGCAAGACTTCTTCCAGCAGCCTGGCCATGTAGTCGTCACAGGCGTGTACCTCGTCCACCACCAACACCTTGTTGGCCAGACCAATCAAACGCAGAGTCTGGTGCTTGAAGGGCAATACCGCCATCAGTGCCTGGTCTACTGTGCCCACTCCCACGTCCGCCAGCAGCGCTTTCTTGCGCGAATCGGCAAACCACTGGTTACAGGCGGCCGAAGCGGTTTGCTCCTCATCGCCATAGGCATGATCCCGTTCCTGTTCAGATATCACGGACTGAACAAAGCCCGATTTGAGATGACGCGCCCCGTGGGCCAGCACCAGATTGGGTACCTGCTCTCCGTCGTACCAGCGGCGATAAGTATTTGCCACACGCTCGTACATGGCATTGGACGTCGCCATGGTGGGCAAGCCGAAATACACCCCTTGGGCCTGGCCGTTTTCCAACAGGCGATGCACCAAGGTCATGGCGGCTTCAGTCTTGCCTGCACCGGTGACATCTTCCAGCACAAAAAGCTGGGGACCGGGCTGCCAGGTCAGGTCCTGCGCCCATTGCTGCAAAGGCGTCGGATCAAAGCCAAAGAAAGACCGCACGCCCGGAAAGGAAGATGGAGTCGGAGGTTTGCCAAAGCCCAGTTTTTCCAGTGCCCGCTCGGCTTGTGGCAGCGCCTTGCTCTGCCAGTAGTCATCCAGTGCTTGTGGAGTTGCCTGATAAGGAAAGACCGACTGATCGGACCCCAGCCAGTCCGCCAGCACCGCAAAGCCGGCCAGGTGCCAGGTCAATTTCTTGAAATGTTTACACCAGCCTTTGTCCTGTGCCTGCTCCGGCCATTGAGGACGAAGCCAGCTTGCCACTTCGCAGGTGTATTCCCAGGCCGCCTGACGGTCTTCGGGAAAACCCGGCGAGGGACGCTTGTTGCTGCCGGCGTCCACCGGCTTGCCATGGTGACCAAACGCCATTCCCAGCAAGATACGCAAAAAATCGTTGGGACCGCTCCCTAATTCGAACCACCCCCAGGCTTGCAAACCTTCCTGCTTGAGCTCGCCCTTGAGAAAAGCCTTGAGAAAAACAGCGCCCGCTTCGCTGTGATGGGGCCATTCCTGTGTACCGTAGGCCAGCGACGAGTCCGGCGTGACCAACTCGGGCAAGTCTGGCTCAGCCAGGGACTGAAACGCACGTGCAAACTTGCCCAGGTCATGCACGGCCAGACTGAAAACAAACAACGACTGTAATTGCTCTGGCTCCAGCGACATGGCCGCGGCCAGTTCCTGGCACCGGGCCGTATGGGGCGCCAGCAGATGATGGCCAACCGCTGCCACATCCAGGCTGTGGAAAGGCAATAGATGGCATGGTGTTCCGTCAGAATCCTCTGAGGGCTTTGCCTTACCCCAATACCGAAAGTAATCTGGCGCGTTGCTCCAAGTGAGATTCACAAGTCCTTCCCTTTTCGAGTTTTATGGCAAAACCCTATCACCCCCACTGCCCCCCAAAATGCACCACCCAACCATCACTCAGTAAATTTTCGCCAACGCCCTCACCTTCCCAGCCACCATCTCCCGCAAATCCATCGGACCAATCACCTCCGCATCGGCCCCAAACTTGAGCACATCCATCACCAGTTCAGTGGGCTGGGAGTATGGCACCCAGAGGTGATACCAGCCTTCACGCCACTCACTGGTCTGGTCCGGGTGCCACTGTTCCTCCGCGACCCAACGGGCAGCGTGGGGTGTGAAGCGGATGTGGGCTGTGGCGGTCGGGGTGCCGCCGAAGATGCCGAAGCCGCCGGAGGTGAAAGCATCCAGTTCTTCCGGGCTCACCGGCTCGGCGGTGCCGTCGGTGGCTTGAACCTTCCGGATGCGGTCGAGGGAGAACAGGCGCAGGGCATCGCTCTGGTGGCAGAAGGCCAGGAGATACCAGTTGGAGCGGTAGTGGAGCAGGCGCTGGGGAGAGATTTCCCGCTCACGGGCACCGTTGCCGGAACGGCTGTTGTAGTCGATCACCAGTCGGTCGGATCGAAGGGTCGCTTCGGCCACCGGATCAAAGATACGGTCGTCGGTGTCGCGTCGCTGAACCGGCTGGATTCTCACCCGTTCACTGACCTGCTCGGCATCGTGCCCCGCCTCTCCCAGCACTTTCCGGATGCGCTGGCGAAGCGGCGCCAGGTGGTAGGTCATCAGCCCGGGCTGGACGGACTCCAATAACTGCTCGCAGGCCAGCAGCGCATGCAGTTCACTGGGGTTCATCCAGAAGCCGGGCAGCTCAAAGACAGGGGCATCGGGGGCGTACTGGTGACCATTCCAGTCGCGGCAATACTCGATGGGGGCACCGAGCGTGTCGCGCAGGTATTCAAAATCACGGGTAATGGTATTGCGGGAGACCTCCAGATCGTCCATGAAAGTCCGCATCGGCACGGGGCGGGAGGCATTACGGAAGATATCGTGGATACGATAGATGCGATTGATACGGCTCAAACCGGGTCCTTCTGGTTTGCGGTAAAACAACTCCAGCCAGAAGGTTAGCTGCCGACCGGTTCTTGTGCCAGTCACCGGTCGGCAGACAGAGGCGGTGGTTACGTCAGGTTATAGATGAACACAACCGCCACGGCCACGGGGGTGAAGTAGCGCAGCACGTTGTGCCAGAGCGCGAACCCTCGGGCGGACATGGACAGTTCGTTTTCCAGTGCCTGACGGGACAGGAACCAGCCGACGAAGATCGCCACCAGCAGGCCGCCCAGCGGTAGTAGGATGTTGGCGGTGAGGAAGTCGAGCAGGTCGAAGATGGTCTTGCCCTCAAACATGGCGAAGCTGCCCAGCGGGGCGAAGTCGGACCACAGGTTGAGGGACAGCACGGACGCGATGCCCAGTGCCCAGCAGGCGACGCCGGCGACCACCGAGCTGATGGTCCGGTTCATGCCCTTCTGCTCTTCCAGCCACTCCACCAGCGGCTCCAGCAGGGAGATGCCAGAGGTCCAGGCGGCGAACACCAGCAGAATGAAGAACAGCGCGCCGAAGAAGCTGCCCATCGGCATCTGACCAAACGCCAGCGGCAGGGTCTGGAAGATCAGCCCCGGGCCGGCGCCCGGCTCAAGACCGTTGGCGAACACAATCGGGAAGATCGCCAGGCCCGCCAGCAGAGCCACAACGGTGTCCATCACCGATACGGAGATGGCGGTTTTTGCAATGGAGACGTTCTTCGGCAGGTAGGACCCGTAGGCCATCATGATCGCCATGCCCAGACTCAGGGTGAAGAAGGCATGGCCCAGGGCCACCAGGACGCCCGAGGTGCTCAGGTTGGCGAAGTTGGGCTCAAACAGGAAGGCGACGCCCTCGCTGAAGTGTCCCGTCGTCATGGCATAGCCGACAACCATCACCAGCAGCACGAACAGGGCCGGCATGAGGATTTTCACGGCCCGTTCCAGCCCCGCGCGCACGCCGCGTGCGACGACGAGGACCACCATGGCCATGAACACCGTGTGCCAGAGCATCAGTGTGCCCGGGTCCGCCAGCAGGCCGGAGAAAATTTCGCCGATGCCTTCGGACGACTGGCCCGCCAGGCCACCGCTGGCCGTGACGCCCACATAGGAGATGGCCCAGCCCCCGATCACGGAGTAGAAAGAGAGGATGATGAAGGCGGTCAGCACGCCCATGACGCCAATCAGCCGCCAGGCGGGGTTGAGCCGGTCCCGTTCGGTGATCAGGCGCATGCTATTGACCGGACTGCGGCCTCCGCGACGGCCAATCATGACCTCCGCCATCATGATCGGCAGACCAACGGCGGCAATGCACATCAGATACACCAGCACAAAGGCGCCGCCGCCGTTTTCGCCGGTGACATACGGGAATTTCCAGATATTCCCCAGCCCCACTGCGGAGCCGGTAGCGGCCAGAATAAAGGCGAACCGGGAGGACCAGCGGCCCCGGTTGGCGGGAAGCGAACCAGCCGCACTGTCAGCGGCTGCGGAAGATGATTCAGTCATACGGTCTCCTGCAAAGTCTTGTTGTTTTCGGGAGCGAGGTTGGAACCTCAGTGATGGCCGCCCCCGAAACATTTCGGGGGCGGATTTTACCGATAAAATCCCCGTTCATGGCCAGATTTTGTTGGCGTTTTTTTGCAAACAGGGTCTCATCGGACGGTGTTCCGAAAGCGTTCCTCCGCCAACTGGTTGGCGATGGTGCCGGTCGGCAGGCCGTCCCGGGCCGAGCGGGCAAAGATTTCCGTCAGCGTCTCGCCGATGGATTCGACATGGCGACGCACCTCCGCCGGTTCCGATCCTTTCCGCTCGTGGAACACGTCGATGATGCCGCCGGCGTTGATCACGAAATCCGGCGCGTAGAGCACACCACGCTCGTGAAGCATCGCGTCATGCTCGGGGCGTGCCAGCTGGTTATTGGCCGCACCGGCAACGATGCGGGCATGCAGCCCGTCGATCGACTGGTCGTTCAGCACCGCGCCCATAGCACAGGGCGCCAGCACGTCCACCGGCAGGTAGAGGATTTCATCACCGTCGACGGCGGTCGCGCCCAGCTCGTCAACGGCCCGATCCATGTTGGCCTGATGAATGTCGTGAACCCAGAGCCGGGCCCCGGCATCCCGCAGGTGCCTGGCCAGACGGAACCCGACATTGCCCACGCCCTGGACCGCGACCGTGAGCCCTTCCAGGCTGTCGCTGCCGAGCTGGTGCTTTACGGCGGCCTGAATCCCGACAAAGGCGCCATAGGCGGTCACCGGCGACGGGTCGCCATTGCTGGTCTCGCCGTCAAAGCCCGGTCGTGACTGTACGCCGGCGACGTGCCCGGTGTGCCGCCCCATGACCTGAAGGTCCGGCACGCTCGTGCCGGAATCCTCGGCGGCGATGTAATGGCCACCAAGCTGCTCCAGACAGCGGCCCATGGTTTCCATCAGCGCCTCGGTCTTGTGCTCGTGGGGGTTACCGATGATGACCGACTTGCCGCCGCCCAGATCCAGGTTCGCCAGCGCGGACTTGTAGGTCATACCCCGGGAGAGACGCAATACATCCCGCAGGGCTTCCTCATCGGTGGCGTAGGGAAACATCCGGCAGCCGCCGAGCGCCGGGCCCCGGTTGGTGTTATGGATGGCAACAATGGCGCGCAGGCCGGTTTCAGGGTCGCTGAAGAACGACAGGTGTTCGTGATCATCAAACTCGGGATGGCTGAAAACGTTCATTAGTCAGTTACCTTCTCTCTCGACACACCTTGTGGGTGATGGTGACACCGGCAGCGCCTTGTGGGCCCCGCCGGTGACTGTTTCAGACAGCCGCGCTGGCAATCTGCCGGTGCGATGTCGTGTTCGGGTTCAGGTCCGCCCTGAGCTGGTCCCGTTCCTTGCGGGTGCTCTGGTACGCCGCCTCCTTCACCGGGCCGTAGCCGCGGATCTTTCCGGGTAGCGCGGCCAGTTCGCGCGCGGCATTGAGATGGTCCTCATTGAGGTGGCGCTGCAGCCAGGCGATGTCCGCCTCGTACTCACGGATGATGCGACGTTCGAGCCGGCGATCCGCTGTGTAGGCGAACGGGTCCAACATCGTGCCCCGTAAGACCTTGCCACGGGCCAGAATGTGGAAGACCCGTTCCATCCAGGGGCCGAACGTCAGCTTGCGCGGGCGCTCGCCCTTCTTTGCCCGGCTGAGCAGTGGCGGCGCCAGGTTGAATTCCAGCTCCACGTCGCCCTCGAACTGCTCGTCCAGATACTGGCGGAAGCTGCCATCGCTGAACAGTCGTGCAACTTCGTATTCATCTTTGTAGGCCAGTACCTTGGCGTAGTTCTCCGCGACGGTTCGCACCAGCATCGGGTCGCCGCCGACGCGTTGCTTGGCAGTCACCTCCACCTGGCGCACCAGGCGTTCATAACGGGTAGCCAGCGCGGCATTCTGGTACGCCGTCAGGTGCGCCTTTTCCCGTTCGATCACGTCGTCGGTGGTTTCCATGACCTGCACGGCCACGCCGTCGTTTTTCGGCGGGAAGGCCAGTTTCCACACCCGCTCCAGGTCATGCGCCGCACGGCGCCCCCAGAGGAACGACTGCTGGTTCGCCCGGACCGCGACGCCATTGAGCTCAATGGCCTGTTCGATGGCCTCCGCGCTCAGTGGCAACAACCCCTTCTGGTACGCAAAGCCGATGATGAACAGGTTCACCGCCATGGCATCCCCCATCAGGGCTTTGGCCAGCTTGCCGGCGTTCAGGAACCAGCTCGCGTCCTCGGCACAGGCCGAGCGCACAGTGTCTTCCATGGACTCACCGGGATAGGCCAGGTCCGGCTGACGGGTGAACGACGCCGGCATGGCTTCCTCGGTATTCACGACGCTGCGCGAGAAGCGGCTGTCGAGCTTGGCGAGCGCATCGTCACTGGCACCAACCATCAGGTCGAAGGCGATCATCAGGTCGGCTTCGCCGGCGGGAATGCGGACGGCGTGGATGTCGTTCTGGTCCGAACCGATGCGGATGTGACTGACCACGGCGCCGAATTTCTGCGCCAGGCCGGTCTGGTCCAGTACCGACACGCCCTTGCCTTCGATGTGGGCCGCCATGCCCAGCAGCGCACTGACGGTGACCACGCCGGTGCCGCCGACACCGGTCAGCAGAATGCCGTAGGGATCGTGCTCGCCGGAAAAGACCGGCTCTGGCAGCTCCCCGAAGTCCACATCCGCCGAGACACCAGCCGGTTTGCGCAGGCGCCCGCCCTTGACGGTCACGAAGCTGGGGCAGAACCCGCGCACACAGCTGAAGTCCTTGTTGCAGCCGGACTGGTCGATGGTCCGCTTGCGGCCCCGTTTAGTTTCAAGTGGCAGCAGCGACAGGCAGTTGGACTGGATGCCACAGTCGCCGCAGCCTTCGCACACCTCCGGATTGATCAGCACGCGCTGGTCCGGGTCCTCCATGGTGCCCTTCTTGCGACGACGGCGCTTTTCCGCCGCGCAGGTCTGGTCGTAGATCAGCACCGAGCAGCCTTCGATCTCACGCAGCTCGCGCTGCAGCGCGTCCAGGTCCTCCCGGTCGTGAAAGGTCGTGCGGTCGGCGAAGTCGGCCCGCGAGGGGTACTTGTGGATGTCGTCGCTGACCACGGCGATGCGCCGCACGCCCTCCCCGTACAACTGATGGCTGATCTGCTGGACCGTGAGCGTGCCGTCCACCGGCTGACCGCCGGTCATGGCGACAGCGTCGTTGTAGAGGATCTTGTAGGTGATGTTGGCACCGGAGGCGATGGCCGCGCGGATGGCCAGCAGGCCGGAGTGGAAGTAGGTGCCATCCCCCAGGTTCTGGAAGACATGCTTCTCGTGAGTGAATGGCGCCTGCCCCAGCCAGGTCACGCCTTCACCGCCCATCTGCGTGAAGGTGTCGGTGCCCCGGTCCATCCAGGTCGCCATGTAGTGGCACCCGATGCCACCCAGCGCGCGACTGCCTTCCGGCAAACGGGTGGAGGTGTTGTGGGGGCAGCCGGAACAGAAATGCGGCGTGCGTTCGAGTCGGTCCTTCGGCTGCGCCAGGCTGGATTCTTTTTCCGCGAGGAAATCGAGCCGTTGCTGGAGAGTCTCGTTACAGAACCGGCTCCGCAGGCGAGAGGCGATGGCACGGGCCACCATGGCCGGGGACAGCTCCGCGACCGACGGCAGCAGCTCGGTGCCCTGCTCATCACGCTTGCCGATGATCGTGGGCCGGGCCTGATCCTGCCAGCCGTAGAGCTGGGTCTTGAGCTGATCCTCAATCAGGCCGCGCTTTTCCTCGACCACCAGCACCTCATCCAGGCCCTGGGCGAATTCGAACACGCCCTCCGGCTCCAGCGGCCAGGGCATGGCCACCTTGTAGACCCGCAGGCCGATGGCGTGGCGTTCGGTCTCCCCCAGCCCCAGGTCGGCCAGTGCCTGAAGCACATCAAGATAGGCCTTGCCTGTGGTGATGATGCCCATGCGGGCGTCGGGCGAATCCAGCACGATCCGGTCCAGACGGTTGACGCGGCAGAACGCCTGAGCGGCCTCCAGCTTGTAACGGTGCAGGCGCTCTTCCTGCTGCAAGGGCCGGTCTGGCCAGCGGGCATTGAGGCCGTCGTCCGGCAGATGGTCGATGGACGGGCGGCGGATCTCAATGCGGTCCGGATCAATGTGCGCCGAAATGCTCGAATCCATGGTTTCGGCCAGCGCCTTGAAACCCACCCAGCAGCCACTGAAGCGGGACATGGCCCAACCGTAGAGCCCCAGGTCGAGCACTTCCTGCACACCGCTTGGATGCAGCACGGGCATGGACGCATCCATGAACCCGTAGTCGCTCTGATGCGGCAGCGTGGAGGACTTGCAGGCGTGATCATCACCGGCGACCGCCAGCACACCGCCATACTGGGAGGTGCCGGCGGCATTGGCGTGCTTGAACACGTCGCCGCTGCGGTCCACCCCCGGGCCCTTGCCGTACCACAGGGCAAACACGCCGTCATAGCGGGCGTGGTCGAACATGTTGGCCTGCTGGGAACCCCACACCGAGGTGGCCCCCAGGTCCTCATTCACACCGGGCAGGAAATGAATCCGGTGTTTGAGCAGATAGTCTTTCGCGGTCCAGAGCGTTTTGTCGAAACCGCCCAGCGGCGATCCCCGATAGCCGGAAATAAAACCGGCCGTGTTCAGCCCGGCCTTCTCATCGAGCCGGGCCTGTAGCAATGGCAGCCGGGCCAGTGCCTGGCTGCCGTTCATGTAGACGAAACCTGTCTCTTGTTCCCAAACGTCATTCAGACTGACATTGGTACGCATAACCATTCCCCCAGACGGACTCCCATCAAGTGAGCAAACTCACGAGAGGGATTCTCTGTTCAAAAATCGGATTCAGTGGCCGCGAGCGGCCTGTATCGAACGGTGCTGACCGGGGGGTCGGGGGCTATCAGGCCAATCAGGCCCGGTTGGCGATGCTGTGAGGTCGGCGGCGGAGTGCCGCGTATAGGCAGAAGCGGGACACACCTGTCCCAGGGCAAACGTCGGATCCATCATGTCAAAACCTTCTCCCACCAGGCCGGATCACGGCTTTCGTGGTCGTCTTGTTGTTTTCTGCCGGCTTGTGGCCAGCGACGGTTTCTACTTCAGTGCCGGAACCCCTTGTGGGGGTCGACAGATCTGAGACTAGAAGGCCCTTTGAGGATCGTCAATGGGCGAAAAGTAATCAGTTGTATTCGCGAATGATGAGAATGGCTTACAGCCGGTGGGTTTGCCGCGGAATCCGCGGAAAGGCGCGGAAAAATAGTGAAGAGATGTTTTCTGCCACGGAAGGACACGGAAAAACACGGAAGCGCCCTGCGGGCGTGGGAAAAAACGATGAAGAGAGACGCTGTTGATGGGAGAACGGTGTCGTTTGTTGTGATCTCTCTTTTTGTTCAGTTTTTCCGTGTTCTTCTGTGTCCTTCCGTGGCTAAAAGACGTCTTTAAAAAAGATAGCTTGCCACAGCAGGCAGGCTCTGGCCCTCACCAGCCGGAGGTGGGCACCCCGTTTTCTTTCAGGTACTCGCGCTGCTTTTCCAGGTAGGCCCGGGTCCATTTCTCATACTGGGCGGGATTGCCCGGTGCCTTGTCGGCCTGCACGCGCAGAATCTCCTGCTCGTTGCCCACCTGGCTCATCATCCAGAGGACGACGGTGCCACCGGGGGCCAGGCCGATCATGAGGGTGTTGCGGGGGCGCTGGTACACGTCGCCACCGGTTTTAACCGGCGCGGTTTCACGCATCCGCTGTTTGAGGTCTTTCGGGAGGGTGATGCGGGTCTGGTAGAAGGCCTGTTCGGCGAACGAGAACCAGCGAATGGCCAGTTGCCTGGGGAAGGGGGCCATCCGGTCAATCTTGCCAAACGGGCCGTTCGGACCCTGCCAGCAGCAACTGACGAAGCCAACGGTTTTCTCGGCGCTTTCGCCCGAGGCGTCGATGAGAGCCAGACGCTCCACCCACATCCGGTAATGGTTCGGAGCGGCGACACCGTAGCCCCAGGCCACATCCATGTTGACGGGCTGGGTGGCGCAGCCGGCCAACAGCAGAAACAGGCCCAGCGCGGCAACGCCGGACCTGCCAGTCAGAAAAGAAGTCCGCCCTGTCGTCATCCTTGCCCTCGCTATCCGATGCGCCACTGCTCAGCAAACTAAACAATGGCGCACCGGGGTGCAAGGGAGAGCGATCAGAGCGAGGCGGCCAACCGCGTGCCCTGATCGATGGCGCGCTTGGCGTCCAGCTCGGCGGCTACGTCAGCGCCACCGATGAGATGGACGTTCTGGCCCGCGGCCTCCAGCGCCTCCTGCAGTTCACGCAGCGGCTCCTGACCGGCGCAGACGACGATGCTGTCCACCGGCAGGACCCGATCTTCGCCCTGCTCCGCGCCTTTCGGCGTGATGGTCAGATGCAGGCCCTCGTCATCGATGCGGCGGTAGGTCACACCAGGGACCATCTGCACATTGCGCTGGCGCAGTGTGGAACGGTGGACCCAACCGGTGGTGACACCCAGCCCTTTACCCACCTTGGACTGCTTGCGCTGGAGCAGGTAGATCTCACGGGCCGGCTCAGGCAGCTCCGCGTCCACGCCCTCGACGCCACCGCGGTGCCCAACGTCCAGATCCACGCCCCACTCCTTCATGAAGTGGTCGGTATCGAGTGACGGCGAAGCGCCCTTGTGGGCAAGAAACTCGGAAACGTCGAAGCCGATGCCGCCGGCACCGATCACGGCGACGCGCTGGCCCACCTCACGACGGCCCAACAGCGCGTCGAGGTAACCCATGACTTTCGGGTGGTCGATGCCGTCGATCTCCGGTGTGCGCGGCTTGATGCCGGTTGCCAGGATGACGTCATCAAAACCGTCTTTGGCCAGGTCCTCGGCACTCACACGGCGGTTGAGCTGAACATCGACGCCGTATTTGTCCAGCATGACGCGGTAATAGCGCAGGGTCTCGTGGAACTCCTCCTTGCCCGGAATGCGCTTGGCGACGTTGAACTGGCCGCCGATTTCGCTCGCAGAATCAAACAGCGTCACCTTGTGACCGCGCTCGGCGGCGGTGGTGGCGGCCGCCAACCCGGCAGGACCGGCGCCAACGATGGCGATGTGCTTCACGGCGTTGGTTGGGGACACCGTCAGCTCGGTCTCGTGACAGGCCCGTGGATTCACCAGGCAGGAGGTGAGCTTGCCGCTGAACGTGTGGTCCAGGCAGGCCTGGTTACAGCCGATGCAGGTGTTCACTTCCTGCTCGCGGTCCTCCATGGCCTTGAGGATCAGGTTTTCGTCCGCCAGGAACGGCCGAGCCATGGACACCATGTCGGCATCGCCACCGGCCAGTATGTCCTCGGCCACGGACGGCATGTTGATGCGGTTCGTGGTGACCAGCGGCACACTGACTTCCTCCCGCAGGCGACGGGTCACATGGGTGAAGGCGCCACGCGGAACGGAGGTGACAATCGTCGGTACCCGCGCCTCGTGCCAGCCGATGCCCGTGTTGATAATGGTCGCACCGGCCGCCTCGATCGCTTTGGCCAGTTGGACGACTTCCTCCCAGGTACTGCCTTCTTCGACCAGATCGATCATGGACAGGCGATAGATGATGATGAAGTTCTCACCCACCTGCTCGCGGACGCGGCGGACGATCTCCAGCGGGAAACGGATGCGATTCTCGTAGGAGCCGCCCCACTCGTCCGTGCGCTGGTTGGTGCGCGAGACGATGAACTGGTTAATCAGGTAGCCCTCTGAGCCCATGATCTCGACGCCGTCATAACCGGCCTGCTTCGAGAGCTCCGCGCAGCGTACGTAGTCGTCGATCTGCTTTTCGATTTCATCCGCTTCCAGGGCGCGCGGCGTCATCGGGTTGATCGGCGCGCGAATGGCGGAGGGCGCCACCAGCTCAGGGCTGTAGGCGTAACGACCGGCATGGAGGATCTGCATGCAGATCTTGCCGCCGGCATCGTGCACGGCCTCTGTCACTTCCCGGTGGTGCTCGGCTTCCTCCTCGGTGTCCATCTTGGCGGCGTTCTGGAACACCGCGCCTTCCGGATTCGGGGCGATACCGCCGGTGACGATCAGACCCACACCGCCTTCAGCGCGGTCCGCGTAGAAGCGAGCCAGCCGGGTGAAGCCGTTCTTGGTCTCTTCCAGGCCCGTGTGCATGGAGCCCATCAGCGCCCGGTTCTTGAGGGTGGTGAAGCCCAGGTCCAGAGGCTGCAGCAGATTCGGATAGCGCGTCTGTCCGGCGTTGCTCATGGTCGTCCTCTCATCAGTGTTGTGTCGTGTCAGGAATTGTTTGGTGCGCTCCTGTGATGTGGTGATAAGTTAATCATCGACCTTGCCGGTCACAATATCCCTGATTGACATTTTTTGATCCTGAGAAAACACTTTCCTGATGAGTACGCACCTTCGCCCCAACGCCCTCGGCGACATCAGCGTGTTGTATCTGGGTCCGCTGGCACGCGCCATCCAGGCTCACGGCACCACGGAGAAGCCGTTGTTCCGTCAGTTCCGGATTACCCCGGCGCAACTGGCCGCGCCCGATGCCCGGATCAGCATTCCCCGGTTCATGCGCATCGGCGAGGCGGCCATACGCCAGACCGGCAACCCGGCCCTGGGTCTCACCATGGGTCGGATGACCCGCCCTGTGGATGCGGGGCAGTCGGGCCTGGCCGCCATCACGGCCCCGGACGTGGCGACCGCCCTGGCAACGCTGACCCGTTTCTCCCTGCTGACCAGCCGCAACAGCCGCGGGCACCCGCACTGGAACGCAGCGGCTGGTGAGGCCGGATTCTATTCCATTCGTCCTTACAATCGCTTCAACCTGTTCGTGGTGGATTCGGTCCTGGCCGCCTGGACCCAGTTCGTGCGGGACATCACCGATGCCACGGCCGTGCTGGAACGCGTCTGGATCGAGTACCCCGAGCCGGCCCACGCCGCCGCGTTCGAGCGTTGGTTCGGCTGCCCGGTCGAGTTCGGCGCGGATCGCAACGCCATCCGCCTCCGCGAGCCGGTGCTCCTCGCCGCCTCCCGCCACGCTCAGCCGGCAATGCACCGCCAGCTTGTGCAGGAATGTGACGCCATGCTGGCGAAGATCCGCAGTGGCTGGTCCATGACCGAGCGGGTTCGGGAGCAGCTCATGCCGCTACTGAACGGCCAGGCACCGAACATTGAGACGGTCGCCTCACAGCTCGGCATGGGCCCCTGGACCCTCCGGCGCGAACTGGCGGCCGAGAACACTCGCTTCCGGGACCTCATGGACGCGGTCCGCCGGGATCTGGCCCGGGACTATGTGCGCGAGACGCGGCTGAAGTTCTCGGAGATCGCCTGGGTCCTGGGGTTTTCAGGGCCACCGGCGTTTCACAAGGCATTTCGGCGGTGGTTTGGGGTGTCGGCGGGGGTGTTTCGGCAGACGGAGGGGGAGTGACGTTTTCGGTGCGGAAAAGATGGGTTCGCCGCGGAATCCGCGGACGCACGCGGAAAAATAATAAAGAGACGGTGTTTGCCACGGAAGGGCACGGAAAGCACGGAAGAAAGAAGGGGCGGTAGGTTGGGCTGACGCAGGAAGCCCAACACTGGAATGGGCAAAACGTTCGACCAGGGGCTGCGTGAGGCCTACCTGGTGTTTGCATTCTGGCCATTTGTTGGGCTTCCTTCGTCAGCCCAACCTACGGCAATCGTTGATGTTTCCCCATCGGACAACGCCAGAGTCGGAGACAGTTGCTCGAGGCAACATACACGTGCCCCGGGCAGACACCCGTCCGTGCTTTCCGTGTTGTTCAGTGGCTAATAATGGGGAAACAATAAAAGGAGGGGAAAAAATGGCGGAGCGGACGGGACTCGAACCCGCGACCTCCGGCGTGACAGGCCGGCATTCTAACCAGCTGAACTACCGCTCCGCGCTGTGTTGCCGGGCCTGATATGCCTGACAACGAGGGCGCATTATATAGACGCCCTTTTTCATGTCAACCACTTTTAACGATTCCGGCGAGACATTTTTTCACCGGCATGCCCGCCGACTGATCGATTGCAGGCAACCCGTACGCGGACCCCCGCTCTTTTGGCGTGATTCTGCTCGCCCGAAGGGCGCTTCCGTGCTTTCCGTGTCCTTCCGTGGCAAACACCGTCTCTTTATTATTTTTCCGCGTCATTCCGCGGATTCCGCGGCAAGTCCCTCTCCGGCAACGACGCACTAATCGTCGAGTTCAACGATGCCTTCGCGACCCTGCGCGGTTTTGCGGTATTCGATCGGCGTCATACCGGACCAACGTTTGAACGCCCGGTAGAACGTGCTGGGCTCAGAGAAGCCGGTCAGGTAGACGATTTCGTCGATGGACTCATCCGTCGTGGCCAATAGCTGACGCGCCAGACGGTAGCGGAAATCGGCCAGGACCTGGTTGAAGCTCGTGTCCGCCTCGGTCAGCCGGGTCCGCAGCGTCCGCGGCTTCATGTCGAGCCGTTCGGCGACCGCATCCAGGGTCACCTCACCACTATCGAGCAGTTCCGCGACGATGCGCTCAACCTGCCCGACGATGTCCTTCTTCTCCAGCCGTGCCACCTGCTCGCTGGCAAACCGCTCGTGGAGATCCAGCAACTCGGGCTCCGCATGGGGGGACGCGTGGGACAGGAGGCTGGCCGGGAAGTACATGCGGTTTTCGTCCGCACCGAAGACAACCTTGCAGCCCAGTACTTCCTCGACATGCGCCGTGCCGCGTTCGTCCCGCTCGTGTTCGAATTCAACGCGGGAGCACTGGAAACGCCCGTCGGTGATGGACTGGAAGAAAATCATCAGACCCTGGACGAAACATTCGCTGAAGTGCTTCAGGCGTTTCACTTCATCGGAAGTGGTGTCGAGGATCAGGCAGGCTTCGTCGCCTTCGACCACGAAATCCGTGTTGGCCGCGTCGCTCAGCAACCGCTGATAATTCAGGGCGCGACGCAGACCCTCGCCGAAGGTGGGACTACTGAGGAACAGGTATTCGAGCACCTGCCCCTTATAGGTGGGCAAATGCTGGCCAAGGTGAAGGCCAATGTCCGGGTCGCCGGAGACATCCTCCACCACCTGCCAGAAGAACAACTGCGCGTTGTGCGGGGTCCTTAGCTGAGCGCTGTTGAGGTAATCCTCGTCAACTCCCAGGCGCTTTAGAATGGCCTCCGTATCGATGCCACGGTCCACCATCGCCTGGTAAATCAGGCGCAACATCACACCCGCATCTCTTAGTTCCTGCATACACGTCCGTTTTTGTTGTCCGATCTTTCTATGGTGCCCCGCCATGAGCCGAGCATTCCCTGATAATGCCTGTCACCGCCGAGCTTGACCAGCCTGCCCGACCACGGCGACTGGCCGGTCAATTGACTGCCCTGGGGACACTGACATGATGGCGGTTTATTGTATGCAACCATCCACTGGACAGTTGTACCAGATTTTCGGGAGCATCCCCAGTCACTCGCCAGCGCCCGAGAGACTCTGGGAGACGGCGAACGATTTCACCACCCGGTTGGCGTGGCCCAATATGACCTATAATAGACGCTACTGAAGTGGACTGAGCTCCCTATGAATCAGCCGGAGAGGACTCTGACAATGCAGGACGATGTGCAAACCTTCCAGAACGAACCGCCCGCACTCTGGACGCTCTATGGCAAGGCGCTGTTTCCAGCCGGTAGCAAGGGAAATGGCTCGCCGGTCATCCCGCCGCTCCGGGCCGAACTGATTGGTGCGACAACGGACCTGAAACGGCTGAAAACCTATCAGGAAGTCTGTGGCTTCCCGACCCAGTCCCGTCTGCCCATGAGCTGGCCGCACATTCAGGCGTTCCCCCTGCACCTGAAGCTGCTGACCGACAAGCAGTTCCCCCTGCCGCTGCTGGGTCTGGTCCACCTGCGCAACCGCATCACCCAGTATCGTCCGGTTGGCTACGGTGAGTGCCTGGATATCGTCGTGCGATTGGACAATCAGACGGACACGGACAAAGGCATCGAGTTCGACATTGTCACCGAGGCCCATTCCGGTGGACAGCTGATCTGGGAGGAAACCAGCACCAACCTGTTCCGCCAGCCGGGCAAGAGTGGCGGTGGCGGCAAGAAGCCGAAGAAACAGGCCCCGGAACGACTGCCACACACCGCCCACGTGACCGCCAGTGAATCACTCGGCCGCCAGTACGGTCGTGTTTCCGGTGACCTCAACCCGATTCACATGCACGCGCTCAGCGCCAAGGCGTTCGGGTTCCCCCGCGCGATCGCCCACGGCATGTGGAGCAAGGCCCACTGCATCGCGGTGCTGGAACAGCAATCCGGCTGGCAGGACGGCCCCGTAACCGTGGAAACCGCCTTCAAGAAACCCTTCTTCCTCCCCGGCACCGCCCAGCTCAACTGGTCCACCGGCCAGGACCACTGGGACTTCCAGCTGCTCAACAGCAAAGGGGATGCGCCGCATCTGACGGGATCGGTGAGTTGGTTCTGATGGCTTAACAGACTGGGTTTGCCACGGAAAAACACTGAAAAACACGGAAAGAAAAGAAGGGTTTAACGCCGGAATGGTCAGCCCAACTGACGGTTACCAACTCATCTTTTTCCGCGTTGTTCGGCGGATTCCGCGGCGAATCCACTCGGTTGCCCTGGCGGGCCACTCCGAAGTCGGAGACATCGGCTACAGGTGCCGTCTTTTGGGACTTGTCGCTCCTTGCGCCCTTTAGGGCGTTTCCGTGTATTTCAGTGTTTTTCCGTGGCTAACAACCATCATTCTCCATCCGCCAAAGGCAGGCTGAACCAGAAGAGTGCGCCGCCGTCGTCGGGGCGTTCGAAGCCGATCTCGCCGCCCTGGGCCTGCATGAGGGTGCGGCAGAGGGCGAGGCCGATGCCCATGCCCTCTTCCTTGGTGGTGAAGAACGGCAGGAACAGGCGTTCCTCGGCGTCGTCCGGTAAGCCGAGACCATGATCCTTGACTTCCACCCGGACGAAACCGCTTTCCGTGCGGTTGGCGAGCACACGCACGGGCTCGGAGGACGCCGCGCTGCGGGTGGACTCCATGGCGTTGCGGATCAGGTTGAGCGCCACCTGCTGGACCTGGATGGGGTCGGCCAGTACGTCGGGCACGTCGTCGTCCACGGCAAGCAGCACTTCTACCTGATTCACACGGGAATCCACCTCAGCAAAACGCCGGGTTTCTTCCAGAAGACCGGAAAGCTGGATGATTTCCTTGCCGCTCGCGGGTTTCTTGACGAACCGGCGCAGCCGCCGGATCACTTCGCTGGCCCGGTGGGACTGGGCTTCGATTTTCTGGAGGGTCTGCTCCGCCAGCGCCCGGTCGATGTCCTCGGACGCCATCAGTCGGAGCGCCACGCGCACATAGTTCGAGATGGCCGTCAGAGGCTGGTTCACTTCGTGGGCAAACCCGGCGGCCATTTCCCCCATCGTGGACAGGCGTGAGGCGTGAGCGAGCTGGTCGCGTTGCTCCTCGACCAGCGCCCGGGCTTCCTCCAGCGCCTGCTCGTTCTCCAGTTCTACCGAAATATCCCGGAACACCACAACGGCGCCATACCGGTCCGCCCCTTCAGGCTTGGGCGTTGCCCGGTACTCGACCGCGAATGTCTCGCCATTGGGACGGCGCATCTTCAGGTTACGCTGGTGTTCCGCCACGCCCTGACGGCAGGTTGACTGGGCCGGCAGGGGCGGGTCTCCCGGCGCCGGTTCGGGGAAGTGCAGCCGGAAGAAGTTCCGCCCCACCAGGTCGTCGGCGGTGGTGGCCGCCATCGTGGCCGCAGCGGGATTGGCGAAGACAATATTGCCATCCGGGTCAAGGCCGTAAATGCCTTCATTGATGGCGTTGAGAATGCGGGTCTGGTCCCCTTCCAGTTGCCGGTTGCGAGCCTGGAGCTGTCGCTCAAGCTGAATGACGCGGGCGTGCGTGGTCACCCGGGCGATCACTTCCTGGGCCTGGAACGGCTTGGCGATGTAGTCCGCGCCGCCCAGTCCAAACCCTTTTACCTTGGCGTCCACATCGTCCAGTGCCGAGAGGAACACAACGGCGCTGTCCGCGGTGGCGGATGAGGCTTTGAGATGCCGGCAGACCTCGTAGCCGTCCATGCCCGGCATCATGATATCCAGCAGGATCACTTCCGGCTGGTGGCGTTCCGCCAGATTCAGGGCCTTCTCCCCCTCATTGGCGATCAGCAGCCGATAGCCGCGATCCTTGAGGGTTTCGTACAGGACCTTGAGGTTCTGGGGATTGTCATCCACCAGCAGGATGGTCGCTTCGTCGCGATCCTGATCGGAGTCGGTGATCGATTCTGTCATGGACGGTGCCGCATATGCCTGTCAACAGCCACGAGCGTGGCCCCTCTGAAAACGTCAGAGTGGTATATTGGGCCGGGGATCAGGAAGCGTCGATACGGTCCTTTACGGACATGACCATACGGACCAGGTGCGCCAACGAATGGGTGCCCATCTTGTGCATGACCCGGGAACGGTGGATCTCGACCGTTCGCTGACTGATGTCGAGTTCGATCGCGATCACCTTATTGGCCTGACCGGCAATCATGCGGTCCATGATCTCGTTCTCGCGGGGTGTCAGCGTCTCCAGACGGCGCTGGATCTCCTGCTTCTGCCCCAGCGTGGCACGCTGCTCGCGGTCCTGTTCAAGCGCCGTGTGGATTTTCTCCAGTAACGCCTCTTCCTTGTACGGCTTCTGGATGAAGTCGACAGCGCCCCCCTTCATGGCATCCACCGCCAGCGGCACGTCGCCATGACCGGTCACGAAGATGATCGGAAGAATCGCGTTGCGTTCATTGAGGCGGCGCTGGAGCTCCATGCCATCCATGCCCGGCATGCGGATATCCAGCACGATGCAACCCGCCATCTCGTCGCTGTATTCGTCGAGAAACGCGTTGGCCGTGGCAAACGTCTGCACACCGTGCCCCTCCGACTTGAGCAACAGCTCCAGGGAGTCCCGGACCGCTTCGTCGTCCTCAACGACATAGACCATCGGTTGCGTCTCGTTCATGCTCTGTCCTTCAATGATGTGTCTGTTGGCGGGCGAACGCGCCCCTAACACTGTATAACCATAACGGTTTCGCTCGCCACTGTCCCGGAGGCGCCATGACGGCGGCACACCCAATTGACCTTTTCCCCCACACGGCATCGCTGTTTCAGCCGTTCCTGTCCGCGGCCGAGGCGGACCGGTTATTCCGGAGCCTCGGTGAGAACCTGTCCTGGTATCAGGCCCGCCTCAAGCTGTTCGGTCGCTGGCACTGGTCACCCCGGGTCCAGTGCTGGATCGCCGACGAGGGCGTGGCCTACACCTATTCCGGCCTGACCATGGCCCCGGAGCCCTGGCCGGACGATCTCGCCCGCCTGCGGGATCTTGTCAGTGAGGTCGCCGGTGTGCGATTCAACAGCGTGCTGTGCAACTGGTACCGGAACGGTCAGGACAGCATGGGCTGGCACAGTGACGACGAACCGGAACTGGGCGAGGCGCCGGTGGTGGCCTCTGTGACGTTCGGGGACGAGCGCCCTTTCCAGTTCCGCCGTAAAGGCGAACGGCGACTGGCCACTTCCGTCCCACTCGGCCACAACAGCCTGCTGGTCATGCCCGCCGGCCTCCAGGGCGACTGGCAGCATGGTATTCCGAAGACCCGCAAGTCCGTCGGGCCGCGTCTCAACCTGACGTTCCGGCGAATTCTGTAGGGCAGACCGTTACTGCCCGGCTTTCTCAGAGCGCTCCCGCATAGCCGCCAGGCGTTTCTGGACGGCACCGAATACCGTATTAGACGGGTAGTTACCGCTTCGCCCCGGCTGACCGGCCGGGCGCCCCAGCATCATGCTCAGGGCCTCCTCGACGGTCGAAACCGGGTAGACCGCAAACCGGCCGGCACGCACCGCCGCCAGCACTTCCTCGTCCAGCATCAGATTCTGGACGTTGGCCGCCGGCAGCATCACGCCCTGCGATCCGGTCAGGCCCTTGATCCGGCAGGTCTCGAAGAAGCCTTCCACCTTCTCATTCAGACCACCGACCGGCTGCACCTCACCGAATTGGTTGATGGAGCCGGTCACGGCAATGTCCTGACGCAACGGCAGGCCGGAGAGCGCCGAAACCAGCGCGCACAACTCACCCAGTGACGCACTGTCACCGTCCACTTCGCCGTAGTTCTGCTCAAACGTGAGACTGGCGGACAGGTGCATCGGGTCGTTCGCGGCGAATCGCGCGGAGAGCCAGGACGTCAGAATCATGACCCCCTTGGAATGGATGTTGCCGCCCAGCTTGGCGTCACGCTCAATGTCGATCACATCGCCATCGCCGTAATAGCAGGTCGCGGTGATACGGTTGGACATGCCGAATTCATAACCGCCCGTGGACAGCACGGACAGCCCGTTGATCTGCCCGACCTGCTCGCCCGAGACGGTCACGAAGGTGCTGCCATCGCGCACCCCGTCGAAGAACTGGTCGCGGATCCGGCTGCTGCGGTATCGGGCGCTGGCCAGCGCCTTGTTGACGTGGCTTGCTTCGATCAGCGTCGCGCCGCCCTCGCGGGCCCAGAAGTCGGACTCACGGAGCAGATTGGCAATGTCGGCGGCGTGCAGGCTCAGCCGGTCCTGGTGCTCGGCGATGCGGGCGCTGTACTCGATGATTCGCGCCACCGCGCGTCGGTGGCAGTGCAACAGGCCTTTTTCGTCGGCAAGGCTGGCGATGAACTTGGCATACTGGAGCTGGCTGTCCTCATTACGGTCCATCTCGTTCTCAAAGTCCGCCGTCACGCGGAACAGCTCGCCGAACTCCGGATCATGTTCCTGCAACAGCAGCCAGGTTTCCCGATCGCCGAAGAGGACAATCTTCACATCCAGCGGAATCGCCTCGGGTTCCAGGGAAATGGTCCCGGACAGGGTCAGCTCCCGCTCCAGTGAGTTGATGGCCAGCGAGCGGGAGCGCAGTGCCCGCTTCAGCCCGTCCCAGACGTATGGCTGCTCCAGCACCTTGATGGCGTCCATCAGCAGGTAACCGCCGTTGGCCCGATGCAGACTGCCGGGACGGATGAGGGAGAAATCGGTGAACACACTGCCCTTGAAGGTGACGTTCTCCACGTAACCGAACAGATTGTGATAGGTCGGGTTCTCCTCGACCACCACCGGCACTTCGTGACCCTTACGGTGGACCAGTAGATTGATCTGATACCGGCGCGGGAGCTTTCGATCCAGAGCGGCGTACGCAATCGCTGCCTGCTCGTCATTGTCCTCCAGAAAGATATCGAGGCTGTCCGAAAGGTCTTTGCGCACGGCATCGAGATACTCGATTACCGCCGGGTAATCGCGATAGCGCTCTTTGAGTTCTTCGAGCTGGTGACCGGCAATCCCTTCGAGGGTTTCGTCGTTCAGCGCCTCTTGTTTGTCGGCATAAGCCTGCTCCAGATCGGCCACCGCACGAAGCGCACTGCGCAGCTTGAGTTCCAGGTCGCTGATCACCGACTCGAACCGCTCCCGTTCCTGATCCGGCAGGGCATCAAAGCTTTCCTGGGAATGCGGCTCCTCGCCGTTCATGGCCTCCAGGCGATAACCACCGGGTGTGCTGATCGACAGGCGCACGCCGTGCTTTTCCGCTTCCCGGCCCACCTGATCCAGCTCACTCTGCTGCTTTTTGGCGTACTCCTCTTTCAGACGCTCGGAGCGCTCCATGAAGCTGTCGCCCTCGAATGTCTGGGGAATGACCTGCGACAGGCGGGTCATCAGGCGATCCATGTCCTGCTTCAACGCCTGCCCGTCGCCCGCCCGCAGTCTCAGAACCCGCGGTTCGCGGGGGTCATCGAAATTGGCCACATAACACCAGTCGTCACAGCGCCCCTCGTCGTCCATGTGATGTTCCAGGTAACGCAGCATCATGGTGCGCTTGCCCAGACCATTCCGGCCCACCGCGTACACATTGTAGCCACCGTGGGGCATGGCGAGAGCAAACCGGACCGCCTCCTGAGCGCGGTTCTGGCCCACGATTTCATTCAGTGGCGAGAGCTGTCGGGTGGTGGTAAAAGGAAAGGACTTGAGAACGCACGCCTTGTAAAGATCGCGCGCAGGAAGCGCTTTGAGCATGTTGTGCCTGTGATGCCTGTGGAAGAGAAGAGTGAACAAACGGCCATTGTAGAGTAGTCGTGAGGACCATGTCCGCTACCTAATCTAAAGTTTGGCCCCGTTCGGCCGTTACCCAGATGAACCGGAAGGAAATCGGTGACCATCACTGGACAACGTGTATGGACATTCCCAAGACAACGCCCTACTCATTGCAACAACTGGACCGACGCCGACCGACGTCCTCTCACGCGACGAAAGAGGCAACCGAGTCTCCGGACACTGTCGCACGCCGTTTCGTGGATCGTCGATTCCAGCCCGACCGCCGACAGCGACAACGCCCGTTCAAAGGGCCAGACCGTCGGCGACAGGCGACACGGCGCCGGGCGACACTGCTTCACCACCGGGATGGCCGCCCCGTCCAATCCGAGAATCGCCAGGGCGGGCTGGTCGACACGTCCGTGTAACCCCCCCTTGTCTGTTCGGGCCAGAACATCGACCCCGCACTCATTTTTGAGAGCGCCTTCACAGTTGGACAATTGTCCATTTTTCATCCAACGCCTCCCCTCCTAGAATTTATCGCTACCCCATCCGGGAAGGTCATCATGAAACCCCGGACGGGCCGAGACTCCCAAACAATGACAAGACGCAAAACGGAACCGGAGTCGAAGGATGGAATCGATCGAGCGCCGAATCAAAGAACGCTACGACGCCCCCTGCCTCCAGGTGCAGCTGAGCGAGCGGGGATTTCTTGGGCGTGAGAAACAGCCGACGCCCGTGACCTGCCTGGACGTCAACCGCTATGGCATCGGGCTGCTATGCCCCCGCCCGGTTGAACCGGGCACGCGCCTGTTTCTGGATTTCTCAGGCCGCTACATCACTGAGAATCGGGTCAGCGCCTGCGTCGTGAGCTGCTACCCCTTCCAGACCGGCTACCGACTGGGCATTGAGTTCAGCTACTGCCGCGACCGCAACCACTATTCCCGCACCATCGACAATGCGCTGTCGCGGATTGAGGGGTTCTATAACCGGATGGCGGGGTGAGACGCGACGAAAACTGGAAGGGTCTGAACGTTTTAAGGTTTTAAAGTCGGAAAGTGGATGCCGCAACCTCTCGCCGAATTTGGAGTCGTCCCGATTGTGGCCTGCGGCTTCGAACCCGGCTGTAGGAGCGAGCCTGCTCGCGACATGGCCAACGATTCGGCACCGATGATTTCCGCGGACCCGTCGCTTGCAAGCAAGCTCCTACGTATGCCACGGAGATTGTCCGGGGCTCTCCGGTTGCCCTGTCGGGCAACTCCGAAGTCGGAGACATCGGCTACAGATGCCCACTCTCAGACCTTCCGGCTTTAAAACCTTCAGACCTTTTCTTTCCGCCCGAAGGGCGTTTCCGTGCTTTCCGTGTCTAACAGAGTTCTTCAGAGCAACCCCGCATCCAGGCTGGCGGCGACGTACATGCCCAGCTCTTCGCACTGGTCTTCGAAGGCGTCCTGATACTCGCCGCGGCAGAGCACGGGTTCGTGAATCATCCGCCAGCGCAGGCCGGTGGTGATGGATTCAATGGCGCGGTGGGTGCCGGTGCCGTCGCGGCCGGCACGGATGTAAAACGCGAATGGCAGGCCCTGGGTTTCTTCGAGGCAGGGATAGTAGCTGCGATCAAAGAAGTCTTTGAGCGCGCCACTCATGTAACCCAGGTTTTCGGTCGTGCCCAGAATGATGGCATCGCAGGCGAGGACGTCTTCAGGACCGGCATCAAGCGGCGCCTTGACGGTGACGTCCACCGCCTCGATGTCGTCATGCCGGGCGCCCCGCGCCACCGCATCCCGGAGGATCAGCGTGTTGGGCGACGGGGCGTGGGCGACAATCAGCAGTTGCCGGTTCGCCATGGATCAGAGCAGCTCCTCGTTCGCGTCCACGGTTTCTTTCTCGTCAGACTCGCCATCGGCCTTTTTCGGATCGGGCTTCGGCATCAGCTTCTCACGGATCTTGGTTTCGATCTCTTGGGCCACTTCCCGGTTGTCGCTCAGGAACTTGCTGGCGTTGGCTTTGCCCTGGCCGATCTTGTCACCATTGTAGCTGTACCAGGCGCCGGACTTCTCGACGAAGCCTTCCTTCACGCCCATGTCGACAATCTCGGCCAGCCGGTTGATGCCGGTGCCGTACATGATCTGGAATTCAGCCTGCTTGAACGGCGGCGACACCTTGTTCTTGACCACTTTCACGCGGGTTTCGTTGCCCACCACCTCGTCGCCTTCCTTCACGGAACCAATCCGACGGATGTCCAGGCGAACGGAGCAGTAGAACTTCAGCGCGTTACCGCCGGTCGTGGTTTCCGGGCTGCCGAACATCACACCGATCTTCATCCGGATCTGGTTGATGAACACCATCATGCAGTTGGAGGACTTCACGTTCGCCGTCAGCTTCCGCAACGCCTGGGACATCAGTCGCGCCTGCAGGCCAACGTGGGAGTCGCCCATTTCGCCTTCGATTTCCGCTTTCGGCGTCAACGCCGCCACGGAGTCCACGATGATCACATCGACTGCGTTGGAGCGCACGAGCATGTCCGCGATTTCCAGCGCCTGCTCACCCGTGTCCGGCTGGGAGACCAGCAGCTCGTCCACGTCCACGCCCAGCTTCTCCGCGTAGACCGGGTCCAGCGCGTGCTCGGCGTCCACGAAGGCACAGGTCTTGCCGTCTTTCTGGGCCTGGGCGATCAGCTCCAGCGTCATGGTGGTCTTACCGGAGCTTTCCGGCCCGTAGATCTCGCAGATCCGACCATAGGGCAGCCCGCCAATGCCCAGGGCCACGTCGAGGCCCAGAGAGCCGGTGGACACCGCCGGAATCGCTTCCCGCGGCTGATCGCCCATCTTCATGACGGCGCCCTTGCCAAATTGACGCTCAATCTGGCCCAGGGCCGCGTTCAGTGCTTTTTTGCGGTTGTCTTCCATTGCTATTGAACCTCGTCGTTGTCGCGGACGCGCGAATGCTGTCGGTTACCTGTACAGAACTGTATATATGAACAGTGCCAAAAACAACCCCTTTCTCCATCGCGGATCACCACAATGAACGGGTCACCGATTCCAGCGCGAACCGCACAGACTGACGCCGGACGGCGTCGCGATCGCCGTCGAACCGGGCCGCTTGGGCCTGAACCGCATCGTCCGGGCCACCCCAGGCGAACCAGACCAACCCGACCGGTTTGTCGTCCGTGCCGCCGCCGGGCCCCGCCACACCGCTGATGGCCACGGCCACATCGGCGCCGGTAACACGCCGTGCCCCGGACACCATCGCCCGCACCACCGGCTCGCTGACGGCGCCGTGTTCGGCAAGCATGTCCTCACCCACGCCGAGCAGGCCGGATTTCGCCTCATTGGCGTACACCACCAGGCCGCTGTGGACGTAATCGGAGCTGCCGGGGCGATCTGTCAGAACCTTGGCGACCCAGCCGCCGGTGCAACTCTCTGCCGTGGTCATCGTGAGTCCGCGTTCGCGCAGTAAATCGCCCAGTGCATTGGCAGCGTCTGTCAGTGCGGTATCGTTCGTTGACATCATCGTCTCCGCATTTCATCAGAGGGGGTTTTTTCTTACAATCCAGCCTTTAAAGACGCGCTGATCAACGCCTTTACAACCAGTCCGGCGAACGGCGCTCACAGCATCCCATTGCGCAATCCATTTCGGCACATCAACACGACGGAACCCCCATGTCAGCGGCACCGACGGAACTCTCGAAACACACCCCGATGATGCAGCAGTACCTGAAGATCAAGGTGGAGCATCCGAACGAGCTGCTGTTCTACCGCATGGGGGATTTCTATGAGCTGTTCTACGATGATGCCAAAAAAGCGGCCGAGCTTCTCGACATTACGCTGACCGCGCGCGGCCAGTCCGGCGGCCAGCCGATTCCCATGGCCGGGGTGCCGTTCCACTCGGCCGAGAACTACATCGCGCGCCTGGTCCGTGGGGGGCACTCAATTGCCATCTGCGAACAGCTCGGCGACCCGACCGCCAGCAAGGGCCCGGTCGAGCGCCAGGTCGTGCGCATCGTCACACCAGGCACGCTCAGTGACGAAGCGCTGCTGGAAGACCGTCAGGACAACCTGCTGCTGGCCATCCACAACCATCGCGACGAGTTCGGCCTGGCGACGCTGGACATCTCCAGTGGTCGGTTTTCCGTCTCCGAGTTCAGCGGCGAGGAATCACTTCAGGCCGAACTACAGCGACTGCGCCCGGCCGAGATCCTGATCAGCGAGGATTTCCCCTATGAGGAGCTGCTGGAAGGCTTCAATGGCATCCGCCGCCAGGGCCCGTGGCTGTTCGAGCGGGACACGGCGCATCGGCTGATCACCCAGCAGTTGCAGGTGCGCGATCTGTCCGGCTTTGGCTGTGAGGACATCACGCTCGCCCTGTCCGCGGCCGGCTGCCTGCTGCAGTACGCCCGCGAGACCCAGCGCACCACCCTGCCCCACATCCGCAAGCTCAGTCGCGAGCGACGAGAGGAAGCGGTGATTCTCGATGCCGCCAGCCGCCGCAATCTGGAAATCGACACCAATCTGACCGGCGGCCAGAACTACACGCTGGCGTGGGTGATGGATCGCACCGCGACCGCCATGGGTGGGCGCATGCTGCGGCGCTGGCTGAACCGCCCCCTGCGCGATGTGGACGTAGTCATGAATCGTCAGACCGCCGTCGACGCGCTGCTGGACGGTTTCCATTACGAGCCGGTCCACGACCACCTCAAGTCCGTCGGCGACATTGAACGCATTCTCTCCCGTGTGGCCCTGCGCTCGGCGCGCCCGCGCGATCTGGCCCGACTTCGTGATGCCTTCAACCGGCTGCCGGAGCTGCAGGACACACTGGAGCCGGTTGCCTCCGATCATATCCAGACGCTGGCGGCGACCATCAGCACCTACCCGGAGCTGGCCGACACCCTGTCGCGAGCCATTGTGGACAACCCGCCGGTGGTCATCCGAGACGGCGGTGTCATCCGGGAGGGCTATGACGACGAGCTGGACGATCTGCGCAATATCAGCGAGAACGCCGGTCAGTTTCTGCTGGACGTCGAGAACCGCGAGAAAGAGCGCACTGGCATCAGCACCCTGAAAGTCGGCTATAACCGCGTGCATGGCTATTACATCGAGATCAGCCGCGCCCAATCGGATCAGGCACCGGCGGAATACATTCGACGCCAGACTCTGAAGAACGCCGAGCGGTTCATCACGCCGGAGTTGAAGGAATTCGAGGACAAGGCGCTGAGCGCCCGGACCCGGGCACTGGGTCGCGAGAAGGCGCTCTATGATGAACTGGTCGCGACGCTTGGCGAATCCCTCGCGCCCATGCAGGACACCGCCCAGGCGCTGTCCGAGCTGGACGTGCTGGCCAACTTTGCCGAGCGCGCCACCAGCCTGCGGCTGAATCCGCCCACATTCTCGGAGGAGCCGGGCCTGGACATCCAGGCAGGCCGTCACCCGGTGGTGGAACAACTGCTGGACGAGCCGTTCGTCCCGAACGATCTGCTGATCGACGATCAGCGCCGCATGCTGATTCTCACCGGTCCGAACATGGGCGGTAAGTCCACCTACATGCGCCAGGTCGCGCTGATTGCCCTGCTCGCTTACACGGGCAGCTTTGTGCCGGCGGACGAGGCGCGGGTCGGGCCGGTGGACCGCATCTTTACCCGTATGGGAGCCTCCGACGACATCGCCGGCGGTCGCTCGACGTTCATGGTGGAGATGACCGAAACGGCCAACATCCTGCACAACGCCACCAGTGCCAGCCTGGTGCTGATGGACGAGATCGGCCGGGGCACCAGCACCTTCGACGGTCTGTCGCTGGCCTGGGCGACGGCGGAGCAACTGGCGCGGGATGTGGGCTGCTACACCCTGTTCGCCACCCACTATTTCGAGCTGACACAACTGGCCGAACAGCTTGAGCGGGCCGTGAACGTGCACCTGACCGCCACCGAGCACGACGACAGCATCGTGTTCCTGCACACCGTCCACGACGGCCCGGCGAGCCAGAGTTACGGCTTGCAGGTGGCCCAATTGGCCGGTGTGCCACAGGACGTGATCCGTAACGCCCGGCGCCAGCTGGAGCGTCTGGAAGGCTCCGCGGACGGCGAACCGGCGCCGCAAAAGCCGACAACCCGGCCATCCGACCCGGTCCTCCAGGGCGATATGTTTGCGAGTCTGGAGCCCAGCGCCGTGGAAAAAGCCCTGGCCGATCTGGACCTGGACAACCTGACGCCGCGCGAGGCGCTGAACCGGTTGTATGAGTTGAAGGGGCAGCTCTCGTAGCGAGCCACATTCACGGGGTGTTGCAAAACCAATGTAGCCGAACAACAACGTGGCGGATCACCGGGCCCTCCATGGGCTGTCATCCTGCGCCAAATCACGGTGAGTGTTGCCTGATCAACGACCCGCGCCTACAATAGCGCTCCCCAATAATGAGCGGACAGATTTCGACTGAATCCGTACAATAGAACGAGCCGGGGGCGGGAACGCGTCACGCGCCCGATGCCAACTGATGAGACCGACTGAACACCAGGGACTGCAACATGACATTTGTCGTCACCGATAACTGCATCCAGTGCAAATACACCGACTGCGTGGAAGTCTGCCCGGTAGACTGCTTCTACGAAGGTCCCAATTTCCTGGTCATTGATCCGGACGAGTGCATCGACTGTGCACTGTGCGAACCGGAGTGCCCGGCGGAAGCCATCTACTCGGAAGACGAGTTGCCGGAAGGTCAGGAGAAGTTCCTTGAACTGAACGAGGAACTGGCCGCGAAGTGGCCGAACATCACAGAGAAGAAAGATCCGTTGCCGGACGCCGCCGAGTGGGATGGCAAGGCCAACAAGATCGAGCACCTGCAGAAGTAATCGCTCGCCCGGCCCATCGGGGCAGGCAGAGAGAAACGGGAAGCCGCGCGGCTTCCCGTTTTTTATGGCCGGTCAGTCACCAGACAGCACCTTCTGTGCCGCGGCGGAATGGTAGAACGGCTCCAGGCGACGGCGCAGCGCCGCCTCCATGTAACCTTCCTCACGCAGCAGATCCAGCACCGGCTCCACGAAGGTATCCAGCTCGGTGGCGATGACCTCCTCCGTCACACCAATTTCCTGCAGGATCTCGGTCAGCGCCTGATCCCCATATTTTTCGAACAGGTGGTCCACCACCGCCTTGTAGCATCCTTCAAAGAATTCCGTCTCGCGGAACCGAAGCCAGAACTCGTACCCCAGCACCACGAACTCGTTCAGCTCCAGGTCGCCGACCCCTTCCTGAAGATCCGCCAGGGTACGGTCCTCGACCCCATTCCAGGCGGCCATGATGGTGTCACGCAGCTCATCGTCGGACAGCGCGTTCTGCAGGAACTCTTCACTGCGCTGGAGCAGGCCCGGCAGGCTTTCACTGAGCCAGGTCTTGATGCGCTTCTCGAACTGCTCATCAATACCGGGCACAGCCTTGTTTGCCCACTTCTTGCCGAACTTCATCGCCGAGCCGACCCCGGGCACCTTACGGGAGATCAGGTTGTCCTCGTAGAGGTAGTTCACCAGACCGTGATAGACGAGATTGGACACCAGTTCCTGATACACCGGATGCGCCAGCACTTCACTGATCAGCCGTTCGCGCTGATGACGCATCTGGAGAAACTCCTCAACGAAGGCGGCCGCCTGCTCCCGGGAGAGGATGTCTTTCAATGCCGTCTCTTTCTGAACCGGTGCAGAGACCACTTTTGAGGCCATTTCAGCGGCCAGTTCGGGAATACCACCGTGCAGATCCAGATCCACTACGATCCGACGGATCACGCCGTTGATCTGCTCCGGAGACACCGCCCGGGACAGCGTAATCTCACCACCCAGTCGGTATAGTTCGGCCACTTCCCGGCGCAGGTCCTTGCGAACCTTGCTGCCCTTGAGAGCAGCCATTTCGTGTTGAACGTGCTGCTCAAGCAACGCGTCGGCGAGCGATTTCGGATCGTTTGCCATGGTGTAACGTCCCGTTTGAATAGCGGTTCGGGCCCGGCGCGCCGGGCTTCAGGGGCTCTACCCTAGCACGCCTTGGTGAGAGGAGGCTTAGCTCCAGAGGCAGGAAAATCCGGGCATTCAGGACAGTCACTGGTAATCGGTAAAATCGTGCGCTTCCGCGCCCAGAGACAGGCAGAGGCTACCGGGGCCAATGTAGATGCTGCTGGTAATCCCCATCTGCGAGAGCAGCAGCTGGACGCCGTTTTCATCACAGGCGGCCTTGAGCTCATCCAACCCGGGCAATGCATTGATCTCCTCCCAGGACAGTCCACAGGAGAGGCAGACATAGGGGCTCAACAATCCGTCCCGGACGCGGCCCGCCGCGTACTGCATGACTTTCTCAACCGCCACATCGAAACGGCGGGTCTTGGCGACCGGACGCCCCTCGGCCCCCTGCCCGAAGATGACGGGCGTGATATTGAGCGCCTTGCCCAGGAACGCACCGAACCAGGAGACGCTCTTGTCACCCCGGCGCCGGGCCCGCTCACGGATGTAGTGCAGATCACGCGGAATGACGCAGGTGTAGATCCGGTCGGTGAAGTCCTCAACCCGGTTCCGTAGCGCATTCTTGGAGAGATTCTCGTCGATCAGCCGCAACGTATGGGCCGCCAACAGCCCCTGACCGGCGAAGATCTGCTTGCTGTCGATCACCCGCATGGAAAACCGGCCGTCCAGACCGGCCTTCTCCCGTGCCTCCTGATAGTGGGCCATGACACTGTTCATGGCTTCGGTGGCGTTGTCGAAAATCAGGCTCCGCGACCGGGTGACGGTCTCACAGAACGCCACGTCGTAGCGGGTGACAATGTCTTTCAGAAACAGGTCTTGGATCTGTTCGGCGGAAAAGGCTTCCGTCTCGGCGTGATGGCCTTTCTGAAGCAGGCCACGCTCGTAGAACTCCGCCGTTTTGACCGGATCGTGATCATCAATGTACGTCTGGTCATCAATCCGGGCGGTCACCGGCAGGATGACGATGCCATTCTGCCGGGTGAACTCGTGGGGTAGATCGCAGGCGGAATCCACTATCAAACCAACACGCATCGGCTGTGCCTCGCTCTTGTTATTCTGATCCGGAAGTCCCGTTGTTCCAGGAAGGCCAGGCAAGTTTTTGCCCAAGCCCAAAGTGGTGCATTGTTACCAGATCAGTGAAGCACAACCTGCGATGTGGTTCACACAGCCTTGGCTTTGGCCTCCACGTAGCCGGCCTTCAGCTCACCGAGATTCTTTTCCAGCAAATCCCGGTTGTCCTGATCCCACGGGTGGAAGCCCGTGCGGAAATACTCGAAGAACTCCGGCAGGGATTTGCGCAGCACGCCCGGCTTGCCCCAGAGGAAGTTCAGGCCACCCAGCCAGGTCCGCAGGCTCCAGAGCTTGCCTTCGGCCCGGAGCAGCGTGCAGGTGTTCAGGAAGGTGAACTTGAAGAAGTTCCACGTCACGAAGACGAACACCAGCTTGCGGAGCTTTTCATTGCCGATGCACTGGCGATAGACATCGAACGCCACGGACTTGTGCTCGGTTTCCTCAATGGCATGCCAGCGCCAGAGTTCCCGCATGCGGGGCGTGGCATCCGCCAGCCATTCGGGATGCTTGAGGATGCCGTTGGCCAGGACCGCCGTGTAGTGCTCTGCCGCACAGGTACCGGCCAGTTGCCGACTGGCCGGCAGACGCGCCACCCAGTCCATGTGCTTGCGAAAGCGCGCATCGATGGCGTCGATGTCGTAACCCCGGGCTTTCAGCCCGTCGTTATAGTGCTTGTGCTCACGACTGTGCAGCGCTTCCTGACCGATGAAACCCCGGACCTCCTGTTTGAGTTTCGGGTCGGTAATCTGGTCCCGGTAGAGGCGCACCGAGTTGATGAATTGCTGCTCCCCGTCCGGGAACTGCAACGAGAGCGCATTCATGAATGCGGTTCGGAACACATCGTTGCCATGCCAGAGCGTTTTCAGCTCATCGTCCACGTCGAAGTGAACATGGCGGGGTTCCACAGAAACGCCTTCTGGCGTTGCGCTGGCGGACATGGTCACCTCCTCCCGGTTATCGGCTCTTGTTGTTCTTGTGAAAGGCATTGGTGTCACACAGGGACACCAACAATTAAAGCAACTGCTTCAATCCTGAGTCTCAGCATAGCCCACTGGTGATCATTTGACCACTCTCCGATCCGAGAGAATCTGTACAATATCCGCTCATTTTTCCGGGTTGTTGCTTCCTCATGGCCGAAACCTACGACGTGATTGTTATCGGCGCCGGCGCGGCCGGCCTGATTTGCGCCCTGACTGCCGGCTACAACGGGCAACGGGTGCTGGTGCTCGACCACGCCCGCAAGCCGGGCAAAAAAATCCTTATGTCCGGTGGGGGCCGCTGCAATTTCACGAACCTCAACAGCACGCCGGCCAACTTTCTCTCGGACAATCCGCCGTACTGCATTTCCGCGCTCAAACGGTACACGCCGGAGCATTTTCTGGACCTGGTGGAACGCCATGGCATTGAGCACGAGGAGAAGGCGGCCGGACAGCTCTTCTGCCAGAACAGCAGCAAGGAGATCCTCGAGCTGCTGCTGACCGAGTGTGACTGGGCCGGCGTCGAGGTCCGCCTGAAAACCACCGTCGAATCGGTCCGGGACCGTCACGCCGGCTTTACGCTGACAACGTCCGGCGGAACGCTGGAGTGCGGGGCACTGGTGGTGGCCTGTGGGGGACTGTCGATTCCCACCATGGGCGCCACGGGGTTTGGCTATGAACTGGCCGAACAGTTCGGCCTCTCCCTGCAGCCGACACGGGCCGGACTGGTGCCATTTACGCTGCATCCCGAACTCAAAGAGCAGCTAGCACCGCTGGCCGGCATCAGTTGCCCGGTGGAAGTCGGTTGTCGTGGCCAGCGTTTCCGTGAGCCCATGCTGGTCACGCACCGCGGTCTCAGCGGGCCGTCAATGCTACAGATTTCCAGTTTCTGGGAACCCGGCGATGCCCTGTCCATTAATCTGTTGCCCGGTGAAACGGCAGCGGACACACTGCGCCAGCGGCGACGGGAACAGCCCGAGTCGACCGTCGCGCACTACCTGCAGGGCACCCTGCCACGACGCTTCGCCCGGGCGTTCGCGGACCTCAATGGCTGGCACGGCCCCCTCCAGCACCTCGACAACCGCCAACTCGACGCCATCGGCGACACCATCAACCAATGGTCCATTCAACCGGCGGGCACCGAGGGCTACCGAACGGCCGAAGTCACGCTCGGGGGCGTCGACACCCGTCAGCTGTCGTCAAAGACCATGGCAGTCAACGACCGGCCGGACCTGTTCTTCATTGGCGAGGTGGTGGATGTCACCGGCCATCTCGGCGGGCACAACTTCCAGTGGGCCTGGGCCTCCGGGGTGGCGGCCGGCCAGGTGTTCTGATGCCTGGGAGTCTGCGCTGTAGAAAGTCGCAACAGGTCATCTTTCGCCATCCGGGAAACCCTTGCGCTACACTCTGTGGCAACGCGCTACCCGCCAACAAACGACGGCCGAGACCGCCGCAACAGGGAGCCACCGTGCCAGTCAATGAAGCCATAACGTCGTCAACGACGCTCCGCTTTGCCAGGCCAATCTCCTCCCTGATACTTTGCTTTCTCATCTGGCTGGCGCCGTGGGCCTCCACTGTGTTGGCGCTGACGATTGACCCCGAACTCGAACGTCAGACCATTGATTCTGACATCGAGATGGTCGTGACGTCGGCCAAAACGACGGTAGCCGACGTGCTACGGCGTCGCGACGCTGAGTGGCAGCCGGTTAAAAGCGAAATCAATAGTGGCTACAAAGATGCTGTTCACTGGTTTCGACTTGAACTGGAAAACCCGAAGTCTGTCGCCATCAAACGCCTACTCGAAATCGGTTATCCGTTACTCGATCACCTCACTTTGTACGAGATTGTCGACGGTCGGGTAACACAGCGCACGGAGACTGGAGATCGCCAGCCTTTCCATAGACGCCCGATACAGGATCGTCACTTTCTTTTCCCAGTGACGCTGCCCGCTGACGGTGACCTGACGATTCTCCTGCGGGTTCAGACATCGGGTTCCCTGCAGGTCCCGTTGACGCTCTGGCAGGAGCGCGCGTTTCATGCCGATAGCGAAGCAGGCAGCAACCTTCGTGCCTCGCTATACGGCATCCTGCTCGTGATGTGTGCATTCAACCTGTTTCTCTTTGCCTCACTGCGCAAAAAAGCCTACCTCTATTACGTGCTCGTGGTGTTCTCCACGCTGGTTTTGATGAGCAGCCTTCATGGATTCGCCTTCCAGTATGTGTATCCGGATTCGCCCCGGCTCCATGAGCTGGTCATTCTGCTGATTGTGCCGCTTTGTCAGATCCTGTTCTGCCTTTTCACGATGGAGTTTCTGGATCTGAAACGTCATCAGCCACAGGTGAACCGGTTATTCCAGATACTGATCAGTCTGGCCATCCTATGCCTGCTGGGCGCTTTTGTTCTCCCTTACGAGATCTCAACCCGGCTGTCGGTCATACTGTCCCTGCCCGTCGCCGCCGCCAACCTTATGGCGGGGCTTTGGTTGTGGTATCACCACAAACGCAGCGCTCGGCTTTTTTCTCTCGCCTGGATGTCCCTACTGGCAGGCCTCATCCTTGCCGTCTTGAATCGGGTTGGCGCGCTGCCAGCCAACTTCCTGACGGTGAACAGCATTTCGCTCGGCGCATCACTACAGGCTTTGCTCTTTTCATTCGCGCTTGCCGATCGGTTTAATCGTGAGCGTGAAGCCCGATTCCAGGCACAGCAGTCCACACTGGAGGCCGTCCAGTCCCAGCGCCGCGCAGAACAGCGCTTGTTCCACGCAGCCAGTCATCATGAACTAACGGGACTGCCAAACCGGCTTCTTTTCGAGGATCGCGTTCAAGCTCGGCTTGGGAACCTGCCGGAAGGCCATGAGATGGTCATCGTCCTGCTGCACTTACGTCGCGCTGACGAGGTCAACAAAACGCTGGGATACCGCAATGCCGACCAATTGCTGCAGAAAGTCGCTATCCGACTGAATCAGGTCGTCGGCGATTGCCCCAATGCGGTGCCACTCCGGACCTCCGAGCAAACCGCCCTGAACTGCGCCGCCTACGTCGAAGGCGTCACGTTCGCCTGTGCCCTCAGCGGCCAGGAGCCCGACGAACTTCTGAGTCAGGCGACTTCCATTGCCGAGCAAATGGCTCAGCCAATCGACTTTATGGGACTATCGATGGATCTGAGCTTCACGGTGGGGTGCAGTTTCACCGAGAACGGCAACGGCCATATCCATATGCTGCTCAGACAGGCGTTCATCGCCTTCGACCAGGCCAGCCATCACTCCGGCACCGTGGCCGTCTACAAGCCGGAGATGAATCCCTACAGCGAACGGCGTCTGACATTGATGACCGAACTGCGTTCAGCCATCGAGAACGACAAATTACGATTGTACTTCCAGCCACAACTGAACCCACAAACCCAGCGGGTGAAAGGGTTTGAAGCCCTGCTGCGCTGGTCGCATCCGGAATACGGCATCATCCCGCCTGATGAGTTCATCCCGATGGCGGAGCAGACGGGCCTGATCAAGCCCCTGACCCGGTGGGTCATCTCGAATGCACTGTCTTTCTGTCATCAACTCAACCACGTTGACCCGACGATAACCGTGGCTGTCAATATTTCTGCGGTGAACCTCCGTGAGCCCGGTTTTTCCGAACAGGCGAAAGACCTGCTTTCAAGCTCACAGGTGGATGCCAGAAATCTGGTGATGGAGGTAACGGAAACCGAAGCGATGACCGACCCGAAAAGCGCAATCCAAACACTGCGTGCGCTCAAGGAGGCTCAGATCGGCCTGTCCATCGACGACTTCGGCACCGGGCACTCGTCGCTGTCTTACATCCGCAAGCTCCCGATCGGCGAAATCAAGATTGACCGCTCTTTCGTCACGGGCATGGACGAGAATGATGGCGACTCAACCATCGTGCGGACAACCGTCAACATGTGTCATGACCTGGGGTATGAAGTCGTCGCAGAGGGTGTGGAAACCGCCGAGGTTCAGTCAATGCTTGCGGCAATGAACTGCGACCGGGTCCAGGGCTATCACATTGCCCCTCCCATGGATGCTGACCAGGCGATCACCTGGCTTGTCGACAGGCCCGCGTTCCTGTGAGTCTGAGCGCTTAGGGTGCTCGCTGAACAACCCGCGGCAGCGACGTCAATCCGTGCTTTCCGCCCTTTACAAAAACGAACAGGGCAAGCAACGAATTTCGCCCGGCATCTGGGGTAAGCTCTGCGCCGTTTCAGGTGCGGTCCGGCCTGACCCGGACCTGCAGATCGCCACCCAACGGACGGAGAGCTCCTGCCATGGTCAAAACGCTCGCTTTCACCCTGCTTCTATTCACTCTGCTGCCCACCGCCAACGCCCAGGTGGACGGCAAGCTTTACTTCTACACCGAAAACTTCCCGCCCTATAACATGAGCGCCTCCGGACGGGCGTTCGAGCACAAGGGCGAGAATATCGATGGTCTGTGCACCGAGATGGTCAAAGCCATCATGGGGCAGACTGACATGGAGTACATCATCAAACTGCGGAACTGGGACTATGCCTACGGTCGCGTTCTGGATAACACACACCACGGCATCTTCTGCACGACCTACACCGAAGATCGTGCGCCCCAATTCAAATGGGTCGGTCCCCTGACCCGGAACCTCTGGACCATTTTCGCCGCCGGCGACAGCGACATTGAAATGGATGAGCTCGAGGACGCCCGGGGCAAGAAGATTGGCGGCTATCGCGGCGACGTCATGACCCAGTACCTGCTTAAGCGCGGCTATACCGTCTCGCAACTCGACAGCGACGACCTGAACCCCAAGCGCCTGGCCATGGGGCAGATCGACCTGTGGATTGCCGACCGGCTCGCGGGCCCCTATTTCGCATCGCAGCAGGATGTGGAGGGCTTGAAGCCCGTGTACTCGTTCAACAAAACCGAGCTGTACCTGGCGATGAACCCCGATACCCCGGATGCGGTCATCGAGAAGCTGAACGAGGCACTGGACGCGATCCGGGACAACGGCATGTATGACGCCATTGAGGATAAATACGGGCTCTGAAACCCGGTGATCGGCTCAGATGTGAGCGGCAGAGGCTGAGCGTCTGACAGTGGTGACTTGGTTGCGTCATACTGACAGGATCACGTCAGAACAGGAGAGCAGCGCCCCATGGAACCGCTGGCCAGCCAGCTTATCGAAAGCAACCAGACCGCACTGAACCTGCTGGTCGCCCTGTTACTGGGCACTCTGGTGGGGCTCGAAAGGGGGTGGAATGCGCGTGAAAGAGAGGCCGGCGAGCGGGTGGCGGGCATCCGCACCTTCGCCCTGACCGGTCTGCTTGGAGGCATTGCCGCCCTGCTGTCGACAGCGCTGACGCCCTGGGTGTTTCCAGTGGTTTTCCTCGGGCTGACCGGGCTCGGTCTGGTAGGCTATCGGGAGCGGGTCCGGGCCCGTCAGGACTACAGTATCACCAGCGTGGTCGGCCTGCTGATGACGTTCTGCTTCGGGGCGCTGGCCGTTGCCGTCAGCGCCACGCTTGCCACGGCGGCAGCGGTCATCACCGCTCTGATCCTGGACAATAAGCGGGAGATTCACGGTCTCGTCCTCAAACTCCAGTCCCGAGAACTGGATGCCGCTCTCAAATTGCTGCTGATCAGCGTGGTAACCCTGCCGCTGCTGCCCAATCGGCCGATGGGCCCGGGCGGTGTGCTCAACCCCTACGAAATCTGGTGGATGGTGGTCCTGATCGCCTCCATCTCATTCGTCGGGTATTCCGCGGTTCGCGTGTCGGGAACTGGCAAAGGGATACTGTTTACCGGGCTGTTTGCCGGACTGAGCTCCTCCACGGCTCTGACACTGCATTTCGCGCGACAATCACGTAACAACGAAGTGCTGTCTCCACAACTCGCGACCGGCATTCTGGTCGCCTGTGGCACCATGTTCCCCCGCATCCTGGCTTACGGTCTTGTGATCAGCCCGACGCTGCTGCCGATGCTTGCCACGCCGGTTCTGGTGATGGCCACCGCTCTCTATCTGCCGGCAATTCTCGTCTGGCAGCGCAACCGGTCGCGACTGACCGTGGACCAGCCCACACTGCGCATGAACCCACTGGACCTGAAGTCGGCACTGGTGTTCGGCGCATTGCTGACACTCATCCTCGTGGTGGGACATTATCTCCGGACCTGGTTCGGGGACGCTGGCATCTACCTGCTGGCCGCCACTTCCGGCGTGGCGGATGTGGACGCCATCACCCTGTCGCTGACCCGCCTGTCCCAATCAACCATCGCACCGGAGACGGCCGTGCTCGGGATCATCATTGCCTCGGCCGTCAACAACCTCATCAAGGCAACCATGGCAGGCGCCATCGGAACACGCGCCCTCGGTATGCGAGTCGCCGGGCCCATGGCGCTGTCACTGCTGAGCGGGATCAGCGTCGCCCTGATGCTCTGACAGGCGAGCGGGTCAGGAACTGCGAGCGCCCTGCCTGCTACTGGGTCTGCACCGTTTCGGGCGTCACCCGATCCTGCCCCTGCAGCCACCGCACGATCTCGCGGGCACCGGGATGATCGTATGCCTGGTAGACCGCCGCCAGTTCGTCACGACGCTCCGGCGTCATCCGGGACAGCCCCCCGTCCTCCAGTTGCAGCAGATTCGAGCGCACGACGTCAGCCAGCTCGTCGCCAAGGACGCTCGCCGCCGCCTTCGCAAAGGCGCGACCGTATTCGTAAGCCTCCCCCTGCCAATAGCTGTCGGCGAGGGTCAGGGCGGGGATCGCGGTCAACGTGGGCTGCAGGGCCGGATTGATAAAATGGGCCGAAAGTCGCTCCGAATTAGCCGCCGGCCGACCGGAAAACCCTCTCAGATGCAGGTGCTGGGACATGCGATCGCCGTCATTGACAGGGTAGTTGTCCCACAGCATCGGGCGCCGCCCGAGACGCGTTGCGATGCGATCCAGATGCCCCGGAGACACGTCCCGGGAACAGACCTCCTCCCCGGTCCAGAAGACGTCGATGTCCGGCGCCAGAAACTCGCCCAGGGCTTCCAGGTAACCCGCCGGGCGCTCACCAAACACCCGATCCAGCACCGGATCATCGGAATAGTAGGTGGGACAGACCATCAGCCGGGTGGCGCCGGTACGGCTCTGTACCCAATGCAGGATGTCCGCCTGGCGCCTGGCAAGATCCGGCGTATCACCGGACATATCGTCGAACAGAATCGCCAGGTCATCGACCCCCAGATCATCGAAGAACGCCAGCTTGTCGGCCAGTGCGCGTCGGGCCCGGTCATCGAACTGCTGGAACACCTCAAAGGGGCTCAGCCCGATACCGAACCGGACCCCGTGACCATGGCAGTGCTCGGCCAGCGACCGGAGCCCCTCCTCATGCTCCGGAGGGTGGGCATCGCGCCACCGGCGACGCAGACAGACATCGGCCTTGGGCGCATACAGGTAGTGGCGGTAACCGGCCGGCGCCAGTCTTGTCACCAGTTCCCGACGCTCTCCCCAGCTCCAGAAGGGGCCGTAAAAGCCTTCGATGATTCCCAGTGGCGGTGTCACGTGCTGTCATCTCCCGTTGCAGGCCGTCTCGCTGCGTTTATAACCTGCCAGAGCCACACCTGACCAGTCAGGATGGCCGGTTTCCTCGCCAAAGGCGGTTTGTGTCAGAATAGCCGCTCCAGCGAGTGAGCCCGGGAGACCATGTCTTTCAACACCATCGAACGAAACCGCCAGCGCCAGAACCTCGATCAGCATGACAGCCTCTGGTTGTTCGGATACGGATCCCTGATCTTCAAGGCCGACTTTCCCTACATCGAGCGCCGGCCGGCCACCATCGATGGCTGGGTGCGCCGGTTCTGGCAGGGCTCACACGATCATCGCGGCACACCGGACGCCCCGGGCCGGGTGGTCACTCTGATCCGGGCGCCGGGCGAAACCTGCCTTGGAATGGCCTATCACGTCTCCCCGAAGGTGTTTGATCATCTGGACGTCCGGGAAAAGAATGGCTACCTGCGGTTCACAACCCCCATGACGTTCATGGATGGCGATCACGCCGACGGACTCGTGTACATTGCCACCGAAGACAACGCCGCCTTTCTGGGGCCGGCGCCGGAATCCGAGATTGCCGGGCAGATTGCGCACTCGCACGGACCGAGTGGCCCCAATCACGAGTACCTGCTGCGACTCGCCGATGCCCTGCGGGAGCTGGAGGTCCACGACCCCCATGTGTTCACCATCGAACGACACCTCAAAGACATTCTGATGCAGCCAGGAGTCCACTGACCCATGTTTGCGATGTTTATCGGCGCCCTGATCGGCTTCCAGTTCGCCCGCGTCCCCGGACTGCTGCTGGGCGCCTTCGCTGGTTTCATGATCAGCCGGGTAATCCGCTCACGCCTCCAACAGGGCATCCAGGGCGTTCAGGACCGCTTTCTCGAATCCACATTCGCGGTCATGGGCGCCGTCTGCAAAGCGGATGGCGTGGTCACGCAGGACGAGATTGATGTGGCCGAGGCGCTGTTCACGCGTCTGCGCCTGAGCCCGGAGCAGCGCGAGAAAGCCAAGGCCGCCTTCGGACGAGGGAAGGCGCCGGATTTCGATCTGGACGCGGAGCTGGATAACTTCCTGCGGATGACGCGGGGCCAGTCCTCCCTGCTCCAGATGTTCCTGCAGGTTCAGGTGTCAGCGATTGCCGCCGACGGGACGGTGGACGCGGCCGAACACGACATGCTGCTGCGGATTGCCCGCCGTCTTGGTCTGCCGGACTCCCAGGTGGAACAGCTCGAAGCCATGCTGCGCGGGGCCCAGCGCGGCGGCGGGGGTGCCGCCGGCGGCGCATCCACTGAAAAACAGCTTGAGGATGCGTACAAGGTTCTGGGCGTTTCCCCGTCGGCAAGCGACAGCGAGATCAAGAAGGCGTATCGAAAGCTGATGAGCGAAAACCACCCGGACAAGCTGGCCGGCCGCGGCATGCCGGACAGCATGAGGGAGATGGCCGAAGAGAAAACCCGGGAAATCTCCAACGCCTACGACATCATCAAGAACGCCCGGGCCTGACGGGTGTTCTCCGGGCTTCTTGGCCCAAGCGCCCGGCATTCGCGTCAACGTGACAACTCATCATGTTTATAAAGTCCGCTAGAGTGTGTTCAGATCGATAACAACGACAATCGAGGCGAAACACCATGTCTGACACCATTCACGCGTTTACCGATGACGCGCTGGGCAACGACGATGCGACAGCGATGGCCGAACGGCTGCGTCGCGGGGATGTAACAGCCCGCGAACTGACGGACGCGGCCATCGAACGGGCCGAAAAAATGGACCCGATCCTGCACGGCATCGAGTACCGGGACTACGACCGGGCACGGCAGGACGCGAACCGCGCCGTCAACGGCTTTTTTGCGGGTGTCCCCACCTGGATCAAAGACAATGCTGACCTGGCAGGCGCTCCAACAGGGCATGGTTCCCGGGCCGTCCGCCGGGTACCGGCCGAGCGCCACGGCGTGTTTGTCCGTCAACTGCTCAGTACCGGTCTGATCGGCCTCGGCAAGAGTACGCTTCCGGAATTCGGCCTCAATGCCAGCACCGAATTCCCCGAACAGCCCCCCACCAGTAACCCCTGGAACCCCCGGTACTCCTGCGGTGCCTCGTCCGGTGGCTCCGCGGCCATGGTGGCCGCTGGTGTTGTACCGATTGCCCATGCCAACGACGGCGGCGGCTCAATTCGCATCCCGGCCGCCTGTTGTGGCCTGGTCGGCCTGAAACCGACCCGGAGCCGTCTGGTGGACAGCGAGGCATCCCGCGCACTGCCGGTGAATATTGTCTGTGACGGTGTGGTCACGCGCTCAATGCGCGATACCGCGAACTTCATGGCCGCGGCGGAACAGTATCGGAAGGCCCGTCGAATGCCCGCGATCGGCCGGGTCGAAGGCCCCGGGCAGCGCCGGCTCCGGATCGGCCTGATCACCGACTCCATTACCGGTCACCCGACAGACGCCGACACGCGGGAGACCGTTGAGCAGGCCGGTCGGATTCTCCACTCGCTGGGCCACCATATCGAGCCGATGAAGGCGCCCGTGCCGCCCATGTTCATCAACATGTTTGCCCACTACTGGCGCTTCCTGGCGTTCTCCATGAAAAAAGGCGGTCGATTCATGACCGGACCGGGCTTCGATCCAAGCCAGGTGGATGGGCTCACCGAGGGGCTGTACCGTCGCTATCTGACGTCGTTCTACCACACACCCTGGGTCCTGCCGGGCCTCCAGATGACACGCCGCGCCTACGCCAGGACCCTGAACCGGCTGGGGCTGGATGCGGTGCTCTCCCCCACCCTGGCTCACAAGACCCCGGAGCTGGGCTACCTGAGCCCAAACGTGCCGTTTGATGAGTTGTTCGAGCGACTGATCCGCTATGTGAGCTTCACACCGCTAGCGAACGCCTCGGGGGCTCCGGCCCTGTCGTTACCGATGGGTCTGACGGACGACAATCTCCCTGTGGGCGTCCACCTGTCCGGCCACCACGGTGACGAACGGACGCTGCTGGAACTGGGCTTCGCCCTGGAGCAGGCCCACGGCTGGCCGCAGATTCAGGAGGCAGCTGGGGCGTCCGCCAGCGCAGCGGCGCAGACCGCCTGACTACGGGGTCTGGCTGTTCGCGACCACCACCTGGTTGCGCCCACTGGTTTTTGCGATGTAGAGCGCGTTGTCGGCGACCTCGAACAGTTCCTTGGCCTGATCCGCACGGTCGGGGATTTGGCTGCACACGCCGATACTGACAGTCAGGTTGAGAACGTCATCGGAGACCCGGAAATCGGTATGGCCGATCTCCTCCCGAATTTTCTCGGCCACACTCCGGGCCCCCTCCTCGGGGGTGTCCGGTAACAGTACGACAAATTCCTCACCGCCATACCGCGCCGCCAGATCCTGGGGACGGGTGACGTATCGCTGGATGCCCTGGGACACCATCTGCAGGCAATCATCCCCCACCAGATGACCGTAGGTGTCGTTGAAGGATTTGAAGTGGTCGATGTCGATCACCATCACCGACAACGGCTTCCCGAACCGAAACGCTTTGACACAGAAGGACTGGAAAGCCCGGTCGAAGTGCCCGCGGTTCTTGAGGCCGGTCAACGCGTCGGTGGCGTTGAGTTCACGCAGGCGTTCGTTGAGCGTTTCCAGATCCCGTGTCCGTTCCTGCACCCGCTCCTCAAGCGTCGCGTTGGCTTCCTGCTGCACCCTCAGACTCTCCTCCTGAGCCATACGGGCCTTTCGCTCCTCGCGGTACAACCGCTCCTGCGCCTGGAACGCGCGCTGTTTTTCCTTGTTGAGCCGGTCCGCGAGCGCAATGGACAGCAGGATCACCCCGAGCGCCGAGCCCACCTGTGTGGCGTTCTCAGTCAAATAGTTCTGAGGGAGGATCGTCAATTTGTTGAGGGCCAGCACAATGCCGCCAAAAAGCATGAAAAACCAGGCGATCCCGTAGTATCGCGCCGCCGGATCATTCTTCAGCCACCGAACGATACTCAGCACAATGACGCCCGTGCACCCGACGGCCGCGATGACGATGGTCGGCACAATCATGTGGGTATACGGCACGACCAGCCCCAACAAAGCTGCCGCTCCGGCCACTACCGCCACGAAACTCGTGGCCCAGGCCAGCAACGGATGGGTACTGGGGATCACCGACAGGAAACGCATCGAGAAGACGGCGCCGAAGACCACCACCAGATTGAGGAAGACGATGATCGACTGGTCGTTCCACCAGGTCGCCTCCGGCCAGAGATACTGAAATGCCAGACCGTGCAGGCTGGCCAGGAAAAGGGGCATGGCCGTGATGTAACCGACGTAGTACAGGAAGCTGCGCTCGCCCACCGCCAGAAAAACAAACAGGTTGTAGAGCATCATCACCAACACGATGCCGTAGTAGGCGCCCTCGAACAGCATATTGGTCTGTTCCGCCGCGTAGAACGCCTCCTGCCGCCAGAGCGTCATGGGAAGCTGCAGGGAGCTGGTCGTCTCGACACGCATATACACATGGGTGGGATGCTCCGACGGCACATCGAGGGGCACGACGAAATTACGGTGACGCACGGGCCGGGCGTAGAAGGGCTGTTTGTCGCCGACGACAAGCTGGTCCCGGACGCTGTCGTCTGCGACCAGATAGATCTCAATGTGATCGAGTACCGGGTAGCTGATTTCCAGCAGGGAGTGCACAGGATGAACGCCGGCATTGCGCACGGTAAATCGGAACCAGTGGGCCTGATCCGTATAGCCCAGATTGACCGACTGCTCCCCGTTCGGGGTCCACGCCGAGTCCGGTAATGCCCGCACAGCCTCAAGGTCTGTCGGGGCGTCCGCTTCCTGCAAGCGCTCAACATGACTGGCCAGCCGCTCTTTCTGGAAAAAGGCGTTGAGTGTGAGCGGCTCGCCCGCCTGGGTCGGAGCGACCACCAGAACGGCCAATGCCAGAAACAGCAGGAAGCGTGTCATAATAACGGTTGAGTTTGTCATTGTTGTCGTTTATTCCCAAACATATGCCATATTGCCCCGAAATTGAAATGCAGGCGTGTTACCAACTGTGCTAGCGACGAGGGAGGCACCACCCATGACCGCCAGACTCGAAACCGTTCAGGGCGAAGACATCCTGCCCTGGCTCGATACGCTTGCCGATCTGCGCATGCGCGTTTTCCGCGATTATCCCTACCTTTATGACGGCAGCCTCGATTACGAGCGTAACTATCTGCGCACCTACGCCGCTTCACCCGACAGCCTGTTTGTGCTGGCAAAGGCAGACAACCAGGTCGTCGGTGCCGCAACCGGCATTCCCATGACCGATGAGTCGGATGAATTCCTTTGGCCGTTCGTCGACGCCGGCTGGGAACCGGGTTCCATTTTCTACTATGGTGAATCAGTACTGATGCCGGAATGGCGCGGTCAGGGCATCGGCGTGCGCTTTTTTGAAGAACGGGAAAGTCACGCCCGTGCCGCGGGCTTCCGGTATGCGGTATTCTGCGCAGTCGTGCGCCCGGAAGACCATCCGGCCCGCCCGGCCGATTACCAGCCGCTGGATACATTCTGGCGCCACCGTGGTTATCAGCCGATCGATGGCCTGACCACCGAATACCAGTGGACCGACGTCGGGGACACGGAAGAAACCGCCAAAACGATGCAATTCTGGTATCGGCCCCTGTAACGGACACGCTGCACAGCCGCAACGGTTCCATCAAAGCACATTACGGTACGGGACAACGCCCATCATGGAAGTCGAACAGATCGAGATTCGCGACCAGCTTCGGCGCCACGCGCCCTTTGATGCCCTTTCCGAAGAGGTGCTCAATCGAGTCGCCAGTCACGTCGAGATTGCCTACTATCGGGCCGGATCGACGATCCTGACCTTCGGCCAGGACATTCACCACCTCTACTTTGTCCGTAGCGGTGCCATTGAGGTCTATCGGCGCAACGGCGAGCTCTACAACCGACTCAGCGAGGGCGCCATTTTCGGGCAGCTTGGTCTGATGATGAACCGTCGCGTGCGCTTCCCTATCTCAGCGATCGAGGACACGCTGCTCTACATGATTCCTGAGAGCATCTATCAGGAGTTGTGGGAGAACGAGGAGGAATTCGCCGATTTCGTCGAGATCGAGGACCGGAGCCGGCTGCGTTCCGCCGTGGAGCATCAGGAAAAGGCCAATCCCCTGATGACCTCCCGTGTCCGCAAGATTGTCCCGCGCGCGCCGGTCACCGCGCCGGGAAGCGTCTCGATCCAGGAGGCGGCCCGAATCATGACCGATGAGCAGGCCTCGTCCCTGGTGATCATCGATCCGGACAACACCGCCCCCAACGCCGAGCGGCCCCGTGTCATCGGCATCATCACCGACCGGGATATGCGCAGCCGGGCACTGGCCAAAGGTCTGCCGCTGGACACGCCGGTCCGGGATATCATGTCGCAGGAACTGGTCTACATCCAGGCGGACAATTTCGTGTTCGAGGCCATGCTCACCATGCTTCGCCACAACGTCCACCATCTTCCGGTGGTGGACCGGGATGAACCCGTGGGGGTCATCGCCCTGTCTGACGTTGTGAAGCATGAATCCCAGAGCGGCCTGTACCTGGTTCGCAACATCCATCACCAGACCAGCGTGATTGGCATCAAGCGCCTGCTGGGCGACATCCGCGCCACCTTTGTGCGCATGGTGAACGAGGACGCGAACTCCCACATGATCGGCGCGGCCATGGCGGGGATCGGGCGCAGCATCTCCCAGCGCCTGCTGGAGCTGGCGGAGCAAGAACTCGGCCCGCCCCCCGTGCCCTACTGCTTCATGGCACTCGGCTCCATGGCCCGGGACGAGCAGCTGATCGTCACCGACCAGGACAATGCCCTGGTGCTGGATGACAGTTTCGAACCTGAGAAACACGACGAGTACTTCCGCCAACTGGCCAAGTTCGTCAGTGACGGCCTGGACGCCTGCGGCTATACCTACTGCACCGGCGGCATCATGGCCACCAATGACGACTGGCGTCAGCCGCTGCGCGTGTGGAAGGAGTACTTTACCCACTGGATCGACGAACCGGACCCCAAGGCCCTGCTGAACAGCAATATCTTCTTCGATCTGGATGGCATCTACGGCAAGACCCAGTTCACTGAAATCCTCAAGGAGCTGGTGGCCGAGAAAGCCAGCAAGAGCCCAAAATTCCTGGCGCACATGGCCTCGAACGCGCTTAACCGCAAACCGCCGCTGGGTTTCTTCCGCACCTTCGTGATGGAGCAGGACGGCGAGCACAAAAACACCTTCAACCTCAAGCGCCGTGGCACGGCGCCGCTCTCGGACCTGATCCGGGTTCATGCGCTGGCCTGCCAGTCCAAGGCCCAGAACACGTTTGACCGGATCAATGCCATTGCCGAGACGGCGCTACTGGCCGATGGCGTCGCTGACAACCTGCGGGATGCCCTGGAACTGATCGCCATGGTCCGGATTCGCCATCAGGCGCTGGCGATTGAAAACGGTCGCGAGCCGGACAACAACATCAACCCGGAGGCGCTGACGTCCTTCGAGCGGCGCAACCTCAAGGACGCCTTCCAGGTGATCAGCAATGCGCAGAAATTCCTGCGGTACCGTTACCCGTCGGGTGGCAGTCCAGCGTTTCAGTAACCCAGCCTCCCGGAAATAGGGACTACGCAGATGTTCAAGCTGTTCCAGAAAGACATCGGGCAACGCGTCACACCCTCACCGGACTGGCCCGGCCGGTTCGGCGAGCTGGCGCTGAATGCCCAGAACCCACTGCTCCGCTCTTTCTACGACGCCGGCACGGTGGCGGGAAACACACCGATCAACAATGTCCCGCTGGTCGGCCTGGACTTCGAGACCACCGGCCTCGACCCGAACACGCACTCCATCGTCTCAATCGGGCTGGTGCCGTTCAGTTACAACCGCATCATGCTCCGGGAGTCGCAGCACTGGGTGGTCCGCCCCATTCTGCCGTTGCACCGGGACTCCGTGACGTTCCACGGGATCACCCACTCGGAAGTCCGCCAGGCGCCGGATCTGGGGCAGGTGATTGAAGAAGTTCTGCAGGCGCTGGAAGGCCGGGTGGCGGTGGTCCATCACCGCGCCATCGAGCGGCAGTTTCTGGACATCGCGCTGAAGTGGCGCCTCAAGGAAGGCATCGAGTTCCCGGTGATCGATACCATGGAATTGGAGTCCCGCTGGCACCGCCACCAGGGCCAGTCCTTCAAGGACCGATTGCTGGGTAAAAAGCCCCCCTCCATACGCCTGGCCGAAAGCCGCCGGCGCTACAACCTGCCCTATTACGCACCACACCATGCGCTGACCGACGCCGTTGCGTCGGCCGAGCTGCTGATGGCACAGATCCAGCACCATTTCTCGCCGGAGACGCCGGTCAGCGAACTGTGGGATTGACCCACTGGCCCGTCTGCCGCGTGACATCGGCCCTGTAAGCCCTGTTGCCGGCCCGGTGGAGATTTTATGCTGGCGGCAGACATGGGGCGCTGGCCGACCATCGTGGCCGACGCCCGCCACACGAACACGGAACAGGAGCACACCGTGACGGACACACCAATCACGCACCGAATGTCACGGGTCACGGCCAGCGACGGGGTGCAGCTGCACGCCGTGGCCTGGGGCGATGATCAGAAAACCCCGGTTGTGCTGGTCCACGGCTACCCGGACGCCCACACCGTCTGGACCGACATTGCCCATGATCTTGCCCGCGACCATTACGTCGTCGCCTATGACGTTCGCGGGGCCGGTGCCTCCGACCGGCCCTCCCGAATCCGGGCCTATCGCATGGAACAGCTCGCCAGCGATCTGGCCCATGTGGTCGACCAGATGCTACCGGGCCGGTCGTTTCACCTCGCCGGTCATGACTGGGGTGCCATCCAGTCCTGGGAGTCCGTCACGCAGGGCGCTCTCAAGGACCGCATCCTGTCCTACACCGCCATCTCCGGCCCCTCGCTGGACCATGCCGGGCAGTGGCTGCGGAGCCAGCTCCGACGCCCGTCACTCTCCGGTCTGAAAAAACTTGGCAACCAGCTGGCGCACTCCTGGTACATCGGCCTCTTTCACCTGCCGGTCGCCGCTCCACTGGCCTGGGAGACACTGGTCGGCCGGTACTGGCCGGACATTCTCAAGCGTATTGAAGGCGTCGAGGAATCACGCCCATCACCGACCCGGACCCGGGATGGCATGGACGGCATCCGACTCTACCGGGCCAACATTCTGCCGCGCTTGCTGCGGGCAGAGACCGGCTTCGCGAGTTGTCCGGTGCAGGTGGTTCTGCCACGGCAGGATCACTTCGTGCGCCCACAGCTTATGGAAGGCATGGAACGGTGGGTTCCGGAATTGTCGTTTCAGGAAGTCGACGGCGGTCACTGGCTGCTGCTGACCCACCCGGCGGTGGTGGCCGACACCATCCGCCGGATGACACAACCGGAGCGTCGCAAGGCCGCCGCCTGATCACCATGGCACGCGACGTCCCCGCTCAAAATAGCCCCTGCCGGGTCATCCGGCAGGGGGCTCTGACGTCTTAACAAGCGGTCACACCGGCTGGTCCAGCACCCCTTCCAGATCGGTGCTATCAACCAGCGGATCATCCAGATCCACAATGATCTCCGAGCGCGCCAGGGTCCACGCCTTGCCGGTAATGTGACTGTGCATGGCCCGATGGCCGCCCACCTGTGCCTCACCCAGCACCGATCCGATGAAGGAGCTGCCCCGGGGCGAGATGGTTTCCAGCCACTGACCGTCCTGGATCTCACCCGCATCGTACATCAGCGCCAGCCGGGCAGAGGTGCCCGTACCGGTCGGACTCCGGCAGATGACACCGGGATGCACATAGGTCGCCGAGCGGGACCGGTAGCCCTCGGTTCCAACCTCCTCCAGCGGGCCCATGAAATGCGCGAACGGCAGCGGGCCGACATGCCCCAGTTCCGGATGCTCCTGAGTGACCTGCGGGCGCGCTGCGGCAACCAGCGCATGCCCGAACCCGGCCAGTTCCGGCATTTCATCCGCGTTGATCTCAAAGCCGACGCTCGCGGCATCAACCAATACAAAGTAGGCGCCACTCCAGACCAGGTCATACTTCACCCGCCCAAAGCGGGGGACCTCGACCACCTGATCCCGTGCGGCCACATACGCGGGCTCGCCCTGCGTGGTGATCGACTGTACCCGGCCGTTGCGGTTCTCCGCCGTCACGTGGGCCAGACCGGCCGGCGATTCCAGAACCACATGCTGCGTGCCCTCTTCCATCGGCACGATCCCCGACTGGAGCACCGCGGTTGCCGTGCAGATGGTGTTGGAGCCGGAGTACAGCGGATACCCCATCGCTTCCATAATGATGTAGCCGGCCTGTGCCCTGGGATTATCCGGTGGCACGATCAGGTCCAGCGACATATAGGGGTCGCCGTAGGGTTCCGACAACAGCAGACGACGGAATCCGTCCCCGTGCTTCTGGATATAGCGCATCTGCTCCAGCACCGAGCCACCCGGCAGGTGGCCGACACCACTGGTAATAATCCGCGAGACGTCACCACCGGACTGCATATCGACGAGCCCGATGGATCGCATCCGCCCCTTATGGTCTTTCAACATGGGCGTTTCCACCTCTTCCCCTTCGCGATCAGATACCGCAACTTGCTTACCGGAAGCGGCATGGGAGTCTGCCATCGCATGGCATTACTGGAAGGCTAGGCAAATTATTGACGACCGTCAGTCAGTAATGACCGACAATCCGTACCACTACCGAAGCCGAAAACGGAAATGCCGAATGGCCTCTAGTGTCCCGTCTGGTTAATTCGCTGATCGACTGCGCACCGCTGATGCCTCTGGCCAAGGCGCCAGCCCGCCGGTGTGGTGGTTCCACATCAAGGGGTGGCAACGCAGGTCCAGAGGCGTCAGCGGTGCGCCCTCCGGGAGCGCCTGAACGCTTTGATAGCGGTGTTGCGGCAGCTCGATTTGGAACCACCAAACCGTCGCTACCGCGCCTTGCTCTCAAAGCGTTCAGGCGCTCAGTCGATCAGCGAATTAACCAGACGGGACACTAGGGCATCATTGAACCGCTGCCTGGTGCGGTACGGTTCAGGGCACACGGAGCGTCAAATCAGGTCTTTCCTCCGCCGCGTCAGGTGGGTACGCTGACGACATCATCCCGATCACAACAACGATAAGGTTCCACACCATGGCAAGTTACCGCATTGAGATTCAGGAGATTATTCCGGTGGCACGGGACAAGGCATTCGCCGTCTTTGCCGACCATCGCCGTTTTGGCAAGCTCCTGGGCGCGCCGGTTCGGCGGATCAAGGAGAGCGATCAGGCTGATCCCAATGGTGTCGGCTCGGTCCGCCGGATCGGTGTCGGTCCGATCGGCCTGGAAGAGGAAATCCTGACGTTCGAACCCGATTCCCTGATCGAGTACACACTGACCAGCATCAGCCCGATCCGGAACCATTTCGGACGCATCCGGTTCGAGGACCATACGGATGGGCAGACGCGCATCAACTATACGATCACGTTCGATGATGTCGTCCCCTACACCGGCAAGCTGGTCGCCAGCACCCTTGAGAACGGTCTTCGCAAGGGCATCCGCCGGCTGCCCAAACTCATCTAGGAGGTCACCATGGACGTGCTGCGTACGCCCGAAGAGCGATTCCGCGACCTGCCCGACTACCCCTTCGAGGCACACTATGCGGATCTCGGGGACGTCCGGATGCACTATCTGGACGAGGGCCCGACGGACGCCAGCCCCGTGCTGATGCTGCATGGTGAGCCGTCCTGGTCCTACCTGTACCGGCACATGATTCCGGTCTGCACCGGCGCCGGGCATCGGGTCATCGCGCCGGACCTGATCGGGTTCGGCAAATCCGATAAACCGACGTGCATTGAGGACTATTCCTACCAGCGTCATATGGACTGGCTGCGCGCACTGATCATCGACCACCTTGATCTGTCCGACATCACGCTGGTCTGCCAGGACTGGGGCTCTCTACTGGGTCTGAGACTGGCGGCGGAACATCCGGATCGCTTCCGGGCTATTGTCGTCGGCAACGGCATGCTGCCAACGGGCGACCAGACCGCACCCGCCGCGTTCAAGGCGTGGCGGGCCTTTGCCCTGTACAGCCCGGTCTTCCCGGTGTCTGCGATTCTCAATGTCGGCACCGGCCGCACACTGAGCCGGGCGGAAAAGAAAGCCTACGAAGCGCCCTTCCCCAACCGACACTACAAGGCGGGCGCCCGAGCCTTTCCCAAGCTCGTTCCCATGACCCCGGATGATCCCGCCTCCGAGGCCAACCGGCAGGCGTGGAAGGTGCTGGCGGAGTGGGAGAAACCGTTCCTCACGACATTCAGCAACGGCGACCCGATTACACGGGGCGGCGACCGGTACATGCAGTCACGGATTCCCGGCGCCCAGGGGCAACCCCACCTGACCCTCCGGGGCGGTCACTTCCTGCAGGAGGATTCGCCGGTGGCCTTCGCCGAGGCGGTGAATGGGTTGATTGCCGGGATGACTGGTTAGAAGTTAGCCACGGAAAACACGGACGGCGTCCGTTGGACGCGACCACCGACGGGGGATCCGTCCTCACTGCTCCGGCTTCAGCCGGAACCCGTCCCTCGGCAGGTGCACATGCACCGTGCCGACGTCGTCGTGTTCGCGTTTGAGAATCCAGCGGGATTCGGTGACGGCCACCAGCTCGCCAATGACAGGGTCCCGGGCATAGTCGTCCGGCGCGATACGGACGGACTGCCCCAGATGCTCATGGGACTCTCCCGTCGGTAACGGCCTTGGGGTGTTGTTGCGTGCCTCCGCCAACGCGCTGTCGATGGACAGCGGTTGCTGATCACCGTGGCCGTAGGCCTGCAGGCGGTTCATCCATTCATCGACCCGCGGATACCGCGACGCCAGCGATTTGCCAGCCAGATCCCGGGCATACCAGAGACTGTGATAGGCCGAGAAGTCGGCAATACAGGCCTGCGGTCCGAACACGTAGTGGTGCTGCGACAGGCGGTTCTCCAGAGACGTCAGGTGATCGGCGAGCCTCTGTCGCGCCTGTTTCGGGGTCATCGACGGTACCCGCGCCTTGCGCCCCATGTTGATGCGGTCTTTCAGGAACCGGAACGCATCCAGCACCGACGTTTCCCGGATCAGCTTGCCCAGCATCCCCGGCCCGCTGGACCCGATCAGGGCGGCCAGAAACAGTTCCAGATCCGCCTCCCGGACAAATACGGCCACTTCATCACTGGCGCGGGTGGCATCCAGCGCCGGCAGGCCGCTGACCTGTGCCAGTTCGGCCGACACGATGCGGGTGTCGCAGAAGATATCCGCACCGGACTGGGCCACCGGGATTTTGCGGTAACCGCCGGTCAATGTTTCCAGGTGGGGCCTCGGCGGCATCTCCCGGACCGTCACGGCCTGCCAGGGGATGCCCGTGTAACCAAGCATGGCCCGGATCTTCTCAGAAAACGGGGACAGGGCGTACTGGTGCAGAATCAACGCCGACATGGCGGGTGGCTCCCGGGTTCGTTTCTGGATGGTCAGGCAGTCTCAGCCCATCCGCCCCCGGGGTCAAGACACGGTGACGGGATGGCGCAAGATGACCATCCCATCACGACACGGGCTGGCTCAGCTCCGGGGCGGCCCCACCTCGTCCACGAATTCACCGTAGCCGGCGTCGGCCATCTGGTCCTTGGGGATGAAACGCAGCGCGGCGGAGTTCATGCAGTAACGCAGGCCCGTCGGAGCCGCACCGTCCTCGAACACGTGGCCCAGGTGCGAATCGGCGTACTTGCTCCGAATCTCCGTGCGGACACCAAGCCAGGACTCGTCGCGCTTGCGCACCAGGATGCCCTCCCGGATGGGCCGGACAAAGCTTGGCCAGCCAGTACCGGACTTGTACTTGTCACTGGAGGAAAACAACGGCTCGCCCGATACCACATCGACATAGATCCCGGCGCGTTTCTCATCCCAGTATTCGTTGTCAAACGCCGGCTCGGTCGCATCCTCCCGGGTCACTTCGTACTGCATCTCCGTCAGGCGCTCACGCAGCACGGCATCGTCCGGCCTGGTGTAGGTATCCGGGTCAAACCCGGTTCCGGACATCGCGCCGGAGCCAGCGTCGTTGGACATGGCATCGTCGCCCTCCCGCGGCTTGAACTGGCTGAAGTCCAGTTTCTGATCGTCGCCCCAGACCTCATCAATGAACTGGTACCGACCGGAGTTGAAGGTGTAGACGTTGTACCGGACCGGGTTCTTATCGGAATAGTCCTGATGGTATTCCTCGGCCGGGTAGAATGCCTCGAACGGGACGATCTCGATCACCACCGGCTCGTCGTAACGGCCCGATTCGGCCAGGGCCTTTTTGGACTCTCTGGCAAGCCGCGCCTGCCGGTCGTTGTGGTAGAAGATCGCAGGGCGGTACTGTTGACCCCGATCCACGAACTGGCCATCGGCATCGGTCGGATCCATGAATCGCCAGAAGCCCTGCAACAGCCCCTGGTAGGTGATCGTCTCCGGGTCGTAGTAGACCTTTACGGCCTCGGTGTGACCGGTCTGTCCGGAGGACACCTGCTTGTAGGTCGGGTCCACTTCGTCCCCACCACTGTAGCCGGAGACTGCTTCGACGACGCCGGGAATCTTCTCGAAGCCTTCCTCAACACACCAGAAACAGCCGCCCGCGAAGGTGGCCACCGCCAGGGACGGATCGTCCGGCGCGTAGGAGGAGCGGGTCACGTCCCCCGATGACGAACTCTGGGCATGCACCTGAAGCCCGATCACCGTCGCGGCAAGCAGCGAGACAACCATGGTAATGCGCGTTTTCATAGGGTGTTCTCCACAATCATGACTCTGACGTGATTGTCGGCTCGCAGATTCACGTCATGGTCTTGAATGTATTACGAATTGATCACGACGACGGATTCAGTCACTCAGGGGCAGACGGACCACGAACGATGCCCCACCCTGCGGTCGGTTGAGCACGTCGATATCACCGCCCTGCAGCTCCATGATACGCCGGGCAATCGCCAGCCCCAGCCCGGCGTGACCAGAGCCATTGCCGCTCTGGCCGCGATAGAGGGGATCAAACACATGGTCGAGATCCGCCTGCGAAATGCCCGGCCCGTTATCGTTGACCGCGACGACCAGCCGGTCGCCCTGCACCCCGAGATTCAGTTCGATCGCCCTCCCGGAGGCGCTGTCGTTCATGGCGTTGATGATCAGATTGTCCAGTACCCGTTCGGTCATGCCAAGATCCCCGCGGACCATCGGCAGTGAGCGGTTCCCGGTGACCGTCAGTGACTGGCCATGTTTCGCCGCCTCCGGTGTGTGCTTCTGCACCACATCCTGAACCAGCTCCGCCGGCGCAAACGGCTCGACGCACGGCTGCTTCTCGCGCGCCTCCAGCGATGCCAGCTCGAACAGTTCGTTCACCAGATGGCCGAGACGATGGCCTTCACTGAGGGCGATGGACAGGAACCGCTCCTGCTCCTCATCGCTCAGTTCCGCGCGTTTCATCCTCAGACTCTCCACGTACCCCTGCATGGAGGCCAGCGGCGTTCGCAGGTCATGGGAGACCTGGGCAACCAGCCGGCGGCGCAACGCGTCTTTTTCGCGTAACTGCTCCATCTGGTCGCCGATCCGGTCGGCCATGCGATCGAACGTCACGCCGAGGTAGTCGATTTCATCACGCACATGCGGGCGCTGCGACCGCCAGGTGGTCCGATCCGCTGTCGCATCCTCCTGATGCTCAAAGGCCTCCACGAGCTGGGTCAGTCGCGTCAGACGGCGGGTCAGCATCCGGAAAACAAGCAGACCGGCGATCATGCCAACGACCAGGCTGGCCAGCACCGCCCAGGCGCTCATGCGAATCACCTGCCCTTCTCTGGCCATCATCTGGACGGCGTCGTATTCCTCGCCGCGAAGCACCACGTACAGATACCCCTCGGGATTCTCGGCGGAGGGCACCGGCGTGACGGAGAACGCTTTCTCGCGCTCGTGGCTTCGCGGGTCGTCCCCGAGAACCGGGTACTGGGTGGGATCGTTCAGGAACTGACGGATGGGCGCCAGCGACACCCGGTTGCGTTTGATCTTATCCGGGTCCGCCGAATACGACAGGATGCGGCCTTCGGTATCCAGCAGGTAGATTTCAATGCTGGGGTTGATGGTCATGTACAGCTCGAACAGGGCTTTCAGGGCCTGCTCGTCCAGACGACCTTCCTTGACCAGATTCCGGTCGGACACCAGGTCCTTCGCCAGCCCCCGGTGCAGCTCCTGATTGATCGACGCGTTGTACTGCTGCAGCGAGACAATACTGATGAACACATAGACCAGACCGACGCTGACCAGCAGGATGAACAGCCCAACGGCCAGCTTCGTGTAGAGCGAACGGAACACGCGCTATTCCCGGAAACGGTAACCGACGCCCCAGACCGTCTCGACAAACTCCGGTTCGGCCGGATTCGACTCGATCTTGGCGCGCAGGCGGTTGATGTGGGTATTCACCGTGTGTTCGTAGCCGTCGTGGTTGTAGCCCCAGACCGAATCCAGCAATTGGGAGCGGCTGAAAACCCGCCCCGGGTGACACGCGAAGTGCCAGAGCAGGTCGAACTCCCGGGCGGTCAGCTCCACCGACTGGTCGTGCACGCGCACCTGACGCCGGTCCGGGTCGATGCTCAGCCCGTCGATATCAATGCGCTGCGGTGTGTCGGACGTATCCGAGGGGACCGCCATGGCATCCACGCGACGAAACAGCGCCTTAATACGGGCGGACAGCTCGGCCACGCTGAAAGGCTTGGTGAGATAATCGTCCGCGCCAATTTCCAGGCCCAGCACCCGGTCCAGCTCGGAGCTCTTTGCCGTCAGCATCAGCACCGGCACGTACCCCGGCAACGAGCGGATCTCCCGGCAAACGGACAGCCCGTCCAGCCCCGGCAACATCAGATCCAGTACCACCAGATCCACACCCCCGTCGCGGTAGCGCGCCAGCCCGGTGTCGCCCCGGTCCACCACCTCCGCGTGGCAGCCCAGATCCTCCACATGCATCTGGACGAGCTGGGCAATGCCGGGATTGTCTTCGATGATCAGTACGTTTCGGGTCATTCGGAATTCCGGTTGAGTAGGCGGCGCCACCAAATGTCTCAAAAAGGTGTCACGAAAGTATCACGGCTGTGATGGCGTCGCCTCGGACGATTCGAGCCAGCGCCTGAACAGCCGTTCCCGGAGTGCCTGGGTCCGGGCATACCAGGCATGATCCCGGTGGATGGCACTGGTGAGGTGGTCTGGCGCCGTCGGCATGTGCGGTCGCATCGGCACGCCGGTGTCTTTGTGCAGGCCGAGGTGCGCCTGAGCCGACTTGCGGGTGGGGCCATAACTGATCCGGCTGGACTGGTCCGCCATGCGTTCGGTCTGGGTCGCAAAGCGGATGAACTCGCGGGCCGCGTCCGGCTGATCCGTGCCCATGGGGATTGCCCAGCTATTGAACCCCAGCAACTGGCCGTCCCAGATCACCGAGATCGGCTCCCCTTCGACGGCGCGGGCGTGGAAGAATCGCCCATTGTAGCCACTGGCCATGGCCACCTCGCCGGAGACGAGCATGTCGACCGGTTCCTGACCGCCGGTCCACCACACCAGTTGATCACGAATACCGTTCAGACGCCGGAACGCCAGAGTGAAGCCCCGTTCCGTGCTCAGCAGATCGTAGAGCTGCTCGCGGGGGACGCCATAGGACATCAGCGCCCACTCGAACAGACCCACCGGTGCCTTGCGCAGCGCCCGTTTCCCGGGAAACGCCTCCAGATCAAAAAAATCCTTGATCGAGCGCGGCTTGCGCCCCGGAAAGGCCTTTTCGTTGTAGGCAATCACCGTGGAAAACACCAACTGGGTGATGGCGCACCGGGTGATGGTATCGTCCATGAAATCATCGCGGGCCGGTGTGCCGTCCGGTGCGGGCTCAAGCAGGTTCGGGTCGATGGGCTCCAGCAGTTTCTCGCGGCAGCCGGCCTGGGCATCCGACCGGATCAGATCAATGACATCCCACTCAACGGGTGGCCCGGCGGCAAGGTGACGACGCAGGGACGCCAGGCTGCCATCAAACTGAACGGCACGAACCGGAATCCCGGTCTTCTCCGTGAACGGCTCGAAGTAGGCGGCCCGCTGACTGGCCTCATAGGCGCCGCCCCAGGTGACAACGGTCAGCGGTTCCGGCCCTTCCTCCGCCGTCCCACTTCCCGTACATGCCAGCAGCATCAGCAGGCTCAGCAACACCTCACGCCGCTTCATTTTCTTCCCGCCGAAGTTCATGAATGATTTCCAGATACGCACGGATGACCGCCTCCTCCGGCACCACCCCCAGTACCCGGCTTTGACGGTCCAGCAGGGGCACGGCTTCGCCCAGAAACCCCCGGAGCATCTCCATGGACTCCCAGACACTGGTGTCCTCGTGGAAGACGACGCCGGTCGCATGGGCAATGGATTCCACGGGCGCCTCCGGATCCGCCTCAACCAGATCCTGAAGGTGCACCATACCCTGGTAGACGTCGCTCTGGTCCACCAGCACCGCCTCCGCCCGCCCATTGGCGACCAGCGTGTGCCGCACCGCCCCCACGGACTCTCCGGCACGGGCCGTGGTGTAATCCGCATGCAGGTAGTGCACCACGCGGTGGTTCTGGAGAATGGCCCGATCCCGCCCCAGCGACAGGTCGAACCCCCGGGCCTTGAGCTGCACATCGAACAGCGACCGACCGACGGCCCGGTAGGACACGAGATTGGAGAACACCACCGCCACCATGGCGGCAATGGTCAGGTCATAGCTGCGGGTCAGCTCAAACACGATCAGGATGGTGGTCAGCGGGGCGCCGATGACGGAACTGGCCAGTGCCATCATGCCGCAGATGGCATACACCACCACACCGGAATGGGGAAACGGCGCGACAAACGGCACAATCAGCCCGTAAAAGGCACCAAAGAGAATCCCCACCAGCAGGGCCGGGCTGAATACCCCGCCGACAAACCCGAACCCCACACAGAGCGCCGTCAGGGCCAGCTTGGCGACGATGATGAGCGCCAACTCGTGAATCGCGAAGGCGTCCTCAATGATGGCAAAGCGCAGCGTTTCCTGGCCAATGCCCAGCACCTCTGGCACCTGAAGCGCCACCAGCCCCAGCACCAGCCCCGCCACTGCGGGTTTCAGCCAGACCGGGACCGGCGTCCGGGCGGCCAGTTTACCGCTCAGGGACAACAGCCGCATGAACACCCACGCCAGCCCCGCACAGATCACCCCTTCCAGGGCGAAAAACAGGAACTCATAACTGTGCTCGACGCCCCCGAACTGCACACGGAACAGCGGCGGCCGTTCGAAGATCACATTGGCGATCACGTAACCGGTCGCGGCGGCGACCGTCACCGGCGCGAAGGCCCGCAGCGAGTAGTGCCGCAGGATGACTTCGTGGGCGAAGACCAGTCCGGCGATGGGCGCATTGAATGCCGTGGAAATGGCCGCCGCCACACCGCAGCCAATGGCGATGGAGCGCTGGTGCGGCAGCCGCAACCGAAGTCGGCCCACCATGGTCCCGAAAAGCGTCCCGAGATAGACCAGCGGGCCGTACTGGCCGACCGATGCACCGCTGCCCAGTGACACCAGCGAGGCCAGCGTGGACGCCAGACCGCTGCGGATGGTCGGCGCCTTGCGCCGGGTCTGCACCGCCAGAATCGCATCCGGCGGAGCCAGCCCGCGGCCCTCCTTGATCAGCCAGCGGACGATCAGGCCCACCAGGAGCCCCCCGACTGCGGGCACCGCAATGGTGGCGGCGACCACCAGCCAATGGCGGTCTTCCGCCTGAATACGGGCATAGGGCGAGATCAGTAGCCGGTCGTTCAGCCACTGGATAGCGTCGACAAACCCGATGGCCGCCAGTGACGCCGCCGTACCCACGACGACGGCCACCAGCGACACCATCAGGATGCGATAGATAATCTGTCGAATCGTGACCTGATCCATAGGCGTCATCACAGCCCGGAGCGTATCCATCCCGGGCGGCCTTCACATGGTGAATGGTCAAAGTGTAGAGAAGGCAGGCCGACATACAAGGATCGACCGTCGTTGACAGCCAGTAGACGACTGGTCTAATCTCTGCGCCATGGCAACGAACGATACTCGCGACACCATCATTCAGACCGGCGCGGAACTGATCACGCAGAACGGGTTCAGTGCCACGGGCATCAACCGGGTTCTGAGTGAAGCGGGCGTACCCAAAGGATCGTTCTATCACTACTTCAAGAGCAAGGATGATTTCGGTCTGGCCGTCATTGATGCCTACGCACAGACGTACGACGACCGGCTGAACGCGACGCTCGGCGATACCTCGCAGCCACCGCTGGAACGCCTCAAAGCCTACCTGCAGGCGGGCGAGGAAGACATGTGCTCCTGCGATTATTCGCGAGGCTGCCTGATCGGCAACCTGGGACAGGAACTGGCCGCGCAGAACGAAGCGTTCCGGGCCCGACTGGACCGCGTGTTTTCCGGCTGGGAGTCCCGTTTCGCCGACTGCATCGCGGAAGCCCGTGAGGCCGGCGACGTGCCGAAGGATGTCGATCCGGAAACCGCCGCCGCGTTTCTGCTGTCAGGCTGGCAGGGTGCCCTGCTCCGGGCCAAGATGGCTCGCTCCGTCGAACCCATGCGGCGTTTTGAAAGCACATTGTTCAACCGTGTTCTCGGCGCCTGATGGTTTTTTTATCGTACTAGTAGACTTGTCTAATTACTGCCGGGCATTGCTCGTCCATTCACCCACCCTTCCCGAAACCGAGTGAACCCCCGTTGGCATCGCCGGACTCCGGCGGTGCCCTTTTTCCTTCTGATGGGCCGGCTCCCTACCCGAACGGCCATTGCGTGACCAGCAATGCCAGTGTGCCCGCTGCGGCAAGACTGGCCACGACAATCATGATGCCGTCCCGGGTGCTCATCCCGATCGCGGCCAGAGTGATCGCCAGTGCCGGCGCGGTGCCAGCAAAAGGCACCAACTCCAACGGGATCATGGTCAGACCGGACACGGCACAGCCAAGGGCGACGATGCGGTTGATCGGTGCCCGGGTGAGGAAGACCCAACGGGGCCGGAACCACCGATCGATACGCCGGGTGTAGGGCTGTACCCGGTCAACGACCTTGACCAGCGTCTGAGGGCGCATGCTCAGGCGCCTCAGACGCCCCGGCACCCACGGCGATCGCTTGCCCAGCGCCCCCTGGATGGCGATCAGGAAAATCAGGAGGCCGCAGACGCTGGGCACACCGGGAATGCCGGATGTCGGCAACAGCGCGATCAGCGCTGGCGCCAGCAGAAGCGGACCGAACCCGCGATGCTCCAGGGCATCGATCAGGGTCCCCACGGCCACCTCGTCGCCTTCCGCCTGCTCACGAATCCGGTGCAGCACATTGGTGATGCCCATCGATTCGGTCATGATCCGGTTACCGCTCCAGCCTGCTGTCTGTGTGTGGTCATCCTACCCGCTCACGGCAGCGCGAACATGATGATACCGTAATCGGAAATCACCACGATTCTGACGGAGGACACCATGTTTCTCTCTGTGCAGCTCAGCTACTACCCCCTTAACGATCACTACAAAGCACCCATCAAGGCGCTGATCCAACGGCTTGAGAACAGCCCCGTCGAGGTCTACCCCAACCGGATGAGCACCCAGCTCTTCGGGGATTACGACGACGTCATGGCCGTGCTGTCCGATGCCATGAAATGGTCGTTCGAGACCTACGGCAAAGCCGTGTTTGTGGCGAACTTCCTCGAAGGCGACCGACGACCCGACGCATCGTAGTTCGTACAATGGGACACGCCGCCGGCTACCCCCCTTTGCGATAGGTAAACGGCGTCACCCCCGTCCATTGCCGGAAGGCCCGGATGAAATTGCTGGGCTCGGCGAAGCCCACGCGGTAGGCAATGGTCTCGACGGAATCCCGGGATCGGGACAGATGGTAGATGGCCAGGTCCCGCCGGACCTGACTGCGGATCTCATTGAATGTCAGGCCTTCGCGCCGGAGCCGCCGCCGGAGTGTCTGGGGGTTCAGATGCAGCTCCGAGGCCACCTGTTCAAACGACGGCATGTTCGCCGGTTCGCGATGGATGATCGCCCGCACCCTGGCCTGCCAGCTGTCCCGGTCAAACCGGCGGGCCACCATCACCAGGTTGGGGTTTTCCAGAAAGGTCTCCAGGCTCAGGCGGTCCTGCTGCAACGAGCGGTCCAGCATGCTGGCGGCGAACCGCATCCGGGACACGCCCCGCCCGAACCGGATGGGCGCGTATCGGTACATGGGCCGCAACTCGTCGGCATACACCGGCGGATCGGCCGGCATGTCCACGCCCAGCACCGGAATCTGGAAATCCACCAGCCAGCTCGCGAACCGGTGATAGTAGAACAGCGTCGCCACGTGGGCGTAATCCTCCAGCGGCTGTGAGGGGTCAGTCGGCGTCAGGGTCAGTACCGCCTCGTCGTCCTCCACCGCCAGACGCGGCGCCAGCCCCCAGTCGAACAGCCGGAAGAAATGACAGTACCGGCGCAGCGCCTCACCCAGCGTCTCCGCCGTGATCACCGAGTGGGCCATGATCTTCCAGGTCCCGAGCCGATGCGGCACCCGGCCATAGCCCAGCATCTCATCGCCCATTGCCACCATGATCGCCTGCAACAGGCTGGAATAATGCTCGGCCGACACGCGGGCGTACGCACGCCGCAGCAGACCGGGCGGCACGCCGTGGGCGCGACACAGCGCCTGCGCGTCCTGCTCGCTCCCCGGATAGTGCCGGAGCGCCGCCTCGATCATTGTGACGGACACCGTGATGGTGCTCATCCGCACTCTCCTGCCTCGTTCGTTTGTGTCATTTTATGATTATTTTTTTGTGATGACAGGCCATGGTAGCGCCGTTTCGATGCTTTCACACTGAAATGACGACTATTTACACGAATGTGAGCCTCCATGACCGACGACACCACCCCGCTGCGCTTCATTACCGCCGCCTCCCTGTTCGACGGCCACGACGCCGCCATCAACATCATGCGCCGTCTGATCCAGACCAAGGGCTGCGAAGTCATCCACCTGGGCCACAACCGGAGCGTGGATGACATCGTTCGCGCCGCGCTGCAGGAAGACGCCGATGCCATCGCCATCAGCTCCTATCAGGGCGGGCACATGGAGTTCTTCCGCTACCTGATCGACCGGCTGAACGAGGAAGGCATCGGCCACGTGGCCGTGTTCGGTGGCGGGGGCGGCACCATTACGCCGGACGAGATCACCGCACTGCACGAATACGGCGTCACCCGTCTGTACCACCCCAACGACGGCATGAAGCAGGGGCTGGTGGCGATGATCGACGATGTGGTGTCCCGGGCGGAGGCACGGCGTCAGGAACGCCGGAGCGATCCCCGGACGAGCGTTGCCCAGATTGCCCGCACTCTCTCCGCCATTGAACAGGAGCACCCACCGGCCGAGATGGCGGACAGCGACACCCCGGTCATCGGCCTCACCGGCACCGGCGGCGCGGGCAAATCCAGCCTGACCGACGAGCTGATCAACCGCTTCCTGCGGTTCTGCCCGGGCAAACGACTGGCAGTGCTGGCCATCGACCCAACCCGCCGACGCACGGGCGGCGCCCTGCTCGGCGACCGCATCCGCATGAACAGCCTGCGCAACGACCGGGTGTTCTTCCGTTCCATGGCGACCCGGCGCCAGCACCAGTCCACCAGCGCCGTGCTTGCCGATGCGATCCGTTACCTCAAACAGTCGGACTTTGATCTGGTGATGGTGGAAACCGCCGGGATCGGCCAGTCCGACTCGGAAATTGTGGATATGGTGGATCACTCGATCTACGTGATGACCAGCGACTTCGGCGCTGCCAGTCAGCTTGAGAAGATCGACATGCTGGACCTGGCGGACACCATCGTCATCAACAAGTTCGAGCGCAGCGGCTCACTGGACGCCCTGCGGGATGTGCGCAAGCAATGGAAGCGCAACCACAACCGGTTCGATGTGAATAACGAGCAGATTCCGGTATTCGCCACCAATGCCAGCCAGTTCAACGACGAAGGCGTCAGTGGCCTGTTCTCGCACCTGTCCGACTGGCTGACCTGGGAGGCCAGCACCGCCTTCCCCTGGGCCCTGCCGGACACCGCGCCGCTAATCGCCTCGGAACGGGACCGCTATCTGGCCGAGATCGCCGAAGACAACCGCGCCAACGCGCAGACGATTGAGGCGATGGCGGACACGGCCCGCGACGCCCAGACCGCCTGGAACGCCCTGAAGGCACTGGACGACCCGGACCTTCCGGAGGCCCTGGCGCCCTACTCCGACACGACCCATGAGAATGATGCCATCCGGCAACTGCGCGACCGTTACAACCAGGCGCTCGAACGACTCGACCCGGAACTACTGAACGCCCTGCGCCAGTGGCCGGAGAAGAAAGCGAGCGTCGAAGGCGAACGCTATCAGTATCAGGTGCGGGACAAGGTCTTTGAGGGCGACAACTACCGCTACTCACTCAGCGAACTGGCGGTACCCAAGGTGGCCACGCCCGGCTACCGGGACTGGGGCGACCTGCTGACCTTCCTCGGCAACGAGAATCTGCCGGGCCATTACCCCTACACGGCGGGCGTGTTCCCCTATCGCCGCGAGGGCGAAGACCCGACCCGCATGTTCGCCGGCGAAGGCACCCCCGAGCGCACCAACCGGCGCTTCCACTACCTGGCCTCCGGTCAGCCGGCGGCGCGGCTCTCCACCGCGTTCGATTCGGTCACGCTCTACGGCGAGAATCCGGACCGCCGGCCGGACATCTACGGCAAGGTAGGCAACAGTGGCGTCTCCATCGCCACGGTCGATGACATGAAGCGGCTCTACTCCGGCTTCGACCTGTGTGACCCAACCACCTCCGTGTCCATGACCATCAACGGCCCGGCGCCGACGATCCTCGCCTTCTTCATGAACGCGGCAATCGACCAGCAGGTGGAAAAACACCTCCAGGAAACGGGGCAATGGGAACAGGTCCAACGCCAACTGGCCGACCGGGACCGCCCGACCTACGACGCCGAACTGCCCCCGGGGCACAACGGCCTGGGCCTCGGCCTGCTGGGGGTCAACGGCGATGAGGTGGTGGATGCCGACACCTACGCCCGCATCCGGGAAGAGACGCTTCAACGTGTCCGGGGCACCGTGCAGGCGGACATCCTAAAGGAGGATCAGGCCCAGAACACCTGCATCTTCTCCACCGAGTTCGCCATGCACATGCTGGGCGACATCCAGCAGTATTTCGTGGACCACGGCGTGCGGAACTTCTACAGCGTGTCGATCAGCGGCTATCACATTGCCGAAGCCGGGGCGAATCCGATCACGCAACTGGCCTTCACGCTCGCCAACGGCTTCACGCTGGTGGAGTATTACCTGTCACGGGGCATGGCGATTGACGACTTCGCCCCGAGCCTGAGCTTCTTCTTCAGCAACGGCATGGACCCGGAGTACGCCGTGATCGGCCGCGTTGCCCGCCGGATCTGGGCCCGCGCCATGAAAAACCGCTACGGCGCCAGCGAGCGCTCCCAGAAGCTCAAGTACCACATCCAGACCTCCGGGCGCAGCCTTCACGCCCAGGAGATGCAGTTCAACGACATCCGCACCACACTACAGGCCCTGTATGCGCTGCTCGACAACTGCAACAGCCTGCACACCAACGCCTTTGACGAGGCGATCACCACACCCACGGAGGACTCCGTGCGCCGGGCCGTGGCGATCCAGCTCATCATCAATCGCGAACTGGGGCTCAACGCCTGCGAAAACCCCTGGCAGGGCTCGTTCATCATCGAGCGGCTGACGGATCAGGTGGAGGAAGCGGTTCTGCAGGAATTCGAGCGGCTGAATGACCGCGGGGGCGTGCTCGCCGCGATGGACACCATGTACCAGCGCGGCAAGATCCAGGAAGAATCGATGGTGTACGAACACCGCAAGCACGATGGCAGCCTGCCGATCATCGGCGTGAACACCTACCTGCCGAAAGACGGCGAACAGGCCACCGAAGAGCCGGAACTGATGCGCTCCGATGACGACGAGAAACACCAGCGCATCGCCCAGCTCCGGGCCTTCCAGGGCCAGCACCAGGACGAACGCGCCGGCCACCTGAGCCGGCTACAGCAAGTGGCCGCCGAGCGGGGCAACACCTTTGATGCCCTCATGGAGGCGGTGAAACACTGCTCGCTCGGCGAGATTTCCCACGTGCTGTACGAGACCGGCGGCGAATACCGGCGCAATATGTAGGGTCAGTTCGGCCCTTCCTCGAACTGCTGCAGGCCGTCGCTGATCTCGTACCACGGCGCCTTGGAGCCCACGAAAATGTGGGCCGCCGGGCGCTGCGTCGGCGTATCATCCAGAATGCCCAGCCGGATGATGTACTTGCCCCGGTTCACCTTCTTGGAATACAAGCTCGATCCGCAGTGCTTACAGAAGCCCAGGTCCGTCTCATCCGTCTTCTGGTAGGTGCTGATCGCCTCCTCCCCCTGCGTCACCTCAAAGTCCCCGGCATCCACCATCGCCGCCGAGGAATACGCCGAGCCCGTCCACTTGCGACACTCCGAACAGTGGCAGTTGCCCATAAAGGGAAATTCATCCGGCACACGGATCTTCACCGCGCCGCACAGACACGAACCGGTGAGATGTGACATCACTGGCCTCCTTTTTATTTGATTGGGCGTTCAAGCAGCGTAACGCCTGCGGGGTGGATGGCCAATGGGTTTCTACATCACGGACAAGGATCGCCACCTGTAGCCGATGTCTCCGACTTCGGAGTCGCCTGGGAAGGCGACCAAAGAGACCTAACAATCGGGACCGGGGGTATACGACACCTGTCGTATATCCCCAGAGGCTACTCCGTAACGCTTTGATTTCCGGAAGAGAACGTTCTAGTCTCGTGGAGATAGACGACAGGATTAGTCTGGAGATCAACGACAGGTGTCGTATATCTCTATAGCACGGAAAGCGGAATCCAGGCATACCTTTCTTCTTTTCTTAACATTATCCTGCCGTATCGAATAACTTGGGTTGGACATAGGCGACTGTGTGATATACGACGGTTGTCGTTGAATTAGCTGTTAAATGGAATTCAAATGATGAAGTACCTTTTCTTTTTTGCAATACTTTTCCCTTTTATCTCTCAAGCTAGCGTTTCCCTTGTTGGAAAAGGCCATGTTGCAAATGTGCCTATTGAGATGAACTTAGTAGTAAGTGAAAAAGGTGAAGTTACAGGGAGTTACCACTACACAAAAACAAAAATCCCAATAGATCTGAAGGGAAAGCTTATTGAGCGTGAAATTACTCTCAAAACTGTTAATGACCCAAAAATAAATGAGGTTTTTAAGGGAAGTGTAATCACTTTTGAAGGTGAGATATCACGCATTAGCGGTAAATGGTTTGGTACCCATGGTGGTTATGGAGATAACTCTGAAGGTTATGATTTCAAAATTGACGGTAGAACGAATCCACTACAGGATCGCAATTTAACGTGCGAAGAAATGAAGGAAGTACCAGAATTGGCATTCGAGTTGAGTGATTTAGGATCGGGCTACGGAACGCGAAATTCTGTAGATTATGAATGCCCTAAAAGCTTGAGCCAATTAGACTTTCTTCAAAAAGTGATTAGGCAGGCTAGTGGTATACGAAGGCCCTCAAGGTTACCTCAACATTGCACAGGTACTATTGTTCATGCCCAGTGGCGTTACTATCATTTTGACCTAGCAAAACTTGGATATTACCCGCAAGGCTTTTCTTCAAGAAGAGGAAAGAAAAAAGGCATGGAGTATTTCGAAGAGTGGAGTTATCACAGCTTATACAACCGAGAGATTTACACGGAGTATATGGCTGAGTTAAAAAAGATAAGACCTCTATTGACAGATTGGTACATTGAAACGCATGCCATTGATCGTAATCTTGCTCAGAAATATACAGAAAATGCATTGGAAAGAATCTCTAACTATGGATTCGGCAGCTATTTTTATAGCTGGAAACCCGAGGAGTTGGTGCCGTTTACTGAAAAAGCAACGAATGGCGTTTATGATGATTTCCTGCTTTCAATTAATGATGCGTCTGAAGGTGAAAAGACCAATAGCCTTCGTAGACTGTTAATCCATAATACAAACAATGAAGTCGTAAAAAAGCTGGCTTTTTCGGTACATACACCTTCTCCAGGGGGAAGATCAGAACCCATGCTTGCATATGCAGTATATAACCCCAGTCACATTAAAACTCTTTTAGATGCTGGGTTTTCTCCAAACCAACAGAATGAATTTGGAAAAACTGCTTTATATTATGCAATTCAATTCAGTCAGCATGATTCGGTTAGCTTATTACTTAATAATGGCGCCAATGTGAATCATACGTATCAACTGGAGAAAGAAAATAAATGGAGTTGTATTGGTATTGAGAGATGGGGAAGAACTCCTTTGATGCATGCAGCTCAACACTCTGACGTTAGAATGATTAAGCTATTGCTGGAAGCTGGTGCAGATTTACATGCTAAAGACGTTAAGGGTTCCAGTGCCATTGATTACGCAAAAGATAACCTTAAGAAAGAGAATGAAAAAATCTTGTCCAAAGAGTTGGAATTAAATCCATTTTAAAATACGTAGTCGCCCTTGCAAAACCCGCCTTTCAAACGGGAATGGAAACCACCTGATTCATTGATTGGCCGGTTTGCGTTCCGGATTCCCGCAGCAGCCCCAACAACTCCTGGATGAACCGAAGCCCAAAAAGACGGGCCAGGCGTCGCAGGATCTTCCTCAGATTGAATCCAACCGCGCAAAGCACCGCGTGGATTCGGTCGCCGTCATGTCCGCGCAGGTGGCAGCGGTCCAGTAGCCCTTCGTGCTTGAGGTGTCCGATGATCGGCTCAACGCTGTTGCGCCGGTGCTGATGCTCCGGGTGGGCCGTGCCTTTGCCTTTTTGTTTCCCCGTGATGCGCACGTTGGACAGCGGGGTGATCTCACTGCCGCGATACCCCCGATCCACCAGAGTGTGTACCGGCAGGTGGCCACAGTGGCGGTGCACTCGCATCAGCCCCTCATGCAATGTGTGGCCATCGTAGGGGTTGCCCCGCAGCGCCTGACAGTCGAGCACGAAGCCTTCTTTGGCGGTGGTGATGACGCTGACCTTGCTGCCAAACTCATACGGGGTGCGTGCCTTGCCCTTGGCGATGCAGGCCACCTCCGGCTCGTGCAGGCTGTAAAGCTTGGGCCGGTGTTTGGGATCGGCGTACTGGCGAAGCAGATACAGTGCCTGATAGAGGCTGTCATCCAGCGCCTGGCTGCGCTGGCCGTAAGGCTTTTGGCGGATCACATCACCGCACACCCGTCCGAGATACCCATGGAGCTTGCGAAGACGTTTGTGCATCCGCCGAAACTGGCGGGCGTGGGCGTAACGCCCAATCCGCATGAGCAGCCCATCCAGTGAGCGCTCATAGGTCTGGCGAAACGTCACTCCCTCCGCCTTGGCCCGGGCCACCAGGCGCCGGTGAGCGCGCGCCATCAACCGGGCCTCGCTGGGATGTGCTATGGCCTTGTGCATCACCGTGGTGTCCGCCACTGCCACCCGGAAGCTCCCCGGGGCCACCGTTCCGGTCCCTTCGCCCAGCTCCACCGTCATCCGCAGAAGCGCCCGGGCACCCTCCTCGCCGATGCGTCGACGAAATCGGCCCATGGTGGATTCATCCATCGGCGGCTCGTGCTGAAACGTCGACTCGCCGCAGAAATACTGCCAGTACGGGTTCTCAACCCACTGATCCAGAAGCTCGCGGTCGGACAGCCCCTGCATGTGTTTGAACATCTGCAGCCCAACATGAAGCCGGATCGGGTGACCGGGACGACCATTGTCCGGGCACCAGTACGGACCGAACTGCTGTTCGCACTGCGGCCAGTCGATGCGTTCAGCCATCCGGACCAACGGATGACGCAGGTTAATCATGTCTTCGAGATAGAGCTCAAAAAGCCCTTTCTGGGGTGGCTGGCGGTCGTCACTTGGAATCATGGCAATGGAAAACTACACGGTTTTGAGGCTGTGACTGCATTTTCGGGGAGAAATTATACCGGAAAACGTCCACAGAGGTATGTTTTTATTGCACATTTTTGTTTTGCAAGGGCGACTACTTAGCGGACCCGCACAGTCCCTGGCAACGCGCCGTGAACGAAAATACCAACGGCCTACTGCGCCAATACATGCCCAAGGGAACCGACCTGTCCATGCTGAGCCAAGAGGAGCTGGATGCGATCGCCTTCCAGCTCAACTCACGCCCGCGAAAGCGACTGGACTTCCAGACGCCTCTGGAGGTATTAATGGATCTGCTTAACCGCAGTCAGGATGCCCCCACAGGGGTTCATTAACCGAGTGTTGCACTTGGAGTTGGAGACCGCCCTTCAACCAACTCCAGGGGCATAAACATTTTGCGTGCCATCATTATGCGGACTTAAGATGGGATCACCGAACGGTCAATAATCAGCCAGCTTTTGTGCGAAAAAATAAAGCTCTAGATCCAAATATACAAGATCATAAATCTTTCTTTTTGTCCTAACAGGAACATCATCGATCTTTGGCCGCTCTTTATTACGATTAGATTCTAGGATTTCATTAACATTCCAGCCGAATTTTTGATTGATTCTCTGAAGAAATAGCCCCAAGTTATCTTGAACGCCAACGACTGAAAGCTGCTCGAGGTTCTCTTTTGCCTTTTGAAGTAACTGATCCTCTGTATAGGCACCACGGAGTTTTTTTCGAGTATAGCCCTCGTGGCCGTGCGCCAATTGCCATGTTTGTGCATTAAATATATCTACAATTACGGGTGCTTTCTTGACCTCCAAAAACTCTTCAAAATTTCGACTTTCTTTGGCTATCACCGGCCCACCTCTATCTCCCTCGACGGATCGCCAATAGTAGTAAAGAGACACTACACGATCAAAGGGATTTCTCAGAACAGTAAAGACGTTGTCCGATAGCGACTTCGCAAGATCATAACCAATGTGTGCAGATATAAATCCATATTTCTCGAGTTCTTCATCAGGCATGGACTCTATTTGCCTGTGGAAGTAATATGGGCACACTGCATCAGGAGTAAACTGCGATGCAATAGACTGCCTGACTGCTGTACCTGCCGTTTTTCCTATATGCAAAAAAGCGTACCTAGTAGATTTATTATAAATTTTCAAAATATCCTCTACCCTCAAAAAAATAGAATATCTAATTCATAATCAAACGCAAGAAATAAAGCTTAACCGAATAACGATAAGCCCCTTAACTAATGGGCCTTTCGCTTGCTATTTTGTATGCTTCATCTAACAAACGCCTGCGAGCGAAATTTTCATTAACAGAAAGCGGAGTTTTGTAAATAGAGGTTGTCTTCTTTACAAATCGGAAATCAGCACCCTTAGTTAGCCGCTTCCAGAATACCCAATCTTCCAGATAGTCAAGATCCTCATCAAAACGAATGGTTTGACCAGCAAGGCTTCGCTTGAAAAGCACACTCTGAATGGGCAAGAAGTTATGATGAAAAAGTACCTCCCGGTCAAATTCTTGATAAAAAAGAGGCAGCGTTATGTGAGCATGTTCAGTGTAATAGCCCCGCGATTTATCAAAGTACTTCACAGGGGTATCCCAGGCGAGCGAATAGGCAGCATCACTGTCGTTGCGCAGTATTTCTGTTACCAATGCTTCGATATGATCTGGTAGCAATAGGTCGTCGTCATCGAGTATTACAACGTACTGTCCAGCCGCCTCGTCCAGTGCACGATTCGCCGCATGAGCTCTGCCTTTTTTGGGGCATCTAAGATGCCGGATCTCGTATCGCTCTGGACTAACTCCTCCCACTTGCTCACACAATGCCTTCGTGCTGTCGCCACCATCTTCAGTAATAATGTGCTGAATAGATGGATATGTCTGGTTCATCACTGAAAAAATTGCCTGATTCAGTAACGCTTCCCGACCTTCAACGGTTCTAGTGATAACCGTTACTAACGGCAGGTCTTCCAGCTGGTCAATTATTGCTCGATCGCTTTCCCAAAAAGCCCCTTCTCTGCAAAGGTCATAATCGAACCCACGAAAAGGGAAGGCTGCCTTACTCTTTTCTCTAGTAGCTAAAAAGAACATGCTCTTCGCTAACGTACCGGGCAAAGAACGCCATAGTAATCTGCGGCTATCATTGAAACCCGCACCACGAAATGCCAACGCAAAGATTAAAAAGTATCCTACAAGGACATCGCTAATATTGCCATACCGACATCGGATCAGAAGATTCGCCGCAGTGCTTCCGGAAAACTGCAGGGGCTTAATTTCGCCTTCAGACTCATATGTATGGTGGAAGACAACCGCGCGAGGCAAATACTTTAATTGGTAACCAGCGCGACGAAAGCGATAGGAAAGTTCTACGTCCTCGCCATACATAAAAATACGCGGCTCATACCCGCCAACTTCCAGATAAACCTTGCGTTCAATAAGAATACAGGCGTGAGAACTCCAATTTACTTGCAGCGTTACTGGATCCACGTATTTGGGATGCTCGTAAGGAGATTGCCGCAACTCCCAACTGGCTACATCTTTGTCTGAGAGAGCAGCAGAAACGGCATTGACAATAGCCTCCCTCTGAAACTCGAGGTCAACATTGCTGACGAGCACATAGTCAACGTTAAGCTTTCGAATTGCATAATCGTGCCCGCTACCAAAGCCAGCGTTTGGTCTACGCGCCACTTGCAAACTGGCGAATCGTTGTGCGTTGCTCGCAAGCAGGTCTTTAAGCTTTGAGTGTGTGTCGTCAGTTGAGGAATTATCAACGAAGAACAAGTGTATCTTGTCAAGCGGATAATCTTGAGAGAGGAGACTCTCCATAAAGGTTTGAAGCCACCGCCCGTTGTTATATAAAACAACCGACAATCCTATCTTCGGCAGTTCCGGCGGCATAGCGTCGGGGAATGGATTCCAGAATTTCTCAAGAGACCGATTATCCACAAGGTGCTGCAAAGCGGTGGCATTTTGCCTGGAAGAAACCAATGCTCGAGCTTTGACAGACGACAGTCTTCGCAAAAAATACGACGCCATCCATCTTACCGGTAAAACCGTTTTCCTGATGCCAACGCTAAGAACTTTTCGAAAATACCGCAGGGGGGCTGTCCACCGCCAGGATTTGGAGCTATACAACTGCTGTAAAAGAACGTCTACCTGCCAACGCACTTGCTCCAACTGCTGATAATCCGTTTGCAAAGACTGGTATTTTGCAACGGTGTCCGCCATTTCGGATTCTTTCTGTTCAAGCAATTCCTCTTGACGCAACAGATTGTTCTGCAAGTCGTTGATCGTTTTTCCCATCGACCGATTCTGACGTTGTTCGGAGGCTATTGTCTGACGCAAACCATCCAAATCACCTTCAAGATGATCAATGCTCGCATGCAAACTTTCTATGTCTGCCTCCAAGTGAGTCGCATAGCGCTTCGATTCATCAGCTTCAAGCTCGAATTTTCTAACTTGTTCGCGAAGCAACTGGTTATCTGCTTCGACGTGGGAAGAATATTCTTGGGCTTCGTTAAGCCGATCAGCCAAATCGCTGAACGGCTTGTAAAAGGCCATTACACTTTTGTAAGCAGTTTCAAAAGAACCGTAATCAGGGGAATCACTGGTAAGCACCTCCCAAAAGCGCGCTGACAGTTCTTCAATAAAATTGTCCTCGTGTACATCAGACGTATCAAATCTCTGATGTTGAAGTTTACGCTCTAACAGAGACATGTTCAGATCAGTTAGGCCTAGAAAATTCTGGATCTGCTCTTTCTGGTCAGTGTCGCCTCCCATCAAAAGGTCATAGTTGACCACTTGAAACGCAACGCAGTGGTCCTGAAGAGCTTTAAAAGCTTCAAAGTTATAAACGAACCAGAGTGCAAGCCCATACTCTACAGACATGCCGTCGCGCCGATTTAAAGAGTGCGCCACCGACAGTGGATTACGAACAACGAACAAAACCTGAGGCCTCTTCAAGAAAGGCAACCACTGCTCCAGGGTTCTGGAAACCCTCGGGTCTTTGAGCCCAACCGCAGCCGCACCGGAGGAGCGGTTGTCCAGCCATCTTGCGAGAAATGTCTTGGCCTTGCGCTGCCATTGCTCGCTACTCCCAAGTGTCGGCAGCACTACTCTTTGCCAGGCATCAACGCTTCCAAGCAACTCCTCGTTCATGCCAATAAAGTCGCGATCCTCCCAGAACCCTAGAGGGTTATCGTCCCCGGGAGGGATCAGATTCGTGCCAAAATCAACACCAGCATTATCAAGAAGCCTGCAAATCGCGCTCGTCCCTGAACGATGCATACCTACAACCAGCACGACACCCATGCGGTTTCCGGAATCGAGACTAAAATCACTCAAACACATCACCCTGCGCATTCAGAAGGTTGAGATCAGGCGCAACTCGGTCTTTGTCAGAGAGCTGTATCTCGCCCACGTCCGGCCAGGCTATGCCAACGGAAGGGTCGTCCCAGCGCAAGCTACGCTCATGGTCCGGCGACCAGTAATCATCGACCTTGTATTGAACTTCGGCCATCTCACTGGTGACCAAAAAGGCGTGGCCAAAACCAGCTGGTACCCAAAGCTGGCGTTTGTTTTCAGCGCTGAGCAGCGCTCCGGTCCAATGACCAAACGTCTGCGAGCTTTTACGCAGGTCAACCGCGATATCAAAAATCTCGCCGGCGGTGGCACGAACCAGTTTTCCCTGTGCAGCACCTGCAGTCTGGAAGTGAATACCTCTCAACACACCCCGACCGGAGCAGGAATGGTTGTCCTGCACAAAACTGACTTCTTTGCCCACAATCTCGTTGAAGCGGGCGACGTTGAAGCTCTCGTAAAACCAGCCCCGGTCGTCACCAAAAACCCGGGGCTCAAGAATCAGAACGCCTTCGAGCGGCGTCTTTTCAACATTCATATCAACTCTCCATGTCCCCGAAACGCAACAAATCCAGCAGGTACCTGCCGTAGCCGGTTTTGCTGAACTGCTGCCCCATCTTTTCCAGGGTTTCGTCGTTTATCCAGCCATTGCGCCAGGAAATCTCCTCAGGGCAGGCTACTTTCAGGCCCTGACGGTGCTCCAGCGTAGCGATGAAATGGGAGGCTTCCAGCAGGGAATCGTGGGTGCCGGTGTCCAGCCAGGCATACCCGCGCCCCATCAACTCCACGTGTAGCTGGTCGTGCTCCAGGTAATGGGCATTGATATCGGTGATTTCCAGCTCTTCCCGGTGGGAGGGTTTCACCTCTTTGGCAATATCTACCACCTGCTCGTCATAAAAATAGAGCCCGGTAACGGCATAGCGGGATTTGGGAGATTCCGGCTTCTCCTCAATGCTGACCACCTTGCGGTCTTTGTTGAACGCAACCACGCCATACCGCTCCGGATCGTGAACCGGATAGGCGAACACAGTCGCACCCGAAGCCTGGCCATCTGCCCGGTGCAGCAGTTCCCGGAAATTACTGCCGTGGAACAGATTGTCCCCCAGCACCAAAGCACTAGGGCCGCCGTCGACGAAAGACTCCCCAATCAGGAATGCTTCGGCCAGTCCATTTGGTTCGTTCTGCACCGCGTACTGCAGGGAAATGCCCCACTGGCTCCCGTCACCCAGCAGTTGCTCAAAACGCGGCAGATCCTGGGGCGTGGAGATCAGCAGAATATCCCGGATACCCGACTGCATCAGTGTGGACAACGGGTAATAGACCATAGGCTTGTCATACACCGGCAACAACTGCTTAGAAGTAGCCAGGGTGCAGGGGTGTAACCGGGTACCGGAACCTCCGGCGAGGATAATCCCTTTGCGCTTTGTGCTTTTCATCGTGGTCAGTCCTTGTGCCAATCGCCCAGCGTCACGCCCAGTGCGGCTTTCCAGTCTGGCAACTGAATTGCCAGCGCCTGCTCAATCCTGCTGACATCAAGCCGGGAGTTTTTCGGCCGGGGCGCCGGCGCCGGGTATTCACTGGTTGGAATCGGGAATACCCGTTGCTCGCCCATCTTCAATGGTGCCCCCCGCTCACCGGCCAAGCGGATGATTTCACGGGCAAGACCACACCAGCTCGTCGCTTTCCGACAGGTAAGATGATACACGCCGCGTATCGCGTCATTGCCCAAGAGCCGGGCCCGGATAACCAATGCGGTAACCTGGGCAATCAGCCAGGCTGGCGTTGGCGCGCCCCACTGATCGGCCACCACCTTGAGCTCATTCCGCTCAGCGGCCAGCTTCAACATGGTCAGCATGAAGTTGCGCCCGCGAGCCCCGTAAACCCAGGACGTGCGCAGAATAACCGCGGAGGGTGAATGGGCCAAAATCGCCTCATCACCCGCCAGTTTGGTTTTACCGTAAACCGACAACGGCGCCGTTGGCTCGCTCTCTGGCATGGGCGCTTCGCCATTACCGGCGTAGACATAATCCGTAGAATAATGCACCAGCAGCGCTCCGTTGGCCTCAGCCCACCGGGCGAGTTTTTCCGGCAACCCGGCATTCAGCCCCCGGGCGACAGTCTCTTCGCCTTCGGCCTGATCCACTGCGGTGTAGGCAGCCGGGTTAACCACAACACCCGGGCGAAAGCGCTCCAGCAGGGAGTCCACAACCTCCGGGGACGCCAGATCTCCATCGGCGCGCGTTATGCCAACAACCTCACCCAGTGGCGCCAGAGTTTTCAGGAGTTCATGGCCGATCTGTCCGTCACTTCCTGTTACCAGAATACGCATTATCTGTCCGCCTTCCTTATGGATTTTCAGATGGATCACTGACCGAACTGCCGGCCGCGTAGTGGCCATCCACCCACTTCATGTACTCGCCGGATTTCACATTGTCCACCCATTGCCGGTTGGCCAGGTACCATTCAACGGTTTTAAGCAGACCATCGCCGAAACCGACGTCCGGATACCAGCCCAGCTGCTCGGAAATAAACCGGGTATCGATGGCATAACGGCGGTCATGGCCAGGCCGATCCGGCACACATTCGATCAGCTCGCGATAGCCACCCTGCCTGGGCTTAAGAATCTGGAGCATGTTCGTCAGGCTCTCCACCACATCCAGATTGGAGCGCTCCGCCCGGCCACCAATGTTATAGGTTTCGCCCGGAACACCTTTCTCCAGCACCACCATCAGGGCCTTGCAGTGGTCCTCTACGTACAGCCAGTCCCGCACATTACTGCCATCGCCATACACCGGCAGCGTCTCGCCCGCCAACGCGCGTTCGATCATCAACGGAATCAGCTTTTCCGGAAACTGATACGGGCCGTAGTTGTTGGAGCAATTTGACGTAAGCACCGGCAGCCCGTAGGTATGGTGCCAGGCCCGAACCAGGTGGTCCGAAGCGGCTTTCGAAGCCGAATAGGGGCTGTTTGGCTGGTACGGATGTTGTTCGGTGAAAGCCGGGTCTGTCATGGACAGCGATCCGTACACCTCATCGGTGGACACATGCAGAAACCGGAATTCCTCCGGTTCGCCCTGCTCACGCCAAGCATTCAGGGCACTGTCCAAAAGATTGAATGTGCCCATCACGTTGGTTTGCAGAAAGGCTTCCGGTTCCTTGATGGAGCGATCTACGTGGCTTTCCGCCGCAAAATGCAAAACCGCACGGGGCCGGTAAAAATCCACCACCGCGCGCACCGCCTTGCTGTCTCTCAGATCCACCTTTTCAAAATGGTAAGCGGGGTTATCCTGAATATCGGCGAGATTTTCGGCGTTGCCGGCGTATGTAAGCGCATCAAGATTTACCAGGGGCTCGTCTTTTTCGGCGAGCCACAGGCGGATAAAGTTAGAACCAATAAATCCGCAACCACCTGTTACCAGAATCATCCGCAATAGCCCTCGGGAGCCAGTTTGAAAACCGCGCATTATCACAGATAAGGCGAGCCTTTTCACAGAACCGCTCCGGGCCTGCGGTTGCAAAAATGTAACCTGTCAGCGCGGCGCCTTACCCACTCGCCAGAACCGCCAGCCGTGGCGCATAAAGAAGCGGAACGCCGAGCGCACAAACCACAGGCGGTGTTTCAATGGCTTGCGTGCCGCGCCGCCCCCGGAATGGCGCACAACCGCGCCGGGCTCGTATACCTGCACCCAGCCTCGGGCGGCGGCGCGCACAGACAGGTCAAAATCTTCAAAATACATGAAATACCGGGTATCGAAGCCGCCCAGGTCCTGCCAGAAACGCATCCGGGCCAGCATGAAACACCCACTGCACAATTCCACACCCCGATGCTCCCACTCCGGGCGCCTGTCCCGGTATTCGTAACGGGCATTGAGGCGCAGCAAGACAGGTACCCGCTGCAACAGCCGGAACTGGCGCACCGCGAGCACCGCCACCGAGGGGTACCGCTTGCAGCCATACACATCCCGGCCGCTTTCCGGGTTCAGCAACCGGGGCACTACCAACCCGCAGGACGGGTCACCGGAGAGCCGCCACAGCATGCGCGGCAAAGCCTGTTCTGCCACCTCCACATCCGGATTCATCACCAGCGCGGCATCAAAAGCCTGCAGAGCAATGCTCTCCAGCAGAAGATTGTTTGCTTTGCCATAACCACGATTCGCCTGGGCCGGCAGAACTTCAACCCGAAACGGAAAAAAGCCCGCCAGCTCCCGAGAGCGGCTGCCGAAGTCCAGCGGCGCCTCACCGTTATAGACAACAAACAACGCCGCCTCACCCAGCGCGCCCTGGTCCCTTGCAGCCAGCAGGCTCTTAACCAGGGTTTCTACTGCCGGGTAAAGCTCGGTTTCACACCAATGATGAACAACCAGCGATACCGCCAGCCGCCTGCACGCCAGATCAGCCATTAGCCACCATCGCCTCGTACTGGGGCAGAACCTCGTCGATGGGGCCACAAAGAACACTGCGACCTTTATCAATCACCACCAGCTTGCTGCACAAATCCCTCAGGGTATTCATGCTATGAGAGACAACTATGGCGGACTGCCCTGAGGCAATTCGCTCACGCAGCATAGCCGAGGACTTTTTGCGGAAAGGCGCATCCCCCACCCCAAGCACCTCATCAATCAGCAGAACATCCGGAGAGGCGGCCAAGGCCACACCAAAGCCCAGGCGCGCGCGCATGCCGGAGGAATAGGTTGAGAGCGGCTCACCCATCGCTTCGCCAATTTCCGCAAATTCGGCAATGGCATCCAGCCGAGCCTTCGCTGTTTTACGGGTCATACCCAGCAGGACACAACTGAGGACGGCGTTTTCCTCACCCGTGAGTTCCGGCAAAAAACCCACCTGCAACGCCAGCAGGGAGGTGCGAACACCGGGTTTATGCCAGACGGTGCCGCGATCAGGACCGATAATACCCGCCAGCAGCTTCAGCAGCGTGCTCTTGCCAGCGCCATTGCGTCCAATCACCCCCACGACCTCACCATCGTGAAGATCAAAGCTGACATCCTCGAGGGCCCAGTGCTTGTGTCGTGAAAAAACGCCCCCTGACGGATAGGCAACGCCGGCCGAGGAGACCTGAAGCAGGCAATCCTTATGATCAGCCATTACGCCACCCGTTTCGGGTAAACCCGATCAAACCGAACCAGAAAAGTCACTGCCAACGCGCAAAGAACGCCGCCGAAGCCTGCAGCATAAGCCACCCCCTCCCAATCCGGCAGCCCCGAGGCAAGCAAGACCTGTCTCACCCCCTCCAACAGACCGACCAGGGGGTTCAGATAAAACCAATCCCGGACCGCCTCGGGAAAGTCCGCCACATCGAAAAACACACCGGAGAGAAACATCATCAGCAGCATGCCGTTATTAATCAGCATCCGGAGATCTTCGGCAAAGGGTACCAGTGCCGCAGAAAACAGCGTACAACCGGCCACCAGCAACAGCGCCGCCGCCAGCACCGGAAACAGCGCCAGCCAGTCCCAACCGGGCGGACGCTGAAAAACCCACACGTAACCGAGCAGCAAAACCAGCACCAAGCCGAACTTGAGGGTATTGGCCATTACAGGAATCAATGGCAAGAGCACCTTGGGCAGGTACACCTGCTGAATAAGCCCCCGGTTAGACAGCAATGCACCGGCGCCCTGGATCACCGTGGTTGAAAACCACTTCCAGATCACCAGCCCTGCCAGCAAAAAGCCCACGAAACCCTCGCCGTCTTCACCGCCACGAATGCCCATGGCAAAAATGAGGTAAAACGCCGTCATGTACAGCAGGGGCTCAATCACCCACCACAGAATACCCAGATAAGTGCGGGTAACGTCCCGGTGCAGTTCGGCTGCCGCGCGTAGCCAGACAATATCAAACCAGTTTACCGCCCTATTCACTGGAAGCACCTCCCAAATCCGGATTCGGGTGATCGCTTCCGACGCTGCCAGCAAGAAAGGGAGCACATTTTTCCTGCACTGTCGTTAAAGGGTGAGTCTGCAGAACCTTTTCGCAAGCGTTCAGCAGCGCTGGGGCATGCATGGGATTGAGCTTTCCAAACAGCAAAGGCTGCTTGGTGGGCGGGGTAAATCCCTCACCCCTCAACTGTCGGTACTCTTCGTTCAGCTCTTCAAAAGAGTGGCCCTGCTGGCGCTTGCCGGTGGTTACCCCGCCGTGCAACTGATGAAAACACCCTTCACCGGCCAAGTAGATAAGAGAGGAGTCCGGGTGCTCAACCGCCCGCTTGTAGAAGTCCAGGTTCACCAGACCACCGCCGGGCATCTCGAACCCTTCATCATAACCGCCCAGCGCATCGTAGAGGCGGCGCGACACGCAGATGCAATTGCTCTCTGCCGCAATGCCCAGCCAACCGGCCGCGCAGGAACCACCCCAGGCGGCAATTTCAAATAGCTTGTAACCGTGTGCAGGCCAGTGAATCGAGTCCAGCAACTGATCTTCTACTTTTTTGCTGTACCCCTGCTCAACGGTCACCCGTTGATGGGCAGGCCCAAGGTGCAACCCCAGAACAGCAACCACCGGCTGCGATGCCAGGCGAATGGCATCTGCTGTGCCTCTCACAACGCCGGGGCTGAGCATGCGGGCGCCATCAATCATTACCGCCACATAGTCCCCGCTGGAGCGCGCGACGCCGATATTGATGGCATCTGCGGGCGACACCCGGGCCTGATTCCGGCGAACCAGAACCAGAGGAACACCAATATCGCCAACCGGCTCAAGGTTCAGAGGCTCTGGCGAGGCGTTATCGACCACCACCAATTCGTAGTCCACTTCCTCACTACCCTGCTGGTAGCGGCGGGAAAGGGATTCAACAGTTCTGAGCGCCTCCCGCTGCATGTTATAGGCAATCACAATAAAGGAGAGACGTGGGCGCCTGGATTCAGCAGGACGCGAGCGGGAAAATAGATTCCGAATCATGAATCAGGACCAGTCCAGGTTTACCAATGTGCGGCTATTTGCTTGAGCTCCAGATAGAGCTCTGCAATATGTGCCGGCAGGCCTTCAACTCCCTCCTGCCGATGGGTGCGAAGTGCCGGATCAAAAAACGGCGACCGTTCCTGCGAGACCCGGGAGGCGAGACCTTTCAGAAGCCCCTCGCGACGTACTCGGCTTGCCAGCCCCTCTTTCAGGCCGAGCTTCCTGAGAACCCGACCAAGGGACGCCACATAACGATCATCAGGCTCATCAAAATCAACGATCGAGAAGCTGTATTGCCTCCACGCCTCCAGCAACTGGCGATTATAGGCCGCCCAGAGCCCCATATACTCCTCAATAGAATGCAGGTTAGGGTCCCTTCGGTGAAGCGAGTGCGCCACCGACATTGGGTGACGAATGGTGCCCACCAATTTTGCACCGGGAAACCGTTGCAACCAGCCATCAAGGGCCAGCAACGCCCGAGGGTCTTTGAATCCCCAGCGTCGGACGCCCTCGAACTGGGCACAGAAATCCTCCCTTTCTTTTCGAAGATCCTCGGACCACTCAACCCTTTCCGGCGGACAGTGCCAGCTTCCACCGTTCGCCTCCAGCAACCGCTCATGCAGTGCCATCAACTGAGGGTGCTCGCGATTTCCTTTCTTATTAAATGGGTTTGCAGTGTGAACATCACCCAGAACAAGCCCGGCCTGCTGAAGAGAGCCCGTGAGGCAGCTTGTGCCACTTCGGTGCATGCCAAGAACGATCACAGGTGGGGCGATATCCAACCTATCCTTTTCCAAAACAGGCCTCCAGGAAACGATTTCATGTGCGGGCAGCCGGGAGGGGCCTCCGGGCCGGGGGCGGGCAAATGCTACCTCATTTTTGCCGGGAGTGACTAACAGCAAGCTGTCATATTACAGGCAGCCCATAAATCAAGCTGCAACCTGATCAATTCGTAATCATTTCGGCGTACTGTTGACCTTCGCTCTGTATACTTTTGTAACTTCCCGAAATCCCGCTGAAAATTTGTTTCGTGATGCGTTTTCTAGTTGACAACCCTCTGCGCTCTACCTACCATCAAATTCGTGAATTCCGGCGCATGCGGCAGGAAAACCGAGTGTGCCGGGTTCCGGAGTTTTAAAGAACCTTGTCGACAAGGTAATTAAACTTTAGAAACTAATAGGAACGTTTCTTATGTATAAAAAAATCCTTTTGAGCTCAGCGATCGCTGCGGCACTGGGAACATCTGGGGTTGCACACGCAGCTGTGGACCTCGACCAGCCTAACGGCCAGAACCCGCTTGTTTTTGCTGAAGAGATCGCCGTAGGCTCAGGCGTAGATCTTAACGTGACTGCAGCCGGCACAAACGGCGGCGGCGACTCCGCAACCGCAGCAGCCGTAGAAGTTGACTTTGGCTTCACCATTGGTCAGGGCACTTCCAAGTACGTTCGCCTTGGTTTCGACCAACCGCTGGCCGCTGCATTGGTACCAGATGATTTTGGTGATGACTCAGCCGCAGCTGCAACTTACTCAATCTCTCAAGGCGGCCAAGCTGGCGATTCCTTTGTAATCGTGGAAGTTGCCGCGCCCACAGGCGGTGCGGACGTACTTCAGGATGACAGATTTGCTTTCCAGCCGCAGGATGGCGACGAGATTGAAGCGACTGACCAGAACACCCGCTCTATCTCTTACGACCTTTACGAGACAGCGGTTGATGCGGTTAACGAAACCAACCTACTGGTTTCCAAGTCCGGCCAGTGGATTACCTGGGGCCCAGGCTACGACCTGACCTGTACTTCAGCCAACCCGTCACAGATCGACGTCGTTGATCCGACTCAATTTGTTGACGGCACCAATACAACCAACGTTTCCAACCTGAACCTGTCCGCACTGAACGTGTTCACTGAAGGTGGTACTGCGGTGACCATTCCGGCGAACTACTTCGGTGCTGGTGCAGAAGTTGTAGTCGAAGGCAGCACTGAAGCTTTCGAAACCGCTGCAGGCTTCACCCTGAACACGGTTGCTGCTGACGCGGCTCCTGCAAACGGTTCTGCTACCTGGACTGCAACTGCAGACCCGGCCGCCGAGCTCAACGGCGTCTTCGCTGTTACAGCTGACGGTACAAATGAAATGGTTCAGTCTAACTACACTCTGAGCGTGACTGACACAGCTGGCGCAGCCACCTACGACGTAGGTACTGTTTCCACAGCTTGTGGCAACCTGCAGTTCAGCGGCTCTACTGACCGTCTGGATTTCGCCCTGACTCCGAACGGCGCGTTCCAGCAACTGGCTCGTATCACTAACCCGAGCGGCACTGCTGGTGACGTAACCGTTACCGTTATCAACGATGATGGCGACCAGGTTTCGTTCGACCTCGGCGATATCAATGGTGTAGCTAGCAACTCTCTGGACGCTCGTGCGAGCACCAAGCTGATCAACATCGACGACATCTACGCGGCCGCTCAGGCTGCTGATCCTGCCTTCGCCATTGCTGCGACTGGCCCGGACAGCAAGAACAAGCTGCGTGTAGTAGTGCGTGGTGAGTTCGGCGGTGACGCAGTTGAAGGTTACAGCGCAACTGACCGTGACTCTGACGGCTCAGGTACTTCCGTTACCACCAGCTTCACTGGTGAGCGACTGGTAGAGCGTCGTGAAGACGGCATCTACATCCAAGGCCTGACCGTGAGCCGTGACAACAACGCCTTCTTCCAGACCAAGTAATTTGATCTGAAGAAACGTTGTGAGAAAGGCACCCTTCGGGGTGCCTTTTTTTTTGCCCTCCGGTAGACTCTGGCCCCTCGACTTACTGTGTAACGGACAAGACATTCCATGAGCATGAAACCCGGAGATCCGCACTACCGCGCCTATGTAGGCGACCCTGCCAACTACGATCTTATTGCAGCTACGGTGTTCAACCTGCTCACTACGCTGGGGCTACGTGATCACCACCGAGTTCTGGATGTGGGCTGTGGATCCTTGCGCAACGGCAGACTACTCATTCCTTACCTCGCAACGTCCAGCTATGTGGGTATCGAGCCGAACCGCTGGCTAGTGGAGGAAGGGATCGCTAAAGAGATGGGGCAAGACCTGGTTGAGCTCAAGAAAGCACGGTTCTCCTACCGAACGGACTGCGCCGAGCTGGGCCAGGATGATCGCTTTGATTTCGTGCTGCTACAGTCGATCTTCAGCCATTGCGGAGAGGATCTTGTCAGGCATTGGCTACGTGAACTCACTCCACATCTGGCCGACGACGGCGCAATTATTGCCACATGGGTTTCTGGACCAGAAAATTCGGGAGAGACCGGGTGGCTTTATCCGGGGCTGGTAAGGTTCACAGAGGATACGTTTAAAGGCCTAGTAGATGAAGCGGGTCTGACTCTGAAGCCGTTGGCATGGCCTCACCCCATTCAGAAGTGGGCCATGCTGACTCGCGCACAGGCCAAGCTGGACTGGGTGGAGGAAACCGGGCTGTCGTTTAACCGGGCTTTCCAGAAAATGCGAAAGCCCCGGCCAAGTCACTGAGACATTTTCTGGCTGTTCCACGTTGCTTCACTGGAAGTGCGGATTCGCTCTTTCAGTAGCTCTGAAACATTTCTGGCTTCTTCGTCGCTGCGCACGACGTAAGGCACCACCATCACCATCAGCTCCGTGGTAGAAGTGCTGTCTGAATCCGTGCGGAACAGCGCGCCAAGAAGCGGCAACTTGCCAAGCCAGGGCACACCCTGTTCGCCCTGACTGGTGGTTTTCGAAATCAGACCACCCAGAACCACAGAGCCACCGTCCCGCAATGTCAGTGAGGTTTCCACAGCCCTGTTCAGGATTGTAGGCAGGAAGCTGTCGCCACCACTGGTGTCCTGGGTTTCGCTAAGACTCTGGCGAATGCGGATATCGACCAGGCCACTGGCCTGCACAATAGGCTCTACAGTGAGATCCACGCCGGTTTTACGGTACTGGAACTGTTGCAGCACATCGGTATCGCCATCGCTCTGGGTATCACTCTGGCGGGTTGATGTGAGAACCGGAATCTCGTTACCCACCTCGATGGTGGCGGTTTCACCACTTTTCACCATGATTTTTGGAGAGGAGCGAATAACCGCTTGGTTCGAATCGTAAAAGGCATTCAGCACGGCCCGGGTCTGGCCTGCACTGTTCAGGGTATAACTAAAGCCCCTGCCACCAATACCCAGACCACCCAGGGTTTCCAGGGTCCCGGACAGGTCGCCGATGCTGTTGCGGGCAAACCATTCCACACCCATACCTTGATTATCATTAAGCGTCACTTCCGCCAGCACGACTTCCATCAGCACAGAAGGCTCCTGCTTATCCAGTTCAACGGCAATGTTGCGCAACCTCAACCAGTCAGCACCACTGCCCCGGAAAATCAGGACGTTACGGTTTTTGTCCACCACCAGTCGGCCGCCGGCAACCTCAGTCGCCGAGTTACCCGATGCACCGGAACGACTGTTTGAGGACGAAGATGAGCTGCGATCCATGTCGGAACTGCCACTACCATTATTAACGCCCGAATCGCCACGAGTGGATTCTCTTTCGCTACCCTCGAGTGCGTTGCCGCCATAGAGTTGCGACAGAAGAGAGGCAAGCTCTTCGGCACTTGTATTCTGGACTTCGTAAGTGAACATGCCGGATTCGATCTCTTTCTGGAAATCCTGATCCAGCTTTTCCGCCCACTGACGGGCATGGGAGAGTATTTCACGACTACGGCCTAACACCACGACAGCGCCCAGTTCGGGAAGGGGCAAAATCGTCATGCTTATGCCGGTGCCGCCGGGACGCCCCACTGAAAAACCCTCTGCGGTCAGGATATCCTGCAGCGCGGAGGCAAGGCTTGATACGTCCCGGAAGACCGGCCGAAGCACGAGGCTGTTACGACCCTGCAACAACGGCCTGTCGAAGAAAGCGACCGCCTGGGACGCCTCTTCGACTGCCTTTCTGTCGCCTTTCAGGATGATGGCGTTTCGCAGGGCATCTTCCTGTATTTCCAGCTTGCTGCCTTTGAACAGGGGGTTAATCAACCCCCGTACCTGATTGTTACTGACAACCTTCAGCGGAATAACCTGGAATACCGGGCGATGGCTTGCCGGAACATCTGGCAGGGTTTCACCGGAGACGAGCAGAGGTACGCCCTGGGTGGTCACATTCTCCGCCGGTGAGAAGGTCCACACGCCCTCTCTCTGCTCCATGGCAACTCCGTAATCCGCCAAAACAGAACGTGCTGTCCGGAACAGCGCTTCTGGTTCAAGGGGCTCTGTTAAACGCAGTGTCACCAGATCGGATTTCTCGGACAGTGAGGGCGCAAGTGAAAACGAGAGGCCGAGCTTTTCGCCGAACACCTCGTTGATAAACACCGGCAGGGGCAAGTCATTCAGCTTTACGCTGATAGGATCTCCGGTCAATGAAGGCCCCTCTTCTGACGAGAAGCCAACATTGGATGCGCCGGAGCCAGTTCTGGCCGCCGGCCCCCATTCGGATTTCATGGAAACATCCGGTGCGGTCGCAGAGCCAGATTCTGACTCGGCGTCTTCTTTTATAGCGCTGTCTCGCGGCGTCTGCGAGGGTTGCTTATCGGCCCGCTGAAGAGGCACAGCCTCGAAATGCTTTGCAGGATCAAAACCCGTCGACTCTTTCTGCTCACCACCAGTCTCCGACAGCGCGGCACAACCAGACAACAGGGAAACCATAAGCAGACTGCCCGCCAGGGCATATGGGCGGCGTTTGCACAACATCATCATTCGTCACGTCCGTTAGTCGGGCTTCGGGGGAACAGGAAAAGCTCTCGCACTTCACCAGCCTGCTCCAGAGAAATTTTCTGCTGGCCGATCCGGGCCAGTACCACACCGGAATCCTGCAGATTGTCACCTTGGGCGGCACGGAAAACAGCCGGCTTTTCGTCACCTGCGTTCAGATCTTTCAATAGTACCTCTGCCTGTCTACCAGCAACCCTGAGAATGCCGAGCAGGCGGAAGCGGTCAAGGCCTTCAGGCAACGCAACTTCTTCATCTTCATCGCTCCCGGCTTCATCTTCCTCCGGCGCCACGGCCGACCAGGCAGCACGTTGATACAGCGTTTCCAGGCTCCAGTCGATGGGAACTTCCTTGTTCCCGGGCTTTTCAGCCGGTAACGGGAGGGCTTCCGAGCCCGTGAACCCGCCGGTAACCGGCTCTGTCTCCGCCAGAAACCAGCCAAGAAAACCGGCAAGCACGAGTGCTACCGTTGCAACAGCCAGGTTGCGAATCATCCTGGCTGCTCCTCTTGAATTCCACTCAACAAAACTCTGAATTCGACGATCACCGCCACTCCAGATTTCCGGCCAATCCTGATATCCATGCTATCGATAATCAGCGCCGGCTCAGCACGCTCAATGTCTGCAACCCAGGCCCACGGCGCAGCACCGTTTTCCGTACTGACGGTAAAGCGCCCCCGCATCTCGTGAATGCCATCAACAAGCAGTTGAGGTTCTGCAAGCTCAACACTTCGCACTCGGAGGCCGAGCGGGCTATCAGAAACACTTCCATTGATAAACTCACGGACGGCCGCTTTTGCCAGGCCCGTTGTGCGTCGGTTCCATGCCTTCTGGAGGGCTTCTTCCCTCTGATTTTCCAGTGCTTCCAGCATCGCAGGCCAGTAATCTTGCTGTGCCAGGGCCTGCCGTTCGGCTATATTGGCTTGTGCACGACGCCATTCCAGTTGCTCAAGTGCCAACCTGTCATCCATCCACAATAAAACGTAAATAAGCAGGATCAGGCCGATGGCCCAGCTACCCAACCTGAGCAACGGGCTTTCCTGCCATTGTTGGCGAATATCCCGGCGGATTGAATCAATCATTTACCGGCTCCTCACGCCTCGCCGTCGCCACCCGGGTACTTATTTCCATAACCGTGTTGCCACGGGCCTGCGCCTGAACATCACCGAAGCGGGCCGCTTCCTCGAGGGCGGTAATGACTCGCGTTGAATCCGGCAACGGGCCTTCCGGCTCCCAGCTCAACTCCAGCCGGCCATCCCGATAGGCCCAACGCACAAGCCTTCCTCCCTCTACCTCGAGCAACTCGGCAAGCTCGGCTGCCACTTCAACTTGGGAGGGCGCATTGAATTCGGCGAGCAAAGCCGTCTGAGACTGCAAGCTGGCCGCTTTCTGTCGCAGGGCAACAATGCCACTGATGCTCTGCTCCATCTGCTCAGCCCGTTCTCTGGCGTTTTCTGACCCAACGCCGGCACGAATAATTGCAACGCCATAAACCAAGACGAAAAACCCCAGTAGCGCGGCACTGAGTGGAAAAACACGGCTTTCCAGCGATGAGCTCCGGCCTTCCAGGCTCTGGCCAAAAGGTTTGTCATAACCGGGCGATGCTGCGGCAACCAGCCTATCTGCAGACACGTCGCCAGCTCCGTGGCGCCGCAGCCAGGCTGCCACTTCCTCGCGGCTGACCGCAGCCGAGTATCGTTTCTCATACAGCCCATGCTTTGGGTGCTGGTACTGCACCAGCACCAGTGCGTTGCCCTGTTCTTGTACCCACCGGTAACCGCCAGCGTCCAACTGGGGCCACAGGGCAGCTTCCGGAACGAATTCCAACTGGTTTCCCGCGGGCTGAGACGCCTGCCTTACACGGGCTTCCAGTTCCTGAGACCAGTACCAGACGCACGCCAGGCTCCCTTGCCAGAACACCCAACCGCAAACGGTGTCGAACGGTGACTTCTGCTCAAGCTCAAGCCTGAGCGCGCCCATTCTTTGGCGGTGAGGAACACTGTCCAGATCGATTCGGGAAAACAGTACCTCGCTTCTGGGCAGCACGCATGCACCAGAGGGAAAGCCTGGGAGAGGCCCAAGGGCCTGTTTTGCGCCGTTACTCCAGCGGTAACTGGTTCGGGAAAAACGCTGAATAATAGGGCCAAGCACTGGCGCGAAGCGTTGCTTCAGTCGTTGCATTCGGGCTAAGGGCATCCGTTGTGTCCGGCTCCTGTCTGCGTTGGTTCAGATTAACAGGGTGACTGTATTCGATAACCCAGGGCGCGCCATTCGAAATGGCGGTGAATTTTACTTCAATCCAGCGTTTATGTCTGCCCTGTGCATCGCCAAGCATGATTCTTACATTACCGGAAGGCACCCACAGAGTTTGAAATTGCCCTCCCTGAAACAACATGCCAAATCGTGACGAGGCGCTGCTTAGCGATGGAATAATCTCCAGCCCCCGGCTTCTGGCAACCTGTTGGGCATCAGACTCTGTCAGAAAGTGAATCAGCTCAAGCATTATCGGCGGGGACGTGTTGAGGTTAGACATGGTTCCCGCGCCTGAAGTGCTGACACGAATCAGGGACTCCGTTATCTCGGGATATTTCCCGGCAATTGGCAGGTTCTTGAGCTCGTGGGGCGTTACCGGAAATCTATTGGGCGGCAGCGTTAGCCCCTGCTCTTGGTAGGCCTCCCGCTCAGCACCATTCAGCCGGGCGAGATTATCCCGGTCTTGGTAGTCAAGGAGTTGATCAAACCAGCGGTCTGCATCGGCAGGTGGCACGCCCAGCAACTCCATTATTCGCAACCAGGTTTCACGCCGCGGCTCTAGCAAGCTCAGTGTTGCCCCGGCATCCTGAAGGCTGTACCCGGAATCGCCGACACCACTGTACCAGGTACCGTCAAACCTGAGGGTCGGCCCGCCAGTGTCCTCCGGTGCGCTCGCGCCGAACGGGCTGCTGGTGTCGGTCGTTACCGCTCCTGCATCCAGGTCGGCACCCGCAGCATTATGTGGGCGCGCTGAAAGCATATAAAGCAGGGTTTGCTCCGTAGCCATCATCTGCTGCTGCAGGAGCGCGAGTTCCCGCATGGAATATGCCTGTTCCAGCGTGTTGTTGATTCTTGCAACAATGCCACCGGTAATCAGGGTAAGCGCTGCGATGCTCCACAACACGACGGCGAGCACAAACCCTTTCTGTTTTGCCGGTATCCGCCCCATTTACTCTCCAAGCATGTCACGATAGTCATCGCGACCGTACGGCCGTTGCATGGTTGCCCCAAATGCCCAGACCCCACCGGATGCATCCTCAATACGGACCGCTACAGGCAGCCTGGTTGTTCCACCATCCCCTCCCCATTCGTTGACCCACTCACCATCTGGCTGGAGGTAACCAAATGCTGCATCGCGGGGAAGAGCAAGGTTCATTTCGAGTGGTGTTGAAGCAGCATTATTGCCTTCGCGGTAGGTGAGCACCGACTCGCCCGGGCGCTCCTGCAACCGCCAGGTGATCGGCGTACGTTTGCCTGCGCTATCAAGAATCGGGGCGAAGGTATAACCAACCAGTTCTGTGGAAGTGCCTTCCACACAGTGACGAATATCGGTACATGGGACCAAGCTGGCTATGGAACCAGTCCACCACTGCGCTTCACGGAACCTGACATCCACAGAGGAGGTAATTTTCGCAACGCGGTCATACAGGTTAAGGCTGAGCCCTAATCCCCTGACAACGAGAGTAATTACCAGGCTACCGATGACCATGGCCACCAGAAGCTCCATCAGCGTCATGCCTTTTTCACAGCGTTGGCTCATCCATCACCTGCTTGCTTGCCGCTCGGCGCGTATGGATCTGGTCCAACCTTCGCGGGCCTGCATAAAGCGTTACCTCAACGTCGTACAGAGCAACCTGATGGATACCCTTAGCACCACTGCCCGTAACCGCGAAGGTAGGCCCTTGAAAACGTTCAAATTGTGCTTCAGCGGTAACAACACCCTGGCCATTCTGAAATTCCGCAACGGCCTGCTTGTCTGCTGGCAGCTCACCAAGTTCAATTGTGCGTACCCAAGCGAGAATCTGAGGCTGAAGCGTTGTAGTAGCGGCGTGGGCTTCGGCTTTTGCAAGGTTCTGGAGGCCGGTATTAATAAGTGCGAACAGCGCTGCGCCCACCCCTGCGACGATAACGAGCGCAACGAGTGCTTCAAGCAGAGCGAAACCGCGGGAGGAAGTGAGACTCACGTTTCACTCCGAGGACGACACAATGGGGCTTCAAGGGCATGAGAGAATCGCTTTCCACCGCTTAGCTCCCAGTGAATCACACCCCCAGTGCATGCGCCGTTCGGGCGATACTCTACGTCATCCGGCACCCAAATCCTCGGGTAACCTTCACCCAGGTCAGGCAGTGGCAGCGGTGAGCTTGCCGCAGCATTCCGCAGGGGGATATAGCCCTGCGTAGACTCCAGAGAAAACCCTTGTCCGCGATTCATTACGGCTACCGGCAAGTTTTGCAGATACAGAGCAAGCTGGTCCCGCTCGTTTCTCTCTCCCAGCTTGTCCGCCAGCCGCATGACCGCCGGTGTGGCGACGGCCGCTCCCAAAGCAAGGATCAGCAGTACGACCATCAGTTCCAGCAGAGTGAAACCAGCGATGCGTTGCCCCATGGCCACTCAGCCCTCGGGCAGGTAACCGATATCTGCGTCAATACCTTCCCCGCCCTGTTTGCCATCGGCACCGTAGGAATAGAGCACGAAGCCCTGAGGATGGGTGGAGCTGGGCTTGTACTGGTAAGGCATGCCCCAGGGATCTGACGGGAGCTTGTCGCCCAGGTAGGGGCCATCCCACAGGCTGCGCCGGCGCTCATCTGAAGGCGGGTTATTCAGCCCCAGAAGACCTTCCTGCTCAGATGGGAACTGGCCCACGTCCAGCCGGTAGGTCAGCAGACCGGACTTGAGCATCTGGATCTGCGTTTCGGCAGTTTGCACTTTGGCAGCGTCAGCCTTGCCGAACAGCCGTGGGCCAACGAGGCCCGCGAGCAGGCCTAGAATAACGAGAACTACCAGCAGTTCGAGTAGCGTAAAGCCTTTTTCAGTGTTGCGGGTTTGCGATAGTTGCGGTGTTTGCTTCATAGAGTTCCGGTCTGGGCGGTTCAGGTCTTGAGTCTGGTCAGAATGCGATGTCGTTTGCACTGGTAATCGCGAGAATAACGCCCATGATGATGACGCCTATCATCCCTCCGATCAACAAGATGGCAATTGGTTCAATCAGGGCCAGGAAACGCTTCATCCGGTTTCGACCGCTATTATCATGAAGCTCTGCCAGGGATTTGAGCAGGCGCGCCACCTCGCCGGATTTTTCGCCGGCGCGGAGCAGGTTGTAGCCGGTATTCGTGATTACCGCATTTTCCTTCAGGGCGGAGGACAGGGGGATCCCCGATTTCACCTGGCCGGACACTCGGGCAAGCCGGGTTTGCCGCGAAGGCAGCCGAACGGTGTTCCTTGCCAGTTCGAGGGCGTCCAGGATGGCGACCCGGTGATTGACCAACGCCGCCAATATGGAGGACCAACGGGCGGTTTCAGCTTCCACAATCCAGTCGCCCACAACCGGCACGCTTTGCAGCCCATCTATAAACCTTGAGCGCACGGCTGGCAGGCTGAATACACGCGCCAAAATCACCATAACCGCCAGCGCCGCCCCAATCACCCACGCCATGTGAGCATTTACCCACTGACCCGTGGCAAGCACGGCCCAGGCAAGCCAGGGCAGTTTGTCTCCGTGCTCCAGCAGGTTCTGGAATTGTGGAACCACGAAAGTGAAAACCAGCAAGACCGCACCTATGCCCGAGAAACAGAGAATCGCCGGATAAACCAGAGCGTTTTTCATCTCGGTCGCAATCTGCTTTTCGTACTCCATCTGGGTAACGGCCGTTTGAAGGCTGTCACCCATTTCCCCGGTCATCTCACCTGCCCTGACCAGCTGAATCAGATATTCGGGCACCGGTACGCCGGAGGCACGCAGCGCGTCGCTGAAGGATTCGCCCTGTCGAAGCCCGGAGGACCACCGGTCGAAGACCGACTGCATGGCAGCACCGCGCTCACCGCCGGTGAGGGAATCAATAGCGTCTTTCAGACTGACGCCAGAGCGCAACAATGTTGCCAGTTCAGACAAGGCCAGCAACAACTCTTCCCGGCTTGTTTTACCTTTGCCCTTGCTGACCTTCTCAGCCGCGCCGGATTCGGCCAATCCCGTTACCCGCAAGCCCTGTTGTTTCAGCTTGCTGAGCGCCTGCCTGCGGGAATCTGCCTCTATCTCACCTTCCTGTTTCTGGCCATTAGGGTCAATGGACTGGTACCTGAAGTTCATGCTTCAGTGGCCTCGTCTTCCGCGACGCTGGCGCCTGCAACCCGCATGACTTCTTCTATGGTGGTTTCACCCCGGGCTGCCTTGATCAGTCCATCCTGCAACAGGTTGCGGTGGCCATGCCGCGCGGCCCACTGGCGCAGCTCGCTGATGTCGGCATTGTCTGCAATCAGGGTCTGCACTTCTTCTGTGGCCGGGATAATTTCGTAAATCCCCAGCCGACCCCGGTACCCGGTGCCATGGCAACGTTCACAGCCTTTGGGTTCGACGAACGCCGGTTTTTTGACCCAGTCGCCGGCGAGCGGTTTCCAGAGGGAATCTGGCAGATTTACGGGCTCGCTGCAGCCTGAGCATGCCTTACGGACAAGGCGCTGGGCCTGAACCGCTTTAACCGGCGCCGCCACAAGGTAAGGTTCCACGCCCATATCCACCAACCGGGTGAACGCTGACAAAGCATCGTTAGTGTGCAGTGTAGAGAGCACAAGATGACCTGTCAGTGCAGACTGAATTGCAATCTCGGCGGTTTCCAGGTCGCGGATTTCACCAATCATGATGATATCCGGATCCTGCCGCAGGATGGCCCTCAACGCTCTTGCAAAGGTGTAGCCGATATCGGCATTGGCCTGGATCTGGGTAACCCCCCGCACCTGGAATTCCACTGGATCCTCCACGGTGATGAGCTTTTGTCGACCATCCACCAGTTCTGATAGACCGCTATAGAGAGTTGTGGACTTACCGGAGCCGGTAGGGCCTGTTACCAGAACAATCCCGTTGGAAAACCCGAGGACCGAGCGCATCAGCCTGAGGTGGTCCGGCTCCATGCCAAGACTTTCAAGTGACAGCGATTCCCTGTTCTTGGGCAGCAAACGCATCACCACCGATTCGCCGAAGGAGCAAGGGGCGGTGGATACCCGGATATCCATTTCCTGGCCACCCAAGCGAGTACTGATCCGGCCATCCTGAGGCAGCCGGGATTCGGCAATGTCCATTCCGCTGATCAGCTTGATGCGCGAGGCAACGGCGGGGAAACGGCTGGCTGACTGGGTCATCTGGGAGTGCAGCACGCCATCAACCCGATACCGGATGATGAAGAACTCTTCCCCCGGTTCCACATGAACATCCGAAGCTCCTGCTTCGACGGCCTTGGCAAGCACATTATTAACCAGTTCGACAACAGGGGCCTCTTCGGCCAGCTCTAGCAGGCTCTGACTGCCCTGCTCGCTGAACAGCCGGGTGACCGCCAGTTCCTGACGGACAACACCCACCAGTCTCTCGATCTCGTAAGTCGAAGCAAGCACCCATTGAAGCCTGAAACCTTTGGGTTCCAGGGAGGTTTCGAGCACTTCCCGGATTTCGTCACTGTGGAATCTCGGAGACAGGATGCAAACCGTTCTCTTTTCGGGCGCATCCTCTGAATCCGAAGCCCCGCCTTCAAACCAGGCCACCACCTCCTGCTCCAGCATCCATTCCATACTGACCGGCAATTCCCGCAGGGTTTCATATACCTGGAAGTCATCGGGTGCAGGTTGCTGTTTGCCCAGGAGCGGATAACCCCACTGAGCTGACAGAGCTTGCAACACTACATCTTCACTAGTGGCCCCGGAACGCACGAGAAGACTGCCCAGAAGCCCACCAATCTGCTTCTGAACTTCCAGCGCCTGATTCAATTCTTTCTCGGAAACAGCGCCCAATTCGACCAGCCAGACGCCAAGGGGTTTCCAGGGGTGCGGTACTGCCATGGGGTTGCAATTCCAGGGTAAGTTTCTAGAGCCGGATTGTAGCAGAGTGGGAGAAGGACGGGACAGGCAGCCACTGCATAAAACAGGACTGCGATTGACGAAGGCATCATACTTGCGGCCAGCGTTTACTTTTGGATGGCAAGCACCCGATACAGTAGACATCTGAATCACGACAGCCGGTAAAGGTCAAGACAATCATCACGCTTAAAAAAGAGCGGGGAAACTAACTGGACATAATCAGCATGTGTCGTTATCAACTGCACACCGAGGCAGATTATGTTTCAGTTAAAATCCCCGCAAGAACAAAGACGTGACAAATTGTAGACTTGGGATTTCCTTAACGGGTAATCGTTTTACTCACCACTCCTGACCAAGAACTCTCAAGACCATTGACGTCCACAGTCCGAATGGCGAAGTGCCAGGTTCCCTCTACAAGACCAGAAATCTCATACTTCATTACCTGACCGTCTTCGATGACAACTTCCTCCGACATATCCTGTGCGTTTTCCTCTAATCCGTATCGGACCACATACTGATCGATCTCTCCCATGGCAAGAGACTCACCATTTTCCCGGGTCAGCGGCGCCTGCCAGCTCAGTGTTGCTGAACCAGTGACGGGTTCGGGCTCTGGTGCAGGCTCGGGCTCTGGTGCAGGCTCGGGCTCTGGCGCAGGCTCAGGCTCTGGTGCAGGCTCAGGCTCGGGCTCTGGCGCAGGCTCAGGCTCTGGTGCAGGCTCAGGCTCAGGCTCTGGTGCAGGCTCAGGCTCAGGCTCTGGTGCAGGCTCAGGCTCTGGTGCAGGCTCGGGCTCTGGTGCAGGCTCAGGCTCTGGTGCAGGCTCAGGCTCTGGTGCAGGCTCGGGCTCTGGTGCCGGCTCGGGCTCTGGTGCCGGCTCGGGCTCTGGTGCCGGCTCAGGCTCTGGTGCCGGCTCAGGCTCTGGTGCCGGCTCGGGCTCTGGTGCAGGCTCAGGCTCTGGTGCAGGCTCGGGCTCTGGTGCAGGCTCGGGCTCCTTCGATACCGGCTCATTTTCATCAGCGACATGACCAATGTTCAGCAAAGAAGTATCAATAGAAGCCAACGCCTGACTCAGCTGGCTCGCCTCCTCGTCAGACGCGACATTCGAGTCGCTATGAATGAACGCTTGCTCAGTAGCGGCCAGTAACACCAGCTCTGCGCTGGGAGCAAGCTGATCACCTGACAGCGCAGGCAGCGACCCATTGCGACCAATGACCAGCTCAAAATCATTGATCACCTTTGCAAGAGAACCCCACCTTTCATCTTCCGCAAGTGCCAGAAACCCTGCATTCACCAATGACGACTGGATCCGTTCAGCATCAGCAAGTAAGGCCGCCGGAGAGGCCAGGTCTATCTGGGAGCGGCTCAGAACACCCTCCGATAAACCGAATTCCGCTTCCATAGTCCTCAGAGCGGAACGATAGCCAGTCACTCCTGAGTCGCCATTTTTCAGGGACAAGCGGTGAGCAAGTGTACCGATAGGAGTCAGCACAGCCTCAGCCCCAGAGCCCTCGGATGGATCAACCACAGTGGTCATGGAAAGGTCATTCCCGGGCCAAAATGACTCTCCAAAGATGACCGCTCCCCCCCCGGGTGTCCTACATGACGGCCGCACGTCGCAACGCATTTGGGTGGCACTGTCTGAGCTCAACACCACCTTTAGAGGTTGATCAGAGAGATCCATCGGGACACCGACGCGAAATCGCCCGCTGCTGTCTGTACGGACACTATCACCAACCTGCTGCCAAGTGTTCCCGCCCACAGAACGGTAGACGGTAACCAACCCGTTGTTGATAGCACCTTTGACCGCTGAGCCCTCTACCCAAACCAGGGCACCAGTGTTTGTAGGTTCAGATTTGGCCTCTACTGGCGCGGCACCCGACGAATCGCCTCCTCCGCCACCGCATGCAGCAAGCAAAAAACCGAAGACAGTTATGAGTGAGGCTTTTACCAACCAGCTGATCGACGAGAACATAGCAGCTCCGAATTTAAAAAATCGACGATGGTATGTTAGCCAGGCATGATGTCAAATAACGTTAAAAGCGTTGCGTTTTTGGCGCAGTTTTTCGCCAATTTTCTGTCGCGCAAGACAGCTCAGTAAGTTAAGTCGTTGAAACCAATCGCCCGAGGCAATGAAGGAGGGAGTCAAGACGTCTTCCTTACTATATTTCGGCGGCTTTCCCTCAAGCGCCTGCACCTTCCCACTTGCAGCCATTAGAGTCGCCTGCGCGGCGCCGGTATCCCACTGGCAGGTTGGCCCTAACCTCGAATAGATATCGCCCTATCTGTCAGCGTCGTTGTCGCCTGAACATTTCGGAGGACAACCATGCCCCATTATTCACCGGAACGTAAGGAAGCCGTTCTCCAGAAGACGGTACCACCTCGTAGCCTGACGATGGCCAAACTGGCCAGCTAGGAAGGCATCAGCACCGCGATCTTGTACAATTGGCGCAAAGTCGACAGAGAGCGAGGTCCCGTTTTGCCATCGAACTCAAAGGGTGTAAACAAAACATTGTGTGATGCTGGCTTCAACTGATTGACCAAATCACAACGCTGACAGAGTGTCGAAGACAGGCCGTCCCAAGCTCTTGGGGCCAGACAAACACGAGCTTTTGCTCGAGATTGTTGCTTCGAACCCGCTCGCGACGCTGGATGAAATTACCGCACTGGTAAGTGAGCGCCTGGGCCGTACGGTTCATCCGGCGACCGTTCGTCGCTCATTGCGCGAGGCGGGCGTGAAGCGCGAGCACGCCTTGGTCAAGCCCGCCGAAAGACCGAAGACGCAGCGTTACGGCTACACTGAGGCTCGCCGCAGCCAAGCCCCCGAGCAGCTTTATCCGAGCTGCCTGACGGATGTCGAAGGGGAATTGGTGGCGGATCTGTTCGAGAAGCCGGGCGGCCAGGGCCTGCCTCCCACTCACAGTCGCAGAGCGATTGTCGATGCCTGCTGTTATGTCGTTCGAACGAGCTGCTCCTGGCGTATGCTTCCCAAGGAGTTTCCGCACTGGGATAACGTGTATAAGTCCTTCCGCCGGTGGAGCAAGGCGGGCAAGTTTGAGGCGATGCATGATCGTCTGCGAGAACAGTGGCGCGAGCGAGAGGGCCGCGCCGCCACGCCCAGCTCGGCCGTACTGGATGCGCAATCCACGCGGTCTTCTGGCAAGCTCCCGGATCTGAGCGCCGCTCAGTTTCCTGGGACGGCCGGAAATCTGTTTGGCCTTCAGTGCGTCAAAGCCGCCTTCTCGATAAGCAGCCAGCCATTCGTAGATTCGGGCCCGGCTCATGCCAAGCGCTTTGATGACGACTTCCGGGCTCTCGCCAACAATGACTCGTTGAACGGCGCGAACGCGAATGGCTTCTAATGTTTTGTGATCAAGTTTACGACCGTCATCGTGGCGCATGCGTGTAGATATCCGATAAGCTTGGCGAACGACAGCTCAATCATAAATGATGCTCGCTTACGTTCTTACCCACTAGTAAACTGTCCCGATTTTACAGAAATATTGGTCTTGGAGAAGTTTTCCAACTGTGGAGCATCCCGTTAAGAACGTCATCCTCACAGGCGGCAGCGGTTTTATTGGCCGACGTCTACTGGACGTCATGTCGCGGCATTGGAGTCGCGACAATGTGATAGAGGTGAGTCGGTCCGGTCGAAATTCTGGTGAAAACTCGAATCATTGTGTCCAATGGGATTCGCTGCAGGAAGAGTTGGGGCTGCTGGCGGATGCTAATGTGATCATTCATCTCGCAGGACTAGCTCATGTTCTGAAGGACGCGGCTAGCGATGCCTTTGCCGAGTATTATCAAGTTAATGTTGAAAGAACCCTGGAGCTGGCAAAAATTGGCGTTGAAGCCGGTGTGCAACGATTTGTCTATGTCAGCAGCATCAAAGTCAACGGCGAACAGACCCTGCCAGATTCTCCATTCCACGCGGATGATGTCCCTGCCCCGGAAGACGCTTACGGCCAGTCCAAGATGGAAGCGGAAGAAGCCTTGAAAGCCCTGGGGCGTGAAACCGGCATGGAGATTGTCATTATTCGGCCTGTCCTGGTGTATGGCCCGGGTGTGAAGGGGAATTTTCGCGCTCTGTTGAGTTGGGTGAAAAAGGGCTTGCCTTTACCGTTGGCGTCCGTAGACAACCGCCGAAGCTTTGTGGCAATCGACAACCTAGTGGATCTGCTGGTGACTTGCGTGGACCACCCGGCAGCGGCCAATCAGACCTTTCTGGTCAGCGATGGAGAGGATCTTTCGACGCCAGACCTATTACGGCGACTTGCCTCGACGTATGGACAAAGGGGGAGATTGTTTCCTTTTCCAGTCGGTGTGCTGCGATGGATGGCCGCACTGGCTGGCAAAAGGGGAGCGATGAAAAGGCTAACGGGGTCGCTTCAGGTTGATATGACGAAGACCCAGGAACTGCTGGATTGGACGCCACCGGTTTCCGTTGACGATGCGCTGAAGGCGGTTGTTCAGGAGAATCGGGACGGGACTGGCTCTTCATGATGAACCTCCCATACCACCCGGGCGAGCTTGCATTACTGTTCGTCGAAACCTGGGAGGCACCGGGTTGCTCCGACGCTATACGCTGATGATTTACTCCCGGCTGAAGCGTTTATGGAGTTGTGGCTGGGCGGAAGCTTCCTTCTGTTAATGAGCGGAGCGGGCCCGTTGGCTATACTCTCAGGAGTGCTGGCGATGACGGGCCTGAGGTTTCTGGTCTGGAACTTTCCTTCTGCGACAATCTTCGTGGGCGACACTGGAAGCGGTTTTATAGGGCTGATTCTGGCTGGCCTGGCACTGATCGCGGGTTGGCATCAGCCGGAATTGTTCTGAGGATGGCTCATCCGTGATGGGGGTGTTCATCGTCGATGCAACATGGACGTTGCTGCGTCGGCTTATGGCGGGTGAGGACGCACCCGGATATCATCCGCTATTTGTGACCATTCCAGAGGCCAGTCAGTTGGCGCTGCAGGCGGGCAGTATTGGCGAAGACGGAGAAGTCTTTGTTCTGGATATGGGGGAACCCGTCCGAATCGCTAATCTTGCGCGGAAAATGATATACCCGATGGGGCTGACGTGACCTGCTGCCCCCAGCGGTGAACAAGCTCCCCTCTTCCCTTGTCCTCATCGGGCCCGTACGACAAACTTGGTTGAACATCGTCACTCTGATTGTGCAGAACAGGTTGAGCGGCCCGTCTTATGTCGATCCATGATCAACAAATCCAGAAGCTGCTTCTGTTCCATCTCTCGAGCACTCGGTTGTTTGCACTCGGCACCCTCAAGATCCGTGAAATACTGCCGTTTTCGCCCTTGAACAGACTGCCCCATAGCCACCCTTCGGTGATCGGGACGTCGACGTTTCGGGGCTCGGCAGTGCCTGTCATCGATATGGCCGCTGCCGTCGGCCAGCCTCCCCTGTCGCCGGAGGAACGAGAGCGGGGCTCGATCATCATTGCCGACGTGCAGCGTCAGGAAGTGGGCTTTCTGGTGCGAGGTGTTCGGAAGATCATTGAGGCCGACTGGAAACAGGTCATGCCACCGCCCAGGGGGCTCGGCGAGCATGCCTTCGTGACCGGCCTTCTGGATCTGGACGGTGAGATCGTTCAGTTGATTGATGTTGAACTGCTACTGGCCAGGGTATACCCCGAGTCTTTGGCACCCCAGGTGATCGAGCTGACGTATCCCCAAAAAGAGGCGCTACGGGCACTGAACATCCTGCTGGTGGATGACTCCCGGGTCGCCCGGAAACAGATCTGCGATGCGTTGGACCAGCTGGATGTGCGTTATCAGGCCGCCACAAACGGCTCCGAAGCCATGCAGATGCTGGTCCGGGATGATGAGCTTGGTCACTCGGTGGACATTCTGGTCAGCGACATCGAAATGCCGGGGCTGGACGGCTACGAACTCACGTTCAATGTGCGGGACAACCAGCCCCTGAAACAGCCCTATATTATTCTCCACACGTCGCTGAACAGCCAGATGAGCCTCGAATACGCCAATCAGGTGGGTGCTGATGAGGCCCTGACCAAGTTCGATGCGGACGAGTTGCTGGCGGCCATTCTGCGGGGCGCTGGCGAGTCGGCTTAGGCACAGGTTGCCCGCATCCTCCACAAGGACGTCGAAGGGCGGTTGCACGAAGAGCCGTAGCGCCCCCTGGATGAAGACGCGGACCGGTCGCCCTGCGGGCGACTCCGAAGTCGGAGACATCGGCTACATGTCACTGCGCCTCCCTACTCCGTTCGCCCGCCCACTACGCACTCCGTCAAAGCCTGAGCACAAAAAGCACACAACGTGCTAAAATCCACTCATGAAGCCGATGACATGGAACCCGGAGAAGAACAGGCTTCTCCAAAAAGAAAGGGACATCTCGTTCGAGGATGTGGTGTTGTGCATCTCGATAGGGGGAATTCTGGATACATTCGAGCATCCGAATCAGGAGCGGTATCCTGGCCAACGACTTCATGTGGTTGAGATAGAGGGATACGCCTATCTCGTGCCCTTCGTCGAATCCGAGGATGACGTTTTTCTGAAAACGATCATTCCGAGCCGGAAGGCGACCAAGACCTATTTGGGAGGTCCGAAATGAACAGGCTGGACAAAGAAGAGCAGGACATTCTGGACGCGTTCGATGCCGGCGAGTTGCAGCGGGCCCCCGACGTTGAGGGTCGTAAAGAACGGCATCAGCAGTACGCCGAAGCCATGTTCAGAAAGGATGCCCGCATCAACATCAGGCTGTCTTCCAAGGACCTTCGCGGGCTACAGAAAAAAGCGCTGGTCGAAGGCATTCCCTATCAGACGCTGGTTGCCAGCATCCTCCACAAGTACGTCGAAGGACGGTTGCACGAGGACACGTAGCCGACCTGGCATGCACCTAGGATGGGGGCGCAGACCGGCCGCCCTGCGGGCGGCTCCGAAGTCGGAGACATCGGCGACATTTCAGCGGCCGCCTGCCGCCAGATCCTCAAGCGCCTTGCCCGTCATCCGGTACCCGACCCATTCGCTCTGCGGGCGAGCGCCGAGGGATTCGTAGAAGCGAATGGCGGGTTCGTTCCAGTCCAGTACGTTCCATTCGAACCGGGCGCAGCCGCGTTCGACCGCCACGCTGGCGAGGTATTGCAGCAGTTGTTTGCCGGCACCGCCGCCGCGCTCCGATGGTGTGACGAATAGGTCTTCCAGGAACAGGCCGTGGCGGGCTTTCCAGGTGGAGTAGTTGAAGAAGTAGACGGCGAAACCGACCGGCTTCCCACCCTTCTCGCAGAGCACGGCGTGGGTGACGGAATCCGGCCCGAACAGGGAGTCGGCCAGCGAGGCTTCCGTGGCCTCCACCTCGTGCTCGGCTTCTTCATAGATCGCCAGCTCGCGGATGAACCGCAGGATGGTGGCCACGTCGGCATCGGTGGCCTTTCGGATGTGATAGTCGGACACAGTGTTTTCCTTTACTCGATACGTCGTGCGAAAAGCATACACAAGCGGGAAAGCACGACAATGACACGATTTTCTGTGGTGGTATCCGCTACACTGTATCCGCCAGTTGTGAATCAGGAAGTCGATTATGCGTAAGGAAACGATTCTGGCACTGACTCTGTGCCTGTTCCCCACCCTCGCCGCAGCCGAGGTATACCAATGGACCGATGAAAACGGCCGGACCCACTTTGGTGACCGCCCGCCCCAATCCCAGTCATCCAAAAGCGTCTCGATCAACACAGCAGAGCCCGTGGGCACCGACCGGGATCGGCAGGAAAAGCTAAACCAGTTTCTGGAGGAGCGTCGCGAGGCGCGCGAAGCCGAACGTGAGGAGCGACGCCAGGCCGAGGCGGAAGCGGCCAAGCAGGCGAAGCGGTGCAAGAAGCTGAGCGGTTACATCAAGCACCAGAAGAGCGTGTCACGGTTCTACCGGATCACGGAGAACGGTGAGCGGGAATACCTCAGCGAGGAAAAGGCCCAGGCGCTGCGTGAGCGCAACCGGGCGCGGTATGAGAAGGAGTGCGGTTAAGCGGTCAGGCGAGACGGGCCCCGTTGGGCACCTCTGCATCCGGCGTGGTGAGGACGACGCTGCCGTCCTCCCGGTGAAACCCGGTGACCAGGCACTCGGACATCATCGGGCCGATCTGTTTGGGCGGAAAGTTGACCACGGCGACCACCTGTTTGCCCACAAGCTGGTCGCGCTCATAAAGATCGGTAACCTGGGCGCTGGACTGGCGCACGCCCACCTCGGGGCCGAAGTCGACGCGCAGGCGGTAGGCGGGTTTGCGCGCCTCGGGGAAGTCCTCCACCGCGATCACGGTACCGACGCGCATCTCAACTTTCTCGAAGTCGGACCAGTCAATCGTCATCAGATGCTCTGCTGCCGGTTTGACGAGTCATTGGACGGGGCCTGACGGCGCTCTTCCCAGGCTTCGGAGAAGGCCTTATAGGCGTCTTCAACGTCTTTCTGGATGTTGTTCCAGGCCTCGGCGGAGTCACCCTGCAGGCGTTCGTACCAGCGGCTCAGCGTCGCTCGCCGGTCTCGCAGCTCGTCGAGGCCCTGTTGGGCGTCTTCGCGGGCCTGGTCGCTCATGGCGTCCCAGTTGTTCTGGAGCTGCTTCTCCAGTTCAGCGATGCGCCCGTCCAGTTCATCCAACGTCTTTTTGAGCTGCGCCAGTGCCTCCTGGTGTTTCTCCGCACCGAAGTCCTGAAGCTTTTCCGTCAGGGACAGAATGTCCTGCTGCAGGTCCTCCATGCTGGGAGGCGGTTCCGCGCCCTTCTCCGCCATCACAGGGCCGGCCATCAGCGACCCGCTCAGCAGCGCGGCAACGGCCACTCGGTGCCAGGCATTGTTCATCGTGGATACCTCCCATCGTGTTCAGAAACCGCGCTCAGCATCGCATGGCACAGCGGCGATTTCCATGCTCCGAACCTGACGATCCTGTCATACGGTTCTCACATTCCTCGCGCACGCTGAACGGTCACAACCATGTTCAAGGGAGGCCGATATGGCATCAACCGTGGTGATTACCCTCCTTGCGCTGGCGGCCGTACTCATTCTCGCCCGCCGCGCTCAGATCCGGCTGCGGCTGTCCCGCGCCAAGCACCCGTCGCTTCAGGGCCATTCGAAGATGGCGCGGCGCGTGGCGCGGCTTGTGCCGTTCTACGAGTTCACCGGCGATGGGTTCTTTGACTGCGATGGCGCGCCGCCGGAGGTGGCCAGCCGGCGCCGGGGCGCCTTTCTGCGTCTGGCCATGCTGTTCCGCGACCGGTCTCCCCGATCCCGGGCGGTCACCCAGTCTCTGGAAAAAGGGCTGTCCGACGTCGGGTTCGTGAACCGCTATCGGGTGCCGTTCCAGTTCCGCCGCCAGGTGCGCGAGCATCTGCCGCAGGGCATGGTGGCGGAGGCGTCGTCCGGTGTTCAGATCCAGGATCTGGACGGCCACTGGCATTACGATCTCTCCGGCTCCTATGGCGTCAATGTCTTCGGGTACGACTTCTACAAGGACTGCATGGCCGAGGGGTTCCGCCGCGTCGAGGCCCTCGGGCCGGTTCTTGGCACCTATCATCCGCTGGTGGCCGACAACGTGCAGCGCATCCGGGCGCTCTCGGGGCAGGACGAGGTGTCGTTCCACATGTCCGGCACCGAGGCGGTCATGCAGGCGGCCCGGCTGGCCCGGTACCACACCCGCCGCTCTCATCTGGTGCGTTTCTGCGGTGCCTACCACGGTTGGTGGGACGGCGTTCAGCCGGGCATTGGGACCCAGCGGCAGGTGGACGATGTGTACACCCTCAAGGATATGGACGAGGACACACTGACCGTGCTGCGCACCCGGGACGACATTGCCTGCGTGCTGGTGAGCCCCTTCCAGGCGCTGCATCCCAACGGCGGCGCACCAGGGGATGCGACGCTCGCCGCCAGTGACCGCCACTGCCACTTCGACCCCGAGCCCTATCGGCAGTGGCTGCATACGCTGCGCGAGGTGTGCACCGAGCGCGGCATTGTGCTGATCTTCGACGAGATCTTTTCCGGCTTCCGGCTGGCCTGGGGCGGCGCCCAGGAATACTTCGGCGTGCGGGCCGACATGGTCACCTACGGCAAGACACTGGGCGGCGGCCTGCCAGTGGGCGTGCTGACCGGCCGGCAGGACCTGATGAAACGCTACCGGGAGGACCGCCCGACCGATGTCTGCTTCGCCCGCGGCACCTTTAACTCCCACCCGCATGTGATGGGCTGTATGAACGTGTTTCTTGAGCGCATCGAGGCACCGGACATCCGCGAAGGGTACCCGGCCCTGCGTCGCCAGTGGTACGAGTGGGCCGAGCGCCTGAACGCCGCATTGGCGGAGCGCGAGCTGCCGGTCCGCGTGGTGAATCTCGTATCCATCTGGAGCGTGCTTTACACGCGACCAAGCCGCTACAACTGGATGTTCCAGTATTACCTGCGAGCCGAGGGGCTGTTGCTGTCCTGGACCGGCACGGGCCGGTTGATCTTCAGCCACAACTTCACGGAGGAAGACATGCAGGCGGTCATCACGCGTTTTGTGGCGGCCGCCGAGGCAATGGAGCACGACGGCTGGTGGTGGTCCGCGCCGGGCACCACGAACAAGGGCATCAAACGTCGCATTCTGCGGGAAATGGCGGTGCGGGCACTGGGATGGCGGGAAAGCGAAGGGCCGGTGCCGGTACCTGCACGGCAGGAGCCGGCATCACGTGGGTGATGCCGGCCCGATGATCAGACAGACCGGACGCGCTCTTCGTCCTCCATGGTCGTGGCGGCGCGCTCGCTGACTTCCGTCATGGGATCGATCAGTTGCCCCCGCATCAGGTAGAACGGTGAACGGTAATACATCTTGATGTCGTGGAAGGGGTCGGTGAGGATCTTGAGGAACCACACCAGCCCGGTCGACACATCGCGAATGAAGAACAGCTGCACAGTGCGGAACACCAGCGCCGCGCCGCCCAGACCAATCCACAGGACGGACAGGCTGTAGAGGTAGCCGGACCAGCCGCTGAACGGCTCCATCAGCCCGAACATCGCCGGCTGGAACCACAGCACCACCGGCGTCAGCGCCCAGATCGACAGCAGCACCACCTTGCGCTTGAGGTTGTACCCAACCTTGATGTCTTCTTTGTGTTCATGGGTGACGCGGTTGACCTTGTCGTAGTCCTTGGGCTCGAAAAAGAAATGACCGATTTGGCGCGACACCATGGCCAGGCCCCACCCCATCAACGCGGACACCACCGGGTTGATGGTCAGGTAGGCGTAGGCCGTCAGAAAGCTGAAGGCGCTGAGCAGGTGAAGCGACTGATTGATGCGGCTCTGATGGTAGTAGCGGTGATCGTCCCACCGCTGCTCCTGTAATTCCTGAAATACGTTCATCATAGGGACGGGTCTCATCTCTGCTGTTTTCAACCCGTCCATTGTTGTTGCTTTGTTGTGATGGTTTGATAACAGCCAGATGACGCCCCAATGTCAGGGAGCCTCTGAAAAGGGTTCATCACGGGTTAGGGTGAAAACGGGACGCTGGGACCTGTAGCCGATGTCTCCGACTTCGGAGCAGCCCTCAGGGCTGCCTGATTCCGGACGACCGGTCGGCGGTTACCGGCAAACATCGGTCGCTCTCGCGAGCGACTCCGAAGTCGGAGACATCGGCTACAGGTGCAACACCGTTCAACATTGGAACCGGCCGCCTTTCCTGCGGTTTCACAATGCTCTGCGACGAGCCCTTTTCAGTGGTTACGACGGGCCAGTAACGGCTGCCCGACCCGGATGCGCTCGCCGTCGTGGCGGTCCGGGTGAACGCGATACTCCGGCCCGGTGAACATCAGAATGGTCGAGCCCTGCTGGAAGTAGCCCATCTCCTCCCCTCGTGCATAGCGCGCGTCGCACCGCTGGAAGACGGGACCGCGATAGCGCAGATCCAGAGTGTCGTGCAGGGCGTGCAAGCGGATGCTCGCCACGAGAATCGCCGCTACCGGCACCATCAGGAACCGCGCGCCCGATGGCTCGTGCGTCATCTCCAGCACGGCCCGCTCGTTCCGGCAGAACAGCCGCTCGACGCGTTTCAGCGCGACGGGATTGACGTTCCAGGTGTCGCCCGAGTGATAGCGGACCGAGTTCAGCCTCAGATCGTCCGGCGCGTGGAACCGGTGGTACATGCTAGCCGTGATGCGCAGCGTCACGAAGGTGCCATCACGATACGAATCCGCCAAGGCCTGGTCGCCGAGCAGTTCGGCCAGTTCGTAGGGATAGCCCTTGGCCTGGATGACCTCCCCCCCACGGACCGTCCCCGACGCGCCAACGATGGCATCGCAGGGACTGACCATTGCCTGCGGGTCGGGATCGACCGGCCGCATGCCGGGTTTGAGTTCCCGGATGAAGCAGTCGTGCATGCTCTCAAAACGGGTCTTTCGGGCTTCTTCCAGGTGCAGGTTGCCGGCGAAGGCCTGCCAGAGCCGCATCGACACCGCACGGACGACCGGCTGGCGCACCCTGCTGAAACGGCCCATGAACAGCGTGGCCCAGCGCCTCGGAATACGGTTGGTGAGCAGGAAATTGAGTCGCTCGGAACGGCTCAGTCGATGAAGGGGGCGGGCGGGGATCAATCGGCATACTCCTGACAGCGTGCTCTTATGGTGGCGGATGGTGGCAGGCGGAGATGACGGTGGCGTGACGCCGTCAAAAAGCGGAAACATTCGGTGGGAATAATCCCTGACATCATTCAGAAACAGGGACCCCCGGAATGCTGGCAGCCGGCCTGATGCTGTGCGCCGTGCTTTTGAGCGTCGAGCGCCTGACCTACTACTTCGTTTCCCACCACCCCGACACCTGGGAGCGGGTGTGTCACCGACGCCCGCTATCGGCACTTGGCGGGCCCGTCAACGCCCTGAACACGCTGTTCTATGGCTTCAAGATCATTCAGCTCGGCGTGTTCTGGGGCTGGTGCATGGTGTTTGGGGACACGCTGTTCCCGCTGCCCACCGCGCCGCTCGCCATTCTGCTGCTCGGCGGTGCCATGATCACCTTCGGGCTGGTGCTCAACGCCAGTGTCTTCCACCGGCTGGGTCGGGTCGGCGTGTTCTACGGCGCTCAGCTCGGGCACACCATCCCGTGGGTGCACGGTTTCCCGTTCTCGCTGTTCAAACACCCGCAGTATCTCGGCACGCTGGTATCCATCTGGGGCTTTTTCCTGGTCATGCGCTACCCGCACGACGACTGGCTCTATCTGCCCTTGCTGCAGACGCTCTACTATGCCTGGGGCGCCTACCATGAGCCGTGAGGACGGCTCTGAAGCAGCTCTTTGCGAAAATGGCCACTCGTTCAAATCCGGCGGCTCTCCAGTGCGATAGGATGTCGGCTGATCACGCCCGCTTCAGGGCCAACGGACGAGGGATAGAACGCATCATGATCAGGACGCTGGTAGGGGCAGGACTGCTGCTGACACTCACGGGCTGTCTGGACGGCCCGGGCCCGGATGCGGGTGGCGATGGACTGGCGGAACCGGACTACACGGGCGGCCCCACCGCCGCCGGCCTGTACAAGGGCCTGACCAACAATGGCGAGGACGTGGTCGGTGCCGTTCTGGAGAACGGTGACTATTTCTTCCTCTACAGCGCGGACGCCGGGGATACCTTCACCGGCGGCATCGAAGGTGCGTTCATCGGCCGGCTGAGCGCCACCAACAGCGATCTCGAGTCCAGCGATGACATCGACTTCAACCTCGACGGGGCGGTTCTCTCCTATGACCTGGGCGGCGCCTATACCAGCGGGCAGGCCCTGATGGGCGAGGTGAATTACGACACCGAGGATGCCGACTTCGTCCGCTTCACCACCGACTACGACGACCAGTTCGACCAGTCCGTGTCGCTGTCGGATGTGGCCGGCGAGTATACCGGTGACACGATCTCACGGGCCCGGGAGGAAGCGGCGGCCGTCATCGTTGAAGCCGATGGCACACTGAGCGGTATTGATGCCCTGGGATGCACCCTGAGCGGCACCATCGCCGCCCGGCCGAACAGCAACCTGTTCGACATCGCCTTTACCTACGAGCCGGCCAGCACCAACGACTGCCCCGACGCTCATGCCGGCCAGGGCTTTGAGGGCTGGGGCTATGTCGACGATCAGGAGCAGGCACTGGTGATGGTGGCCCAGCGCCCGGACGATCGCGAGGTGGCCACCTTCTTTATTGGCCAGCCCTAGTGTCCCGCGCCGACTCACCTCAGTTTTTGTCCGACAGCAGCGAGGCCAGTTCCGCCCGGCCCCGCAGGTTCGCCTCAACCAGCTTGGCCTGATCCCCACGATGCTGGAACTGTTCGTCGAGCATGCGCTCGTCCAGTTCCCGGAAGCTACGGACCAGGTCGATCGCGGTGGACTCGGGCAGGCCCAGTTGCATCAAGGTCAGACGCGCACTCTTCAGGGCAGACTCAAAGGTCTCCCGGACCACCAGCTCAATACCCCGCTCCCGTAACGCGTAGGCATGATGGCGGTCCCGGGCGCGGGCCACGATGGTGACCTGGGGAAAATGCTGCTTCACCAGATCCACCGCTTTCAGCGAGTCATCCACATCATCGACCGACAGCACCAGCACCCGGGCGTGCTCCAGACCGGCGTTGCGAAGCAGGTCGAGCCGGGTGACGTCCCCGAAATAGACCTCGTTTCCGTACCGGCGCAGCAGCGCAATCTCATCAGGGTCCGCATCCAGGGCCGTGAACGGAATCTGCCGCCCCACCAGAATCCGTGCGGTGATCTGACCAAATCGACCCAGCCCGGCGATCACCACCTGCGGGTGACCGGACGGGATCGAATCATGCTCCGCATCCCGGGCATCCCCGCCCTGCTCTTCCGGCGACAGGGCGGTCGTCAGCCGAAGCAGCAACGGCGTCGACGCCATCGACAGGGCGACAACCAGGTTCAGTTGCCCCGCCAGGTCGGAACCGACCAGATCCAGCGCCCGGGCCTGGGTCAGCAGTACGAAGGCAAACTCACCGCCCTGACTCAACAGAATCCCGAACCGCACGGTGCTGCGCCAGGAAACGGATCGCACCTGTGCAATCGCCATCAATACCGCGGCCTTGATGGCCAGCAGGAGAACCAGATAAAGCACAATCGTTCCGGGTGACTCGACCAGCAGCCCCAAATCCATGGTCATGCCAATGGCCAGGAAGAACAGCCCGAGCAGCAGCCCCTTGAACGGCTGGATATCGGTCTCCAACTGCTCGCGGTAGGGTGAGTTCGCCAGCAGCACGCCAGCGACGAACGCCCCCAGCCCCATGGACAGCCCCAGGTGTTCCATCAGGGCCGCCGCACCGAGCACCACCATCAGGGCACTGGCGGTCATGACCTCGCGATTACGAAGTTTGGCCAGCCAGCCCAGCCAGGGATTGAGGGCATAACGCCCTGCCAGCACCATGGCCACCAGCGCCGCCAGTCCGGCCAGCAGTTGGGGACTTTCCCCGTCGCTCTGGCCGCCGGCCAGAACCGGCAATAGCAGCAGGATGGGAATCACCGCCAGATCCTGGAACAGTAGGATGGCAAAGCCCGACCGGCCCTGGGGCGTACCCAACTGGTTGGTTTCCACCAGCATCTGCACGACGAAGGCGGTTGAGGACAGGGCCAGTGTGGCACCAATCGCCAGGCTCTGATTCACCGGAAAACCCAGCAACCAGAACGCCAGGGACAACAGGACGGTACTCAGCCCGACCTGACTGGCACCGAGGCCCACCAGACGATGGCGCTGCGCCCAGAGCTGTGCCGGCTCCAGTTCCAGACCGACCAGGAACAGCATCAGCACAACGCCAAGCTCGGCGAAATGCAGCACCTGATCGCCTCCCATTACCAGCCCCAGGCCCAGCGGTCCCACGATAATACCGGCCACCAGATACCCGAGAATGCTGCCGAATCCCAGCCGCTGGAAAATGGGCAGGAGAATCAGCGCCGCACCCAGCAACACCAGCGCCTGAGAGAAGAACCCGTCCACAGTCACTCCTTATGACACAGCGAATCAATATAGGGATGAACGAAAACCGGCCCAGTATGCCGGAATTCGGGGTGTCAAATCAGCTGACGGTTCGGGTGTCTCGTCTGGTTCATTCGCGGACTGACTAAGCCCTTGAGGGGGAGCAACCCGGCCTGCGGACTGACACCTTGCCCAGAACCGTCGGAGGCACGCAGTCGGTCAGCCATAAAAAAGCCCCGGATGGGCCGGGGCTTGATCGAACGCGGAAGGCGACGGTTTCAAGTGCGCCGATACCGGTACAGAGTCAGGCCGACCAGGCCGAGAACCAGCAGCGCCATGGCGCCAGGCTCGGGAACGGTGGCGGTCGCTTCGGTGACTTCTGAAAAGGAATAGTCTGCACTGCCAGCAGTGCAACAGCTCTCCGTCACCTGGAAGTCGAAGGCATGGGTTCCCGCCGACAAAAACAGATCGTCGACCTGTCCCACGAAATTGTTGCTTCCCGTCAGGTCAACGTCATCCCAGGGCGTGACGGCGCCATCCATCATCAGGGCGAAGGCATCGCCGGCAACACAGCAATCCGTGACACTGATATCGATCAGCGAATCACTGTCGACCGAAATGGCCCAGCCATCCGCCGGGTTGGTCTGGGTACTTCCGATCGTGCCGTCGAAATCAAAAAAACCGGACGCCCCCGTATCCGGGTCAATCGTGACGGGAACAGCGTGTGCTGACATCGCGAACAGGGCGGTCAGCGTAAAAACCAGAACAGACTTCATACAACGTCTCCATGTGACAACTTGTTCATCCTCGGCCTGATTTCTTACAAAGATCATGCCATCACGTATAGCTCTGTTTCTATTGCTATTTTTATGGCCATTACCGGGCTCCCCGGCAGAACCGTAAAATATATCGACACAAAAACATCGAGAACTCATATAGTTACAGGTTGATACAGCAAAACGGCATCAACGCGCTAAGCTGTAGGCCAATCACACGAATAACAAAGAGGCGTTTCCGTGGAATCAAGCCCCCTGATCGACATTGGTCTGCCGATTTCCCTGTTCATCATCATGGTCGGTATCGGCATGACACTGACCGTCCGCGATTTCCGCCAACTGGCGATCTATCCCCGAGGGATCATCGTCGGCTCCATTGCGCAGATCGTTGGTATGCCCCTGCTGGCCGTGCTGATCATCGCCCTGATGGGGCCGACACCCGCCATTGCCGTTGGTCTGGTTATCATTGCGGCGTGTCCGGGTGGGACGACCTCCAACCTGTTTGTCATGCTGTCCAAGGGGAACGTCGCGCTGTCCATCGTCCTGACAGTCATTGCGAGTCTCGTGACGATCCTGAGCCTGCCGCTGTTCACCAACATGGCGCTGCAGCACTATATGGACGAATCCGCCAGTATTGCCCTGCCCGTGGGACGGACCATCGCGATGCTGGTGGTACTGGTTCTGATCCCGGTGACGCTGGGCATGATCTTCCGGTCATTCAAGGCAGAGGCGGCGCAGAAAGCCGAAGGGGTTGTCAGTATCTTTGGTGGGGTTGTGCTCGCTGCGATCGTGGTGGGGCTGGTCGTTTCCCAGTGGGACCGCCTTTTCAGCCTGCTCGGGTCTGCCGGGCCGTCGACCGCGTTTCTTAATCTCGGCGGAATTGCCATGGGCCTGGCAGTCAGTCGCTTCTCCGGGCTTTCACCACGGGAATCGCTGGCCGTCGCCGTGGAGCTGGGTATCAAGAACGGCACCATCGGCCTGATGGTGACATTGACGCTGCTGAAATCGAGCGAGATGTCGATTCCGTCCGCCATCTACGGCGTGTTGATGTTCCTGTTCGGGTTCGTTCTGGTCATAATCGGCCGCCGGATTCTTCCGGACACCAAACCCAGACCGACGCCGGACACAACAAATTCGGAGCCCGGCCACTAACCGGCAAACAGGATCACCACGCCGAGTCCGTAAAGCGCGATGATCGCCACGCTTTCGGCACCGATCTTGCCGATACCGTGGCGTTCACGGCGGATCATCCCCATCATCAGGATGCCGGACATGACCAGTGTCAGCGCCAGCCAGAACGTCGAGTCATCGGGGATGGCGTGATAGATCGAGCCTTCCCGATAGCCCAGATCAGAGGCCGCCATGAAGAGGGTGTCGAAGGCGTTGCCGCCAATAATGCCGCCCACGGCCAGGGTCAGCGCGCCGCGCCGAACCGCCGCAATTGAGGTCACCAGCTCCGGAATCGAGGTGCTGACGGCAGTCAGCATCACGCCCACCACGGTCTGACCCAGATTAGCCTGCGTGGCAATCGTAGTCGCCGCCGGTTCCAGAGCCCAGCCGGCAATGCCCAATATCACGGCCAACCCGAGAAATTCCCCCCAGAGGCGTTGGAGGGCGGGCATACGGCTCGTGTCCTCGGGCGTGTCCTGCCGGGTCTCACGCGTCTGCGACGGTCGCCACATGGGTTTTTCCGAGGCGCTCTGGACCAACCGAAGGCCATAGATATAGAAACCAAACAGAAGCGGGGTGACCGGATGGATGCCCCAGATGGTGACATCCGGCAGGTAGGGGGTCAGCAGAATCAGGGCCAACAGGGAGATCAGCAGCGCATTCTGCATCAGGTTTGGTACGGACGCGGCGGCATGCTCCAGGTTGGCACGCCGGTAGACGATGTCCGCCATCGACAGGAAGAAGGTCTGGACCGCAATCCCACCCACGGCGTTGCTGATCGCCAGCTCGGCATGGCCATGAAGGGCCGCCGTCACCGACAGGACGGACCCGCCCAGCGACGTCGCCCCACCGAGCAGAACCGCCCCGGCGGCCGCTTCACCAATACCGGTCCGGTCGGCCAGTTGATCCACCACCCGCGTGATTCGTGTGCCCACCACGGCAATCGTGAGGGCGCAGATGGCGAAGACAATGACCCCGTGAAGCAGGGTCCAGCTCTCCGGGTTGGTGATCTCCAAGGGGGTTCTCCTGATGCAGGCCGATACGTGAACGCTGTCCAGCGTACGGCGAATGCCCCTGTCCGGTAAATCCACTACGTGTCAGGAACCAAATGACTCATCAAGGCGTCGTTTGAACCCGGTTCAGCAGCCGACGGGCCACCTGTTCTGCCCAGAGCCGGTACGCGACCGGGCTGGGGTGGAACCCGTCTGCGGCGATGTACTCCGGCATCAGGGGAAACGCCGGTGCCAGGAAATGACACGCCTGCCGGTTCTCCGCAACCACTTCCATCACGCGATTGAGCGCCCGCGCGCGCCGTCCCAGCAATCCACGCAACGGTCGCGGCAGTGCCGGAAATGCCTCCATGGGCGGCACGCTCGTGAGGATGATGTCAGGGGCACCGAACCGGAGGCTCAGTGTCTGGCACAGGGAGTCCAGTCGCTCGCGCCACTGGCGAAGGCGGGTACCGCCCGTGACGTCATTCACTCCGATGGAGACGAGGACGGCATCAAAGGGCGCCTCCGGCAGATCCGACACCCGACTCAGAAGGTCGGCAATGGTATGGCCGGTCGTGGCATGCAGGCGCCATTCGACGCGGTACTGCCCGGAAAGCGCACCGACGAGCTGGCCGGACAGCGCGCTCGCCTGACTGGCCGCCCCGACGCCCGCCGCCGCCGAATCGCCCATAATCAGCAACCGGCACGGCGGACCAGCCCCCTCAATGCCCGTCCGGACCCCCTCCGGTTCCGGCAGGCGCGGCGTCACCCGGCGAACATGACGGGCCTGCACCAGCAGAAAGGGTGAGAGCAATGCGACGGTGAACCAATATCCCATAAGCGTTTCCGTAACAGTCTGATGATCGTCTTTACGGCCCCGGATAGCGCAACAGCTTACCAGTGCTCGCATTGCCGCGAACGACCGCTCACGGACTCACTCGCGGGCCTGTCGCGCGTTTCCGACCGTGGTCGTCCCCGATCACAATGCCCGTTGCCATCACTATCCCGTTGAGCATTTCGGTCTCTCTGGTGGCCGTGTTGAGCCTTGGCGGGTCATTGCGGAAAGAACGATCCTTTCCGATTCTCTTTTCAGGCCATTCTGTTCCTGCGACCTCGGGGAGTGCACCCACTTCGGCAACGCTGTGATAGTTTGACAATAATCGAATAATAAAAGCGTCATCCACCGAGCTCGCTCAGGAGGCACCCGATGACCAGCGCCACCGCAAAAGCCAACACCGAGGCCCATCCGTCCAGTCAGGCGCCGCTGCCAGAAGTCCGGCATCCGGAGTTTGATTTTCCGGCCGATCTGCCCAAGTACTGGTGGGACAACGATCCGGTCAAGACGCTCCTGCTGGCCGCCCTGTCCTCCAGCTTCCCGCCCGGCGAGAAGTTCTTCATCGATTCGGTGCGCCACTTCCAGGATCGGATCACTGACCCGGAGCTGAAAAAAGCGGTGCGGGCGTTCATCGGTCAGGAGGCGCACCACTCGAAGGAACACAAGGAATTCAATGAGTTTCTGGACCAGCGCGGCATCGGCCTGGCCCGGCTGGAGAGAGAAATTCAGGGCTTCATGGACTGGATGCGGTCGAACCTGTCACCGGAGCGTCAGTTGGCGCACACCGTCGCCGTTGAGCACTTTACAGCCATGATGGCCGAAGACTTTCTGTTGAAGTATGACGAAGCCCTCGAAGAGATGGACCCCCGGATCGCGCCGGTCTGGGCGTGGCACGCCATTGAGGAATCCGAGCACAAGGCCGTGGCCTTTGACGTCTACAAGGCCATCGGCGGCAGCGAATGGACCCGCATCAGCGAGATGATGTTCGTCAGCGTCATCTTCCCGGTCTTCACCAGTCTCCATGTGATCCAGCTGATGAAGGCCGACGGCCAGCTTGGCAACCTCAAGTCGTGGGCACGGGCCGTCGACTACATGTGGGGGCGCCCGGGCGTCTTCCGTCGGATGATTCCGTCCTACCTGCGGTTTTACAGCCCCCGTTTTCACCCCTGGAACCACAACCCCCGGGACATGATTGAAAAGGCAAAGCGTCGATGGCTACCGGGCTATTGATCGGCTGACGGGGCCGCTGCCAGAAGCGGGAGCGGCCCCGGTGCCGCCCATCCCCATCTACATGATCTGGCCGGAAGTTCTGGACCGGGATCCGGCGCATCAATGGTTTCGGAGCCGCCTTCTGGACACCGCCTCCAGGGCTCAGTCAGCCAGTCAATGAACTCGCGGGATTAACCATGCAGACGCCGATGCAGCGACCTGACCTCCTCGGCCAGCTCGGACACCGGTCCCTCCACGGGCACATTCGGCGCAATATCGGTAATCGGCAGCGGATTGACCGGCGGCGGTGGCACGTCCATCTCAGCCAACCACCGCCCAAGCTGTTCGGAGGAACTGGCGTAGACGATACGACCCAGACCCACCCAGGCGTGAGCGGCGGCGCACATGGGGCAGTGTTCCCCCGAGGTGTAGACGGTGGCACGGCGACGCTCTTCCGGCGAGAGATTCCGGGCGGCCCAGCGCGCAATGGCGAACTCCGGGTGCTGGGTATGATCGCCACCCGCCACGTGGTTGTGATCCTCGAACAGCACCTCGCCGCTGGATGCCACGAGCACGGACCCAAACGGTTCGTCGCCGGATTCCAGTGCCTGACGTGCCAGCGCCACACAGCGCCGCAGGTGGATGTGGTCCGTCTCGCTAATGGGCATGGCGTCGACTCCGTCCAGTCGATTCAGGACGGAGTATAGACGTGGTCAGGCGGGGGATGGCAACCGATGGGTCAGGTCATCAATGGTCTGCTTCATCCGGGCATGGCAGGCGTCCAGCAGCGACGGCACATCGTCGGCGGTCATACCGGCCGTGTCCACGGGCGGCAGAACCCGCACGCGCACCGGCGGCTCGCCACGACCATGCCCGGTCGCGCCCTGATACTCGCTCACACACACCATGGTGATCGGCACGCCAGCCGCGACCGCCGCATGAAAGGCGCCCTTGCGGAAGGCGCGCAGTCCCTTGCCATGACTGCGGGTGCCTTCCGGGAAAATCCAGACGGATTTGCCATCCCGGCGCATCGCCTCGGCCGTGGCATTGATGACGGCGACCGCTTTGCTGCCCTTGCGACGGTTGACCAATACATTGCCGCCGAGCCAGAACATCTGGCCGAAGAACGGCAGCCAGCGCAGGCTGGACTTACCCACGGTCACGGTCCGGGGCGGCAGCAGGTTGCCCATCACGAACAGGTCTTCATTGTGTTGGTGATTGGCGATCACGATGCGCGGGGTGTCATCGGCCAGGTACTCCCTGCCTTCGACGTCCACCTGCATGTTCAGCAGTCGCTGACCACCGGACGCAAGCATACGGGCGTTGATCCGGTTGTTGTCCGGATTGAATGGACGGACCAGGCACAGACAGAACCCGATCAGGGAACCAATGGCGGAGTAGACCCAGGCCAGGAAAGACCGCATATCAAAGACTCATTAACGATTCATTTTAACTTAGCGTACACGCGTTCGCTCAAATAGGGAATGGCCGATCCGGTGAGCGTTTGTAAGCGAAAACCGACATGCGACTGTTAAACTGGCGTCTATGAGCACCACAACACCAGACCAGTGCCCCTGTGGCAGCGGGGCACCCTACGCCGAATGCTGCCAGCCCTATCACCTGGGCAACCTCGCTCCGACACCGGAAACATTGATGCGATCCCGGTACAGCGCGTTCGTGGTCCGGGATAAGGACTACCTGCTCAATACCTGGCATGACAGCACCTGCCCCCCAACACTGTCGCTGGACGACAGTCCGGACTGGGCGGCCCTGCAGATTCTCGACAGTGGTGAAGATGGCGACCGGGGGCAGGTTCACTTCCGGGCCATTTACCGGACCGGCAAGGGCTTTGGGTATCTTGAGGAACGGTCCGATTTTATCCGGGAGAACGGCTGCTGGTTCTATGTGAGCGGCGAGACCAGTGAAGGCTCCCTCAAGCCGGGGCGCAATGACGCATGCCCGTGCGGAAGTGGCCGCAAATACAAAGCCTGTTGCGCCTGAAGGCGGAGATTGCGCGGCTCAGGGGCCGCCTCCTCCTCCGGCACCACCATTGAGTCGCTGACACTGTGCACCACAGAAACGACAGGTCATGGTGGTCATGGCAAAGCCCCGCTCGCCGCTTTCCAACGCAAAATCCGCCTTGCAGGTCGGGCAGCGCCCCGACCAGATAATGACGCTGTACATCACGAAGGCGATAAACAGCGGCCACATCCAGAACCACCAGACCACCTTCTGGTCTGATCCGTAGATCAGCATCATTCCGATCAGGTAAACGGTGGCAATCGCGAGGCGCAGATAGTTCTTTTTAATTCGTGGCGTCATACCCAAACACTGTAGGTGATCGTGCGCCTGTGCCGAACCCGATCACTGGATTCGATCAAGACCGCCGATTTTTTTTGATTTTCTGATGGATCGTTTCGGTATTGAATAGCACCAGATTCAAGGGACGAGAAGGAGACGATCCATGACGACGATTCTGCAGCTCAACAACAGCGTATTCGGTGACAATGGCCAGTCCTCACAACTGGCCGACCGCTATGTGTCAAAGCGCCGTGAAGCGGATGCCGGCATCAATCTGGTGCGTCGCGATCTAGCGGCCGAACCAGTGACGCACCTCACCGGCACACGGTTCAAGGCGGCACTCACCGATCCCGGCGAGCGTTCATCAGAACAGGCAGACGCCGCTGCGATTGCCGATACGCTGATCGCCGAAATTCAGGAAGCGGACGAAGTGGTCATTGCCGCGCCCACGTACAACTTCAACGTGGCCTCCACACTGAAGGCCTGGTTCGACCACGTCGCCCGTGCCGGCACGACCTTCAAGTACACGGAGAAGGGCCCGGTTGGCCTGCTCGCCAACAAGAAGGCCACCGTCTTCATCACCAGTGGCGGCCAGTACGCCGACACGCCGGCGGACTTCCAGGCCCCGTACGTTGAGCACTTCCTGAAGTTCCTGGGTATCGAGGACGTGCGGATCGTCCGCGCGGAAGGTTTGGCGATGGGCGATGACGCGGCAAACGCGGCCATTGAGTCCGCGCACCAGGCCATCGACGACCTGGCCTGAGCCGCCCCTGACCTCACACCCCCCGCTTGCCGGAGAGTCCCTCTCCGGCTTTTTTATGCGTGCTTTTGAAACAGGGCAACGTCCTTGCGGGGCACCGTCAGCGACCAGCCGTGCCGGGCCGCTACGGTGGCCAGCGTGTGTTCGCGATAGAACACGACGTGCGTCGGGTCACGGCGATAGTGCCAGTTGGCGAACCGCTCGTCGTCGGTCTGGAAGCAAGTCATGACAGCGAGCCAGCCACCGGGTTCGAGACAGGCATCAAGCTGCTGGAATGTCGCCCCGGGATCGTGAAGGTGCTCAATCACTTCCGTGGCCGTGATCACCGGCCAGCGGCGATCAAGTAACGCCGGGTCGGGGGCATAGATCGGATCGTAGCCCGCCACCCGCATGCCCGCCTCGGAGAGCATGGCAGCCAGCGCCGGCCCCGGACCGCACCCGAAATCGAGCACATCGGAGCCCGGCGGGATCTGTTCGAGCAGCGGATCCACCAGCTTGGACAGAAAGCGGCGATAGCCCGGATCGCGGACGTCATTCTCGTGCAGGTCGTAAACGGCCTGCTCGTCCGACAGTGTGGGCCAGTGGGCCGGGTCCATGATCGTCGCCTCACAGTGGCCGCAGCGCCAGTAGTCGATCCCGCGCACCGTCTGGAACGGACGGACCGGGCCATCGCAGACCGTACAGCGGGTTAGCCTCCGATGGCTCATTCCGGGTGCGCGCCACCCGCCCCTTCGACGTGAAGCTCGACCTGACGGGACGGCGCCCCGTCAAACACCAGTGTCACCGGCACCCGCTCGCCCTCTTCCAGCGGCTGATCCAGCCCCATCAGCATCAGGTGATAGCTTTTGGGCTTGAACTCGACCGTCTGGCCGGGCGCGACAGTCAGACCATTGCTCACCGGTGCCATGGTCATCATGCCCTCCTCCATGCGTGTTTCGTGGATACCCACGCTGTTGGCACGGGGACTGGCGGCACCGGTGACGGTGATCGGCTCCTGTCCCTCGTTGGTCAGGGTGAGGTAGCCCACGCCCTTGTCCACGCCCGGCGGTGTGGCGCGGGACCAGGGGTGTCCGATCGTGATATCACCGCTTTGGTACTCATGTGCCAAGGCAGAGGTGGCTAACATCAGGAGGCTCAGGACCAGGCCGGCTTGTCGCATGGGCAATTCCTCATTGGAGCAACATCGGTACATCCACAGTGTTGCCCGATTGCCGTTGGCAATCAACGGTAGGCTACGATTCACGTTCCTGGATAGAGGGAGTCAGGGCTGCCGAATGGTCCGTTTCCGGGTATCCTGAACCGGCTTATTGATGACGGAGCCTGACTATGCCGATCTGGGTTGATGCCGACGCCTGCCCCGGCCCCATCCGCGATATTCTCTGCCGTGCCGCCACCCGGCGCGGTGTCGAGACCACCTTTGTCGCCAACCAGCCGATCCCGGTGCCGCCGTCCCGCTGGATCACGACCCGTCAGGTGCCCCAGGGCTTCGACAAGGCCGACGACGACATCGTTGACCGCATGAACCATGGCGATCTGGTGGTCACACAGGACATTCCACTGGCATCCGAAGCCATCGAAAAAGGCGCGTTTGTGCTGAACCCCAGAGGCGAAGCCTTTACCCGGGAAAACATCCGCCAGCGACTGGCCATGCGCGACATGATGGAAGAACTGCGGGGCGCAGGTCAGGTTACGGGCGGGCCACCCCCTTTCTCGCAGACAGACCGAAAGGCCTTTGCGGATCAACTGGACCGATGGCTCCAGCGATAGTGTCCCGTCTGGTTAATTCGTTGATCGACTGCGTACCGCTGACGCCTCTGGCCAAGGCGCCAGCCCGCCGGTGTGGTGGTTCCACATCAAAGGTTGGCAACGCAGGTCCAGAGGCGTCAGCGGTGCGCCCTCCGGGAACGCCTGATCCCTTTCGCCTGAGGCGTTCATTCGCTAACCTTGCGCCTTTTGCAGGGTGGTGGTTTCCACCGCCCTGACCGCCACGCCGGAGAACCCCATGTCCACATCCGCCAGCCCGGCCACCGGCAGTTTTGCCGCACTGGGTCGTCTGCTTCGTTATGCCCGTGGTTATCGCCGCCAGATCATCGCGGCCACGGCCTGTTCGATCATTAACAAGCTGTTCGACATCGCGCCGGAGATCCTGATCGGCATCGCCATCGATGTGGTGGTCAATCAGGAGGAGAGCTTCGTCGCCTCGCTCGGTTTCGACTCCGCACAGGAACAGATCCTGATTCTCGGCGGCCTGACGTTCTTCATCTGGGCTGGCGAGTCGATCTTCGAGTACCTGTTCCAGATCCTCTGGCGTAATCTGGCCCAGCGGCTGCAGGCCGATCTGCGTCAGGACGCCTATGAGCACGTACAGAGATTGGATATGGCGTTCTTCGAATCCCGTTCCTCCGGGCAGCTCGTCGCCACGATGAACGACGACATCAACCAGCTTGAGCGTTTCCTGGATGGCGGTGCCAACGCCATGATCCAGGTCGCCGTCTCCGTGGTGGCGGTCGGTGCAGTCTTCTTCGTTCTGTCGCCGTTGATTGCAGTGCTGGCCTTCACGCCCATTCCGCTGATCATCTGGGGCGCCTTCTACTTCCAGAAGAAAGCCGGTCCCCTGTATGCGGACGTCCGGGAAAAAGTCGGGGATCTCTCCAGCCGGCTGGCGAATAATCTCGGCGGTATTGCCACGATCAAGAGCTTCACGGCCGAAAACCGCGAGGCGGAACGGCTGCGGGCCAGCAGCGAGGCGTACGTGACAGCGAACCGCCGCGCCATCCGCGTCAGCTCGGCGTTCATCCCCATCATTCGCATGGCGATCCTGGCCGGCTTTCTGGCCACCTTCACCATCGGCGGTCTTCAGGCCATTCAGGGCGATCTGAACGTGGGGGCCTACGGCGTGCTGGTTTTCCTGACACAGCGGCTACTGTGGCCGCTGACGGGCATGGCCGAAGTGATTGATCTGTTCGAGCGGGCCATGGCCAGTACCCGTCGCATTCTGGACCTGCTCGCCGTGCCGATCCGGGTCCGGGACGAAGCCACCACCGCTCTGCCCGAACCGGTCAAAGGCGCAGTGGCGTTCGATAACGTGGCGTTCCACTACGCCAGCAGCGGCGATGGGGTCGATGGCGTCAGCCTGTCCGTCCCGGCCGGCAACACGCTGGCCCTGGTGGGCGCCACCGGCTCCGGCAAGTCCACGCTCGTCAAGCTCCTGCTGCGCTTCTACGACCCGGAACAGGGCGAGATCCGCATCGACGGTCATCCGATCCAGTCGGTCACGTTGCGGTCACTGCGTCAGGCCATCGGTCTGGTCAGTCAGGATGTGTATCTGTTTGAAGGGTCGATCCGTGAGAACATCGCCTACGGTCGGCCGGACGCCGATAGCTCGGCCATTGAGCAGGCCGCGCGCACGGCCGAAGCCTGGGACTTCATCTCGGCGTTGCCGGACGGACTGGACACCGCCGTCGGCGAACGCGGCGTGCGCCTGTCCGGCGGTCAGCGTCAACGCCTGTCCCTGGCCCGGGCCCTGCTCAAGGACCCGCCCATTCTGGTTCTGGATGAGGCCACCAGCGCCGTGGACAACGAGACCGAGGCGGCGATCCAGCGCTCATTGGAGCATATCGGTCATGAACGCACGGTGATCATGATCGCGCACCGGCTCTCAACGATCGTCAACGCCGACGACATTGTGGTGGTTGAAAAAGGACGGATCACCGAGCGGGGACGCCATCAGGACCTGATCCGGCAGAGCGGGGCCTATGCCGCCCAGTGGCGGGTTCAGACCGGGGATGATCTCTGACATCACCCCACGGCCAGGTGCCCCAGTACGCCCAGCAGGAAGCCGGCCACCGCGCCAAGCGACGGTGCCCAGTGCCTTTCGAGGCGCGCCTGCGGGGCGATGTCCTGAAACACCAGATACAGGATGCCACCGCTGGCAAACATCATAATGAAGCCCAGCGTCGCCGCCTGATCCACCAGCCAGAAATGGCCCGCCAGCCCCGCCAGCGGACCAAGAGGCACCAGTAACAGAAACCACAGAAGCACCGGGCGGTCCGCCATATCCTGGGCGGTCCGGCCCCGGTGTTCACGCGCCGGCTCATCGCTGGCAGTCAACTCCCGGAACGCATTGAACCCCTCCGGCAGGTTCTGCAGCGCAATCAGCAGCGCGAGCACATAGGCGCCGTTGCCATTGGCCGCAAACAGCGCGCCGAGAGCCAGCGCCTCGGGAATGAAATCCGCGAGCATCGCAACCAGTTGGGAGACGGAGCCTTTCAGCCGGGAAAGAACCGCATCCAGCATGCCGAACGCGATGCCACCGCCGAGCATGCCGACGACGATCCACCCGACCGACAGCGATTCCATCCCCTTCGGCACCAATACCAATGACACCGCGGCCAACAGCGCACCACCACCGAAGGCAATCACGCTGTGCCGGAACTCGGTATCCAGCCATCGCTGGAACAGCGGCTGCAAGCGCCCCAGAAAAGCACCGGCCGGGATCGCGGCCCCGGCCAGCGTTGCCATCAGGACAACGGGCCAGACACTGTCCATCAACTGTTCTCGATCCGGAATCCGATTTTGAGCACTACCTGATAGTGGCCCACCTGCCCGTTCTCGATGTGCCCCCGCGTCTCCTGGACCTCAAACCATTCCATGTTGTGAATGCTCTTGCCGCACTCGGAAACAGCGTTATTGATCGCGTCTTCAATGCTGGTGCGGGACGACCCCACCACTTCCACTTTCTTATAGACGTGATGATCGGACATGCGGTTCTCCTTCTCATACCGGGCGTTCAATGTCTGGCAGGAACGAATCCATCGGTTCACCATCAGAGTATGGCACAGTGAGTTCAACCCGTTTTCTGCCGGAAAAGGATGTCCTCATGCGAGCCCTGATACTGATTTTCCTGCTTTTCCCGCTGATCTCCCTGGCGGACACGTATTCATCCAGACACCACGACTACCGTGTCGAAACGATCGCCTCAGGGCTGGACCACCCCTGGGCCATGACCTTCCTGCCAAACGGTGACACCCTGATTACCGAGCGGGCCGGCCAGCTCCGTATCCTGCGTGACGGCAGACTTCTGGACGATCCGGTCAGCGGCGTCCCGGAGGTGGCCGTTGCCGGTCAGGGCGGCCTGCTGGACATCGAGCTGCACCCGGACTTCCAGAACAACCGCCAGATCGTGCTGAGCTATGCCCACGAGACCTGGGACGGCATGACGACCCGCGTGACCAAGGCACGCTACGAGAGCGGCGCACTGACCGACGTCACACCGATTTTCACGGCACTACCCCGCTCCAACACCAGCCGCCATTTCGCCGGACGAATGGCGTTCGACGCACAGGAGAACCTGTACATCGCGGTGGGTGACCGGGGTGAGATGGAACGGGCCCAGGACCTCGGTGATGACGCCGGCGGCGTGCATCGCATCACCATGGCAGGCGAGCCCGCACCGAACAACCCGCCTCTGGATGACTCGGACGTCAACGATACCTTCTACACGGTGGGCAACCGCAACATCCAGGGCATGACCCGTCACCCGGAAACGGGCGTCATCTGGACGCACGAGCATGGCCCGCGTGGCGGGGATGAGGTCAATATCATCCGGGCCGGCACCAACTACGGCTGGCCCGTCATCACCCACGGCATCGGCTACAGCGGCCTGCCCATTTCCGACAAGACCCACAAGGAGGGCATGGCGCAGCCGCTGCATTTCTGGGACCCGTCCATCGCGCCATCCGGGATGACGTTTTACGACGGCGACCGCTTCCCCAACTGGCAAGGCGACCTGTTCGTGGGCGCGCTCAAGTTCCAGAAGGTCGTGCGGCTGCGGATCAGAGACGGTGCTGTGATTGAGGAAGAAGACCTGCTCAGCGACCTGAATCACCGCATTCGGGCGGTGCGCCAGGGCCCGGATGAGGCACTCTGGGTACTGACCGACTCCAGCAACGGCCGGGTGCTTCGGATCACGCCGGCTCAGTCGGACGAACCGTAGCCGGTCAGTTCGAGATAGCCACGGCCCCGATGACTACCGGAGACCGTGACCGGGCTCTCCCAGTACGGGTAGAGCCCGGTGTTCCAGTAGGAACCCGCCGGTGCCGTGACGGTCAGGTCGACATCTTCGGACGGCACCCGGACGCGCCATGTCACCGGCACCTCACCGCGGGCACTGTCCCGGCTTTCCAGTACCTCGAGCGCGATGGCATCACCCTTCAGGGCCCGGCGCTCGTCGTCCGGCCCGATCCAGGTCCCGGACCGGAACGCCCCACCCTCTTCCCGAAGCCGGAAGGCCATGAGTCGGGCGCCGTTATCAAGCTGGAGCCCCATCCAGTCCCAACCGCGCTGATCGGAACGCAGAAACTGACTGCTCCATTCGCGGTCAAACCAGCCCGTGCCATGGACCGCGTGGGACTCGCCGTCGATGCGGACCTGCCCCGAAATGGCCAGATCCACATAGCTGAAGTACATGGAGCCGGTGCCATCGGTGGACTTGGCACTGAAGCCCCGATCTCCGTGCCGAACCGGCGCCCGTTGCGGTGTCAGGGTCAAGCGGGCGGACCAGTCGGCGTTGTCGATCGTGAGCCGCCAGCCGGCAGCGTCATCCCGTGCCATCAGTGACCAGTCGTCCAGCCAGACCGCCAATGGCGCGGCCCGGGCATCGGCCTGGCCGATACCACCACGGGCGAAACGCTCCCGGAAGCGATGCTGCCCATTGAAAGACACCGCCGCGTGGGCCATCCAGACCGAATCCAGAGGCCATGTGTCCGGCGCCGCGCGCATCGCTCCCGACCGGAGCGGGCTCAGCCCCCGGCGGAACTGGGTCCACTGCAGGCCGAGCGGCGTGCCGTCCGCTACCTCCAGATTCGCGGTCAGATACCACCATTCGATCCGGTACGCGGGGTGAGCACCAAGATCCGCCGGGAGCCTGATCCCGTCTCCCGGTGACGGCTGCCGGAAAGACGACCGGTCGGACGCGTCCAGCGCCGCAAAACCACCCTCCGACCCGGATGAACCGCAGGCCGTCACGACGGCCAGCGCCACGACCACAATCAACCAGCGACTCATGACAGGCCTCCCACGTCTTCCAGGGTCGTCTGGCGTCCCATCCAGGTCCCGATGCCCCACCCGATCACCAGGCAGATCAGCCCCAACTCCAGCCAGAACAGCGGATACACCGCCATGGGCAGCGACCAGCCGAACGCAAGCGGATTGATGCGACTGACCAGCACCCAGGTCAGCGCAATGCCAGGCAGGAGCGACGCTGCTGCGACCAGCCCGGTCAGGGTCAGCCCCAGCCGACGGACCTGTCGGCGCAGCGCCTGGCGACTCAGCCCCCACACCCGCAACAGCGACAGATACCGTGCGCGAGTGCGAAAGACCACGGTCCCCATCAGCAACAGGGAGAGAGCCGACAGAGCCAGGGTCAGGACGCTGATTGCCCGGGTCAGGAAAAATGTCTGGTCAAAAACACCGGTCGCCAGCTGGTGGATGGTGTTGTTGTCGGTGAAGCGCGCCTCGCCCGCCCGGGGAAACGAGTCGCTGAGTTCCGCGATGGGCACTGTCTCCGTCAGCCGCACCGCATAGCGGACGAATGACGGCCGCCAGTCCTGCGGCGCCGCCGATGAGGGCAGCAGAACCTCGCCCGCCGGCCGCCCGTAGTCCGCGTAGACCGCGACCAGTGGGCCACTCCGAAACGCCTCCCCCCAGCGCACGGTCACCGTGTCACCCAGCGCCAGGTTCTGACGACGGGCCAGTTGCTCATTGACCATGACACCGCCCTGACCCAGCGCGGCCCAGGGGTGCCGTTCAGACCGAAGGAATTGCCAGCTCTGGAGCAGCGGCGATGCTGGGTCCAGAACCAGACGATCAACAGCCGGGCCCACGCCTTCCAGACGGGCCTGATCCCGACGGACCCTGTGCCAGTGGGCAACCAGCGAGCTACCGTCCAGCCATGCCGCCATGTCGGCATGCGGCATGCCGGACGGGCGTTCGATGTAGACGTCGCCCTGGAGGCGTTGATCCAGCCAGGCCTGGAAGGTGCTTTCAAACGTGGCGACCAATGCCTGCACCGCGATGACCGTGGCCAGCGCGAACTGCAACGCCACCACCGGCAAGGCCAGGTCCCTCAGGAGCGCAGACAGCTCCCGACGACGCCAGTGGGCCAGCCAGCCCGGGGCCGTCGCTCGCCGGCGGTGGCACCATGCGGCCAGAATCGGCGGGGTCAGCAATCCGACGCCCACAAACCCGAGGGCAATGGCCAGAAACAGTTCCCAGAGCGCGTCCGCGGCCAGCACGCCCGTGCCGCCCGCGATCATGACCAGGGAACCAATGGCGACGGGGTGGCGACGTATGGCGGATCGGCGCGCCGGTAACCAGTGATCGGCCACACACCACAGCACCACAAGCAGAATCACGCCGAGCGAGAGGAGCGAGCCGCTGAGCGAGCGCCCGGACGTCAGAGACGCATCAAACAGACTCGCCATCGCCTGGCCAAAGCCGTCCGACGCCACCGAGGCCAGCCCGTGACCAATCACCAACCCCGGCAATGCCGCCAACAGACTGATCACGACCATCTCGCTTGCCATCAGCATGGCGAGACGGCGCCGTGTCAGGCCCTGACGATGCAGTAGTTCCAGACTTGCCCGGCGCTGACTGAGGCTGAGGCTGTAGACACTGCGGATCAGCAGCGCCGCAATCAGCAGGGTCAGTGCACTCAGGGCATTGAGGTTGAGCAGGAAACTGTCACCCAGTTCGCCGGTTGCCGGTGCGCCCGCGAACGGCTGGACGCGGTACCCGTCAGGGACATCGGCCCGCTCCGGCGCCAGCAGGTGCAGACGATGATCGCCCGGCAGCCGCGCGGCTCCGGACAGATCGAGGAACGGATCGCCGTCGAGCGTGCCGCTGCCTTCGGACGCCGGATGGCCGTCCAGGCAATTCAACGTGAGCGGATCGACGCCGATGCGCCGGGCGCCGCCATCGCCCGGTTCCACGATCAGCCAGGGCGTCACGCAGGTGCCGGCCCGACGGAGCCGGGCAAAATCCCGGACGGTCACGGTGGCCCCATCCTGCCGGGCAATCTCGAACCGGGCCGCCAGGGCAGCCTCGCTGCGTTCGAGGCTGTCCCGGGCCTGGTCGGTCAGCGTCCAGACACTGGCCCAGAGGGCCGTCGCCAGCATGATGATCAGAGCCAGCGAGACCAACTGGAGTGGATGACGTCGGTAATGGCTGAACAGGGCGCCCGCCGGCCCCATCACACGTCTCCCTCGCTGGTCAGCGGCACGATCCGCTCACAGCGCTCGGCCAGCGCCTGATCATGGGTGGCGAGTAGCATGGGGCAGCCGGTGTCGCGCTGGAAGCGGAACAGCTCATCGGCTACCGCGCTGGCGGTGTGACGATCCAGACTGCCGGTGGGCTCGTCCGCCAGCAACAGTTCCGGCCGCATCGCAAACGCCACGGCAATGGCCGCCCGCTGACGCTGACCCCCCGACACCTGATCCGGGTATCGATCCGCCAGACCCTGAAGTCCGAGCGCCCGGAGCCAGCCGGCCACGTCCGGCGCGGGCCGGTCTGCCAGCGAGGCCCGAAAGCGAATATTCTCGGACACCGTCAGCGTCGGCAGCAGGTTGGTGTCCTGAAACACGGTGGCCACACGCTGTCGACGCTGGGTTGCCCAGAGCTCGTCGTCCGCCGTCGCGGGCATCGCCTCGCCGAACAAACGGATACGACCGCCGTCGGGAACCGCCAGACCGCACAGCAGGTGGATCAGCGTGCTCTTGCCTGAGCCGGACCGTCCGGTCAGCGCGACCGCCTCGCCATCCGAGAGCGACAGATCAAAATCATTCAGAATCGTGACCCGGTCATCACCGGAGCGATAGGCCTTGCACAGTCCCCGGACGCTGAGTCGTTCGCTCACATCGTTACCCATCAGTGGGGATCGTTGGTGCGCTCCAGCTTCTCATACTGGGGGAGATCGTCGGTAATCCCGTCCCAGTCCGCCATGGAGCCCGTGAACACATGGTACGCCGGGGGCTGGCCAAACGGATGATCGAGGGCGCCGACACGCAGGCGCAGAATGCCGGGTATGGCATCGGTCCGGCTGTACAGGGGGCTGCCGCACTCAGAGCAGAATGCCCGGTATTTGCCGGGGCTGGACGCGAATTCCCTGACGAGGGATTCACCCCGCTGGTAGGAAAAGTAAGCCGACTGGACCGGACAGGTCGCCATGAAGGCGCTGCCGCTGGCCCGCCGGCACTGACTGCAATGGCACAGGGCCACGGGGCCCGGTCGTGCCGATACCTCAAAGGCGACGCCGCCGCACAGGCATTGGCCGGTCATCATGCATCGTCTCCCAATGGTTCCCGGCGGCGGCCCGTATCGCTACTCGTCGTGGCTCGGGACGACCAGCACCTTGCCGTCTCGCTCGCCCGCTGCCGCGGCGGCCACCGCCTCCTTGATTTGGGAGACATCATACTCCGCTGCGATCCGCGCCTGAAGCTGGCCGGTGGCAATCAGCTTGGTGAGCTGCCCGAACACAGTCTTCTGGGCGTCCGGGCTGGCGCGTTCAAACCACTTGGCCAGCCAGAAGCCTTTCACGGTCACGTCGCGAAAAACGATGTTGGCCGGCGAGACCTGACACGGCTCTCCGCTCATCATGCCGTAATTGACGAGGGTGCCGCCCTCGGCCAGGCAACTGGCGATACGGTCCGTGGCCGCGCCACCCACTGCATCAATCGCCAGCCGGACGGGCTCACCGCCGGTGGCCTCGCGGACGCGCTTGTGCAGGTCATCACCATCCACCAGGACCACATCCGCACCCTGGGCCTTGACGCCTTCGACAGCGGATTCCCGGCGCACAACATTGATGGTCCGGTATCCCTTCAGGCGGGCAAGCTGCACCAGATACCCGCCCACACCGGAATTGGCAGCGTTCTGGATCACCCAGTCGCCTTCTTTCAGATCGACGAACTCGCTGAGCAGCAACGAGGCGGTCGGCGGGTTGATGGTCATCATCGCCAGCTGCTTCGGGTCCGCCTGGTCCGGCAGAGGAATCAGCTTGCGGACATCCGCCACGACGTGAGACGACCAGGTGCCGATGCCCACGGGAATCAGCACCAGTTGCCCTTCCTCAGGCCCCTCGGTCTCCGGACCGCGGCGCACGACACGGCCGACCCCTTCATTCCCGCCAATGGCCGGCAGCGACGGCAGCATGCCGTAGTCGCCGGTGAGCGTCAGCACATCACTGGGGTTGATCGGCGCCGCTTCGACTGCCACCAGTGCTTGCCCGGTTGTCGGCTCCGGCGTCGGCGACTCGACGCACTCGATCACCTCCTGGGGAACCGGACCGCGTTTTTCGTATCGTGCCTGTCGCATCTTGAGTCTCCCTGTCCCGTTCAGCGCGCTCTCTACTGAACGCTGTCTATTTGGCCAATAGCATAGAATGGATTGGCCAACGCCCAACAGTGTCGAAAATGACAATCAAACGGCGAATTCCGCCCCGCGCCCGAAAACCGGATCGGTTCATTTACAGAACGGCGCGTGGAATTCCATCGTACAATGAAGGGGTCGCCAGCGACCTCTGACGACCATCCCCGCCCTGGCCCGAGCATCCGGCCGGGACGATTGTTCAGGAGGCACTATGTCACTCGAAACCATGCCCGATATTGGAATGGGGACCTTCCGGCTGACCGGCGACCTCTGCCGGGAAGCCGTGCGCAGCGCCCTCTCTCTGGGTTACCGCCACATCGACACCGCCCAGTTCTACGCCAACGAAGCCGAAGTGGGTGACGGCATCACCGCCAGCGGTATCCCGCGCCGGGACGTCTGGGTCACCACCAAGGTCTGGCACGACCGCCTGCGGGCCAGCGATCTGATCGGCAGCCTGCAGGACAGTCTCGAGCGACTGAAGACCGATCACCTCGATCTGACGCTGATTCACTGGCCATCACCCGGCGACGAGGTGCCGATGGCGGAGTATCTGGGTGCGCTCCGGGACGCGCAGAAGGAGGGGCTGACCCGGTTTGTCGGCGTATCCAACTTCACCAATGCGCAGTTGGACAACGCCCGGGTCATTCTGGGCGACACGCCACTGCTCACCAATCAGGTGGAAGTGCATCCTTTCCTGAGCAACAAGGCGGTGATCCGCCATTGCCAGCAACAGGGCATCCGGGTCACGGGCTACATGCCGCTGGCGGTCGGGCGTGTCATGGACGACGAGACGCTGATCGACATCGGCCGGCGGCACAATGCCTCACCGGCCCAGATCGCCATCGCCTGGGTCGCCCAGCAGGGCGTGGTGCCGATTCCATCGTCCACCCGGCCCGAGCACCAGAAATCGAACCTGGATGCGCTCCGGATTGAGCTCTCCGTGGACGAGATCGACGCCATCGACAAGCTCAACCGGAACGAGCGGATCGCCAGTCCGGATTTCGCGCCGGCCTGGGACTGAGTCGTGTCCGGGCAGGCCGGCGAGTTAACCAGACGAGACACTAGACCGCGTACTGTCGGTCCAGGTAGTCCAGGATATCCGCCGACTCGAACATCGCCTCGCCGGTGTTCGGGTCTTCAAGATACGGCACCATGACATCCCCGTGTTCCTGAAAGAAGGCATCCCGCTTGCCGCCCGCTTTGGGCTGGTAAGGCCCGGATTTAAGGCGGCGCTTGGCCGGACCGATCTCTGACCAGTGCTCTTTTCCGAGGTTGTGGACCCGGTACGGAATTTCCAGCTCGCAGAGGCGCTCCCGAACCAGCCGGGAGTAAGGGCTGCCCTCGAAGCTCCACAGATGCAGAGGTTGCGCCGGTGCGTTTGAGGGCTTCGAGGACAGCCCCCGGAGTGCGCTCGCCGCTGAGGCCATGTTGCCCAGCACCGGCGTGTTGTAAAGGGGCTTATAGTAACCCGGTACGGAGCGCCCACCATAGGTGCTGAAAAGGTAGTCAACGATGGCCGCGGACTCGTACAGCACCGCGCCAGTGTTCTCGTCCACCAGCAGCGGGAACAGTTGCTTGCCGCCCCGGGCCTCGGCCTCCGGACGAAAACGCCGGCCCCCTTTCGGGCAGGGCCGGATATCGGCGTCCAGGTGCAGCGCGGTGAGCACTTCCCGGACACGTCGGCAGTAGGGGCAGGCCTCCATGTCATAGAGGACCAGCGGCTTTTCCGGCTGCCGGGCCCGTTTGACGACCATGCAGCCGCGCCACGCGGTCAGGGTCGACGTTGTCACGGAGCCAAGCACCGTCAGGTTGTGTGTGAGATTGTCCGCCATGTGTCGTCTCTTTCCTCTACTGGTACTGGCATTAACACGCCGCTATTGAAACACAGGCCGGACCGGGCCACGTTGGCTGAGATGCCGCCCCGTCAGACCGTCAACGCACTGTCACAAAGTGCTGGCAGACTGCCAGGTTAAGGACGATCATTCACGTTGTGTATACAAATCTGTCATAGGCACGGCGCATCAAGCTGGGCTATCTTAACAACAGTACATGGAACGTGAGATGTCTCCCGGAGAGCCCGTCAATGCACGCGAGTGTTTTCAAACAAGCACTGATCACCCTGTTGTGCCTGATGTTGGTGCCCGCCCCCGCTTTGGCTGGCAACCCGACGAGCGACACCCCCTGGAAAGCGAGGATCCTCGACGCCACCCTGAATGCCGTCGAGACAAAGGAAGCGGTGAGCATTGCCGCCGTTCCGATGAATGGTCCCGGCCTGTCGCAGTTCATCAACGCGGACCAATCCATGTCCCCGGGCTCCATCATGAAGCTGATCACGACCTTCGCCGCGCTGGAGACGCTGGGCCCCGCCCATCACTGGGAGACACGCTTTCTTACCGATGGGCGCATGGTCGGCAATGCCCTTCACGGCAACCTCTACGTCACGCTCTCCGGCGATCCCCGCCTCGGTCAGGAACGGCTCTGGTCCGTCATGCGGGAGCTGCACGGGATGGGCATCCGCACGATCAACGGGGATCTGGTGCTCGACGGTCAGGTGTTCCAGCTGCCCGACGGACTGCCCGCATTTGATGACAAAGGCGACAACCCATACGCGCCGTTTCTGGTCCAGCCATCGCCCTATCTGACCAATTTCAACCTCTTCCACTTCCAGGTGCGGGCCGACGAGCGTGGGACGCATGCCTGGTCCAGCCCATCGGTGGATGCGGTTCGGATCAACAACCAGGTGACCGCCACCGGGGACGGCCCCTGCCCTGCCCGCCACCACTTCGACTGGACCACGGATTTCAACGCCGACAACACCGTCACGGTGACCGTTGAGGGCGAACTGCCGAAGGGCTGCCGGACCACGAGCTACCAGTCCCTGCTCGCCCCGGAACATTACACCGCTGCGCTCATCCGCTCGATATGGAAGGATCTGGGGGGCCGTTTCACGGGCATCAGCCGGACCGGAAAAACGCCCGAAGACGCGCGTCTGGTCATGACGACCCGCTCGAAAGACCTGGTTTCGATGGTTCGCGACATCAACAAGTGGAGCAACAACGTCATGGCACGCCAGTTGTTGCTGGTGATCGGGGCCGCGCACCGGCAACCGGAAGACGACGATGACCGGGAGGCCGGCATTCGGGTGGTGCATGAGTGGTTAGCATCCAGAGACATCGACACACGGGGAGTCGTGATCGACAACGGTGCGGGCCTATCAAGGGAAAGCCGCATCTCAGCACGACAGGGCGCTCGCATTCTGGAGGCCGCCTGGCATAGTCCGTTTGGTGCCGACCTGATTGCGTCCATGCCGCTGATCGCGACGGACGGGACCATGGCTCAGCGTTTGCGGGACACGGCCCTGAAAGGCAAGGGGCGGATCAAGACCGGCTATCTGCGTAACGTGCGCTCGATTGCCGGGTTCACCCGCGACGAAAACAATACCACCTGGGCGGTGATCGGCATGGTAAACCACGCCCCGGCCTGGAACGGTCAGGCGCTTCTGGACAAGGTACTCTACTCGCTCTACCACAAGCCGCCCAGTGCCACAACGCTCTCACGGGCGGAATGAGACGCCGTCTGGCCTCCCGGCCAGACGGCACAGCCATCAGACCGTGAGATACCCGCCGTCAGCGTTCAGGCACGCACCGGTCGTGTAGCTGGAGGCGCCGGACACCAGATACAGAACAGCACCGGCCATCTCATCCGGCTCGGCCACACGCTTCATGGGAATGTGCGCCATTGCCTGCTTCTTGATCGACTCGTTGGTGGTCAGGGCGCTGGCGAACTTGGTGTCCGTCAGCCCCGGCAGCAGCGCGTTGACGCGAATATTCTGCTGGCCAAGCTCCATGGCAAAGGACTTGGTCATGCCGATCACCGCGGATTTGGTGATCGAATAGATCCCCTGGAAGTGGCCGGGATTGACGCCGTTCACCGAGGCCACATTCACGATCGACCCACCACCATGCTGCTTCATCAACTGGGCACCGCGGGCACACATGAAGAAGTAGCCACGGATGTTCACGTCCACCGTTTTCTGGAAAGCGCTCAGATCGGTGTCTTCCACAGGTCCGAAGTAGGGGTTGGCGGCGGCATTGTTCACCAGAATACCCAGCTTGCCATGGGTCTTCTGGATGTGATCCCAGAGGCTCTCAATCTGCTCCATATCGCCGATGTGGCAGGCGACGGCCTCGGCACTGCCGCCGTCTTCCCGGATACTGCTGGCAACCGCCTCACAGCCGTCGATCTTACGGCTGCTGACGATGACATGGGCGCCGTAGGCGGCGAGGGTACGGGCAACACTCTCGCCAATACCCCGGCTGGCGCCGGTCACCAGGGCAACCTGGCCGGTAAGGTCAAAAAAATCGGTGCGACTCATGGTGATCTCTCCTGTGTCTGTCGATGGTGGGAACAGCGTCAGCGGTATGTGATCAGCTCGGGCGACGCCTGTTCGAGATGGGCATAGTTGTTGAAGACGGCCAGGCTCCGGCGATTTCCGGAGAACAGCAGTTGCGTCACGCTGGTGTTGGCGATGACGTCGTTCAGGGACAGCGCCCGGTGATCGTCCAGACCCAGCAATGACTGCATGACCACGCTGATCGGCCCCCCGGAGGTCACGACCCAGAGGTCCCCGTCCGTGTCCGCCATCGCGGCGCTCAGGGCCGTCAGCACGCGTTCCCGGAAGCGATTCCACGTCTCCGGGTAATCGTCGTCGTACTCACCGGAAATCCAGCGCTGGACGGCGTCCGAGAAAACCTTCTGGAACGCCCGGGCCGGTTTGGGGTGTTGGGCCAGCTCCGATGCCATCACCCCCTGCTCCGCCCACTCAGGGCGCAAGGCTTCAATGACCGCCCGATGATCGAACTCATTGAAGCCCTCCAGGGTGGTCGCCGCCGGCAACGGGTGCCCGAAACCGGCCGACATTGCCTCCAACGTCTGCCGGTGGCGCTTCATCGCGCCCCGATAGAGCGCGGTCGGCACGTGCTTGTCCTGCAGCCACTCACCAAGAACGCGGGACTGGGTGTACCCGCGCTCGGAGAGCTGATCGTAGTCGGCCTTGCCGAAACTGGCCTGGCCATGGCGGATCAGGTGCAACCGCGCCATTACAGATCGCTCTCCCCGATCAGTCGCAGGCAGCGCTTCTGCAGGTAGTTGGCGGCTTGGCCGAACATGGCGAAGCGTTTGTCCGTGGTCTGGCCATGGTAGAAGCGGTAGTAGATCTGCTGGATGATCGCCGCCAGGCGGAACAGGCCGTAGATCTCGTAGAAGTCGAACCGGTCGGCATGGTAGCCGGAACGCTCCATGTAGTACTCGACCACCTCATCCCGGGTCAGCATCCCCGGCTGGTGCGTCGGCTGGCGCCGGAGGATCTGGAACGGTTGCTCATCGTCGGCCTGAATCCAGTAGGCCAGGCTGTTGCCCAGATCCATCAGCGGATCGCCAATCGTGGCCATCTCCCAGTCCAGCACACCGGTGACCTCAAACGGGTTGTCCGGGTTCAGGACCACGTTGTCGAACCGGAAGTCGTTGTGGATCAGGCATTGGGTGATGTCCTCGGGCATCTTGTCGTTCAGCCACGCCATCACCGGCTCAAAATCGCCCACATCGTCGGTGCGCGCCTTTCGGAAGCGGTTGCTCCAGCCACCGATCTGGCGCTGGACATAGCCCGGCCCCTTGCCCAGGTGACCCAGCCCCGCGGCCTGGACATCCACCCGGTGCAGGTCCACCAGCTTATCGATGACATTGAGGCACAGCTTGCGGGTGTCGCCTTCACTGAGATGAAAGCCCTCGGGGAAATCCTGACGCAGGATGATGCCGCGCATGCGCTCCATCACGTAGAAATCGCAGCCGAGCACATCGTGATCGTCACAGATGGCAATGATTTCCGGCACGTACGGGAACACCGGTTTCAGTGCCTTCATGACCCGCGCTTCGCGAAGCATGTCGTGGGCGGACTTGGCGATGTGCCCGAACGGCGGGCGGCGCAGCACAAAAGAGCGCTCGCCGTAGTCAATCTGATAGGTCAGGTTCGACGCGCCCCCCGGGTACTGCCGGATGCTGGGCTCGCCCTCTAACCCCGGAATGGCCTCTTTCATGAACTGGTCGACGCGCGCGACGTCCAGCTCCTCACCATCGCGAATCGCGACCGCCTCGTCGATCTGTGTCATCAGGCGCCTCCTGTCCCGAATTTCTTCATCCAGCGCTTGGTTTCCTGGTGCATCAGCCAGTCAAAGGCCTTGGGTGCATGCCGCTTGAGCACCCACATCCGACGCTCCTTGGCGTGGGGCAGCACCCAGAATTCGCCTTTCTCTTCGGCACGGACGACCGCATTGGCAACGTCCTCCGCGGTGATGTCGGACTTTTTCATCAGCTTGTTGACGTTCTGTTGAATGCCCGGGATGCCCGACCGCATCGAATCGGTCAGATTGGTCTGGAAAAACGCCGGACAGACGCAGGTGACGCTGACCCCAAAGTCCCGAAGCTCCTGGCTCAGGGTTTCCGACAGGGCAATCACACCCGCCTTGGAGACATTGTAGCTGCCCATCAGCGGCGCCAGCATCAAGCCAGCCATGGAAGCCACATTGACGAAGGCGCCCTGCCCCTGCTCCTTGAACAGCGGCGTGAACACCTTGCAGCCGCGCACCACGCCCATGACGTTGATGTCGAGAATCCAGTCCCAGTCGGCAATGGTCGTGTCCTCGATACTGCCCGCGGAGGCCACACCGGCGTTGTTGATGACCACATCCACACCGCCCCAGGCCGACACCATGTCGTCCTTTGCCGCCTCCAGATCCCCGATACGGCGTACGTCACAGGCCACAAAACGGCCCTCGCCGCCGGCGTCGGTCAGTTCCCGCGCCACTTCCTCACCCTGATCGGCGCTGATGTCACCGATACACACCTTCGCGCCACTGCGGGCATAGCACAGGGCGACGGCCCGTCCGAGACCACTGGCACCGCCGGTTATGAATACTCGCTTGCTCATAGTTGTATCTGCCGTGTTATCGGGAGTGTTTCTTGAGTTCCAGTTTCGCGACGGTGGCACGGTGGACTTCGTCCGGGCCATCGGCCAGTCGCAGCACGCGGGCATAGGCGTAGAGTTCGGTGAGCGGGAAATCGTCGTCGCTGACGCCACCGCCGCCATGGATCTGGATCGCATTGTCCACAATCGTCTGCAGCATCTGCGGCACGACCGCCTTGATCATGGCGACTTCGCTGAGCGCCCCCATAATGCCCCTGGTATCCAGCAGCCAGGCGCATTTGAGCGTCAGCAGGCGCGCCTGCTCGATCGACATCCGGGCGTTGGCAATGATGTCCGGATTCCCGCCCAGTTTAGCGATGGGGCGCCCGAACGCTTCCCGGCTGGTGGCCCGATCAATCATCAGCGACAGGGTCCGTTCGGCGGCGCCGATCGCACGCATGCAGTGATGAACCCGGCCGGGCCCCAATCGGCCCTGGGCAATCTCGAACCCGCGCCCCGGACCCTTGATGATGGCACTCTTCGGCAGCCGGACGTTGTCAAAGCGCACGACACCATGGCCGTACGGCTCGTCATAGGAACCGAAGACCGGCAGCATCCGCTCCACCGTCACCCCCGGCGCGTCCCTCGGCACTACAACCATGGAATGGCGCTGGTGCTTGTGGGCCTCCGGGTCGGTCAGGCCCATGAAAATAATCACCTTGCAGTCCGGGTGACCGATACCGGTGCTCCACCACTTGCGCCCGTTCAGGACCACCTCATCGCCGTCCACTTCGGCCGTCGCCGCCATGTTGGTGGCATCCGAGGAGGCGACATCGGGCTCGGTCATGCAGAAGGCGGAGCGGATCTCGCCGTTGAGCAGCGGCGTCAGCCATTGCTGCTTCTGCGCCTCCGACCCGTAATACAACAGCACTTCCATGTTGCCCGTATCCGGCGCGTTGCAGTTGAAGATCGGCGGCGCAATGAAACTACGACCCATTTCCTCGGCGATCAGCGCATAGTCCGAATTGAGCAGACCGCAGCCGTGCTCGTTGTCCGGCAGAAACAGGTTCCAGAGGCCCTGGGATTTCGCCTTCTGTTTCAGTTCCCGGATGACGGGCAGCTCGACCCAGGGGTCATCCAGTGCCGCCATTTCCTGCTTGACCTGGTCCTCAACCGGAAAGATCTCATCCCGCATGAACTGTTTGACACGATCCAGATAGGCCTGGCCGTTATCCGAGAGGTTGAAGTCCATCGCCCTGTCTCCCCTGATGAATGATGGCAACCACCCTACCGCCCCTTTTCCGCATGAGGCGACTGAATTATTCTAATCAGGCGAAATCAATTCCGCTTATGGACAACGCCGTGGCACTGAACCGTCTTGACCTGAACCTGCTGCACGTCTTTGACACCATTTACCGGGAGGGCAGCCTCACCCGAGCGGCCCAGGCGTTGCACCTGACGCAGCCCGCCGTCAGCCATTCGCTGTCGCGGCTGCGTGATCACTTCGACGATCCTCTGTTCACCCGCCAGGGGAACCGGATGGTGCCGACGCCCCTGGCCCGGCGCTTTGCCGAATCCATGCGCCCCGGGCTGACCCAGATCCAGACGGCCGTCAATCAGTTTCACGCGTTTGATCCGCGCACCCAGCGCAAAACCTTTGCACTCGGCCTTCGCGACGTTCTGGAGTCCACGTTTCTGCCGCCCCTGATGCGCAACCTGACGGATTACCCGGAAATCGACGTGGTCAGTCAGCGTCTCGCCCGGCGGGACATGGAAACCGCCCTCGCCTCGGGTAAGTTGGATTTCGCGGTTGATGTGTTGCTGCCGGTGAGCAATCAGACCTCTCACGAACTGCTGCGCCGGGACCGTCTGGTGGTGATCGCAGGTCGCCACCATCCGGCCGTGGAGGCCGGGCTGACACTGGACGACTATCTTGAGGCCCGCCATGTGCTGGTGTCCTCCCGAACGGAGGGGCCGGGCGTGGAGGATTTCGAGTTATCCCGACTCGGCGTTCACCGCCGGATCGCCCTACGATGCCAGCACTACTTTGCCGCCTGCCGGGTGGCCGAGACCACCGACCTTCTGGTGACCATGCCGGAAACCTACGCACGGATCATCACCGAGCAGGCCAACGTCAAGATGCTTCCCATGCCGACCGAGATGCCCGCGATCAACGTGCACCTCTACTGGCACCGGGCCTACGAGCAGGAGCCGGCGCTGCTGTGGTTCCGGGAGCAGTTGCATGGTGTGGCGGAGCAGTGATCGACGTTTGCCACAGAAAGATCGATTTGCCGCGGAAAAACACGGAAGGACGCGGAAAGCGCCCTGCGGGCGCAGATAGAAAACGGACGAGTGGGTTGGGCTGACGCAGGAAGCCCAACAAACCAGACAGCCAACCGACGCTTTACGTTGGGCTTCCTGCGTCAGCCCAACCTACGGCATTTTTCCGTGTCGTTCCGTGTTTTCCGTGGCCAATCTACAGCGCCCCTACGGCATTAAACAGAATCAGCAACCCACCCGCCGAAATCACCAGACTGGCGAGGACGATGCCGAAACCCCAGAGCACGGCGGCGGCGTCATCCACCGCGACATCGTGCGAGGCAACGGTGCGGTAGAACGCCCACGGGCCGAGCACAAAGGCGCCTAACACCACAAACACCAGTCCGACGGCGACGCCGGCGAAGGTCCAGGTTGCCAGCACCTGGGTCTTTTCATTCAGGTTCTTAACTTCGCCATGATGACTCAGAAACAGGCGGCAGAGCCACCAGATCAGCCCGAACAGGGCGACGACAAGCAGAATGGCAAAGACAAGAACGACCAGCCGATAGGCCATGGATGCCTCTTATTCCGGGAACCAGGGTTCGGGGAGGGTTTCAAATCCGGGACGGGCAAACAGCAAGCCCTGGAACAGTTCAACCCCGTGCTCCCGCAACCAGGCATACTCGGCTTCGGTCTCAACGCCTTCAGCGATGATGCGGCCGCCGAGGCGGCTTATTGTCTCAATAATGCCGATCACCACTGCCTGCTTATTGGCCTGGTGATCCACATCACGAATCAATCCCATATCAAGCTTGAGGAGATGGGGCGGGCTGGCCATCAACAGATTAAATCGCGACATTCCGGCACCAAAATCATCCAACGCGACCAGGAACCCCATTTCACGGTAGGCATCAATGATCGAAACCAAGTGGTCAAGATCGGTCAGGCTTTCCCCTTCAGTCACTTCGAAGATGATCTTGTTTGTGTCAAAGTGATAAGTTCTGGCCGCGGCAAGCGTGGTACGAATGCAGTACTCCGCCTGGTAGACGGCGTTGGGCATGAAATTGATGCTCAGATAAGCGCTCATATTCAACCGAGAGGCCAGCTTGACCGCTTTGACCCGACAAACCTGATCAAACGCATACAGATTTTCATCGGTCACTTTGTCCAGCACAGACAGTGCGCCCTCCCCACCTGGTCCGCGAACCAGCGCCTCGTAGGCGAAAACACTCCGGGTCGTCGCATCAATAATCGGTTGGAACGCAAAGCTGAACTGAAAATCCAGGCCCTTGCCACAGGCGCACTCCTCACAGTGAGATTCGTCAAAAAGCAGAGGTGGCTGACTCACACGTTCCCCCAAGAAGAGCTAATCCGACCGTCGATGCCGTTCACACGGTTTGTTCCCAGTACTATAGCGGCAACATCGAATACGACCAAGGACAACCGATGGTGGCATGGACGTCATTGACCACTACAATGTCGCTAAGACACCCGATCCGCGTGTCGTCAATACCAGCCACCAACAGAGACAGGAGTCAGCGAATGACCACGCGCCAGCGCATTGCCATTACCCCGGGCGACGGCATCGGACCGGAAGTGATCGGTGAAGCCGTGCGGTGTCTTGAGGCACTCAGGGAACGCCGGCAACTGGCGCTCGACTGGGAAACCTTTGACTGGCCTTCCCACCGCTGGCATGAGCAGCATGGCGAGGTCATGCCCGACGATGCGCTCGACCGGCTGCGGGCATTCGACGCGATACTGCTCGGTGCGCTGGGCGACCCCGGCCCAACCAGCAATCCGAACCGGCACCTGCTCCCGGACAGCATTTCTCTGGCGCCGCTTCTGCAGATGCGCAAAGGGTTCGACCAGTGGGTCTGCGAACGTCCCGCCCGGCTGCTCCCCGGTGCTCGCCAGTACCTGGCGGACGACCGGGCGAAGGACATCGACATGCTGGTCATCCGGGAAAACAGCGAAGGCGAATACGTTGGCCAGGGCGGTCGTCTGCGGCCGGGCTCACAGGACGAGGTGGCCACCCAGATGGAGGTGTTCACCCGTCGCGCCACGGAGCGCATCATCCGGTACGGCTTCGAGCAGGCCCGGCTGCGCGCCCGCCGGCGCGCCGAGGAAGGACACACCCGAACGTTTGAGACACTCGATGGCCGAACCTGCGAGAGCCAGGTCTGCATCGTTACCAAACGCAACGCACTGCGGTACTGGGGCGACATGTACACCGAGGCATTCGAGACCATTGCGAAGGAATACCCGGACGTCGCAACCCATCACGAGCTGGTGGATGCGGCCTGCATGAAGTTCGTACAGGCCCCCTGGGCATTCGACGTGGTGGTGGCCAGCAACCTTCAGGGCGACATCCTGACAGACCTAGCGGCGGTCCTCTCCGGCGGTATGGGTGTCGCACCGTCCTGCAACCTGAACCCAGACAACCCGGATCTGCCCTCCATGTTCGAACCGACCCATGGCAGCGCACCGGACATCGCGGGTGAGGGCCTGGCCGACCCTACCGCCATGCTGTTCACCACGGCGCGTATGCTCCAGTGGCTGGGGCGTGAGGATAGGGCCTTGCTACAGGCAGGGGATGCACTCTATGACGCCGTCGCCAGCGACCTGGCGGACCATGGCGGCGAGCGTCGGGACACGAAAACGATTGGAGATTCGGTGCTGGGGCGGCTTGAATAGCAGGCTCCACGGAAAACGCAGATTATTTAGCCACGGAAGAACACGGAAAAGCGCCCTTTGGGCGCTGAAAAAGTGGCAAGTGCTTGGTCGCTTTGTCGGGCAGACAGCGGGGCCATTTCATCGCCAGCCCTGCCGTTCGCGATGGGGGGCATGGCTCGTTTTTCTTTTCACTTGTCACTTTTGACTTGCCACTTGTCTTTATTTGCGCCCGAAGGGCGCTTCCGTGCTTTCCGTGTTCTTCCGTGGCCACACCGTCATCACTTCGCCGCGTAACCCAGCTTCTTATCCACCAGATTGAACAGGTCGTCGCCCTGCTTCCAGCGCTGGAAGTTGTCGAGGAACTGTTCGGTCAGTGCCTTGCGCCAGCCGATGAAGTCGCCGGCCATGTGGGCGGTAATGAGGACATTCTCCATGTCCCAGAGCGGGTGGGCCTCCGGCAGTGGCTCTTCCTCGAAGACGTCCAGCCCGGCACCGGCAATGTCGCCGGCCCGTAGGGCATCCACCAGGTCGTCCGTTTTGACGATCGGGCCACGGCCAATATTGATAAAGCGCGCGTCGGAGCGCATGGCCTGGAACGCCTTGCGATCGAACAGCCCTTCCGTTGCCGGTGTCAGTGGTGCTGCCACGACGACGAAGTCTGCCAATCCGAGTTGATCCATCAGCTCGTCATTACTGTGGACCGCTTCGAAATCCGGGTCCTCATCACGGGCCCGGCGGGCCACGCCGTGGGCTTCCATTCCGATAGCACTGGTCAGCCGGGCGATCTGGCGTCCGATGGACCCCGCCCCCACAATCAGCACGCGGCGGCCCTGGGCACGCTCCGTATCCCGGTGCTGCCACTGGTGCTTTGTCTGATAGCGAATGGAACCGGGAAAGTCCTTGCAGTACATCAGGATGGTGCAGAGGACATACTCCGCAATGGTGCGGTCGAAAATGCCCTGGGCGTTGGTGACGGTGACCGGGCCGTCGATCAGCTCAGGAAACATGAGCGCATCCACACCGGCACTCGTGGCATGGATCCATTCCAGTTGATCAGCCTCCGGCCAAGCAGCAGCAAGGGCCTCGGTGCGGAAATCGGTCACCATCATGACCTGGGTGCCCGGCAGGGTCTCGCGCAGCGTTTTCTCGTCGGAGGCGAACCGCACTTCGGCCTGCTCGCGGACCGCGTCCACGCCCGGCGGTTCCGGCTCCCCGGGTGCGGTCAGAACGGTGACGACCGGCTTGCCATTGTCCTGCGTCATAGAGCCTCCGAGTGCTAACGATTGATAAACCTACTCTGGAGTCTGTCGCCTGCCCACGCATTGGTCAACTCGACCCATGTAGGGGATATCCACTCCTTGCCCCCCCACTGGAGAGAAACTAATCTGCCCTAAGATGTCGGTGGCGAAAACCCGTTTTGGGCCGAGCGCGACAGGGTCACCGACACAGTCAGGAAACTTTGCGGAAAGTTTCAATCATCTCGATTTCGTTTCGTGAGCAGGAGACGATCATGGCCGACGCTGAAAAGCTCAACCAGGCCGGTAAATCGGCGCCGCGCAAGGTGAAGTACCGTAAGACCAAGGCCCGCTGGCATCCGGCGATGCAGGCGATCCCCATTCCGGGCATCCGTCGCATGGTGAATATGGCAGCGTCGATGAAGGACGTGATCCACCTGTCGATCGGCCAACCGGATCTACCGACGCCCAAGCACATCATCGATGCCTATGTGGATGCGCTTCACGCCGGCCAGACTGGCTATACCATGGACGCGGGTCTTCCGGAACTTCTGGTCGCGCTGCGCGATTACTACAGCAAGCGCTACGACCGGAAGCTGACCCGGGACAACATCCTGATCACGTCCGGTGCCACCGAGGCAATGTACCTGGCTCTGTCGGCAACCGCCGCGCCGGGACGCCAGTTTATCGTGACCGATCCGTCATTCCTGATCTATGCGCCGCTGATCCGCATGAACGGCGGCGAGGTGAAGTTCATTCCGACGCGGATCGAGAACAATCACCAGCTCGACCCGGACGAAGTGATCCGGGCCATGGGCTCACGCACGTTCGCGGTGGTGCTCAACTCACCGAACAACCCCACTGGGGCGGTGTATCCGCGCAGCACCATCGAAACGATACTGGAAGAGTGTGCCTTCCGGGGCATCCAGGTCTTCAGTGACGAGGTCTATGACCACCTGATCTTCGACGACCAGGAATACGCCAGCGTTCTGAAGTGCAGCGTCGACCTGGACAACATCATGTGCATCAGCAGCTTCTCCAAGACCTACAGCATGGCGGGGCTGCGTGTGGGCTGGGTGATCTCGAGCCAGGCGACCATCAAGTCACTGCGACGCTATCACATGTTCACGACATCGGTGGCCAACACGCCGTCGCAATTCGCGGGCGTTGCTGCCCTGACCGGCGACCAGCAGCCAACACGGGACATGGTGAAGATCTATCAGGAGCGTCGTGACAAAATCGTCGAGCTGGTGAATCAGACGCCACACCTGACCGGCTACCAGCCGGGAGGCGCCTTCTTCACCTTCCCGGAGCTGCCGCCGCACGTGGATGGTAACGACCTGGCACTTCGCATGCTCAAGGAGACCGGTGTGTGCGTGGTACCAGGCGATGCCTTCGGCGAGACCACGACCAACGCGATGCGGCTGAGTTTCGCAGCCCCCTGCGAAAAACTCGAAGAAGCATTCGACCGCATCATCCCCTGGATGGCAAAACAGAACTTCTAACGATCATCCGATGACTGGACCGGGGTCCACTCCCCGGTCCATCATAACCGCATGCTTGAACCCGCCCGCATCCAGTGTCCCTACTGCTGGGAATGGCTTGAGACCAGCGTCGATCCCTCCGTGCCCGAGCAATCGTACGTCGAAGACTGCCAGGTCTGTTGCCAGCCAATGATCATTGATGTTCACTTTGATCAGGACGGCGTGCCACAGGTACACGCCAGCGCGGAAAACGACTGAAAAAGGACGTCCCGATGACCCCAATGACCCTGCTCCGAGCGCTTTCGCTGACGGCCACTCTGGCCATCGTCAGCGGTTGCGCCAGCTTCTCCCCCTACTCCGTCTCCGAAAGCACACTGGAAGGCTACCTCCACGATGCCGTAAACCGGTTTGACGAACACCAGGCGGGCGCCAACTCACCACTCAACGCCTCACTGACCTCCGCCGACATCACCCTGGGCCCGGACGGGCGGAATGTCGCCATACTGGACATCGCCGGGCAGGTCAGCGTGGATGCTTTCGTGGCGCGACTGCCGGTCGACATTGCGCTGGAGGTGGAGGGCGCGCCCTATTACGATAGCAGCGAACGGGCTGTCTACATCCGGGATCTGAAACTGCTCAAGAGCGATATCCAGTCAGCCTTTTTCAATGGGGACATCGCGCCGGTCTCCGACACGATGATGTCATTCGTCGCGCAATGGCTGGAGACTGTACCGGTCTACAGGCTGGACGACACAAACCTGGGGGAGCGATTGCTGGGCATGGTACCCAGTGACGTCCGCGTGGCGCCGGGCCGGCTGGAATTCGTGATGGGGAACGGGGAGCCGTAACCGGCTCCCCGTTGTGGTTTCAGGCCGCTTCGGACGCGGCGCTCATCTTCCGCTGAAGCGGCAGCAGATCAAACGTCTTGTCCGGGTCGTTCGGGTCCACCAGCGTGGTCGCTGTCTTGTAGACCCGAGGCGTGCTATAGAGCAACCGGACCGCTTCCCAGTGACTTGGGCACACGTACCGCTCTGGATAGTTCTCCTGCAGCCAGGACCGGACCCGCGGCATCTTGTTGGACGGCATCTTCGGGAAGAAATGATGCTCCACATGATGGCTGAAGCGGAAATGCAGCCGGTCAAGAATCGGCAGCGTCTTCACGCTCATTGAGTTGTCCAGCGGATTATTGGTCTCCGTCTGTGGCCGCAGAAAGTGGTTGGTCAGGATGTACCCCTGTACCATTGCGTTCGCCACCATGAACGGAATCACCACCGTGAACAGCGCCAACGGTCCGGAATAAATGGCCAACGCCGCGTACAGCCCCGCAATCACCAGCACCTGAGCGATCGCCTTACGACGATTGAAGCCCTTGAAGTGCTTGCGTTTCTTCGCCTGGATCCACAGCACCAGCTGGGCGTGGAACGTGAACGAGTAGGTCAGGAACAGGTAGCTGTACCAGGTACGGCCACCGGGTGCGAGTTTCACGAACCGCTTCTGCTTCGGGTCGGCCTTGTAACGGCGCATGGTGCCAAAGCTGTCCGGGTCTTCATCACCCTGATTGGTATGCGCGTGATGCACGCTGTTGTGCCACTTCCGCCAGAACTCCGGCGTCACCAGCATGGGCCCGAAACCGAGCCAGCCAAAGACGTTCTGAACCCGCCGGCTCATGCCCAGCGCGCCGTGAAGTACTTCGTGCGCCAGAAACCCCTGTGAGCCAATGGAGTGGCCGACAACCAGGGCCAGTCCCAGATTGGCGTACCAGGGCAGCCCCGCAAACAGAATCGTGGCAATACCGCCCCAGATCAGCAGCTGCAAAGGCAGGAACCAGATGGCGCGCCAGCTGCGGGCCTGAAAGGTGTCTTCTGGCAGTTCGGCCTTCAGGCGCTTTCTGAGCTCACGCTCGTCCTGCTCGCCGAAAGTCGCCGCCCCGTATTCTTCAGGGTGGACCGCTGCATTCATTTTGATCACTCCACTTTAAGAGTACATGTGTAAGCTGAATTAACAATACAGGGCCCGCCCGGCTGATGCAATACATCACCTTCACGATTTGATGAAAATGTCGTCAGTTGGTTGGGAGGCGATCAGGAGAGAAAACGGACAACAGCGGGGGAACGGCCACGGAAGCACACGGAAATCACGGAAGCGCCCGTGTGTTGAGCCTCTGATGTAGCCGAACATCTATGTTCGGAGGAGCCGTTAGGCTCCCTGACAGCAATCGGTTGGAAAACATCGCTCGGCGGCCTGCCGGCCGCTCCGAACATAAAGAGGGTGCAGCAAAAGGCTATCGTTGAACATGTAGCCGATGTCTCCGACTTCGGAGTCGCCCGCCAGGGCGACCGGTTTCGGCTCTCGACGAAGGTGCCTGGGACCGGCTGGTAATCATTGCCTACGCTGCATTTGATGGTCGTCCCTGACGCCAAATGCGACCGCGACATCCCTGTCGCTCCTCCGGCAATGACCACCAGCCGATCCCGATCAGACAACGGAGTGACCGCTGGGCGACGCCATTTACAACACCCTCTAAATGTTCGGCAACATTAATCAGTCGTCGGCGAAGAATTCTCATAACAGCGAACACCCGTCCGCTATCAGGTCCCGGACAGCGACGTGTCGGAGGGGTCGATTTCCATCTGCTGGATGGCGATCACGGCCTGGGTCCGGTTGCGGACGCCCAGCTTGCGGAACACGGCAGTGATGTGCGCCTTGACGGTGGCCTCAGACACCTCCAGATCAAACGCAATCTGCTTGTTGAGCATGCCCTCTGACAGCATACCGAGCACCCGGAACTGCTGAGGCGTCAGCGACGCCAGTTTGTCGGAGAAGTCGGTCACGTCAGCCTGCATGCGCTCGACTTTTTCGGCCACGCCATCCGGTAGCCAGATTTCACCTTCCAGCACGTCCTGAATCGCCTCGGTGATGGTCGGCAGCGAGGCGGATTTTGGGATGAACCCGGACGCGCCGTAATCAATGGAGCGGCGGACGACCTGAAGCTCTTCGGAGCCCGACACCACCACCACCGGCAGGCCCGGATACTGGCCTCGCATGAACACCAGCCCGGAAAATCCGTGGGCGCCCGGCATGTTCAGGTCCAGCAGGACCAGATCCGCATCGGGGTGCTCCTCGACCGATTCCTGAAGCGTCTTGATGCTCTCCACTTCAATCATGTCAGCATCCGGCAGTGCCTGGGACACCGCCTGGCGAAGCGCGGCACGAAATAGTGGATGGTCGTCGGCGATGATGATCTGTTGCACCATGACTCCTGTTTAACTCGTCTCGAACGTAAAAGCCAGCGGCATGCCCGGAGGCACCCGCTGGCCGCGTTTCAGGGCGACCGGCGCACCCAGAACCCGTCGATGACACGGCGCCCTGACACGACCGGTCTCTTCGACGCTCTACTGAAAGGCGCGGTGCTCGATCAACTCGTCGACAACCCCCGGATCGGCGAGTGTGGAGGTGTCGCCAAGCTGATCGTGCTCATTTGCCGCGATTTTGCGCAGGATACGCCGCATGATCTTGCCGGACCGGGTCTTCGGCAGACCCGGGGCCCACTGGATGACGTCCGGCGAGGCCAGCGGACCGATTTCCTGACGGACCGTCTGGACCAGTTCCTGCCTCAGCTCCTCCGTCGGCTCCGCACCGCCGACCAGCGTGACATAGACATAGATGCCCTGCCCCTTGATCTCGTGGGGGTAGCCGACCACGGCTGCTTCGGCCACCTTGTCATGCGACACCAGCGCGCTTTCCACCTCGGCCGTACCCAGACGGTGACCGGACACGTTCAGGACGTCGTCAACCCGGCCGGTAATCCAGTAGTACCCGTCTTCATCCCGACGAACGCCATCGCCCGTGAAGTAGGTCCCTTTGTAGGTGCTGAAGTACGTCTGCTTGAACCGTTCGTGATCACCGAAGATGGTCCGCATCTGGCCAGGCCAGCTATCGAGGATCACCAGGTTCCCCTCGGTCTTGCCTTCCAGCACGTTGCCATCACTATCAACCACCGCCGGCTGGATGCCAAAGAATGGCAGCGTCGCCGAACCGGGCTTGAGGTCCGTTGCGCCGGGCAGCGGGGTAATCAGAATGCCCCCGGTCTCGGTCTGCCACCAGGTATCCACGATCGGGCAATTGGAGTTGCCAATCACGCGGTGATACCACTCCCACGCTTCGGGGTTGATGGGTTCACCGACAGTGCCCAGGATGTGGAGACTGTCCCGGGTGGTCCCCGCCATGCAGTCATCACCCTGCGCCATCAGCGCCCGAACAGCCGTCGGCGCGGTATAGAGGACATTGATCCTGTGCTTGTCGACCACCTGACCAAAGCGGGAGGCATCCGGATAATTCGGCACCCCTTCAAAGATCACTGTAGTGGCGCCGTTCACCAGCGGTCCGTACAGGATATAGCTGTGGCCGGTGATCCAGCCAAAATCCGCCGTGCACCAGTACACATCGTTTTCCTGATAGTCGAACACGTACTCATGAGTCATGGACGTGTAGACCAGGTAACCGCCGGTAGTGTGGAGCACCCCCTTAGGCGTCCCGGTAGAACCAGACGTATAGAGCATGAACAGCGGGTCTTCAGCGTTCATCGGCTCCGGCGGACAGTCACTGGACGCGTCTTTCATCAGCTCTTCATAACGAACGTCGCGCCCATCCTTCCAATCAATGTCGGCATGGGTCCGCGTCACGACCACCACGCTGTCGACAGCCGGGACATTGCTTCCCTCAAGGGACTTGTCGACATTGGCCTTGAGCGGAATTTTGCGACCACCGCGAACCCCCTCGTCCGCGGTGATCACAAAGCGGGACTTGCCGTTCTCGATCCGGGCCCCGAGGGCTTCCGGAGAGAAGCCACCAAACACCACGGAGTGGATGGCGCCGATTCTCGCGCAGGCGAGCATCGCCACTGCGGTCTCGACGATCATCGGCATGTAGATGGTCACCACGTCGCCCTTGTTCACCCCAAGCGACTTGAGGACATTGGCAAACTTACTGACTTCTTCGTGCAGTTCACGGTAGGAAACGTGGCGGGATACCGACGGCTCGTCGCCTTCAAAAATCAGTGCGGTCTTGTCGCCGCGCTTTTCCAGATGCCGGTCCAGACAGTTGGCCGCCGCATTCAGCTCACCATCTTCGTACCACTTGATCGACAGGTTGTCGTAGTCGTACGTCGTGTTCTTGACCTTCGTGTAGGGTTTCATCCAGTCCAGACGCTTGCCGTGCTTCCCCCAGAACGCGTCGGGATCGCGAATCGATTCCGCGTACATGGCGTCATATTGGGCACGGTCGATCAGCGCTCGTTTCTTGAACGTCTCGTTAACCGGATACACCTGTTGTTGTGTCATTGTGCTCCCCTGATTGCTGCGAATTGGGGTCGTCCAAGCGCCCCGCATTATTGTTGAGGGTCAGTTCAACACGCCGGTGCCAGGCAATTGAATTAGACGAACGTACTAAGGGAAGTGCTGAGCACTTCCCCTGGGAACCCGGGCGGGGTTCCGTCAGGCGTCTCGGATACGCGGGGGCGCGCCACATCGGGCCCGGCTACTACCAGCATAGTCCAGTTGCCGGGTTCCTCAAGGGGCCCGCCCGGAGGATGCCTCCGGGCGGCGACCGTCAAGCGGCTCGCTGGTTCTGCTTGCGGCGCTGTGTCGGCCGCGGCAGCCGGCGGTGGCTCAGTGCAAAGCGATTGAGTCCGGCAAGATGAATTTTCCGGAGGTAGGTCGGCCAGTCGATCAGGCGGGCGTCTACGGGGAAGAGCGTCTGGTCACGACTGCCCATCCGGTCCGCCAGCTCAAGCAGGCGATCATTGTGAAAGACGTAGTCCGGTGCGGTGTAGAAGCCAAAGATCGTGGCCAGCTCCATGGTGGTGCGCACATTCCGGAGCGCCTTGAGCTCTGTCTCGCTTCCGGCAAGTTTCAGAACCCGGTCCAGCAGGCTGAGCGGCAGCCGCACACCGCCCATGACCCGGTCAAACAGCCGGCGGCCAACGGCAATGAACGGCTTGGTTGGCTGACGGTGGAACAGCCGGTCGTAGGCGGCATGGTTCTCACGGGCCTCGGTCATGACATGGTCGATCATCTCACCCAGGCGCAGGGGATTGGTGGCACCGCTGCAGCACTGGTAGATGCGTTGCTCGGCGGGGGACGACACCGCCTCGGCGAGTGACAGGATGATGCTGTTGCCGACCAGATCGGCCGGGATCACATCGATAATACCGGCCCGGCGCCCCGGGAACAGCGACACCTTCTCCCGGGCGTAGGCCAGGATGACCGCGTCCGCAACCTTCACACCCTCAATCCAGCCCGGTGACGGCTCGGCCAGCGCACTCTCTATGATCGCCGGCCGCACAATCGTCAGGGGCGCCCTGTGGAGGGCCTGCATCAACACCTGCTCTCCCATCCACTTGGTGAAGGTGTAGGTGTCACTCCAGCCATAGCGATTGGCTTCCCGGATGCCCAGATCCACCAGTTTCTCTGCCAGCACATTCCCCGAATAGCAGTGCCGCAGCTCGGCGATCTTGTCATTCAGGACGTGCCTGACTTCATCCACGTCCCAGGTGCCGTCCTCTCTCTGCACCATACCCGACCGGGCTGGATTGACCAGCGCCTCCTTCGCATCGCCGGCATTCATGCCGTTGACGTAGCAGGTGGAGACCTGAATGACCGGCAGATTGCCGCCCCGGCGGGACAGTTCGCAGATATTGCCAAGGCAGTCGGTGTTGATCGCCAGCGCCTTGTCCAGCTCCTCACGGAAGTTGACGCTGGCTGCCGAGTTGATGACCGCATCGAGCTGTGCGGCGAGCGCATCGAATTCGTGGGACGCCAGGCCGAAAAGCGGCTCGGTGATTTCGCCGGTCACACAGTGCAGACGAGTGTCGATGAACGCCTCGAAGCGGTCCGGCTCTTCACTGCGAAGACGCTCAAAAACGGATGAGGCGGCGATCTCCTCCAGAAACCGCTCGCGCGCTTCGGGGTAGTGGCGATTACCCCGGATCAGCAGATGGATGCCACCAATGTCCGGCACCGATCGGATCAGTTTTTCCAGAACGACCTTGCCCAGAAAACCGGTCGTTCCGGTGATCAGGACCTGTTTACCGCTGAGCGCGTTCAACACCCTGGAATGAGACGCACTGTTGGGATGTTCCTCAGACACGATGACGCTCCTCCCTAAACATGGTGACGTTGCGGAGCCCTTGAAAACCGCCCCGGATCGGGGCATGCCATCCACGGCAGACCGTGTTTCAAGCGCACCTGTTCCTTGCTTTGCATGAACTCTGCCACTCACCCGCATCCAGCGGGAAAAGCAGACCTCACGCCACCCGGATCGGACCGCTACCGGGACAGCCGGCACCATTGTTGTTCTTTCGTGCCACCTTACAGGGCACAAAATGACAAATTGGTGACCTGTTCCAAAGTTTCAGTGTTGGCTGTCGACGGGCGTTTGACGACAGAGCCACCCGGAGGCGGCTCAGGATGCGTCCGTCAGCATCGCCAGCAGGCGGTCCAGCGAGACGTCCGCTGGCTTCTCCCGCAGCGCCTGAATCAGCGCCTGCTGTTGTCCGAAACGCTGTTCGTCGTAACGGGGCTGGGGTTGGCCGGTTGTGTCAGTCGACGCCGGCTCGGGCGCCGCTGGCGGTGGGTCCACCTGATCCGCCAACTGCCGGAGGTGGCTGGCCAGGTGGGTGCGAAGCGCCGGAGAGAGTTGCTCCCAGGACATCGCCGCCAGCCCCGTCTGAATCGCCTCGATGGTCTCACCGTCCATATGCCGGCCCAGCTGTTCGAGACAACTGACCAACGCCTCATACCGCTGCAATTCAGTGGTGGCTGGATCGGCCAACAGCGCTTCCAGCTCGATGCTCCACTGACGCCAGCGATCGTCCGCACTGACGGGCGCCGTCGGCTTTTCAACCGGGCGGGATCGCCCGGACTGTTTCTCTGCCACGCGATTCCAGTACGCGGCAAAACCACTGCGCCGGGGCTCCAACTGGTCAAAGCGGACTTTCAGCATGTCCACAAGCACGCGGAACTGCCGACAGGCAGGCTCGGCATCCGGCATCAGTACGACCGGCTGCTGGCGGGACACGGCACGCCGGACACTCTCATCCTGCCAGACCGCCCCGAGATAATGGGGTGTCATGTCCAGATGGCGCTGGAGCGCCGCGTAGAACCGCTGGAAAATCGACTGGGCATGCTTGGGCCCGCGGGCCATATTGATGAGGATGCTTGGGGTACGCTTGTAGCCCCGGCGCTTGAGCACTTTCAACAGGCTGAACGCATCGGTCAGCGATGTGGGGTCCGGCGTGACGACCACACACGCCAACGCGGCACTGGCAATCATGTGGAGCACACCGGCCCGCAACCCGGCCGCCGTGTCGATCAGGATATAGTCGTACTGCTGCTCCAGACCCGCCAGCCGGCGCATCAGCGAGAGCCGGTCCGAGGGCGCGATCGACATGCACCGCTCCACCCCCGAGGCCCCTGGCAGCACATCAAGCCCCCAGGGCGCCCGGAAGATGGCCTCCTCCAGGGTGCATTCATTGTTGAGGACCTGCTCCAGCGTCCGGCTGGGGTACTGCCCCAGCATAATGGTGACGTTGGCCAGATCCGTATCACCATCCAGCAGAAGCACCCGATGCCCCTGTCGCGAGAGGATCAGGGCCATATTGAGGGCGACGGACGTTTTTCCGACGCCCCCCTTTCCCCCGGTCACCGCCAGAATACGCGGCTGATGTCTGACTGCGTTTTGAGAATCCGACATGACTGGTTTCTGTCATCCCCCCGGTCGGGACGCGGGGTCCCGTTTACATTCTGTTATTGTGATAACCGTTCATTGTACACGGTGCCGGCGGCGGAAAAATCATCAAACCCTTTGCGAACGGCGATTGTTTGTCTACTATCTGTCCATACTAAAGACAGGCGTTATTCCAAGTTGACCTATGCCCCCAGCCCCGATCAACATACCGCCCGATACGGACCTGCCGAGTCTGCCGCAGATCGCACTGCGGGCGCTGGAGGCATGCCACTCCGATGCGTCATTCCGGGATATCGCCCGGATCATCGATACCGACACGGCGCTGTGCGGGCGGATGCTGGCGCTCGCCAACTCGGCACTCTATCGCCAGGCCAACCCGGTCAAAACCATCGAGCAGGCCATGCTGCGCCTGGGCATCCGGCAAATCGAGTCACTGATCATTACCGCCTCACTGCGCCAGCTACTGGTGCGACTTGAACCCGAGCACTGGCAACAGCTGCGCGATTTCTGGCGTCACTCGTTGACCACGGCGCTGATTGCCCGGGCTCTCGCGCGCCTGACACGTTACCCCTCGACCGAAGAAGCCTACATGGTCGGGCTGTTGCACAACGCCGGCGAACTCGTCCTCATGAGCAGTCCCGCCGATCATCCCGTCGCCGAATACCCGGCCAGCGAACTCGGTGCGGCTCTCTGCCACCATTGGGGGTTCGACAGGCACGTTGAGGATGCCGTCCGGTATCAACAGGAATCCCCGGATTCCATCCGGGACGCCGGACACCTGGTCAAACTGGTTCATCTTTCCACACGGCTCGCCCTGGCCGATTCCGGAGGACTTGATGCGGCGCACCTGCTGTTTGGCCTGACCAGCGCCCTGACCCGGGAGATCTGCACGGGCATTGAGCAGGATGTTCAGTCTCTTGCGGACAGCCTGAACATCGACCTGAGCGGGTCGGGCGATGACCGCCCTGCCCGGGACCGGCTGTTCCGCGAGGTGGTCAGCACCGCCATGATCGAGCGCGTCATGCAGGATATGCCAAATGACCTGCCGTTTGACGATGTGATGCTCGATGGACTGCGACACCTCACCATGCTGACGGGGCGGCCAGCCTCCTTACTGACCATTGCGGACCGGGAACTGACCCTCCGAGAGGCAACCGTCGGTGGCGCTCCGGCTATGACCATTCCCCTGGACGCACCGCAGAGTCTGGTCACACGGGCGGTTGAAACCGGGGATATGCTGGTGGGTGATGCCGACAGTGACAAGGCCACTGTGCTGGACCGCCAGCTCATGTCGCTGCTGGGTACCCCTACCCTGATGACACGACCGGTCGTCACGGCCGAGGGCACCGGCGGCGTCTACGTCATCGGACTCCAGGCCCGGGCGAGCGCCGAACGGTATCGCGAACTGCTGACGCTGTTTGGTCGCCACGTTCATCGACGACTGACCGAGCCTGCGCCGGCTCCGGACAGTCAGCACCTGCTGGACCAGGCGTCACGCCAGCTGGCCGTGCGGCGTCAGGTCCACGAAATCAGCAACCCACTGACGATCGTCCGCCAGTACGTCAGTCAGCTCCAGCGCCGCCTGGCCAACCCGGATTCCGACACCGAGACGATGGACAACGACCTCACCATCGTCCGCGAAGAGCTTGATCGGGCGGCACACCTGCTCGAACAGCTCCGGGAAGTGGAAATCACCAGCCTCGACGAGACGCCGGGCGATGATCCGATCACGGATCTCAATGACGAGCTGGAAACGATGGAGGCGCTGTTCAGGGAATCCCTGTTCCGGTCGGCCGACATCGAGTCGGCGATGGAGCGCACATCGGCATCCGGACTGGTCCGGGCCCGACGGGGCGCTCTCCGTCAGGTTGTGACCAACCTGGTCCGGAATGCGGTGGAGGCCATGCCGGAGGGGGGGCGCATCACCCTTCAGACCGATGCACCGGTCTGGCAGGGGACCAAGCAGTGGGTCGAACTGACCATTTCCGATTCAGGCCGGGGACTGCCTGATTCGATCCGGCAGACGCTGTTTCAGCCGGTTGCATCGACCAAGGGTGCGGGGCATAGTGGCCTCGGTTTAAGCATCGTGAAACAGATTGTTGATGACATGGAGGGCATCATCAGCTGCAAGACGGGGGCAGGCGGAACCAGTTTCCGGATTCTCCTCCCGGCAGCTGGCAAGGACCAGTGAGCGAATTGCGCTGGCGGGCTCCCATCCGGGAACGGATTTTCCCGATGGGTGTGTCCGGGGCAGGGAATGCCGGAATGAACGATGTATCCGACATCCACGGGCAAAATATGAACGACCAGACCGACACGCCGTCAATAAAAAACGCCCGCATCCTCATTGTGGATGACGAACCGAGGCTTCTTAAGAGTCTGTGCGATCTGCTGACAGAACAGCATTTCGCCCCCGAACAGGCTCTCGGAGGGCGCGACGCCTGCAACCGGCTCCGGGCCGAGCCGTTCGACCTGGTGCTTCTGGACCTCCGCATGCCGGAGGTGGATGGCCATGACGTCATGGCATTCCTTGAGCAGCACCGCATCGACGTACCGGTGATCGTCATCAGTGGTGAGGCCTCGTTCACGTCGGTCAGCCGGGCCCTGAGGCGGGGTGCCCAGGATTATCTCCGTAAGCCCTACGATCCCGACGAGCTATTAACCACCGTCAACAACGTCCTGCAGAAACGCGCTCTGGAAGAAGCTCACGAGGCCGTACAGGCGCAGCTGCAGCGCTCTGAAGAGCTGCATCGATACATCGTCAACACATCGCCGGACATCGTGTTCATGCTGGACAATGAGGGCCGGCTCTGCTTCGTCAATGACAAGATCGAGTCGTTACTGGGCTACGCGCCATCAGAGCTGGTAGGTCGTCATTTCCGGCACCTGATCGATGAGCAGGATATCCGCCGGGGTCTCCAGGCGCTGGAAGACCCGGACATCTCGGCCGACAACCCCCGCACCTTTGAGCTGCGACTCAAAACACGGGGTAGCCGAAAGCCCAACCGTCACTTCGAAATTACCGCATTTCCCATCGGCGACAACCCCGTCAACATGCTACCCAGCGATGGTGTTGCCGGTAACACCCGGGACGCAACCATCTACGGCAGTGCCCGGGACGTCACGGATCGCAAGGAGGCCGAGGCCTTCATCAACTTCCAGGCCTATCACGATCTGCTGACGCGCCTGCCAAACCGCGCCCTATTCCAGGATCGACTGATGCTCGCCATGACGCAGGCCGAGCGCAAGGACCAGAAACTGGCGGTGATGTTTCTGGATCTGGACCGTTTCAAGGTCATCAACGATTCGCTCGGTCACGGCATGGGGGACCGACTGCTTCAGTCCGTCACACAACGCCTGGGAGGCTGCCTTCGAGGCGGCGATACGCTCTCCCGGTTCGGCGGAGACGAGTTCACATTGCTGCTGCCCGACATCGAGAGTCGGGAGGACGCCCGCCGCATTGCCCGCAAGCTGATCGATGCCCTGAAGGCCCCATTCCAGCTTGGTGAGCACGAAGTGTTTGTCGGCGTCAGCATTGGCATCGCCCTGTTTCCCGAATCCGGTAACAGCATCGACGAGCTGATCCAGGCCGCAGACATCGCGATGTACCATGTCAAGGCCAGTGGCAAGGATGGCTACCGCTTCTTCTCAGACACCATGAGCGTGGATTCCGCGCATCGCCTCAGCCTGGAAAGGGACCTGCGGCAGGCGCTGGTCCGGGATGAGTTGCGAGTGCACTTCCAGCCTCAGGTGTCCGGTAGCAGTGGCGACATCGTCGGCGTCGAGGCACTGGTGCGCTGGCAGCACCCGGAACGAGGGCTGCTCTATCCCCGCGATTTTCTGCCACTGGCCGAAGAAACCCGGCTGATCGCCGACCTGAGCGAAAAGGTCGTGGAACTGGCGTGCCGTCACGTCGGCCGTTGGATCCGCGAGGGCCGGGACGATCTGCGCCTCGCCGTCAACCTCTCCCCGATCCAGGTCGATCACCCCCGGTTCGTCGATAACCTGATGGAATGCCTGACCGAAACCGGATTTCCGCCCGAAAATCTGGAAATCGAGATCACCGAGAACGTCATCATGACCGATCTGGAGCAGATCAGTCGCAAGCTGCGCAAGCTGGCCGGTCACGGTGTCCGGATTGCGATCGATGACTTCGGGACCGGCTATTCTTCCCTGAATTACCTGCATCGACTCCCTATCCACACACTCAAGGTGGATCAGTCGTTCGTGCACGGCATCCGTCGCGGCGAGGAAGGCGCGTGCATCGTCAACGCCATCGTCGCGATGGCCCATGGCCTGGAGCTGGATATCGTAGCCGAAGGGGTTGAGACAGACCTGCAACTGGCCTATCTGCGCAACCTGGGGTGCCAGCAGATTCAGGGGTTCTACTATGGCGCCGCTACGCCAGCGGCGGAAATCGAGCGGCGCCTGTTCGGCAGGAGGCCAGTGCCAACTGCCATCTGAGTGACGCCTCAGCGCTACTCGGTGAGATAACTGGAGCGAATGTCGCGGATACGACCCTGATCGCGCAGCTCCCGGATACGCTGAGCCACATAATCCCGAAAATCCGGGGGCCAGTCCGCATCCACCGCCAGGTAGATGTCGAAATCGGGAATCACCTCGTCCAGGTCAATCCAGCGCAGGCAGTCGGCGGGCGGCCGGTCACGAAACGTCATGTGATACTGCAGCCGGCTTTTCATTTCGACGAAGCCATCCACGCGCTGCAGTTCCACCAACCGGATGCCCGCTTCGTAACGGTCAATCGCCACCTGTTTGAGGCGCCCCTTCTGCGACGCAGCCTCAATGGGCGGATACTCGAAATGGCGGAGCGTCACGAGGCGCCTGCCGTCAAGCGCTTCCACATCAGAAATCCGGTCTGGAATCGTGGGCGCACAGGTCAGCAGGACATGATGCGTTGAAAACAACGGCTCGTGAATCATCGTTCCCACGTCCTCAAAGGTGGCCCACTGGGTCGCGTCATAGGTGACCCAGTGCCTCACCTGACGCTCACGCGCCATCTGTTTGAGTCGGTTAACCGGAAGAACCCGATGCTTAACGCCATAGGAGGACGGTTCGAAAATGGCGTCAACCAGATCACTGACGATGCCGCCATGGCTCTTGCCGCCCTGAACAATCTGGAAGGGAGCCGCCTTGCTATCAATGACAAGGTAATTGACGGTGCGATCCGAGTCGCTCGCGATTGCCGGTGACGCAAGAAAGCTCAGTATGATAGCCGCCAACAGGGCGCCACGCCTGCTCCGATGCTGCTGAAGGCCTGAGTGATGGTCACTGGCAATGGTCATCGCGATCTCCGTATGCCAATCGGGCGGATACCGCCCCACGTCCACCCGCCAGGACGTGCCCCGGGGAAGACGTCAGGTCTTGGTCAAAGATACGTCAAAAGAGCGACGGTGACGACCCGAGCGCCCAAAACGGCACCTTATAGGATTGTCCAACATTCCGTTTTCATTTCTTGACGATGTTTGCAAAGCATGTCGTTGGGTAACGGCATGTATCCAAAATGCGGGGCAGACCACAAAACGGACGTCCGCTCTCCTCTAACGTCAACACCGACACATCCCACGTTCCGGTTTCGGCTCATGAGCAGGCGCAACCGGTCACAAAGGGCTCACGAATTCGGACGGTCGGACGGCATCATGCAGGATAAATACAAGTACATCGGTCCGCTCTACGACTTTCTCAGCGCGATCTACAGCGGTCGAAACATCCACCGCTGCAAGAACGCCATGCTCGACAGCAGTCGTATCCAGCCGGGCACACGCGTTCTCTTCGCCGGCGTCGGCCATGGCCGTGATGCTATTCACGCCGCCGAGCTGGGGGCGGACGTGACCGTCGTGGACATCTCAGAGACCATGCTGAAGCAGTTTGGTCATCTGCAGGAAAAAGAAGCCCCCCACCTGTCGATCCGGCAGGTCCATGACGACATTCTCGCTGTGGGCGAACCCGGCGGGTATGACATGGTGGTGGCCAACTTCTTCCTGAATGTCTTTGACGAATCAACCATGCTGGAGGTTCTGGAGCATCTGGTGAAGCTCGCCCGGACCGATGGCGACGTCGTGGTCGGGGACTTCTGCTACCCCACGGGCAATGTCTTTCTTCGGGCCTTCAAACAGTTCTACTGGTACGCCGCCGCTTCCATTTTCTGGGTTCTGGCGAACAACCCGTGGCACAGCATCTACAACTACCCGCGCTATATGAGGGAGTTGGGGCTCGATATCGTCGAAATGCGCCATTTCAAGCTGCTGAACGTCAACTGCTACAGCTCCATCCTCGGTCGCAAGCGCGCCAGTCGCCCCGGAACGCCCCCCACACAGGAACAGGCCGGCAACGCCGAACGCACCAGCGACCGACTGGCCATGGACGGGGCCTGAACGTGTCAGCCGCAGCCGGGTTCGTCCGAAAGAAGCGACCCGGCGGCCAGGCCCACCCGCTCCAGCAAGCAGGGTAGTCCTTCGGGCACGGGGCCGGTAAAGCAAAGCCCCAATGGCGCGGGCGGGCCACTGACCAGCGCCTCACCCAACAGCCCCTCACCGTCGAGAAGAAACCGGACCCGACGGGCAATGGCATCTCCCGAATCGACCCAGTGACGGACTTCGGGCAACGCCTCCGAGAGGCTTCCGGCGAGCAGCGGGTAATGGGTGCAGCCCAGCACCACCGTATCCACCTCCGCCTCAATCAGCGGCGCCAGTGCCCGGCGCAGGGTCGAGCGATCGGGCGCCGCCCCCGGGACACTGTCTTCGGCCCAGCGCACCATATCCGACAACCCCAGACGCACGACGTGACAATCCGGCGCGAAATTATCAATCAATCGGTCCGTATAGGGTCGCCGGACCGTTGCCGGTGTGGCCAGGATGCCAATCCGGCGATTCTCGCTGACAGCGGCGGCCGGCTTGATCGCAGGCACCACGCCGACCACCGGCACGGTCAACCGCTCACGCAACCGGGGCAGCACCAGCGTACTGGCCGTGTTACAGGCAATCACGACCAGATCCGCTCCCGTTTCCTTCACACCCTCGCTGATCCGCCCGATGCAACGCGTCATGACGTCGCCAGCCGACCGGTCGCCGTACGGGAAGCCGGCGGTATCGGCAAGGTAGGACAGAACCACACCCGGCATCTCGCGCTGGATACAACCCGCCACCGTCAGCCCGCCCAGCCCGGAATCAAACACCAGCACCCGAGCGCTCATACCGATGTTTCTCCACTGAGAGCATCGCGGATCAGCCGCCCGGCAATGGTCGTGAGTGGCGGCACGGGCGGAAGCTCATCCGGCGCGAACCACCCCCCTTCCGCCAACTCATCCGCCTGTAACCGCATTTCTCCGCCGTGGTAATCGGCGTAAAAACCCAGCATCAGATTGTGGGGAAAGGGCCAGGGCTGGGAGGTGTGATAGCGCACGTTACGGACCTGGAAGCCAGTTTCCTCCCGGACTTCCCGGGCAACGGCCTCCTCAGCACTCTCGCCAGGTTCGATAAAGCCGGCAATCAGACTGAAAAACCCATGGGCGTGGCGGCTGGATCGCGCCAGAAACAGATGATCGCCATCACGAATCAACGCGATGACACACGGAGCCAGCCGGGGGTAGAACGGAAGCCGGCAATGCGCACACCAGCGGGCCCGCTCCTGGCCGTGATGCTCCGTCGCCCGGCCACAGCGTCCGCAGAAACGGTGGTCCTCCTGCCAGCGCATGATCTGACAGGCGGTCCCCAATACCGCGATCATCGGATCATCGCTGCTCATCAGGGCGTCCCGCAGGGGGACTTCCCGGGGGTCATCGTCCGGGGCGCGAACCGCATAGAGACGGCGACCGTCCAGCATCCCCAACGCCACCGGCTCGTTCCCGTCCTCTGTCAGTGCGGGCGACCAGTCGTGAATCCAGCCTCCGGATGCCGGCAACACTGAGCGGCCATGGCAGATCAGCACACCATCCCCGGCTTGGGGCGGCCCCGCCTGCCACTCCGGCACCCATCGAACCATGATCCCTCCTTCGGCATCCATCTCACTGACGGTAAAAGCTACCACATTCGCCAATCGGTGCGGGAACGGGCCTCTGTGACGCCTTGCGGCGATCGAGGCTCTCATTGGCTCAGCCGGTCAACAGATTGACCTGGCCGGACACCAGCCCGCGCTTTCCGGGGCGCCGTCGACCAAGTAAACTTGGTCCCCCCTGATGGACTGGAGCTGGAGCCAAAATGCGACTGTTTCCGGGATTAACCGGCCTGTTTCTCACCCTGATCCGGAAAATTCTGTTTCTCTGGGTCCGGACCGATGTCATCGGTGCGGATCGCGAGGAGCTGGGCCTCGATCCGGACAAGCCGGTTTGCTATGTCCTCCAGCATCGCTCACTATCCAGCCGTCTGGTCCTGGAACAGGAGGTGCTCCGGGCCGGCCTCCCCTCGTCCCAGGCACCGCTGCCGGTGCACAAAGGCCCCCGGCGTTCGTTTTTCTTCCTGTACGAGCGTCTCGGCGGACTCTTCCGTCGCCGCCGTGCCCCGGTACTGACTGATCGCGTCCGTCAGGTCACCGACCTGGCCGTGGAAGACCCGACCCTGGACGTTCAGCTGGTTCCGGTAACGCTTTTCTGGGGCCGCTCTCCGGACAAGGAGAAGTCCCTGCTCAAGATCCTGCTCTCCGATACCTGGTCCGTTGCCGGGCGGCTCCAGAAGTTTCTGCTGATTCTCATCCACGGACGCAACACCTACGTGCAGTTCAACCCCCCGCTGTCACTCCAGCAGGTGGTCGAGGAATACCGGGACAACGAGCCACGCGCCATCCGAAAGGTCGCCCGTATCCTGCGAACGCACTTCCGTCGCGTCCGACAGGCGGTACTGGGGCCGGACCTGTCCCATCGTCGCACGCTGGTGTCATCGCTGGTCCGGACGACGGCCGTGAAGGACGCCATCCGGAAGACAGCCCGTGACACGGGTCAGAGACCGGACAAGGTGCGGGCGAAGGCGTTCAAGTACGCTGATGAAATTGCCTCCGCGATGTCGATCGTCACCATCCGTTTTCTGGAGGTCGTTCTCTCCTGGCTCTGGAACCGGATCTATGACGGTCTGCGCGTCAACAATATCCAGGTTCCCCAGGACGTGGCCAGGGACAACGCGGTGGTCTACGTCCCCTGCCACCGCTCCCACATCGACTACCTTCTGCTGTCCTACGTGCTGTACCGCAATGGCGTCATGCCTCCGCACATCGCGGCCGGCATCAACCTCAACATGCCGATCGTGGGCCCGATCCTGCGCCGCGGGGGGGCGTTCTTCATGCGCCGCAGCTTCAAGGATAACCCGCTGTACGCCGCCGTCTTCAATGAGTACATGCACGTCATGTTCTCCCGGGGCTATTCGGTGGAGTATTTCGTGGAAGGCGGCCGCAGCCGGACGGGCCGGATGATGCCGCCAAGACCCGGTATGCTGGCGATGACCGTCCGCAGCTTCCTGCGGGACCATCGCAAGCCCATCGTGTTTGTGCCGGTCTACATCGGTTATGAGAAAGTGATGGAAGGCCGGAGCTACCTGGGCGAACTGCGTGGTGGCAAAAAGCAGAAGGAAAGCATCTTCTCGCTGGCACGCACGGCCCGGAAACTGTCCCGTTCGTTCGGTCAGGTCTCGGTCAATTTCGGCGAACCGATCCACCTCGCCACCGTGCTGGACGAGGTCCACCCCGACTGGCGCGAGGAGGCCTATGACGCCGACTATCGTCCGCAATGGCTGACAGGCGCGGTGGACACCCTCGCCGATCGGGTCGTGACTCACATCAACAGTGCGGTGGCGGTGAATCCGATTACCATGCTGGCTACCGTCCTGCTGTCCGCACCCCGGCTTGCCATGGACGAGACGCTGCTGGTCCGTCTGATGAACCAGTTCCGGGACCTGATCCAGACCTTCCCATACTCCGACCACGTCACCTTCCCGGATGGCGATGGTCACGACTGGCTTCAGTACGGTGAGGAGATGGGACTGGTTTCCCGTTACCGGCAGGCGCTGGGGGACGTTATCACGCTGGAAGGCAGCAACGCCGTTCTGATGACGTACTACCGCAACAACACACAGCACCTGTTCGCACTGCCGGCACTGGTCGCCTGCCTGTTCGAGAACTACAACAGCCTGCCACGGGAAAAAGTGTTGTTCCTGGCCCGGTCAATCTACCCCTACATTCGCTCAGAACTGTTCCTGCGCTACCCCATTGACCAGGTCGAGCCGGTGGTGGACCAATGGATTGATGTGCTGGTCCGGCATGGCCTGCTACTGAGCGACGGCGACCGGGTGGCGCGTCCAACGGACGGCAGTGACGAGGCCATGCACCTGCACGCCCTGTCGCAGTGCGTCATTCAGACACTGGAGCGGTATCACATCGCCATCGCGATTCTGCGCAAACACGGCTCCGGGCGCATCACAGCCGAAGAGCTGGAAAAGCAGAGCACGCTGATGGCCGAACGCATGTCGGTGCTGTTCGGTCTCAGCGCCCCGGAATTTTTCGACAAGACGCTGTTTCGCAACTTCATCGCCAACCTGTGCCGCAACCGCATCCTGACGAAGAACAGCGACGGCCTGCTGTGTTACACCAAGGCCCTCGACAGCGTCGCGGAAGACGCACGGCTGGTCCTGAATGCGGAGATGCGCCAGGCCATCCGGGAAGTCACGATGCTCCAGGCCTGACCGGCGGGGTCATTCGGCAGGCCCCTCCGGCAGCTTCTGGTGGGTATAGACGTCGAAACGACTGCTTTTGCCAGTCAGTTGCAGATCGGGAACCGGGCCGTCGATGGGCGGGGCCAGTCGCGGGCGCTTGACGACGACGCGGTAGCGGGCGACGTCAAGCGCGGCCGCCAGCAGCGCGGGGGCATCATCGTCATTCCCGACCAGTTCGCGGAACAGCGCCATCTCTTTCTTCGCTTTCGCGGCCTTGCCGGTCTCAGGGAACATCGGGTCCAGATAGATCACGTCCGCAACCGGCTCATGCTGCTCCTCAAGCCAGCGAATGCTATCCCCTGGCCGAACCGTCATGCGCGCCACGACCGGCCCGGCACCGGGGTCCTCCGCGGCCCTTCCCAGCCCGTCCTCCAGCAGAGCGCGAACGATCGGGGACCGCTCCATGAGGGTCAGGCGGCAACCCAACCCGGCCAGCACATAGGCGTCTTCCCCCAGTCCCGCGGTGGCATCCAGTACATGCAGTGTGCGGCGGGTTTTCTTCAGGCCGACGGCTTTGGCCACCAGCTGCCCGGTGCCGCCCCCATGATCCCGGCGATAGCCGGCCTTACCCCGGACGAACTCGCAACGGACCGGGCCCGGCGCCTTCCGCCCCGTCACCTGCAACCCCAGCCCCTGATCCGTGACCAGCAGCAGAAGCGCGTAATCGGTCTCATGCCTGGGAATGGCGGGTTCATGCAAAAGCGGCAATGACAGGGCTGAAGACACGTCGCGAGCGCGGGCCAGACCGGCGTCATCCAGCGCCGCAATGGCCAGTGAGGGGCCGCCGGAGGTGATCATCAGACGCGGATATCGATGCCGGTGAGCTGATCACTCTCACCATCGTCGCGCTGGCTCGCCACGCCGGAAAAGGCATCCAGCGCCCGGCTGGTGGACAGGGGAAGATCATCGGCACGAAACCGCTCAAGACGGGCATCCTCGGCCGCCTGACGGGCCTGGACGCGTCGCTCCAGACGCTCGGGATCAATACGGTTGGTCTGGACTTCCCCGTCGACAATAGCCCGTGTATTCCGGCCGGATTCGTTGCGATCACCGGTCGGGCGGGTATTTTGGGAGGTATCCCGCTGGATGGGGCGTTCCGGCTGGAGCAACCCCACCCCGTTGTTGTTGCCGACACCACCAATCATGTTCAGACTCGGCTTCGCATAACCCCTGGGAACCGCCCGGGCATCGGGCGCCCCCGCATCGTCCAATCGGGCGCTGTTCAGAAAACCAACCACGAAAGTCTAGCACTGGCAAACCCTCTCTGCACAGCGCCCGACCCAATCACGACCCCGATTTTTTCCAGGCCACCTCATCGCGAATGTACACCGGAATGGCTTCCTCAGCTGGAACGCCCTGTCCGGACTCGGCCGGCCCCAACGCGAGGCGGGCGATGTCGGCGGCATGAGGAATCCTGTCCGGGTAACAGGCTTCCATAGTCTGTGAAACGCTGGCGGGAAATTGATCGGACAACCGCCAGCCCGACCCCGCGCCAAACCAGGGACGGCCATCTCCAGCAGGGAGTGTGACCGACTCCGGCGCGACCACACACTCTTGCGATACCGGTTCCGGCAGACCATCGCGTTGCACGAAACAGCCCCAGTAGACCTCGCCCATCCGGGCGTCGAAGGCAACGGCAATACCACTTCCGTCCGACAACCCGTGCTGCCGGATGGCTCCGGCGGCAACTGTGGCCAACGACGACACTGGAACGACCGGGAGCGACAGTCCCCAGGCCAGCCCCTGCACAACACCGGTGGCAATCCGCAGGCCGGTAAACGACCCCGGTCCCCGCCCGAACGCCAGTGCGTCCATATCGCTCAGCGACAGGCCCGTTGCATGAGTCAGTTCACGAGCCATCGGCAACAGATGCCGGGTATGGCCACGCGGCTCGACGATGCAGCGCTCGTGAATGCGGCCATCCTGCATCAGGATGGCCGCCGAGCATGCGTCCGCGGTGGTATCAACCGCCAAAAGGTTCATGGGCCTTCAGCCGTCGAGGCGGCTCAGGATCTGGTCACGAATCTCGTCCATGCTACCCACACCTTCAACGCGGACGTAGTCTGGCGCGTCCGCCGGGGCTTCTTTCGCCCATTTCTGGTAGAAATCCACCAGCGGTGCGGTCTGCTCATGATAGACATTCAGGCGATTACGAACGGTTTCTTCGGAGTCGTCCGGGCGCTGCACCAGCGGTTCGCCGGTTTCATTGTCCTTGCCCTCTTCCTTCGGCGGGTCGTACTTGATGTGATACGTCCGACCACTGGGTTCATGAACCCGGCGCCCCGACAGGCGCGTCACGATCTCTTCGTCATCGACCGCGATTTCCACCACATAGTCAATGCGGATGTCTTCGGTTTTCAGGGCTTCCGCCTGTGGGATGGTGCGCGGGAAACCATCCAGCAGGAAGCCATTGCGGCAGTCGGATTCCTGAATCCGGTCCTTGATGAGAGCGATAATCGTCTCATCCGGCACCAGGCCACCCTCCGCCATGATTTCCTTGACCTGCAGGCCAAGCGGGGTTTCGTTCTTGACGGCCGCCCGCAGCATATCGCCCGTGGAAATCTGGGGAATGTCATATTTTTCAGTGATGAACTGAGCCTGGGTTCCCTTGCCGGCCCCCGGTGCGCCCAAAAGAATCACTCTCATAAAAACCGTCCCATTTAAAGTGTGAAAATCCGAAGCGACCGGGCATTATACGAAGTCCCGCCCACAGTAGAAAGGGGACCAACGTCGACCCACGGCAGGCAGTCGCCTTCAAGCGGACCTTCCCTCAGGCTGCGAGCTGCCGGGCCAGTGCATCCAGCTCCTCGGCTACGGCCCCGGTTTCTTCCAGAAGCCGTTCCGCATCGGTGGCGTCCAGGCCCAGCCGGTCCGCAACCGGTTGCCAGTCCACGACATTGAATTCGTCACCGATGCCCTTCTCTTTAAGCCATTCATTCGCCAGCTGGACCATGCGCACGTAATCGGCGTAATCCCCCTCATAGTCGGGCTGCTGGTGGACACCGGCGGCTTTCACGACCGCATCCGGCAGCTGCCAAAGGCGGTGGAGAATGCCGCCGATTGCCCCATGACCGACGCCAAGCACGTCGTCGCCAACACCGAAGACCCGTTCCTCCAGCGCCCGCATACTCTGCTCCGGGTTGCTTTCCCTGAGCCGGTTGAGCTGATCGAACTGGTCCGGGAACAGGTGCCCGGTGAGCAGCAATCCAAAGTTATGAAGCAGACCACAGAGGTAAGCGAGTCCGCGATCAAGGTTTAGGCGGCGGGCCATCTGCTGGCAAAGGAATGCGCAGTAAATGGAGTGACGCCAGAAGGCATCCATCCCCAACATGCCGTCCCGGGGCACATCGAATGCCCGCGCCGACGCAATGCCCATCGCCATATGCGCCACGCGATCGAAGCCCAGCACACGGGTCACCGCCTCCTGCACCGAGTGGACTTCCCCGGGATACTGGAACAGGGCCGAGCGGGCATACCGCATAATCTGGGCCGTCAGGCTCGGGTCGTACTCGATCAGGTTCGACAGATCGTTTGCTGAGGCTTCCGGATCCCGTGTCAAACGCAGAATGCGCAGCGCCAGCGCGGGCATCGGCGGCAACCGGTAGAGTTTCTGGAGGCGCTCGGCCACCTCGTCCAGGGTGATTTCGCCTGCCCCGTCCGGCTCAATATCGGCCGCGTCGTCCTGAAGAGCGATGCGCCCTGTCCGGGCTTCCTCAAGGATCAGACCAAGGTCCTCTCCGTCCAGACGCAGAAGGCAATTATCCCGTCCCGAGGACAGAATCACGGTGTCCATGGACCAGACCCGCTGATCGACAACCACCGGCAGTCCCCAGGCGCTGCCCACCGGCGGATGACAGCCACTGCTGCAATCCGGGAACAGACGGTCCGCCTGGCGGGATGGCAACATGCGAAATGACCGACTGGTCAGACGCGAAACGGCGCCCATGTCCACCACCGAGCGAAAACCGTGGACGGCCATCAGGGCGCCGGTTGCGTCGATCAGTAGAGTGGCCTGAAGCACCTCCCGGGGATCAACGCCGGCCGACACCACCGCCGCCTCCAGACTCTCCGAGGGGTCGTGCCGCATGAAATCCGGTCGCAGTCCACGACGTTCCAGAAACTGTTTCAGCCGTTCAGCGATCGCCATGCACATCCACTCCTGTCAGCCGGTATTCCGCATACCGGCGGCGATCCCCGCCATGGTGACTTTCAACGCACGCTCGACCCGTTCCGGCACGGCCCCCCGGCCCTCGCCTTCCCGGTCGCGACGCAGCAATTCCGCCTGCAGATAGTGCAACGGATCCGTGTAGGGATTACGGATACGCAGCGAGTGCGCGAATACGGGCTCACTGGCCAGCAGTTCGTCCTCGTTCTTGAGCGCCTTCACCCGATCGATGCACTGTCGGAGACGCTCCCTCAATTCCTGTCCGAGAGGTTGCAGAGGCTCCTCGACCAAAGTCTTCTCATAGTAGTTGGCAATTCTCAGGTCGGACTTGGCCATGACCATTTCCAGCATGTCCATGTACGTTTTGAAGAACGGCCAACGCGCCATCATGTCCCGCAGCAACGGCTCATGCCCTTCTTCCGCCGCCGCATTCAGGGCCACATCGCTGCCCAGCCAGCTCGGCAGCATCAGGCGCATCTGTGTCCAGGCAAAAATCCACGGTATGGCACGCAGGCTCTCGACGCCACCGGTGGGCTTGCGCTTGGCCGGCCGGCTTCCCAGAGCCAGCTTGCCAAGGGCCTGTTCTGGCGTCGCCTCACGAAAGTAGGTCACAAAATCCGGGTGTTCGCGCACGACGTCCCGGTAGCCCTTGAGGGAGCGCTCGGTCAGCCAGTCCATCATCTCCCGCCACTGGGGCTCCGGTGCCGGGGGTGGTGACAGCGTTGCCTCCAGCACGGCCGTCGCGTACAGCGTCAGGCTCTGCTCGGCCAGTCGCGGCAGACCGAATTTGAACCGGATCATCTCGCCCTGTTCGGTAATACGGAAACTGCCGTTGACCGTGCCGGGCGGCTGCGAAAGGATCGCCCGGTTGGCCGGCCCCCCGCCCCGGCCGACGGTACCACCACGACCATGGAACAGTGTCAGATGCACGTCGAATTCCCGCGCCACCTCGGCCAGCTGCTCCTGAGCCTGATACTGGGCCCAGGCCGCCATCATCTGCCCGGCGTCCTTCGCCGAGTCCGAGTACCCGATCATCACTTCCTGGCGGCCCTCGCAGTACTCTCGGTACCAATCCACCGAGTAAAGCGCGCGCATGGTGTTCGGCGCCATCCGCAGGTCATCCAGAGTCTCGAACAGCGGCACCACCCGCATGGGGTTGGCCATGCCGGACTCCCTGAGCAGCAGGATCACGCTGAGCACATCAGAAGGCTGGCTGGCCATGGAGATGACATAGGACCCCAGCGCCTCGGGCGTCTGTTGCGCGACGATGGCACAGGTGTCGAGCACCTCCCGAACATCGTCGGACGGCGTCCAGTGTCGCGGAATCAGCGGTCGGCGTCCGCGGAGTTCTTCCACCAGGAATGCCTGGCGTTCCTCCTCGGACCATTGCTCGTAGTCACCCAGCCCCAGCCAGTCGACGATGTCGCGGATCACCTCAGCGTGGCGGCTCGCCTCCTGACGGATGTCGAGTTTGAGCAGGGGCAGGCCAAAACTGTGGGCACGACGCAGGGTATCCAGCAGCAATCCATCGGCAATGGACCCCAGGCCGCAGGCCACCAGTGAGTCATAGCACAGTTGCAGGGGCTGGATCAGGTCCTGATTCTCGAACAGGATGTCGCTGGCATCGGCTTCGTCACCGTTGACGCAGGCCTCCGCCCAGTCCCGCGTACGGATCAGGCGGTCCCTGAGGCGCCCCAGAATGGCACGGTAGGGCTCGCGGGCGTGGCCGGCCTCGGTTTTGAGGGCGTCGGTTGCCTCCCACATGGACAGCTCCGCCCTCAGCTTGCGGATGTCGCGCAGGAACAGGTCGGCCGCCATCCAGCGACCAAGCCAGAATACCTCGCGGGTGACTTCATGGGTGACGTTCGGGTTGCCGTCCCGGTCACCGCCCATCCAGGAGGCAATGCGAATGGGGGCCGCATCGAGGGGCAGCCCCTCGCCGGTTGTCTCACGCAGCGACTGGTCCAGACTGCGCAGGAAGCGGGGCAACGCCTGCCAGAGACTGTTCTCAATGACGGCAAATCCCCACTTCGCCTCGTCCACCGCGGTGGGCCGGTGGTAGCGGATTTCATCCGTGTGCCAGGCCTCGGTCACCAGCTGGCGCAGGCGTGCGATGATCTCGTCCCGTTCGGTTGGCAGCAGATCCTCGTGATCCAAGTCCGCAAGACACTCCGATATTTCGTCGTATTTGAGGATCAGCGTCCGGCGCGTCACCTCGGTCGGGTGTGCGGTGAGAACAAACTCCACACTCAGCTCGGTCACGCGGCGGTGCAGCTCCTCCGGCGACACATTCTGGTCCAGCAGGCGATGGAACATGTCACCGAGGGATTCCACCATCAGGTCAGCATGGTGACCCCGCTTGCGGCGAATGCTGTGGTACTGCTCTGCGATGTTGGCCAGATTGAGAAACTGGCTGAAGGCCCGGGTGACGGGCAGGATTTCGTCATCACCAAGTTGGCTGAGCAGTTCTTCCAGCCGCTGGCCGGAACCGCTTTCCTGGCGGCGGTCCGCCTTGGCGGCCGCGCGGATCTGTTCGATGCGGTCGTAACAGGCCTGGCCCGGGTGCTGGCGAATACTGTCACCAAGCAATTCGCCGAGTAGCCGGACATTGTCTCTGAGATCCGGATGAAGCTCCGTCATGGATCGGTCCTTGTCTCCGATGCTTTTCGTGGCTGGTCAGTTCTCTAAACCATACTACAGAAGGTCATGGTGCCGGAACGGCCTGTAGCGAGAGGCGAAACCTGCCCTATAATGACTGGAGATCCACAAAAGGAGTCGTCAATGAGAGTCACTGAACTGCCCAAGCACTGGGAATCGAGCAAGCAGGATGAGGAACGCCCCCATCACTACGACCTGCAGCTGCCCATGGAGGATGCGGCGCGCATTGCGGCGCTGTCGGAACTGTATCCGGACCGGTCAGAGGCGGACATCCTGAACGACATGATCGCCGCTGCCCTGGACGATCTGGCGAATGAGACGCCGCTCAAGAGCAAGCTGGAGTCGGTCAAGAAGTCCTGACCCGTATGCGGACGGCCGGGCGTTCAGGGAGAGAGGGGCGCACGCCCCGACCCTGAAGGGCCGGGATCGAGCGGGATGGAAACGGTCAGCTCGTCGCGGGTCTGTCAGGCGACAGACTCGAGCTGACGCTCCTTGATCCGGCGAATGTGCTTCTGACTCAGGGTCACGAACCGGGGTGTCAGCCCGGCATCCTCGTAGATCTCGAACCCGTCTTCATCAAACGCCACAACCCGGCTGCCTTCCACATAGGGAAAGCTGGTTTCCAGGTCGTCCAGCGCCGCAGAGACCAGATCCCGCAGCAGATCCTGCGAGGACTTTCTCGGGTAAAGCTCCGCCAGCCGAGCCAGTTCGTCGCGATGGGCGTCAGACAGTGACGCCTCATACCGATCATGCGACATGCGGCCCTGAGCGTGTTTATCCCAGTACTTCACCAGATCCCTGATCTTCATTACCAACCCCCGTTCGGTCGATGCGACCAATACACCGAATGGCCCGGATCACGGGCCGCCGGCCTCACGAAACACAACGATGTGTCGGTTTCGTGAACCATCTATGGCCAGTGTAGCCCAGCCGCGCGGGCTCGTAAGGTGGGATTGGTTACGGATTGTACTTAGGCCGCCCCAAAACAGGGCGGGAACGCGCTACGTATTTTCCGTAACCTTTTCAGCCCCCTTCACGGACTCCCAGACGGCATCCAGGTCCTCCAGGCTCTGGCCGTCCACCGCATGGCCTTCGGCTTCGAGGCGGCGTTCAATCTCGCGGAAACGCGCCTCAAACTTGCGGTTGGTCCGTCGCAGCGCCTGGTCGGGGTTTACCTGCAGGAAGCGGGCCAGGTTGACGCAGACGAACATGAGATCCCCCAGCTCATCCTCCAGAGCATCGCGATCCTCCGCGTCACGTTGCGGGTCTTCCCAGGCCTCGCGAAGCTCGGCGATCTCTTCCTGAAGCTTGTCGAAGACGGGGTTGATGTCCGGCCAGTCGAAGCCATGGCGGGCGGCCCGACGCTGCAATTTCTCCGCACGGGCCATGGCCGGCAGTGCGGCGGCAATGCCATCGAGCCGACTGGACGGACGCTCGTCTGGCTCGGGTTTGGCAGCACGCTCTTCGGCCTTGATGCGCTCCCAGCTGGCCTTAATGAACGCTTCCGAGGGCCGGTTGTCCGGATCCACCTGGCTCTCGAGTGTGCCATCGGGGAACACATGGGGGTGGCGACGCACCAATTTGCGCACCAGGCCATCGACGATGTCATCAAACCGGAAGTGACCGTCCTCCTCCCCCAGCCGACTGTAGAAAATGACCTGGAACAGCAGGTCGCCCAGCTCCTCACGGAGGTTGGGAAAGTCCGACTGCTCGATGGCATCGGCGACTTCGTGAGCTTCTTCCAGCGTATGAGGGACAATGCTGCGGTAGGTCTGTTTCAGGTCCCAGGGACAACCGGTCTGCGGATCACGCAGCCGGGCCATGAGTGTTTTGAGGTCGTCGATGGTGTAGCGGTCTTCCGACATGGTCAGTGACTCCGTTTGCGACGCACATCCAGTACGTTGGGCAGATTACGGATCTGCGCCAACAGCCGGGCCAGCTGTTCAAGACTGCGGATTTCCATGGTCACCGTCATGGTGGCCGTGTGGTCATCCGGGTTGGTCCGGGTATTGAGCGCCAGAACATTGCTGCGGGAGGAGGCCAGCACGGTCGTGATATCCCGCAGAAGCCCGGAGCGGTCGTACGCCTCGATCTCCACATCCACGGGATAGACGGCCTCAGGATGACCGCCCCAGCTCACTTCAATAACCCGGTTGGGCTCATGATCCCGCTGGTGGAGGAACGTCATGCAGTCCTGGCGGTGCACGGTGACCCCCCGCCCCACCGTGATCCAACCGACAATCGGATCACCGGGCAACGGCTTGCAGCACTTGGCCACCTGCGTCTTGAGATTGCCAACGCCCTCAATCCGGATGTCCGAGTCCGTGCCGTAGCGCTCCGCCTTGGCGCTCAGGCGCAGATCGAGCTGCCGGCTGCGGGGTTCGACCAGTTCCTGGGCCATGTTGGCCACATGCGTCGGGCGCAGGTCACCGGCGCCGATGGCGGCGAACATGTCGTCGGCTGTCTTGTAGTTGACCCGCTGTGCCAGGCGGTCGAGCGGCACATCGTCGATTGAGAGCCGGGTGAATTCGTCGTCGAGAATGGCCCGGCCATCGGCAATGTTGTCGTCCCGGTTCTGCTCCTTGAACCAGTGGGTAACCTTGGCACGCGCCCGGGACGTCTGGATATAGCCCAGACTCGGATTCAGCCAGTCACGACTCGGCGCCTGGTTGTTGGACGTCAGAATGAACACCTGATCGCCGGTCTTGAGCGGATAGGTCAGCGGCACGATCCGGCCATTCACCTTCGCCCCGCGACACGAATGCCCCACTTCGGTGTGCACGCGGTAGGCAAAGTCCACCGGCGTGGCGCCCTGCGGCATATCGACAACGTGACCTTCCGGGGTGAAGACGTAGACCCGATCCGGGGCCACATCGTTCTTGAGCTGATCCACCAGCCCGGACAGGTCCCCCAGATCCTCCTGCCAGTCCAGCACCTGGCGCAGCCAGTTGATCTTGGCGTCATAGCTGCTCGACCGGTTGCTCTTGTCCATGCCCTTGTAGAGCCAGTGGGCACAAACGCCCAATTCCGCTTCCTCGTGCATCTCATGGGTGCGGATCTGGACTTCCATCACCTTGCCTTCCGGTCCGATCACGGCCGTATGCAGCGACTGGTAGCCGTTTTCCTTGGGGCTGGCGATGTAGTCGTCGAACTCATGGGGAATATGGCGCCACAGGCTGTGAACAATCCCCAGCGCGGCGTAGCAGTCGCGCACACCGGGCACCAGAATACGGAAGGCACGGACGTCGTAGATCTGCGAAAAGTCGATGCCCTTACGGCGCATTTTTCGCCAGATGCTGTAGATGTGCTTGGCGCGCCCCGAGATGTCGGCCTGGATACCGGATGCCTCCAGCTCGCCCTTCAGAGAGTCCTGCACGCGGCGGATGTACTCGTCCCGGTCCAGCCGCTTCTCATCGAGCAGCTTGGCAATCTTCTTGTAGGCCGAGCCGTGGAGGTAGCGAAAAGACAGATCCTCCAGCTCCCACTTGATGTGGCCAATGCCGAGGCGGTGCGCCAGCGGGGCATAGATGTCGAACACCTCCCGGGCCACCCGCATCCGCTTCTCGGACGGCGCGTCCTTGACGGCCCGGATGGCACTGGTCCGTTCCGCCAGCTTGATCAGAGCGACGCGGACATCGTCGATCATGGTGACCAGCATCTTGCGGACGTTGTCGAGCTGCCCCTGAGTCTGCCCCAGGACATTGCCTTTGAGCGGATGGTGAATCGAGGAAATGGCAGCCATCTGCTGGACGCCATCGATCAGACGTGCCACCTCGTCCCCGAATTCCTTACGGATCGTCTCCAGCGGGATGCGCTCTTCCCGGACCGCCCGATAAAGGACCGCCGCAATCAGCGACGACTGGTCCATGTGCAGCTCGGCCAGCACCTGTGCCATTTCGACACCGGTGCGGAAACTGCTGGCCCCGGGCGCCCATTGGCGGTCTTCCCGGAAGGCTTTCAGGTCGATCTCGGCGCTCAGGCGGCAGGCCCGGCGCAGCTCATCCACATCGTCGAGCTGGGTACGGGACTGGATCGCTTTCACCCAGCCCTCGATGTCCACATGGCCGTCGGCCGTGACGGCGTAGTCTTCCCGAACTTTTACCATGGGTGAATCCGTCTGCCTTCCACCGGTCTAGTCGCGCTCGAACAACGCCATCGACTCGACATGCGTTGTGTGAGGGAACATATCCATCACGCCGGCGCGCTTCAGTCGGTACCCTTTCGCCACCAGAACCCCCGCATCCCGGGCCAGTGTGCTGGGGTTGCAGGACACATAGACGACGCGTCTGGCGCCGAAATTCGCAAGGTGTTCACACACCGCCTGGGCTCCTGAACGCGGCGGATCAATCAACACCCGGTCGAACCCTTCCCGGGCCCAGGGCGCCGCCGTGAAATCCGCCTGCAGGTCGGCCGCATGGAAACGGACATTCTCCAGGCCGTTTCGTTCCGCATTTTCCCGACCGCGGACGACCATGGCCTCGCCGCCCTCAACGCCAACCACGTCCCCGGCACAGCGGGCCAGTGGCAGGCTGAAATTACCCAGACCACAGAACAGGTCCAGCACCCGATCATCCGGTTCCGGCGCCAACCAGTCCAGTGCCTGATCGATCATTCGTTCATTGATGTCGGCGTTCACCTGGGTGAAATCCATGGGATGGAAGACCATGTCCAGATCGTGCTCCGGCAGCCGGTAGTTCAGGCGCTCATCCCCCGCTTCCGGCCAGAGCCGGTAGACGGTGTCCGGTCCCTTGGGCTGGAGATAGATGTGCAGATCGTGGTGCTGACCGAACGTTACCAGCTGTTGCTGGTCGGCCTCAGAAAGCGGGTCCAGATTGCGGAAAACCAGTGCCGCCGACTCGTCACCGCAGGCCACCTCAATCTGGGCAATGCGATTATAGGCGTCCATCCCGTACAGGACGTCACGAAGTGCGGTGATGCGATCGCCGATCCGTGGATCCAGAACCGAGCAGTGGTCAATATCCGTCAGGAAGCTGTTGCGTTTTTCCCGAAAGCCCACCAGAACTGAGTCGCGCTTGGGGACGAACCGCACGCCGAGCCGCGCTTTCCGGCGATAGCCCAGCCCCGGGGAGCGCATCGGCGCCACCCACTCCTCCGGCTCGATGCCCCCAAAGTGGGCAAACTGCTCAGCCAGCGTCTGCTCCTTGAAGCGAATCTGTGCCTCCGGATCCATGTGCTGCAGGCTGCATCCACCACAGAGGTCGGCGAAATCACAGGGCGGCGTCACCCGCTCGTCACCGGCCTGAACAATCTCCGTCGCCCTCAGCTCATCGAAGCGGCGCCGGCTGGTGATGTACTGGGCCATGACGGACTCCCCCGGCAACGCCCCATCAACAAACTGGGTCTTGCCCTCCTGATGGGCAATACCCCGCCCGTCGTGACTGAGGGATTCAATCTCACACGGTATGGGTTCGCGCGGAACAGCTTTTTTGCGGCGACGTCGGCTCATCGGCTTGCGGTCTCCGGGGTCGGCAGAATGTTCGTGACCGCGACTCAGTCGGCGGAAAACACGCCCGTGGACAGATACCGGTCACCCCGGTCACAGATGATGGCGACGATCACGGCATTCTCAACCTCCTGCGACAAACGCAGTGCCGCTGACACCGAACCACCCGAAGACACGCCACAGAAGATGCCTTCCTCCCGGGCCAGGGCCCGCATGGTGTCTTCGGCTTCCCGCTGGTCCACATCGAGGATGGTATCGACACGTGAGGCGTCGAAAATTCTGGGCAGGTAAGGCTCCGGCCAGCGCCGGATACCGGGGATCGCAGACCCGTCGGACGGCTGGAGACCCACGATCTGAATATCTGGATTGCGTTCCTTGAAGTACTGGGATGCACCCATGATGGTGCCGGTGGTCCCCATGGAGCTGACGAAGTGCGTCAGCCGGCCCGCTGTCTGCTCCCACAGCTCGGGGCCGGTGGTGCGGTAGTGGGCCAGCGGGTTGTCCGGATTGGCGAACTGGTCGAGAATCCGGCCCTCGCCGTCAGCCGCCATCCTCTGCGCCAGATCCCGGGCGCCCTCCATGCCGTCGTCCCTGGTGACAGTCACGATTTCCGCACCATAGGCGCGCATGGAGGCCCGGCGTTCCTCGCTCATGTGCTCGGGCATGATCAACACCATCCGGTAGCCCTTGATGGCGGCTGCCATGGCCAGCGCAATACCGGTGTTCCCGCTGGTGGCTTCAATCAGGGTGTCGCCCGGCGTGATCTCCCCTCGACGCTCGGCCTCCTGAATCATGCTGATGGCCGGCCGATCCTTCACCGACCCGGCCGGGTTGTTCCCCTCCAGCTTGACCAGAATGGTGTTACTGGTCTCACCGGGCAGCCGCTGAAGCCGCACGAGCGGCGTCTGGCCGATGTAGTCTTCGATGGTCGGGAAGTGCATGGTGATGATTCTCCTGACAACCACGCCCGCAACGTCCACCCTGTTCACAGGACGGAAAAATGGGCTGTGATACACTTTTCGACTGCATGATACGCGCTTGTGCGGCGTATCCCAATCACGAAACAGCCGGGGCCTGACCAGGTCCGTAACCATCCCCATTATGACAGGGAAGGCCCCGTTCGTCGCCGGACGGGGATCGGCATGGACACACCGGCGGGAAGCGCTCACCGGCCGGGAAGCGGACCACTGAGGGAGTCGACACGAGTGCGGCGCTGGGGCATCCGAAAAAAAGTTTTGGTCGTCACACTGGTTCCCACGCTGCTGACGACACTGATCCTGGGCAGTTTCTTCACCCAGAGCTGGGTCGGCAACATCGAGAACCTGCTCCGGGACCGTGGCCAGTCGCTGGTACGTCAACTCGCCTCGGCCTCGGAATACGGCATGTTCACCGGCAACCGGAACCTGCTGGGCAGTCTGGCGAACGCCCTGCTCGAGGAGCGCGACGTCCGCTCCATCACCTTCTACAACGATCAGGGCCGGCAACTGCTGCACAACGGCCCACGGCTCAGCATCGACCGCACCCAGGGTGATCTCCGTAAGGACGGCATGACGACCCTCACCGCCGAGGACAGCTCGGTCTTCATCATGCCGGTCCGCCTTCAGGAGCTGATGCTGGACAGCATGTTCGACATGGAGTCAGGCGAGGCACCACCCAGTGCCCGTGAACCGGTGGGCTGGGTGGCCGTGGAGATGTCGCACATACGCACCGACCGGGAACGCTATCGGGCGCTGCTGATGAGTCTGCTGATGATTCTCGGGGGCATCGCTCTCAACGTGCTGATCGCCCTGCGCATGAGCCGCAGCGTGACGGACCCAATGTTCGAGCTTAACAGCGCAGTCGCGCGGCTGCGCGAGGGTCGGCTGGACACACGGGTGCACACCCACGCCGGCCCCGAATTCGAACAGCTGGAATCGGGCCTCAATGCGATGGCGGCGGAACTGAACCGTGCCCAGGAGGAAATGCAGCAGAACGTGGACCAGGCCACCGAGGACCTGCGTGAGACACTGGAGACCATTGAAATCCAGAACATCGAGCTGGATCTGGCCCGAAAGGAAGCGCTGGAAGCCAGCCGCATCAAGTCCGAGTTCCTGGCCAACATGTCCCACGAGATCCGGACACCGCTCAATGGTATCATCGGGTTCACCGAGCTGCTGCTGAAATCGCCCCAGTCCCGCCAGCAGCGCGATCATCTGAGCACCATCCGCAAGTCCTCACAGATTCTGCTGACGATCATCAACGACATTCTGGACTTCTCAAAGATCGAGGCGGGCAAGCTGATCCTCGACCATGTGCCCATGGGGCTGCGGGACACCATTGAGGACGTCATGGTGATGCTCGCGCCGGCGGCCCATGCCAAACACCTTGATCTGGTGCCACTGATCTACAGCGATGTGCCGGACACAGTGCTGGGCGACCCCCTGCGCGTCAAACAGGTCATCACCAACCTGGTCAACAACGCCATCAAGTTCACGCAGACGGGTGAGGTGGTCCTGCGCATCAGCCTGGAGGCGGAGAGCGAGGAAAGCCATCGGCTGACCCTGCGCTTCGCCGTGTCGGACACGGGCGTGGGCCTGTCCCGCTCCCAGCAGCAGACGCTGTTCAATGCCTTCAGCCAGGCGGATGCCTCCACGGCCCGGCAGCATGGCGGCACCGGCCTCGGACTGGTGATCTCCAAACGCCTGGTGGAGGAAATGGGCGGTGAGATCGGTCTGGAGAGCGAGCTGGGTAACGGCTCCACCTTCTGGTTCACCCTGCCGACGGAAGTGGCTCATGACACCAGCCCAACCCCACCCCGGGACGCCCTGCGTGGGGAGCGGATCATCTACCTCGAACAACAGGCCACCACCGGACTGGCTGTCCAGCACCTGCTGACCGGCTGGGATGTGAGCGTGGACCGGGCCGAGTCCCCGACCGATATGCTCCAGAAGGTGAATCAGGCCCAACAACAGGGACACGGCTATGCTGTCGCCATTGTCGGGATGACACGCCACCTGCTGCCCTCCGAACAGTACCGGGATCTGTTCCGCCAGCTGGAGGTGGAGCACGACTGCCGCACCCTGCTGCTCACCCCCACGCTTGAGAACGAAGAGACCGAAGTCACCGATCTGGCCAGTGCCCATCTGACAAAACCGGTCTGTCGCGACGCCTTCTACAACGACCTGTTCTTCCTCATCCATGGCCATGATCGCCGGGACGAAACAGCGGCGGCCGAAGAAGAGGCACTGCGACCGGCTCCCCGGGCACCCGGTGACATGGCAGTGCTGGCGGTCGACGACAACGATGCCAACCGCAAACTGGTCCTCACACTTCTGGAAGATGCGGGGGTCCGGGCCGAAGGGGCCGCGAATGGCTTCGACGCCCTCAACCGGCTTCAGGAAGAGTCGTTCGACCTCGTGTTCATGGACGTGCAGATGCCTGGCATTGATGGGCCGGAGACCACAGCCCGGTTACGCCGCCAGGAACAGGGGCGTCGACATACGCCCGTCATCGCCCTCACCGCCCATGCTCTGGCGGAAGAACGCGAACGCCTGCTCCGGCGCCACTTCGACGGTTACCTGTCCAAGCCCGTCAGCGGCCAGCAGATCCGGGACACACTGACCCGCTTCACGGGCTATCAACCGGATGATCCCCCCCGGCGACGCTCAACCCGCTCCCTGACGGACACGCAGAGACAATTACGACCTTCCAGCCGCTCCCGCGATTTGCCGAGCATGGACCCGGAGGAAAGCATCCGGCTCGCGGCAGGCAAGGTGGACCTCGCCCGGGAGCTGTTCAGTATGCTGCTGGATCAGGTGATGACCGACCGGCCCGTCATCGAGGAGATGGCCCGGGCGGGGCAGACCGACGCGCTGCTGGAACGAGTCCACAAACTGCATGGCGGCACCCGGTACTGCGGCGTGCCGGAGCTGCGCCAGATCACCGAGAAGCTGGAAACGGCCATCAAGCGCGGAACGGATGACCAGCAGACACTGACCGAATCGCTGCTGGCCGCCATGGACCGGCTGCAAACCTGGGCGGAAGAAACCGACTGGGAGCAGCTGCTTTCCGAGCGTCAGGCGGGGAACGCCTGACGTCAGCGACGACCGTACAACACGGCGTCATCCAACACCCGGCGCATGTCGATCACCGCATCACGCAGGCCGGTGAAAACGGCCCGGGCGATGATCGCGTGGCCGATGTTGAGCTCGTTCATGGCCGGCAACGCCGCAATACGTTCGGTGTTGTGGTAGTGCAGACCATGGCCGGCGTTGACGATCAGCCCCTGGGAGTGCGCGAAGGCGGCGGCATTGGCAATCCGTTCGTAAGCCGACTCTTCGTCTTCGTGCGATGCGGCCTCTGCATAATGGCCGGTGTGAAGCTCGACAGCGGCAGCCCGGCAGCGCAGTGCTGCACTGATCTGCTCCCCTACCGGATCGATAAACAGCGACACGCGGGTACCGACATTCGCCAGCCGCTGGCAGGCCTGAGCGATCGACAACTCGGCCCCCAGCACGTCCAGCCCGCCTTCGGTCGTCAGTTCCTCACGCTTCTCCGGCACGAAACACGCCCAACTTGGCCGGACACGCTCGGCAAACGTCACCATGTCCTCAGTCACCGCCATTTCCAGGTTCAGCGGAACGGTCAGCATGTCCTTGAGCAACAGGACATCCCGATCCTGAATGTGGCGTCGATCCTCACGGGGGTGCACCGTGATCCCATCCGCACCGGCTTCCTCGGCAAGCATCGCCGCCTGCACCGGATCGGGATAGCGGGTTCCACGGGACTGCCGCAATGTGGCGACATGGTCCACGTTAATCCCCAGTCGTACCCTGCGCGTCATTCGCGCCTCCTCGCCAACTCGTGAACAGATTGCGACTGTGCAGGGGCCGCCCCTGCAGCAGGTGATCGATCAGAACCCGCATGACCCGCTTGGCCAGACGGCGGGCTTCGGGCGTCTCAAACTGCCCGTCAGCCAGTTGTTTCAGCACATCGCCACGCAGCCCCTGCAACAGACTGCCCTCGCCCGGTTGCGCCAGAATGCCCTGCTCCGGGTCATAATAGTAGTTCCCATCAGGGTCGACGACCGAATCGGTATCGGTCACACGATCCCACTCGAACCCCCATCCCAGCGCCGCCACCAGCGCCTGCTCGAACCGGCGCAGCACGGGTTCGTCGTCGGACGCCCGCGCCAGCGCATCCAGGGACTCGATGTACTGGGCGAACAGCGTCTCGGCAGGGTCGTGCGGCGGCAGCAAACGCTGGATCAGCTCATTCAGGTAAAAACCACAGTAAAGCCGTTCGGTGCGCTCAAACACCGGGCCCGGCCGCCCTTCCACCGCGGTGAGCGTCTTCATCTCGGACCGACCCTGCCAATCCAGCAGCAGGGGCTGGAAAGGCTGAAGCTGCGCTTTCCACGAGCTTTTCGGGCGGTTGGCGCCCCGCGCCACGACGCTCATGCGGCCGTGATTGAGGGTAAAGAGGTCGACAATCAGGCTGGTTTCACGCCAGGCCCGTCGATGCAGGACGTAACCGGGTTCCTGTTCAACCTTGCCGGTCATGCATTCCGAGACTTTTGAGTGCGCGATCGCTGTCGGACCAGCCCCGCTTCACCTTCACCCAGAGCCGCAGCATCACCTTCTGCTCCAGCAGCCGTTCCAGGTCGTGGCGGGCTTCCTCTCCGATACGGCGGATACGGTCACCGCCATCACCAATGATGATCTTCTTCTGACCCGGCCGTTCCACGATGATCAGCGCGGAAATATGCACCGTGCGCTTCTCCTCGCGGAACTCCTCAATCTCGACCGCCACCGAGTATGGCAGCTCCGCGCCCAGTTGCCGGGTGATCTTCTCGCGGACGATTTCCGCCGCCAGAAAACGCATGGGCCGGTCGGTGAGCTGGTCGTCCGGAAACAGGTGAACGCTTTGAGGCAGACGCTTCTCGACCGCCGTCTCAAGCGGTTCCATATTTTTCTCCCGGAGTGCGGACAGCGGAATCACCTCGTCGAAGTCCCGTTTCTTCGACAGCATCTCGATGTGTGGCAGCAACTGATCCGGATTGTCCATCCGGTCGACCTTGTTGATCACCAGCAGCACCGGTGCCTTCACATGTGTGAGCTTCTCGAGAACCTGCTCATCGGCGGTGTTCCAGTGCGTCTGATCCACAACGAACACGACCACGTCCACGTCCTTGAGCGCGGAGGAGGCGGCCCGGTTCATGTACCGGTTCAGGGCCCTGGGCTCGTCCTCATGCATGCCCGGCGTGTCGACATACACGGTCTGGGTGTCACCACGGGTCTGGATGCCCAGCACCTGATGGCGAGTGGTCTGCGGTTTGCGCGAGGTAATGCTGAGCTTCTGGCCCAGCAAGTGGTTCAGCAGCGTCGACTTGCCAACGTTCGGACGCCCGACGATGGCAACGAAACCGCAGCGGCTGTCCGGGTTGTCCGGCTGTGTGGGGTCCATCATTACGGGGTCTCCACGCCCAGCGAGCGCAGGGCGTTACGGGCGGCTTTCTGCTCGGCCATGCGACGGCTGCCACCCGCACCGGTGGTCGTCCGGTCCAGCGACGGCAGCGCACATTCGACATAAAAGGTCTGATCGTGGGCTTCGCCCTCGACGGAGATCACCTCATAGCGCGGCAACGGGAACTGTCGGGATTGCAGGTATTCCTGCAACCGGGTTTTGGGGTCCTTCTGGGTGTCCTGGATGTCCAGGTCTTCCAGACGATCGCTGAACCAGTCCAACACCCGCTCGCGGCAGGTGTGGAAATCGCTGTCCAGATAAATGGCACCAATCACCGATTCCACCGCATCGGCGAGAATCGAGTCACGCCGGAAGCCGCCACTCTTGAGCTCGCCGGACCCCATGCGCAGGGTATCCCCGAGCCGGAATTCGCGACCGATTTCGGCCAGCGTCACACCCTTGACCATCCGGGCGCGCAGGCGGCTGAGCTGCCCTTCCCGGGCGCGGGGGAACTGGTGGTAGAGATGCTCGGCAATCACCATGTTCACGATGGAGTCCCCCAGGAATTCCAGTCGCTCGTTGTTGTCATTGCCGTGACTGCGATGAGTGAGCGCCAGACGCAGCAGCTCCCGGTCCCCGAAGCGATAGCCGAGGCGCGTCGCCAACCGGTCCAGGTCGTCGTCCTTCACCATCAACGCCCCGTCAGTTCGTAGCGGTGACTGAACGTTGCCACCACATCCACATTACGGAACAGGCCGGCACGCTCCTCATAGTCCACCGACACGACCAGAACACCATTGTCACGTTCGATATCCACATCGTCCGCCTTGATGTTCTCGATGTTGTTCACGCTCATGCGCTTCTGGAGCATACGGCGGATTTCCGACGGCGGCAGATTCTCCAGGTCGTCCGCTTTCTCAAGGCTCTCGATGGCTTCCTGAATGGTGATGTCATCGAGATAGATGGGCCCCAGCTTCACGGCAAACGTGACCAGGATGCCCAGCAGGAGCAACCCGACCAGCATTCCAAAAACCGAGGCTCCGCGTTGTGTGTGTGGTGTCTTCTGCATTGGCACTCTCATTTAGTGGTTTCGAACGGATATCATCGATTCAAACAGACCGTTGTTCACTCAATCAGTCCAACCCGATTGAATTCCGGCAGGCTGAACAGCGACTCCCAGTGCATCCAGATGGCAAACGCCTTGCCCACTACAAGCCGGTCCGGAACGGTTCCCCAGAATCGGCTGTCATTACTGTTGTCGCGGTTGTCGCCCATGACGAAATACTCGCCTTCGGGGATCGTCCAGGCCCCATTCCCCTGCCGGCCGGTCTCCCGGATTGAGACCATTATGTCGTGCCGGACATTCCCCAGCATTTCGTGCTTCAGCTCAAACGGCGGCAGCGTCGCCACGAAATCGGTCGCCACCTTCTCGCCGTTGATGAACAGGTCGTGATTCCGGTAGCGGATGCGATCACCCGGCAGTCCGATGACACGCTTAATATAGTTGGTTTCGCCATCCTTCGGGTAGCGGAAGACCATGATGTCCCCGCGCTCCGGGTCGCCCAGATCCACAACCTCGTTGCGAAGGACCGGCAACCGGAGGCCGTAGGCGAACTTGTTCACCAGGATGAAGTCCCCGACTTCCAGCGTCGGTCGCATGGAGCCCGAGGGAATCTGGAATGGCTCCACCAGGAACGAACGCAGCACCAGCACAATGGCCAACACCGGAAAGAACGACCGGCTCAGGTCCACCAGATAAGGCTCCCGGCGCTCGTCGCCTTCCTCTTTGCCGGTCTCCGACACGCCTGTGGCTGCCGTTTCGCCCGTACCGAGCGCCGCCTCACGCCGCGCCTTGAAAAACAGCCGATCCCCCAGCCAGATAAAACCGGTGGCAAAGGTCAGCGTGACCAGGATCAGGGGGAAATTGATATCCATCCGACGGGGCCTTATTTATCGTCCACTCTGAGTACGGCAAGGAAGGCTTCCTGAGGCACATCCACCTTGCCCAGAGACTTCATGCGTTTCTTGCCTTCCTTCTGCTTCTGGAGCAGCTTCTTCTTCCGGCTGACGTCACCGCCGTAGCACTTGGCCGTCACGTTCTTGCGCAGGGCCTTGACCGTGGAGCGGGCAATCACATGATTGCCAATGGCCGCCTGGATGGCGATGTCGAACATCTGCCGGGGGATCAGTTCCTTCATCTTTTCGATGACGGCCCGACCGCGATACTCCGCCTGGTCCCGGTGAACAATCAGGGCCAGCGCATCAACCCGCTCGCCATTGATCAGCACATCCAGCTTGACCAGGTTCGACGCCTGGAAGCGTTTGAAGTGGTAATCCAGCGACGCAAAGCCCCGGCTGGCTGACTTGACCCGGTCGAAGAAATCGAGCACCACTTCGGCCATCGGCAGTTCGTAGGTCAGCTGCACCTGAGTGGACAGGAACGTCATGTTGGTCTGAACGCCCCGGCGCTCCTCACACAGCGCGATGACGTTGCCAATGTATTCCTGCGGCACGAGGATGCTGGCCTCCACAATCGGCTCGCGCATTTCCTCAACGCTGGCCGTCTCCGGCAGATAGGAGGGATTGGACACTTCCTGAAGCTCGCCGTCGGTGGTCACCACTTCATAGATCACCGTGGGCGCGGTCGTGATGAGGTCGATGCCGTATTCGCGCTCGAGACGCTCCTGGACGATCTCCATGTGCAGCATGCCCAGGAAACCGCAACGGAAGCCAAAGCCCAGTGCGTCTGAGTTCTCCGGCTCGAAGAACAGCGAGGCGTCGTTCAATGTGAGCTTGTCGAGTGCGTCCCGGAACGCCTCGTAATCCTCCGACGACACCGGGAACAGACCGGCATAGACCTGCGGCTGGACGTTCTTGAAGCCCGGCACCATTTCCGTGTCCGGCGTCTTCTGATAGGTGATGGTATCGCCCACCGGCGCCCCGTGGATGTCCTTGATCCCGGCGATGATGAAACCCACCTCGCCGGTGCCCAGCTCGCCGGTCTCGGTCGGCTTGGGCGTGAAGATCCCCACCTTCTCCGCCGTCCAGGGGCGGCCGGTGGATTTGATCAGGATCTTGTCGCCCTGCTTGAGCGTGCCCTGGCGGATGCGCACCAGCGAGACCACACCCAGGTAGTTATCAAACCAGGAGTCGATGATCAGCGCCTGCAGCGGCCCCTCCGTGTCGCCCTGGGGCGGTGGCACGAGCCGGATCAGTTCCTCCAGCACGTCCTCGACGCCTTCCCCGTTCTTGGCACTGCAACGGACCGCTTCGGTCGCCTCGATGCCGATGACGTCCTCAATCTCCTGGGACACCCGGTCCGGTTCGGCCTGCGGCAGGTCCATCTTGTTGAGAACCGGCACCACTTCCAGACCCTGATCAATGGCCGTGTAGCAGTTCGCCACGGACTGGGCTTCCACGCCCTGCCCCGCATCCACGACCAGCAGCGCCCCCTCACAGGCAAACAGCGAGCGGGAGACCTCGTAGGAGAAGTCCACGTGGCCCGGCGTGTCGATCAGGTTCAGCTTGTACTCTTCGCCATCACGGGCCTTGTACCGCAGGGTCACACTCTGCGCCTTGATCGTGATGCCCCGCTCACGCTCCAGATCCATGGAATCCAGAACCTGCTCGGCCATCTCGCGGTCGGTCAGCCCGCCGCAGAGCTGGATAAACCGGTCGGCCAGCGTGGATTTCCCATGGTCAATGTGGGCGATGATCGAGAAGTTACGAATGTGGCTCAGCTCAGTCACGTAATTCGGTTACCTGCTCAGGAAAAGATGGATGGCGCCGCTCCAGGCTCCCGGGCCGGTTCCTCACGGGCTCCGGGACCGAACACAACGGCGGGCACTGGATTTTACCGGTTAACCGATCCCATTGCCATGATGGACCGTCCGGAACGCGAAAACCCGCGACGTGACCGCCGCGGGTTTGATTGGCCTTTGGTTTTTCAGGGGTTCCCTAACCGCCGGTACGAATCACCAGGAAGGTCGGCTGTCCCTGGCGGACCACCAGCACGGGCACGGCGCGCCCTTCGGGCAGATCCGCGGCAATACGGCGGAAGTCGTCAACCGACGCCACGGTCTCGTTGTTGAGCTTGCGGATGACATCCCCCCGGCGGATACCGGCATTTCGGGCCGGGCCGGCGCCGACATCCCGCACCAGCACGCCGCCCTCAACGTTCAGCTTGCGCCGCTGCTGCTCGGTGAGCGGTTCCACGGTCAGCCCGAGCGGACCGGCGCCCTGCCCCGGCTCGCCGCCGCCATTCTGGCGCTGAGCCTGCTGGGTTTCGTCCGGCAGTTCGCCGATCGTGACGTCCAGCGTTTTCTTGCGGCCATTGCGCAGGACCGTCAACTCAGCATCCTCATCCACCGGCGTCCGCCCCACCATCGGCGGCAGGTCGGAAGAGAGGCTGATGGACTCGCCGTTGTAGGACAGGATGATGTCTCCGGGTTGCAGGCCGGCGGCTTCAGCCGGCGAATCCGGCACCACTTCGGCCACCAGGGCACCCCGGGGCCGCTTGAGCCCGAAGGACTCGGCCAGATCGCGGTTCACTTCCTGGATCAGGACACCGAGCCAGCCGCGCGAGACATAGCCCTGGTCCCGGATCTGTTCGAAAACGTTCATGGCGACATTGATCGGAATCGCGAACGACACCCCCATGAAACCGCCGGAGCGGGTGTAGATCTGGGAGTTGATGCCGATGACCTCGCCATCCATGTTGAACAGCGGCCCACCGGAATTGCCCGGATTAATGGCCACGTCGCTCTGGATGTAGGGGACATAGTTTTCGGACGGCAGTGAGCGACCAATGGCGCTGACAATGCCCGCAGTAACCGTGTAATCAAATCCGAAGGGCGAACCGATTGCAAAGACCCACTGCCCCTGCTGGAGCTGGCCGGAATCACCCAGCTCGACCACCGGGAGATCTTCGCCATCCACCTTGAGAACGGCCAGATCGGAACGCGGGTCGGTGCCCACCACCTTCGCCTTCATTTCACGACGGTCACTGAGGCGGACAATGATTTCGTCCGCATTCTCGACGACGTGGTTGTTGGTCAGGACATAGCCGTCATGGGAGACGATGAATCCTGACCCCATTGAGCTGAGAGGCGTCTGCCCACCGTGGCCATTGCCCCCGCCAGGCGGACCGTTGGGCCCTTCAAAAAACCGCCGGAAGAAATCGGGGAGTTGTTCCAGCTGCCGGTCAGTGAACGGACTCTGGCGCGCACCACCCTGTTTCTGGGTGGTACTGATGTTGACCACGGCCGACGAGTTCTCGTCCACCAGCTTGGTGAAATCCGGGAGCTCCGCTGCCTGAACCGACAGGGATGCCAGCAACATCAGGACCAGCAGTACTGGCCCGGACCGCAGTAAACGTTCGTACATGCCCCTCTCCAATCAACTGAGAAAATAGCACCGGCCCCGTCGGCGCAATCACCGGACCGCGCCGGGGCGCTCTATCCATTTTGTGTACGGATGACGTTTTTTCAAGTTAATGATTATTAAGCGGTATCCGTTGCGTACCGTCGCCGGCGCGCAGCAATACCGGCGACAGAGCCGGCGCCAAGCGGCGTGCGCTCAGCCAGCGCACCCCCGCAAACGAGACACCCGCGCCCAGACCGCCACCAAGCAGGGTCGACAGGTCCTGCCCCGGCCCAAGCCAGCCACCCACCAACGCGCCCAGCAGCAACCCCAGCATGGGTACGCCGTACACCAGTGCGGATGCCATCAATAACTGGCGCTCGCCAATCCCCACCACCACCGTATCACCCACATTCGCATCGATGGCATTCACCATCTGAAGCTGGTTCGCGCGACCGTCCGAGAGAGACGCCAGAGCGCCCTGACCACAACCGTGGCGGGCCTGACACTGGCCACAGGTGCTGCGGCGGATGGTGCGGACCCAGACCTGATCGCCCACTCGGGCTATGACGGTGCCGCTCTCTTCGATCATGGCCGGCCTGCGATGTCCGGAGCCTCACCAAAGGTGACCGACCGGGCGACTTTCATGGCCGTTTCCGGTGGAATCTCCCCGACGACCGTGATCAGGTGGCGCTCCCCATCATGCTCGAGGCGACGCATGAAGATGGTTGTGGCGCCAACCCGGGATGCCCCCAGCGGCATTTCCACCGCGGGTTTCTGTCGAATGAACACGGAAAACGAGGCCAGTCCGTCGGTAAACGCCGCTACCTCCCCGGGCGCCCCGTGTGGCACCCGGGCCGGCCGGAACCCGTCCGGATGCCAGCCCAGTCGCCAGGCGCCCTTCAACCCCGGCTCAGGGAGCCGGTCGTTGCGCGGGGGCGGCCCACGGCGAACGTCATCCCGTCGGTCCGACTCAAACAACGCATCCGGCAAGTCGTCCGTCAGTTCCAGCATGGTGAACTGGAACCGTTCCAGGGCCTCGCCGCTGGTGGACAGAACCTGGCTTTTGACCAGCAGCCCGGACTGCTTCTCCAGCCAGAGCCGGTAGCCCAGCCGGTGCTGGTCCTTTGGGGTCAGGCCCAGCACGACCGATTCATGGCCGGCAATCCGCGCCTGGCCGTCGAGACTGGTTTGGTACCAACGCTGAATCCGGGACACATGATCGTCATCCACCGAACGGAACGGCACGGAAGGCAGCAGGGCATCCAGGTGAATGCGCCCATCCACCGGAAAATCGCAGACGACCCGACCATTGCGGCGTCGAATCTCCGCTTTCTGACCGTCCTGCAGAACGAGGCGCTCGCGGATTTCACCATGTCGATACCGGTGCGCGATACGCAGCGAGCTGACGTCGTCACCCCGGCTGTATACCAGCACGCCCTGATAGTTCGTCTCACGCAGGGCCTGCCCCATCTGGCGCAGCCAGTCACCGGCTTCTCGGGCACCAGCCGAGCCGGCCATGAGCGTTATGCCCAGCGCCAGCACCCATCGAGACCCAATGCCGACTCGCCACCAGTCACTCATGCGCCCGGCTCCGGCTGTCATTTACCGACCCGCTGACACGCTGGCGACACGGGCATACCCGAAAGCGCCCTGACCCAGCGCATCCCCGTTGCGTGCATGCTCCAGCAGGTAGCGGTTGAGCTGGGCCCGCTGCTCGTCCTCCAGATCCTCCAGAGTGACGGAAGGTACCGTGTTCTCAACGGTCGAAGCAGCCGTGGCGGTCGTGGCGCCGCCAAGCGCCGATGGGGACGTCCAGGTAAAGCCGGCACCGAAACCAATGACAACGGCAACCGCCAGGGAGGCGACCCAGGGCCAGACGCCGGTCGGTCGTGTCGATTCTCCCGCGCCGACTACATTCCGGTCACCGCCGGCGTCATCAGGCGCTGCCTGACCATCGAGGGCGGCGTTCACGCCCGCACGGACGTCGACCGATGAGAAGTCAGACCGACCGTGACGCAGGATTTCACGCTGCTGGTGCCATCGACGCCAGCGCTCCTGAGCCTCTTCCGACTGTGCGGATGACAGCAATCGATGGACGGCCAGCTCATCCGCCTCATCATCCATCATGGCCGACAGGGTTTCTCTGAGTCGATCATCCATCGTGTCTCTCATCTCTCAGTCCCCCCGCATCAATGGGGCAATTTCCCGGTCAATCGCATCGCGTGCCCGGAATATCCGGGACCGGACGGTCCCGATCGGGCAGTCGAGGATACCGGCAATGTCTTCATAACTCAGTCCGTCATGCTCACGCAGCAACAGGGCCGACCGGAGCTCTTCCGGCAACCCGCTGATCACGCGCTGCATGGCCTCATACACCTGTTCACGCTGCAGCAGACGGTCCGGCGTCTCCAGATCACGCACCCAGTCGCCGCCGTCCACCCGCTCGGCGTCGTCCACATCGAGGCTGCCCCGCGGTCGACGCCCGCGGGCCTCAAGATGGTTCTTGGCGGTGTTGACGGCGATCCGGTAGAGCCAGGTGTAGAACGCGCTGTCCCCACGGAAACGCTCAATCGCCCGGTACGCTTTGACAAACGCCTCCTGGGTAAGATCCAGAATGTCCTGGGAATCGGCCGTGTAGCGGCTGATGATGGCCGCCACCCGGGACTGGTACCGCAGCACCAGCCAGTCAAACGCCTGCCGGTCACCCCGACGGGCACGCCGGACCAGTTGCTGGTCGGTGCCGGGATCGGTCCCGGTGGTCGGCGTCTCGGTCTGTTCCGGTGCCATGGGCGTTCCTGACTCACGGTGCACCGTTTCGGCAGACGGCGCGGCATTTGGCATGATCGGCATAGAGACTGTCCCGGTCCGGAAAAGCGGTTCGGAATCCCCCAGAGCCATCGCCCGGTCAAAGAACCGGATGAGCGCCTTGAGGGGCGTTGGGCCAATAGACAGTCCCGGCAAAGTTTAGTTCAATAGCGGCCACATTATGGCCCGGTAACCATCTCTGATGCCACAGAACCATGAGCACGATGTCCTGATCATTGGCAGCGGCGCCGCCGGCCTGACAGTGGCCCTGAACCTGCCCGCCCACCTGTCGGTCGCGGTCATCAGCAAGGACCGTCTTTCCAGCGGCGCCACCCTGTGGGCCCAGGGCGGGATTGCGGCGGTGATGGACGACAGCGACTCGGTGGAAAACCACATCCGCGACACCCTGGCCGCCGGAGGTGGCCTGTGCCACGAGGACGCCGTGCGGTTCACGGTGGAGCATGGCCGGGAAAGCATTGAGTGGCTGATCGACAATGGTGTTGACTTCACCCGTGACGCGCCCGGGGACAACTACCACCTGACGCGGGAAGGAGGCCACAGCCACCGGCGCATCCTGCATTCGGCGGATGCCACCGGGCAGGCCGTTTCCTACTCCCTGAGTGACCAGGCCCGGCGGCGCCCCAACATCGACATCCTGGAACAACGGGTGGCGGTGGACCTGATCACCAACCGCAAGCTGTCGCTGCCCGGCAACCGTTGCGTGGGCGCGTACGTCCTCAACCTGGAGGACAACCACGTCGAACTGTTCCGGGCCCGTTTCGTGGTCATTGCCACCGGCGGCGCCAGCAAGGCCTATCGTTACACCAGCAACCCGGACGGCGCCTCCGGGGACGGCATCGCGATGGCTTGGCGAGCGGGCTGCCGGACCGCGAATCTGGAGTTCAACCAGTTCCACCCCACGTGCCTTTATCACCCCCACGCCAAGTCGTTCCTGATCACCGAGGCGTTACGGGGCGAGGGCGGGCAGCTCAAGCTACCGGACGGGTCCCGGTTCATGGACCGGTTCGATTCCCGGGCCGAGCTGGCGCCGCGGGACATCGTGGCACGCGCCATCGACCATGAAATGAAGCGTCTGGGTGCGGACCATCTGTATCTCGACATCAGCCACCGGGATGCCGACTTCATCCGGGACCACTTCCCGACCATTTACGAGCGATGCCTGCATTTCGGTATCGACATGACCCGGGAGCCGATTCCCGTAGTGCCGGCCGCACACTACACCTGCGGTGGCGTGATGACTGATCTGCATGCCCGCAGCGACGTCAACCAGCTCTACGTGGTGGGCGAAGCGGCGTTCACGGGCCTGCACGGCGCCAACCGAATGGCCAGCAACTCACTGCTGGAGTGCCTGGTGTATGGCCGGGCTGCCGCCGAAGACATCGCCAATTCCGCCGCCGACATCCCGGCGCCGCCAGAGGCTCCGGCCTGGGACGAATCCCAGGTGCGTGACTCGGACGAGGACGTGGTGATCGCCCACAACTGGGACGAGCTGCGTCACTTCATGTGGGACTATGTCGGCATTGTCCGCACCACCAAACGGCTGCAGCGGGCCAAGCACCGGGTCGATCTGCTGGCAGGTGAAATCGGCGAGTTCTACAGCAACTATCGTGTGTCAAACGACCTGCTCGAGCTGCGGAATCTGGTCACGGTGGCAGACCTGATCATCTGCTCGGCGATGCAGCGCCGGGAAAGCCGCGGACTGCACTACACCCTGGATCACCCGGGGCTGCAGAACGAAAGCAGGGACACCATCCTGACGCCCACGACATTCCGTCCCAAGGCCCCCTGAGGCCGGGACTCCACGACGAGGCCTTCCATGGAAAATGACGTCGAGTACAAGCGACTCTACTGGCACAGCCGCCGCGGCATGCTGGAACTGGACCTGTTGCTGATTCCGTTCCTTGAGGAGGTCTACCGGGACCTTCCGGCCGACGATCAGGCCCGATACCACAAGCTGATCAACTGCGAAGACAACCAGATGTACCAGTGGTTCATGCAGCGCGAAACGCCTGAAGACCCGGACCTTCATCGCATCGTGAGCCTGATTCTCAACCGTGTTCAGCCGGATTGAGCTGACCCGGTTTCCCTGCGCCACGCTGGGCCCGTTCCTGTTGCTCGGATGGCTGCCACTGCTGACCGGTCTCGTGGCCGCCGCACTGCTTGTGACGCCGGCTTTCTGGCCGGCCCTGGGCCTCGCCACCGGGCTGCTGTGGCTCCGCCACCGGGACCAGGCGCTGTTAAGCACCGGACGCTCCGTTCGAAGGCTGATCTGGCAATCCGGTGCTCTGACGGTGGAACAGAGCGACGGCCGATCCTGGAATGCCCGCGTGGACGACAGCAGCCGTCTGTTTTCGCGCTGGGCCCTGTTGAAACTCCGACCTGTCGACACCATATCTCTCAATGACCGTCTTCAGTACCGCACCGTTGTGCTGGTGCATGCCGGCTGCATCCGAAATGTTGACGGTACTGCATTCCGCCGGTTGCGCGTGGTACTCCATCTTTCACCACCCGACGACAATCTACCCGACCAAAAGGAGGGCCGACCGATATGAGCGACTCCCGCGCCCGCACTGAACGCCCCCGACAGGCCTGGGCCGAATTGCCCGATCAGCGGTTGTATCGCGTCTCCGGCAAGGACCCTTACCGATTCCTGCATGGGCAGTTAACCCAGAGCATGGACGAGATTACCCCCGGGCAATCCCGCCGGGGCGCCGTCTGCACGCCCAAGGGGCGGGCGTATGGTCTGATGATGCTTTCAGAATATGAGGGCGACTACCTGCTCACCATGCCAGCGGCCGTGGCTGAGGAAGCCACCACTCAGCTCAGCAAGTTCCTGATGCTCTTCCGTGGGACGGACATGGCGGCGCCTGACGAGGCGCGCGTCTTCGGGCTCTGGGGCGAGGAAACCGCCCTGGCCGTCTCGGATCAGGCCAGGACCCTGACCTCAGCCGGGGATGCCGTCACTCTGCCCGGTGGCAAGCTCCTGCGTGTGGAGGATGCCGACGGGACACCCCGCTACGAGTTCTGGTCGCCCGAAGGCCATGCGCCATTCGAGGGCGCCGCCACGGCCACGCCCGCGGACTGGGCCGCCGCCGAGATTGCCGCTGGCGTCGCGCACCTCACACCGGGCTCGGTCAGCCAGTACGTACCCCAGGTCCTTAACTGGCAGCACCTTGAAGGCATTCACTTCCGAAAGGGCTGCTATACCGGCCAGGAAGTCATCGCCCGGATGCACTATCTTGGCCAGCAGAAGAAGAGCGTGTTCCGGCTCGCCTCAAGTACGGCCGCACAACCGCCCGCGACGGGCACCGCCATCAAGGCTGGGAATAAGCCGGTCGGCGAGGTGGTCAACAGCGTCGGGTTCGATGACGACACGATCGAGGTACTCGCCGTCATCAAACACAGCGCTCTCCAGCAACCGGATAACTGGACTCTGGGGGACACGGACACCGTGCTTGCCCGCCGACCCATGGCCTACACGGTACCGGAGCACGACCCCAAGGCGGCGTGACGAGCACTGGATACGGACTGTCACACGCATTCGCTCCACCATCTGCTATAACTAGTGTCTCGTCTGGTTAATTCGCTGACTGACATCAATCGACGACACGGATTCCTCAACCCATGACAAACATCGCCGATACCATCCGTCAGGATCTGACGGAGGCCATTGAGAAAGACAAACTCGTGCTGCCCACGCTGCCCGAGGCCGCACTGCAGGTGCGGGAAATTGCGGAGTCCGAAGACGCCGCCATTCCGGATCTGGTAGAGGTGGTCTCACGGGATACCGCGCTGTCAGCGCGAATCATTCGTGTCTGCAACAGTCCGCTTTTCCGCGGTTCTCGCCAGATCGAGAACATCAATATGGCGGTCAGCCGTCTGGGCATGGACTACACCAGCAACCTGGCCATGGGACTGGCCATGGAACAGATGTTTCAGGCCACGTCGGACATGGTGGACAAGCGCCTGCGCGAGACTTGGCAGTCCAGCACCGAAATTGCCGGCATTGCGTACGTGCTGGCCCATCACTACACCAACCTCCAGCCGGATCAGGCGACGCTTGCCGGACTGGTGCACCTGATCGGCGTCCTTCCGGTTCTCCGTTACGTGGAGGACAAGGAGGTGCAAATCAGCAACATCATGCTGGACAAGGTGATCGATGACCTACACCCGAGGATTGGTGCCAAGATTCTCGAAAGCTGGGACTTCCCGGAAGACATCCAGCGTGTGCCGCTCGACTACACGAACTTCACCCGGGAGGTGCCGAAGGCGGATCTGGCGGACGTGGTCACCGTCGCTCACCTGCAGCATGTGGTGGACTCGGAGCACGCCCATGCCGAGGTGGACTGGCACACGGTGAAGGCATTCGAGCGTCTGGGCCTGGATCCGGACCGGGATACGAGCGACGAAGAGGACCTCAACGCCGAGATGGAAGCGGCGATGGCGCTGCTTCAGTAGGCCCTTTGCAGTGCCGTCGGGCCGGCGGCGCTGCGCCTATGGCGCTCACTGGGTCCTACTGGCGCGGTATCGCTCGATCAGCGCCTGCTGATCCGGCAGTGACCAGTCCACCGTCGGGCGGCCGCGTGAGGCCAGCCACTCGTTGGCCTGCCGAAAATGATTGCACCCGAAGAATCCCCGGTGGGCGCTCAGCGGCGAGGGGTGTGGTGCTTCCAGAACCAGATGCCGGTCCCGGTTGATGATCCGGCCTTTCTTCTGCGCGTAGCTGCCCCAGAGCAGGAAGACAATATTCTCACGCTGTTCGCTGAGGCAGCTCACAACGCGATCGGTCAGCGTTTCCCAACCCCGGCCCTGGTGGGCGCCGGCCTGCCCCTGAACCACCGTCAGCACGCTGTTGAGCAGCAACACGCCCTGCTCCGCCCAGGGTTGCAGGCAGCCGTGGTCCGGTGGTGCGATCCCCAGCTCGGACTGGATTTCCTTGAAGATGTTCACCAGCGACGGCGGCACCTTGACGTTGGGCCGGACGCTGAAACACAGCCCATGGGCCTGGCCCGGACCGTGATACGGATCCTGCCCCAGAATCACGACTGACACATCGTCGAACGGCACCGAATTGAGGGCGTTGAAGCAGAGGTGGCTGGGCGGGAACAGTACTTTGCCGGCCTGCTCCTCCTGCGCCAGGAAGGCTGCCAGATCGGCCATGTACGGCTGACGGAATGCCTCCGCCAGCCGGTCACGCCAGCCGGTGTCCGGTTTCAGCTGCTCGAACAGCCCGTCCACTGGTGCCGTCATGACGTTATCCTTTCTCGGGTCGCATCGCCGGAAACAGGATGACATCGCGGATGGACGGAGAATCGGTCAGCAGCATGGCAAGCCGGTCGATGCCAATGCCTTCACCCGCCGTTGGCGGCAGGCCGTATTCCAGAGCGGTGATGTAGTCCTCGTCGTAGAACATGGCCTCGTCGTCGCCGGCGTCCTTCTCGGCCACCTGCTCGCGGAAGCGTTCGGCCTGGTCCTCGGCGTCGTTCAGCTCCGAGAAGCCATTGGCAATTTCACGACCACCCACAAAGAACTCGAACCGCTCGGTGACGAACGGATTGCTGTCCCGGCGACGGGCCAGTGGCGAGACCTCGGTCGGGTAATCGGTGATGAAGGTCGGCTGCGTCAGTTGATGCTCGGCCGTTTCCTCGAAGATTTCGATCTGTATCTTGCCCAGCCCCCAACCATCCTTGACCGATACGCCGAGCTTTTCGGCCAGCGCCCGCGCCTGGGCCTCGTCCTGGATCTGTGCCTCGGTGACGTCCGGGTTGTGGCGGAGAATCGCTTCCACCACCGTCAGGCGTTCAAACGGTTTGCCGAAGTCGTACTCAATGGTCTCCTCCGTGCCGTCCTCGGCCGTCACGGTATTGGTCACCGTGGTGGTCCCCAGCACCTCCTGGGTGAGCTGGCGCAGCATGGCCTCGGTGTGGTCCATCAGGTCGTTGTAATCCGCGTAGGCCTGATAGAACTCCAGCATCGTGAATTCCGGATTATGGCGCGTGGACAGCCCTTCGTTCCGGAAATTGCGGTTGATCTCGAAGACCCGCTCAAAGCCGCCGACCACCAGACGCTTGAGGTACAGTTCCGGGGCGATGCGCAGGTACATGTCGATATCGAGCGCATTGTGATGGGTCACGAACGGCCGGGCCGTCGCACCACCGGGAATGGTCTGGAGCATGGGGGTTTCCACCTCCATGAAGTCCCGGTCGGTGAAGAAACGGCGGATACCCGTGATAATCCGCGAGCGGGCCTTGAACACCTCCCGGGACTCGCGGTTAACCATCAGGTCGACGTACCGCTGCCGGTAGCGCTGCTCGGTATCGGTCAGGCCCTTGTGCTTCTCGGGCAGCGGCCGTAGCGACTTGGTGAGCATGACGTACTCGTCCATGACCACATACAGGTCGCCCTTGCCGGACTTTGACAGGGTGCCACGCACGCCGATGACATCGCCCAGATCCCAGTCCTTGGTGTCTTTCTGGACCGCCTTGGGCGCGTAGACCTGAATACGGCCGGTCTGATCCTGGATGACCTTGAAGGCCTTTCGGTCCAGCATCATGCGGCCGGCAACGGCCACTTCCAGCCCCATGCTCTCCAGGGTTTCCTTGTCGTGATCGCCAAACTCCGCCTGCAGCGAAGCCGCCGTACGATCCGGACGGAAGTCGTTGGGAAAGGCATTGCCCTGCTCCCGCATCTCCGCCAGCTTGGCCCGGCGCTCGGCGATCAGGCGGTTGTCGTCCTGTTGGGCGTGGTCCGATGGCTGATCGGTCATGGGTGTCTCACTCACTGTCTGTGTCGGTTCGGTTTAGAGCGCCATTTTCAGGCTGGCTTCGATGAAGGCATCCAGATCACCATCCAGCACCTTGTCGGGGCTGTTGTTCTCGATCTTGGTGCGCAGGTCCTTGATGCGGCCATCGTCCAGCACGTAGGACCGGATCTGGCTGCCCCAGCCGATGTCGGACTTGGCCTCTTCCTGGCGCTGTTTCTCGGCATTACGCTTCTGCATCTCAAGCTCAAACAGCTTCGCCTTGAGCTGGCGCATTGCCTGGTCCTTGTTCTGGTGCTGACTGCGACCAGCCTGACAGGCCACCACGACACCCGTGGGATGGTGCGTCAGCCGCACGGCCGACTCAGTCCGGTTGACGTGCTGACCACCGGCGCCAGAGGCGCGATAGACGTCCACACGCAGATCCGAGGGATCGATTTCGATCTCGAAACTGTCGTCCACCTCCGGCGACAGAAACACCGAGGCGAATGATGTGTGGCGCCGATTGCCGGAATCAAACGGCGACTTGCGCACCAGCCGGTGGACGCCGCTCTCGGTCCGCAGCCAGCCATAGGCGTACTCGCCCTGAACATGGACCGTGGCGCTCTTGATGCCGGCCACATCGCCTTCCTGAAGCTCGACGATCTCGGCCTTGAAGCCCCGCTTTTCGGCCCATCGCAGGTACATCCTCAGCAGCATGTTGGCCCAGTCCTGGGCCTCGGTGCCGCCGGAGCCGGCCTGGATGTCCATGTAGGCGTTGTTCTCGTCCATCTCACCGGAGAACATGCGCCGGAACTCCAGCTTCTGCAGCTCGCCTTCCAGCTCGGCCAGTTCGGCCTGGATGTCGTCAGCCGTCTGCTCGTCTTCTTCCTCGGCGGCCATAGTGATCAGGTCTTCCGAGTCCGAAAGCCCCTGGCTCAGCCGATCCAGCGTGCTGACCACGAACTGCAGGCTGGCGCGCTCCTTGTTCAGGTTCTGCGCCCGCTCCGGGTTGTCCCAGACGCTGGGCTGTTCCAGTTCACGTTCGACTTCGACCAGTCGCTCACTGCGCTGATCGTAGTCAAAGATACCCCCTGAGCGCGTCCGTGCGCTCCCTGAGGTCGCTGATCGTGCTCAGAACCGGATTGATTTCCATGATTGATCCATTCCCAGATTGCGAAATGACCGGGCCAGGCCCGGAATAAAATGAGTGCGGTGCTGTCACACCGGAAAAGCGCGCATTTTAGCGAAGATTGGCGCCGAATTCAGCCGCCGGTGATGGGCTCAATGTAATCAACGAGCAACTGCAGGCGGGTCCGGCCCCGGAACGTATTGGCGTCCGGCTTGTAGACCACCCGCGCGCCGCTGCGGGTGTAGTCGGGCACCTCGGCACCGGTATTGAACGCAATCCCGTCCACCGGCTCCTCATGGCCGGGCAGGCGCAGCAACAGTTTCAGGTGCCGCTCACCGACGATGCGCTGATGCAGCACCTCGAATTCGCCATCAAACGAGGGCTCGGGGAAGTGCTGCCCCCAGGGTCCGGATTGCCGAAGCGTCAGGGCCGTGTCCAGCGTCAGATCGCTGCCCGCCAGCGGGCCATCGGTGATAATGGTCGGCTCCAGGGCGTCATCGGTGACCGTCTCGCGGACCACCGCATCGAACACCTGCTGGAAGTCCTCAAACGCATTGGCATCCAGCGACATACCGGCCGCCATCGCGTGCCCGCCAAACTTGTGGAGCAGCCCCGGCGACCGGGCATCCACCCCCGCCAACACATCGCGAATGTGCAGACCGGGAATGGACCGCGCCGAGCCCTTGAGCAGACCCTCCTCCTCGCCCGGGGCAAACGCCACCACGGGCCGATGGGTCTGTTCGCGGATGCGGGCGGCGAGGATGCCGATCACACCCTGATGCCAGTCGGCATCATACAGGGCGAGGCCATGTGGCAGGCCGGCCTCGTCCAGTGACAGCGTCGAGAGAATCGCCTGGGCCTGCTCTTTCATACCGGTCTCAATGGTCCGGCGTTCCCGGTTCATGGTGTCCAGCTCGGACGCCAGCCGCCGGGCCTCGTCAGGACTGTCCGCCAGCAGGCAGGCAATGCCAATGCTCATGTCGTCCAGGCGGCCGGCCGCATTCAGCCGGGGCCCTACCGCAAATCCCAGGTCCGAGGACGTAATGCGCGCCGGGTCCCGACCCGCCACTTCCAGTAATGCCATCACGCCCGGCCGGGCCTGGCCCTGGCGAATCCGCCGCAGGCCCTGCTCGACGAAGATCCGGTTGTTGTGGTCCAGTGGCACGACGTCCGCCACCGTCCCCAAAGCAACCAGATCCAGCAGATGCCCCAGATTGGGCTCATTACGCAGCCGCCCCTCATCCCGGCGATAGCGGCGCAGCGCGGTCAGCACGTAGAACATCACCCCGACACCAGCCGCATGCTTGCTCAGGAAGGGGCAGTCCGGCTGATTCGGGTTCACGATGGCATCGGCCGGCGGCAGGCGATCACCGGGCAGGTGATGATCGGTCACGACCACCCGGATGCCCCGGTCCCGGGCCGCCTGAACCCCATCGACCGCGGCTATGCCGTTATCGACGGTGATCATCAAATCCGGCAGCGCGCCCTCGGCCTCAAGTCGATCGAGGATGCCCGGCGTCAGCCCATAGCCGTCGGAGAAACGGCTTGGAACGCGGAAGTCGAGATCGTTGGCGCCCAGCGCCTGAAGTCCCAGCATGGCCACGGCGGTGCTGGTGGCGCCATCCGCATCGAAATCACCCACGACCAGGATGCGCTGCTGGTTCTCGATGGCCTCATCAATGACCGCAACGGCCCAGTCGATGCCACGCAGGTCAAACGGCGAGGCCAGCCGGCGCAGGGTGTATTCCAGCTCCTGCTCGGATTCGACACCGCGGGCGGCATACAGCCGGCGCACCAGCGGCGGGAGCGACTCGCCCCATTGCGGGGGCGAGGCCGGCACGGGACGTCGGACGATGCGTCGTGGTGTCATACGGATCGCAGACGGTGGATCAGGAGGCGTATTTCCAGTGACGGGCCATGAAGTTCTGGACATCCGTCAGGTCGTTGTCCAGAACGGTGTAACGCTCTTCCCGCTCGAACAGGTCCGCCAGGTGCTTCGGCAGTGTCGGCTCGACGCCCACACCGGCCTGCTCGACCGCGTCCGGGAACTTGGCGGGATGCGCGGTTCCCAGCGTCACCATGGGAACGGACGGATCACGACGGCATTCTCGGGCGGCGCCGACACCGATGGCCGTGTGCGGGTCCAGCAGATACTCGTTCGCGCCATAGACGTCGCTGATGATCCGGCAGGTTGCCTCGTCGTCCAGCGCCGCGCTGTCAAACAGCTCGCGGGCCGACTGCCAGCGGTAATCCTCAATCGCGACCGCCTCAGACTGCGCCCGCTCAAGCAGGGAGCGGACCGCGTGACCGTCCCGGCCATGCAGGTCAAACAGCAGCCGCTCGAAGTTGCTCGAGACCATGATGTCCATACTCGGGGACAGCGTCGGCTCCAACGGCTGCTTCTCGTAGCGATTCCGGCTGATGAACCGGTGCAGGATGTCGTTGCGGTTCGTGGCCACCACCAGCTGGTTGATGGGCAATCCCATCTGGCGAGCCAGATAGCCGGCGAAAATGTCACCGAAATTGCCGGTCGGCACCGAGAACGACAGGCTGCGGTCAGGACCGCCCAGCGCCAGTGAGGCATGGAAATAGTAGACAATCTGGGCCATGATCCGCGCCCAGTTGATCGAGTTCACCGCCACCAGCTGCGTTTTGTCGCCCAGGAACGACTGGTCGGCAAAGCTGGTCTTCACCATCTTCTGGCAGTCGTCGAAGTTCCCGCGAACCGCCAGGTTATGGATGTTGTCGCCAGTGACCGTCGTCATCTGGCGGCGCTGCACTTCCGAGACCCGTTCATGGGGGTGCAGGATGAAGATGTCCACATGCTCGCAGCGCCGGCACCCCTCAATGGCCGCCGACCCGGTGTCGCCGGAGGTGGCTCCCATGATGACCATGTGCTGCTGCCGCTTCTCGAGCACGTGGTCGAGCAATCGGCCCAACAGTTGCAGTGCGAAGTCCTTGAACGCGAGCGTCGGCCCCCGGAAGAGTTCCATTACCCACTCGTTGGTGTCCAGTTGGACCAGTGGTGCCACCGCCTGATGGGCAAAGGCCTCGTATGTCTCCCGGACCATGGCATGGAAGTCATCGGCCGCAATGCTGTCTTCAACAAACGGCAGCATCACGCGATAAGCAAGCTCGTGGTAAGGCAGCCCACGCCAGCTGCGCATCTCCTCCAGGGTGAAACGCGGCAACGTTTCCGGAACATAGAGACCACCGTCGCTGGCGAGACCGGTAAGCAGAACGTCTTCAAAGGCGAGCGCAGGCGCATCGCCACGGGTACTGATGTATCGCACGATCGTTTCCTGTTGCTGGCGGCCGGTCTTAACTGAAGTTTTCCGCCCGGATGCGGATGACATGCCCCTGAACGTCGGCCAGGGACTCCAGATCCTCGATGGCGCGGTTGATCTGACGCTCCTGAACGGTGTGGGTCAGAATGATCACCGGGATGCGGCCATCCTCCAGCTCGGACTCTTTCTGCATGATCGACTCAATGTTGATGCCATGCTCGCTGAGAATGGACGCCACACTGGCCAGAACCCCCGGCCGGTCGAGCGCGTGGATGCGCAGATAGTACGCGGACTGGATGTCTTCCATCGGCAGTACGTCCAGCGACTCCATCGCGTCCGGCTCAAACCCGAGATACGGCACACGCTGCTGGCTCTGCGCGGCAACGGAACGGGCCACATCAACGATGTCGGCGATGACCGCAGACGCTGTTGCTTCGTCGCCAGCACCGGGGCCGTAATACATCGTCTGACCCACCGCGTCGCCATCCACCAGCACCGCATTGAGAACACCATCGACCTGGGCGATCAGGTGGCTCTTGGGAACCAGCGTCGGGTGGACGCGCAATTCGATGCCGTTGTCGCGGCGACGGGCAATGCCCAGATGCTTGATGCGGTAGCCCAGCGCCTCGGCGTGAGCGATATCATAGGGCGTCACGTCGGCAATGCCCTCGGTGTACGCCTTCTCGAACTGCAGCGGCACACCAAATCCGGCCGACGCCATGATCGTCAGCTTGTGGGCGGCGTCAGTGCCTTCCACATCGAAGGTCGGATCCGCCTCGGCGTAACCCAGTGCCTGCGCCTCTTTCAGCACCTCGTCAAACGCCCGGCCGGCCCGCATTTCGGTCAGGATGTAGTTGCCCGTGCCATTGATGATGCCCGCCATCCAGTCGATCCGGTTGGCCGACAGTCCTTCGCGAATCGCCTTGATCACGGGGATACCACCCGCAACGCCGGCCTCATAGGCGACATTGACACCATGGCGGTCGGCCGCTTCGAAGAGCTCGTTGCCATACATCGCAATGAGCGCCTTGTTGGCGGTGACAACGTGCTTGCCGTTGCGGATCGCGGACATCACCAGCTCATAGGCGGTGTCGTAGCCACCGATCAGCTCCACCACGATGTCGATGGACGGGTCGTTCACGACGTCGGCAATGTCGGTGGAAAACGGGGTGTCACCCAGATCAATGTCGTCCCGGGGTGTGCGGGTTGCGACCCGGCCAATCCGGATCCGGCAGCCCGCCCGACCGGCAATGCGTTCGGCATTGCGCGTCAGTACGTTGAAGGTGCCTCCACCAACGGTTCCCAGTCCGCAGATTCCGACGTTGACCTCTTTCAATCTGTCACCCCTGTTTTTCCCATGAATTCGGCTCGGGCGGCTCTCGCCCGAGCCGCCCCATTATACAGATTCAACACCAAATTAAATCGACGGCCGTCACGGGCCGCCATCAACTGCTCTCAAGCGCCTGCAACAAGCGCTCAGCCGGCACATAGCCGCGAATCATCCGACCGTCCTCCAGGATAATGGCGGGAGTGCCTGTCACCCCAACCTGGCCGCCGAGCCGGAACTGCGCCTGAACCGGGTTATCACACTGGGCCGATGGCACGGATTGACCCGCCTTGGCCTGATCCATCGCGGTCTGACGGTCCTCCGAGCACCAGACCGAAACATACTTACGGAAGGACGGCGTTCCCGGCCCCGAACGCGGATACGCCAGATAGTTCACCCGCACCCCCTGTTCATTGAGCCTGGGCACTTCCTGGTGAAGCTTACGGCAGTAGGGACAATCAATATCCGTGAAAACATTGACGGTTGCCTTGACCGGCCCATCCGGGGCAAACGAAATCATCCGCGCGTCGTCCACCTGGGACAGCAGTCGCGCCCGTTTCTTCGACAACCCCTTTTCGGTCAGGTTGGTCAATCCGTTTTCGTCGAGCCGATAGAGTTTTCCCACCACGAAGTGACGACCATCCGGCGTGGCGTACAGCGTTTCCTGCCCCTGGGTCACCACTTCATAAAGGCCGGGAACGTCCGATTCGCGAACGCCCTGAATAGTCAGGCCGGGAATGGCCTGTGACAGCCGCTCACGAACCTGCTTTTTGGGATCGTCATCCGCCATCGACACCGCCGGTATCAACAGGGTGGCGATCAGCAGGAGGGTCGGGATCAGTCTTGCGTGCATGATGGTCTGACTCACTGATGGTTTCGTGATGGATTGTCGTGCTGGGACCACCCTACCCATTGATGGTTCCCGGCGCCAGCCCGCCCGCAACGCACGCCTACCCTCGCGGGTGGTGCGTTTCGTGCAGCGACCGTAAACGCTGTTGGGCGACATGGGTATAGATCTGGGTCGTGGACAGATCGGCGTGACCCAGCAGCATCTGCACCACCCGTAGGTCCGCCCCGTGGTTCAACAGGTGCGTCGCAAACGCATGGCGCAGGGTGTGCGGCGAGAGTTTCTTGCGAATGCCCGCGCGCGTGGCGTAGTGGCGCAGGCGATGCCAGAACGTCTGGCGAGTCATTGACCGGCCCCGGCGTCCGGGAAACACGGCGTCTGAGGCCAAACCTTTCAGGAGGGCCGGACGCGCCTCCCGGAAATACTGCGCAAGCCAGTCAACCGCCTCCTCGCCAAGCGGGATCAGCCGCTCGCGGTCTCCCTTGCCCCGGACGCGGACAACGCCCTGGCGTAGATTGAGCTGACTGACCTCAAGGCCGACGAGCTCCGAAACGCGCAGGCCACAGCCATACAACACCTCCAGCATCGCCCGGTCGCGCAGCTCGATCGGCTCCGCCGGGTCCGGCTCGGCCATCAGGTCTTCCACATCCGATTCCGACAGGGTGTCCGGCAACCTGCGGGGCTGGCGGGGGCTGTCGATCTGGAGGGTGGGGTCTTCGGCAATCAGGCGTTCACGGAGCAGAAACCGGTAAAAGCGCCGGAGTCCCGAGAGACGGCGCGCCGCCGTTGAAGACTGAACACCCGAGGCCATACCGCCGGAAATCCATGCCAGCAGGTCCGCCCGGCGGACATCCCGAAGCGCCGGACTCCCCGGACGGTCCGCCAACCACGCGGACAGGGACCGCAGATCACTGGCGTAGGCCGAGCGCGTTTTCTCACCCAGCCCAGCCTCAAGCCAGAGTGCGTCCACAAACCGCTGAATCAACTCTTCGTCCAGCTCCCGGGCCCTGGGCATCGATTCTGGCTCTCCTGTTGCATCGTCTGCCGACCAGACGCAGAAAGGGCAGCCACTCGGGCTGCCCTATCAACTTACCAACTGATCAATCGACAGCGCGAGAGGCACCTGAGTCATCGGGTTCCAATCGCGCCGGGCACATGGCCCCAAGGCACTCTTAATTGAGCTTTTCCTTGATGCGGGCTGCCTTGCCGGACAGATCGCGCAGGTAGTAAAGCTTGGCCTGGCGAACATCGCCCCGGCGCTTCACCTTGATGCTGTCGATCAGCTTACTGTAGCTCTGGAAGGTCCGCTCCACGCCAATGCCGTAGGACACCTTGCGCACGGTGAACGAGGAGTTCAGCCCGCGGTTCCGCTTGCCAATGACAACCCCTTCGAATGCCTGCAGGCGCTCACGGTTGCCTTCCGTGACACGGACGTTGACCGTCACGGTGTCGCCCGGACCAAACTCCGGAATCTCACCGGCCATCTGCTCCGCTTCCAGTTCACTGATGATACTGTTCTTGCCGCTCATCTCACTTACTCCTGATACCCATCGTTCAATGCTTCGATGACCCGGTGTCGCCGCCCCGTTCGCCCGTCACCTGGTCCAGTAATACGCTTTCTTCGTCTGTCAGGAACCGCTTCTGAAGCAGGTCTGACCGACGTTCCAACGTTCGCCGAAGCGACTCTTTCAGCCGCCACCGCCGGATTTCCTCGTGATTACCGCCCAGTAACACCGGCGGAACCGACTGCCCTTCGTAGACTTCCGGACGCGTGTAGTGAGGGCAGTCGAGCAGTCCGGCCGCAAAGGAGTCTTCCTCAGCCGATTGCGAATGCCCCAACGCCCCCGGTACACGGCGAATTACCGCATCCATGACAGCCATCGCCGCCAGCTCACCGCCGGAGAGAACGAAATCACCCAACGAGATTTCTTCATCCACCTCCGACTGGATGAGCCGCTCATCCACGCCTTCGTAACGCCCGGACACCAGAATCAACCGTTCGGACGTTACCAGCCTGTCAACCGCAGACTGATCCAGAGGACGGCCCTGCGGCGAGAGATACACCACTTTCGCCGGACCTTCCGCCGCCTCGCGAGCCGCATGAATGGCGTCTCGAAGCGGCTGGATTTTCATCAGCATGCCCGGGCCACCACCGTATGGGCGCTCATCCACCGTCCGATGACGGTCGTGAGTGAAATCCCGGGGGTTCCAGCACTGGAACCGGACAAGGCCCTCTCGGATCGCCCGACCAGTGACTCCGTACCCGGTCACGGCCTCGAACATGTCCGGAAACAGGGAAACCGCACCGATCCACACGCCTAGAACTCCGGATCCCAGTCGACGATCAGCTCTCCGTTCTCCAGATCGACGCTTCGGATCACCTCATCCGGATTCCAGGGAATCAGTCGCTCCCGGGAGTCCAGCGACCCCTTGTTGGGTCGAATCACAAGCACATCGTTGGCACCGGTTTCCATCAGCCGGACCACGCGCCCGAGAAGAACACTGTCCACCGTACGGACGTCCAACTCCACAAGCTGGTGCCAGTAGTACTCGCCATCGCCGAGCTCCGGCAGCTCATCCACAGGAATGCGGATGTCCTTGTCACAGTACTGGCGGGCCTCGTCCCGATCCGACACACCATCCAGCCGGACGATAATGCCGGGGCCATGACGACGCCCTTCCGCAACCCGGACTTCCATCGACTGACCCTGCCCGGAGAGCCGCCAATGACGATACGTCAGTATATTGTCCATCGGGTCCGTGTAGGAGTAGACCTTGACCCAACCACGAACCCCAAACACCGAGGTAATGCGGCCAACCACTGTTTCCTGCGACGTGCCTGACATCAATTACCCCGGCCAGCCTGCCAAACCACAGGCTGGTTTCAGCGAGACGCTTCCTTCAGCAGTTCCGCAACGCGAGCGCTCGGCTGAGCACCACGCTCGGTCCAGTACTGAATGCGCTCCTGATCAACCCGCAGCCGCTCTTCGTGGCCACGCGCGACCGGGTTGAAAAAGCCAACCTGCTCAATGAAACGGCCGTCGCGTGCGTTACGGCTGTCTGTGACTGTCAGGCGATAGAACGGGCGCTTCTTGGAGCCACCACGAGCCAAACGGATAGTTACCATTTCGACCAATATCCTGTTCTGTTGAGCGAACTTTCGTACTTCGTCGTGCGCCGGATCAACCGTCACGCACGGAGCCCCATACTCGAAAGGGGCGCTATTCTATGCTAAATCCGCGCCCTTGAAAACCGCTGTGTGCACGGTTATCCAGACCTTGCGGGTTTTACATACGACCAAATGGAGGACCGCCGCCACCGGGCGGCATACCGCCACCGCCCTGCGACATCATGCCTTCCATGCCACGCATCATGTTCTTCATGCCGCCTTTCTTACCCATCTTCTTCATCATCTTCTGCATCTGCTTGTGCTGCTTGAGAAGACGGTTCACATCCTGAATCTGGGTGCCCGACCCCGTTGCAATGCGTCGCTTGCGGGCGTTATTGATCAGCTCCGGGCGGCGACGCTCCTTGGGGGTCATCGAGCTGATCATCGCTTCCATGCGCCCCATGCTCTTGTCGTTGACCTGCTGCTGGGCGGCTTCTGCCATCTGCCCCATACCGGGGAGCTTGTCCATCAGCCCAGCCATGCCGCCCATGTTCTTCATCTGCTGCAGCTGATCCCGGAAGTCCTCCAGATCGAAGCTCTTCCCTTTCTTCATTTTCTTGGAGAGCTTCTGGGCCTTGTCCTGGTCGATCTTCTGCTCGGCATCCTCGATCAGGGACAGGACATCGCCCATCCCCAGGATGCGGGAGGCAACCCGGTCCGGGTGGAACGCCTCCAGGGCGTCATTCTTTTCGCCCACACCCATGAACTTGATGGGCTTGCCCGTGATGTGCCGCACCGACAGCGCTGCACCACCGCGGGCGTCACCGTCCGTCTTGGTGAGCACCACGCCGGTCAGTTCAAGCGCGTCGTGGAATGCCTTGGCGGTGTTGGCGGCATCCTGACCGGTCATGGCGTCTACCACGAACAGCGTCTCAACCGGCTTGACCGCTTTCTGCAGCCGGCCGATTTCGTCCATCATATTTTCATCGACGTGCAGTCGACCGGCCGTGTCGAGCAGCACGACATCGATATGCCGCTTTCGGGCCTCATCGATTGCGCCGTTGGCGATGTCCACCGGATCCTGCTTGGTCGTACTGGGGTAGAACGTCGCTTCCACTTCGCCGGCCAGCGTCTCGAGCTGCTGGATAGCCGCCGGACGGTACACGTCCGCGCTGACCACCATCACCGACTTCTTGCGTCGTTCCTGAAGGTGGCGGGCCAGCTTGGCCACGGTTGTCGTCTTACCGGCACCCTGGAGACCGGCCATCATGACCACCGCCGGCGGCCGGGTTGACAGGTTCAGCTCCTCATTGGCCTCGCCCATCACCCGTTCCAGCTCACTCTGAACGATCTTGATGAAGACCTGGCCCGGACTCAGGCTCCGACGAACCTCCTGGCCAACGGCCCGCTTGCGCACACTCTCGATAAAGGCCTTAACCACAGGCAGCGCCACGTCCGCCTCCAGCAACGCCTTCCGGACCTCTCGGAGCGTCTTCTTGATGTTCTCATCGGTCAGGCGCGCCTGACCGGAAATCTTGCGTAGGCTGCCAGACAGCCGGTCGGTCAGATTCTCAAACATGGTGATCCGCTATCCTCCGCCACGAGGGGACCCGGCCAGGTGAGCGCCGGGCGACATCGCGTGGTTTGATTCTATTGCACAATCCGCACATTATAACCAGACTGACGGCCCGACACGAACCGGAACCACCACCAAGGACAGCACACCGACCTCATGGGCACCCTCATTCTGGCGGTCACAACCCTCTTCCTCTATAGCCTGGGCACGGTCCTTCAGACCCTGTTCTTCCGGGGGCGGCTGCAATCCGTGACCAGCCTCAACACGCTGATTGGCCTGCTGGGGCTCGTCAGTCACGGGGCCCTGATCTGGGAAGCGCTGATCGAGCCCTCGGCCATCAACCTCAGTTTTTTTCACGCATCGCTGCTGATTTCCTGGCTGGTACTCCTGCTGGCGCTCGTGGTCAGCGCCCTGAAACCGACCCAGATCCTCTTTCTGGTGGTGTACCCTCTGGCCGCGCTGTCGGTTCTGTTGACGCTGGTCTTTCACGCGCCGCCCCATTACGTCGGGCACAACTGGGGCATGCTATCCCACGTCGCACTGTCCATCACCGCTTACAGCCTGTTCACGCTGTCAGCCGCGCAAGCGCTTCTCGTTCACCTACAGAACCGACAACTCAAGCACAACTACAACAGCCTGCTGGTTCGCAACCTGCCGCCGCTGATGACGATGGAGTCCCTGCTTTTCGAGCTGCTCTGGGCTGGCGTGGTGGTACTGACTCTCGCCATTGTCACCGGCGCGCTGTTCGTCGACGATCTCTTCGCTCAGGACCTGGCGCATAAGACGCTGTTCTCGCTCCTGTCCTGGGGCGTTTTCACGGCACTGCTGATTGGCCACTACACTCAGGGCTGGCGGGGCATCACGGCCAGCCGGTGGACGCTGAGCGGCTGCGTTCTGCTGATGCTGGCGTATTTTGGCAGCAAGTTCGTGCTGGAGCTGGTCTTCCAGCGTCCGCTCTGACCTGGCTTGACAGCCCGTGACCGCCTCCCTAGCTTGACCCCCACTGCATGCAACAGAAGGATCCTTCCGCTTGAACGAGGCACCGCTCCCGGCGTTATTTACCCTGCTGGCTGTTCTGATCGTCCTGTCGGCGTTCTTCTCCAGCTCAGAAACCGGCATGATGAGCCTCAACCGGTATCGGCTGAAGCACATGGCCAAAACCGGTCACCGGGGTGCGCGCCTGGCCGATCGACTGCTGCAGCGGACCGATCAGTTGATCGGCGTCATCCTGATCGGCAACAACTTTATCAACATCCTGGCGTCGGCCATCGCCACGGTGATAGCCATCCGGCTCTACGGCGATGCGGGCATTGCCATCGCTACGGTACTGCTGACCGTCGTCATCCTGATCTTCGCCGAGGTGACGCCGAAAACGCTGGCCGCACTGTTTCCCGAACGGATCGCGTTTCCGGCCGCCTATGTGCTGCGCCCTCTGCTCAAGGCGCTCTACCCGGTGGTCTGGCTCGTCAACCTGTTTACGACACTGATTCTGAGACTGCTTCGTGTGTCCGCCCAGGATGCCAGCTCGGAACACCTCAGCCGGGAAGAGCTGCGCACGCTAGTCAATGAGGCCGGCTCGCTGATCCCACGCCGGCACAAGGACATGCTGGTCAGCATCCTCGACCTGGAGAAGGTGACCGTGAACGACATCATGGTCCCGCGTAACGAGGTGGTGGGCCTGGACCTGGAGGACGACATCGACACCATCCTCCGACAGGTCAAGGCCAGCCAGCACACCCGCCTGCCGGTCTTCAAGGGTGATATCAACAACATTCAGGGCATTCTGCACCTGCGCAACCTGACCCGGATCGTTCACCAGGAGAGCATCAACAAGGCGATGCTGATGCAGCTTTGCCGGGAGCCCTACTTCATCCCGGAAAGCACGCCCCTGCACACCCAGCTCATCAATTTCCAGAAGGCCCGCCGCCGGATCGGCATTGTCGTGGACGAGTATGGGGATGTATTGGGTATCGCCACGCTGGAGGACATCCTTGAGGAGATCGTCGGAGATTTCACCACCGACTACGCGGCGACCAGCCCGGACATTATCCCTCAGGACGATGGCACCTATATCATCGATGGCTCTGCGCACATCCGGACCATCAACAAGGCGCTGGGCTGGACTCTGCCGACCGAAGGCCCCAAGACCCTCAACGGCCTGATTACCGAGACGCTGGAAATCATCCCGGAAACGAACGTCTGCCTGCTCGTTCAGGGTGTTCGAATCGAGGTGCTCCAGATCAAGGACAATGTCGTGAAAGCCGCCTGCGTCCACCCGTCCCCGACCATGATCGCAAGCCAGCCCCGGCGAGTGGGCGTTGAATAGTCTTTTTTAATGAAGTGCTGATCAATTCCTTAAACGAAATACGAATAAAAAATGGCCTTCTCGGACCATCATAGTTTAAAGAGCCTCTTGACCGGGATGGCGCTGGGTTCAACACTACCCCTATGATGGCAGGCTGCGGGCCAGCCAAAAAGACAACAACAACCTGTGGTGTGTGTTCCAATGACGGGCGTGCGGCTTCCCTTCGTCGACTGATCAAACCGGCCCAGTAAAAGATTGTTAATACCGGGAACGCGTCATGGCATTTCATTGACCGTGGGAATATGATCAAATCATGACCGATCCGGTGCGGAGCGGGTTGCAGGATGCAACGCGCCATGATCGTCACCCATCGCGGTGGCCGTAAAGGCCGGTTGTTGTCCGGCTAGGGATCCTCCCAGGCATTGGCGCCGCGATCAGGGAGGTTCTTGGGGGGTGTCAAAAGGAGTCGGCCATGACGAGGCAGTCCGGCATTCATTATATTCACGAACATCGCCAGGGAGGCGGCCCGGCCAACCTGCCTGGTGAAATCTCGCGTATCCGCGAAACCGTTGTGGCGGGCCTTGGTGACCTGCTTCAGGGCGCGTTTGATGCGGTTGACGATTCGCTGTTCGAGCTGGCCAACAACGCCCGCAGCAACAACGAGCAGAACCGTTATTTCGAGGCGATGCGTGAAATTCGAATCAAGCGTCGTGGCGTCGAGAAGGCGTTCAAGGAATCGGTCAGCCGTCTGTTTTCCGATCCGCCCGGCAGCCGAACCCCCGAGACGCCCGTCAGCAGCAACCCGAGTTCAGACACACTGTCGCTGGTCGAAAATGATGAGCTTGAGGAACAGGTTGCCCTTAACGCTATGATCAGCAAGTCGCGCGCCTATTTCCAGGGGCCGCTGCTTCAACTACAGACACGCTTTACGGCCATCTATCCACAGGCCTCGGAAGAGGCACCGGTGAACCCGATGGCGCCCGAACACCTTTGTGGTGCGTTCGTGGAAACCGCACAGGCGCTGGAAATCCAGATCCGGGAGCGCCTGATCGTTCTCAAGCAGTTTGACCGCTACGTGGTGTCCAATCTCGGCATGCTGCTTGATGAGGCCAACCGCATCCTGATCCAGGCGGGCATCATCCCGAACTTCCGCTATCACGCCCGTCAGGCGGAACAGTCGGAAGAGGCGCCAAAATCGCCGGCGGACGCAACGACACAAACAGAATCGGACTCGCACACCAGAACGGCAGCCGAAGGGGCGGCCGACGAGGCGTTCTTTGACCAGATACGATCACTGCTGGCCGGTCAGAGACAACACTGGGGATCGGCTCACCAGAGCGATGACAGCTTCCACGTTATTGGCAGTCAGGAACTGAATCAGCTCATCAATGCGCTGCCCCAACCGCAGACCCCCCCGCCATCAGGCAACCTGAGTCAGGGAGAACCGGTTGTCGTTGACCTGCGACGGGCGGTCGAAAGCCTGCTGGAGCAGCAACAGACGAGCGATGGTAAACCGGCAGCGCTGGAAGAGACCGACGAGGACCTGATCAACCTGGTCTCCATGTTGTTCGAATTTATTCTCGACGACTACAACCTGTCGCCCCCTATTCAGGTCCTCATCAGCCGGCTTCAGATTCCCATTCTCAAGGTGGTCATCAAAGACCGTACCTTCTTCAGCCGGGCGACACATCCGGCACGCAAGCTCCTGAATGCCCTTGCCCGCGCGGGCATTGGCTGGAGCGACAGCGATGAGAAAACCCGGGACAAACTCTACGAGCAGATCCACGCCATCGTGGCCCGGATTCTGGAAGAATTCGACGGCGACATCGGGCTGTTCGAGCAGCTTGGCGAGGAGTTCGAGCAATTCCTGGCGAGAGAGAACCGCAAGGCGGCCCTGGTCGAGCAGCGAACCCGGGAATCCGAACGGGGCCGCATCAAGTCCCAGAAGGCCCAGGAAACGGTTGACGACCTGCTGCAACGGAAACTGTCCGATCAGACCATCCCGGACACGGTTCACAGCATTCTGATGAACGGCTGGAGCCGCGTCATGTTCCTGGCGTATCTCCGCGATGATGTGGAGCACCGCTGGAATCAGTCTGTCCGTGTTGTGGACGACCTGATCTGGTGTCTGCACCCTCATCTGGACGACGAAGAACGGGACCAGTGGGTCCGTGTCGTGCCGGGACTCCTCAAGACCCTGCGAGCAGGTCTCGAAGAAGTCTCCTACAACGCCACACGCCTGGACGACATGATGGCCTCGCTCAAACATGAGCTGACCGAGGCATTCCGGAACCATGCCCAGGCAGAGGCCCGCGAGCCCGCTGCAGACACTCCGACAGAGGCATCTGGGGAAGACACCGACGACACGGCCGAGCCGACGGCCATCGAACGCCAGCAGGAACTTGAGGAAGCGGCGGTTGCCGAGTATCTGGGGCAGATCGATGAAATCGCGGTCGGCAACTGGGTTGAGTTCAGTCTCGTGAATGGCACGCGATTCCGCTGCAAGCTCTCCGCCATCATCGATGAAGCCGAATGCCTGGTATTCGTCAATCGCATGGGGCTGAAGGTGATCGAAAAAACCCGAACCGATCTCGCCCACGAGCTGCGCCAGGGACGACTGACCATTCTGGAGCAGGGCGCCCTGATCGATCGGGCCATGGACGCCGTCATGGGCAGCTTGCGACGCAGCGCGGGATAACGTACCGTTCTGGCCTACACCGCCTCCGGGAGCGCCATGGCACTGAACGGCTATAACGCAGAGCAGCCCCTGTCCATCCGACTGTTTCTGGCGCTGTCCATTGCGCTGCTGTGTCACACGTTGCTGGCGGCACTGATCGTCCTCCCCAACCGCCCGGACCCAGAGACACCCCATACGTTGAGACTGACCCTGGCGATGCCCTCACAGGTTGCCAGGCCGGAAACCTCAACGGCTTCCCGGCCCAGCGCGCAACAGCGCGCGTCGTCCAGCGCCGACGCACCAGCCACTTCCCGCCCGGCAACTGACAGGGGGACTGCCCCCCGGTCGACGCCTGACGCAACACCCCGGGAGCGGGATCAACGCCAGGACCCGTCGCCCGAACCGGATGCGGGCGACAAAGCACCGGCTCGGGCGACTGACAACATGTCCGCCGCAGCACCACAGTTCTCGTCCCGTCCCAGCAATGAGACGAGCGCCTCGAAAAACGCTGCGTCAGCCACCGCGGACCAGGGGCGGCGGCCAGACCAGACTCAGCTCACTGACACCCCGGAGCAGACCGACCCCTATATCGCGAAACTCTGGCAGGCCGTCGGCCGGGCCATCGATCAGCAGGGCATTCGCAATCTACGGGATCTGGAAGGCCCCCGAACGGTTCGGCTGACGCTGCGCCTGCTTCCCAACGGCGTCATGACCCAGGCCGAGGTGGCGTCGTCATCCGGCAACGTCAATCTCGATCGGATTGCCTATCGGGCAGCACTCAGCGCCAATCCCTACCCCCCGATCCCCGACTCGCACGCCGGTCACCGGGAGTTCGACCTGACACTCAGTTTCCGGCCCACGCCACGGAGCCCGTAGATACAAAAAAACCCCGACGCGACGCTGCGGCGGGGTTGGTGCGGTTCCGGGCCGACCGGATCAGTTGCCGGCTTCTTCCTGACTGGCCGACGCCGCCTTGACCATCTCGGAAAGCTCGCCGCTCTCGGACATCTCCAGAACGATGTCGCAGCCGCCAACGAGCTCGCCATTGATGTACAGCTGGGGATAGGTCGGCCAGTTTGAGTAGACTTTCAGCGCCTCACGCAGTTCCTGGTTATCCAGAATGTTCACGTAGGCGAACCGCTCGCCACAGCCCATCAGCGCCTGGACCGTCTTGGCGGAAAAACCACACTGGGGCGCCTGCGGCGTGCCCTTCATGTAGAGAATGATCGGATTTTCCTGGAGCTGGCTCTTGATGCTCTCGTTAATATCCATACCGTTACCTCTCATCGAAAAGATGGGTGCCGGACCGGACGCCGCCGTTCAGTGACGGCGATCGGCAGTCGTTGACCCGGGACCAACGCAGGGGCACCGTTCCAATGCCACAGATTGTACACGTCCGGCGCAGGACTGACGAACAACGCCAACGATCCGATAGCCGTGCGTTGTCAATGCCGGGGTTTACGGATACCATGATCGTTTGCTTTTTTCGCGTTTCCAGCATCTGATCCCCGCTTCATGCCCTACGGAGACAATATGGCCGAACAGCCATTTCTCAACACGTATGGCCGGCTTCCCATCGTATTCGAACACGGTCGCGGACCCTGGCTCTACGATGTTGATGGCAACCGGTATTTCGACACCTTTTCGGGCATTGCCGTCTGCGGGCTGGGGCACGCCCATCCGGCCGTCGCTGAAGCAATCAGCGAACAGGCCGGCCGGCTCGTCCACTGCTCCAACCTGTTTCACGCCACCCAACAGCAGAAGCTGGCCCACCGGCTCTGTGGCGTATCCGGGATGGATGGCGTATTCTTCGCGAACTCGGGCTCGGAGGCCAACGAAGCCGCAATCAAGCTGGCCCGTCTCTACGGCCACCAGAGAGGCGTCCACTCGCCGTCGATTCTGGTCATGGACCGCTCCTTTCATGGCCGGACACTGGCGACATTGACCGCGACCGGCAACCGTCGCGTACAGGCCGGATTCGAGCCGCTTGTCAGCGGATTCGTTCGGGCGCCGTTCAACGATCTGGACGCCATCAGCGCGATTGCCCGATCCAACCACAGCATCGTCGCCGTGATGCTGGAACCGGTGCAGGGCGAAGGCGGCGTCAACATTGCCGACCCCGCCTGGCTTCAGGGGATTCGCGAAATCTGCGACCACCACGGCTGGCTGATGATGCTCGACGAAGTCCAGACCGGCAACGGTCGCACCGGCGCCTACTTCGCCTACCAGTCTTACGGTGTCCTGCCGGATGTGGTCACGACCGCCAAGGGGCTCGGCAACGGCGTCCCCATCGGGGCCTGCCTGGCCCGGGGCGTGGCGGCACAGACATTCCAGCCGGGTCATCACGGGTCCACTTTCGGTGGCGGAGCACTCGCCTGTGCCGCAGCCAACGCCGTCATTGAGACGATCCGCGATGAAGATCTGGCGGAACGGGCCCGGCAGCTCGGTGAACGCATTCGGGATCGGCTCCAGCGCATTTTCCAGGGGGTAGACTACATCCGCGAAATTCGCGGCATGGGACTGATGATCGGCATCGAACTCAGCGCGCCCTGCGCCGAGCTGGTTCCCCTGGCGAAGACCCAGGGACTGCTACTGAATGTCGTGGCCGAACGGGTGATCCGCCTGTTACCGCCACTGACCCTGAGTGATGAGGAGGCCGACCTGCTGGTCGACCAACTGACTCGCGTCATCAAGCTCTATGCCGCCGACGACCGGCAGACGCCCCGTCCCTGACACCCCGAAACCCACTGATTCGAGAACGGAATGACATGGCCATGTCTCCCCGAGACGTTTCTCCAAGACACTTTCTGACGTTGTTTGACCTCTCGCCAGAGGAACTGTCACACCTGCTTGACCGTGCCCTGCTTCTCAAGCGTAGCTGGCACTCGGGTGAAGTCCGGGATACGCTGAAAAACCGCGTTCTGGCGATGATATTTGAGAAATCCTCCACCCGCACCCGGGTGTCGTTCGAGGCCGGCATGGCACAACTGGGGGGCTCCGCCCTGTTTCTCTCGCCCCGGGACACCCAGCTCGGGCGCGGCGAGCCGGTGGAGGATTCCGCCAGGGTGATCTCCAGCATGGCGGACGCGGTCATGATCCGCACCTTTGGTCACGAGACCGCCGAGCGATTTGCCAGCGTTTCAGCACGCCCGGTGATTAATGCGCTGACAGACGACTTCCACCCCTGCCAGTTGCTGGCCGACATGCAGACGTTTCGCGAGCACCGTGGGTCCATCCAGGGGGCAACCGTGGCTTGGATCGGCGACGGAAATAATATGTGCGCCTCCTACGTCAACGCGGCCCGGCAGTTCGATTTTCACCTCAACATCGCCTGCCCGGAAGGCTATGAACCGCCTGCGGCCGTACTCAAGGGCCAGCAAGACCGCGTCACGATCCTCCGGGATCCCGCCTCAGCGGCTCAGGGCGCCCATCTGCTGGTCACCGACGTCTGGGCCTCCATGGGTCAGGAGGAAGAGCAGGCGGAACGGGCCCGGACATTTGCGCCCTACCAGATCAACCCGGACCTGATGGCGAAGGCCGCCCCGGATGCTCTGTTCATGCACTGCCTGCCGGCACACCGCGGGGAAGAGGTCTCCGAAGACATGCTCGATCATCCAGCGTCGGTGGTCTGGGATGAAGCCGAGAACCGGCTGCATGCCCAGAAGGCGCTCCTGGAATGCCTGATCCTCAATGATTGGGGGCCGGCTGCATGACGGATCTGGCCCGCCGGGACTGGCTTCTGGAGGTGGACAACCTCTGGTGCGGCTACAACGGCACGCCGGTGGTACGGGGCGCCGGGTTTTCGTTGGGCGATGGCGACATTGGTTGCCTGCTTGGCCCCAGCGGTTGCGGCAAAAGCACGATCCTACGGGCCCTGGCCGGCTTCCTGCCGCTCCAGGACGGCCAGATCCGCCTTCGCAATCAGGTCATCAGTGACCCCGTGCGCTCGGTCCCGCCGGAGCACCGCCGGATCGGCATGGTGTTTCAGGACTACGCCCTGTTCCCGCACCTGAGTGTCGCCGATAACGTCGCCTTCGGCCTGAAAGGACTCTCACGCCGGGAGCGACGGGAGAAGGTCATGGAGCTGCTGAACCTCGTGCACCTTCAGGATCTGGCCGACCAGTTCCCCCATGAGCTGTCCGGCGGTCAGCAGCAACGTGTCGCCCTCGCCCGCGCCCTGGCGCCCGAACCCACATTACTCCTGCTCGACGAGCCGTTTTCCAGTCTCGATGCCGATCTACGACGTCGTCTCAGTCTGGACGTCCGGGATATTCTCAAATCCCTTGGCATGAGCGCGTTGCTGGTTACCCATGACCAGCAGGAGGCATTCGCCATGTGTGATGAGGTGGCGGTGCTCTACGACGGGCAGATCCAGCAATGGGATGTGCCCTACAACCTGTATCACGAGCCGGCCAACCGGTTTGTCGCCGGCTTTGTTGGTCAGGGAGGGTTCATTCCGGGGACGGTCGCCGGACCGGAGGGAATCGACTCGGAGCTTGGCCGCATCCGGGGAAGCCGTGCGGACCACTGGCCCGCCGGGACGCTGGTGGACGTCCTGATCCGCCCCGATGACATCGTGCACGACCCGGAATCGGATCTGATGCCACGCGTGGTCGAAAAGACCTTTGCGGGCACCTCCACGCTCTACCGTTTCCGACTGTCACCGGACACGGAGTTTGAGGCCCTGTTCCGCTCCCATCTGGATTTCCAGCCCGGCGAACGGGTCCCTGTACGCGTCGAGGCCGACCACCTTATTGCCTTCCGGCGAGCGCCGGGACCGGATGTGCCGGTCTGATGCCCGTCAGGGCGCCTCAGTGGTTCCGGACTCGCTCAACCGCGTCCAGCCACCCCGCATACAGAGATTCCCGCAGGGCCGGCTTCATGACTGGATCAAAACGCCGCTCCCGGGCCCAAAGCCTGGCGATGTCGTCCGTTCCGGAATAGACGCCGAGCTGAAGCCCCGCCAGAAACGCCGCCCCCAGAGCCGTGGTTTCGGTAATGCGGGGCCGGTCTACCCGGACATTCAGGATGTCCGCCAGGAACTGCATCAACCAGTCGTTGACCACCATGCCGCCATCCACGCGCAGCTCCCGTAGCCGGGCGCCGTCGTTCTGTATGGCCCGGATCAGGTCCTTGGTCTGGTAGCACACGGACTGCAGCCCCGCCGTAACCACCTCGGCAATGCCCGTGTCCCGCGTCAGCCCCATAATGGCGCCGCGTGCGTTGGGGTCCCAGTGGGGCGCGCCCAGTCCGGTAAAAGCCGGTACCAGGTAGACGGCATTGTCGACGCCCACCTGACGGGCCAGCTCCAGTGACTCCCCGGCGTTGCGGATCAGCCCGAGTCCATCCCGGAGCCATTGCATCGCCGCACCGGCCACAAAAATACTGCCCTCAATGGCATAATACGTTTCACCGCTCAGGCGATAGGCGACAGTGGTTAACAGCCGGTTTTCCGATCGGACCGCCGTGGTCCCGGTATTCACCATCAGGAAACAACCGGTGCCGTAGGTGCTCTTCGCCTCGCCATCGGCAAAACAGGCCTGCCCGACCAGGGCCGCCTGCTGATCACCCGCCACACCAGCCACCGGCAATGGTGCTCCCAGAAGATCCGGGTCGAGACGGCCGAAATCGTCGGCCGAATCCAGCACGTCGGGTAGAACCGCTGACGGCACCCGGAACAGATCCAGCATGTCGTCATCCCAGGACTGACTGTGGATGTTGAACAGCGCCGTCCGGGATGCGTTGGTCGCGTCGGTCGCGTGGACCCGGCCACCGGTGAGGTTCCAGAGCAACCAGCTGTCGACCGTTCCGAATGCCAGCTCGCCGGCCTCTGCCCGCTTTCGGGCGTCAGGCACATGATCCAGTATCCAGGCAATTTTGGTGGCGGAGAAGTACGGGTCCACCAGCAGACCGGTTTTCTCGACGACCCGGCTCTCGTAGCCGTCCCGCTTGAGCTGGGCGCAGACCGGCGCGGTTCGGCGATCCTGCCAGACCACCGCCCGGTGAATGGGCTCGCCTGTTTCACGATCCCAGAGGATGGTGGTTTCACGCTGATTGGTAATGCCGACACCGACGACATCAGAGGCGGCCAGCCCTGCTTTGTCCAGTACGTCCCGGCATACCTGCAATGTGCTGCGCCAGATTTCACCCGCATCATGCTCGACCCAGCCATCTTTCGGAAAGAACTGCTGGAACTCCTGTTGGGCAATGGCGACGATCGTACTGTCACGTTGGAAGAGAATGGCCCGGGAGCTGGTAGTTCCCTGATCAATGGCGAGCAGATAATCAGACATGGGCGACCCGTGCTGTTTTTATTGCGAATGTCGGAGCCACAGTCTAGCACTGACAGGAAGACCCGGGCGTGACGGATCAGTCAGGCAATTCGATACCGGAGGGCGCCCGACAGAGGCTGGAGGCAGGAGTCGGACAAAAAAAAGGACCGGAAAAACCGGCCCTTCAAATGACGAATGAAACAAGGAAAGTTCGTAAGAACTACAACCTCAAGTAAGTCATCCCTTACGCCCTCAATGGTGCCGATCACGGCGTATCGTGTCTGTTGGCTCTGTGTCTCATCATGTAACAACAGGTTTCCCAGGCGGGAATGGGTCACCCCTCAGGCCCTTTCTGCTGCCGGGGCAGCACCAGCGTGAACGCCGCGCCACCGAGGTCATCGCTGCGGCCGACAAATGCCTGGCCGCCGTGCCAGTACAGGATGCGCCGGACAATCGACAGACCCAGCCCGTAGCCCCCGGATTCCCGCGTGCGGCTGTCGTCCAGCCGGGCAAAGGCGGTAAAGACCTTTTCCCAGTCAGACTCGGGAATCCCCGGACCATCGTCCTCCACGTCAATCCGGCAGGTTTCCCCGTCAATCCGGCAACGGACACGAATTCGGCTGCGGGCGTAGCGGGCCGCATTCCCCACCAGGTTCTGGACGGCACGGTGAATATAGCGTGGTTCGGCATCGGCCATGGCATTTGCCCGGGAGGCGTCATCGCAGTCCGTCTCAAACAGATGGTCCGCAAAGAGCTGTTGCTGTTCCTCCATCACCTGATCAATCAGGGCCGGAATGTCCGTTTTCTGGAACGCCATGACCGGTCCGCCCTGCTCGAGCCGGGCGTAGGTAAGAATCTCGTCGATCAACTCGTCCAGCTCCTGGATATCCCGATCGATGCCGCCCAACTGCTTCCGGAACGATGCATCATCGGGGCAGTCTTCCAGCATCTGGACACCGAAACGGATCCGGGCGACGGGCGTGCGCAACTCGTGAGAGACCGCATGAATCATCTCCCGTTGCACGGACACCAGCCTCTGAATGTGTTCGGCCATGCCATTGAAGGCGTTGGCAAGCCGACGAATGAGCGTGCCCTGCCCCGCCTCAACGCGCGCCTCCATTTCACCCCGGGCAATCCGGACGGCGACCGACTCGACCGAACGCAGGTTCTGGTCCAGATGACGCAACAACCAATACAGGAAGATAGCGCCCAGCGCCGTCGCGACGAGCAGCAGGGTCAGCACGACAGGCCAGGCCCAGGGGTCAAAAGGAGGTGGCATGCGCATATGGATGATCGAGCCGTCCGACAGGCGGGCATACACGGTCGCCGCATCGCTGGCGTCGGACTGAATCATGGCCATGCCCCGCGTCTCCAACCGGTCAAGCACTCTGCCGGCCGGCAACTCGCCCCCCGGGGTGAGGGGGTCGATCAGAACATGCAGCCGCGCGCCGAGACGACGCATAGCGTCCCGGCGCTCGGGAAGCGGCACTCGGCTCAGCTCGCGAACCGCCAGCCGGCCCGTCATATCCGACACGGCACCGTAGAGATCGCGGAAGCTCGCCACCAGCAACCGATCACCGGAAACGGCCTTGCGGACCCGGACACCCAGCGCATCATGGTCGATCACAACCTGACCATAGGCCAGCCGCTCTCGGACGACACTGGCATCCGGCAGTCGCGTCATGGACTGCAGGCGGATGTCGTAAGTCTCGGTGATTCCGTCATGATAGCGAAGGGGGTGGGGGGCTTGCGCCAGCCAGCTCAGAACCGGCGCAGCAAGCTGCTCCTGCCATTGCAGCCGACGAATCTCATTGATGCCGGCATAGAGCCCCGCACAGAGCGCCAGCATCAGCAGCGCCACGAGCAACAGGCGGGCGAACAGATTGAGGAACGGTCTCAGGGGCATAGTCGGTCCCGGCCGCTCGTCGGCAGACACAAGGGCATATCAGGCGTCCCTGACGAACAGATACCCCTTGCTCCGAACGGTCTTGATCCGGCGGGGATGAACCGGGTCGTCACCGATCTTCGGCCGGATACGGGACACCCGCACATCAATAGAACGGTCCTGCCCGTCATATTCAATACCCCGGAGCGCCGTGAAGATCTCCTCCCGACTCAACACCTGGCCGGCCCGGGAGGCCAGCAGCCAAAGCAGGTCGAACTCGGCACTGGTCAGGTCAATGCCTTCATCGTTCAGCCAGGCTTCGCGCATCGAGCGATCCACCACCAGGTCATTGAAAGTCAGCCGAACCGGGTCTTCGCCATCACCGCCGTCGGCGGACTCCGAGCCGACACTGTCCCCCGTTCGGCGCAACAACGCGCGAATGCGCGCCAGCAGAACGCGCGGACGAACCGGCTTGCTGACATAGTCGTCCGCCCCCATTTCGAGACCGACAACCTGATCCATGTCATCTGTGCGGGCGGTCAGCATGAGAATGGGGCCGTTATAGAACGGGCGGACCCGACGACAGACGGACAGGCCGTCTTCCCCCGGCAGCATCAGGTCCAGAACCACAACATCCGGCTTCTCCTGACGGATGCGTTCCACCGCCTGAGTGCCGTTCTCCTCAACAGCGACCTGCAGGCCATTGCTTTCCAGATAATCCCGCGTCAGATTGGCGAGGCGCTCATCGTCTTCGACGATCAGCACATGCCATCCCTCACTTGTCTGTTCTACGCCGTCCATCTTAGTGTCTTATTCCGGTTCTTTGGTCGGACTGACCGTTGTCTGGATACCAAAAGGCGCCTACGTAAGGCGCCGGTCAGCACACAGGGCTGGGGACCTCGGAACCTCTGAACAGCCACCTGCCCATCAGGCACCTGTTCAGAAGCGCCACCCTAAACGTAGCCGCAACACCCTGTAACAGCAATTATACATGCTGTTCAGAAAAATACATGGAAAGGCATGGACGTAACAAGTGATCACATCGGCCCGCCCGGACGACTCAGAGCAGGCCGACCGAATCACTGTGACTGCGCGGGCTCACCGGCCGCCTTTTCCGCGTCCGTGGCCGGGCGCTTTCCGACAATCTCGAGATCAAAATAGAGCGTGAAGCCGGCCAGAGGGTGATTGGCGTCCACCGATACGATGTTGCCGTCAATACTCACCACCTGGACCACCTGTGCCTCGTCGCCACTGTTGGTCTGGAAGGTCATGCCCGGTTTGAGATTGTCCACACCGCCAAACGCGGACCGGGGCACCTTGCGCACCAGCTTGGGGTCACGCTCGCCGTACGCCATCTCCGGCGGAATGGTGACCTCCAGGCAATCGCCGACGCCACGTCCCTTCACGGCTTCCTCCAGCCCGCGGACAACGTTGCCGGCCCCCTGCAGGAACACCAGCGGGTCGGCGCCCTCGGACGTATCCACGACCTCCCCATTGCGGTTCTTGAGACGGTAGTGAACGGTGTAAACAGCATCCTCTGACACGATATGCAGTCCTCTCAATCAGGCTTGGTTTGATGTCACGCGTCGCAGTGCGTGCACCAGCAGCCGCTGGTCGATGCGGTCCCGGAACCGTTCCGGCTCATGCAACCCCATTCGCTCCAGCAGCGGGCGTTCGCCGTCCTCGAACGGCGCCTCGCGCAACGCCCGCCAGAGCGTTTTCATGCGTTGCCGGCGCGTACCTGTGACGGATTTCAGGTGACTCAGCGCGGTCATCAGCTGGCGCTCCTCGTCCGTGAAGGCACACCCGAACGGGAACGCCGGGAACCGGTCCGCTCCGGCGATGGCGACCGCTTCCCGGACCCGTTCCGGTGTATTCCGCTGCCACGCCTCCGGCAGGCGGAACGAGCGCGGAACCTTGCCCGCCTTCTGGGCCTGCCGGAGCAGTTCCGGCTGGAAACGCGCGTCGGCAATGCGGATCATCTCCAGATACACTTCGGAGTCTGGCCGACCACGCAGGTCCGCGATGCCATACTCGGTGATGACGATGTCACGCAGGTGGCGCGGTATGGTGCAGTGTCCGTAAGAGAACACAATGTTCGAAACGGTGTCGCCACCCGACACACGGGTGCTGCGCAGCGCCAGAATCGAACGGGCCCTGGGGAGCTCCTGCGCCATCGCGACGAAATTGTACTGACCGCCCACGCCGCTGACGACCCGGCCGTCCTCAAGCCCATCAGACACCACCGCGCCATCAAGGGTGGCCATCATGGCGGAATTGACGAACCGGCCCTCCCGGCGCTGGGCGGTCTTCAATGCCTGGTTGCCAAACCGGTGATCATAGAGATGGTTGATGAACCCGATGCTGGTCATGCACAGGCGCCGGGCTTGTTCATCGGATAATGACCGCAGCCGCTCATAGAATCGCTCCGGACCAATGTAGAACCCGCCGTGGAGCACCGTTCCGCCCTTCAGGCGGGTGCCCAGCGCCACCTGCTCGAACCGGGCGCGAGCCGTGTCGTCATCCAGATCCGGGCTGAGAGTATGATCCCCGACGCTGAGTCGGCCGCCCCGAAAGACCAGATCATCCCGAAGTACGCCGTACTGCTGAAGCCACTGGACATCCCGGGCACGCAATGGCGAGTGGATAAGCTCGGCTTCCCGCAGGGTATCGAGCGTTGCCAGCGACACGGTTCGATCCAGCCGCCCCTCGTTCAGCAGCGTCTGCAGCCGGGTATGCGGGTACACCTCCCGCGTCAGGATGCCGGCGTCTATCAGCTCCAGAAACCCGTCGACCAGCATCTCACTACAGCCGTAGAGCCCCTCCCGGAACGGCTCCGTACCGCCCCACTCGGTCACCACCGGAAAACGTCCTGCCACATCGAGCTTATTGAACACCGCCCGCCAGGCGGCATTCTGGGTGTGACGAAGAACGGTGCTGTAGACCAGCGCCGACCCCAGCGACCCGATACCCACCTGCAGCGTCCCGCCGTCCTGAATCAGAGCACTGGCATAGAAACCAATGAGGTGATCCGCGGCGCTGATCGGCTGCTCCGGGACTGGAAACAGCGGGTAATCATCCGAGGGCCGGTCGTAAAGCAGATCGAACAGATCAGACGCCACCCGGGCATCATTCCCCAGATAGGGCAGATTGCGGTTGGTCTCGCCGACCAGCATGACCGGCGCCCCGGCGTCCGCCCGTTCACGCAACACCGGCGCCAGATCGAGGCTCAGGTCCGGGTTGCAGCTAAGGCTGAGGACGTCATCGTCGTCAGGATGAGGCGCCACCATCTGACCGACCACATTGACGCCCATGGCGAGCAGATCCCGTACCGCATGAGTGTAGTTGGTACAGATATAGTGTTGCTGCTGATCCGGGTTATTGAGCTGGGAGCCGGCCTGAAAGAAAAACTCCGACACCCGGACATTGCGGGGCAACTGCTTGCCGCGGGCATCGCGAGCGTAGGCCAGTTCCGGAACCCCGTCATACACGCGTTCGGTGAACGGGCCCAGAAAGCGCTTCTCCAACGAGACACCGCCGGCCGGAACGAGAGTGGACAGGGCGGTGACGATATGCAGCTCCAGCGACGGGTCGCGGCAGGCACGCTGGTAGAGGGCATTTACCAGATGGACCGGCTTGCCCAGCCCCAATGGCAGCCCCAGCGTGATCTGGCGGCCGACCCGGGCGATGACGGCATCCACACAGGCCTCGGTATCCAACAATCGCTCTGGACGCTCCGACATACGACGGACTCCCGTTCCGTTCAAAACAGTCAGGGAGGGATTGTACGCCACAGGGACGGGCTGTGGGGTAATGGGGAGACATCCGTGCGATCAGAACTGCCACTTCAGGTTGAGGCAGGCACCCTCTTCAATCAACGCGACACCGTGCTTGGCCTCCATGGAGTCTGACGCGTAGCGCCGACCCTCCGTCACATCCTCCGAGAACTGCCAGGAGAGCAGCCGGGAACCGATCTCTGTGAGGGCATCGTCCCGGCCTGTGGGCGAAAAGTCTCCGGCCATCGCGTTCTGAAGCCTTTCCACGCTGGTCTCCTCGAGTTCCTGCAACGAGATCGGCTCCTCCGCCTTCGCCTTGACGGCAAAGGCGGCGGTGTTGACCAGCAGCATGATGAGGAACAGTCGCAGTATCATCGGGTCGCCCCGTCTGAGTGATTGTTAACGATGGTGAAATCTTATCCAATCACGAGCAGACAGGACGTGAACCGTTCGTCATTTGACGGCTCTTTGACGTTACCCAATGTTAAGAAACGTCAATAAACCGTTATCCACAGCCTTTCAGGGACAGGGGTACGTGTACTGCCGGTGAACCGCCTCGATACGCTCCAGCAGATCGTCCGGCAGTGTCAGGTCCATGGTGCCGATGTTCTCCCGGAGCTGCCCGAGGGTCGTCGCCCCAATGATGTTGCTGGTCAGGAACGGGCGGCTGTTGATATAGCTCAGAGCCATCTGCGCCAGAGACAGGCCGGCTTCCTGCGCCAGCTCCGCATAGGCCTCCGTCGCGGCGTAGCCCTGTTCCGTGGTGTATCGGGCGAAACGCTCAAACCGCGTCAACCGTGCGCCCTCCGGCTTGCGCCCGCCGACGTACTTGCCGCTCAGCATGCCAAATGCCAGGGGCGAGTACGCCAGCAACCCGACCTGCTCGCGATGCGCGATTTCCGCCAGCCCCGCCTCGAAGGACCGGTTCAGCAGATTGTAGGGATTCTGGATACTGGCAATGCGTGGCCAGCCATGCTTCTCGGAAAGGCGCAGGTACTCCATGGTGCCCCAGGGCGTCTCGTTGGAGATGCCGATATGGCGCACCTTGCCTTCCTCAACCAGCTCGGCGAGCGCCGCCAGGGTGTCCTCGATGGGCGTGATGTCACTGCGCTCGATCGGTTGGTAACCCAGCTTCCCGAAATAGTTCGCCGGGCGCTCAGGCCAGTGAACCTGGTACAGGTCCAGATAATCCGTCTGCAGGCGGGTCAGGCTGGCCTCGGCAGCCTCCCGGATGTGCTGGCGATTCAGGCGCGGACCACCCCGAAGGTACTTCAATCCATTCCCCGGCCCCGTCACCTTGGAGGCGATCACCAGATCGTCCCGGCGCCCACGCCGGGCGAGCCAGTTACCCAGATACCGTTCCGTCTCCCCCTGCGTCTCGGCACGCGGCGGAACCGGATACATCTCCGCCGCATCAATGAAATTGATGCCCTGCTCCATGGCGCAGTCGAGTTGCTCAAAGGCGTCGGCTTCCGTGTTCTGTTCGCCCCAGGTCATGGTCCCCAGACACAGGGCGCTGACGTCCAGTCCCGTCCGGCCCAGTTCGCGCTTGCGCATATCGTCCTCCAACGGATCGCCCACACAGGGTGAGCAGTCATGAAAATGTCACTCTCTCGTCGCCCGAGTGTCACAGGCGGGCGACAGACTGGCCACAGAATAACCAGTCACCGGTCAGCTCTACGGGGACCCTACTGTGCCAGCAACGTCGACACACATCGTCATCGTGACGGAAACCTTCCCGCCGGAAATCAACGGGGTGTCCCACACCCTGGGACGCCTCTGTGAGGGGCTCGGCGACCGGGGTCACCGCGTATCGGTCGTTCGGCCCCGGCAACGCAGCGAACCCCAAGATACCGATCAGGGAACGGTCGTGGCCAGAGGCGAAACGACGATCGTGACCGGGCTCCCCCTACCCGGCTATCCGGAGCTGCGCTTTGGCATGACGTCCTGGCGGCGACTGCGGCGGCTGTGGCGCCGCCAACGCCCCACCGCTATCTATGTCGCAACGGAAGGGCCTCTCGGACTCGCTGCCGTGCGAGCGGCCCGGGCACTGTCGATTCCGGTCTGCTCCGGTTTCCACACCAACTTTCACCAGTACACCCGTCACTACGGCGTCGCGTTTCTGGAGCGGGCAATCACCGCCTACATGCGCTGGTTCCACAACCGCACCCAGCGCACGCTGGTGCCAACCAGACGGACCCGCCAGGCCCTGGAGCAGATGGGCATTCACAACGCCCGGATCTGGAGTCGCGGTGTCGATTGCCAACGTTTCTCGCCGGCCTTCCGAGACGCCAGCCTCCGGGCCGAGTGGGGGCTGGCCGACCACGAAATCGCCGTGCTGTATGTCGGGCGGATTGCCGCTGAGAAAAACATCAACCTCGCCGCCAGTTGCTTTGAACGGCTTCGACGGCTCCACCCCTCAGCGCGGTTCATTCTGGTGGGCGACGGCCCCATGCGACGCAGCCTTGAGGAAAAACACCCCGACTACATCTTCTGTGGCATGCGCCGGGGCGAGGATCTGGCCCGCCATTACGCCTCCGGCGATCTGTTTCTGTTCCCGAGCCAGACCGAAACGTTTGGCAACGTCGTTACCGAGGCAATGGCCAGCTCCCTCGCCGTCGTGGCCTTTCAGGACGGCGCCGCCGGTGAACTGATCCACCCACAGACCAATGGCATGACCGTCCCCGTTGGTGACGACGACGGCTTCGTCAACGCGGCACTGCGGCTCACGGACCAACCGGCGTTCCGCAGGCATGTTCGGGAACGGGCCCGTCAGGACGCACTGGAGCTCGACTGGCCGAACCTCATCGCCCGGTTCGAGCGCTTGATACTGGAGACACCCCAGGAGGAGATCGGACATGCCCGCCGACAAAGTGTTCCACCTGTTTGATCGCGCCGACCAGCTCGAGCAGACGCTGTGCCAGCAGATGAACCGGACACTGCGCTTCCGGTTCGTGCTGCCGTTTTTCCGGGTTGTCAGCCGCCTTGGTGACGGCATCGCCTGGTACCTGCTGATCCTGGCACTTCCGATCATCAGCCCCGCGCACGGGGGCCCGATCGCCCTGGTCATGGCCTTCGCCGGATTGACCGGGACACTGGGCTATCGCTTCCTCAAGCAGCATCTGGTACGCGAAAGACCATTCATCAACAATCCGGTCATTCACTGCGGCACACCGCCACTCGATCGCTACAGCTTCCCCAGCGGCCACACACTGCACGCCACTGGCTTCACAACCATCCTGCTGATGACGCTACCAATGGTGGGTCTGACCGTGCTGCCCTTCGCGCTGTGCGTCGCCGCTTCGCGGGTCATTCTGGGGCTGCACTATCCGACCGATGTACTGGCCGGCGCGTTGCTGGGGGTGATTCTGGGGTTATCAGCCGTGACCCTGGCCGGTCTGGCGTGACGTCAGCCGAAAAGGATAAGTCGCCACAGAAAAACACGGAAAGACACGAAAGAGCGCCTCGGAGGCGCTCACGATGCGGCAGGCCACCCCGCTGCCGGAGGTCCGTGAATGACCCCGGGTGTTTCTTCCGTGTTTTTCTGTGTTTTTCCGTGGCTCATCAAAACAGACTCAACTGCTGACGCGGCGCGTGGTCTTCGCGGAACCGCACACCAAGGCCCAGCAATCTGACGGGCCGGGCGTCGTCCGGGTAGATGGCGTCCAGAAGTGGCCGAAAATCATCGCCCTCCGGGGCCTGCACGTCGGGCCGGACCCGTTCCAGCGTGTGGGTGGAAAAATCACTGTAGCGAATCTTGATGAAGAGTTTGTGGATGGGGCGTTCCCGGGGGCGCCGGGCAAGTCTGTTTCGCAGATCCTCCGCCAGTGTCGCCAGCATCGACTCACACGCCGGATAATCCGGCAGGTCCCGGTCAAAGGTACGCTCGACGCTGACGGACTTCGCCTGACGGGTCACCACCACCGGCCGATCATCGCGCCCATACGCCATCTCATGGAGCCGAATCCCCTGTTTACCAAAGGCGGCCACGAGGCGATCAGGCGCCACGGCCTGGAGATCGCCACAGGTACTCACGTTCATTTCTTTCAGTCGGCGTGCCGTGACCGGCCCGACACCGAACAGCCGATCCACGGACAGCGCCTGCACAAAAGCCGGCACATCGTCCGGCGTGACCACATGCAGCCCATCCGGCTTGTTCCAGTCGCTGGCCACCTTGGCAAGGAATTTGTTGGGCGCCACGCCGGCCGACACCGTGATCCCGATCTCCCGGCGTACCCGTTCGCGCAGGTATTCGGCCATCAGCGTCGCGCTGCCGTGGTGATCCGTCACATCGGTGACATCCAGAAAGGCCTCGTCCAGCGACAGCGGTTCCAGCCGGTCAGTCAGCTCCCGGAAGAGGGTCATCACCTGCTTCGAAACGGCTTTGTACCGCGGCATGTCGGTGGGCACCGTCACCAGATTTGGGCAGCGGCGCCGCGCCTCACTACCCGGCATGGCTGAGCGGATGCCATATTCCCGCGCCAGATAATTGCAGGTGGTGACCACGCCCCGACCGCCCGCACCGCCGACGGCCAGCGGCACCTGGCGCAGGGTCGGATCGTCACGCATTTCCACGGCTGCGTAAAAACAGTCGCAGTCGAGGTGGATAATCTTGCGGGGACGACCGCTGTCCTCACTCGTCCTCATGCCACTTACCTGTATATCGATACAGCACCATGCTAGCACAGGGCGGCGGTTGATGACTCAGGGCCTCATCGACCAATTCCGAACACATGGTAATCCACGACAGGGCCCGGTTACGTGCTACCATCGCGCGAACCGGGTCGCCCCGGGTTCCAGGAACCAATCATTGGAGACCACCGTACATGCCGGACGCGGATGCCCTGCAGACGATGCCCTGCTTTCAGCTCAAGGGCGCCAATGTACCCCTGACCGCCCTCGAACTGCGCTACTTCGAGGTGGAGGCATTCGAGGAAACCCTCCGCGACAAAATCCGCCAGGCGCCGGGATTTTTCCGGGACATCCCGCTCGTCGTGGACCTGTCACGGTACAAGGGACCGTCCAGTGAGCTGGATTTTTTCCAACTGATCGGCATCTGCCGCCGTCACAGCATGCACGTGGTTGCCGTCCGTGGAGGCGACGAGGATCAGCAGCGACTGGCGCGCAACGCCTCACTGGCGTTGTTGCCTGCATCCTCACGCCCGGAAAGTCCGGCCGGACCGGACCAGGAAACGGCCTCGCAGGACACCCCCTCACCGGAACCGACCGCCGAAGCGGCCCGTCCGGTGGAACAGGAACAGACCGTACCGGCCGAATCCCGGCTGATCACCCAGCCTGTGCGTTCCGGCCAGCAGATCTACGCACCGGATGGCGACCTGATCATTCTGGCGCCGGTCCAGGCCGGTGCCGAGGTACTGGCCGCCGGCAACATCCACGTCTACGGCCCCCTTCGCGGCCGGGCGCTGGCAGGGGTTCACGGACGGCACACCGCCCGGGTATTCTGCCAGTCTCTGGAAGCGGAGCTTGTCTCCATCGCCGGGCACTATAAAATCTCCGAAGATCTTCAGGAGAAAGGCTGGAAGGCGCCAGCACAGATACAACTCAAAGAAAACGTACTGGCGGTATCACCACTCGCGTAGTCGCAAAGGCCCGCAGACCGGGCCGCAACCAGAACCACAGCAAACAGGACTGCAACCTTGGCTAAGATCATCACCGTAACCTCAGGCAAAGGCGGCGTTGGCAAAACCACCACCAGCGCCTCCATCAGTACCGGGCTGGCCCGCCGCGGCCACAAGACCGTGGTCATCGACTTTGATGTGGGCCTGCGCAATCTCGACCTGATCATGAACTGCGAACGCCGGGTCGTGTACGACTTCGTCAACGTGATCCAGGGCGAAGCGACGCTGAACCAGGCGCTGATTCGGGATAAACGTGTCAACTCCCTCTACATCCTGCCGGCGTCCCAGACGCGCGAAAAGGAAGCGCTGACGTTTGAAGGCGTTGAGAAAGTCCTGAACGAACTGTCCGAGACGTTCGATTACATCGTCTGCGACTCGCCGGCCGGCATCGAGCACGGCGCCCTGATGGCACTCTACTTTGCGGATGCCGCCGTCGTGACCACCAACCCGGAAGTCTCCTCGGTGCGGGATTCCGACCGTATTCTGGGCATTCTGCAGAGCAAGTCGCGGCGCGCCGAGAAGGGGCTGGACCCGGTCGAGGAGTACCTGCTGCTGACCCGCTATAACCCCGATCGGGTCGAGCGTGGCGAGATGCTGTCCGTCGAGGATGTGTCGGACATTCTCGCGATTCCGCTGCTCGGCGTGATTCCCGAGTCCCAGATTGTCCTGAACGCCTCGAACCAGGGGCTGCCGGTCATTCTGGAGGACGAGAGCGATGCCGGACAGGCATACGACGATGCGGTGGCCCGCCTGGAGGGTGAGGAGCGCGAATTCCGTTTCCTCAAGGCGGACAAGAAGGGATTCCTGGCACGCGTTTTCGGGGGGTAAGGCGGCATGAGTTTTTTCGACTATTTCAAGAGCCGTAAGAAGAACACGTCCGCCAGTGTCGCCAAGGAGCGACTGCAGATCATCGTCGCCCACGAACGCGGCCAGCGCGAGCAACCGGACTATCTGCCCAAACTGCAGCAGGAACTGGTGGCCGTTATCCGCAAATACGTGGAAATCGAGGACGATCAGGTGCAGGTGGAGCTGGACCGTAACGATGAGTGCTCCGTGCTGGAACTGAACGTGACTCTGCCGGAACACTGACGGGCGGGTCATCCGGCCATTCCGTCACCAGCGGGCGAAATGGTCTTCCATGAGCCCGCGCTGATCGATGATGGACAGGACCCGCCCCTGTTCATCAGGCACCGTCCCCCGGAACGTCCCCGGAAACTGACGAAAATTGGACGCCAGCAGCCCCAGGTTCAACCTCTCCCTGCGAACACCCGCCGGCTCGAAAACCAGGTCGACCCGGCCGTCGTCCGTTGTTATCCGCCAGGGCGCACTGGTGTCATACCGGCGGAAGCGAAAGATCGCCGCCCCGAGCGGAAGGCACCGACCTCCAAGCCAAAGGGCATTTTCCGTAACGCCCGTCTCATTCACCCCGGCCGCCAGATTCAGCCCCAGCGACTGGCCATCCGCCGTTTCGCCGGCCAGACAGGCCCAGTTCCAGGCGGTTTCACGGCGCATGAAACCCGCACTCCAGTCGATGCTCCCCCGCATGGTGGCATCCAGAACCCGCTCGCGGCCACCCCACCGCAAACGGCCCGACACGGGCAGACCCGCCGATTTACGGGTATAGACCCAACCGGTGTAGCCCGCCTGGCTGCAGACACGCAGTGGTGCCTCGTCCGCCATCAGGCGCAGATCCAGGGCCAGGTCCGGCGCGTCCACCCTGACCTCACGAGCGGTCCCCTGACCCTGGATGGTCAGTGTTGAGTCGCCCCGACGGAAGGCGGTCGTCCCCGATTCCGGAAAGGGATCCGACCGGGTGCCTCCGGGTAGCGGCCGCATCCAGCTGCGCTCGCTCAACTCGCCTGACCGGAAGTCGAAGGTGTAGCAGAAGGCCGTGCTGACCAACTTCAGATCAACAATCGCCAGCCCCAACAACCAGTCCGGCCCCATCGCGCTGACGAACTGGAACTGATTGAAGCGCCAGCGCCGGGCGAGTCGACTGCGGGGTCGATCCATTGGCGTACGCAGGTCATAGTCCCGATAATTCAGCTCATCGACTGGCGCAACCAGTCGCCCCAGTCGGGGCTGGCCCCGTTCATCAATCAGCTTCATGTGCGTCCCTTTCGCGAGATTGCCGGCTGAGTAACAGTCCGGTCGTTATCAACATGATAGACTCCGGAGCCAAACGGCCCGTGACAGTTCCGGGCATGCTATCGCCAGTCACCCAAGGAAGAAAGGATGACGCCTTGAGATTCATCGTGTGTCTTCTCACCCTGCTCATGCCCGGCCTGGCCCTGGCCGGCCCGGCCCTGCCCCCGAAGGACGCGGACTGGGCCGTTCAACAGGACAGCGACGGCATCGTGGTTGAAACCGCCGATCTGCCGGGATCGGACTTCCAGGCCTTCCGGGCCTCCACGACGTTCGATGTCCCCGTCTCCCGGGTCATGGCGGTAATGGCTCACCCCCAATCCTGCATGAAGTGGGTACACAACTGCACGGCGGCCCGCAATCTGAGCGGCACCTTCCGGGATCGCTTTGCGTACTCGGTGAACGATATGCCCTGGCCCGTATCCGATCGGGATTACGTGCTGCATGTATTGACCCGGGGCGAGCCGGGCAGCGGCACGGTAGAAGTGCGGATGAGCGCCGTGAAGGGGCACCATCCGAAACAGGACGGCATGGTCCGGGTCACCAAGTCGGACACACTCTACCGCTTTACGCCGGTCGGAAACGGGCAGACCCGAATGACCTGGGTACAGCACACCGAGCCCAACGGCTCGATTCCCAGCTGGCTGGTGAACAGCCTGCTCGTGGACATTCCCTTCCAGTCCGTCAAGGCTTTGCGGGATGTCGTCCACGAACCGCGCTATGCCGGTCACCGGCTGGTTTTTCATAACGGCAAACTCACGAATGTGGTAAAACGTCCCGATGACTCGGGGGATGACGCCAGTTGATCGGACGTCTAACCTGAGAATCAGACCAGCGAGCAAACACAGGAACACACCCATGACCGTTCTCGCACGCGAGATCATGACGCCAAGCGTCAAGGCCGTTCCCCAGTCCTGGACCATGGACCGTTTCACCCGCTTTCTCACCGACAACGAGATTACCGGCAGCCCGGTCTGTGATGACGAAGGTCGCATTGTCGGTATCGCCACGCTCAAGGACGTGGCGGAATTCCGTTGGAATGCCTCTGAGGCGTCCGACTCCGAAGCCCGCCTGACTCCGGAGGAACAGCAGGAAGCGCGCCGGCTGAGGATGTTCATTTTCGAGGAGATGAGCCGTCTGCCGGTCGAAGTCCGGGACATCATGACGCCCATCGTTCTGTCGGTAACGGAAGACACGCCAGTCCGGGACATTGCCGCGCAGATGATGGAAGAACACCTGCACCGTATTTTTGTCACACGGGATGGCGAGGTGACTGGTATTATCACCACGTACGACATGCTCAAGCTGATTTCCGACAATGACCTGACGAGGCGCTGCGCCCAGTAGCGGACCACCCCGCCACTGCCGCGACGCCGCCATTCCTGTCCACCGGGAGGATGCCAGCACTATGGCCTCAGCACCGCACTCGCGGAAAATCATGTATGTCCTCGACACCAACGTCCTGATCCACGATCCCAACGCCCTTCTCAACTTTGAGGAACACGATGTCATCATCCCGATGACGGTCCTCGAGGAACTCGACAGCCTCAAATCCGGAAAACAGACCGTTGCCGCCGATTGCCGCCAGGCCATCCGGAACATCGATCGTCTGCTGGGGGACGCGAGCCCCCACGACATCGAAAAGGGGGTGCCGATCGTCCGGGCGGAGAAAGCTGAGCCGCTCGGGACGCTCTCGATCCTGATGAGCACAGAGCACAGCAGCACTCACGTGCTGCCCGAGCATCTCAACGACAACAAGATCATCAACACCCTGGCCGCCCTCCAGAGCCGGAGCCCGGACCGTGACCTGATTCTGGTCAGCAAGGACATCAACATGCGCCTCAAGGCGCGGGGCTTTGGCGTGGAGGCACAGGATTACCACAACGACCAGCTCATTGATGACATCGATCTGCTCCCGCAGGGCTATCAGGAGTTCGAGGGCTCTTTCTGGGACCGTATTCCAAAGGTGGAGACCGCCCAGCGGGACGGGGTGACCGAACACGTGCTGAGGCGCGAGGCGGGTCTGGAAAACCTCACGGTCAACGAGTTTGTGGTGGACGAGCAGGGCTTTATCGGTCGCGTCACCCAGAGTGATCGCGAGCGCATCGTTCTTGAGGACCTGTCCCAGGCCGGTATCACCGAGCGGGAAGTCTGGGGGCTGCAACCCCGGGATATCTACCAGGCGATGGCGCTGGACCTGCTGATGGATCCGGAGGTGCATCTGGTGAACCTGACCGGCTCGGCCGGCTCCGGCAAGACGATTCTCGCACTGGCCGCCTGCATTGAGCTGACCGTGGCGAGCCGCCAGTACAAGCGCATCATCGCGACCCGCTCAACCCAGGCCCTGGATGCCGACATCGGCTTCCTGCCCGGCACTGAGGCGGAGAAGATGGAACCCTGGCTCGGCGCCATCGTCGACAACCTGGAAGCATTGCACGAAGACGATGAGAACATGTCCGCCAGCGTGGACTACATCCTCAGCAAAGTGCCGCTGTACTTCAAATCCCTGAACTACATCCGCGGTCGCAGCTTCCAGCACAGTCTGATCATCATTGATGAATCGCAGAACCTGACGCCACACCAGCTCAAAACCATCATCACGCGGGCAGGCAACGGCTCCAAAGTCATCTGCCTGGGCAACCTCGCCCAGATCGATACCCCGTACCTGAGCGGCCTCAGTTCCGGCCTCACTTACATGACCGAACGCTTCCGAGGCTTCCGCCACGGCGGGCATATTCATCTGCAGGGTGTGCCGAGGTCGGTGCTGGCGGAGTTTGCGGAGGCGAATCTTTAAAGACGGCGTTCGCCACGGAAGAACACAGAAAGCACGGACAAAGAGAGTGGCAAGCTTAAAGCAACACGTTGCAAATCAAACATAAAAATGCGTCGGGCAAGCGCCTGTCAAAGGTCGCATTTCACCCGCCGGGTGATCGCCCACAACAAAAGCACTTGTAACTTGTCACTTGCGACTTTCCTGTTTCTAGCGTCCGAAGGGACGCGCCTTCCGTGATTTCCGTGTTCTTCCGTGGCTCACTCTCTCAATCCCGATTCTCATCCCACGGCTGGTCCGGCTGTACCGGGTCGTTGTTCTCCGTGTCCATGGACGAGCGGAAATCGTCGAGGGTTTTCTCGGCCTCGTCCAGTTCGTCGAAACGGGCAATGTGGTAGATGGCATCGCCTTCGTTCACCAGCGGCAGGTTGTTCATGCCGATCACGATGCCGGTGACGGTGGATTTGACCGGGGACTCGGTGGCGCCAAACGGGTCAGCGATGATGGCCAGCTTCTGGCCCTTGCGCACCCGCTGCCCCAGCCTGACCGACGGACGCATGATGCCGTCGATTTCGGCGCGAACCCAGACGGAGTTCCGGGCCGTCTCCGAGCGATTGGTCACCTTGATGCGGGACGCCTTGCGGGGCAGCATCTGGAGCTTGCGCATCACCCGGACGACGCCATGAACCCCGGAGGAAATCACGACATCATCGAACCTCAGTGCCTCGCCCCCTTCGAACGTAATGACCGGGACGCCCAGTGAGTCACCCAGTTCCCGCAACGATCCTTCCCTCAGACCCGAGTTGAGGATGACCGGCGCACCGAAGGCTTCGGCCAGCTCCAGTGAGGCCTGGTTGTCCAGCTCGGCACGAATCTGTGGGAGGTTGAAACGGTGGATCGCCCCGGTGTGCAGATCAATGACGTGCGTGACCTTCTGCATGATTTCGGTGCGGAACAGATAGGCGATACGCCCACCCAGAGAGCCGGTTTCCGACCCTGGAAAGCACCGGTTCAGGTCGCGCCGGTCCGGAAGATAGCGGGTTTTCTGAACAAACCCGAACACATTGACAATCGGCACCGCGATCAGTGTGCCCCGAAGGTGACGCAAGGCGCCGTAACGCAGGACCCGGCGAATCACCTCGACGCCGTTGATCTCGTCCCCGTGAATGGCCGCGCACACCAACAGCACCGGGCCCGAACGACGACCGTGTACCACCTCCACGGGAATGTGCAGCGGCGTGTGGGTATAGAGCTTGGCGACCGGGACCTCCACCGTCTTTCGGGTGCCGGCGGGAATCTCCTCTCCCGCAATTCGAAACGGTGCCCGCGCCATCTCAGCCTCTCCCCTTGGTGCGGGTCTTCCAGGGCTTCTGGTTTTTCTCCGTCCAGTTGATGATCATGCCGGCCACGTTCTTCCCGGTGGCGGTTTCAATGCCCTGCAGACCGGGAGAGGAATTCACTTCCATGACCAGCGGCCCCCGACCGGAACGCAGCAGGTCCACGCCGGCGATGTTCAGCCCCATGGCCTTAGCCGCCTGCACCGCGGTACGGCGCTCCTCCGGGGTAATACGGACCAGCGAAGCGCTGCCTCCGCGGTGCAGATTGGAGCGGAATTCCCCTTCGACCGCCTGACGCTTCATCGCCGCGATCACTTTGTCTCCGATGACAAAACAGCGGATGTCGGCGCCACCGGCTTCTTTCACATACTCCTGAACGAGGATGTCCGCCTTGAGCCCCATGAACGCCTCAATCACACTTTCGGCCGCCTTCCTGGTCTCCGCCAGCACGACGCCGATACCCTGGGTACCCTGCAGCAGCTTGATCACTACGGGCGAACCGCCCACCATCTTGATGAGCTCCGGCACATCGTCCGGCTTGTTGGCAAAACCGGTCACCGGCATGCCCACACCCTTGCGGGCCAGTAGCTGGAGCGAGCGCAGCTTGTCGCGGGACCGGCTGATGGCCACCGATTCGTTGACCGGGAACACCCCCATCATCTCAAACTGGCGCAGCACCGCTGAGCCGTAGAAGGTGACCGAGGCGCCGATCCGCGGGATCACGACGTCGTAGCCGTCCAGCACTTCTTCCCGGTAGTGGATCTCCGGCTTGGCCGAGGTGATGTTCATATAGCAGTGCAGGCAGTCAATCACCCGGGCCTCGTGACCGCGGTTCAGACATTCCTCCACCAGTCGCCGAGTGGAGTACAGCGACTTGTTACGTGACAGCACAGCAATTTTCATAGTGAACTCCCGCTCACCGGTTCTCCGGCCAGAAATGAATACTCGGGGTGAACGAACCCGCGACCTTTCAGGGCGGTTCGTCCCAGCAGCATGCGAAACCGCATGGAATCACGATTGGTCAGGGTCATTTCAATAGGCCACCGATGATCACTGACCAACACCGTGGTTTCAATGACAAGGCGCTCTTCCTGATGCCCGCCGGAGTCGGTCACCATCCGCTCATCCAGAACCTTTGCATCGCATTCGATAACCGTCTCAAGATCGTACTGCTCGGGATGAACGCGGAATCGGACCCGGCGCTCGCCGCCCCGGTCGTACGTCTCCATCTCAAAGGTGTGGAGGCAGGAGGTGCGGGCCCCCGTATCCACTTTTGCCTTGATCCGGCGGATGCCGAGATCCGGCAGCCCGACCCATTCACGCCAGCCAAGTCGTACCAGACCATCGTCGTCCCGTTGGTCCGAATCTGTTACCGTCATGCTGTCATCCCGTTCTGTGCGGCCTTTGGGAAAAGCCGAAACCACCGGATTTTCCCGAATGTCCGCCCCAATATAATCCAATGTCCTGTTTTCCGCGAACAATCCTCCTGGTGACCGGTACCATATCGTCGTTACACCACCTACTCATCAGAGAGCCAAAAGGCAGGGTTCATGACGTCACTCGTCTGGTTTCGAAACGATCTCCGCGTCGCGGACAATCCGGCGCTCACGGCCGCCTGCCACGATGGCGGGCCGGTCCGGGCATGCTTCTTTATAACGCCAGACCAGTGGCAGGCCCATGACTGGTCCCCCGCCCGTGTCCAGTTGATCCACCGGCACCTGGCAACCCTGACGTCGGCCCTGGCGGAGCGGGGCATCCCGATGGACATCCGCACCGTCCACACGTTCAGTAACAGCGTTGAGGCGCTAGGCGAGCTGTGCCGCCAGCACGGGGTTTCACGAGTGCATTTCAATGAAGAATATGCCGTGAACGAGCGCCGACGGGACCGGGCAACCCGGGACCAACTGGCTGAGCACGGCGTCACGGTACTGAAGTACCGTGACCAGACCGTGGCGCCCGTGGGGTCAGTCAAGACCCAGCAGGGCGACCCATATACCGTTTTCACCCCGTTTTCGAAACGCTGGCGCGCCTGGACCGAGCAGAATGACTGCCAGCCACTACCAGCCCCGGGGCCGGTGGGCGAGCCCGTGTCGCCTGCGGCCATTCCGGCGGTGCCGGAGGACTTCGCCCGCGACGTGCCGCCGCTGGTCGATACCGGTGAAGAGGCCGCCCATCGTGCGTTGACAGGGTTCCTGAAGGATGGCGGTGACCGCTATAAAGAGGAGCGCGACTTCCCCGCGAAACCGGCGACCAGCCTGCTGTCGCCCTATCTCGCCAGCGGTATTCTCTCGGGGCGTCAGTGTCTGCAGGCCGCACGGACTGCCATGATGGACCGCCCCGGTTCGGAAGGCATCCAGACCTGGATCAACGAGATCGCCTGGCGTGACTTCTATATCCATATCCTCTACCACTTTCCCAGGGTCAGCCGGCATCAGGCGTTCAAACCGGACACCGAAGCGCTCTCCTGGCATCCAGCGGGCCCGCTCTTCGAGGCCTGGAAGGCCGGCAAGACGGGCATCCCGATCGTTGACGCGGCCATGCGACAACTCCGGGAAACCGGCTGGATGCACAATCGGCTGCGGATGGTGACGGCCATGTTCCTGACCAAGAATCTGTTCATCGACTGGCGCGAAGGCGAGGCCTGGTTCATGCAGAACCTGGCGGACGGCTATCTGCCCTCCAACAATGGCGGCTGGCAGTGGAGTGCCTCCACCGGCACCGATGCCGCGCCCTACTTCCGGGTGTTCAATCCGGTCACCCAGAGCCAGCGGTTCGACCCGGATGGCACGTTCATTCGCTACTGGGTCCCGGAACTGAGAGATATGGACAGCAAACGCATTCATCAGCCCGGCGACGGCCGCCCGGTGCGCTATCCGGCACCCGTAGTGGACCTTAAAACAAGCCGCAAGGCAGCGATTGAAGCTTTTCAGGCATTGAAGAAGGATTGAGAGGAACTCACTAAGGCGAACGATCCCCCCATGTAGCCGATGTCTCCGACTTCGGCGTCGCCCGCAGGGCGACCGACACCTGTTTTCAAACAAGTAGCTGGGACCGGCTACATTGGCATAAATGTGTGCCCTGAAATGTCGGCGATAGTCACTGCTGCTCAACAGCGCCACAAACGGGACATTCGGGGTCGGGCCCCAGTTTCATCTCGCGCCACTCCATCCGCCAGGCATCGAGCAGCAACAGGCGACCGGTCAGGCTCTGGCCGAGCCCGGCCAAAACCTTGATGGCTTCCATGGCCTGGCAGGCACCAATCATCCCAACGAGGGGGCCGATGACACCGGATTCGGAACAGCGCAGGTCTTCCCCGCCACCGTCCGGGTACAGGCACTGGTAACAGGGCGACTCTGGCCGGTGCCTCTGAAAGACCGATACCTGCCCCTCGCCCCGAACGGCCGCGCCGGAAACCAGCGGCACACCAGCCCGGACACAGGCACGATTGATGGCGAAGCGGGTGTCAAAGTTGTCGGTGCAGTCCAGAACCAGCGTGCTGTCGGCCACCGCCTCATCCAGCACCTCGCCGGACAGCCGCCCGGTGAGCGGCCGGGCGTCGATCCCGGGATTCAGGGCCGTCAGGCGTTCGGCCAGCGCTTGCGCCTTGGGCCGGTCACGATCGGTGTCCGTAAAGGCGATCTGACGTTGCAGATTGGCCAGTTCCACCTGATCATCGTCCGCCAGTACCAAGGTTCCAACACCGGCGCCGGCCAGATAGAGCGCCGCCGGGCACCCGAGGCCTCCACAACCGACCACCAGAACACGGCTCGCTCTGAGCGCCTGTTGCCCATCAATCTCGAATCCCGGCAGCAGCAGCTGCCGACTGTAGCGCATCAGTTCGTCGTCACTCAGCATAGCCTGACTCCATCACCCTCCAGCAGCCCCGTGTGACCCGCTCCTGGTCGCCATAATCACGGTGTGTCGCCACATCCGCAAACCCACGCTCGCGGAACAGAGCCCGAACGGCCTGCCCCTGATCGTAGCCATGCTCCAGGGCCAACCAGCCACTCGGACCGAGCCAGTCGGGCGCTTCCCGGAGAATATGGCGGATGGCATCGAGACCGTCCTCGCCACTCACCAGCGCCGAAACCGGCTCCCAGCGGACATCGCCCTGCGCCAGATGAGGATCGCCGGAACGGATGTAGGGCGGGTTGCTCACGATCAGGTCGAAAGGTTGCACCGGCAGATGATGGAACCAGTCGCTGAACTGGACGGAGACGCCGAGTCCGCAGGCCTGAGCGTTGCGTTGCGCCAGATCAACGGCCCCCCGGTGGCTGTCACAGGCCGTGACCTGCCAGTCGCCTCGTTCCGAAGCAAGCGCCAGGGCAATCGCCCCGGTGCCCGTCCCCAGATCCAGGACCTGAGCGTTCGCCGGCAGCGGCAGTGTCAGAGCCACTTCGATCAGGGTTTCCGTGTCGGGACGGGGGATCAGCGTGTCAGTCGACACGGCCAGATCCAGACTCCAGAACCCCTGACTTCCCGTCAGGTGGGCAACCGGTTCGCCAGCGGCGCGACGTTCGACGAGGGATTGGAAACGGGTATCCTCGTCATCGGTCAGCACCTTGTCGGGCCAGGTCCGGAACCAGGTGGGACCACGGTCGATCACGTGCTCCAGAAGCCGCTCGGCATCAACCCGGGGAGACTCACTGGCGATACAGGCCACCGCCTGGGACAACGCCAACTCAATGGTCCGGGGCCGGTTACTCATCGCCCATGCTGGCCAGCAATTCGGCCTGGCGCTCCTGTTGCAGTGGACCGATGACGGGCGACAGGTCACCACTGATGACTTCATCCAGTTTGTAAAGCGTCAGGTTGATCCGGTGATCGGTGATACGACCCTGCGGAAAGTTGTAGGTGCGGATGCGCTCGGAGCGGTCGCCACTGCCCACCTGACTGCGGCGCTCCGCCGCTTCCGAAGCCTGCTGACGCTCACGCTCGGCATCCTGAATCCGGGCCTGGAGCAGGCTCATCGCACGGGCCCGGTTCTTGTGCTGGGACCGCTCTTCCTGGCACTCGACGACCATCCCGGTGGGCAGGTGGGTAATCCGGATCGCCGAGTCGGTCGTGTTGACATGCTGACCGCCGGCACCGGAGGCGCGGAAGGTGTCGACGCGCAGGTCGTTCTTGTCCACTTCAATAGCATCCGTTTCATCGGCCTCCGGCAGCACGGCAACGGTACAGGCGGAGGTGTGGATCCGGCCCTGGGACTCGGTCGCCGGGACGCGCTGGACGCGATGGGCGCCGGACTCGAATTTCAACTCACCGTACACGTTGTCACCGGAGACCCGGCTGATGATTTCCTTGTAACCACCCTGCTCCCCAAGACTTTCGCTCAACACCTCAATCCGCCAACCCCGCTGCTCGCCGTAACGGCTGTACATCCGGAAAAGATCGCCGGCAAACAGGGCGGCCTCATCACCGCCGGTGCCCGCACGGATCTCCAGGAACGCGCTTTTGCCATCGTCCGGGTCGCGGGGCATCATCAGTCGCTGAAGTTCTTCGTCCAACGCGCTCTGTCGCTCGCCGGCTTCGGCCAGTTCCTGTTCCGCCATGTCGCGCATGTCCGCATCACTGTCGCGGACCAGCTCCTGCGCTTCGTCGATATCCGCACAGACAGCACGGTAGCGGTCGTAGCACTGCACGATGGGTTCTATTTCAGCGAATTCCTTGGAGAGGGCGCGGAACTGCGCCTGGTCATTGATGATCTCCGGCTGGCTGAGCAGGCCACTCACTTCCTCGAAGCGCTCTCTCAGTTTGTCCAGTCGGTTCTCAATCGATGCTTTCATTCGGATCCTGCGTTGTCATGGGAATGCGAGGGACGTTTGGCTCCCTGCCCGGCGCTGCCTGGCGAGGGATCGGTCGAGACGTCCGGGGGATCGGCCGGCTCTTCGCTCCGGTCCTCAAGGCTGAATAGTTCCCGCAGCCAATCGGTGACTTCGGTACGCCCGTCCGCCGTCGCCCGGCGCACCTGCGCGGTGGGTTCATGCAGCAGCTTGTTGGTCACGCCACGCGCAAGACTGCGCAGCAGTGTCTCCGGATCGCCGCCATTGTGCAGTGCCTTGATGGCTCTGGCCACTTCCCGGTCCCGGAGCTGTTCGGCCTCCTGGCGGAACTGCTTCAGGGTCGCCACGGCATCCAGCGCCCGAAGCTGGTAGAGAAATTCCTCGGCGCCATCCTCAATCAGGCGCTCCGCTTCCTGTGCCGCTCCCTTTCGGGACCGGACGTTCTCTTCCACGACCTGACGCAGGTCATCGACGGTGTACAGGTAAACGTCATCCAATTGCGAGACTTCCGGTTCAATGTCACGGGGCACGGCCAGGTCGACCATGAAGTAAGGCCGGTGCTTACGGCTTTTCAGGGCCCGCTCCACGGCCCCCTTACCCAGCACCGGCAACTGACTGGCCGTGGACGCGATAACAATGTCGACGCTGGGGAGGTACGCCGGGATGTCGGAGAGCAGGATGCCGCGCCCACCGTGGCGCTCCGCCACTTCCTCGGCTCGCTCCAGAGTCCGGTTGGCGACGATCAGCTCCGGAGCTCCCGCCTGGCGCAGGTGTTGGGCCAGAAGATCCACCGTTCGCCCCGCCCCGATCAGCAACGCCGGGTTCCGGCGCAGGTTCGGGAAGATGTGTCGCGCCATGCTGACCGCCGCATAGGCAACCGAGACCGGGTTCTCACCGATGCTTGTATCCGTCCGCACCCGCTTGGCCACCGAGAAACTGTGCTCAAAAAGCCGGGACAGGGTCGGCCCTGTCGCGTCATGCTTCTGTGCGGTCGCATAGGCATCCTTGAGCTGACCGAAAATCTGGGGCTCGCCCATGACCATCGAATCCAGACCACAGGCCACACGCATTAGGTGACGGACCGTGTCCTCATCCCGATGCTGGTAGAACGCGTCTTCCAGGTCCGATGTTGCCATGCCGTGGTAATCTGCCAGCCAGTCCAGCACTGCCGGGGCCTGACTCGGCGGCGCACTGAGGTACAACTCGGTCCGGTTACAGGTGGACAGAATGGCCGCTTCATCCACCTCGGCAAAGCTGCGGAGCCCTTCAAACGCAACCGGAAGCTGTTCCGGCGTGAAGGCAACGCGCTCGCGCAATGCCAGCGGTGCGGTTCTGTGATTGATACCAAGCGTCAGTAGTGCCATTCGAACTCTGCGGAGATCCTACGCGTAGCCCTCCATTTTAGCGGCCCTGGGACCCCGGTGCTACCCGCACCGGTCCGTGAAACCCCGCACCCGGACGGCCCCAGTTGGGCAAGGGAATGGCGTTGTGCCATGATAGGACTCCGCCGATTCAGCACTTTGACCGGAACCACCTGCATGCAGAGATTGATCGCCATTGTCACCATCGGGCTCGGGCTGACCCTGTCAGGCTGCTCGACCCTGAGCGGTCCCGCCGCCGAGCCGGAAAAGCAGGCTCCGACAACGCGCCCCGAGGTTTCCCAGACAGACCGGACGGAACAGTCGGAGCCGCCACCGGAACCGGAGTACGCGGATTTCAGCGAAGAAACGCTCTACAGCCTGCTGGCCGCAGAGGTAGCGGCACAACGGGGGCGCTATGACGTCACACTGGTTAACTACGTGGAAGCGGCCAAGTCATCCCGGGATATCGGCGTCATCAAGCGTGCCCTGGATATCGCCCGCTCCCTGAATGGTGACAATGCACAGAATCAATTGATCGCGCTTTGGCTGGATGTCGCGCCGGACAGCGCGGAGGCCCATCGGGTCGCCGCCATTCAGAAGGTGCGTCAAAAGGACTTCGAAACCGCCCTCAGTCACATGGAAACGCTGCTCCAACAGGGGAAGGAGGCGGACTTCGACACGCTTGCCGCCCTGTCCAGCAACCTGTCAGACGCCGAACAGGAACGCCTGCTGGGCCTGTATCGCGAGCTTGAGGATCGTTACCCGGACAACCGTGACATCCGCTACGGGACGGCGCTCGTCCTACGCGCTCAAGGCAATCACGAAGGCGCGCTGAAAGAACTTCAACCGCTTCTGGACGAATCCGGTCAGAAGCCGTTTCAGCCGGCCCTCATCCTCCGCGGCGACCTGCTCTATAAGATGGGACGTCAACAGGAGGCCCTGGACCACCTGCGCTATCAGTCCCGTCGCTTCCCGGACAACCGCAAGCTGGGCACCCTCTATGGGCGCATCCTGATCGACGACGGCCAGCTCCAGGCGGCTGAGGACCAGTTCGCCAGCCTGGTGGAGCGCTTCCCGGATACGCCGGGGCTCAAGCTGTCCCACGCTCTGGTGGCACTAGAGAACGGCCACAATCAAGTCGCTCGCCGGCAGCTCGAGCAACTGCTGGATGACGAGCACCACGTCAACGAAGCCCATTACTACCTGGGGCGACTGGCGCGCAGCGCCGGGCAAACGGAAGAAGCCATTGCCCATTTTGACCAGGTCCAGGGCGGCGGCCAGTTCTTCGATGCGCTGAGCCAGTCCACGTATCTGCGCGGCCAGTCCGGGCAGCTGGATCAGGCCATGCAGCGCCTCGCCAAACTACGCCAACAGATGCCGGACAACAACGAACGCCTCTGGCTGATCGAGATCAACACCCTGTTGGACCTCGAGCGTTACCCTGAGGCATTGGGCGCCGCGACTGCCGCGCTTGAAAAGCACCCCGAGAACGTCCAGATCCGCTATGCCCGTGCCATGCTTTATGACCGCCTCGACCGGTTCAAGGCCTCTGAGCGGGATCTGCGCTCGATTCTGGACAAGAACCCGGAGAACGCCGTCGCCCTCAACGCCCTTGGCTATCTGCTGACCGTGGAAACAGAGCGACTGAAGGAAGCCCGCCGTCTGCTCGAAAAAGCGCTCTCGCTGGATCCTGAAAATCCAGCGATTATCGACAGCGTCGGCTGGGTCCACTACCGGCTTGGCAATCACCAGAAAGCGCTCGAATACCTGCGTAAAGCCTACGAGGCTTTCCCGGATCCGGAAGTGGCCGCCCACTATGGCGAAGCGCTCTACGTCACCGGCGAAGAGGAACAGGCCCGGGTGATCTGGCGACGCACACTGGAGGAGCACCCGGACGACACCATGATCCGGGACACCATGGAACGGCTGGGCGTGGAACGGGATCTGTAGCTGTGCGAGTTGGCTTTTTAACATCGTTTCTGGCCGCCACCCTGCTTCTGCCTGGCTGCGCCAGCATCACCACGGAACCGCTGCCGGCGGGACTGACCAATCAGCCTCCGGCCGAGCGCGCTGATCTGGTCAGCCAACTGACCCGGTTCAGCGACTGGCAACTCCAGGGCAAACTGGCCGTCAGGCAACCCGAAGACAGCGCAACCGCCGTCATCAACCAGTGGCGGCAGCGTGGCGAGCATTATCAGTTGGTTCTCTCTTCAGCATTTCTCGGCATGGGGCGCACCGAGCTGGAAGGTATCCCCGGCTTTCTGGAACTGACCATGCCGGATGGAGAAACCTATCGTTCTAGCCAGCCTCAGCAGCTGATTGAGGCTGCAACCGGCTGGACGTTCCCCGTCAACGCACTGGTCTGGTGGGTGCGCGGACTCGCCGTTCCCGGCGAGGACGCCCGTCTGCTATTCAATAAAGACAGGCGACTCGCAGTTCTTAACCAGGCCGGCTGGGAAATCCGCTACGACGCGTGGCATCCTTTCGTAGACGGCCAGCCCCACCTGCCCTCCCGGATCACCGCACTCAAGGGCGAGAAGCGCCTGCGACTGGTCATCACCGGATGGCAGTCACGGAACGAGTCATGACGACCCTGTCGCTGCCCGCACCGGCCAAGCTGAACCTCTGCCTCCATATCACCGGACGCCGGCCCGACGGCTACCACGAACTGCAGACCGCCTTCCAGTTCCTGGACTACAGCGACTGGCTTCATTTTGAGTGGAGCCACCACGGCAGCGACACCATGAGCCCCGGCCTCCCCGGCGTCCCGGATGAGGACAACCTCATACTCCGGGCCGCCCGGCTGCTTCGTCACGAGGTGCGGCAGCCGCTTCCCGGTGTTCACATCGTTCTCGACAAACGGCTTCCAATGGGCGGAGGCATTGGTGGCGGGAGTTCCGATGCCGCGACGACACTGGTGGCCCTGAATCACCTCTGGAAACTGGGCCTGAACGGGAACAGACTGGCAGAACTGGGATTGCAGCTGGGTGCCGATGTCCCTGTCTTCGTCCGTGGCTTTGCCGCCTGGGCAGAGGGCGTCGGCGAACGACTCCAACCCATTCAACCGCCGGAGGACTGGTTCGTGGTGCTGCATCCGGATTGCGAGATCAGCACGGCCCGGATTTTTACCGACCCAGGGTTGACAAGGAACAGTACGCCGATCAGAATAGCGCCCGCTTTTGAGGGAGACGTCACCGGGCTCCGGAACGACTGTGAAGAAACAGTCCGAAACCTGTATCCGGAAGTCGGAGATAGCCTGGACTGGCTGTCACAATTCGGACCTGCAAGATTAACCGGAACAGGGGCTTGCATTTTCGGGCGTTTCCCCACAGAATCCAGAGCCCGTGAAATATGGGCATGCAGACCCTCCGGCATCAACGGGTTCGTCGCGAAGGGGGTGAATCATTCACCTCTGCACACTGAGCTGACAGAGCGAACGTGATGCCGAAAGATCAAGATACTGGGGTGTCGCCAAGTGGTAAGGCAACGGGTTTTGATCCCGTCACGCGCAGGTTCGAATCCTGCCACCCCAGCCACCTTTCTTCCGATTCTTCCGAAATCAACGCTGACATCGAGAAGGACTCCGCCGTGTCCAACTTAATGATCTTCGCCGGAAATGCCCATCCGGAACTCGCCCGTGATATTTCCAAGAAACTGCAGATCCCGCTTGGGGAGGCGACCTGCGGCAAATTCAGCGATGGCGAGACAACGGTCGAGATCAACGAAAACGTTCGTGGTCACGACGTGTTCATCGTGCAGCCGACCTGCTACCCAACCAACGACAACATCATGGAACTGATCATGATGGCTGATGCCCTGCGCCGGGCTTCCGCCACACGGATCACGGCGGTGGTGCCCTATTACGGTTACGCCCGCCAGGACCGCCGGGTCCGCTCTACCCGCGTGTCCATCAGCGCCAAGGTCGTGGCGGATATGATCACCAGCATCGGCATTGACCGGGTCCTGACCGTCGACCTGCACGCGGATCAGATTCAGGGCTTCTTCGATATTCCGGTCGACAACATCTATGCCACACCGGTCATGCTCGAAGACATCGAAAAACAGCGCCTGGACAACCACGTGGTGGTGTCTCCGGACGTTGGCGGCGTGGTCCGTGCCCGGGCCGTGGCCAAGCGACTGGACGACGCCGACCTGGCCATCATCGACAAGCGTCGCCCGAAGGCGAACGTCTCCCAGGTGATGCACATCATCGGTGACGTTCAGGGCAAGAACTGCATACTGGTGGACGACATCGTCGATACCGCCGGCACCCTTTGTAAGGCAGCCAACGCCCTGAAGGAACACGGCGCCTCCCGCGTGGTGGCCTATATCACCCACCCCGTGCTCTCCGGCCCCGCCGTCGAGAACATCAACGCCTCCCAGCTTGACGAACTTGTGGTGTGCGACACTATTCCGCTGGGTGACAAGGCGCGTGAGTGTGATAGAATCCGCCCCCTCGGCATGGCGAGCCTGCTCGCCGAATCGATTCGGCGCGTCAGCAACGAGGAATCGATCAGCGCGATGTTCGAATAACACGGCGCCATCCGCCAACGAGACAACAGACATGGAGTCGGACCACCCGTTCGGCTCCATGTTTTGTTTGAGCACCCGGAAAACCGGGATTCAACGAACCCACCGGTCAGGGAGCTTGGTCGCGAGCCGGTCCGGTGATGAGTGAGGTAATCTGTCATGGAACAGGAATTTGTATTGGAAGCATTCCTTCGCGAGGATCAGGGGAAAGGTGCGAGCCGCCGCCTGCGTCGCGAAGAGCGTAAAATCCCGGCCATCGTATACGGTGGTGGCAAGGAGCCGGTCTCAATTTCCCTCTGGCACAACGACCTGAAGAAGGGCCTGGAGAACGAAGCGTTCTACTCCCACATCCTGACGCTGGATCTGGATGGCAAAAAGGAAAGCGTCATCCTGAAGGATCTGCAGCGCCATCCCTACAAGCCGCTCCTGACCCACGCCGATTTCCTGCGTGTGGACAAGGACCACGAGATCCACGTCAGCGTGCCGATCCACTTCATCAATGAAGAGACGGCGCCAGTCGTGAAGCTCGAGGGTGGCGCGGTTCAGCATCAACTGAACGAGGTGGAGGTCATCTGCCTCCCGCAGGATCTACCCGAGTTCATCGAAGTCGACATGACCGAGATGGAAATGGACCAGGTCCTGCACATGAGCGACCTGAAGCTGCCGAAAGGCGTCCGGATCGCCGCCCTACAGCAGGGTGAAGATCATGACCAGGCGGTCGTTTCCGTCCACCTGCCGAAAGGCGCCAAGTCTGACGAAGGCGGTGACGGAGAGGACGCTGCCGGCGCAGAGCAAGGTGGCGGCGAAGGCGGCGACCAGGAGTAATTCCCTCAAGGGAGCACCGGCGCATGGGACAGTCAATCGTGATGGTGGTGGGCCTCGGCAATCCAGGCCCGGAGTACGCCAACACCCGTCACAACGCCGGTGCCCTGATCGTCGATGCGCTGGCCCGCGAAGCGGGCCAGCCGCTCCGCCCGGAACGCAAGTTTCTGGGCAATCACGCCCGCATACACTGGCAGGGGTGCGACGTGCACCTGCTCAACCCCACCACCTACATGAACCGCAGCGGACAGTCCGTCAAAGCCCTCGCGGATTTTTTCAAGATTGCGCCTGAACAGATTCTGGTCGCTCACGATGAGCTGGACCTGCCTCCGGGAACCGCGCGTCTGAAACAGGGTGGCGGTCACGGTGGCCACAACGGTCTGCGGGACATCATCGCCCATCTTGGCACGAAAGAATTCCAGCGACTGCGCGTCGGCATCGGTCATCCCGGCGATGCCAAAAAAGTGACCGGCTACGTGCTCAGCCGCCTGACCAAGAGCGACGCCAGGCATCTCGACGAGATCGCAGGCGACATTCTCAGGGTGCTGCCCGACGCCATTCAGGGCGATCTGCCCAAAGCACAGAACCACCTGCACACGATCCAGCCGTCCACCTAACGGTCGCCGGTCGCACCCAACAGGCAGGATCGGTATAATCCGCCCTTTTCCATTTCCCGTTCATCAGAGGCTCCCATGGGTTTCAACTGCGGCATCGTCGGCCTGCCCAACGTGGGCAAATCCACGCTGTTCAACGCTCTGACCGAGTCCGGCATCGGCGCCGAAAACTTCCCGTTCTGCACCATCGAACCGAACGCGGGCGTCGTCGGCATGCCCGACCCGCGTCTCCATAAACTGGCGGACATCGTGAAGCCCGAGAAGACGATTCCCACCACCATGGAGTTCGTCGACATCGCCGGGCTGGTGTCCGGTGCCTCCAAGGGCGAAGGCCTGGGCAACCAGTTCCTGGCCAACATCCGCGAGACGGACGCCATCGCCCACGTCGTGCGCTGCTTCGAGGATGACAACGTCATCCACGTGGCCAACCAGGTGGACCCGGCCTCAGACATTGAGGTGATCAACACCGAACTGGCGCTGGCCGATCTCGACACCGTCGAAAAGGCCATCAAGCGGGTCCAGCGCATCGCGAAGAGCGGTGACAAGACCGCCAAAGCCCAGGTCGAGCTGTTCGAGCAGTTGTTGCCGGTGCTCAATGAAGGCAAACCGGTGCGCAGCATGAACCTGGACGACGACCAGATGGCGCTGATCCGCGAGCTGTGCCTGCTGACGGTCAAACCGACCATGTACATCGCCAACGTCGACGAGGACGGCTTTGAGAACAACCCACATCTTGATGCGGCCCGCGAGATTGCCGAGGCGGAAAACGCCATTGTCGTCCCGATCTGCAGCAAGCTTGAGGCCGAGATCGCCGAGCTGGAAGACGAGGAAAAGAGCGTCTTCCTCGAAGAGATGGGCATGGAAGAGCCGGGCCTCGATCGGGTGATCCGCGCCGGCTACAGCCTGCTCGGCCTGCAGACCTACTTCACGGCCGGCCCGAAGGAAGTCCGCGCCTGGACCACCCGCATCGGCGCCAGTGCACCGAAATCCGCCGGTGTGATCCACACGGACTTCGAGAAAGGCTTCATTCGCGCCGAAGTGATCGCCTACGACGACTACATCGAACACAATGGCGAACAGGGTGCCAAGGAAGCCGGCAAGTGGCGCCTGGAAGGCAAGGATTACATCGTTCAGGACGGCGACGTCATCCACTTCCGCTTCAACGTCTGAGGACATCACCGGCCGGGAGGACGCCCATGCCGACCCTGCCCGAGTGCTGCGGCGCATTCGAGGACCGCTGGCCCTTCCGCCAGCGGCTCCCCGGCCTGTCCTTCGTCCAGACCCAGACCTCGCCTGAGCATTTCCACCCTGATGCGCCCGCCCAGGCCGCGCTGCCCGAACCGCCATCGATCCTGAACGCGCAGCCCAAACGACGCACCGATTTTCTGGCAGGACGGCTGTGTGCCCGAGAGGCCCTGACGACCCTGGGCGGGCCGGTCGCCTGTCCCGATCAACGGGGCGATGGCGCACCCGCCTGGCCGGACGGATTCACGGGGTCCATTTCACACACGGACGGTCTGGCCACGGCCGTTGCCGGTCTGAGCGAGTACTGGATGGGGCTGGGGATAGACCTGGAACCGATGATCGACGATGAGCGGGCCCGCCGGCTGGCGCCCAGACTGCTGACCCCGGACGAACGGGCCCGTTTCAGAAACAGACTGGAACAGGCACCCGGCGCGCTGGTCACGACCGTCTTTTCCTTCAAGGAAAGTCTGTTCAAGGCGCTCCACCCGGTCACCGGCCAGCGGTTCTACTTCCAGGATGCGGAACTAATGGACACCCCCAACCGTGATAAGACCACACTGAGACTCTGCACCGCGCTCGGCCCGTCCTGGCCGGAGGGATCAACGCTGGAAGGCCACCTCACCGACTGCCACGACCGCTGCCTGACACTGGTCACCGTCCCGGCCTGACCGACACCCTATCCCACCGTCACGCCTTTCGGCGGCCGATCAATCAGCGGGCAGTTCCCGCACAGACCGAATCCGGGCACGCGATACTGGATACAGCACTGGCGGCGCTGACGCAGCGGTGACGGCCCTTCTGAGCGCTCCACATACTGAACCGGGTGGTGCATTGGATTCGGTGTGCCATCCGGTCGCTCAGGCGCCTCAACAATCGTGAGGGCCGGTGCGACCACCGCCTCCGGAGCGCCATAGTCGACCATCGCCGACACCAGCCACTCGAAGTAGTTGCCAGCATTGCTCCAGAGCACACGACGGGACACCTTCACCTGATGGTATAGGCCGTCGATCAACGGCTCGACGTTCTCCGCCAGCAGCCCGCTGAAACGCTCAAACGGCTCGGGCGGCTCCGACCAGACCCGGCCCTCATCCGGCACCCTGAACGCAGAGGGCAGTCCATCATCGCCGAGGATCACATCCAGATCGTCCAGTGCCACGGGCAGCTCACGATGAAGCACCAGATTGGCCACCACCGACGGTACGGTCAGCCAGAGGAAATAGTACCGGGACCAGAGCGAGACCAGTCCGCGCCGGTCCGCCCCGGGATGGGTCGCGCCAAAGCGCTCCAGAACCGTGCCAAGGCCATCGTCCGTCAGAAGCGCCCGCGCGGGCAGCCCCGGACGATCATCTTCCGGCCCGACGATCCGGTCGCGGAACAGGGCGTAGTCCCCGGAGAAAAAGGCGTTGAGATCGTCCAGCATCATCGGTCCCGCAGTCGGATGGAAATCGCGAATGAAAGTTACTCTCGATCAGCCATGAGATCAACGGATAACCACGAACCGAGCGACGTATTCGTTATGCGTTGCCCCCTCCTCTCAAGGGTTGACAGCTCCCCCGAAAATCCCGAGAATACGCGCCTCGTTTGGGGCGTCAAAAGCGCCTGAAAAACGATGGCAAGGTAGCTCAGCTGGTTAGAGCACGGCACTCATAATGCCGGGGTCGGCGGTTCGACTCCGCCCCTTGCTACCAGTATTGCGAAAAGCCCGCTCACCCGAGCGGGCTTTTTTGTGGGCAACGGATCGGCGACATCATGAAGTACACCTTACTGCAGGCTTCGCCCAAAATACTTCGCTGACTACATACTTGTCCGCCGCTTCCCTCGCCTTGTACCTTATTGACCGTTTCGGGAGACGCATCCAGCGCCTCTCTGATCACGCCGATCTGACTTGCGTGATCACTTCGGGGACGACCTCGCCCATACCGGGAAGACATTGCGGGACGGCCCGCCCCTTTTCGGAGACATCCCATGCGTACAACGTCCGATCGGATTCGTCAGGCCATCAGTTTTGAGATCATCGGCCTGGTTCTGGTGGTCCCGCTTGCCGTGTTCACTTTCGACCTGACCGTGGTCGACAGTGCCGGACTGAGCTTGGTCGGCTCACTGATGGCGACGGCCTGGAACTATCTCTTCAACCTGGCATTCGATCACGGGCTGATGCACTGGCGGGGCACCACGGAGAAAACCTGGCCACTGAGGGTGGTTCATGCCATCAGTTTTGAGCTGGGACTGGCCCTCGCTTTCCTTCCCGTCGTCATGGTCTGGCTGGGCATCGGTGTGGTGGAATCGCTCGTGATGGACGTGGCCTTCATGCTGTTCTATATCGTCTACGCGTTTGTCTTCACCTGGGGATATGACACGATGTTTCCAGACGTCCAGGGGAGTCGCTGACACAACGCACGAGAGTGGACGATACCCGAGGTCGTCTCAGCCGGTTGCGGCGACACCCCGGCGTGCCGTTTCCGGGGGTTCCGGCGCGACGGTTCGGGCCGTCCGTTCCAGAGTGAGCGCCACGCGCTCGAACAGGCCTTCGATTGTCGAGACATCGGTCTCAGCCAGCCCGGCCGCCTGGATGACGTTAAGCAAACGGGCGCTGATCGCCCGGAATTCGGGGTTGTACTGGCCCCGGGCACTCATCTCGTAGGTTTCCGCCAGCACGGTCTGCCACTGCTCAAGCAATGCATCGACGGCCGGGGACCGGTGCGCCTGGATGCGCCGCCGCAGCCGAATGGAGACATGCCCCAGGTTCAGGCCGGTGAACCCGAGATCCGTCATGGACCGGTCACGCCCACCGGAACTCTGGTCATAATTGGCGAGACGCAGCAGGCGTTCCCCCATCCGGCCGTTGAACCAGTGCTCGGGCTGCTCATGGTGGTCGATGTCTTCGAGATCCCGCGCGGTGGCTTTCAGCAGCCGGTGTTGCAGCACCTCCCGGTCCGGCGGCCCCACCAGCTTGAAGACCCAGTACAGGACGCTGATGCCGGCCAGCAGACCCAGTGCCGTGCTGACTGCCGTATCGGCCTGGATGGTCATCGGGTTACTGGGCTGGACGATGAGCGTGAACGGAATGCACAGCCCCAGTCCGTACGGCAATGTCGCCCGGTCGGCCAGCAACAGAAGACCCACAAAATACGGGCCAGCCAGGATGAGAAGCAGCATCTCGATGTCGTGACTGCCCCGCGAGAGGAGGCCCAAACCGAAAAACAGGGCCACGGGAATGGCCAAGCACAACCCGGACAGCAACCGACGCAGCGCCACCGTCAGCACGGCGAACGGCAGGCGGGCGAACATGATCGAAAAGACCACCGGCATCACCATCATCATGATTGCCGCCGGACTGGCAGTGTGAACCCAGACGACCGCGCCGATCAGGAAAACGGCAACCGTCCGGAAGCCGTTGACGAGGCCAATGAGCGGGTCCCGGTGGGTGCGCAGTCGTGGCGTCTTCAGCAGCGTGCGGTCCCGGTTCTCCAGGGCGTTGTAGGCCCGCAGCACCACCACCAGATCCGACACCAGTTCCAGCGATGTCTGGGTCAGACGCCTCACGATGGCCGACTCGTCGCTCATGGTCGCCCGGCGTTCGCGCAGGGCGCGTCGCAGTGACTGCGCACGCTTGTAGCTGTTCTCGAATCCGTCCGCCTCGGCGATTTCCCGGAAGTGGCGGCGCATGTCCCCCAGCAGCTCGGCAAATGCCGGTGACACCAGCTCGGAATGGTAGCGATGGAACCGCCCGATAATCTGCGTCACCGCCAGCAGCGAGAGAATCTTGTTGCACAGCAGGCTGGCCGCCCGACTACGTCCCGGGCCCTCGGCGCCTTCATACACCACGGCGCTGGAGTCGTCGTTGAGCGCCACCAGAACCTCGAGGATCTGATCCGCCTGATCGTGACGCTGATCGTGGGAGCTGGCCGGGTCCAGTTCCAGGCTGAGGTAATCCATCGTCCGGTTGATGGCACTGCGGGCATGGCGGCGCAGACCGTCCTTGACGCGACGCGGCCACAGCAACCGGCTGACCAGCATGGCGCACAGAGCGCCGATGGCTATCTCGCTGATGCGAGCCTTGGCGATGGCAAACACCGCCGCGCTGCTGGTCGTCGACGCATCGGCCATAACCAGCAGGACGACCAGCCCCGCCGTGACACCCGCCATGGCAAAGGCGTAGATGAAGTTGACGCTGTGGACCATGGAGGAGGCCGCCGAGTTGAGCCCGACCCAGAGCGCCAGGCAGGCAAGCGCCAGCACGGGATACGGCATCAGCACGGCGAGAATCAGGATGCCGACACCACCGCCCACCACCGACCCCAGCACCTGGCAGATGGCCTTTTCCACCACCAGCCCACTCTCCGGCCGGATCTGCAGGAATACGGCCGACACCACCGCCCAATAGGGCCGGTCCAACTGGAGAAACATCGCGGTGCACACGGCCAGCGCCATGGCGATGACCCCTTTCAGGGCGAAGATCACGGCGCTCCGGTCCGGCATCAGGAGCTGGGCCAGCAGTGGGTGGAGGGTCATGACGCCCTCACTCCGCCTTCAGGCGGATGGACACCGTCATCCCGGCACTGAGGTTCAGCTCATCAGGCACCGGATCAAGGGCAACCTCCACCGGAATGCGTTGAGCCAACCGGACCCAGTTGAACACCTGCTGCACCTCGGGCAGCAGCTGGTCGTTGCCCTGGGTGTTGGCATCGGCAATACCCCGGGCGATGCCGGTAACCGTGCCGGTCAGCGTCTGGTCGCTGCCCATCAGCGTCATGGTGGCCTTCTGACCGGGGTGGATGCGCTGGATCTTGGTCTCCTCAAAATACCCGGTCACGTAGAGCGAGCCATCCTGAATCAGTGACAGGGCCGGCTGCCCCCGGGTTGCGTAATTGCCTTCGCGCAAGGAGAGGTTGCTGATGGTGCCGTCCGCCGGCGCCCGTATCCGCGTCCGCTCCAGATCAATCCGCGCCTCTTTCAGGCGGGCCTTGGCCAGATCATGGTCGGCTTTTGCGGACTGCATCTGGATGCGGTACGTCTCCAGATCCTCCTCGCTGATCGCCCGTTCACCGGACAACGCCTTGCGACGCTGGTACTGGTGGCGGGCCAGCTCCAGGGCGCTTTTTTGACGGGCCAACTGGGCCCTGGCTTCTGTCAGGGCTGCCTGGTATCGGGTGTCGTCGACGGTGAACAGCAGGTCGCCTTCATCGACGGACTCATGATGGGTAACGGCAAGGTTGGTCACCCATCCCGAAACATCCGGCGTGACGGTGACCACATCGGCCTGTATCCGGCCATCCCGGGTCCAGGGCGAGTACAGGTAGTGATGCCAGACCCAGGTGCCGGCGAGGATGGCCACCGCCAGTACCGACAGCGTGATTCCGATGCGCAACAGCTTTCCCATGCCTCAGCCCTGATTCCCGAACAGATGGACGACAAGCGCCAGATAGCACACGAACACCCCCACATCGAACCAGGCCGGTTTCCAGATGAAGCGGCGCCAGTTCATTCGGTGCAGCGCCAGCCGGGTGGCCAGCATCAACCCGAACGCCAGCGGTATCAACGCCACCAGCGGGCTGAACAGCATTCCTCCCAATCCCAGTTCGTGGAGCATGGTGTGTCCGGACAGCGTAAGAAACGGAATACCGGGCAGGATAGCGGATTTTCAGCACGACACCATTGGACGATGGGGGCATCAGCACATTGCGTCATGACCAGCACCCGCCTCAGAACAAATCCATCCAAGCGAATACCGCCATGCCGCGCTATGGTAAGAAAGACAGGGCCGTGATCCGGCCCACCCAACAACCGGAGGGACTCACCCCGTCCTGACGGTAAGGAGTCGCTGTCATGTTCGCTACCCTCGAGCAGACCGGCGCCACTGAGCTCCACGTTCACCGGGACCCGGTGACCGGTCTACGCGCAATCATTGCCATTCATTCCACGCTCCGTGGCCCCGCCGTGGGCGGTTGCCGCTGCCTGCACTATCCCGACGAAGACGCCGCTCTCACCGACGTCACCCGACTCGCCCGGGGCATGAGCTACAAGGCTGCCCTGTCCGGACTGCCCCATGGTGGCGCGAAATCGGTGATCCTCAGGCCGGACGGACCATTCGACCGCGTCGCGCTCTATCAGGCATTCGGGCGCTTCGTCGACACTCTGGGCGGACGATACATCACCGCCATTGATTCCGGGACCGAGCTGGACGATCTGGACCAGGTGGCGATGACCACCGACCACGTCTGGGGCCATCACGGCGATGGCCTCGACCCATCGCCCTTAACGACACTGGGAGTTCTCTCGTCGCTGGAGGCCGCTGTTCGGCACCAGCTCAAGCGGTCCAATTTCCGGGGACTGCACTTTGCGATACAGGGGCTTGGTCACGTGGGCGCTGATGTGGCCAGACGGCTGGCCGACGCCGGCGCGTCGCTCACTTTGGCCGATCTGGACACTCAGCGCAGCCAGTCCCTGGCATCCGAGCTGGGGGCGCACTGGATTTCGGCCGACGCCATCTACGACGCGTCCTGCGACGGTTTCATCCCCTGCGCGCTGGGCAACGTGCTCAACGCCAACACCATTCCACGACTGCGGACCCGGATCGTGGCGGGCTCGGCCAACAATCAGCTCGGCCGGGACCAGGACGCCCAGTTGCTGCACGACCACGGCATTCTCTATGCCCCCGATTACATCGTGAATGCCGGCGGACTGATCCAGGTGGCCATGGGGCACCATGGCGCGACGCGGGACCAGATTCGCCGCAAAGTCCAGGGCATCGGGGAGACGCTGTCCCGGATTTTCCGTGAGGCGCAGCAGCGCGGCCTGACGCCGGCCCGGATGGCGGACCATCTGGCCGAAGAGCGCCTGCAGCACACCAGCGACCAGGCCGCCTGAGGCGGGGGGAGGCATCATGTTCACCAGAACACCCTACGAGTGCCATACCCGCCTAGCCGTCGACGGTCAGTGGCACGCCCGCCCCGGCGATGACCGATGGGCACGGCTGATCGAGGGCTACCGCACCATGGCGCTGATCCGCCAGTTCGATAAGAAGGCGGTGAACCTGCAACGAACGGGCAAGCTGGGCACCTACGCCTCCTGCCTGGGCGCGGAAGCCCTGACCACGGCCGCCGGCCAGACCCTGCAGCCGGACGACTACTTCGTTCCCTATTACCGGGATCAGGCCACCCAGTACCTGCGAGGCGTCCGGCTGGAGCAGATCCTGCAGTACTGGGGCGGCGACGAGCGCGGTAATGACTTCCCGGCAGACGCGCCCGCCGTGCGGGACCTGCCCAACTGCGTCCCCATCGGGACTCAGCTCACCCAGGCCGCCGGCGTCGCGACGAAGGCCAAACAGCGCCACGAGCACACAGCCGTACTGGTGACCTGCGGCGATGGGGCGACCTCACGGGGTGACTTCCACGAAACCCTGAATGTGGCCGGCGTCTGGCAATTACCACTGATTGTGCTGGTCAACAACAACCAGTGGGCCATCTCCGTGCCCCGGCGTCTGCAGACCGCAAGCCGGACCATTGCCCAGAAAGCCGAAGCCGCCGGCATCGAAGGCTTCCAGGTGGACGGCAACGACCTGCCGGCCATGCTCGATGCACTGGACTACGCGCTGGACCGAGCCCGACACGGCAAGGGCGCCATCCTGATCGAGGCCATGAGCTATCGGCTCAGCGACCACACCACCGCGGATGACGCCAGCCGCTATCGCAAGGCCAGCGACCTGCATGCTGCCTGGCAGCGGGAGCCGGTGGCCCGGCTGCGTCAGGCGCTGGTGGAGGCCGGTCACTGGGATGGGGACCAGGAAAAGGCCTGGCTGGAACACTGTCAGCGGCAGGTGGATGAGGCCATCGACAGCTACCTGGCCACACCCCCCGCGCCCGCGACGGACATGCTCGATTACCTCTACGCCAATCTGCCACCGGCCCTGCTGGCCCAACGCGCCCAACTCGAACAACGCACCACGGGAGGCCATCATGCTTAGTACCCATCAACAGCCCGACACCGCCATCCCCATGAACATGGTGGAAGCGGTCAATCAGGCCCTGCACGATGCCATGGCCGCCGATGAGGACGTCGTGGTACTGGGCGAGGACATCGCCACCAACGGCGGCGTGTTCCGGGCGACCGAGGGACTGAAGGAGGCGTTTGGAATTCGGCGGGTCATGGACACGCCGCTGGCGGAAAACCTCATCGCCGGACTCAGTGTTGGCATGGCCACCCAGGGCCTCAGACCGGTGGCCGAGATCCAGTTCATGGGGTTCATTTACGCCACCCTGGAACAGCTCATCAGCCACGCGGCACGCATGCGCAACCGCACCCGGGGTCGCCTGAGCTGCCCGTTGGTCATCCGGGCGCCGTTTGGTGGCGGCATCCACGCGCCGGAACACCACAGCGAGAGTACCGAAGCACTGTTTGCCCAGATTCCGGGGCTTCGGGTGGTGATTCCGTCCTCGCCAGCCCGCACCTACGGCCTGTTACGAGCCGCCATCGACTGCCCGGACCCGGTGCTGTTCCTGGAACCCAAACGCATCTACCGGCTGCAGCGCCTGCCGGTGGCGCGTCACGGCGATCCACTGCCACTGGACCGCTGTTTCACGCTGCGCGCCGGCACCGATGTCAGCCTGATCAGTTGGGGCGCCATGATCCACGAAACACTGGCGGCCGCCGACGAACTGAAGAACGACGGCATCAGCGCCGAGGTGATCGATGTGGCGACCCTTAATCCGCTGGACCGGGAAACGCTCATCGCCACCATCACCAAAACCGGCCGCGCCGTGATCGTCCACGAAGCGCCGGGGCATGGCGGCTTCGGCGGTGAGATCGCCGCCACCCTGGCCAGCGACGCCCTGCTCCACCTGCGCGCGCCGGTGGAACGGGTCACCGGCTACGACTGCCCCATGCCCTACTTCGCACTGGAGCAGCAGTGCATGCCGGGCACGGACCGGATCGTGGCGGCGGCGAAGCGCACGCTCGAGTACTGAAAACGGACAACAACCGGGAGCCGACAATGCCGTACTTCACCCTGCCCGATCTGGGCGAAGGCCTGCAGGAAGCCGAGGTGGTCGAGTGGCAGATCCGGGAGGGCGACACCGTCAACGTCGATGACCCACTGCTCAGTGTCGAGACCGCCAAGGCCATCGTCGACATCCCCGCGCCACAGGACGGCACCATCGCCACGCTGTTCGTCCAGCCCGGGGACATTGTCCATGTGGGCGAGCCACTACTGGCCTTCGAGGGGGACGAGAGCAGTGGCAGTCAGACCGTGGTCGGCAACCTCGAAAGCCGGGAGGGGGACGACAACCGCGACGACTTTGTCGTCGGCGCGGTCACCGACGGACAACCGGGCGTTGCCGCGACCCCGGCCATCCGCGCCCTGGCCCGACACCTGGGGGTCAACCTGGACCGGATCAAAGGCAGTGGTCCGGCCGGCAGCATCACCCTGGACGATGTGCAGCAACACGCCAGCCTGAAACAGAGTCACGGCGACAGTACCCCACTCCGGGGCGTGGCCCGCACCATGGCGAAAACCATGGCCAGCGCCGGGGCACAGGTCGTGCCGGTGAGCCTGTTCGATCAGGTCAGCGTCGCCCATTGGCCGGACGGCACCGACATCACGCTGCGATTGATTCGCGCTATCGTCTCCGGCTGCCAGGCAGAGCCCCAGGTCAACGCCTGGTTCAACGGCGAGCAGCTGAGCCGTCGGATCGTGGACAGGGTGGATCTGGGCATCGCCGTCGATACACCGGACGGTCTTTTTGTCCCCGTCCTGCGGGATGTGGCCAACCGGGACGATGCCGACCTGCGCGACGGCCTCAATCGACTGCGCCGGGACGTGGAAGCACGAAAGATCCCGGCGAAAGAACTCCAGGGCGCCACCCTCAGCCTCAGCAACTTCGGCACCCTCGCCGGGCGCTTTGCCACTCCCGTGGTGGTGCCGCCCCAGGTGGCCATCGTCGGCGCCGGCAAGCGCTTCACCCAGCCGGGCTTTCGCAACGGGGAGGTATTCGAGGATGTGCAGATGCCCCTCTCGCTGACGTTCGATCACCGGGCGCTGAATGGTGGGCAGGCGGCCCGGTTCCTGGGGGCGGTGCTTGCCTCGTTGTCCGAATGATCGCTTGACGCGCCGTTGCTCCGCCTCCAATGATGGCGTCACCATGCCTCACTCGACAGGAGCCACGACGATGAAAGCGATCACCGTCCCCCGCCCCGGCGGTCTCGATGTTCTCCAGGTCAGCGATCACCCCGATCCGGGCGAGCCCGGCACCGGCGAGATCCGCGTCCGCGTGCATGCCAGCTCCCTGAACTTCCATGACTACAGTGTGGTGACCGGCGTAATTCCAAGCGAGGACGGTCGCATTCCCATGTCCGATGGCGCTGGCGTCGTTGATGCGGTTGGCGACGGCGTTGAGGAATTCGCCGTCGGTGATCACGTCGTTTCAACATTCTTTCCACCCTGGCAGGAAGGCGAGCCGCGAGAAGGCACATTCGATGCCGTGCCCGGTGACGGCGTGGACGGCTATGCCCGGGAACAGGTCGTCCGCCCCGCCCACTGGTTCACCCACGCCCCCGAGGGATACAGCCATACCGAGGCCGCCACGCTCACCACCGCGGGTCTGACCGCCTGGCGCGCGCTGGTGGTGGACAACCACATCAAGGCCGGCGACACGATCCTGATTCTTGGCACCGGCGGCGTCTCCATTTTCGCGCTGCAATTCGCCCGCCTGATGGGCGCCCGCGTGATCGCCACGTCCTCATCCGATGAGAAGCTGGCCCGACTGCGTAACCTGGGCGCCGAGCACACCATCAACTACAAGGACGATCCCGACTGGGGCAGGACGGTGAAAAAGCTCACCGATGGCCGTGGAGTGGACCAGATCATCGAAGTGGGCGGACCGGGCACGCTCACCCAGTCCATTGACGCCATCCGCATTGGCGGGCTGATTTCGCTGATCGGCGTGTTGACCGGTACCGGCGGCAATGTGCCCACCGCCAAGTTCATGCGCAAGCAGGCCCGGTTGCAGGGCCTAATGGTGGGCAGCCGCCGCCATCAGATCGAGATGATCCGCGCCATCAATGCCAGCGGCCTGAAACCGGTCATCGACCGCACATTCGGGCTGGAAGAGATCGCTGACGCCTTCCGGCACGAGGAGTCCAACCGGCACTTCGGGAAGATCTGTCTGGCGCTCTGACCGCCTGGCCGAGCGGTTCAAGCACCCTGGCGGCGCCGGGCAGCAAACCGCCACGTCACAACCACAACCTGTGCTGTGATACGGCTAACGGATCATTGAACCGCATCATGTCACATTGTCGTGCGGCACTGCCGCCCCAAACATCACCGCCAAGATCCCCAGTCAACGATAAGGAGATTGCCCCATGACCGAGCCCCTGGCTCCCCACCCGACCGGTCGCCGTATCCCATCTTTCATATCAACGCTGTCGGCCGGGCTGCTTGTGTTGCTTTTGACGGGGTGCGCTGGCGGTCTCATCACCACAACGGCCTATACCACAGCCGGTACCGCGGCAGGGATTCTCTATGAAAAGCGGATGGCATTCCGGGATCAGCTGCACCGGGACTATCAGACCTATCAGAGCCAGTTTGCCGAAGCGGAATGTGATCCAAGCGAGTATGAGATCAGCGACACCATCTATCGCTTCATTGAGAACAGTCCTGGTACCGTGGATGGCTATGCCGAGGCGCAACACATCCTGAAAACCATCTATCACGATGAGACGCACAGCCGGACTGTGCGTGCCCAGGCCCTCTATTACACCGCGCTGACGGAGGTGGAAAAGGAAAATGGATCCCTTGATCAGGCAAGGACCTACCTGCGGCAGCTGAAAGAGGACTTTCCCGGCACACACGATTGCGCGGTCGACACCCTGCTGGATGAAGAAGGCATAATCTGACCGGGACAAACCCAACCTCACGCCCTGTGAGGTTGGGCGACTCAGAGATCCCTCATCCGCCCGATCTGACTGGCCAGGCGCATTGCCTCGTGTTCTTCCATGGCAAGCAGCGACTCCAGCAACTCCCGGACCTCGGGAATGTCCGCCCGGCCGATCAGGACCCGGTACATCGCAATTACCTGATCGTGAAAATCGAAAACCTCCCGGCTGATTTCCTCGAAATCCAGCTCGGAATAATGGGTGTCGCAGGTCCGATGACTGTGCAGTGGATGGTGCGAGAGAAAGTCGTAAACCCGCGTCCCCAGAGCCCCCGGATCACTCTGTTTCTCAAACTCCGCCACCATCTGGTCAAGTTGCGACTCGTGCCTGGCCAGGTAGTCCAACAGCGCCCGCGCTCGCTCGTTCTGGTTCTTCTCCGACGAGGCTCTGAGACTCTCGGACAGGTAGTGGTGAAGGCTGCGGCTCCACTCGATCAGCTCCCCAAAGGTTCGGATCTCCATGTTGGCTCTCCTTTCTGGATTGGCGGGCTCAGGACCATTCTCTAGTGTCTCGTCATGAGTCGGTTTCAGCACCGCGGCCCCGTTCACCGCAACGTCGGTCCCACCAGGCGAGCATAGCGGGCGTAAAGAATAAAGTCAGCGCCGTCGCGAGGACGAGCCCACCGGCAATCGCCGTCGCAAGCTGTATCCAGTACTGCGTGGACGGTGCACCAACGCTCACCGAGCGATCAAAGAAATCCACCGTCACTGCGAATATCATCGGGGTCAGGCCCAGTACGGTGGTCACCACCGTCAGCAGCACCGGCCGAAGCCGCTGCGCTCCTGCTCTGAGCGCCGCATCCGCCGGGTAAAGTCCATCACGGCGGTACTGGTTATAGGTGTCGATCAGTACAATGTTGTTGTTGACGACGACCCCGGCAAGCGCAATCACTCCGATGCCACTCATCACGACGGAAAAGGCTTCGCCCCTCAGAATCAGGGCCAGAAGCACGCCGCCCGTTGAGAACACGATGGCCGACAACACCAGTGACGCCTGAAAGAAGCGATTGAACTGCGTGACCAGTATCAACATCATCAGGACAATGGCGACAACAAAGGCAATCGACAGAAAACGGCTTGCCTCCGCCTGATCCTCCTGCTGACCGGTCAACCGGAGCTGCAATCCCTCCGGCAGCGAATGCTCATCCAGCCACCGGGTCAGAGCATCCACCTGTTGATCCACCAGCACGCCGGCGGCGACGTCCGCCTTGAGCGTGAGTGTGCGACGACCGTCCACACGGCGGATAATGCCGGTATTGTCCGCCGGCTCGAAGTCCACGAAATTCTGGACCGGCACCAGACCGGCCGGGGTCGGCAACCGAAGGTTCACCAGTTGGGAAAGGTGACGCTCATCGAAGGGGAATCGGACACGGATCGGCACTTCCTGCTCGGCATCATCAGGTCGGTACTCGCCCAGCTTCATCCCCCGGGTCAGCATCTGAACCGCGCTACCCAGCAGGCTGATGTCCGCCCCATAACGCGCCGCTTCCCGGTGATCGACTTCGAGCTGAATCTCAACACCCGGTAACGGCCGGTCATCCTCGAGGTCGGTAAAACCGCCAACCACTGCCATGCCCTGACGAATGTGGTCGACCCCCTGCACAAGGGCAGCAGTCGACGCCCCCTCACGCTCACCGTAGACCTCATAGACCACCGGTTTACCCGCGGATGGCCCGCCACTCTGTGTCAGGAACTGGAGTCGAACGCCGGGCAGGTCCTTCAGCCGGTCGCTCAGACCCGCCAGAATCGACTCGGCTGGCGGCCGCTGTTCCCAGTCCACAAACTCCAGCTGAATCACGCCCACCACATCTTCTGCGTAGGCCTGGGACAGGCGCTGCTGTTGCGTGCCAATACTCCGTCCGTAGACGGTTTTGATGTGAGGATGGCCGTAAAGGCGCTGTTCGACTCCGCGCACCAGCGCATCGATTTCCCAGACTGACAGGTCACCCCGGGCCTGCACCTGTATTTGGGCAAACCGTGGCTCCACCTGCGGGAAGAACTCAATGCCACGGCCGAGCTTCGCATAGGCCACATAGAACGCCAACGTCAGAACCATCACCGCCGCCAGTAACTGACCCGGTCGTTCCAGCGCCCGTCGCAACCAGCTCACATAGACCCGGGTACCGCCGGTGAGCGCCTCAAAGCGCCCCGATTCAGCCGCTTTAATCTGACGGACCTGGTTTTGCCGGCTTGAGTTCTCGCTCCGTCCGCTCACCACAGACGCCAGCAGGGGAATAAAGACCAGGGCCATCGCCAGCGACATCAGCAGTGTGATAATGACCGTCAACGGCAGCGACACCATGAACTCGCCCACCATGCCCGGCCAGAACAGCATCGGGAAGAACACCGCCAGCGTTGTCATAACCGAGGCAATAATCGGCCAGGCCATACGCTTAGCCGCTTCGCGATAGGCCGATGACACCCCTTCTGCCAGGTACCGGTCGCCCTGCTCAATCACCACCACCGCGCCATCCACTAGCATGCCGACCACAAGAATCAACGAGAAAAGCACCACGATATTGAGCGTCATACCCAGCGCGTAGAGAACCAGAACCCCTCCGAAGAAGGCACCGGGAATCGCCAGGCCGACGAGCCAGGACGACCGCCCTCCCAGAACAACAACGACGCTGAGCATCACCAGCAGCACGGCTGTAATGACGTTGTTCTCCAGGTCGCCAAGCAGGTCGCGGACATCCCTGGCACTGTCCTGGAGGTAGCTCACGGACACACCGCCCGGCCATTGGCCACCGGCCTCCTCGATCACCTCGCGGGCCGCCGCAACGGTATCAATGATATTGGCCCCGCTGCGCTTGCGAATCTCCAGTGACACAGCGGGCTGACCATTGACCCGTGCAAATCCTTCCGGGTCCTGAAAGGTGCGACGTGCTTCGGCAATATCGCCAAACGTCAGCACCGTTCCCTCCCGGGAGACAACGGGGAGCGCCAGCACATCCTCTGCCGACTCGATCAGCCCGGGCACTTTCAGGGTCATCCTCCCGGCCCCTGTGTCCATGCTGCCTGCCGCCACCAGCTGGTTGTTCCGCTGGATGGCACGGACCAGGTCGGGGTATGGCAGGCGGTAGGTTTCGAGCGTGCGGGGGTCAACCAGCACTTCCAGAAGTTCATCGCGGTACCCGCCGATCTCGACTTCAAGAACACCCGGCAACGCCTCAATCCGATCCCGCAGATCCCGAGCCAGCCGGATCAGCTGGCGCTCCGGTACAGAGCCCGACAATGCGGCTGTCAGCACCGGAAACATGGACAGATCAACCTCGGTGACCTCAGGCTCCCGGGCCCCCTCCGGCAGATCCGGCGTTGCCAGATCCACCTTTTCCCGCACATCCGACCGGGCACGATCCGCATCGAAACCCGCCTGAAAATCCAGGCGAATCAACGCAAAGCCCTCTCCCGCGCTACCCGAGAGGTTATCCAGGCCCTCCACACCGGAAAGCTCCCTTTCCAGCGGCCGAGCCAGCAACCGCTCACTATCCTTCGGGGCGATCCCCGGTTGAACGACCGTCACGAACAGAACGGGCACGTCCACCTCCGGCGCCGCTTCCTTCGGAATGAGGGAGTAGGAAAGGCCACCAGCCAGAAGCAGCCCCAGAAAGACCAACAGGACACTACGAGACCGGTCGAAGAGCGCATCGATGAGTCGATTCACGGCGTCACACCATCCGTTATCCGAACAGGATCACCGTGGCGGACAAATCCCTGTCCGAGAGTGATCAACCGCACCTTCTCCGGCAGACCTTCCACCCAGATCTGATTGGCGGTCGCCTTGACCGGCGTGACCGTTATGAACTGCGCCTGCATTCCCTTCTCACCATCAACGGCGATTTTCACGCCAAGCTGGCCATCGGCATTTCTGGAGACAAGTGCCGGAGAGAGGGCATGAGCGGATACAGTCTCCACCGGAATCGAAACTGTCGCACTGGTACCGGCCGGTAACCGGCCGTCCTGATTCGGCACCTCCACCCGCGCCAGAAATGTGCGGGTGTCCTGATCCGCCACGGACGAAAGATAGGTCACCTTACCGGCCCGTTCGGTTCCATCAACAAAGGTGACATTGGCTGCCATGCCAGTGCTGACCTCCCCAATCCGGTGCTGGGGAATATCAATTTCCGCGCGGAGCGGATCGTTCCGAACGATCTCGGCAACCGGCTCTCCGGCTGTCACGTAATCTCCCTGTCTTGCCAGGCGACGGTTCAGTGTGCCGCTGATCGGCGCTTCGATACGGGTGTGCTCAATATCAAGTTCGATGGACCGAACCCGCGCCCTGGCGGATTCCCGGTCCGCCAGGGCGCGCTCAGCCTGCAACGCCCCCTGAAACCCCTGCTGGGCCAGACGCTGTGCTGCACGATAGTCACTTTCGGCACGCTGGAGGTTGGCCCTGGCCTCGCGCAGGCGCGCCTGACGGTCATTCATATCCAGGCGCGCGATCACCTCACCGGCCTTAACCGGCTGGCCTTCCACTCCCGGCGTTTCAACCACCTCACCGGTCGTCTTGGTGCGCACACGCACCTGCTGTTCGGGCATCATCTGCCCCTGCACCTGCACTGAACGCGCTACTGTCGAAGCCTGGCTGATGCGTACCCCGACAGCCACCTCACGACTCGGTGGGCGGTCTTCGACCGGAGGATCGACTGACTCCCCACTTACCATCCAGGTCAGAAGCAACCCCAGAACCACGCCGATCACGAGCCAGCTTCGGTACCGCAAAATCCAGTTCTTCATTTCTTCCCTCACAGAGCCCGCCTGCCGTCGCATCGTCATCATCGTCCAATGACCGGCCGCCTGCAATGGACTCATCCCACTGCATGGCTGGCCCTCGCCACTTGCCCCCCTGCCGCTTTTAGACCGTTCCTCGTCGTACCGGACTAAGCCGCCATCCCCAAAGCGCGCCACATTAGCGAGTAGGGAAACCCCTGTGACATCCGATCCGATCAGGAGGCGACGACGATGGCGATTCAACTTGAGAAGGCGTTAATGGACTATCCCCAACAGCGTGCCGGCGCCGCACGCTATCCCCAGGGTGTCGATCAGTCTGATCGGCGCGTGCCCATCAACCTGCGTCAGTCCGGGCCGACACCGGTGGAGATGCTGATTTCCACTCGCGTGCGCAAGTCCCCCTACTGGCATCTGGCGGTGGAAGCCGGTTGCTGGCGTGCCACCGTCTACAACCGCATGTATCACCCGCGCGGCTACGTGCGCCCGGAGGACGGCGGCGCGATGGTCGAGTACGAGTCCCTGGTCCATGACGTCACCCTCTGGAACGTGGCCGTCGAGCGCCAGATCCAGGTGAAAGGGCCGGATGCCGAGCGCTTTGTGAACTACGTGATCACCCGGGACGCCACCAAGATCAAGCCGATGCGCGGCAAGTACGTGATCCTCTGCAATGAGGAAGGCGGCATTATCAACGACCCGGTGCTGCTGCGTGTGGCACAGGATGAGTTCTGGTTCTCCCTGTCCGACAGTGATCTCGAGCTGTGGATGCGGGGCGTGAATCTGGGTATGGGGTATGACGTCACCATCGCGGAAATCGATGTGGCGCCTGTCCAGATTCAGGGCCCGAAATCCGAGGCGCTGATGGTGGATCTGTTCGGCCAGGAAGCCGCCGAAATCCCCTACTATGGCCTGATGGCCGGCCAGGTGGCCGGGCATGATGTGATTGTGTCCCAGACCGGCTTCACCGGTGAGAAGGGCTACGAGATCTACCTGAAAGACGCCACCCTGCACGCCGAGGATCTCTGGTACACGGTGCTCAAGGCCGGCGAGAAGCACAACCTGCGGGTGATCGCCCCGGCCCACCACCGGCGCATTGCAGCGGGCATCCTCTCCTGGGGCCAGGACGTGGATCAGGAAACGCTGCCGTTCCAGTGCAACCTGGCCTATCAGGTGCCGCGCAACAAAGAGGCCGACTACATCGGCAAGCAGGCGCTGGAGCGGGTCCGCGAACAGCTGGATGCCGGCAATCCGCCCTTCCGCCAGATCATGGTGGGTCTGCGCTTTGGCGGTTCCCCCGTCACGGACTACGCCAATGACTTCTGGCTGATCAGCGCTGAGGGTCAGGACGAGCCGATCGGCTACGTGACCTCACCCTGGTACTCCCCTGAGCTGGAGACCAACATCGCGCTGGGCTATGTCCCGTTCGAGTACCGCGAGGTCGGCACGCCGCTGACCGTGCACCTGCCGCCGGAGTACGCCGCCGCCGATGGCAGCACCGACGTCAGCGCGGATGTGGTGAACGTGCCCTTCCGTCCGTCCGTGAACCCGAACGCCCGTGAGCGGGCTCGGGCCAAAGGCATCGACTTCGCCGACTGACCGTCGGAAGCGAGGCGTACCATGAAGCTGGTTCATGAACAGGCCCAGGGAACGGACCAGGGGCTGATCCTCCAGGATCTGGCCCGGGAGGCCTCCATTGAAGCCACCCCATCCCAGATCCTGGACACCCACGATGTCGCCGGGCTGTTGCCCGGTGGTACTTCGGTGTATGTGCCCTTCCTGCCCGGCGCGGACTTCCAGCGCACGGTGGATGCCTGTCGCAAACTGATCGGCGACGGCATGCACCCCGTACCCCACGTGCCCGCCCGGGCCGTGGAAAGTCATGACCAGCTTCGGGACTGGCTGGCCGGGCTGACCGAGACTGGCACCCACCGGATCATGCTGATCGCGGGCGACAACGACGCCCCGGCCGGGCCTTTCGACGACACCCTCGGGGTGCTCGAATCCGGCCTGCTCGCCGATCACCGTATCCATCAGGTGGGCATCGCCGGACACCCGGATGGCCACCCGGTGGCAGGCAGCGACCTGATCACCAGTGCCATGGCCCGCAAGCGGGACTATGCCATCGAGACCGGCACCCACATGTGGGTCGTCACGCAGTTCGCGTTCGACTCAGATACCTTCTTCGAGTGGCTGGAGCAGCACTGCGAGGTCATGACTCCAATGCCGGTCTATTTCGGTCTGGCCGGCCCGACCAAACTCACCACCCTGATTGCCTACGCCGCGCGCTGCGGTGTGGGCGTTTCGGCCCGGATGATGAAGCGCCGGCCCTCGGCCGCCCGGCTGCTCACATCCTGGACGCCGGACGGGCTGATGCAGTCGATTGCACAGCACGTCATTGACGAACCGCACTCGTTGCTGGCGGGCATCCACGTCTTTCCGTTTGGGGGGCTGGAGCGATCCGCCCAGTGGCTTCACGGACTGTGCAGTGAGGCGAACGAATTGAACCAGCAACCATCACAGGCCGGCGTGTGACACGCCCCGGACAGAGGAGATAACCGCGTGAGCATGCAAACTCCCGACGTTTCTGCCGTTGAAGCGACCGCCGAAGGCTGGCCACCGCCCGGCACACCCGATATTGAAATCGCCCGGTCGGTGCAGCCGCAATCGATTCTGCTATTGGCGCAACAGCACTTCGGGTTGGCGGCCGACAGTCTGATTCCGTTTGGCCACTACAAGGCCAAGCTGAACATGGACAATTACACGCTGCCCGATCCGTCCCACTACGGCAAGCTGGTGTTGGTGACGGCCGTCAGCCCAACCCCGGCCGGTGAAGGCAAGACCACCACCAGCGTCGGGTTGAACGACGGGCTCAACCAGCTCGGCATCCGCTCGTCCGTCTGCCTGCGCGAGCCCTCTCTGGGGCCGTGTTTCGGTATGAAAGGGGGTGCCGCTGGCGGCGGTCGGTCCCAGGTGATTCCCATGGAGGACATCAACCTTCACTTCAACGGCGATTTCCACGCCATTACCTCGGCTCACAACCTGCTGGCGTCGATACTGGACAATCACATCCACTGGGGCAGCGAATCCGGGCTGGACCCGCGACGAGTCACCTGGCGGCGGGTTCTGGACCTGAACGACCGGTCACTGCGTCACACCATCACCGGCCTGGGTGGTCCGGCTCACGGGACACCGCGCGAGACCGGCTTTGACATCACCGTCGCCTCCGAGCTTATGGCCATCCTGTGCCTTGCCGACGGACTGGCGGATCTCCGGGACCGTCTCAGTCGCATCATCGTCGGCCGCCGCCGTGACGGTTCGCCCGTCACCGTCGGTGACATCGGCGCCGAAGGCGCCATGACCATCCTCCTCAAGGACGCCTTGCAGCCCAACCTGGTACAGAGCCTCGAGCACAATCCGGTGTTCATCCACGGCGGGCCCTTCGCCAACATCGCCCACGGCTGCAACTCGGTGATGGCGACCCGTGCCGCACTGGGCCTGAACGATGTGGTGGTCACCGAGGCCGGTTTCGGTGCGGACCTGGGCGCCGAGAAGTTCATCGATATCAAATGCCGCCAGACCGGACTGCAACCAGATGCGGTGGTTCTGGTCTGCACCGTACGGGCGTTGAAGATGCATGGTGGTGTTGCCAAAAGCCAGCTCGGCAACCCGGACGTGCAGGCGGTACGCGCCGGCGCGGAGAACCTCGCACGCCACATCCGCAACCTGCGCCAGTTCGGCCTGTCACCGGTGGTGTCCATCAATCGCTTTCCGACCGACAGCGAGGAGGAACTCGCCGCCGTTCAGGCCATTTCCGCCGAATGGGGCGCTCGGGCCGTCGTCTCCAGCCACTGGGCCGATGGCTCCGCCGGCGCCACCGATCTCGCCCAGGCGGTGCAGGACCAGCTCAACGACGGGACGCCCGAGTGTCAGTTCCTGTACCGGGACGAGGATTCTCTGTCGGACAAGATCCACACCATTGCCACCCGGCTCTACGATGCTGCGGGTGTCGAGTTTTCCACCGAGGCACGTCGACAGATCGAGGAGTACGAGCAACTCGGCTTTGGTCACCTGCCGGTGTGCATCGCCAAGACCCAGTACAGCTTCTCCGCCGATCCGAAGCAGCTCGGTGCCCCCTCCGGCCATACCCTGCCCGTGCGGGAAGTGCGACTGGCCGCCGGCGCCGGCTTCGTGGTGGTGGTCTGCGGCGACGTCATGACCATGCCCGGCCTGCCAAGGCACCCAGCAGCGCTGGACATGGGGCTGAACGAGAAAGGTCAGGTGTTCGGGCTGGTGTGAGCCAGCCCAAATAGTTCAACCTACCCCGCTCTCTGGCGCCGGGCCTCCAGGCGCCGGATCACTTCCTGAGCCGTGTCGCTCAGCCCCTCACCGCCCTCGTGGAGATGCGCGATGATCGCGCTCTTCATGGGGCGCGCCCAGAATTTGTGAAGGTGGGTTTCGGCGGTGGCGATGACCTGCTCGCGGTCCTCCTGACCCGGGCAGTTGTCCACGATCTGGTTGACCATGGTGATCATGTGATCGAGCTGGGTCGTGCTCATGATGCCCCTCCTGCATAGACCACCTGCCGGCCACGCCGGGCAAAGCCGATCAGGTTGAGCCCGGTCTGCTTCGCTTGCCGGATGGCCAGTGCCGTGACGCCGGAAATCGTGACCAGTGTGCCCAGGTGGGCCTGGGCGGCTTTGGCCACCATCTCGTGGCTGCCGCGGCTGGAGACCAGCGCAAAGCCCCCCGACGTCTCGACATCCTGGGCCGCAAGCGCGCCGATCAGCTTGTCGAGTGCGTTGTGTCGGCCGACATCCTCCCGCAGCATCCGCACCTCGCCCTGCGAATCGCACCAGCAGGCGGCGTGAATGGTGCCGGTCATCTGTTGCAGGCGCTGGTGCTGGTCAAGGTGGGTCAGCGCCCGCTGAACGACGGCCGCCTCAGCCACGGCGACCGGCGCCGACACGGGCAGGGCCGGCAGGGCCGCTTCCAGGGTTTCCCGACCGCAGAGTCCACAGCCGGTGCGACCGGCGAGGCTGCGACGCTGTCGTTTCAGTGCGTCCATGCAGGCACCATGGATGTGGCACTGCAGCTCAATGCCAGTCTCGCCGTAATCGTCCACGTCCACCGCGAACAGATCTTCCGGTCCCGTGATCAGCCCTTCGGTCAGGCTGAAACCCAGCGCGAAATCGGCCAGATCCGCCGGCGTCGCCATCATGACCGCATGGGAAATGCCGTTAAAGACCAGCGCCACAGCCGTTTCTTCGGACACCGAATCCGGCACCGTCCGCTCCGACCAGCCATCATCGTGGCGCTCGCGAACCGTCACCCGGGCGGACTGATAGCCCGGGTGTGATTCGTCTTGATGACGGTCATGCCAAACCATCACTCATCTTCCGGCACAGCGAGGGACCCGGTCAGGAAGGCCCTCTGCTGGCGATCATCCGCCTCATGGCGCTGTTGCCAGCGGGAGGGCTGATGCACTTTCTCCACCTGCACGGCCGTCACCTTGTATTCCGGGCAGTTGGTCGCCCAGTCGGAATTGTCGGTGGTAATGACGTTCGCACCGCTGACCGGGTGATGGAAGGTGGTATAGACCACGCCCGGCGGCATGCGCTCGCTGACCACGGCATGGAGGACAGTGCTGCCGGTCCGGCTGGTAATGCCCACCCAATCACCGTCACGGATGCCCCGGTCCTCGGCGTCCTGCGGGTGCAGGTCCAGCACATCCTCGGCGTGCCAGGTGTCGTTGCGGGTGCGCCGGGTCTGGGCGCCAACGTTGTACTGGCTGAGAATGCGCCCGGTGGTCAGCAGCAGTGGATAGCGGCTGTTGGAACGCTCGGTGGTGGGCACGTACTCGGTCACCGCGAAACGCCCCAGCCCGATCGGGAAGTCGGTCTCGTGCATGATGGGCGTGCCCTCGGGGTGTTCGTCGTTGCAGGGCCACTGGATACTGCCCAGCCGGTCGATCTTCTCGAAACTGACGCCCCGGAACGTCGGTGTCAGCCGGGCAATCTCGTCCATGATCTCGGACGGATGGCTGTAATGCATCGGATAGCCCAGCGCATTGGACAGGTCCTGGGTGATCTCCCAGTCCGCCTTGCCCGCCAGTGGCGTCATCGCCTGACGCACGCGGTTGATGCGGCGCTCGGCGTTGGTGAAGGTGCCGTCCTTCTCCAAGAAGGATGAACCCGGCAACAGCACATGGGCGAACTTGGCGGTTTCGTTCAGGAACAGGTCCTGGACAATCAGGCAATCCAGCGAGCGCAGCGCCGCCTCCACATGCTGGGTATTGGGATCGGACTGGGCGATGTCCTCGCCCTGGACATACAGGCCCCGGAAATCGCCGTCGATGGCCGCATCCAGCATGTTGGGAATGCGCAGCCCCGCCTCGTCGTCGATGGTGACGCCCCAGTCCAGCTCGAACGAGTGGCGTACGTCCTCGAGGCCAACGTGCTGATAGCCGGGCAGCTCGTGGGGGAAGGAACCCATGTCGCAGGAGCCCTGGACGTTGTTCTGGCCCCGCAGCGGGTTCACCCCCACACCTTCGCGACCGATATTACCGGTGGCCATGGCCAGATTGGCGATGCCCATCACCATGGTGGAACCCTGGCTGTGCTCGGACACGCCCAGACCGTAGTAAATCGACGCGTTACCGGCGGTTCCGAATAGCCGTGCTGCTTCGCGCAGGCGATCCGCCGGGACGCCGGTCTCGGATTCCGTCGCCTCCGGCGAATGCCGTTCTTCGCTGATGAACCGCCGCCAGCGCTGGAAGGCGTCCGGATCGCAACGCTGGTCGATGAAGGCCTGGTCTTCCAGCCCTTCGGTGACCACGACATGGGCCATGGCGTTGATCAGCGCCACGTTGGTGCCCGGTTTCAGAGGCAGGTGCAGCCCCGGATCGGCGTGGGGCGTGTGCAGCAGGTCGATCGCCCGCGGATCGGCCACGATCAGTGTTGCGCCCTGGCGCAGGCGGCGGCGCACCTGCGAGGCAAACACCGGATGGGCATCCGTGGGGTTCGCCCCGATCACCAGAATCACGTCCGAATGCATCACCGAATCGAACGTCTGGGTGCCGGCGGATTCGCCCAGCGTCATCTTGAGGCCATAGCCGGTCGGCGAATGACAGACCCGCGCGCAGGTGTCCGTGTTGTTGTTGCCAAAGCCGGCCCGGACCAGCTTCTGGACCAGGTAGGTTTCCTCGTTGGTGCAGCGCGAGGAGGTGATGCCCCCAATGCTCTCACGACCGTGTTCGGCCTGGATGGCCTTCAGTCGCCGGGCGGCGAAGTCGATGGCCTCTTCCCAGCCCACTTCCCGCCAGGGTTCGTCGATGTGGTTGCGAATCATCGGCGTCGTCAGGCGGTCCGGGTGCGTGGCATACCCGAACGCGAAACGCCCTTTCACGCAGGAGTGACCGTGGTTTGCGTGGCCGTCCTGATCCGGCACCATCCGGATCAGTCGCTCGCCCTTCATTTCCGCCTTGAACGAGCAGCCCACGCCGCAGTAGGCACAAGTGGTGCGCACACTGTGATCCGGCAGCCCCTCCTCGATGATGCTCTTCTCCAGCAGCGCGTCGGTGGGGCAGGCCTGAACGCAGGCGCCGCAGGAAACGCATTCGGAATCGATGAAGTCGTCATCCTGGCTGGCCGCCACCGTGGAATCAAAACCACGCCCCTGGATGGTCAGCGCGAAGGTGCCCTGCACTTCATCACAGGCGCGCACGCACCGGGAGCAGACGATGCACTTGGCTGGGTCGAACTGGAAATAGGGGTTGGAGTCGTCCACCTCGGCATCCAGATGGTTTCTGCCCTCAAAGCCATAGCGGACGGTTTCCAGCCCTACCTGCGCCACGCGGTCCTGCAGCTCGCAATCACTGCGGTCGGAGCGGGAGAGGTACTCAGGCGGATGATCGGACATGTACAGTTCCATCACCTGCCGTCGCAGCCGCTGCACCCGTTCCGTGTCGGTACGGACCGTCATCCCCTCCGCCACGGGCGTTGTGCAGGCAGCCGGGGTACCACGCTTGCCCTCAATCGCCACCAGGCACAGCCGACAGGAGCCAAACGCCTCCAGCGATTCGGTGGCGCAGAGCTTGGGAATAGAAATACCCGCCAGCGCCGCCGCCCGCATGACCGAAGTGCCTTCGGGCACCGTCACCGACTGCCCGTCAATCGTAAGCCGGACCTGCTCGGTTGATTCAACCGGCGGCGTGCCGGCGTCCGTCGCGGGATCAAAATAGCCCAACATGGTTAGCCTCCCCCAGCGTGCGCGGTGGGTGCCGGGCGCTGGAAGTCCTCGGGAAAGTGTTGCAGGGCGCTGCGGACCGGGTTCGGGGTCATCCCGCCCATAGCGCAGAGCGACCCCTGCTCCATGGTCTCGCACAGATCGTCCAGCAGGGTGAGATTGGTGTCCCGCTCCTGATTGGCGATGATGCGGTCGATCACTTCCACACCCCGGACCGCACCGATCCGGCAGGGCGTGCATTTGCCACAGGACTCGTCCTCGCAGAAGTGCATGGCGAACCGCGCCTGAGCGGCCATATCGACCGACTCGTCAAACACGACGATGCCGCCGTGCCCGATCATGCCGCCCACTTCGGAAAAGCCCTCGTAATCCATCGGCTCGTCCCAGTGGGATTCGGGCAGATAGCTGCCCAGTGGCCCTCCCACCTGTACAGCGCGCATCCGGGCACCGGACGCCGTTCCGCCACCGAAGTCCTCCAGCAGCGTCCGGAGCGTGACCCCAAAGGCCAGCTCCACCAACCCACCTCGCGCTATATTGCCGGCGAGCTGGAAAGGCTGAGTGCCCCTGGAGCGACCCATGCCGTAGTCGGCATAGGACCGGGCACCTTCTCGCAGGATGAAGGGAACGGAAGCCAGCGTCAGCACGTTGTTGATGACCGTCGGCTGGCCGAACAGCCCCCGATGCGCCGGCAACGGCGGTTTCACGCGGACCATGCCACGTTTGCCTTCCAGGCTGTCCAGCATCGAGGTTTCTTCGCCGCAGATGTAGGCACCAGCACCCAGTCGCACGGACAGGTGAAACGCCCGACCGGAACCGCAGACCGATTCCCCCAGATACCCTGCCGATTCAGCGCGTTGGAGCGCCTCGTTCAGGATGCCGGCGGCATTTGGGTACTCGGAACGCAGGTAGATGAATCCGCGGGTCGCCCCCACCGCCAGACCGGCGATCACCATGCCCTCGATCAGGCAGTACGGGTCCCCCTCCATGAGCATCCGGTCGGCAAAGGTGCCCGCATCGCCCTCATCGGCGTTGCAGGCAATGAACTTCTGGCCGGACCAGTGGCTGCCGGGCCGCTCAGGGTCCGCCTCCAGCACAGTCCGCCACTTGGTGCCGGCGGGAAACGCGGCCCCACCCCGCCCCCGAAGTCCGGATTCGGTCACGGCGTCAACAATTGCTTCCGGCGCCATCGCAAGAGCGGCTTCAAGGCCCTGCCAACCGCCGGATGCCCGGTAGTCCTCCAGCGAAACCGGATCAATCACCCCGGTTCGCGCGAAGGTCAGTCGTTGCTGGTCCCGAAGATAGGGAATGGACTCGGTCAGCCCCTGGCAGAGGGGATGATCCGGCTGCCCGCCAAGCATGCCGGCGTCCAGCAGACCTGGGACATCATCGGGCGTCACAGGGCCGTAGGCCATTCGCCCGTCTGGCGTGTCGACTTCCACAAGCGGCTCCAGCCAGAACAGCCCCCGGGAGCCGTTGCGAACCAGGTCGACCGGCTGCCCCCGGTGCGCCGCCCCGGTCTGCAGGCGTTCAGCAACCGCATCCGCCTCCAGGGCAAGCGCGGTGGTATCACGGGGCACGTACACCGTCGTCATCCCTCACCTCCGGCGGGCTGGATTGTCAGGGGCACCGTGGCGATGCCATCCAGCAGACGGTCCATTCGCTGCGGCGTCACCCGGCCGATGATGCGGTCGTCAAGCCGGACACTCGGCCCGGTCGCGCAGTTCCCCAGACAATAGACCTGTTCGAGCGTGATGTCCCCATCCAACGTGGTCTGGTGATAGCCGACACCCAGGCGCTGCTGCGTATGGGCTTCCAGTTCGCGGCATCCGCGAGCCTGGCAGGCTTCCGCGCCGCAGATCTGCAGCACGTGACGACCGGCGGGTTCGGAGCGGAACTCATGGTAGAAACTCATGACCCCATGCACATCGGCACGGGTCATGTTGAGCGCCCGGGCAATCCGGGGAACGGACGATGGTGGAATGTAGCCGAGTTGGTCCTGAATGGCGTGGAGGATCGGGAGCAACGCTCCCGGCTCGTCCACCCAGTCGTCGATGGCTCGCCGGGTAATGGCTTCCAGATCCGTCATGAGCGCCTCCGTCTAGACCAGTCCGCCAGTGCCCACCGATTCCTGTGTGGACGATGGTGCCGTGAACACCCCGTAGGTGGGCTCCGCCTGAGCCCGCTGTAACGCCTCGCGGGCAGATGAGCGAGGCTGATGCTCGACCTCGTCGGTTTGGTGGATCGTATACACCGCCGCCCGGGCCGCTTTGGGGGCCGTGCCCATGTATTTGCGATAGCAGCGACTGAAGTGGGTCGCGGAGACGAACCCACACATGGAGGCAATATCCACAATCGAGCAGGACGTCTGTTTGAGCAGTTGCCGGGCCCTGTCCAGGCGCAGCTTCAGGTAATAGCGGGACGGCGTACAGCCCAGATGCTTGAGGAACAGCCGCTCAAGCTGACGCCGGGAAATACCGGCCAGTTCGGCCAGCTCGCGCAGCTCCACCGGTTCCTCGATGTTCGCTTCCATCAGTTGCGCCACTTCCGCCAGCTTGGGTTGGGCGGCAACCAACTGCTTGCGCAGCGGGACCGGCTGTTCCTCGCTGTCCTCACGCTGGCGATCGCAGACGAACATGTCGGAAATGGCATTCGCGAGGGATTGGCCGTGACGACGGGCCAACAGGGTGAGCATCATGTGCATCGGCACGTTGCCGCCGGTACAGGTCAGCCGGTCGCGGTCGAGGGTGTACAGACGATTGTTGCACCGTACCTGACTGAAACGCTCGCGCAGCGCCGCAAGACTTTCCCAGTGGGCACTGCAGGCGTAACCATCCAGCAGACCCGCACTGGCCAGCACGTAGGCGCCGGTGCAGAGGGCACCCAGAACCACGTTCCGACGGGCCTGGCCCCGAAGCCACTGGACTTCACGGCTGGAGAAGCTCTGGGTGACATTGACACCACCGACAACAATGATGAGGTCGTACTCCCCGCTGTCGTCGATGCCTGCGTCCGGCACGACCGTCATGCCGTCACTGGCACGGGCCGTCTGACCGTCTGCTGACAGCAACTGCCAGTTGTAGAGTTCCCGCCCCATCAACTGGTTCGCCATCCGCAACGGCTCGATCGCCGTCGCCAGAGCCACCAGCGTGAAATTGTCGATGAGCAGAAAGCCAACCCGATAAGGCCGATCACCGGTCTGATAGGTTGGAGCGTTAATGGATTCGATCATGGCGCACGCCCTCCGGTACGCAATGTGTCGGAATCTGCCAAGGATTCCCGATCGGGCCCCACACGCTCCACTTCTTTAAGGGGCCCTTGGTGATTAATTGACCACGATTGGCCTTCGGTGACAATAGGTCGCCGATGAATGGCACGGTAATGCCCTGCATGAACCGCGCCCTAACACCCTCGCCAGGCCCTTCAATACCGTGCGTCTTGGGACAAGTCTATGACGCTGATGTCGAACCGGGTTATCCAGAAGCGACACAACAGAACAGCACAACGGTCCACACGCGACATCCCCTCAACCGCCCTTGCGGCGGCACGGCACCCCTGTCGTAAATCAGTCACCGGATGTCGTCCGCGAGCGGGTGTGACGCGCAAAAGGCGCTCAGAATGACGGTATGAATAATACCTGCCGACATCCGGCACGGACCGGAAGGAGTGTGGGTTCATGGCCATCAGTCTGTTCGACATGTTTCGCATCGGTATCGGACCATCCAGTTCGCATACGGTGGGTCCGATGGAAGCGGCCTGCCGCTTTGCCGACCGGCTCGACACCCAGGACGACCTGGAACGCACGGCGCGGGTTCATGTGTCTCTATACGGGTCGCTGGGTGCCACCGGCAAGGGGCATGGCACCGGGCCGGCCGTCATCATGGGGCTGGAAGGGTTCCGTCCGGATGGCATCGACCCGTTGGAGATGGCACACCGACTGGAAACCGTCCGCGAGACCCGACGGCTGTCGCTGGGGGGCTGGCACCCGGTTCATTTCAACGAACGCCGGGACCTCACCTACTACCGTCGCCGGACCCTCCCGTTCCACCCCAACGGCATGACCTGCTCGGCCTGGGACGAGGACGGCAACCTGTTGTGCGAGCGGACCTACTATTCCGTCGGCGGCGGTTTCGTCGTGGACGACAACGCCACCGGCGCGGACCGGATCGTCGAAGACGATACCGACCTGCCTTACCCGTTCCATACGGCGGATGCCCTGCTCAGCACCTGTGAAGAGCACCAGCTCAATATCCACGAACTCATGCTGGCCAACGAGCAGACCTGGCGCCCGGAGTCAGCCATTCGGGATGAGATTCTGAGGATCTGGCAGGTAATGCAGGAATGCGTCGACAACGGGATTCAACATGACGGGGAGCTTCCGGGAGGCCTGAAAGTCCGGCGCCGCGCCGCCTCACTCTACCGCTCGCTGCAGGAAAAACAGCAGGTCGCCCTGATTGCCCCGGGAATGAGCGCCCTGGACTGGGTCAACCTCTATGCCCTGGCGGTGAACGAAGAGAACGCGGCCGGTGGCCGCGTCGTGACCGCGCCAACCAACGGCGCAGCGGGCATCATCCCCGCCGTGCTCCACTACTACGCCCACTTCTGCCAGGGCGCGGACGATGACGGGATCGTCCGTTTCTTTCTCACTGCTGGCGCCATCGGTATTCTGTTCAAGGAGAACGCTTCCATATCAGGGGCCGAGGTGGGCTGCCAGGGTGAGGTTGGGTCGGCCTGCGCCATGGCCGCGGCCGGGCTGGTCGCCGCCACCGGAGGCAGCCCCCGGCAGGCGGAGAATGCCGCCGAAATCGGCCTGGAACACCACCTGGGCATGACCTGCGACCCGGTTGGCGGCCTGGTCCAGATTCCCTGCATCGAGCGCAACGCCATGGCGTCAGTCAAGGCCATCGACGCTGCCCTCATGGCCATGCGCGGCGATGGCAAGCACTACGTCTCCCTCGACAAGGCCCTCAAAACCATGCGCGACACCGGCAAGGACATGCTGGACAAGTACAAGGAGACATCGCGTGGGGGGTTGGCGGTGAACATTATCGAATGCTGACGATGGGATTCGCCGCGGACAGAACGATCAGTAATTGCCACGGAAGGACACAGAAAATGGAAATGTGACCACTCCGAGTCACACCCCCTGTGATGAGGAGGGCCTACGCCTACGAACTGCCACACCGCTTTCAACATCCCTGTTCTTTATTCTTCCGTGTTTTTCAGTGGTTTCCGTGGCCTATTCTTTCTTCCGCGTCTTTCCGCGGCTCACTCAGGATTTCACCCGTTCATTGTCGGGATCGAACAGCGCCCGGTACCCCACCGCTTCGATGCGGATCGGGTAGTGTTCGCCGTAGTACTCCAGTGTCAGCGTGCGGCCCTCTTCCGCGTATTCCTTCGGGATGTAGCCCAGCAGAATGGTTTCGCCAACCGAGGGGCCGTAGGCGACGCTGGTGTTGTACGAACGCCGGCCGAGACTGTCCACCAGAACCTCGCCGTCTGGCGCGTCCAGAATCGGCCACTGACCGACCGGGTAGCGGGCGACGCCTTTGCTGTCGACGTTCTCCCGGAGCGTCATCGTGCAGAGGTAGGCGGGCTGTTCGTCACGCCCGCGCTGCGCCACATAGGCCGCCTTGCCGTGGAAATCCGCTTCCTTGACCTTGGGTCGCGCCAGGCCGGCTTCGTAGAGGTTGTACTCGGTTTCCAAATCGACGTTCTGCAACCTCAGGCTGTTCTCCAGTCGGCGGCTGTTGGCATAGGTCTCGATGCCGACTGGGACCACTCCCTCGTCGTACAGCAGGTCCCAGAGTTTGAGGCCATAGCTGAATGGCAGGTGCAGTTCCCAGCCCTGTTCGCCGACATAGGAAATGCGGAAGGCCCAGATGGGAATGCCCTGAACCCAGATGTCCTTGGCCGTGGCAAAGGGGAAGTTCTCCCGGGACAGTACTTCCGGGTCATCCATTAACCGGCCAAGCGTCTCACGCGCCTGCGGGCCCCAGAGCCCCAGCGTGGCAATGTGGTCCGTGCGATCATCGATTCGGATACGCTCAAACCCCTTGTCCTCGGCCATCCGGCGGATGAAGCAGTAGTCCCGGTAACCGGTATCGCCACCGCAGATCGCGCGCCAGGCCTGTTCACCCGTCCGGATGATGGTCAGGTCCGAATGGATACCACCCCGCTCAGTGAGGAAGTGGGTGTAGACCCCCTTACCCACCGGTGTGGTTCCGCCCACTTTGGCAACCGACAGATACTCCATCAGCCCTTCGGCATCCTCGCCTTCAATGTCGAAGATCGCGAAGTGGGACAGGTTGATCATGCCCACACCGTCGCTCATGGCGAGCTGCTCGGCATTGGAGACTTCCCAGAAGTGCCGGCCGTCCCACTCGTTTTCGCGCACCGGAATGCGGTCGCGGTACCGGGCGAGTAGCGTTTCCTCATTGACCTGGTAGCCGTGGGCCCGCTCCCAGCCGGCTGCTTCCATGAAATAGCCACCCAGTTCCACCTCACGGAGGTAGAACGGGCTCACCCGCATGCGACGTCCAGTCATATACGGCTCGCGGGGATGAACAGCCGGTGTGTAGATTTTCTTGGCCGTTTCGTAGCAGCGGTCGTAGACGTACTTCGAGGTTTTCTGCACCGGATAGTGCCGGGCAATGTCGATGCTGTGGGGGTCCATCTCGGGATGGCCATCGGTCATCCAGTCGGCCAGCACCTTGCCGGCGCCCGGGCCGTCCTTCACCCACACCGCTTCGCAGAACCACAGGTTGCGCGCGTCCGGGGATTCGCCCATCAGCGTGCCGCCATCCGGGGTCACGGACAGCAGACCGTTGAAGGAGTGCTTTTCCTCCCAGCCCAGCTCGCCCAGTACCGGTGTCATTTCGATGGCCTTTTCATAGGCATTCATCACCTGATCCAGGCTCAGATCCCGCATCGACGGAGACAGGCGCGCCTCGCCCGGTTCGGCAATGTCCCAGGGCGGCACCAGCCGAGGGTCCTCGTGCTCGTAATACCCCCACTCAATGCGGCCACCTTCCGTCGTGGTTGGGTCGCCGGTGTCCCGCACATAGGCCGAGTTGCCCTGGTCGCGGAACAGCGGGTAGACGATCTGTTCACCGGTGCCTTCCAGCGGACCATAGGGTCCGAAGAACAGCAGCGGGTGTTCAACCGGCATCAGCGGCAGCGGTGAGCCCGCCGTGTTGGCCATCAGTGGGCCCCAGATGCCCATGGACAGCACCACATACTCTGTGGCGATATAGCCCTTGGCGGTCTCGACGCCGCGGACCTTTCCGTTCTGGACATCAATCCGCGTGGCCGGTGTGTTCGCGAAGGCCTGCAGCTTGCCAGTGGCCACCGCCTCCTCGACGAGATCGCCTGCCACCTTCTGGGACCGGGGCACGACCAGTCCCGCATCCGGATCCCACATGGCCCCCTGAATCTGCGTCTCATCCACCAGCGGGAACAGTTCCTTGGCCTCCTTCGGCGAGATGATGCGAGCGTTGGTGCCAAATGCCTTGCCGGAGCCCACCTTGCGGATCAGTTCCTCCATGCGCTCGTCATCGTCCACCCGCGCCACCTCCATGCCGCCCTTCCGGACATAGTTGCCACGGGCCGCATAGAAGTCCCTGCTGTATGTGGTTGTGAATACGTTGAGCTTGTCGTGGGAGGTATTAAAGACGAAATCCGACGCGTGGGATGTGGAGCTGATGTCGGAAGGAATCGCCGATTTTTCCAGACCGACAATGTTCTCCCATCCCCGCTCAATCAGGTGGTGAGCCGCCGAGGCCCCCACGATGCCACCCTGTCCGATGATGACCACATCCGCGCTGTCCGGTAGTTTTGCCATAACCGCCACCTGTGCCAGAAACGTTCACTGCGATGGGGACCCGGTGTCCCGCCTCTCCCTCACAATGTGGCGAGGTTTGCGGATCACTGCCTCGTTGGATACGACACCGAGTCGTCCAAAAGCGGCATCCCATACGCACTACTTAAAGAAGCCTCTTCGACTTTTATCGCCTTGTAAGCGCCCCCGCCGTTCTTTAACCTTGACCCATATCACACCGAGAAGGCAGGTGACCCATGACAGACGATGCGGGCGCACGCATCAGCAGCGGCTCCAAGTACCGCAGTGAACTCGGCTTTTCCGCCATCAAGGACGGCGTCAAACGCTCCCGGCAGGACGAGTCGACGTCCTCCCGGCCCCGCAAACCCTCCTGGCTGCGGGCGCGTATGCCGGGCGGCGAACGCTATGACGCCGTCAAGCGCAACGTTCAGGAACACCGCCTGAGCACGGTCTGCGAGGAATCCCACTGCCCCAACATCGGCGAATGCTGGAACAACGGCACCGCGACCATCATGGTGATGGGATCGGTCTGTACCCGCGCGTGCCGTTTCTGCGCCGTGGACACGGGCAACCCGAAGGGCTGGCTGGATTCCGATGAGCCCGCTAACACGGCGCATTCCGTCGAGGTCATGGGGTTGCGCTATATCGTGCTCACGTCCGTGGACCGCGATGATCTGGAGGATGGCGGCGCCGGCCACTATGCCGACTGTGTCCGGGCCATCAAAGAACGCACGCCACAGGTGGCCGTCGAGGCCCTGACGCCGGATTTCGACGCCGTTCCCGAGTACGTCGAGCGGGTCGTCGATTCCGGCCTGGACGTGTTTGCCCAGAACGTCGAGACGGTCCGCCGGCTGACTCACCCGGTGCGGGACCCACGCGCGGGCTACGACAAGACCCTGTCCGTGCTGGCACACGCGAAAAAGCACCGGCCGGACGTGATCACCAAAACCAGCCTCATGCTGGGCCTTGGAGAGACCGAAGACGAAATCCTCGAGACCATGGACGATCTGCGTGCCATCGGAGTGGACATCGTCACTCTCGGTCAATACCTGCAGCCCACCGCCAACCACCTGCCGGTCGAGCGGTATGTGACGCCGGAGGAATTCAACCGCTATCGGGAGCTGGGGCTGGAAAAGGGCTTCATGGAAGTACCGTCCGGCCCGCTGGTCCGCTCCAGCTACCGGGCTGACCGGGTGTTCGAACAGAACAACCTCGGGCTCGACATGCCCGCCGTGCCGGACGCAACCAACCGGATTCCTCTCAAGGCCGTGGACTAAGGTCCGATTCCCGTCCCGGCGCCTGCCGAACTACACTGCTGGAAAGATGAACAAAGACGCCCGCCCGGTCCCGCCTGGATCGGCGTCTGGGCGTCGACGGCTACCATGATGGGAGAAGATTATGAAACGGGTGGTCATCACCGGCATGGGCATCGTCTCCTGCCTCGGGAATGATATCGACACGGTCAATAACAGCCTCCGCAACGGCCATTCCGGCATTCGCTTCAACGACATCTACAAAGAAAAAGGCTTCCGCAGCCAGGTGTCCGGGTCGGTGGATGTCGATACCGATGTCATCGACCGTAAGACGCGGCGCTTCATGGGGCAGTCCGCCATGTACGCCTATCTCTCAATGCAGCAGGCCATTGAGTCGGCCCAACTACCGGACGAGCTGGTTTCCAGCGACCGTACCGGGCTGATCGCCGGTTCTGGCGGCGCCTCCTGCGCCAGTCAGGTCGAAGCGATCGACATCATGCGTGAGCGGGGCGTCAAACGCATCGGCCCCTACATGGTGCCTCGCATCATGACCAGCACGGTGTCGGCCTGCCTCGCCACCCCATTCCGTATTCGCGGCGTCAACTACTCCATGGCGTCGGCCTGCGCCACCAGTGCCCACTGTATCGGCCATGCCATGGAAACCATCCAGTCCGGACGACAGGACATTGTTTTCGCCGGCGGCGGCGAAGAGGAAGACTGGACCCTGACCATGCTGTTCGACGCCATGGGCGCCCTGTCCACCAAACGCAATGAGACGCCGGAAGCCGCCTCCCGACCGTTCGACAGCGGGCGTGACGGCTTCGTCATTGCCGGCGGCGGCGGCATGCTGGTCATGGAGGAGCTGGAACACGCGAAACGCCGGGGCGCACCGATCATCGCGGAAATCGTCGGTTATGGCGCCACGAGTGATGGCGACGGCGACATGGTCGCCCCCTCCGGTGAAGGTGCCGCACGCTGCATGAAGCAGGCCCTGTCCACGGTCGACGGTCACCTCGACTACGTGAACGCGCACGCGACCAGCACACCCGTGGGCGACGTCTCCGAGGCGCGTGCCATGCGGGATGTCTTCACCGAGCACCTGCCTGCCATCTCGGCCACCAAATCCCTGTCGGGCCACTCATTGGGGGCCGCGGGCGTGCATGAAGCCATCTACACACTGCTGATGATGCAGAACGGGTACATCGCTGGCACTGCCAACTTCCATTCCACCGATGCCGAGATCAACGACATGCCCATCGTCGGCCCCAGTGCCCACCAGGCCCACCTGAAGCGGGTCATGTCCAACAGCTTCGGATTTGGCGGAACCAATGCCTCGTTGGTGTTTCAGCGGTACGCTGGTTGATTGCCACTGAAAAAGACCGTTTTGGCCACGGAAGAACACAGAAAACACGGACATTAGAACCGATTGTCCGTGTTATTCAGCGGATTCCGTGGCCATTATTGTGTTCCGCGTCTTTCAGCGGTTTCCGCGGCAACGTATGGTGATGTCACTCTGACGAATCCGTCTCCACCGCACTCCGTGCCCGTCCTTCCTTCTGCAATAACGCATCCTCTTCCTGAATCGCGTCCTGCCAGGAACGCTGCTTGATGCCGAAGGTGTTACGGATTTTCGTGCAACCCAGCGTGGCGTTCTCGGGTTCGAGCCGTGCCCAGTCAGGCACTTTGTCAACGATGGACAGGTGGTTGAGTTCCGGCATGGTGCGGCTGATGGTCAATGCCAGCTCGTGCTGGCTGACCTCTTCCTGCCCCGCGTACTGATAGGTCCCCCATACCTCGGCGCCGCAGTCGATCTGCATGACCAGAGCCCGCAGTACCCGGGCGAGATCGTGCACGGGCAGTGGCTGCCCGCGATGACGGCTGGAGAAGGCCAGCTTGTCGCTGCCCGTCTCCCGGATCATTCGCAGGAATCGTGTCAGACTCCAGCCGGTTCGCAGAATCAGGTGCCGGGGCAGCAGCGTGCGCAACGCCTGCTCGCATTCCCACTGCCAGTTGCCAAGCTGGGAGAACGGCTGCCCGGGGTTGGAGGTGATGTAGGCGCTCTGCTTGCGTCCGTCGAAGACGTAGCTGGTGGACAGCTGAAGCAACGCCATATCATGGGTCCGGGCATGCTCGGCCAGGCCCAGTGGGATACTGAAGACCTCCTGACGAATCCGCTCCGGATCCTGCTCAGCCGCCTCCGGGTCCGTGTGCCAGAGGGCGTTGACAATCAGGTCGGTGTCGTCAGGAATCCAGTCTTCAAGCGCCTCAAGATCCACAGCGTCCGGCTGGCTGACAAGCAGCGGCCGAACCTGCAGGGGCGTTCCGCGCAGGCGCTCCAGTAACAACCGCCCCAGCGGACTGTAATCATGTACCACCAGCAGATTCACGCGTGCCTGTCGCTCCGTTCCAGAGGCCTGTCGATTCCCGGCGCCCTCGCCCTTCCAGAGCGTCGCCGGTTCTCAGAAGAGGATGCCACCAAACCCCGGCGCAACTCAATTCGAAGCGTTCTTGTCACCATTGTGACAGGGGCGTTGCCAAGAAAAGCCAATGCGGACCGCCACATCGCGTTTACAATACGGCGCTTTGGACTCACCGGACAGAAAGGGATACTGATGCTCAAACAACAAAGCCATATCGTGGCACCGATCCCCGACGAGCTGAAGGAACGGGCCTACTACACCGTTGAGGAACTGCGGTCCCGGGGCAAGGCCGACAAGCAGGCAATCGACAAGCTGTACAACCTGATCATTGAAATGACCGAAGAAGGCCTCGATTTCTTCTTCCTCGAGCCGCTACGCCGCCTCAACGCCAGCAGCATGATGATGGGCATGGCACGCGTCGGCATCAGCAGTATGGTGAAAGGCAGCCGGATGGTGGTCCACAAGGTCCTGAAGAAGCTCGATGACAAGAGCCTGGCGGCAATCCTGGACTTTATTGAGGAGATTATCTGCGAGGCGGAGGAAGGCTGAACACCGCTCTGTTTCTTTGCCACGGAAGAACACGGAAAGCACGGAAACGCCCTTCGGGCGCTGGAGTGGCAAGTCTCAAGTGACAAGAACTGGCGTTTCCGGTGATGGGCACGCAGGTGGAATGCTGACTGCGAAGTGCATTCGTAGCCCACTGCTGCTATTGCTGATCTTTATTTTTCCGTGTTTTCTGTGTCTTTCAGTGGCGAAACCACATCATTCATCGACGTAATACCTCGGTACCCGCGCCGTCACGCCGGTCAGCAATTCGTAGCCAATGGTGCCGGCCCAGTCGGCCACTTCGTCGACAGGCACGTGGGCGCCCCACAGCTCCACCGGGTCGCCCGCTTCCGCGTCCGGTACCGCACTGAGATCCAGCGCCATCATGTCCATCGACACGCGCCCGATCGTCGGCACGCGCACGCCGTTAACGGCCGCCGGTGTCCCGTTGGGCGCATGGCGCGGGTAGCCATCGCCGTAGCCGATGCTCACCACCCCCATGCGGGTCGGCCGCTCGGCCGTCCAGGTACCGCCGTATCCAACCGTCTCCCCCGGCTGCAGGGTTCGGACGGCGATCAGCCGTGACTCAAGCGTCATCACCGGCGTCAGCCCCAGATCCGCGGCACTCCCGGCCACCATTGGCGTGGCGCCATAGAGCATGATCCCGGGACGAGTCCAGTCAAACGGAGGCAAGTCGGAGTGGAAGTGTGCCGCGGAATTGGCGGCGCTGCCCCAGAGTCCACCTCGGTTCAGCAGCTCCGCCAAGGACTGTTGCTGGCGTACCGTCATCCCGTCGGCCGGATCATCGGCGCAGGCGTAATGCGTCATCAGCCCCAACACCGTATGGCTGCCATGCGCGGCCAGCCGCTCCAGCACACCAGCGATCTCCTCCACGCGGAAGCCCAGGCGATTCATGCCTGTGTTGACCTTGACCCAGAGGCGGCAGGAACCGGTCGTCTGTAGACCATCGAGTTGCCAGTGTTCATGAATCACCGGCTCAAACTCCGCCCTGGCACACCGGGACAGATCACCGCATTCGTGGACCCCCTCCAGGAGCACCACAGGTTGGGTGATCCCCGCTGCCCGAAGCCGTTCCGCCTCTTCCAGCGTGGCCACGGCAAAGCGCTCCGTCTCGCCGGCAAGCGCATGCGCCACGCGCTCGAGGCCGTGGCCATACCCATCGGCCTTAATCACGGCCATCGCGCGGGCGGGCTGGGCGTGGCGGGCTGCCAGCCGATAGTTCGAACGCAATGCCGCCAGATCAATCCGCGCCCGGGTTTGCCGCCCCATCAGTACTCTCCGTCTTTGCGACCCATCAATACCCTCGATCGATACTAGGAGTCTGCGCGGTAGAAAGTCGCACCGCTGCGACCGCCCCACTGCGGTCCCTTTTGAGCGCTCATTTTCGTTACATAGAACCACTATGCGCCTCAAATGACCGTCAAAATGGCCTCGCATTGGGACGATCTCGCCTGGCACGATTTCTACCGCGCAGACTCCTAGTCGTCAGTATTCACCGTCATAGTGGCCGTGGGCCAGGTCCTCAAACTTGGTGTAATGCCCAAGGAACGCCAGCCGCACCGTCCCCACAGGACCGTTCCGCTGCTTGCCGATGATGATCTCGGCAACGCCTTTGTCCGGGCTGTCCTCGTTATAGACCTCGTCCCGGTATATGAAGATGATCACGTCCGCATCCTGCTCAATGGCACCGGACTCACGCAGGTCTGAGTTCACCGGTCGCTTGTTGGGGCGCTGCTCCAGACTCCGGTTGAGCTGCGACAGGGCCACCACGGGGCAGTTCAGTTCTTTGGCCAGCCCCTTAAGCGCCCGTGAGATTTCCGAAATCTCCGCCGTACGCCCCTCGCTGTTGCCAGGCACCCGCATGAGCTGGAGGTAATCCACCATGATCATGCCGATTTCCCCGTCGTTCTCCCGTGCGATGCGACGGGCCCGGGACCGCATCTCCGTGGGACTCAGGGCTGGCGTATCGTCAATGTACAGAGGCTGCTCCTTGAGCAGCCCCACCGCCGAGGTAAGCCGCGGCCAGTCCTCTTCTTCGAGCCGACCGCTGCGGATACGGCTCTGATCAATCCGGCCAAGCGACGACAGCATCCGCATGGCCAGAGCGTCCGCCGGCATCTCCATGCTGAAGACCAGCGTCGGTTTCTTCGAGGCCAGCAAGGCATTTTCGACGACGTTCATGGCGAACGTGGTCTTCCCCATGGAGGGGCGCCCCGCCACGATGATCAGGTCGGACGGCTGAAGGCCGGACGTCCAGCTGTCCAGGTCGGTAAAGCCTGTGGTGGTCCCGGTAATGGCGTCACCGGACTCGAACAGCTCTTCCACCCGTTTGAGGGTTTCGGTCAACACCGGCTGGATTTTCTTGGGGCCACTGCCCTCCCGCGCCCGGGATTCGGCAATGCGGAACACGTCCTGCTCCGCCTTGTCCAGCAACTCCGAGCTGGACCGCCCCTCGGGATTAAACGCCGAGTCGGCGATGGTGCCGGACACCTCAATCAGCTGCCGGAGCAGCGATCGCTCCTGCACGATGTCCGCATAGGCGCGAATATTGGACGCCCCCGGCGTTTTCTCGGCCAACTCAGCCAGGTAAGTCAGGCCGCCCGCGTCCTCAAGGTCACCGGAGCGGTCCAGAAATTCGCTGAGCGTAACCACATCGAGCGGTTCGCCTTCACCGGCCAAGCGTTCGACGGCCGCAAAAATCAGGCGGTGCCCTTGACGATAGAAATCCTGTGCCGAAATCACCTCGGCGACCGAATCCCACTTGCTGTTATCAAGCATCAGGCCACCAAGGACCGCCTGCTCAGCTTCCAGCGAGTGAGGGGGAACCTTGAGGCGAGAGGTGGGCAGGTCCGCCTGCGCCTGACTGGATACCGGATTGACCATCTGAATACGCTTCCGACATTAGGGATAACGACAGGGGGAGAGACATAAGATACTGGCGGGCCAGTATCGAAACAAGCATCGAACGCGCCCGCAGGGGACGGTGAGTCACGGTCCCCGATGACGCAAAAGGCCCGGCGGGCTCACCACCCGTCGGGCCTTCCGGGCACTCAGACATGCCGGCATTGCAATACGTGCTCTCGCCGGCGGATGTCTTTCGTGCGGCCCGATGCATCGGGCCGGCCTGTCTGGACGTGGCGTGGTTACGCCGCGACCACGGCCACCTTGATGTCCACGGAAACGTCCGTGTGCAGCACCAGCTGGATGTCATACTCACCCACGGCGCGCAGCGGACCTTCCGGCATCTGCACTTCGCTCTTCTCGACGGGGTTGCCGTCAGCCGTTACGGCATCCGCAATGTCACGAACGCCAATGGAGCCGAACAGCTTGCCCTCGTCACCCGCCTTGGAGGCGATGGTGACCGTCGCATCCGCCAGCTTCTCGGCACGGGCTTCCGCCTCGGCCAGCTTTTCGGCGGCGCGACGCTCAAGCTCCGCACGACGTTCCTCGAACTGCTTGATGTTTTCCTTCGTTGCAGGAACGGCCTTGCCGAAGGGCAGCAGGTAGTTCCGGCCGTAACCCGCCTTGACCTTCACCTGGTCGCCCAGCGAGCCCAGGTTGGCCACTTTCTCGAGCAGAATAACGTTCATCTCGTTAACCTCTTTATGCTTTATTCTGCCGGCTCCCGGGGCTTGATCCGCCTCCGGAAATCCAGCCAGCTATCCACAAACGCAATGACCAGCAACAACAGCATCAGGCTCGGGCTCAGCAGCACCAGCAGGACGTAGAACAGCACCAGCCAATGAACGCCCAGCTGGCGGCGCGAGACGATGCCGTGAATCAGGCCAAGACCGGCCATGATCAACGGCAGGGCTCCCGCCCAGCTCACCATCAACGGCGCCAGCCCCAGAAAAGGGCCTCCCAGCACCGCCAGACCGCACAGACCGGCCACCGGACGACTCAGCCGAAAGGCGTGGAACTCCTTCTGGAATCCCCCCGGATTGAACAATCCGGCCTGCCAGCTCCGGGCCAGCATGAGCACACCAACCGACACCAGTAGATAGGTGCCCGCCATACTGGCGTTCATGACTTCCCGGACCAGACTGTCGAGCTCATTGCCCAGCTCGGTGGCCATCTCCGGGTTGTACTGTTCGATGTATCCGACGCCGGCCTTGGCCAGTTGGCCAATCAGCTCGGGATACAACGCGGGCAGCGCCAGGCCAGTCAGGATGGCCAGACCGCTGCCGGTCACCAATGCCGCTTCCCAGGTCCGGCTCGCACGCAGCACCATCGCCATGATGGCCGACTGCAACAGAACCGTCACCGCGGTTGGATCCTGGGCAACCCAGCCCCAACCCAGCGCGGGCAACAGCGCCCAGAGACCGATGTTCAGCCCCTGGGTGACCCCAAGCCTCAGTATAACCAGGGCAACAACCGCCGCCCCGATCCAGAACAGCAGCGGCAGCGCTGTCGCGATTGCCGCTACCAGTGAGGCCTGCAACGGGCCCCGCATGGCGAAGCGGGCCAGTGCGAGCATGCCTGAGAGCCTCGCTGTTTAGTGGTCGTGGCTGTCCGTATAGGGCAGCAGTGCCAGATAGCGGGCGCGCTTGATCGCGGTAGCCAGCTGGCGCTGATAACGGGCACGTGTGCCGGTGATCCGGCTGGGCACGATCTTACCCGTTTCAGTGATGTAGCTCTTGAGCGTGTCCAGATCCTTGTAATCGATCTCGGTCACACCTTCTGCCGTGAAGCGGCAGAACTTACGACGTCTGAAAAAACGAGCCATTTTCGAACTCCTCAACAACCGTTAACAAATGGAAACCGACAGCGGCGACCCCGATCAGGAGGCGCGGCGCTTCTCTTCGCGGTTTTCCGTGGCTTTCATGGGTGACGGCTCTGTGTCCGCACCGTTCCGGCGTACGACCAGATCACGGATGATCGCGTCGTTGAAGCGGAAGTTGTGAGTCAGCTCGTCCAGCGCGTTCTGCGTGCACTCGATATTCATCAGCACGTAGTGCGCTTTATGGATCTTGTTGATGGGATAGGCCAGCTGGCGACGGCCCCAGTCTTCGAGCCGGTGCACCGCGCCCCCATCTTCAGTGATGGTGTTGGTGTAACGCTCGATCATTGCGGGCACCTGCTCGCTCTGATCGGGATGCACCATGAACACGATTTCGTAATGACGCATGTTCTCTCCCTATGGATTCAGCAGCTTCCCCCTCAGGCATCGCGCCCGGAAAGAAGCAGGGATTGGTTTGATAACCGGTTTCTTGGCGACGCTGGGACACAGCGACGCACGCCCCCGACAAAAAGGGGAGCGGTATTCTAGGCATCCAGGCGAGTAAATGCAAACCGACGAGACACTAGGGCGCCTCACCGCGCTGGCGAACCGCCTCGAACAGGCAGACGCCGGTGGCAACCGACACGTTCAGGCTCTCAACGGCCCCCACCATCGGAATACGGATCAGTTGATCGCAGTGCTCGCGCGTCAGGCGACGCATCCCCTTGCCCTCGGCCCCCATGACCAGCGCAACACCCCCGCGAAAATCCGCTTGATGGAGCGTGGCGCCCGCCTCACCGGCCGAGCCGATCACCCAAAGCCCCGCATCCTGAAGCCGACGCAGGCAACGGGCCAGATTGGTCACCTTGACCAGCGGCAGGGTTTCAGCCGCCCCGCTGGACACCTTGCGTGCCGTCGCGTTAAGCGGCGCTGACTTGTCCTTGGGCGCGACGAGCGCCAGCACGCCCGCAGCCTCTGCGGTACGAAGGCAAGCGCCAAGGTTGTGGGGGTCGGTGACGCCATCAAGCACCAGAAGCAGCGGCGCCTCCGTCCGCTCGATCAGGTCCATCAGGTCGTTTTCCTGCCAGGCCCGCGCCTCGGCGACGGCCGCAACGACCCCCTGATGAACGCCGTTGACCCGCTGATCCAGCTCCCGACGATGGACCTGCTCCCAGGACACGCCAAGATCGTCCAGTCGCCGGATCACATCACCAACCCGTCGGTCGCGGCGCCCTTTCTGTATCCAGACCTTCTTCAGTCGCTGTGGCTCTTCACGGGTGATTGCGTCCACCGCGTGCCAGCCAAAGACAAACGATTGCGACACCGATCACCTCTTTCCGGACTTGCCCCGACGCGACTTCCTGCCGCCCCCTTTACTGGCACTGGCTTCACGGGCCGCCTCTTTGGCCAGCTCGCCACGGCTCATGCCCTGGCCTTTACCGCCGCCCTTGCCCTTGTTGGCCGATTTGCCTCCCTTCTTTCCGGGCTTGCCGGCCTGTCCCTTTCCACCCGGACCGCTGCGGTCCGGCGCCTTCTCGAGAGCGGCCCGGTCCGCCTTGCGTCGTTTCGGACGACTGACCAGCTCCAGATCGATCTTGCGATCCTCCAGCCCGACACGCGCCACCTGAACCCGGACGCTGTCGCCCAGGCGGAAGCTGATCGCTGTACGCTCGCCCACCAGCCGATGATGCACTGAATCATGCTGGAAGAAGTCGCCACTGAGCGTGGACACATGGACCAGGCCCTCAATGTAGATGTCATTGAGTTCGACAAAGAAACCGAAGGGCACCACGGCGGCGATCACCCCGTCGTATTCGTTGCCCACATGCTCGGACAGATACTCGCACTTCAGCCAGGCTTCCACATCCCGGGTCGCCTCATCGGCACGGCGCTCCGTCATGGAGCAATGCTCACCCAGTTGAACCATTCGCCCATGGTCATAGGGATACGCCGCCAACTCCGGATCCTGCCGCTTGGGCTGAATGACCGTCTTGCCCTCGCGGCTGCCCTGCCGCACGGATTTGATCGCGCGCTGCACCATACCCTGCCCGCCCTGACCACCATGGATCACGGACTTGATGGCGCGATGGACAATCAGGTCCGGATACCGTCGGATTGGTGAGGTGAAGTGCGCATAGCTCGCGAAACCGAGGCCAAAGTGGCCACTCTCGTCCGGGCTGTACACCGCCTGACTGAGCGTGCGCAGCATGACCGTCTGGATCACACCGGCGTCGGAGCGGTCGCCGATCTTCGACAACAGCGCCTGGAAGTCGGAGGACTGCGGCTTTTCACCCCCGCCCAGCTCCAGACCCAGTTCGCCGAGAAACAGCTTGAGGTTGCTCAGACGCTCGGACGCCGGGCCATCGTGGACGCGATACAACGCCGGAATCTCATGACGTTTGAGAAAACGGGCCGTAGCGACGTTCGCGCACAGCATGCATTCTTCGACAATCTTGTGGGCGTCGTTTCGGGTGACCGGGACGATGTCGTCGATCTTGCGATCGGCATTGAACACGATGCGCGTTTCGGTCGTTTCAAAATCAATCGCCCCGCGCTCGGTCCGGGCCTGACGCAGAACCTTGTACAGCTGATGCAGATGCTCAACGTGCGGCACGACGTGGGCGTACCGCTCCCGCAGCGACTGACCTTCCGGGCTGTCCGGATAGTCCAGCATCTGGTGCACTTTGGTGTAGGTCAGGCGCGCGTGGGAATGCATGACGGCCTGATAGAACCGGTAGCCACTGATGCGACCATTGGCGCTGATGGTCATGTCGCTGACGAGGCAGAGCCGATCCACCTCGGGATTCAGCGAACAGAGGCCGTTCGAGAGCTTCTCCGGCAGCATCGGCACAACGTGGTCGGGAAAGTACACCGAATTGCCGCGATTGACCGCTTCCTCATCCAGCGGCGTCCCCGGCCGGACATAATGGGATACGTCGGCAATGGCGACCAGCAAACGGAAGCCGCCATTCTTGCGCGGTTCGCAGTAAATCGCGTCGTCAAAGTCACGGGCGTCTTCGCCATCAATGGTGACCAGCGGCAGGTCACGGAGGTCCACCCGATCCTGCTTGTCCGACTCATCCACTTCCTCGGGAATGGCAGCGGCCTGCTCGCCTACCGACTCCGGCCAGCTGTGCGGAATATCGTGCGAGCGGATGGCCACTTCGATTTCCATGCCTGGCGCCATGTGTTCGCCCAGCACCTCAACCACACGCCCGGTCGGCTGGGAGCGCCGGCCCGGCTGACGCAGCAGCTCAACCACCACGTACTGACCGTTACGCCCGTTACCGCAGTCGCTTTCGGCGATCAGGATGTCCTGATTGATGCGCGGATTCTCGGGGACCACGAATGACACACCGCTCTCGCGGAACAGTCGCCCGACGGTCTGAGTGGTGCCGTGCTCCAGTACCTCGACGATCACACCTTCCCGGCGGCCACGCTTGTCCACACTGTCTACCCGGGCCGCCACGCGGTCCCCGTGCAGCACACGCTTCATCTGACGGGCACTCAGGAACAGGTCGCCTTTCTTGTCATCCGGCACCAGGAACCCGAAACCATCGCGGTGTCCCTGAACGCGCCCCGTGACCAGATCGGCTTCCTCGATGGGCAGGTAGGCACCGCGGCGATTGCAGATGGCCTGCCCGTCGCGACACATGGCGATCAGGCGGCGGCGCAGGGCCTCAATGCCTTCCTCACTGTTCTGGCCAAGTTCCTGACAAAGGGTGGGATGGGTGGCCGGCGCACCGCGCTGGCGCAGATGCTCGAGAATGTATTCCCGGCTCTGGATGGGATTATCGTATTTCTGGGCCTCTCGATCCGCGTTGGGATCATTGGTCCGTGTTTTTCTGGATGCCATGCAAACAACTGTCCTGATGCCGGCAGCCGACCGGAAGGATCAATCGTATCGGGCGACTGCGCTTGAATAGGGGTGCAGTATAACGCCGCGACTAACGGGATGCTAAAAACGCGGGGATTACACTATCGAAAGAAGGAATAGTGACCACTTCCGGAAGGAAAGGGAAGTGGTGCCGAGGGGGAGACTTGAACTCCCACGGGGTTGCCCCCACTAGCACCTGAAGCTAGCGCGTCTACCAATTTCGCCACCTCGGCAGTGACAGACCGGTCAAACCGGTTAACTCATTGTGGCCGGCGGGCTCTCCCTCACCGACGGCGCGTACTTTAATGTCTCGATCCGGGGCTGTCAAACCCTTTTTTGAATCCACTGGGCCTTCCGGGTCATGTGGTTACTGACTGCTCAGAAGCGATTCGGCCAGCGTGTGGTATTCGTACGTCAGATTGGCAAAAATGCCACCGCTGTCCAGCGTACCCGGCGTACCGCCGCAGTTCGGGGTACCAGCGGTCAGACTCAGCCGGGCTTCGTCCAGCAGGTTGGCCTGTTCACCCGCCTCCTCTTCGTCGTCACCGGCCGGAGTACGATAACGGTACTGCCACTTCAGCAGATCCTCGCTGGAGCGGCTGGTGTCGAAGAAGACCCGACGCAGCAGCTGTTGGTGGCCAAAACGCTGATCCCACAAGAGATCCCGCCTATCGAGCGCGCCGTCGGACGGGAGATCTCCACCGGCACCCGTTTCATCGGCCTCATAGGTATAGGGCTGGGTACCACTGATCACCTCCGGCTCACCAGTTGCATCATCGTTAATGCCGCACCCACTGACCGCACCATCAATCGACTGGGACGTACCATCGGTATCGGTATACCCCAGCATCGGGTCAATCCCCTGCCCGACGGTCTGAACCAGTTCCCGATCGCCGTCCCGAACCGTCACGGTGTCACCGCTGATCGTCCAGGTCAGCACCTGCTCGGCGGCGCCGCCCAGCTCGGAGCCATTCTGCCCGCCATGACAGCTGGTGGTGGACTGAAGCTCCGCGGTGCCGTTGGTCCAGTCGAACGTGAGCCGTTCGTCCACGTCACCGTCGTCCGAGTAGAACGTGCTCGCCGGTGACGAGGCCAGAAAGAATCCTTCGAACCCCTGAACATTCAGTTCCGCGACCCGGCCGTTGACCCGGGCGAGGCGGGCCACTTCATAGAGTGACGGTTTGAGACAGCCGTCCGCCTCAATCGCCTGGAGTACGCCCTCGGCGTCATACTGGAAGCGTACCCGGGAACTCGTTGTCAGGTCGGAGGCAGTGGCCGTTGGATTGTCCGGTGGCGTTTCAACCACCACCGCTTTCAAAAGGAGCGGGTTATTGAGGTCAGGAATGAGCGTCGGCAATGCCAGGCCGCTGATGTCGACATTGCCATAGCCATCCGACTGCGCCGCCGCATCCACTGCCCCGACCACATCGGCCACCGCAGACACGTAACCGAGCCGAAGCACCCGATCGGCATCACGGTCGATGTCGGTCAACCGACCGCCGTTGTCGATAATCCCCTGCTCCCGGTCATCCGGAAACTGGATCTGAAGCAGACGCGTCAGCGCTTCGCCGTAGGCACGTGCCCGCGCGTCGCCCCGCTGGATGTAGTCCCCAAGCGGATTCACCCCAGACAGATCCACGGCCAGGCCACCCTCGGTCACATCCAGCGCATCGAGATCCAGCGTTCGGCGGGCATCCACCAGCGTGGTCAATGGTGACACCACGCGCTCACCCGGTGGCGAGGTCAACCGGAAGGCGTGGTTGATGATCTGATTCCCCGCCTCCGTTTCTTCCAGCGTGCGGCCGGGAATGGCCACCGCCACCAGCGGGTAGTTGTTGGGATCGAGATCGGCGGCCTGATCGTCCGGCAGCGCCAGCCCCGTCACGTCCAGCGTAAACCGGCCGCCTTCGCCAGTGAGCGCCGTCGGCTCCCCCATCGACAGGGTTTCCAGGCATTCCTCCGCGGCCTGGTCTGCCGGGGTGCTGATCTCGCAGCCGGCACGCCCACCGATCACGACCTGAACCGAGCCGCTGTCATACTGGGAGTCACCGTCCAGGTCCAGCCAGACGCGGGCCTGCTGGAGATAGCCATCCATCACACGGCCCTGATAATCGCTGGGCGGCTCGGGTTCGTATAGGCCATCGGTATCACGACCGTCTACCGGCCGCTCGCCGTTCTGCTCATTGCAGCCGACCAGAGCGAATGCAGCCATCAGGGTAAGGCAGAAAAGGCGGGTCATGGGCGCATCTCTTGTTCTTCTCGGGTTCGGGATGCGCCCACTCTAGGGAATGTCGCGTCACTGTACCTTGACGCGATTGGCAATTTGTAAAAGTGCGTAACCGATCAGATGGCCCGGGCCACGATCTCCTTCATGATCTCGTTGGTCCCGGCATAGATCCGCTGCACGCGGGAATCCGCCCAGGCCCGTGCAATCGGGTACTCCCACATATAACCATAACCCCCGTGGAGCTGCACGCACTCGTCCATGATCCGACACTGCAGGTCGGTGGTCCATTGCTTGAGCATCGCCGCCGTCGGCACGTCCAGCTTGCGATCCAGATGCAGTTCCAGACAGCGGTCAGTGAACGCACGCCCGGCGGCAATGTCCGACTGCATCTCGGCCATCTTGAAGCGAGTGTTCTGGAAGCCCATGACCGGCTTACCGAAGGCCTTGCGCTCCTTGACGTAGTCCCGGGTCCACTCCCAGGCCGCTTCGGCAGCCGCAACGGCGGTCAGGGCCACCTGCAGACGCTCAGCGGGCAATTCCTGCATCAGCTGCATGAAGCCCTGGCCTTCGCCGCTGCCCAGCAGGTTGCCGGCAGGGACTTTCACGTCCTGGAAGAACAGCTCGGAGGTGTCCTGCGCCTTGAGACCCACCTTCTCCAGATTCTGGCCTTTCTCGAATCCGTCCCAGGCACTTTCGACCAGCATCAGGCTGGTGCCCTTGGCGCCCTCCTTCGGATCGGTCTTGGCGACCACGATCACCAGATCGGCCATCTGGCCGTTGGTGATGAAGGTCTTGGAGCCATTCAGGACGTAATGATCGCCATCCTTGATGGCTGTCGTCTTGACGCCCTGCAGGTCCGAACCGGCACCCGGCTCGGTCATGGCGATCGCCCCGATCATTTCGCCACTGACCAGCTTGGGCAGGTAGTGCTTTTTCTGTTCTTCGGTGCCGTAGTTCAGGATGTAGGGCGCGACAATGTCCGAGTGCAACGCCCAGCCCAGACCGGTCGTGGCGGCGCGGGCGATCTCTTCCATCACCACGGCGCTGTACCGGAAATCGGCGCCGACACCGCCGTATTCCTCGGGAATGGTCGGACACAGGAAGCCCAGTTCACCGGCTTTCTCCCAGATTTCACGACTGACCTGACCGTCTTTCTCCCACTGGTGATGATGGGGAACGGCTTCGTTCTCGAGAAACTTCCGGACGGCGTCGCGGAAGCCGTCCAGGTCCGAATCAAAGAGTGTGCGCGGAATCATTCAATACCTCGTTATGGGCGTTACTGACGATGTGACGTCAGTGTCGAACGACCCGCGATACCGCTCAATGGTGTAAACGTTCAATCCGGGTGGCGAAAACGAACTAACTCGGGCGGCGGCCAATGGCACGAGGGGAGTGGCCGGGGGCTATTGTCGGAGAAGGGACAGGGATGTCCCGGTCGCATTTGGCGTCACGGACGACCATCAAATGCAGCGCAGACAATAGCCCCCAGCCACTCCCCGACCACAGACGTCAGAACTGGTCGTAGTAGGTGTTGTAGAAGTGACGCGCCGCCCGGCCACTGCGGCCGCCCTTTGCCGTCGCAAACCGGATCGCGGCCAGGTGCAGGGACTCCCGGTCTTCCACGTCGGGGAACAGCGCATCCACCAGATGCAGGTATTCCTTCTGATCAAACGGGTAGAACGACAGCCAGAGTCCGAACCGGTCGGACAGAGAGATCTGCTCCTCAATCGCCTCCCCCAGATGCAGTTCGCCGTCGACCATCTGCGCCGCCTGATTGTCTTTCATGTACTCCGGCATCAGGTGACGCCGGTTGGAGGTGGCATACACCCGCACGTTCTCCGGCGGGCTTTCGATCGACCCTTCCATGACGCTTTTCAGAGCCTTGTAGGACGCATCATCGTGACCGAACGACAGGTCGTCCGAAAAGATGATAAACCGGTATGGCAACGCCCGGATCTCATCCACGATCTCCGGCAGAAACAGCAGGTCCTCCCGGTCCACTTCAATGACTCGCAACCCACGGTCGGCGTACTCATTGAGCAATGCCTTGATGAGGGACGACTTGCCGGTGCCCCGAGAGCCCCAGAGCAGCGTGTTATTGGCCGGTTCGCCCTTCAGGAAATGCTCGGTATTGGTGACGATCGCCGCCTTCTGGCGGTCAATTTCCAGCAGATCGGACAGCCGCACCCGATCAATCTCATGAACCGCCCGCAGGGCCTGTCGGTGGCGCCGCCAGATCGCCGCCCGGGTGGTCTGCCAGTCAATACTCAAGACGGGTCCTCCTGTTGCTGCCGGTTCGCCAGTCGCTGCTCGCCCCAGCGAGGCATCAACGACTGATTCACTCCCAGATGGTCCAGCAGGCGGGCGACCACAAAATCCACCAGATCGTCGATGGACGATGGCCGATGATAAAACCCGGGGCTGGCCGGCATGATCGTCGCGCCCATGCGAGTGAGCTGCAGCATGTTGGTGAGATGCACCTCGGAATACGGAGCTTCGCGGGGAACCAGAATCAGCGAACGGCGCTCTTTGAGCGCCACGTCACCGGCCCGCTCAATCAGGTTGTCACTGGCGCCATTTGCCAGGGCCGACAGCGTCCCCGTGCTGCAGGGGCAGATCACCAGTGGTGCCCGGGACCCGGAACCGGAAGCCGGCGGCGCGAACCAGTCCTCCCGACCGAAGACAACGACCTGATCCGCTGATGCGCCGCTGTATTCTCGCAACGCGGACTGCATCCCATCGGGTGTCCCGGGAAGGCGGAGATCGGTCTCTGTCGCGATGACCACCTGCGCCGCTTTGCTGACCATGACGTTCAGGCGGTAGCCGGCCGCCACCAGGCACACCAGCAACCGCAGACCGTATTGGGCGCCCGAGGCGCCCGTCATCGCCAGGTTGACGACCGGGCGGGACGATGAATCAGTCAAAATAGCGCTCCAGCTCCTTGATCAGTTTGCCGTGAATGCCCTGAAAACCGCCATTACTCATGATGACGATGTGGCAGGGCACGGGCAACGCGGAGAGTACCCCATCGATCAGTGTCTCCACCGACCGGCCCTGCTGATGTCGGGAGTCGTTCTCCGGAATGCGCTCACTCAACCATGCCATGTCCGACAGGTTGGCCCAGAGCACCCGATCAGCGGCACTGGCGCTGTCCAACAGCACGTCCTGATGAACCCCCTGCTGCATGGTGTTCGAACGCGGCTCAATGACGGCGATGATCGGGTCATCCCCCACCTGTTTGCGCAGCCCGTCCAATGTGGTGGCGATGGCGGTGGGGTGATGGGCAAAGTCATCGTAGACGCGGACACCCCGCACCTCTGCCAACAGCTCCATACGGCGCTTGACGCCACCAAACCGGTTGAGCGCGGCGATCGCATGGTCCGGCGTCACCCCCACATGACGGGCCGCGGCAATCGCCGCCAGTGCATTGCGGACATTATGCAGACCGGTATGGCGCCAATGGACTTTGGCGACTGGCTGGTCGTGCCGGATCACCATGAAAACGCTGCCATCATCACGGAGCAGCTCGGCCCGCCAGTTCGACCAGGCGGCCTCGCCACCGATCGATGTGGTCTGGACACTGGTCCAGCAGCCGCGGTTGAGCACACTGTCCAGATGCCCATCCCGATCCGGTCGGATGATCAGGCCATTGGACGGCACCGTCCGTACCAGGTGATGACACTGGCGCTCGATATCGACGATCGAATCAAAAATATCGGCGTGATCGAACTCCAGATTGTTCAGAATCAATGTATTGGGACGGTAGTGAACGAACTTGGAGCGTTTATCAAAGAAGGCGCTGTCGTATTCGTCCGCTTCGATTACAAAGAAATCACTACTACCCAGACGTGCGGAGACGTCAAAATCACCGGGGACACCGCCAACCAGATACCCCGGATCAAAGCCCGCCTGATCCAGAATCCAGAGCAGCATGGATGTGGTGGTGGTCTTGCCGTGGGTCCCCGCAACCGCCAGCACCCAGCGATGACGCAGCACCTCCCGGCTGAGCCATTCCGGTCCGGACATATAGTCCAGCCCCCGGTTCAGCACGGCTTCCACTTCGGGATTCCCCCGGGACAGGGCGTTGCCGATCAGCACCAGATCCGGCACCGGCTTCAGGTTGCTCTCAGAGAAGCCATCCATCAACTCGATCCCCTGCTGCTCCAGCTGGGTGCTCATCGGCGGATAGACCCCTTCATCGGACCCGGTGACGTGATGCCCCCCTTCCCGGGCAAGGGCTGCCAGACTGCCCATGAACGTGCCGCAGATACCGAGGATGTGGATGTGCATAATGGCGTGTCATTCCTGATGGTTGGCGGGACAGGATGAAGCGTCCTGCAATCGGCCTCAGCCGTCAAGCGGACACCGTACCATCCACGATACACGCCTCATGAAAACGCGCTCGGATTCGCGTATCATTCCGCGCACGACTAGTTTTGGCCAAAGCAACACAACAGCCAGGAGGCGCCCGACTCAATGGCCGTCAAGAACGCGTTCTACGCCCAATCCGGCGGGGTAACCGCTACCATCAACGCCAGCGCCTGCGGGGTCATCCAGACCGCCCGACAGCATCCCGAATCCATCGGTAAGGTCTTCGCCGGCCGCAACGGCATTACCGGCGCCCTGCGGGAAGAGCTGATCGACACCAGCCTGGAAACCGATGAGGATATCGCCGCCCTGATGCACACCCCCGGCGGTGCCTTCGGTTCCTGTCGCTACAAACTCAAGAACTTCAGCGAAAACCGCCGTGAATACGAACGGCTGATCGAGGTCTTCCAGGCCCACGACATCGGCTACTTCTTCTACAACGGCGGCGGCGACTCCCAGGATACGGCGTTCAAGGTCTCACAGATGGCCGAGCACATGGGTTACCCCATCACCTGCATCGGCGTCCCGAAGACGGTCGACAACGACCTCCCCTTCACTGACAACTGTCCGGGCTTTGGCTCGGTGGCCAAATACGTCGCCACCTCAACGCTGGAGGCCAGTCTGGACATCCGCTCCATGTGTGACTCCTCCACCAAGGTGTTCATCCTGGAAGTGATGGGACGTCACGCCGGATGGATCGCCGCGTCCAGCGGCATGGCCGGCAATGGACCCGGTGAGCCGCCGCACATCATTATCTTCCCCGAAGTGCCGTTTGAGCGGCAAACCTTCCTGGATCGGGTCGACCACTGCGTGAAGGAATACGGCTATTGCGTCGTCGTGGCCTCGGAAGGCGCCCAGTACGAGGATGGCCGGTTCATCGCCGATGCCGGCGGAAAAGACGCGTTCGGCCACACCCAGCTTGGTGGCGTGGCGCCGACGCTGGCCAACATGGTGCGCCAGTCCCTCGGCCACAAGAACCACTGGGCCGTGGCGGATTATCTCCAACGGGCCGCCCGTCATATTGGTTCGGCGATGGATGTCGAGCAGTCCTATGAAGTGGGCAAGCGCGCCGTCGAGTTCGCGCTGGCGGGCGAGCAGGCCATCATGCCGACCATCGTTCGCGAGCAGAACCATCCCTACAAGTGGCACATCGGCGAGGCGGCATTGAGCGATGTGGCCAACCAGGAGAAGAAGATGCCGATCCACTACATCAGTGACGATGGTTATGGCATCACCCAGGACTGCCGCGACTACATGGCGCCACTGATCACCGGTGAGAGCTTCCCACCGTTCGAGAACGGGTTGCCACGTGTTGCCCACCTGAGCAACCAGTTGGTCGAGAAGAAGCTCAAGACGCCCTTCGAGGTCTGACGACGTCAGTCCCTGACGAGGCCGAGGCGGGTGCGCCTTGGCCTCGACCTTTTTGCCAACAAAAAAAGCGTCCAAGCAAGGACGCCTTTCATTTCCTTCCTAAAAACGCCAGCGTTACTCGGCAGTTTCCGCCTCACGCGCCTCCATGAACGCGTTGAACTCGTCGAAGCCACCGATGTGCTTCTTGCCGACGAAAATCTGCGGTACGGTTTCCACCTCATGGCCGATGGTCTTGGCCATGTCGGCTTTGCTGATGCCCTCCTCGACAATGTCCACGTACAGGAAGTTCAGCTCTTTGATTTCACACAGCTCTTTCGCCCGACGGCAAAAGCCGCAATTGGAACGACCGAAAATGGTCACGCGATCCATTCCACCCTCCTTCGAGATGATCAACGTATGTCAGCGACACCACGTACACTGATTAAAAAACGGGCAGCATGGTGCCAGAATCCACTGCATATTGAAACTCAATACAGTGAATCATCCTGATAGAACCAAGCGATTCGTCACGCGGGATCACGGCATTTCATGAGCTACCTGACCCTTTTTGCAACGGCCTTTGCAGCCGCCACACTGCTTCCCGCCTATTCCGAGATTCTGCTGGGCGCCCTGGTCGCGCAAGGCCTGAATCCCTGGTGGTTATGGCTGTCCGCCACCGCCGGTAACTCCCTCGGCTCCGTGGTGAACGGCTGGATCGGCCGTCAGATTGAACGGTTCCGTGACCGGCGCTGGTTTCCGGTTTCCGAGAAGCAGCTCCAGAAGGCGCAGGACCGCTTCAACCGTTACGGTCAGTGGTCCCTGCTGCTGGGCTGGCTTCCGATTGGCGGCGACGCACTGACGGTGATTGGCGGGCTGATGCGCGTGCCGTGGCTGAACTTCATCGTGCTGGTGACGATCGGCAAGGGGGTGCGGTATGCGGTGGTGTTGTGGGCGGTGCAGGCGGTTCCTCAGTGATTTTTTGCCACGGAATGACACAGAAAACGCGGAAGTCGTTAACCGTCAGACTTCATTCAATCATCGCGGCCAAAGGCCGCTTTCCGTGTTTTCAGTGTTTTTCCGTGGCGACATTCACTTCTCGGGGTACAAGTAAGCTCGCAGCAGATCCTCGCCGTTAAACTCCGCCTTGAGCACAGCGATCAGCGTGTAGACGCCAATGAGCTTTCGGTTGAGGAAGACGAACTCTTTCGGGGGAATGCGGAAATACCGGCTGATCGCGGAACGGGCGGCCTGGCGGGCCACCCTTGAAGGCAGATCGCTCTGTTTCCAGCGGTACTGCCCCTGTTCGTTCACAGCGTAATCGGGCCAGTCCGAGTTATGCGGCGCCAGCGGTTCCAGAACCGACATGCAGACCTCCGCGAACCGATAGAGCACATCCTCCGGCCAGTCGCGGCTCATGAAATGCAGAGCGATTCCGCCCTCAATCACGCGTTCGCGGTCCTGCTCGTAGGACGCTTCGATCATCTTGCGCACGGGGTTCAGGAACCGGTCGGGATATTCCTGAACCGCGCCGAAGTCGAGCAGAACGATCCGGTCCGGTTCGCGAGCCGGGTCCGGCGAAACACGAATACGGTAGTTGCCAAAGTTCGGATCGGTCTGGATTTCACCCCAGACAAACAACTCCCGAAAGAACAGCTCCAGGGCCGCCCTGCCCAGGGCGCTGCGGCGCTCCACAGGAAGATTCGCCACTTCGTCGGATCCGACCGTAATGCCGGACTCATAGGTAGAGGCCATCACATGAGAGGTGGAGAACTCAGGCAGCACGCGCGGAACGATGAAGCGATCATCATCCAGCAGCATCTGGCGGAAGTGCTCTGTGGTCCGCCCTTCCAGCCCATAATCCACCTCACGGTGCATCATGGTACGGACTTCCTCGAGCCACTCATTGAACTCGGGGCCAATGGACACCAAACGCGCCATCTTGAGGATCTGCGCAACCGCATTCAGATCACTGTCCACCGCCTCGGCAACCCCTGGATACTGGATCTTGAGCACCAGTTCCAGGCCGTCCGAACGGCGCCGCGCCCGATGCACCTGCCCCAGTGACGCCGCACCAATCGGTTCGGCATCCACTTCCAGCTCCGCCAGGCGCTGAGCGCCCAACTCCTCGAGCAACACACGGCGGATCGACGACCATTCCAGCCAGGTGGTCTGATCCTCAAGCGTGTGCAGGGCTTCCGTCACCTCTTCCGGGAGAAAGTGTTCGCCGTAGAGCGCCATCACCTGCCCGATCTTGACAACACTGCCTTTGAGCTTGCCGAGCTCATCGACCAGAAAGCGTGCCTGGCTGGACATCATGTCGCGGCTGCGCTGCTCGCGCGTCTCGCGCCCCCCGAACCAGTTGGTCGCCATGTGTGTCGCCATCCGCGTCCCCGCGAAGAGGCCCGCCCGTGTCAGGCTGAGCTGGCGCTCGAAACGCCCCGTCTTGATGCGGGAAACCGCTTTCCGTGTCTTACTCGTACTCATGAATCCGGAAACCATTGTTGAATGCCAGTGTCCATTATACGGGACCGGCCGATCAGACCGGTCACTGACCTGCCATGACAGCCCCGACCATGGAGCCAATGTAAGATGTGACAGTTACGATTAAAAACAGACAACCGGCTGAAGTCAGGCTAGATTAATGTCAGTTGTCTCAAGTATTGCGAGACATCAAAGACCACAATAACAATCCCAGAAACAATGCCTGAAACATACGAAGACGATCACGCGCTGGCCGAGCAGCTCGTCCGGGGTGAAATTCCCGTACCAACGCTGATTAACGGCCTGAGCATTGCCGCCCTGCCCCTGCTGTTCTTTTTTGCCTGGCGGGCGGGTGAGCGGGGCGATTTCATTCACGTCACGGTGCTGATCGTGGTGGCGATTCTGCTGGTCGCCAACAGCTTCGTCTATTGGGCCCGGCGTCATCAGGCCCTGCAACGCCGGACGTTCATCACTCTTATCACGTTCCTTTTTTTCTATCTGGCCCTCGGTGCCCTGGAGCAAGGGGCGGCAATCCTGTGGTTGTTCGCCTATCCGCCGGTTGTGTTCTATATCAGCAGCATCAAGGTCGGTGTGGGCACCTGCCTGCTGGGCCTTGTGGGGGTAACGCTACTTTTCTCGCCGCTTGGCAGCCAGCTTTTCAATGCGCCTTACGGAAATTACTTCGGCATTACCATGACCGCAGTGCTGGGATTTGAAATGGTCTGCTGTTTTCTTCTGGACCTCAGCCGTCGCCGCAGCAAGGCAAGCCTGCTCTCGCTGGCCCGAGACTACGAGTACGCCGCCAAGCATGACGCCATGACCGATCTGGCGAATCGTCGCGAGGGGCTTGGGGCACTGGAACATGAGTACGAGCGCTATCAGCGTAACAGCCGCTCTTTCTCCGTCATTCTTCTGGACATCGATCACTTTAAGGGCATCAACGATACCTACGGTCATCAGGTGGGCGACAAGATGATTGTCATGGTGGCCAGCCAGCTGAAAACTGTCTGCCGTCGGGTCGATACCGTTTCCCGCTGGGGGGGAGAAGAGTTCCTCGTGATTCTGCCGGAAACGGATGCCTCCCAGGCTTACCAGACGGCGGAACGGCTTCGCTCGACAATCGCAGCCCAGACCGTCCCGTCCGACAGCGGTAGCCCCATCAGCACGACGGTCAGCGCCGGCATCGCAACAATCTGCAACAGCGCCTCGATCGATCGGCTCCTGCAGGAGGCCGACGATGCGCTGTACGAAGCCAAGAGTGGTGGGCGGAACCAGGTGTGCGTTCACGGGACCCCGGTAGAAGTCATCGCCGACTGAGGGCGCACCTGGGTAGCAGCTATCCGGTCGGTGAGAGCGATGCCGGGAGGGTTGTTTCAAAGGTCAATGCGCCCAGTGCCAGCGACGTCGACAGCGCGTCCAGCAACTCGGGCGTGATGGTCGCGACGGTTGCAGACGGTTGATAATCGGTCATCCGGCACATGGGCTGCCCGGCCAGGCCACAGGGGTTGATCCGACTGAACGGCTCCAGATCCATATCCACGTTCAGTGCCAGGCCGTGAAACGAACACCCGCGGCGGACCCGCAACCCGAGAGACGCGATCTTCGCGCCGTCCACGTACACCCCCGGGGCATCCGACCGGGGGGCCGCTGCGATGCCATACCCGGCCAGCATCGTCACCAATGCGGATTCGATACCCGACACCAGGTCCCGCACCCCCATCCGACGGCGTTTCAGATCCACCATCAGGTAAACCACCAACTGGCCGGGCCCGTGATAGGTCACCTGTCCGCCCCGGTCCACCGGGACAACGGGGATATCTCCCGGCGCCAGAATGTGCTCGGCACGCCCGGCCTGCCCCTGGGTGAATACCGGCGGGTGCTCCAGCGCCCAGAGTTCATCAGGCGTGTCAGACACCCGCTGGTCGGTGAATGCCTTCATCGCCTCCCAGACCGGCTGGTAGGGCTGCTGACCGAGCTCCCGGACACGAACCATCAAAGCACCATGTGAACGCGGCCAGTGGCCTTGAGGTCCTCGGTCAGGGCCTTGAGCTGGTCTTCGCCGGTCGCCCGGATGCGCAACCGGACGGAGACAAACCGGCCGTTGCGACTGTCTCGCTCATGCACATCCTTCTCATTAATGCCCGGTGCGTGACGCTCCACGACCGCGATCACCAGTTCGCGAAAGTCCGGAGCGGCGTCGCCGACCACCTTGATCGTGTAGTCACACGGGAACTCAATTTTGGGCGGTTGTTGCTGACTCATGACCGCTCCCTAGCTGAACAGCTGAATGAAGAAGAGTTTGATGGCATCCCACAGACGCTTGAACAAACCTCCTTCGGGAACGCTCTGCAGCGCAACAACCGGCTCACGAACGATCACCTCGCCATCGAGCGTGACCCGGACCTCACCGAGTTCGTCACCGGCCTGCACGGGCGCCTCGATCACGGTGTCAATGTCCATCATGTACTCGAGCTGTTCTTTGCTGTCCCGCGGGATGGTAACGACGGCATCGTCACTGACACCAAGACTGACCTGATCGGCCTGACCGCCCCAGACCCGGTTCTCCTCCAGAGACTGGCCGGCGCTGAGAACCTTGTGGGTCTCGTAGTAGCGGAAGCCATAATTGAGCAGTTTCTGGACCTCCTGCGCCCGGGCTTGTTCACTGCTCGTCCCCATCACCACGGCAATCAGCCGCATGCCCTTACGGTCCGCCGAAGCCACCAGACAGTAGCCCGCCGCTTCCGTGTGCCCGGTTTTCAGCCCGTCCACCGACGGGTCACGCCACAACAGGCTGTTGCGGTTAGGCTGACGGATGTCGTTGTAGGTGAAGTACTTCTCCGCGTAGAGGGGGTAATTATCCGGGTAATCCTCGATAATCGCCTGCGCCAGCAGTGCCAGATCGCGGGCGGACGAATAGTGGTCGCTCTCCGGCAGTCCGGTTGCGTTCTGGAAACGCGAGTTTTCCATCCCCAACTGGCGCGCCTGCTGGTTCATGATATCGGCGAAAGCATCCTCACTGCCGGCAATGAACTCGGCCAATGCCACACTGGCATCGTTACCCGACTGGATGATGACGCCCTTGAGCAGTTTCTCAACGGACACCTCGGTGCCTTCCTGGACGAACATCCGCGAACCACCGGTCTTCCAGGCATTGACGCTGATCGGCACCTGATCCGACATGGCAATGCGCTGCTCATCAAGCTCGCGCTCGACGATGTAGGCCGTCATCATCTTGGTCAAGCTCGCCGGCGGCAGATGCTCATCACTGTTCTCCTCGATGATCACCCGACCGCTGCGGGCGTCCATGAGAATGTAGGAACTGGCCGAGACTGTCGGCGGCGACGGAATCAGGGCCTGCTGGCCCTGAGCGTTCGCCGCCCCGACCACGCTCACCATCAGGCCAATGAGTAGTGCAACGCACACCGACAGGTGTCGGCCCATTCGATAAGGGATTACTTGAGTCATTGCTGGTTTCATTCCGTGGTTTATCAATGGTTTTTCTGTGGACACAGATCGTGACATGCTCACTAGCCCGGGTCAGACCGTGCCATTGCCGTTCAGTTCGGCGCGGTAACGACAATCGGGCGTCCAAAGCCCTGACGCTCGATGCGCCACCGGTGGCTCTCTGCTTCCGATCGGGCGGAAAACGGCCCGACCTGCACCCGGTGCCAGGGGCCCGCCGTTCGCACCCGGACTGCCTCACCAATGGCCTGACGCAGGCGTTGCGACAGGCGCTGTGCCGAACCCGGCTGGGTAAAGGAGGCCACCTGAACGAACAGCGCTTGCGCGCTGGCCGGCGTGCCGTCCTCATCCGGAGCTTCCGATACACCGTCTGATCCGGCAACATACCGCTGGCCATCCGGCGATACCGTGACTGAGGCCACCTCGACCCGAGCCGTGCCGTGATCGCTGAACCCGAGTTTTCTGGCAGCCGCCCAGGACAGATCGATGATCCGGCCCTCATGGAAAGGGCCTCGGTCGTTGACCCGCACAATCACCTGACGGCCGTTTTCAAGGTTCGTCACTCGGGCAAAGCTTGGCAGTGGCAGTCGCTTGTGCGCCGCCGACATGGCATACATGTCGAAGATTTCGCCGTTGGACGTCCGGTGACCGTGAAATTTCTCGCCGTACCAGCTCGCGCGTCCACGCTGGACATAGTTCCGGGCACTGGCGTCACTCATGACCGTGTACTGCTCGCCCCAGACCGTGTAGGGGGACTTGTTGCCGGCCGACGTCCGGGGTTCATAGCGGGGCACCGCGTTCTCCAGTTCGCTGACATCCGGATTACCGGATGGACCGCGATCCTGAGCCAGATCATATCGGGACGAGGAATCCGGCGTCGAGGCACATCCGGCCACCAGCCCCACCAACAACCACACCACCAGAACCCGCATATCAGCCTTTGCCTTCATCCGTCTCAAGCGTCCGGGACAGCGCGAGAACCGCCATCGCGTAAAGATGGCTGTGATTATAGCGTGTTATGGCGTAGAAATTGGGGAACGTCAGCCAGTACCGCGTCTGGTCTCCCACCGTCAGAGCCAATAGCCGCGCTGGCGTGTCCGATGCCAGAGGGGTGCCGTCGTCAATGCCGGCTCGGCGATAATCCGCCAGTGTCAGCCGGGGCTTCAGCCCCTCGGTCAGAAGCGCGGGTGACGGAGTCGCTTCATCGACTGGCACGGCCACCGGCTGCCCGGGCTGCCAGTCGTGCCGGGCCATGTAATGCGCGACACTGCCAATGGCGTCAACCGGACTGCCCATCAGGTCCACGACGCCATCGCCATCGAAATCCCGCGCGTAATGACGATAGCTGCCGGGTATGAATTGCCCATAGCCCATGGCGCCGGCATAGGAGCCGGTGGGCTCTGTGACCTCGAAATCCTGCTCGTGAACCAGCCGGAAATACTCCGCCAGCTGGCCACGGAAAAAGTCCGACCGGGGCGGATAATCAAAGGCGAGCGTCGCGAGCGCATCCAGCACCCGGATTGAGCCCATCACGTCGCCATAGCGTGTTTCAACGCCAATGATGGCGGCCACAATGGCACGGGGTACCCCGTAGACGTCTTCCGCCCGGGCAAACGCCTGCTCGTGTTGATTGAGAAAACGGTGACCGAGGCGGGTCCGGCGCTCGGTGAGAAAGATGGACCGGTACTCGCCCCAGGTCAGCGTCTTCTCGGCGGGGCGGCGGATCAGCGACAGAACCTGTTCCTGTCGTCGGGCCTGCCCCAGCCAATCCATGAGCTGATTGCGGTCCAGGCCGTCTTCAGCAACCAGCCGGTCCACCATGGCCCTCGCCTCCGGATCCTGACGGTAGTCCGCCGTCGTGCCAGCCGACAGCAGGGAAAGCGCGATTAAGAGCATCACAGACAGGAAACAGGACCGCAGCATCAGGATCGGCTCCTCCGGTGAAAACGGCCCGACAGGGCCTGGGTGCAAAAGGCTACCACGCCGACAACCCGGGCGACAGAACCTGAACAGACGGTAATTCAGGCGGCGAGCATTCGTCGGTGTGTGTGAATCGACATCAGAACCCCGAACCCGGCCATCAGGGTCACAATGGACGTGCCGCCAAAGCTCACCAGCGGTAACGGAACACCGACAATCGGCAGAATACCGCTCACCATACCAATGTTGACGAACACGTAGACGAAAAACGTCATGGTCAGCGCTCCCGCCAGCAGCCGGCTGAACGAGTCCTGGGCATAGACGGCGATATAGAAACAGCGGCCGATGATCAGTAGATACAGGAACAGCAGAGCCAGAACCCCGATGAAACCGAACTCCTCGGCGAGAACGGCAACGATAAAATCCGTGTGGCTCTCTGGCAGGAAGTCAAGATGGGACTGAGTGCCTGACAGCCAGCCTTTGCCCGTCAGTCCGCCGGAGCCGATGGCCGTCTTGGACTGAATGATGTTCCAGCCCGAGCCCAGCGGGTCGCTTTCCGGATTCAGCAGGGTCAGTACCCGCTGCTTCTGATACTCCCGCATCACGAAGAACCAGAGGGCCGGCGCGGTGACACCGATCAGTGCCAGGAACGCCCCGACAAGCTTCCAGCTGATGCCCGCAAAGAAAACCACCACCAGGCCCGCCGCCCCCACCAACAATGCCGTCCCCAGGTCCGGCTGACGAATGATCAACACCATCGGGACCAACACCAGCACCACCGCAACCATCAGACGCGAGAGGCTTGGCGGGAGATAGAAGCGCGACAGGTACCAGGCCGCCATGGCAGGCACCGCCAGCTTCATGAATTCCGAAGGCTGGAACCGTGGCAGACCGGGTAGATCCAGCCAACGCTGGGCCCCTTTGGCGCCCACGCCCATGATGAGCACCGCCATCAGGGCCATGACACCCGCAATATAGACCAGCGGCGACCAGCGCCGATAGAAAGCCGGATCGGGCTGCGCCAGCAGCACCATGATCAGGAAACCGATGCCGATGCGCACGCCCTGAGCTTCGACGACGGCCACATTCTGATCCGCACCACTGTATAGCACCACCAGACCAGCACAGAGCAGGACAGAGAGCAGCAGCAACAACCAGGGATCGAGATGAATCGCACCGAGTAGGCCCCGCTCCCCTCCCAGCGACTGCTCCGGCATCTGGCGGATGAAGTCCCGGTCAGCCATCGCTGGCCACCTCCGTGTCGGAGCCGGCGACGACCGCCTTCTCAGCATCACCATGCGGCAGTTCCATCAGCCAGGCGTCAAACAGGGAACGGGCAATGGGAGCCGCCGCAGCACTACCACTGCCGCCATTTTCCACCAGCACGGCAAGCGCAATGTCGGGGTCATCGACTGGCGCGAAGCCAACGAACAGGGCATGATCCCGCAACCGCTCACGAATTTCCTCTTCGTTGTATTCCTCGTCCTCTTCGAGGCTGAACACCTGGGCGGTACCAGTCTTCCCCGCAAAACGATAGGCCGCTCCCCGGCCGACCCGGCGTGCGGTGCCCTTCTCGCCGTGAACCACATCTTCCATGGCCTTCACGACATACTGCCAGTCCCGACGCTCACGCAGCTGAATGTCCTGCTGCCCGCTCTCCGGCAGCGCCGAAGCCGCACTGACCTCGCCCTCAACCTGTCTCAGCATATGCGGCGCCTGCCACTCCCCACGATTGGCCACCACCGCCGTGGCCGTCGCCAACTGCAACGGCGTGGCCAGCATAAACCCCTGCCCGATGCTCATATTGACATTGTCTCCCGGATACCAGGGCTCGCCCCGGGCACCGCGCTTCCAGGCGGCTGATGGCAACAGTCCGGACCGGGCACCGGGAATATCAAGGGCCGTGTTGACCCCCAGCCCAAAACGGGCCAGGTAGTCATGCATCGTGTCCACGCCCATCTCAACGCCCATTTGGTAGAAGTACACATCGCAGGACTCTGCAATGGCGCTGTTGAGGTCGGTCCAGCCATGACCGGTTCGCTTCCAGTCACGGTAACGGCGCCCACTTTCCTTGAGCTTGAAGTAACCGGGGTCCCAGATGGTTTTCTCACGCGTGGTGGCGTTGCTGTCGAGAGCCGCGATGGCCAGCATCGGCTTGATGGTCGACCCCGGTGGATACTGCCCGCGCAGCGCCCGGTTGAACAGAGGCTTGTCCGGCGACTGGCTCAGCGACCGGTACGCTTTGACGCCAATCCCGGTCACAAACTGATTGGCATCAAACCCCGGCTTGCTGGCCAGCGCCAGAATGCCGCCCGTGTCCGGATCCAGCGCCACCACCGCGCCTCGATTGTCACCAAGCAGCTCAAAAGCCTTCTTCTGGAGACGGATATCAAGGCTCAGGGTCAGGTCGCGCCCAGGCTCGGGCGGTTCTTCCTCCAGAACACGCAGTGTGCGCCCACGGGCATTGGTCTCCACGTGCTCGTAGCCCACCGAGCCATGCAGCAGATCCTCGTAAAACTGCTCCACACCCGACTTGCCGATGTAGTTGGTCCCCGCATAGTCCACCGCGTCCACCGACTGCATCTCTTCCTTATTGATCCGTCCCACATACCCGAGCGCATGGGCGGTAATGCGGCTGTGGGGGTAGTAACGCACCAGCTCCGCTTCCACTTCCACACCGGGGAATTCATGCCGGTTGACCGCCATGCGGGCCATCTCGTCCTTGCTGAGATCGTACAACAGCGGTACGGGAGAGAACGGACGGCGGTACTCCTGCAGCCGGTCGCGAAAGCGCTGGAGATCGTCTTCGGTAACAGACAGGACATCCCGAAGCCGTTCCAGCGTCTCTGTCATGTCGTCGATTCTCTCGGGCACCAAGGTTACCCGGAACACCGGCCGATTCTCGGCCAGAAGCACCCCATTACGGTCATGGATCAGTCCACGTGGCGGCGCAACAGGCCGGACCTGGACCCGATTCTTCTCAGACAGGGTGGTAAAGGTATCGTGCTGGAAGACCTGGAGATAGTACAGCCGCGCGGCCAGCACGCCGAACAGGACCAGCACCACGACCAACGCAATGGCGATGCGACGCTGGAACAAGCGGCGTTCGGCGTGAATGTCCTTGAATTCGCCCCAGGCCATGGCTGGACTCTCTAGGCTCGATGGTATGGATGATTCCGGGTGATTGCCCAGGCCCGGTAGAGCTGCTCAGCGACCACCACGCGGACCAGCGGGTGTGGCAAGGTCAGCGGCGACAGTGACCAGAGCTGATCCGCACGCTCCCGACACGCCGGCGCCAGGCCGTCCGGCCCTCCGACGAGGAATGCCACGTCCTGCCCGGCCATCTGCCAGTCCTCCAGGCGACTCGCGAGCTTTTGCGTCGACCAGGCGCGCCCCTCCACCTCCAGAGCAATCACATGATCGGACGGGGACAAAGCCGCCAACTGGGCTTCCCCTTCGCGCCGAACCAGCCGGTCAATGTCCGGGTTCTTTCCCCGGCCCGGCAGGTTCACTTCGGTCAGCACCAGGTCCAGGCCAGCCGGAAAACGCCGGGCGTATTCACGATAGCCCTCATTGACCCATCCGGGCATCTTCTGCCCCACACAGATCAGCTTCAGGCGCATCCTCAGTCGCCGCCCGCGGCGCCAAGCGTCGGGGCATCGCGCCAGAGTCGCTCCAGATCGTAGAACTCCCGGGTCGTCGGCGTCATGACATGGACCACCACATCGCCCAGGTCCACCAGCAGCCAGTCACTGACCTCACCCCCTTCAACGCCGCCGGTGCGGGCGCCGGCCGCCTTGGCCTGGCGGGTCACTTCATCGACAAGAGAGCGGACATGGCGGTTGGAGGTGCCGGAGGCGAGAACCATGTAATCGGTGACACTGGTACGGTCACTGACGTCCATGACGGTCACATCACGGGCTTTCAGGTCGTCCAGTGCGTTCAGGACGGTGTTTTTGAGTGTGTCGGCGTTCATAGATTCCCTGTTGTGCGGATGCTCACCGCGCGTTGATCGTCAGGCAATGCGGCTGATTGCCCTCCCGGAGGTCATCGACCGACCTCCTGCTCAAATTGTATCACTCCCCCCCATCGGAGGAAGGGCTGTACAGTCGTTGATCCTGAATCAGGGCCAGTACGTCGTCCGGCAGCCAGTATCGGGCAGACCGACCTTCGCGGAGCGCGAGACGGATATCCGTCGCGGAAATACTCAGGGGCGGCAGGGAGACGGACCAGACGCCTCCCGACGGAGTCCGCTCCAGGAAGTCGGCGCCGACTGACCGGTGATCGGCCAGCAGCCGGTCCGCGACCGACCCGGCAGGAATGTCATGGCCCGGCCGTTCCACCACGATGATGTGTGCCAGTTCCAGCAGGCGCGGCCATTGGTGCCAGCGATCGATGGCGGCGAACGAATCGGTGCCGGTAACCATCGCAAGCGGCTCATCGTCGCCGATTTCGGAGCGGATCGACGCCAGCGTATCGACCGTGTATGACGGCCGGTGCCGTGCCAGCTCACGCCGGTCCACTGTCAGCCCGGGCTCATCCCGGATGGCGGCATTAAGCATGGCAAGGCGCTGGTCCGCCGAGGCACCCGGCTCGCCGCGATGCGGTGGCAGATGACAGGGCACCAACGACACATCCGCCAGCCCGAGACGCTCGCGCAACTCAATGGCCATCCGTAAATGGCCGTGGTGAATCGGATCGAAGGTGCCGCCAACAATAACGCGCATCAGCGCTCAGCCCCGGACATGGCCATCGCCAAACACCACGTATTTCTGGGACGTCAGGCCCTCCAGCCCCACGGGCCCACGGGCGTGAAGCTTGTCGGTGGAAATGCCGATCTCCGCGCCCAGACCGTATTCCGAACCATCCGCGAACCGCGTTGAGGCATTGACCATCACCGAGCTGGAATCCACCTCTTTCAGGAAACGGCGGGCCCGGGTCAGGTTCTCCGTGATGATCGACTCGGTGTGCCGGGAACTGTGACGCTCGATGTGCGCCATGGCCTCATCCAGGCCGTCCACCACCCGCACCGCGAGGACCGGCGCCAGGTACTCCTCATCCCAGTCGCCCGCTTCGGCCGCGCTGATCCCTGTCAGGATTGCCCGCGTCCGCTCACAGCCACGCAGTTCCACCTCATGGGCGGCGAATCGATCCGCCAGCAACGGCAGCATGTCATCGGCGATTTCCGAATCCACCAGCAGCGTTTCCATCGTGTTACACGTGCCGTAGCGCTGCGTTTTGGAGTTGACGGCCACATCCAGCGCCTTTTCCGGATCGGCGTGGCTGTCGATGTAGACATGACAAACCCCATCCAGATGTTTGATGACCGGCACGGTCGCATTCTGACTGATCCGCTCGATCAGCCCCTTGCCACCGCGCGGAACGATCACATCGACGAACTCCGGCATGGTGATCAGCTCGCCGACGGCGGCGCGGTCACGGGTCTCGATCACCTGAACGGCGGTATCCGGCAGGCCGGCTTCGGCCAGCCCGTCGCGCAGACAGGCGGCGATGGCCTGATTGGAGCGCATCGCCTCCGATCCACCTCTGAGAATGGTGGCATTGCCCGATTTGAGACAGAGACTGGCCGCATCGACGGTCACGTTCGGCCGGGACTCATAGATGATCCCGATCACGCCCAGCGGCATCCGCATCCGCCCCACCTGGATACCGGACGGACGGTACGCCAGATCCGTGATGCCGCCCACCGGGTCCGGCAGCTCCGCCACCTGGTGCAGACCGGCAATCATCGCGTCGATCCGGGCGTCGGTCAGGGCCAGCCGGTCCAGCATGGCCTCATCCAGCCCGTTGGCCCGGCCGTCTTCCAGGTCCTGCCGGTTGGCATCCGCCAGAGCGGCGCGCGACCGGTTGAGGGCCTCGGCTGTGGCCTCGAGCGCGCGATTGCGCCGGCCGGTCTCAGAGCGGGCAATGGCCCGGGAGGCCTCACGGGCCTGGCGGCCCACGTCGGCCATGTAGTGCGTGATATCCATCAATGCGTCCCGTGGTTGTCACTGAATGTTCTGTAACGGATTCTCTCCGGTGGGCGCGCCTGCATTTCAGGACGCCGTCGTTGCAGGTATTATACCGGGGCCAGACGCAAACGCAGCCCCAACCGCTGCCTGCCCCTCCCGGGCGGGGTGGCCGGGGCCGGAGATGACTGTCACGGAGACACCCCATGCCAAACCGGGCTGACCGGCCACTCCCCGAACCGGTTCTGTGGATTCCCGTTGCCGCACTGCTGGCTGCGGCGGCGATCAATGCCTGGCAGGGCCAGGCGCTGGCGGCACTGACCGCGTTCCTGTTCGTCATCATGGGCATCCTGATGCTCACCGGCCTGTCACGACCGGAACAGGAAGTGCGCCAGTGGCCGCTGCGACTGATCAGCGTACTGGCCCTGCTGGCCATACTGCCGGCGATTCTCACTCACCAGAGCGGCACCGCGCAATGGAGCTACCTCCTGCCGCTGGTCATCAGCCTGCTCTGGCCACTGCGCTGGGCCTGCGTTCTGATTGCCGCGCTACTGCCAGCGTCCCTGATGGCGAGCTTTGACCTGTCATTGGGGGCCAGTCGTCACCAGATGCTGGTGGGCATTCTGCTGACCATCCTGCTTTCTCTGGTCTTCCTGTTCATGAGCGACTACAAACGCCGGCAACTGGCGCCACTGCGGCGCACCGACGAGCTGACCCAGGCCGCCAGCCAGGAGTACCTGTCCTCGGACCTGCACAAGGAAATCCAGCGCAGCGACCGGGAAGGACTCGAATTGGCCGTCCTGCTGATCGGGCTGGATCGGCCGGTCACCCAGAGCCGACCGGCCCCCAGCCTGCGCGCCGCCCTGCCCCGGGTCGGACGATTTCTCCATTCCCGGCTGCGGGCATTCGACAGCTACTACCGGGTGGATGACATGGCATTTCTCGCCATTCTGCCGGGCATGAACACCGCCGGCGCAACCCGCCAGGGCGAAAGTCTGCGCCGGGGCCTGGGCGAGCTTCTCGAGTCGCACGGCGTGAACACGACGGTCAGCGCCGGTGTCGCCGGGCTCAACATCGGCGATGACGCCGAAAGCCTGCAGGCCTCAGCCTACCAGGCCCTGCGACGGGCACAGCAGCAGGGCGGCAACCGCACACAGTCCTTCAGTGCCTGGTCGGGCGCTGTCGACGACCAGACGGAGACCGGCGATGACTGAAGCCCAGCTCCGCACCGCCACACACGGGCTCGGCTACGGGCTCACCGCACTGTTCATGGCGGCCCTGGCCCTGCAGAACCTGCGGTACGGCTTTTACGGCCTGTTTTATCTGGGCGCCGCTATCACGCTACTGGCTGCCTGCGGAATGCTCTACACCATTGTGGTCCGCCGACAGCAACTGTCCGCCCGCCTGCACCTGCCGATTCTTTCCGGCCTCACTCTCGTGACGGGCATCGCGCAGTTCGCCGGCCCCCACCCGGAGACCAGCCACTGGCTGTTCCCGCTGATCCTGCTGAATTTTCTGATCCTGCCGCTTTGGCAGGCGCTGATTCTCTCGGCAACACTGCTCCTGGCACTCACACTGCGGGCACTGATCCTCATGCCCACACCGGACGCGGTCATGCTGATCCTTGCCGGTGCCGGACTGGTGGCTCTGGCGGCCTACTTCAATGGTCGTCATACCCACATGGTGCAGTCGGCCGAGACGCTCGCGATCACTGACTCACTGACCGGTGCCCACAATGCCCGTTTTCTGGATGAAACCCTCCAGAAAGAACTGAGCCGGTCCCGGGCCACGGGCCACCCAATGGCGGTCATCCGCCTGCGGATCGACCATCTGGCGGAGATCGGCAACCTCCATGGCACCACCGTGCGTCAGCGCCTGCGTCGCGATGTCGCCGAATCCCTGTTCTCCATCATCCGGGCCGGCGACACACTGTACGCGCTGGATGACGATGACTTTTTCCTCGTTCTGCCGTTCACTCCGGAAGAGGGCGTCCGGGTCATCGTCGAGCGTATCCGTCGCACGATCCGCGATGGTGCCTGGCCGCCGGTCGGTCGGGTAACAGTCTCGCTGGGGTGTACCATCCGCCAGGACACAGATACCCAGGCTGACACGGTGATGGCCCGCGCGGAGAGCGCTCTGGACCGGGCCTGCCAGGAAGGCACGGATCGCGCCTGGTTCCAGGCGGAACCGGAGCCTGAGTCGTGATGGAGGCCGTTGAGCCACTCCTGGAATGGCTCTCTGCTCACCCAGGCTGGCTGGGAACCGCCATCTTTACCATTGCCCTGATCGAATCCCTGGCCATTGCCGGCGTCGTTGTGCCCGGTGTGGCCCTGCTGTTCGCCGTCGCCGTATTGGCGGGGGAAACCGGGCTGGGCCTGCTTCCAACGCTGGCGTTCGCGTGGTCCGGCGCGGTTGTCGGCGACGGCGTCAGCTTCTGGCTCGGGCGCCTGTTCAGCGGTCGGCTTCACGAGGTCTGGCCCTTTCGCCGATATCCATCCGTCATCGAAAACGGAGAACGGTTTTTCCGCCGCCACGGCGGCAAGAGCATTGTGATCGGGCGGTTCGTGGGCCCGATCCGACCAGTTCTGCCGTTAGTCGCCGGAGCCTTCGCCATGCCAGCCCGTCTGTTTCTGGTCTTCAACCTGACGTCCGCGGTCGGCTGGGCACCGGTCTACATTCTGCCCGGCTTCCTCGTGGGCAGCGCGATGGCCCAGTCCATTGATCTGCCGCCTCACTTCTACCCCATAATGGGCATTGCTCTGGGTATTCTCGCGCTGATTTACGCGCTGTTTTTCCGGCTCCATTACGATCTGCTCAATCGTGGACGCCTCTATGAGTGGCTGGCACGCCGCGTAAACCGTTCACCAGCCGGGCGTGTCATCTGGCGCCATTTCTCAAGCCGGCGCCAGTCCGACAGCGAATTCCCGCTACCGTCGCTGGTACTGTCGGTCGTCACCCTGACCGGTTTTATCCTTTGGACGCTCATCGTCGTTGAAACCCGGATGCTGGGCGATTTCGACCAGGCGACAGCGTCATTCTTCCAGACACTGCGACACCCACTGATTGACCCGGTCATGGTTGGCCTGACACGACTCGCCGACGTCCGGCTGCTGACCATCTTGTTCATGATCGCCGCAGCGGCACTGGCGTTCCGCCGCCGCAGCATGGCGGCCGTGCATATCGTTATAGCCGGCACCGCGACCGCTGCCCTGGTCAGCCTACTGAAAGTCTCGCTGGGGGTGCCCAGGCCGGAACTCGTTCTGGTCCCCCCCGAATCCGGCGCCTACCCCAGTGGTCACGCCGCCGGTATTGCTCTGGTTCTCGGGCTGAGTGCCAGTTTCCTGGCCCGGGAATACCACGGACGCCATCGCTGGATGATCTACGCAGGCTTCAGCCTGCCCATGCTCGCGGTCTCACTGAGCCGGGTCTATCTGGGCGTTCACTGGTTTTCCGATGTGGTCGGGGGGCTGATGCTCGGCCTGATGGTTTCGGGTGTAACGCGTTTTTCCTACAGCCGTCACGATCAGTCCCCCATGCGCCCGGGCTCCTTCACGTTGGCCACACTGGCGCTGATGGCCGGCGTGGCTCTGGCTTATGTCGCCACTGACTTCACGGAGGCCGCTCAGGCGTTCAGCCCCGTAACAGCGACTGAAGCTCGCTGACCCGGTCCTCCGCCTGGTGGAGCAGCTCCAGGCTGCGTGATGCACTGAGGGTCAACTCCCCGAGGCGGCGATACGCGGGCACCTCAGAAAAATGGGGCAGCCCCTCATTACGCTGGCCGTGAATCATGGCGTGAAGCTGGGCCACGATCACCACATCCGCCAGCTGTGGCTCTTCCTCGGCCGCCTCATACTCCCAGTTCTCCGCGTGACGGGCCGCCCGGACGAAAGCCTCCGGGAAGCTCCAGTTTTCCAGTACAGCGGCGCCAACGTCGGCCCGAAGGGCATCGACCACATGGGCGACTTCGGTGAGGTCACCGGCCAGGTGCGCCTGCTGATCGGCAAACACGTAGACTGGAATCATCCCAATATCGTGTAGCAGGCCAGCCAGCATGGCTTCCTCGGGGTCCAGCCGGGTCGCCGCATCCGCCAGTACCCAGCAAAGGGCCGCCACTTCCCGGGAATGGTGCCAGAGCTCGTCCATCTGCTCCTGGAGCTGCTTGTGTTCGGCCCGGAAAACCTCGCGCATGGCGAACATGGTAACCAGTTGCCGAGTGGTTCGGGTTCCAAGCCGAACCACAGCCTCGCGGACCGTCCGGGTCTCACTGACACCCCGATAGAGTGCGCTGTTGCAGGCCCGGATCAGCTTGGCGGCAATGGATGGATCGGCGCTGACCACCTGCGCCATGTCATCGGCGGTAGCGTTCTCCCGCTCCGTGGCCCGACGCACCTTGAACGCCACGTCCGGCACACTGGGAAGACGCAACCGGTTGGCCTTTAGGTCGGCGTAGAATTCCATCAGCAGATCGTGCGCCGGCGTGTCATCCTGGTCACTATCCGGCGCCACCTCGGCCGCCTCGGTCAGCTCCTCAGCCGGCGCCGTCCGGAGCAGGTGATTGACAAGCTCCTGGGCCACCGCCATCAGGCGCACCGGCTTCGTCGCCGTGACGCTGTACATCCGGGGCTGGAGGCGGGCGATGGGGTTGTGCGCCGCCTCACTATCGGCGGCGATGGTGGATGTGCGCCCGTCACGGGCACTGAGCGCCACCTCGCCTTCAAGAAGAAACAGATCCAGACCGTCCCGGGTGCCCTGTTCGGCAATGCTCTGCCCCGGTCGGTACTGGCGAAACTCGGCACGTGAGGACAGCAGAATCAGTTGGTCATCAGTCAGCCGGTCCAGCGGCTGATACACTCTCAACTGGCGCGGCTGCACGGGCGCCGACTCCCTGGCCGTCATGGGCGATCTCCTCGACTGTGACCGGCGCTCCCTTCAGTTGGTGAACGCCGGGTAACAAGAGCATAGGCGTCAGAAGAAGGACCAGCTGCCGTCATCCTCTTCCTCGATGTCCCCCTCGGAACTCTCAGCACCGCTGTCGCTGCCAGCACTGTCGACGGCTTCGGGGGCGTCGGTATCACTCCCGGAAGCGTTCGCCGAAGACGATGACGTCGAAGCCTCCTGCGCGGCCCCTGCTGACGAGGACGATGCGGAAACCACCTCCGTTGTCACCAGCCCCAGTGCTTCACGGGTGTCGTCATTCAACTCGCCGGTGACCTGCAGATCCGGATGGTCCTGCTGGAACTGCTCCAGCGCTGAGCGTGTGGACGGCCCCATCTGCCCGTCTGCCGAATCAATATCGTAGCCGGCACCGTACAGGGCATTCTGCGCCGCGAAAATCTCGTCCGCCGCAGCGGCCGGACCGGCAAGTCCAAACGTCAGTAACCCGGCCAGTAACCCGGCGGCCAGCGAGGGGGCATTCGATATCTTGATCATCGTGTTGGTCTCCTGCGTCGAAACGCGTTTTGTTGTTATAAACCGCTCAAACGGTCATCCCGTCATACTACCGCATTCGCCATTCAGGGGTCAGCCTCCCCGGAATGCTCGAACGGATCACCAGCGGAGTCGTTGAACTCGCGGATGAAGATCCCCCAGAAGGCGATGAACAGGGCTGCCACCAGCGGTCCCATCACGAACCCATTGATTCCGAAAAGAACGATGCCTCCCAGTGTCGACAGCAGCACCAGATAGTCCGGCATTTTGGTATCGCGACCGACCAGTATCGGTCGCAGCAGATTGTCCGCCAGTCCGATCACCAGCACGCCAAAGAGCACCAGAACCACCGCCGACACCACATCGCCCACGGCAACCAGATACAGGGCCGCCGGCAACCAGACCAGAGCCGCCCCGACGGCGGGAATCAATGAGGCGATGGCCATCACCACGCCCCACAGCAACGCCCCTGAAATGCCAAGCACCCAGAAAATCAACCCGCCAAGGGCACCCTGGGCCACCGCCACCAGCAGGTTGCCTTTGACGGTGGCGCGCGTGACCTCCGCGAACTTACTCATCAGCAACCGCTCGCGATCATCCCCGAGTGGCAGCGCAACGATCAGCAGCTCAACGAGGCGGTGTCCATCCCGGAGCAGGAAGAACGCCAGGTACACCATGAGCGCAAAAGACAGCATGAACTGGAAGGTATTCTGGCCGATGCCAAACGCCCGACTGGCCAGAAACTGGCTGCCGCCCACCACGGCCGAAATCGCACTCTCGCGAAGTTTGTTAAAATCAATGTCGAACCGGTCCAGAAAGGTTTCGACCACCGGGAACGACTCCCGGATGCGATCCAGCCACTGACCGGGATTCACGTCCCCGGACTGGATGCGCTGATACAGCGTGACGCCCTCCGCGACCAATGACGAAATCAGCCCCAGCGCCGGCAGGATGACGATGACCAGGCACAGCACGAGCGTGATCAGCGACACCAGGTTCGGGCGCCCGGCGATCCGCCGACCCAGCCACTGCTGGACGGGGTTGAAAATCACGGCGATGGCCACAGCCCAGAAAATGGGACCGAAGAAGGGCTTCATCAGTAGCGCAAACGCGAGCGTGACGAGCACGAGCGTCGCAAGAAAAGACCGTTGTTCAAGCTTGTCGTACATAATGCCTGTGGTTGTCCGATCCGAGTCGACAGAGTAGCCGTATTTTGGATTCAGTGGAATTTTCAGAGACCAACGCCATTGAGGCGGCGCGCGCCCTGAGCGACATCCTCGCCCGCCGGACCCATCGACGCAAGGTCATGGGCCAGGAAGTGGTCGTGCCCGGCCAGCTCGGCGAGGCATTGCGCCTGCCGGAGATCATCAACCGGCTCCAGAGTCCACGTGCACAACGTCGGGAAGCAGGTCTTGATGCCTTTGAAGGACTCTGGGCGACACTCTCCCACAACACCCGCAATCAGGTACTGGAGGCCATTGGCTGGTATGACCCACGCTTGCTGGACTGGGACGACCCGCGTTCCAACCGCCGTCCGCCCGTCGCCGACGATTCCTGACGGCGAGGAAAGGCTCTACCCCATCCCCGGGAACTTTCGAACGTCGCTGTCATCACACTGACACCCGGCTCGCGTGCAATCGATTCATACAACCATGGTGATGGTTGATCTTTTCGGTATTCCATGCGTAGTGTCAAAACAAAGGGTTATTAAAGCGCCGGCACAGAGACCGGCAATGGTCCGACGGACCGGTTGCCGACAGCCGGACACCAGTGAGAAAAAGGAGTCAACAATGAAAGACGAACAGCATTACGAGGCCAGACTGGCCCGTGGTAACGTCGTGCCGACGCTGTTGTGCGGTCATTGTGAATCGGTCATTCCGAAAGCGCGCATTTTCAGCAACGAGGGTGACCGGTATCAGGATGTGGACTGCGACACCGTGGGTCTTTGCTTCGCCGATGATTGCGGTGCGGTCAACTGCTGCGACAACGCCATGAAAGAGCTGGACCAGCGTCAGCAACAAGCGGTCGTCTGAGGCCACCAGACACTCACCTGCCACCCCTTCCCCACCGAATGGACCGTATTCGGCCGTCAGCCGAAAACGGTCACAGCCTGACGGCTCATCGCCACCAGCTCTCCACGGCGACTCCAGATCGTCGCATGGGTATGCCCATAACCGGCTCCGGCCTGATCAATCACGGCGCGGTACAGAAGCGGCTCAGCCGGGTCCAGCTCAGGCCGGGGATGGACCATTTCCAGGGACCAGCTCATGGAACTGGCCGGCGCCGGGCCTTTGAGGTGCTGCAGAACGGCGGGCGGCCAGGCGTCCACCAGGGCGATGATGTGCGCGTCGGTGAGATGCTCCGGCGCCTCCCGGAATCGCATCCAACCGCCCATTTCGCGGTGGCGCTGCCCCGTGAACGGCAGCGCTCCGAACCCCCGGCGCATCTCGATATGGCGCGTAAATTCAGGCGTCACGCCTGGCTGAAATGGCAGTGCCTGACAGTCACCGGGAGCAGGCACCGACGGGGCGGGCTCCGGCTCCAGTGCAACGGTCGATTCCCGATCACCACCAAAACTGCCGAGCGCGGCCAGTCGGATACTGTCTTCCTGAACCAGGTGCGTCTGGACCTGACTCGCCGTCTTGCCTTCGCGCAACAGCCGGGTTTCAAAGCCGAGCGGCTGCTCCGCCGCCACGGGCCCGACGAAGGCAATCTGCAGTGCCCGCAACGGACGCTCTTCAGCCACCTCATCCTGCATCCGCTGAAAGGCCAGTGCGCCCACCAGTCCGCCAAATAGCGCCCGGCCCTGCCCCCAGTCAGGAGACAGCGTCAGGGTATCGTCATCCGCCCGTTTCAGAATCTCGTCGAAGGTTGTCATTTCGCCCTGTCCTTTCGGTCAAACACCACGAAGCTGTAGTCGTAGGGATTGTTGCCCGAGGCCTGAAAGTCCTCGCGGCCAACCTCCTCCCACTCCGACCAGTCCACGGACGGGAAGAACGCATCGCCGTCCACCTCGTCGTGAACCAGTGTCACGTACATGCGGTCGATCAGCGGCAGCGCCAGGTCATAGATCTGCCCGCCACCGATCACCATGATCTCACCGGCCCCATCCAGCTCGGCTTGGGCGCTGGCACGATGGATCGCCGACTCCAGGGACGGCTCGGCGACGGCACCCGTGGGCGCTTCCCACTGATCGTCGCGGGTGATCACCAGATTCAGGCGCCCCGGCAACGGCCGGCCAATGGAGTCAAACGTCTTACGCCCCATGAGGATGGGTTTGCCCATGGTGGCCTGTTTGAAATATTTCAGATCCCCCGGCAGATACCAGGGCAACGCGTTGTTCCGGCCGATCACGTGGTTGCGCGACATCGCGACGATAAGTGCGTTTCGCATGGTTTCTCCTGTCGATGCGTCAGACCGCGATGGGGGCGCGGATGGGCGGATGCGGGTCGTAGCCCCGGAATTCGAAATCGTCGATGTCATAGCCAAACAGCGAGTCCGGCCTCCGGCGAATCACCAGCTCTGGTCGTGACCGGGGTTCCCGGCGGAGCTGTTCATGGACGATGTCGTCCGTGAGGTGGTTCTGGTACAGGTGACAGTCGCCGAAGGTGTGCACAAACTCCCCCACCCCCAGATCACACTGCTGGGCGATCATATGGGTCAGCAGGGCATAGGAGGCGATGTTGAACGGCACGCCCAGAAACAGATCAGCGCTGCGCTGGTAAAGCTGGCAGGAGAGCTTCCCGTCCGCGACGTAGAACTGGAACAGGCAGTGGCAGGGCGCCAACGCCATAAGGCCCTCACGGACATTGTCCTGCGGACCGATGGTTTCGTCTGGCAGTTCGGCCGGGTTCCAGGCAGAAACGATCAGCCGCCGGGAGTTCGGTTTGGTCCGGATCTGCTCGACCACCTGACTGATCTGATCCACCGTCGAGCCATCCGGGCACTGCCAGCTACGCCACTGCTTGCCGTATATGGGCCCCAGATCGCCGTCCTCCAGCGCCCACTCGTTCCAGATGCGCACCTTGCGCTCCTGAAGGTACTGATTGTTGGTGGAACCGGTGAGGAACCACAGCAACTCATGAATGATGCTGCGCAGGTGGACCTTCTTGGTCGTCACCAGCGGAAAGCCCTGCGAAAGGTCGAATCTCAGCTGGCGGCCGAACACCGAGCGGGTACCAACGCCGGTCCGGTCACCCCGATCAATGCCGTTGTCCAGCACATCCTGCATCAGGTCGAGATACGCCTTCATGCCGCGCTCCTCCGGTAGGCCCACACCATCATCGCCGCGCCGGCCAGCACCATCGGCAGCGACAACACCTGCCCCATCGTGACCCAGTCGAAGGCCAGATAACCGAGCTGTGCATCCGGCTGCCGGAAGAACTCGGCGACGATGCGGAAAACGCCATAGAGTGCCAGAAACAGCCCCGAGACCGCCATGCGCGGCCGGGGGCGTGCCGAGAACCACCAGAGAACCGCGAACAGCAGGACGCCTTCCATCGCGAACTGGTAAAGCTGGGAGGGATGGCGCACCAGGGCATCCGGCGCCTTGGGGAACACCATGCCCCAGGCGACGTCGGTGGGTTTGCCCCACAGCTCGCCATTGATGAAGTTGCCGATCCGGCCCGCGCCCAGGCCAATCGGTACCAGAGGTGCCACGAAATCGGTGACCTGGAAGAAGCTCCGCCCAATCCTGCGAGCAAACCAGGCCATAGCGATCAGCACACCCAGCAGTCCTCCATGGAATGCCATACCGCCTTCCCAGATGCGGAACAGCCAGAGCGGGTCTGCCAGGAACAGCTCGAAGTTATAGAAAACCACATAGCCAAAGCGCCCGCCCAGAATCACACCCAGCGCGGCGTAGAAGATCAGGTCCCCCATCTGCTCCTCGTTCAGCGGGGAGCCGGGTTTGCGGGCCCGCAGGCGCCCCAGAAACCAGGCGGAGAGGAAACCGACGAGGTAGGTCAGCCCGTACCAGTGGATTTTCAGGGGGCCGATCGAGATGGCCACCGGGTCGATCTGGGGGTAACGCAGCATAACGGGTCCCTTAAATCAGAAAACGCAGGCCCACAACGATCAGGACCAACGCAAAAATTCGTTTCAGCAATACCGGATCCAGCCGGTGCGCCAGCGCCGCCCCGAACCGGGCGAACACGACACTGGTCAACACGATGCCCACCAGCGCCGGCAGATAAACAAAGCCAAGGCTCCATTCCGGCCGGTCCGCCACCGACCACCCGGTCGCCACATTGGCCAGCGCACCAGCGACGGCGATCGGAAGGCCACAGGCAGCGGACGTGCCCACCGCCTGCTGCATGCGCACGTTGCACCAGCTCAGGAACGGCACCGTCAGCGTGCCACCCCCGATGCCAAAGATCGCCGAGGCCCAGCCAATACCGCCGCCCGCCATCGCCAGACCGCTGTGGCCCGGAACATCCCGACCCGGCGCGGGCTTGAGATCGAACAGCATCTTCAGCGCGGCCAGGATGACAAACACACCGATGATCAGCTCCAGATCGGCGCCGCTGAGCATGGACGCCGTCCACGCCCCGAGCGCGGCACCCAGAACAATGCCGACCGACATCGGCCGAAACAGTTCCCATCGCACACCCTGGCGTACGTGGTGGGACCGGATCGAGCTGATTGAGGTAAACACGATGGTGGCCAACGAGGTTCCCACCGCCAGATGCGGTGCAATCTCCGGCGCCACCCCGAGAAGACCGAAACTGACAATCAACACCGGGACAATAATCAGCCCACCCCCGATCCCGAACAGTCCCGCCAGCGTGCCCGCCAGCGCGCCCAGGCAAAGGTAGATCGCGAACAGAACAGTCAGGGACATGGCGGCTCCGGTGTGTGGGCACAGAAAACCTGCCGTATGATACACAGGAAAATCCACCGATTCAGCGCCTGGAATGTATGTGCCTTATCCTGTTTGCAATCGATCAGCATCCCGATATGCCACTCGTGGTGGCCGCCAACCGGGATGAGTTCTACGACCGCCCCACCGCCCCCATGCACTGGTGGAACCAGCCCGTCGTGCTGGCCGGGCGTGACCGTCGCTCCGGCGGCACCTGGCTGACCGTCACGCCGGAGGGTGTGGTCACGGCCGTCACCAATTTCCGGGACGGGCTTGCCGAAGACGCTCGGTACTCCCGCGGCGAACTCCCTTTACTGGCGGCCCAACAGACACCGGACACACTGGCCGGCGCCCTGGGAAGCAGCCGGGATCAGTACGCCGGCTATAACCTGATCCGCCTCAACACCCACCGGGGCTGGTACTTCAGCAACCGGGATGCTCATCCCGGCCGACTCATACCCCGGGGCATCCACGGTCTCAGCAACCACCTACTGCAAACGCCCTGGCCCAAGCTGGTCCGGACCCGGCAGCGGTTCGCCGATTGCCTTCGGGGCCCCGCGAACTCGCTGCACGACGCTCTGACCGACATTATGCTGGACGATCAGCCGGCTCCGGACGCGTCGCTGCCCGATACCGGTGTTGGCCAGGCAACCGAGCGTTTTCTCTCATCACCGTTCATCCGCAGCGATACCTACGGCACGAGAGCCACCACCGTGGTCTGCGTCCGACGTGACGGCACGATCTCGGTCAGCGAGCAACAATGGCAACGCGGTGGCGTTCGCGGGGACCAGGCCCGGTTCGAATGGTGCGTCTGACAGCGTCGGCCACTCTGGTATACTGCCGCGACCAATTCCCACATCTCCGGAGTCGTCATCATGAGCGAAGAGAGCGGCGTCACCATTGCGGATTTCGAGACCTCGCTGAATGAGCTGGAAAGTCTCGTCCGTGAGCTCGAGCAGGGCGATCTTCCTCTGGAGAAGTCGCTGACCGCATTCGAACGCGGGGTGCGGCTGACCCGACACTGTCAGCAGGCGCTGCGCCAGGCGGAACAGCGAGTGGAGGAACTGGTCCAGGACGATGAGGGCAACCTCGGCACCCGCCCCTTCAAGACGGAAGACGACAGCGAATGACGGCAGCCGTACCCACGTCCACGCTGGAACAGTGGCGAGAACACATTGAAACCTGCCTGACGCAATGGCTGACGCCATCACCGGGCCCGGCCTCAACGCTGGAGGAGGCCATGCGCTATGCCGCCCTCGGAGGGGGGAAACGCATCCGCCCCATTCTGTCCATGGCTGCCGCGCAAGCCTCCGGTGGCGGCCCGGATGAGGGTCTGGTGCCGGGGTGCGCCGTGGAACTCATTCACGCCTACTCTCTGGTTCACGATGACCTTCCGGCCATGGACGACGACGCCCTGCGGCGGGGCAAGCCCACCGTCCACATCGCGTTCGACGAGGCAACGGCCGTGCTGGTTGGTGACGCCCTGCAGACACTTGCGTTTGAGCAGCTGGCCGCGAACGCCCGGGTGCCTACCGCCACCGCGCTCGCCATGGTGCAACACCTCGCCCGCGCCAGTGGGCGGTCTGGCATGGCCGGCGGCCAGGCCATCGACCTGTCGCTGGTCGGTGAGACGCCCGATCTGGCCATGCTGGAGACCATGCACCGCCACAAGACCGGTGCCCTGATTGAAACCAGCATCCTCCTGGGAGTACTGGCGTCGGGGCGGGACGTCGACGGCGACCTCGGAAACCGCCTGCAACAATACGGTCGCGCCCTTGGGCTCGCCTTCCAGGTCCGGGACGACTTGCTGGATATTGAAGGGGATACCGATCACATTGGCAAGCCCCAGGGCTCAGACGAGGCCCGCAACAAGCCCACCTACCCCGCCATTCTCGGGATCGATGGCGCCCGCGAGCATCTCCAGGCTCTGGAGCGGGAAGCCCGCCAGTCACTGGATGGCCTGGGACCGGAGGCGGATACTCTGAGAGACCTCATCGCCCGAATCGTTTACCGACGGCACTGACCGGCCGCCACAGGGCCTCCACCGCTTGACCCGGACCGCTTGCAGAATGTGACACTGGTTCCCGTAAACGGCTGGTCTGCCTCGCTCACCGAGCGAGGCAGACACAGAGTTGGCGATAGGGGACTTATTCCGGTCCTTCCGATCGCTTATAATGGGCTTTTATCCGAACCGGACGATCAGCGCGGATGCAGGACACGACGATTTTTCAGGAGATCCCCACACGCCAGCCCGAGACGCCGCTGCTGGACCGGATCGACACACCGGATCAGCTTCGGGAGCTGAGCGAGGAAGAGCTTCCGCAACTGGCGTACGAGCTGCGGGCGTTCCTGCTGTGGAGCGTGGGTCAGTCCGGCGGGCATTTCGGTGCCGGACTGGGCGTTCTGGAACTCACCGTGGCGCTGCACTATGTGTTCAATACGCCGGAGGACCGGCTGGTGTGGGATGTCGGCCACCAGGCCTACCCCCACAAGATTCTGACCGGGCGTCGCCATCGGATGGGCACCATCCGCAAAAAGGATGGCCTGGCCGGCTTTCCCAAACGCGCCGAAAGCCCCTACGACACGTTCGGTGTCGGGCACTCCAGCACGTCGATCAGTGCCGCTCTTGGGATGGCCCTGGCGGCGCGCCAGCAGAACAGCCCGCGCAAGAGCATTGCCGTGATCGGCGATGGCGCCATGACCGCTGGCATGGCCTTCGAAGCCCTGAACCACGCCGGTCACCTGCACGCCAACATGCTCGTCATCCTGAACGACAACGACATGTCGATTTCGCAGAATGTCGGCGGCCTGTCCAACTATTTCGCCAAATTGCTGGCCAGCCGCGCCTACAATCAGGTCCGTGATGGCAGCAAGAAGGTGCTTCAGGGTGCACCCAAAATGATGGCCCTAGCCCGCAAGACCGAAGAACACTTCAAGGGGCTGATTTCCGGCGGCACCCTGTTCGAGGAGCTGGGCTTCAACTACATCGGGCCGATCGACGGACACGACTTGCCATTGCTGCTGGAAACACTCGAAAAAATCCGGGAGCTGGACGGCCCGCAGTTCCTTCACATCGTCACGCGCAAGGGCAAGGGATTCGGTCCGGCAGAGCTGGATCCAATCGGCTATCACGCCATCAACAAGATCGAGCCGAAACCCGCCGTCAAGCCGGCCGACGCGCCGGCCGCGCCAAAAAAACCCAAATACGCCAATGTCTTCGGACAGTGGCTGTGTGATACGGCCGAGGCGGATGAACGGGTCGTCGGCATCACCCCGGCCATGTGCGAGGGGTCGGATCTGGTGGCCTTCAGTCAACGGTTCCCGGAACGGTACCACGACGTTGCGATCGCCGAGCAGCATTCGGTCACGCTGGCCGGCGGGTTGGCCTGTGACGGCGCCAAACCGGTGCTGGCCATCTACTCCACCTTTCTGCAGCGCGGCTACGATCAGTTGATCCATGACATCGCCATTCAGGATCTCGACGTGCTGTTCGCCATCGACCGGGCCGGGCTGGTGGGCCAGGACGGGCCAACGCACGGCGGGGCATTCGATCTGAGCTACCTGCGCTGCATCCCCAACCTGACCGTCATGGCGCCGTCGGACGAGAACGAAACGCGGCTGCTGTTACAGACCGGGCTGATGCATACCGGGCCGGCCGCGGTCCGCTACCCCCGCGGCACCGGACCCGGCGCGACCATCCATGACGGGCTGGATACCGTGCCCATTGGTCAGGGGCGTTTGGTACGAGAAGGACAGCGCATCGCGATCCTCAACTTCGGTACCCTCCTGACGCCGGCGCAGGAGGTCGCCGAGCAACTCAATGCCACGCTCGCGGACATGCGCTTCGTCAAGCCGCTCGACACCGCACTGGTCGAACAACTGGCCGAGCAGCACGATGTGTTGATCACCCTGGAAGAGAACGTGACCGCCGGCGGCGCTGGAAGCGGCGTCAGTGAGCACCTCAATCGTCTGGGCATCCTCAGGCCCACCGGGCACATCGGGCTCCCCGACCGGTTCGTCGACCACGGACAGCACGGCGAGCAACTGGCCGAATGCGGCCTCGATGCGCCGGGGATCCGTGCCAGCATCGACGACTATATGGATATGCTCAGTCGTAACGAGCGACTCAAAGCCGTCACATAACGGGGACCGACGACGCGCGGTTCTCGCCCCCGAAGTTTGAACCCGTTAATGGCAATGGCACCCGTTATCCGTATGATTGGCGTCGCCGGATGGCGGACGCGCCGGGCAGCAAGCGATGATAAGGAGGTCTGGGAGTGATCCGACAGCGGCTCAGATTGCGGCAGGACATGCAGGTGGATCTCAACCTCGGCAAATCGCGCGAGGACATTTTCATGGCCTATCAGGGCCAGGGATTGAGTGACATGGACCTGGCCCGCGAGATTGCCAGTCTGTGTGGACGCCAGCAGCGACGGGACTGCCAGCTCCCCAACTGGTTACTGATCGGGGTCGTAGCCGGCATGGCAACCTGGTTGTCCATCAGTGTGGCATTGCTGCTGCCTGACGGCGTTCATCCCTATCTGCCCGTTGCCCTGTCCGTTCTGGGCATCGCGTCGCTGGTCTACATCGCCGCCTTCAGCGCCTTTCTCTGCAAGGCCTACACCTCATCGGTGGGCTTTACGATGGGATGTCTGGCGCACCTGGCGGTGGCCGCCTTCCACACCCCCATCATCGGCATCGTCGGCATTCCGCTGGCCCTGGGATGGTGCCTGCTCGCCCTGATGCTCAAGCGCGGCCTGTTTCCTCACATGGGATTGTTCGATATCCGACGCGCCGAATCCGGCGCTTTTATTCTCGAATAATCCGGACGCGTTCAACGGGCCGATTGCGCGCGCCTGCGTCAGAGACTCAGCAGAACGCGACAGGGCACGACAGGCGGTTCTCAGAGGGAGGCGTCGGGGTCATCGTCCTGATGGGTCTCAAGCCAGTGCCCCAGCTTGCTCTGCTTGGTGGCGAGATAGCTCTCATTGTGCGGGTTACGACCGGCGTGTAGCGGAACGCGCTCGGCGATGGTAATGCCCAACTCCTCCAGCGCCTGCACTTTACGGGGGTTGTTGGTCATCAGGCGCAGGCTGCGAATGCCCAGGTGGCCGAGCATATCCCGGCACATGGAGTAATCGCGCAGATCGGCCGCAAACCCAAGCTGTTCGTTGGCTTCCACGGTGTCGGCCCCCTCATCCTGAAGGCGGTAGGCGCGGATCTTGTTCAGCAGCCCGATCCCCCGGCCTTCCTGGCGCAGGTACATCAGAATGCCTCGCCCTTCCCGGGCGATGCTGCGCAACGCTTCTTCAAGCTGATAGCCACAGTCGCACCGCATGCTGTACAGCGCATCGCCGGTCAGGCACTCGGAGTGGGTCCGGGCCAGCATTGGCGCATCGCTGTCCAACGCGCCCAGGGTCAGTGCCAGGTGCTCTTTGCCGGTGTCGGTTTCCTCGAAACCGTGCATGTCAAAAACGCCAAACGGCGTGGGTAGCCGGCAGCTCTGGACATAGCGAACAGCCACAGCGTTACCTCGGGTTCAATCGACAGGGCGCGCATTCTAGCAGAATGGGCTCTGTGGGCGTACCCCGCCGTCAGCGCGGCGCAGAAGACAGGCGAATCAACCGGCCCAGTGGCCGGAGCGACCACCGGATTTCTCCACCAACCGGACGTCGCTGATGACCATCCCCCGGTCGACCGCCTTGCACATGTCATAGAGAGTCAGCGCTGCAATATTGACGGCGGTCAGGGCCTCCATCTCAACGCCAGTGCGCGCCGCGAGACGACAGCAGGACTCGATCCGCACCCCCGGCGTCTCCGCATTCTCAATGCTCAGGTGCACCTTCACAGACGTCAGGTTCAGGGCATGGCAAAGGGGAATCAGGTCGTGGGTTTTCTTGGCGGCCATGATCCCCGCGATACGGGCGGTCGCCAGCACGTCGCCCTTGGGGTGCTCATGGTTCCGGATCATCGCCAGGGTTTCCGGACGCATGGCAATAAAAGCCGTGGCGCGGGCCTCCCGATCCGTCACGGTCTTCTCCGTGACGTCCACCATGCGGGCGTCGCCATGCTCATCCAGGTGGGTCAGGTGTGCCATCAGGAGGGCTCCTCGTCCGTCTCCGGCGACGGGGACCGCCACCACCCGCTGATCGTGGCGATGCCCCGTGCGCCATAGTGGCGTGCCGTGTTTACATCCGCCGTGCTCAGCCCGCCCAGCGCGTACACCGGACGGTTGGCGCGGGCGATCAGGCCGGAAGCGACCTCCCACCCCATTGGGCTGGTGGTTGGGTGGCTCGCTGTCGCCTGCACGGGGCCAAGAAACGCGTAGTCCGCCTCCAGAACCGATGCCTGTGCGAGTTCTTCCTCATTATGGCAGGAAACACCCAACCAGTATTGCCGGCTGACCGGGCGGGTATCCTCCAGCACTTCGGCCACTCGCCACGGCAGGTGAATACCATCGGCATCCGGGCAATCGATCAGTGCGGAGGGCTCTCCGTGGAGTACCAATCGAGCGCCAATGTCCCGGCAGATGGGAACCAGCGCCCGGGCCCGCTCGGCATAGTGCTCCCGTGAGAGCCAGGGCGCGCGAAGCAGCACGGTTTGGGGGCGCTGCTCCTCAAGCTTCTCCCGGAGAGTCGCGAGCACGTTTTCGCCAGACCAGGCCTCGCCGGTAATGTGGATCGTGTCGGACAACTGGACGGCATAGATGATCGGGCCATTCGCCGCCGGGAAAGCTTCGGGATCCAGACTGGCCGCTGGCCGCCACTCAACCGGCTGACCTTCGACCCCGTGGGGCTCGCCCGTGAAACCGGTCACCTCGAACACGTCCAGCAAGACACACTTGTCGTCGTAGTCATGAGCCACACGAATCAGCGGGATGATGTCGTCGGTGGTCGCCCCGATGCCAAGCTCCTCGGCCAGTTCGCGCTTCAGCGCCTCCGGCGCAGGCTCTCCTGGTTCGACCTTGCCCCCCGGGAACTCCAGTCGACCGCCCTGATGGACATGGTCCGGGCGACGTGCCACCAGTACCTCATCACCCCGGCGAACCACGCCCACAGCCACATGAATCGGTTTCGTCATGACTCAGGTCCGGTATTCGGCGTTGATGGTCACATAGTCATGGGACAGATCGCAGGTCCATACGGTTTCACGAACCGTCCCGCGACCCAGGTCAACACGGACAGTGATCTCGGGCTGATCCATCACGGCCTGCCCCTGCTCTTCGGTGTACGACTCGGCCCGACCGCCATCGCGGACCAGCGCCACGTCCCCAAGATCAATGGCGACCCGCTCCAGATCGAGTCCAACCACCCCGGCCCGACCGACCGCCGCCAGTAAGCGCCCCCAGTTGGGATCGCTGGCGTAGAAAGCGGTCTTGACCAGCGGCGAGTGCGCCAGCGTGTAGGCCACATTGAGCGCCTCGTCCACTGATGCGGCCTGCTCCACGGCAATGGTGATGAACTTGGTCGCCCCTTCCCCATCACGGACGATGGCATGGGACAGTTCCAGAAACACGGACAGGAGCGCCTCGCGAAGCACCGGCAACTGGTCACTGGCACTCGTGATCTCCGGCGCATTGCTCTGGCCGGTTGCGATCAGCATGCAGGCGTCATTGGTGGAGGTGTCGCCGTCGATGGTAATTCGGTTGAACGACCGGTCCCCCAGCTCGGACACCAACTGCTGAAGCAGGTCGGGATCGATCGCGGCATCGGTGGCGATGAAGGCCAGCATGGTCGCCATGTTGGGGCAGATCATCCCGGCTCCCTTACTGATACCGGAGATCGTGACGGTCTGACCACCCAGGGTGATCCGGCGCGTCGCGCCCTTGGGCTGGGTGTCCGTGGTCATGATGCCAGAGGCGGCATCCGCCCACCCCGTCGGCGACAGCACATCCAGCGCATCAGGAAGCCCGGCCACCAGGCGATCCACCGGCAGGCGTTCCCCGATCACGCCAGTGGAAAAGGGCAACACCTGTTCGGCAACACCGCCGGTTTCCTGGGCGAGCGCATCGCAGCAGGTCTGCGCATCGGCCACGCCATCCTCGCCATTCCCGGCATTGGCGTTGCCGGTGTTGATCAGCAGGTAGCGCGGTGGCTCGACCGCCAGATGGTCACGGGTGACGAGCACCGGAGCCGCGCAGAACTGGTTCCGGGTGAACGTTCCGGCGACCCGGCTGCCCGAATCCAGAGCCATCACCACCAGATCCGGGCGACCAGGCTTCTTGATGCCGGCGGCCGCTGTGCCAAGGCGGACCCCCGCCACGGGATGAAAGTCGGGCAAAGGCCCAAGTCCCACACTCATGGTCGCGCCCCCCGAATCAGCTCACACGGCCGTGACACTGCTTGTACTTCTTGCCCGAGCCACAGGGACAGGGCTCGTTCCGGCCGACCTTGCGTTCCTGCCGGACAAAGGTTTCCGGGGTTCCGGACGCCTCCTGCTGGCGCTCACCCTGCCCGTCCTGACCGTCTCCGGCTGTCGTGCTGGCCTCCGCTGCGGCGCTGGTCTGATCATGGCGCAGGTTGGCACTCGCCAACTGGCGCTCCAGTTCTTCTCGACGGCGCCGCTCGACTTCTTCCACCTCGTCCTGCCCCTGAACACGAACGTGGCTGAGCGCGCGGACCACATCGCTCTTCATCGCCTCAAGCATGCTTTCAAAGAGGTTAAACGCTTCACGCTTGTATTCCTGCTTCGGGTTCTTCTGCGCATACCCTCTCAGATGGATGCCACGACGCAGGTGGTCCATGTTGGACAGGTGTTCCTTCCAGAGCGTATCGAGCACCTGCAGGAAGACCTGCTTTTCGAACTTGCGCATGGCCGCACTGCCCACCAGCTCCTCTTTCGCCCGGTAGGCCTCAACGACCTCATTCAGAATGCGTTCGCGCAGTTTTTCCTCGTAGAGCTTGTCGTCGTTGTCGAGCCATTCCTGAATGGGCAGGTCCAGTGCCAGCTCGGCCTGGATGGTCTTCTCCAGAAGCGGGATGTCCCATTGCTCAGGCATGCTCTGTGGGGGAATGCCAGTACTGATGACATCATCGACCACATCGGACCGAACCGTCTCGACCAGATCCGAAATATCCTCGGAGCCCATGATGTGGTTGCGTTGCTCGTATATGACACTACGCTGGTCGTTCGCCACATCGTCATACTCCAACAGCGTCTTCCGCATGTCGAAGTTGCGGCCCTCGACCTTGCGCTGCGATTTCTCGATGGCGTTGGTCACCATCCGGTGCTCGATGGCCTCGCCCTTCTTCATGCCCATCGCCTGCATGATGTTCTTCACCCGGTCCGGGGCGAAAATCCGCATCAGGTTGTCCTCGAGAGACAGGAAGAACCGTGACGAGCCCGGGTCGCCCTGACGCCCGGCGCGGCCACGGAGCTGGTTGTCGATCCGGCGGGATTCATGGCGTTCAGTCCCGATGATGTGCAGCCCCCCGGCTTCCAGAACCTGATTGTGACGATCATTCCACTCGGCCTTGATGCGGGCGATGTCTTCCTCGGATGGGTCGTCCTGATCCGCCACCTCGAACTCCCAGTTGCCGCCCAGAACGATGTCCGTGCCTCGGCCGGCCATGTTGGTGGCGATGGTCACGGCGCCAGGACGGCCGGCCTGTGCAATGACCCGGGCTTCGCGCCCATGCTGCTTGGCGTTCAGGACCTCGTGATCGATCTTCGCCTTGCGCAGCAGCATCGAGAGCAATTCCGAAGCCTCGATGGAACCGGTTCCCACGAGGACGGGGCGGCCCTCCCCGACCACGTCCTTGATCTCATCGATGATGGCCTGGAACTTCTCTTCCTGAGTGAGGTAGATCAGATCATTGTAGTCGATCCGCTGGATGGGCTTGTTCGGCGGGATCACCACCACGTCGAGGCCATAGATCTGACGGAACTCAAACGCCTCGGTATCGGCCGTGCCGGTCATGCCGGACAGCTTGTCGTACATACGGAAGAAATTCTGGAACGTCGTGGACGCCAGCGTCTGACTCTCCGCCTGGATGTCCACGCCCTCTTTCGCTTCGATCGACTGATGCAGCCCCTCGCTCCAGCGGCGGCCCGGCATGGTCCGGCCGGTGTGTTCGTCGACGATGACCACCTGCCCACCCTGAACGATGTAATCGATGTCTTTCTGGAACAGGTGATGGGCCCGCAGGGCCGAATGGACATGATGCAGCAGACTCAGATTGGAGGCGGAATAGAGGCTGTCGCCCTCTTCCAGAAGACCCTGCTCCACCAGCAGCCGCTCCACCTTTTCATGACCCTGCTCGGTCAGCTCTACCTGTTTGGTTTTCTCATCCAGCGTAAAGTCACCGGTGGGCTCGCCCTCCTCAGGAACCTCCCCCGCTTCCAGACCCGGCACCAGTTTGTTGATCTCCCGATACAGGCGGGAGCTGTCTTCCGCGGCCCCGGAAATGACCAGTGGCGTCCGCGCTTCGTCAATCAGGATGGAGTCGACCTCATCCACGATGGCGAAGTTCAGCCCACGCTGGACCTTGTCGTCGGTACTGAACGCCATGTTGTCGCGCAGGTAGTCAAAACCAAACTCGTTATTGGTGCCGTAGGTGATGTCAGCGGCGTACGCTTCCTTCTTGGACTGATGGTCCTGACCGGAATAGATCACACCGACCTGCAGGCCCAGGAATCGGTAGACCGCTCCCATCCACTCAGCATCCCGCTCGGCCAGGTAATCGTTGACCGTCACCAGGTGTACACCTTCGCCAGGCAGCGCATTGAGGTAGACCGAGGCCGTCGCGACCAGGGTCTTGCCCTCACCGGTCTTCATTTCCGCGATGTGGCCTTCGTGGAGCGTGATGGCGCCGATCAGCTGCACATCGAAGTGGCGCATACCGAGCACCCGGCGACTCGCCTCACGAACAGTGGCGAATGCTTCCGGAAGCAGCTGATCCAGCGTTTCCTTTTCATCCAGCCGGCGGCGGAATTCGGCGGTCTTACCCTGAAGCTCGGAATCCGAGAGGGCGGTGTAGGTTTCCTCCAGCTCGTTGATGCGCGTGACTACTTTGCGCATGCGCTTGATTTCACGAGCGTTCTTATTGCCGAAAATCTTCGTTGCAAGCTTAGAGAACATAGACCACTGCTTCGTTGGTTATCGAAAAGCGCCCGGCCCGGTCACTGGGCCAATCCTGGACTGCCTGGACAGACGGACACCGTCTGCGTACCGCGACCGGTTGAGGAAGGGGCATCCGCATGCGGCACCGGGGCAGAGGCCACGGGGGGCAGACTGCCAAAGCGGCATTCTAACCTTATTTTAAGAAGTTGAGAAAGGCGGGCGCTGCGGGCACCGACGGATCAGGAAGGGACAGCGTGCAACGGGAGTGCACCGGATCGGAATCGGCCACCGTCGGGGGTGGCCGCTGGAGATGGACGGCCTTAGCGGCTCGCGCGGCGGATGTACTTCTCGGGGTCCAGGGTCTTGCCATCGCGAAGCACTTCGAAATGAACATGCGGACCGGTGGAGCGCCCGGTACTGCCCATCAGGGCCACCACCTGCCCTTTCTCGACCACATCCCCCACAGACACTTCAATCGACTTACAGTGCGCGTAGCGGGTCACCAGGCCGTCACCATGATCAATCTCGACCAGATTGCCGTAACCATAGCGATCATCGGCGTAGGTCACGACACCCGCAGCCACGGCAATAATGTCGCTCCCCTCTTTGCCAGCCAGGTCCACACCGCTGTGCCAGGCGCGTTTGCCGGAAAACGGATCTGTCCGGTACCCGTAATGAGACGACAACCACCCCCACGTAATGGGACGACCGGCCACAAAGCGCTCATCCTCCAATCGCTCCCGGGACAGCAGCTCGTTGAGCAGGCGCAGCTGACTTTCCCGACTGCTGATTTGCGATTCCAGCCGGTCAATCATCGCGCTGAGTCCCGGCGGAGAAAGGGAGGGCCCCAACGTGGGCGACTCCGGCCCGCCAACGGCCGGTGCCTGGTCAAAATTGAATTCACCGTTGGCCAGGCCACTGCTTTCCACCAGCCGCTGACCCAGCGCATCCAGACGCAGCAGACGCCCCTGCATCTCACCGAGCCGCAGAGTCAGGGCATCGATCTGCCGATTGGCCTGTGCCTGGACCGACTGCAGACGCTCTTTCTGCTCCGACAGGCGCTCATGCCACTGCTTGACCAGTGCCGGACTCGCGCCCTGAACGCCCTCGGCGGCCTGGCTCTGCGCAAAGCGGTAGCCGCCATAACCCACCGCCAACAACAGGGTCATTCCTGCCAGCACAAGGCCGCCCAGCATCCAGAGATTAAGATTCAGTGAATGCGATCGGCCGTGCTTTTTAGTGACAACGATGAGATTCATACACGTTATGCGCTCGCTTGAGGAAACCGGCGGGCGATTGTCCTCCGCCGGGCTGGACCCGCCCATCCAGCAACCGGTAATCTTAATCACAGTTGGCCGATTACGCCAGCCACAAAACTGGTTAATTCGTAACCAACGGTATCCTGAACACCGCGCCACACCGGGACGGACACATTGAAACCACACCCCTCGCGACTCCGACTCAATGCCCAGGAGGCCCCAGGCGCAACGCTCGAACGGCTGCTGGAGGCGGCGGAACACCACCAGGCACTGGAGCAACGGGTGCTGACGGCCATCCCTGCCGAACTGGCCTCTGGCTGCCGTTTCGTGGCCTACCGCGATGGCGACCTGACTCTGTCAGCACCCAACAGCGTTCATGCCAGCCAACTCCGGCTCCGGCAGCGGGACGTGGTGAACGAACTGCGCCAGGACCCGGATTTCCGACATCTCTGGCGACTCAAGGTCCGTGTGGTTCCACAGGGCAAACCGCCCGCCGGGCTGTCCCCCGCACCCCCTATCAGTACGGAAAATGCCCGGCTCCTCATGGAGGAGGCCGGGCATACGAAGGACGAGGATTTACGTCAGGTTCTCGAAAGACTGGCTCGTCATGCCAGGGACTGAGCGTCCGGCTCAGGCTTCCTGGGCGGCGAGCACAGGCTTGAGATAGGAAATCGGGGCCGTGGCCTCGTCATCAAACGTCACCACTTCCCACGCGTCCTCTTCCTGCAGCAGCCGACGCAACAGTTTGTTGTTGAGGTCGTGGCCGGATTTCTCCCCACGGAACTCACCAATCAGGCTGTTACCCAGCAGATACAGGTCGCCAATGGCGTCCAGCACTTTGTGTTTGACGAATTCGTCGTCGTAGCGCAGGCCATCTTCGTTGAGGATGCGGTAGTCATCCACAACGATCGCGTTGTCCACGCTGCCACCCAGTGCCAGGTTCATGGAGCGCAGCTTTTCGATGTCACGCATGAACCCGAACGTCCGGGCCCGGCTGACTTCCTTGACGAAGGATGTACTGGAGAAGTCCACGGTCGCGTGTGTCGCACGCCCCTTGAACACGGGGTGGTCGAACTCGATGCCGAAGCTGACCTTGAAGCCGTCAAACGGCAGGAACGTCGCCTTCTTGCCTTCTTCCTCGACCGTCACTTCCCGCTTGATGCGGATGAAGCGCTTGGCCGCTTCCTGCTCGGCAATGCCCGCCGATTGCAGAAGGAACACAAAGGGACCGGCGCTGCCGTCCATGATCGGCACTTCCACCGCACTGAGCTCGACAATACAGTTGTCGATTCCCAGCCCGGCCATCGCCGACATCAGATGCTCGATGGTCATGACCCGTACGCCATTCTCCACCAGCGTTGTGGACAGCATGGTCTCGCCGACGGCTTCGGCTCTCGCCTTGATTTCGCCAACCGGATCCAGATCCGTCCGCCGGAACACTATCCCCGTGTCGACCGGCGCTGGCTTCAGCGTCAGATACACCTTCTCACCCGAGTGCAGGCCTACGCCAGTCGCACGGATGGTGTTTTTGAGCGTCCGTTGTCTGATCATCGGTTCACAAATCCGTCATAAATGGTCGATAAACTTCCAAGCGAAGTCCTCGCGCCAGCTTACCAGAAAGTTTAATTGACTACCATTTAACCAATTACGAATGAATGGATTGTCATAAACTATCCGACACACTGCGCGCCCGCTTTGAAGGGGCCAAACAGACTATCAGTCTGCCTGGCGCCGCAGGAATGCGGGAATATCGAGATAATCCACACTCTGCTCCTTACCTTCATTTTCCTGATCCACGGCCGCGTTGCCATTGGCCACGGCTCGCCGACGCAGTACGGCAGGGCGGTCAAGCTGGTTATAGTCTGTCTTGCCATCCAGCGTCCGGGTGTTGTCCACCACCTTGGTCGGCTGTTCGGAATCGCCCCCCAGGCCGGTTGCCACCACGGTCACTTTCAGTTCGTCCGTCATTTCCGGATCAATCACGGTGCCCACGACCACCGTGGCCGAGTCAGAAGCGAATTCGCGGACGATATCGCCCACTTCGGAGAACTCACCCAGGTTCAGGTCCATGCCGGCCGTGATATTGACCAGGATGCCCTTGGCGCCCTGCAGGTTAATGTCCTCAAGCAGCGGGCTGCGGACAGCGGCTTCGGCCGCTTCGCGAGAGCGGTTCTCGCCGGTAGCCCGGGCCGTGCCCATCATCGCCATGCCCATTTCGGACATCACGGTTTTTACGTCGGCGAAGTCGACGTTGATCATACCGCTGCGGGTAATCAGATCCGCAATGCCCTGCACCGCGCCCAGCAGAACGTCGTTCGCGGACGCAAACGCGTCCAGCAGGCTGGTCTTCTTGCCCATCACCGCCAGCAGTTTCTCGTTGGGAATGGTGATCAGTGAGTCGACGTTGTCTTCCAGGTCCTTGAGCCCGGATTCGGCGACCGTCATCCGCTTGCCACCCTCGAACGTGAAGGGCTTGGTCACCACCGCGACCGTCAGAATGCCCATTTCACGGGCCACTTCCGCGACGATCGGCGCAGCGCCTGTGCCCGTACCACCGCCCATGCCGGCCGTGATGAAGACCATATCGGCCCCCTGCAGGGCTTCAGCGATGCGATCCCGGTCTTCCAGCGCCGCCTGGCGCCCGACTTCCGGATTTGCACCGGCGCCGAGGCCTTTGGTGATGTTGCCACCAAGCTGGATCACCTGGCGCGCGCCAAGGTCCGACAGCGCCTGGGCATCGGTGTTCGCGCAGACGAAATCGACACCCTCGATGTCGGAGCTGAGCATGTGGCGCACGGCATTGCCACCGCCACCGCCAACGCCGATCACTTTGATCACGGCATTCTGTTGTACGTTATCTACCAGTTCGAACATTTCCCCTACTCCTTCGTTTCGTGTCCGACGCATCCGCGTCAGCGCTTTATGCGAGATGACTACCTGACGTTTCCAACGGCCCTCCGGCCGTACCACCGCTGTCCCGGTTCACTCAGAACTGCCCGGTGAACCAGTTCTTCATGCGCTCAAGCAGCGAAGGGGCATCCTCGCCACGCAGAGCGGGTCCCTTACCAAGGTCCATCTGGCGGAACCCATGGATCAGCAACCCCACGCCGGTGGCATACACCGGGTTGTTGATCACATCCGTCATGCCGGAGACCGCCTGCGGCGAGGCCAGCCTCACGGGCATATGGAAAATTTCCTCGGCCAGCTCCACCACACCTTCCATGGTGGAGGAGCCGCCGGTGATGACGATCCCGGCCGGGATCAGGTCCTCAAACCCGGACCGTCGGAGTTCGGATTGCACCAACGTGAAGAGCTCCTCATAGCGGGGCTCCACGACTTCGGCGAGCGCCTGTCGAGAGAGATCCCTTGGGGCCCGTTCGCCCACGCTCGGGACCTTGATGGTCTCGTCCGCGCCCGCCAGCTGCGTCAGCGCGCAGGCGTATTTGATTTTGATCTCCTCGGCATTCTGCGTCGGCGTGCGCAGCGCCATGGCGATGTCATTGGTGACCTGATCCCCCGCAATGGGAATCACCGCGGTATGGCGAATGGCACCGGCCGTAAACACGGCAATGTCGGTGGTGCCCCCGCCCACGTCCACGACGCAGACACCCAACTCCTTCTCATCGTCCGTCAGCACCGAATGGCTGGAGGCGAGCTGCTCGAGGATGATGTCGTCCACCTCCAGACCGCACCGGCGCACACACTTCTCGATGTTCTGGGCGGCGTTCACCGCGCAGGTCACCAGGTGCACCTTGGCCTCGAGCCGGACACCGGACATCCCCATGGGCTCTTTGATGCCTTCCTGGTTATCGATCACGTATTCCTGCGGCAGGATGTGCAGCACTTTCTGATCCGCCGGAATCGCCACGGCCTGGGCCGCATCAATGACCCGGTCAATGTCCGCCTGCGTCACTTCCCGGTCGCGGATAGCGACGATGCCGTGCGAGTTGAGGCTGCGGATGTGGCTGCCCGCGATACCGGCATAGACCGAATGAATCCGGCAGCCCGCCATCAGCTCGGCCTCCTCGACAGCCCGTTGGATGGCGTTGACCGTTGTCTCGATGTTGACCACCACACCGCGCTTGAGCCCCCGTGACGGATGGGAGCCGATTCCCACGATCTCGATGGTGCCGTCGGGCTTACGCTTACCGACAATGGCAACCACTTTGGAGGTGCCAATGTCGAGACCGACGATCATGTTCTCCGCTTCAACCGATGACATCTGGTTCACCACAGTTCCGGTTCATGAATTTTTGCCGTTATCCGGCCGTGATTGTTTCCACTGGACGGCCACGCCGTTGGTGTAGCGCGCATCCACCCGCCGGATGTCACGAATCCGGGACGCCAGACGTTCGCTGTATACCGTCAGGAAGCGGTCCAGACGCGTGCCCACCTGGGTCCGACCCAGTGCGACGATGACGCCGTTATCGAGTGTCAGCGTCCAGGCACCGCGGGGCGCCAGCGCCAGCCCCGCCAGCGTCAGCCCCTCCGCCTGGAGGCGGTCGGACATGGCGCGGGCGCGGCCCAGCACATCGTCTTCACGCCCGGTGGGGCCGCTCAGGCGCGGCAATGGACCGGCCGCCTGAGGATTCGATGGCTGGAAGATCTGGCCACGGCGACTGATCAGTGACTGTTGGTTCCAGTAGGCCAGTGGTTGCTTCTCCCGGATATCCACGGTGAGCTGATCCGGCCAGACCCGGCGAATGGCGGCCGAAGCCACCCACGGCTCCTGTTCGAGCGTGCGCTTGACGTCCTCCAGATCGGTCGCGAAATAGCTCCGCCCCACCAGAGCGTTCAGATCGTTCTTCAACCGGCCGGGCTCGAGGCGCTGAAACTCGCCCTCCACGTCGACCCGCGCGATCTGACGGTCCAGCGCATCCAGAACCTGACCTGTGGCCCAGGGCATGGCCGCGGCAAACAGCAGCACGGTCATCGCCAGACCCAGCTGAGCCCAGGGCATCATAGCGAGCCAGCCGGAGAGAACACGGAACAGGCCGTCGCCACCGCCCGAATCCATGGGGCTGGCCCCGCGACGAGGAGGCTCATTGCGCGTTGGCATCAGAATCCGTTCAAACATCGGGGGCCTCCTCCAGAGTGTCCCGCAGAATTCTCACAACCAGCTCGCTGAAGCCGTATCCGGCGGCATCGGCCGCCATGGGCACCAGACTGTGATCGGTCATGCCAGGCACGGTATTGACTTCCAGCAGCCAGAACTGACCGTCAGCGTCCTGCATGATGTCCACGCGCCCCCAGGTCCGACAGCCCAACACCCGAAAGGCTTCGAGTGACAGTTGCTGCAGCCGCAGCTCGTCGTCCGTCGACAGGCCGCAGGGAATCCGGTAACTGGTATCGTCGCTGAGGTACTTGGCCTCATAGTCGTAGAATGTGTTGTCCGTACTCAGACCGATCGCCGGCAGCGCATGGCCCTGTAGCAGGCTCACCGTGAACTCCGCCCCCTCGATCCATTCCTCGACCAGCACATGCGTATCGTGGGTCACGGCCTCGCCGAAGGCATCCAGCAGTTCGTCCTTCGTCGCGACTTTGCGGATACCGATGCTGGAGCCTTCCCGTGACGGCTTCACACTGAGCGGACAACGCAGGGACGCGAGAATGTCGTCCGCTTCGTCTTCCGACGCCATGGCCCGGAATCGGGGCGTCGGCAGACCACACCCCTCAAACACGTACTTGGTCCGCAGCTTGTCCATCGCCAATGCCGAGGCCAGCACGCCACTGCCGGTATAGGGCAGACCGGCTTCTGACAGAATGGCCTGGACGGTGCCATCCTCTCCGCCACGACCATGCAGCGCGATGAATGCCCGGTCGAAGTCCGGGTCCCTGGCGACGTTCAGCAGAGTGCCCTGAACATCGCGACTGAAGGCATCCACACCGGCGCTGACCAGCGCGGATGTCACCGCAGCGCCGCTCTTGAGGGAGACCTCACGCTCGGCGGAATCGCCGCCCATCAGTACCGCGACCCGCCCCAGAGCCCGCGCCATCTCCGGCTCGATACGATACGGCGCCCGACTCATGAGCCACCTCCGTCGATCAACCCGTTTTTCGCCAGCCGCGCGGAAACGCCGCCGATGTCGCCCGCGCCCTGGGTGAAGAGCAGGTCACCGTCCTTGAGAATGCGGCCGAGCAGGGTCGGAATTTCGTCCTGGTTTTCCACAAACACGGGCTCTACCTGCCCCCGCTGTCGGATGCTGCGGCACAAACTCCGGGCATCCGCCCCGGGGATCGGCGGCTCGCCGGCCGGATAGACATCCAGCATCAACAGCTCGTCCACGTCGGACAGCACACGGACAAAGTCCTCATAAAGATCCCGCGTGCGGCTGAAGCGGTGAGGCTGATAGAGCATCACCAGACGACGGTCCGGCCAGGCCTCACGGGCCGCTCTGATGACTGCCGCCACCTCGGTCGGGTGGTGGCCATAGTCGTCAATAAGAGTCGCGTGGCCACCGCTGACCGGGTAATCGCCGTAGACCTGGAACCGGCGGCCAACGCCGCCAAACGCGTCCAGTCCCTGCACAATCGAGTCATCATCGACGCCCTCGTCGCTGGCCACTGCAATGGCGGCCAGCGCGTTGAGTACGTTGTGCCGGCCCGGCATACGAAGACTGACTGCCAGATCCGGCAGCTCACCCGGCCGTTGGACGGTAAACGTTGTGCGCAGCCCGTCACTGTGGATGTTGCAGGCTCGATAATCGGCTTCCGGATTGTCGATGCCATAGGTGATGATGGCCCGCGAAATCCGAGGAAGAATCTCACGAACGTAGGCGTCATCACTGCACATGACCGCCAGACCATAAAACGGCAGGTTGTGCAGGAACTCGACAAACGTCTGTTTGAGCTTCTCGACGTCACCGCCATAGGTTTCCATGTGGTCCGCTTCAACATTGGTGACCACTGAGATGACCGGCGTCAGGTGCAGAAACGAGGCATCGCTCTCGTCCGCCTCCGCCACCAGATAGCGGGAACCACCCAGACGGGCGTTGGCGCCAGCACTGTTCAGCCGCCCTCCGATCACGAAGGTAGGGTCGAGCCCCGCTTCACCGAGCACCGAGGCCAGCAGACTGGTGGTTGTGGTCTTGCCATGCGTTCCGGCCACAGCGATGCCGTGGCGATAGCGCATGATTTCCGCCAGCATTTCAGCGCGCGGCACCACCGGCACACGACGCGCGCGGGCCGCGGCCACTTCCGGGTTCTCATCGGTGACCGCACTGGACACCACAACCACATCAGCCTGATCACTGTTTTCGGACCGGTGACCAATCATGATGTCCAGCCCAAGATCCGAAAGGCGGTTGGTGACCGCTCCGGACTTGAGGTCCGAACCGGACACGTCATACCCCTGGTTGAACAGCACCTCGGCAATGCCGCACATACCGGCACCGCCGATACCCACAAAATGGATACGGCGGATCCGGCGCATTTCCGGCACCTGGTAGACCAGGGGCGGATTGGTTTCTTCAGGCATGAGCTGCCTCCAGACAATAATTCACTACTCGTTCCGCCGCGTCCCGCCGGGCCAGGCCACGCGCCGCGTCCGCCATATTCGTCACGCGCGCCCGGTCGCTGGCCAGCCCGGTCAGTGTTTCGGCCAGCCCTTCAGGGCTCAGCTCGTGTTGTCGGATCATCACGGCCGCCCCGGCCTTCACCATCTGGGCACTGTTGTGCGCTTGGTGGTCATCCACCGCGTGCGGGAACGGCACCAGGATGGCCCCCAGACCGACCGCGCAGAGTTCCGCCACAGTCAGGGCACCGGCGCGACAGAGCACCAGGTCCGCCCAGCCGTAGGCTTCCGCCATGTTGTCAATGAATGGCTCCAGGCGGACCTCAATGCCCGCCGTCTTCCAGGCCTGCTCCGCCTCGGCCTGATTGCGGGTGCCGCACTGATGTCGCACCTCCGGCCGGTCCGGCGCGGGCATACGGGCCAATGCTTTCGGCAGTGTCTCGTTGATGGCCTTTGCCCCAAGGCTACCGCCCAACACCAGCAGCCGGAGGGCCCCGTGCCGGTCGGCGAAGCGCTGCGACGGTTCCGGAAGGCTGGCCAGGTCGGCCCGCACAGGGTTGCCCGTACAGCGGGTGACCACCTCGTTCCCGAAGCTGCCGGGGAATGCCTCCATGACCGTTTTGGCAAAGCGGGCAAGCCAGCGGTTGGTCATCCCGGCAATCGCGTTCTGCTCGTGCACCACCAACGGCACACCGTTCAGCCAGGCCGCGACGCCCCCCGGGCCTGAGGCGAACCCGCCCATCCCGATCACACAATCGGGGCGAACGGCGCGCATGACCGTCCGCGCCTGCCACAGCGCACGAATCAGCCGGAACGGTGCCATCAGCAGGGCAATCCGCCCCTTTCCACGGAGGCCGGACACCGAGATCAGAGACAACGGAATATCGGTCTGGCCGATCAACCACTCTTCCATACCGCCACGCGAGCCCAGCCACTGGACGTCGTGCCCCTGGCGCTGCAGCTCCCGGGCGGTGGCCAGTGCCGGGAAGACATGACCGCCGGTTCCGCCGGCCATGATCAGGAAGCGCCTAGTCGTCATACCGGGCGCCTCCTCCCGGCGCGTTGCCGGTATTGTCGGACCGTTCCCGATCCTGTCGTTCCAGCTCAATCCGGGCCAGCACCCCAACACACACACAGGTCGCCAGCAGACTGCTGCCGCCGTAACTCACCAGCGGCAGGGTGAGCCCTTTGGTGGGCAACAGGCCGGTGCTGACTCCCATGTTGATCAGCGCCTGAAGACCAATCAGCAGCGTCAGCCCATACCCGAAACACGCCGCGAACGGCATGCCGGACACCTCGGCCCGCCGGGCAATAATCAGTGCGCTCCAGACCAGCAGGCCAAAGAGCACCAGCACAACGGACGAGCCAAGCAAACCGAACTCCTCGGCGATGATCGCGAACACAAAATCCGTGTGCGCCTCCGGCAGGTAGAACAGCTTCTGGATCGAGTTGCCGAGCCCGACGCCGATCCACTCCCCGCGCCCGAAGGCAATCAGCGACTGCGTGAGCTGGTAGCCGGTATCAAACTGATCCTTCCAGGGGTCGAGGTACGACACCACCCGCTTGAGACGGTAGGGCTGCGTCATCACCAGTGCCGCACCGACCGCCACGCAGATGCCAATCAAAGGCAGGAAACGGGTCAGGCGAACACCGCTCAGGAAAATCATCCCCATCGCCGCCGCCATCAGAACGGCGGTCGCGCCGAAATCGGGTTCGGCCATCAGCAATACGGACGCCAGCGTCAGGACCAAAACCGGCTTGAGGAAGCCCATCCAGGTGTTCACCAACTCCTCCCGACGACGCACCACGTAGCCAGCGAGATAGGCAATCAGGCAGATCTTGGCGATCTCGGAAACCTGGACGTTGAACAGCCCGAGAGATATCCACCGCGTCGAGCCGTTCACCGTCGTTCCCAGAGGCGTCAGAACCAGCGCCAGTGTCGCCAGACCAACCCCGAGCAGCAGCCAGCCGCTGCCTTCCCACCAGGCAATGGGGACGCTCGCAACAATAATGGCGACCGCCGCGCCCAACACGGCATAGATGCCCTGGCGCGCCAGGAAATAGAAGGGGTTGCCGGTCGCGTCCGAGGCGATTTCCAGTGACGCCGAGCCGGTCATCACGACGCCCAGCAGCAACAGCGTCGCCGCGGTCAGAACCAGCACAGGCAGTGGCCGCAGCCGTGGCATCAGCAACGTCCCCGGTGAGAGCGTCTGCGCCATCATGACAACGCCTCCACGGCCCGGACAAAGGCATCGCCCCGAACCTGATAATCCTCGTACATGTCCAGGCTGGCGCAGGCCGGCGATAACAGCACCCGATCCCCCGCACAGGCGATCCGCGCCGCCTCTGATACCGCCTCATCCATGGTGTCGACATACGACACGGTCACAATGTCGGACAGAGCATCGCCCAGCCGTTGTGCATCACACCCCATCAGGATCAGGTGCCGGCACGACTCCCGGACCGGCCTGACCAGCGGCGAGAAATCCGCCCCTTTGCCATCACCGCCGGCAATCAGCACGATCCGCCCGTCCGCCGGTTGCAGACTGGACAGCGCCGCCACCGTTGCACCGACGTTGGTCCCCTTGGAATCGTTGACCCAGGTCACACCGCGAATATCAGCAACGCGCTGACAGCGATGGGGCAGCCCCGGGAAGTCTCGGGCCACCTGCAGCATGGTGTCCATCGGAAAACCCGCCGCGAAACCGATGGCCAGCGCCGCCATCACGTTCGACAGATTGTGTGTCCCGAGCAGTTTCAGCTCATCGGAACGGATCAGGTTGTCAAAGCCGTAGGTAATCCAGAGATGGCCCTCGTCATCCCGCGTGCTGAACGTTTCCGGATTGATCCGGTGAAAGCCAAAGCACAGGAAGCGCAGATCGTCCCGGGCCAGGGGGATGCTGAGGGCGTCATCCAGATTCACCACCGGCTGACGGCAGCCGTTGTAGATCCGCTGCTTGGCCTCGAAATACGCCATCTTCGACGGGTACCGATCCATGTGGTCATCGCTGACGTTCAGGACGGTGGCGACATCGGCCCCCAGTTTGTCGGTGGTTTCCAACTGGAAGCTCGACACCTCCAGCACATAGACGTCCACCTCCGGTGACAACAGCTCCAGCGCCGGCGTGCCGATGTTGCCGCCAACCGCGACCCGCTTGCCCGCGGCCCGCGCCATTTCCCCCACCAGTGTCGTGACGGTTGTTTTGCCGTTGGAACCGGTAATGGCGAGGATCGGTGCCTCGGCGGCCTCGCTGAACAGATCAATGTCTCCGCGGATCACGGCGCCATGCTCGCGGGCGTGCCGGATTGCCGGCGTCTGGATGCTCACGCCAGGGCTGACCACCAGCTCGTTGAAGCCGGCGAACCAGTCGGCATCGAAAGCGCCACACTGGACCGGGACATCCGGATAATCGCGCTGGACGGTCTCCAGTCCGGGTGGCGCGGAACGGGAATCGGCCACCGCCACAGACCGCCCCTGGTCCACCAGGTAGCGCAGGCAGGACAGACCGGTCTTGCCCAGTCCGACCACCAGTGTTCGACGATCCGAAACAATGACACTCATCGCGTCCGTTCCACCTAGCGAATCTTCAGTGACGCCAGTCCGATCAGGACCAGCACCACGGTGATGACCCAGAAGCGCACAATCACGCGCGGCTCCGGCCACCCCTTGAGTTCAAAGTGATGATGCAGCGGCGCCATGCGGAAAATCCGCCGGCCTGTGAGTCGATAGGACATGACCTGCAACATGACCGACACGGTTTCCATCACGAACACGCCACCCATGATGAACAGCACAATCTCCTGCCGGACGATGACGGCGACCACGCCCAGCGCCGCGCCCAACGCAAGCGCCCCCACATCGCCCATAAACACCTGGGCCGGATAGGTGTTAAACCACAGAAACCCAAGGCCGGCCCCCACCAGCGAGCCGCAGAAGATGATCAACTCGCCGCTACCCGGCAGCTGGGGAATCAACAGGTATTCGGCAAACTGGGCGTGCCCGGATACGTACGCGAATATCCCCAGCGCCGCCCCGACCATGACGGTGGGCATAATGGCCAGTCCGTCCAGACCGTCCGTGAGATTCACCGCGTTGCTGCTGCCCACGATCACGAAGTAGGTCAGCAGGATGAATACCACCGGTCCCATATCCAGACTCACGCTCTTGAAGAACGGCACGAACAGGGAGGTTTCCTGCGGCAACGACGATGAGTAGAACAACGCCACCGCGGCCACAGCCCCAATGACGGACTGCCAGAAATACTTCCATTTGGCGGGCAGACCCCGCGGGTTGCGCTCAACGACCTTGCGATAGTCATCAATCCAGCCAATCGCGCCGAAACCCACCGTGACCAGAATGGTGACCCAGACGTAGCGATTCCCCAGATCCGCCCAGAGCAACGTACTGATGGCAATCGACACCAGTATCAGTGCCCCACCCATTGTCGGCGTACCGGCCTTGCTCAGGTGCGTGTCAGGGCCATCGTCACGAACCGCCTGACCGATCTGGTATTGGCCCAGCTTGCGGATCATCCAGGGGCCAATCAGCAGTGACAGCAACAGTGCCGTCAGCACCCCGAGAATGCCGCGCAGCGTCAGATACTGGAACACGGCCAGGTCGGTGAAATATGGCGTCAGTACTTCCGTCAGCCAGAGCAGCATTCGTCCTGCACCTTCGTTTTTATCGCTCTGGCCACGGTTTCCATGGCAGAACTGCGTGAACCCTTGACCAATACCGTGACGGCAGCCGCCAGCTCCGGCAGCACCTCACGGATGGCCTCGTCGTGGCCGGAGCAGACACGGCTTCCCTCGCCAAACCCCCGGCAGTAGTCCTCGGCATTCGGGCCCAGCGCCAGCAGACGATCGACACCGGCCAGACGGGCTTCCTGGCCCGCCTGCTCATGGAGTCTCGCGGCGTCGGGGCCCAGCTCGGCCATGGTGCCAAGCACGGCAACCCGCCGGCCCGGTTTGTCCGAGAGCAACGTCAGCGCCGCGGATAACGAACCGGGGTTGGCGTTGTAGCTGTCATCAATCAGCTCGCGACCAGCACCCAATGGGTGAACCTGCAAACGCCCCTCGACCGGTCCGACCGAGGCCAGCCCATCGTCAATCGCATCGTCGTCCACCCCCAGCGCCCGTGCCGCCGCGAGCGCCAGCATGGCATTGGTCCGGTTGTGGGCTCCCGGCAGCCGAAGCGTAAGAGAGACCGCACGACCCTCCGGATCGCAGACCGTCAATGATTCCCCATCAGCGAGGGCTGCCACAGACACAAGCCGGAAATCGGCCGATCGCCCCGCGTCGACACTGACCGTCCATACACGGCGATGTCCGGCGCGATCCCGCCACTGCTCGCAGGCAGGGTCATCCGCGTTGAGCACGACGGTGCCGTTTTCTGGTACGCCGTCGATGATCTCGCCCTTGCCAAGGACAATGTTTTCGTACGAGCCGAACCCTTCCAGATGGGCGTCGCCTGCGATGGTAATCAGCGCGACAGTCGGTTGAACCAGATTGACTGTGTCGCTGATTTCGCCAACCCCACTCGCACCCAGCTCGATCACGGCGTACTGGTGCTCCTCACAGAGCCGAAACAGAGTCAGGGGGACCCCAATGTGATTATTTCGATTGCCTTCCGTGGCAAGGGTCGGACCAGACCGTAGACACATACCCGCCAGCATTTCCTTGACGGTTGTCTTTCCGCTGCTGCCGGTAATTGCAGCCACACCGGCCTCGCACAGTGACCGATTCCCCCGTCCGAGCTGGCCTAACGCGGTCACAGTATCTTCCACAACCAACTGTGGGAGCTCTGCCCCAGGCTGCTCCGTGTCGACGACCGCAGCCACCGCCCCAAGACGGGCTGCCTCACTCAGAAAATCATGCCCGTCAAAGCGCTCCCCCCGCAGGGCGATGAATAGAGCGCCCGGGCTGAGCGTCCGAGTATCGATTGACACCTCGCTGAACGTCCCAGACTGCTCCGGGGGCTGGGCACCAATCATCGTTGCGGCCTCGCTCAGTGAAAATGGTCGAATCATGCCGCACCCTCCCGGTCGACCAGGACCTGCCGCACCACGCTGGCATCGCTGAAATACCGGTGTTCACCCGCCACTTCCTGGGTGGTTTCATGGCCTTTCCCGGCCACCAGCACCACATCACCGGGTTGTGCATTCATGACGGCGTCACGGATCGCCGCCTCGCGGTCGTGAATCACGGTGACTGCGGCCGGATTCCCGAACCCGGCCAGAATGTCGTTGGTGATCGCCTCCGGATCTTCATTTCGCGGATTGTCATCGGTGACCAGCACGCGGTCCGCCACGGCTTCGGCCTCACGGGCCATGTCCGGGCGCTTGCCAGCATCCCGGTCGCCGCCACAGCCAAACACGCACCAGAGCGTTCCCTCGACGTGATCCCGCAAGGCCTCGAGCGCGTTGCGCAGGGCGTCCGCCGTGTGGGCGTAATCCACAACGACCCGCACACCGGAGGCACCGGCAAATGACTCGAGCCGACCTGGCGGCGCCACGAGCCGGGCTGCTGCGGTGCGCACGGCGTCCACGGAAAGCCCCAGACTCAGCGCTGTCGCGACCGCGGCCAGAGCATTGCTGACGTTAAAGCGTCCCATTAGTGGCACCGTGAGCTCGAACGCGCCCCAATCGCCATCCAGCTGCGCCTCAAAGCCATCAATATGAGCCGCATAACGTGTCAGCCAGAGTTCGGTCTGAGGCTCGTGCAGGGTGTATCGAACCCGGTCACACTGGCCGTCGAGCTGGCTGTAGAGCTGACGACCAAAGGGGTCGTCGAAATTCAGAACCGCGAAGTCCACACTTTCGCGATGGAACAACAGAGCCTTGGCTTCGCCATAGGCTTCCATGCTGCCGTGATAATCAAGATGATCCCGGCTCAGGTTCGTTAATACCGCCCCCCGGATCGTGAGGTTATTCACCCGACCCTGATCCAGCGCGTGTGAGGACACTTCCATCGCAGCGGCCTTGCCACCGCGCTCACGAATGCCGTCCAGAGCCTCATTGATCCGGATCACATCTGGCGTCGTGTGCGTCGCCGGCTTCAGGTGGCCGGGCATACCGTAGCCGAGAGTGCCCACCACGCCGCAGTCATGACCGGCATGACTCAGCAGCTGGCTGATGTAGTGCGTGACAGAGGTCTTGCCATTCGTGCCGGTCACGCCAATCACATCCAGTGCCCTGGATGGTGACTGAAAGAAACGGTCAGCGATCCAGCCGAGATGCCGGCGCAGGTCGGGTATGTCCACCACCAGGGCACCGTGATGCTCGCGACATCGACCGGCGTTTCCCCCGGCGAGCAGGACCGCCACGGCGCCCCGGTGAATGGCATCGTCCATGTACTGATCCGCCGACGTGCGAGCGCCCGGCAGAGCGACGAACGCATCGCCCGGCTGCACGTCACGGCTGTCGGACGTCAGTCCGTGCACGGTGACGTCAAAAACCGACGGAACGTCGACAACCGGATGAAGCAGCTCACTAAGGGATGCCAGGTACATGGTTACCCCCTTTCCCCATCATCGACCGGGGACTGCGCCACGCTCGTACCGTCGATGTCCGGACGGGCGTTCATCAGCCGCAGCGCGTCGTTGACCACCCGGGCGAAAACCGGGGCCGCCACTTCGCCGCCGTAGTATTCCCCGTTACTGGGCGCGTCGACCGCCACCACACAGGCCACCCGCGGATTATCCGCCGGTGCAACGCCGGCGAAGATCGCCTTGTACTGACTCTTCTGGTACCCACCGGCGCCGACCAGATGCACCGTGCCGGTTTTCCCGCCCGCGTCGTAGATCGCAGGCGCGCCGCGCCGGCCCGTACCCTCTTCCACCACTTTCCGGAGCATTCCCCGGACCTGGCGGGACACCGCTTCGGGGATCACTCGCTCGCCTTCCGGGGCCTCATCCTGCTTCAGGAGGCTGATGGGGTACCGCACTCCGCCGTTCGCCAGCACCATATAAGCCTGCGCCAGTTGCAGGGCATTGACGCTCATGCCATAGCCGTAGGAGAGGGTTGCCACTTCCACCGGTCGCCATTCAGGAGGCGCCGGGAGAACCCCCACCGCCTCGCCGGGGAAGCCCACGCCCGTGGCCTGCCCGAAGCCAACCCGGTAGTAGAGGTTACGAATCGTGTTACCGCCAATTTCCCCGGCCACTTTGCTCATGCCGACGTTCGAGGATTCGGAGATCACTTCGCTGAGGCTGAGCTCGCCGTGGTTTCGCGTGTCCCGGATGGTGTACTGCCCGAAACGCAGATAACCCGGGGAGGTCTCCACCCGGGTCCGGGGCGTGAATGCCCCTGTCTCCAGCGCGGCCGTTGCACTGAAGGGCTTCATGGTCGACCCGGGCTCGAACAGGTCGGTGATGGCCCGGTTCCGTAATCGCCTGGGGTCAAGCTGACTCCGGTCATTCGGATTGAAGGAAGGCTGGTTCACCATGGCCAACACTTCCCCGGTATCCACATCGAGCATGACGAGTGTTCCGCTACGGGCATCGTGCGCCTGGACGACGGCTTTCAGCTCCCGGTAGGCCAGGTACTGGAGTCTCAGATCGATGCTCAGAGCCAGGTCCTTGCCCGGCTTTGCCTCACGAACCAGACTGAGATCCTTGATCACACGGCCACGGTTGTCCTGAACCACGCGCTTGGCGCCAGCCTGACCACTCAGCCAATCGTTGTAGGTCAGCTCGATGCCTTCCTGCCCCTGCTCGTCGATGTTGGTGAAACCAGTCAGGTGGGCCGACACCTCACCGGTCGGGTAATAGCGCCGGTAGTCCCGGCGGGTGTGGAATCCCGGCACGTCCTGGGCCATGACGGCATCCGCCAGTTCCGGCTGAACCTTGCGGCGCACATAGATGAACTGGCGGTTCTGGTGCGTGCGCAAACGACGGCGCAGATCGGCTTCGCTGATGTCCAGAACACGGGCAACGCGGGCGATGCGAGGGTCGTCCGCATCGATGTCACGGGGATTGGCCCAGATGGTTTCCACCGGTGTACTGACGGCAAGGGGCTGTCCTTTGCGATCGGTCAGCATACCGCGATGGGCTTCGACGGGATCGATTCGCGTGCTGCGCACCTCGCCCTGCTGATTCAGAAAGGCCTGATCAACAACGTGAAGATCCACCAGGCGCCACCCCAGGGTGACACCAGCGGCCAGAAACACACTCACAACGAAGACAAAGCGCCAGGCAGAAACCAGGCGCCGCATCATCGTCATCAATGTCCATTTCCGGGTCGACTCCACCACGTCACAACCTCTCCGGATGGGCGCCAGCTCACGGGAGCAGCGCCATCAATGGGACGGCACGAGAACCACATCGTCGCGGTCCGGCACCGTCATATTCAGTGTGTCCACCGCACGCCGCTCAACCCGGCTGTGCGAACTCAGGGCACTCTGTTCCAGCAGGAGCTGACTCCACTCTCTCTGGTAGGCATCCCGCTGCTCCTGGAGACTCGCCAGCTCGCTGAACAGCACCCGGTTCTGGTGAGAGCTGAATACCACAGCGGTCGCTGAGACGAGCAGACAGATCGCCAGGCCCGCGGTAATCAGAACCTGGCGCTGTGCCAGTGAACGGAACACCTGCTTAGACAGCCGAAGAGCGCGACTGACTCCAACGCGGACCTGATCCGCCGGCCGCGTCCGGCCCTGGGCGGTTTTCTCAATCGTGACAGCACTCATGACTCGGCATCCCCCCAGTGACTCGGCTTGCGTTCCATGACGCGCATGACCGCACTTCGAGCCCGTGCATTATCGGCCACTTCGGCTTCCCCCGGCCGGGCGGCCTTGCCGACCAGCCGGAAGGGCGTTTCTGTCTGGTCAGCCGTCACGGGCAACCCGCGCGGCAGCTGGGGACCGCGCACACGGTCCCGCATAAAACGTTTCACCCGCCGGTCTTCCAGCGAGTGGAAACTGATCACAACCAGGCGCCCGCCCGGGCGCAGGACCTCAGCGGCCGCCTCCAGCCCGGCATCCAGATCGTCCAGCTCGCGATTGATAAAGACCCGCACCGCCTGGAACGTCCGCGTGGCCGGATGCTTGTGTTTTTCCTTTTTGGGAACGGCTTTGGCCACCAGTTCCGCCAGCTCCCGGGTGGTGGCCAGCGGTGCTTCCTGGCGCTGCGCAACAACGGCCCTCGCGATCCGACGGGAGAATCGCTCCTCACCCAGCTGCCAGAGCACGTCCGCGATCTCCTTCTCACCCGCGCTGTTCAGCCACTCAGCCGCGCTGGGCGACCGCTGCGGATTCATGCGCATGTCGAGCGGACCGTCGTGCATGAAACTGAACCCCCTATTGGGGTCGTCCAGTTGCGGTGACGACACCCCGAGATCGAGGAGGACGCCGTCCACGCCGCTCTCGTCACTATCTCCCAACAGGGCCGCCAGTTCGGCAAAGCTGCCGTGGCAGATCCGGAAACGGCGATCCTCCGAGGCCAGCGCCGTGCCAACCCGAATCGCTTCCGGGTCCTTATCAATCCCGATGAGGCGCCCTTCCGGTGACAGTCGTTCCAGAATCAACCGACTGTGCCCTCCGCGACCGAACGTGCCATCGACATAGAGGCCATCCGACCGGGTCACCAGATCGGCCACGGCCTGGTCGAGCAGGACCGATGCGTGGCCATGCCCGGTCATAGCGACAGTGACTCCATTTCGGGCGGCATCTCATCACCGTCGTCTTCATCATCCAGCCAGGCGAACCAGCGTTCCTCGCTCCAGAGCTCCAGCTTCTTGCCCTGCCCGACAAGCATGAGCTTCTTTTCCAACCCGGCGTAGCTGCGCAGTGTCCCGGGCACCAGAATCCGCCCGGCACCATCCAGCTCCAGTGGCGTGGCATGACCGAGCATTTTGCGCTGCAGGCGCTTGGCTTTGCGGTTCATGTTGGGCAGCGCCTCGATCTGAGGACGGATCTCTTCCCACTGCGGCTCCGGGTAGACCAGAAGGCAGCGCTCTTCATCGGCATTCGCCGTCAGGACGATGCGACCCCCGCAGACACGATCCATCTCCTCACGGACGCGCGTGGGGATCGCCAGGCGCCCCTTCGCATCCATGTTGATGGCGTGACTGCCAAGAAAGTTGCTCATAGCCGCACTCGTTATGCCGCTGCGGGGCAGCGCTCCTGATCATGACGGGACGAAAACGGGAGATTCTCCCACTTCCAGCCCTCAAAAACCACAAAAAACCACTTCTGACCACTTTTTACCACTTTTGCACACTATAGGAATGCACTATCCCCAATGCAAGCGCAATCAATGGCGACGCACTGGCAAAACTTCCTTTTATGACAAGCAGTTAACGAAAGGTGGCGAGAAAACGCACAAACAGGAAGGCGATAAACCGACGCAAATCAATAAAGTGCGAGGGTTATCGAGAAATACTCTCAAGCATCAGATTTTTTTGATCTATCAGGAGGGCGTCACAGAAAAGAAAGGAAGAATGAGCTCGCCTGTAAGCCGGGTTCTGTCGGGGGCAACCATTCATCTAGGACCTGCGTTACCACAGGCCTCAAGCGACCTACCCGAGTCCAGTGCGGGCCGCACCGTCGGACTCCTATTTGGTCTTGCTCCAGGTGGGGTTTGCCATCGCCGTGGACTGTTGCCAGCCACGCGGTGCGCTCTTACCGCACCATTTCACCCTTACCCAATCACCGCAGTGACCGGGCGGTATCCTTTCTGCTGCACTTTCCGTCGGCTCGCGCCGCCCAGGCGTTACCTGGCACCTTGCCCTATGGAGCCCGGACTTTCCTCCCCTTGGCCACCCCGGAGGGCCAGCAAAGCGGCGATTGCCCAGCGAGCTCAGGCGCGACAATACGACGTCCATCGGCGCGACGCAAGGAACCAAGCAAAATTAGCGGTTTCTTGAGAGGGCGCCATCGCCGAATCGGGTTATTTCAGGGCGAGCGCCCTCTGGTAAAGCTGGTTTTTGGGCACGCCACTGAGCTCGGAGGCGATCCGCGCCGCCTTTTTGACCGGCAGATCCCGAAGCAGTACCCGTAGCATCTGATCCGCGTCTGGCCCCGGGCCCGCCGGCACTTCCGATGGCACCTGGCCCGCCAGCATCAGAACAAACTCTCCACGGTGGCCATGATCATCGGCCAACATCTGGTCGCGAACAACCTGCGCGGTGCCCTGGTAAAAGGTCTCGAAAGCTTTCGTCAGCTCCCGGGCCACAACCAGCTCCCGCTCCGGACCGACATGCTCAACAATGGCATCCAGCGTTCCCGCGATGCGATGAGGGGATTCATAAAAGACCAGCGTCCGGGGCTCGTCACGCAGGGCGGCCAGGCGCTCATCCCGCGCCTTGCGCCGTCCCGGAAGGAACCCCTCGTAGGCAAACCGATCGGTCGGCAGACCGGCCGCAGACAGGGCCGCCACGACAGCACAGGCGCCGGGAATCGGACAGACCCGCACACCACGCGCCCTGGCCGCGCGAACCAGAACATAGCCGGGATCGGAAATAAGGGGCGTTCCAGCATCAGAGACAAGGGCTACCGACGCGCCCGCCGCCACCCGATCCAGAATCGCTTCATGCCGTTCCCGCTCATTGTGCTCATGAAACGACAGCATCGGCACATCAATACCCAGAGCATCAAGCAGCCGACGGGTGTGGCGCGTGTCCTCTGCCGCTATCACATCCGCACCAGAGAGTACGGCCACAGCCCGGCGGGAAAGATCCTCCAGATTACCGATCGGAGTGGCGACAATGTACAGCACACCGTCAACCTTCTCGTCAAAACGACTCATTACAAAGCCCTCATTCGCCGGTTTGCGCCGCTACCCCGCCGGTGAGATGCCGTCGGCAAACTGGTAGACTGGCGGTCCGTTGGCATCATGCCCAGCGTCGCTTCAGGTTACAAGCGGCACAAGACAGGGGCGTGACGGCCCGGGAGCCCAACACAGGTTCCTGAAGATCCGCAATACAACCGGTGCTCGCATGACAGTTCGTACCTTTCGCACAACGACCCTGACCGGCCTGCTTTGCCTTCTGATGCTCCTCTCGGGATGCGCGTCGGTCCAGGATCGCAGCCTGGAGAGGCTGACAGCCGCCAGCGCGCTCGAGTCCGCCAGAGACGCCGGCGCCACCCCAGAAGCTCTCCGGACACTGCTGGAACAGGTGTCGCGGCTGCAGTCCGCAAACCGCCATTCAGAAGCCCGCCGCATCCTGACCAGCACCGTGTTTGACCGCGCGAATGAGGCGGTGCAGAACCAGCGCACCCTGCTGGCCTTGCGCAGCGCAAGAGCGCTGGAAGACAGCCAATGGGCCCGCGCGCTCACCGCGCCGTTAGCACCGGACCATTTCACTCGCTATCCAGCAGACCGCCAGGCCGCAGCAGCCCGACTCCAGTCCGACACCGCATCGCTTGCCGGTCTATACGTCGCGGCCGCCCAGACACGAATCGCTGCGTCGGCGACACTCGCCCGGATGAGCGGCGAGCAGTCGCATAATGCCATCTGGCAGTTGCTCAAGCGCAGCCGGACGGAATCGCTGTCTGATGCATCCGCCACCGCGCTCAGCAACCTGCAACAGGGGTGGCTGGAGCTGGCCCTGCGCCTTCGGAATGCCGGTACGGGTCTGGATGGTCAGGCTCAGGCAGTCCGGGACTGGCAGACCAACTGGCCGGACCACCCCGCACGAGACACACTTCCGGGCGAGTTGTCACTGATCGTCACTCTCTCGGCTGAGCGTCCTGAGTCCATTGCTCTGGCACTCCCGCAATCGGGCCGCCTGTCCGAAGCCGGTCAGGCCGTCCGGGACGGCTTTCTGGCCCGTTTTTATACCACCCCGGACGAAGAAAAAGCGTCCGTAACGATCCGCATCTACGACTCGGCAGACCGGGAATTCGATGCCCTGTATCAGGAAATGGTCCAGAACGACGCCGACCTGATCGTTGGCCCCCTCTCCAAACCCGCCGTGACCACCCTGGCGCAACAGGAGAATTTACCGGTGCCGGTGCTGGCGCTGAACTACAGCGAAAGCAAGACCAAGGGACCGGCCAACCTGTATCAGTTCGGCCTGTCAGCCGAAGATGAAGCCCAGCAGCTTGCCGAACGACTGGTTATGGACGGTCGCCCTCAGGCCGTGGCACTCACCCCCTGGGGAGACTGGGGAGACCGGGTCGCCCGCGCCCTGTCCGATCGGATCCAGACGCTCGACGGTACGCTGCTGGACATCGTTCGCTTTGATCCCCGGGAGAGCCTGAAGGATGTGGTGGCGAAGGCATTCCGCGTGGATGTCAGTCGGGATCGCGCGATTACCGTGGAGCGCACCATCGGAATGAACGTTGAATTCGAACCAAGGCGACGCCAGGACATTGACGCGATCGTGATGGTGGCCTCGCCAGACACCGCCCGTCAGCTCAAACCGACCTTCGCCTTCTACTATGGTGGTGACCTGCCGGTCTACGCGCCCTCCACCGTCTATGCCGGTCAGCCGGACGCCAACCGCGACAGCGACCTCAACGGGGTCCTGTTCACCGACATTCCCTGGGTACTCGATCCACCTCCGGCATTCCAGAGCCAGGCAACGGATGCCCTGCGGTCGGTCGTTCGTCGCCAGGGACGCCTGTTCGCACTCGGCGCGGATGCCTGGCGCCTCGCCATGGAGGCGCACCTGCTGCGCAACCTGCCGGAGGCTCAGGTCGGCGGTCTGACCGGCACATTGACGATGAACCGGGACGGACGAGTGCAGCGCCGCCAACAATGGGCGATCTTCGAGGACGGGCGCCCCCGGACTCTGCCGGAACCCGAGTCGGAGACGGAGTAGCACCATGACTCAGCAGCCCAGGGAGGGGCGTCGGCAAACCGGACAGGCCGCCGAGGAGGCGGCGGAGAGGTATCTCAGACGACGCGGCCTGCGGATTGTATCGCGGAATTTTCATTGCCGTGGCGGCGAAGTAGACATTATCGGCTACGATGAGAAACAGCTCGTTTTCGTCGAAGTCCGCTACCGCGGACAGGGGAGCCTGGAGGGCGCTCTGGAATCGGTGACGGTGCGCAAGCAACAGCGGTTGATACGGGCCGCTTCCTGGTTTCTCCAGCGGCACAGGCTTTGGGACACGCCCTGTCGATTCGATGTACTGGCCATGACGCCCGGCCGCATTCGCCGCTATCGGGCACAATGGATACAGAACGCCTTTCAGGTTACCGATTAACGAATTCGCCAGACGGGACACAACACAGACTATGGCAGATTCCCCCCTTCTCAGCAGCTTCTTTGCCGAGCATATGGAAAACGCCGCGCAGGTCGCGGGCGAGTTGCCGGAGCAGATGAGTACAGCGGCCGATGGCATCGTGGAAACACTACTGAATGACGGCAAGGTCATGATGTGTGCCAATGGCAACGCCAACACGCTCGCGCAGTACTTCAGCACCAACCTTCTGAACCGGTTCGATCAGGACCGCCCGGCGCTTCCCGCGATGAACCTGGGCGCAGACGGCACGACCTACTCGGCCATCTGCCGGGACAATCGGTTCAATGAAACCTTTTCGAGGCAGGTTCGCGCACTGGGCAAGGAGGGGGATTTGCTGGTGGTCATTGTGGACGACGGACATAAGGCCAACCTGATTCAGGCGATTCAGGCGGCCCACGACCGGGACATGCGGGTTCTGATCCTGAGCGCCCAGCAGAAGACCGACGCGCACTCGCTTCTCCAACAGGAAGACCACGCGCTCGCCCTGCCCGACGTCACGCCAGTGCAGGCCTCCACTCTCTTCCTGCTGATCGTCAATGCGCTCAGCGCCCTGGTTGACGACAAGCTATTCGGGGGCTGAACCAGCGCCCCGACACGAATTACTTCACGACCTTCAGGCTGGGCTTCCCCGAGGGACGTTCCGGCTTGCCGCCACCGGGGCCATCGCCGTCCGGACCACCGTCGGGGTTGTGATCCAGCGACCCCGGTTCGTTGCCAAACACCATACCCTGCCCGTTCTCCCGGGCGTAGATGGCTAGCACTGCCATCAGCGGTACGTAGACCTGCATCGGTACGCCTCCGAAACGGGCACTGAATTCGAGGGCCTCGTTAGCGATCATCAGACCCTTTACGGCCGAGGGGCTGATGTTCAGAACGATCTGGCCGTTGGCAATATGCTCTGACGGCACCTGGACCCCCTGAATCCCCGCATCCACGAGGATGTAGGGCGTACAGCCATTATCCAGAATCCACTCGTTGAACGCCCGGACCAGATAGGGCCGGCTCGATGTCATCTTGGACGTCTCGTCTTCGGACATGATTACTCCGTCGATCAGGCGCGACGATGTTCTGTCTCGTCAGCACCGGTCGTCACCGTCTCAGCCCCGGATATCCTGTTCCGTCTCCGATAGGCTGGCCTTGAATCCCTCACGCTGGAACATTCGCTCCATGTACTGCAACAGCGGCTTGGCCTGCTTTTCAGGCAACTCAATGCCCAACGCCGGCAATCGCCAAAGGATCGGCGCCATGCAGCAGTCCACGATGCTGAACTCTTCTGACAGGAAGAAAGGCATTTGACCGAACAATGGCGCTGTCGCCAGCAGACTCTCACGCAATTCCTTGCGAGCCGCTTCGGAGGCTTTGACATTCGGCTTTGCCAGGATCTGGTCAACCAGGCCACACCAGTCTTTCTGAATACGGTGCATCATCAGACGGCTGTTGGCGCGAGCCACCGGGTAAACCGGAAGGAGCGGTGGATGCGGAAAGCGTTCATCCAGGTACTCCATCATGATATTCGGCTCGTAGAGGACCAGGTCCCGGTCAACAAGCGTGGGCAGAGCGTTGTACGGATTGAGGTCCGCCAACTCCTCTGGGGGATGGTCCGGGTCCACATCAATGACATCGACCGTAACCCCTTTCTCGGCCAGTACAATCCGGACACGGTGACTGTAGTGACTGGCTGGGTCCGAGAAAAACGTCATTGAGGACCGTCTGGTCACAACGCCCATAGAGCTACCCCACACTTGGATACGAATCGTTTTTTTGGAATGGCGAAACGCAAAAGTCCAGCAGACGGCGGATGACCGTCTGCTGGACTGATGCCCGGCGGGGATTATACCTGAATTGTCAGTGTACGTCTTTCCAGTACTCGCGATTGAGCAGGAAGGCGAACACGAAGAAGATCGCGATAAAGATCAGCACGTAGACACCCAGCCGCTCACGCTCGACCTTGACCGGATCGCCCATGTAGGACATGAAGTTGGTCAGGTCGTACATGGCGCTGTCGAACTCCGCCGGCGTCATCGTGCCTTCGGAGGCCCACTCCGGGCAGACCGAGCCGTTCACTTCATTACCGCTGAGCGGATCCACACTGGACTCACTGCCAATGTGGGGCTTGACTGCACACAGCCCCTGAAGGTCAACCAGTACGTGAGGCATCCCGACGTTCGGGAACACCACGTTGTTGACGCCCATCGGGCGACTGTCATCTTTATAGAACCCCCGCAGGTAGGAGTAGACCCAGCTCTCGCCACGCAGGCGGGTCTCCAGCGTCAGGTCCGGCGGCGCCGCACCAAACCAGTTGGCCGCCTGCTCGGAATCCATGCCGATCTTCATCAGTTCGCCAATCTTGGCGCCCGTAAAGATCAGGTTCTCTTCATAGATTTCCTGCGGGATCTCCAGATCCTCCGCCACCCGCTTGTACCGGGCATACTCCATGGAATGACAGCCCATGCAGTAGTTTGTGAACAGGGCCGCCCCACGCTGGAGCGATGCCTTATTGGTGTGATCTGGCTCCATTGTATCCAGAGCCACACCGCCGCCAGCCGCCAGCCCGAGGGCCGGCAGGCACATCATGAAAAGACCAGCAATCAGTTTTCTCATCAGCCTGTCACCCTTTCCGGAACCGGTTTTGTTTTCTCCAGGCGCGTATAGAACGGCATCAGCAGGAAGTACAGGAAGTACAGTACGGTCAACACCTGGGCCACAGCGGTACGCGTCGGCGTCGCCGGCTTGATCCCGAGATAGCCGAGAATAATGAAGCTGATCGCCAGTACAGCCAGCGCAATCTTGCTCAGCCAGCCCTTGTAACGCATGGAGCGAACCGGGCTCCGGTCCAGCCATGGCAGAACGAAGAGAATGGCAATGGCGCCGCCCATGACAACAACCCCCCAGAACTTCGCCGGCAGTCCGAGGAAGTCGACCGTCACGGCACGCAACATGGCGTAGAACGGCGTGAAGTACCAGACGGGCGCAATGTGTTCCGGAGTCTTCAGCGGGTCGGACGGTTCAAAGTTCGGCTTCTCAATGAACAGACCACCCATTTCCGGGAAGAAGAACACCACGATCGAGAACACAAACAGGAAAACCCCCACGCCCATCAGGTCGTGGACTGTATAGTACGGATGGAACGGGATACCGTCTTTCGGAACACCGTTTTCATCCTTGTTCTTCTTGATGTCGATCCCGTCGGGGTTATTGGAACCCACTTCGTGCAGCGCCAGGATATGCAGCACCACCAGACCGATCAGCACCAGCGGGAGCGCAATCACATGAAGCGCAAAGAAGCGGTTCAGCGTGATACCGGAGATGAGGTAATCACCACGAATCCACAGCGAGAGCTCTTCACCGATGACCGGGATCGCACCGAACAGGTTGACGATCACCTGGGCCCCCCAGTAGGACATCTGCCCCCACGGCAACAGGTAACCCATAAAGGCTTCCGCCATGAGGATCAGGTAGATCAGCATACCGAAGAGCCAGATCAGCTCGCGTGGCTTCTGGTAGGAGCCATACATCAGGCCACGGAACATGTGGAGGTAAACCACCACGAAGAAGGCGGACGCGCCGGTGGAGTGCAGGTAGCGAAGCAGCCAGCCCCACTCCACATCACGCATGATGTACTCGACCGACGCAAAGGCGCCCGCATCGGTTGGCGTGTAGCTCATCGTGAGCCAGATGCCGGTCACCAGCTGGTTCACAAGCACCAGCATCGCCAACGATCCGAAGAAATACCAGATGTTGAAGTTCTTCGGCGCGTAGTACTGGCCAAGGTGTTTGTTGTACGCCTCGACGATCGGCAGTCGGTCGTCAATCCACTGAATCAGTTTTTGCATTATGCCGCCTCCGGATCCAGACCGACTGTGAGAGTCACATCATCATCAAAACGATGGGGAGGCACCTCCAGATTCAAAGGCGCCGGCTGACTGGGATAGACCCGCCCCGCCAAATCATAGCGTGAGCCGTGACAGGGGCAGAAGAAACCGCCAATCCAGTCCTCGCCCAGATCATCCGGGGCAATCTCCGGACGATAGCTTGGTACACAGCCAAGGTGCGTGCAAATGCCGACCAGAACGGCGATCTCCGGACGCACGGCACGGAACGGTCCTTCAATATAGGCGGGTTGCATTCCGCCCTCAACCGATTCCGGGTCCTTGACGGTATCGCTGAGCTCCTTGATGTGGCCCAGCATTTCATCCGTGCGCTTGACGACCCAGACCGGTTTCCCCCGCCAACTGACGGTGATCTGCTGGCCCGGCTCAAGCTTACTGATATTGACCGACACCGGCGCCCCCGCTGCTTCCGCTTTGGCGCTGGGGTTCCAGGACGCCACAAACGGCACAGCGGCGCCAACAACGCCCACACCGCCCACCACGGAGGTCGCTCCGATCAGGAAACGGCGTCGGCTCCGGTTCACGTCGCCATTATTCATTATGGTTTTCTCCCATCAGGCAATGCGGGGCAACGCACGCGGGCCGCCACACATCAATAAGGACTTCACAACCCACAGAAAGACGCGAAAATGGTAATGAAATTGCCTGCACCTTACAAGTCGGCAACCGGCGTCACTGAGCACCTCCGACGCGATCGGGCGCGCCCCGCGGGCGTTTCAACAGACACAAAAAAACCCGGCCGTAGCCGGGCTTTCAGCGTTCCTGAGATCCGGATTAACGCTTGGAGTACTGCGGACGCTTCCGCGCCTTGCGCAGACCGATCTTTTTCCGCTCGACGGCACGAGCGTCACGCGTGACGTACCCTGCCTGACGCAGCGGCGGACGCAGCGTTTCATCATAGTCGATCAGTGCGCGACTCAGACCGTGACGAATCGCGCCGGCCTGGCCGCTGCTGCCACCACCCTCGACGGTGATGCGAATATCAAACCGGTCCATCGAGTCCGTGACCTCGAGCGGCTGACGGACAATCATCCGCAGCGTGTCGCGACCGAAGAAATCTTCGATGGGCCGATCATTGATCGTGATCTCGCCGCTACCCGGCTTGATGAATACCCGAGCCGTGGAGTTCTTGCGGCGGCCCGTACCGTAATTTTGTGCTACAGACATAATCGCCTTCCGTCAGATGTCCAGTTCTTTGGGCTGCTGCGCCGCGTGAGGATGCTCAGCGCCACCGTATACTTTCAGCTTCTTGAGCATGGCACGGCCCAGACGGCCTTTCGGCAGCATGCCCTTCACCGAATGTTCAATTACCCGCTCCGGAGCCTTCTCGATCAGCTCCTCAAAGTTGATCGAGCGGATACCGCCGGGAAAACCGGTGTGGTGGTAGTAGTTCTTGTCCGTCGACTTGTTGCCCGTAACCCGAACCTGACCGGCATTGATAACGACGATGTAATCACCGGTGTCCACATGCGGCGTGAATTCCGGCTTGTGCTTGCCCCGCAGACGACGGGCGATTTCAGTTGACAGACGGCCCAGCGTCTTGCCGGCTGCGTCGACAACATACCAGTCACGCGTGACGGTTTCTGGTTTCGCACTCAGAGTTTTCATGGATTCCGCCCTGTAACGCTATAAACGAACGTTAAAGACCGCCGCCATACCGTTTAACCGGTGGCGATGATCTTTTCCCGATTTGGTGGCCTCACGCTGTTCGGGGCTGAGACAGCGGGATGCCTTGAAAAGCCAGGGCGCGAAGTATACTGAAAGCGGCCTGCAATGCCAACCCCGTCCTGCCCCTCGTCGGTTACTCCCAGCCATAGAGACGAGCGACGTTATGGACCAGCTGCTCGCAGATGACATCCGCCGGCTCCGGTCGCAACTCTGTCAACGCCGCAAGCACCCGAGGCAGATAGTCTGGTCGGTTACCGCCCTTCGCCACGCCAGCGGGCGGCATGTCGGGCGCATCCGTCTCCAGCACCAGCGCCTCAAGCGGGGCCGTCGCCACCGCCCGCCGGGTTTTCCGGGCACGCTCATAGGTCACGACACCGCCAATACCCAGCCAGACGCCGGACTGCACAAGGGATTGCGCCTGCTCGGGACTGCCGGAAAACCCATGAACGAGTACGGGAATGTCCGGACGATGACGTCGAAGCACGACGCCAACCTCATCATGAGTCCGCACCGAGTGTATGACCAGCGGCAGGTCCAATTCCTGAGCCAGGCAGACCTGAGACTCGAACCAGGGCATCTGCTCGTCGAGATCCCCGTGGAGACGATCCAGCCCACACTCCCCCAAAGCCAGCGGACGCTCACGGATCAGCCACTCCCGGAGACGATCCAGATCGTCATGACCATGCTCGCGGACAAACCAGGGGTGAATGCCATAGCACGGCGAAAGACGCCCATCCGTCACCGTCAGATGGCGGATCCGCCCCCAGTCCGGGGCACGCACGCCGGGGATCACCAGATGGCCAACCCCCACTCGTTCGCACTCGGCCAGAATCTCTTCGCGCCGACCGTCGAAAGCCGGCATGTCGAAATGACAATGGGCATCAGTGAGCATGGCCCCTCCGCGGTAACGGTGTGCCCAGACTCCTAGTGTTCCCGTGTTTTTCGGAACGTCACGTCCGGGTGGCGCTCCTGGGCCAGTTGAAGATTCACCATGGTCGGCGCAATGTAGGTCAGGTGGTCACTGCCATCCCAGGCGAGGTTCTCCTGTGCCTTGTTCTGGAACTGCTCCAGCGTCTTGGGATCGTCGCAGTGGATCCAGCGGGCCGTCGCGACATTGATTGGCTCGTAAGCGGCATCCACCTTGTATTCGGTTTTCAGACGGCTGACGACCACATCGAACTGCAGAACCCCGACGGCGCCGACGATCAAGTCGTTGTTATTGAGAGGCCGGAAGACCTGCACCGCGCCCTCTTCGGAGAGCTGAATCAGGCCCTTATGCAGCTGCTTGGCCTTGAGCGGGTCCTTGAGCTGAATACGCCGGAACAGCTCCGGTGCGAAGTTGGGAATGCCGGTGAACTTCATGTCTTCGCCGGCGGTAAACGTGTCGCCAAGCTGAATGGTGCCGTGGTTGTGCAGGCCGATGATGTCACCCGGCCAGGCATCCTCGGCGTGATCCCGGTCCCCGGCCATAAAGGTCAGGGCGTCGGAGAACCGAACGTCTTTGCCGATCCGCACATGGCGAGCCTTCATGCCCTGACGGTAGCGTCCGGAGACGATACGCAGAAACGCCACCCGGTCGCGGTGCTGGGGGTCCATGTTCGCCTGGATCTTGAAGACAAATCCGGAGAAGCCCTCATCCGTGGGCTCCACAAGGCGTTTGTCGGTTTCCCGCGGCTGCGGCGTCGGCGCCCACTCCACCAGGCCATCCAGCATGTGGTCGACACCGAAGTTGCCCAGCGCCGTGCCAAAGTAGACGGGGGTCAGCTCCCCTTTCAGGAAGGCGTCGAGGTCGAATTCGTGGGAGGCCCCCTGAACCAGTTCAATCTCCTCACGCAAGTCCTGCGCGTAGTGGCCGATGGCCTCATCCAGCTCCGGATTATCCAGTCCCTTAATGGTGCGGGTGTCTTGAATCGTATGCCCCTGCCCGCTCTGGTACAGAATGACCTCGTCACGCAGGAGGTGGTAGACCCCCTGGAACTGTTTCCCCATACCGATGGGCCAGGTGATCGGGGCACAGGCGATTTTGAGCACCTCTTCAACCTCGTCCATCAACTCCACCGGGTCGCGGACATCGCGATCCAGCTTGTTCATGAACGTGAGGATCGGGGTGTCCCGCAGTCGCGTCACATCCATCAGCTTGATGGTTCGCTCCTCCACGCCTTTCGCCGCGTCGATCACCATCAGGCACGAGTCCACCGCCGTCAGAGTCCGGTAGGTGTCTTCGGAGAAGTCCGCGTGACCAGGCGTATCCAGCAGATTCACCAGGCTGTCACCATACGGGAACTGCATCACCGACGTCGTCACGGAGATACCGCGTTGCTTTTCCATCTCCATCCAGTCCGACTTGGCATGCTGGCCGGACTTCTTACCCTTGATCGTGCCGGCTTTCTGGATCGCCTCGCCATATAGCAGGACTTTCTCGGTAATCGTCGTCTTACCCGCATCCGGGTGCGAGATAATGGCAAAGGTACGGCGCTTATCCACTTCCGCGCGATTCTGCTCGTTGGACATGACACTCCCGTCTCGGCGTCGGCCGACCGGACTCCGGCGGCCGGTTGAATGCGAAAAGGCGCCCATTTTCACCGATTGACCCGCCGGTAACAATCCGCACCGGACCGGACGCCCACTAACGCCGGTCGCGACTCCCGGGCGCCTCCAGTGAGAGCACCACAGCGTCTTCACGCTCAGGAACGTCCGGGTAGTACCCGGGGCGCTCACCGATCCGGAGAAACCCCTCCGACTCGTAGAGATGCTGGGCACCAATATTCGACCGACGGACTTCCAGAATCATCCGGGCCATACCGGCATCAAATGCCGCCTTAATAGCATGGCGAAGCAGGCAGCGACCGATTCCCCGGCGCCGGTCGTCCGGATGCAGACACAGGTTGAGCAGATGGGCTTCGTCGAACAGACACGCCACAACAGCGTATCCACGCAGCCTCCCGTCGCTCTCGACACCCCACAACTGGTAGTCCGGGCGAAAACAATCCCGGAAAATGGACTCGGCCCAGGGACGGCGGTAACTGGCCCGTTCGATCGCGACCATGGCAGGCAAATCCTGATCCGATAGCGACCGGACCTGGTCACCGGCAGACGCGACTGCCTGATAGACCGACGTTCCCGAACTCATGCCGACACCCTGCAGACCTCACGCAAACGCCGCCAGAGGGCCCGCTTTCCTTCCGGGTTGGCGGCCATTTCTGACAACGCAGGCCCTGACACGGACACGGCTTCTTCTGGGACTAACACCTCCCGTATCGCGTTGGCGTGAGCGGTTTGTTCTTCCTCCAGCCCAAGCACTAACAGGCGGCGCCCTTGGCAGGCCGCATCGGACAGGGATACCAACAACGCCCGGAATTCGGCGCCCTCACTGCGCACCACAGAGCGTTTGGAGAATGGCGGCCAGCTCAGAAGCCGTTCCTCCGGGGCATCGTCCTCAACAGCAGCGAGAATACGCCTTGCAAGGCCGGACTGCAGGTCATCCGAGATTTCGTCCGACAGGAGGCTCACCAGACACCAAGTCGGCGTCCACCAGAACCCAAGGCGGCAGGTGATGTCCTCCAGCTGTGGATGATCCGACCGGGTCGCAGGCTCTGGTGACGCCGGCGGCTCGACCGTCGCCTCCGACGCGCGAGGCTCTTCCACCGTCTCAGCCTCTGCACTCATGGTCTGACGGATATCCCGTAATCGATTGACTCGACGCCGGTCGCTGGTTGAAGGAGCCGACGGGGCCGTGCCACTGGGTGGCGCTGAGGCCGGGGTAACCGCTTCAGGTTCGGTGAAATCCAGCGCGCGGGAAGTCGCTGCCCCAGGCAAAGACGACCGGACATACCAAGGGCGAACACCCATGGCCGTTAAATAGAACTGACGTTGTGCTTCCGTCCGGATCATCGCATGCCGTTTTCTGGGATTTGATGAAAGTATACAGGATCGGGGCGGTGGAGGCCGAAGGGGGAGGTTCGCGTTGGCGGCCACTAATGGGCCGTTATCGGGGCAGTGTCTTGCACGGCAACGATGTGTCGCCTTAGGTCAGTTATTCAGAGGCTGACGGGCGGTTCAGGCCGGTCGTGCTGCGCACGACGACGATGACCCGGCCCGGGGCGCAGAGGCCCCGGGCGTTCGCCCCTGCCAACGCGGTGCTTTGGCTGCCCTGGCGGGCATCGGGGCTCACACCCCCGTAGATCATCCCTTTCGTGCAGCCAATAAAAAACCCCCAACGGCGCCGCTGACCTGCCCCCAATTGTTTAACCAGTCACCGCTTAGTAATGTCGGTTAGCGTTGTTCCATCCGTCCCACAGCGATAGTCAGCAGCGAACTCCAGTGGTGTCTGGTAGTTCAAGGCCGAGTGAGGTCGCTGTTCATTGTAGTCACGCCGCCACTGGCTAATGATCTGACGGGCATGAGCCAGATCCCGGAACCAGTGTTCGTTCAGGCACTCATCCCGGAATTTCCCGTTAAAGCTTTCGACGTAGCCATTCTGAGTGGGCTTACCGGGCTGAATCAGCTTCAGTTCAACATCGTTGTCGTAAGCCCACCGATCCAGAGCCTTGCCTGTAAACTCCGGTCCCTGATCGGTTCTGACCGCTTGAGGGTAACCCCTGAACGCGGCAATGGCCTCCAGAGTACGAACGACCTGGTCGCCGCAAATACCGCTGGCCACTGGAATGTCGAGACATTCCTTGGTGAAGTCATCAACGATGGTCAGGCATTTGATACGCCGGCCACTCGCCAGCGCATCCATGACAAAATCCATCGACCAGGTTTGATTGGCCGCTTCGGGAAGAACCAAAGGCTGTCGCTCCACCGCAACGCCTTTGCGGCGCTTGCGTTTGGGTACAGCCAGGCCTGCATCGCGGTACAGCCGATAAACCTTTTTGTGGTTCACGTGAATGCCCTCCCGGCGAAGCAGTTGATGGACCCGGCGGTAACCGAATCGACGCCGTTCGTAAGCCAGTGCGCTGATACGCTCGCAGAGCGTCACGTCGCTCTGCGATACCGTGGAGCGATAGTGAAACGAGGCGCGGGATAACCCGACGAGGAAACAGGCCCTGCGTTGCGAAATCGACGTTCGCTGCTGCATCGCGCGCACGGCCTCGCGCTTGTTCTCGACGGTCAGTACTTTCGATTGAGCGCGGCCTTGAGGGCTTCGTTATCCAGCGCTGACTCGGCCAACAATTTCTTCAAACGGGCATTCTCGTCCTCCATGGCCTTCAGCCGACGTGCCTCGGACACCTCCAGTCCGCCGTACTTCTTACGCCAGGTATAGAAGGTCGCATCAGAGATGTTGTGCTTGCGGCACAGTTCTTTGACCGTCAGCCCGGCTTCAGCTTCTTTGAGAATCCCGATAATCTGCTCTTCCGAGAATCGCTTTTTCATGTTCATCGTCCTCTTCTGTAATGAACATTACTAAGCGTGGAGCGGTTAAGCCAGAGGGGAGCAGGTCATGACGATGACCTACTTTGCTCGCGCCTCTCGGCGCTCGGCCCTTCGGGCCCGTCGTCGCGTTGCTCCGACGTCCTGCGCCTGCCATTCGGCAGGC